>NZ_FNVB01000003.1:221403-946972 GCF_900108315.1 Saccharopolyspora kobensis | reverse complement strand
GGTCCCTATCCGCCGCGCGCGTAGGAGACTTGCGGAAGGCTGTCCCTAGTACGAGAGGACCGGGATGGACGAACCTCTGGTGTGCCAGTCGTTCTGCCAAGGGCGTGGCTGGTTGGCTATGTTCGGGAGGGATAACCGCTGAAAGCATCTAAGCGGGAAGCCTGTTCCTAGATGAGGTCTCCCACCCTTTGTGGGGTAAGGCCCCCAGTAGATGACTGGGTTGACAGGCCAGATATGGAAGCACAGTAATGTGTGGAGTTGACTGGTGCTGATAGGCCGAGGACTTGCTCACGAAGATTGCTCGCACCCACTATATGGTGTCTGAGACAACAACCATGGTTGTTTGATCGGATACTTGATAAAGAGAATATGTGTGTCATCTGCTGTGATGATGATCTGAGGTTTCCTGCCCTGTTGGGGTGGGGGTGAGGGTTGTCGGTGGCGATGGCGGGGAGGGTCCGCCCGGTCCCATTCCGAACCCGGTAGCTAAGCTCCCCAGCGCTGATGGTACTGCACTCGACAGAGTGTGGGAGAGTAAGACACCGCCGACACACTAACTGAGAGGGGCCGACCGGACCCGTCCTTGCGGGACGGATCTCCGGTCGGCCCCCTTTTTCATGAACGATTTCACGACCGCGAGTTGCCCCCGCTCACATCAGGGGTGCGGCCCACCGCGGCCCGCCGATAGGTGGGGCTACGCTGGTGGGACTTCAGTTTTTCTGCTTCAGGAGGTTCGGTGTCCGGTTCCGACGACAGGCGCGGCGACTCTCGCCGCGGGGCCGGTGCCGGCCGAAGCGGCCAAGGCGGCCGCGGGAGCTACGAGCGCCGGGATTCACAAGGCGGCCAGCGCCGCTTCGGCTCGCGGGACGACCGCGGCGGCTTCCGCAACGACCGCGATGACCGCGGCCGCGGTGGCTACCGCGACGACCGCAGGGGCCGGGACGACTTCGGCGGCCGCGGCCAGGGCGGCCAGGACCGCCGTGGCGGCTTCCGCCGCGACGACGACCGGCGCGACAACGACCGGCGCGGCTTCGACAACCGCCGTGATGACCGCCGTGACGACCGCGGCGGTTTCCGCCGCGACGACCGCGGTTTCAACGATCGCGGACCGCGCAATGATCGTGGACCGCGTCGCGACTTCCGCCGTGACGACCGCGATCGCGGGAGTTTCCGCCGCGACGACCGGGACCGGCGCGACGACCGCGGGAATGACCGCGGTGGCTTCCGCGGAAACGACCGCGGCGGTTTCCGGCGCGATGACCGCGGTGACCGTCGTGACAACTTCCGTCGTGACGATCGTGGTGGTTTCCGTCGTGATGACAAGCGCGACGACCGCGGCGGTTTCCGGCGCGACGATCGCGGTGACCGTCGTGACAACTTCCGTCGTGATGACCGTGGTGGTTTCCGTCGTGATGACAAGCGCGACGACCGCGGGGGCTTCCGCCGCGACGACCGGGATCGCCGGGACAACTTCCGCCGTGACGACAAGCGCGATGATCGTGGCGGCTTCCGCCGCGATGACCGCGACCGCGGTGACTTCCGCCGTGACGACCGGCGTGATGACCGTGGTGGCTTCCGCCGTGATGACAAGCGCGGTGGCGGTTTCCGTCGCGACGACAGGGACTTCAAGGACCGGCCGCGCCGGGACGACCGCGACTTCGGCGACCGTCCCCGTCGCGATGACCGGGACTTCAAGGACCGCCCCCGCCGCGACTTCAACGACCGCCCGCGCGGGGACGACCGCGACTTCAAGGACCGGCCTCGCCGCGACTTCGGCGACCGCCCCCGTCGTGATGACCGGCGCGAGGACCGCGGTGGTTTCCGGCGCGACGACCGTCCGCGCCGGGACGGCGACCGGTTCGACCGCGGTGGCCGACCGGATCGCGACCGGCGCGGCCCGCGTCGCGACGACCGCAGGCACGACGACCGCAGGCACGACGACCGTCGTGACGACCGCGGCGGCGTCCGCGAGGGCGCGGAGCAGCAGGCGGACGAGGCCGTCGAGCCCAAGCTGCAGGAGCCGGAGCTGCCCGAGGGCGTCGACCCCAAGGAGCTCGACCCCGAGGTGCGCCGCGAGCTGCTGCCGCTGCCGAAGGGCCTGGCGGACAAGGTCGCGCAGCACCTCGTCGCGGCCGGTCAGCTGGTCGACGACGACGCGGTGAAGGCGCTCGAGCACGCCCGCTTCGCCCGGCAGAAGGCCTCCCGCATCCCGTCCGTGCGCGAGGCCAACGGGCTCGCCGCTTACCTGGCCGGCGAGTGGAGCGAGGCGCTGTCCGAGCTGCGTGCGGCTCGTCGCATCGCGGGCGGCCCCGGCCACCTCGCGATGATGGCCGACTGCGAGCGCGCGCTGGGTCGTCCCGAGCGCGCGGTCGAGCTCGCCCGCAGCCAGGAGGCGACTCAGCTGGAGCAGGAGGACGCCGTCGAGCTGCGCATCGTGGCTGCCGGTGCTCGCCGGGACCTCGGTGAGATCGAGGCTTCCGTGGTGAGCCTGCAGATCCCGGAGCTGGACCCGCAGCGGCAGGACCCGTGGAGCGCGCGGCTGTTCTACGCCTACGCGGACAACCTGCTCGCCGCCGGTCGCGAGCGCGAAGCCTTCACCTGGTTCGTGCACGCGGCGCACGCCGACGACGAGGAGGAGACCGACGCTCCGGAGCGCCTGGAGGAGCTGGCCGAGAAGCTCGGCGGGCCCGAGGTCGTCGAGGAGCTCGTGACCGAGGCCGAGGCCGCGGCCGGGATCTCCGACGAGGACGAGCTCGACGGCGATGACGACGACTTCGACGACGACGGCGAGGCCGGCGTGGACGAGGTCGACGCCGACGAGGACGCTTCGGAGGACGACGAGCCGGCGAAGTCGGACACCGACGAGGACGGCACGACCGACTCGGTGACCGACGGGTCCGAGGCCGCTGCGCCGAAGAAGGACCTCGCCGAGGGTGACGTTGAAGGGGGCGCGCGAGCGCAGTGAGCGGCACGCTGCTCGACGGCCACGACGTCGTGCTGTTCGACCTGGACGGCACGGTCTTCCGCGGCGGTGAACTCGTTCCCGGTGCCTTCGAGGCAGTCCGGGAGGTGCACCGCCGCGGTGTCCAGGTCCGCTACGTCACCAACAACGCGTCGAAGCCGGACCAGGCGGTCGTCGACCACCTCGCGGGTCTGGGGCTGACCGCGGAGCGATCCGAGGTCAGCACCAGCGCGCAGGCAGGCGCCGCGGTGCTGGCGGAGAAGCTGCCCGCCGGTTCCCGGGTGCTGGTGGTCGGCTCCGCCGCGCTGGCGTCCGAAGTGGACCGCGCAGGCCTGGTGCCGGTGTCGGACTTCGCCGACGAGCCGGTCGCCGTCGTGCAGGGACTGTCCACTGAGATCGCCTACCGGGACCTCGCCGAGGCGTGCCTGGCGATCCGGGCCGGCGCGCTGTGGGTGGCGTGCAACGGCGACCGCACGCTGCCGACCGAACGCGGTCTGATGCCGGGCAACGGTTCGCTGGTCGAGCTGCTGCGCGCGGCAACCGACCAGGAACCGCTGGTGGCCGGCAAGCCGGAGCGCCCGCTGCTGGACCGCGCCGTCGACTCGGCGGGCGGTCGGGCGCCGCTGATGGTCGGCGACCGGCTGGACACCGACATCGCCGGTGCGGTCAACGCCGGGATGCCGTCGCTGATGGTGCTGACCGGTGTGAGCACTCCCGGCGACCTGCTCGCCGCTTCCGCGCAGATGCGCCCCGACCACGTCGCCGCCGACCTGCGCGGGCTGCTGCGAGCACCCGCGGAGGTGGCGATCGGCGCGCAGGCCGGGTGGCACGTCCGGGTCGAGGACTCCGGGCTGGAGCTTTCCCGGGCCGACGGCGAAGCCGATGCGCTCGCCGCGTTGCGGGCGCTGTGCGCGGCGTGGTGGGCCGTTTCGTCGGGCGCTGTCGAGGTGTGCGCGGCCGACGAGCGCGCGAAGGCCGCGCTGCGCGAACTCGGGTTGGCCTGAGCCACCGACTCGCGGTGTCCGCGTCAGGGCGTTCCGATAGCGTGGAGGCGTCGCCGCACAGCGGTCGCGGCGAGATCGAGGGGAGCAGGAGCGGATGACCTCTCCGGGGCAGATGCCGAATCCCGCGATGCTGGCGCGCCAGGCCGACGACGGCCAGTCGGCGATCGACGCCATCGCGGCGGCCGTCGCCGGACTCGGCGAGGTGCGGGAGATGCCCGTCGCCGAGCACGTCGAGCGGTTCGAGGCGGTGCACACCGCGCTCACCGACGCGCTGTCGAAGGCCGACCACCTCCTCTCCGCAACGAGTGCACACAGGAGCTGACGCAGTGCCACGCAGGGCTCGGTTGGATGCCGAACTGGTTCGCCGCGGGCTGGCGCGCTCCCGCGAGCACGCCTCCGAACTGGTCGAGGCGGGACGGGTGAGCGTGCGCGGCATGGTCGCGCGCAAGTCCGCCACCGCGGTCGAGACCGATGCGCCGGTGGTGGTCGCCGAGGACGTCGACGATCCCGGCTGGGCCTCGCGCGGCGCGCACAAGCTGCTGGGCGCTCTCGAAGCTTTCGAACCGCTCGGTCTGACCGTGGACGGGCGCCGGTGCCTGGACGCGGGCGCGTCGACCGGCGGGTTCACCGATGTGCTGCTGCGGCGCGGTGCCCGCGAGGTGGAGGCCGTCGACGTCGGGTACGGGCAGCTCGTCTGGAAGCTGCAGACCGACGAGCGGGTGCACATCCACGACCGGACCAACGTCCGCGCGCTGACCCCGGAGACCATCGGCGGTCCGGTCGACCTCGTGGTGGCGGACCTGTCGTTCATCTCGCTGAAGCTGGTGCTGCCCGCGCTGGCCGCCTGCGCGACCGCGGACGCCGACCTGGTGCCGATGGTCAAGCCGCAGTTCGAGGTCGGCAAGCAGCGGCTGGGTTCGGGCGGGGTGGTCCGCGATCCGCAGCTGCGGGCCGAGGCGGTGCTGGAGGTCGTGCAGGTCGCGGCGGAGAGCGGCCTTGGGCTGCGCGGTGTCGTGGCCAGTCCGCTGCCCGGCCCGTCCGGGAACGTGGAGTACTTCCTGTGGCTGCGGCCGGGCGAGAGCACCGACGTGGCGGCAGCCGAGGAGCTGGTGGCGGACGCGGTTCGCCAGGGGCCGCAGACCGCGGTCAAGAACTCGCACCGGTAGAGGAGTGGGAGTTGACCCGAGAGGTGCTGCTGGTGGTGCACACCGGCAGGCAGCACAACCTGCGCACCGCGGAGAAGGTCGCCGGTCAGCTGATCGGCGCCGGGCTGCGGGTCCGGGTGCTGGCGGAAGAGGCACCTGAGCTCAGCCCGGACTGCTACAGCAGGGTGGTGGCGCCGGGAGCGCAGGCTGCTGCGGGCACGGAGCTGGTGCTCGTGCTCGGTGGCGACGGCACGCTGCTGCGCGCGGCCGAGCTGGCCAGGCTGGCCGACGTCCCGGTGTTCGGCGTGAACCTGGGCCGGGTCGGGTTCCTGGCCGGGGCCGACTCCGATGCGCTGGACGAGGCGCTGTCCGCCGTGGTGGCGGGCCGGTACCACGTCGAGGAGCGGATGACGGTCGAGGTCACCGCGAAGCTCGACGGCCAGGTGCTGGCCAGCACCTGGGCGCTCAACGAGGCCAGCGTGGAGAAGAGCAGCCGGGAGCGGATCCTCGACGTGGTCGTGGAGGTCGACGGGCACCCGGTGTCGGCGTTCGGCTGCGACGGCGTGCTCTGCTCCACCCCGACCGGATCCACGGCGTACGCGTTCTCCGCGGGCGGGCCGGTGGTGTGGCCGGAGGTGCAGGCGCTGCTGGTCGTGCCGAGCAACGCGCACGCGCTGTTCGCCCGGCCGCTGGTGGTGTCGCGGGAATCGCTGGTGGCGGTGGAGATCGACCAGTACGGCCACCACGCGGTGCTCAGCTGCGACGGGCAGCGGCACTTCGACCTGCCGCCCGGCGCGCGGGTCGAGGTGGTGGCCGGGGACAGCCCGCTGCGCCTGGTGCGGTTGCACGACACCGCTTTCACCGACCGCCTGGTGCACAAGTTCGAGCTTCCCGTGCAGGGCTGGCGCGGCCCCGCCACGCCCTGAGCAGCGCACGGGCGAGTTCAGCGTTTCGTTATTCCCAGCGGGGCGTCGCGCGTCCGGGCGTGCCAGTAGGGTGCTTGATGTGTTGGCGGAGATGCGCATCCAGGGACTGGGCGTCATCGACGACGCCACGCTCGCACTGCACGCGGGGTTGACCGTGGTCACCGGTGAGACCGGGGCCGGCAAGACGATGGTGGTCACCGGGTTGCACCTGCTCGGCGGCGGCCGCGCCGACGCCTCCCGGGTCCGCTCCGGTGCGCAGCGTGCTGTCGTGGAGGGCCGGTTCCAGACCACGATCGACTCACCTGCGGCCAAGGTCGCTTCCGACGCCGGGGCCGAACCCGACGAGGACGGGAGCCTCATCGCGCTGCGCACGGTCACCGCCGATGGTCGTTCCCGCGCTCACCTCGGCGGCCGTTCGGTGCCCAACGCCGTGCTGTCCGAGCTGGCCGAGCAGGTGCTGGCGGTGCACGGCCAGAACGACCAGCTGCGGTTGCTGCGCCCCGGTGAGCAGCGGGCGGTGCTCGACCGGTTCGCCGGGGAACCGGTGCTGCAGGTGCTCGGGAACTACCAGCGGGTGCGCGCGGAGTGGGCCGAAGCCGTCCGGGAGCTGACCGAACGCACCGAGCGCTCGCGGGAACTGGCCAGGGAAGCCGACCTGCTGCGGCACGGGCTGAGCGAGATCGAGGCGGTCGGGCCGGAACCGGGCGAGGACGTCGCGCTGGTCGACGAGGCCCGGCGGCTGGCGGACGTGGACCAGCTGCGGGAGATCGCCGCCGGCGCCCACCACGCGCTGACCGGTGCGGCGGACGGGGATCCGGACGCGCCCGGCGCGATCGGGCTGATCGGCGAGGCCCGGCGGCGGCTGTCGACCGCTGAGGACCCGGCGCTGCGGGAGCTGGAGCCGCGGGTGGCCGAAGCCGTTGCGGTGCTGGCCGACGTCGGTGGCGAGCTCGGCGGGTACCTGGACCGGCTGGACGCCGATCCGGCCCGCCTGGAGCAGGTGCTGGCCCGGCAGGCCGAGCTCAAGATGCTGACCAAGAAGTACGCGGCGGACGTCGACGGCGTGCTGGCCTGGGCGGAGGAAGCCCGCGCCCGGCTGTCCGGAATGGACACCTCGGAGGAGGCGCTGGCGGCGCTGGCCGCGCGTCGCGACGAGCTCGCCGCGGAGCTGGCCGAGCTGGCCGGGGAACTCACCGATGCGCGGCGGGAGGCCGCGGTCGGGCTCTCGGCGGCGGTGTCCGAAGAGCTGGACGGCCTGGCCATGGCGCAAGCCCGGCTGGAGGTCGTGGTGCAGCCGAAGCCGGCCGACGCGGGCGATCCGAACGCGCTGCAGGTGCGCGGCGAGACCGTGCACGCGGGACCGGACGGCGTGGACGAGGTCGAGCTGCAGCTGATCGCGCACTCCGGCGCTCCCGCGCTGCCGATCCACAAGGGTGCTTCGGGCGGTGAGCTGTCGCGGGTGATGCTGGCGCTGGAGGTGGTGCTGGCCGACGCCGACACCGTGCCCACCCTCGTCTTCGACGAGGTCGACGCCGGAGTCGGCGGGCGCGCCGCGGTGGAGATCGGGCGGCGGCTGGCCCGGCTGGCGCGCACCCACCAGGTCGTGGTCGTCACGCACCTGCCGCAGGTCGCCGCCTACGCCGACCGCCACCTGGTGGTCGACAAGGGCAGCTCCGAGGGCGGGTTGACGCGCAGCGACGTGCGGGTGGTGGCCGACGAGCGGCGGGTGGTGGAGCTGGCCCGGATGCTGGCCGGGATGGACTCCACCGAGACCGGCCGCGCGCACGCCGAGGAGCTGCTGAACACCGCGACCGCGTACAAGCTGGCGCAGGCCCGCTTCTCCCGGCGGAAGAAGCCCGCCAAGAAGAAGGAGAAGAGCGGGACGTAGCAGCGGGGCCATTTGGCCGAACATTTTCTGGGCCATACGGGTCAATTGTCTCGGCGTGGCGGACCGGAATCGGGTGATCGGTTTGTCACCATCGGTGCATGAAACTCAGCGGTCTGCTTGCTCGCCAGCAGGGAAACCTGCCCGGTGTGGTCGGGATCGCCCGGATCGAGCGCCGCAGCGACGACGTGCTGCGCCGGGTTCGGCCCGGCGACATCGCGGTGCTCGACCACGCGGATCTGGACCGGCGCACGGCTGAAGCGCTGGTCTCGGCCGGTGTGGTCGGGGTGGTCAACGCCGCGCCGTCGATCTCCGGGCGCTACCCGAACCTCGGGCCCGACGTGCTGCTGTCGGCCGGGATCGCGCTGGTCGACAGCGTCGGCCCCGAGCTCGCGCGCCAGATCAAGGACGGCACGAAGCTCCGGCTGCACGAGGGCGGGGTGTTCGTCGGCGAGCGGGAGGTCGGTCGCGGCACGGCGCAGGACGCCGACTCGGTCGCCGACCTGCTCATCGAGGCCAAGGCCGGGATGTCGGCGCAGCTGGAGGCGTTCTCCGCGAACACCATCGAGTTCCTGCGCCGGGAGCGGACGCTCATCCTGGACGGCATCGGCGTGCCCGACCTGAGCGCGTCGCTGGAGGACCGCCAGGTCCTCGTGCTGGCGCCGGGCTACGGCCACGCCGACGACCTCAAGCGGCTGCGCAAGTACATCCGCGAGTACCGGCCGGTGCTGATCGGCGTCGAGTCGGGCGCGGACGTGCTGCGCGAGGCCGGGTACAAGCCGGACGTCATCGTGGGCGATCCGGACGTCATCAGCACCGAGACGCTCAAGTGCGGCGCGGAGCTGGTGATCCCGGCCCACCTCGACGGGCACGCGCCCGGTCTGGAGCGCATCCAGGACCTCGGCATCGGCGCGGTGACCTTCCCGGCCTCCGGCAACCCGGAGGACCTGGCGCTGCTGCTGGCCGACGCGCACAAGGCGAGCCTGGTGGTCACGGTCGGCTTCCACGCGACGCTGGGGGAGTTCCTGGACAGCGGGCGGTCGGGGTCCAACCCGTCGACCTTCCTGACCCGGCTGCGGATGGGCAGCAAGATCGTCGACGGCCGGGCGGTGGCCGCCCTGCAGCGCAGCCGGACGCCGACCAGCGCCGTGGTGCTGCTGATCGTCTCGGTGCTGCTGGCGGTGGTCGTGGCGCTGCTCGTCTCCGGGCTGGGCACCGCGTTCATGCACGTGGTCGCCGATCTGGGCGGCCAGGTGGCGGCTTACTTCAAGGGGCTTTTCACGTGATCTCGATGCGCTATCACATCGTGTCGGTCGCCGCGGTCTTCCTGGCGCTGGCGGTCGGCGTGGTGCTCGGCTCGACGTCGATCAGCGACCGGCTGCTGGCCGGGGTCGGCGCGGAGCGGGAGTCGTTGCAGGGGCAGGTCGAGCAGCTCGGCGCCGAGCGCAACGCGCTGAAGGCGCAGGTCGCCGGGGCCGAGCAGTTCGAGTCGGCGGTGGCGCCGATGGCGGTGCAGGGGCAGCTGGCGCAGCGCAGCGTCGTGCTCATCAGTTCGGCCGAGGTGTCCGACCAGCGGCGGGCGGCGGTGTCGGAACTGCTGCGCGACGCGGGTGCGGACGTGACCGGCGAGGTGCGCCTGGGCGAGGGCTTCGCCGATCCGGACCGGGCCGATCAGCTGCGCCGGGTGGTCACCGAGCTGCTGCCCGCCGGGCTCCAGCTGCCCACGGCGGCCGATCCGGGGACCCTGGCCGGTGGCCTGATCGGCCCGCTGTCGCTGCTCGACCCGCAGACCGGTCAGCCGCAGACCGGCGACCAGGAGCGGGCGGCCGCGTTCTCCGGGCTGGCCGACGGTGGCTTCGCCACCGCATCGCCGGGGCTGCGGCCCGCGCAGCTGGCCGTGGTGCTCACCGGCGGTCCCTTCGAGGGCGATCGCGCCGGTGACGAGGCCGCCGTGCTGGCCCGGTTCGCCACCCAGGTCGACCTCGCCGGGCAGGGCGCGGTGCTGACCGGTTCGGCCGACGGCACCGGCGCGGTCGGCGTGGCGCGGGCCGATCCGGCGATCGCGTCGAACCTGTCGACGGTGGACAACGCGGGCAGCAGCTCCGGCCGGGTGGCGATCGTGCTGGCGCTGCGGGAGCAGGCCGACCGGCAGGCCGGGCACTACGGCGTGGCGAGCAGCGCGCAGGGGGCGGTGCCGAGCGGCCGCGGCTGAGCGCAAAGTGTCTGCTGGTGGTTGGTTTGCGTGGTCGCTTGGCGCAACCTGAGTGCTTCCCCGGACTGCGGGTGCCCCTCCTGATGTATGCCCGATACACGGCGGAGGGGCCGTCCTCGCCCAGAGAGCCACCCAGCGGCGGGCCACCGTCCCCGCCGGTGGTCACTCTGCGTGCGTACTCCAAGCGGCTGGCGCCGCTTGTGAGGCGCGGACAGCTTCGCCGACAGGTCGTTGGCCGCCCGGATGGCGGTTGACCTGGAGGTTCGGCTCTGGTTCGGCGGCGGGGGTCTCGGTGCGCGGCTCGGCTGACGTGCGTTAGGCTGGAATTCCGTGGGAGCGACGGATCCAGCCGTCCTGCCAGTGCAGACATCCAGCCAGGCGACGGCTTGACCACGGGGAGCATTTGTTGGCGCCGCAAGCACGCACGATCAAGCACGTGTTCGTCACGGGAGGCGTGGCCTCCTCGTTGGGTAAGGGGCTCACGGCGTCCAGCCTGGGCGAACTTCTGACCTCCCGCGGTCTGCGGGTCACCATGCAGAAGCTCGACCCCTACCTGAACGTCGACCCGGGAACGATGAACCCGTTCCAGCACGGTGAGGTGTTCGTCACCGAGGACGGTGCCGAGACCGACCTCGACATCGGGCACTACGAGCGGTTCCTGGACCGCGACCTGACCCGCAACGCCAACGTGACGACCGGCCAGGTGTACTCCGCGGTCATCGCCAAGGAGCGTCGCGGCGAGTACCTGGGCGACACCGTCCAGGTCATCCCGCACATCACCGACCAGATCAAGGCCCGCATCCGCGCGATGGCCGAGCCGGACGAGGACGGCCGCACGCCGGACGTGGTGATCACCGAGGTCGGTGGCACCGTCGGCGACATCGAGTCGCTGCCGTTCCTGGAGGCCTGCCGCCAGGTGCGGCACGACGTCGGCCGGGACAACTGCTTCTTCCTGCACGTCTCGCTGGTGCCGTTCCTGGCGCCGTCGGGCGAGCTCAAGACCAAGCCGACGCAGCACTCGGTGGCCGCGCTGCGCAACATCGGCATCCAGCCCGACGCGCTGGTGTGCCGCGCCGACCGGGAGCTGCCGGAGGACCTCAAGCGCAAGATCGCGCTGATGTGCGACGTCGACTCCGACGGCGTGGTGGCCTGCCCGGACGCGCCGTCGATCTACGACATCCCGCGCGTGCTGCACGGCGAGGGCCTGGACGCCTACCTGGTGCGCCGGCTCGGGCTGCCGTTCCGCGACGTGGACTGGTCGGTGTGGGGAGACCTGCTCGACCGGGTGCACAACCCGTCGGAGAAGGTGCGCATCGCGCTGGTCGGCAAGTACATCGACCTGCCCGACGCCTACCTGTCGGTCACCGAGGCGCTGCGCGCCGGTGGTTTCGCGCACCGCGCGAAGGTGGAGATCTCCTGGGTCGGCTCGGACACCTGCGAGACCGACGAGGGCGCCGCGCGGGCGCTGTCCGGGATGGACGGCGTGATGATCCCCGGCGGCTTCGGGGTGCGCGGCATCGAGGGCAAGCTCGGCGCCATCCGCTACGCCCGCACGCACGGCATCCCCACCCTCGGGTTGTGCCTGGGCCTGCAGTGCATGGTGATCGAGGCGGCGCGGTCGCTGGCCGGGCTGGAGCGGGCCAACTCCGCGGAGTTCGAGGAGCCCTGCCAGCACCCGGTGATCAGCACCATGGCCGATCAGCACGACGTGCTCTCGGGCGACCGGGACATGGGCGGCACCATGCGGCTGGGTTCCTACCCGGCGAAGCTGCGCGACGGCTCGATCGTGGCCGAGGCCTACGGTGCGACCGAGGTGGCCGAGCGGCACCGGCACCGCTACGAGGTGAACAACGCCTACCGCGACCGGCTGAGCAAGGCCGGCCTGGTGTTCTCCGGCACCTCGCCGGACGGCCGGCTGGTGGAGTTCGTGGAGCTGCCGCGCGAGGAGCACCCGTTCTTCGTCGGCACCCAGGCGCACCCGGAGCTCAAGAGCCGCCCGACCCGCCCGCACCCGCTGTTCGCCGCGTTCGTCAAGGCCGCGCTGGACTACCGCGCCGCCGAGCGGCTGCCGGTCGAGCTGGAGCCGGCCGAAGAGCCCGCGCCGAGCGCGTGACCAGGTGATCTCGCCGGACGCCGGAGGATTTCCGGCTCCGGCGAGATCGCGCCGCTCGCCGCGCCGCGCCCGCCGGCTCTAGGGTGGGCGGTGTGGACATGACGGGAAGCGGTGTGGCGCGCACCAACGGCGAGCACGAGTTCACCACCCTGGCCAGCGAGGACGTCTACGTCGGCAAGATCCTCGCGCTGCGGGCCGACGAGGTCGGGATGCCCGGTGGCGGGCACGCGCGGCGCGAGGTCGTCGAGCACCTCGGTGCGGTGGCCGTGGTCGCCGTCGACGAGCAGGACCGGGTGGTGCTGCTGCACCAGTACCGCTACCCGGTGGGGCGGCGGCTCTGGGAGCTGCCCGCGGGACTGCTGGACGTCGCCGGGGAGGCCCCGGTCCGGACCGCGCAGCGGGAGCTGGTCGAGGAGGCCGGTGTCGCGGCGGCGGACTGGTCGGTGCTGGTGGACGTCGCGTCCTCGCCCGGTTTCACCGACGAGAGCATCCGGATCTTCCTGGCCACCGGGCTGTCCGATGTGGACCGCCCGGAGGCGGTCGGGGACGAGGAGGCCGATCTGGTCGTGCGCCGGGTGCCCTTCGCCGAAGCGGTGGACATGGTGCTGGCCGGGGAGATCGTGAACTCGCCTGCGGTGGCGGGGCTGCTCGCGGCCAAGGCGGTGCGCGACGGGGACCGCCGGGGGCGGCCGGTCGACGCGGAGTGGCCGGACCGGCCGCAGCGGTTCCGGCGGCGGCTGGCGCGGTGAAGGGGCTCGACGCACTGCCCGCGGGGCTGCGCGAAGCGATCAGCGGCTACCTCGACCACCTCGCGGTCGAGCGCGGCACCGCCCGCAGCACGCTGGACTCCTACGCCCGGGACCTGCGCCGGTACGCCGAATTCCTGGTGAGCGCGGGGATCGCCGGACTCGGCGAAGTGCGCGCCCAGCACCTCTCGGACTTCCTGGCCGAACTCCGGGAGGGCACCGAGCAGCGGCCGCCGCTGGCCTCGTCCTCGGCGGCCAGGGCGCTGGTGGCGGCGCGCGGGCTGCACAAGTTCTCGCACGCCGAGGGAAAGCTCGTCGTCGACGTGGCGCGCGAGGTCGCGCCGCCGAGCCTGCCGAAGCGGTTGCCGAAAGCGCTGTCCATCGGCGATGTCGACACCCTGCTCGAGCACGCCGGGGGCGACGACGCCAAAGGACTGCGGGACCGGGCGCTGCTGGAACTGCTGTACTCCACCGGTGCGCGGATCTCCGAAGCCGTCGGCCTGGACCTCGACGACGTCGACCGCACCGACCGGACCGTCCGGCTCGACGGCAAGGGCGGCCGCCAGCGGCTGGTGCCGATCGGCCGTCCCGCGCTGGAAGCCCTCGACGCCTACCTGGTGCGGGCCCGGCCCGCGCTGGTGGCGCGCGGCCGCGGCAGCGCGGCGATCTTCGTGAACTCGCGCGGTGGCAGGCTTTCCCGGCAGAGCGCGTGGAACGCGCTGAAGACGGCGGCGCGGCGCGCCGGGATCGGCGGTGACGTTTCCCCGCACGTGCTGCGGCACTCCTTCGCCACGCACCTGATGGAGGGCGGCGCGGACGTCCGCGTCGTGCAGGAACTTCTCGGGCACGCCTCGGTCACCACGACGCAGGTCTACACGCTGGTCACCGTGAACGCTTTGCGCGAGGTGTACGCGACGGCTCACCCGCGTGCGTACGCTTCGGGGTGAGTTGCTCGCGCTGCGCATGCGGCGCGGCCGGATTGGCGGTAGACGTTGATCACACGCAGATCACAAGGAACTTCGGACACCCCGGCGAGGCGCGTTGCCGCTGGTAGTGAATGCCACTTAGGCTGCGGTTGATCGCCACCGGTACCCAAAAGGAGTCTGATCGCCATGTCGCTGCCGCAGCCCTCCGCCGAAGGGCGGTCCCGGGGTGCGGTCGACCTGAGCATCGCACCCGAGACGACGGGCCGCGTGGAAGGCGCTGACCTGGCGCCGAATCCGCGCGGTCTCGGTCCCACCGGCCGGCCGCTTCGGCACATCCCGGAACCGCCGCTGCTGGACCGGCACGGTCCCGCCGCGGTCCTCGCGATGTGCAACCAGAAGGGCGGAGTGGGCAAGACCACGTCGACGATCAACCTCGGCGCATCGCTGGCGGAGTACGGGCGCCGGGTGCTGCTGGTGGACTTCGATCCGCAGGGCGCGCTCTCGGTCGGCCTCGGGGTCCAGCCGCACCAGCTGGATCAGACGATCTACAACGTGATCATGGAGCGGTCGGTCAGCGTGCACGACGTGGTCCGCCGGACCTCCGTCGACGGCATGGACCTGCTTCCCAGCAACATCGACCTGTCCGCCGCCGAGGTGCAGCTGGTCGCCGAGGTGGGCCGGGAGCAGACGCTGCACCGGGTCCTGCAGCCCGCGCTGGCCGACTACGACTACATCCTGGTGGACTGCCAGCCGTCGCTGGGCCTGCTGACGGTCAACGCGCTGGCCGCCGCCGACGGCGTGATCATCCCGCTGGAGTGCGAGTTCTTCAGCCTGCGCGGGGTGGCGCTGCTGATCGACACCATCGAGAAGGTGCAGGAGCGGCTCAACCCGAAGCTGGAGATCAGCGGGATACTGGCCACCATGTTCGACCCGCGCACGCTGCACTCCCGCGAGGTCATGGCCCGGGTGGTGGAGGCGTTCGGCGACGTGGTGTTCGACGCGGTGATCAACCGCACGGTGCGGTTCCCGGAGACCACGGTCGCCGGGGAGCCGATCACCCGTTGGGCGCCGCGCTCCGCGGGCGCCCAGGCCTACCGGGCGCTGGCCCGCGAGGTGATCGCCAGATGACCCGGCGGGCGGCCCTGCCGGGAGCCGCCGAGCTCTTCCGTACTACTGTTCCTCGCGCGGATCACGCCGACGCGCCGGAAGCGGCACCGGCCGCGCCGGCCCGTGCCGGGCGGTCCGGGTCGGGTCGGCGCAAGCACGACGCGAAGATCACCGTGTACGTCTCCGACGAGGAGTTGCTGGGCTTGGAGCAGGCGCGACTGGCATTGCGGGCCGACCACGGCATCGCCGTGGACCGCGGCCGGGTGGTGCGGGAAGCGGTCGCGGCGCTGCTGGCCGACCTCGACGAGCGGGGTGCCGATTCGGAGCTGGTCCGCCGCCTGCGGGAGTCCGGCGAGTGACCGAACCCGTTGCCGGGGAGCAGGCGACCGGCGAGTCCGGCGGCACCGGCAAGTTCACCGTCCGCCTGGAGAACTTCGAAGGCCCCTTCGACCTGCTGCTGCAGCTGATCTCGCAGCACCAGCTCGACGTCACCGAGGTGGCGCTGCACAAGGTCACCGACGAGTTCATCGCCTACACCAGGGCGCTGGGCGAGCAGTGGGACCTCGACGAGGTCACCGAGTTCCTGGTGGTCGCCGCGACCCTGCTCGACCTCAAGGCGGCCCGGCTGCTGCCCGCGGCCGATGTGGAGGACGAGGCCGACCTCGCGCTGCTGGAGGCCCGCGACCTGCTGTTCGCGCGGCTGCTGCAGTACCGGGCGTACAAGCAGGTGGCGGCGCTGTTCGGTGAGCTGGAGGCCGGGGCGCTGCGGCGCTACCCGCGCTCGGTGGCGCTGGAGGAGCGGTTCGAGAACCTGCTGCCGGAGGTGCGGATCGGGGTCGATCCGCAGCGGTTCGCCGAGGTCGCGGCCGCGGTCTTCCGGCCGAAGCCGCCGCCGACGGTGTCGCTGGACCACATCCACCAGCACGGCGTTTCCGTCCGCGAGCACGCGGCGCTGCTGCGGGTGCGGCTGGCGGAGAAGGGCAGCGCCACCTTCCCGGAGCTGACCTCCGACTGCGGGCACACCGTGGAGGTGGTGGCCCGGTTCCTGGCGCTGCTTGAGCTCTACCGCGAGAAGGTGCTGCAGTTCGAGCAGGAGACGCCGCTGGGCGAGCTGGTCGTGCGCTGGGTCGGCGGCAGCCTGGAGCAGGCCAAGGCCGACGCCGAGGTCCAGCGAGCCAGCGCCGACGCCGAGGAAGAGGAGTACGGGTGAGTAGCGAATCGGAGCCGCAGACCGAGCAGGCGCCGGAGCAGCCACCTGCCGAGGTGATCGAGACTTCGAGCGCGCCGGATCTCACGTCCGACGCCGCGCTCGACGCTGCTTTGGAAGCGCTGCTGCTGGTGGTCGACGTGCCTGCCGGTGAGGAGCTGCTGGCCGACACCTTGGAACAGCCGGTGCGGCGGATCCGGCAGGCGCTGCAGCGGCTCTCCGCCTGGTACGCCGATTCCGAGCGCGGCATCGACCTGCGCCGCGTCGGCGACGGGTGGCGGTTCTACACGCGGGAGACCTACGCGCCCTACGTCGAACGCTACCTGCTCGACGGGCAGCGCTCGAAGCTGACCCGCGCCGCGCTGGAGACGCTGGCGGTCATCGCCTACCGGCAGCCGGTGGCCCGCTCGCGGGTGGCGGCAGTACGGGGTGTGAACGTCGACGGCGTCATCCGTACCCTGGTGGGGCGCGGCCTAATCGAAGAGGCCGGGACCGACCCGGAGACGGGCGGCATCCTGTACTGCACGACCGAGCTGTTCCTGGAACGGCTGGGCCTGTCGTCGCTGAAGGACCTGCCGCCGCTCGCCCCCTTGCTGCCCGAAGTGGATTCGATCGATGACGTCTGAGAACCGCCCGTCCAACGCCGCCGCGGAAGGCGTGCGCCTGCAGAAAGTGCTGTCCCAGGCCGGAGTGGCCTCGCGGCGCGCGGCCGAGGAGATGATCGTCGAAGGCCGCATCGAGGTCGACGGCGAGGTCGTCATGGAGCTGGGCCGCCGCGTCGACCCGGCCACCGCGGTGATCCACGTCGACGGCAACCGGGTGATGGTCAACGACAACCTGACCCACCTGATGCTCAACAAGCCCAGCGGCATCCTGTGCACCATGTCCGACGACAAGGGCCGCCCGTGCATCGGCGACTACCTGCGGGAGCGCCAGGGCAAGCTGTTCCACGTCGGGCGGCTGGACCAGGACACCGAGGGCCTGCTGCTGATCACCAACGACGGCGAGCTGGCCAACCGGCTGATGCACCCGTCCTACAAGGTGCGCAAGACCTACCTCGCCGAGGTCATCGGCCCGATCCCGAAGGACCTGGGCCAGCGGCTGCGCGACGGCGTGGAGCTGGAGGACGGCCCGGTGAAGGTCGACCGGTTCAAGCTGGTCGACACCAACCAGAACCGCGCGCTGGTGGAGATCGTGCTGCACGAGGGCCGCAAGCGCATCGTGCGGCGGCTGCTCAAGCACGTCGGCCACCCGGTGCAGCGCCTGGTGCGCACCCGGATCGGCGACGTCCGCCTGACCACGGAGCGCCCCGGCGCCATCCGCCCGCTCAACCGCCAGGAAGTCGGCTCGCTGTACCGCATCGTCGGGATGTGACGCCGGCGGCTCAGGCCTTGGGCGCGGTGCGGCGGACGAACAGCCGGGCCACCGGCTCCACGACGCGCGCCGCGACCGGGCCGAGGATCGCCATCAGCAGCACGTAGGCGGTGGCCAGCGCGGCCAGTTCACCGGACACCGCGCCCGAGGCCACCGCCAGCCCGGCGATCACGATGGAGAACTCGCCGCGAGCCACCAGCGCGGCACCGGCCCGCGCGCGGCCCATCCGGCCCACGCCCTGCATCTGCGAGGCCAGCCAGCCGGTGACGATCTTGGTCGCCGCGGTGATCAGCGCCAGCGCCAGCGCCACCGGCAGCACCGGCGGGATCTGCGACGGGTCGGTGTTGAGGCCGAACACCACGAAGAACAGCGCGGCGAACAGGTCGCGCAGCGGTTCGAGCATCCGGGTGGCGTTGGCCGCGGTCGAACCGGAGATCGCGATGCCCAGCAGGAACGAGCCGACCGCGGCCGAGACCTGCAGCTCCGAAGCGATGCCCGCGACCAGCAGCGCCGAGCCGAGCAGCCGCAGCAGGAAGACCTCCGGGTCCGGGCTGTCGATCAGCGCCGAGACGTACTTGCCGAACTTCAGCGCGATCACCAGCACCAGCGTGATCACCACCAGCGACACCCCGACGGCGGTGAGCCCGCCGAGGAAGCTGACGCCGGCCAGCAGCGCGGTGAGGATCGGCAGGTAGACGGCCATCGCGAGGTCCTCGAAGACCAGGATCGACAGGATCACCGGGGTTTCCCGGTTGCCCAGTCGACCCAGGTCCCCGAGGACCTTCGCGACGATGCCGGAGGAGGAGATGTAGGTGACGCCCGCCATGGTCAGCGCGCCGATCGGGCCCCAGCCCAGCATCAGCGCGACCACGGCGCCCGGCACCGCGTTGAGCACGATGTCGATCAGGCCCGCTAACCACGAGCGGCGCAGCCCGGTGACCAGCTCGCCCGCGGAGTACTCCAGCCCCAGCAGGAGCAGCAGGAGGACCACGCCGATCTCGGAGGCCAGGTGGGTGAACGCTTCGATGCCGTGCAGCGGGATCAGCCCACCGGTGCCGAACGCCAGTCCGCCCAGCAGGTACAGGGGGATCGGGGATATCCCGATCTTCCAGGCGAGCCTGCCCAGCACGCCGAGACCGAAGAAAACCGCGCCGAGCTCGATCAACGAGATCGCCGTGTCGTGCACCGTGGTGTTCCTCTCGCGTGTTACCTGCGTATGGAGTTGTCGTGGGACCGACACGCGCGGGACCGGCGTTGGCGACGCGTGTCCCGGTCGGGGACCGGGCGGGCGGAGCGGGCTGCGGTCAGCCCTTCTCCAGGATTTCACTGGCGGCGCGCAGCCCCGTGCTGGTGCCCACGACGACCACCAGGTCGCCGCCGGCGAACTCGAAGTCCGGGCGGGGCGAGGGGTGCACGGTGCCGTCGCGGACCACCGCGACGATCGACACCGAGGTGCGGGTGCGCATCTCGGTGTCGCCGAGGGTGCGGCCGTCGTAGGGCGAACCCGGCGGGAGCGGCAGCTGCCAGGTGGTGACCCCGGTGACCTCGCGCTGCTGCTCGGTGAGCTTCGCGACCAGCTGCGGGGCGCCCAGCAGGTTGGCCAGCGCGCTGGTCTCGGCGGTGGTCAGGTCGACGGAGGCGGCGACCTTGTCCGGGTCCTCGTGGTCGGAGACGATCAGCTCGAACCGGCCGTCCCGATAGGTGATCACGCCGATGCGGTGGCCGGATCGGGTGGTGAAGTCCTGCCGCGTGCCCAGGCCCGGCAGCGGGGTCACTGTTACATCCACCCGCCCACCATATTCCGTGATCGGCGGGATTTGTCCGGCAGTTCGAGTGGATCGGGACGCGATGCGGACCGGCGGCCTGGGACCAGGCAGAATGGACGGTTGGTCCGGCAGTCGGCCGGGTGCGGCGACGATCAGGAGGAAGAGCACGTGGCACACGCCAGGCTCCGCGGTGTGGTGGCCCTCGACGGTCCGTCGGGCACCGGAAAGTCGACGGTGTCCCGCAAGTTGGCCGCGGCACTGGGCGCGACCTACCTCGACACCGGCGCGATGTACCGCGCCGTGACGCTGGCCGTGCTGCGCGCGCAGGTCGAGCCCTCGGACGAGGCCGAGGTCGTGCGCGTGGTGCGCGCGGCGGAGCTGACCATGGGCACCGACCCGGAGCGGCCCGGGGTGCTGCTCGACGGCCAGGACGTCGGGCTGGAGATCCGCGGCCCGGAGGTCACCGGCGCGGTCTCGGCGGTGTCGGCGGTGGCCGAGGTGCGCGACCAGCTGGTCGCGCAGCAGCGGGAGCTGATCGGCCGCGCTCTGCGCGAACCCGGCGGCATCGTGGTCGAGGGCCGCGACATCGGCACCGTCGTGGTGCCCGACGCCGGTTTGAAGGTCTACCTGACGGCGTCCTCGACGGCCCGCGCCGAGCGGCGCACCGCCCAGGACGTCTCCGAGGGCCGGGCCGGGGATCTGGACCGCACGCACGCCGACGTGCAGCGCCGGGACGCGCTGGACTCCGGGCGCAAGGTCGCGCCGCTGCGCAAGGCCGACGACGCGCTGGAGCTGGACACCACCGACCTGGACGTGGCCGGGGTGCTCGAACAGCTGCACAAGCACGTCGAGAGCCGCGGTCTGCTCACCGACGGGAGCCCGGGCGCATGATGAACGACCGGACACTGCCCGAAGGCGCGTCGCACCGGATGCACCGGTTCGGCCGGTGGATTTCGCGCCGGATCGTGCGGCTGCCGTTCCGGGTCCGCGTGCACCGGGCCGACCGCGTCCCGCGCACCGGGCCGCTGGTGATGGTGGCCAACCACAGCTCGCTGCTGGACGGGCCGCTGCTGCTCGGAATGCTGCCGCGCCCGGCGGTGTTCCTGATCAAGCAGGAGATGTTCAAGGGCGCGCTGGGCTGGTTCCTGCGCCGCATCGGGCAGATCGGGGTGCGGCGCGGCGAGGCCGACCGCACGCCGCTGCTGACCGCGGTGCGGGTGCTCAAGGCGGGCGGGCTGGTCGGGGTCTTCCCCGAGGGCACCCGCGGGTCCGGCGACGTGGAGAACGCGCAGCACGGAGCGGCCTGGTTGGCTCGGGCGTCCGGCGCTCAGGTGCTGCCGGTCGCGGTCCGGGGCACCCGACGTCCGGAAGGCAGGGGCCGTAGGCTTCTGCCCAGGATCGACGTGCTGTTCGGCGAGCCGATCGCGCTGCCCGCGGGCAAGGGCCGCACCGGCCTGGTCGTGGCGACCGAAGCGGTGCGCACCGAACTGGTCGAGCTGATCGCCGAACTGGACCGGCTGGTCGCCGACCACCGCGAAGACGATGTGAGAGGGAAACGAGCGTGACCGACGAGTCGCTGGAAGGCCTGGACGGCACGTGGTCCGACGAGGCCGAATGGGCCGAGTTCGACGGGGTCTCCGCCCCGGAGGACGCCGCACCGCCGGTGCCGCAGCCGGTGCTGGCCGTGGTCGGCCGCCCCAACGTGGGCAAGTCGACGCTGGTCAACCGGTTGTTGGGCCGTCGTGAAGCCGTCGTGCAGGACACCCCGGGCGTGACCCGGGACCGGGTCGCCTACGACGCGCTGTGGAACGGCCGCCGGTTCACGGTGGTCGACACCGGCGGCTGGGAGCCCGATGCGAAGGGCCTGATGGCCTCGGTCGCCGCGCAGGCGGAGCTGGCCATGCACACCGCGGACGCGGTGCTGCTGGTGGTCGATGCGCGGGTGGGGCCCACCGAGACCGAAGAAGCCGTGGCGCGGGTGCTGCGCCGGTCCAAGCGGCCGGTGCTGCTGGCCGCCAACAAGGTCGACGACCAGCGCGGCGTCTCCGACGTGCACTCGCTGTGGTCGCTGGGCTTGGGCGAGCCGATGCCGGTCAGCGCGCTGCACGGGCGCGGCTCCGGTGACCTGCTCGACGCGGTGCTGGAGGCGTTCCCGGAGACCCCGCGCGAGGTGTTCGGGGCTTCCGCCGGGCCGCGGCGGGTCGCGCTGGTCGGCAAGCCGAACGTGGGCAAGTCGAGCCTGCTCAACAAGCTGACCGGCGAGGAGCGGTCGGTGGTGCACGACGTCGCGGGCACCACGGTCGACCCGGTGGACTCGCTGGTGGAGCTCGACGACGAGGTGTGGCGGTTCGTCGACACCGCGGGCCTGCGCAAGCGGGTCAAGACCGCCAGCGGCACCGAGTACTACGCCTCGCTGCGCACCAAGGCCGCCATCGAGGCCGCCGAGGTCGCCATCGTGCTCATCGACGGGTCCGAGCCGCTCAGCGAGCAGGACCTGCGGGTGATCACCATGGTGGTGGAGGCCGGCCGGGCGCTGGTGATCGCCTACAACAAGTGGGACCTCGTCGACGACGACCGCCGCCGCCAGCTGGAGAAGGAGATCGACCGCGAGCTGGTCCGGGTGCGCTGGGCGGAGCGGGTCAACGTCTCGGCCAAGACCGGCCGAGCGGTGGCCAAGCTGGCCCCGACGCTGCGCACCGCGCTGGACTCGTGGGACACCCGGGTGCCCACCGGCCGGTTGAACGGCTGGCTGTCCGAGCTCGTCGCGGCCAATCCGCCGCCGGTGCGCGGCGGTCGGCAGCCGAAGATCCTGTTCGCCACCCAGGCGCAGACCCGGCCGCCGACGTTCGTGCTGTTCACCACCGGCTTCCTGGAGGCGGGCTACCGGCGCTTCCTGGAGCGCAAGCTCCGGGAGACCTTCGGCTTCGTCGGCAGCCCGGTGCGGATCTCGGTGCGGGTGCGCGAGCGCAAGGCGAACAAGGGCGGTCGTCGCTGATCACCGTCCGCTCGGGTGGTGTGCGCGCTGCGTTCGGGGCACCCCGCTAGTCTGCTCAGCAACCCTTTCGGAGCAGGGGAGGTGACCGAGAGGTGCAGGCGGTGAACGGCGGGGAGCCGATCCGGGTGGTGCTGGCCGACGACGAGGCCATGCTGCGGCGGGGCCTGCGGTTGCTGCTGGAGAGCAGCGGCACGATCCGGGTGGTCGCCGAGGCGGGCGACGGGCACGAGCTGCTCGCCGCGGTGCGCGCCCACAGCGTGGACGTCGCGCTGATCGACGTGCAGATGCCCGGCAAGGACGGGCTGTCCGCGCTGCGGGACCTGACCTCGCTGCCGGACCGGCCCGCGGCCGCCGTGCTGACCACGTTCGACCTGGACGACTACGTCTCGGACGCGCTGCGCTACGGCGCCAACGGGTTCCTGCTCAAGGACGCCGACCCGGCGGTGCTGGTCCGGGCCGTGCACGACCTGGCGGCCGGTGGTGCGGTGCTGGACCCGCGGATCACCGCGCGGCTGCTGCCCCGGTTCCGGGGCGCGACCGACAACGCGCACGAGGTGCAGCTGGTGCGCGGCTTGTCCGCCCGGGAGCGGCAGGTGCTGGAGCTGCTGTCGGACGGGCGCTCCAACGCCGACATCGGGATGCGGCTCGGGCTGACCGAGGCCACGGTGAAGAGCTACGTGTCGACCGTGCTCAGCAAGCTGGGCGCCCAGAACCGGGTGCAGGCCGCGTTGATCGCGCAGCGCGTCGCGGGCGCGGGCGACCGCTGGTGAACGCTGTGCGGTGGCGTCAGTTCACCGTCGAAGTGCTGGCCGTCGCGATCCCGGCGGGCGCGGTGCTGGCCGCGCCGGACCCGTTCGGCTACCCCGTGGTGTCCGGTCTGATCGCTGCTCTCCTGCTGCCGCTGCGGCGGCGGTGGCCGCGCATCGCGGTGCTGCTGTGCCTGCCGGCGTTGGCCGGTGGGCTCGGCTGGCCCGCGTCGATCGTGGCGCTGTTCGCGCTGGGCCGGGCACAACCGCAGGCGCGGTCGCTGGCCTGGTGGGTGGTGCTGGCCGCCGCGGTGGCGGTCGCGCCGGTGCTGATCTTCCAATCGCTGCCGGTGGGCGCGATCGTGCTGACCTTGGCGTACGTGCTGCTGGCCGCTGGTGCGCCGGTCGCCCTGGGCGCGCTGGTGTCGCTGCGGCAGAAGCTGGCCGAGAGCTTGCGCCGACTGGAAGCGGCCACTGCCGCGGAGCTGGAGGCCAAGGCGGAGACCGCGCGGGCCGACGAGCGGGCGCGGATCGCGCGGGAGATCCACGATGCCGTCGGCCACCACGTCACCCTGATCGCGGTCGAATCGGCCGCGCTGGCCGCGACCACCGCCGACAGCGAGGCGAAGGAGACCGCGTCCCGGTTGCGCGGGCTGGCCAAGCAGGCGCTGGACGAGATGCGCGCGACGCTCGGGCTGGGCAGCACCTGCCGCACCGGGCTGGACACCATCCCGGAACTGATCGGCCAGGCCCGCGCGGCCGGGGTCGACGTGGAGCTGTCCAGCGAGCTGAGCGATCCGGACGTGCCACCGGCTGTGGAGCGGGCGGCCTACCGGGTGGTGCAGGAAGCCCTGACCAACGCCTCCAAGCACGCGCCCGGCGCGGTGATCAAGGTGGACCTGGCGAGCAGAGCGGGCGCGCTGCACATCGTGGTCACCAACGGTGCACCGCAGGGCGAGCCCGTCGACGTGGGCAGCGGCGGTTCGGGGCTCGCCGGGCTCTCGGAGCGGGTGCGGATGGCGGGCGGGCAGCTCGACGCCAAGCCGTCCGAGGACGGCGGCTTCCAGCTGACGGCCGTCCTGCCCAAGCAGCGCTGACCGTATGCTGGCCGCACGCCCGGCAGCGACTGAACTTTGGGAGCGTGCATGCGTGCTATCCGACTGCCCGGTGGTGGAGAACTGCCGGTGCTGGGGCAGGGCACCTGGGGCATGGGCGAGCGGCGCGGGCAGCGAGCGGCCGAGGTGGCCGCGCTGCGCCGCGGGCTGGACCTGGGCCTCGGGCTGATCGACACCGCGGAGATGTACGGCAGCGGTGGTGCCGAGGAAGTCGTCGGCGCCGCGATCAGCGGGCGCCGGGACGAGGTCTTCCTGGTCAGCAAGGTCTACCCGCACAACGCGTCCCGCCGCGGTGCGGTCGAGGCGTGCGAGCGCAGCCTGCGCCGCCTCGGCACCGACCACCTGGACCTCTACCTGCTGCACTGGCGCGGCAGCACACCGCTGGCCGAAACGATGGAGGCCTTCGAGCAGCTGCGGGCCGACGGCAAGATCAGGTGCTTCGGGGTGAGCAACTTCGACCCGGCCGACATGGACGAGCTGTTCGCCGGTGAGCTCGGCAGCCGGTCGGCGACCGACCAGGTGCTCTACAACCTGACCCGGCGGGGCGTCGAGGTCGACCTGCTCCCGTGGTGCCGGGAGCGGCACCTGCCGGTGATGGCCTACTCGCCGATCGAGCAGGGCCGACTGCTCGGCGAGCCGGCGCTGCGCCGAGTCGCCGAACGCCACGAGGCGACGCCGGCGCAGATCGCGATCGCCTGGGTGCTGGCGCAGGACGGCGTGTGCGCGATCCCGAAGGCCGTCACTCCGGAGCACGTCGACCAGAACCGGGCGGCGCTGGACATCGAGCTGACCGCCGCGGACCTGGCCGAGCTGGACGCGGCCTTCCCCGCACCGAAGCGTCCGGTCCCGCTGGAAGTCCTCTGATCCCACCGGTCGTGAGCGCGCATCGGCTGCGCGCTCACGACCGATCCGCTCAGCGAGCCAGGGACTTGCGCAGGAAGTCGACCTGGAGGAGCAGGAGGTTCTCGCTGGTCGTCTCGTCGGTGGGCATGTGGCTGACACCCGGCAGCGGGAGGACGGTGTGCGGGCGGGCCGCCGCGGTCAGCGCCGCCGACAGTCGCAGGGCGTGGGCCAGCACGACGTTGTCGTCCACCGTTCCGTGCACGATCAGCATCGGGCGGTCCAGCTTCGGGGCGTCGGCCAGCAGCGAGTTCGCCTCGTAGACCTCCGGCGCCTCGTTCGGGTCGCCGAGGTAGCGCTCGGTGTAGTGGGTGTCGTACAGGCGCCAGTCCACCACTCCGGCACCGACCACCGCGGCGTGGAAGACGTCCGGTCGCCGCAGCACCGCCAGCGCCGCCAGGTAGCCGCCGAACGACCAGCCGCGGATCGCGACGCGGTCGAGGTCCAGCTCCGGGTGCTGCGCGGCCGCCGCGTGCAGTGCGTCGACCTGGTCCTGCAGCGGCGGTTCGGCCAGATCCCCGGCGATGGCGCGGTCCCAGTCCGGGCCGCGGCCCGCCATGCCGCGACCGTCGGTGACCAGCACCGCGAAGCCCTGGTCGGCGAACCACTGCGAGGTCAGGAAGCCCTGCCGGCGGGACAGCACCCGCTGCGAGTGCGGACCGCCGTAGGGGTCCAGCAGCACCGGCAGCGGGCCGTCCGACGGCTGGTAGCCGTTCGGCAGCAGCAGCGCGCTGCACAGTTCGCGCTCGCCGAGGCGCAGCAGTTCGACGTTGAGATCCACGCCGGGATCCTCGGCGCGGCTGGCGATCTCGGCGATCTCCCGCCCGCCCAGCCGCACCCGCACGCGGGTGCCCGGCTCGTCCAGGGTGGAGCTGGCGGTCACCAGCACCTCGCCGGAACGCGTTCCGCTGTGCACGCCGGGAGCGGTGGTCACGGGCTCGACGCCGGATTCGGTGACGCGGTAGAGGTGCACCTGCGTCGGGTCCTGCTCGGAGGCCGAGACCAGCACGTCGTCCTCGCCGATGTCGAGGATGCCGCGGACCTGCAGCGGTGCCGACGTCCACGGCCGGTCGCCGACGACGAGCCGGTACGCGCCGTCCTCGGCGCTGATGCGCACCAGGCGGCCGTCCGGCGTCCAGGCGGGCCAGCCCGGCTTGATCTCCACCCAGTGCGGGTCGGTGTCGCGGTGCACCTCGGTGGTGCGCCCGGTGTCCGGGTCGACCGCGAGGACCAGCTGGGTGCGCTGGTCGCGGGCCTGCACCGCGATCAGCGGTCGGCCGTGCCGGGACCAGTGCGCGGTGACCAGGTACGGGAACGCCTGCCGGTCCCAGTCGACCGCGACGCGCTCGCCGTCGAGGCCGACCAGCGCGAGGCCCACCTCGGCGTTCGCCGTCCCGGCCGCCGGGTAGCGCATCGGGGACGGTTCGCGCGCCGGGTCGTTCGGGTCGCCGAGGTACCAGTTCTGCACCGGGGATTCGTCCACCCGGGCGGCCAGCAGCCGCGAGCCGTCCGGCGCCCACCAGTGGCCCCGGAAGCGGCCCATCTCCTCGGCGGCGATGAACTCCGCCGCACCCCAGGTGATGTTCGGGCCGTCGGGTTCGGCCAGCGCCCGGTCGCCGGAACCGTCCACCTCGATGACGCGCAGCGCGCCACCGGACACGTAGGACACCCGGCGGCCGTCCGGGTCCAGCCGCGGGTCGGCGACGGGCCGGCGGACCGGGAGCTCGCGGGTCTCCCCGGTGGCGACCGCGGTGTGGAACAGCCGCCCGGACAGCATGAAGACGACCGAGTCCCCCGCGCGGTCCGCGGCGTAACCGGTGATGCCGCCCGCGCGTTCCCGCGCGCGCTCGCGGCGCGCCTGCTCCTCCGGGCTCACTTCGTCGCTGTCCTGCAGCGCCGCCGGATCGGCCAGCACGCGCTCCTGACCGGTCGCGGTGTCCAGCGCCCACAGGGAGTTGCGGGGATCGGTGCCGGAGGCCGAACGCAGGAAGAGCACCGCCGCACCGTTGCCGGTGGCGGTGAAGTTCCGGGGTGCGCCCAGGGTGAATCCCTGAGTTCGCGCGCTGCGGCGGGGGAATGACGCGGACGACATGGATCCAGCCTGCCATTCGCGGTGCGCCGCGGTGCGAGCAGGTTCCGATCTGCCACGCGGACGGATTATCCGCCGGTGTGTCGGGCGGGGGTGCGGTCCGGCGTCGAACCTACCTTCGAGCCGAATCTTCAAGGACCGCAGCGGCTTCGTGGCCGCCGAGACGGATGAGACCTGCCATGTACCTGTCGCTGGTGGTGCCGTGCTTCAACGAGGAGCACGGCCTGCAACGGTTCCACGACGCGCTGGTCGCGGCGCTGTCCGAACGCGTCCGGGATTACGAGGTGATCCTGGTCGACGACGGCAGCACCGACCGGACGCTGCGCGAGGCCCGCCGGCTGGCGGCGGCGAACCCGCGCTTCCGCTACGTGTCGCTGAGCCGCAACTTCGGGAAGGAACCGGCGATGCTGTGCGGATTGCGGCACGCGCTGGGCGATCGCGTCGCGCTGCTGGACGCCGACCTGCAGCACCCGCCGGAGCTGCTGCGCCGGATGCTGCCGCTGCTGGACTCCGGCTACGACCAGGTCGTCGCGTGCCGCACCAGGAGCGGCGAGCGGCGCTGGCGGTCGTTGCCCGCCAGGGCGTACTACCGGGCGGCCCGGCGGCTCACCGGTGTCCGGATGCCCGACGGCGCGGGCGATTTCCGGGTGCTGTCGCGGCGCGCGGTGGAGGCGGTGCTGTCGTTGCCGGAGCACCACCGGTTCTCCAAGGGTTTGTTCGCCTGGATCGGTTTCGACACCGCTTACGTCTCCTTCCGCGACGCGCCGCGGCGGTCCGGCCGTTCGAAGTGGACCTTCGGTGCGCTGGTCGATCACGGCATCGACGGGCTGACCTCGTTCAGCGCGAAACCGCTGCGCATCTCGCTGCACCTGGGTGCGCTGCTGGCGTGCGCGGCGGGTGCGCGGATCGCCCGCGCGACGGCGAAGGCCATTGTGGACGGATCGCGGACGTCGGTGTGCGGGGCGCTGCTCGTCGGGGTGGGCGGGCTGCAGCTGTGCTTCCTCGGAGTGCTCGGGGAGTACGTGGGGCGGAGCTACTCCGAGGCCAAGCGCCGACCGCACTACCTGGTCAAGGAACTGAGCCCGGACGTCGCGGCGCACCGGCCGAGGCCCGTCGAACGGGTGCCGTGATGGGGCGCGGGACGCAGCTCGGGCGGTTCGCCCTGGTCGGCGGGGCGAACACGAGCGTGCACTGCGCGGTCTACTTCGCGCTGCTCGCGCTGTTGCCGTACTTGCTGGCGCACGTGGTCGCGACCGCGGTGGCCACGCTGTGCTCCTACCTGCTCAACTGCCGGTTCACCTTCGGTGTGCCGGTGCGGCGCCGCACGCTCCTGCTGTTCGCGCTGGTGAACCTGGTGCTGGTCGGGTTGAGCGCGGTGGCGGTGGCCGTCGCGGTCGTGGCCGGTGTCGACCCGGTGCTGGCGCCGTTGATCGGAGGCGCCGCCGTGCTGCCCGCGACGTTCCTCGCGAGCCGGGCGGTGCTGACCGCGCGACGCAGGACGGGGCCCGGAGACTGGGCGGCCGCGGCCGGTGTCGGCGCGGTGGTCGCGGTGCTGAGCCAGATCCCGGTGCTGGCGAACCCGTCGTTCTACTTCTGGGACGACAGCGCGGCGCAGTTCCTGCCGATGTGGCACCGGCTGGGCGAGCGGTTGCTGGCCGGTGACTGGCCGCTGGGGCTCGACCTGGATTCGTGGATGGGCGGGAACCTGGCCGGTGAGGCGCTGTTCGGGATCTGGAACCCGGTGCACCTGCTGGACTTCCTGCTGGTGGTGTGGATCGGTGATCTCGCGATCGCCGCCGCGGTGGTGAAGACGCAGTTCCTCGTCGTCCTCGGCGTCGGCACGTTCCTGCTGTGCCGCAGTTACGGGGCGACGCGCGGCTTCGCCTCGGTGCTCGGCGCGGCGCTGCCGGTGTCCGGGTTCGTGCTGTACTTCCAGGCCGGTTCCTGGGCGGGTGGGCTCATGGGGTTCGCGTGGTTGCCGTGGGCCTGGTGGGCGCTGCGCCGGCCCGACCGGGTTCCGGCGTTCGCGGCGTGGGTCCTGTGCTTCCTCTGCGTCTCGGCTGGTGATCCCTACAGCGTGCTGGCGTTGTGCCTGGTGTTCGCCGGGCTGCTGGTCGAGCGCGGCCGGGACCGGCTGCGGTTGGTGCTGCTCGGCGTCGCGGTCGTCGTCGCGCTGCCGCTGGTCTACGGCCCGGTGCTGGCGGCGTCGGAGGTGGGATGGCGGTCCGGGTACGCGTTCTTCAACACCGGGCAGCTGGTGCCGGGCGTCGGTGATCTCCTCAACGCGAGCCTGCCCTCGTTCCTCCCGCAGATCACCACGTTCGGCGCGTTCCGGATGTCGGTGCCCGCGACCTACTTCGCCTGGTTCGCGGTTCCGCTGCTGGCCTGGCTCGACTGGCGCGCCGTGCGGTGGCGCGGCTGCGCCTGCGCGGTGGTGCTGGCGGGCTGCTACCTGCTGCTGTGCCTGGGACCGTCGAACCTGTGGCTGTTCCGCTGGCCGCTGCGCAACGTCGTGGTGCTGCACCTGGCGGTCGCCGTCCTGCTCGCAGTCGCGCTGTCCGCCGGTCTGCGCACCGACCGGTTCAAGGTGCGGCTGTTCTGCTCCGCTGGGTCGATGCTGGTCGGCGGGTACCTGGCCGTCGCCGCTTGGCCGGGGCAGGCGCCGAAGCACCTGGTCTCGCTGGCCGTGGTCGCTGTTCTGCTGCTGCTGGCGCTGCGCACCCGGGTGCTCGTCGCGGTGCTGCACCTGGGCACGGCGTGCGCGCTGGCCCTGCAGGTGGTGTGGTTCCCGGTCAACCGGGACGTCGCGGCCTACCACTTCCCGACGGACGTGCGGGAGTTGCGGACGCGGTTCGCCGCGCTGGGCAGCGGAACCGTCGTGCAGATCGCCGACCGCGACCGGATCCCGGCCGGGCAGATCGTCTCGGGCCAGGCGTGGTCGCAGCTGCTGTTCGGCAACATGCCGGCCGCTGCCGGGATGGCGAACCTGGTGGCCTACACGGGGATCGGGCACGCCGCCCTGCACGCCGCGCTCTGCCTGAACTACTTCGGTGCCACCTGCCCGCACGCCTACGAGAGGCTTTGGCCGCTGGCCGATCAGCTCCGCGTCGAGCACGTCGTGGTGCAGCGCAGGCTGCGCGAGGTGACGACGGCTCCCGACGGCTGGCGGATCGCACGGCGTGACCGGGAAGTCGTCGTGCTCAGCCGCGAAACGCCCATCGCCTGGCCGGAAGGGCGGCTGGGCGCGGCACGCGGTGTGCGGGTCCTCGATGACGTGCAGCACGGTCAGGCGCGGGAGACCGTGCGCTTCGACGGTTCCGGTGAGTTCGTGTTCGCCCGGTTGGCCTGGCCCGGTTATCGCGCGGAGGTGGACGACCGCCCGGTTCCGGTCGGGGCGACCGAGGCCGGGCTGCTGCGGGTGCGCGTCCCGGCTTCCTCGGGCGGCGTGCTCACGATCTCCTGGAGCCCGCCAGGATTCGCCTGGCACGTCGTGCTGGTCTGCGTCGGAGCAGTGCTGGCCGCGGTTCTCTCCGCGTTTCCGGCGGCACAGCGGAGGTCGGGATGAGAACGGTTGCCTTGATCGTCGCGGTGCTGCTCGTGGTGCTCGCCGCGCCCGTCGCCGCGGGAACTCAGCGGTCGCACCTGCAGGTCGTGGCGCACCCGGACGACGACATCCTGTTCATGAACCCGGATCTGGCGATGTCGGTGCGCTCCGGGGCGGAGGTGACCACGGTGTTCCTGACCGCGGGCGAGAGCGATGTGCTTCCGGCCGCGCAGTACGCCGCGAAGCGGCAGGCCGGGGCCAGGGCCGCGTTCGCGGCGATGGCCGGTGCCGCCGACGACTGGCGGCGCGGAGCGGTGCGAGTCGGAGACCGGGAAGTCGAGATCCACGAGTTGCGCGCCCGGCCGGGAGTCCGGCTGGTCTTCCTGAACCTGCCCGACGACAACGATCCGCACGCCACCGGCGGTAAGCACGCGCTCACCCGGCTCTGGCGGGACCCGGCCGCGCGAGTCACCACGCTGCGCCCGGACGGTTCCGCGGTCGCGGTGGTCGAGCACGACCGGATGTCGTTGATCAGGCTGCTGACCGCCCTCCACCGGCGCTTCGCACCCGTCATCGTCCGCACTCACGACCCCGAGCCGGATCGGCGCAACCAGCCGCAGTGGGGAGCCCACCACAACCACCCGGACCACGTGATGACCGCGCGGTTCGCCGAGATCGCGGTGCGCCGTGCGGCGATCCCGGCGCACCTCGTGCACTACCGCGACTACGACATCGCCGATGCGCCGCCGAACCTGCCACCGGAGGTCGTGGCCGACAAGCGGGCGATCTTCCAGCGCTACGCCCGGCACGATCCCGTGGTGAGCCTCGGTGATCCGTACGGGACCTGGCTGCGGAGCATGCGGCAGCGCTGGCCGCGCGGCGCGAAGTGGGCCGCGACGGACAGCGCGGGCCGGGAAGTGCACGTGCTCGTGCGCGGCGACCGGCTGTTCGCGGGTTCCGCAGCGGCGGAATCCGTCGTGCCCACACCGGGTTTCGTGCCGCGCTCGGTGGTTCTCGCGGATGCGCGCACGATCGTCGCGCAGGACCGCTACACCGGCGACATCTTCGTGCGGGTGAACGGTGAACCGTGGACCGCGCTCGGTGCGCCGCGCGCGGCGGAGCAGGTGACGCACGTGGGGCCACCGGGAGCTGCCGTGGTTCCCGGCGGGCGGATCGTGGTCGCGGCGAAGAACTCCGCCGGTGGAGTCAGCCTCCGCTTCGCCGATGCGCCGAGGTGGACCGAGCTCGGCGGCGCCGACGTCCGGGACGAGGTGTCGGTGCTCGTGACGGGAACGGGGGAGGTGCACGTGCTGGCCGCGGCGCGGGCCGGGTTGCTGCACTGGAAGCTGAGCGCGTCCGGCCGGGCGGAGCTCGTCTCGCCGCCGTCGGCGCACCGTCCGGCCGGATCGATCGCGGTGGCGGGAGGCTCCTTCGCCGCGTTCCGCGAAGCGGGGACCGGGCACCTCGTGGTGCTGGGGGAGCGGGCCGGGTGGAGCGAGGTGCGGCGGGTGGCGGTCGCCGCCACCTCCGATCCGGCCGTGGCGGAGGGGAGCCCGCCGGTCCTCGCCGTCCGTGGTGCCGGTGGCCGGATCGAGGTCTTCGGTGCCGAGCGGACGGTCGTGCCCGGGCAGGCCGTCGGCGATCCGGCGCTCACCCCGGACGGCCGGTTCGTGGTCGTGCTGGGCGACGACGGCCGGACACGCGTGAGCCCGCGCCCCCGGGAGGGGACGCGGGCTCCGCGATCACTTCGCTCAGGCAGCCGCTCGCGCGGTCGCCGCCGTGTTGAGCTTGCGGGCTTCACCCGGGTCGGCCGGGTCCTTGACCTTCAGGCTCAGGAACGCGACCAGGATGTAGAGCACGCTGAACGCGATGGCCACACCACCGCCGCCGACCAGCGGGAACAGGATGGTGACCACGACCGGGCCGACGAACGCGGCGCCACCGGCGCCGAAGTTCAGGATGGCCAGGGCAGCGCCCTTGTCCTTGGGGGCGACCATCGACGGCATCAGCGCCGACAGCGGGACGAAGCCGGCCAGCAGGATGCCGTAGACGACGCCGAAGGCGGCCGTCACCACGAAGCTCTGGGTGGACACCGCGGTGAAGTACCAGAGCGGGGTCGCGATGGCGCAGCCCACGCAGCCGAACCAGGTGATGGTGCGGCGCCAGCCGAAGCGGTCCGCGAAGACGCCGAAGAACAGGTTCGCGGCGATGTTGGCGCCGTAGCTGATGGAGGCGAGGGTGGCCACCTGCGCGGCGGTGAGGAAGCCGCCGCCCGGCGTGGCCGGGCCCAGCACGAACGGGAACATCGCGAAGAAGCCGTACTGCGGCGCGGTGTTGACGATGCGGATCAGGCCACCGGCCAGCGTGCGGCGGTCGCGCCACAGGATGTCCACGCCCTCGGCCAGCCGCTTGAGGCTGCGCGGGTTCTTGACCGACTCGTCGGCGATCGGCATCAGGCCGTGCTTCTCGCGGACGGCGAAGCTGCCGATGAGCACACCGATGGTGACCACGACCAGCGACAGCACCAGCGTGGCGTGCTGGCTCAGGCCGAAACCGCCCATCGCGAGCGCGGCCAGCGCCGCGCCCAGCGTCGGCAGACCACCGGTGAAGGCGAACCAGAACCAGCCGGCGACCGAACCGCGCATCTTGACCGGGCTGGCGATCTGCACCCACACCAGGAACGCGAAGGCGAACAGCGGGTAGGCGAAGCCGCGGATGCCGTAGGTGGCCACGATCAGCGTCGCGTTGTGCGTGGGCAGCGCCACGAACAGGAACAGCAGCTCGAACACGATCCACCAGGCGCCACCGAGCCACATCACCCGGCGCGGGCCCCAGATCGCCGACAGCGTCCCGGAGAACCACGAAGCGATCATCGCCGCGACGCCGTAGATGGTGACCGTGGCGAACGCCGCGGTCGAGCCGGGCAGGCCGCCGCCCTCGGGCTGCTGCAGGTAGTCCGAGAGGAACGTGGTCTCCACGCCGTCGCCGATCATGAAGATCAGCACGGCGACGAAGCCCCAGAACAGGGGCTTGGGAATGCCGATGCGGTCGAGCCTGCTGGCCGGGCGCTCCGCTGTGGTCTGTTGGGACATCACTGTCTCCAAGGAGTGGAAGTTCTCGGCGCACGCTCACAGCGGGCCGGTCTACGAGTGCTGGCTATCATGCACCTCGTTCATATTAACGCGCAAGACGTTAATTTGGAGAAATTCGGCGCATCGCAGGGTGCGCCACACCGCGTGTCCGCGCCGGTACCGCGGGTCACTCCAGGGCGGCCAGGCGGACGTCGGTCTGCTCGCGCATCTCCTCCACCAGGGCGGGGTCCAGGTCGCCGGCCAGCAGGACGTGGTCGAAGGCGCTGACCGGGGCGAACTGGTGCAGGGCCGAGCGGGCCACCTTGCTGGCGTCCATCAGCAGCACCTTGGTCGTGGCGCTGGCCAGCATCGCCCGCTTGACCAGCACGATCTCCTGCTCCTGGTGGTAGGTGAGCCGCGCGTTCATCGCCGAGGTCGACAGGAACACGATGTCCACCGAGAAGGCGTTGATCATCTCCTGGCAGGGCAGGCCCAGGTAGGAGTCGTGGGTGCGGGAGTACTCCCCGCCCAGCCCGATCAGCCGGATGTCGGGCACGTCGCGCAGCGTCTCCTGGACCTGCCGGTAGTTGCTGACCACGGTCAGCGGCCCGACGTCCGGCAGCAGTCTGGCCAGCGCGAGCGCGGTGGTGGAGTCGTCCAGCATCACCGACATGCCGGGCGTGATGAACTGCAGCGCGTCCCTGGCCAGCGCGTCCTTCTCGGCGGTGTGGGTGTGCAGCCGGAAGTCCGAGCTGCTCTCGAACACCGTGGAGGGCTGGGCGGAGACGCCGCCGTGGTACTTGCGCAGCAGGCCCCTGGTCACCAGGTCGTCGAGGTCGCGGTGCACCGTCATCAGGCTGACGCCGGTCAGCTCGGACAGTTCCGCGGCGCTGGCGAAGCCCTGCGCGACCACGTGGTCGATGATCTTCTGCTGGCGCAGGAGGCGGGGGGACTGCTTCTTCGGTGCGGACGCCATGCGGCCATCTTGCCGCTCGCGGCGGACTGTCAGGGGCGTGATGCTGAACTATCATCCAAAGGGTGACAATTAACGTTGATCATGTTAATTTGAGTCGTGTCAGTGATTGGCGGGAGGTTTGAGATGACCCGGTCCGAGCAGCCGAACGGCGCCCACAGCGCGGTCGTGTTCGACATGGACGGCGTCCTGGTCGAGAGCGAGCACCTGTGGGAGCGGATGTGGGCCAAGTTCGCCGCCGCGCGCGGCAAGACCTGGACCGTTGAGCAGACCCGGCAGGTCCAGGGCATGAGCGCGCCCGAGTGGTCCGCCTTCCTCGCGAAGTTCGCCGAGGCCACCGAAACCGCCGAGGCCACCGAGAAGATCGTGGTCGACGACATGATCGCCGCGCTCGAAGGCGGCGAGATCGAGCTGCTGCCCGGATCGGCCCGGATGGTCACCGAGGCGGCCGAGCGCGCCCCGATCGCGCTCGCCTCCTCCGCACCGCGCCGGCTGATCGACGCCGTGCTGGAGCGCCACGGCCTGATCGAGCACTTCAGCGCCACGGTCTCCAGCGCCGAGGTGCCCAAGGGCAAGCCCAGCCCCGACGTGTACCTGTCGGCCGCCGAGAAGCTCGGCCAGGACCCGAAGCGGTGCCTCGCGGTCGAGGACTCCAGCAACGGCCTGCGCGCCGCGGCCGCCGCCGGGATGACCGTGGTGGCCATCCCCAACGCCGACTACCCGCCCGCCGAGGACGCGCTGGCCGGTGCCAGCTACGTCGCCTCGGACCTCGACGACGTGCGGCAGCGCCTGGTGAGCTCGCTGCCCGAGCCCGTCGGCAGCTGATCCTCCCGTTCCCCATCAGGCGTCCGCCGCCCGGCACCCCGCCGACGTGCCGGGCGGACCACCCCGGTTCTGGGCACGCAGAATCGGGGTAGCGCCGCAAGCCAGCTCTTTGTGACAAAGGAGTCCTCATGACCCGCGTACTGGCCGCAGGTGACCACTTCGTCGCCCCCGAGGTGTTCGTCGACGCGCTGCGCAGCAGCGCAGGTGCGCACGACCTGCAGTTCAGCACCCTGAAGCTGCCGTGGCCGGTGGAGCCGTTCGGCCCGGTCGGCAACGTGCACGAGGCCAGCGGCACCGAGCAGCAGCTGCTCGACGCGCTGGGCGACGCGGAGATCGTGGCCACCCAGATGGCGCCGTTCACCGCCGACGTGCTGGCCGCCACCCCGAACCTGAAGTTCGTCGGCGTCTGCCGCGGCGGGCCGGTGAACGTCGACCTGCAGGCCGCCACCGACAACGGTGTGATCGTCAGCTACGCGCCGGGCCGCAACGCCGCCGCTGCCGCGGAGTTCGCCGTCGGCCTGACGCTGGCCGCGCTGCGCCGCATCCCCGGCTCCGACGCCGAGCTGAAGTCGGGCAACTGGCGCGGTGACTACTACGCCTACGAGAACGCCGGCATCGAGCTGGAAGGCGCCACCGTCGGCTTGGTCGGCTACGGCGCGATCGGCAAGATCGTGGCCCGCGTGCTCAAGGCCTTCGGCTCGCACGTGCTGGTCTCCGACCCGTTCGTCAAGGCCGAGGACGCCGCGCGCGACGGCGTCGAGCTGGTCGAGCTCGACGACCTGCTGCGCCGCAGCTCGGTGGTCAGCCTGCACGCGCGGCTCACCCCCGAGACCAAGAACCTGCTCAACGCCGACAACCTCAAGCTGCTGCCGGAAGGCGCGGTGCTGATCAACTCCGCGCGCGGTGGGCTGCTGGACTACGCGCCGCTGCCGGAGATGCTGAAGTCCGGCCGGCTCGGTGCGTTGGCCGTGGACGTCTACGACATCGAACCGCCGCCGCGTGACTGGCCGCTGTTCGACGCGCCGAACGTCATCACCACCCCGCACCTGGCGGGCGCCACGCGCCAGACCGCGCACCGCGCGGCGCAGATCGTGGCCGGTGAGGTGGCGCTGTTCCTGGAGGGCAAGCGCCCGCGCTTCGTGGCCAACCCCGACGTGCTGGCCCAGTTCGAGGGCCTGCGGCCATGATCATCGGTGTCGACGTCGGAACGTCGGTGACCAAGGCGTCGCTGCTCAACCGCGACGGAACCGCCCTGGTCACGCACAGCATGCGCAGCACGCTCAACCGGCTGCCCGGCGGCCGGGTCGAGCAGGACCTCGACGAGGTCATCAGCTCGGTGATCCGCGTGGTGCGGGAGGTCGCCGCGGTGGCCGAGAGCACCGGCGAACCGGTCGAGGCGCTGGCCATCACCGGCCAGGGCGACGGCCTGTGGCTGCGCGACCACCAGGGCCAGCAGGTCGGCCCGGCGATCTCGTGGCTGGACGCCCGGGCCTCCGGAATCCTGGACGGCTGGGGCGAATCCGGTGTGCAGCGCGAGGTGTTCGGGCTGACCGGGTCCGGGATGTTCCCCGGCTCGGCGGGGCCGCTGCTGGCGCACCTCGCCGAGCACACGCCGGAGCGGCTGGAGCGGGCCGCGGTCGCCGGTTACTGCGTCGACGCGATCGTGCAGCGCTTCACCGGTGAGATCACCGTGGACGCCTCCGACGCCTCGCTGCCGTTCCTGGACGTGACCACGCGCAGCTACTCGCAGGAAGCGCTGGAGGCGTGCGGGGTCGCCGAGTACCGCAGGCTGCTGGCCGAGCCCGCGCCGCCGAACAAGCTGTTCGCGCTGGACGGCAAGGCGGCCAAGGAACTCGGGCTGCCCGCCGGGCTGCCGGTGTCGGCGGGTCCGTTCGACCTGCCCGCCTGCGCCTTCGGTTCCGGCATCAGCGACGTCGGCGACGGCAGCCTGGTCATCGGCACGACGCTGGGCTGCCAGGTGCTGCGCGACGAGTTCGACGTCGACCCGCAGGGCGAGGTCGCGGGCATGTGGCTGGCCACCCCGCTGCCGGAGCGCTACCTGCGGGTAATGCCGGCGATGGTCGGCACCGCCAACCTGGACTGGGTGCTGGCGATGGTCGGCGCGGGTGTCGACCAGCTGGAAACGCTGCTGGCGGGCAGCAAGCCCGGCGCCGGTGGCGCGGCGGCGCTGTCGTTCCTGTCCACCTCGGGGGAGCGGGCGCCGTTCGTGGCGCCGCACGCGCGCGGCCAGTTCACCGGGCTGTCGCTGGACACCACGCAGGCGGACCTGGTGCGGGCGATGTGCGAGGCGGTGGCCTACGCGGCCCGCCACAACCTGGAGTCCGCCGGGCTGACCGGCGAGGTCTCGGCCTGCGGCGGCGGGGCGCGCTCGGCGGCGTGGAGCCAGATCTTCGCCGACGTGCTCGGCCGGCCGCTGCACGTGCCCTACGAGGAAGGCGTGGGCGCGCGCGGCGCGGCCATGACCGCGTGGGACTCGCTGGGCGAGCCGGTGGACCGCGAGAAGTGGGCCGCGGCGCGCCGCACCGTGCAGCCGCACCCGAACGCGGTGGAGTTCTACGAACGCGGCTACCGCGAGTACCTGGTTTCGATCGACCGCGCCCGCCCGCACTGGGGCGCGAGCTCCTGACTGCTGCTTGAGGAGAAGTGCGATGACGCGCTTGTACGACGACCCGGCGAGGTTCACCGAGGACATGGTGACCGGCTTCGTTGCCGCGCACCCCTCCTACGTCCGGCAGGTGCCGGGCGGGGTGGTGCGGGCCAAGCGGCCGCGGCGGGGCAAGGTCGCCGTGGTCACCGGTGGCGGTTCCGGGCACTACCCGGCGTTCTGCGGTGTGGTCGGGCCGGGCTTCGCCGACGGTTCGGTCATCGGCAACATCTTCACCTCGCCGTCGGCCGACGACGCGTACTCGGTGGGCCGCGCGGTGGACCGCGGTGCCGGCGTGGTGTTCTCCTTCGGCAACTACGCCGGGGACAACATGAACTTCGGCCTGGCGGTGGAGCGTCTGGAGCGCGACGGGATCCGCGCGCACAACGTGGTGGTCACCGACGACGTGGCCAGCGCCCCGGCGGCGGAGCAGAACAAGCGTCGCGGCGTGGTCGGCGACTTCGTGGTGTTCAAGGTCGCCTCGGCGGCGGCCGAGGAGGGCTACGACTTCGACGAGGTCGTGCGCGTCGCGGAGCACGCCAACGAGCGGACCCGCAGCCTGGGCGTGGCCTTCGACGGTTGCACGCTGCCGGGCCAGGACCACCCGCTGTTCGAGGTGCCGGAGGGCCGGATGGGCCTCGGGCTCGGCATCCACGGCGAGCCGGGTGTGTCGGAGCGGGAGCTGCCGACGGCCTCGGAGCTGGCGAAGATCCTGGTCGACGGCGTGCTGGCGGAGGCACCGGAGACCGGTTCCCGCCGCGTGACGGCGATCCTCAACGGCCTGGGCGCCACCAAGTACGAAGAGCTGTTCGTGGTCTGGGGCACGGTGTCCCGCTTGCTGGCCGAGGCCGGTGTGGAGGTCGTCGCGCCCGAGGTGGGAGAGCTGGTGACCAGCCTGGACATGGCGGGCTGCTCGCTGACGCTGACCTGGCTGGACGACGAGCTGGAGCGCCTGTGGCAGGCCCCGGCGGACACGCCGGCCTACCGCAAGGGCAACGTCGAGATCGCGGCCGCGGATGCGGACGCGGAGGACGAGGCGCTGCCGGAGCTGCCGGAGAAGGTGGTCGTGGTGGCCCCGGCGGAGGGGCAGGCGACGGCGACGACCGTGGTGAAGGCCCTGCGCGCGATCGCGGACCTGTTGCACGACCAGGAAGAAGAGCTGGGCCGGCTCGACGCGATCGCGGGCGACGGCGACCACGGCCGGGGCATGACGCGCGGCAGTGCGGCGGCGATCGAGGCAGCGGAAGCGGCGGCGGCGCAGGGCGTCGGCCCGGCTGCGGTGCTCGTCGACGCCGGAGACGCGTGGGCGGCGAAGGCGGGCGGCACCTCGGGCGTCCTGTGGGGCGCGGCGCTTCGGTCCTTCGGCGACCTGCTGCCGGACCACCGCGCGGCGCTGCCGGGTGACCTGGCGGCAGGTGCGGCGGCGGCTCTCGCCGCGGTGCAGCGCCTGGGCCGCGCCGAGCTCGGCGACAAGACGCTGGTCGACGCGCTGGTGCCGTTCGTCGAGAAGCTGCGCAGCGAGGTCGACGCCGGTGCGAGCGGCCGCGAGGCCTGGGCACGGGCGTCGGAGGTGGCCACCGAAGCGGCGGCCAAGACCGCGGATCTGCGGCCCCGCACGGGACGCGCCCGACCGCTGGCGGAGCGCAGCGTCGGAACGCCGGACCCCGGCGCGACGTCGCTGGCGCTCGCGCTCACCCGGATCGGCGAGGTGCTCGCCGGTGACAGGAAGGACGGACAGAAGTGACTGAGCAGCAGGCGCCGCTGCGCATCGTGGTCGGTTCCGACGACGCGGGGCTGCAGTACAAGGACGCGCTGAAGAAGGACCTGGAGAACGACCCGCGAGTGGCCGACGTGGTCGACGTGGGCGTGGGCTCCGACGAGCACACGGCCTACCCGCACGTGGCGGTCAACGCGGCCCGACTGGTCGCCGAGGGCAAGGCGGACCGCGCGCTGCTGGTGTGCGGCACCGGTCTCGGCGTGGCGATCAGCGCGAACAAGGTGCCGGGCATCCGCGCGGTCACCGCGCACGACAGCTACTCGGTGGAGCGCTCGATCCTGAGCAACAACGCGCAGGTGCTGTGCTTCGGCCAGCGAGTGGTGGGCTTGGAGCTGGCCCGCAAGCTCGCATCGGAGTGGCTGGGATACCACTTCGACGAGTCCTCGCCGTCGGCTGAGAAGGTGGCGGCGATCAGCGGTTACGAGTCGGCGTCGGACGTCCCCGGCGCCTCCTGTTGAACGAAGGTGTGAAGTGAGCAGTTCGCGACTGGCCGCGCAACGGAGCGAGGTCATCGCCATCGCCCAGCGCATGACGGCGGACCGGCTGGTGGTAGGCACGTCCGGCAACGTGTCGGTCCGCTGCGGCGACCTGGTGGCGGTGACGCCCTCTGGTGTCGACTACGACGACCTACAGGTCGCCGACATCCCCGTGGTGAACCTCGACGGCGACGTGGTGGAGGGCGACCTCAAGCCGACGTCGGAACTGCCGATGCACCTCACCGCGTACCGCGAGCACGATGCGGGCGCCGTGGTGCACACGCATTCGCTGAACGCGACGGCGTTGTCGTTGCTGCGCGACGAGGTCCCGGCGGTGCACTACCAGCTGGCGGACTTCGGCGGCCCGGTGCGGGTGGCGGAGTACGCGACGTTCGGCACCCCCGAGCTGGCGGTGTCGATGTCGAAGGCCCTGATCGGCCGGACCGGCTGCATCCTGCGCAACCACGGCACGGTGACCATCGCGGACTCCCTGCCGAAGGCCTACAACCGCGCCCGGCAGCTGGAGTGGCTGTGCGAACTGTGGTTGACCGCGAAGCAGGTCGGTGAACCCAGCCTGCTCAGCGACGAGGAAATGTCCCGCTGCGCGGAGCTCTTCAGCGGATACGGCCAGCAGGCCCGCTGAACCCGTAGGTCGTGGGCGCACTGCACGGCGGTGCGCCCACGACCCCTTTGCATTCCGGTCGCCCCACCGCTTCGAAGGCCGCGTTCGCGCAGATCGCCACCTGCCGGGAATTCGCTGGGCGGGCCCGCCGTCGGCCGGTACCGTGCGATGCGGAACGGGGGAGGGGTGGGCTGGTGCGCCCAGTGCTGCTGGTGGATGTGGACGGTCCGCTGAACCCGTTCGCCGCGGAGCCGCATCGGCGGCCCGAAGGTTACCGGACGCACCGGTTTCTGACGCCCAGCTGGGAGGCCGCCGAACGGCGCCGTCTGGCTGAGTGGGGTCTGCCGAACAAGCGGGTGAAACCTCTGCGGGTGTGGCTCAACCCGGCGCACGGCCAGGCGTTGGACGCGCTCCCCTTCGAGCTGGTGTGGGCGACCACGTGGGAGGACGAAGCCAACGCTTTCGTCGCACCGGTCCTAGGACTGCCCGAGCTGCCCTTCATCGCCTGGCCCTCGCCGCGTGACGAGCCTGGGGGCGGCGTGTTCTGGAAGACCCCGGAGATCGTCGCTTGGGCGAAAGGCCGGGCCTTCGCCTGGATCGATGACGAGATCACCGAAGCGGATCGGGCCTGGGTGAACGAGCATCACAACGGTCCTGCTCTGCTGCACCGGGTCGATCCCCGCTGCGGTCTCACCAGCAACGACTTCGCCGCACTCACGGCATGGGCGACCGGTCTGCGCTGACCCGGGGGCCAGCCGCCTCCGACGCCGTTCCGCACAATCATCGCGGGACAGTACTTCAGGCCCCTCGGGCACGCGGGCGTCACGCGGTGCCCTCCGGGGCCCTGGGTGCAGGGATGAGATCCCGGAGGGTTGCGCGGTATTCGGCGGGCAGCGCTCTGCCGCCAGGTCTGGGTTTCCGTGACGGGTCCACATCGGACGGTGGCGTGAACACCGGCCGACCGTGGTGCAGGCCGATTCCCCACCGCTGACCGTGCACGACGCGGTGGTGATGTGCGCAGAGCATGACCATGTTCTCGACGGTGGTGGGGCCGCCGTCGATCCAGTGCACGACGTGGTGCGCTTGCGGTGTGCCGGGCGGACGATCGCAGCCAGGGAAAGCGCACACGCCGTCGCGCTGCAACAGGGCGGCCCGGATGTGCGTGGGTGCTGTTCGCCGGGAGGTTCCGACGTCCAGCGGGAGGCTGTCCCCGCCGAGCACCATCGGCAACACCTCGCAGTCGCAGGCGATGCGGCGGACGTTCTCAGCGGTGATGGACTGTTCGGTCGCCTGGAGCGTGCCGGGCATGCCCTCGTCGCCGAGCAGCGACCCGCGCTTGAGGTCGTCGAAGTCGATGGTGATGTTCAGGTGCGGCCGCTGCCCGCCGGTGCGGGGCATCTGGTCGGAGTCCAGCACCAGATCGATCATCGCGGCGAACCCGTCGGCGTTGCGCTGCCCGGCACTGCGCGGATCCTTCTCGCCCTCGGTCTCGGGGCGAGGGCATGCCAGCGGCCGGAGCGCTTCGACGAACTTCGCACCGACTTCCCGGTCGAGCCGCGCCTTGACGACCAGCATGCCGTCCCGCCCGGTGGCGCAGTGCAGCTCCCGCGCCTCGTGCTGCGCCTCCTCGTCGCGGTACGCCCCGTCCTGGTCCAGCAGGTACTTGATGCGCTCGGCCAGCTTGGCGAGATCACGCGGGCACATGCGGCGCGCGTTGTCGGCCAGGATGGCGTCGATCTGGGGAGTGTGGTGAACCCGCGTGTGCTCGGGCATGGTTCGCACACAGCGGGAAACGACTCGCGCGTGCTCGATTCCGATGGCCCCGTCGGTCAACGCGGCAGCGGTGGCGGGCAGATCGGCGGGCAGCGGTTCGCCCCAGCCGGACGTCCGCTGCTCGACGTCGCGCGCCACGACAACACGCGACTTGGCCTCCCCGAAGTCGATGTTGAGCAACCCCTGCAGTCATGCCTGCGGTGAGCGCGCTCCCCGCTCGACGTGCAACCCGCGATGCCCGGCCTCGGCGATCAACTGCAACTGCCGCATCCGGGCCACCCGCACGGCCCGCTCGATCTCGGCGATCTCAGCAACGATCTCGGCATCGCGAAGAGCCACCGCAGACCGCCCGCCAGCGCAGAGCTCGACGGCCACCCCACCCTCGGTGGCGGCAGCCGGAGCCGTCACCGAGCCCGAACGGCCCTCGGCGTCACCAGCGGAACTCATCAAAAGCGGTGCCATGCAACGATTGTCGCACCGATAGAACAAAGTTTCGACAAAATATCGATCACTCGATGCGGTGATCAAACCCGGGGAAGGGAGCTGCTCCGGCGCCGGAGTGCCGGGTGTCGTCGTTCGATGCCGATGCCCAAAGAGCCAACTGCAGCAACCAATCGCCAGGGCGCCCAACGCACGACGAGCCGCGCACCGCACCGCTACGGGCCAAGTGTGACGTCCCCCGCTTAACCGCACCGAAACCGCACGTCGACCGAACGCAACACGCCCCCGGAACCATGGCCTCATGAACCCCGGACCGCATCGCCAAGCGCGCGGCGACTGGACCCGCGAACTCGTCGAGTTGGCCGCGCTGTTCCTCGCGGCGGGCGCGGTGAACCTCGCCGTGACCGGCGCGCACGCCCTGACCGTCGGCTCGTCCGTGCTGCTGTCGATCGGTGCTGTTCTGCTGGTCGTCGCAGCGATCCGCTGGTTCCTGAAGCGCCCACCCCAGGTCACGACGACCGCACCGGCACCAGTGCCCGAAGAGCCCGACGTCCGCCAGGCGCTGTGGAGGCTCCGCGCATCGGTCACCGACGCACCGGGCAGGCTCGCCCGGCTGGCGGGCGGATTGGCCGCGCTCGGCGGCGACATCCGCACCATGCAGGTCCACCCGGTGGCGGACGGCGCGGTCGACGAGGTCCTGCTGCACGTGCCCGACCGGACAACCCGCTGGGAGCTGATCGAGGCCGTCGAAGCCGCGGGCGGCCGGGACGTCGTCGTCGCGCGGGCGGACGTGCGGGAACTCGACGACGTGCCAACGAGAACCGCGAACCTGGCCACCGATCTGGTCAACGGCCGCACCGATCTCGTCCGCGCGCTGTCCGCGCTGCTGGGCCGCGTGGAAGTCCGCTGGCAGGAGGAGGCGGGCTCGTGCTCCGGGACGGCGATGCGCCTGGCCGCGCCGGGCGGCGGTGAGCTGGTGCTGGAGCGTCCAGGCGGTTCGTTCACGCCTGCCGAGTTCGCTCGGGCGAGCGCGATGGTCGAGCTGGCTGCCGCCTGCCGAACGCGAATTCGCCCACCGCAGGACCAGTTCCGCACCTCGGGCGGCGTGGAGTTGACGATCCGGGCGGCCGACCGCGCGGATGTGGCGCTGGTGGCCGAGTTCCACGAGCGCTGCTCCAGCGCCGCCCGCTACCGGCGCTACTTCAGCCCGGGACCGGCGCCGGGCGTGCGCGGCCTGCAGCGGCTGCTCACCCCGGCGCTCGGCCGGGCGCTGCTGGCGGTGGCCCCGAACGGCGACGTGGTCGGCATGGGGAACCTGATGTACGACGGCGACACCGGCGAGCTCGCCCTGCTGGTCCGCGACGACTGGCAGCGGCGCGGGGTGGGGGCGGCGCTGGCGGGCAGGCTCGTCGAGCAGGCCCGGCAGCTGGACCTGCGCACGCTCACCGCGCACACCCACGTCGACAACACCGCGATCGCGCGGACCCTGCGCCGCGCGGGGCTGAAGCTGGTCGGCGCGCCGGAGCCGGGGGAGTGGCGGTGGTCGCGGGAATTGCAGCCATCTCAACGTTTTGTTGATTATCGTCCGCCATCTTGACGCGCCCGGCTCGACTGCGGAAACTCTCCTACCACTCGGCGAAATCGATTTTCCGCAGTACGAGAGACGTGAGCCCATGCGCGAAACCGAACGCAAGACATCCGGGAACCGGGCGAAGAGGATCCTGTCCTCGCTGTTCGTCCAGGTCCTCATCGCGGCGGCAATCGGCATCGCCGTCGGTCACTTCTGGCCGGACTTCGGCTCGGCGCTCAAGCCGATCGGCGACGGGTTCATCCGCCTGATCAAGATGGCGATCGCGCCGCTGATCTTCTGCGTGGTCGTCGTCGGCATCTGCAAGGCGGGCGACATGCGGTCGGTCGGGCGGATCGGCTTGAAAGCGCTGATCTACTTCGAGGTCGTCACCACCGCGGCGCTGGCGCTGGGCCTGGTCGCGGGCAACGTGCTGCAGCCGGGTGCCGGGCTCGACATCGACCCGGCCACGCTCGACGCCTCCGCGGTCACCGAGAAGACCCACGGCGAGCAGATGCCCGGCCCGGCCGAGTTCGTGCTGCACATGATCCCGGAGAGCGCGGTCGCCGCGTTCGCCGAGAACGAGCTGCTGCAGGTGCTGCTGTTCGCCGTCCTGTTCGCCGCCGGCCTGCTGCACGTCGGGATCACCCGCGCCCCGCAGGTCTTCGCGTTCATCGACCAGACCGGCGAGATCATCTTCAAGATCATCGGCTACGTCATGCGCCTCGCGCCGATCGCGGTGTTCGGCTCCATGGCCTACCTCATCGGCGAGTACGGGCTGTCCTCGCTGAACACCTACGCCAAACTGATCGCCGCCTGCTACGGCGCCGCACTGCTGTTCTGCCTGGTGCTCGGCGTGCTGCTCCGCGCCTTCACCGGGCTCAGCCTGCTGCGCTTCCTGCGCTACACCCGCGAGGAGTTCGCGCTGGCGGTGGGCACCGCGTCCAGCGAGGCCGTCATGCCGCGGATCATGGAGAAGCTGGAACGCGCCGGGTGCCGCAAGGAAGCGGTCGGGCTCGTGGTGCCCACCGGGTACTCGTTCAACCTCGACGGCGCCTCGATCTACCTCTCGCTGGCAACGCTGTTCATGGCGCAGGCCGTCGGCGTCGAGCTGACCGTCGGCCAGCAGATCACCGTGATCCTGGTGCTCGTGCTGACGTCGAAGGGCATGGCGGGCGTTCCGGGTTCGGCGTTCATCGCCCTGTCCGCCACCGCGTCCGCGGTCGGCGTCATCCCGGTGGCCGCGGTGGCTTTGATGCTCGGCGCGGACCGCTTCATGGACACGATGCGCGTGGTCACCAACCTGCTCGGCAACTGCGTGGCGACCTTCATCGTGTCCAAGTGGGACGGTGCCTTCGACCGGGAGCGGGCCCGGGAGGTCCTGGCCGCGGAGGTGCCCGCGGTTCGCGAGCCGGATTCGGACGCGGCCAAGCTGTGAAGAGCCGGTCGGTGCCGCGTCGGGGGCGCGGCACCGACCGCGAATCAGTTGTCCGCCAGCTTCTCGGCGATCATCGGGGCGATGGTGTCCAGCGAGTGCGGGATGCTCAGGACGGTGTTGTGCGCCAGCTCGATCCCGGCCTCCATGTGCGGCAGGACGATCACGTCACCGCGCTTGGCCACCTCCAGCCGCTGGAACAGCGGGTCGTCGGCCAGCCTCTGGCTGTTGCCCTTCTGGTCGATGACGACCAGCACGTCGGACTCCAGCAGCGAGGTCTTCTCCGGGCTGAGGTCGACGTAGAACCGCTTGCCGTCGTCGAGCTGCTGCACACCGGCGGGCAGCTCGATGCCCAGCCCGTCCATGAACTGGCCGCGCGCGTCGTTGCGGGTGTAGGGCCAGTAGCCGCCCTGCGGGTTGATCAGCACCACCGCGCCGGTGGCCTCGGCGAACTCCGGGTGCTGCGCGGCGACCTGGTCGATGCGGGCCTGGGTGTCGGTGACCAGCTTCTCGGCCTGCTCCGACTTGCCGACGGCCTTGCCGATGATCCGGGTGGCGTCCTGCCACGGCGTGCCGTAGTCGGGAACGCCCTCGGGGCGCACGATGGTCGGCGCGACCGCGGAGAGCCGCTGGTACAGCGATTCGTCGACGGCGGCGTTGACCGCCACGATCAGGTCCGGCTGCAGCGAGGCGACCTTCTCCAGGTCGACGTCGCCCTGCGTGGCGAACAGGTAGGGCTTCGCACCGCGCAGCCGGTCCCTCGCCCACGAGCCGGGGCCGTCCGTCGGGCCCCAGGGGCGCATGGCCACCGGGATCACGTCGAGGGCGAGCAGCGGGTCGACGTCGGTGTATCCGAGTGCGATGACGCGCTCCGGGCGCTTGGGGATCTCCGTGGTGCCCTGGGAGTGCTGGATGGTCACGGGGAAGGCGCCGTCGGCGGGCTGCTGCACCTCGTCGGTGCCGGGGCCGCCGCAACCGGCGACCAGCAGCAGCGCGGCCAACGCGCCGAGGAGGGCGGCGGCGCGGCGCCGCAGGGGGAACGGGGACATCGGAGTGCCTCGCAATCTCGCTCAGGTTAGCCAAGGCTAACCTGAGCGAGATTCGGCTCGGTTCAGTGGATCGAGATGACGCCGATGCCGAGGCCGGTGCCGATCACCACCGCGCACACCAGCAGCGCCCACTTGATCGCGAACCGGTGGTGGTCGCCGAGGTCGACCTTGGCCAGGCCGATCAGCACGTACATCGCGGGCACCAGCGGGCTGAGCATGTGGATCGGCTGGCCCAGCAGCGAGGCGCGGGCGATCTCGATCGGCGCGATCCCGTGCTGCGCGCCGGCCTCGGCCAGGATCGGCATGATGCCGAAGTAGAACGCGTCGTTGCTCATGAAGAAGGTGAACGGGACGCTGAGCACCGCGACGATCACGCTGAAGAACGGGTAGAGGCCGTCCGGCATGGCGCTGAGCAGGTAGTGCGCCATCTGCTCGATCATCCCGGTGCCCGACAGCACGCCGGTGAAGACCGCGGCGGCGAAGACCATCGACACCACCGAGACCACGCTGTCGGCGTGCGCGGCGATGCGTGCCCGCTGCATGTCCAGGTGCGGGTAGTTGACCAGCAGCGCGATCCCGGTGCCGATCATGAACAGCACGGCGATCGGCAGCACGCCGACGATCAGCGCCACCAGCAGCGCGGCGGTCAGCGCCGCGTTGAACCAGATCAGCTTCGGCCGCAGCGACTCGCGGTCCGGGGCCAGCACGTCGAAGTCGGCCGAGTCGCCAGCGCTGCCGCCGGTGCCGGAACCGGTGGTGCCGCCGCCTCCGCCGGCGAGCACCAGCTCACCGCTGCGCACCCGGGCGCGCTCGCGCAGCCCGAGCATCCAGGCGAGCACGAAGACGGTGGCCAGCCCGGCCACCAGCGGCGGGATCATCGGCACGAACAGCTCCTGCGGGTCCAGCCCCAGCGCGCTGGCGGCGCGGGCGGACGGGCCGCCCCACGGCACCACGTTCAGGATCGCGTTGGTCAGGCAGGCCAGGCCGGTCATCAGCACCGGGCTGATGCCCAGCTTCCGGTACAGCGGCAGCAGCGCGGACACGGTGATCATGAACGTGGTGGTGCCGTCGCCGTCCAGCGACACCACGGCGACCAGGGCCACCGTGCCGACGATCAGCCGCAGCGGGTCGTTGCGGGTCAGCCGGACCACCGCGCGGGTGATCGGGTCGAACAACCCGGCGTCGATCATGATCCCGAAGTACAGGATCGCGAACAGCAGCATCGCCGCCGTCGGCGCCACCGAGCCGATGCCGTCGACGATCATGTCGCCGAGCTCCGTCGCGAAGCCGCCGATCAGCGCGAACGCCGCGGGCACCACGATCAGCGACACCATCGGCGACACCCGCTTGGTCATCACCAAGAAGAGGAAGACCGTCACCATGCACAACCCGAGGAGCGCGATCAACGCCTTCCTCCTTCCCGCGGAGTGGTCCGCGTAACAGCGGTGTTTCGTTTCGCGAGACCGTAGGTGAACGGTCCGGGACGCCGGGAGTCTTGTGCGCGTTGTCCGCCTAGCCCGCGTTCTCCGCGTTCTGCTCGTTCTGCTCGCGGGTTAGGGTCGACGCATGTCACGCCGGCCGATGAGGTTCGCGCGGCAGGCGCTGCTGCTGCAGATCGGTCTGATCGCGCTCGTCGTCGGGATCGGGTTCGTCCTCGTCGCGTCCCTGCTGGACCGGGCCCTGGTGGACCAGTTCGGACAGCGCGCGCTCGCGGTGGCGCACGCGGCCGCCGCGGACACCGACCTCGCCGCCGCGGTGGCGCGCGACGACCGCAGCGGGACGGTGCAGGAGCGCGCGGAGCAGATCCGGGTCAACACCGGCGCGCTGTTCATCGTCATCGCCGACCGGCGCGGCATCAGGCTGGCGCACCCGGACCCGAGCAAGATCGGCGAGCCGGTGAGCACCGATCCGAGCGAGGTGCTGGCCGGCCACGACGTGGTCGACGTGCAGCGCGGCACGCTCGGGTTCTCCGCGCGCGGCAAGGTCCCGCTGCGCGACCGCACCGGTGCCGTCGTCGGGCAGGTCAGCGTCGGGTTCGACACCGAGGACATCGACCACGCCCTGCTGCGGCTGCTGGGCACCACGGCGGCGTTCACCGGCGGCGCCCTCGTGGTCGGCGTGATCGGCGCAGCGCTGCTCACGCGCGGGCTCAAGCGCCGGACGCTGGGTCTGGAGCCGCACGAACTGGCCGACCTGGTGCGCGAACGCGAGGCGGTGCTCTACGGCATCGGGGAAGGAGTGCTCGCCGTCGACACCGACGGGCGGGTGTCCTTCGCCAACCAGGAAGCCGAGCAGCTGCTGGGCACCGGCGTGAGGCCCGGGACGCCGGTGCGCGAGCTGGCGGTCCCGTCCCGGCTGCGCAGCGCGCTGGAGAGCGGGCAGCCGGTGCAGAACCTGATCACCGTGGCCGGGGATCGGGTGCTGGTCGCCAACCACCGCCGGGTCAGCCGCGACGGCGCGGACCTGGGCAGCGTGCTCACCCTGCGCGACCGCACCGACCTGGAGGTGCTCAGCCGCGAGCTGGAGTCGGTGCGCGGCATGACCGATGTGCTGCGCGCGCAGCGCCACGAGTTCAGCAACCGGCTGCACACCCTGTCCGGGCTGCTGCAGACCGGGCACCAGGAGGACGCCGTCGCCTACCTGCAGGCGCTCACCAGCGGACCGGTGACCGGGCTGGGGCCGGCGGCCGACGCGGTGCGAGATCCGGTGCTGCTGGCGTTCCTGGCGGCGAAGAAGGCCGTCGCGGCGGAGAAGTCGGTGGACCTGGAGCTGGGGGAGACCAGCTGGGTGCCGGGCCGGGTGCGCGCACCGGTGGAGGTGACCACGGTGGTCGGCAACCTGGTGGACAATGCCGTGACCGCGGCGCAGCTCGGCGAGCGGCGGCCTGCCCGGGTCGAGGTCGACCTGCTCGCCGACGGTGCGACGCTGCACGTGTCCGTTGTGGACAGCGGGCGCGGCGTTCCGCCGGAACTGCGGGAAGATCTGTTCGTGGAAGGCGTTTCCACGAAGGACGGCGACCACGGGCTGGGGTTGGCGCTGTGCAGGCAGGCCGCCCGGAGCTTCGGCGGCGACGTCCGGTTGGCCGACCCGGGCGACCCGGCCGAGCGCGGTGCGGTGTTCCACGCGTGGCTGCCCGGTGCGGTGGCGGAGACGGAGGAGGGTGCATGATCCGCGTGCTGGTGGTGGAGGACGACTTCCGGGTGGCCCGGGTGCACGCCGAGTTCACCGAGCGCGTCGCCGGGTTCCAGGTGGTGGGCACCGCCCACTCGGCCGCCGAGGCCCGCGACCTGATCGTCTCCTGCCACCCCGACCTGGTGCTGCTGGACAACTACCTGCCCGACTGCGCGGGCATCGCGCTGCTCGCCGACCTCGACGTCGACGTGATCATGCTGACCGCGGCGGCCGACGCCGCGTCGGTGCGCGCGGCGCTGTCCGCGGGCGCGCTGAACTACCTGGTCAAGCCGTTCACCGCGGAGCAGCTCGCGGACCGGCTCAGCGCCTACGCGCGCTACCACGCGCGGCTGTCGCCGACCGGCGGCCAGGTCGGTCAGGACGAGATCGACCGCGCGATGCGCCTGCTGCACGAAGGCGACAGCCCAGGAGCGCCGAAGGGCCAGTCCGCGGTGACCTCCCGCCTGGTGCAGGACGCGCTGCGCTCAGCGGACGGCCCGCGCTCGGCGGCGGAGATCGCCGCCGAGCTGGGCATCGCCCGGGCCACCGCCCAGCGCTACCTCGCGGGCCTGGCCCAGGACGGCAAGGCCCGCATGACGCTGCGCTACGGAGCCAGCGGCCGCCCGGAACACCAGTACGAGACGAGCGGCACCTGACGGACCGCGATTTCAATTGAAATCAGACGTGCGATTTCAATTGAAATCGCGGAAGTTGTCCACAGGTGTCGGCGTGTCGGGATCCGACGCGCCGACGATCCGCAACTTCAATTGAAATCACGTCCTCGATTTCAATTGAAATTGCGGATCCCGGTCAGGCGACGTGGGCTGCCGGGGGGAGGTCGGTGCGGGTGCCTTCGGGCCACTGGGCCGGTTCCGGGCCCAGTTCGACCAGCTGGCGGACCTGGAGCTCGCACCACGGCGACACCTCGGTCCGGCCGGACAGCACCTCGGCGCTGAACTCCTTCCAGTTCACCCAGCGGGTCTCGGCGACCTCGTCGGGGTTGGGCTCCGGGGTGCGGTCGGTGAAGGCGAAGAACACCGGGCACATCTCGTTCTCGACAACCCCGTTGGGCATCACGGCGCGGTAGCGGAAGCCGGGCAGCGCCAGCTCCAGGCCGTGCACGGTCAGGCCCAGCTCCTCGTCGAGCCGCCGGGTGATCGCGGCCTTCATCTCCTCATCGGGCGCCGGGTGGCCGCAGCAGGTGTTCGTCCACACGCTCGGGAAGGTCTTCTTGTGGTGTGCCCGCTGGGTCAGCAGGAACTCCCCGCGCTCGTTGAAGACGTAGCAGGAGAAGGCCAGGTGCAGCGGCGTTTCCCGGTGGTGCACGGTCGTCTTGTCCTCGACCCCGATCGCCTGACCGGACTCGTCGAGCAGTACCACCTGTTCCACTGGTGAGACCTCCATGGGTTGCTGTCCGCTGCGGCCACCCGGGCGGGTCGCCGGTCAGTGCCGCCGGGGCACCAACACCACTTTGCCGTAGGTCTGCCGATTCTCCAGGGCGACATGCGCGGCGGCCGCCTCGGCAAGCGGGAACGGCGGGCCGACCAGCGGCTTCAGGCTGCCGTCGGCCAGCGCGGCCAGCGCCTCGTCCTCCAGCTCCCGCATGCCGCCGGGCACGTCCTTCAGCAGGTTCGGGCCGAGCGCGACCGAGGCGGCCACCGAGCGGTTGACCAGGTCGTCGGAGGTGAACCGGTGCTCGCCGAACTGCCGCCCGTACATGACGATCCGGCCGCCAGGACCGATCAGGTCGAACGCCGCCCGCCCGTAGGCGCCGCCCGCGCCGTCGAGCACCAGGCTCACCGGGCGGCCGAGCTCCTCGCGCACCCGGTCGGCCCAGCCCTCCTCGGTGTAGTCCACCGCAAGGTCCGCGCCCAGCTCGCCGACCTTGCCCGCCTTGAGCGGGCCGCCCGCCGCGCCCACCACGGTCGCGCCGATGTTGCGGGCGTGCTGGACCGCCAGCGCGCCGATGCCACCGGCCGCCGAGGTGACCAGCACGACGTCGTCGCTGCTCGGACGGGCGATGCGCAGGATGGACATGGTGGTGCGCCCGGTGCCGATCATCGCCACCGCCGCGGTCGGATCGGTGCCCTCCGGCAGCACCTGCACCGACTCGACCTCGCGCACCGCGAACTCCGCGTAGCCGCCGCTGGCCTGGCCCAGGTGGGCCACGACGTGCCGCCCGAGCCAGTCGGAGGCCACGTCCTCGCCGATCTCGTCGACGATCCCGGCCACCTCGCGGCCCGGTGTCATGGGCAGCTCGGGCGGGCCGTAGGGACCGACGCCGCTCTGCCGGATGAGGGTGTCGACCACGTGGACGCCGGCCGCGGCGACCGCGATGCGGACCTGCCCGGGGCCCGGGTGCGGGTCGGGCACCTCCTCGTGGCGGAGGACCTCCGCGGGGCCGAACTCGTACTGCCGGATCGCGCGCATGCCGTGCTCCTGTGCTCGTGGAAGTGGGCGTGAGCGCGGTATTCGCGCTCACGCCCACGACGCTAGGAGCTCGACCTAGCTGGAGATCAAGACCCGCTTGGCGGATCAGGCCACCAGGATGCCCGCGATGGCGGCGCTGAGCAGGTTCGCCAGGGTGCCGGCGATGATCGCGCGGACGCCGTCGCGGGCGATCCAGCCGCGCTTGGACGGGACCATGCCGCCCAGGCCGCCGAGCAGGATGCCCAGCGAACCGAGGTTGGCGAAGCCGGTGAGCGCGAAGGTGATGATGACCGCGCTCTTCTCGCTGAACTGGGCGATCTGCGGGCCGAAGTCGGCGAACGCGACGAACTCGTTGAGCACGAGCTTCTGGCCGAGGAAGCTGCCCGCGGACACCGCCTCGTCCCACGGCACGCCGATCACCCACATCAGCGGCGAGAACACGTAGCCCAGGATCTGCTGCAGCGTCAGGTCGCCCAGCCCGAACAGCCCGCCGACACCGCCGACGATCAGGTTGACCAGCGCGATCAGCGAGATGAACGCGAACAGCATCGCGCCGACGTTCAGCGCGAGCTTCAGACCGTCGGAGGCGCCGGAGGCCGCGGCGTCGATGACGTTGCGCGGCTTGTCCTCCACGGCCTCGGTCACCGGCTCCTCGGCCTCGGCGGGGTCGGCCTTGGCCGCGCCGGGCGCGTCGGTCTCCTCGGTCTCCGGCTCCTTGCTCGCCGGGATGATGATCTTGGCCATCAGCAGGCCGGCGGGCGCGGCCATGAAGCTGGCCGCGATCAGGTGGTCCAGGCTCGCGCCCAGCATCGCGTAGCCGACCATCACGGTGCCCGCCACGGTGGCCAGGCCGCCGGTCATCACCGCGAAGAACTCCGAGCGGGACATCTTCGGCAGGTACGGCCGCACCATCAGCGGCGCCTCGGTCATGCCGAGGAAGATGTTCGCGGTGGCGTTCAGCGATTCCGGCTTCGTGGTGCCCAGCAGCTTCTGCAGGCCACCACCGATGATCCGGACCACCCACTGCAGGATGTTCCAGTGGTAGAGCACCGCGGTCAGCGCCGAGATGAACACGATGATCGGCAGCACCTGGAAGGCCACCACGGTGCCCTCGGTGGGCAGGATCGGCCCGACCATGAACTCGATGCCCTCCTTGGAGGAATCGAGCACCTTCTGCACCGCGCCGCTCACCGCGGACAGCGCCTGCTTGCCCAGGTCCCAGCGCAGCACGACGAACGCGAACAGGATCTGGATCGCCAGCGCCCCGAGCACGGTGCGAGGATTGATCGCGCGCCGGTTGGTCGACATCGCGAATGCGATCAGCAGCACGACGAGCATGCCACCAATACCCCACAAGACCTGCACGTGCATCAGCCTTCTCTCCGGTGAACGCCGCGGGAGCGACGTGACGAGGAACTCGGGCATGCTCGCATGCAGGTCAGAGGTCGTGCACAGGGGACTGTCATTTGTGACTGGTGTCTCCTGCGGGACCGATCACCCCGGGCGCGGCCTCCGCACCCGGGGCGACCGGGCGGTCACCGCCCGTTGTGCAGCGGGACGGTGATCTGCTTCAGCCAGGTGCCGGTGGCGAAGTCGCGCGCCTTGATCAGCACGTCGCGGGGGCCGACCTCGATCTGCAGGCCCTGGTTGAGCGCCCGGGTGGTGGTCTCCTCCCCGCCCTTGCCGTTGTCGCGCCAGCCGGTCTCGATCGCACCGGTGTTGACCACGGTGAAGCCCTCGAGGTTGCCCGAGCCCGGCACCACGCGCCGCACCGTCCAGTCGGGCAGCTCCAGGTGGTAGTGCGTGTGCCCGGTGAAGACGAAGACGTCCGGGTAGCGGCCGAGCGCGTTCAGCAGCCGGTCGGCCTGCAGGTACTCCTTGGCGTAGCTCGCGCGCTGCGTGCCGGAGACGGTGTTGGGCAGCGGGTGGTGGGTCAGCACCATCACCGGGGTGCGGCGCTGCGCCCAGTGCGCGAGCCGGTCCTCCAGCCAGCCGAACTGCTCGTCGCTCATCCACACCTCGTCCCACAGCTCCGGGTCGTGGTAGTGCGAGTAGCGCTCGGTTCCCAGGCACAGCAGCGGGACGCCGCCGAAGGAGGTCTCGGTGTAGACGGTGTCGCGCCCGGTGAAGCGGTAGAAGCTGGCGAACAGCGACTCCTCGGTGGTGCCGTTGGGCCAGGTGTCCTGCGCCAGGTTGTTCGGGTCGCGCCACTTCGGCACGTAGAACTCGTGGTTGCCGATCACCCAGGCCAGCTGCGCCGGGTGCGGGTGCTTGTCCAGAGTGGACTTGACCGCGTCGTACTCGAAGTCGTAGCCGCGCGGGGTGATGTCGCCGACGATGCCGAGCCCGGCGCTGCCCGGGTTGATGGCGGCCAGATCGTCCAGCGCCCGGCCGAAGTCGGCGAGGTCGCCCTGGATGTCGCTGATCAGGTTGAACCGCACCCGGTTCGCCGCGTGCGGCGGTGGTGCGGCCTGCGCGGTGCCGCTCAGCGCGGCGGTCGCCGCGACCGAACCACCTGCTGCGACCAGGAATGACCGACGGTCCATCTGGCTGTTTCCTCCTCCGGCTCCGGAATTCGGGCAGGCGGACGGTAACCGGGCGGAACGCCGTGCCGGTGGACGTCCGGTGGATTCCCGCCGAACTCTCCGGACGGCTGTGGTGAATCCGGGAACGCGCGGTGGGCGGCGAGTTCCCGTCAAACCCGCCGCGCCCCGCGCCCCGCTGGATACGTTCCGCCCGAACCGGCCTGGCCCGGAAGAAGGGATGTGGCATGCCGAAACGACCCGTACTGGCGACCGCGACCGCCTTGGCCGCGGTGTCGGCCCTGGCCCTGCCCGCCAACGCGGCGAGCGCACCGGCCGAGGTCGCCCCGCTGACCGGCGTCGCCGCCGTGCAGGAGCACCTGCAGGAGCTGCAGAGCATCGCCGAGGCCAACGGCGGCAACCGCGCGGCGGGCACGCCCGGCTACAAGGCGTCGCTGGACTACATCAAGGCGCAGCTGGACGGCGCCGGGTTCGCCACCACGATCCAGGAGTTCAACGCCATCGGCGGCACCACCTACAACCTGCTGGCCGAGACGCCCGGTGGCGACGCCAACAGCGTGGTGATGTTCGGCGCCCACCTGGACAGCGTGAGCCGCGGCCCGGGCATCAACGACAACGGCACCGGCTCGGCGGCGATCCTGCAGGCGGCGCTGGACTACGCCGGCAGCGGCGCGACGCCGAAGAACAAGCTGCGCTTCGCCTTCTGGGGCGCCGAGGAGCAGGGCCTGGTCGGCTCGCAGCACTACGTGGACTCGCTGTCGCAGCCCGAGCAGGACCAGATCACCGCGTACCTGAACTTCGACATGGTCGGCTCGCCGAACGCGGGCTACTTCACCTACGACGGCGACGACTCCGACGGCGAGGGCGCCGGGCCGGGGCCGCAGGGCTCGGCGGAGATCGAGAAGCTGCTCAACGACGCGCTGGCGCAGGCCGGTGTGGAGACCGAGGGCACCGACTTCGACGGCCGCTCCGACTACGGGCCGTTCATCGCGGTGGGCATCCCGGCGGGCGGCACCTTCACCGGCGCCGAGCAGCGCAAGTCCGCCGAGCAGGCCCAGAAGTGGGGCGGCCAGGCGGGCCAGGCTTTCGACCCGTGCTACCACCAGTCGTGCGACACGGTCGACAACGTCGACACCCAGGCCCTGGACCGCAACCTCCAGGCGATCAACGCCGCGGTGACCGCCTACGCGGAGCAGTTCCCCCAGCAGTGAGGGTTTTCCGGCCTCGTTCCGCGTGGCGGTGCGGGTGGCGGAACCCCAGTCGTGACGCGGTGTCCGTGAGGCGGGCCGTCCCAGCCGGGACCGCCCGCCTCACGCGTCCCGCACCGAGCGCAGCGCGATCAGGTGCGCCAGGAGGATCGCCAGCACACCGCCGGCGAGCTTGCCCGCCAGCAGCGGCAGGATGAGGTTCGGCTGGAAGTTGGCGGTGAACGCCAGGTGATCGCCCACCAGGAACGCCGCGCACACTGCGTAGGCGATGCACAGCACCTTGTCCTTCGCCGGCATGTGCTGCACGAGCCGGAACAGCGCCAGCACGTTCGCCGACGCCGCGAGCAGGCCCGCGGTGCCCTCGGGGCTCATCCCGATGCGGCGCCCCAGAGCGCCCAGCGGCCGGGGCAGCCCCTTGCGCAGCACGTAGACCATCGGGAACGCGCCCGCCAGCATGATCCCGATGTTGCCCGCCACCTCCAGCGCCCGGTACTGGTCCTCGGCGTCGGCGATGACCGGGTCGAAGCCCCAGCCGCCCAGCAGCGCGCTGAAGACGCCGGTGAAGTGCTCGACGATCGACACCGCGAGCACGATCTTGAGCGCGGCGTCCAGGAACCGCCCGAACCACATGAACAGCCGGATCATCGCGGTCGGCCACAGCCGCAGCGCCACCGCCAGCACCACCACGAACGCGATCAGCGGCACCAGGTTCAGCAGCACCGCCGAAGTGTCCAAACCGGACAGCGGCGCGTCCGACGGCGCGTCGGCGGAGACCTCGCCGCGCACCGTCGTCCCGCTGACCAGCAGGATCGTCGTGGTGACCAGGGCGCCGACCGGGATGGCGAGCACGCCCGACATCACGCCCAGCGCCAGGAACCGGTGGTCGGCGCGGTCCAGGACGGCCAGTCCCACCGGCACGGTGAAGATGATCGTCGCACCGGCCAGGTAGCCGACCACCGAGGCCATGATCCAGCCGCCGGTCGACTGCGCGGTGGCCTGCGCCAGCTGGTAGCCGCCCATGTCCACCGCGATGAGGCTCGTCGCGGCGATCGCCGGGTCCGCGCCGATCGCGCCGAACAGCGGCCCGGCGGTGCGCTCGACGAAGGCCGACTGGTAGGGGATCGCGGCCATGATGCCGGCCACCGGGAGGAAGATCTGCCCGATCGAGCGCAGGCCCTCGACGAACTCGCGGCCCAGGCCGGTCTCCGCGTCGCGGATCGAGGCCACCGCGCCGACGAGGACGAATCCCATCATCAGGTAGATGATCGAGTTCCCGACGAGCTCCATCGCGGGTGCCCCGGCTCAGCCGAGCAGCGGGCGGAGGTGGTCGTTGAGGAACGTGCCGTCGGGGTCGAGTTCCCGCCGCACGTCGAGGAAGGTGCCGAACTCGTCGAACAGCTCGGTCATCCGCTCCCGCGTCATGAAGTGGAGCTTGCCCCAGTGCGGCCGCGCCCGGAACTCCCGCAACCGCTCGTCGACGGCGCGCAGGAACGGCCAGTAGTCGGTGCCGGGTGCGCCGGAGACGGAGATGACGGTGGTCGCCCGCCGGTGGTTCGGCGACAGGTAGGCCTCGTCCGCGGCGGTCCACCGCACTTCGATCGGGTAGCGCTGGTCGGGGTGCTCGGTGCGCATGAGCTCGCGGATCGCGCTCACCGCGGTGAACCCGTGCTCGGCGGGGACCATGTACTCCATCTCGTGGAACGGCGTGTCGTAGCCGCCCGGGTAGATGCGGTAGGCGCGGTCGACCCGGTGTCCCGTGGTGGAGACGATGCCGTCCGGCTCGGTGACCTCGACCTCGTCGTAGATCTTGACGTAGCAGTGGTCGGCCATCGGCTGGTCCGGGGGCGCGGGCAGCTGGTAGAGGTCGACGGACTCGTCGACGGGGCACCAGAAGAAGGAGAAGTGCCGGTGCCGCACGATCAGCTCGTCCCAGGCCTCGGCGATCTCCTGCCACGGCCGGTAGCTGATCTCCTCGGTGAGGTGGTAGGCGGGGGAGACGGCGAGCTCGACCTCCAGCACCACGCCCAGCGCGCCGATCGACACCTGCGCGGCCCGCAGCCGCCGCGGATCGGACTCGTCAATCTCCACGACCTCGCCGCTGCCGTCGACCAGCCGGACGCGGCGCAGCGCCGCGGAGAAGCTCGGCAGGTCGATGCCGGAGCCGTGCGTGCCGGTGGCGATGGCACCGGCGATCACCTGCTTGTCGATGTCGCCCTGGTTGGTCAGCGACAGCCCGGCCTCCCACAGCGGCGGGCCGAAGTCGCCGACGGTGGTGCCTGCCAGCGCCGATGCCCGCAGCCGGTCCGGGTCGGTGGCGGTGATGCCGGTCAGGCGGGTCAGGTCGAGCAGCATCCCGCCGGTGGTCACCACCGGGGTGAACGAGTGCCCGGCGCCTGCGACCCGGACGTTGAGCCCGCGGCCGATCGCGTGCCGGACCGCCGCGATCACCTCGTCCTCGTCGCGGGGTTGCGCGAACACCGCGGCGGTGCAGGTCTGGTTGCCCGCCCAGTTGGTCCAGATCCGGTCGGTGGTCGGCAGGTCGGTCGGGCTCATGCGGCGCCTCCGGTGACCTTCGCGCGCGGGTTTCGTCGGTCCTGGCACACGTTTCCGCAGGTCTGCGCGCGGCGAAAGGGTAGGACGGGTGATGTGGCACGCCGATCGGGTGCGGTGGATAGTCTGCCCGGTGGGTTCGTTCGTCGGGAGGTGCCGGATGGCGCAGCTGGAGGCCGTGGGGGTGCTGGCGGCGAATCTGCGCGCGCTGCGGGCCGATCAGGGGCTGTCGCTGTCCGAGGTGGCGCGGCGCTCCGGGATCGCCAAGGGCACGCTGTCCCAGCTGGAGTCCGGGGTCGGCAACCCGACGATCCAAACGGTGTTCAGTTTGTCGAACGCTCTGCAGGTGCCGGTGTCGACGCTGCTGACCGAGCGGACCGAGCCCGACGTGGTGCTGGTGCGCTCGGCCGGGCTGGAGGTGCTCAGCAGCAACGCCGTCGACCTGCGCATGCTGCGCCGCCTCGACCTGACCTCGGCGGTGCTGGAGGTCTACGACCAGCGGGTGCGGCCGGGCGAGGTCCAGCACTCGCACGGGCACCCGGGCCGTGAGCACGTGGTGGTCACCGAGGGAACGCTGCGGGTGGGGCCGGCGGACGCGCCGTACGAGCTGGGACCTGGTGATTACGTCTGCTTCCCGGCGCAGGGGCCGCACACCTACGAGACGGTGGGCGGGCCGGTGACCTCGGTGCTGCTCCTGGAGTACCCGAGCGAGGCGGAGAGCCCGGTGCTCCGCCACCACCCGTCCCTCGCCTAGGCGCCCGTCCCTCGCCTAGGCGGTCGAGGGCCCGGCGTGTCGGGTGAACGACACGCCGGTGCGTGTCCGGAACTCCGCAATTTCAATGGAAATCTCACGTGAGATTTCCATTGAAATTGCGTCCCCGGGTTGGGGGTTGACCGGGTACGTGGTGGGGCTTAGCGTCGGGAGTGTTCATTTTAGTGAACACTTGGTGGTGGGCATGGCTCAGTTCCCGGACATCGCGGTGGTCGGAGCCGGCATCGTCGGCGCCGCCTGCGCGGAGGCGTTGAGCTCCGCCGGGCTGGTCGTCCAGGTGCTCGACCGGCACGCGCCCGCAGCGGGCACCTCGGCGGCGGGCGAGGGCAACGTGCTGGTCTCGGACAAGCCGCCGGGCGCGGAGCTGCGGCTGGCGCTGGCGAGCCGGGAGCGCTGGCCGGAACTGGTGGACGCGCTGCGCGAAGAACTCGGTGGCGCAGCTGATTTCGAGTGGGACGCCAAGGGCGGTGTCGTCGCGGCGACCACAGTGGACGATTCTGTCGCGCTGGAGGCCTTCGCGGCGGAGCAGCGTGCGGCCGGTGTCGATGCGCGGATCCTGACTCCGGACGAGGCCTTCCAGCTCGAACCGCACCTGACGCGCGAAACCGCGCTCGCCGTGCACTACCCGCAGGATGCGCAGGTCCAGCCGGTGCTGGCGGCGTCCGCGCTGCTGGCTGCCGTGCGGAAGCGCGGTGGAGCGGTGCGGAAGGCGACCGCTTCCGGCGTGACGCGCGGAGCCGGCGGCAGGGTGACCGGCGTGCGCACCGATCGCGGAGTCCTCCACTGCGGCGCGGTGGTGAACGCGTGCGGCCCGTGGTCGGCGGAGTTCTCCAGGGCTTGCGGAGCACCGATCGCGATCCACCCGCGCCGCGGCGTGGTCCTGGTGACGGCGCCGGTTCCGGCGGGCACCGTGCGGCACAAGGTCTACGACGCGGACTACGTCGGCGCGGTGGAGAGCGGCGAGGCCGACCTGCAGACTTCCACGGTCGTGGAGAGCACGCGGGCAGGCACCGTGCTGATCGGCTCCAGCCGCGAGCGCATCGGCTTCGACGACACCATCCGGACCCGCGTCCTGCGCGAGATAGCCCGCAAGGCCGCCGCGCTGTTCCCGGTTCTCGGCCGGGTGCCGGTGATGCGCGCCTACGGCGGGTTCCGCCCCTACGCCCCGGATCACCTCCCGGTGATCGGCGAGGACCCGCGCGTGCCGGGGCTGTGGCACGCGACCGGCCACGAGGGTGCGGGCGTCGGTCTGGCCGCGGCCACCGGCCGACTGCTCGCGGACCTGCTGACCGGCCGAGCCCCGCAGGTCGACCCGGCGCCGTTCCGGGCCGACCGCCCCGCCCTGCTGGAGGAATCGCCCAGCTCTTCTCAACCGCACCCCAGGGGGCCGTGATGTAACCCAGCCACAAGGAACCGCGAAACCGAACGAACACCCCCGAGCGCGACCACCACTGCGATTCGCGGAGAGGCGGGACTGAGTTCGCCGTCGAAGTCGACGGGACGCGGGTGATCGCGAAACCCGGTCAGACGGTGGCGGCGGTCCTGATGACGATCGGCCGCACCTCGTGGCGCAGCACGCGGCGGCGCGGGAAGCCGCGCGGCCTGTTCTGCGGTATCGGTGTCTGCTTCGACTGCCTGCTGGTGGTGAACCAGTTGCCCGACGTCCGCGCGTGCCAACGGGCCGTGGCGCCTGGTGATGTCATCCGGACTCAGCACGGGGCCGAACTGGGAGGCGATTCGTGAGCGTGGTGGTCGTCGGCGGAGGACCGGCCGGGATGAACGCCGCGGTGCAGGCCGCACGCGCCGGTGCCGAAGTGGTGCTGCTGGACGGCGCCGAGCAGCTCGGCGGGCAGTTCCACCGTCAGCTGCCGATCGAGTTCGCGGCCCGGCGTCCTGGGCGGATCCGGCACGGCCGGCGGACTTTCCGCGCCCTCCGCGACGAAATCCTGGCACAGCCCCGCATCCGGTACCGGCCGCGCAGCCAGGTCTGGGCGCTGGAGGGCGACCAGATCCACGTCCAAAGTGGACCGGCGGACGCGCCACAACGGACTCCGCTGACACTGCGCGCCGACGCACTGGTGCTCGCGACCGGAGCGCACGACCGGGTGCTGCCGTTCCCCGGCTGGGATCTGCCCGGCGTGTACAGCGCGGGCGCGGCGCAGGCGATGGCGAAGGGCCAGCGGATCGCGGTCGGCCGCCGTGCCGTGGTGGCCGGGACCGGACCGTTCCTGCTGCCGGTGGCCGAAGCCCTGCTCGACGTCGGGGCCGAGGTCCGCGCTGTGCTGGAGTCCGGCAACCCGCTCGCCTGGTTGCGCCACGCCCGGGCCGCGCGGTTCCACAAGCTCGGCGAGCTGGCCGGATACGCGGCCAGGTTCGCGGGGCGAGTGCCCAACCGCATCCGCACGGCGGTAATCGCAGCACACGGCGACGACCGGGTTCGCGAGGTCGAGGTGGCCGACGTGGACCGCAACTGGCAGGTGATCGCCGGTTCGGAGCGGCGGATCGAGACCGACGCGCTGTGCGTCGGGCACGGATTCGTCCCGCGGCTGGAACTGGCGCTGTCCGCCCGGTGCCGGATCGTCGACGGCTTCGTCGCGGTCGACGCGGCCCAGCGGACGTCGACGCCGGGCGTGTTCGCCGCAGGTGAGCTGACCGGCATCGGCGGAGCGGATCTCGCCGCCGCGGAAGGAGTGGTCGCCGGGTCGGCCGCTGCCGTGCACGCCGGAGCCGCCACCTGGGACGACGTCGAGCCGCAGGTGCGCCGAGCGCTCCGGGAGGTCCGAAGTGGACGGGAGTTCGCCCGCGCGCTGGCCGCGGCGCACCCGATCGGTTCCGGCTGGTCGCGCTGGCTGACCCCGGACACCACGATCTGCCGGTGCGAGGAGGTCCCGTACCGGGAGCTGGAAGCGGCGGTGCGGCAGCGGGGTGCGCGCAGCGCCCGGTCGCTGAAGCTGCTGTGCCGGGTCGGCCTCGGTCACTGCCAGGGCCGGATCTGCGGCCGCACCGCCACCGAACTCGCCGAGGAGCTGATCGGCGAACCGCTGCCCGACCGCGACACGACCTCCCGGCGGCCGATCGCCACCCCGATCCGCCTAGCAGACCTGGCCCGAACCCCGGAGGAGTGCAGATGAACGATCCCGTGCCAACCCCAGACCTGCCCAACCGCACCACAGCTGGCGCAACCCAGCCACGAGAAACCCCGAAAACGCGAGATCGGCACCGAACGCAACCGGCACCGAAGAACGCGGAGTGGCGGGACAGCGTTGTGGTCGCGACGGCGCTGCCCTTCGCCGAGGCCCCGTCGGCCCCGGCCGGTCTGCGCGTCGACTACGACAGCTACGCCGAGCACTGCCGGTGGGTGGTGGACAACGGCTGCAGCGGCGTCGGCCCGAACGGTTCGCTCGGCGAGTACTCCTCGCTGACACCGGAAGAGCGCCGCCAGGTCGCCCGGACCGCGATCGAAGCGGTCGGGGAGCGGGCCGCGGTCGTGGTCGGCGTGCACGCGCCCAGCGCGCACGAAGCCCGGTACTGGGCGGAACTGGCGGCCGAGGACGGCGCGGACGGCGTGCTGTGCCTGCCGCCGACGCTCTACCGCGCGAACCGCGGCGAGATCCTGCACCACTTCGAGCAGGTCGCGGCGGCGGGCCTGCCGGTCATGGTCTACAACAACCCCATCGACACCAAGGTCGACCTCACTCCCGACCTGGTGGGCGAGATCGCGCAGATCGACGGCATCGTCGCGATCAAGGAGTTCTCCGGTGATGTGCGGCGCGTGCTGGAGATCCGCGAGCGGGCGCCGGGCCTCAGCGTCGTGGCCGGTGCCGACGACGTGGTGCTGGAGTCGCTGCTGATGGGCGCGAGCGGCTGGTTCGCGGGCTTCCCGAACGTCTTCCCGGCCGAGTCCGTCGAGCTCTACGACCTCGCCCGCCGCGGCGAGGTGGCTGCCGCGCGGGCGCTCTACGAGCCGCTGGTGGCCGCGTTCCGCTGGGATTCGCGCACCGAGTTCGTGCAGGCGATCAAGCGCGGCATGGAGGTCGTCGGACGCCGCGGCGGCGCGTGCCGCCCGCCGCGCGGTCCGCTGCCCGCGGAGATGCGCGCGCAGGTCGACGCCGACATGCAGCGGGCCGTGCAGTACTTGAAGGAGCGCTGATGCGCGCGAAGCGGTACTTCAGCGCGGTCGACTCGCACACCGAGGGCATGCCGACGAGGGTGATCACCGGTGGCGTCGGGGAGATTCCCGGCGCGACGATGGCCGACAAGCGCCTGCACTTCCTGCGGAACCTGGACCACGTCCGGGAGCTGCTGGTCAACGAGCCACGCGGGCACTCGGCGATGAGCGGCGCGATCCTGCAGCCGCCGACGCGGCCGGACGCCGACTGGGGCGTGCTCTACATCGAGGTGTCCGGCTGCCTGCCGATGTGCGGGCACGGCACCATCGGCGTGGCCACCGTGCTGGTGGAGACCGGGATGGTGGAGGTGACCGAGCCGGTCACCGAGGTCCGGCTGGACACCCCGGCGGGCCTGGTGCTGGCCGAGGTCGCGGTGCGCGGCGGGCACGCCGAATCGGTGACCATCCGCAACGTGCCGTCGTTCGCCGTCGACCTGGACGCGGTGGTGGCGGTGCCCGGGCTCGGCGAGATCCGCTGCGACATCGCCTTCGGCGGCAACTTCTACGCGATCACCTCGCTGGCCGATCTCGGCATCCCGTTCGACAAGGCGGAGAAGGGGCGGATGCTGGACGCGGGCCTGGCGATCATGGCCGCGATCAACGGGCAGCGCCGCCCGCGGCACCCGCTCCACGCGGAGATCGCCGGGTGCAAGCACGTCTACCTGGAAGCACCCGGCAGCGACGCGGCGCACTCCCGCCACGCGATGGCGATCCACCCCGGCTGGTTCGACCGATCCCCCTGCGGCACCGGCACCTCCGCGCGCATGGCGCAGCTGCACGCGCGCGGGCAGCTCGGCCTGAACACCGATTTCGTCAACGAATCCCTGATCGGAACGCGCTTCACCGGCCGCCTGGTGGACACCGCGCGGGTGGGCGACCGCACCGCGGTGATCCCGACGATCACCGGCCGCGCCTGGATCACCGGCACGGCCCAGTACCTGCTAGACCCCACCGACCCGTTCCCCACCGGTTTCACCCTCTGAACCCGGCGACGACCGGTCGCGGGCCCGGTCCGGTGCTGCCAGGCTGGTCGGTGTGATCGACATCCTCGCCGTGCACACCGCAGATCTGGATCCCACCACGACCAAGGCCGTTCACACGCTGCTCCAGGACGCCTTCGACGGGATCTCCGAGCAGGACTGGGACCACTGCCTCGGCGGGGTCCACGTGCTGGCCCGGGAGGGCGGTGACCTGATCGGGCACGCGTCGGTGGTCCAGCGGCAGCTGCTGCACGACGGCCGGGCGCTGCGCGCCGGGTACGTCGAAGCGGTCGGCGTCCACGGGAGCCACCGGCGCCGGGGGATCGGTGGCATGCTGATGGCGGAGATCGAGCGCGTCGTCCGCGGTGCCTACGACCTCGGGGCGCTGGGCGCCGGTGACGAAGGCGCGCTGCTCTACGCCGGCCGCGGCTGGCAGCGCTGGCGGGGCCCGACCTCCGCGCTGACTCCGGCCGGTGTCGTGCGCACGCCGGAGGAGGACGGGAGCATCTTCGTCCTGCCGGTGGACGTGCCGCTGGACCTCACCGGCGAGCTCACCTGCGACCACCGCGCAGGCGGCCTCTGGTAGCTCCGACCAGGGCGAACGACCGCAGGAAAATGGTTCGCGGCCACTATCACAGGCGTGATAGCTTCCGCTGCGTACCCGCACGGGCGCGGGACATCGCGGTCGCGCCGGCCGTGCTGATGACCTGACGGACTTCTGCGGAGCCAGGGGGAGACGACTGCCATGGGGCACGTTGAGTTGCAGAAGGTGCACTACGTCCTGCCGGACGGGCGGGTGCTGCTCGACGACGTCTCGTTCCGGGTGGGCGACGGGGCGAAGGCCGCGCTGGTCGGCCCGAACGGCGCGGGCAAGACGACGCTGCTGCGCCTGGTGTCGGGTGATCTCGCGCCGACCGAGGGCAGCATCGTCCGCTCCGGCGGGCTCGGCGTGATGCGCCAGTTCATCGGCCACGCGCGCGACGATTCGACGGTGCGCGACCTCATGGTCTCGCTGGCTCCGCCGAGGCTCCGCGCGGCGGCGGAGAAGCTGGAGCGGACCGAGAACCGGCTGATCGAGCAGGAGGACGACGCGACGCAGCTGGCCTACGCCGAGGCGATCGCGGAGTACACCGACGCGGGCGGCTACGACGCGGAGGTGCTCTGGGACGTCTGCTGCACCGCCGCGATCGGCGTGCCCTACGACCGGGCGCGCTTCCGGGAGCTGCGCAAGCTCTCCGGCGGCCAGCAGAAGCGGCTGGCGCTGGAGGCGCTGCTGCGCGGCCCGGACCAGGTCCTGCTGCTCGACGAGCCGGACAACTACCTCGACGTGCCGGGCAAGCAGTGGCTGGAGGAGCAGATCCGGGAGACGCCGAAGAGCGTGCTGTTCGTGACCCACGACCGGGAGCTGCTGCACCGCACGGCGAACCGGATCGTGACGGTGGAGCTGGGCGCGGTGGGCAACCGGACCTGGGTGCACGGCGGTGGTTTCGCGACCTACGACCAGGCGCGCGAGGACCGGACGTCCAGATTGGACGAGCTGCGCCGCCGCTGGGACGAGGACCGCGCGAAGCTGGTGCGGCTGGTCCAGACGCTCAAGCAGAAGGCGTCCTACAACGACAACATGTCCGCCCGCTACCAAGCGGCGCAGACCAGGCTGCGCAAGTTCGAGGAAGCAGGTCCGCCGGAGGCGGTCCCGCGCAAGCAGCGCGTTCAGGTCAAGCTGGCGGGCGGGCGCACCGGCAAGCGCGCGGTCGTCTGCGAGGACCTGGCGATGGACGGGCTGACCAAGTCGTTCACCAGCGAGATCCGCTACGGCGAGCGCATCGCGGTGCTCGGCGCGAACGGCACCGGCAAGTCGCACTTCCTGCGGCTGCTGGCCCGCGGCGGCAGCGACGACGTCCCGGTGCCGGACCAGGAGGCGCTGACCCCGGTGGCGCACACCGGCCTCGCGCGCCTGGGCGCGCGCGTGGTGCCGGGCATGTTCGCGCAGACCCACGAGCACCCGGAGTTCGCCGGGCGCACGCTGCTGGAACTGCTGATGGGCGGCGGTGAGCGGCGTGCGGGCATGACCCGCGAGCAGGCCAGCCGCCTGCTCGCCCGCTACGACATCGTGCAGGCGGCCCAGCGGCCGTTCGACACGCTCTCCGGCGGCCAGCAGGCCCGGTTCCAGATCCTGCTGCTGGAACTGGAAGGCGCGAACCTCCTGCTGCTGGACGAGCCGACCGACAACCTCGACCTGGTCTCGGCGGACGCCCTGCAAGCAGGCCTGGACGAGTTCGACGGAACGGTGGTGGCGGTGACCCACGACCGCTGGTTCGCCCGTTCCTTCGACCGATTCCTGGTCTTCCACGCCGACGGCCGGGTGCGGGAGTCGGCGGAACCGGTGTGGCAGGAGGAGGCCCGGTAGCCAGGTGGGGCCGAACGCGGGCAACGCGCTTCGGATTCGCCGGAGAAAGTTGGATTTGTGCAGCTCAGAGGGTCTTTTTCCATTGACGCGCGGGTCGGGCGGGTGTCTACTGAAAGTGCGGTTGAACGACTGAGAGTTCGGTCAGCCGGGGGCCGTGGAGATGGCCCCGAGTGGGATGCATCGTCCAACGCCAGGACGTTCGTGGTCTTGAGACCCGCCAGATCCTTAGGAGTAAGGCGGAGTTCAGAAGTGCGAAAGACGCTCGTTGAACTCGAGCAGGTGTTCCGGACTGAGGGCCTTCGCGGGTGCGGAGGTCCTCAGTCCACGTCTGGCCCCGGGCAGGCCCAGTTTCCGAGAACGCCCTGCCGGAATCGTGCTTGCCGTCGAGGACGGGGCCCGGTAGCCGGGCCGGGTCGGGGGCAGGGCCCGGCTACCGGGAGGACCGGCGCGCTGTCGGGGAGGGAGTCGACGCGCCGGCCCGGTCAGGAAGTCCTCGGCTGCCCGGATCCGGGCAGCGGCGCGGTGTCACCGGGCCATTCGCGCAGCCGGTGGCGGCCGGTGTACTCGGCGGCGCGTTCGGCCTCGACGTCGCCGATCAGCCGCCACACGTCGTGGGAGCCGTCGCCGGAAGCCCCGTGCTGCCGGTGGGACGACGGTAAGAGCAGCATCGCGAAGATGATGACGTTGATGGCGACGAGAGTGCCGAACTGGAGCCAGAACACGATGCGTCCTCCAATCGTCCGAAGTGGATTCTCAACGAGCTGACCGCTTGGCGCATCCCTGGCCGCGAAGCCCCGCGGGCCCGCGCTTGGCGCTGCGAGCCGGAACACCCGAGGCGACCCGCTCGCAGACCCAGCAGTGCGGCCGGGTGGTGGTCGGATGCCCCACGGCGGCCCACATGACAACGGCCCCGCAGGCCCCGTTCCCGCCAGGCCGATCGACGAAGTGCGTCTCCAACGACCGCAACCCCGGCGAAGGCAACCACCGAGGCCAAACCCCAACACCGAACATCCGCTGCCTCCCTGGTTCTGATTCTTGCCACTGGTTGCGTAGACATCAGCGTGGTTGGTTGCCGGGGTGCACCACTAGTGATCTAATCGGGTGATCTGTTTGCGCAGGTCAACCGATAGGATGTGGTGCATGCCCGCAACCGCAGGTACGCCGCGTGCCAGGGCACTGTCGGCAGCTCTCCGCGAAGCCCGGCTGACGAACGGCATGGGGTCCCGCGAGCTGGCAAGACATCTGGAGCTGTCGCACACCCAGATCTCGCACTGGGAGAACGGCCACCGCGTACCCAACGTCGAGAACGTCGCGATGATCCTCACCGCGCTGCGGATCTCGCCGCGCGAACGCGAGAGAATCTTGGACCTGGCGCGGAACGTCGCCGAACCGAACTGGCTCACGGTCGGCATGAACGGAATTCCGCAGCAACTGGCGGGCGTGGTCGAGTGCGAGCGCTCGGCCTCGTCCATCGTCGAGTGGTCGCCGATGGTGATCCCAGGCCTGCTCCAAACCTCGGACTACACCCGCGCGATCAAGGAAGCGGCAGGGTTGCCGCAGACTGATGTGGAGCTGCGCGTCATGCTCAACGTCAGCCGCCGCGAGGTGCTCACCCGCAGAAGTCCAGTGAGCTTCCACGCGTTGATCGGTGAAGCTGGGCTCTACGAGCCAATTGGCCCTGATGGCGTTGTGCTCGACCAACTTCGTCATCTGGCCGAGATGGCGAAGCGCTCGAATGTGCTGGTGCAGGTGATGCCCCAGGGGATCGGGTGGCATCCCGGCTGGGCAGGCCCGTTCGTCGTCTACGAGTTCCCGGACGCCTCTCCTGTCGTGCACTTCGAGCACCACAGCTCAGGGGCATTCATTCCGACGGAGCATGACGTCGCCGAGTACCGGAAGGCCGTTGACCGACTCCGCGAGATCGCGATCGACGAAGCAGAGTCGGTGGCTCGAATCGAGAGAGCCATCTCGAAGTGGGAGGAAGAATGATGGGGCACACCTGGCGGAAGTCTAGCTACTCCAACGCCAACGGAAACTGCGTGGAGTTATCCAACCCGCGCGGCCTGATCCGGGATTCGAAGGACCCGGACGGCCCAACCCTGCGGGCGGATGTTGAAACGTTCCTGCGTGCGGTCAAGTCCGGTCGCTTCGAAGCGTGACTGTGATCGCGACACATGAGCGAGACCATGTCACAGCGCTGGCAGAAGAGCAGCTACAGCGGCCAGGAGACCCACTGCGTGGAGTTGTCCAGCCCTCCCGGTTTGATCCGGGACTCGAAAGATCCGGACGGGCCGGTGTTGGAAGTCGACGTGGCGACCTTCTTGCGGGCGGTCAGAACCGGCCGCTTCGGGAGGTGATCTGGCAATGAATCTCGGAGAAGAAGCGCCTGTGCGCTGCTGGCGGAAGTCCAGCCGAAGCCAGAACCTCCAGACCTGCGTGGAGCTGTCGAGCCCACCCGGCCTGATCCGGGACTCGAAGGACCCCGACGGGCCGCGCCTCGACGTCGATGTAATCGCTTTCGTCCGCGCTGTCAAGGCGGGACGCTTCGAGCGGTGAGCGTGGTCGTGAGTGGGAAACCTTGCTGGAGCCCTGTTTCGCACTCACGACCCCTGTTCGAGTGAGAGGGGAAGGGCATCTTTGACCGGGTAAGTCGGTCAAAGATGCCCTTCACTCGTCAAAACTGTTCTCGTTCAGCCAAGTTCAGGTGGACGAGGTCAGCTCTGCTTCGGGGTGTTCAGGAAGGTTTCCAGGGAGTCGTCCATGGCTTCCCACCACGGGGTGTGGTGGATCGGGGCCTCGGTGCCCGTGCAGGGCGACGGGAAGCCTCGGTCGCGGTAGCCGGTGATGGATTCCTGCTTGTCGTGCTCCCAGTCGCGGAAGAGCTTGCGGGTGAGGTCCAGGTCGAACTGCGGGTAGTCCACGTCCGCGAGCAGTTCCGCCACGTGGTCGGCCTGGAAGTCGATCATCCTGGCGTCGTCGGTGAGCGTCGACTCGCGCTCGACCCACTCGTCGATGTCGGCGGACATCTCCTCGCGCGACGGCAGCGACACCCGGCCGAGCACGTAGTCGCGCGCGTACCAGGCCTCCGCGTCGAACAGCGTCATCGTGTAGAACTGGTCCTGCATCCCGAGGTACATCAGCTTCGGGTTGTCCAGCCAGAACACGCCCTTGTACAGGTTCGCCGGGTAGAGCACGTTCTTGGTGCGCAGCCGCAGCTCGTCGGCCAGGAACGGGAAGTGGTGCTTGTACCCGGTGCACAGCACGATCGAGTCGATGCGCCGGGTGGAGCCGTCCTTGAAGTGGGCGACGTCGCCGTCCAGCTTCACCAGCTGCGGGACCTCATCGACGCCCTCCGGCCACTTGAAGTCCATCGGGGCCGTGCGGTAGCTGATCGTCACCGACTTCGCACCGTACTTCTTGCTCTGCAGCGCCAGGTCCTCGGCCGAGTAGCTGCTGCCCATCACCAGCACGTCCTGCCCGGCGAACTCGCGGGCGTCGCGGAAGTCGTGCGAGTGCAGGATCCGGCCGGGGAACGACTCGAACCCCTCGTAGTGCGGCACGTTCGGCACCGAGAAGTGACCGGTGGCCACGATGACGTGGTCGAACACCTCGCGCCGGGTCTCGTTGCGGGTCAGGTCCTCGACGGTCACGGTGAACTGCTCGGTGGCCGGGTCGTAGCTGACCCAGCGCACCGCGGTGCTGAACCGGATGAAGCGCCGCACGTCGTTCTTCTTCGCCCGGCCCAGGATGTAGTCGGCGAGGACCTCGCGGGGCGGGAAGGACGGGATGGCCTTGCCGAAGTGCTCCTCGAAGGTGTAGTCGGCGAACTCCAGGCACTCCTTCGGCCCGTTGGACCACAGGAAGCGGTACATGCTGCCGTGCGCGGGCTCGCCGAACTCGTCGAGACCGGTGCGCCAGGAGTAGTTCCAGAGCCCGCCCCAGTCGCTCTGCTTCTCGAAGCACACCAGTTCGGGCACCTCGGCGCCCTTCTTGCGGGCCTCTTCGAAGGCGTGGAGCTGGGACAGGCCGCTGGGGCCGGCGCCGATCACAGCAACGCGGGACGTCATGGATCTCCAATGCTGGTTGGGAAGGGCGGTTCTCCCGCCCGATGTGAGAAGCGGAGAACGGTCAGACGACCGAGCGGTTGTTCTTCTTCGCCTGCCGGTGGTCCTTGGCCACCGCCACGCACAGCACGATCAGCACGATCGCGGTCAACGCCGGCCAGACCAGGATGTAGGCGGCCAGAAGTAGGTTGCTCATGGCACGTGCTCCGTTCGTCGGGTCAGCGGGCGGCTTCCTGCTTGTCCTTCAGCTGGAACTCGGTGACCCGCTCGTTGATGAGCGCGAAGTCGAAGCGCTCCTTGTTGGTCAGGCTGATCGCGACGCACACGACGGTGCTGACGCCGTAGGAGACCAGCGAGCCGAGCAGCGTCGGGTACTCGCGCAGGAAGCCCATGATCAGCGGGAACAGCACCACGCCCGCGATCGCGCCGACGGTGAAGCCGACCTGCTTGCCGAACAGGCCGAAGGCCATGAATCCGAACACCACGGCTCCGCCGATCACCGCGGCGAACTCCATCACGACGGCGACGACGCCGGTCAGCGGCAGCAGCTCGAAGCGGGCCACCAGGAAGAAGCCCAGCGCGACGACCACCGAGACGGTGAACGCCAGGTTGGTGATCCGGTCCCAGTAGAAGCTGGCGATCACCGGAAACACCAGCGCGCCCCACAGCGCTCCGACGAACACGAGCAGGTCGAGGATGTTGAAGTTCGACACCGCGAACATGACGCCGAGCGCGGCGGCCGCGATCATAGTGATGCGTCCGATGTAGAGCATCGTCTGCGGATTCGCCTTGCCACGAGCCAGGTTCTTGCCGTAGATGTCGGTCATCACCAGCGAGGACAGCGCCGCCAGGTCGGAGTCCGCGGTGGACGACAGCGAGCCGATCACCATGATGAACAGCAGGCCGATCATCACCGGCGACAGGTACTCCGAGGCCATCTGCGGGATGATGTTGTTCATGTCGCCGTTCAGCGGCTGCAGGCCGACCATCACCGCCAGCAGGCCGAGCATGCCCAGCCCGATCACCGTTCCGGCGTAGCCGAGGGTCGCGGTGATGAAGGTGCTCTTGATCCGGTCCTGGCGAACCGCGAACAGCCGCTGCGCGATGGTCTGGTTGCCGATCGCGTAGGCCAGCACCGCGGCCAGGTACGGGCCGCCCTGCTCCAGGAACGCCTCACCGGAGAAGAAGTTCGCCTGCTCGTCGGTCAGGCGGGCGAAGCCCTGGTCGAACATGTCGGTGCCGCCGGTCGCGAAGTACACCATCGGCACGATGAGCGCCGCGGCCAGCATCATCGCGACCAGCTGCGCGAAGTCGGTCATCACCGAGGCCCGGAACCCGGACCACAGCGTGTAGGCGAGCACGCCCACCGCCGCGATCAGCACGCCGTGCAGGAAGCTGAACGGTGTCAGGATCTCCATCAGCGCGCCGGCCGCGGTGAAGTTCGCCGTCAGGCTGATGATGCTGCCGACGATGTTGGAGACCGCCAGGATCAGCTGGCTGGAACGGCCGTGGCGCGCGTGCATCACCTCGGCCAGGGTGTGGGCCTTGGGCGCCACCCGGCGGAAGTGCCGGCCGAACGGGTAGATGCACAGGATCATCAGCGCACCCCAGAGCCCGTAGTGGATCGGTCCCGACAAGCCGTAGGTGTAGCCCGAGCTGGCCGACGCGTAGAGCGAGGCGGCCCACACCCAGGTCGCGGTCATGCTCGCGGCGGAGATGCCGAAGCCCACCGCGCCGTTGGAGACCATGAACCCGTCCACGTTCTCCTTCTTCTCCCGGATCGAGAGCGTCATGAGGAACGTGAGTCCGTAGAATGCGATCAATAACAGAGCGGTCGCCACCGCACTGAGCTGAAACACTACTCCTCCGAATTCGTTTTCCGCTCGCGCGAATTTCCCGGCCGGAAAGGCCGCTGGAAAATTCGCGACGCCAACAGGCCTATACGAAATTTCGGGAGATATGAACCTGAAAGTAACTTTTGCCACAACTCGTGCGCTGGTCGTTTCCGCATCGCGGAAAAAGGGGTAACGTTTAAATCGCTTTTTCGCCGAGCTCTCGACAAGGAGGAATTCGCGGGGTTCGGATTCGATCACCCAGGGTGATCGGAAATCGGTTCTCGATTCGCTCGGTGATCCGGCGGGAGGGCCCTTTCCGCGCGCTCGGCCGGGCCAAGGTTCTCCCGTGCTGGCCGTGCGCCGGAGCGGTCGGCGCCGCGGCGGGCGCGGCCCGGTGGTGATGGGAATGAGTTAGCCCGGTTGGCGGCTGTTGCCCGATGGATTTCTGTGCCATCCGAGCCGTTACTGGCGGGTATTCGCCAATTCTTCCGGATTCCGCTGATCTTCTCCTTGAATGGTGACGTTTTTCGATCTCCGATCGGAGGAAGAATGCGTCACTTACGGCACGTCGTCGGTGCCGCGGCGGTGGTGGCGACGGCGAGCACCATGCTGGCCGCACCGGCGTTCGCGACATCCGCCGCTGAGAACTACGCAGCGCTGGGCGACTCCTACGCTTCCGGAGTCGGCTCCCGGGAATACTTCGAGGACAGCGGGGACTGCCTGCGCAGCCCCAAGGCCTACGCCCAGCTCTGGGCCGATGCCAACGGCGTCACCGACTTCAACTTCGCCGCCTGCTCGGGTGCGGTGACCGATGACGTCAACGCCAACCAGCTCGACGGGCTCAGCGCGGACACCACGCTGGTCACCATCTCGATCGGCGGCAACGACGTGGGCTTCGCCAGCGTCATCCAGGACTGCCTGCTCGGCACGGACGAGAAGTGCGACTCCGCGGTCGGCGCGGGTGAGGAGAAGGCGCGCAACGAGCTGCCCGCCAAGCTCGACACCACCTACGCCAACATCCGCGAGGCCGCGCCCAACGCCAAGGTCGTGGTGCTCGGCTACCCGCGCCTCACCTCGCTCGGCAGCTGCGGGATCCCGTTCTTCTCCGACGCCAAGCGTCAGCGGATCAACGACGGCTCCGACGTGCTGGCCGGGGTGATCTCCGAGCGCGCCGAGGCCGCCGGGTTCACCTACGCCGACACCCGCGACGCCTTCGACGGTCACGGCGTCTGCGCGGGCGAGGAGTGGATCAACGGCCCGAGCAACCCGCTGGTGGAGTCCTTCCACCCGAACGTCGACGGCTACGCCAAGGGCTACCTCCCGGTGCTGAACTCCGTCACCGGCTGACCGAACCCTGAAACCGGGGGTGGCGATTCCACGCGAACTCGCCACCCCTTTCGCGTGCGGGCCGTCAGAGCGTCCGGCTGGGCGTGGGGACCTGGATCTGCCCCTGCCAGTGGAACTCCCGCAGAATCCCGGGTTCGGCCGCGTTCTCCACCAGGTACGAGCCCATGACGCCGCCGGCCTGCTCGCCCCAGACGATGCCGATGCCGTCCAGGTCGTGCACCCAGCACTCGCGGAGCGTGGTCTGAGCGGAGCGGACTTCGATCCCGGTGCCCGAGCAACGCGTGACCTCGCACTGCTCGACGGTCACGTTGTAGGCGCCGTCGAGGTGGATTCCGCGGCCACCTGCGTACTCGACGGTGCAGAGGCGGAACAGCGCGCTCGCGCCTCGGCGTACCGTGATGGCATCTTCGGCGACGTCGCGGACGGAGCAGCCCTCCACCGTCACCCCAGGACGCTTCCGCACGAACTCGTCGCCGGTGATCAGGATCCCGTTGCGCGAGTCCGCGATGTCGGTGTCGCGGACGGTCGCGTCGGCGTCGTCGCGGACCACCACGCCGGTTCCGCTTCCCGCCGATGCCGAACAGCCGAGGATCCTCGCCTCCCCGCCGGAGATCTCGATGGCAGGCTTCCCCGCCGAGCGAACCACCAGCCCGTCGAGCTCCACTGTGGAGTCTTCCACCGATATCCCGGCGCTCTTGCGCTGGGCATCGGCGATCTCGACGGTGCCGGGCTCGACCGCGGTGAGGGTGACCTCCTTGCGCCGGATGCTGAGAGGTTCCGGGTAGTTGCCGGGAGCGATGGAGATGATCGCACCGCGCCCGGCGGCTGCCAGCGCTTCGCGGATCGTGGCGAACGCGTTGTGCTCGCCAGGTGCTACTCGGAGTTTCCGGGGCATGGATCCTCGCTGCGCGGTAAGCCGGTCTCGGCAGCAAAACTAGCAGCGCACGGCGCACCGCGAAGTGGTTTTCAGGCGGTCGGCCGGTGAGTGCGCGAAGGCACCGGGGGCCGTCGGCGGGCTCAGCTGTAGGCGTACAGGTCCTGCCGGATGCCCACGGCGCGGAAGAGGTGATCCCGGGACGCTTCGAGTTCCTGGCGCAACCGGTCCAGATCCGCGTCGACCAGGCGGCCCTTCCACTTGCGGATCTTGCCCGCGACGATCACGGTTTCGACGTTCGTGCGGTCCATCAGGGTGACCACGGCTCCCGGCACGCTGTTGAGCGGGGCGACGTTGAGGGCGGTGGCGTCGAGCAGGACGATGTCCGCTTCCTTGCCGGGGGTGAGGGAACCGGCCTTGCGGTCGAGGCGCAGGTGCTCGGCGCCGTTCACCGTCGCGTAGCGCAGGACGTCGCGAACGGTGAGCAGCGACGGGGTGTCCGGCGCGGGGGTCGGCCATTCGTCGGGAGGCGTGAAATCGCCTTGTTCGAGGACCATCTGGTTGACCACCATGCGCTGCATCGTCAGAGCGGATCGCATCAGGGTGAAGGGGTCGGCGGCCATGGTGGTCTCGACGTCGGAGCTGAGGGAGGGTTCCATGCCGAGCTCCTGCATCTTGAGGATGGGCGGCACGCCGTGGCGCATGTGCATCTCGATGGGGAAGGCCAGCGAGACGTGCACGCCCGCGTCGCGGGCTCGCTGCCAGGCCAGGTCGGACATGCCGGTCATGTGGATGAGCAGCACGTCCGGGCCGAAGCCGATGTCGTTGCCGACCCCGCCGGTGCCGCGCGCGAGGTCGTCGATGATCGGCCGGTGACCCGCGCCGGAGACGGCGTGCGCGGCGATCGGCAGATCCAGCTCGCGGGCGATGCCCCAGGAACGGGTGTAGACCTCCGGCGGCTGATGGATCTCCCCGCCCATGACCATGCTCACCAGCTGATCGTCGGAGGAGAACCACTGGTTCCTGATGCGGTGGGCGTCCTGCGGGTAGCGCGATCCGGCGCGGCCGTCGCCCTCGAAGTAGCCGAACGCGGAACGCCGCCCGGTGTCGATGAGCGCCTGGACCGCGGCGTCGGTGTGGTCGGGGGAGTGGTGGATCTGGGAGACGTCGTGCACGGTGGTGACGCCGGCGTCGAGCTGGGAGAGTCCCGCGAACAGCGTGTTGATGTGCACGTCCTGCGGTCGGTAGGCGCGTGCGAACCGCTGCAGGACGTACTCGATGTACGAGGGATCGGCGTTCGGCGAGCCCGATCCGTCGTTGATCAGCAGGCCGTTGGCGAGGAACGCGCGCAGCGCGGTCTCGAACTGGTGGTGGTGCGTGTCGACGAAACCCGGCACGACGATTCGCCCCCTGGCGTCGATCTCGTCGGCTCCCGGGGCGTGGATGCGAGGTCGGATCGCTCCGATCTTCTTGCCTTCGACCAGGACGTCGGCGACCTCGAAGTCGCCCACGTTCGGGTCCATCGACATCACCGCCCCGCCTCGGATGACGTAGCGGCGCTCCCGGCCGCCGCTGTCGCTCGGTGGTGCCTGTCCAAGACCTTTCGCCGTGGCTGGGGACGCCACCAGCGGATCGGCATCGTGCTGCGACCTGGCTTCACCGTGCTGACCGGACACGCTGATCCTCCTTCATGGGTTCGGGAAGTTGCCCGCGGAGAGTCGTGCGAGTTGATGCGTCACCTCAAACTACACGGTCGAGTTGACGTGTCAACTGAGCGGTAGGATGACCTCATGGCACAGCCGGGACTGACCGAACGCGAGCTCCGCGCCTGGCGGACCTCCTTCCAGATGCTGGAGCTGCTGCGGACGCGCGTCGAACAGCAGCTCCAGTCCGCCAGCGGCTTGTCCAACGCCGACTACACCGTGCTCGCGGTGCTGTCCGAGGCGCCGGAAGGGCGGATGCGCGTCTACGAACTCGGCCGGGTGGCCGGCTGGGAGAAGAGCCGCATGCATCATCAGCTCACCCGGATGAGCGGACGAGGCCTGATCACCCGGGAACGGTGCGGCTCCCGCGGCACGCACGCGGTGATCACGGCGAAAGGGCTCGCCACGCTCAAGGACGCCGTACCCGGCCATGCCCGGGAAGTCCGGCGCTTGTTCGTCGACCGCCTCACTCCCGAAGAGCTCGACCGGTTCGCGGACACCGCCGCCAAGATCCTCGACAACCTGCAGGCGGACCAGTCACCCGCCTAGACCGGCGAACGCGACAGCCGGGAACCCGCCATCTGAGCCGATCAGCCGTCCGGGTGCGCCTCCTGCGCCGAGCGGATGATCACGTCGATCCGCCTGGAATGCGCTCCGCGCCAGTACACCCGCTCGCAGTCCCGGCACCGGGCGTACTCGTCGTAGTGCCTCCGAGTTCCCGGTTCGATCTCCGCCTGCACGTCCTCTTTGGACACGGCGATCAGCAGGCCGTTGCACGCGGTGCAGCGCGTCCACGGCGCCAGCGGTGGCGCGAACCGCTCGACGACGTCGACCAGCTGCCGAGCCGGATCGGAACCGCGCACGTAGGCGCCCGCCCACAGCGCTCGCCGTTGCAGAAGGCCGCGGTCCTGGGTGAGCAGGACCCGGTGCTCGCGCTCGGCCTCCGCGATCAGCTCGTCGTCGGCCGCGTCGTTGCGGTAGGCCGCGTCCACGCCGACCAGCCGCAGGCGCCGGGCGAGCTTGCCCAGGTGCACGTCGAGCAGGAAGCGCGGCGGGAGGTCCTGCGGCCGCTCGACCGGCCGGATCTCCAGCGTCGTCCCGGCACGCGGCTGGAAGGCGGGGGAGCGCGGCACGCCGTCGGCCAGCAGGGCACCGACCTCGGTCAACGGCACGCCCAGCGACTCGGCGATGTGGCCGAGAGTGGCTGTTCCGTCGTAGGGCACCTCGGCCGTCCCGCCCCGGTGCCGCGGAGCCGCGAAGAACCGCAGCTCCGCGGCGATGCGCACGTGCAGCGTGGATGCCATGCGCACATGGTCGGCCGGTGGGCCCGCCGCCGCTACACGCGCTCGGCCTCGGCGAGCCCGGACAGGGCCTGCGGCAGCGGGCCCTGGTGCAGGACGCCGAGGCGCTGCGTGGCGCGGGTCAGGGAGACGTAGAGCTCCGCAGCTCCGCGCGGGCCGTCGGCGAGGATGCGCTCCGGCTCCACGACCAGGACGGCGTCGTACTCCAGGCCCTTGGTCTCCGACGCGGGCACGGTGCCCGGCACGCCCGGCGGACCGATCACCACGCAGGTGCCCTCGCGGTCGGCTTCCTCGCGGGTGAACTCCTCGATCGCGGCGGGCAGTTCGTCCGCGCCGACCTGCCTGGACCACGGCCGGACGCCGCACGCGCGCACCGAGTCCGGCGGCTCGATCTCCGGCGCGAACTCGGCGAGCACCGCTCCGGCGACCGCCATGATCTCGGCGGGCGTCCGGTAGTTCACCGTCAGCGACCGGTAGACCCAGCGGCCCGGCACGTACGGTTCCAGCATCGCGCCCCAGGACCTCGCCCCGGCCTCCGAGCGGCGCTGGGCGAGGTCGCCGACCACCGTGAACGACCGGCTCGGGCAGCGCCGCATCAGCACTCGCCAGTCCATTTCGGACAGTTCCTGGGCCTCGTCGACCACGACGTGCCGGTAGGTCCAGTCCCGGTCCGCGGCGGCGCGCTCGGCGAGGTCGCGGGTGTCGCGCTGGCCGAAGCGGTCGGCCAGGTCCGCGGCGTCGATCAGGTCCTGGGCGAGCAGGTGGTCCTCGTCGTCCATCATGTCGTGGCGCTCGAAGCTGAGGATCTCCATGACGCCCTCGGCGTACTCGGCCTCCCTGGCGCGCTCCCGCTCGGCCTGCCGGTCGGCGGACTTGTCGCGGCCCAGCAGGTCGACCAGCTCGTCGAGCAGTGGGACGTCCGAAACGGTCCAGGCGTCGCCGTCTGCGCGCAGCAGCGCCTCATCGGCGCCGGCGGCGCGCAGCCTCTCGGCGGAGCTGAACAGCGGTGCCAGCAGCGATTCCGGCGTCAGCACGGGCCAGAGCTCGTCGAGCGCGGTGGTGAACGCGTCGTTCTCCGCGAGCTCCTTGATCAGGTCGCCCCGCAGCTGCTCCCAAGCCTCCTTGTCGGCCCTGGTCAGCCAGCCCTTGCCGATCCGCGCGATGGCCCGCTCGGTGAGCACGTAGGTCACGATCTCGGTGAACACCGCGCGGGCCTCGTTGTGCGGCAGGCCGCTGTCGCGCGCCTCCTGCCTGGCCCACTCCGCGGTCTCGGCGTCGATCCGCACCGCGACGTCCTGCAGCTCGATCGGCACCGGGTGCTCCGGTAGCCGCTGGCGGTCGGCGATGGCCGCGGTCAAAACGTCGAGGATCTTCAGCGAACCCTTGATGCGCGCGGCTTCCGGCGGGTCCTCGGCGGTCACGTGCTTGCCGGGCACGAGATCGCCGGTGGTCATGAACACCACGTCGGATTCGCCCAGCGACGGCAGCACGCGGCCGATGTGGTTCAGGAACGCCGGATTGGGCCCGACCACGAGCACGCCGTGGCGCTCCATGCGCTCCCGCTGGGTGTAGAGCAGGTAGGCGACGCGGTGCAGGGCGACCACGGTCTTCCCGGTGCCCGGGCCGCCCTCGATGACCAGCACCCCGGGGTGGTCGAGCCGGATGATCTCGTCCTGCTCGGCCTGGATCGTGGCCACGATGTCGCGCATTCCCTCGCCGCGCGGCGCGTTGACCGCCGCGAGCAGCGCCGCGTCGCCCTGCGCGTCACCACCGGGGCGGCCGAGCACCTCGTCGGTGAAGCCGGTCAGCTCCCGCCCGCGCGTGTGGAACTGCCTGCGCCGCCGCATGTTCTCCGGGTTCGCGCCGGTGGCGGTGTAGAACGGCCGGGCGGCGGGCGCCCGCCAGTCGAGCAGCAGCGGCTCGTAGTCGTCGTCCTCGTCGAAGATGCCGATCCGGCCGATGTGCGACCGCTCACCGGAGATGCTGTCCAGGCGGCCGAAGCACAGCCCGTTGTCCGCCACGTCCAGCCGCTTCGCCTCCCGGGCGAGAGCGCGCACGTCGACGTCCCGCTCGACGGCAGTGCCGCCGTGGTCCCGTAGCGCGGTCCGGTACTCGCCCCGCACCCGCGCGCGTTCGGCGTCGAGCCGCGCGTAGAGCTGAGCCACGTATCCGCGCTCGGACCGAAGTTCCTCTTCGTACCCCTGATTTGACACTTGCCCCTCACAGCGGCTATCCTGACACCAGGTTCGGCGGAGTCCCCATTGGATGGTGGTGGACACGCCGACTTTCCATTTTCCCACTGATTCGGGGTTTTTCCAAACTCGCATGCCCGGCGACCGCGTGTGCCGCGGCCGCCGGGGATCTGCTACGCGCGAGGCTCGCCGGTGGCCAGGGTGCTGTGCTTGACGCTGTAGGTGAAGTACAGGGTGAGGGCCAGCGCCAGCCAGATCGCGAACATCAGGTACGTGCTCCACGGCAGCTGGGAGATCAGGTAGACGCAGGCCGCGATGCTCAGCGCCGGGACCACCGGGCCGCCCGGGGCGCGGAAGCCGCGGTCGAGGTCCGGGCGGGTGCGGCGGAGGATCACCACGCCCGCGGAGACGACGGTGAACGCCACCAGAGTGCCCATGCTGGTCAGGTTCGCCAGCGTGTTCAGCGGCACCACCGCCGCCAGCAGGCCGACGAACAGCGAGACGATCAGCGTGTTGTGCACCGGGGTCCGGCGGCGCGGGTGGACGGTGTGGAAGACCTTCGGGACCATGCCGTCGCGGCCCATCGAGAACAGGATCCGGGTCTGGCCGTAGATCGTGGTCAGCGTGACGCCGAAGATCGACACCACACCGCCGGCGGCGAGCACGATGGCGGGCCAGCCGGAACCGGTCAGGTCGCCCAGGATCGCCGCCAGGCCCGCCTGCTGGCCCTCGAACCGCTGCCACGGCTGCGCGCCGATGCCTGCGATGGCCACCAGGAGGTAGATGGAGGTGACGATCACGACGCACCAGAACAGCGCCAGCGGCAGCGTCCGCCGCGGGTTGCGCACCTCCTCGCCGGCGGTGGAGACGGTGTCCATGCCGATGTAGGAGAAGAACACCATGGAGGCGGCGGCACCGACCCCGGCCGCGCCGAACGGGGCGAAGGGCTGGGCGTTCTCGGCGTTGAACGCGGTGAAGGCCACCGCGACGAACAGCAGCAGCACGGCGAGCTTGATGCACACCGTGATCGCGTTGATCGTCGCGGACTCCTTCGCGCCGCGCACCAGCAGCAGGCAGCAGGCGGTGACCAGCACGGCGGCGGGCACGTTCAGGATCCCGCCCTCGCCGGGCGGGGCGCTGAACTCGGCGGGCAGCTGCCAGCCGGTGACGTCGCCGAGCAGCGCGTTGAGGTACTCGCCCCAGCCGACGGCCACCGCCGAGGCCGCCACCCCGTACTCCAGCAGCAGGCAGGCACCGACGATGAAGGCGATCAGCTCGCCCATCGTGGCGTAGGCGTAGGTGTAGGACGCACCGGACACCGGGATGGTGGAGGCGAGCTCGGCGTAGCAGAGCGCGGTGAGTGCCGCGGTGATGGCGGCCAGCACGAACGACACGACCACCGCGGGCCCGGCCTTGGGCACCGCCTCGTTGAGCACGATGAAGATCCCGGTGCCGACCGTGGAACCCACGCCGATCATGGTCAGCCGGAACACGCCCAGCGATCGGCGCAGCTCGCTGCCACCGCTGTCGGCGCCGCTCTCGGCGTTGAGCCGGCTGACCGGTTTGCGCCGCATCACCCGGCCCCAGCCGGAGGCGGGCGCGGTGGTGGGCGCGGAACCGGACATGCGTGCTCCCCTGGGACTTCCGACGTTGTTCGCAGCGGGAAAGATGGTGAAGCACCGGATTCCGCACCGCAGAACCGGGGCCGTCGAATTGCCGTTCGCGTTGCGGCCGAACTCTATTGACGGCAAATATCGTCGTCAACGAGGCCGAGCACGGCAAATTCTTCGCCTGTCGTAAAGTGCCTGCCGCTCATTTCCGGATCGCCCGAATGTGTGCCAGCGCACGGCCCGAATGGCCCGTTTCCGTCGCTATGCCGCAGTGGTCCCGTATGGGGCGCGCAGCGACTCCAGCATCCGCGCGAGCGCTGCCCACGTGTCGTCCAGATCCCCGGGCCTGCCCGACACCGCGAGCCACAGCGCGGCCTCGTTCATCGCGCCGGACAGCAGGTGGGCCAGCGGTGCCACCGGTTGGCGCGCGATCACGCCCGCCTCGATCAGCCCGGTGAGCGCTTCGGTCAGGTGATGGGCCGAGGCGGCCTCGTCCAGTGCGCGCCACTCGGTCCAGCCCAGCACTGCGGGGCCGTCGACGAGCATGATCCGCTGCGCGTCGGGATCGGTGCTCGCGGTGAGGAACGCCCGGCAGCCCGCGGTGAGCTGGGTCCACGGGTCGGCTTCGGCGTCGGCGGCCGCCGCCACCTGCTCCGCCACTTCGCGCTGCACCTGTTCCAGCACCGCGCGGAAGAGCGCGGCCTTGCTGTCGAAGTGGTGGTACAGCGCGCCTTTGGTGACTCCCGCGGTGCGCACGATCTCCGAGAGGCCCACCGCGCCGTAGCCCTTGGTCGCGAACAGCTGCCTGCTCTCGCGCAGCAGTGTTCGCCGGGTCTGCTCGCGCTGCTGCGCCCTGATGCCGTCGGCCATCGTGCTCCTCCCGCTGTTGACATACCGATGGTACGCCAAATAAGTTTCGCCTACCGACGGTATGTCAAAGGAGATGCCCATGATGCTGACCAGCTTCTACCCGGTCCTCTGCACGGCGCGGCTGCAGGAGTCCCGCGACTTCTACACCGGGCTGCTGGGCTTCGAGACGACGTTCGAGGCCGACTGGTACGTGAGCCTTCGGCGGCCCGGCCCGCCGTGCAGCGAGCTCGCGCTGCTCGACGGCACCCACCCGACGCTGCCCGCCGCCTACCGCAAGAACGCCCAGGGCGTGCTGCTCAACTTCGAGGTGGCCGACGTCGACGCGGAGTGGGACCGGCTGGTCGTCCGCGGCGGGCTGCCGGCCGAGCTCGAACTGCGCAGCGAGGACTTCGGGCAGCGGCACTTCATCGTGTCCGACCCGAACGGCGTCCTGATCGACGTCATCACGCCCATCGAGCCGACGGAGGAGTTCGCCGAGCAGTACGTCTGACCGGTCAGGTGCGAACGGGTCGGGCGCTGGGCTGCGGCTTGCCGAGATGGGCCGGGATGGCCGCGATCGCCGCCAGGCTGATCAGGTTCACCAGGACGATGTAGCCGGAGATCGCCGCTGTGGTGCCGAAGGCGCTGTAGAGCGCGGTGCACACGATCGGCGCGAAGCCGCCGCCGAGCACTGCGCCGAGCGAGTAGGACAGCGAAGCGCCGGAGTAGCGCCACTCGGGGCTGAACAGCTCGGTGAACAGCGCTGCCTGCGGCGCGTAGGTGGCGGACACCCCGATCACGTAGACCGCCTGCGCGACCAGCACCAGCAGGGCGCTGCCGGTGTCGATCAGCCAGAACAGCGGGAACGCCCAGAGCACGCTCAGCGCGGTGCCGATCAGGTAGACGTTGCGGCGGCCGATCCGGTCGGACATCGCGCCGAACACCGGAGTCAGCGCCAGCCACACCACCGAGCCCAGCGCCAGGTTCACCAGCACCACCTGCTGGCCCAGCCCGGCCTCGTCGACGCTGTAGCTGACCAGGTAGACCATGAAGATGTAGCCGAGCGTGTTGTTGCCGACGAAGGTGCCGACGGCGATCAGCAGCGCGGTCGGCTGCCTGCGCAGCACCTGGGCGAGCGGCATCCGCGCGCGGCGGTCCTGCGCGCGGACCTCCGCGAACACCGGGCTCTCCACCACCCGCAGCCGGATGTAGAGGCCGAGCAGCACCAGCAGGATGCTGAGCAGGAACGGGATCCGCCATCCCCAGGCGGTGAACTGCTGCTCGTCGACGGCCAGGCGCACCACCAGGAAGACCACTGTGGACAGCACCATGCCCAGCGGGGTGCCGACCTGGGCGTAGGAGCCGAACAGGCCGCGCCGGTGCGGTGGTGCGTGCTCGACGGCCATCAGCGCGGCGCCGCCCCACTCGCCGCCCGCGCTGATCCCCTGCAGCACGCGGCAGAGCACCAGCGCCAGCGGCGCCCACACGCCCCAGGCCTGGTAGTTCGGCAGCAGCCCGATGGCCACTGTCGAGCCGCCCATCACCAGCAGCGAGAACACCAGCATCGACTTGCGGCCGATGCGGTCGCCGAAGTGGCCCATCACCACGCCGCCCAGCGGGCGGGCGGCGAAGCCGATGGCCAGCGTGGAGAACGCGGCCAGCTTGCCCGCGGTGGGGGAGAGGTCGGGGAAGAACTGCGGGGCGAAGATCAGCGCCGAGGCGGTGCCGTAGAGGAAGTAGTCGTACCACTCGATGGTGGTGCCGACCATGCTGGCCAGTCGGGCGCGGCGCGCCTGCTCCGGGCTGCTCATGTGGTTCCGCCTCTTCGCTGAGGTCGTGATTGCCTTGCGGGGGGCGCGATCTCGCGGGAACCGGGCGTTCCCGCGAGATCGCGCGCGATCAGGAGCGCTGCAGCTCGGCTTCGGTGACCACGCCCAGGCCGTCGGCCCCGACGTGCACGGTCTCCTCCGAGACCGGCGGGTGCACCAGCTCCTTCGGCGCGCCGTCCAGGCCGAGCGCGGTCGAGCCCTCGCGGTACCAGGAGGGCACGACGTCGTGGCCCCAGAAGTCGCGGCGGCGCGGGTCCTGCACGTCCCACCGGTAGGTCTGGTGGTCCGGGTCGCCGGTGTAGTAGTCGCTGGTGTAGAGCTCCAGGCGGTGCCCGTCCGGGTCGCGCAGGTACAGGTAGAAGGCGTTGGACACGCCGTGGCGGCCCGGCCCGCGCTCGATGTGCCCGTGGTCGGCGGTGGAGCCGAGGATGTCGCAGGCGCGCAGGATCTGGTGCGACTCCGGCACGAAGAAGGCGATGTGGTGCAGGCGCGGCCCGGCGCCGCCGGTGAAGGCGATGTCGTGCACGGTCGGCTTGCGGAACATCCACGCCGCGTAGATCTGGTCGGCGTCCTCGATGGTCTCGGAGGTGCGGAAGCCGAGCTCGGCGTAGAAGTCGTGCGCGGCCTGGACGTCCGGCGTCAGCACGTTGAAGTGGTCGATGCGCGAGGGTTCGGCGCCGCGCCGCAGGTCGTAGCGCTGCACGTGGCGCGGCCCCTGCTCGGCGTGGTGGAAGAACTCCACCGGGAAGCCGAACGGGTCCTCCACCCGCACCGCCTCGCCGATGCCGCGGGTGGTGCCCGCCGGGACGTCCTGGGTGGGCAGGCCCTTGGCGGCGAAGAAGTCCTTGGCGCGCTGGACGTCCTCGGGAGTGCGCACCCGGTAGGACAGCCGCCGCAGTCCGGCTTCCGGGCCCTTGCGCAGCACCAGGCTGTGGTGCAGGAACTCCTCGTAGCCGCGCAGGTAGATGACCTCGTCGTCCTCCTCGATGGCTTCGAAGCCGAGCGCGTCCACCCAGAACCACCGGGATCGCGCGAGGTCGGTGACGACCAGTTCGGCGTCCGCGGCGCGGACCACGTCGGGAGCGGGGACAGGCATGCGCACCTACCATGATCGTATATGATTGGCTTGCTGGCAGGTTAGACAGCCGCCTGCGCGCCGGTCAATAGTCCACCAGCGCGAACATGACCCCCGAACGCATATCACCTGATAGACGCCCCGAAGTCCTTTGGTGGTGCGCAATTTCAATGGAAATCACACGTCTGATTTCCATTGAAATTGCGTTGGGGGAGGTCGGGAGGTGCGTGGGTGTGGTTGACATCGTATCTGATTTGGGGTCATGATCTGGCCAGTCGAACGGGATGGGAGGCAACCGGTGCCGCACCCCCTCGGGCTCTCGCCCAGCAAGATCATCGCGGTGCACCTCAACTACCGCAGCCGGGCGCAAGAGCGCGGCCGGACGCCCCGCGAACCCTCCTACTTCCTCAAACCGCCGTCCTCGCTGGCCGCCGACGGGCAGCAGGCCGTCCGGCCGCGCGGCGCGGAGGCGCTGGGCGTGGAGGGCGAGATCGCCGTCATCATCGGCAAGCGGGCCCGCAACGTCCCGGTGGAAACCGCGGCCGAGCACATCGGCGGCATCGCGGCGGCCAACGACATCGGCTGCTACGACCTGCGCTACGCCGATCGCGGCTCGAACGTGCGCAGCAAGGGCACCGACGGCTACACCCCGGTCGGCCCCGCCGTCCTCGATCCGTCCGAAGTGGACCTGAAGGACCTGCGGATCCGATTATGGGTCAACGGAGAGCTCGTCCAGGACGACAACTCCGGCAACCTGCTGTTCGACTTCGAGCACCTGATCGCGGACCTGTCGCGCTCGCTGACCCTGGAACCCGGCGACATCATCCTCACCGGCACCCCTGCCGCACCGCCCATCGTGCAGCCCGGCGACGTCGTCGAGGTGGAGGTGGGCGAGAGCGGCAGGCTGCGCACCACCATCGTCGAGGCGGAGGAACCCATGAGCGGCCCGGGCGCGCTGCCCGCGCTGTCCGAGAAGGACCGCGAGGACGCCTTCGGCAAGCCCAGCGGGCTGGGCCTCCCGGAGGAGACCGAGCGGAACCTGCGCAGCGCCGCCACCGCGACGCTCTCCGCGCAGCTGCGCAAGCGCGGGATCCACCACGCCTTCATCGAATCCGTCCGGCCGGCCAAGCCCGGTTCCCGGATGCTCGGCCGCGCGCACACGCTGCGCTACCTGCCGCTGCGCGAGGACGTCTTCGCCAAGCGCGGCGGCGGTTACAACGCGCAGAAGTCCACCATCGACTCGATCCGGCCCGGCGAAGTGCTCGTCATCGACGCCCGCGGCGACGCCCACGCAGGCACGATCGGCGACATCCTCGCGCTGCGCGTCCAGCGGGCCGGCGGAACCGGGATCGTGACCGACGGCGGAGTGCGCGACAGCGGCTCCTTCGCCGACCTCGACATCCCCACCTACGCCGCCACGCAGCACGCCGCGGTCCTCGGCAACCGGCACGTGCCGTGGGAGGACAACGTGGCGGTGGCCTGCGGCGGCGCGCTGGTCGAGCCCGGCGACGTGCTCGTCGGCGACGACGACGGCGTGGTGGTCATCCCGCCGGGGCTGGCCGACGAGGTCGCCGCCGACGCCGTCGAGCAGGAGCGCCAGGAGCGGTTCATCTACCAGCAGGTCGACGCCGGGCACCGGGTCGAAGGCCTGTACCCGCTCAGCGGCGAGTGGAAGCAGCGGTACGAGCAGTGGCGGGGTGGCGAGGAGTGACGGCAGCGCAGGACGGGGCGGCGAGCTCCAAGTCCGAGATCGCCTACCAGCACCTCCGCGAGCGGATCGTGGCGCGCAGCCTCGTGCCGGGCGAGCGGCTGGTGCTGGAGCAGATCGCGCGCGAGCTGGACATGAGCGTGGTCCCGGTGCGGGAGGCCGTCCGCCGCCTGGAAGCCGAGGGCTACGTCGACTACCAGCGCAACGTGGGCGCCCAGGTCGCCTCGATCGACCCGGGCCAGTACCTCAGCAGCATGGAAACGCTCGCGCTGCTGGAAGGTTTCGCCACCGCTTCGGGTGCGGCGCGGATCAGCGCGGCGGAGCTGGACCGGGCGCGGGAGCTCAACCAGGAGCTCAAGCGCAAGGCCGAGCAGGGCGACGCCCGCGCCTACACCGAGCTCAACCGGGAGTTCCACCGCACGCTGTGCGGGGCCAGCGCGAACGCGCACCTGCTGGGCCTGCTGGAGCGGGAGTGGTCGCGGCTGGACCTGATCCGCCGCTCCAGCTTCGCGCTGGTGCCCGCCCGCTACACCGAGTCCTACGCCGAGCACGAGGCACTGCTGCAGCTGGTCTCCTGCGGGGCGGCGGAGTCGATCGTGGAGAACTTCGCGCGGGAGCACACGCTGCGCACCGCCCGCGCTGCCGTGGCCGCGCTGCGGTCCGCCGAGGAAGGGGAGAAGTCATGAAGTTCCGCGCCGACCCGTCGCAGGTCAGGGGCTCGATCGCGCCGGTCGTCACACCGTTCACCGCCGACGGCGAGCTGGACGAGGCGGGCCTGCGCAACCTGGTCCGCTGGCAGCTGACCAACGGTTCGCACGGCATCTCCAGCGGCGGCTCCACCGGCGAGCCCAGCGCGCAGACCCTCGCCGAGCGCAAGCGCTCGCTGGAGATCGTCGCCGCGGAGACCGCCGACCAGGTGCCGTTCCTGCCCGGCACCGGATCGGCCAAGCTCGACGAGACGCTGGAGCTGACCGGGTACGCCCGCGACCTCGGCGCCGACATCGCGCTGGTGATCACGCCCTACTACGCCCGCCCCACCCAGGAAGCGCTGTTCACCTGGTACTCGACCGTCGCCGCGGAGTACCCGGACCTGCCGATCGCGATCTACAACGTGCCCAGCCGCACCGCGGTCAGCGTCGATCCCGCCACGGTGGCCAGGCTGCGGCTCGCGCACGACAACATCGTCGGCATCAAGGAGACCACCAAGGACTTCGAGCACTTCTCGCACGTGCTCAAGGCCTGCGGCAAGGACTTCCTGATGTGGTCGGGCATCGAGCTGCTGTGCCTGCCGCTGCTGGCCATCGGCGGCATCGGGTTCGTCAGCGCGGTCGCCAACCTGGCGCCGAAGGCCGTCGCCGACATGTACCAGGCCTACGTCGACGGCAGGGTGGACGAGGCCATCGACCTGCACTACCGGCTGCACCCGCTGGTCGAGCTGGTGTTCACCGAGACCAACCCGGCGGCGGTCAAGGCGGTGCTGGCCGACCGCGGCCTGATCGCCAGCGACCACGTCCGCCCGCCGCTGATCCCGCTCACCGCCGACGGCCGCAACCGGATCGAACCGCTGCTGGCCGAGGGCGGCGACCTCATCCCCAGTTGAAGACTCGCGATTCCGGTGGAGATCGCGCGCCCGATCTCCACCGGGTCGCGTCCCGCGCACCTGACGACGTGGAGGACCCCCAGATGAGCAACGTGCCGGACGGCGTTCCCGAGCTGATCACCCACTACATCGGCGGTGAGCTGGTGCCCAGTGCCGGTGGGCAGACCTTCGGGGTGCTGGAGCCCGCGACCAACACCGAGTACACCCGCGCCGCCGCCGGTCAGGCCGCCGACGTCGACCGGGCGGTCGCGGCGGCCGCGGCGGCGTTCCGGGACAGCGGGTGGGCCGACATGCGCAACCGCGCCCGCGCGAACGTGCTCAACCGCATCGCCGACGGCATCGAGGCGCGCGGCGAGCGGATCGCGCAGTGGGAGTCCTTCGACACCGGGCTGCCGATCGCGCAGGTCGAGCAGCAGGCCAAGCGCGCGGCCGAGAACTTCCGCTTCTTCGCCGATCTGATCGTGGTGCAGACCGAGGAGGCCTACCGGGTCGCCGACGTCCAGCTCAACTACGTGGTGCGCAAGCCCAAGGGCGTGGCCGGGCTGATCACCCCGTGGAACACGCCGTTCATGCTGGAGAGCTGGAAGCTGGCCCCGGCGCTGGCCTCCGGGTGCACCGTGGTGCTCAAGCCCGCCGAGTGGTCGCCGCTGTCGGTGAGCGTGCTGCCGGAGATCTTCGAAGAAGCGGGCGTGCCCGCCGGTGTGTTCAACGTCGTGCACGGCATCGGCGAGGAGGCCGGCGACGCGCTGGTCCGCCACCCGGACGTGCCGGTGCTGTCGTTCACCGGCGAGACCACCACCGGCAAGGTGATCATGCGCAACGCCGCCGACGGCCTGAAGGGCCTGTCGATGGAGCTGGGCGGCAAATCGCCGAACATCATCTTCGCGGACGCCGACCTCGACGCGGCGCTGGACAGCGCGATCTTCGGCGTGTTCTCGCTCAACGGCGAGCGCTGCACGGCGGGTTCGCGGGTGCTGGTGCACCGCAGCATCTACGACGACTTCGTGCGGCGGCTCGGGGAACGCGCCGAGCGCTTCCGGGTCGGGCTGCCCGCCGACCGCGGCACCGAGCTGGGCTGCCTGATCCACCCGGAGCACTTCGAGAAGGTCATCGGGCACGTGGAGAAGGCCAAGGCCGAGGGCGCGCGACTGGTGACCGGCGGCAAGCGGCCTGCGCACCTGCCGGAGGGCAACTTCCTGGAGCCGACGGTGTTCGCCGACGTCACCCCGGAGCACACCCTGTTCCGCGAGGAGGTGTTCGGCCCGGTGGTGGCGGTGACGCCGTTCGACGACGAGGCCGAGGCGATCCGGCTGGCCAACGACACCAAGTACGGCCTGGCGGCCTACGTCTGGACCAACGACCTCAAGCGCGGTCTGCGGGTGGCCAACCAGGTCGAGTCCGGGATGCTCTGGCTGAACTCGCACAACATCCGCGACCTGCGCACGCCCTTCGGCGGCATCAAGGCCAGCGGCGTCGGCCACGAGGGCGGCACCCGGAGCATCGACTTCTACACCGATCAGCGCATCGTGCACGCCTGGATCGCCGAGGGCGGCCTGCCGCACTTCGGCGGCACCCAGTAGCGCCAGCCGCCGCGTGGTCGAATGTGGGCGTCCCCGGCGGCCTCCGGTCCGGCCGCCGGGCTCCGCACGCGAAGGAGATGCGATCACGGACGCCGGTGTTGCCGACCTCCTGCGCCGCTCGGCGCCGAAGGTGCTCGTCGCGCTCGTGCGGCACCGCGGGCACGTCGACATCGCCGAGGACGCGGTGCAGGAAGCGCTGCTCGCCGCCACCGCGCAGTGGCCTGAGCAGGGCGTTCCGGCGAACCCGCTGAACTGGTTGATCACCGTCGCGTCCCGGCGGATGGTCGACCAGCTCCGCAGCGAGCAGGCGCGCAGGCGGCGCGAGAGCAACGCCGCGTCGATGGCCCTGCCCGACGAGCACATCGCCCCGCCCGCCGACGTCGGCGACGCGCACAGCGACGACGACACGCTCACCCTGCTCTTCCTGTGCTGCCATCCCGAGCTGTCCCCGGCATCGCAGGTGGCGCTGACGCTGCGGGCGGTCGGCGGGCTGAGCACCGCGCAGATCGCGCGGGCGTTCCTGGTGCCGGAACCGACGATGGCGCAGCGCATCAGCCGCGCCAAGCAGCGGATCAAGGCCACCGGCGCCCGGTTCGGCCTGCCTCCCGACGACGAGCGGGAAGAACGGCTGCGCGCCGTCCTGCACGTGCTGTACCTGATCTTCAACGAGGGCTACACCGCGACCTCCGGGCTCGACCTGCAGCGCGCCGAGCTCACCGCGGAAGCCATCCGGCTGACCCGCCTCGTGCACGGCGTGCTGGCCGACGACGGCGAGGTCTGCGGGCTGCTCGCGCTGATGCTGCTGTGCGAGGCTCGCCGCCCGGCCCGCACCGGTCCGGACGGCGAGCTCATCCCGCTGGCCGAGCAGGATCGCGGCGAGTGGGACCAGCAGCTCATCGCCGAGGGCGTCGAGCTGATCACCGGCGCCTTGACCCGCGCGCCGCTCGGCCCGTACCAGGTCCAAGCCGCGATCGCCGCCGTGCACGCCGAAGCGTCCCGCGCCGAGGACACCGACTGGCAGCAGGTGCTGGCGCTCTACGAGCTGCTGGAGAAGCTCGCCCCGAATCCGATGGCCGCCCTCAGCCGCGCGGTCGCCGCCGCGATGGTCCACGGCCCGGACACCGGACTGGCGCTGCTGGCACCGCTCAGCACCGACGGGAGGCTCAGCAAGCACCACCGGCTGCACGCGGTGCGGGCGCACCTGCTGGAGATGGCCGGTGACGTCCCCGGGGCCCGGGATTCGTACCTGCTGGCCGCCCGCCTGACCACGAGCCTGCCCGAACAGCGCTACCTCCGGAAGCGGGCCGCGCAGCTGCCCGACGACCAGCGGGCCTAGGGCGACCGCGAAACCGCCGCTCCGAATTCGCGCGCGCCGATGTCGAAGCCCGCTCGGCGGCTCCGACCTATGGTCGAGAGGCGCCGAAGGGGCGCCGGTCAGCACCGTCGACGGTGCGGAGGGGAACGGTCATGGGAAGCCCCGTGGTGCACTTCGAGATCATCGGGAAGGACCCGAGGAAGCTTCACGACTACTACGGCGAGCTGTTCGGCTGGCAGTTCCACGTGGGTGACGCGCTGAGCGAGGAGGTGTCCGCGCCGGGCCAGTACGGGTTCGTCGACGGCACCACCACCGGTGGCATCAACGGCGGCGTCGGCGGTGGCGCGGACCACGAGAGCCGGGTGCTCGTCTACATCGGCGTGCCGAAGGTCGAGGAGGCGCTGGCGAAGGCGGAGAGCCTCGGCGGAAAGCGCGTGCTGGGGCCGGTGAAGGCGCCCGACGGCGACTTCGTGGTCGGGCACTTCACCGACCCGGAGGGGAACCTGGTCGGCGTCGCGGGAAGCGAGTGACCGGAGTGAGGAGCCGACGGTGAAGTACCTGCTGCTGATCTACAGCAACCCGGAGAGCTGGGAGCACCCGATGTTCCTGCGGGACCCGGACTTCCTCGCGCTGCCGGAGGAGGAGCGCGCCGAGCTGACCCGGCAGGCCGAGGCGATGCACGCCGAGATCGTCGGATCGGGCGAGTTCGTCGGCGGCGAGGCGCTGGCCGACCCGCTCACCTCCAGGACGGTCCGGGTCCGCGACGGCGCGCTCGCGGCGACCGACGGCCCGTTCATCGAGACCAAGGAGCAGCTGGCCGGCTACCTCGTGGTCGACTGCGACAGCCCGGAGCGGGCGATCGAGATCGCCGCCCGGATCCCGGATGCGCGGTTCGCCGCGGTGGAAGTGCGCCCGGTGATGGAGGCTTCCGGCCCGGACGTGTGAGAGGAGCTGTTGGTCACGTCCGCCCCGCGCGGACGCGGTATCCGCTAAGGTGGGGTTCGGCACCGGTGGGCGTTTCGCCCGCCGACGACGGACTTGGCGGTGTCGGGCGAGTCGGCCGGAGTTCCCTCCCGCTCCGGTTCGCGGGCCCGGCGTTGCACCGCTCAGCTAGCCGAGCCGGTTCGAGGCGCCACCGAGAACCGCGCCCGGCTGTTCCGGGTGGTCAAAAGGGAGGGACGGCCCAGCCGTCTCGGCCGCCCGCGTGGAAGAGCCCGCTGACCCGAAGGTCAGCGGGTTTTTTCGCGTTCGGGGTGCGGTCGGCGCCCGCTGCGGGCACCGTGATCGTCGGGCGCGCGCGCGAAGCCGACGAAACAGACCACGCGGTTGATCTTGTCCGCGGCGCAAGCCCTATCATGGCCGCGCAGCAGTGGGAGGCGGGGAGGACCGTGCGCGGGGTCGACTATTACGAGCTGCTCGGCGTGCATCGCGATGCGACCGCCTCCGAGATCAAGTCCGCCTACCGGACGCTGGCCCGCACCATGCACCCCGACGTCGGTGGCACGGCGGGAACGTTCCGGCTGCTGCAGGAGGCCTACGAAACCCTCAACGACCCGGTGCGCCGCGCGCACTACGACGGTGGTGGCGAGCAGGAGCAGCAGCCGAGCCGCTCGCAGCCGGCCGCGCGCCGTCGTCGCCGGAACTTCGGCGACGACCCGAACTACGTGCCGCGGTTGCCCCGGCTGCGCCTGGACGACATCGCGTGGTGGGACGGCATCGACCCGGACGCGCGCATCCGCTACCTGCCGATGACCGGGCCGGAACGCGCCCCCACCCTCGCGCTGGTCGGCGGGTGGTCGTTGCTGCTGCTGGCCGGGCTGGCCGTCGAGCTGACCGCGGCGCTGCTGGCCGGCTGGCTGGCGCTGCTGGTGGCTGCCGGCGCGGTGATCCTCGTGCTGCTGCGCAGGCACATTCGCGCGCACCGGGCCGACCGGTCGTTCGCGGCGGAGTACGACAGCAGCCGGATCTACGGGCTGCGCGGCAGCACCGACCCGGAGGAGCGCGCGCAGCAGCTGACCGCCGAGCTGTGCGCCAAGTACCTCACCCGGCTTCCCGGGGTGCGGGTGTTCCACGGTCTGGCCTGGCCCGACTCGGTCTTCCAGGACGTCGACCACGCGGTGCTGTGCGGGCGGCGGCTGGTGCTGGTGGAGTCCAAGACCTGGCTGCCCGGCCACTACACGACCGACGAGGAAGGCACGCTGTGGCGCAACGGGCATCCCTTCCGCGGCGGTGCGACCCGCTTGGTGGAAGGCGTCGAGGCGTTCGAGGAACTGCTGCCCGGCGTCGAGGTGCGCGGTGCGGTGCTGATCTACCCGAGCCGCTCCGGTGAGGTGACCACCGTGGAGCAGGACGAGCAGGTCTCGCCGATGACTCCGGGCCAGTTCGTCCGGGAGATCGGCAGCTGGCTGGCGCAGGACCCGGCCACCGTCGACCGGGAGGCCTTCACCACCTTGCTCGACCAGGTGGTCACCGACTGACGGCGGTCACCGCGGATCCAGCAGTCCCCGCTCGTAGGCGGCGGCCACCGCGGCAGCGCGGTCCGGCACGCCGAGCTTGGCGTAGACGTGCAGCAGGTGGGTCTTCACCGTCGCCACGCTGATGTGCAGGTCGGCGGCCAGTTCCCGGTTGGTCCGGCCGCGCGCGAGGAGCCCGACGATCTCGCGCTCGCGGGCGCTCAGCGCGGTGTTCGCGGGCGCTGCCGGGCGGACGTTGCTGAGCAACCGGGCGGCGACCGGAGGCGAGAGGACGGACTCGTCGCGCACGGCGGCGCGCACCGCCCGGAACAACTCCTCGCGCGGCGTGTCCTTGAGCAGGTAGCCGATGGCGCCCGCCGCGATCGCGGGCAGCACGTCGGAATCGGTGTCGTGCGTGGTCAGCACCAGCACCCGCGCCGTCGCGGCCCGCTCCCGCAGCAGCCGGATCAGCTCGGCGCCGCTCGGGTCGGGCATCCGCAGATCGGTTAGCACCACGTCGGGCTTCACCGCGGCCACCACGGCCAGCGCTTCGGCGCCGCCGGCCGCCTCGCCGACCACCTCGAAATCCGGTTGGGTGCCGAGCATCGCCCGCAGCCCGTCGCGCACCACCGGGTGATCGTCGACGACCACCAGCTTCCACCGGTTCATCCGGCCACCTCTCCCACCGGGATTGCGATGCTGAGCGCGGTACCCGCGCCCGGCGCCGACTCGATCTCCACGGAACCGGCGAGCCGGCCCACCCGCTCGCGCAACGCGGTCAGCCCGAACCCGGAAGCGGCCTCGACGTCGAAACCGGCGCCGTCGTCGCGCACGTCCAGCACGACCAGACCGTCCATGTAGGACAGCGTAACGTCGACGCGCCCGGCTTGCGCGTGCCTGCCGATGTTGGACAGCGCTTCCTGCGCCGCGCGCAGCACCGCCACCTCGGCCTCCGGCGGCGCCGGGTGCGGCGTGCCGGTCACGGTGAACTCCGTTGGCACGCCGTGCTGTTCGCGCCACGACGCCGCGGTCCGCGCGACCGCTTCGGCGAGCCGGGCGTTCTCCAGCGGGCCCGGGCGCAGGGATTCGATCGAGCGGCGGACCTCGACCAGGCTGGTGCGGGCGAGCTGCCGGGCCTTGCCGAGCCGCTCGCGGACCGGATCGGCGGGGGAGAGCTCCTCGGCGGCTTCGAGCTGGGTGACGATGCCGGTCAGCCCCTGCGCGACGGTGTCGTGGATCTCGCGGGCCATCCGGGCGCGTTCTTCGGCCGTCCCAGCGGCTTTCGCGCGCTCGACCAGCACCTGGTGCAGCCGTGCGTTCTCGGCGGCCATCGCGACCAGCCGGCTGTGGGCCTCGCGCCGCCGGATCGCTTCGCGCTCCATCACCCGGATCGTCCAGCCGATCAGCGCGGCCAGCGGCGTGGCGGTCGCGAGGTTGCCCAGCGTCACCGGCACGTCCGTTCCCGGCGCCATCAGCCAGATCCCGCTGGTGGCCGCCACACCGATGTAGGCCGTCCAGCCGGGCAGCGTGACGAACGCGAGTACGTAGCAGGCCGGGACGAACAGCTGGAAAGCGCTGCTGCGCCCGACCAGGAGCACAGTCGTGGCCAGCAGCCCGGCGAAGTACAGGGCCATCAGCCAGGTCCTGCGCTCGCACCACTGGGGGTGCGCCACCACGAACCACCAGTGCCACACCCCGAGCCCGGCCGCGATGGCCAGCGTGATCAGGTGGTGCTGCCAGCCCGACGCGTCGAACAGCGAAACAGCCGCAGCCGGACCGAGCAGTCCGTACGGTGCGAGCGCCCACACCTTGTTCCAGCGCTGCTCCCGCTGGATGTACTGCTGCTCCTCCACCGATGTCACGCCGCTCAGTCTGGCAGGTCAGCTGCGGCGGACCAGGCGGCGCAGCAACACCTCGGCCGGGCCGGGTTTGCCCGCGCGCCGCAGGATTTCGGCCAGCAGCACCGAGGCCAGCCAGGTGCCCAGCGCCAGCAGCGCGACCTCGGCGGAGCCCAGCGTCGCGCCCAGGCCCAGCGTGAAGGGCAGCAGCAGCGCCGAGAACACCACGGACTGGAACAGGTAGCAGCTCAGCGAACGCTGCCCGCAGGCGCTGATCGCCCGGACCACCGGGCCGCGCCGGGCGTCCAGCCGCAGCGCCAGCAGTCCGATCAGCGCGGCGTAGCCGAGGCCTCCGGCGACGCCGGTCACGGCGTGCGCGGCGGAAGCGGCCCACGCGGCGGTGAGGCTCCCCGGTGTCCAGAAACCGCCGACGGCAAGGCCCAGCGGCAGCCCGCCGAGCACCGCGACGGTGAGCCCGCCGACCGCGACGCGGACCAGAGTGGCGCGGTACCGCGCCGGATCCGCCAGCATTCCGCGCCGCCCGATGCAGATGCCGACGAGCGCCGCGCTCAGCACGCCGAGCATCCCGAACGGCATCATCAGCCATTCCAGCGGGCGGAGGGCAACGGCCTCCAGCGGCGAATCGACCGCGAAGGACCAGAAGTAGGACCGCTGGTCCCCGGTCGGGGACATCGAGTTGACGGCGCCCTGGACCACGGCCACGACGACCAGCCAGCACCCGGCGGTGATCAGCAGCGTGCGCTCCCGGATCCGGGTCGACGCGGCGATCGCGAAGCCCACCACCGCGTAGAGGCCCAGCACGTCACCGGGGAACAGCAGCACCGCGTGGACCAGCCCGAACGCCAGCATCCACCAGCACCTCTGGCGCAGGACCCCGGGCCCGGAGCGCCGCAGCACCTGCACCGCGCCGGCGGCGAAGAGGGCGGCGAACATCGGGTAGGCGCGCCCGTCGGCGAGAACCGTCAGCAGCGCGCTGGTGATGCGGTCGAGCAGCCCGTGCTCGACGATGTGCTGCTTGAGGCCGTACGGGCGGTCGTAGAGGTAGATCGCCGAGTTGACCAGCGCGATCAGCGCGAGCATCGCGCCGCGGGCGAGGTCCGGGGCGAGGGAGCGTTCCTGGTGGACCGGGCTCGTGCCGGTCAAGGTCGAGGACATGGCTTCGACGATGCTCGCAGGAGGGACCGCCGGGTATCGGTGGACCGGTCGGTCGGCGATCTCCACCACCGCATCCACCGCATCCACCAGTTGGTCGATGCGCGAGCTGATCCGGCCGGGCTACGGTGTTGATCTTGACCTGGGGGACGCACGTGCGATCAGACCGGCCCGGCGCGACCATGTGCCGGTCGGCAGAGATCCGGTCAGAGGAGTGCCACGGTGACCAATCCGCACCAGAACGTCAGCTTCCCCAGCAACGGGCGCACCGCGCACGGCTACCTGGCGACGCCGTCGGGCAGCGGCCCCGGCGTGGTGGTGATCCAGGAGTGGTGGGGGCTGACCGACCACGTCGCGGACGTGGTGGACCGGCTGGCGGCGGAGGGGTTCGTCGCGCTGGCCCCGGACCTCTACGGCGGGCGCACCACGCACGACGGGAAGGAAGCGGCGCGGCTGATGCAGGAGCTGCCGGTCGACCGCGCGGCCCGCGACCTCGCCGGTGCGGTCGACTTCCTGCTGGGGCACGAGCAGGTGAGCGGTTCGTCGGTCGGCGCGGTCGGGTTCTGCATGGGCGGGAAGTTCGCGATCGTGCTCGGCGCGCAGCAGGGCGAGCGGGTCGGCGCGGTGGTGCCGTTCTACGGCCTGCCGTCGGTGACCGAGACGGACTTCTCCGGACTCACCGCGCCGATGCTGTGCCACTTCGGCGAGTACGACCGCACGATCAGCGTGGACGCGGTCGGCGAGCTGCGGGACAAGGTGCAGCAGCAGTCAGCGGTCCGCCCGCAGATCTACTTCTACCCGGCGGGCCACGCCTTCTTCAACGACCAGAACCCGGCCTCCTACCACGAGGAATCGGCCCGCACGGCCTGGCCGCGAACCCTCGACTTCCTGCGTCGCCACCTCACCTGATCGAGCCCGCCCCGCGCTCCGGCGGTGTGGTCGGCGGGCTCGGTTCAGCCGAGGAGGGCTTGGGTCATCTGGCGGGTGGTCTGGGTCGCGACGCGGGGGTTGGTCGCGGCGTACGAGGTGTGGGCGTTCAAGCCGGTGGCCAGGGCCCAGCCGCGACCGCGGGTCCAGGTGTCGTCGTCCACGTCGAGCGCGGAGCGGAAGGTGGCTCGCGTCTCGGGCGAGAGGAGGGTGAAGGCGATGGTCAGGTCGCAGGCCGGATCGCCCGTGCCGAGCTCGCCGAAGTCGATGACCGCGCTGAGGCGGCCGTTGGTCGTCAGCAGGTTGCCGGTGTGGAAGTCGCCGTGGAACCAGACCGGTGCGCGGCCCCATCCCGGGGCGGCGAGGGCGGCGTCCCACAGCTCGGACATCGCCGCGGCGTCGAATGCGCCACCGACCTCCGCGATGGCGGATCGCGTCTCCGCGTCCCGCTCGGCCAGCGGCTCGCCGGTGAGGTGCTCGGCCGTTGCGGCATCGATCCGGTGGAGCGCGGTCAGGAACTCGGCCAGCGCGACGGCGGTCTCGTGCGAACCGGACAGGGCGTCGGCGGTCGCGACCTCGCCGTCCAGCCAGCGCGACACCGCCCACGGCCACGGATAGCCGAAGCCCGGTTCGCCCACCGCCACCAGCTCGGGCACGGCCAGCGGCAGGTGCGGGGCGAGCCGGGGCAGCCACTCGGCTTCCTTCCTCGCCTGCTCGGTCGCGCCGTCGTGGCGGGGGAGCCGGACCGACAGCTCCTCGCCCAGCTGGTAGATCACGTGATCCGATCCGGCCGGGGCGAGCAGCCGCAGCGGCAGCCCGGCCCACTGCGGGAACTGCGCGTCGACCAAGCGCCTCGCCAGCGCGGCGTCGATCACCGGTGTCGTCCCGACGGTCAAGAGCAGCTCCCAGGGGTAGTCCGTGGTCCCGCCGGTGCGAGATGACCCCGCACCGGCGGACCGCGGTCGTTGGCAGCGTGTCATGACTTCGCAGTCCGATCAAACCGGTTTTCCCGGCACGATCACTGCTGGCCCGCGAAGCGGGCCGGTTCCAGCGGTGGCAGACCGGACCGGCCGATCAGGCGCTGGGGGCGGAAGTCGGCCAGCGCGTCCGCCGGGGTACCGGTGAGGACTTCCTGCGCTGCGAGGCGGCCCAGTAGCGGGCCGAGGGTGATGCCGCTGTGGGTGGCGAGCGCGTAGATCCTGCCGCTGTCGCCGAGGAATCCGGCGACGGTGAGGCCGTCGGCGGGAATCGCGCGCTGGCCGACCCGGAGCGATTCCAGGCTCGCGCCCTCGGTGCCCGCGAGCAGGTCGTTCAGGCGGCTGCACAGGGTTCGCGCGTGGTCGCCGCCGGCGGATGGCGGGGCAGCCGGGTCCGCGTGGGCGTCGAGGTCCAGGCCTTGCACGATCAGGCGGCCCGCGCCGTCCGGGCGGACGTTGAGGTCCGGCGTGGTCAGCACCCGGTCCAGGCGGGTGGCCAGCGGGCGGGTGTAGCCGAGCAGGCCGACCGTCGCCGAGCCCGCCGCGTCCGGGTCCGCCATCGGGACGCGGTACCCGGCGGCTGCGGTCAGGGTTTCGGTCCAGCGGCCCGTGGCGACCACCACCGCGTCGAAATCCGCCGCGCCACCGGCCAGTTCGACGCGAGCCCGTCCGTCTGCTTCGGAAACCGCGAGCACTTCGGCGGGGCAGCGCAGCTCGGCGCCGTGCTCGCGAGCCTCGCCCCACAGCCGGGCCACCAGCAGAGCCGGGAAGACGTGCCCTTCGGTGGGGTAGAAGGCGATGTCCCGGACCTCGCCCGGCACCCGCAGGTCGGGCACGAGCTCGCGGGCCCGGTCCGGCGTGATCCACTCCACCGGGTAGTCGCGCCCGGTCAGCTCCGCGACCGACGCGGCCAGCCGCTCAGCGCCTGCCGCGTCCTGCGCCCACTCCAGGTTCCCGTTGCGCACCAACCAGTCCGCGCCGGATTTCGCCAGTTCGGCGTGCTCGGCCATGCCCGCGACGTTGAGGTCGTGGTAGGAGCGCGGGTCCTTGCTGTGCGAGTTGGTCCAGGCGAACGACGTGCCCGAGGTACCGGCCAGCGGTGCGGTCCGTTCGAAGACGGTCACCTCGGAGCCGGCGAGCGCCAGCGCGCGGGCGGCAGCGGCCCCCAGCACGCCGAGGCCGATCACGGCGATCTTCATGCTTCTTCCCTCACTAGTTCGCTGCGGACATCTGCACTGGGCTTCCCCGGCGTGGCGAACGCGATCGCCAGCAGCACCACGGTCGACGCGCCGATGCCGTACACCGCGTACGGGACGGTGGTGTCGAGCACCTGCGCCACAGCGCACCCGATGATGCCGGTGAGCATGCTGGCGATCGCGGCGAGCGGGGTGAGCCGGCGGCGCTTGTGCAGCGCGTAGCCGAGGAAGATGGGTGCGGCCAGCGCGGCCGCCGAGTAGGCGTAGGTGGCGACCAGCCAGGTCAGCGCCTTCGGGAACAGGATCGCCAGCACGGCGGCCAGGATCGACACGCCGACCGTGATCAGCCGGGACAGCGACACCGCCTGCCGTTCGCTCTGCTGCTTGCCGACGATGTTCTGGTACACGTCGCGGGTCAGGTTGGCCACCACGGACTGCAGCGCGGCACCGGTGGTGGACACGATCGTCGAGACCAGGAACGCGCCGAAGATCACCACCAGCCAGGTCGGCAGCTGGGTCAGCAGCCAGCCGGCCGCGTCCTCCTCGTTGGCCAGGCCCGGGTTCATCGAGTGCACCGCCAGCCCGATGCACCCGGCGTAGATGCCGCCGATGAGCATGGTCAGGCCGGACAGGCCGAGCCCGCGGCGCGCGTCGGAGACCTTCTTGGTGGCGAAGACCCGCTGGTAGTAGAGCTGGTTGGTGAGCGTGCCGGGCAGGATCGCCGCGACCCACAGCCAGATCTGCTCCCAGCCGACGGCGGTGAAGCCCTCCCAGCCCCACAGCCGCTGCGGCACGGTGGCGGTGATGTGCCCCCAGCCGCCTGCCAGGTGCACGGCGTAGGCGGCCACGCCGAGCGACATCGCGATCATGAAGATGCCGAACACGAAGTCGGTCCAGGCCACCGAGGTCAGCCCGCCCGGCAGCACGAACAGCAGCGACGCCACCATGATCAGCAGGATCAGCGCGGTCGGGGAGACGCCGGTGAGCTGGCCGAAGAGCTGGGCGAAGGCGACGAACTGGGTGGCCAGCCAGCCGAAGGGCACCACCAGGGCGGCCAGCGCGGCGATCGCGGTGACCAGCTTGTGCTGCCCGAAGAGCCTGGTGATGATGTCCGGCACGGTGGTGAAGCGCTGCTGCCGCAGCCACTTCGCGATCAGCATCAGCACGAGGAAGCCGATCAGCACGCAGCCCTCGTAGATGAACACCGACCAGCCGGATCGGTAGCCGATGCCGACGTGCGCGATCAGCACGCCGCCGCCGGTGGCGGTGGCGAACTGGGTGATGATGACGACGATCAGCGGCAACGATTCGCCCGCCGACAGCCAGTCCTGCGAGTTCTTCGCCTTCCGTCCGAAGTAGACGGACATGGCGATGCCGAAGCCGATCACCAGCAGGCTGGCGACGACGATCCCGATGATCTGTCCGGTGGATCCTGTGGGCATGGTCGACCTCCGGTGGTCACGCGCGCGCGAAGCGGTCGGGGTCCAGCTGGGTGATGTCGTGCTCGGTGCTGCCGTGCAGCGCGAGATCGGCGCCGATCTGGCCGAACACCGGGGCGAGCTTGAAGCCGTGGCCGGAGAACCCGGTCATGACCGTGGCGTTGCGGTGCCCGGGCAGCGGGCCCAGCAGGGCGTGCTCGTCCGGGGTGAAGCCCTCGGCGAAGGTGCCGATGCGCACCGGGTGCGGAGTGACGCCGGGCAGCAGCCGTTCCGCGGCGGCCGCGGCCGCGCGGGCGAACTCGGGCTCGGCGCTGCGCGGCAGGTCGTCCGGGCCGGCCAGGGCGGGCCAGCCGAGGTGGTGCGGGACGATCTTGACCGAAACGCCGTCCAGCAGCGGGAAGCAGGAGAACCCGGCCTCCCGGTGGCGGCGGATCGCGATCGGCAGCCGGTCCGGCCGGTGCGCGGCGGTGTCGCGCGCGGCGAACCAGCAGGCGGTGATGCGCCGGATCTCGACCGGCAGCGAGCGCAGCGGTTCCAGCTCGCGCGCCCACGGGCCGGGCGCGAACACGACGTGGTCGACGTCGAAGTCGGTGCCGCCGCTGGTGATCCGCCACCCGTGCGCGGTCTCGGCGACCTCGGTGATCCGGTGGTGGGCGAGCACTTCCGCGCCCGCATCGGCTGCGATGCGCAACGCGGCCTGCACCGCGGGCTCGGGGCGCAGCACGCCCGCGGCCGGGTCGAGCACCATCACTTCGTCGTCGTCGATCCGGTGCTGCGGGAAGCGCTCGCGGGCGAGTTCGGCGTCGAGGACCTCGTGGTCGAGGCCGTGCTCCTCCGCGCACCGCCGCACCGCCAGGACGTCGGGATGGTCGGCGGGGCCGATGGTCAGGCCGCCGCACATCGTCAGCAGCTCGGCGCTCGCGGCCCGTTCCAGCTCGCGCCACAACCGCCCGGCGCGCTGCAGCAGCGGGACGTAGCCGGAGCCCTCCTTGTAGGCGGTGCGGAAGATGCGCGATTCCCCGGCGGAGGCACCGCGGTCGTGACCGGGGGAGTAGGTGTCGAAGGCGAGCACGTCGGCTCCTCGCCGGACGAGCTGCCAGGTCGTCATGGCGCCGATCACGCCGGTGCCGATCACTGCGACGCGAGGTTGGCTCATGGCCGCTCCAGGAGTGCGGAGGAACGCGGAAGAGGGCGCAGTCGTGGGAGGACTGGCGGTGTGGGGAGCTGCACCGGTTCCCGGCGGGAACCGGTACCGGAGGATCAGGAGTCCGGTGTGGACAGAACGGTCTGCTCGATGAAGAACTCGACCAGATCCGGCCGGATGATGTGCCACATGGCTTCGGCGAGCTTGCCGTCGGTGAGCCAGGTCAGCCTGCGGAGCCGGATCACCGCACCGCCCGCGGGCATCCGCAACCGGGTCGCGGTCGCCTGGTCGAGCATGACGGGGTCGATGTAGACCCGGGACTTGGCCGCGGGCACGCCGGTGCGGGCGAAGTAGTCGTGCACGGTCAGGTGCGCCAGGTCCTCGTCCAGCATTCGTGGTGCCAGCGAGAACGGAACGGCGGAGAGCTCGACGGCGATCGGGTTGTCGTCCACGTCGAACTTCAGCCGCCGCAGCTGGTTGACCGGCGTGTCGCCGGGCACGCCGGGGAGTTCGACGTCGGCATCGCGCGCCGGGATCACCGCCGCGGAGTCCACCGCGTGCCTGCCCGGGATCTCCGGGCCCTGCAGCGTCGGGTTCACCACGCGCAGCAGGTTCTCCTGCCGCGCGCCTTCGGCGACGAAGGTGCCGCGCCGCCGGTGGCGCTCCACCAGCCCGGCCTGCGCCAGCTCGGTCAGCGCTCGTTGCGCGGTCGCGCGGCTGACCGAGTGCTGCCGCTGCAGCTCGGCCTCGGTGGGCAGCCGGCTGCCGGGCGGCAGCGCACCGGAGCGGATCCGCTGCTCCAGTTCGGTGCGGATGCGCAGGTACGCCGGGGTTGCCACGAGGTGGAATCTAGCTTGCCGACTTTTGACCGGTCAATAGTCTTTTCGCACGGTCAAATGGAGGCCGGATATGTACGGCCATAGTCGATTCCGGCGCTGTGGAACAGCATTGACATCTCAGGGGCGGCTGACGTTCGATTGGCCGTACAAATCCCTCGGCGGGAAGGAGAGCGGGTCGATGCTTCCGCTGGAAGGCGTGACCGTGGTTTCCCTGGAGCAGGCCGTCGCCGCCCCGTTCGCCACCCGGCAGCTGGCCGATCTCGGCGCGCGGGTGATCAAGGTTGAGCGCCCGACGGGCGATTTCGCCCGCGGTTACGACACGTCGGTGCGGGGACTGTCCAGCCACTTCGTCTGGCTCAACCGCAACAAGGAGAGCATCGTCCTGGACCTCAAGGCGGCGGCCGACCGGGCGGTGATGGATCAGCTGCTGGACCGCGCGGACGTGTTCGTGCAGAACCTCGCCCCGGGCGCGGCGGGACGCCTCGGGCTGGGTGCGGCCGAGCTGCGCGCGAAGAACCCGCGGTTGATCGTGTGCGATCTCTCCGGGTACGGCAGCTCCGGGCCCTACCGCGACAAGAAGGCCTACGACCTGCTGATCCAGTGCGAGACCGGGCTGGTCTCGATCACCGGGAGCCCGGACGAACCGGCCAAGACCGGCATCTCCACCGCCGACATCGCCGGCGGCATGTACGCCTACACCGGCGTGCTCACCGCGCTGTACGAGCGCGAGCGCACCGGGCGCGGCACGGCGTTCGAGGTGTCGCTGTTCGACGCGCTGGGCGAGTGGATGGGTTTTCCGTACTACTACTCCTACAGCGGGACCGAACCGCCGCGAGCCGGAGCGCGCCACGCCGCCATCGCGCCCTACGGGCCGTTCGCCGCCGGCGACGGGGGTCAGGTCTTCCTCGGCGTGCAGAACGAGCGGGAGTGGGTGAAGTTCTGCGAGCAGGTGCTCGACCAGCCCGGCCTGGCCGGTGATCCGCGGTTCGACGCCAACCCGAAGCGGGTGGCCAACGTCTTCGAGCTCAAAGTGGCCATCGAGGCGGTGTTCGCGACGATGAGCAGCGAGCAGATCGAGCAGCGGCTGGAGCAGGTGGGCATCGCCAACGCCCGGATGCGCACCGTGTCCGAATTCGCCGCGCACCCGCAGCTGGCGGCCCGCGACCGCTGGCGCGAGGTCGCCTCCCCGGCCGGACCGCTGCGCACCCTGCTGCCCCCGGTCACCGTCCCCGGACGCGAACCGCGCATGGACCCGATCCCGGAGATCGGCGAGCACACCCAAGCCATCCTGGCCGAACTCGGCGGCCACGCCGAACCACCCCGCGACTGAGCCGCCGGCGGCTCACGGGTGCGGAGGCGCCGTCGGCGGGCGGCGCCTCCTGCCGGGTCAGAGGTGGCGGCCGCCGGTGATCTCCAGGACGCAGCCGGTCATGTACGAGGACAGCCCGGAGGCCAGGAACAGCACGACGTCGGCCACCTCGGAGGGCTCACCGGCGCGCTGCATCGGGATCTCCTGCAGCTTGGCCTGCCAGACGTCCTCGCGCAGCGCCGCGGTCATGTCGGTGCGGATCAGGCCGGGCTGCACCGCGTTGACCCGCACGCCCTTGTGCGCGACCTCCTTGGCCGCCGCCTTGGTCAGGCCGACTATGCCCGCCTTGGCCGCGCTGTAGTTGGTCTGCCCGATCATGCCGACCTTGCCGGAGATCGACGAGATGTTCACGATCGAACCGCTGCCCTGCTCGCGCATCACCGCCGCCGCGGCGCGAGTGCCCAGCCAGGCGCCCTTGACGTGCACGTCCAGGACGGCTTCGAAGTCCTCCAGCGTCATCTTGCGCATCGTGGCGTCGCGGGTGATGCCCGCGTTGTTCACCATCACGTCCAGCGCGCCGAACTCGCCGGTCGCCGCCTCGATCGCCGCCTGCACCGCGTCCGGATCGGTCACGTCGCAGGTCACGCCGAGCGCGCTGCCGCCGAGTTCCGCCGCCGCCTCCTGCGCCTGAGCGCCGTCGATGTCGGCGAGCACGACCTTCGCGCCGTGGGACACGAAGTTCTCCGCGATCGCGAACCCGATGCCCTTGCCGCCGCCGGTGATCACCGCGACCTTGTCCTGCAGCATCAACAACCTCCTCGCAATGTCGGTCACAGCGCCCGTTCGGTGCCGAACAGCGCGGTGACCTGGCTCGACAGCACTCCGCCGTTGCCGTGGGCGAGCGCCACACCGGCGTCGGCGACCTGGCGGGCACCGCACTCGCCGCGCAGCTGGCGCACCGCTTCGATGATGGTGAAGATCCCGTACATCCCGGGATGGCAGTAGGACAACCCGCCGCCGTTGGTGTTCACCGGCAGCTCGCCGCCCGGCGCGATGCGGCCGTCCGCGACGAACGCGCCGCCCTCGCCCTTCGCGCAGAACCCCAGGTCCTCCAGGAACAGGACCGGGTTGATGGTGAAGGCGTCGTAGAGCTCCACCACGTCGACGTCCTGCGGCCCCAGCCCGGCCATCGCGAACGCCCGCCTGCCGGACTCGACCGCCGCGGTGACCGTCAGCTCCGGCATCGCCGAGATGCTGCGGTGCGAGACCGCCTCCCCGCCGCCGAGCAGGAACACCGGCTCGCCGGGCCGGTCGCGGGCGCGGTCCGCGCTGGTCAGCACCACCGCGCCGCCGCCGTCGGTGACCAGGCAGCAGTCCAGCTTGGTCAGCGGATCGCTGATCATCCGCGCGGCCAGCACGTCCTCGCGGGTCAGCGGATCGCGCGCGAAGGCCGCCGGGTTGAGCTGCGCCCACTGCCGCGCGGCGACCGCCACGTCGGCCAGCTGCTCGCGGGTGGTGCCGTACTGGTGCATGTGCCGCGCGGTCGCCATCGCGTACATGCTGACCGGGTGGCGGGCCCGGTAGGGCGCTTCGTACGGGTTGGGCTTGGACGGCGAGACCAGCCTGCCGCCGTCGGAGCGCTGGGTGCTGCCGTAGACGATCAGAGCCGTGCGGATCAGCCCGGCGTCGATCGCCGCGGCGGCGTGCAGCAGGTGCGAGACGAACGAGCTGCCGCCGATGGTCGAGCCGTCCACGTACGCAGGCCGGATGCCCAGGTACTCGGCGGTGTCCATGCCCGACATCGGGTAGTAGGACGACGCGGTGAACAGTCCGTCCACATCGGACTTGTCAAGTCCGGCGTCGGCCAGCGCGCGCACCGTGGCCTGCCCGGCCAGGTCCAGCGGGGTCAGCCCCGGAGCGACCTGCCCGAGATCGGACTCGGCCACGCCGACGACGGCCGTGGTTCCGCGCAAAGTCATGGGCAGTCCCGCCTCTCCGCGTTCTTCAGTGGTGGTTTCGTTTCGGGTGCTCTTGCGTCCTGCGGTTTCTTGTGGCTGGTTCGCATCGCGGTCCCCTGAGATGTGGTTGGCCGAGGGCGTTATGACGCCTCCTCCCGGAACACCGCGACCGGTTGGCCGTCCTGCTCGACGACGGCCAGCCGCACCCGCGTCCCGATGACCACCTGGTCGGCGGCGACGCCCTCGATCCGCGACATCATGCGGAAACCCTCGTCCAGGTCGACCAGCGCGACGTTGTGCGCGCCTTCGCGGGTGCGCACCGCCGTCGTGGAGTAGACGACCCCGCGTCCGCTGCTGCGCTGCCAGGCCAGGTCGTCGCTGCCGCACACCGGGCACAGCACGCGCGGCTGGAACACCGCCGCCGAGCACTTCCGGCAGCGCTGGAACCGCAGTTCACCGGCGGCGAGCCCGTCCCGGAACACCACCTCCGGCGCCCCGTCCAGCGCCATCACATCAGTCATCCGGCATCTTCCTTCCCAGCAGCACGCCCTCGGTGTCCCACTTCCGACTTCGGCGGCCGACTTCCGTCCGAACCACCGGCATGTGACCGACACGCCGACGCATGGCCACATTCCCCACGCCGGGCGGTGAACTTCCCCTGTCCGAAGGGGAAGTCCCATCCCGTGATGGGAGAACCCACGCGATTTCAATGGAAATCAGACGTCTGATTTCCATTGAAATCGCGCAACGACCCGACACGGCGCCGGTGTGTCGTGGTCCCGACACTCCGGGGAGGTCGGCAATTTCAATTGAAATCGACGGTCCGATTTCAATTGAAATCGCGCAACCACCCGCCACAGCACCGGTGCGCCGGGGTTTGATGCGCCGGCCCATCACTCTGCCGGGGTCAGCACGGCCAGGCAGTCCACCGCTATGACGCCCTCGCCCGCCTCGCCGAGCAGCAGCGGGTTCACGTCGAGCTCGGCGATGTCGTCGGCCAGGTCGTGGGCCAGCCAGGACAGGCGCGCCACCGCTTCGGCCGCCGCCCCGAGGTCGCGCGCGGGCTTGCCGCGCACTTCGCCGAACAGGCGGCTGCCGCGCAGCGACAGCAGGAGCCGTTCGGCCGCGTCGACGTCCAGCGGTGCGACACCGACCCGGCTGTCGGCGAGCACGTCGACCAGGACGCCGCCGAAACCGACCACCACGACCGGCCCGAACGCCGGATCGCGCTTGACGCCCACGATGAGCTCGGTGCCCGCGGCCATCCGCTGCACCAGCAGCCGGGCTCCGGGATCACCGGTCTCGCGTGCGATGGTCAGCAATTCCTCCGCCGCCACGCGGATTTCCGCGTCGTGAGTCAGACCGAGCCGCACTCCGCCGATGTCAGATTTGTGCCCGATGCTCCCGGACAGCAGCTTGACCGCCACCGGGCCGCCGAGCTCGTGCGCGGCGGCGACCGCGGCATCCGGTGTCCTGGCGGGGAAAGCCCCCGCGCACGGAATGCCGTAGGCGGCGATCAAGCGGCTCGACTCGTGCTCGTCGAGCTGGGTGCGACCCTCGTCCCGCAGGTCCTGGATGATCGCGCGGACCACCTGCTCGTCGACGTCGTCCGGGCGCTGCGGCTCGGGCAGCGGCGGGCGCAGGCTGAAATCGGCGAGCTTGCCCAGAGCCGCGGCGGCGCGCCCGGGATCGGTGAAGCACGGGATGCCCAGCTCCTGCAGCCGTCGGCGGGGACGGCCGCTGCCACCGGTCCACACCACCACCAACGGCCGGTCGGTGGCCCGGTGAGCCTGCTCGATGGCGTCGATCAGCTGCGCGGAGGCGTTGTCGGCGTTACCCAGCAGCACCGCGATCATGTCCGTGCCGGGATGCCGCACCGCGACGTCGAGGCCGCGCCGCAGCAGATCCGGATCGCTGATCAGCGTGGCGGTCAGGTCGATCGGGTTGCGCGGCGAGCCGTAGGCCGGGATGACCGCGGCCATCTGCTGCTGCCACGCCTGGTCCCACGGCTGCACCAGCAGGCCGTTGTCGCTGGCCACGTCGGCCATGAGCACACCGGCGCCACCCGACAGCGACAGCGTGCTCAACCGGCGACCGCGAGCGCGTCGGCCGCCGGCGAACACCTGCGCGGTGTCGAGCAGCTGTTCCTGCCCGGCGAGCCGGACGATGCCGTGCTGCCGGGCCGCGCCGTCGAACACGGCGTCCTCCCCGGCCAGCGAGGCGGTGTGCGACTGGGCGGCGCGGGCCCCGGCTTCAGAGCTGCCGACCTTCACCACCAGGATCGGTTTGTCCAGCTCGTGCGCCCGGCGCGCCACCGCCAGCAGCTCCCGGCCCCGGTGCACGCCTTCGAGGTAGGCCATCAGCACCTCGACGCCGTCGGTCTCCACCAGCCCGCCCAGCACCTCGGCCACCGACAGGTCGGCTTCGTTGCCGGTGTTGAGGAAGTGCGAGATGCCGAGCCCGGCGTGTTGCGCCGCGCTGAAGATGAACGTGCCGAAGGCACCGCTCTGGCTGACGAAGGCCACCGGCCCGTCGACCAGCGCGGAGCTGTCGTCCATCGCCGAGGTGAAGGTGGGCATCGCGCGGTCGCGCAGGCTGAACATGCCCAGGCAGTTCGGCCCCAGCACCCGGATGCCGGTCTCGGCGATCACCGCCTCCAGCTGCCGCTGCAGGTGCTCGCCGCGGGCACCGATCTCGGCGAAGCCGGACGCGCCGACGATCGCCGCCGGGATGCCGCGCGCGGCGCAGTCGCGCAGCCCGTCGGCGACCTTGTCGGCGGGCAGCATCACCATGGCCAGGTCGATCTCACCGTCGATCTCGTCCAGATCGCGGTAGGCGGGCAGGCCCTGGACCTCCGCGCGCCGGGCGTTGACCGGCAGCAGCCTGCCGGTGTAGCCGAACCGCTTCATCAGCTCGATCGGACGCCCGGACAGCTTGACCGGGTTGTCCGAGGCGCCCAGCACGGCGATCGACCGCGGGTGCAGCAGGCGCTGGATCGCGGAGTTGGCCACGTCAATCCTCCTCGCAGCGGGGACGGGGGAGTGCTCGTATGTCCGGTTCCGCGATTTCAATGGAAATCAGACGTCCGATTTCAATTGAAATCGCGGGCCTGATTTCAATGGAAATCGCGGGTGAACCGCCGCAGGAGCTGCTTGGCGATGATCAGCTTCTGGATCTCGCTGGTGCCCTCGTAGATGCGGAACACCCGGGAATCGCGGTAGAAGCGCTCCACCGGAACGCCGCGCATGTACCCAGACCCGCCGTGCACCTGCACCGCCCGGTCGGCCACCCGGGAGACCATCTCGCTGCAGAACAACTTCGCGCACGAGGGCGCCAGCCTGGTGTCGGCGCCGGAGTCGTACTCGCGCGCCGCCTCCAGCACCATCGACCGCCCCGCGTAGTACTCCGCCTGCGATTCGGCCAGCAGCGCCTGCACCAGCTGGAACCGGCCGATCGGCCGGCCGCCCTGCTCGGCCTCGGCGGCGAAGCGCACCGACTCCTCGACGATCCGCCCGGCCAGGCCCACGCAGATGGCCGCGATGTGCAGCCGCCCGCGCGTCAGCGAGGACATCGCGGCGGCGAACCCGGTGCCCTCCTGGCCGCCGACCAGCGCCACGGCGGGCACCCGCGCGTCGTCGAAGAACACCTCCGCGGTGTGCGCACCGGCCTGGCCCATCTTCGCGTTCGGCGGCCCGATCCGGACCCCGTCCAGCCCGGTCTCGACCAGGAACACCGAGATGCCGCCGTGCACGTCCTCGCCGGTGCGGGCGAAGACCACCAGCACATCGGCGTGCGGCGCGTTGGTGATGAACCGCTTGGCACCGGAGAGCACGTACTCATCGCCGTCGCGGACCGCCTTGGTGCGCACCGAGCTCGGGTCCGAGCCCGCGCCGTCCTCGGTGAGCGCGAAGGAGGCGATCGCCTCGCCGGCGGCCAGCTTCGGCAGCCACCGCTGCTGCTGCTCCGCGGTGCCGTACTTGACGATCACCTGCCCGGCGATGCCGTTGTTGGTGCCGAACATCGACCGGAACGCCGGGACCGCGTAACCCAGCTCCATGGCCAGCCGGACGTCCTCGCTCATCGACAGGCCGAGCCCGCCGTGCTCTTCCGGCAGCGCGAAGCCGAACAAGCCCATGCCGGCGGCAGCCTCGCGCAGCCGCGCCGGGATGGCATCGGTCCGCTCGATCTCGTCCTCGGCGGGCACCACCTCGCCGCGGACGAAGTCGCGCACCGTGCGCAGCACGTCGTCGAACACGTTCGGATCCATCGCACCACCCATCATTCGGCCCCGGCCCTGGCGCCGGAGGTCTCGGTCTCCGCGGCGAGCCGCGCGGAGCGGGTCAGCAGGGCCCGGACGCCGATCAGCGACATCAGCACGGTGACGACCGCCCAGCCGACCACCGGCACGATCGAGCCGAAGGAGGTCAGCAGCAGCTGCCCGATCATCGGGGTGGTGCCGCCGAGCAGCGTCCCGGCCAGGCCGTAGGACAGCGAGATCGCGGTGTAGCGCACGCGCGCCGGGAACGCGTCGGCCAGCACACCGGCGAGGATCGAGTAGAACATCACGTGCGGCAGCGTCGCGGCCACCATGCCGACCACCGACCACGCGAAGCTGCCGGTGCTGATCAGCACGAACATCAGCGGCATGACCGGCAGTTCGGCGACCAGCAGGATGGTGACGACCTTGCGCACGCCGAACCGGCTGGCCAGCACCGCGCCGAAGGGCTGCACGAAGAACTGGGTGATGCTGGCGATGAGCACCACGGTCATGAACGTCTCGCGCTCGAAGCCCAGCTCGTTGGTCGCCCACGACACCGCGAAGGTGTTCTTGAAGTACGCCGCGGAGAACACGATCGCGCAGGCGAACACGCCGAGCACCACCAGCCCGGTGTGGTGCCGGAAGGTGTCCAGCAGCGGGAACCTCGCGACCTGCCCGGTCTCCTTGAGCCTGGTCAGCTGCGGCGATTCGGCGATGCTCAGCCGGATCACCAGGCCCAGCACCACCAGCACCGCCGAGGCCAGGAACGGGATGCGCCAGCCCCAGCTGTAGAAGTCGTCGTCGGGCAGCTGCGAGACGAGGGTGAAGGCCAGCGCGGACAGGATCTGGCCGGACGGCGAGCCCTGCTGGGCCCAGGAACCGGAGGTGATGCTGCGGCCCTTCGGCGCGTGCTCGGTGGCGATGAGCACCGCGCCGCCCCACTCGCCGCCGACGGCCAGGCCCTGCACGACGCGCAGCAGCACCAGCAGGATCGGCGCGGCGATGCCGATGGTGGCGTAGGTGGGCAGCAGGCCGATGCCGACGGTGGTGAAGCCCATCAGCAGCAGCGTGATGATCAGCGCCTTCTTCCGGCCCACCCGGTCGCCGAGGTGGCCGAAGACGATGCCGCCCAGCGGGCGGGCCAGGAAGCCGACCCAGAACGTCGCGAACGACACCAGCACGCCGATCGCGGGCGTGACCACCGGGAAGAACAGCTTGCCGAACACCAGCGCGGAGGCGGTGCCGTAGATGTAGAAGTCGTACCACTCGATGCTGGTGCCGACGAACGAGGCGATGCCCGCTCTGCGGCCCATCCTCTCCTGCTCGGAAAGACGTCTCATCGCACTGGCTCCGTCCGGACTCCTGCCGCAGCAGGTCGAAAACCGTTGGGACGCCGGATGATTCGGCAACACGGTGAGCGCCGCGCCGCGATCCCGGTGCCTCGAAGCTAGGTCAGCGGATGTGTTCCGTCTAACACCAAAATCGGTTAGGTTTGATTCGGCTGCGCGACACAATGCGCGTTGACCTGGGCAAAGCCGCTCGTGGTCGGGAGGTCGGTGTGGAACTGCGCCACCTGCAGGCGTTCGTCGCCGTCGCCGAGGAGTTGAACTTCCGGCGCGCCGCGGTCCGGTTGCACATGTCCCAGCCGCCGCTGTCCCAGCAGATCAAGCGCTTGGAGCACGAGGTCGGCGTGCCGCTGCTGCGGCGCACCACGCGGCAGGTCGCGCTCACCGCGGCGGGCGAGGCCTTCCTGCGCGAGGCGCGCAAAACGCTGGAATCGGCCGAAGCGGCGCCCAGGCTGGCGCGGCAGGCGGCGGCCGGTGAGATCGGGACGGTGCGGCTCGGGTTCAGCGGGCAGACCTCCTACCAGGTGATGCTGCTGATCGTGCGCAAGTTCCGGGAGCGCTACCCGGACGTGCGCTTCGAGATCCTCAGCCCGCTCTACGGCGGCGAGCTGGTCGACCGGATCCACCAGCAGGAGGTCGACGCCGGGCTGCTGCGGCTGCCGGTGCCGACCGAGGGCCTGCGCGTGCGGGAGCTGGAGCGGCACCCGCTGGCGGTGGCCCTGCCGGAGCACCACCGCCTGGTCGGTCGCGGCATCGGGATGGCCGACCTGCGCGGCGAGCCGGTGATCAGCTACCCGACCAACCGGGGATCGGTGGTCAACCAGCTGGTGCAGGCCGCCTGCCTGCGCCACGGCTTCAGTCCGCGCTTCGTGCAGGAAGCGCCGGACACCCACACGATCCTGTCCTTGGTGGGCGCCGGCTCCGGGGTCGGTCTGGTCCCGGCGACCGCGGGGCACCTGAAGGTGCCGGGCGTGGTGCTGGTGCCGGTGCACGACGCGCCGCCGGTCCCGCTGGCGCTGGTGTGGCGAGCCGACGACGCGAACCCGGCCCTGGCCGGTCTGGTCGCGCTCCTCGACGAGGTCGTCGCCGAGCTCTGACCCTCGGCCGGCGAGTTACCCGAACGGGCTACTGCGCCGCAATTTCAATTGAAATCAGACGTGCGATTTCCATTGAAATTGCAGTCCGACGATCTGCGTCACATCGTCCATTGTGGATGCACTGGCGAGTTTTCCTTGGTGTGCATGGGAAATGTAGAAATGTGGCGCAGTGCACTTCGATTCGGCGTAACTCCGGCGCGGTGGGCTGCGACATGCACGGTGGACAACCGGTCGACGTCGACCGGTCCGCACATCTGAACAAGGAGGTCTTTGGTGACTGCCGACCGACCGGAGCGTCGGGCTTGGTGGATCTGGGGCGCGGCGGTGATCGCCTATCTCGCCGCGGTTTTTCACAGAGGTAGCTTGGGGGTCGCCGGAACGCAGGCGCTGGACCGCTTCGACGTCGGTCCGGCCGCGCTGAGCGCGTTCACGGTCCTGCAGGTCGGCATCTACGCCGGCATGCAGATTCCCACCGGATTGCTGGTGGACCGCTTCGGTTCCCGCCGGGTGATCACCATCGCGGTGGTGCTCCTGGGAACCGGGCAAGTGCTCTTCGCCGTCGCCGACTCGTACTCGGCGGGCCTGGTGGCCCGCGCGGTGCTGGGTCTGGGCGACGCGCTGATGTGGGTGAGCATCCTCCGGCTGGTGGCATCGCACTTCTCCGCCCGCCGGTACGCACTGGTGGCAACGGTGTCCAGCGCGCTGGGGGCGCTGGGGGGCGTTGCGGCCACGTTCCCGCTCGCGATGGCGCTGCAGAACCTGGGCTGGACGGCGACCTTCCTGCTGGTGGGGGCGCTGACGCTGGGATACGCGGCGGTGACCGGCACGGTCGTGCGGGACGTCGCGCCGGGCGGTGCGCAGCCGCGCCGCAGCGGAGCGGTGTTCCAGCAGGTGCGCGACGCGTGGTCGGTGCCGGGCACCAGGCTGGCGTTCTGGACGCACTTCAGCACGCTGTTCGCCTCGGGTGCGCTGACGCTGCTGTGGGGCTTCCCGTACCTGGTGAACGGGCTCGGCGTGGCCGCGCCGACGGCGAGCGTGCTGCTCAGCCTGCTGATCATCGGCCAGGTCGTCGGCGGTCCGCTGGTGGGTGCGCTGATCGGCCGCCGACCGGAGTGGCGGATGTGGATCGTGCTCGGCTACCTGGCGATCAACGCGCTGTCCTGGGTGGTGCTGCTGACCTGGCCGCAGGGGCGCCCGCCGATCGCGGTGATCGCGACGACGTTCTTGATCTTCGCCCTGGGCGGCCCGGTTTCGTCCGTGGCCATGGTCCTGGCGCGCGACTTCAACCCGATGCACCAGGTCGGCACGGCGACCGGCCTCGCCAACTCCGGCGGTCACTCCGCGACGGCGCTGGGCGTGCTGTTCGTCGGGCTGCTCCTGGACCTGGGGCAGGGCATGCCGGGCGGTTCGGAGTACCGGGTCGCGATGCTGGCGCTGGTGGCGCTGCTGCTGTTCGGCGCTTCCCGCACGGTGGTGTGGTGGCGCCGCGCTCGTGCGGAGGTCTTCGCGGCGCAAGCCCGGGGCGAAGGCGTGCCGGTGCTGCTTACCCGTCACCGCTGGGATCTCGCGACTCCGCGCCGACCCGTCGCCGCCTGATCCGATCGCCGAAGGGCACCTCCGAGCCGTCGGAGGTGCCCTTCGGCGTGCCGGCTCGACATGCGTGTCATACTTGTATGAAAAGTATGACCGATTGTCGTGGGAGGCGTTGTGAACGTCAAGGACCTGCCGCCCGAGCCCGGCAAGTTCGCCGGGACCGTCAAGGTCGGGGAGAAGGGCCAGATCGTCATTCCCAAGGGAGCGCGGGACCTGTTCGGGATCAACCCCGGCGACACCCTGCTGCTGCTGGCCGATGTCGAGCAGGGGATCGCGATCGTGCGCCAGGACCTCTTCGACAGCTTCATCGCCCAGGCCATGCCGTCGCGGCCGGGCGCGGAGCGAGCCGCGGACGAGAAGTGATCGTCGCGGTTGAGCGGGTTCACCGCCACCGGGCCGCGGGTGCGGATTCCCGGCGGGCTGCTCGCGCCAGCCGGGCCGGTGCGGTTTCCGGCAGGAACAGCAGGCAGACCAGCGACAGCGTCAGCAGCGCGGCCAGGTAGTAGCCGACGTTGAGCGGTTCGCCGGTGCCCGCGATGATCCGGTTCGCGATCATCGGCGTGATGCCGCCGCCGAGCACCGCGCCAAGGTGGTAGCCGAGGCCGACGCCGGACTGCCGCTTCTCGCGCGGGAACGCCTCGGCGAAGAAGGTGTACATCGGTCCGAAGAGGACACCGGTGCCGATGAATCCCAGCACCACGGCGGTGTTCACCGCGAAGACGGTGCCCGCCGAGGCGATCGGGAACATCACCAGCGCGGCGGCCAGGGACAGCACGGCTCCGGTGAGCATGACCGGCTTGCGCCCGATGCGATCGGACAGCCACGCGGCGGTGATGTTGAGGATCGCGTGGCAGGCCAGGCCCAGCAGGGAGCCGTTCACGATCGCCTGGCGCGGCAGCCCGAGCCCTTCGGGCGCGTCGGCGGTGGCGTAGGACAGCATGAAGGTCAGCAGCGTGAAAGTGGTCGCGGTGAGCCCGATGTTGACCCCGGCGGTCAGCGCGATGCGCCGCCAGTCGGACTTGATCACGTCCAGCAGCGGTCGCGCGACACGGGCGTCCTGCGCTTCGTCGGCGACCATCTTCTGGAAGACCGGGCTCTCCGCCACGCCCTTGCGCACCCACAGCCCGAGCAGCAGCACCAGGCCACCGGCCAGGAACGGCACCCGCCAGCCCCAGTCCCGCACCTCCTCGTCCGGCAGGAACAGGACCATGGCGAAGGCGAAGTTCGCCAGGATCGTCCCGACCGGTGAGCCGAGGGCGACGAACGAGCCGTACACGCCGCGACGGTGCACGGGCGCGTGCTCGATCGCGAGCACCGCGGCCCCGGCGCTCTCGCCGCCGCGAGCCACGCCGTGCAGCAACCTGAGCGTGACGAGCAGCAGCGGCGCGGCGACGCCGATGACCGCGTACCCCGGCAGCACACCCATGCCCAGCGTGGCCAGCCCCATCAGCAGGAACGCGGCCGACAGCGCCGTCCGCCGGCCCTTGCGGTCGCCGATCCAGCCGAACACCGCGGCGCCGAGCGGAGCCATCACGAACCCGGCGGCGAAGGTCGACAGGCTGAGGAAGGTGCCCAGCCAGGCGTCACCGGTCTTGAAGAAGACATCACCGAACACCAGCGCCGCGGCGGTGCCGTAGATGGTGAAGTCGTACAGCTCCAGGGAGGTGCCGACACCTGCGGCCACCCCCACCCGCAGCACGCTGGAAGACTGCTCTTCCTGCCGGGTCGAAGTCATCGGAGGTCCTCACGCGAGGTCAGTGGTGACCGACACGTTAGGAAGTCCGGTGAACCGCACCCAGTGGTGAATCCCTCACGGGGCTAGGGGAATCCTGTACCGCGGCAGGAAAAGCAGCGACCCCGGGGCCGTTTCCCGTCGGTGGTCCGACGGGCCGAACCGGACGCAGTTCGGAGCCCCGGGGCCGGGTAGCTGCCTGGTATTCGCCGACCGCTCACCCGCGCGACCAACGCACGCTGGGCCGGCTGGGCGGTCCTAGCGGACAGCCACCTCACAAGTCCTGTACGTCTTCAACGTCGGACCACCTCCTTTCCTGTGTACCGAGGAGGTTAGGTCCCGGCCCGCGAGACGGGCAACTGATTTTTCCGCGCGCCCGGTCAGGCGGAGACGAGCCGGGTGCCCGCGACCGCGTCGCTGTCGATGAGGCTGCCGTCGCCGCCGGGAACGGTGGGCAGGTCGCGCGCGGTGATCCCGTCGAGGTAGAGCCCCGCCTCCTCGCCGGCCCCGGCCGCGGCCGCGGACCGGCGGCGCACGTCGATGCTCTTCACCCGCACGGCGCGCTCGTCCCCGGCGAGGTGCAGGACGGCGTCCTGCCCCGGCTGCACCTGCCCGCTCTCGACGCGACCGGTGAACACCACTCCGCGCATCGGCACCGAGAAGACGTTCGCCACGACGAACGCGAACGGCTGCGGTGGCCCGGTCGGCGTCTTGCGCCGCGAGAAGAGTCCCATGACCAGCAGCTTAGGCTCGCTGTCCGGCGCTGATCAGCGCGGTCGCCGCCCGGCCCGGCCAGCACGACGGCCGCACCGGCCAGCGGAACGAGCGCGGCCGCGAACGCGGTGACCCACGACGTCGCGGTGGCCAGCGGATGCCCGAGCGCGACGAGCCCGACGGCGATCGCGGGCAGCCCGGCGCCCAGGTAGAAGGCGAGGTGCAGCGCGCCGGTGATGGCACCGCGCTCGCCCGCCGGCGCGACCGCGTCGACGGCTGCCGCCGCGCCACCGTAGGCCAAGCCGTGCCCGGCACCGGCCACGACGGCGGCGAGCAGGGTGATCGGGACCGAACCGCCTGCGCCGCCCGCCAGCAGGACGAGGCTGGCCAGCAGTGCGCCGAGCCCGGTGAGCTGGGCGTTCCGGGCGCCGAGCCGGGGAACGAGAGGCTGGGTCAGCACCGAGCAGATCAGCACCGCTCCCAGGATCGCGCCGATCACCGCCTGATCGCCCTGCGCGCTCCGGTCGAGGAGCGCCGGGATGACCGCGAGGAACAGGCCCGCCACCGTCCAGGCGAGGAACCCGGTCGCCGCGGCCGAGGCGAAGACCACCCGGGTGCCCGGCGGGATCTGCGGCCGGGTCGGTGTCCACCGGCCAGTCTGCGGCGCGGATCCGGTCAGCTTCGCCACGCGCCGCCATCCGATCCCGAGCAGCACCAGGTGCAGGAGGAACGGCAGGACGTGCGGTGCGGGCGCGTACTCGGCGAGCGCCCCGCCCGCGATCGGTCCCGCGGCCGTGCCCGCGACGAAAGCGGTGCTGGCCAGCACCGCGCCGCTCACCCGGCCGGACGTCCGCTCGCTGATCAACGAGCTGGCCGCCCCGGTCACCGCGCCCAGCGCTAGTCCTTGCGCGGCTCGCGCGACCAGCAGCCACTCCAGGCCGGAGGCGAATGCGAAGCAGGCCGACCCGATGGCCGCCAGCGCGATGCTGATCCGCAGCACCGACCGCGGCCCCATGACATCGGAGGCCGAGCCGAACAGCAGCAGAGCGGGCGCGCTGACCAGCGCGAACGTCGCGTAGATCAGCGTCATGGCGAGATCGCTGACCGCGAATGCGTCCTGGTAGGCCGGGTACAGCGGACTGGGCAGGTAGGCCCCGGCCGTCAGCACGACAAGAACGAACAGGCCGGTGCGCAGCTCACGCGCGCGGTCGACGAGGGGCACCGGAGCGGGGGAGTTCGCGAGCGTCACGCCTCCCAGGTTGGCCGCTGCAACTCGGAAAGAAAATCAAACGATCTGCAACAGAACCGTGCAAAATGGTTGCATGATCGATCCGCGGCTCAAGGTGCTCCAGCTGGTGGCCCACCACGGCACGGTCACCGCCGCTGCCGCGGCTCTGCACTACACCCCCTCGGCCGTCTCCTACCAGCTCCGGCAGCTTGCCGAGGAGCTCGGCGTCGAGCTGGTGGCCCAGCGCGGTCGCGGGATCCAGCTGACCGCGGCGGCCCGGGCGCTGCTGCGGCACGTGGAGGCCTTGCAGGCGCAGGCCGAACGCGCCTACGCCGAGCTCGCGTCGCTGTCCGAGGAACCCAGCGGCTCGTTCACGCTGTGCGGTTTCTCCACCGCTGCGACGAATCTGCTGCCTCCTGCGGCCGCGGCGCTGCGCGAGCGCCACCCGGGTCTGCGGGTGCGGGTGATCGAAGCCGAACCGGCCCGGTGCTTCGACCTGCTGCTGGCCGGTGAGGCGGACCTCGCGCTGGTGATCAACTCGGCGGACACGCCGTCCACCGCCGACGAGCGCTTCGACCAGCAGCCGCTGCTGGACGACCCGCTGGACCTGGTGGTGCCCGCGCGGCACCGCCTGACGGAGTTCCGCGCGGTCACCCTCGCCGACGCCGCCGACGAGCCGTGGATCGTGGCGCTGCCCGGCGGCGCCTACCACGATCTCGTCCGAACCGCCTGCATGGCAGCGGGTTTCACGCCGAACATCGCCCACTACGCCAACGAGTGGGACACGGGTGCGGCCCTGGTGGCCCACGGCTTCGGCATCATCCTGGTGCCGCGCCTGGCCCGACTGCACGACGACTGGCCGGTCGTCCGCCTGCCCCTGCACGGAGAACCGGCCCCGGCCCGCCGGATCACGGCGGCAACCCGCCTCGGCCGCCGAGACCACCCAGCAGTAGCAGCGTCCCTCGAATCGATCAGCGCCACGGCGGCAACGCTGCTCCCGCCGTCACGCCTTTGACGACCGCGACCGGGTGATCCGCCATGACGTCCGAAGTGGACTGGTGCTCACGCGGACGTTCGCGCCGTGACCAGCCAACCGCGAGCGGGAAGTCGCACGATGCCCTCGCTCTCGCAGGCGAGGAGAACCGAGATGACCGCTTGCCGCGCGTCGTCGACGGCGTGCGGGGCCGCGTTGCGGGTCATCGGGCCCAGCTGGCCCGCGAGCAGGAAGTCCGCGGCTTCAGCGGAGTTCCTGCCGACGACGCTCGGCACCTCGATCCCGGTGACGGCCATCCGCTCGAAACCGGCGGCGGTGAGCACCGCGCGGATGTGCTCGGGATCGGCGAAGTCCGCTACACCGGTCGCTTGCTCCCGCATCCCCGGCACAGGGACGTGCGCTGCCAGCGCGGCGAAGATCGCCCGCACCTCGGCGGCGGGTTCCCGGTGGCAGACGAAGGCCAACCGGGCCCCGGGCCGCAGCGCGCGGGCGATGTTGGCGAACGCGGCGACAGGATCGCCGAAGAACACCACTCCCGCCTGGCTGATCGCCACGTCGAACGCCCGCGGCGGGAACGGGTGGACTTGGGCGTCGGTCTGCTCGAAGAGCACGTTGCCGATGCTCTCGGCGGCTGCGGCGCGGCGTGCGCGGTCGAGCATCGGTGCGGAGAGGTCGACACCGACGGCCCGCCCGCGATGTGCTCGCCGCGCGGCGACCCGGGTCGTCAGCCCGGTGCCGCAACCGATGTCGAGCACCCGGTCTCGGACGCTGATCGCCGCGCCGTACGCCGCGGCTGAAACCGTGCGAACTCGCCCGGAGAGCCCAGCAGCTCGGCCACCTGCCGCCGCTGATCGGTGCTGAGCGAACCCTTGGGGGCGAACAGCTCGACGGACATCATCCGACTACCTCCTTCGTCCGGAGCCGCCGAGCCTTCCCCTTGTCGGTGCCAAATCGCCCTCACACCGCTGTCACGCGGTCTGTCCTCGCCGGTCAGGCGTTCGGGGCGATGGCCGAGAGGAGCTGCAGCTTCTCGTAGCTCTCGCTGCCGGGGGCGGCGGTGTAGACGAGGAGCACGTGCGATTGATCGGGGTCGAGGAGCGTCTGGCAGTTCAGCTCCAGGGCGCCGACTTCCGGGTGCGCGTAGCGCTTGACGCCGCTGTGGCCGATGCCGATCTCGTGCTCCTCCCAGACGGTGCGGAATTCTTCGCTCTGGGCGAGCAGCAGTTCCATGAGCTGCGCGGGCCGTGATCCCGGCCCGCGGAGTGTGACGAGCTTGCGCAGCCCGGCGGCGAAGACGCGGGAGTGCAGCGCGTGGTCGTCGGGGTGGTAGCGGGCCCGGGTGGCCGGGTCGGTGAACCACCGGTAGCCGATGCTGCGGGCCGGGCCGGTGTACCTCGTGGTGTCCCCGGTGAGCGCGACCCCGAGCGGCGTCTGCCGGAGCGTCTCGCCGAGCTCGGTGACGATTTCGGCGGGGGTGTCGGTGAGCCGGTCGAAGATGCGCAGCAGCCCGGGACCGATGTGCTCGCTGGTCGCGTCTCTGGCCGGCGGGTTGTGCCCGGCGAGGCGGAACAGGTGGTCGCGCTCGTCGAGCGACAGGTGCAGGCCCTGCGCGATCGAGGCGATCATCTGCTCGGACGGGTGCGGTCCGCGCTCCCGTTCGAGCCGGCTGTAGTAGTCGGCGGAGATGTGGCAGAGCGCGGCGACCTCCTCGCGGCGCAGGCCGGCGGTTCTGCGCCGCTGCCCGTGCGGGAGGCCGACGTCTTCGGGCTGGAGCGACTCGCGGCGGTGCCGCAGGAACCCGGCGAGCCCGGCTCGATCGATCACAGCTGCTTCCTCCCCGGTGCCGGCGCCGTTCATCCTGCCACCGGTGCCGGACGGCTGCCTCGGATCACCGATCCCCCTTCCGGTCGCGGCCAGCCTGGGATCGGGAGGCCGTGGATGTCCCCGCGGAACGGGCGCAGCCTGGGATCACCTCCCAACGGAACCAGGAGCAGCACATGGCACGCACCCGACCGGACATCACCGTTGCCGACCTCTCCGGGAAGCTCGCCGTCGTCACCGGAGCCAGCGACGGGGTCGGTCTGGGCCTGGCCGCTCGCCTGTCCGCCGCCGGTGCCGAGGTCGTCATGCCCGTCCGCAACCGCCGCAAGGGAGAAGCGGCGATCGCGAGGATCGAGCAGCAGCACCCGCAAGCGGCCGTGTCCCTGCGCGACCTCGACCTCTCGTCGCTGGCCTCGGTCGCCGCACTGGGAGCGGCGCTGCGCGAGGAGAACCGCCCGATCCACATCCTCATCAACAACGCCGGTGTGATGACCCCGCCGGACCGGCAGACCACAGCCGACGGGTTCGAGCTGCAGTTCGGCAGCAACCACCTGGGCCACTTCGCCCTCGTCGCCCACCTGCTGCCCCTGCTGCGCGCGGGCCGTGCGCGCGTGACCTCGCAGATCAGCGTCGCCGCCAACCGGCACGCCATCAACTGGGACGACCTGAACTGGGAGCGCTCCTACCACGGCCAACGCGCCTACAGCCAGTCCAAGATCGCGTTCGGGCTGTTCGGCCTGGAGCTGGACCGGCGCAGCCGGGCCGAGGGCTGGGGCATCACCAGCAACCTCGCCCACCCCGGCGTCGCCCCCACCAGCCTCCTGGCCGCGCGCCCCGAACTCGGCCGGGCACGAGACACCGCCGGCGTGCGCGTCATCCGCGCCCTCGCCGGTCGCGGCGTCCTCTTCGGAACGGTCGAGACGGCGCTGCTCCCGGCGCTTTTCGCCGCGACCTCCCCGGATGCGCGCGGCGAGCGGCTGTACGGGCCCAGCGGCCTCGGACACCTGTCCGGCGCGCCCGCCGAACAGGCGCTCTACTCCCGGCTTCGCAGCGAGTCCGACGCCGAACGAATCTGGCAGATCTCCGAAACCCTCACCCGCACCTCATTCCCGACCGCTCGGTCATCCCGCGGCCAGTCCTCGTCGACCAGGTCGGGGAGAGTCCAGCGAGCAGCCCGGTGGCGATGACGACCACCACGCCCACCCCGTGCGGACCAGACGACGCCGGGGTGCACGTTCGGGCCTGCTGCTGAGGGGCCGTGCTGATGCCAGGCCGATCGAGGTGGGGCGAACACGTCGAAGCTCCCTCTTTCGGTGTCCGCCCCGGGATGCTCGCGAACGCCCTTGGTGCCGAGGGTCTCGATTGCGCAGTCGTCGGCACTTCTGGTGGCGGCGGGACTCAGTCGTCGGTGGACGTCGCTGGGCCAGTCGCGGCGTACCGGGCGGCGATGGTGCGGACGGCCTCGTCGACTACCTGAGCGACGCGTTCGGCGCTCACCTCCCAGCCCGGCACCAGGAGCGTCGGCCAGAAGACGTAGTTGGAGATCATGCCCAGGAACTGGGTGGCCGCGAGATCCACGTCTTCGACCCGCACCGTGCCCGCCTCGTGCTCGGCCAGCAGGTAGCTGCGCACGGACTCGAAGTAGGGCATCTTCCCGTGCGAGAACTGCGCATCGGCGAGTTCGGGGAATCGCGGCAGCTCGGCAATGACGATTCGGAACAGGTCGGTCATCCGGGCGCGGCTCAACAGCTCGGCGTAGCGGCGACCGATGGTGCTGAGCCCGTCAACGATGTTGCCTGCCGGCGGAGGATCCTCTTCGTCAGCGGTCGACCAGGCCTCGGTGACCATGGCGTCGAACAGGGCGGCTTTGCTCGGAAACTGCTTGTACAAGGTGGCCCGCGAAACGCCCGAGCGCTCTGCGATTCGCGCCAGCGACGTCCGGTCGTAGCCCAACTCGAGGAACAGCGCGGTCGCGGCCGTCAAGATCAGCGCGCGCTTCTCCTGGGCGATGCGCTGGTGATACGTCGTCACGGCCCTGCTCATGGGCCGAGCATACGAGGTGAGTGGCTTGACTCACCATCGCTGCCGGCCTAGCGTCAGAGCAGTGGTGAGTCAGCCAGCTCACCACCGACCGGCCATCCATCGCCGATGATCCCGGTCGGTCACCCACGCACTGGAGGAGCATCTGATGCGCCGCTTCGACGACCAGACCGTGCTCGTGACGGGTGGGGCCGGTGGCCAGGGCGCGAGCCACGTGCGCGCCTTTCACGCCGAGGGAGCGAATGTGGTGATCGGCGGCATCGACGCGCAACGCGGCGCCGCTCTCGCCGACGAGCTCGGCACCCGCGCTCGCTTCGTCCGCCTCGACGTTGCTGACGAAAGCTCGTGGTCCGCCGCTGTGCTGGCGGCCGAGAGCGCCTTCGGCGCCCTGAACGTGCTCGTCAACAACGCTGGCGTTCAGAACCCGCCCGCAACGATCGAGAGCACGGACCAGGCCACGTGGTCGCGCATCCTCGACATCAACCTCACAGGGGCCTTCCTGGGCATCAAGATCGCGGCCCCCGCTCTGCGCCGCGCAGCAGGGGGAGCCATCGTCAACATCGCCTCCACCATGGCCCTGGGCGGCACGGCGCACTACGCGCCGTACGTCGCCAGCAAGTGGGCCTTGCGCGGTCTGACCCGAACGGCGGCGCTCGAGCTCGGCCGGGACCACATCCGGGTGAACGCCATCCACCCAGGCGTAATCGCGACGCCCTTCATCCGAGAACCAGCAGCCGGTGCCACGGCGGCAATCGCCGACTTCTACTCACCCGAGCCGTTCGCCATCCCCCGACTCGGAGAGCCGACCGACGTCACCCGGCTTCTCCTGTTCCTCACGTCATCGGACGCGTCGTTCATCACGGGATCGGAGCACGTCATCGACGGTGGACTGCTCCTCGGACCTGCCCTTCAGGCCGAGACCGCATGAGCACTCCACACGCGACCGGGTCGAACGACTCCGCAGGGGACGCGTCCTTGTCGCACCTGCCCGACGCCCGGACTGCATGACCGGCCGCGACGGCCACCTCGCCGACCTGCTCCGCGAATCGGGCGTGCAGCTCAACCGCGCTTGACGTGATTCGGTCAACGACCCGGCGGTGCTCTCGGCGGAGTTTCGCGCGGTCAAACCCAGCCGAGGTGCAAGTTCGACCGCCTGGAAAGCCGCGCACCGGAAACTGCGTCGAGGTCGCCAGCGGCGATGGTGTTGTGGCAGCTCGGGATTCGAAGGACCCCGAGGGCCGGGTGTTGGTGTTCTCGCGGGCCAGGTGGGCCGCATTCCTCGCTGGGCTCAGCGAGTGATGCGCCCGCTGACGGGGCTCACGCGGGTTCCGTCGGAGCCGGTGGCCAGGCCTCGGGGTCGAGGACGCCGAGCGCGTAGGCGCGTGCAACCAACGCCGTTCTGCCTCGCACGTTCCAGCGGCGGGCGAGCTGCGCCAGGTGGTAGTTGACGCCGTCCACGGTCAGGCCGACCGCTTTGGCGATCCGGGCGGTCGTGTCGCCGCCCGCTGCCAGGGCGAGGATTCGCGCTTCGATCTCGCTGGCCGGTGGCGCCGGCTCTTCCGGTGATGTTTCGACTCTTTCGCCGCGGACGCGGAGCACCAGCATGAGGGCCGGGGGAGCGTCCGCGGTGTCGCTGACCGGGGTGACGTCGACCTCGCCGTAGCGCTCGACGCCGCTCGGCGGGGTCCAGCTGACCTCGACCGGGTAGCGGGACCTGCGGTGCAACCGGACGGCTTCGGCGATCGGGTGGAGCCGGGCCTTCGCACGGGGCCGGAAGAAGTCGAGGGCGTTGCGCCCGCGCATCTGCCCCGGCAGCAGGCCCCACTCGGCGGCCATCGCCGGGTTCGCCAGCAGGATGCCGCCGTCGGCCTCGCAGAGCGCGATCGGCGTCGGCAGGTGGTCGAGCAGGAGGATCATGCGGTTGCGCCAGGTGATCGCTTCCCGGCGCCAGTCCACCGCGTGCGGCGGTCCGCACGACTCGGGGTCCATGTGCTGCTCCCTGCGTGTTGCGCACTCCGGTCGGTTTGGCAAGTCCCAGGTGCACCGACGGACTACACGATTATGCAGTGCGGCGGCGGCCGCGGGGGTTCGCGCGGGGTGAGTGTGGAGGGGACCGCTCTCCCCGGCGGTTCCCCAAGCGCGAAAGGCGGTTGGCCCCACATGGCCGCTCTGCTCCAGCCCGGTATCCCCGTCGTCGACGTGTCCGACGAGCCGACCAGCACGCCGGTCCTGCGGACGATGCGGCTGATCCGGCAGCACGGTCCGGTCTTCGTCCAGCGCCAGCACGGCCAGGACGCGCTGCTGGTCAGCAGCCTGGAGCTGGTGACCGAGCTCTCCGACGAGCAGCGGTTCGGCAAGGCCGTCGGACCGGCGCTGGAGAACGTCCGCGAGTTCGCCCACGACGGCCTGTTCACCGCGTACGACGACGAGCCCAACTGGGCCAAGGCGCACGACATCCTGATGCCCGCCTTCGCACTCGGCTCGATGCGCGCCTACCACCCGGTGATGCTGCGCGTCGCCCGCCGGCTGATCGAGGCGTGGGACCGCAGGTGCGCGGCGGGCAGCCCGGTCGACGTGGCCGACGACATGACCCGGATGACGCTGGACACCATCGGCCTGGCCGGTTTCGGGTTCGACTTCGGTTCGTTCGAGCGCGATGAACCGCACCCGTTCGTCGACGCCCTGGTGCGCTGCCTGCACTGGGCGATGACCAGGCTCAGCCGCGACCCGGACGCCGACCACTCGCGCACCGACGAGGCGTTCCGCACCGACGCGGCCTTCCTCGCCTCGGTGGTGGACGAGGTCATCGCGGCGCGCACCGCTCCCGGAGCACCGTCCCCGGACGACGAGGACCTGCTGGGGCTGATGCTCAGCGCCACCCACCCATCGGACGGCACCACCCTGGACCTGGCGAACATCCGCGACCAGGTGATCACCTTCCTGATCGCCGGGCACGAGACGACCTCCGGCACCCTGTCCTTCGCGCTGCACAACCTGGTCAAGCACCCCACCGCGCTGCGGATGGTGCAGCGCGAGGTGGACGAGCTGTGGGGCGACCAGCCCGACCCGGAACCGACCTTCGAGGACATCGGCCGCCTGCACTTCACCCGCCAGGTGCTCAACGAGACGCTGCGGATGTTCCCGCCTGCACCGGGTTTTTCGCGCCAGGCCCGCCACGACACGGCGCTGGGCGGCATCCCGATGCGGGCGGGGCAGTGGGCGTCGGTGGTGACCCCGATGCTGCACCGGGACCCGGTCTGGGGCGACAACCCCGAGCTGTTCGACCCGGCCCGCTTCACGCCCGAGGCGGAAGCGGCGCGCTCCCCGCACGCCTTCAAGCCGTTCGGGACCGGCGAACGCGCGTGCATCGGTCGGCAGTTCGCGCTGCACGAGGCCACGATGCTGCTGGCGATGCTGGTCCACCGCTACCGGCTGCTCGACCACGCCGACTACCAGTTGCGCATCAAGCAGACGCTCACCATCAAGCCCGACGGCTTGACCCTCGCCCTGGCCCGGCGCACTTCGGCGGACCGCGTCGCCGCGCCCGCCCGGACCACCGAGGCGCCCGTCGCGGACAACGGACTGCCCACCCGGGTGCGGCCGGGAACCGGAGTCCTGCTGCTGCACGGCAGCAACTACGGGACCTGCCGCGACTTCTCGGCCCAGCTCGCCGACGCGACCGCCGAGATCGGCTGCGACACCGCCACCGCCGCGCTCGACGACCACACCGGGGCACTGCCCACCGACCGGCCCGTCGTCATCACCGCCGCCTCCTACAACGGCCAGCCCACCGATGACGCGGCGGAGTTCATCCGCTGGCTGGACAACGCCGAGCCCGGTGCCGCCGACGGCGTCACCTACGCGGTCCTCGGCGTCGGTGACCGCAACTGGTCCGCCACCTACCAGCGCATCCCGACCTACCTCGACGCCCGGCTGGCCGACCTCGGCGGAACCCGGTTGCTGGAGCGCGCGGAGGCTGATGCCGCAGGCGATCTGACCGGCGCGGTCAAGGCCTTCACCGCCGCGCTGCGCAACGCCGTGCTCCAGGAGCACGGCGACCCCGCCTCGGTCGGCGCCGACCAGCCCGCGAGTCCCGCGCACATCGTCACCGAGCTCACCGGTGGTCCGCTGGACGCGCTGGCCGCCCGGCACGGCATGACGCCGATGACGGTCACCGAGACCGCCAGCCTCACCAGCCCCGGCTACTCGCGCACCAAGCGCTTCGTGCGCCTGGAGCTGCCCGAGGGTGAGACCTACCGGACCGCCGATCACCTCACGGTGCTCCCGGCCAACGACCCGGCACTGGTCGAACGCGCCGCCCGGATCCTGCGGGTGGACCTGGACACCGTCCTCAGCATCGCGCCGCGTCGGGACGGGATCGCGGTCGACCGGCCGGTGACCGTTCGCGAGCTGCTGACCCGGCACGTCGAGCTGCAGGACCGCCCGACCAGCGCGCAGCTGAGCGTCCTCGCCGAGCTCGACCCGTGCCCGCCCGAGCAGCAGGCCCTGCGGGCCCTGGCCGAAGACCCGGACCACCGCACTCTGCTGGACGTCGTCGAGGACAATCCCGCGCTGATCGAGCAGCTGACCTGGCCGGTGCTGCTGGAGCTGCTGCCGCCGATCCGGCCGCGCCACTACTCGATCTCATCGTCACCGGTCGGCGACCCGCACCACGTCGACCTGATGGTGTCCCTGCTCGAAGCCCCCGCGCGGTCGGGGCGCGGCACCTTCCGCGGCACCGGTTCGGGATTCCTCGACCGCGTGCGCGCCGGTGACACCGTGCTCGCGCGGGTCCAGCCGTGCCGGGCCGCGTTCCGGGTCGACCACGAGGTCCCGGTGATCATGGTCTCGGCCGGTACCGGCCTGGCGCCCTTCCGCGGCGCCATCGCCGACCGGCTCGCCCGCGCGGCGAACGGCGAGCGGCTTGCCCCGGCGCTGTGCTACTTCGGTTGCGACGCCCCGGACGCCGACTACCTGCACAGCGCCGAGCTGCGCGCCGCCGAGCTGGCCGGTGCGGTGGAGATGCGCCCGGCCTTCAGCGCCGAACCGGTCGACGGGCAGGCGTTCGTCCAGCACCGCATCGCCGCCGAGGCCGATGAGCTGTGGCGGCTGCTCGGCGACGGGGCGAAGATCTACGTCTGCGGCGACGGAACCCGGATGGCACCCGGCGTGCGCGAGGCGTTCCGGGCCATCCACGCGGAGCGCGCTGGTGGCGACGGAACCGCCTGGCTCGACTCGCTGGTCGCCGACGGCCGCTACGTCGAGGACGTCCACACCGCGCGCTGAGTCACCGATCCCGCGCAGAAATCGGAGGTTTCGCCCATGGACACCATGCTCGCCGGGCGGTTGCACGTGCCCAGCGGAAAGTTCCGCGTCGAAGAGGTCCCGGTTCCCGTCCCCGGGCCGGGGGAGGTGCTGATCGAGGTCAAGGCCGCCGGGGTGTGCCTGTCCGACGTGCACCTGATCGACGGCAGCCTGAAGCCGTTCGTGCCCGTCGAGGAGATCACCCTCGGGCACGAGGTCGCCGGGGTGATCCACTCGCTGGGCCCGGACCTGGGCGGCGACTGGACCCCGGGCACGCGGGTGGCGCTGCAGGCCGGGCAGAGCTGCGGCGAGTGCGCCAACTGCCGCCGTCGCCGCGCACCCTGCCTGATGGCCCGCACCCGCGGTGTGGACTACGACGGCGGCTGGGCGCAGTACGCGATCGCCCGCGAGGACACCCTCGCCCCGATCCCGGACGACCTGCCCTTCGACCAGGCCGCGATCATCCCGGACGCGGTCTCCACGCCCTACGCCGCCATCGTCGCCACCGGCGACGTCCGCCCGGCCCAGGCGGTGGGCATCTGGGGCGCCGGCGGCCTGGGCGCGCACGGCATCCAGCTGGCCCGGCTCGCCGGTGCGGCACCGGTGATCGCGGTCGACCCGCTGGCCAGCGCACGCGAGCGCGCGCTCGCCTTCGGCGCCGACCTCGCCCTCGACCCGGCCGACCCGGACTTCGCCGCGGCGGTCCTGCGCGCGACCGGCGGCCGGGGCCTGGACGTGGCCTTCGACTTCGCCGGTGTGCCCGCCGTGCGGGAACAGGCCGCCCGCACCCTCTGCCGGGGCGGTGCCATGGTGCTGGCGGGGCTCACGCCGCAGCCGCTGACCGTCACCGACGGCACGCGCTTCAGCTGGAACCGCAACGAGATCCGCGGTCACTACGGGTCCGGTCCCGAGCACGTCGAGCAGCTGATCCGCCTGGCCGCCACCGGTCGCCTGGACCTCTCGCCCTCCATCAGCGGCCACCTGCCGCTGGCCGAGGCCGCGGAAGCGGTGCACCGGCTGGAGAACAAGGTGGGAGACCCGATCCGCCTGGTGCTCGTGCCCTGACCGCGAGTGCCGCCCGGCCGCGCGGCACCGGTCAGCCGCCGGTGAGCTCGCCGGTGAGCCGGTGGTGGATCTCGGCGCTGTGCGCGTTCAGGCCGACGATCTCGACCGATTTGCCCCGGCTCTCGTACTTGGTGGTGACGGCGTCCAGCGCGGCCATCGGGATCTGCGAGACCAGCGGCCCGAACGCGTTGCACAGCACCATCAGGAACGCACCGGCCAGGAAGGTCGACAGCCGGGTGCGGGCGCCCGCCGTCCGCACGTTGATCATGGTCTGGCCGATCATCGCGCAGCCGCCCATGCCGCCGAAGAACCCGGTGACGACGTTGGCGACGCCCTGGCCGATGGACTCCCGCGTCTTGTTGGACCGGGTGTCGGTGATGTCGTCGACGAGCTTGGCCGTCATCAACGACTCCATCAGCCCGACCAGCGCGAACGCCAGCGCGTAGGGCGCGATGAGGCTGAGCGTGTCCAGGGTGAGCGGCACGTCCGGGATGCCGGGAACCGGCAGCGCGGAGGGCAGTGCGCCCTTGCCGCCGACGGTGGGCACCGCGATGCCCGCGGCGATGGTCAGCGCGGTCAGCGCCACGGTGGACACAGGCCCGGGAACGGCCTTGGTGAGCCTCGGGAACAGCACCATGATCGCCAGGGCGGCGGCGAACAGCGGGTAGACCTGCCACGGCACGTCGATCAGCTCGGGGAGCTGCGCCAGGAAGATGAGGACGGCCAGTGCGTTGACGAAGCCGACCATCAGCTGCGCGGCACGAACCGCATCAGCCGCGCCACCCCGAGCGAGCCCAGGACGATCTGGAACACCCCGCCGAGGATGACCGTCGCGACCAGGTAGCCGAGCCCGCGCTCGCGGGCCAGCGGCGCCACCACCAGCGCGAACGCACCGGTGACGGCGGAGATCATCGCGGGCCGCCCGCCGACGATCGAGATGACCACGGCCACGCCGGTCCGGCGGTCGGTGCGCCGCACCGGCGTGGCGGTGCGGGCCGCGGCGCCGCCGCACCATAGGGTCGGCCCCCACCGGCCCGCCCGCGCGAGCGGGCGGCCCCCTGGGATCGGAGAGCGGGATGGGTGCTCGTTTCGAGGAGATCGATTGGCAGGAGACGCCGATCGGTGCGATCAGCCTGCGCCGTCGGCGGGATCCGCTGCTGGGCGTGGACGTCTACGAGGTCAAGCTCGACGACGAGTACCTGATGTCGAGCCTGTTCACCGTTGCCGAGGAGGAGCTCGCGCGGCTGGGGCTGGCCGAGCTGCCCGGCAGCGGTTTCGACGTCGTGGTCGGCGGCCTCGGGCTCGGCTGCACCGCGCGCGCCGCGCTGGACGACCCGCGGGTGCGCTCCTCGATCGTCGTCGAAGGCCTTCCGGAGGTCGTCGACTGGCACCGGCGCGGACTGCTGCCGCTGTCGGGGTCCCTGACCGGCGATCCGCGGAACCGGTTCGTGCGAGGCGACTTCTTCGCCATGGCAGCCTCAGCTCCGGGCTTCGACCCGGAGGTGCCCGGTCGGCGGTTCCACGCGATCCTGCTCGACATCGACCACTCGCCGCGCCACGTCCTGGACTCCGGCCACGCCGACTTCTACACGCCGGCGGGGCTGCGCCGCCTCGCCGCCCACCTCCACCCCGGAGGGGTGTTCGCGCTGTGGTCGGACGACCCGCCGGACGCGGACTTCACCGCGACGCTCGACGAGGTCTTCGAGACGGCGCAAGCGCACGTCGTGCCCTTCGACAACCCTTATGGCGGAGGGAGATCCGCCAACACGATCTACGTCTCCCGGCTCCCCGCGCAGTGATCATCCGGACGGAGCGACCTCGCCGGCGGGCGGTCAGTCCTTCCCGCCGGTGAGGCCATCGGCGACGATGTCGACCAGGAAGTCGAGGATCCTGTCGCGCAGCGCCGGTTCCCCGAGCCGTTCGCCGAACACCGGCACCAGCAGGACGCACTGCAGCACGCCGATGACGACCTCGGTGTCGGCCTCGACCAGTCGGCCCGCCTCCCGCTGCTCCTCGACGTAGCGGGTGAGCGCGGTGGCCGGGTTGTCGGCCATCGCGCTCACCCGCTCCGGGTCGAGCTTGCGGGCGACCGCCTGCATCTCCTCGGGATGGGTCATCAGCCGCCGCCACAGCGGGTTGGTCGTCAGCTCGCCGAGGGTGGCGCGCAGGAACCGGCGCAGCGCTTCGCCGGTGTCTTCCTCGGCGAGCAGCGCGCGGTCGATCACCGCCCGCTTGACCTCGCCGGTCTGCTTCAGCATCAGCTCCAGGTACAGCGCTTCCTTGGAGTCGAAGAAGGCGTAGAAGCTGCTCTTGGCGATCCCCGCCGGTGCGACGAGTTCGTCCAACGAGGTCTTGCGCAGTCCCTGCGCGGTGAACAGCCGGTACCCGGCGTCCATGAGCTCCCCGGTGATGCGGGCCTTCTCCTCGGCCGAGAACGCTGGTGGCATCGCTGACTCCTCGCTGCGAACTGAACGCCCTCATGTTTTCAGGCGGGGCGTGCGATCAGGACCGAAGGGCCAGCCGCAGTCCTCGCCGGTGGGCGATCACGACGATCACGGCGGTCATCGCCACCGCGCCTAGCCCCAGCGGGACGACGGTCGCCAGCCCGTCGGTGCCCGAGTTGGCGATCGTCCACGCGATCTTCAGCGCGAGCCCGCCGTCGATGACGACCAGCCCCCAGCCCAGCGAGCGGTGCCAGAACGCGGCGCACAGCCCGGCGATCAGCGCGGGGATCAGCGGCAACGTCACCCACGTGATCCACGTCGGATCGGTGAACAGCTCCTTCTCCATCTCCAGCACGCCCGCGATCCGCGGATCGATCTCGGTCGGCGCGGGGAACCAGAAGAAGCTCGACACCATCGCCACGATCGTCGCCGCCAGCCAGAGCGGGCGTCGCGTCCAGCAGAAGCAGGCGATCGGCAGGAAGAACAACGGCCGGATGTACCAGCTGACCGGGTTGAGGTGCCGCGGCCACGCCCAGGCCAGGAAGTCGGTGACCAGGTCCACGATGACCCCTTCGTCCACGGACGGGAGGAACCCGCCTCTCGTGAACATAAAACCAAACTGGGTTTTTGTTTTCAACAGCGCGTCGCCGTAGTGGGCAGGCCTCCTGGTGCCGAGGCGTCCCGCGGTGCGGGCCGGAGCACTGGGGCGGCTCCGGCCCGCGTGGTCAGAAGCCGACCTGGTCCTTGCCCTTGAGCTGGAGGATCTCGCGGGCTTCGTCGGGGGTGGCGACCTCCAGGTTCAGGGCTTCCAGCACGGTGCGGATGCGGGTCACCTGGTCGGCGTTGGTCTTGGCCAGCTCGCCCGGGCCGATCCACAGCGAGTCCTCCAGGCCGACGCGCACGTGCGAGCCCTGGGCCGCACCGATGGTGGCCAGCGGGATCTGGTTGCGGCCGGCACCCAGGATCGACCACTGGTAGGAGTCGCCGAACAGGCGGTCGGCGGTGCGGCGCATGTGCATCAGATCCTCGGGGTGCGCACCGATGCCGCCCAGCAGGCCGAAGACCGACTGCACGAACAGCGGACCCCGGACCAGGTCGCGCGAGGCGAAGTGCGCCAGGTTGTTGAGGTGCGCGATGTCGTAGCACTCGAACTCGAACCGGGTGCCGTTCGCCGCGCCGATGGCCAGGATCGCCTCGATGTCGGCAAAGGTGTTCTTGAAGACCAGGTCCCGGCTCTTCTCCAGGGCCTCCCGCTCCCAGTCGTGCCGGAACTCCGCGAAGCGGTCCAGCATCGGGTACAGGCCGAAGTTCATCGAGCCCATGTTCAGCGACGCGAGCTCGGGCTTGAACACCGCGGCCGGGCGCATCCGCTCCTGCACGGTCATGTGCGGTGAGCCGCCGGTGGTGATGTTGACGACCGCGTCGGTGTGGGCCTTCAGCTGCGCCAGGATCGGTTCGAAGTGGGCGGGGTCCTGCGACGGCCTGCCGTCCTCGGGGTCGCGGGCGTGCAGGTGCACGATCGCCGCTCCCGCCTCGGCGGCGCCCAGCGCGGCCTCGGCGATCTCGGTCGGCGAGACCGGCAGGTGTTCGGACATCGACGGGGTGTGGATCGCGCCCGTCACCGCGCACGTGATGATGACCTTGCGGTTGGTAGCCATCCGCGTCAGACCTCCACAGTGGATCAGTAGAGCTTCTCGGTGTTTCCGTCGACGGCCATCGCTTGACCGTTGACGTTGCGGGCGAGCGGGCCGGCCAGGAACGCGGCCATGTCCGCGATGTCCTCGGCGGTGACCAGCCGGCGCATCGACGACTGGTCCTGGTAGGCGGCCGCGATCTCCGCCACGGGCCTGCCCAGCATCTCGGCCTTCGCCTCGATGACCGCGCGGATGCGGGGGCCGTCGACCGCGCCGGGGCAGATCGCGTTCGCCCGGATCCCCTCCGGGCCGAGCTCGATGGCCAGCGTCTTGGTGAAGCCCACGACCGCCCACTTCGACGCCGAGTACGCGCTGCGCCCGGCCATGCCGAGCCGACCGGCTGCCGAGGACAGGTTCACGATCGACGCCCCGGCCGACTCGCGCAGCAGCGGCAGCCCGTGCTTCACGCAGTAGAACTGGCTGTGCACGTTGACCTCGAAGGTCCGCGCCCACGCCGCGCTGTCCAGGGTTTCCACCGGCCCGGTCGGACCGGCGATGCCCGCGTTGTTGACCAGCACGTCCAGGCCGCCGAGCTCCGCGCGCACGGCGCCCATCAGCTCCTCGACCTGGGCCTCGCTCGAGGCGTCCGAGACCAGGGCGGCCAGGCCGCGAGCCCGGGCGGCCCGGACCGCGTCCTCGTTGATGTCGGTGACGAGCACGCGGGCCCCCAGCCCGGCGAACCGGTCGGCGATGGCCAGCCCGATGCCGTCCGCGCCCGCCGTGACGAGCACCCGCTTCCCCGTGAAATCCACTTCCCGCACCTCTCCTGGAAAATCCTGCGTCACGAACGCTTCTCGCCGTACTTGAGGAAGAACGACAGCGCGGTGCCGACGGCGCACACTCCGACCACGAACCACAGGCCCGACAGCTTGCTGCCGGTCAGGTCCTCCATCGCGCCCATCACGTACGGGCCGAGGAATCCGCCGAACAGCCCGATGGTGTTGACGAACGCGATGCCACCGGCCAGCGTCGCCCCGCTCAACCGGGACGCCGGGAAGGTGAACAGGATCGGCTGCATCGCGAAGAACGAGAACGCGCCGAGGCAGAACCCGATGAGGCCGACGACCGGACCGGACACCGCGCCCAGGGCGAAGCCGACGCAGATCCCGCCCATCGTGATGCTGATCAGCTTCCGGGAGGCGTTGCCGCTGGTGGCCAACCGCGGCACCAGGAACGCGCCCAGCCCGGCGAAGATCCACGGGACCGAGGTCAGCAACCCGATCTGCAGCGTCGACAGCTCGCCGTAGGTGCCGATGATCGACGGCAGGAAGTACGACAGCGCGTACACCGCGATCTGCTGCGACAGGTAGACCGCCACCACCAGCAGGATCTGCTTGTCCCGCCACACCTGGCGCATGCTGTGCGTGCCGGAGGCCTCGGCGCCCGCCTCGTCCTCGGCGGCGATGCGCCGTTGGAGGTCCTGGGCCTCGGCCGAGGTCAGGAACGTCGCCTGGTCCGGCCGGTCGGGCAGCTTCTTCCACACCACGAACGCCAGCAGGCAGGCCGGCAGCCCCTCGATCAGGAACATCCACTGCCAGCCGTGCATGCCGCCGAGACCGTCGAGACCGAGCAGCAGGCCGCCCAGCGGGGGACCGAGGATGCTCGCCGTGGACACGCCGAGCAGGAACAGGCCGTTGGCCTTGGCGCGGTCGGCGCGGGTGAACCACTGCGTCAGGAAGTACATGACGCCTGGGAACAGGCCCGCTTCGGCCGCGCCGAGCAGCATCCGCATGACGTAGAACGACCACTCGCCCTGCACGAAGGCCATCCCGGCGGAGATGAGACCCCAGGTGATCATGATCCGGGTGATCCAGAACCGCGCTCCGACCCGGTGCAGGATCAGGTTCGACGGGATCTCCGCCAGCGAGTAGGTGATGAAGAACAGCCCGGCGCCGATCCCGTAGGCGGTGGCGGAGATGCCCAGGTCGATCTGCAGCTGTTCCTTGGCGATACCGATGTTGGTCCGGTCCAGGAAGCTGATGATGTACGCCCCGATGAGCAGCGGGAGCAGCTTGCGGAAGATGACTCTGTTCAGCTCGCGCGGCGGGCGGACCACCGGTTCCGCGGCGTTTTTCGGCATGGCGTGACCTTCGGTTCCGTTCCAGGTTCCTGGATGCTCGAGTGTTCGGGATCCGCTTCTCAGCGGCGGGAATCGGCGGCTTCTGGTGCGCAACCGCAGGTGCGGCCGATGTGCAGGCGGTGCGCGCAGACCAGCGATTGGTAGCTGTTGGACGGTTTTTCCATGCGCTTGAGCAGCATTCCGAAGGCCTCGCGGCCCATCTCCTCGTGCGGCTGCATCACGGTGGTGAGCCCGATCAGCCCGGACATGCTGTGCGGGATGCCGTCGTGCCCGGTCACCGCGACGTCCTCGGGAATCCGGATTCCGCGTTCGACGGCGTACTCCAGGACGCCGATCGCCTGCTCGTCGCTGCCGCACAGGACGGCGCTCGGCGGGTCGTCGCCGGCGAACAGCCGCGCCGCCGCGCGGCGGCCGCCATCGCTGTCGAGCTCGGTGCTGATCTTCCGGTCGCCCCTGATGTCGATGCCGTGCGCGCGGGCGGTCGACACGAAGGCCTGCTCCCGGGCCAGCGACGCCGAGGAGAACCGCGGCCCGATCACGACGGCGATGTCGGTGTGGCCGTGCGCGAGCACGTGCTCCATCAGCGACGTCGCCGCGGCGGCGTCGTCGATGCCGACGAAGTCGCCCTCCAGGTACTGGGACCGCCGCGACAGGTAGACGTACGGGATCCGGGCGGCGCGCAGCGTCCGCAGCGCGGTGGCGTCCTCCCGGAACGCGGCGCTCAGGACGACTCCGTCGACGTTGCGGTGCACCAGGCTGGTGGAGACCTTGCCCAGCGTCCGCAGGTCGTCCTGGGTGGTCGCGACGAACACCTCGTACCCGGCCTCGGCGGCCGCGGACACGATGCTCTGCGCGAACCGCGGGTAGGTCGGGTTGATGATGTTGGGTTGCACCAGCCCGATCACGCGGGTCCGGTTCGGGTCGGCCGGCTTCCTCCGGTTCGGCGGTCGGAAACCGAGCTCGTCGGCGACGGCGAGGATGTGCCGGCGAGTGGCCGGCGCGACCCCGCTCTTGCCGTTCATCACGTAGGAGACGGCGGCGGTGGACACCCCGGCGGCACGGGCCACCGCGGCCGCCGAGACGGTGCCCGGTCGGCGCGCGGAGCGACGAGTCGCGATCTCCACAGCCGAGTCTCCCTTGACGTGATGCGGATCTCCGATCCAGCCAGAACCTAAGTCGCCCGCTGAACGTTAAGCAACATTAAGTCCGCACCCGCCCTGACCAGCAGCGCGTGCGGAGCGAATCCGCACGAACCCGCGGCCGGTGCCGGACTCGCCCGAGCCGTGACGCGGTGCGTTCCGGCACGGCGCGGGCGTACGGGCCTCCGGGATTTCGGTACGTTGGTCGTGCAGCGCTGGATCTTCGATGGGAGCTCGGGTGGGACTCTTCGGCGGGATGATGGGCAACGCCTCGCGGACCGATCCGCGGGCGGCGGCGCAGGAGTTCGGGCGCCTGCTGGCGCAGGGGGAGGAGATCCACGCCGCCTACCAGCTGATCCGGGACTCGTTCCTGTTCACCGACCGGCGCCTGATCCTCGTCGACAAGCAGGGCGTGACCGGTCGCAAGGTCGAGTACCACTCGATCCCGTACCGCGCGATCACCCACTTCTCGGTGGAGACCGCGGGCACCTTCGACCTCGACGCGGAGCTGAAGATCTGGCTCTCCGGCACGGCCGAACCGATCGCGAAGCAGTTCGGCAAGGGCGTCGACGTCTACGAGGTCCAAGCCCTCCTGAGCACCTTCATCCGCTGACCCGGTTCCCGCTGCGACTTGAAGCTCCGCGGGGGACCTCCTGGCACGCGCAAGCCCCGGCCGACGGGTGACCGTTGGCCGGGGCTTTCGTCCTCCTCGGGAGCGGCCGGGCGCGCGGCTGTCCCGGGGACGAGTGAATTAGCTGGTCAGCGGTGTTCTCCCATCCCGGGACGGCGACGGGACGCCAACGCCTTGTTGCTCCGTTCGGGGACTGCCATCGTTTCTCGCCAGGCAGCCGCGTTCCGCGTTCTGGGGGTGGAACCGGATTCCTGCGGGGCCGCTTCGCGGATCCCGCGCGGTGTTCTCGCCGCGGCTGCCGAGCCACGGAACGAGGAGAGGCAAGCATGGGGGAAGACGGACAGTTCGCCGCTCTGGGGGCGGCGGCCGATCGATCGGTCGCGGTGATCGGGATGGCCTGCCGGGTTCCCGGCGCGACCGGGCCCGAGGAGTTGTGGAGGTTGCTGAGCTGCGGCATCGACGCCACCGGCCCGACGCCGCCGGAGCGCTACGACGCCGATGCCCTGCACGCGCCGGGAGCGGTGCCGGGCAGGATCGCCGCGCGTCGCGGCGGGTACGTCGACGGCGTTGCGGACTTCGACGCCGAGTTCTTCGGCATGTCGGCGGCCGAGGCGGTCGAACTCGACCCGCAGCAGCGGTTGCTGCTGATGACGGCCTGGGAAGCGCTGGAGGACGCGGGCCAGCGGCCCGACCTGCTGGCGGGCAGCAGAACGGGCGTCTTCGTCGGCAGTTCCCGCGCCGACTACCTGGAGAACGCCCTCCAGCGGGGACCGGAGGCCGCGACCGCGGCGCAGTTCAACAACGTGCGGTCGCTGCTGCCCGCCCGGTTGTCGCACTTCTTCGACCTGCGCGGGCCCAGCGTCGTGGTCGAAACCGCCTGCTCGTCGTCGCTGGTGGCGGTGCACCAGGCGGTGCAGAGCCTGCGCGCCGGGGAGAGCCCGCTCGCGCTCGTCGCGGGCGTCAACCTCCCGCTCCGGCCGCACGAAGGAATCATGATGTCGCAGGCCGGCGGCATGGCCCGCGACGGCCGCAGCAAGTTCGGCGCTGCCCTCGCCGACGGCCACTCGCCGAGCGACGCGGTGTCCGTCGTCGTGCTCAAGCCGCTGACCGCGGCTCTCGCCGACGGCGACCGGGTGCGGGCCGTCATCGCGGGCAGCGCCATCGGCAACGACGGCCGCACCAGCGACACGGTGCTGAACCCGTCGCTGACCGGGCAGCGCGAGGTGCTGGGCTGGGCCTACGCCGACGCCGCGATCGATCCGTCCGAAGTGGACTACGTGGAGGCGCACGGTTCCGGTTCGCCGCTGCTGGATCCGCTGGAGCTCACCGCGCTGGGTCAGGTCCTGGGCGCCGGGCGGCCCGCCGACCGGCCGCTGCTGGTCGGCTCGGTCAAGACGAACATCGGGCACGCGGAGGCCGCGGCGGGCCTGACCGGGCTGATCAAGGCGGTGCTGTGCCTGGAGCACGGCCAGATCCCGGCCAGCCTGCACGCCGGAACACCGAACCCGGCGGTGGCTTGGGACGAGCTGCCGCTGGAGATCCCGGCCGAGCTGCGCGACCTGCCCGAGCTGGGACGACCCGCCGTCGCCGGGGTTTCCGCGCAGGGCTCCACCGCGCTGAACGCGCACGTGGTGCTGCTGCAGGCCGAAACGCGCGAGTCCCAGGTGGCGGAGGAGCGAACCGACGAGCCGCGGCTGCTCGCGCTGTCGGCTGAAACGCCGGAGGCACTCGCCGCGCTGGCCCGCGCGTACGCCGCCTACCTCGCGCCCGGCGGGCGGGGAGCCGCGTTCGCACTGCACGACATCTGCCGCAGCGCGGCCATGCGCCGCCAGCACCTCAAGCACCGCCTCGCGGTCGTCGGGCGCTCGCACGCGGAGCTGATCGACGCGCTCAGCGGAACGGGCGGCCAGACCGATCCCGCCATGGCCGAGATCGCCTACCGGTACCGGGCCGGTGGCGCGCTGGACTGGGACGAGGTGTTCGGCGGCGGGGGCGCGTTCGTCCCGCTGCCCACCTACCAGTGGCAGACCAAGCGCTACTGGCCCGGCGAGCAGCACGACGAGGACGACCTGGCGACCTGGATCCTCGGCAGGCACAGCCGCACCGACTTCCACGCCGGTTCCGCGCTCGCCGACATCGGCATCGACTCGCTGGCCAAGCTCCAGCTGGTCATCGAGCTGGAGAAGCGGATCGGCCGCGAGGTCGACCTCGCGGCGCTCGACCGGCTGCGCACCGTCGGCGACCTGCGCCGGTGGACCAGCGAACTGGAGGTGGCGGCACGATGAGCGAGCACGCCTATGACTGGTTCGCCCGCTCCGCCGACGCCTTCGGCGACCGCACCGCGCTGGAAGTCGCGGGGGAGGCGTTGACCTACGCCGAGCTGCGCGACCGGGCGGAACTGCTGGCCGGGCAGCTGTCCGGCACCCGCCGAGTCGGCCTGCTGGCGAGCCGTTCGGCGACCGCCTACGTCGGATACCTGGCCGCGCTGCGGGCCGGGGCGGCCGTCGTGCCGCTCAACCCGGAGCACCCGGCGTCGCGCATCCGCGGAGTCGTCGAGGCAGCCGGGATAGAACGCCTGATCACCGAAACGCCCTGCGGGGCAGCCGAAGTCCTGCCCGCAGCGTCCAGGGTTCGGGAGCTCGCGCCGGATGACATCGCCTACATCATCTTCACCTCGGGCTCGACCGGGACGCCGAAGGGCGTGCCGATCACGCACCGCAACCTCGCCGCCTACCTGCGGCAGGTGGCGCCCAGGTACGGGATCGGGCCGGGCAGCAGGGTTTCCGGCAACTTCGAGCTCACCTTCGACGGCTCGGTGCACGACCTGTTCGTCGCCTGGTCGCAGGGCGGCGCGCTGGTCGTTCCGCAGCGCGGCCAGCTGCTGGCCCCGGTGCGGCTGGTCAACGCCCTGCGGATCACGCACTGGTTCTCGGTGCCGTCGCTGATCTCGTTCGCCGCGCGTTCGGGCAGCCTCGAACCGGCGAGCATGCCGACGCTGGAGTGGAGCCTGTTCGGCGGCGAAGCCGTACCGCTCGACGCGGTGCGCCAGTGGAAGACGGCCGCGCCGGGCAGCGAGGTGGAGATCGTCTACGGCCCGACCGAGCTCACCGTCACCTGCACCTCGTACCGGCTGCCCGCCGATCCGGCGGACTGGCCCGAGACGCCCAACGGCATCGCGCCGATCGGCACCAGCTACCCGGAGCTGGAACACCTGGTGCTGGACGAGACCGGTGTTCCCGCCGAACGCGGCGAGCTGTGCTTGCGCGGCCCGCAGCGCTTCGGCGGCTACCTCGATCCGGCCGACGACGAAGGCCGTTTCGCACCGGGCGGCTGGTATCGCACCGGTGACCGGGTGGCGGTGCGGGACGGCGTCCTGATTCACCTGGGGCGCACCGACCACCAGGTCAAGGTCCGCGGCCACCGGATCGAGCTGGGCGAGGTCGAAGCGGTGCTGCGGCAGCTGCCCGGAGTCCGCGACGCGATCGTCCTCGCCGTGCCGACCGACGACGGCTCGCACGAGCTCGCGGCCGCGGTCAGCGGCACCGCGTGCGTTCCCGAGCAGCTCCACGCCGCGCTCGGCGACCGCCTGCCGCCCTACCTGCGGCCGCGCCGCATCACCGTCCTCGACCAGCTGCCGCTCAACGCCAACGGCAAGGTCGACCGGCGAGCCCTGCACGCCGAACTCGGGAGCTGACGCCATGTTCGACGCGATCGTCGTCGGGGCCCGCTGCGCGGGCTCACCGACCGCCATGCTGCTCGCCCGCGCGGGGCACCGGGTCCTGCTGCTGGACCGGGCTGCCTTCCCGTCCGACACCCTGTCCACGCACGTCATCCACCAGCCCGGTGTCGCGGCGCTGGCGAGGTGGGGCCTGCTGGACGCCGTGCGCGCCTCGGGATGCCCGCCGCTGGAGCACGCGCGCTACGAAGTCGCCGACATCCGCATCGAAGGCTGCGCGCGCGGGGTCGCCGGGCAGCGGGCCGGCTACGCGCCGCGCCGCCACGTCCTGGACACCATCCTGGTGGAAGCGGCGGTTTCGGCCGGGGCGGAGTTGCGCGAAGGCTGCCGGATCACCGGGCTGCTGCACGACGAGTCCGGGCGGGTCGTCGGCGTCGAAGGCGGCCACCGCGGCGCGCGCTTCGCGGAGCGGGCCCGCCTGGTGATCGGAGCGGACGGCATGCGCTCGGCCGTCGCCCGCTTCGCGCAAGCCCCGTACACCGCCCAGGACCCGCGGCTGACCTGCGCCTACTACTCGTACTGGGCCGATGTGCCGACCGGACTCGAACTCCACGAGAAGTCCGGGAGCTGGGTGGCCGCCGTGGCCACGCACGACAACGCGACCCTGGTGCTGACCTACTTCCCGCAGTCCCGCTTCGACGAGGTCCGCGCCGATCCGCTGCGCGCTCACCTGGACCAGGTGCGCCTCACCGCGCCCGCGCTGCACGACCGGCTGCGCGGCAAGCAACGGGTCGAGCGGCTCCGCGGCACCGGCGACCAGCAGAACTTCTTCCGGCAGGCGGCCGGGCCCGGCTGGGCGCTGGTGGGCGACGCCGGGCACCACAAGGACTCGATCACGGCCCGGGGGATCAGCGACGCCTTCCGGCAGGCGGAGCTGCTGGCGCAGCGCGCGGGCGGCCTGCTCACCGGTGATCCCGCCGTGCTCGACGCGGCCCTCCGGCAGTACGCGGCGGATCGCGACGCCGCGCTGACACCGGGTTATGCCTCGACGCTGGAGGTCGCGAGGCTGGCGCCGCCGAACGACCACCGCCTCGCGCTGCTGCGGGCGGTGCAGGCGGACCCGGAACTCACCTCGATCTACTTCGACCTGTTCGCGGGCATCGGCACGGCAGCCGATCTCCGCGTCCCGAAACTGCTGGAACTGCTGGGCGCACCGGCGTGAACCGCACAGCTCAGGTCAGCAGCACGGGTCGGCCGGTGATCTCCATCGGTTCCCGCGGATCGACCGGGGCGCTGGTGCCGTCCAGCCGCCGGACCAGCGTGGTGCCCGGTTCGGGCGTCATCCGCGCGGTGCCCTCGTGCGTCCAGCGGATGACGAACGGCTTGCCCTGCCGGGTGAACCGGCACTGCCAGACGTTGCCCGGCAGGCCCGCTTCCGGCCCGTGCCCGCAGGAGTCGATCTTCGCGTCCGCCAGCCAGCGGGTCAGCTCGCCGACGAACCGACCGGCCTTGGTCGGCTGGAACCCGTTGGTCTGCAGCACGATGGGCACCCGGTCGCCGCCCCAGCTGTAGAAGTAGAAGCGGTCGTACCAGCGCCAGAGCGAGACCAGGTAGGAGCGGACCGCGTAGTCGGCGGCGAGCTCCGGCTCGACCCGCTCCTGCTGCGTGACCTCGGTGCCCCAGCCGGTGGCCCACAGCTTCGGCCCGATCAGCGCGCGGGCCAGGGTCTGGTCGATCTGCCTGGTGAGCTCCATCATCGTCTCGGGCGGGTCCGAAGCGTTGCGCGGGTACAGCTTGACCGCGGCGTAGTCGCAGTGGCTGTACCCGCCCAGCTCGGCGAAGCGCTGCATCACCAGCTGGTTCTCGGGTTCCCACAGGCCGGTGAAACCGGGGCAGACGACGTTGGCGTCCGGGTCCAGCTCGCGGATCACGTCACCGGCGATCCGCGTCATGGCCACCAGCGTCTCGACCGGGCCGTCGAAGAACGGCGGGGTGCCGATGTCCCACAGCTCGTAGGACTCGATGCGCCCGCCAGCGTGGTTCACCAGGGCGCGCACGAATCGCTCCCAGTCGGCCAGGTCGTCGGGCGGGCTGGTCCGGGAACCGTCGGTGTATGGCGTCCGCCTGCCGTTCGGGGCAGACCACCCCGGCGCGCCGCCGAAGACGTAGACCACCGGCAGCCCGGCGGCTCCAGCGCCGTCGAGGTGCCGGTCCAGGACCGTCCAGTCGAACCGGCCGCGTTCCGGTTCGAGCACCTGCCACCGGGTCTTCGAGTCCCACAGCCGCACCGAACCGACCGGGAAGGTGGGCATGGCGCCGGTGGCGCTGTTGATGGTGACCCCGACGAAGCCGGGCGAGACGGAACCCGGGTTGTATGTCCAGTTGGGCGCGGCGATGTCGCGCTGAGCGGGGATCTCGGTGCGGTTGACGTTCTCCGGCAGGTACGCGTAGGCCCCGGCGATCGCGACGACCGCCACCGCGGCGGCGGCCAGCCACCAGCGGCGCCGCTTCGGAGCCGGAGCCGGAGCCGGTTCGGACGTCGCTTCGGCAGCTGCTCCGGCTTCGGGCTCCACCACGTCGTTCGCCTGGTCCCACAGGCGGTACAGCTCGGAGAGGGCATCGCGATCGGCGCCGCACACCTTCGCGATCAGCTCCACGGTGCCGAAGCTGGCGGGCACGCTCTGCCCGCTGCAGTACCGGTGCACGGTGGACCGGCCGAGGTGGGCCCGGTCCCCGATCTGCTGGTAGCTGTAGCCGCTGGAACGCTTCAGCTCGTTGAGCGCCTCCGCCAGTGTTCCGGTACCCGCTGGTCGACTCATGCAGCCCCCCGGTCCGCCGACATCACCGGACAGGAGTGTCGCACGGGATCACCCGGGCAGAAGCGGATTTCCCCGGAAGTGGAGGTTTCTCCCGGTAGCCGCGAAAACGGCTGCTCGGGAGGAATTTTCGCGGTGGCGCTCGGCGGCCGACCGCTCCGCTCCAGCGCGACGGGCCATCGGGACCCGGGAATCGGTCGTGGTCGGGAAGAGCGTTGCCGCGCTTGGATTCCGAAACCGCGAGGCACCGGGTTGGATGAACCGCACGACGGACTCCACAGTGGACGAGGTGGTGCGCGGAACAGGCGGCGAAGTCCTGGCGGTGTCCGCCGCTGCGGCGCTTGACCATCTGGGGGAACGTCGGTCAAGCGCCGCAGCTCAGGAACCGGCCGCAGAAGCGGCGAACTCGGCGGCCGGCATATTCGGTCGCGAACGTCACTCGCGTGTCTCTACGGTAGGTGCCGAGATGGCATATACCAAACGGTTTCGGAATATGCCACCCCTTTGAGCGACCGGCGAAATCCGCGCCGCCGCCCGCCGGGCAGCCGTCCTCGCCTGGACGAACACCCGCTGACCTGCGAGATCGCGCGGTGAATCGGCTAACCGCCGCCCCGGGAGCTCCGGCGCTGTTCGGCGCGGTGGGCGAGAGTGCTGACGATGCGCTGCCAGGCGGGTGCCGCTTCGGAGATCCGGGAGACGACCAGCCGCAGGTAGCCCGGCTGCTCGCCGTCCTCCTCCTGCTCGGCGGCCCGCGCGTCGAGCTCGTCGATGAGCCGGTCCACGCGCGGGTCGTGCGGCTCCCAGTCGACCGACCGGTCGCAGGCGAGGTACAGGCGCACCACCTCGGGATCGTCGAGACCGGCGTCCTTCTCCCGGAGCCGCCGCGGCACGACCTGCGGATCCAGCGCCAGCATCAGGATCCACGAGTCCCGTTCGAGCCGGATCCTCGACTCGCTGATCCCGAGCGCGCGCATCCGCTCCAGGACGGCGACCACCTCCGGGGGCAGGACGAGCCGTTCGCCGCTGTCCAGCCGAGCGATCCGGCGGCGGTACTCGGCCAGCTGGTCGATCTTGCGCTGCAGTTCGGCGTCGATGTCGGTGATGGCGGCCGCGAACTCGGCCGGCTGCGCGTGCAGCAGCGCGTCGATGCGCGCCAGCGGCACGCCGGCGTCGGTGAGGGTCCTGATCCGGATGAGGTCCACGGCTGCCTGCGCGCTGTAGCGGCGGTAGCCCGAGGCATCGCGCTCGGGTTCGGGGAGCAGGCCGACGTGGTGGTAGTGGCGGACGGTGCGCACGGTCACGCCGGCGGTCTTCGCGAGCTGGCTGATCGTGAGCACCGTTCTCCTTCGCGTCTCGTGCCGAGTCTAGGGGCGGGCGGCCCGGTCGATGACGTCGCGGATCGCCTGGACGACGGCGTCGGGGTGGTCGAAGCAGAGCCGGTGGTGGCCGGTGCCGGAGAGCAAGCGTTGCTCCCCGCGCGGGACCGAGCCCACCAGCGCCGCGTCCATCCTCTTCCGGCCGTCGTGCACCTCCTGCTCGGCGGGGTCGGAGCCCAGCACGCTGAGCGCGATCAGCGGAACGTCGGGGAGGCCCGGCCCGGCCCGCAGCTCGTCGGCGAGAGCGACCAGCCCGGTGCGCTCGGCGACGCCGACGCGGAGCCACTCGTCGCTGGTGCGGGCATCGATCAGTGCCTGCCGCAGGTGCTCGGGGTAGGCCGCGTACATGTCGGCGTACTCCTCGCGCAGAGCGGGGCGCAGCTGCTTCACCTGCTCCAGGTCGGCCATCCGCTCGGCCGCCGCGAGACTCGCGGTGGGCGGCATGAAGTCGTCCCAGTCGCGGTGCAAGGCGTCCAGCCAGACCAGCCCGGCCACGTCCTGCGGGTGCAGCTGCGCGAACCGGTGCGCGTAGAGGCCGCCGAGGGAGTGCGCGACCAGGACGTACGGGCCCGGGACGCCCTGAGCGGCCAGCAGCCGGTGCAGTTCCGCGGCGACCTCGGCCGCGGTGCGCGGCAGCGGGAGGTGGTCGCTGTACCCGGTGCCGCCCCGGTCGTACACGACGGCGGTGGTGAACTCCGAAACCCGCTGCTGCACGAGGAAGTAGTCCAGCCCGACGGCGCTGGCGCCGGGGAGGAACACGACGGCCGGGCCGCCGCTGCCCGACCGGTGCGCGAAGAGCCGTCGGCCGTCGATCTCCTGGAAGTCCCCGACCGGTGGGACGGGGCTGCTGTTGTTCGTCACGTCCTGGAGCCTCCAACCCTGACGCAGGGTCAAGGTCAACCCGCTCCGGAGGGGCGCCCGGCCGCTGAAAAGCGGGCGCCGACCGGCGTGCGGCCGGTCGGCGCCCTGGTGTTGCTGTGTCGGGGGTTATCCCGTCGTCAGGTCAGTTGCCCGCGAAGGACGAGGCGTCGCCACCGAAGCCGCCGCCACCGTTGCCCGCGGAGGCGTTGCCGCCGTCACCGCTGGACAGGGCGCTGATGCCGCTGAGGACGTTCACGCCGACCCCACCGTTGCCACCGGCACCGTGGCCACCCACAGCGCTGGAGGACGAGTGGTCGCCCCCGTGGCCGCCGGCGAAGGCGGGGGACCCGATGGCCAGCGCGGCGGCGCAAGCGGCGGTGACACCGATAAGGCGAAGGGTAGTGCGCATTGCTTGAACTCCCATCCGTGTTCTGATCTTCACCGCGTCGGCAGCTGTCCCGGGGTTCCGGGAACTTGGGGGGTGCGCCGACCGGCAGTAGCTACGTTTGCACCGCTTCCGAGTGCGCGCTTCGGCTGCCACACCAAAGAGAATCTCAGCCACCCGTGCGGGCCATCGGGCTGCGTCGACCGGGTGTGTCCGGCCAGGTGGAAGGTGAAAAGCATTGGCCATGACCGGAAATCCGAAAGATTCTGCCGGTTGGTCCGGGCGCGCGCCGGTCCGCCGGCGGCTCGGGTGTTCCCTGCGGGTGCCTGCTCTTCGACCGCTGCGCTGAGTGGAGGTTCGCATCGACGACCGGCTCAACGGCTCTGTCTTCCAACGGGTTTCGGGAACGCCCTCGGGAGATGTCCGTAATGCCTGAATTCTGCGAAGTGGTGGTCGTCTGGTCGGGTGCCGCGGCCGGGGTGTTCCGGAGTGGACTTCTTGATCTCACCCGAACGTGTACTTGCCTCCGGTGGAGATCGATAGGTAGTCGATCGGGGTCCGTTTCGGTGATGAAAACCAGTGCACCGCAACGTTTTCTGGTGGACTGGCAGTTCGCTGCCGAGTGAGGTGAGCTGTCCGCTCCGGCGGACTTCCGGAGCTCCGCGAAGTCCGTGCAAACAGGACGTTCTTGATGTGACGACCGGAGATCAGGAGTGCCGATGGAGCCATCACCCCGACGCGCCGGACGTGGCGCTGTGTCGTTTCCCCGCGCTCGTGGTACCCAGCGTGCCATGCCCAAGGAGATGGACCATGGAACGCTCCCGCTTACGGCTGCCCAGACGGGTGTGTGGTTCGCCCAGGAGTTCGATCCGGCCAATCCCATGTACCGAGCCGCGGAAGCGGTGGAGATCAGCGGCCCGCTGGACGTGCCGCTGCTCGAAGTCGCGTTGCGGCAGGCCGTCGGCGAGACCGAGGCGCTCCGCGCCCGGTTCGACAGCGACGGTCGTGACCGGGTCTGGCAGACGGTGGAACCGATGCTGGACTGGGTGCTGCCGCAGGTGGACCTGCGCGGGGCCGCTGATCCGCAGGCCGCGGCCGAGGAGTGGATGCGGGCCGAGCTGAGCTCGCCGGTGAGCCCCCGGAGCTCGCCGCTGTTCTCCTTCGCGGTGCTGCGGACCGGGCAGGAGCGCTTCACCGTCTACTTGGCGCTGCACCACATCCTCCTCGACGGCTTCGGCTTCTCGCTGTTCATCCAGCGCGTCACCGAGATCTACACGGCGGCCGAGGAAGGGCGGCCCTTCCCGCCGTGCCAGTTCGGCTCGCTGGCGCAGCTGCTGGCCGAGGAGGCCGCCTACGAGGTCTCGGAGCGGTTCGCCCAGGACCGCCAGTACTGGGCGGAGCAGCTCGCGGACTGGCCCAACGCGGACCGCTCGCGCCGGATGTCGTCCATCGTGCCCCGCAGCTTCCTCCGCGAGACCGGCTACGTCAGCCCGGAGGACGCAGCTGGCCTGCGAGCGCTGGCCCGGGCGGCGCGCACCGGCCTGCCCCCGGTCGCGATGTCCGCGCTCGCGCTGTACGTGCACCGCCTGTCGGGCAACGACGAGGTCACGCTGGACCTGCCGGTCAACGGCCGGTCCGGGAGCCTCGCGCGCAGCGTGCCGTCGATGGTGGTCAACGTGCTGCCGCTGCGAACCCGGATGACCTCGTCGACCACCGTCGCCGAGCTGATCCGCACCACCGCGGGCAGTGCGAAGGACCTGCTGCGCCACCAGCGCTACTCCTCGGCGCACATGGTGCGGGACCTGGGAATCGCGCACCACCGCGGCGGGTACCTCGGTGACTGGGGCATCAACATCATGACCCACGACACCCAGCTCCGGTTCGGCAGTCTCCCGGCGGTGCTGCGCAACCTCTCGAACGGTCCGGTGACCGGGCTCGGCGTCAACGTCTACGACCGGCCCGCCGACGGGTCGCTGCGGATCGACTTCAACTCGGACCCGTCGAAGTACGACCGCGCGACCACGGCCGCGCACCACCGCCGCTTCCTGGAGCTGCTGCACGTGCTGGCCGGCACCGATCCCGAGCAGCAGGTGGGCGCGATCGACCTGCTGTCGGCCGACGAGCGCGAGCTGGTGCTCGGCACCTGGAACGACACCCGGCAGGACGCACCGCCGGGCACCGTGCCGGAAATCTTCGAAGCCCAGGTCCGCGCGGATCCCGGTGCCACGGCGCTGGTCTGCGGGCCGGAGCGGCTGTCCGCCGCCGAGCTCAACGCCCGCGCCAACCGCCTGGCGCACCTGCTGGTCGAGCGCGGTGCCGAACCGGAAGCGCGCATCGCGGTGGCCCTGCCGCGCACCGCCGACTACCTCGTCGCGGTGCTGGCCGTGCTCAAGTCCGGCGCCACCTGCGTGCCGCTCGACCCGGGCCACCCGGCCGCCCGCATCCGCACCCTGCTGGCGGAAGTCCAGCCGATGCACGTGCTCACCACCGCCGAGATCGGCGCCGCGCTGCCCGCCGGGCACCCGCTGCTGGTGCTCGACGAGAGCACCACCGATCAGCAGCCGGACACCGATCCGGTCGGCACCCACCGGCCGGAGCACGCGGCGTACATCAACTTCACCTCGGGCTCCACCGGCGGCCCGAAGGGCGTGGTCGTCGAGCACCGCCAGCTCGCCAACCTCTTCCACGACCACCGGCGAGAGCTGATCGAGCCCGCGGGGCGACGGCTGCGCGCCGCGCTGACCGCGTCGTTCTCCTTCGACACCGCGTGGGAGAGCCTGCTGTTCCTGGCCGCGGGCCAGGAAGTGCACTTCATCACCGACGAGGTGCGCCTCGACCCGGTCGCGCTCGTGCGCTACTTCGACCGGCACCGGGTCGACTTCGCCGATCTCACCCCGTCCTTCCTGCGCCGCTTGCTGGCCGCGGGCCTGCTGTCCGGCGCGGAGAAGTTCCCGTGGCTGCTCATGGTCGGCGGCGAGGCGATCGACCCCGACCTCTGGGCGGAGCTGCGCGACTGCCCCGGCGTAGAGGCCTGGAACTACTACGGACCCACGGAATCCACTGTGGACGCCGTGTACGGCCGGATCGCGGGAGACCGGCCGCTCATCGGCCGCCCGGGGCACAACGTCCGCGCCTACGTGCTGGACAAGGCCATGCAACCGCAGCCGCCCCTGGTCCCCGGCGAGCTGTACCTGGGCGGTGCCCAGGTCGCCCGCGGGTACCTGAACCGGGACGAGCTGACCGCGCAGTGCTTCCTGCCCGATCCCTTCGGCCCGCCCGGCGCGCGCATGTACCGCACCGGCGACCTGGTCCGCTGGACGCAGGACGGCGAGCTCGAGTACCTCGGCCGCATCGACGACCAGCTCAAGATCCGGGGAGTCCGCATCGAACCCGGCGAGATCGAGGCCGTGCTCACCGAGCACCCAGGAGTGGTCGAAGCGGTGGTGACGGCGACCTCGGCCGCCGAGCCCGAGCTGGTCGCCCACGTGGTGCCGGGGCCGGAGCCGCTCGATGCGGCCGAACTCCGCGCGTGGACGGCGAAACGACTGCCCACCTCGATGGTGCCCTCGTCGTTCGTCCTGCTCTCCGAGCTGCCGCTGACGGTCCACGGGAAGCTCGACCACAACGCCCTGCCCGCGCCCGAAGCACGCGCCGGTCGCCGCCCCCGCACGCCCCGCGAGGAGCAGCTGTGCGCGCTGCTCGCCGATGTGCTGGGCGTCGGCGAGGTCACCATCGACGACGACTTCTTCGAACTGGGCGGGCAATCGCTGATGGCGGCCGAACTCGTCACCCGGCTCCGCACCGAGCTCCGCACCGAGGTGCCCCTCGGCGCGGTGTACGAGGCCCCGACGGTGGCCGAGCTGGCCTGCCTGCTGGAGCAGGAGTCCTCCTCGAACGCGTTCGAAGCGGTCCTGCCGCTCCGGCCGAGCGGCAGCCGGCCGCCGCTGTTCTGCGTGCACCCGGCGGGCGGGCTGAGCTGGTGCTACGCCGGTCTGCCGCGCCACCTGCCGGACGACCTGCCGGTGTACGGCCTGCAGCTGATCGGGCTGACCCGCGACGGCGGGCTGCCGTCGACGTTCGGCGAGCTGATCGAGGGTTACGTGCGGCAGATCCGCTCGGTGCAGCCGACCGGGCCGTACCACCTGCTGGGCTGGTCGCTCGGCGGCGCGCTGGCGCACGCCATCGCCGCTCACCTGCAGGCCGACGGCGAACTCGTGCCGCTGCTCGCCCTGCTCGACGCCCGCCCGATCGACCCGCAGGCCCACCGCGCCGAGCCCGAGCGCGAAGGCGTCCGGGCCCTGCTGTTCGAGGCAGCGGGCCTGCCGCCGGACGCCGACCACCACCCGGCGCTGGGCGAGGAGCAGCTCGCCGCGCTCACCACCGCGCTGCTCAACACTTCCCAGCTGGCCTCGACCTACGCGGAGTCCTGCTTCGACGGCGACCTGCTGTACTTCCGGGCGACCCGAGCCGACCACGTGTCCGACGGCGACGACTGGCGCTCGCGGATCACGGGCGCGGTGATCTCCCACGACCTCGAGTGCACGCACAACACCATCACCCAGACCGACCAGCTGGCGGTCATCGGAGGCCTGCTCACCCGCCACCTGCAGCGAGAACCGGCCGCAGCCACCACGGGAGGCTGATGCGCGGGCGGGGCCCGGATCACCTCGGGCCCCGCCTTCCAGGTGCTCGTGCGGAACCGCGGATTCCGGCTGATGCCGAGTGCTTCCGAGGGCATCCTGGCGGGAGATCCCCGCTGCGAAGGAGCATTCGATGACCAGACCTGCCGACTGGTCGTTGGAACTGCAGTTGGAGAAGGTCGAGGAGCGTGCAGTCGATCCCGATGTCAAGGCCGCGATCGCGGACGCGATCCGCTACCTGCACAGCGGTCGCAGTCAGAAGCGGAGAGGCGGTCGCGAGCTGGTCCGACTCCTGGAGATCGCTCGCCTGCGCGCTTCGGAGGAATCCGAGTGGCACGTCGTGCGGCAGGTTCAGGATTCTCTCGACTACCTGGACGGATCGCTGCTCAGACCTGACTTCGAGGAGTACTACCGCATCCACCAGGACGGGCCGCGGAATGAGCTGAACCGCGACTACGTCGCGCACACGTTCGCGGCGGTGTACCACTTCTTGGAGTGGCATTACCGGAAGATCCTGGAGAATCGGCAAACCGCGACAGTCGACGAGGTGCTGCAGCAGCTCATCGATCTCAGCAACGACGGGCGGTTCGTCGACGCCCCAGCGGAACGTCCCGGCCGCTACCGGATCGTCCGGGGACGTGCGGAGATGGCTCTCTGGCTGGAACGCGTGCTCCGGTACCGGATCGAGGTCGAAGACCCGGCTGGGGACTCGCTCCGGATCGTCAGTTCGCCGGATGCGATCGCCGTTCTCGCCGACGATGAAGATGGCCTGGCTCTGCTCAGAGCCGCCGAGCTGAAACGCCAGGCGGAGAGCCTCGCGGAGGTCCGAAGGATCGCCGAGGACCCGGACGCCACGGAACACGCGATGCAGACGAAGCTCCAAGAACAACCGTGGATCTTCGGCGGTCGTTTCGTGGGGACTGACGCTCGTCGCCGTCTGGTGCCCGGTGACGAGATCGACATCCCGCTGATCCGTGCGGACGGGAGTCTGCACGTCGTGGAGCTCAAGCGGTCGAGGGGAGCGTCGATCGTCAAGCGGCACCGGAATGCCTGGGTGCCCACCGCCGAGGTTCACGATGCGGTGTCGCAGGTGGTCAACTACCTGGTGGGGCTCGACGAGCACCGTCAGCGCATCTACGAGGAGTTCGGCATCGAGACCAGGCGCGCGAGCGGGTTGGTCCTCATCGGGTACCCGGCTGGCGACACGGATGCCGCGGAAGAGGACGTAAACGAGGCCCTCCGCTTGTTCAACGCGCACTTGAGCCGAATCGAGGTCATGACCTACAAGGACCTCCTCGACAACGCCGATCGTGCGCTGGGCTGGACGTGACCGCGTCCGAAATCTGCCAGCGGGTGAGCGGCGAGGTGCTGACACTGGCGGCATGCACGTTGATTCGCGGGAGCTGCTGGAGCGGACCGCCGCGCATGCCGCCGAATTCCTGGCGGGGCTCGGCTCGCGGCCGGTGGCTCCGGGCGGGAGCACGGCTGCGTTGCGGGAGGCGCTGGGGCGTTCCTTGCCCGAGGAGGGCATGGACGACGTTCGGGTCGTCGACGAGCTGGTTCGCGACACGGCCGACGGGCTGCTGGGCAGTGCCGGTGGGCGGTTCTTCGGCTGGGTGATCGGTGGTGGTGTGCCCGCCGCGCTCGCGGCGGACTGGCTCACGGCGACGTGGGACCAGAACGCCGCGATGCACGCTTGCGGGCCCGCCGTCGCGGTGGTCGAAGAAGTGACCGGGGAGTGGCTGAAGGAGCTGCTGGGGCTGCCGGGTGCGGCGTCGTTCGCGTTCACCACGGGTGCGCAGTCGGCGCACGTGACCGCGTTGGCCGCCGCGCGCCACAAGTTGCTGGCCGATCGCGGGTGGGACGTGGAACGGCGGGGCCTGGCCGGATCCCCGGCTGTGCGGGTGCTGACCTCGGGGCATCAGCACGCCTCGATCGACCGGGCCGTGCGGCTGCTCGGTCTGGGCACCGATCAGCTGCACGCGGTGGGAGCCGACGCCGAGGGTCGGATCGACCTCGCCGCGCTGGAGCGGGAACTCGCGGCGGCGGACGGGCCGGTGATGGTGTGCCTGCAGGCCGGGGAGATCAACACCGGATCGTTCGACCCGTTCGAGGAGGCTTGTGCGCTGGCCGCTGCCAGGGGCGCGTGGGTGCACGTCGACGGTGCGTTCGGGTTGTGGGCCGCGGTCAGCGACCGGCACCGGCACCTGTTGTCCGAGGCAGGCGGTGCGGATTCGTGGACCACCGACGCGCACAAGTGGCTCAACGTGCCGTTCGACTCGGGCCTGGTCTTCGTCCGGCACCCGTCGGCGCACCGCGCTGCGATGTCGACGCGCGCGAGCTACCTGGTGCACGCCGACGACACCGCCGCGGAGGACGGGACGGCACCGGCTCGCGACCAGCTGGACTGGAACCCGGAGTGGTCCAGGCGTGCGCGGGCGGTGCCGGTCTACGCCGCGATCCGGTCCCTGGGGCGGCGGGGCATCGCGGCGGTGATCGACGGCTGCGTCGACCACGCGCACCGGCTCGTGGCCGAGATCGGCTCGCTGCCGGGGGTCGAAGTGCTCGCCCGGCCGGTGATCAACCAGGGCCTGGTGCGCTTCACCGCGGCCGACGGAGATCACGATGCCCGCACCGACCGGGTCATCGGTCTGGTGCAACGAGGCGGTGCAGCTTGGTTCGGCGGCACCACCTGGAACGGCGTGCGCGCCATGCGGATCTCCGTGGTGAACTGGCGGACCGACGACCAGGACGTCGACCGCGCGGTGGCAGCCGTCCGCGCGGTGGTCGGGTGAAGGGCTTCGGTGCCGGGCATGTCGGCGGTGGCGGGTAGTCTCGGCGAGGACTTCTGCTACCTGTGGAGTTGAGCCTTGCCGATGGCCAGATCCGTGCGCCGGCGTGATCCGGGTGAGCAGTCGAAGCTCCAGGTGAAGCCCGTCGTCTGGGCTGCCGGGGCGCTCGGTGCTTGTGCGCTGGCGTTGGCCGCGGTGGCCATCCCGCTCGACGCCGTCGTCTTCGGGATGCCGGTCCCGCTGGCCTTCGTGCTCGGCGCCGTGCAGCCCGCGGCGATCGTTCTCGCGCTCTTCCGCCCGCGGTTGGCCGCCGGCATCTCCTGCGCCGCCGTGTTCGCGCTGGCGATCGCGGTGGGCGATGCGGCCGTGTGGCCGGTTGCCGTGACGACGCTGATCGGGCACGGGCTGCTGGTCGGTGTGCTCGGCGCGCAGCCGACCTGGCCGGTCGGGCTGTGGTGCTGGGGCGGTGGTGTGGTGGCCGCCTTCGCCGCCGCCGCACTCGTGCCGCACAACGTGTCGACGGGTGCGGTGATCGCCAACCTCTTCATCTTCGGTTCCGTCACCGCGGGCACGTTCGCGCTCGCGCTGTTCGTCCGGCAGTGGCGGCGGATCTCCTCACAACTGGTGCAGGAGCGCAGGCTCAGCGCCGACGAGCACGCCAAGCGGGTGATCGCCGAGGAGAAGACGCGGGTCGCGCGCGAGCTGCACGACGTGATCGCGCACAGCATGTCGCTGATCAACGTGCAGGCGACCACCGCGCAGTACCGGCACCCGGGGCTCGATCCGGCGATCGGCGCGGAGTTCGACCAGATGGCGGCCGCCTCGCGGCAGGCGCTGGGCGAGATGCGCAGCGTGCTGGGAGTTCTGCGCAGCACCCAGACCGACAACGAGCTGGTTCCGCAGCCCGGCCTGGACCGCATCCCGGAGCTGATCGACAGCTCCCGCCGGGCGGGCGTGGACATCACCGCGCACGGCACGGAGCTGCTGGAGGAGCGGCCGGGCAGCGAGATCGCCGGTATCGCGGCGTTCCGGATCGTGCAGGAAGCCCTGAGCAACGTCACCAGGCACGCGCCCGGCGCGCGCACGGAAGTGCGCTTCGAGCGCTCCGGTGACGAGCTGACGATCACCGTGCGCAACGGTGCGCCGGAGCGGACGGCCAACCCGGTGCAGGGCGGCGGGCACGGCCTGGTCGGCATGCAGGAGCGGGCCGCCATCGTGCGCGGCGAGCTCCGGTTCGGGCACCTCGACGACGGCGGTTACGAAGTACGAGCGGTTCTCCCGCTGCACAGCAACGATTCGCAGGAGCAGGACGTTTCATGACCATCAAGGTGCTCGTCGTCGACGACCAGGCGATGGTGCGGGCCGGGTTCGCCGCGCTGCTCGGCGCGCAGCCCGACATGGAGGTGGTCGGGGAGGCCGACAACGGTGCTCGCGCGATCGAGATCTCCCACGCCCGGCAACCCGACGTCGTGGTGATGGACGTGCGGATGCCGGTGCTCAACGGGATCGACACCACGCGGCAGCTGATGAACCCGCCGGAATCCGTCGCGCACGTGCCCCGCGTGCTGATGCTGACGACCTTCGACATCGACGACTACGTGTACGAGGCGATCCGTGCCGGTGCCAGCGGTTTCCTGCTCAAGGACGCGCTGCCCGCCGATCTCGTCTCGGCGGTGCGCGTGGTCGCCGCCGGTGAGGCGCTGCTGGCGCCGACGGTGACGCGCCGGATGATCGAGCACTTCGCCCGCTCCGCCCCGCCGCGCCAGAGCACCGCGCCGCGGCTGGAGGCGCTCACCGATCGGGAGCGCGAGGTGCTCACCCTCGTCGCGCAAGGGCTTTCGAACGGCGAGATCGCCGTTGCGCTGTTCATCGCCGAGCAGACGGTGAAGAGCCACGTCAGCCGCATCATCGGCAAGCTGGGGATCCGCGACCGGGTGCAGGCCGTCATCGTCGCCTACGAGTGCGGGCTGGTCTCCGCCAACGGCGCCTGATCTCCGGTCCGGGAGGAGAAGCGCGGTGGAAGGCATCGATGCTCGCGGCATGCAGCACTGCGAGACGACGACGCTGGGCGTGCTGCTGCGGCACGCCGGGATCGACCTGTCCGAGCCGATGCTGTTCGGGCTCGGTTCCGGGCTGTCCTTCCTCTACTGGGACAGCAAGAGCATGGGATTTCCCTTCCTGGGCGGCCGGGTGAAGCCCTTCGAGCTCACCCGGAACCTGACCGCCGCGCTCGGGCTGGAGCTGCTGGTCGCGGAGACCACCTCCGCGCGCAAGGCCTGGCAGAACGTGGCCGGACCCATCGACGCCGGGCGGCCGGTCGGCCTCCAGCTCGACAGCTACCACCTGGACTACTTCACCACGAAGGTGCACTTCGGCGGGCACGTGGTGGCCATGTACGGCTACGACGACCAAGACGCCTACCTGGTGGACACCGAGGCCCAGGGCGGAGCCGTCAGGACCGGTCTCGACAGCTTGGCCCGGGCCAGGGCCGAACGCGGCCCGATGACCGCCAAGCACCGCTCCTTCACCATCGCAGCGCCCACCGCGCCGTCACCGCGCGAGCAGATCGTCCCCGCGATCAAGGCCTGCGCCGAGGCGTTCCTGAACCCGCCCATCGCGAACCTGGGCCACCGGGGCATCGAGAAGGCCGCCAAGCAAGTGCCGAAGTGGCTGCAGCGCAGCGACGACCCAGGCGAGGACCTGTCGCGCACCGCCGTTCTCATGGAGAAGGCGGGCACCGGCGGCGCGCTGTTCCGCAACCTCTACCGGGACTTCCTCGCTGAGAGCGCCGAGGTGATCGACAGCGACCACCTCCGCACCGGGCACGCCCTGTACGCCGAGGCCGCCGTGCTCTGGACGCAGGTGGCCGCACTCGTCGCGGCAGCAGGGGAGGCCGGCGACCCGGAGAAGCTCAGCCAGGCCGGAGCGCTGCTCCACGAGCTCTCGCGCATCGAACGCGATGCCATGCGGGAACTCAGCATGCTCTAGAAACCGCGCGGGCGACCGTACCGGTGGGGGAGCGATTCACCGCACCCCGTACCGCGGTACGGGGTGCGAATGCGCTCTCCGGACCGACGCGAATTCCGGTGCCGAATTCATACGCTCTTCCCGGTCCGGAATTCGTCCGGACCCGTTCACGGGGAGAAGCGGCAGTGACCATTTTGCGCGCACCTTTCGCACCGGCGGCGAAAGCCGTTCCAGCACCGTCCCGCGACCGGGTGCTCGACCTGATCCGCGCCGGATGCCTGGTCGTGGTGGTCGTCCTGCACGCCGTGATGGCGGGCATCGAGGTCGGGGAATCGGGAATCCAGATCCGCAACGCGCTGGAGAACCAGCAGTGGTTCACCCCGATTTCCTGGATCATCCAGGTGATGCCGCTGTTCTTCATCGTCGGCGGATTCGCCGGCATCACGCAGTGGCGCCGAATGCGCGATTCCGGCGCGACGCCCGCTGATTTCGTCCGGGCCCGCCTGGTCCGGCTCGCCCGCCCCGCGCTCGTCGCCTTCGCCGCGATCGCGGCCGCGCTGGCGGTGGCGACCGCGGCCGGAGCTCCGGCGGAGCTGCTCGCGCAGGTCGGGTTCCGGATGGGGCAGCCGATGTGGTTCATCGGCGTCTACCTGGGAATCTCCGCGCTGGTGCCGCTGCTGGGCCGACTGCACGAGCGCGCGCCCCGGGCGACGCTGGCGGTGCTCGTCGCGTGCGCGCTCGGCGTCGACCAGCTGGCGATGGCCACCGGGATCCCGGCGATCGGTTTCGGCAACCTCGCGTTCGTGTGGCTGGCCGTCCAGCAGATCGGCTTCTGGTACGCCGACGGCTGGTTCCGGTTCCGCTCGGACGGCCAGCTGCTGACCGGTGCGCTCGGTGCCTTCGCGCTGCTGCTGGCCAGCACCACCAGCGGCCTCTACCCGGCGGACATGCTGGCCAACCTCAACCCGCCGACCGCTAACCTGGTGCTGCTCGGCGTCGTCCAGGTGTGCCTGCTGGCGCGGTTCACCGGGCGCCTGGCGGTCTTCGTGGAACGGCCGGTCGTGCGCTCCGCGGTCGACGCGATCGGCAAGCACTCGCTGACCGTCTACCTCTGGCACATGCCCGCCCTGGTGCTGTTCGCCGCCGTGCTGCTGGTGCTGGGACTGCCCTGGCCCGAACCGCTGGGCTTCGAGTGGTGGCTGACCCGCGGTTCGTGGCTGGCCGGTGTCGCCATGGTGCTCGTCCCGCTCACCGCGCAGCTCGGCAGGTTCGAGCGCGGCTCCACCGGAACTCCGCGCCGCGCACGGGGACTCGCCCCGGCCGGTGTGCTGGTCGCCATCGCGGCCGTCGTCGCGGTGCTGGTGACCGGGTTCACCGTCATCTCGGCCACGATCGCCGCGGCCCTGCTCCTGGTCGCCCTGCGCATGCAGCACGCCCCGGCCAGCACCTGACCACAGTGGACTCGGGGAGGCCCGCGGCTTCCCCGAGCCTCCTTTCCGCCCGCTCCCCACGACCCGGCCCACGGCTGGTCGTGGGGGCGTTTTCGCGCGCGATCGCGGCCACTCGGCACCGCTGCGGGCGACCAGCGGGCAGTAGCATTCGCCGCATGTCGCAGATCCGCGAGCACGCCACCGAGCCGAGCCGGAAAGCCGCCCTCGTGGTCGGTCTTTGCTGGCTCGCGGTGGTGTTCGACGGGTACGACCTGATCGTCTACGGCGCGGTGCTGCCGGAGCTGCTGCGCGAGCCAGGCTGGGCGCTCACCGCCGGATCCGCCGGTCTGCTGGGCAGCCTGGCGTTCGCGGGCATGCTGGTCGGCGCCCTGGTCGCGGGAGCGCTGTCCGACCGGATCGGCCGACGGCGCGCGGTGCTGCTGTGCACGGTCTGGTTCTCGGTATGCACCGTGCTCTGCGGCTTCGCGTGGAACCCCGGATCCTTCGGCGTGCTCCGCTTGCTCGCCGGCCTCGGTCTCGGCGGCCTGGTGCCCTCGGTCAGCGCGCTCGCCGCCGAGTTCGTCGCCCCGCACCGCCGGTCGCTGGTCTCCACGCTGATGATGTCCGGCGTGCCGATCGGCGGCAGTGCCGCATCGGTGCTGGGCATCTGGCTGATCCCGAACTGGGGCTGGCGCAGCATGTTCGGCGTCGGCGCCGCCGGTGTGCTCGTGGCGGTGCTGTGCCGGCGGCTGGTCCCGGAAACCGCCGCTCACCACCGGGCCCGTGGAGACCACGAGCGCGCCGCAGCGGTCGAGCGCGAATTCGGCGTCGTTGCGGAGGATTCCGCCGCGCAGCCGCCCACCGGCGGATTGTTCGCCCGGGCTCACCTCCGGGCGACCGCGCTGTTCGCGCTGTCGACGTTGACGGTCCTGTTCGCCTGGTTCGGGCTGGGCACCTGGTTGCCGCAGCTGATGCGGCAATCGGGTTTCGACCTCGGCTCCGCGCTGACCTTCCTGCTGGCGCTGAACCTGGGCGCGGTGGCCGGATCGCTGCTGACCGCGTGGGCGGGCGACCGGTTCGGTCCGGTGCGCGTCGGCGCGGTGGCGGCCGTGGTCGCCGCGCTCGCGCTGGCCGGGCTGATCGCGCATCCGCCGAACGCCATCACCTACGGATTGCTGGTGCTGGCCGGTGTCGGCACGCACGGTACCCAGTGCCTGATCATCGCGGGAGTCGCGAACCACTACCCGGCGCGCTTGCGGGGCACCGCGCTGGGCTGGGCGCTGGGCGTCGGACGCATCGGCGCCGTGGCCGCGCCGCAGGTCGGCGGGCTACTGCTGGCCGCCGGTCTCGGCGTCGGCGCGAACTTCCTGGCCTTCGCGGTGGCCGCGGCGGTCGCCGGAGCATTGCTGTGGGCGTGCCCGCGTCCGGTGGCCACCGCGTAGCGAGCCGCCGGACCGGGATCGTGGGCGGCGATTCCGCCGGTGGTTTCAGCGGCAGGAGGTTTCGAAGGGCGTGCCGGTGGTCCAGGCGATGGCCTTCTGCTCGATCCGGCCGCCGGGTTCCAGGAGCATGATCGGCAGGGCCTTGTCGATCGGGTTGCCGTGGGTCTCCGGGGCGTAGGCGATCTTGCCGGTGGCGCCGGGCAGCGGGTGGGCGCAGTCGTAGTGGTTGTCGATCCAGTCGGCCACCAGCCTGGTGTTCTCGCCGACGTTCGGGACCTGGCGGGCAGCGCCCACCGCGAGCAGCAGCGCGTCGTGGTGCGCCATCGCGTAGCCGTCCCGCAGGTCGTCGTGGAGGCCGGTGGCGGCGAAGGCCTCGGCGAAGCCCCGGTAGTTGTGCTGGTTGGTGACCTCGGAGGTCTGCCCGTCCCACATGCCGGCGGTGGCCACGCTGGTGTAGTAGACGTCGGCCTCGGTGCCCGTCATCTCCGGCAGCGGCTCGCCGAGCAGGCTGGAGGCGTCATCGCTGGTCAGCACGTCGATCTTGGACAGCCCGTCGCAGGCGCCGCCCTGCCCGACCGCGCGCAGGAAGGCCTTGAGATCGGCGCCGCGGCCGGCGAAGTAGACCAGCTCCGGGCTCTCCTGGCACATCCGCGCGTAGATCCGGCCGAACTGCGGCTGGAGGTAGGTGTCGCGGGTGACGCCCTCCAGCTGTTCCGACGGCGAGGTGAAGAACGCCTCGCTGAGCCCTCGGCCCGGGAAGCCGTTCCGGTAGGCCACTTCGAAGGCGTCCCCGAGGGTCTGCGTGTAGATGTCGCTGCTGCTGTCGTCGCGGACCAGCATCACCTTCCGGTAGTCGCGGCCGCGCAGGTAGGACACGGCCGCGTTCGCGGCGTCGGTGTTGGTCGGCGTGATCCGGTAGAACCGCTCGATGAACTGCTCGGTGGTCGGATCGCGGTTCATGTTGTCCGCGCTGGCCACCGCGCTGACCACGGCGATCTTGGCCGCCGACAGCGCGCTGGCGGCGGCGCGCGTCTCGGCCAGGCTCTGCCCGAGGCCGATGACCGCGACGATGCGGTGCTCGTCGCGGTGCGCGATGATCTGCTCCACGGCTTCGGCCTGCTGGCGCGCTCGACCTCCGTAGTTGGCCAGCAGCAGCTTCACCGGAGGGGTCTGCGATCCCACGGCAGGAGTCGTGTTCACCCGCTGCTGGGCGGCGATCGCACCCATGACGCCGTGGTGCACGTTGAGCAGTGCGGCGCTGTCGGAGCCGGGTTCGGGCGTCATGCTGTTGAGCACCACGACGGTGATGAAGTCGTCCCCGGTGACCTGGGCGTTCTGCGCGGCGATCCGCTGCTGCAGGTCGATGGTGGTCTCGTCGTCGGAGAACGGTGTCAGGTCCAGGCTCAGCCCGACGCACTGGCCGTCGGCCTCCGCCATGCCCGCGCCGCAGCGCTCCCACGGCCGCCACCACGTCAGCCCGCCGGCCACCACCGCCAGCACCAGCAGCACCGAGATCGTCTTGTGCCGCCGCCACCACGGCCAGGGGCGCACCGGGGCGGGCGTCGACTGGAGTGATCGAGTCATCGCCAGGTCCAATCCGTCGGTTGCTAGAAGAGCCGTTCCGTCTGGCGCGCGGCCTCGTAGAGCGCGGCGACGTCGGACCGCCGGGACAGCGGCGCGAGTTCGCGGAAGCACTGCGCCACCAGGCGCTTTCGCTCGTCGTCCGGTCCGACCAGCGGGTTGGCCAGCAGCCAGGCCGCCGCGACCAGCCGGGCCAGCACGTTGCGCACCATCGACCGGTCCCCGGTGCCACCGCGCAGGTCTTCGTCGACCAGGGCCTGGTAGAGCGCGTCGTGACCGAGGTGCAGCGGTTTGTCGTCCGGCGCGCCGGTCACCAGCGTCAGCAGGTCCACCCAGTCCTGGTGCGGGATCCGGTCGAACCGCTCCTCCAGCACGTCCACGACGGTGGAGAACTCGCCCAGCGCCAGCAGGCAGTAGGCGTGCCGCTCCGGGTCGCGCCGCACGCTGGAGTCGTCGAGCATCGCCCGGAACTGCGCCGCGTAGGACGGTTCGCCGGTGCGCGCGGCCAGCGCGGACAGCAGCGTCCGGGCGATCCACGGGTGCATGACGGTGTGGTCCTCGGTGCCGCCGCGGCGTTCCGGGGCGATCACCCACAGCGCGGTGCGCAGTTCGGTGAGGATGCGCCCGATCTTCGGCTGCGAGACCAGGCCCGCGGACTCGGCGGGCACCAGCCACGGCGCGGTGGCCCACGCCGCGGCGGTGACGAACTCCTCGATGCCGACGTCCACCAGGTGGTGCGAGAGCCGCAGCTCTTCGAGGCGTTCCTGGCAGCTGCGGGCTTCGGCGAGATCGTCGGGCCACAGCACGTCGCGCCGCTGCCGGTCCAGCTCGCGGCCGTCGAGCAGGGCCTTGATCGTGTGCACGGCGTGCGGCAGTCCGCCGCTGGCGCGCTGCGCGAGCCTGGCGGCGGGGGAGCGGACGCCGGTGCCGAGGATCCGGGCCGTCTCCTCGATCTTCAGCGGTTCCAGCAGCACCGGCAGGTAGGGCGCGGTCGGCCGCTGCTGCGCCGGATCGGTGCGCCAGTGACCGGTGTTAGGGCAGCGCGGCACCACCGAGACGTCATCGGGCAGGCTGTCGACCGACTTCCACGGCGGGTGCCAGTCGGACTCCCACTCCGGGTGCCAGCGCCCGCTGGTGGCGACGACCAGCAGCGGATCGTGCTCCTCGTGCTGGCGCAGGTGCCGTTCGCGAGCGGCGGTGATGTCCTCCAGGAAGCGGAATCCGCTGCCGTGGTCGACGTTGTCCAGCAGCACGACCCAGTTGTGCAGGTGCGGCAGGCGGGCCGGGTTCAGGCAGGCGCACGGGCTCTTGGGCTCGGGCTTGGCCAGCACGGGGTGGCTCTCCCGCACGTCGGCCAGGAACGCGGAGGTGAGCCAGCTGGTCCGCTCGGCGGAGTCGGCCCTGGCCCGGGTGCTGAGCTGGATCAGGGCGTCCAGCGGGCCGGCGCCCTCGGCCTCGGGGATGTCGGCGTGCCAGCGCTTGGCGTTGGACAGCGGTTTGCGCCCCAGGTGCCGGATCAGCGTGGGCAGCAGGTTGACGGTCGCCGCCAGCAGCGGGTCGAACAGCGGCTCGGCCGCATCGGAGAGCTCCTGGACGATCTGCGCGATCCGCTCCGCCGACGGATTCCGGGAGAACTCCCGGATCGCCCGGTCGATCTTGGCCCTGGCCTGCTCGCGGTCGTTCGGCAGCACCGCCTGCACGGCGATCAGGCCCAGCGCGAAGCGGGTGAACCGCGGCGGTTTGCGGGACGGCCAGCGGCGGGACAGCCCGAAGGCGACCTTGGCCAGTGCCTCGACCGTGGTCGGTGCCTCCTTGGCGAAGTCCAGCGGCTGGTTGTGCACGACGCCGCTGCCGCAGTCCCGCGAGATGGAGTTCAGCGCCTCGGTCTTGCCGGACCCGGTGGGGCCCAGCAGCACGACCACCGGCTGCGGGCCCGCGGGCTCACCGACCTGGCGGTTCCACAGCAGGCGCCGGGTCAACGACGCGCTGTCGGTCAGCCTCCCCGGCTCGACCATCCCCGGCACCCCCGCAATCGCGATCTTCCCCCGGTGTGAGCCACGTTACTCCGATCGATCGCGCGGTGGTCCGGAAGGCGAAAAGCGGTCGTGAGCGCTTCGGGGTCCAGGACGCCCCGAAGCACTCACGACCGCTCGGTGTGCTCGGCGAGGATCTCGGCGGCCAGGGCGCGGCCGGTGTCGATGGGGTCGGCGCTGCGGTTGAGCTTGGAGCCGGCGACCGCTCCGTCGTAGATGACCTGGATCCGGTCCGCGAGCGGCTCGGGGTCGTGCGCCCCGGCTTCGCTCAGCAGCGTCACCAGCAGTTCGCGCAGCCAGCCGCGGTGCCGGGCCACGGCCGCGACGACGGGGTGCTTCTGGTCGGGGAACTCGGTGGCGGCGTTGAGGTAGAGGCAGCCGCGGAAGCGCGACCTGTTCGCGGTCGTGCGCGCGAGGTCGAACAGGGCCAGCAGCCGGTCGGCCGGATCGTCGAGCCCGGCGACGGCTTTGGCGTAGTTGGCGCGGTCGTGCTCGTCCTGCCGGTCCACGTAGGCCGCGATCAGGGCGTCCTTGGAGCCGAACGCCTGGTACAGGCTCGCCCGGGCCACCTGGGCCTCCGCCAGGACCCGGTCGACGCCGACCGCGCGGATGCCCTCCTTCGGGAACAGCTTCGCCGCCGCTGCCAGCAGTCGCTCCGACGGTGCGGCCGCGGCTCGTGTTGATGAGGCCACGGCCACATCCTATGCCCCAGGACGTAGACAGAACGATCGGTCTATGCCTAGGCTTGGGCGCATGCGGAACGTGGAACTCGTCGAGCGCCTTCAGGTGGACCTGCTGCGGGTCACCAGCGCCGCGTGTACGCCTGTCCGCGGCTGAGCGCTCGCGCCCCTTCTCACCACTTCACCAGCCGGATCGGCTGAATCTCCGCGTCCCGGTCGTCGACCGGCGCGTCCTCGCGGCCTTCGCCGCTCACGCACCGCACGCCGTCGTGCGGTGTTCGCCCGCACCCCCTTCCGGAGGGAAGAACCATGTCGCTGTTCCTGTACGAGATCGTGCCCGCCGACGCCGGCCGCGACGGGATCGAGGCGCTGCTGCACGAGATCGGCGAAGTCGCCTCCTCGGTCGGTGGCGAGATCATCGAATCGCAGGTCACCGGCTCGCACGACCAGCTCTTCGTCGTCGTCGAGGCGGCGGACGCCGCGGACCTGGCCACCGTCCTCACCGCCGAGCGGCTGACCGGGGCGGCCGAGGTGGCGGGGCCGGACCAGGTCCGGCTGGTCGGCGCGGAGCTGGCCGAGATCAAGGCCGCCCGGCCGAAGGCCGGCTACCTGGTCGAGTGGGACTTCCCGGCCGACCTGGACATGGACACCTACCTGGGCCGGAAGAAGGCCAACGCGCCGAAGTACGCCGAGGTTCCCGAGGTCAGCTTCCTGCGGACCTACGTCCGCGAGGACATGGTCAAGTGCCTGTGCCTGTACGACGCGCCGGACGAGGGCGTGGTCCGCAAGGCGCGCGAAGTCGTCAACACCCCGATCGACCGGCTGCACGCGCTGGAGCGGAGCGAGTGATGAGCACCGTTCCGTCCACACCGGACACCTCGCTCGACTACCCCGGTCGGCAGGAGGTCCTGGAGTTCTTCGCCCGGAAGGCGTCCGAAGTGGACCGCGGCGACTGCGACATCCGGCCGGGCCTGCGGTTGCTCGGTGAACTCGGGCTGCTCGACCTGGGCGCGCCCGACAACGCCGACGACCGGCTGGCCACCATGCTGCTGGTCGTGGAGGACGTCGCGGCCGGTTGCCTGAGCTCCGGGTTCGCCCTGTGGGCGCAGCGCATGGTGATCGAATACCTCAGCCGCAGCAGCGATCGACCGGCGGCGGCTCGGGAACTTCCCGCGCTGGCAGGAGGAACGGTCATCGGCGCGACGGCGATGGCACCGGCGATGCGGCACGTGGCCGGGCTCGAACCGGTGCCGGTGATCGCCACGCGCACCGCGGGCGGCGTCCGGCTGGACGGACCGATCAGGTGGGCCTCGAACCTCTTCGAGGAGGCGCTCGTGGTCGTCCCGGCCCGGTTCGGCGACGGCAGCGGTGTGGTCGTGCAGCTGCGGACCGGCGATCCGGGCGTGACGGTGCACAGCGCGCCGGAGCTGCTGGCGCTGGGCTCCACCGCGTCCTCCTCGATCAGCCTCGACGGCGTGGAGATCGCCGCCGACGCGGTGCTCAGCGAGGACCTGACCGGCTTCGTCCGCTCCTTCCGGCCGACGTTCCTGCTGGTGCAGAGCGCCTTCTGCAGCGGGCTGGCCGGAGTGTCCCGGGAGCAGTCGAGGAAGCGGCTCACCGGGCTCAACGCGGAGTTCGGCCCGGATCTCGCCGACGTGGACGGCAGGCACGAGTCCGTGCGGCGGCGGCTCTTCGAGCACGCCCGCGACCCGCAGCGGGCCAGCGACCGCGCGCTGCTGCAGCTGCGACTCGACGCGGCGCGGGTCGCCGGGGACGCCACCCGGCTGGAGGCCGCGATCAGCGGCGGCGCCGGTTACGTCGCGGGCAGCGCGACCAGCCGACGGCTGCGCGAGGCTGCGTTCCTCCCCGTGCAGGCTCCGACCGAAGGGCAGTTGAGGTGGGAACTCTCGCGGTCCGCGTGACCGGTGCGGGCAAGACCTACGGGCCGCGCAGGCTCTTCCACGACCTCGACCTGGAGGTGGCCGAAGGCGAGTTCCTCGTGGTCGTGGGGCCCAGCGGCGGCGGCAAGTCGACGTTGCTGCGGGCGCTCGCGGGCCTGGAGCCGCTCGACGCGGGAACCGTCGAGTGGGGTGACGACGCCGGTGGCCGGCCGCCCACCGGCGTGGTGTTCCAGCAACCGCTGCTGATGCCGTGGCTGACCGTCCGGGACAACGTGCGCCTGGGCGGCGGCTACCGAGCCAACAGAGCACGTTTCGAGACCGACCGGGCCGATCGGCTGCTGGCCCGGTTCGGGCTGGCCGATCTCGCCGACTCCTATCCCGACCAGCTCTCCGGCGGCCAAGCGCAACGCGTCGCGATCGCCCGCGCCGCCGCGATCCGCCCGCGGCTGCTGCTGCTCGACGAGCCGTTCAGCGCGCTCGACCCGGGAACCAGGGGCGATCTGCAGAGGTGGCTGCGCAGCACCACCGGAGAACTGGAGCTGACCACGGTGCTCGTCACGCACGACGTGGACGAGGCACTGCTGGTCGGCGATCGCATCGCGCTGCTCGACGGATCGGGTGCGATCGGCCGCGTGTGGGAGAACAGCGCCGACAGCGGCGCGCTCCGCCGGGAACTGCTGGCGCACTACGGAACCAGCCCGAAGGCGGGCGTGTCGTGAACCGCCGCACGCTGCTGCGCGGCGGTGTTGCGCTCGGCGCGCTCGGCGGTCTGGCGGGCATCGCCGATCTGGCCGCGCACGCGACCCGCCGCGCGGTGGCCCCGAGCGATCGGCTCCGCGTCGGGTACCTGCCGATCACCGATGCCGCGCCGCTGCTGGTGGCGCACGGCAGCGGGATCTTCGAGGCGACGGGCGCCGGTGTCGAGCGCCCGGTGCTGTTCCGCAGCTGGGCGTCGCTGGCCGAGGCGTTCCTGAGCAGGCAGGTCGACGTCGTGCACCTGCTGATGCCCTTCGCCGTGCAGCTCCGGTACTCGCTGGGCGAGCAGGTCCGGATCCTGGCCTGGAACCACACCAACGGCTCCTCGCTTACCGTGCGGCGCGACATCCGCTCGCTCGACGAGCTCGCGGGGCGGCGGATCGCGATCCCCTACTGGTGGTCGATCCACAACATCGTCCTGCAGGACGTGCTCCGGCGCGCCGGATTGCGGCCGGTGGTGCGCGAAGAACCGTCCGCCGCGGCGGGAACCGCGGAGCTGGTGGTGATGAGCCCGGCCGACATGGTGCCCGCGCTGGACAGCGGATCCATCGGCGGCTACGTCGTCGCCGACCCGTTCAACGCCGTCGCGGAGATCAAGAAGATCGGGCGCATCCACCGCTTCATCGGCGACGTGTGGCGCGATCACGCGTGCTGCGTCGTGCTCGCCCACCAGGACCTCCTGGACGGCGACCCGCTGCGGGTGCAGGCGCTGGTCGACTCGGTCGCCCTGGCCCAGCGCAGCATCGAGCACGACCGCGGGCGCGCGGCGCGCGCGCTCTCCGGCGACCGCTACCTGCCGCAGCCGCTGCCCGCGATCACCAGGGCGCTGACCTACGACGGATCGGGCCTGCACCACCCGGAGTGGTCCGGGCAGCGGATCGGGTTCCAGCCCTTCCCGTTCGCCAGCTACACCGCCGGCCTGATCCGGGCGATGCACGGCACCGTGGTCGACGGCGACACCGCGTTCCTGCGGCGGATCGATCCGGATCTCGCCCACGGCCAGCTCGTCGACGACCGCTTCGTGCGCAGATCGCTCGACCGGCTCGGCGGCCCCGCCGCGTTCGGGCTGCCCCACGACCTCCACCGCACCGAAGAGGTGAACCCGGCGTGACCATCTCACCGCCGCGCTCCCGCACCCGCTGGATCGCGCCGACGGCCGCGATCGCCGTCGCCGTCCTGATGTGGTGGTTCCTCACCACCGTGCTGGCCGGTGCGGACCGGCTGCTGAACTCCTTCGCGCCGCAGCACGCCATTCCCGCGATCGCCGACCTGGCCCGGCGCGGCGTGCTGTTCGGCGACATCGCGGCGAGCCTGTGGCGGCTGCTCGCCGGGCTGCTCATCGCCGCCGTGATCGGCGTGCCGCTCGGCTTCGCCGTCGGTTCGCTGGCCGCGCTGGAGCGCGCCACGCGCCCGGTCTTCCAGTTCCTGCGCATGGTTTCGCCGCTGTCGTGGGCACCGGTGGCCGTCGCGCTGTTCGGCATCGGGCACCGACCGGTGGTCTTCCTGGTGGCGGCCGCGGCGCTGTGGCCGATCGTGCTCAACACCGCCGCGGGCGTGCACGCCGTCGACCCGGGGCACCGGCTCGTGGCCCGCTCGCTCGGCGCGACGAGGACCGAAGTGCTGACCAGCGTCGTGCTGCCCGCGACCCGGGGCCACGTCCTCACCGGTGTGCGGGTCGCGCTCGGCATCGCGTGGGTGGTGCTCGTCCCGGCGGAGATGCTCGGCGTGGATTCCGGGCTCGGCTACCAGATCCTCAACGCCCGCGACCAGCTCGCCTACGACCAGATGATGGCCGTCATCCTGGTCATCGGCGTGCTCGGCTACCTCCTTGACGGCCTCGCCCGCCGCGCGCTCACCCACCGGCGGCAGCAGAACTCCGCCTGAGCCGAGGAATTCCGCGACCGAACCGCGCGGTGATCCGATCCCGCAAGAGTGTCACTACCCGAGGGAGGTTTTTCATTCTGTCGGGTTGTTGATCTTGCTCGTGGGTCTCGGCGCGGAATTCCGTGGCTAGTATCGCGGCGGCCGAGCAACCGGCCGTTGCCGAGAATGCGAGGGTGGTTCGAATGAAGCTCCAGGTCTCGTCCACGAGGGAGAACCGCAGCGCGGCGCGCAGTGGCCAGGACAGGTCGCCGGCGATGGCGGCCGCGGGATGTGCCTCCAGCTCTTCCGCCGCTGCCCGTCCGGCACGGGCGAAGAAGTAGCGAAGTCGCTGGAACGCCCCGGGTGCGAGCCTTCTCCCGCCCGGGGCGCGACGGTGGCTTCCCAGTCCGGCTGAACGGGGTGGTCGTGGCGGTCGAGAACGAACTTGTCCCGCTGGCGCTGCACGCCAATTCCTTCTCCGCGGCAACGCCGTGGTTCAATTCGACGGCTTATCGGCCCCATCAAATTCGGCACTCCCACCTCGGGTTCGGCGAACAGGCCCGGCCGGCCGAAGAATTCCTGCTCGCCTCCCGGTCGCACCGGCACGACCGGGAAACCGCCAATTCGGTCGCCGATTACCTCGACGAGAAGTTCACGTCCCTGATCGCCCGGACGGACGCGGAATCGGTGCCGGACGCGGAGCGGGTCGACCTGCCCGCGTCGTTGCCGCTGGACGGCAGCTTGGACGAGCTCATCCAGCGCCGCACCAGCGCCCGGTCGTTCAGCGGGGAACCCGTCGACCGCGCGGAGGTCGCCACGTTGGTGCGCGCGGCGGGCGGCTGCACGCATCCGGCCGACAGCACCCGGCGCGTTCCGGGGCGCGCGGTGCCCAGCGCCGGTGGGCTTTTCCCGGTGGAGCTGCACATCGTCGCGATCCGGGTGACCGGGCTGGAGCGCGGTGCCTACCGCTTCGCACCCAGGGCCGAGGCGTTCGACCACTACGGCGACACGACCGCCGTTCAGGCGTTGCTCTCGGAAGGTTTGGGGGAGTTCGGCGAGAACCCGCCCGCGCGTGACGCCGCTTGCGTCGCGCTCCTGGTGGGGCGGCCGTGGCGGTCCATGCGCAAGTACGGCGCACGGGGGCTGCGCTTCGTGCTGCACGAGACCGGCGCGATGTCCGAGCACCTCCACCTCGCGGCGAACTCCCTCGGGCTGGCCAGCACGGACTGGGCCGGTTTCTACGACGAACCGGCGAACCGGGCGCTCGGGCTGGACGGCCTCTACCGAACCCTCCTGCACACGGTGCTCATCGGCCGCCCCGGCGAAGCGTGATTGGAGTACGGCACATGCACCTCACCGGTGCTCCCCGCCTCAAGCGATCCTTCTCCGTTGTTCCGCACAGCCCCGACGAGGTGGAACTTCGGTCGGGCGTGTGGAACTCGCTCTCGCACACCATCCGCGACCAGTCCGCGTCGGGACGGCTGTTCAGCCTGATCAACGGCCTGGACGGGACGGCGCTGGACGACCTCGCCGACAGCGCGGGGACGAGTCGCGCGGAGGTCGACCGGCTGGTGGCCTACCTGCGAGATCTGGACGCCATCGAGGACACCCCGCGGTCCGCGCTGGACCACTACCTCGACGACTACGCCCACGTGCTGCGCCCGGCCGCTCCACCCGAGCCGCCGCCGGTGCGGCTGCTGGGCAGCGGTGACCTCGTCGAGCAGCTGAACGGGATGCTGACCAGCAGCGATCCAGCACTCGTCGTGCCGGACACCGCAGCCGGGCAGCAGCTGCTCGACGACCCCGACACCAGCTGGGCCGACCACCCGCTGAGCCTGCGCGAGCGGCTGGAGCCGGTCGAGCACTGGCGGGGATCGCTGCTGGTCTGGGCCGACACCCGCATCGACCCGGTGCGCCTGGACCTGCTGAACCGAATCGCCCTGCACCTGCGGATCCCGTGGATCCTCGGGGTGATCGACGGGCCGTTCCTGCACGTGGGGCCGACCTTCCTGCCGGGAGCCACCGCCTGCTACGCCTGCTTCGAAACCCGAGTCCTGATGGGACTGACCAATGCCGAGGGCTACCTCCGCTACAAGCGCGCCCTGGCACGCGCCGCGGCCAACGGAGGCCGACCACCGATGCTGCCCGCGGTGACCGGGCTGCTCACGTCCTACCTGGCCCTGGAAGTCATCAACTTCGCCCGCACCGGCTCCGGATTCACCGCGGGCAAATCGCTCGGCCTGCACCTGCCGACGTGGGAGATCGCGGTCAACGAGGTGCTCGCGCTGCCCGGCTGCCGGGTTTGCGCGCCCGTCCCGCAGCAGGAGGAGACGTCGCTGTACTTCGACGTGAAGGCGTGGCTCGATGAGCAGGACTGATGTGGCGCTCGCGCACCGCACCCTGCCGAGAGGAGCCCAGGCCGACGATCTCGCCCGACGCGCGGTGAGCCCGGTGTGCGGACTGGTGCCCAACCTCGGCACCACCTTCCGCCGGCGGTACGGACTGCGCTTCGCGCTCACCGCGACCGAGCCCCACGGCCTCCACCAGCTCGTCGGCGCACCGCCGGTCAGGTCGGGCTCGTTGCACGTCGGCGCCTGCGGTCCCGACGTCGACGACACCCGGATCCGCACCATCGCCGAGTCGGTCGAGCGCTACGCGCACTTCGCGTTCCCCGCGCACCACCGCGAGAACTTCGTCTTCGCCGCCCGCAGCGATCTGGTGGGCAGCGGTGAACCGGTCGCCGACACGACAGCGCTGGACGTCTTCGCCGAGCTCCAGTTCGCCGAGCCGGACTTCCCCTTCGAGCGGTTCGACCCGAACGCGCCGATGAGCTGGATGCGGATGACGTCGTTGGTCGGCGGCGAGGACGTGCTGGTGCCCGCACAACTGCTGCTGGTCGGCTACCAGATCCGCGACCAGGAGCCGTACGTCCAGAGCGCGGTGACGACCGGCACGGCGGTCCACACCGATCCGGTCAAAGCGCTGCTCAACGCGCTGCAGGAGCTCGTCCAGCTGGACACCGTGATGGGGCACTGGCACACCGCGGTGCCCTCCGTCCGGATCGGCTGGGACCGGCGGACGCGAGCCCTGCGCCACCTCGTGGAGGAGCACTGGAGTCCGCGCTTCCCCGACCCGGAGTTCCACCTCCTGCCCAGTCCCGACCTGCCCGGCTTCACGGTCGTCTGCCTCGTTCGCGGGCGCCAGGGGCACGGCCCGGCGATCGTGCTGGGGCTCGGCACGGACGGCAAGCTGACCGCAGCGATGTACAAGGCGCTCGTCGAAGCATCGGCGATGGTCGCCCTGGGCACGTGGCAGGACGGCCGCGCCGAACCGGGCGACGGTTTCTTCGACCTCGACGGCAACGTCGCGCACTACTCGGATCCGGTCAACGCCCGGGTGGTCGAGGAGCGCTTCGCGAGCTGCACCAGCTCGCAGGCCTCCGACCTGCCCGCCGACACCACCACCGACCCGAGCAGCGCGGCGCGGCGCCTGGTCGCCGCGTTCCGCGATTCCGGGAAGCGCCTGCTGCACGCGGACATCACGACTCCCGACGTCCACCAGCTCGGTTTCCACGCCACGCGGGTGTGGTCACCGGACGTGCTGCTGCTCTCACTGCCCGGCGCGCCGCCGCTGCGGCATCCCCGCTTCGAGGCCTACGGCGGGTTCAGCAACCAACGACCGCATCCCTACCCGTGATCAGGTCATGCCGAAGGTGAGCCGCATGTCGACGACCTGCTCACCGGTCACCCAGGCCAGCGGCGCGCAGTGCTCCACGACGCCGAGCGGCGGCCGCAGCAGCGGGCGACCGGCCGGGTCGGTGGGCCACTCCACGTCGCCGGTGGCGGTGCGGGCGGGCACGATCCAGTGGTCACCGCTGCGGTACTCGGATTCGGCGCGGTGGAAGAAGATCTCCACGCCGTCCTCGACCGGGATCCAGCGGCCCTCCTCGACCGGAACGGCTCCACCCCGGGAGCCGCGGTGGTCCCAGCGGCGCAGGAACGGGTGCAGTTCCGGGCGGTGCGGGACGGCCGGTTCCGCGGACAGCCGCACCCGCCGCTCCGGCAGGTCGAGCTCCTCGACGCGCAGCATCGGCCGCGGTTCCCGGCGGCTGATGAGGGCGGTGTCGAGGAATTCGACGAAGTCGCCGACGTCGAGGTCGAGCTTGGTGTCACCGCCGAGCGAGGCCAGGTCCACCCAGGTGCCGTCGACGTCGTCGACGGGGAACACGACGGAGCCGTTCTCCCGCGACCACTTGAAAGTCGCCTCCGCCGCGGGGCCGCCGTCGTGGATCTCCACGCGGTAGAGCTGGTTCTCGAGCCCGCGGTAGCGCGCATCGGGCCGCAGCACGCACGGTTCGTCGGCGCCATCGGGGCGCTGCGCGCGGACGGCGAGGCGGGCCGGGTTCTCGGTGCGTCCGCGCACCCACTCGTCGAAGGACTGCTCCACCGCGCCGATCGGAGCGTCGGCGTTGCGCACTTGGAGCTCCGAGCTCGGCAGCGCGAGCACCTGCCAGACCACCTTGATCCGCGCCGAGGTGTCCGCACCCAGCGCGACTTCCCGCAGCTCCGGGTCCTCGGCGGCGGTGACCAGCCGCTCCCACACCTTCAGGTACACCAGGTACGGCGCTTCGGCGGGCAGCCGGTCACCGGGGAGCTCCGGGTCGCGGAACGCGTCGGGCTGGTCCCAGTACGTCCAGGGCCCCGGCGGGTCCGGTGGCGCGGGCTCGCCCTCGTCGGGAACGGGAATCCCCGGCTCGGGGCGGTGTGCGTCGCAGAGGACGCCGCCGACGTAGTAGCGGCCCGGCCCGATGGACAGGTCGTCCAGGCCGTGTCTGCCGGCCAGGCGCTCGATCTTGAACCCGGCGGAGGCGGCCGGGCCGCCGTGCTGGCCGATCAGGTCGACGAGCGCGGTCCGGTGCTGGTAGAGCTGGTTGAGGACCTGCTCGTTGATGTCGGCGTCGACCTGGACCCGGCCCTGCTGGGCGATCACCGCCGAGTAACCGCGCTCCGGGTGGAAGGTGATCCGGGACAAGTCTGCGTGCATGGCACGTCCTTTCAGGAGGTGAAGATCAGGCCGACGTCGCAGCGGGCGGGGCTGTACTCCGCGAGGCGCGCTCGCAGGTTGTCCTCCCGCTGCGGTTCGTAGAGGTCGTGGAACACGCCGAGCTCGGAGCCGTCCTCGGCGCCGCGCCGGATCTCGGGCGGGCAGTCGTCGGTCAGCCGCGCGTAGTCCGGCGTGCCGTAGCGGCGCGAGGCGAACGCCGGCCGCACCGGCGCCAGGTCCGCCGGGCAGCGGTAGCGGCGAGGAGTGCGCGAGCCGGGTGGGACGTAGGTGTGGCGCAGGCAGCCGATCCCGCGCCGCGCCACCCGGAAGCTGCCGGTGACGATGCAGTTCTCGGCGATGCGCACCGCGTGGGTGTGCACTTCGCCGAAGAACGTGCTGCGGTGCGCGTGCAGCGTTGCGTGCGCGTGCCGGCAGTCGGGCGCCGACAGGGCGGGCAGTTCGCGGTCGGTGGCGTCGACGATGCTGTCGCGGATGTGGATCGGCAGCGGATCTGTGCTGACCTCGTCGCCGATCACCGAGATGCCGCCCAGGACGCAGCGGTCGATCTGCACGCAGGCGGTGGTGCGTTCCAGCAGCAGGCTCGGCTCGGCGGGCCACTGCGGTTCGCAGTCCTCCCGCAGCGACCAGCCGGGCACCAGCGTGCAGTGCCGCAGCACCAGTGCCTCCAGCGGTCCGGTGACCCGGATGCCGCGTCCGGTGATGAGCAGCCCGTCCATGACGACCCGCGGCCGGTCACCGGCGGCTTCCGCCGGTACCCGGATGGTCAGGGCGTCCGGGCGGTTGCTGTGGGTGTCGGGCAGCCGCAGCACCGGTCGGCAGCCCTCGGCGCCGCGGATCTGCAGCCGGTCGCCCGCGGTCAGCTCGAAGTCCAGCTGTTCCAAGTGGGTGCCGTTGTGCGCGATCTCGATGACGGCTTCGGGGCGGCGCGGTTCCTCGCGCCATGCCCGGTAGGCGTCCATGATCGACTCGTCGGGGCCGACCCGGTAGACCTTCGCCGCGGGCGGGGTTTCGGGCTCGCGCGGGTACTCGCCGCCGCCGAGCTCGGTGGAGAAGGCGTGGTGGTAGGTCACCGACACGCCGAGGTGCGGTGCCTGGCGGGTGCTGAAGGCGATGCGGCCCAGCACCGGGTCCACCGCGACCTGCCCGTAGCGCGGCCGGTAGCGCCAGTCGGAGAGGTCGGCGATCGCGATCCGCGACGGAGGTACCGGCCGGTCCGGGCCGTCGAGGTGCAGGCAGAAGCTCTTGCCCGGCCCGTAGTAGTCGGCCAGCCGGTCGGCCACCTGCTTGCGCCGCAGCGGTGCGGGCACGTTGTCGATGGTGGCGAGGTGGCTGGTCGAGGGTTCCGGCACCGGCTTGGTCACCAGCGGGGTGTCGTTGCCCAGCACGGAGAACGTGTAGTGGCCGTGGGTGCGGTCGATGCAGTACGCGGGCGCGTTGGTCACCGAGTACGGCTTGAGCCGCCACGCGAACACGCCCACACCGGCCGGGGTGAGGCCGCCGGGGCGGCGGCGGGAGTCGGCGCGCCGGACGTCCGCCGTTCGCGCGGTGTCGCTGAACGGCCCGGTCGCGAGGTCCAGGGCGGTGCCGTCGCGCATGTCCGCCAGCCCGCCGTGCGGCCGGACGTGCGGGCCCAGCAGCCGGATCGGCTGCGAGTGCGCGACCAGCCGGGAGAGCTCGACGGCTCGCGCGGGCCAGCCCGCGGTGTCGGCCGCCAGCTCCTCCAGCAGTGCGAGAGTGCCCTTGCGCCGCCGGTTTCCGACGGTGGCGGCCATGTCCCGGCGCGGTGCCAGCGCCTCGGCCAGCCGCTGCCGCGCCCGCGCCGGATCAGCGCCGTCGCGCAGGCCTGCGGTCGACACCCGCTCGTAGCCGGGCAGCCGCTCGTAGCCGACCAGTTCGCCGAGGTAGGGCAGCACCCACTCGGCGGCGGTCTCGACGAACCAGTCGTCGTACTGCTGCTCGATCGCCTCGCGCACCAGGTCCAGCTGCTCGCCGACGATGCCGAGGAGCTCGCGCAGCGGACCGCCCTGCTCGGCGTCGCGCATCCGGTGCCATTCCGGCAGCAGCCGCGCGAGCGCGTCCGGATCCCTGCTCATCGCACCTCCGTGAGGGTCAGCGCGTCGGCCTGCAGCAGCGCCAGCTGCGCGGGCCGGACTCCGCGGTGCACGAACACCGTCCGCCCGGACGGCAGCGGCCGGGTGTCGGTGATGTCGGGGTTGAGCCGCAGCAGATCGGCGGTGGTGATCCCGTGCCGGGCGGCGATGCTGGTCAGCGTCTCGGGCTCGTTGAGGCGGTAGCGCTCCTCGGTGTGCTCGGCGAGCCGGGCGGGCACCGTGGCGGCCACGCCGTCGGGGGCCGTGCCGAACACGTCGACGTCCACATAGGACACTCCGGGTACCGACTGGGCGGTGGCCAGCACCTCGGACAGGTGCGCGGGCCGGCCGAGTTCCCTTCCGGGATAACCGAGTTCGGTCAGCAAGGCGTGGCGCAGCCGCGGGTGCACCCACTCCCACGAGTGGTCGGGCAGCAGCTCCACCTTCGCCGCGACCACCAGCCGCACCAGCTCCCGCGGCTCGACCCGCACCGCCAGCCGCGGATCTCCGTACGCCAGCAGCGAAGCCCGCAGCGAGCTCAGCAGGTCCGACCCGGGGTCGATCGGGATGTCGTCCACGCCCGCGACGGTCACGTGCAGGATCTCGCGCCTGCCGTCGAACACCGGCCGTGCCGAGGCCCGGCCCACTCCGGCGCGGGAGCGGGAGAAGTCCTCGTAGTCGCGCACCGACACCAGCCGGTCCAGCGCCGAGACCGCCAGCGGGACGGTGCGGCGGGTCTGCGCGGGCCCGTCCCCGTCCGCCCCACCGGTGGCGGGCAGCGGATTGGTCACGCCGGTGACGCCCAGCGGCCGGGTGACCGCCTGGGTGATGCGATCCGCGCCGACGTTGGCGGCCTTGCCGGTGCCGAACCGGTAGCGCGCCCGCACGTTCTCGTGCCCGGTGGGCAGCCGCGTGCCGTGCACGCCGTCGCCGAAGGTCACCGTGGTGCGCCCGTCGGCGGCGCTGCCGGTGACGTACACGCGCTCGTCCGGGCCGCGCCCGGCGAGGCTGTCCACCTCGTGCCAGAGCAGCCCGTCGACCCGCACTTCGAGGGTGGGCGTGGCGCCGAGCGGGTTGTCGGCGGGCAACCAGGTCAGCGGCGACTGCCACAGCGCGAAGGTCTGGTGGGTCTTCGCGGCATCACCGCTGCCGATGGCCTCATCGCGGCTCTCGCCGTGCGTGGCGGGCACGACGTTGCCGTGGATCACGACGGAATCCCGGCGGTAGCGGTGCTGCAGGTCGGCGGTGAGCGTCAGCGCGGTGTGCGGGTGATCGCCCGGCAGCCGCGGGTCCAGGACCTCCTCGACCTCGGCGATGACCACGACCTCGGTGGCGTGCCCGGGCAGATCGGCGCGCGGGCCGGAAACGATCAACCGCCGCCCGGGCCGCAACGCGCCGTGGAGGTCGGCGAGTTCGATCGCGTTGCCGTGCACGTCCTCGTCGATCGGTTCGTCGGCCGGACGCAGCCGCTCGCCGGCAGCGTGCACCGTGGTGTCGCGGATGTGCGAGAGCTGCGTGTCGTGCTCGTCCAGCCAGGGATCGGCCAGCGTCAGCACCGTGCCGCGTCCGGTGATGCCGTACTGCGCGCAGGACGTGCTGCGCACCGCGATGACGTGCGTGACCACGAACGCCAGCGCGGGATCGCCGGGCACTCCGCCGGGCTTGCCCTTGGCCGGGCGCTCGATCACGATCCTGCTGCCCGCGGTGATCTCCTCGTGCACGCCGTCCAGCGGCAGCACGTTTCGGCCGTCGGTGTCCGGGCTGGTGGACAGCGCGATCTCGACACCGGCCGGTTCGCTCCCGGCGGTGTAGCGCACGGTCACCTGGTAGGGCCCGAACGGCGAGACAGCTTCCTCCCGCGGCGCCAGGTCCAGCTCCAGCAGCGCTCCGTTGTGGATGCCGACGTGCACCGACCGCTCGTCGTCCGGGCGGGAGATGAACAGCCGGCACGCGGGCAGCCCGGGCAGCAGCCGAACCTCCACGCCCGGCCGGGGCTGGCCGTTGCGCACGCCCAGCCTGCCGAGCGTGGTCTCCCTGCGGCTGGACAGCTCGACGCGACCAGGCCCGAGGTCGAAGGAGACCTCCTCGGCGGGCAGCTGCTCGACGTGCTGCCACCCGCCACCGGACTCGGTGCGCTGGAACTCGGCGCGCACCAGCTCCCGGCCGGCCGCGTCCATGGCGATGCGCACGCTGGTGAGCGTCCCGCCGGGCAGCGGCCAGTCGCTCTGCCGCACCACCCGGCCGTTGTCGTCCTGCATCGGCTGCAGCGGCGCGGTCGCGCCGAACGGCGTCGCGGTGACCCGCATGGCCAGCAGCTCGCCCAGCAGCTCCGGCGGAGCCTGCGGGGACGCGGGCGGCCTGCGGGACGAGCGGGTTTGCAGCACCGCCACCGGTGCGAGATCGGCGGCGCGGTCGCGCAACTCGGCGAGCACCGCGTGCAACCGGCCGAACCACTCGGCGACCTGCGGATGAGGATCGGCCAGCACCTCCGCCTCGGCCAACCGCTCCAGCGGCCCGGCGAGCCGCTGCGCGAACTGCGCCGGAGAGGTGATGCCCGGCAGCTCGGCGCGCAGCGGCGCCAGCACCTGGAGGTCGAAGTCGTCGATCAGCCTGCTCACCGGGCGCGGATTCGGGTGCTCCGGGCTGGGCTCTCCCGTGGCCGGGGTGATCCACTGGAGGATCTCGGCCTGCAACTCGGCCAGCGTGGGCTTCGGGGACTGCGGCAGCGTGATCGCCGTGACGTCCACCTCCCGGTCGACGCGCACGTCGCCGACCGGCAGCAGCATCCGCGTGCGGCCGAAGTCGAACAGCAGCTTCTGCCCGGTGCGCAACGATGTCGTGGTACCGGCCACGAACAGCTCCGAGCGCTGCTTCAGATCCTCCGGGGTCAGCAGCGCGGGCCTGCGCCGCCGCACCCGCAGCCGGTTCCACGCCCAGTGCGCGGTGAGGTCCTCGCTGGTCTCGAAGGTCTGCGCGTCGTGCTCGGTCGCGCTGGGCACGCTGTTGCTGCGGGCCCCGCGCGGGATCAGCACCGGCGTGTCCTCGCCGCGCGGATCGCGCTCGACGGTGTAGGCCAGGTAGGTGTCGGCGGCGACGCCCGGCCGCGGCACGTGCCCGACCAGCCTGCCCAGCAGCGCCAGGGAGCGCTCGTCGTCGGCGGTTCCGAGGTAGCCCTCGTCGGCGATCCGCTCGGAGTGGAAGGTCAGCAGATCCCCGAGCACGGCCACCGCGTCCAGCAGCCCGATGGTCGGGTCGTCGGTGGTGCGCACGGTCAGCCCGCGAAGCGCCGGATTCGCCGGTGACGCCAGCCGGTCGAGCATCGCGGCCAGGAACGTGCCGTGCTCGCCGACGCGGTAGTCCAGGGCCGCGCGGCCCGGTGGGTTGTGCGGCGGGGACGGGGCGTGGCGCTCGTCGTGACCGCCGCAACCGCAGGAGCAGGTCACCGTTCACCTCCGAAGTCCAGTGCGAGGATGCCGTTTTCCGGGTGCTCGGGGTCGTTGTCGCAGCAGGCGATCTCCAGGCCGTGCACCCGCAGCAGGCCCTCGGCCAGCTCCCCGGCGTCGCCGTGGAACAGCCGCTGCAGCCGGGTGACGCGCGCATCGGTCACCCCGGGCACGGCGGTGGCCGCCGCGACCAGCCTGCTCACCCGCACCGGTTCGCCGAAGCTCAGCGCATCCGGGTGGAAGAAACCGCGCCGGCCGAAGATCCGCCGCAGCTCGGCGATGATCTGCCCGCGCTGGTGCCCGTGCTCCGCGCACACCCGCAGCGCGAGGTCCAGCGGCACCCGCTGCGCGGGCCGCACGATCAGTTCGTGGCCGATGCGCCGGTAGCGGCGCAGGTGGTCGCCGACCTCGGCCAGGAGCTCGCGGGAGGGCTCTCCGCTGCCCGCGGCGTCGATCGCGACGTGCACCTGCTGCCGGCTGCCGGTCCAGCGCAGCTCCGCCGCGGCCCGCTGCACGCCGCGAAGTTCCCCGGCCACCGCCGCGTAGTCCTCGGCCGTCACCGCGCGCAGCCGGGTGCGCCGCAGGTCCAGCGGTGCGAGCTGGCGGACCTGCTCGACCGGCTCGGGCTCAGTACCGCCGACGGCGGGCAGCGGGTTGCGCACCTGCACCGCGGGCAGCGGCCCGGACCGGATCACGAGCCGGTTGATCGCCTCCGCGCCGACGTTGCCCGCCTCGCCACCGCCGATGCGGTAGCCGATCTCCAGCCGGGCACCGGGTTTCGGTGCAGCGCCGTAGCGGCCGTCGCCGAAGCGCAGAACCAGCCGTCCGTCGTCGTCGAGCTCGCCGACGAAGTGCCGGTCGCGCGGCCCGCTGCGGAGCAGATCCCGGCGCGGCGTCCACACCTCGTCACCGTCGAAGACGCGCACGGCGGGCATGGCGTCGCGCGGGTCCTGCACCACGGCCGTCGCCGGGCCGTGCAGCACCGGTTCGGCCGGTTCCAGGCCTTCGGCGTAGGGCAGGCCCCATCCGCAGGCGATCTCCCAGGCGATGTCGGGCCCGAGCACCGTGCCCGCCCGCGCTCGCGCGATCAGCACGTCCAGACGACGTCGCTTCGCTGCCAGCAGCTCATCGCTGAGGTGCAGCAGTTCCCGCAGCACCGGCACCGGCCGCACGCGCAGTCGCTCGGCGAACCGGGAGCCGAAAAGCGTTGTCAGCTCGTCGATCTCGTCCTCGTCGAGGCCGTCTTCGCGCGCACTCCGCCACAACTCGACCAGCCGCTGCTGCACCCGCCCGGGAATGGCGGCCAGCCGTGCGGCCTGCCCGGCTGCGATGTGCCCGGCGACCGGGAACGGCACCGCCTGCGCGACGGGCGAGCGCTGAAGAACGGGGCGGAACCGCGGTTCGATGCCCGGGTACACCGACTGGGCCAGCAGCCGTCGCAAGGCGTCGACTTGCGCGTGCGTGGTCGCGGGCACGACCTGCTGGCGCCGCCGCCCGGCGTTCTCCAACCCGATCCCGGCCCGCTCGGTCGCCGCGATGCCCAGCACCGCGTGCAGCTCCCGCACGTCCTTGACCGCCAGCGACCGGCGCCTGGTCTTGTCGATGAGCGCCCCGATGAGCTCGGCCGGCTCGTTGCCGTCGGTGCGGTCGTGGCAGCCGAAGCCCGGCGCGCAGCTGGGCAGCACCGCGGGTTCCGGCGGCGCGGTGGCGATCTCCGGATCGCGCTGGGTGCGGCCGTGATCGACCAGCACCACGTTGCCGCGCGCCACGCTCACGTCCGGCACCGGGGAGCAGTCGAAACCACCCGCGGTGGACAGGCACAGGCTGAAGGTCAGCGCGTCCTCGGACGCCCAGGTCACCTCCAGCACCGGCTGGTCCAGCAGCTCGTCGACGCCCGGTGTCACCGACGTCAGCCGCACGGCCTGGCGGTGCGCCGGATCGGCGTCACCGGGCGTGCCGCTGCGCGCGCCCCGAACCTCCTCCAGCACCAGCAGGTCACCGGGCCGCAGGTCCAGCGCACGGCCCGCACCGGCCCACTCGTCGCGCAACGTCGCCGCGGTCGCCCCGCGCGGCAACCGGCAGAGCTCATCGCCCCAGGTCCAGAACCGGATCTCGTTGTGCGCGCGGCGCAGCCGCAGCGGATCACCGGAGAGCGGTTCGAAGATCTCCACCGTGTCCTGCTCGTCGAGCAGGCCCAGCTCGCGCTCGTCGATGACCGGGCCCGGCTCCGGCGGGTCGTGCGGACCGCGCGGCCGCGCGTCGATGGCGGCGAAGCGGAAGGTGCCCGGCTCCAGCAGCAGGTCCTCGGCGGTGCCTATGACCACGAAGGCCCGCGCGTTGCACCCGTCGTGCATGGCGTAGTCGATCAGCCGCACGTGCCTGCGCACCGACACCCGGCGGCGCGCGGTGTCCAGGTAGGCCTCGGTGGCCACCGCGTCCTGCTGGTAGCTGAGCTGGTCACCGGCGTGCGCGAACAGCTCGACCAGCGTCATGCCGAGATCGGGGGCCAGCCGCTCGGTCCAGGCCGGGGTGGTCAGCGCGAGCCGGTCCAGCAACACCTGCCGCAGGGTGGAGTAGTCCCGCGCGGTGTAGTCGATCAGCGGCGCGGGCCGGGCCTCCGGCGGGCAGCCGGGCTCCTCGGCGCAGTCGAACGGCGTCGGCCCGCCGGGCCGGAAGGTGAACTCGGCGCTGAAGTACCGCTGGTCGAAACCGGGGTAGGGCTCGGTGCCCGGCCGCCCGTGCGGGTCGGCGGCGACGATGGACAGGCGGTAGCGCGCGGTGTCGCCGGTGCGGTCCAGGGTGACGCGCATCAGGTCGTCGAGCTCGGGATCCTCCTCCCGCTGCACCTCGACCCGCAGCACACCGATGCCGGTGATCCGCCTGCCGCCGTCGATGCGCACGTTCTCCGGGCCCACCCCGTGCGGCGCCCTGCCGATGAAGGTGACCACCAGCGTGCGGCCGTCGTCGGCGGCCTCCACTGCGTCGACCCCGCCGAACCGGTGCTCCCGCACCTTCTCGCGCCTGCCCTCGGCTCCGCAGCGCAGTTCCGCATCGGTGCTCACGCCGCACCACGCCCCTCGAACTCCTCGGCCCGGCGGCTGCCGGTGGCCCGCACCCGGTACTGCATCCGCACCCGCACGGTGTCCTCGTCGGCCACGATGTCCAGCGCTTCGACCTCGACGAGCTCGCCGAGCCACCGCTGCACCGCGGCGTGCACCGAGAGCTCCAGCGTCGCGGTCAGTTCCGGGCTGTTCGGCGCGAAAACCACGTCCAGCAGCCCGCAACCGAAGTCCGGGCGCATCACCCGCTCGCCGGGACTGGTGAACAGCAGCTGCTCCAGGAGATCCCGCACGTGCGCGTCGTGCCCGGCCCGAGCGGTCCGCCCGCGCTGATCGATGCGGTAGGGGAAGGCGATGTCGGTGCGCTTCACAGGGAACTCACCTCCTGACCGCCGGTGCGCGCCACCGGCCGGCCGCGCGGCAGCAGATCGGCCCCGAAGCACTGCCCGTCGGTGGAGTCCAGCAGTACCGGCACGCCGTCGATCAGCACCGCGTCCCGCGGCGGGCTCCACCGCACCGTCAGGCACGGATCCGGCCGCCCGCGCGCGACGTGCGGGCACCCGCGCACCGCGAACACGTCCCCGGCGGTGCGCACCGGCTGCCCGTCGACGCGCACCGCCGCAGCAGCGGATGCGGCGACGACCGGCCCGCCGTGCGGGCAGTGCAGCGCGGTGGAGGCGTGGATGAAGTTCCCGCGTCCGGTCAAGGCTTCCCCTATCGCCGTCTGGGCACGATCAGCCGCCCCTGGTTGATGTTGACCTCGTCGCCGACGAGCTGGATGGACGCGCCCTGGCCGGTGCCGATGGTCACGCCCTTCTCGTCGATCTGCACGTAGGCGCCGTTGGGCGCGCGCAGCAGGATCCCGTCGCCGCCGGGCGCGTCCGACATCAGCACCTTGTGGTTGCCCGGTGTCTGGATCACCACCGGCCGGTCGTCCTTCTGCGCGTCGGGCGGCAGTTCGGCGCGCTCGCCGTACCAGCAGCCGGTCCAGATCGGGAAGCTCGGATCGCCCTGCTCGAACTCCACCCACACCCCGGCGCCGATCTCCGGCACCACGTACTGCCCGGCCTCGCGCCCGGTGAACGGCAGGCACGGCAGCGCCCAAGTCGATGTCAGGTCGCCGAGCACGTCGGGAACCTGCGCGGTGATCCGGCCGATGCCCAGCGGATCGGCGTTGTCCATCACGCGACCCCGGAACTTGCCGAGGAAGCGGCTGTTCGGTGCGTCGGCCATGCGTTCCTTCCTTGCCTAGGGGCGGACCCGGTCGCTGCCCGCCACCAGCCCTTCGCGGGAGAGCGTGAAGTTCTGCTGGTAGGAGCCCACCCGGAGGTTGTGGGTGACGGACTTGACGTAGTAGTCGCCGTCGTAGGTCACGCCCGCTCCGCGCACGCCGACCAGTTCCCGGGGCCGCAGCACGTACCCGTGCCGGTCGACGTCGAGCTGCCCGGACCCGGAGATGGCGTCGGCCGAGGTCGCGGCGCGTGCGAGCGCCTGCGCGCGGGCGCGTTCGGGATCCATCTTCGCGGTGCCGGGCAGCGCTTTGCGCTTGAGCGCGGGGGAGGCCCGGCGGGCCAGGGGCGGCCGCAGCGGGCCGATGTCGGGATCGGGCAGCAGCGTGATGTCGCGGGTCGACGGGTCCTGCACGCGAGCTTCGGGCTGTTCCCGCGCGGTCCCGTCGTAGGCGAACGTCAGCTGGTCCACTGTGGAGTTCGCGCCCATGTTGACGTTGAGCGCGTGCTGCCGCTGCCCGAGCCGCTTCTCCGGGCCCCAGTAAGCGGTGGAGCGGCCGGGCCGGGGGCCGGGTTCGAGGTAGAAGGTGTAGCCGTTGGCGTGCGCGAGGTCGTTGACGTACTGCAGGTCGGTGCTGGACTGGTAGTCCACGCGCAGCTGCTCGCGCGGCGGCTGGTGGATCTGCTCGCCGACGATGCGCGGTTCGATGCCGTAATCGGCGTACTTGCGCAGGATCCGCTCGACGCGCTGCGAGGGCGCGAGGTTGGGATACCGGTCGGCGCGTTCTTCGAGGTCGAGCAGCAGCGTGAGGTCCTCGCCGGTGATGGTCAGCGTCGACTGCCCCGGCTGGTTGCTCGAACCGACCTCGTTGCGCACGATCAGCCCGTCCAGCAGCACGACCGGCGTCGCCCGGATCGAGATGGACACGATGATCCGCGTCTTCGGGTCGAAGAACCCCTCGGGCAGCAGCCGGTCGATGATCCGGCCCTTCTTGGTGAGGTCGAAGGACAGCTGGAAACCGCTGCGCTCGCCGGCGGTGCTGGTGATCTGCGCCGACAGCAGCGCCGCGGTCACCTCCGGCGGAACCGGCCGGGCGAGCTTGGGCCCCATCCGGAGGCTCAGGTGAACCGGGCCCTGCCCGACGGGAACCTCAGACATGATCGAACCCGTCCGGAACGGCGATGACCCGCCCCGCCTCCTCGGTCAGCTCGCGAGGATCGAGCACCGGGTTGGCATCGGCGATGCGCCACCACTGCCCGGGGTCCCCGAAGTACCGCTGCGCCAGGTGATCCGGGCGCTCACCGGCGCTGACGACGTGCGCCTCGGCGTGCTCGTCGTCGAGCCTCGGCAGCAGCCGCCGCTTGGCGTAGCGAACCTCGGTCCCGTCGGCACGCCGGTGCACGCCGATCTCGGCATCGTGGTACCGGCTGGTCCGCGGATACGGATGCGACCCGGGCACGGAATCAAGCGCACTCTCGAACGGCTCGATCACGCCTACCTCCCCAATCCGATGTCCCGATTGCCGAGCCCCATCGCCCCGAGCGACCCCTGCGCGGCCACCCCGGCCATCCGCTCCTTCTGCGCCAGGTGGGCCATGTACAGCTCGGCGCCCCGATGCCCGGCGGGCAGATCGCTGACGGTCAGCAACTTCATCCCCAGGCTCAGACTGGCCCGGATGGGGTTGAGGTCGACGTCGAAGGCGGACTCGTTCACCGACATCTCGGTGAGCTTCACCGGCACGACCCGCTTGCTGCCCCAGGTGAACAACGTCAACGGCATCTCGATCGGGCTGATCTCGATGGCCCCGTTCTTCGAAAGCCGGGTGGCCTCCCGCAACTTCGCGGTGGTCGGCTGCACGAGCATCTCCAGCGTGGCCAGCTGAGGATGAATCCCGTGCGGAGCAGCAACATCCAGCTGATCGGTGGCATCGAGCTCAGCGGTGATCTTCCAAGTCTCCTGAGCAGGCCCCTTCAACCGGAGTGCCTCGTTCTTGTCCCCGCTCCCACTGCCGCCACCGCCACCATCCCCTTCACCTCCAGCAGCCTGCGGAGACACAGACCGCTCCAACGCGTCAGGGTTGAACTGCAACACGATGATCCGCTGAGGCGTCCCCCGCTCAGGATCAACAACGACGATGCCGGACCGGATCGGCTTGGGGATGTCGGCGTATCGGGTCACTTCGATCACCTTTCTGCTGGCTGTTCTGGATCAACTGGATGTTTCAGTTGTTTCTTTCAAGTAGTAGACCGGTGCATCGGCGAATTGCACGCCATGTGATTCAAGGATGCTGATCACGTGGCCACCCCACAGGAGGAGTGGTGGTCGTTTGTAAGTCTGCTCGCGATACTGGTACTCGGTTGTCCAGCCGGCTCCATGCCTCGCGAGGAACTGGATGCTCGGCTTCGTGATGAACTCGCGTCCGTCATGAGAAATTACCCAGGATCCACCCGGTCTTGGCCATTTCCTGAACAGTGTCCTTATCTTGATCGGCTCGGGTATGGTGTGGGCCTGCGAGAGGCGCCAGAAGTCGTCTCTGGTGTGGCGGGACCAGCGTATTCCATCTACTGCAGGTTCAATGATCGAGATCAGCTCACTGTTTGCGAGAATATTTCCGTCATCCGCGTACGCGAGCTGGGGGCCGGCGGGGTCCAGATCGTCCAGGACGTCTTCTGAAATCAGGCATAGATAAGCCGCGCCTTCTTGCGTTCCCTTGATTTCCGGAGATGGTTCGCAATCGACGCGGAACTGGTATCCGTTTTCGGCGAGTTCGGTTGCCGCGGCGTCCAGGCTGTCGGGTGGAAATTTCCATGTATTGGCATGCTGGGTGTCTGCTGTTCCGCCGTGGCGCAGCAGTGTCTGACGTGCTGTTCGATCTACTTCAGGTGGCATTGATATGGTGCACATGGGACCCGCTTTGGCTGTTGGTGCTGGTTATGGGAGTTTGAGGTACCTGCCGCGACCGCGATCGAGCGTCTGAATCCTCAAGGGGTTTATGCCCATCACTTCTTCCATGCAACGCACGCCCCAGGATCGTTTCTCTTCGTACCCCGCGTTCTGGAGGTAGACGTGAGCTGGCTTTCCGTCGGTTGCCGGCAGGTTCTGAGAGGTCTTCCTGGGGTCGCTCTTTGGTTGTTTCACATTCATCCAGTCCTTGAATTTATTGTTGTCCGTCGCTTTGGTGAGCACAAGGTTGTGCATGTGGTGCGGGCCGTTCTGGCGCTGCTCGATGATGTGATGCCACTGCGGCTTGAGCGACTTTCCTTCTTTTGATTTGCTTGTTGGGCTGTCGGGGTTGGTGAAACGTGCTGTCATTCTGTAGTTCAGGGTCTGCCGGGCGTCGTTGTACTCGCCCCAAAGGCTGTTGTGTCGTATGCTCTCAAAATCTGGGCCGAACTTGAGACGTGCGGTGCTGTACTCCAGTTCGTCCAGGCGATTTTTGGCCTCTTTGACGGGAACCCTGAATTCGTCCTTCCCCTTCGTGCCGTGGCCGTAGAAGTCGAAGCTGTGTTGACGATTGCCCTCGTACGCGACGTGGGTGATTTTTCCGGTGTACCATTGTCCGTTCTTTGCTCGCCCTATCCATCCTTTCTTGACCATGTCATTGGATTCCGGTTCCTCGTGCTTGGTTCGGTCAATGTTCTCACTGGTTTTCACGCCCGTGGTTGGGCCGGGTTGTGGAGGACTTGATGCGCCCCAGATTCTGAACGAGTCCCCGCCCTGCTTCCAGAGTCGACTCAGTCGGTAGTGAGCGCGCAACCCTGCGAGCGTTTTCAGGTGTATGTCTTCGCGAATTCCTCGATCCAGCTTGGGCTTGAGATGGCGATGTATTTTCTGCAACTTCTCCCGGAGGCTGTCTTCCCTGGTTTTCTTGTCCTTGTTTTTTGTTTCGCCTTTCGCGTTCTTGCTCTTTGGTCTTCCTGGTCTGTCTGTTTCGTTGTCCTTCTTCCTGTTGGGGACCTTGTTTTTGCTTCGTCCATGGTCGTTCTCGGTGCGTTTGCGCTTATCAGGACCATCTTTGTCCTCGTGCTTGCCGGGGCCGTCCTTGTCCTTCTGGGTGTCCTTGTCCTCCTTGCGCTTGTTGGAGTCCTGATCCCTGTCCTTGCGCTGCGAGCTGTCGTCGTCTCGGCGGCTGTTGGAGTCGGAGTCGTCGTCCTTGCGGTTGGTGGTGTCCTTGTCGTCCTGCTTCTTCGTTCCGGTGTCCTCGTCCTTCTTCTGGTCCTTCTTCGTGTCGGTGTCTTCGCGGGGTTTTCGGGGTGGGTCTGCCTTGGGCTTGGGCTTGGCAGCTGGGGTTGGCTTGGTGTCGGGCTTTTCCTCGTCCTTCTTGCCCTTGGGGTTGCCGTTCTTGTCCTTGGCCGATGGGGAGTCGTCGCGGTCGGTGGGTTTGCGGTCCCGGGAGTCCGGGTTGTCCTTGTCCGGGCGCTGGTCTCGGTCCCTGGGGTCCTTGTCGGGCCGGTCTCGGTCGTTGTCCTCGCGGCGTCGGCGGTCTTGGTCCGATTCGCTTCTGCCGCGGTGGTTGCGGTCGGGCTTCGGGGCGTCCCGGTCCGGGCCGGGTTTGCCGCCTGGTTTGCTGGCCGCTTGGCGGGCCGCTGAGCTGGGGGAGACGCGGTCGTCCTGGCGCTCGCGGTCCTTCTCGTCGCGGCCGTTGTCGCGGCGCCCGGTGTCGTTGCGGCGTTCGTCGTCGCGGCGGCCCGGGCGCTCGTTTCGCCGGTTGGTTCCGGGGCGCGCGTTGGGGCGGTCGGGGCCGCGGCTGCCTTCGCCGGGGCGGGTGTTGCGTGGACCGGGGGCGTCCTTGCGCGGGCCCGGGGCGTCCTTGCGGCCAGGTCGGCGGCCGGGGTCTTCGTCGTCGGCGCCTTGGCCTGGGTTCTTCTTGCGGCCCTTGGTGGCCATTCGCTTGGCGATGTCCTTCAGGCGGCTGCCGACCTTGCCTACGTACTTGCCGATTCCCGAGAGCAGGAACTCGTAGGCCAGCTCCAGCAGCGCCACCACACCGGCCGCCACCGCCTTGGCGAACAGCACGCCCGCGCCGCCCTTGCGCACCGATCTCAGCCAGGTGAGGACCGCTCCGAAGGCGCGGAGGATCTCGCCGAGCGCTCCGATGGCGGTCTTGATCGCGTCGATGACCGCCATCACCCAGCCGGCGCCGGGGATGAGCTTGGCGATGACCTTGGTGATCACGATCTCGCCGATGATGAACGGCAGCTGGGGGACGACGGCGTCCCAGACCTGCTTGACGATCCACTCCAGCGTCAGGCCGCCCTTGATCAGCTTGTTGATGATCTCCTTGGGCAGGCCGATGATCTCCTCGATCTTCTGCTGGAACCAGGTCTTGACCGCGTTCTTGACCTCGCGGAAGAAGTGGTTCTTCGCGCCGTCCTCCGCGGAGCCCTTCGCGCCGCTGAGCCAGCCGCCCGGATCGCTCAGGAAGTCGGCGGCGATCATCATGAACTGGCCCAGACCGCTGAGCAGCTTCGACGCGAAGTCCAGGACCGCCTTGATGGCGTCCTTGACCGCCTGGACCATCGCCTCCAGCGCCTTCTTCAGGACGCTGAGGATGTCGTTGAGCAGCTTCGCGATCGCTTCCAGCAGGTCGTTGATGAGCTGCTTGAGCGCCTCCGCGAGCTTGTTCACCAGGGCGATGGCGCGCTCGATCAGGTCCGCGATGAACTCGCGGATCTTGTTGGCCAGATCGATGACCGCCTGCACCAGCGCCTTGGCCAGCTCGACCAGTTCCTCGACCAGCTTCTTGATCAGGCCGATGATCGTCTCGCGGATCTCGTTGATCAGCGCTTCGATGTCGAACTTGAAGTTCTCGACGAACTCGATGATCTTCTCGCGCGCGTTGCGCAGGATCTCGATGATCTTGTCGCGCAGCTCGATGAACTTCTGCTTGATGTACTCGAAGGCCTTCTCGACCCAGTTGCCCGCCTGGTTCTCGGTCTCGGTGCGCTTGGTCTTGGCCTCGCTCTCGGCGTCGCGACCCTTCTGGCGGATCTTGCCGTTGTCCTCCTCCTTGCGCTCCTCGGCCTTCTTGTCGGTGTCCTTCTCGTGCTTGTCGACGTCCTTCTCGGCCTGCTCGCGCTTCTCGGACTTCTTCGTGCCCAGCTTCTGGAGCTCCGCGTCCTGTTCGTCGCGCCAGCGCTGCCGTTCGCCGGTGACGTCGTCGAGCGTCGTCTGCCGCTGCCCGGCCTGCTCCTCGGTGTTCTTCTGGACCTCGCGATCCACCGACTGCCGGTGCTTCTCCTTGGACTTCTGGGAGTCGGCCTCCTTCTTGCGCTTGGCCTCGGCCAAGCTCTGCTCGCCCTTGCTGAAGGAGGACTTGAACTCCTTGCCGCGCTCGTGCTCGGCGACCTCCGAGGCCGCCTCCTCCGGCACCGCGCCGGTGTTCGCCCCGCCGTCCGGGCCGCCGCCCTTGCCGCGCTCGCGCTCCGGCACCTTCCCGCGCAGCTCTTCCTTGGGCACCTTGGGGTAGACTTGGTCCTCGCCCATGCGGCGCTCGGTGTCGTCGCGGCCGGTCTCGGCGGTCTCCTCGCCCTTGGCGTCGACGGATTCGTCCTGCTCGCGGGACTTCTCGCCGGCGTCGCCCTTCATCTCCACGCCCGGCGCCGTGCCCGCCTGCGCCTCCTTCAGGGCTTCGTCCTGAGTCGGCATGCCGGCGAACTTCGCCGCGAGGTCTTCGGGCTTGACGTCGGAGTCGAACCAGCTGGCGACCGTCCCGACCACGTACCCGAGGCTCATCAGGAAGGTGTCCCAGCCGTCGGGTTCCTCGACCTCCTCGGCCGGGATCTTGCCCTCCGGCTTCTTCTGGTCCTTGACCTCGGCGTCCTTCTTCTCCGGCGCATCGGCCTTGTCCGCCGGGGACGTGGAGTACTCGGCGGGGGCGTCGGCCTTCGGCTCGCCGTCGAGGGTCTGCGGGGCACCGGAGGGCCGTTGCATGGACGGCGGCGCGGAGGACAGCTTCTTGTGCTCGTCACCGACGGAGCGGTCCGCGGCGCTGCTGACGCCGTTCATCGCCTTCATCGCCTGGTGCGGCTTGAGACCGGACGCCGTGCGCAACCCCGCCTCCGGCGAGGCCTGGGCCAGGTTGGGCACGGCCTGGCTCTTCTTGCCCTTGGCCGCGGGTTTGGCGCCGCTGCCACCGGTGCTGCCCCTCCCGCCGCCGCGCGGTGCCGCAGGAGCGGGGCCGGACTTGGACGGCGCCGACTCGGCGGCCGCCTCCTGCTTCTCAGCGGCCTCCGGCTTGCTGGGCTCCGCTGCCTTCTTCGGTTCCTCGGCCTTCGGGGATTTGGACTTCGGAGCGGGCGCCTTCGGCGAGGGCGTCTCCGTGCGCGCGGGTTCCTCGGTCGGCTTGGGCGGCGCTTCGGCCTGCGGCTTCGGGGATTCCGCCTCGGACTTGCCGGAATCCTCGGTCGGCTTCGAACTCTCCCCACCCGGTTGCTCGCCCTGGCCGCCCGGCTCCTTGGAATCGGTGGGAGCTCCGGAGCCGGGCTTGTCCTGCCCACCGGACTCGCCACCGCTCTCGTCCTGGCCCTGCTCACCGCTCTTGTCCTGCTGCCCGGTCTCGGCGCCTTTGCCCCGCTCCTGCTTCCCGGCCTCGCCGGACTCCTTCTTCTCGCGCTCGGAGCCGCCCTCGCCGGGCTTCTCCTTCTCCTGCTCGGCGGCGAATTCCTTGACCGCACCACCGGCCGCGTCCTTGTCGCCCTCGGTTCTGCCCGCCGTCTCCTGGGCGGTGCGCTGGGCTTCCACCGGGCCCTTCTGCTGGTCCTCGGCCGCTTTCGGGTCTGCGGGCCGGTGGCCCTTGGCAGGCCCGGCCTCGGTGGCGAGGTCGGCGAGGCCGGTCGCGCCGGGGCCTCCTTCGGTCTCCACCGAGGGATCTGACTCCAGCGGCGGGGCGGTGGCCTCTTCAGATTCGGCTTCGGCGGCCTCGTCCTCGGCGTCTTCGGCGTCGCGCTCGGCCTGCACCTGATCGGCCCTGGTGAGCGAGGGAGCGGGGAAGGACGGCATCATGCCGCTGGTCGACGAGCCCGGTTCGGCCTTGTCGGCCGTGGGCACGCCGGAAACGTCCAGATCCTCCGCGGGCAGGAAGTCCTCGGGCCGCAGCTTGACGTCCCAGGCGCTCTCCTCCCCGCCACCGACCTCGACCTCCGAGTCACCGCCTGCCGGGGGCGAGACGGGCTTCTCCTGCGGACCTTCGGCGTCCTGGTTGCGCGTGCCCTCCAGCTCGCTGACCGCTCCGGGCTGCGGTTCGGCCTTGCCCGCGACCTTCGGTGATCCGTCGTCCCGCGGCTTCTCCTTCTTGTCGTCGGGCAGCGGTTCCGCCGGGACCGGCTCTGCCTTCTCCTCCGCCTGCTCCTGCTCCTGCTCCTGCTCAGCGCTGCCCTCGCCCCCGGCTTCGCCCTCCTTGCCGTCGGATTTCTTCTTCTCCCCGGACTCGTCCTTCTTCTCCCCGGGGCCGCCTTCCGCCTCGCCCTTCGCGGTTCCCTTCTCCTCGGGGCCGGACCGCTCGTCGGACTTGTCCTCCGAAGCGGATTCCCCGGACTGCTCGGATTCCTCCGGCTCCGGTGCATCAGGGTTCTGACCAGCGGCGTCGGTCTCGCCGGCGCCGGGCTCGGAGGGACCGGCGTTCTCCGGCGTGCTGCCATCGGCACCCGACGGTCCGCTGTGCTCCTTGTCCGGCCCGGCCGCCTGCGCGGGCTCGTCCTCGCGCTCCTGCTGCTCGGCCGACTCCTGCTGCCGGGTCTCGCGCTCCAGCCGCAGGTCGGCTTCGGCGTCGGGCTCGATCTCCGGGGCGGACAGGGCGCTGCGCTCGACGTTGTCGTCGGCCTCGATCTCCTCGACGAAGTCGAGCACGCGCTCCTGCTCCGAGCTGAGAAGTCGGCTCTCCAGCCGGTCCAGCACGGATTCGCGCAGCTCGGGCGACATGCGGGCCAGCTGCTTGCGGGTGCGCTTGGAGCGGTCCTCCGGGTCACCGCGCAGCGATCGGAGCAGGCCGTTGGCCAACCGGTCCACGAACGTCGCCGGGTCCACGACCTCCATGCGCGTCCGGTCGGCGTCGACCTTGGCGTAGCGGAGCCAGCCCGGCGTCGATCGACCGGCACGCACCTCCGGATTCCGCTCCCGGGCACCGGATTCGGCTTCGCGCTCGATCGCCTGCTGCGGCAGGCTCACCGCACCGAGATCGCGGCCTGCGCGGAGGGCACCGAGGCCGTCGGGGTTCTGCACGGTGTGCAGGAGTTCGTGGGCCAGGAGTTGTTCGCCGTCCGCGGTGCCCGGGCGGAACTTGCCGGGGCTGAACAGGATGTCCTGCCCGATCGCGACCGCGTCCGCGCCGAGCATGTCGGCCAGCTCGCCCGCATCGCGGTCGGTGTGCAGGCGGACCCGGCTGAAGTCGTGGCCGAGGCGTTCCTCCAGCTCCCGGCGAGTGCTGCGGTCCAGCGGCTGGCCCGCGCCGCTGACGATCTCCTTCGGTTCGGGCGCGCGGTTCTTCGGCTTGCGGTCCTTGCGCTTGCGCCGCTTGGCGTCCTGCGACGAGCGCGCTCGGTGCGCCGGAACCGGAGTGCTCACGCCGAACGCCCCCTCCCGGCCAAGCCCGCGTGCACTGCGCGCGCCAACGCCTCGCCCAGGCGGACGGGCGAAGAGGTCACCGGCAGCTCGGGCAGCTCCGTCATCTCCTCGAACCGCCGGGTGCCGTCGGCCGCCACCGGCACCCCGCGCTCGCGCACCAGGCGCGTCAGCTCCGCCTGGAAGGCCGCCGCCACCCGGCCCGGGTCGACCCGGTCGAAGCCGTCGAGCACCAGCTCACCGACGGTGATGCGCACATCCCGGTTCACACCCATCCCTGCACCTCCGATGGCGTCAGGGAACGCTCCAGCTTGAGGTACTCGGTGCGGGCGGCGGCGAGCATGTGCCGCATCTGCAGCCGCTCGCCCTCCTCGGCGGCCAGGAAAGCACCGGACAGCGCGATGTTGCGGATCGATCCACCAGCCACGGTCAGCTGCGCCAGCAGCGCCGGTTCCAGGTCCTTGACCGGCGCCTGCTCCGGCACCACCCGCCGCCAGATCTCGGCTCGCTCCCGCTCGCTCGGGAACGGGAAGTCCACCACGAACCGGATGCGGCGCAGGAACGCCGTGTCCAGCGCCTTCTTCATGTTGGTGGTCAGGATCGCCAGGCCCCGGTAGGCCTCCATGCGCATCAGCAGGTAGCTGACCTCCAGGTTGGCGTAGCGGTCGTGGCTGTCCTTGACCTCGCTGCGCTTGCCGAACAGCGCGTCCGCCTCGTCGAACAGCAGCAGCGCGCCACCGCGCTCGGCGGCGTCGAAGACCTTGCGCAGGTTCTTCTCGGTCTCGCCGATGTACTTGCTGACCACCTGGGACAGATCGATGATGAACAGGTCCAGGCCCAGCTCGCGGGCCATCACCTCGGCCGCGAGCGTCTTGCCGGTGCCGGAACCGCCGGCGAACAGCGCGGTGACGCCGAGCCCTCGGCGCAGCGTGCTGGAGAAGCCCCACTCGTGGTGCACGGTGGCCCGCTGCCGGACGTGCGCGACGATCTCCCGCAGCACCCGCATCTGCCGCTCCGGCAGCACCAGGTCGCCCCAGCCCGCCTCGGGTTCGATGCGCCTGCCCAGCTCGTCGAGCCCCATCCGCGCCTCGTGGAGACCGGCCTGCCACGCCAGCCCGACCGCGTCGTCACCGGAGGCGTCCCGGCGCACGGCGGCAGCGGCGGAGGAGACCACGTGCGGCGGCAGCGAGAACTGAGAGACCAGGTTGGCGATGTCGGCATCGGACACCTCCGGCACCTCGGCGAAGGCCTCCCGCCACAGCCGCAGCTGCTCGTCGTTGTCCAGCGCCGGAACCAGCACCCGCTCGACCCGGGAACGGGCGCTCGGCCGCGGCTCGGCACTGGCGATGACCAGTGGAACCGCGGTCGACTCCAGGAACGCCTCGATCGCCGAGGACTGCTCCCGGTCCGGTTCGCCGACCTCCAGCAGCAGTGCTGCGGGCAGCAGCACCGCTTCGCGCTGCCACAACCGGGCCAGCTGATCGCGCTCGGCCGGATCGGTCGGCACGTCCGTCCCGTCGATCGCGTACAGGGCCAGATCGCAGCTTGCGGCGGCCGCGGTGACGATGTCGCTGCGAGTTCGCTCGTCGCCGCCGACCAGTTCCACCCGAAGCGGTGCGCCCGAGCGCCCGTCGGCCCAGCTCATGGCCACGCGCTCGGCTGCTGCTTCGTAGGACGGCGGCAGGGATTCCGGTGCCGGTGGTCGCCGCAGCAGCCCGTGCAGCCTGACGTCCAGGTAGGGCGCGCCGAGCAGGAAGTGCAGGATGCGCTCGTCGATGCGCAACCTGCCGGTGGTCAGCCCGGCTTCCTCGTCGAGCTCGACCAGCCGCCAGCGGCGCAGCGGTGAGACCGGGGCGAGCGCGCTCCAGTGCGGGTCGGTCAGCGCGGCGAGGGCGAGCGAGAACGTCGGGAAAGCGCGCGAAGACCCGCTGGCAGCCGCGCACCGGCCGGCGGTGGTGGCGTCCATCTCCATCGCCGCGCACAGCAGCAGCACCTCGCGCTCGAACGTGCTGAGCCCGAAGCAGGAGGCCAGTGCTTCGAGCGCGTCGGGGCAGGGGAGCGCGGTGTCGGGCTCGACACCCTCGACGTGCTCGTCCAGGCGGGCGAGCACGGCGCGCACGGCATCCGAGGGCGATGCGGCGTTCTCCTCGGTCATCCCGAACCTCCTCGCCCACCGTCCTTCGCGGCGGGGACCGATTCACCGGAGCCGGGTTCTGGCGCGGGATCGTCCGGCGGGATGACTTCGACGGTGGTGTTGAGCTGCTCGACCGGCTTGGCGGGCTCCGGTTCCTCCCGGCCCTCGATGAACACCAGCGAGCCCTGGTAGGTCACCGACACGGTGTAGGGCGTCTGGTGCAGCATCCCCCAGAGCTTCGAGGTCTCGTCGACGTCCATCTGGATCGGCGTGAACCGCACCTTCTGCGCCGACTCGGCCAGGTCGCTGCCGACCAGGTGGGGCTTCGCGGCGGCCTGCTCGATCAGCTCGGCGGGCAGCACCGGGATCTCCTGCAGCGTGCGCACCACGCAGCCGATCAGCCGTTGCCCGACCAGCTCGCTCTCCTCGCCGTAGGCGCTGATCAGGTAGTTGAGGTCCAGCGCTGCGGTCGGCCGGGCCCACAACCTGCCGTTCGGCGCCCGGCTCGGCAGATCGGTGTTGCGCATCGACGGGTTCGGGGCCACCTGGTACAGGAAGACGGTGATGGTCGGATCGGTCGGCGGATCGGCAGGCGGCTTGCGCGTCTCCACGGAGACCGCCATGTCTATCTCGGGACGCAGGTTGTTCGCGATCAGCAGCGCGAGAGCCTGCGTGACAGTCGCGATGGCAAGCCCGTTGCTCACTGTGCCGCCTCTCCGCGATTCTCAGTGGTGGTTGCGATGCGGGTGATCTCGCGTTTGTTGGCTTCTCGTGGCTGGGTTGCGTCACGGTCCCCTGAGCTGCTGTTGCGGAGCGATCGAGTTGCTCTGCTCATGGCTTCGCTCGTTCGCTGAGGTAGTCGGCGAGGGTGACCGCTGGGGCTTGGCGTTGCGGGGCTGGTGGGCGGGTTCGGTGTTGGGGGCGTGCCGCGTTGACCTCCAGGCGGCCGATCTCCACCTGGACAGCTGGTTCTGATCGCTGTTGTGCGGGTTGGCGCGTGGTGCGGGCAGTGGCCCGGGCCGCTGCGGAGGCCAGGCGCGTGCGCGGTTGCTCGGATGGCACCGGGGTTGCCGCCACTCTCAGCACTCCGGGTGTGCTCGGGCCTGATGTCGGTTGTGCCGGTTCGATTCCTTGCGGTTGTTGGGTTTTCTTGTCTTCGGGGACCGCGATGCGGGTGGCGGGTGGGGGAGCGGGCGCCTGCGGGTCGTGGTCCCGGATCGGCTGGGGCGGTGGCGGAGGTTCCGGTGGTAGCTGCTCGGTGTGCACGACGGTGGTTCGGTTGGTGGTGGTGCGCACCTCGCGTTCCACTCGTCGCACTTCGGTGGGCGGCACTGGGACTGGTGCCACCGCGCGCGGGGCCAAGTGTTCGGCTTCCTCCCGCGAGTCGGTTCGCAGCGCGTCGATCCGTTCGAAGCGGCCCGGGAGACGGGGGCGGAGTGCGGCCCGGGGCGTCGGGGCCAGCAGGCGGTCGAAGTGGTCAGGCATCAGCGCACAACTCCAGGTAGTAGCGGCGCCGGAGCGGGCTGAGCGCCAGGATCGACGACTCGGTCCAGCCGTAGGCGGAGGCGAGCAGGTGCACGTCCAGCAGCACGTCGCGGGCCCAGGCGTCCAGCTCCGACCACAGGTAGGTGGCGATGTCGAGGGCGCTCGGCGTGGTGTGCCCGCATTCCGGGCACGACACGCTCACGGTCAGCACCGCCGCCGGGTCGGCCTGCTCGGCGAGCTCGGCCATCCGGCGCTGCACCCGTTCCGGCAGCGCCTCGCACCCGACCGGCTCCCCGTCGTGCACGGCGGAGAGCGTGCAGCGCGAGAGCAACCGCAGCCGGCGTTCCTCAGCTGTCCCACCGGCCGCCGCCACCTCCAGGTCGGCCACCGTGGGGAGCCTGAACTCCACCAGGTAGCCGTCCTCGCTGACCTGCAGCTCGCGCTCGGACGGGCGCTCGGCGAGCCCGTCGACGTCCAGGTCGAACTCCATCGCCTCCGCGCACGACGAGCACTCGACGAGCACCTGCAGCCGCTGCCCGAACAGCGCCCGGCGCAGCAGGAGCAGATCCGCCGCCCGGGCGCCGACCGGCGACGAGCGCAACTCCTCGTCGGCGCACCCCGGCCGGGCCGCGCGGTGCAGCAGCAGCGCGCGGCCACCGGCGTGCAGCGGCAGACCCGCTTCCCAGACCGCCAGCAGCTGCCCGGGTTCCGTGGTGACCATCTCAGGCCGGGTTGGTGAAGGCCGGCTCGGCCGGCTCGGCCACCTCGTAATCCCGTTCCCAGCCCTCACATTCGAGCTTCAGGCTCTGGATGGCCACCGCGTTGGCGTTGGCGTCCATCTCGCCCAGCACCTGGTACTCGCTGGGCCAGGTCCGGTAGAGCTTGTGCGCCACCGCGACCTGACCGGCCTCGTTGAGGACCTGGATGACGATGTCCTTGCGGAAGTCGGCCAGTGAGACCTCCGCGCCGAGCCCGGCGCCGACCTGCCACACCTTGTTCGCCCAGCGGTCGAACTCCGGGTCGTGGGTCACGCCGCGCTCCAGCGTGATGCCCTCGAACTCCGAGCGGCCCGGCGCCTTGCGCGGCGAGCTCGGATCGCCGCCGTGCCGGTGCTTGACCACCTCGGTGGTGCGCTTCAGCGGGCTGATCTTGCTGATCCCGGCGACCGTCCGGCCGTCCCACAGCACCAGGAACTTGAAGTTCTTGTACGGGTCGAAGCGGTGCGCGTTGATCTGGAACTCGGCCATGCTCACACCTCCGGTTGACCGGTGAGCTGCTGGATCGTCACGATCACGAATTCGGCAGGTTTGACCGGCGCGATCCCGACCACGACGTTGACCACGCCGCGCTCGGTGTCGGCCTCGGTGGTGGTGTCGGAGTCGCACTTGACGAAGTACGCCTCGCGCGGCGTCCGGCCCCGGAACGCGCCCTGCCGGAACAGCGCGTGCAGGTACCCGGAGGCGCTGAGCCGGATCTGCTGCCACAGCTGGTCGTCGTTCGGCTCGAACACCACCCACTGCAGCCCGCGCCGCAGGCTCTCCTCCACGTGCAGCGCCAACCGCCGCACCGGCAGGTACTTCCACTCGCTGTCGACCGAGTCCGCCCCGGCCAGCGTCCGCGAACCCCACACCAGCGGCCCGACCACCGGGAACGTCCGCAGGCAGTTCACCCCGAGCGGGTTGAGCAGCCCGTTCTCCCGGTCCGAGAGCTGCACCGAAAGCGACTGCACGCCGCGCACTTTCGCCTCGGTGCCCGCCGGGGCCTTCCACACCCCGCGCTCGCCGTCGGTCCGCGCGATGATCCCGGCCACGGCCCCGCACGGCGGGTAGGCGCGCAGCCGCCCGGTCAGCGGATCCGCCGCCTGCAGGTGCGGGAAGAACAGGCCGGCGTGATCGCTGCGGACCGGCTCGAACGCCGAGATCCCGGCCCGGACCGAGTCCACCCCGCCCCAGGCCGACGGGGCGTCCACGAGCTGGAAGATCCGCCGCTCACGGCACAGCCGGTCAGCGGCGGCGATCACCGCGATGGCGTCCTCAGTGGACTCGTAGTCGGAGAGCTCCGGCAGCGCGAGGAGGTTGACGTCGTGCACGTCGCGCAGCGCCTGGAGCCCGGTCTTGGCCGCTTCGGAGCCGATGAGGTCGCCCGGGCCCGGCGGATCGCCGTCCGCGCCACCGCGCAGCGCGAACACCGGCGGGTTGACCGTCTCGTCGAGGCCGAGATCGCCCGCGCAGTCCCCGCTGAAGCGCACCTCGTCGGCCGGATCGGTCGAACCGGCGATGATCTGCAGGCGGTTGCCGAAGGGAACGACCTCCGCACCGGCGAAAGCGCGCTTGCCCGGGGCGTCCGGCAGCGCGCGCAGCTTGCGCTCCAGCAGCAGCGCCAGCTCGACCAGCGTGGTCGGTGCTTCGCCGTCCTGATCCGGGTCGTGCAGCGTGAAATCGCGCTCGACGTCACCGATGCAGACGGTCAGTTCGACGGCCAGATCGGGGAACTCGCCGTCGAACTCGCCGGACACGGTGCCGGAAGCCGCCGGGCGTCCCTCGTCGAGTGCTTCGGCGTGGATGAGCGAGGAACCGGAGTTGACCACGCTCTCGACGAACCGGCCGTGACCGCGGTCCATCGACAGCCCGGTGAACACCTCCCGCGCCCGGTTCTTGGCGTCGGAGACCTGCAGGTTGAACGTCTCGTCGGGCGTCGAGGTGTTGTAGTCGACCGCGACGTGCAGGCCGTTGCCCCAAACGCCGGGCTCCTTGGCCCGAACCGCCAGCACCGGGCAGTCGTCGTCGTGCTCGTCCGGGAGCTGCACGCAGGCCGCTTCACCGGAACCGCGCTTGGCGACGCGCACGATGACCGCGATGCGGCCGCCGTTGCCGAAGAACTGGTGCACGGCGTAACCGACTGCGCTGTTGGGAGTCAGCCCGCCGAAGTGCTGCTCGAAATCGGCGAAACTGGTGATGCGGACCGGGGTGTTGAGCGGTCCTCGCTTGGTGTGTCCCACGAACGCGGTCACCGAGGTGGTGACGGTGGTGATGGTGCGCGCGCTGCTGGGGATCTCCTCGACGTAGACACCTGGATAGGACGTGATCGTCGGCATGCCCCTCCAATCCCTCAAGGATGCCTGAACGCATGCGGCATCAAGGGGAAGGGACGCGCGTTAGTGGACGCGGCAACCCGCGCGCACGAACGGGGTGCGGAGCCATCCTCCCCCAGTGCGGTGCAGAACCGTTGCGGCCCTGCGCTCTTGCACGCGATGAGCCGAGCCCGGGCCCCCTGCCCGGCAGCGCTCGCGCTGAGCTCGGTGCGCGACGCTGAGTGTTGTGATCTCGGGCCGACAGGTCAAGCGAAAACCACGAATGGACTAGACCCAAGCCGAATCTGGCGTCGAACCGCCGCCCGGTGACCCTCCGTTCGTCCGATGTTCCCTGTGCGGCAGTCATTTTCGATCACGACCGCGAGGGGAGCGGTGTCGGACGCGTGCGGCATGAACGCATATTCCAGAGGGCGTGCTCCGGGCTGAGCGCGGCACCGCGACGCGGCTGTCACGAATGCGCGCCCGGTTTCGTCTTCCCCGTAGTCGCCGAGGCGCTGAACCCTGGATTCGCCAGCTCCTCGGCCACAAGTAGGATAAGTTATACAAGTTGTACTTCTGGGAGCTTAGGAGTGCTCGTGGCCGGTAGCGGAGGGCGGGCGACCCTCGACCGCGTGGCAGAACGCCGTGTGGAGATCGACGGGTTCGTCACCAACTACGGCGAGGGCCCGGACAACGGGCCGCCGCTGGTCCTGGTGCACGGGCAGGGTTCTCAGTGGGAGGACCACGCGAAGGTCCTCCCCGAGCTGGTTCAGCGCTACCACGTCTACGCCGTCGACGTCGCAGGCCACGGCCAGTCCGGACGGCTCGGCGCGCAGGACTACACCAACGCGAACGTCGGCGCGCTGATCGCGGCGTTCCTCGACGCGGTGGTGGGGGAGCCGGCCATCGTGTCCGGGCACTCGTCGGGTGCGCTGCTGGCGCTGTGGCTGGCCGCCAACCGGCCCGACCTGGTCCGGGGCCTGCTGCTGGAGGATCCGCCGCTGTTCTCCTCGATCCCGCCCCGGGCCGAGCGCACGACCGGTGGGACGCTGCCGCGGCTGGCCGTCGAGTACCTCCGCGCCGAGCCCGCCGAGAGCTTCCAGCGGTACTACGTCGAGCACAGCGAGTACTTCGCCTTCTTCGGGCCGCTCGCCCGCGGCATCGTCCGGTACTCGTTGCGGTGGATCGACAACAACCCGGGCCGACCGCTGCGGATCTTCTTCCTGCCCTGGCTGGTGAACGTCTACTTCGAGGGCTTCGTGAACTACGACCCGGTGTTCGGCACGGCCTTCGACAGCGGCCGCTGGTACGACGGGTTCGACACCGCGGCGGCCCTCGCCGCCGTCGAGGCGCCGACCACGCTGATCCACACCAACTGGTGGTTCAAGCGGAAGGGTACCTACTACGACGAGCGGGGAGTCCTGATGGCCGCGATGGACGGCGAGGACAAGGACCGCGCGATGGAGCTGCTCCGCGACCGGGAACTCGTCGAGATCGCCTGCGGACACCTCGTCCACGTCGAGCGGGCGAAGGAGTACCTCGGCGCGCTCGATGCGCTGTCGGTGCGGGTGGGCGCGTCCGGACGGAGCTGAACGTCCTGTTCGGATCCGGGACCGATCGCGGTCCCGGATCCGCTGCCGGGCAACCTTCGTGCACTCGAGTCAGCAGCGGCGCACCGAGTTCGGCACCGGGCTGCTGCTGCCGGTCTGGTACTTGGGGTCGATGTGCTTCAGGACGCGGATCCCGCAGCCGTGCTGAAGGTCTCCTGGGCGGCGTTGAAGGAGTCCGGGTCGACGCCGAACGGGCCGCTGAACGGCTGCAGCAGCGCGAACGACATGTAGACGGTGAACCCGAGGGTCGCCGTGAGCACCGCCATCACCGCCACGTTGGCCGGGCGCATGCTCAGCCCGATCAGCAGCGGGAAGACGATCATCAGCACGGCGCCGAGAACGCTGGCCACCAGCAGCACGATGTTGAAGCTCTGGTCGTCGGTCGCGATGGTGACCCGCTCCTGGCGGTTCTCGGTGATCTGCCGGATATCCTGCAGCGACTGCTCGCGGGAGGTCTTGAGCGCCTCGCTGTCCACCGGCAGCGCCAGCACCTGCGTGCGCAGCTCGGCCAGCAGCCGCTCCGCCTCGGGGTCGGCCCCGCCGGCGTCGTGGGCGAGCCACTCGTGATCGGCGACCCGGTCGGTGTACTCGGAGATCGTGGTCTGGATGTCCGCGGCGTGCGGCTGCGGGGCGATGCTGGCCTGCCAGTAGACGTCGATGAGCGCGTTGGTCTCGTGCTGCGAGGCCTTCTCGATGTCGTCGCCGTTCTGCCAGGCGAACACGATGTAGAAGGCGAGCACCACGGTGAACAGCGCGGCCAGCACGCCGCCGACGAAGGACTGCGAATCCGAATCCGATTCGCCGGACGCGGCCGCCTTGCGGCGGGCGTTCAGCACGGTGAACCCGGCGACGGCGACGGTCAGCAGGGCGATCGCCAGCAGGCTGATGAGGATCACGGCGGTTGGTCCTAACGAACGCGTGGGAGGACGAGGCGCCAGGCGCCCGAGAACCGGAGCGCGGCCAGGGGCGAAGGTACCGGTGAGATCGGCGGATTCCCTTGAACCGGGATCGATTCCGCTCAATCGGGTGGTCTTGAGAAATCCGTGCCGGACATCGGCGGTGCGCGCGGAGCTAGTCTGACCGGGTGACAGGCCGCTTTTCCCAGCAGGTCAAGGTTGTTTTCGAGTCCAAAGTGGAACTCGCGTCACGGTGGGCGGAGCCGGAATCGCACCGTGCTACCTTCTGCGTCGATCACGTGACAGAACGTGACATCGTCTTCGGGTATATGCCGAAAACACTGACTACAGAGGGGGATCTGCAGTCGTGCGCACCTTGACGGGCGCGCGTTCATCGAGCTTGCTGGTGTGCGCGCTGCTGCTGCTCGCACCGTGGCTCGTGGCCGCGCACGGGCCGACCGGAAGCGACCAGGGCGCCACATCGGCGACGGTCGGCGGCGTCCTGGTTCCCGGTGTCGCCTCGGTCGCCGAGCTGGAAATCCCTCACGAATCCCGGGGTTTGATCGCAGAGCTCGAATGGGGCGACGACGCGATGGGCTGGTGCCGCTTCGTCCCGGGCGTGTGGCCGAACGACCCGGCGATGGCCCTGCACGTGGGCTCGGAGCGGATCGTGGCCGAGCGCATCACCCGCGACGAGCACGGCAACGCCACCGCGCACGCTGACGTGTCGGACCGCTTGCCCGGCATCCTCGCAGCGGACGGGCGAACCGTCGTGGTCCGGGGCGTGGCTCCCGGGGCCGGCGATCCCTGCTGGGGAAAGTGGCGGCTGCGCGTCAGCTGGCACGCGGCGCTGGAGGTGCGCACCAGCGCGGAGCCGTCCGCCGCGAACCCCGGCGAGCGGATCACCCAGCACGCGGTCATCACCAACACCGGGGGTGTTCCGCTGACGCGGATCGAAGCCGAGCTCGGCACTGGCCCATGTCGTCGCGACGTCGACCGGCTGGAGCCGGGGCGCAGCGCGGAGGTGTCGTGCGAGGGCGCCGTGCCGGAGGACGGTGTTCTGACTGCGCGCGTCCGAGGCACGACTCCGGACGGGAGCCGCGTGACGGCGGAGGCGACAGGGCGCGTCGAGATCCTGCAGCAGGCGCAGATCGAGCTGACCATCGGCGACATCGCGCTCGCCGAGGGCGCTGATGCCGCGCTGGTTCCGGTGACGGTCCGCAACCCGTCCACGGTGCCGCTGGTCGACGTGGTGGTCACCGGGCGGCCCGCTGCGTGCGGGCGTGAGATCGGTGAACTCGCGCCTGGCCGGGCGATCACCTACACCTGCCGGGTCGGAGCCGGTGAGCGGGTCGATCTCACGGTCACCGCTACCGCGGTTTCCGGTGGCGCGGTGGCGGATTCCGCCCAATTGGTGCGTGCTACGGCACGTGCGGTGGCCCCCGTCGCTCCGACGCTGCCCGGTGTGGACACGGCGGTAGTGCCGCCGCCCAGCGTGCCGGAGCTGGCGGAGTCCAGCGGCGTGCGGGAAGCGCCGGCGAGAGCGGCCGGGATCATCGCGGTTCTCGGCGTGCTCGTGATGACTGTCAGCGTGGGTGCGTTGTCCTCGGCCACCCGGATCGGTCGGTGACCGGTGGTCGAAACCCGCGCTGTCCGAGGAAGAACGAACTCCACTGAAAGGGTCTCAAACACATGAGCCTGTTCCGTTCCGTTCCGGTGCTGCTGGCCGCGAGTGCGCTTGCGATGGGCCTTTCCGCGGGAACCGCCGCAGCCGCCGGCGGTGAGGTCGTCGTCTTCGAGACGGAGATGCAGGAGCTGACGACCTACACCGCTCCGGAGGGCTGCCACAAGCTCCCGATGGCGGCGCACGTGCTGGTGAACAACACCGACCAGCCGGTGAAGATCTACGGCGACCCGTTCTGCATGACGCCGTCCGTCACGGTTCAGCCCGGCTACGGCTCGCACGTCGCACCCGGCAGCGGGAGCTTCTCGGCATGAGCCGTAGGGCAGCAGCAATGGCATCGACACATCCGTTGGAGACCCGCGTTGTCGCTTGATCTCGTCGTCGTAGGACTCGGCTACGTCGGGCTGCCGCTGGTGGTCTGGGCGGCCGAGGCCGGTCTGGCCACGGCTGGGCTCGACATCTCCGATGCGGTGGTGGAGGGGCTCAACGCCGGCCGCTCGCACGTCGGGGACGTCTCCCGCGAGGCGGTCGCCGAACTCCTCGCGAGCGGGTTCCGGGCGGGTACCGACCCCGCGGTGATCGGCACTGCGGACACCGTGGTGATCTGCGTGCCCACCGGGTTGTCCGACGACGGGGAGCCCGATCTCGCGGCGGTGCGCTCGGCGGCGTGCGCGGTGGCCGAGCACCTGCGGCCGGGAATGCTGGTGGTGCTGGAATCCACGTCGTACCCGGGCACCACGGAGGAGACGGTCCTGCCGTTGCTGGAGGAGCGCAGCGGGCTGGCGGTGGGTTCCGACTTCCACCTGGTGTTCTCGCCGGAGCGGATCGATCCCGGCAACGCGGCTTTCGGGGTGCGCAACACGCCGAAGGTCGTCGGCGGTGTCACGCCGCTGTGCGCGAAGTACGGCGCGACGTTCTACGGCCGGTTCGTGGACTCGGTGGTGGTGGCGCGCGGTACCCGGGAGGCGGAGCTGGCGAAGCTGCTGGAGAACACCTACCGCTACGTCAACATCGCACTGGTCAACGAAGTCTCGCAGTTCTGCGATCAGGTGAACATCGACGTGTGGGACGTGTTGCGCTGTGCGGGGACCAAGCCGTTCGGCTACGTTCCTTTCGACCCGGGGCCCGGCGTCGGCGGGCACTGCATCCCGATCGACCCGCTGTACCTGGCGAGCAAGGCCCGCGAGGAGGGCTTCACCTTCGACGTGCTGAGCGCGGCGCGCGAGGTGAACGACCGGATGCCGCGACACGTCGTCGACCGGGCGGAGGAACTGCTGCGGGAGAAGCCGATCCGGGATGCCCGGGTGCTGCTGCTCGGAGTGACCTACAAGCGCGACGTCGCCGACACCCGGGAGTCCCCGGCGTTCCCGGTGGCGCGCGAGCTGTGCAGGCGTGGCGCGGAGGTGCTGTTCCACGACCCGCACGTGGACACGTTCACTGTGGACGAGGTCGAGCTGTCCAAAGTGGATGACGTCGAAGCCGAGTTCGCCTCGGCGGACCTGGCGATCCTGTTACAGGCGCACGCGGAGTACAACACCGGAATGCTGTCCAGGGCCGCGTGCCCGTTGCTGGATACCCGCGGCGTGCTCGCGGGTGAGCAAGCGGCTCGGATGTGAGTCGCGACCAACACAGACCTGCGCGGGTGGCGCAAGTCCCCGCGTTGGGGGCGGGAAGACCTTCCTGTCCTGTTTTCCCAATGATGATAGAAGAAATGGGAGTGTGACCAATGGCCAATGCCATCGCCACCGAGCGGCTGCGCAAGCGCTTCGCGAAGTGGGACGCCGACGGCAGCGGAAGCCTGGAGCGGTCCGACTTCGAGCAGGAGGCGGCGGAGATCGCTCAGGCGTTCGGCAAGAGCGCGACCAGCCCGCAGGCCCGCGCGCTGACCGACGCGTTCACCTCGATGTTCGAGCAGGTCGCCAAGGGCGCCGGCTCGCTGAGCGAGGAGCAGTTCATCGCGGCGGCCGGCCCGCTCGTCGAGGCTGGTGCCGAGAGCAAGTTCGACCAGGTGCTCGGCCCGGTTGTGAAGGGCGTCGTCGGTCTCTGCGACCAGAACAACGACGGCCAGATCAACGGCGAGGAGTTCGCGACCTGGCTGATCGCGGTCGGTGTGGACGAGTCGAAGACCGCCACCCTGTTCGAGCAGGTCGACAAGGACGGCAACGGTGAGCTGTCCGTCGACGAGCTGCTGGCCGTCGTGCGTGACTTCCACTACGGCAAGTCCGACGTCGAGCTGCTCGGCTGAGCTTTGCTGTGAAGCGGATGGCCGGTGGCGTTGGGGTGCCGGTCATCCTCTCCTCCGCTGTGCCGTTGTTTCTCTCTGCGGGGCCCCTTCTGGTCTCCGCGGGTTCCTGGTGCGTCGTTCTCATCGTTCGACGGCCGGGTTCGGTCGTGGGTTCCCTGACAGCCGGGTCTTCTGCTGTCAGGGAACCCACGGGTATTGGGGCGCCTTTGTTTCCACTCTTGTGTTTTCAAGGTGCGTACTACTGATGTCGTTGTGTTGTGCTGGGCGTCATCCCCGTGGTTTGGGGATTGTGCGCTGTGGCCCCGGATGTCACGGGGATGACCCGGTATGGAACGGGTCCCGTTTGTGGACGGCGGATCGTGGAGTGCGGGTGGCGGCGGCCTCTGCGGGTTGTGTGGTGAATGGCTCCGTCGCCGGTGAGCGGCGTGCCGGGTTGCTGTGGTGTGCGGGCTCGCGGTGGATGGCGACGTGGCGGACGAGGGCAGTGGTGCTGGTCGTTTCGGGCTGAGCGGTGGTGGGTTGGTTCGTCATCGGTGGCTGCCCTTTCCTTGTTGGGTCGGAATTTCGGCTCTGTTGTTTGGTCGGTGGGCAGGGCGGGGTGCCCACCCAAGACCGGGGTGAGGTGATCAGGTGCTCGCCAGGGATCTGGACGTTGGCGGGCGGCTTTCTGGTGGTGTGTTCAGGTGGTGGAGGGCGTGGTGGTGTGTGGCGGGTTGGGCTTTCCCACCGGGCTTCGGTGTGCGTGCCGGATCGAGGTCTGTCGGTGGTGTGAAAACCGGGCGGCCACGTTGTAGCTCGATGTGCCAGTGGTGGTTGTGGATGGTGCGGTGGTGGTGGGCGCACAGCATGACCATGTTGTCGAGGCTGGTGGGGCCGCCGTCGATCCAGTGCACGATGTGATGGGCCTGCGGCGTCCCCGCCGGGTGATCACATTCGGGGAAGGCGCAGACACCGTCGCGGGCCAGTAGTGCGGCCCGGATGTGGGTCGGCGCGGTCCGTTGCAAGGTTCCGACGTCCAGGGGCAGGCTGTCGCCACCCAGGACCATGGGCAGGACTTCGCAGTCGCAGGCGATCCTGCGCACGGTTTGCGGGCTGACATACTGGCCGGTGCTCTCCAGCGTCCCCGCACCACCAGCGACGAACTCGCCGCCGTTGGTGGGGAGTTGGTTTTTCAGCTGGGTGTAGTCGATGGTGACGGTCAGGTGCGGCTTCTGCCCACCGGTGCGCGGCATTCCATCGGTGTCCAGCACCAGGTCGAGCAGTGTGGACAGGCCGTCGGCGTTGCGCTGCCCGACCGTGCGCGGGTCCTTGATGTCGTCGGTTTCCGGGCGGGGTGCGGCCAGCGGTTGCAGGGCGGTGACGAACTTCGCCCCAGTCTCGCGGTCCAGCCGGGCCTTGATCACCAGCATCCCGTCACGAGCCGTCGCATAGTGCAACTCACGGGATTCGAACTGTGCCCACTCGTCCGCCACAGCACCGTCAGCGTCGAGCGTGTAGCGCACCCGGTCGGCCAACTTCTCCAGATCACGGGGGCACTGACGGCAGGCGTTGTCCACCAGCAATCGTTCCACCTCACCGGCCTGGTGCCGGACGTGCTCGGGCAGACGGGTCAGGCAGCGGGAGATCACCCGCGCATGCTCCAGCCCAATGACGCCGTCGGCCAGGGCTTGCCCGGTTTCCGGGAGTGCAACGACATCTACTCCCGTGGTGTCTGCGGCAGCATCGGCGTCGGTGGGCGCGGCCGGAGTGGTGGCGGTGGCGATACGGACCCGGTTCGTGGCGTCCTGGCCGTCGATGTTGAGCAGGGTCTGCAACCACACCTGCGTCGAACGCGCACCACAAACGGTGTGCAGACGGCGGCGGTCGGCCTCGGCGATCAACCGCAGCTGCTGCATGCGGGCCTGGCGGATCCGCTGTTCCACCTCCCCGATCCGGGAGACCAGTTCCTCATCGGAAAGGGAGTGCACCGCAGACGACCACACCCCACCCGGCGCGGGCACATCCCACGCGGGCAAGGCGGACACGACCACACCCGCGCCAGCGCCGGGCGTCGCGTCCTGGGAAGCCATCAGCGGTGTCATGCATCAAATTCTCCCAAGGATCGAACGTGGTTTCGAGCGAATAACCGTCCCACAATCAGGTGAACACAACACTCTTCAAACGCGAAAACCCTTGCCTCGCAGCATAAATCCTCCGAAGAGGACGGGGGATGGCTCGGCGTGTCGTTGACCTGCACGCAGGCGCAAACGTGAATCCCTGAGCGTCCTAATAGGGCTATGCGGGCTGCTTCGGCGACGGCTGAGCCCGGTCGCTCGACGGCCAGGCCCGAATCTGAACCCGCCGGTCCCACACCACTGCAACCCCCGCACTCCACCTTGGCGGTGACGGAGCGATCCACGACTCAACCTGAAACGGCCCCGGCCACCTGCACCACGCCGACCCGCGAACCGAAACCACCGATCACGCCGAAATCGACCGAAACCTCAAGCCCAGCGGAGGCTATCGCCCAGCGCAGGAACCAACCGGCAGGAGGGCCTGGGTGAAAGCGACCGGCATCTCCGGCTGCAGCTCCAGGTCCGCACCGGTCACGGGGACCTCGGTGTTGATCAGGATGTTGTAGTGGTTCGGGAAGTGGCAGGCGTCGAACCCGAGCACGGTCCCGATGCGCTGGTCACCGATCCAGAACTCGTCGCCGCGGTCGATCACGCCGGCGCAGCCGATCTCGGCGAAGCCGAGGAAGCCGACCCGGTCGATCCGCGTTCCCGGCTCGGTGTCCTGGTGGTCGGTGGTCACCAGCTCGTGCACCTCGCCGCGCTGCACGCAGCGGCTGGCGTGCGGTTCGAGCGCCATGCCGCGCTGGTCGCGGCGGTGCACCAGCACCTTCACCAGCGTTCCGGTCAGCGCTCGCTTGGGGCCGTCCTCTGCCAGGTTCACTTCGTCTCCTCCGCGATGAGGGCCGGTTCGCGTAGTTCTGCTCGGTAGGTCGCGTCGACCAGCTCCAGGGCGGCGAGTCCGCCGGTGGTGGTCGGGGCTGGTGCGGCGATGGCCGTGGCGAAGTCGTCGAGGATGCCGAAGTACTCGTGCCACAGCGAGGATTTGAACTCCTCGTGCCCGGCCAGCATGTCGGCCGAGAGCCGGGTTCCGTCGGCGAGGAGGACCTCGACGTCCTTGGTCTCACCGGGGTGCGACCAGTCGAGTTCGACGGTCGCCGGGATGCCGGATGCCGAGCGCAGCCTGATGGTGGCTTGGCGGTCGGTACCGGCCGCGTCGCGCGCGATGTTGGCGCGCGCCACTTCGACCTCGCCCAGGAACAGCCGGACCAGGTCGAATGCGTTCGGGCCGTTGTCGGCCACGCATCCGCCGCCGCACCGCTGCGGGTCCAGGTACCACGTGTCGCCGCCGATGTGCTCCTCGATGAGTTCGAGGTAGCGGACTCGCAGCGCGATGATGTCGCTGCGCCGGCGGGTCTGTTCGAGCAGGTGCAGCACGTTGTCGTTGTAGCGGCGGTGGAACGCGGTGAACAGCGGAACTCCCGCGGCCTCGGAGAACCGCACCAGGTCGTTCCCGTCGTCGAGCGACACCGCCAGCGGCTTCTCAACGCACACCGGGATTCCCCGGCGCAGCGCGTCGCCGCACACCTCGGCGTGCACGTCGTTGGGCACCGTCACCACCACAGCGTCCAGCTCGGATTCGCGCAGCATCGTGCGGTGGTCCTGGTAGCACGGCGTGCGGCCGCGGTGCGGTTCGAGTGCTGCCTCGCGGACGTCGCAGACCGCTGCGAGCTCCCAGTCGGGCAGTTCGGTGATGGCGTGCAGGTAGTACTTCGAGATCGCGCCGAGACCGACGACTCCGATCCGGCGGCTCATCGTCCGGCCACCGGCTGGCGGCCGCGCAGTCCCAGTTCGAGGAGTTCGCGGTGGACGTGCTCGCGGATCGGGACTCCGTTGCGCAGCCGCTCGGCGGCTCGCTCCGCCTCCCACCAGCCGGGGTAGCGGACTTCCCGGTCCGCGGACGGGCAGTCGAGCAGGGTGCTGAACATCGCCTGCGCGTCGAGGTCGAACCGGCCGGGCTCGCGGAGCAGGTCCGGGGCGATGGCCAGGACGAAGTAGCCGATGTCGTCGTCCCGCCCGTGCGGCCCGCCATCGCCTCGGAGCGCGTCGGGGGACGGGCCGAACGCGGCTCCGGGCAGCAGGGCGGACAGGATCTCCACGACGAGCCCGAGACCGAAGCCCTTGTGGACGCCGTTTTCCGGGGTGCCGCCGAGCCAGCGCAGGTGCGCGTTGCGGCGGTCGAACTCGGCCGGGTCGGTCACCGGGTTCCCGGCGTCGTCGGCCAGCCAGCCCTCGGGGATCGCCTCGCCGCTGCTCGCGGCGGTGCGGATCTTCCCGGTGGGCACCACCGTGGTGCTCATGTCGAGGACGAACGGGTGGTCGGGCAGTGCCGGGGCTGCGACGCTGAGCGGATTGGTGCCCAGCATCGTCAGTGCCCCGAACGGTGGGCGGGCGATGCGCTGACCACCGCAGTTGCTCGCGACGATGCCGACCATCCCGTGCGTGGCCGCACGAGCGGCGTGGAAGCCCGCGCAGCCGAAGTGCGTGGCGCCGCGCACCGACACCAGGCCGATGCCGTACCGGCCGGCGCGCGCGACGGCGTCGTCCATCGCTTCGGAGGCCGACCACAGGCCCAGCGCGCGGCGCGCGTCGACGACCGCGCAGGCGCCGAGGTCGGTCGTGGTCTCCGGCTCGGCGGCGGGATCGACCCGGTCGGTGGCGAACAGCCGCAGGTACAGGCGGGTCAGGTTGAACACGCCGTGCGAGTCGAAGCCGCAGAGGTCGCCGTGGCAGAGCGCGGCGGCCGCGGTGATCGCGCGCTCCAGCGGCACACCTCGTTCGGTGAACAGCCGGGTGACGAACGAGTGCAGTTCGTCGTAGGGCACGCGGACGCGTGCGTCATGCGGAGGCATCGAGAATTCCCTTTCTCGGAGCGGTATCGCGGTGGTGCTCGGCAAATCCGGTGATCAGTGCGGACACGGCGGCGGCGAAGTCCCGCAGCTCGTCCAGCTCGGCGTACTCGCCCTCGGCGTGCGCGTTGTTGCCCTCCAGCGATCCGGGCCCCAGCACCGCCGTGTAAGCGTCGGGTTGCCCGGCCATCCAGATGGCGTCGCAGGTGAAGGCCGGTTCGTCGTCGGGCCAGCGGGCCGCGCCCGCGCGGGTGAGCAGTTCTTCGGCCCACGGGTCGGCGTTGTCCAGGCTCGGCAGGCCGCGCTTGAGCCACTCCAGCTCGGTGCAGGCGATCGCCTCCGCCGCGGTGCGCGCGAACTCCCTGGTCCCGGCGAACAGTTCGGTGAACCGCCGCAGCCCGCCGCGAACGGCTTCGCCCAACGCCGCCTCGGCGGCGGCACCTTCGGCCCGGGAACCGTAGGAGAGGTTGAGCAGCAGTTCGCCGCTGCCGTAGACGCGGTTGTGCAGGTGGCCGGTGTGCAGGCCCGCGACGCAGAGCCTGCCGGGCCGGTCCCGCGGGTCGAGTTCGGCGGCGAGGTGCTGGGCGAGGAAGCCGAGCAGCACCGTGGCGTTGTGCCCGGCGTCGGGCCGATCGTCGATCGCGCCGCGGCCGTCGACCCGGACGCGGGCGGTCATCGACGCCGTGCTGCGGGGCAGGTAGCGCATCCCGGTCGGCTCGCAGAAGATGTTCAGCCGCCCCACGTGCCCTGCCTCGACGAGCGGACGCGTGCCGAAGGTGCCCATCGCGCCGCCCTCCTCGCCCGACACGGCCTGCACGAGCACAGCCACGTCACGGCCCACCGCCGGATCGCGCCGCACCGCGTCCCGGATCCCGGCGAGCAGCGCCACGGCCGGGCCTTTCGCATCGATCGCGCCGCGCCCAGTGATCCGTCCACCGCTCCGGCCGACGGGCTCCAGCCCGGCGACGGTGTCCAGGTGCACGTTGAACATCACGGTGGCCGCGCGCGGCAGTTCCGGGCCGAGTCGCAGCAGCAGGCTCGGCTGCGCAGCGAGGAATTCCGGGTCCTCGGCGGCGCGGCGCACGGTGAGCGGCACGTCCTCGCGGGCCAGGAACTCGGGGCTCGGGCTCGCGTGGCGCACCACTCGGAACCCGATGCCCGCCGCAGCGCTGGCGTAGGCGCGCTGTGCCGCCCAGAGCTGCGGCGGCGGATCGCCCGCCGACGTTTCCAGCAGGCCGATGGTGGGGATGGACAGCAGGTGCAGCAGCAGTTCCTGATCGATGTCGCCGCGCATCAGGAGGCGACCGCTTCCGGACAGGTCCGCAGCAGCTGTTCGAGACGTCGCCCGGCCTGGACGAACAGCTGCGCGGCCGAGCCGTGCGCGCGCAGGCCTTCGTGCGGGCGGGTCGCGAAGTGCGGCTCGATGGACAGCGCACCGGTGTAACCGGTGGCCAGCAGCTGCCGCAGGCAGTCGGTGACCCGGGCGTGGCCGTCGCCCGGCAGCACGTACTCGGCGTGGCCGGGCGCCCCGATCGCGTCCTTGACGTGGACGTGCACCACGTGCGGCAGGATCCGCACCAGCAGCTGGTGGGCGTCGTAGCCGTGGTCGATGCCGTTGCCGACGTCGAAGAGCAGCCGCAGCGACGGGCTGTTCACCTCGCTGATCAGGTGGAGCATCCGCTCGGCGTCCTCACCCGCCCACCCGGCGCAGTTCTCGTGCACCAGGACGACACCGCGCTCGGCCGCGCGCTCGGCCAGCCGCGCGATGCGGTCCAGCACCCGGTCGCGCCAGTCGGCTTCGAGCAGGCCGTCGTTCGGGTAGGACATGATCCGGACGAATCGGGTTCCCAGCTCGGCGCACTGCCCGGCGAGCACGTCGAGCTCGCGCAGGTCGTCGGCGAAGGGGGCGGTGATCGGTCGTGCCCAGTTGCCGATCCGGGATGCGAGGCACACCACGTCGAGCTCGGCGGCGCGGAGGGCCGAGCGCATCGCGGCGAACTGCGCTGCGTCGAGGTCGCCGAGCGCGATGCCGTCCACGGTCCGCAGTTCGACGGCGGACCAGCCCAGTTCGCGGATCGCGGCGATCTGGCCGGGCAGGCCGACCGCCGCTTCGTCGCCGATCCCGGCGAGCCGGTTGACCGCGGATTCACCGCGCATGGCTGGAACTCCTCTCGGCTGCCCGGAGACAGCACTGCTTGGCCTCGGCGAGCAGGCGGACGACGTCGCGGTGCACCTGCAGCGTGGGGTGCTCGATCGGGGACGGGTCCTGGAAGTGCCGGTAGGCGCGCAGCACGAACCGGGTCAGCGCGTCGTCGCGGAACACCTGCCGCTGCCCGTCGACCAGCAGCTGCGCGTGGTCGTCCTGGTCGCTGATCGGGTAGTGGCCGGTGACCTGGCCGCCGGTGAGCTCCACCGTGATCCGCCGCTGCTGGACGGGGGAGGTGAGGTCGGAGGAGAGCTCGCTTGTGACGCCGCTGGTGTGGCGCAGCACCAGGTGCGCGCTGCCCATGGCGGGCAGCACGGCGTCCGGGCCGTGCATGTCGGTCCACGCCGCTCGTTCCACCTCGGCGGGGCCGGCCAGCTGGAGCACCACGCCGAGCGAGTGCGGCAGCTCGACGTCGAAGGCGGTCGGGTGCCCGTGCGTCGTCGCGGAGCGGGTGAACCGGGGCTTGTCCTGGACGAACCGGATCGACCGCAGGTCACCGAGTTCGCCACCGCGGACCAGCGCGGTGATCCGCTCGGTGAGCTCGGCGGCCGTCCAGTGCGACACCACCACGAGGTCGAGCCCGTGGCGCAGGCGCAGGGCGTCGATCTCGCGGAGGTCGCCGAGCCCGGTGGCGAGCGGCTTCTCCACGATGGCCCGGCGAAAACCGTGTTGGGCCAAACGGGTGAGCACGGCGGCGCGGGTGTCCGGCGGCGTGCAGACGTGCACGACGGTGCGCTGCGGATCCAGCACTTCCGCCGCCGCTGCGAGGGATTCGGTGGTGATCGCGCCGCGCAGGTCGTGGCGCGCGCCCGGTGCCGGATCGCAGCCGACCACCGGGCCCGGGTGGAACAGTTCGGGGGCCGCGGCCCGTGCCTTGGTCAGAACCCGCAGGTGCAGGCCGGCGCCCGCGCGGCCGAGGCCGAGCACGAGTGCGTGCAGCATGAACGTCCTTTGTGGATGGAGGTGGGGGTGCGACGATGTTCGTCTACATAGGACGAAATGACTTCGATCGCGACCGGAACTCTACCCATCGCTGAAATCGCTTCGAATCTGGGGATAATCTCCGCAACATACGTAACCGGTATGGGTGAAAAAGTGGAGTGATCAACCGAAGAGTTGGTGATCTGAGTTGCTCCTCGGCTAGTTTCGTGCCTGTCTCGATCAGTTCAGCACCCAGTCAGGAGTGTGGTCTTCTTGTCCCGCGGGACGCAAACCCCCGGGCTCCGGCAGGAGGGCGCGGCGGATCCGATCCCGTTCTTCTCGCAGGCCCGCACGTTCGACCGGCTCTGGCCGGACATCGGTGCGCGGGTCGAGGAGGTCTTCGACAGCGGGAAGTTCTCCCACGGGCGCCAGGTCGCCGAGTTCGAGCGGGGCCTCGCCGACTACACCGGCGCCCGCTTCGCGGTGGGCGTCAACAGCGGAACCGACGCGCTGGTCCTGCTGCTGCGCGCCGCAGGCCTGCAGCCGGGTGACGAGGTGATCGTCCCGGTCTACTCCTTCGTCGCCACGGCGACCTCGGTCGTGCTGGCCGGCGGTCGCCCGGTCTTCGCCGACGTCGACCCGGTCACCTACGCGCTGGACCCGGCCGAGGTCGACCGCGTCGCCGGGCCGCGCACCCGGTTCGTGCTGCCCGCGCACCTGTTCTGCCAGATGGCCGACATGGCCGCGCTGTCCGAGATCGCCGAGCGGCGGGGGCTGACCGTGCTGGAGGACAGCGCGGAAGGCATCGGCATGCGGCAGCGCGGAGTCCACGCCGGGCTGCACGGCGCTGGCGGCGTCCTGTCGTTCTTCCCGTCGAAGACGCTGGGCGCGCTGGGCGACGCGGGCGCGGTGCTCACCGACGACCCGCGGATCGCCGAGCTGGTGTCCGGGCTGCGCCACCACGGGCGGTTCGGCCGCACCATCGACAACTTCCCCGGCATCGCCACCGAAACCGGGATGGTGGGCACCAACAGCAAGATGGACGACATCCAGGCCGCCGTGCTGTCGGCCAAGCTGACCTGCCTGGACGCCGACATCGCTCGCCGCGCGGAGCTCGCCGCGGCCTACCGGCGGCGGCTGACCGGGGTGCCCGGCGTCGTCCGGTTGCCGGAGATCGCCGACACCGCACCGGATTCCGCCGGCGTCTGGTACGTGTACCTGATCGAGGTCGAGCACCGCGACGAGCTGGTGGCCCACCTGGACCGGTGCGGGATCGGCACCGAGAGCTACTACCCGGTGCCGTTCCACCTGCAGCCGTGCTTCGCCGGGCACGGCCACCGGCGCGGCGACTTCCCGCGCGCGGAGGCCGCGAGCGAGCGGGCGGTGGCGCTGCCGCTGTACCCGGACCTCACCCTCGACCAGCTGGACCGGGTGTGCGCGGCGATCAGCGACTTCGGTGCCCGGAGGTGCGCCTGATGGAACCCGCGATCCCCTTCTTCCCGCCGGACCTGTTCGAAGGCGACCGCAAGGTCATGCTCGACCTCATCCGCGAGATCGCCACCGCGCCCGAGCAGAAGTTCATCCTCGGCGAGCACACCCGGCGCTTCGAGGAGGTGCTGCGCGAGTCGCTCGGTGCCGCCGACGTGGTGGCCTGCGGCAGCGGCACCGCCGCGCTCGGCCTCGTGCTGCGCGCGATGGAGATCGGCCCGGGCGACGAGGTCGTGGTGCCCGCGTTCGGCTGCGCGCCGCTGGCCTCGGCGGTGCTGGAGGTCGGCGCGCAGCCCGCGTTCGCCGACATCGACCGGCGCACCATGGTCGTCGACCCGGACTCCGTCGAGCGGCTGATCAACCACCGCACCAGGGCGATCATGCCGGCGCACATGTTCTCGGTGATGGCCGACATGCCGCGGCTGGCGGCGGTGGCCGAGCGGCACGGCGTGCGGTTGCTGGAGGACTCCGCCGTCGCGCAGGGCGCGGTGCTGGACGGCACGCCCGCCGGGATGTGGGGCGAGGCGGGCGTCTTCTCCTTCGTGCAGGTGAAGTCCTTCGGCATGCCGGGCGAGGGCGGCGCGGTGGTGACCCGGGACGCCGAGCTCGGGCACCGGGTGCGGGTGCTGCGCAACCACGGCCAGGACGGGCAGCGGTTCGTGCACCAGGTCATCGGCACCAACAGCCGGTTCGACGAGATCCAGGCGGCCTTCCAGCTGCACCGGTTCGCAGCCTTCCCGGAACGGTTGGAGCGCCGGGCCGCGATCGCCGACCACTACACCGCGCGGTTCGCACCGCTGGCCGACCGCGGCATCGTCGCACCACCGCCAGGCCGGGAGGGGCGCTGCTACTACGTCTACTGCCTGCAGGTCGAAGGGCGCGACGAACTGCGCGAGCACCTCGCGGAGCGCGGCATCGCCTCGCACGTCTACTACCCGCAGCCGCTCCCGCGCCAGGCCGCGTTCGCCCCGCACGCCCCGGCCGGCGGGTGCTGGCCGAACGCCGAGCACGCGAGCGAGCGGATCCTGGCGCTGCCGATCTACCCGCACCTCACCGACGCGGACGTCGCGCGCATCGCCGACGCCGTCTGCGAATTCGGCGACCGACGGAGGAACGCCAACCATGACCAGTGACGTCAACCTCGTCCGCGGCACGGGCCCGGAGGCCCGGCAGGAGAGCAAGTTCCGCAGCTACCTGCGGCTGGGCAAGCTCGACGTGTTCGACTACTACATCGGCATCCTGGTGGTCTCCGCCGCGGTGCTGCTGCCGGTCGCGGCGGTGGCGCCCGGCACCGTGCCGATGCTGCTGCTGTTCCTGGCGGGCGAGGTCTGCACCATCGTCGCGATGGTCGCCCTCGACGACGTGACCGGCTACCGCGACGGCAGCGACATCGAGAACTACGGCCCCAACAATCCGCTGCGCAAGAAGCTGCGCAAGCCGCTGGTGGCCGGGACGCTGACCGAGGCCGAGGCGATGCGGTTCGCCTGGATCACGGCCTGCGCCGGTGCGCTGCTGTGGGCCGGTGCGATCGCGGTGGCACCCCACCGTCCGATGTGGACCGTGGTGCTGATCGCCGCCACCTACGTCATCTCGCTGCAGTACTCCTACGGGATGAAGCTGAGCTACCACGGGTTCCAGGAGGCGTTCCTGGTCGCGCTCGGGGTGGCGCTGGTGTTCGGGCCCTACGGCCTGGCGACCGGGGAGTTCTCCGGCTTCCTGCTGGTGCAGGCGGTGCTGTTCGGCATGGGGCCGCTGATGTTCGGGGTGTACTCCAACACCAACGACGTCGAGGGCGATCGGGCGGTCGGGCGGCCGACGGTGGCCGCGCTGACCTCGCCGCGCGGCAACGCGATCTTCATCGGCGCGCTCTCGGCGGGCGAGTTCGTGCTCGTCGCGGCGGCATCGCTGACCGGAGTGGCGCCCGCGTGGTTCGTCCTGCTCATGCTGCCCGCGACCATCCTGCGCGCCCGCCAGTACTACCTGGGCTTCGGCCGCGGTGACATCATGCGCGCCCGCAAGCTCGGCTTCACCGTGCACCGCACCTACGTCGCGCTGCTGGTCCTGGCGAACCTGCTGATCGGAACGGGGATCCTCGCGTGAGCAACCATGAGGGGCGTCCTGTGCCAACTCCAGTTCCGCCCGACCGCACCCCAGGGGACCGTGACGCAGCTCAGCCACCAGAAACCGCGATACGCGAGAGCAGTCCCGAACGCGACCACCACAGTGAATCGCGGAGAGGCGGGACAGACCTGGACGTCGCGGTGGTCGGCGCCGGTCTCGCCGGGCTGACGGCGGCGCACGAACTGCGGCGGGCCGGTCTGTCGGTGCGGGTGTTCGAAGCCGCGCCGCAGGTCGGCGGGCGGATGACCAGCGCGCGTCACGACGGCTGGACCATCGACACCGGGGCCGAGCAGATCTCCCCGAGCGGCTACCGGGCGACCTGGGAGCTGATCTCCCGGCTCGGGCTGACCGAGGACGAGGTGCCGCGCATCGGACGGCCGCTGGCGGTCTGGCGCGACGGGCAGGCGCACGCCGGAGTCGCCGAGGCGCGCGCGCTGCTCAGCGGCGCCGGCCTGTCCTGCCGCGCGCACCTCGACCTGATCCGCTTCCAGGCGTGGGCGTTCCGGCACCGCGGGGACTTCGACGACGACCGACCCGAGCGCAGCCTGCTGGCCGCCGAGACCGTCGCCGACTTCGCCCGCCGCTACCACCCGGACCTGCACGACTACCTCTTCCAGCCGGTCGCCGGGAGCTTCTTCGGCTGGAACACGGAGCGATCGTCGGCGGCGGTCATGGTGAACCTGCTGCTGTCGGTGGGCACCGCGGGCACCTGGTGCACCTACCGCGACGGCATGGACACGCCGGCCCGCCTGCTGGCCGCCGAGCTGGACGTCGCGACCCGGCAGCAGGTGCACCAGGTCATCGCCGACGACGGCGGCGCCCGCCTGCAGACCGGTGAGGACGTGGTCACCGCCCGCTCGGTGCTGCTGTGCGTACCGGCTCCCGTCGCCGCCGAGCTGCACGCGAACCCACCGGCGGAAGAAGCCGAGTTCCTCGCCGCGTGCAGCTTCACCCCGGCGCTGAAGGTGAGCTGCCTGCTGGACGCGCCGCTGTCCGTGCCCGGCGGCGACCGGCCGTACGTGCTGCTCACGCCCGCGGTGGAGGAACAGGTGCTGTCGGCGATCGTGCTCGACCACGAGAAGCACCCCGGCCGGGCACCGGCGGGCAAGGGCCTGCTGACGCTGATGGCCAACGCCGCGACGATCCCGGACCTGCTGTCGGCCCCGGACGCGGAGATCATCGACCGGCTGACCCGTGCGGTGCCGCGCTACCTCCCGGGCTTCGAGGCGGTCAACCGGCAGAACTTCGTGCACCGCCACCGCTTCGGGCTGCCCGAGGCCTCCCCGGCCGCAGTGCACCGGCGGGCCCGGTTCATGGCCCGCCCGGTCGGCCCGGTCGACTACGCGGGTGACTGGGTCATGCTGCGCCCGGCGAGCGAAGGCGCGGTGCGCGCCGGAGCGCTCGCCGCGTCGCGAGTCCTCAGCAGGCTCCGCCCGCTGGTGCGACCGGTGTTCAGCAAGCGCCTGCCGATCCGGACCGAGGACCTGGAGAACTCCCGTTGAGACCGCATGACATGGGTGTGCTCTTCGACGAGTGCGCCGCGCGCCGCACCGCCACCACCGTGCACCTGGACCGGCCGTTCGACATCGCCCCGGACGGGGGCACGGAGTACGGCGCGGCGGCGCTGGCCGGGCTCGTCCGCGACGCCGCCGGCTGGCTGTCGGCCGCCGGTGCGGGGCGCGGTGACCGGGTGGCGATCCTGAAGGACAACCACTGGGACTACGACCTGCTCGCCTGCGCCGCGACGCGGGTCGGTGCGGTGCCTGCGCAGCTGTCCGCCCAGCTGTCCCCGGAGGCGTTGGCGATCCTGCTCGAACGACTCTCACCTGCGGTGCTGATGACCACCGCCGGTCAGCTGGAGCGGTGCCGCGCGGCGGGAACCGACCTGACCTCCCTCGCCCGCGTCACGGTGACCTCGGACGTCGCGGCGCCCGGCGCGGTGCACCTCGATCAGGTGCGCGGGGGCCGGGTGCCGGCTCCGCAGCGGCGCGGCGAGGACGAGCCGCTGGTGATCGACCACACCTCCGGCACCACCGGCGTGCCGAAGCTCGTGGTCCACTCGACCCGCACGATCATCGGCGAGCTGGCCCGGTTCGAGGCGCGGCGGATGCCCAAGATCGGCGTCCGGGGCGATGACGTCGTGGCCACCGCCAGCTCCTACGCGCACGGCCGCACGTTCTGCTGGACCGCCGTGGTGATGAGCATGGCGCCTCGCGAGGTCGTGATCCTGACCGGCCAGGACCCGAACCGCGCCGACCCGGTGCTGCGAGCGCACCCGCCCACGATCATGGAGGGCCTGCCCGCGTCCTACGTGCGGTTCCGGCCGCTGACCGAACGCCTCGACAACCCGTTCCGCCGGGTCAGGCTCTACATCAGCACCTACGACGCGGTGCACCCGCCGACGATCCGCGCCTACCTGACCGCCAGCCGGCAGCGGAACCCGCTGTGGATGGACGGCTGGGGGCAGACCGAGACCGGGCCGCTCACCTTCCGCTTCCACACCCGCCGGTCGCTGGCCCGCCGCCAGGCGGCGCACGACGTCGGACGCCCGATCCCGGTCAAGACCCGGCTGCGGCTGGTCGATCCGGACACCTTCCGCCCGGTGCGCCCCGGGCGGCCCGGGCTCGTGCTGGCCCGCACCGCGGCCCGCTGCCTGGACTACCTCGGCGAGACCCAGCGCTGGGCGGACAAGCAGGTGGGCGAGTGGTGGATCACCGGCGACCTCGGCGTTCGCCGGTGGGACGGCAGCGTGCGGCTGCTGGACCGCGAGGTCGACCGCACGCCCGACGGCAGCTGCCTGGAGATCGAGGACGCCCTCGAGGACCGGTTGCCGGAAGCGCTGGAGTGCGTGCTGCTCGCCGAACCGGGGAAGCCACCGCTGCCCGTGATCATCACCGCCGACGGGACCCTTTCACCCGCCGCGTGGCGGCGCGCGTCCCGGCGACTGCCGCGGATGCGGGAGCCGGTGTCGTTGCGCTGGGACGAAGTGCCCCGCACCGGCACCGCCAAGGTGCGCCGCATGGACCTGCGCGAACAGCTGACCGGCAGCACCGCCACGTGCGGCACCGGCCGATGGACTTGAGGGCACTGCCGGCGTGGCCGTCCTCGCCTTTGCAAGCGGCGGCAGCCGCTTTGAGTACGTACGCAGGGCGACCACCCGCGGGTTCTGAGCGCTTTCCTGGCGAGGACGGCCCCTCCGCCGTGCATTCGTTCATGCACCAGGAGGGGCGCCCGCAGTCCGGGGAAGCACTCAGGTTCCGCCAAGCGACCACCCGAGCAAGCCATTGACCACCAAGCTCTGAGGGGAACTGCAGTGACGCACGTCCGGACCGCCCCCGGCGGCTACGTCTTCGACAACCACAACCCGCACAGCGGCGAGCAGCACCGGTGCCTGGCCGCCGCGTACGACCCGCTGACGACCGAGCGGCTCGCCGCCACCGGCGTCGGCGAGGGCTGGCACTGCCTGGAGGTGGGCTGCGGCGGCGGGAGCGTGGCGCGGTGGCTCGCCGACCGGGTCGGGCCGACCGGGAGCGTGCTGGCCACCGACGTGAAGCTGACCGACATCCCGGCACATCCGAACATGTCCACCGCGGAGCACGACATCACCGCCGATCCGCTGCCGGAGGACCACTTCGACCTGATCGTGGCCCGCCTCGTCCTGCAGCACCTCGCCGAGCGGGACGCGGTGCTGGCCAAGCTCGTCCGGGCCCTCAAGCCCGGCGGCTGGCTGCAGATCGACGAGTTCGACACCTCCTACGAGCCGGTGCTGCTCGCGCCCGACGACGAATCCGCGCGGCTGTACGAGAAGTTCCTCGCGGCCAAGAGCGAGCTCATGCGCCGCAACGGCGGCGACCCGTCCTGGGGGCGGAAGGTGGCCCGCGCGATGCGCGCCGCCGGGCTCGTCGACGTCGACCCGCTGCCCAGCGCCCGGCCGCGGCACGCGGGCTCACCCGACATCGGTCTCCAGCTGCACCACACCTACCACCTGTGGGACGGGCTGCTGTCGGTCGGCATGACCGGCGATGAGCTGCACGCGGTCCGCGAGGTGATGCGCGATCCGTCCTTCCGCGCGTCCTCCAGCGTCATCTACTCGGTGCAGGGCCGGAAGGAACAGCACCGTTGACGGCGGTGCGGACGGGGCCGGAGGTGGCGGCCCGCGTCGCGGCCGAACAGCTGCGGGCCCTGCCCGGAGATCCCGAACCGCTGGCGTGCGACATCGACTGGGCCGGGCCGGTCGAGCGCGAGCTGCCCGATGAGCAGGCCGTGCAGGCCGCGTGCGGGATCATGCACGTCCACGGGCGTGCCGCGGGCCGTCCGCGGCGCCTCGGCGTCGACTACGCCGGCACCTTGGCCGGAGTGCTCGCGGCGCAAGGCGTTCTGGCCGCGTCACTGGCGCGGGCACGCGGGGCGCGATTGACCTCCGTGCGGACTTCGGTGGCGGAGGCCGCGCTGCTGTCCGTGCAGCAGTACCTCGCGGTCGCCACCACCGACGACGACTGGGTCGAGACCTGGCAGGCCGGTGGGCGCCCGCCGTTCACCAGCCGGGACGGCGTCCGCTTCGAGCTGGAAGTGCTGCACGCCGAGGGCTGGCTCCGGTTCTGGGCGGAGCTGGGCGCGGATTCGGGTGCCGTCGCCGACGGCTGGTGGCCGTTCCAGCAGCGCTTCGCGACCGCTGCGGCGAATCTGCCGGAGCCGCTGCACCGGGCGTTGCGAGAGGTGGACTACCGAACCGTGGCGTCGGTGGCCGCGTTCACCGGGGTGAGCGTGCTGCCGGTGCGGGACGATCCGGCTCCGCCCGCCGAGGTGCCCGCGTGCGCGTTCCGCGCTCTGCCGGGCACGGCGCGGTTCGCGGAGCGGCGCGGTGCGGCACCGCTGGACGGCATCGTCGTGGTGGAGTCCACCAGGCGGATCCAGGGGCCGCTGGTCGGGCACCTGCTGCGGATGCTGGGTGCTGAGGTCATCCGGGTCGAACCGCCGGGCGGCGACGCGATGCGCGGCGTTCCGCCGATGTCCGGCGACTGCTCGGCGCGGTTCCGGGCGCTCAACGACGGCAAGCGAATCGTCGAGCTGGACGTCAAGAGCCCGAGCGGTCGTCGCGAGCTGTGCGAACTCGTCGCCGACGCGGACGCTTTCGTGCACAACTGGGCGCCGGGCAAGGCCGCGCAGCTGGCCCTCGACGCCGAGGACCTGGCCCGGGTCAGCCCCGGCCTGGTCTACGCGTGGTCGTCGGGCTGGGAACCCTTGCGGTGGCCGGAACCGCCGGTGGGCACGGATTTCCTGGTGCAGGCGCACAGCGGGCTGGCCGCCGCCGTGCAGCCCGCGGACGAACCGAGTGCGCCGTCGTTGATGACGTTGACCGACGTGCTCGGTGGCGCGGTGAGCGCGATGGGCGTCCTGGCCGCGCTGCTGCACCGGCAGCGCACCGGGGAGGGAGTGCGGGTGGACAGCTCGCTGTTCTCCAGCGCCGGTGTCGTACCCCGGTCACCGCGACGCCCGGTGCTGGATCAGCCGGTGCGGACTTCGGACGGCTACGCCGTGCTGTCCGGGACGGATCCGGAGCGGCTCGCCGCGGTTCTGGGAACCGCACCGGACAGCATCCCGGAGCGCCTGCGGCAGCGGCCCAGCGGCTTCTGGGCAGCGGAGCTCTCCGCGGCGGAGGCCGTGGTGACGCCGGTGTGCACCGATCTGCGCGAGCTGGCCGCCGACCCGCGCTTCGCCGCCGCGCTCGGCCGCGACACCCACGCCTTCCCGCTCGCTCCCTGGGAGTTCTCGTGACCTGGATTTCCCGCAACGGCATCGAGATCCGCGACCTGGTGCCCGCGGACCTGCGCCGCCGGTGGGTCGAGCGCGGCGACTGCCCGGACCGCGACCTCTACGCGCTGCTGCGCGAACGCGTCCGCGCCCACCCCGGGCGGGAAGCGGTCATCGACGACGAGCGCACGCTCGACTACGCCGGGCTGGACCGCGAGGTGCGCCGGATCGCCGCCGCACTGTCCGGCGCGGGGCTCGGGCCCGGTGACATCGTCGGGATCAGGCTGCCCAACGGCTGGCGCGCGCTCGTGGCCGAACTCGCGGTCGTGGCCGTCGGCGCGGTCGCGCTCCCGTACCCGGCGGGGCCGGGCAGCCGCGACACAAGGAGTTTGCTCGGCCGCTCCCGCGCCACCGGGGCGATCTTCGCCGACCAGGAGGATGCCGCGGTGGCCGCCGAACTGCCGCACCTGCGCGAAGTCTTCACCTTCGGCTCGGGATCGCTGGACGAAGCCCCGTACGAGCACAGCTGGGAGCCGTCGCCGATCGACCCCGAGGCCCCGGCGCGCATCCTGGTGACCTCCGGTTCGCAGGCGGAACCGAAGATGATCGCCTACTCGCACAACGCGATGGGCGGCGGCCGGGCGAACTACGTCCGCGCCCTGCACCGCGGTGACGACCCGATGCGCGGCCTCCTGCTGGTGAAGACGGCGACGTCCTACGGTTCGTGCGCGGTGGTGAGCCTCGCCGCGCTCGGCTCCACGCTGATCCTGGCCGACCGCTTCGACGCGGCCGAGGTGCTGCGCGTGGTCGCGCGGCACCGCCCGTCGCACCTGTTCGGAGTGCCGACCATGCTGCGGCGGCTGGCCGAGCAGCCCGCAGCGCCGGAGGAGGACCTCTCCAGCCTCCAGGCCGTCGTGTCCAGCGGCGCGCCGCTGCCCGAGGTGACGGCCGCCGCCTGCCGGCAGCGCTTCGGTTGCCAGGTGATCACCATCTACGGTTCGTCGGACGGCATCAACTGCCACACCGCCAGGACCGGCGAGGTGCCCGGAACCGGCACGCCGGATCCCGCGGTCGCCGACATCCGCATCGTCGACGAGCACGGGGCCGACGCGCCGGCCGGGGAGATCTGGGCGCGGGGCCCGATGACACCGCTGAGCTACGTCGCCGACGCCGAGCTCGACGCCCGCTACCGCACCGCGGACGGCTGGGTGCGCAGCGGTGACCTCGGCACCTTCGACCGGCACGGCAGGCTGCACGTGCTCGGCAGGCTGAAGCAGGTGGTGTCCCGGGGCGGTTACCAGATCAGCCCGGCGGAGGTCGAGCGCGAGCTCAGCGCGCACCCCGCGATCGTGGACGTGGCGTGCGTCCCGGTGCCGGACGCGGACCTGGGCGAGCGGATGTGCGCGTGCATCAGCCAGGCGGCGGCCGCACCGGAGCTCACGCTGGCCGACATCACCGACTTCCTGGCCACCGAGCGCGGTCTGGAACCGCGCAAACTGCCGGAATACCTGCTCAGGCTCCCGGAACTACCGCTGGCCCCGACCGGCAAGGTGTGCCGCCGCACGGTCACCGCCATGGCGGCCGAACTCGAGAAGGAGACCGCACGATGACAGATGTGACCAGCCTCCGGTTCGACATCGGCGGCACGACGCCGACGACGTTCACCGCGCTGTACCAGCTCAACCGCGACGCCGAGGACCTCGCCCGGCAGGCGGGACTGGACGCCCGGCTGATCGAGCTGGTGCGGCTGCGCGCCTCGCAGATCAACGGCTGCGGGTACTGCCAGCAGCTGCACTCCAAGCAGGCGCTCGAGGGCGGGGAGTCCGAACTCCGGTTGCGCGAGCTGGCGAACTGGGCGGAGTCGGAGCACTTCACCGGGGCGGAGCGGGCCGCGCTGCGGCTGGCCGAATCGATCACCCGGCTCAGCGGCGGAGTGCCCGACGCGGACTACCTCCCGGCGACCGAGCACTTCGACCGCGACCAGATCGTCTGCCTGGTGTGGACGGTCTCTCTGATCAACACCTACAACCGGCTGGCGATCTCGATGGTGCCCACCGCGTGATGCGCCGGGCTACGCCGGACGTGCCAGGCACACCCGGCTGCTGCCCTCGTCCGCGATGAAGGACCAGCTGGGGCTGTGGGGGCAGCCTTCCGAGGCGCCGCGGACGCTGACGACGAGGAGGGTGCTGTCGTATCCCTCGGGAAGGTCGCTGCCGTTGCACTCGACGGTGTAGTCCTTGCCGTAGTAGAAGGTGTCGTCGCTGTTGAACGTGACCGGGATGCAGTATCGCGGCACCCAGACCCGGTCCAGGCACAGCGTCGTCGTGCCCGAACTCCCCGCGTAGCTCCACCAGGTGTAGTCGTCCGATGTGGACTCGCAGTCGTCGGCGCTCATGGTGGTGCTCACGACCAGGAACACGCCGGCGTGGCGCTCGTTGCACGCGACCGGGCCCGGCGGCTCCGGTGGGACCCACTCACCGTCGGTGTCCCGGTAGATCGGAAGGCACTGCCCGGCCTCGACTTCCTCGAACGCCTCCTCCGTGGGGTCGTACTCCGGAGTGGTCTCCTCCGCGTCGGTGGTCTCCTCCTCGCTCGTTTCGTAGTCGCTGGTCTCGTCGTAGCTGGTGGTCTCCTCTTCGCTGTAGGTGCTCTCCGCACTCGAATCGGAGCCCGCGTCGCTGGAGGACTCGGACCGGCCGAGGCCGATGATGACCGCGATGAGCATGCCGACGACCAGGACGAGACCCACCACGGGCGCCACCGAGTACGGCTTCGGCGGGGCCGGGCCGGCTGCCGGCGGTGCGATGTGATGGGCCGGAGCCGGAGGGGGTTCGAGCAGCGCCAGTGCTTCGGCCGCGGTCGGCCGCTGCCGCGGATCTTCGGCGAGCAGCCGTGCGATCAGCGGTCTGAGCACACCCATGTCGCTGCCGGGAGGCGCGGGTGGTGCGCCGGTGAGCGCGAAGTGCAGCGTCGCGCCGAGCGAGAAGAGATCTCCGTGCTGCTCGTGGTCCTGCTCCGGCGCGCGGTAGGCCTGCTCGTCGGCGGATGTGCCGAAGCCGGTGAGCAGCGCCTTGCCATCGCCGGTCAGCCGCACGGCTGCGGGGGAGAGCGCGCCGTGCACGATCCCGGCTCCGTGCGCGGCCGCGAGTGCTTTCAGGAGATCACGGGCGATCGTTCTGACGGTCTCGGTCGCCATCGGCCCGTAGGCCGACACGTCCTCGGTGAGCGTGCGGCCCTCGACCAGCCGGGTCACCGACCACAGGACGTCGTCGTCGGCGATCAGGTCATCGACGAAGACGAGGTCGGGGCAGGCGCGCAGCGCGGCGGCCTGGTGCTGTTCGCGTTCGGTGCGCTCCCGCTCGAACCGGGCGGCGTACTCGGCCGCTTCCTCCGCCGAGGAAAACCGGATCCGCTCCAGGGACACCTCCGCGCCGCTGTCCTCGGCTCGTGCGCGCCAGCGGTGGCCGGAGCCGAGCACGAGCCGGTAGCGCCCACCGACGAGATCGCCCGGCTCCGCCTGATGCGCCATGCTGCCCCTTCCCGGTCAGGCCGACAACGAATCCACGGCGTCCCGCGCGGTCCGCACCGCGGTGGCGAGGTCGCCGAACTGCGCCACGGCGGATGAGAGCCTGCTCAGCAGCCCCAGGACCTTCGACTTGTCGGGGCTGTCGTCGTTGACCTCCGCGTCGAGCAGTTCGGCGTCGGCCAGCACGTCGTCGCTGTCGAGCTCGCCGTCGTCGCGCGCGCTCCGCAGTGCCGCGAGCAGCGCGCGCACCTGCTCCCGCAGTTCCTCCGAGCCGCCCGTGGAAAAGGCCTGCGCCCCTTCACCGGCGGCCACCGACTCGGCCCGGAGGCGGCCCGAGCCGCCGATCTGGATCCCGTAGTTGTCGCCCATCGCTCACCCCTGCCGGTTGTTCGGTGCCGCGTTCCGGACGGCCTGGACCGTCCTGGCGATCGCGTTGTTGCCCGCGGCGACGCTCATCGCGTTCAGCTTCCCCTGCCCCGTCACGTACACGCCGTTGTTCAGGATCGTCGTCTGGCGCTCGTTGAGATCGCTGGTGTCGACGTTGTGGTCGGCCAGGAACCGCTCCAGCGAGTCCATCACCCGGCGCTCGGCGAGCTTGGCGTACATCTCCTTGTCGAGCTGCTGGAAGTACCGGTGGTAGCGGTTGTCGGCGGCGGCTTCGCGCAGGCTCATCGTCGCCCCGTAGTTGAAGGTCCGCTCCTGCGTGATCTCGCGCCGCTCGCGCAGGGACTTGAAGATCTGCGCCAGCGGCGAGCCGAGAATCCCCAGAATGCGCTGCACGCCCTCGAAGACGGCCGGCACGATCTTGACCAGGCTCAGCGCCGCGAGCCGGCCCAACTGCCTGGCCGTCGGGCTGCGCAGCAGCTGGTCGATCTGCTGGTAGCGCCGCTTCACCGGCGGCAGCAGCGAGTAGTTGGCCTCGACGAACAGCAGGTCCTTCTGCGACGACAGCACGAACCGCAGGAACATCGTCACGACCAGATCGCCGTTCCAGCCGGTCACGCGCACGGTCAGGTACGGGCGGGCCCGGCACTCGGGATCCTCGCGCAGCCGTGCGAGCAGAGCGTCGTCGACGTGCGAGGCCGGGGCGGCCAGTTCATCGGGCAGGATGGCCTGCCGCACCGGCGGTTCGAGCTCGTGCAGCAGGTCGAGGCCGCTGACGAACACCCGGTCCTCGACCAGCACGCCGGGCAGGCCGAGATCGCGGACCGAGCTCGCGATGAAGTCGTGCAACTCCTGCACGGTGAACTCGACGACGTCTTCGCCCTCCACGGCTTTGGCCACGTTGAGGGTGAACGACCAGGTGTCGACGGTGCCCCCGTAGCCGGCGAACGGTGCGTAGTCGGCGAAGACCGTGAGATTTCCCCGGTCCTGGTCCGCTATCTCAGCCAGCCGCGTCGCGGTGTGCCGGTTGCTCGGCACGGGTGCGTTCGCCGGGTCGAAGGTGTCGCGCCGCAGCTGCGCGGAGAGGAACCCGTAGCGGGCCGAGAGGGTTTCGATGAACATGACCGCCCACCCGGCGAAGAGCGCCAGCGCGAACCACTGCGGCTCCTCGCTGAACAGCAACCCGAGCCCGATCAGTGCGAGGAGCACGATCAGCACGTCGCGGATCCGCTGCCGCCGTCGCGCGGCCAGCCCGTACTTGAGCACCGTGGCGAGGTCGACTCCGGGGGAGGACACCACCGCCCGGTACTGCTCGTCGAGGACCTTCTGGAGGGCCTTGTCGTTGAGCCCCGCGTCCAGCTGGAGGGCGGCGCAGAGGTAGCGCGTCGCGTCGGTACCGGTCGCGCCGGGCCCGGCCGCGGCACTCGGCGTCGTGCCGGGTGCGGTGGTGGTCGGCTGCGCGCCACCGGAGAGGTCGATGACCCGCTTGTGACCGCAGTGCGCGCACAGCAGGAAGTTGGGGTCGTTGTCGAGGCCGCAGTGATGGCACTTCACCTGGTCACCTCCGTGTCGGGAGCTTGCGGCGCGTGCTGCTGCACTTCGCGCGCGGGCGGCGGTTCCTCGGTGGCGGGCAGCCGCGCGGCGATCGACACGACCGCCGCGGCCGCCACGCAGACCGATGCCGCGCCGAGCAGCACGGCGGAGCGGTCCCAGCTGGTCATCGGCATCAGTCCATGTACTCGACGGGGATGGTCCGGTATCCCTCGGCCACGGTCGGGATCTGCATCTCCTCGCTGCGGGAGGAGGCGACCAGCGAGTTCAGCAGGCTGTTGATCGCCTGGCCGAGTGCTTCGTCGTTGCGCGTGCCCGGCTCGGCGTAGAAGGCGGCCTTGGTGGCGACCTTGCTCAGCACCTCGCTCTGCACCGAGCCGAACCCGTAGGTGATCACGTGCGGATGGCGCTTCCAGGCCGGGTCCACCAGCTCGCGGAAGGCCGCCTCCCAGCCCGGCTCGGTGGGCTGGCCGTCGGTGAGGAAGAACATCGCGGGCCGCAGCACCGCCTTGCCCTGCGCGTTGAGCGCCGGGACGTCCACGTCGATCCGCCTGCGCACCAGGTCGAAAGCCGCGCGGTAGTCGGTCTTGCCGTTGCACACCACGTCGGGCATGACCGGGATCTTCTCCATGTCGGTCATCTCGATCACGACCTGAGCCGACGAGGAGAACGCGATGATCGACATGAGCGCGAACTCGGAGACCCGGGGGCTGCCCGCCAGCTTCCGGTGCAGCCGCGCGAGCGTCTGGTTCAGGGTGTCCTGGTACGGCGTCATCGAGTAGGAGGCGTCGATCACGACGTAGGTCGGCAGGCACTTCTGCTTCATCGTGTACGGGCCTTCGGCCATGGACGTCTCCTCCTACGCGTTGTTCGCGATGATCACGATCAGGAGCAGCAGCACCACCACTCCGAAGAAGATGCCGAGGAACAGGGTTTCCCGCTGCGGCCCGCCGTTGCTCGCGCTCGGTGTCGCGGCAGGGGTCTTCCAGTCGACGTTCGTCCCCGGAGTGGCGCTCACGACGGTGACCGGAGGTGGTGGCGCGGGCCGCTCCGGGATCGGGTTGCGCGCCGGAGGCGACCCGAAGCGGGCGTACAGGCCGCCGGCGAGGACGGTGCCGAGCTCGGTCAGCGAGGGCCGCCGCTCGCGGTCCTCGCTGAGCAGCATGTCCAGCAGGACCTCCCGCAACCCGCGGTTTCCCAGCCCGTCCGACTCGGCCAGATCGTTGAGCGCCGCGGTCATTTCCCGTTGCCCGGTGAGGCAGCGGGTGACGAGCAGCGCCACGCGGAACCGGTCGGTGCAGGCGTCGGCCTCGGCCGGGCGCGGTGTGAGCGGGTCGTCCCAGTTGGGCTGGGCGATGTTGGGGACCGAGCCGGTGCCGCACCCGTCGATGTCGATGACGAACACCGATGCGTCGTCGTGGCACCAGAAGGCGTTGGAGTAGGACCAGTCGGAGTAGACGAGCCCGTGGCGCTCGAGCACCTCCGCCACGCGCACCAGGTTCCGGCAGATCCGGAGCCGGTCGGCTCTGCTCGGCGCCCGGAGGCCGTGCCGCGCGAACGAGTCGGCCGTCCGGGCCAGCGTGTCGATCTCGCGGAACTCCCCGTCGCCGCCCTGGCGGAATCTGTCCGGTGCGGCCGGGATCACGCACCCGTGCACCGGCTGATCCCCGTCGGTGATGCGGGCCACCGGCCAGGACGTGCTGGTGCGCAGCGTCGCGGCGTCGTCGGCGCCGATGGTCCCGGGCAGCGCGATGAGCTCGTCCAGCCGGGTCACCTCGTCGTGACCGCCGGGCGTCCGGTAGAGCTTGGCCAGCCAGCCGGGGTGGTCGCCGATGGGGTGGATGCCGGTGCTCTGGCCCGCTCCGTCGCTGATCGTCCGCCGCAGCGGTGCCAGCTCGTCGAGGCCGATCACGGTGGACAGCGGCCAGGAGCTCGTCATCGCTCCTCCCGGGCGCCCACCCAGACCGTCACCGCGGTGCGGTCGTCGATGAACCGCTCCGCGTCGTAGCCGACGTCGTCGGCGAACGAGGTCGCCGACGGCGGAGCGGCCCACTTCCTCGCGAAGTACCGGTTCGCTTCGCCCAGCGTGGCCAGCGCGTCACCGACACCGTCGGTCATCAGCGCCACCACGTCGCCGGTGCGCAGCTGGATCCTCCTGCTGGCGACCGTCATCGGGTTGTCCGGGAGGACGTGCGCCAGCGCGTTGGACTCCACGCCGTCGGTGGTGCGCTTGTCGTCGCCTGCCGCGAAGGACCACGCGCCGTCCCGCAGCGTCCACACCGATGCGTCCCCAACCCACGCGACCCACATCTCCCGCTCGCCGGGAGCCGGGTGAGCCGGGATCACGGCGAGCACCAGGGCCGCGCAGACGTCGGAGTCGCGCAGGTTCCGGGACGTGGCGGTGTCCGTCATCCGCGCGGCCACTGCGCTGAAGATCTCCGCCGCGGCCGGGGTTTCGAGGTCCCGGGCGGTGTTCAGCCGTTCGCGCAGCACGGTGATGGCCGCGCTGACGGCCACGGTCGCGCCCAGCTCCGCCGACCGACTGCTGGACACCCCGTCGGCGACCGCGGCGATGAGGTACCGCCCGTCGTCGTCCCGGCCGAGCCGGTAGGCGTCCTGGCGGGGCACCACGGGCTCCTCGCAGCGGTGCCCCGGCCCGACGACGGACGCCGCGCGCACCGCGAGGTCGCCGAGCTGCGCCTCGTCCGCGGCGATCCCGGGGTAGACCGCGTGCGCGGGCAGCAGCCACGGGAGCGCCTGGGCCTTCGAGCCCCTGCCGAACTTCGGTGGTGCCGGGCCGTCCGGGACGTGCACTGGCGGCTGCTCGCGCACCGGGGCTCGCGGCGGTGGTGGTTGCGGTGCAGGGGGAATCCGCTCGGGCACCACGATCTCCCGGACCTTGCCGGAACCGCCCCACAGGGCGAGCCCGCCCAGGATCGCCCCGGACAGCGCCAGCACGGCGACGACCAGCCGGAAGAGCCACTGCTCCGGGAGGAAGTACAGCTCGAGGAGGGCCGCGCCGATCACCAGCACCGCCGACCAGGCGCGAGACATCCTGATGGTTCGGCCCATTCTCGTCCCAGTCCGCATCTGATCCCCACGAGATGAAGATCACATGGTAGTGGACGGCCATCGGCGGCCGAGTGCGTCTTTCGCGATGTTCCTTCATTCGGCCTAATCGGTTCGGCGCCTGCTCGTCATCCCGTGCGAGTCCACTGTGGTCGGTGGCTGACGAGGGCGTCTGCCGCGGTGCGAGGCATCCGGGTTCGCCCGCGGGGGCAGACCGGCTGGTCCGTTCGGGCAGATCGGTTGGGCCGTCGTGCGGCACCGGTTTCCCCGTCGAGCCGACCGGACCTGGAGGAACGACGGCACATCCGCTGCCGCACCGCGATCGAGATCGACCGCGCCGGGCCCCGATACTCGGCGATGAGCTCGCGCATCGCTTCTGCCCGACCAGCGGGACAACGTCCGAACGACGAAAGGTGCGGACCGTGACATCCTTCCCCTCGCGAAGCGGGGCGCCGAACGAGGCGCCTGGCGTTTCGATCGGCGACCGCTTCGAGCGGCTGCCCTTCACGGGCTACCAGAAGAAGCTGGTCCGGGTCCTCGCGCTGTGCTACCTGGTGGACGCCGTCGACCTCAGCATGCAGTCGTTCCTGCTCGCGCCGGTGAGCCAGGACCTGGGGCTGACCGGTGCGCAGGCCGGGCTCGTGGCCGGCTCGGTGTTCGTCGGCATGGCGGTCGGGGCCACCGCGGCGGGCGCGATCGCCGACCGGGTCGGGCGGCGGACGGTGCTGGTCACCAGCATGTTCGTCTGGGGCGTCGCCAGCCTGCTGACGGCTTTCGCCTGGGACATGGGGTCTTTCGTCGTCCTGCGGTTGATCACCGGCATCGGGCTGGGCGCCGAATTGCCGGTGGCCTTCACGCTGCTCGCCGAGTTCGTCCCGGCGGCGCGCCGGGCCCGGGCCAACAGCCAGCTGGTCATCCTCGGCGCGTTCGGGGTGGTGGTGTCGAACTTCATCGCGTGGGGCGTGGTGTCGGCCGCGGGCCCGAGTCTGGGGTGGCGGCTGATGTTCGGCGTCATGTTCGCCGTCGCCGGACTGGCGCTGTACGTCCGCCGCAGCTTCCCGGAATCGCCGCGCTGGTACGAAAGCCGCGGCGACCGCGCGCGGGCCGATGCCGCCATGAGCCGGTTCGAGCAGCAGGTCGAGGCCGCGCACGGGGCGCCGCTGCCCGATCCCGGACCTCGCGTCGCCGAAGAGCCGGCACCGCCCGCCGAGCCCGGGTTCAGAGCGCTGTTCAGCCGGGGCAACCTGCGCCGCACCGCGTTCGGGTGGGCGATGTGGCTGATGGTGATGCTCCCGTTCTTCGGCATCAGCACCTGGGTGGGGAAGTTGCTGGTGGACCGGGGGATGAGCGTCGCGAGCTCGATCGCGGCCGGTGCGCTGATGGGCCTGGCCGCGCTGCCGTCGATCTACCTGGCGGGCCGGCTCATGGACCGCATCGGGCGCAAGCTCACGCTCGCCGCTGCCCTTGTCCTGGTGACCGCCGGCGCGCTCGCTTACGGCTACGCCACCGGGTTCTGGGTGGTCGTCGCCTTCGGCGCGGTGATGCAGATGGGCCTGCAGAGCATCGCCACCGCCCTGAACACCTACACGCCCGAGCTCTTCCCGACCGAGGTACGCGCGACCGGCGTCGGCACCTCGCAGACCCTGGGCCGGGCCGCGGCGGTCGTGGCGCCCATCTCGGTACCGCTGATCGTCGGAATGTGGGGCTACACGGGAACTTTCGTCGCCTTCGCCGCGCTCTTCGCGCTCGCCGCGGTGATCGTGCTGGTCTTCGGCCCGGAGAGCAGGTCCCGCTCGCTGGAGGAGCTCACCCGGTGATCGGTCCGCTGTGCTCAGCGGCCGCTCCAGCGCGGCGGTCGCTTGGCCAGGAAGGCGGCGACGCCTTCGGCCGCGTCGGCCGATGCCCTGGCGCCTTCCTTGGCGGTGGCGGTGTCGATCCAGCGGCGGTCGTCGTTGGCGGGGTAGGCGGCTTCGACCGCGCGCAGGGTCTCGCGGACGGCGATCGGAGCGTGACCGGCGATCCGCTCGGCGATGGCGAGGGCTTCGGCGACCGCCGCGCCGGGTTCGGTCAGGCGGTTGACCAGGCCCAGGTCGTAGGCGCGCTGGGCGGGCAGCTGCTCACCGGTGAGCAGCATTTCCCTGGCCACGTTCAGTGGGAGCGCGCGCGGAGCCCGGAACAGGCCGCCGCACTCGGCGACCAGCCCGAGGCCGGTCTCCGGGAACGAGAAGTACGCCGTTCGCGAAGCGACGATCATCGTGCTGGCCAGCGCGATCTCGAACCCGCCGCCGACGGCTGCGCCTTCGACCGCGGCGATCAGCGGCTTGCCCAGCCGGCGCTTGGCGATCCCGTACGGGCCGCCGCGCTCGGTGGGCTCACCGGCCCAGACGCGGATGTCGGTGCCGGCGGAGAAGAAGTCCGGGCCGCCGGTGAGCACGGCCGCGCGCACCGAGTCGTCGTCCTCGAACTCGTTCAGCGCCGCGTCGAGGGCCTGGGTCATCGCGCCGTCGAAGGCGTTGCGCCGCTCCGGCCGGTCCATGGTGAGGACTTGGACCGCGCCCTCCCGTTCCACTCGCACTGCCACGATCTCGCTCCTCGGCTCGGCGCTGTCGGTCACCGCAGGCGGTCAAGCCGGGATTCTAGGTGCTGGCGGGATCAGCAGAAGCCGACGGCGTCGCCCCTTCGCTCACCCAGTCGGGTGCCGACGTGGCCGGGGGAGTCCTCCAGCGCGTCCAGCCTGCGGCGGATCTCGGCCTGGACGACGAGCACTTCGCGGCGGTGCCGCCGCACCAGGTCCCAACGCTGCTGTTCGAGCGCGTGGTTCATGCAGAGCTCGGCGAGTTTGGCGCGGCGGTCGAGCTCGTCCAGGAGACAGGACACCAGCGGCACCTCGGGCTGTTGCTGCAGAGGGAACATGGTCAAGACCCCGATCCGTCGAATGCCTCGTGAGCCGCCTCCACTGTGACGGGCGCCACTGTTCCGGCGGACGGGCTGAACTACTCAATCACGCGGCTCCCGCCCCCTGAGTAGTCCCGGGGACGTGGACGTCACCCACGTCCCCGGCGGTGCACCCCGATCCGGTTGGCCGTGCACGCTGGCCCCGCCGGCCGGAGTGCTCCCGGTGGCTCAGCTGCACACCGGGCGGCTCGGCTCCCAGGCGTTGCCGCGGTCCCCTGCGTCACGGGCGCGAGTTCCGCTCAGCCGCACCGCAGGGGGCCGCGGCGCAACCCAGCCACGAGAAACAGCGAAACGTGAGATCAATTCCGAAACGCAACTGCCGCTGTGAATCGCGGCGGCGGGACCGTCATGGCACCGGCTCCTCCGCCAGCCGCCGGTAGTCGCGGTCGGCGAAGACCAGCGGATCGCTGGCGCCTCCGGTGCTGTGCACGTGGCGGACGGCGCCGAGGAACAGGGTGTGGTCCGCGGCCTCGATACGCCGGTCGATCCGGCAGTCGATGCTGACCGGGCTGCCCACCAGCACCGGATCTCCGGTGACGGGGGAGGGGTGCCAGTCCACGCCGCCGAACTCGCCCACCGCCCGCCGCCCGGCGAAGCGCGCCGCCAGCGCGCGCTGACCGGCCCCGAGGACGTTCACGGTGAACGACTCGGCGTGCGCCAGCAGGCCGTGCGTGCGGGTGCGGTGCCCGATCGCCACGAGCAGGAGCGGCGGATCCAGCGAGACCGACAGCGCGGAGTTGATCGTCATGCCGTGCGGGCCTCGGGTGGTGAGGACGGCGACGCCGGTCGGCAGGCGGCGCATCGCCTGCCGGAACACCTCCCCGTCCACGGCTGCGGGCTGCGGTGTCACCAGACCGGGTCCTTCGGCGCGGGCGCGGCCAGCGCCGGGAAGTGCGGCACGACCTCCTCGGCCAGCTGCGCGACGGCCTCCGCCGCCGGGCGCCTGCCGTGCTGAACGCCGAGCGCACCGTGGTTGATCCCCGCCTCCTGCCAGCGGTGCAGCATGTCCAGCAGGCCTTCGGTGCCGGTCTGCAGCACGAAGCCGCCGCGCAGCGGGGTCGGCGGGTGCTTCGGGTCTTCCACCAGGTCGATCCACTCGTTGGTGGCCACCGGCTTGAACTGCCCGCCGGGCACGAGCTCGCGCCAGGCCGCGACCCGCCGACCGAGCTCGGTCGCGCCCGCGGCGTTGGCCGCGCCGGGGTAGACCAGCCAGCCGTCGGAGTGCTCGGCGATCCATTCCGGTGTCTGCCGGGAGGAGCCCGTGACCAGCAGCGGGATCCGCCCGGTGACGGGCTTGGGCAGCAGGTCGGCGCTGCCGCGCAGCTGGCCCAGCGGCGAGGAGATCGTGGGTTTGGTCGACTCCAGCAGCGTCCGGAACATCTGCACCGCTTCCCGGTAGCGCGCGCCTCGCGACTCGAAGTCGACGCCGTAGGCGGGGAACTCGACCGGGCGGTCGCCGGAGGCGATGCCCAGCACCAGCCGGCCGCCGGAGAGGTGGTCCAGGGACGCCGCCTGCTTGGCCAGGTCGATCGGGTGGCGCAGCGAGAAGATGGCGCTGCCCGCGGCCAGCGCGGCCTTGCGGGTGTGCGCGGCCAGCCAGGCCAGGTAGGTCCAGGGGTCGTAGACCTGTCCGACGTCGCCGAATCCGGGGTCGAACAGCGGGACATCGCGCACCCAGATGGCCGCGAACCCGGCCTCGTCGGCCTGCCGGATCGCCTCGCCCTGCCCGGCCATCCCCGCCATGTCGCCGGTGTAGGGCCACAGCGGCAGGAATAGCCCGACCGTCAGCTCGCCGGGCGCGAACATGGTCCGGAACCCGGGGTGCTCGGCCAGCAGGTCTGTTTCAGGCATGGGAAACCTCCACTTGAACGAACGTTCAACCGGGAGCCTAGCGCCCTCTTGAATGAACGTTCAACCGGGATCTTCTGGAGTGAACGTTCAATCGAGTAGGCTGGCGGGGTGCGAGCGCAGGCGAAGAAGACCGAGGCGGCCGAGGTCGTCGACACCCGAACCCGGATCGTGCGTGCCACCGCCCTGTTCCTGCAGCGCCAGGGCTACGAGGGCACCTCGATCAAGCGGATCGGCGCGGAAGCCGGGGTCACGCCGGGCTCGGTGTACCACTTCTTCCCGGGCGGCAAGGAGCAGCTCGCCGCCGAGGCCCTGCGCTACGGCGCGGAGGAGTTCACCGAGCTGCTCCGATCAGGCCTGGACAGCACACCGGATCCCGCCGACGCGGTAGCGGCCTGCGCCCTCCTGCTCGCCGACAGCCTGCGCGAGTCGGAGTGGACCGACGGCTGTCCCGTCGCGGCGGCGGCGCTGGAGACGATCGGCGCTTCGCCGGAAATCCAGCGCGCCTCCGACGAGTCGCTGCAGCACTGGCAGAGCCTGCTCGCGAACAAGCTCACCTCCGGTGGCATCGCGGAGGAACCCGCCCGCGCGCTGGCGTGCACGATCATCAGCACGATGGAAGGCGCCGAGCTGCTGTGCCGCGTGTCGGCCAGCGACCAGCCGCTGCGCACGGCCGCCCAGCACCTGGCCCAGCTCGTGCGCCTGCAGGAGCGATCGACCGGCGCGGAGTAGTCCCGCCGGTCCGCTGTGGACGCGGCTGTCACACATGGCCGATCTCCCTCGTCTGCTCTTCGGCAGGCGACGGGAGAGGGACGGCTATGAACTTGGCGCACGGGCTCGGCGAGCGATCGGACTTGCCGGTGCCGCTCTGGCTGGCGCTCTACGCCGCGGCGGCAGCGGTGCTGATCGCCTTCTTCGCGGTCTCCGCGCTGAGGCCGAAGCCGCGCGCCGGGCGCGAAGTGCCGCTTCCACTGGCGGGCCTGGCAGACGCTCGGATCACTCGCGCGCTGCTGAGGATCGCGGGCCTGATCGCGCTCGGCGTGCTGCTGGCGGTGGCGTGGTTCGGCGCCGACGATTCGCACAACCCGGCGCCGGTCTGGTTCTACGTGTGGTTCTGGGTCGGCCTGATCCCCGCCTCGCTGCTCTTCGGCCCGTTCTGGCGGCTGGTGAACCCGGTGCGCCCGCTGGCCGCGATCCTCCGCCGCTGCCTGCCGCGCGGCGTGCGGCGCGAGTTGCGCTCCGATGCCGCGGGCAACGTGGTGGCGGTCGGCGGGATGATCGCGTTCCTGTGGTTGGAACTTGCTTCCGCGCACCCGGGTTCACCGCGCGCTGTCGCGGTTTTCGCGACGATCTACGTCGTGGTGCACGCGATCGGCGGCACGCTGTTCGGGCCGCGGTGGTTCGCGCAGGCGGACTCCTTCGAGATCTACTCCGGGCTGATCGCCGCGATGTCGCCGTTCGGCCGCGGCTCCGCTGGGCGGTTGGTGCTGCGGAATCCGCTGACCGGACTGCGCGGCGGTCGCGCCGCGCCCGGCCACACCGCGCTGGTGCTCGTGGTGCTGGGCGGGGCGATGTTCGACGGCTTCAGCGGGCTGCCGCTGTGGACCGATCTCACCGGCCTGCTCCGGCAGCCGGTCACCTCGCTGCTCGCCACCGCGGCGCTGCTGGTCCTGCTCCTCCTGAACTTCCGCGCCTACCGGGAGGCGATCAGGACGACCGGCGCGTACCTGCGCCCAGGTGTGTCCAATGCGGACGACGAGTTCACGTTCCCGATGGTGCCGATCATGGTCGGCTACGGCGTGGCGCACTACTTCTCGTTCGCCGTCTTCGAGGGGCAGCTGGGCTGGCTGCTGGCCACCGACCCGTTCGGCCGGGGCTGGGACCTGCTCGGCGTCAGCGGTGCCTCGGTCGACCACGCGGTGCCGGGCCCGGCGGTGATCTCGGCGGTGCAGGTCGGCGCGATCGTGCTCGGGCACGTGATCGGCGTGGTGTCCGCGCACGACCGCGCGTTGCGCGTGGTGCGCGCGGACGACCTGCGCTCCGGGCAGTACCCGATGGTCACGCTCATGGTGGTCTACACCGGGATCGCCATCGTGCTGGTCTCAGCCGGCTGACCCGTTCAGCCGCGCCGCGAGGCGTTCGGCGAGCGGGTGCGTTCCGAGGCCCTCCTGCAGCCACTGCTCGGCGACAGTCGCGTACAACGCCCTCGGCGCCTCGGACCACTCCAGCCCGCCGTGCGGCGGTTCCGGGTCGTACTCGATGCCGAACTGCACGGTCCGCGCCACCTCCGCCCCGGCCAGCTCCTCGACCAGGTGCAGCGCCATGTCGATGCCCGCCGAAACACCGGCAGCGGTGAGCACCGGCCCGTCCTGCACCCAGCGCTCGCCGACCGGGGTGGCGCCGAACTCGGCCAGCACGTCGAGCACCGCCCAGTGCGTGGTGGCCCGCCGTCCTTCCAGCAGGCCTGCGGCGCCCAGGATCAGGGAGCCGGTGCACACCGACGCCACCAGGTCGGCACCGGGCGCGACGCCGCGCAGGTAGGCGAGCAGGGGCTCGTGGATCGCCGCGCGCAGCGTCGGCGTGCCACCGCCCGGCACCACCACGACGTCCGGTGCGGGCACGTCGGCGAAGGTGCGGTCGGCGCCCACCTGCAACGGCGTGTCGGTGCCGCAGGTCTCCAGACCTTCGGCGACCACGGTGACGCGGAACTCCGGCCGCATCGCGGAGAACATGGACAGGACCTGCAGCGGCCCCACCAGGTCGAGGATCGTGCAGCCGGGGTAGAGCACGAACGCGATCGTCTTCTCTTCAGCCATGCGCTCATCGTGCTGCGCACGCCGGGTTCCCGGCGTCGCCGTGTCCGAAAACCTGCGATGCGCGTCACCGCTGCGCCGGTCGCGCTGTCACAGGTCCGGCCGCCGCTTCGTCCTATCGGCGAACACACCCTCGGGAAGGGAAGCAGGACATGATGGACGGTCACAGCCGGTCCGCCAAGCTGCTCGTCGGCTCGGCCACCGCGGTGAGCGCGCTGACCATGCTGGTCTTCGGGGCATGGATGCGGATCGACCCGCCGAGCTTCGCGGAGTTCGCGCAGTTCCCCAACCACACGCACTTCCTGCACGACGCCGGGGTCTTCCAGATCGGCATCGGCCTGATGATGCTGTCCGCCCTGGTGTGGCGCGACGTGCTGTCGATCGCGCTGGGCGGCTTCATCGTCACCAACACGCTGCACGCGATCAACCACGCCACCGATCTCGAACTCGGCGGCAGCCCGGACACCTGGTGGCAGCTCGGGCTCGTCTCGCTGCTCGCGCTGGCCGGGCTCGTGGCGCACCGCAGGCAGCTCAAAGCGGTGCGCACCCGCGAGAGCGCGCGGAACGTCTGAAGGGGAAGCACGACATGAAGGTTCTGCTCGCCGGCGCCACCGGCGCCATCGGGAAACCGCTGCTGACCGCGCTCGCCGATGCCGGGCACGAGGTCACCGCGATCATCCGGAACCCGGCCAACCGCGGCGTGGTGCGTCAGCGCGGTGCCGTCCCGGTGGTCGCGGACGTGATGGATCGCGGAGGTCTGCTGCGGGCCGTGGAGGGCATGCGGCTGGACGTGGTGATGCACCAGGCCACGGCCATGCGCAACGCCGGGCTGCGGATCCGCGAGGACGATCCGACGAAGGCGCTGCGCGGCCCGGGAACCGAGCACCTGCTGGCCGCGGCGAGGGTGGTGGGCGCTCGGCGGTTCGTCACCCAGTCGTTGATCACCGGCTACGGCTACCACGACTTCAGCGACCGGGTGCTCACCGAGGACGACGAGTTCGGCCGGCTGTTCGGCAACGCGGGCGATCCCGTGGTGGAGACCAGCGTGGCCACCGAGCAGCAGACGTTCAACGCCGAGGGCATCGAGGGAATCGCCTTGCGCTACGGGCTCTTCTACGGCCCGGAGGCGTTCAGCGACATGTTCGCCGACCTGCTCCGCAAGCGGGTTCCGCTGCTGCCGAGGGGCAAGACCGGCGGCACCTGCCTGATCCACGTGCAGGACGCCGCGGAGGCGGCGGTCGCGGCGATGGAGCGCGGCGAGCCGGGCAACGCCTACAACGTCGTGGACGACGCGCCCGTCGGGTGGCGGGACTTCATCGGCACCGTGGCCGAGGCGCACGGCACGCCGCGGCCGATCTCGTTGCCCGCCTGGGCGTTCCGGCGCATGGTGCCCTACCTCGGTTGCCAGATGATCGACACGACGCTGCGGGTCTCCCACGAGAAGGCGACCCGCGAGCTCGGCTGGAAACCGCGGTTCCCGGATCTGCGCAGCGGGCTCGGGCTGGCCTGAGCCACCGGGGCATCCCGGCCGCGGCCGGGATGCCCCGCTCCGGCTCACGCAGCGGCGGCCTTGCGGGCCACGGCGCGCAGCATGACCCGCCGGATCAGCCCGCTGAACGGCCGGATGAACCGCCAGTAGGACAGCATCTTCCGGCGAGCGGTCGCGGATCCGGCGGTGATCCGGGTTTCGGTGCGCAGCAGGGTGCCGCCACCGATCGGGACGAGCTCGAACACCGACGCGGACTTGGCGAAGCCCGGCTCGTCGTGGTCGCGGAACTGCTCGGCCGGGCAGGTGCGGCGGAAGTCCCCTGGCCGCAGCCGCCAGAACTGGCTGATCGAGCCGAGCACGACGTAGCGCTGCGGCTCGGTGGCCAGCTCGAACCAGCCCCGCTGGAGCATGGTCCCGATCATGCTCGACGAACCGGCGGTCGCCGGACCCGCGTCCGGCAGCGACCGGATGCCCATGAGCAGCCGAACCACGGGGAGGTCACCGGGTGAGAAGGTGTTCAGCGCGTTCCACACGACTTCCGGGCTCTGCCGGATGTGCAGCTCGTGGCGCTCGGCGCCCAGCGGCTGCGGTACGAACTTCTCCAGGACCTCTGACATCGGCACATCCTCATCGGTCGGTGCGGCGTGCAGGCGGTGCCCGCCGCCGCTCGTGTTCACTCATCGGACGAAGCAGCGGCCGCGGGTGTGACAGCCCCTTCCCGCGCGGGCAGCAACCGCACGGCCAGCACGCCGGCACCGACGAGCGCGGCGGCCGCGGACATCGCGGCCGGGTAGCCGACGGCACCGGCGAGCGCCAGCGCGGCGGTGCCCGCGCCGAAGGCGATCACCGAGCCGACGCTGGACATGGCGCTGTAGTCCGCACCCGCGGTGGCCGGTCTGGACAGCCGCATCGTCACCGTTGCGATCACCGTCGCCGATGCCGCGTAGGCGATCTTGAACAGCAGGATGGCCGCGCCCGTCGCCACCGCCGGGGCGGAACCGGAAGCCAGCGGCAGCAGCGCCAGCACGGTGCCGAGCATGACGAGCCCGAGCAGGATCAAGCACGCACGAGTCCCGAGCCGCGCCACCAGGGCGCCGGCGAGCACCGCGCCGAGCATCGCCGAGGTGTCGCCGAGCAGGTTGACGACCAGACCGATGCTGGACAGCGACCAGCCCGCGTCCACCAGCATCGGGGCGACCAGCGCGTAGGCGGCGAAGATCCCGGCGAAGAAGCACGGCTGCACCACCAGCGTCCAGCGCGCCTTCGAGCGCTCGGTCAGCACGCCGAGCAGCGCGGTGTAGCGGTGCCGCAAGCGCGGCCGCGCGATCTGCTCGGCGGGCTCGGCGAGCCAGAGCAGCTGCACGGCGGGCAAAGCGCTCAGCATCGCCAGTGCCAGCACCGCCGGAGCCCAGCCGAACTCGTCGTAGACGAGCAGCGAGACACCGCCCCCGATGAGGCTGCCGACGTAGCCGCCCGCGACCTGGATCCCGTTGGCGATCCCGTGCTGCTCGGGGCGCAGCAAGCGGACCGTGAGCGCGTCGACGGCGATGTCCTGGGTGGCGGAGAGGACTCCGGTGGCGAGCGCGGCGAACAGCACGAGCCCGAGATCGGCGACCGGGTCGAGCACGAGCAGGCTCAGCAGCGCGAGCGCGAGTGCCGGCTGCAGGACGAGCAGCCACGACCGGTAGTGCCCGCGCCGGGTGGAACCGAAGCGGTCCACCAGCGGCGCCCACAGCACCCGCATCGCCGAGAGCATCGAAACCACTTGCAGCAGGCCGAGTTCCTCCAGGCCCACGCCGCGATCGCGCAGGATGGACGCGAGCGCGGTGGCGAAGAACGCGGTGCCGAGGAACTGAGCGGTGTAGAGCGTCGCCAGCAACCGGTAGCCGATCGGCGGCGCTTCACTTCCCTTGTCCACCACAGTCATGCGGCCCACTCTGCGCGAGACCGCGCAGCCGGGGGCCCGACGACGTCCGCAATCCTGTGCGACACGTCCCTCCGGGAGGAACTGGTCAGATGAGCACCGCAGACCGCCGCGTCGTCATCGTCGGCTATCCCGACGTCGAGCTGCTGGACGTGGCCTGCCCGGGCGACGCCTTCGCCTCGGCCAACCGGGCCGGTGCGGCGCCGCCCTATTCCGTGGAGCTGGTTACCTCGCGCGGGGCGACGATCCGGAGCTCCTGCGGCATCGCGCTGGTCGCGCAGCGAGCGCTGGAGCAGGTCGCGGGTCCGGTGGACACGCTGATCGTCGCGGGCGGGCACGGGCACATCGCCGCCAGCGAGGACCGGCGGATCGTGGCGCAGATCAGCCGGATCGCCAGGGACAGCAGGAGAATCGTGTCGATCTGCACCGGCGTCTCGCTGCTCGCCGCCGCGGGCCTGGTCGACGGCAAGCGGGTGGCCACGCACTGGCAGCACGCGGCCCAGATCGCGGCCCGGTTCCCGGCCGTGGTGGTGGATCCGGTGCCGCTGTACATCTCGGACGGTCGCCTGCACACCTCGGCCGGGGTGACCAGCGCGCTGGACCTGAGCCTCAGCCTGATCGCCGACGACCACGGCCCGACGCTGGCCCGGAAAGTCGCCCAGACCCTCGTCACCTACCTGCACCGGCGCGGGGACCAGGCGCAGATCAGCATGTTCCTGGCCGCGACGCCGCCCGGTGACCGCGTGGTGCGGGATCTCCTGGGCTACATCGCGGGCAACCTCGCGGCGGATCTCTCGGCCCCGGCGCTGGCCTCCCGCGCGGGCATCAGCGTCCGCCACCTGCGCAGGTTGTTCGTCAACCAGCTGGACACCACGCCGGGCCGCTACGTCCGAGCGGCCCGGACCGAAGCGGTGGCCCAGCTGCTGACCTCCAGCGACCTGCCGCTGGACACGATCGCCCGCCGCTGCGGCTTCGGCACGACGGAAACCCTCCGCCAGGCCTTCCGCGACCGCTACGGAGCGAACCCGACCCGCCAACGCCTGACGGCGAACCTGCCCACGATCTCCACCACTCCGCGCTGACACCCCGGAACCGCATTCGAGGCTTCGGGAAGGAAGTCCTTCGGTCTAGGCGATCGGCCTGCCTCCTTGAGCGCGGCGGAGGAGTTCTTGGATCTTTTCCAGATGTTCGATCAGGTGTTGGCGATCTCGCTGGGCGGGTAGGCGCCGGATCTCTAATCTGCGCGCTTCTTTGTCCCGCTCGTCAACGTGCTCGATGTTCAGTGCTTGGTAGTGACTGCTGAATTCCTTGGGCTCGTCGGCGATGTTGTGCTTGAAGACGCGTGTGGTGAGTTCCTTGGCCAGCCGCTGGGCGCTCCAGGGATTTTGATCGCCGACGGATTTCTGGAATTCTTTCTTGATGGCGTCGTACGCCCCGCTCATTTCATTTTGCTGCTTCTCGTCAAATTCGTCCATGAACGGTGCGTTTGATTTGTCCGGGTCTTCGGATTTGAAGTAATCCGCATCGTCGAAATATGCGTCGATGAATCTCATCAGCAGCTGGGCGTCGTCTCCGGTGGTGTGCGCGAGGTCCAGGTTTATGTGCCCGCTGCCGTAGTCCACGTCGGCCTCCAGGCCGGCCTGTCTTGCGACCCCGAAGATGTACTGGTCGAATATTTTTGCCAGGGTCTGCCCGTCCTGCGTTCCGCTGGCAGGATAAGGTGATGTGACGATTTCGATGACATTGTGGTCGAGTGTCACCTCGTAGGAGAAGCTCTTTTCCAATCTCCCGCCGGGGCGGGGCCCTTCCTTGAAGGTGTATTTGTATGCGACTTCGTTGAACTTTCCTCTGGTCTCTTTCCGTTCCGGAATATCTCCGGCCTTGTTGTCGCGCCGATTGCCGAGAGTTTGGATTGCCTGCCGCCAGCGTTCCTGGGCCTGCTCGTAGTGCTCTTTGTGGGCTTCGAGGATGTCCTCCGGCTTCTTGCTCTTGGGTCTGACCGCCTTTAAGGGCGCGTTGGTGAATGTGAACTCGCTGCCGATGGGGACTTGGGCCATGTAGCCGAGTCTGGACTCGAAGAGCTTCGCATACTCGTTGATGTGGTCCACGATGTTCTCGATTTCGCTTCTGCGCTTTTCGGGTTCGGTTTCTCTCCAATTACGGATCAGGGCGGCGATGAGGAGGAATGGTTCGGACTTGTCAAATTTGCTTTTTGCGAGCTTCAGCGCTTCTTGGTTGTCCGCGTTGCTGTCGTTGTCGGTCTCGCGCAGCAGGAGTTTGAAGAGTTCGAGGCCTGCTTTCTCGCCCGACTTCATCTCGTGCAACTTCTCCAGCACCGGTTCTTCGAGTCCGACCTGCCGCTGAATCGCAGGCGTGTCCGTGCGATGGGCTGCATCTATCCGATGTGGATGGTCGAGGGGTGCGCCGGTCATTACGCGGGTGGCGGTGGCCTCGGCTTCCTGCTCGAACCGATCGCCGGGATCGGAGATGCGCAAGCCGTCTCCGTGGTCGGTGCCGGATACCGGCCCCGAGCGCTGCTGGATGACGTGGGTGAGTTCGTGGGCCAGCGTGTGCTTGTCGATGCTGCCGGTGCCGGTGACGATGTGCTGGCCGGAGGTGTAGGCGCGTGCTCCGATTTCGGTGGCCGACCGCTGAGCGACGGTATCGGTGTGCAGGCGCACCGCTGAAAAATCCGTGCCGAACCGACCTTCCATCTCGTCTCGCAGCTGGTCGCCGAGCGGTGCGCCGGGCTGGCGCAGCACATCAGGCACGGTGGAGCGCTGTGCCGGTTCGTCGGGTGCTTCGCCACGTGTGGTGAGCAGGTGGGCGGTGGCGGCGTTGCCGATCGCCCGCTGCAGGGCCACGACATCCCGCGGTGGCAGGGGGCCGCCCGAGGCCGGGCAGGGGGAGTTCTCCGCGAGTTCGGTCGGTCGGTGCTCGGGCGTCGGAGGCTGCTTTGCCGAATTCCGGTCGTGCGCGCGCATGGCACTCCTTGAGCGTTCTGCCGGTAGTCCCCGACATTCCCCGCCGGTGCGGCATCGGGAGAAGGCGTGGGAGGGCACGATCAGCACCCGGCATTCCTGCCCCTACAGGCAACGCATTCGGAGAAGCCGAAGCCATGTGCGGGCCGCTTCGCCGGGACCGACGCGCATCTTGGATCTGGTGTAATGGTTCTCTCGGGATCGGCAACTGTTCCGCTGATGATCGGACGCGCGAAGGCGGTGTTGTGGTGAGCAGGCAGCCGGATGTGACGCTCACGCAGCTGCGGTACTTCGTGCAGGCCGCTTCCTTGCTGAGCATGACCAAGGCCGCCGAGGAGCTGCGGGTCGCTCAGTCAGCCGTGTCGACGGCCGTTGCCCAGCTGGAGAAGCAGGTGGGCACGCCGCTGTTCATCCGGCAGCACGCGCGGGGGCTCGTGCTGACCGCGGCGGGGGAGGAGTTCCTGCGGGACGTTCGCGGGCTGCTCGCGCACCTCGGCGAGGTGCTGGACGCCGCGCGGGGCCGTGGTGACGACGTGCGCGGGCACATCCGGCTCGCGTGCATGGTCACGCTCGTCCCGTTCGTGATGCCCGAACTGCTCGCGGAGCTGAGCTCGGTCCATCCCGGGCTCGACGTCGAGGTGCTCGAACTGGAGGCCGCCGCGGTGAGCAACGCGCTTCGCAGCGGCACGGTCGAGGTCGCGGTCACCTACGACCTGGGGCTCGGGCAAGGCGTGGTGCGGGAGGTCATCGCCGAGGCGCCGCCGTACGTGATCCTGCCGCCCGGGCACCGGCTCGCCGCGCTGCCGGAGGTCCGGCTGCGCGACCTGGCCGATGAACCGATGGTGCTGCTCGACCTGCCGCACAGCCGCGAGTACTTCCGCGAGCTGCTGGCCGCCGCCGGTGCGCCGCCCCGCATCGCCTACCGGTCGCACAACGTCGAGGCGGTTCGCGGGATGGTCGCCCAGGGGCTGGGCTTCTCGCTGCTGAACCAGCGTCCGGGGCTGGACGGCACTTACGGCGGCGGGCGCGTCGAATCGCGCGCCATCGCCGACGACGTGCCGTCGCTGTCGGTGGTGGTGGCGTGGATGGAGTCGGTGCGCCGCACCGCTCGGGCCCGTGCGGTCACCGACAGCGCGCGCACGGTCGTCGAACGGCTTCGCGCGGCGAACGGGCGGTTGGGCAAGTAGGGCGCGAACCGCGCTTCCCGGGTTGCATCGGATTTGGTGATGCCTTGGACCTGTTATCTCTGTTTGAGTGATCTCTGCTGAGGTCATAGCGTCCCCTCCCAACACGCCGAGGACATCGGTGCTGTTCACGGCAGGGGCGCAGGGCGCTGTCTGCCGCCGTCCCCGCGACGACCGCTGGAGGCCCCGTGTCCGGACCCGCACCACGTTCCGCCGCCGATGCCGCGCTCGACGCGGCCGTCCAGGCCGATCCCGCGACGCTGCGCCGCAGCGTCGCCGCCGGCGCGATCGGCGTTTTCGTCCACTGGTTCGACTGGGCCGTCTACGCCTACCTCGCCACCACCATCGCGACGGTGTTCTTCCCCGCCGAGAACGAGGTCGCCGGCGTGCTGTCGGTGTTCGCCGTGTTCGCGGTGTCCTTCGCCATCCGCCCGCTCGGCGCGCTGGTGTTCGGGCCGCTCGGCGACCGCATCGGCCGCCGCCGGACGCTGTCCATCGTCATCATCGTGATGTCGCTGGCCACGCTCGCGATCGGCCTGCTGCCCGGGTACGGGACGATCGGGATGGCCGCGCCTGTCCTGCTCGTCGCGATCCGGCTGGTGCAGGGGTTCGCGGCGGGCGGCGAGTTCGGCAGCGCCGCCAGCTTCCTGGCCGAGTACTCGCCGCGCGCTCGGCGCGGTTTCGGCGTCAGCTGGCTGGAAGTCGGCTCGCTGCTCGGCTTCCTGTCCGGATCGTTCGCCTTCTACCTGCTGTCGGTGTCGCTGACCCCGGAGCAGATCACCGACTGGGGCTGGCGGATCCCGTTCCTGATCGCCGCGCCGATGGGCGTGATCGGCTACGTCATCCGCACGAAGATCGAGGACACCCCGGAGTACCGGGTGCTGGAGGCGACGGACTCGGTGTCGCGCAGCCCGGTCAAGGAGCTCTTCCGCGTCAACTGGCGGCAGCTGCTGCAGGCCGCCGGGCTCATGACGCTGATGCACGTGCCCTTCTACGCGGTGCTGACCTACCTGGTGACCTACCAGACCGACCACCTGGGCCACTCCGCCGAGAGCGCCGCGCTGCTGTCGACCTTCATCTCCCTGCTCGGCCTCGTGCTGGTGCCGGTGTTCGGCCGCATGTCCGACCGGATCGGCCGCAAGCCCGTCCTAGTCGGCGCCGCCGCCGCGCTGCTGGTCGTGGCCACGCCCGCCTACCTGCTGATGCAGACGGGGATGCTCGGCACCGTCGTCGCCGGGCTCGTGCTGGCGGTGATCCTCTCGGCGATCCTCGGCAGCTACGCCGTGTGGGCCGCGGAGATCTTCCCGACCCGCACGCGGCAGAGCGGGTTGTCCATCGCCTACAACATCACCGCCGCGCTCTTCGCCGGCACCGTGCCGTTCCTGATGACCGTGCTGATCTCGGCCACCGGCAGCCTGCTGGTCCCCGGGCCCTACCTCATGGTCGCCGCGGCGATCGGACTCGTCGCGGCGCTGAGCATGCGGGAGACCGCCGGGAGCAGCCTGCTGCAGGCGCAGGACATCGACGCCGCGGAGCAGCCGGCCGGAACGTTCGCGGCCAAGGGCGATTCCTGACGATCGCGGGCGCGCGCCTGCCGCGCGCCCGCGCGGTCCCTTGCATCTGCCATTTCGATGCAGTTCTTCAAAAAGATGTTCTGGTCAGTTGCAGCGGGTTCGCCCAGACTCGGATCGTCGGCGATCCGCCGGGGCGAGCACGCCGGGACCAGTGGAACGGAGGTTCACATGTCGCAGCACGAGACCGAGGTCCTCGTGGTCGGCGCAGGACAGGCCGGGGTGGCCATGAGCGAGCACCTCGGCGCACGCGGCATCCCGCACCTGGTGCTGGAGCGCGACCGCATCGCCGAGCGCTGGCGCACCGGGCGCTGGGACTCGCTGGTCGCCAACGGCCCGGCCTGGCACGACCGCTTCCCGGGCATGGAGTTCGCCGACGTCGACCCCGACGGCTTCGCCTCGAAGGAGCAGGTCGCGGACTACTTCGTCGCCTACGCGGAGAAGATCGGCGCGCCGATCCGCTGCGGCGTGGACGTCCGGAGCGTGCGGAAGAACGCCGGGCGCCCCGGCTTCCGCGCGGAGACCTCGGACGGCGTGATCGACGCCCGGTACGTGGTGGCCGCGACCGGACCGTTCCAGACCCCGGTGATCCCGCCCGTCGTCCCCGAGGACGCGGACGTGACCCAGCTGCACTCCAGCTCCTACCGCAACCCGCAGCAGCTGCCCGAAGGCGCGGTGCTCGTGGTCGGCGCCGGGTCGTCGGGCGTCCAGATCGCCGACGAGCTGCGGCGCTCCGGCAGGCAGGTCTACCTGTCGGTCGGTCCGCACGACCGGCCGCCGCGCCGCTACCGGGGCCGCGACTTCTGCTGGTGGCTCGGCGTGCTCAACAAGTGGGACGCGGCAGCGCCGCCGCGCGGCGCGGAGCACGTCACGATCGCCGTCAGCGGCGCGCAGGGCGGCCGCACCGTCGACTTCCGGGCGCTCGCCGCCGACGGCATCACCCTCCTCGGCATGACCCGCACGTTCGCCGACGGGCGGATCCGCTTCGCCGATGATCTGCGCCAGAACATCGCCAACGGCGATGCCAACTACCTGAAGATGCTCGACGAGGCCGACGAGTACATCGCGCGCAACGGGCTCGACCTGCCCGAGGAACCGCAGGCCCGCACCTTCGCCCCCGACCCGGAGTGCGTGACCGACCCGATCACCGAGCTCGACCTCGCCGGCGCCGGGATCACCTCGATCATCTGGGCGACCGGTTTCCGGCCCGACTACGACTGGCTGCAGGTCGAGGCCTTCGGCGAGGACGGCAAGCCGCAGCACACCCGCGGCGTGTCCGCCGAACCGGGGATCTACTTCCTCGGCCTGCCGTGGCTGTCGCGGCGCGGGTCGAGTTTCATCTGGGGCGTCTGGCACGACGCCGCGTACGTGGCCGAGCACATCTCGATCCAGCGCAGCTACCTCTCCTACCGCACCGAACCGACCGAGACGACCGGAGCCGCCTGATGCCGACGCACACCCGCATCCGCCCGTTCAACACCCGCGACACCTATCCCGAGCAGAACCTCGACAACGACCTGTGCCAGGCCGTGGTCGCGGGCAACACGGTCTACGTCCGGGGCCAGATCGGCCAGGACCTCGACACCAGCGAGTCGGTCGGCATCGGCGACGTCGGTGCCCAGGCCGAGCAGGCGATGGCCAACATCGACATGCTGCTGCGCGAGGCGGGCAGCCGGATGGAGCACCTGGTCAAGCTGACCATCTACCTGGTCGACCCGCGCTACCGGGAGACCGTCTACCGGACCGTCGGCCGCTGGACCCGGGGCGTGCACCCGATCTCCACCGGCGTCGTGGTCTCCGCGCTGGCCCGCCCGGAGTGGCTGTGCGAGATCGACGCCATCGCCGTGATCCCGGAAGACGAACGATGACACCCTCCGTGCCAACCGGAGTCCCGGCCAACCGTTGACACCCCTTGTGTCCACCGGAGTCCTGCTCAACCGCACCCCAAGGGAACGTGATGCGACCCAGCCACAAGAAACCGCGAAACGCGAGATCGATCCCGGACGCAACCACCACTGACAATCGCGGAGAGGCGGGACAGTGACCTTCTCCATCGCAGCCAGGCAGGACGGCCGCTTCGGCATGGCCGTCAGCTCATCGAGCCCCGCGGTGGCCGCGCGCTGCCTGCACCTGCGGCCGAACGTCGGTGCCGCCGCCTCGCAGAACATCACCGATCCCCGCCTCGGCGGGCGCATCCTCGACCGGCTGGCCGCCCACGGCGACGCTCCGCGCGCCCTGCGCGAAGTCGGCGGTGACGCGACCGATCTCGCCTACCGCCAGCTGTCCGCGGTCGGGCCGACCGGGCCGGCCGCGTGGTTCAGCGGTGAGCACACCCTCGGCACCCACGGCGCCGCCGTCGGTGCGCACTCGGTGGCCGCGGGAAACCTGCTCAGCAGCACCGAAATCCCGGCGATCATGGTCGCCGCCTTCGAATCCGCGACGGGCGAGCTCGAAGAGCGCCTGCTCACCGCGATGCAAGCGGCTGTCGCAGCGGGCGGCGAGGAAGGACCGGTGCACTCCGCGGGCCTCGCCGTTGTGGCCGACGTGGAGTGGCCGGTGACCGATCTGCGCGTCGACTGGGCCGAGGACCCGATCGACCGCCTGGCCGAAGCACTGGAGATCTGGCTGCCGCAGCGCGACGACTACGTCCGCCGCGGGCTGCAGCCCTCGGCCGCGCCGTCGTACGGCGTCCCCGGCGACCTGTAGGAGGAAACGCATGCTGAGCGAGAAGGACGCGGTCCGCGCCGCGGTGGACCGGGCGGCCGACGACCTGGTGGAGCTGTCGACGACGCTGCACGCCCGGCCGGAGACCGCCTGGGAGGAGCACTTCGCCGCCGCGACGGTTCCGCAGCTGCTCGAACGCCGCGGCTTCACCGTGACCCCGGCCTACCTGGGCCTGGAGACCGCGTTCCTCGCCAGCTGCGGCTCGGGCCCGCTGCGGATCGCGCTGTGCGCCGAGTACGACGCGCTGCCCGGGCTCGGGCACGCCTGCGGGCACAACCTGATCGCGTCGTCGTCGGTCGGTGCCGCGCTCGGACTCGCCGAGGTCGCCGACGATCTCGGCCTGACCGTCGAGGTTTACGGCACACCGGCCGAGGAGGGCGGCGGCGGCAAGATCGAGATGCTGGACCGCGGCGCGTTCCGCGACGTCGACCTGGCCATGATGGTCCACCCGGCACCGGTCGACGTCGCCGAGGCGCGGCCCTTCGCGGTCAGCCACTCCCGGGTCTCCTACACCGGCCGCTCCGCGCACGCCGCGGCCTACCCCGAGGACGGCGTGAACGCCGCGGACGCGTTCACCGTCGCCCAGGTCGCCATCGGCCTGCTGCGCCAGCAGCTCCCGCCGAGTTCGCGGGTGCACGGCATCGTCACCTCCGCCGGTTCGGCGCCCAACGCGATCCCGGAGTCCTCGTCGGGCCGGTGGTACGTGCGCGCGGAGACCCTGGCCGAGCTGGCCGAGATCGAGCCGAAGGTGATGCGCTGCTTCGAAGCGGGCGCGCTGGCGACCGGAACCTCGCTGGAGGTCGAGGCGGAGAGCAAGCCCTACGCCGAGTTCCGCACCGACGAGCGCACCCTCGCGGCCTACCGGGCCAACGCACTGCGGCTCGGGCGCGAGTTCGCCCCCGACGGGCTGGCGGGCCGGATGAACCGGGCGTCGACCGACATGGGCAACGTCTCGCAGGTGGTGCCCGCCATCCACCCCTACATCGGGATCGGATCGCTGCCCGCCACCAACCACCAGCGCGAGTTCGCCGCGCACTGCGTCGGCCGGCAGGCCGAACGCGCTCTGCTCGACGGTGCGGTCGCGCTGGCCTGGACCGGCGTCGACCGGGCCCGCGACGGCTCCTGACCCGGGAGATCTCCATGTCCGATCCGAAAGCGCGGACCGAGCACGACATGCTCGGCACCGCGGCCGTGCCGGCCGAGGCCTACTACGGCGTGCACACCGCGCGGGCCCTGGTCAACTTCCCGATCAGCGGCGAAACCCTGGCCGCCCGGCCGCACCTGGTCGTCGCGCTCGCCGCGGTCAAGCAGGCCGCGGCGGCGGCGAACACCGAGGTCGGGGCGCTGCCCGAGCGGATCGGCTCGGCGATCGTCGCGGCGTGCGAGGAGATCCGGGCCGGACGGCTGCACGACCAGTTCGTCGTCGACCTGGTCCAGGGCGGGGCGGGCACCTCGACGAACATGAACGCCAACGAGGTGATCGCCAACCGCGCCCTGGAGATCCTGGGCCGGCCGCGCGGCGACTACGCGACGGTGCACCCGCTCGACCACGTGAACCTCGGGCAGAGCACCAACGACGTCTACCCGACGGCGGTCAAGCTGGCCCTGGACGCGCACCTCGGCGAGCTGCTGGCCGCGCTGTCGGTCCTGCGTGCCGCGTTCGAGGCCAAGGCCGCGGAGTTCGCCGACGTCCTTAAGATGGGGCGGACCCAGCTCCAGGACGCCGTTCCGATGACGCTCGGCCAGGAGTTCGGCGCGTTCGCGGTGACGCTCGGCGAGGACGAGCTGCGGCTGTCGGAGGTCCGGCTGCTGCTGCACGAGCTCAACCTCGGCGGCACGGCCATCGGCACCGGCCTCAACGCCCGCCCGGGCTACCGGGAGGCCGCGCTGGCGCGGCTGCGCGACATCACCGGGATCGGCACGCTCGTCTCGGCCACCGACCTCGTCGAGGCCACCCAGGACGTCGGGGTTTTCGTGCAGCTGTCCGGCGTCCTGAAGCGGACGGCGGTCAAGGTCTCGAAGATCTGCAACGACCTGCGCCTGCTGTCCTCCGGACCGCAGGCCGGTTTCGGCGAGATCGCGCTGCCCGCGCGGCAGGCGGGATCGTCGATCATGCCGGGCAAGGTGAACCCGGTGATCCCGGAGGTGGTCAACCAGATCGCCTTCGACATCATCGGGAACGACGTCACGGTGACCCTCGCGGCCGAGGGCGGCCAGCTCCAGCTCAACCCGTTCGAACCGGTCATCGCCCGGGTGCTCAGCGCCGGGATGGGCCACCTCGCCGCCGGGCTGCGAGTGCTGGCCGAGCAGTGCGTGGCGGGGATCGAGGCCCGCCGGGAGCACCTCTCGGCGATCGTGGCGAGCTCGGCGGCGCTGGTGACGGCGTTGAGCCCGGCGCTCGGCTACGAGACGGCGTGCGCGATCGCGGTGGAAGCGCACCGCGACGGCCGCCCGGCGCTCGACCTGGTGCGCGAACGCACCGCCCTCACCGAGCAGCAGCTCACCGCGCTGCTCGCCCCCGAAGCGCTGACCGGCCGGGAGCGCTCCTGACCAGCGCGATTTGAAACTGGCTTCGCCGCACCGCACGTGCCGTCGATAACGCGGGAAATCCGATTTCAATTGAAATCGCCGCCCACCCGGGGTGAACCGCTTTGAACCCGGGCCCAGCGCCACCCCACGGCCGGTGATCAGGTCTCCCCGGCGTCACCACCGAACCATCCGGCGGTGACGCGGGCTCGAACGTCACGAGATCCGGTGCGGCGAGGCACGGGGCCGGGTCCGGTTCGAAGCGGTGGGTGGTTGCTTGAGGTGTGTAGCGATCTCAATTGAAATCGGCACCGTTCTCGACACACCCTCCAGTGCCGCGGCGAGCCGATTTCAAGTGAAATCGCAGAGGTTCACCCCCGCGCGAAGTAGCCGGATTCACGACCCGGGGGTGGTCGTGGACGCTGCACTGCCGCAACGCCGCGTAGGGGATTTCCTTAGCCGCGTGGGGGAATCGCTGCGTTCCGGGAGGGGAACCCCCAGTTGTTGCCCCGGTCACGCGAAATTAGCGTACCGGGCACGCCGACGACCGGCGGCCCGGTCCTTCGCCGATCCCCGGCGGGCCCGACGAGATCACCGAACTGCAGAGGGCGCTTGCCGATGACCGACGAAATGCTCCCCGAAGCGCGGAAGTCGTACCGCTACCAGTGGTACGTGGTGGCGGTCTGCATGATCGCCTACGTCTTCTCCTTCGTCGACCGGCAGATCCTGTCGCTGATGATCGAGCCGATCAAGCGCGACCTCGGCCTCACCGACACCCAGTTCAGCCTGCTCAACGGGCTGGCCTTCTCCCTGCTGTACTCGTTCATGGGGCTGCCGATCGCGATCCTCGCGGACAAGCGCTCCCGGCCGCTGATCATCTCCATCGGCATCGCGTTCTGGAGCCTGGCCACCGCGCTCTCCGGACTCAGCAAGGGATTCGTGCACATGTTCCTGGCGCGGATCGGGGTGGGCGTCGGCGAGGCGGCGCTGTCCCCCGCGGCGTACTCGATGTTCAGCGACATGTTCCCGAAGAACAAGCTCGGGCGGGCCTACGGGATCTACTCGCTGGGCTCGTTCATCGGCGGGGCGGCCGCGTTCATCATCGGCGGCTACGTCATCAACCTGCTCAACTCCGTGGACGCCGTCGTGCTGCCGCTGGCCGGTGAGGTGCGCGCCTGGCAGCTGACGTTCCTGATCGTCGGGCTGCCCGGTCTGCTGCTGGCGCTGCTGGTGTTCCTGACCGTGCGCGACCCGGGCCGCCGCGGCCTCAAGCACGACGCCGACGGGGGAGTGCAGAAGGTCGCGCTGCGCAACGTGTTCGGCTTCCTGTGGAGCCACCGCAAGACCTTCGCCATGCACTACCTGGGCTTCTCGCTCTACGCCCTGGTGCTGCTGGGCATGATGGCCTGGACCCCGGCGTTCTACATCCGCGCCTTCGGCCTGACCTCCACCGAGGCCGGCTACCTGCTGGGTGTCGTGGTGCTGGTGGCCAACGGCAGCGGGGTGCTCTTCGGCGGCTGGCTGATCGATCTGCTGGCCAAGCGCGGGCACTCCGACGCCGCGATGCGCGCCGGGGTGATCGGCGCGGTGGGCATGACGGTCCCGGTCATCGCGTTCACGCAGGTCGGGAACCTGTGGGCGTCGCTGGTGCTGCTGGCGGTGGCGATGTTCTTCGCCTCGTTCCCGATGCCCGCCTCCACCGCCGCCATGCAGGTGCTCAGCCCGAACCAGATGCGTGCCCAGGTCTCGGCGATGTTCCTGCTGATCTCGAACCTGATCGGCCTGGCGCTGGGCACCACGCTGGTCGCGCTGGTCACCGACCGGGTCTTCGGGGACGAGAAGATGGTCGGCTCGTCGCTGTCCATCGTCTACGGGATCGCCTCGGTGGTGACCATCGCGCTGCTGTGGCGCGGCTGCAAGCACTTCCGGCAGAGCCTCTCGCGTGAAAGGCTGCTCACCGAGCAGCGCGAGACGGTGCAGGCCGGCTGAGTTCCGACGCGAGAAGGGTTCGACGAGTTGAGAATCGCAGTCCTCGGAGGCGGGCACGGGTGCTGGGCCGCAGCAGCGGAACTCGCCGAGCACGGTCACGACGTGCGGTGGTGGCGGCGCGACGCCGAAGCGCACGAGGCCCTCCGCGCGGCGGGTGCTGTCACCGTCCGCGACCACCGCGGCACCCGGCAGGTGCCGGTGGGCGACGCCGACGGCGCGATCCGGCCGGTCACCGACCTCGCCGAGGCGGTGCGCGAGGCCGCGCTGATCGTCGTCCCGCTGCCCTCGACCACCCACCAGGACCTGGCCGGGCGGCTGGCCCCGCTGCTCACCGACGGCCAGGTCGTCTTCCTGCCGCCGGGCACGCTCGGCTCCGTGCTGTTCGGCAGGGCGATGGCCGACGCGGGCAACTCCGCCGAGGTCGCGTTCGCCGAGACGGGCACGCTGCCCTACCTGGCCCGCAGGCACGGCGACACCGAGATCGTTATCAGCTGCTACGCGACGCGCCTGCCGACCGGGGTGTTCCCGAGCCGGCTGGCGGACAAGGCGTTCGGCGTGCTGCGCGAGGCCTACCCGAGCGTCGAGGTCGCCGAGGACGGGCTCAGCGGGGCGCTGATGAACGCCGGGCCGATCATCCACCCGCCGCTGATCATGATGAACGCCGGGCCGCTGGAGCACTTCGACGCCTGGGACATCCACAACGAGGGCACCCAGCAGTCGATCCGCCGCGTCACCGACGCGCTGGACGCCGAGCGCGTCGCGCTGCGCGAAGCGCTCGGCTACCGCGCCCCGCACTTCCCGCTGGCCGACCACTACGCCACCGACGGCGAGGAGTGGATGTACGGCCGCGCCGCGCATGAGAAGCTGACCGACAGCGGCGACTGGCGGGAGAAGATCGACCTGCTCAGCCACCGCTACATGCTGGAGGACACCCGGCTGGGCCTGTCCCTGCTGGTCTCGGTCGGCCGGTGGGCGGGCGTGCCGACCCCGGTGGCGCACGGCCTGCTGAGCATCGCCTCGGCGATCACCGGCCGCGATCTCTACGCGGAGGGGCGCACGCTGGAGAGCCTGGGCCTGGCGGAGTTGTCCCGGGAAGAGTTGGCGCAGCTGCTGGTGGAGGGGTTCGAGTCGTGACCGACGAGATCGCGGTGGTCGGTGCCGGCCGGATGGGCGAGGGCATCGCGCTGACGTGCCTGGCCGCAGGCCTGCCGGTGGTGCTGGCCGACGTCAAGGACCGCACCGAGGAGGAGCGCAGCGCCTACTGCCGGCGCGTCCGCGACCGCCTGGCCGAGCAGCTGCGCGCGAAGCTCGGTGACGACGCGGCGCTGGCCGGTTTGACGGTGTGCGGCCGGGAAGCGGCGCGGCTGGCCGATGCGGTCGTGGTGTTCGAGGCGGTGCCCGAGGTCATCGAGATCAAGCGCGAGGCGCTGGCGTGGGTCTGCACCCAGGTCGGCGAGTCCGCCGTGATCGCCTCGACCACCTCGACGTTCCTGGTCACCGAGATCGCGAAGCTGGTCGACCGGCCGGGCCGGGTGGTCAACGCGCACTGGCTCAACCCCGCCGACCTGATGCCGCTGGTGGAGGTCAGCCGCAGCGACGAGACCGACCCGGAGGCGGTCGAGGCGCTGACCGGGCTGCTCGAGCGCATCGGCAAGGTCCCGGTGGTGTGCGGCCCGGCGGCGGGCTACATCGTGCCGCGGCTGCAGGCGCTGGTGATGAACGAAGCCGCCCGCATGGTCGAGGAGGGCGTGGCCAGCGCGGCCGACATCGATCTGGCGGTCCGGGCGGGCCTCGGCCCGCGCTTCTCGGTGCTCGGCCCGCTGGAGTTCATCGACTGGGGCGGTTGCGACATCCTCTACTACGCCTCCCGCTACCTGACCTCCGAGCTGGGCGAGCGCTTCCAGCACCCGGACGTGATCGAGCGGAACATGTCGACCAGCCGCCGAGGCCTGCAGGACGGCACCGGCTTCTACGACTTCGACCCCGATGGCGTCCCGGAGTACCGGGCAGCGCGGATGCGCGAGTTCGAGGCGATCTTCGGCCTCCGCGAACCGCACCTGCGCAACGGAACCCCGGTGCCCACCAAGCAGGAGGACTGACCGGCAACGCCTCAGAGCGGTCGGATTCCCCAGACCTCCTGAAGCACCTGCGGGGTCAGGACGTCGTCGGGAGGGCCCTCGGCGATCAGCCGCCCGGCGCTGAGCACGAGGCAGTGGTCCGCGCGCCTGGCTTCGGTGAAGTCGTGGGTCACCTGGACCACGGTCGTTCCGCGCGCTTTGGCCTGCTCCAGCGCTTCGGCGATCAGCTCTCGCGCCTCCGCGTCCAGCCCGGTTCCCGGTTCGTCGAGCAGGAGGAGCCCGGATTCCTGCGCGAGTCCTTGCGCCAGCAGCGCGCGCTGCCGCTGGCCGCCTGACAGCGAGCCGAGCCTGCGGGTGGCCAGCGGGCGGAGTTCCAGGCGGGCCAGGCATTCCTCGACGACCGCGCGGTCGTGGGCGGTCAGCCGCCGCCACGGCCCGCGATGCGCCCACCGTCCCATGGAGACGGTGTCGCGGACGCTGATGGGCAGCGAATCCGACACCGCGCTCCGCTGCGCGACGAACGCGGGCCGCTGGCCGCTCACGCCTTCGACCGCGCCCGCAGCGGGGCGGAGCACGCCCGCGATCGCGCTGAGCAAGGTCGATTTCCCGGATCCGTTCGGCCCGACGACGGCGGTCGTCCGCCCGCGCGGGAGCGCCGCGCTGAGACCGCGCAGCACCGGTTCGCGCGTGTAGCCGACGGTCACGTCGCGGATGGTGATCTCCGTTCGATCGCTGGTGATCGTCACTGCACTCCTCACGTGGTGTTCGACGTCACGGCCATCTTATCGACATCGAAAATCATTTTCGATAGTGTCCTCGGTCATGGATTGGCTGTTCGTCCCGTTCGAGGTGTCCTTCGTGGCGCGGGCGCTGTGGGCCGGAGTGCTGGTCTCGTCGGTCTGCGCGCTGGCCGGTACCTGGGTCGTCCTGCGCGGCATGGCCTTCCTCGGTGACGCGATGTCCCACGGGATGCTCCCGGGCGTCGCGCTGGCCTCGCTCCTGGGCGGGAACCTGCTGCTCGGGGCGGCGCTGAGCGCCGGTGTGATGACGCTGGGCGTGACCGCGCTCAGCAGGTCTTCGCGGCTCTCGCAGGACACCGCGATCGGGCTGCTGTTCGTCGGCATGCTGTCGCTGGGCGTGATCGTGGTTTCGCACTCGCAGTCCTTCGCGGTCGACCTGACCGGGTTCCTCTTCGGCGACGTGCTGGCGGTGCGCCAGCAGGACCTCGGTTTCCTCGCGGCGGCGCTGGCCGTCGCGCTGGTGGTGTCCGCGCTCGGCCACCGGTCGTTCGTCGCGCTGGCCTTCGATCCGCGGAAGGCGCACACCCTCGGCCTGCGGCCCCGGTTCGCGCACGCCTGCCTGCTGGGCCTGGTCACGCTGGCGATCGTCGCCTCGTTCCACGTCGTCGGAACGCTGCTGGTGTTCAGCCTCCTGATCGCACCACCCGCCGCGGCCGCCCTCTGGGTGGACCGGATTCCCGCGATCATGCTCGGCGCGGCACTGCTCGGCGCGACCGCGACGGTCATCGGGCTGGTGGCTTCGTGGCACTGGGGCACCGCCGCCGGGGCGACGATCTCAGCGATCGCGGTCGGGCTGTTCTTCCTCTCCGCGCTGGCCGCGGAGATCCGCCACCGCGCGCAGCGCCTCTCGACCGCCTCGCGCGGGCGGGTGGAAGCCGGAATCGAAAGGTTGATGTGAACCGGATCAGCAAGAAGTCCGTTGTTGCAATGGGCGTTTCGGCCGTGTTCGTCCTCATCGGAGGATGCGCGAGCAGCGTGCCGGACCCGCCCGCCGAGGAGTTACCGCACGGCTACGTCGAGGGTGCGGAGGAAGCCGCGGAGGCGCAGTCTCGTCTGGTGTTGTCCGATGTGGACAGCGGCGCCGCGCGAGTGCTGGACCTGATCACCGGGGAGGTGACGGACGTCGGGCGGACGTCCGGCGTGGAGGAGTCCGCCGGTGACGGGAGGTTCGCCTACCTGGCCACCGGCGGGGAGGTGCGGATCGTCGACAGCGGGGCCTGGATGGTCGACCACGGCGATCACGTGCACTACTACCGCGCCGCCGTTCGCGAGGTCGGCGCGATCCCGGGCCCTGGGTTGACGGGCGCGCACAGCGATACCGCGGTCGTGGCGGTGTCCTTCGGCGACGGCCGCGCCGAGCTGCTGGACCGAGCAGAGCTCGACGCGGGCAGGATCGCCGAAACCGGCACGATCGAGGACGTCGCGCCGGACGCGGCGGTGGTGCCCTACGACGGTCACCTGCTCGTGCCGGTGGAGCAGCCGGGACAGGTCCAGGTTCGCAGCCGGGACGGGCGACCGGTGACTGCCGTCGACCAGCCGTGCCCGAGCCCGGCCGGTGCTTCGGTCACCCGGCGAGGCGTCGTGTTCGGCTGCGCTGACGGCGCACTCCTCGTCACGTCGGACGGCGGAGCGTTCCGCGGTGCGAAGATCCCGTATCCGCGACCGGTGTCCGATGCGGAGCGGGCGCGGGAGTTCGACCACCGGCCGGGAAGCGACGTGCTGGCGGCGAAGGCCGGGGAAACCGGTGCCTGGTCGCTGGACATCGCGCACCGCGCGTGGACGTTCGTCGACACCGGCCCGGCGCTGGCGGTCAGCGCGGTCGGTGCCGGTGGACCGCTGCTCGCCGTGACAGCGGACGGAGCGCTGCGCGCGTTCGACGGTGGAACCGGGTCGGAAACGGCAGCGATCCCGCTGCTGAGCACGCCCGGCGCTGCCGCTCCGACGATCGAGGTCGACACCACGCGGGCCTACGTCAACGACGGGGGCGTCGTCCACGAGATCGACTACAACGACTCCCTCCGCCGCGCCCGCACCTTCGAACTCGGCGGCCGGATCGCGCACATGGTGGAGACCGGCCGATGAGCGCGGCAGGCCACCGCAGCGGGCGACGACTGCTCATCGCTCTGGGTGTTGCGGTCCTGCTGGTCCTCACCGGCTGCAGCGCCGCAGGGCAGGACAGGCCCGGCGTGGTCGTCACGACCAACATCCTCGGCGACATCACCCGGCGCATCGTCGGCGGCGAAGCCGAGGTGACGGTGCTGATGAAGCCCGACGCGGACCCGCACTCGTTCGGGATCTCGGCGCAGGAGGCCGCGAAGCTGGAGCAGGCGGGCCTCGTCGTCCACAACGGACTGGGACTGGAGGAGGGCATCGCGCGCAACGTCCAGGCCGCCGAATCCGCCGGGATCCCGGCCGTTGCCGTGGGCGAGCGGGTGGATCCGCTCGGCTACACCGCGGCGGGCGCCGGTGGGCAGCTCGACCCGCACTTCTGGACCGATCCGCGGCGGGTGAGCAGGGCCGTCGACGTGATCGCCGAGCAGGTCATCGCCCACGTCGACGGCGTGGACCCGCAGGTCGTGCGCGCCAACGCCGCGCAGTACCGGGAGGCGGTCGACCGGCTCGACGCGGAGATGGCCCAGCGGTTCGCCGGCATCCCGGCCGAGCGGCGCAAGCTGGTGACCAACCACCACGTGTTCGGCTACCTGGCCCAGCGGTACGGCTTCGAGGTCATCGGCGCGGTGGTGCCCAGCGGGACGACGCTCGCCTCGCCCAGCGCATCGGACCTGAAGTCCCTCGCGGACACCATCCGCGCGGCGGGTGTGCCCGCGATCTTCGCCGACTCCTCCCAGCCGGACCGCCTCGCGCAGGTCCTCGCCGACCAGGTCGGGCTGCGGGTCGAGGTGGTGCCGCTGTTCTCCGAATCGCTGAGCCGACCGGGACGGGGCGCGGGCGACTACCTGGAGATGATGCGGTCCAACACCGAATCCATCGTCCGCGGGCTCGGCCGGAGCTGACCCCGATCTGTCCCTCCACAGTGGAATGGTGATGATGAGCAGCAGTTCACGCGAGAAGATCACGGCAGGAGGCCTCGCCGCTTCCCTGGCAGTCGTGCTGGGGGCCTGCGGCACCACCGCCCCTCCGCCGGAACGGGCCGCGGTGGTCGCCGAACCCATTACCGTCACCTACGACGGTGGCGTCTACGTCCTCGACGGCAAGACCCTCCAGGTCGCCGAGGATCTGCCGCTGGCCGGGTTCAACCGCCTCAACCCGGCCGGCGACGACCGGCACGTGCTGGTGTCCACGGCAACGGGTTTCCGCGTTCTCGACGCGGCCGGTGCGGTGCTGACCGACGCCGAGTTCGCCGGTGCCAAGCCCGGCCACGTCGTGCGGCACGCGGGCAAGACGGTGCTCTTCGCCGACGGCACCGGCGAAGCCACCACGTTCGACCCCGCGGAGCTCGGCGACGGCCTGCCGCCGACCGAGGTGTACCGGGCACCGGAGCCGCACCACGGCGTCGCGATCGAGCTGGCGAACGGCGAACTCGTGATCACCGTGGGCAACGAGGAGGAGCGGCGCGGCATCGCGGTGCTCGACGCGGCGCGGAAGGAGATCGCGCGCAACGAGGACTGCCCCGGTGTGCACGGTGAGGCCACCGCGCAGGGCGAGACCGTCGTGGTCGGCTGCGAGAACGGCGCGCTGATCTACCGCGACGGCGAGATCACGAAGGTCACCAGCCCCACGGAGTACGGCCGGATCGGCAACCAGGCCGGTTCCGACGCCTCGCCGATCGTGCTGGGCGACTACAAGCAGGACGAGCACGCCGAACTCGAGCGCCCCGAGCAGGTCTCGCTCATCGACACCACCAACGGCACGCTGCGGCTGGTCGACATCGGCACCAGCTACACCTTCCGCTCCCTCGCCAGAGGAGCGGCGGGCGAGGCGCTGGTCCTGGGCACCGACGGCCGGATCCACCAGATCGACCCGGTGACCGCCCAGGTGACCCGCACCATCCCGGTCCTGGACGCCTGGCAGGAACCGCTGGAGTGGCAGCAGCCGCGGCCTGCGATCTTCGTCCGCGGCGGCACCGCCTACGTCACCGACCCGGGCAAGAAGGAGATCCACGCGATCGACCTGGCCTCGGGCGAGCGCCTGGCCACCGGGAGCCTGCCCGCCACCCCGAACGAACTCAGCGGGGTGCAGGACTGAAACCCGGCCGGAACCCGGGCGGACTCCCGGGTTCCGGCCGGTGCCACTGGCGGCTTCGACGCCCAGTCGATCCCGCCCGGTGGCTGCCGCCGGGCGGGATCACGAGGAGTGGCGGGCGAGCAGGCCGTCCAGGCGGGTGCCGACGTCCGCGCAGTTCTGGCGCACCACCGAGAGGAATGCCGCGAGCACCGGTGAGGAATCGGTGGCGCGGAACGACATCTGCAGGTCCGGCAGCCGGAAGCGGGGCGTGACGTCGCAGAACCAGATGTCGTCGCGGGCGATGAGCCGCATCCGGTCGGGGCCGAGGCCCACTCCGGCGCAGCAGGCGGCGAGTCCGGCGATGGTGTGCACGTCGCGGGCCATCGCGGCGCCGTCGAGGGCGTCCGGGGCCTGCTCGAACAGCGGTCTCAGGTAGGAGCTCGCGGCGTCCGCGCTGGCGATCAGCGGTTCCTGGACCAGCTGCTCGACGTCGACGGACCGGCGCCCGGCGAAGGGGTGCGCCTTCGAGGCCACGGCCACCAGGTGGTCCGCACCGATCGGCACGATGATCAGGTTCTCCGCTCCGGCGCCGCGAGGGCCGCCCCGGCCGACCGCGACGTCCAGTTCGCCCGCGAGCAGCGCGGCCGCGGAGGTGGGGCTGTCCAGTTCCTGCAGCGCGAGCCGGACGTCCGGGTGCGTCCGGCGGAAGCGGCCGAGCACTCCCGGCAGCGGCTGGAGCAGCGCGGAGCCGATGAACCCGATCCGCAGCCGCCCGGTCTCACCGCGCGCCGCCCGGCTCGCGTCGACGCGCGCCCGGTTCATCTCCGCGAGCGCCGAGCGGGCCCGGGCGAGGAACGCTTCTCCTGCGGCGGTGGGGAAAACACCCCGCGAGGTGCGGTCGAAGAGCCGCTCGCCGACCTCCCGCTCCAAGGCGGCGATCTGGGTCGACAGCGGCGGCTGCGCGATGCCCAACGAGGTGGCGGCGCGGCCGAAGTGCTGATGCTCGGCGAGGGCGAGCGCATAGCGGAGATGACGGGCTTCCACGACACCGACGATACTTCAGAGATATCGCGGGAGGCTTCGTCAGATATGGCGGTGGATGACGCCGGGCTGCGGGTGTGACCTGATCAGGTCACCCGATCACCACTCCAGAAGGGCTCCACGTGAACCGCCCGTCCTCCTCCGAAACCGTCGTCCTGCTGGTGCACGGTGCCTGGCACAACGCGCTGCACTGGACCTCGACGCAGCGCGCCCTCGCCCGCCACGGCCTGGCCAGCATCGCCATCGACCTGCCCGGCAGTGGCCTCGACGCACCGGTTCCCACTGGATACCTCCAGCCCGGCCAGCCCGGGCTGACCAGCGAGAAGTCGGCGCTCAGCGACGTGACGACGCAGGATTCCGCAAACGCTGTGCTCGATGCGCTGGCCGGCGCCCGCACCCGGTACCGGAACGTGGTCCTCGTCGCGCACAGCGCCGGAGGTTCCGCCGCGTCCGCCGCTGCCGAGCAGGCCCCGGAACTCCTCGATCACCTGGTGTACCTCTCCGCGTTCGTGCCCGCGGGCCGGCCCCGCTTCGCCGACTACATCGAAGCGGAGGAGAACGCCGACGCGGTCCGGATCCCGCCGCTCGGCGATCCGGCCGAGCTCGGTGCGGTCCGGATCAACCCGCTCTCCCCGGACCCGGCCGCGATCGAGCTCATCCGGCGGGCCTTCCTGAACGACCTGCCCGCCTCCAGCCCGGATTCCTGGCGCCAGTTCCTGCACCCGGACCACCCGTTCTCCAGCATGACCACGCCGGTCCCGGTCACCGCCGGACGCTGGGGGCGGCTCCCGCGCACCTTCATCAGGCTGACCGAGGACCTGGCCCTGCCGCCCGTGACGCAGGACCTGATGATCGCCGAAGCGAACCAGGTGGTGCCGGACAACCCGATCCAGGTGCGCTCCCTGCCCGGCGGTCACTCGCCGTTCGCGACCAGGCCCGCAGAACTGGCGGCGGTGCTCACCGAGATCGCGCTGGCGCGGACCCTGCCGTGACGATCGCGAGCAGGCTCCTGGTGCCGGTCATCCTGTCCGGCACCTTCGTCCAGCTGTTCAGCGTGACGGTGATGCAGGTGGCGGTGGTGGACGTGCGGCGGGACCTCGGCGCGGGTGCGGGGGAGAGCCAGCTCGTGCTCGCCGGGTACACCCTCACCTACGCCTGCTCGCTGATCGTCTCGGCACGGCTGGGGGATCGGTACGGCTACCGGCGGATGTTCGTCGCCGGCATGGCGTTGTTCACCGCCGCCTCCCTCGGAGCGGCTGTGGCGCCGAGCGCCTGGCTGCTGGTGGTGGGCCGTCTCGTGCAGGGCGTGGGCAGCGGGCTCATGGCGCCGCAGATCCTCTCGATCATCCAGTCGGCGCTGCCCGCGAGCCGCCGTCCTGCCGCGTTGAGCGCGTTCGGCGCGACCATGGCGGCGGCTTCCATGGCCGGCCCGGTGCTGGGCGGTGTGCTGATGCACCTCCACCCGCTGGGCTGGCGGGCCGCGATGTTGCTGGTGGTGCCGGTGGGCGTCCTCGCCCTGGTGCTCTCGCCGGTGCTGCCGCACGTCCAGCCGACGCGCGGGGCGCAGCGCATCGACCCGGTCGGCGCGGGCCTGAGCTTGACCGGGCTCGTCCTGCTGGTGCTGCCGCTGACCGCGGGCCGGGACGCCGGCTGGCCGATGTGGACGTGGCTGAGCCTGGCCTCGGCGGTGGTGCTGCTGACCGGTTTCGCGGTGTCCCAGCGAAAGGTGGCGGATCCGCTCGTCCACCCGGCCACCCTGGCCGATCCCGCGACGAGGTGGGGGCTGGCGATCGTCCTCGTCTTCAACGCGGGCGTGCCGTCCTTCACCCTGCTGCTGTCGATGCACCTGCAGGGCGAGCAGGGCTGGGGTCCGCTCCAGACGGGGCTGGGCATCATCCCGTACGCGGTCGGAGCACTGGTCGGCAGCGGATTCGCGAACGTCCTCGGCAGGCGCTTCGGGCCGCGGGTCCTCGCCGCGTCGGCGCTCGCGATGGGACTGATGGCCATCGTCGTGGCGGCGACCATCGACGGTCCGCGGTGGCCGTACTGGTTCGCGCTGTGCCTCAGCGGAATCGGCTTCGGCGTGTTCACGGCTTCGGCGTTCACCCAGATCATCACCCGGGTCGGCGCCGAAGCCGCCACCTCGATCTCCGGCCTGCTCCCGACGGCGCAGCAGCTGGGCGGGACCGTGGGCGTCACGCTCGCGGGCATCGCGTACTCGGCGGCGGAGAACGCGATGTGGCACGCGATGGCTTACGAGGCAACGGTGTTCGCGCTGGCGGCGATCTGCGCCACGAGGCTGACCGGAGCGAGAACCCGCTGTCGACGGGAAGCAGCGCCGACATCCTCGAAGAGCTCGTCGGTCAGCTGAGGGGCTCCGTTGCGCGCAGGACCGTTTCGGCTGCGCGTTGCATCGCCCGGCGGGTTTCCCGCGGTGTCTGGCCGAGGCTGAGGCTCGTGATCGTCGCAGCGTTGATCGCTCCGATGAGCGCGCCGACGGTCGCTGCCGCCGATGTCGCGTCGAGCAGATCCGGGTAGGCGCGGTGCAGCGCGTCGGCCAGCCTGGTCTGGGCGCTGAACAGCACGTGCAGCATCCGCGCCTGCACCGCCGGGTTCGTGACCACGAGCTCGGCGCGCAGCGCCGCCAAGCCGCTGGGCAGTTCGGTGGCCGAGACGTTGGCGATCATGCTGTCGGCCGCGGCGGCGAGCACCTCGCGGACGGACGCCGCCGGGCCGCGGTCCTCGATCGCCCGCAGGGCGAGCCCGGTCCTGACCTCGGCATCGGCCAGCAGCACGTCCTCCTTGGTGGGGAAGTGCAGGAAGAAGGTGCGCTTGCTGACGTCGGCGGCCTCGGCGATCTCCGCGACCGTCGTCCGGTCGTAGCCGCGCTCGTCGAACAGGCGGATCGCCGCTGTCACCAGTGCTCGGCGGGTGAGCTGCTTCTTCCGTTCGCGTCGGCCGGCTTCCACGCACCGGACCCTACCTTGCCGAGCCCTGAATTCACCAGGTATAAAAATGCACCAGGTGAACTGATTGAGGAGGGTGCGGTGGCGGAGCTGGCGGGACGAACGGTTCTGGTGACGGGAGCGGGCCGGGGCATCGGGCGAGCCGAAGCCCTGTACCTGGCCGCGGCCGGAGCGAACGTCGTGGTGAACGATCCCGGCGTCGAAGCGGACGGTTCCGGGGGTGACGACGGCGTCGCGGCCGCGGTCGTCGAGGAGATCCGCGCTGCGGGCGGCCGCGCGATCGCCGACACCGGCAGCGTCGCCGACTGGGCGGCGGCCCAGCGCATGGTGGAGCTGGCCGTCGCCGAGTTCGGCGACCTGCACGCGGTGGTCAACAACGCCACCGTCGAGGTGAACAAGGGCGTGGAGCGGTTGGGCGAGGCCGAGTTCGACGACGTGGTGGCGGTCAAGCTGAAGGGCACGTTCGCGGTCACCCGCTGGGCCGCCGCGCACTGGCGGCGCGAGTACGAGCGGGGAGCGCGCGTCGACCGGTCGGTCGTCAACACCGCGTCCGGATCCGGCCTGCTCAACCCGCTTCCCGCGCAGACCAACTACGCGGCGGCCAACGCCGGGGTCGCGGCGATGACGACCGTGCACGCGCTGGAGCTGAAGCGGCTCGGGGTGCGGGTGAACTGCGTCAGCCCGTCGATGGTCCGCACCCGGTTGACGACGGAGGTGCCCGGCATGCCGCAGGCGCCGGAGGCGGGGTTCGATCCGAAGGACCCGATCACCGTGGCGCCCCTGGTCGCCCACCTCGTCCACCCGGACTGCGCGTTGTCCGGGCAGGTGCTCTCGGTGCGGGGCGGTTCGATCGCGGTCAACCACGGCTGGAGCCGCGGCGACCGGATCGACAAGGACGGCGAGCTCTGGACGACCGCGGAGCTCGCGGAAGGCCTGGCGGGCCTGAACCTGGAGGACCCGTTCGACCGGCTGGCCACGGCCATCGGCGGGGCGCTGGGCGTCGAAGGCCGGGAGCAGTTCGAAGAGCTGGTGAACGCCGAGCTCGACAAGGCCTGAGACCTGGCGGGCCGTGTGGCGGCGGGGCGCCGGTGCTCTCGCAGGTGCTGACGGATGACGGGTGCTCGCCCGATCGCGAGCACCCGTCACCGGTCAACCCAGGACTCGCCCGAGGAAACCGCGCATGCAACCGGCGACGACGTCCAGATGGCTCTCCAGCAGGAAGTGCCCGCCGTCGACCAGGTGCACTTCCGCGTCCTTGGCGCCGCGGGCGAAGGCTCGCGCGCCCGCCGGGCCGAAGATCTCGTCGTTGCGGCCCCACACGGCCAGCACCGGGACCTCGCTGGTGCGCAGGAACTCGTGCAGCAGCGGGTAGAGCGCGCGGTTGTGCTGGTAGTCCCGGAACAGCGCCAGCTGGATCTCGTCGTTGCCCTCGCGGGAGATCAGCGCGAAGTCGTGCGCCCAGGTGTCCGGGCTGACGACGCTCGGGTCGGGCACGCCGTGCAGGTACTGCCAGCGGATGGCGTCGAAGCTCAGCGCGGCGCGGACGGCGGATTCGGTGTCGGGGCCGGGATCGGCCCCGTAAGCCCAGAGGTCGGACCAGAACGACTCGACGAAACCGTCCTCGTAGCCGTTCCCGTTCTGGGTGACGATGGCGGAGATCCGTTCCGGGTGATCGAGCGCGAGCCGCCACCCGATGGGAGCGCCGTAGTCCTGGACGTAGATCGCGTAGCGATTCAGGCCCAGCTGGTCGAGCAGTCCGGAGGTGAGCTCGGCGAGGGCGTCGAAGGTGTAGGTGAACTCGGCCGCGGCGGGCGCGGCGGAGTGGCCGAAGCCGAGGTGGTCCGGTGCGATGACGCGGTAGTCCCCGGCCAGCAGCGGGATGAGCTCGCGGAACATGAACGAGCTGGTGGGGAATCCGTGCAGCAGGACGATCGCGGGAGCGTCGGCGGGGCCGGCCTCGCGGTAGAAGATCTCGTGGCCGTCGACGACGGCGGTCCGGTGGTGCACCGAGCTCATTTCTAACCCCTTTGAAGATTTGATCCGGTTAGTTGTTCGCCATGCAAGCACGCGATCGGCTAACCTGTCAAAGGGTTCGATCCGGTTAGATAGGGAGTGCCTGGTGGACGTGCTGCTGGACCTGCTCAACAGCAGGCCGCTGATCAACGGAGCGGAACAGGACGCGCTCGCCGACCCGGCCGGGGGCAGGCGCTGGGCGCTGGAGCACGGCGGCGACGGCAGCCCCGAAGAGCTGGCGCTGCTGCGCGACGTGCGCGACGTCCTGCGGGACGTGGTGTGCGGAGAACGTCGGCCCACCGCGCTGAACCCGCTGCTCGAAGGGGTCAAGCAGCTCCCGGAGATGACCCGGGACGGCCTCCGGTGGACGGTCGAATCACCGCCGCACGCCCGCCTGGCGGTCGAGGTGATCCTGGCCTGGGCGGCCACCGAGGAACAGCTGCCCGGCCGCCTGCGCCCCTGCGCGAACGAGAAGTGCCAGCTCTTCCTGCTCGACCGCAGCCGGGCCAACCGAGCCCGTTGGTGCTCGATGGCCACCTGCGGAAACCGCGAAAAGGCCCGCCGCCACTACAACCGCACCCGCTGAACCGCTCAGCACGTTGCCGAGCTGCGTGCCAGTACGGGCTCAGGCGAGGTCGGCGAAGAAGATCGCGCTGGTGAGGTAGCAGATGGCGAACAGGGCCAGGTAGAGCGCTGTGGAGGGGCCGAACTGGTGCTTGACGGGGACGGTCAGGGTGCCTGCCGTTTCGGCCGGGGGTTCGCGTTCCGGTAGCCAGCGCCGCAGTTCGTCCGGATCGGGGGTGAACCAGGCCATCGCCAGGAAGGCGTTGAACAGGGTGCCCAGCAGGACGATGCTGAACACGTCGGTGAAGGCCAGCAGGAACTGGAGCTGGCTCACGAGCAGGGCGCTCATCACGATGTTCTGGTGCCGCTGGAACTTGTCGTGGGAGATGCGCGACGAGGCGAGTCGGAGCGCCAGCCAGAACAGGTAGAGGGAACAAGGAATGCTGAGCAGGGACATCAGCTCGACCAGAACCGGGACGAGCTGGAGCAGCACGCCGTCCGGATCGAAGTGACGGTCCATCGCGCCCTGCCCGAACAGTGCGACGGCCAGCGACCACGTCGCGAGCAGCCGCATGACGTGGCTCTTGTACCGGACCGGTCTGGGCAGGACGGTCCGCGCCAGGCTCTCCGGGAGTGCTGGGAAGGCGTAGCCCGCGTTCCGGGACGAGTCCGCCTCCAGGGCCCGTGCGAGCAGGGAGAGCTTGTCGTACGAGCGCTCCCGGTAGTCAAACCACTGGTGCCTGCCGATCAGTTCCGCGATCCCGGTTTCCCGGATGTTCGTGCACACCACGTAGACGAGGTCGGGCTCGTCGCGTTCGAGGTTCTCCAGCCAGGCCAGCCGGGTGTGGTTGCTCAGCAGGACGATGGCGGTGCGCCGTTGCGAACCGGCGGGCACCCGTTCGTCCAGGGCGCGCGCGATCTCAGCGGCGACGTGGCTGTCCGCGGGATGGTGCAGCAGGCGCCACCGCCTCCGCTCGCCGAGCTCCCGTCCGGAGATGGGTGCGAAAGCGCTGCGGCTGGCGCCGGGAAGCCCGTTGTGCCGCAGGCGCAGTTCATCCGGTGCGCTGCCGGTGGCCAGCCAGCGGTACAGGGAGCTGGAGCGTTGCACGGCCAGCCACGCCACCACGGCGAAAGCGATCAGCAGCAGCGTGGGCCACCGCCACAACGCGCTGGTCGCGGTCAGGTGGGGACCCACGTCGCCCACCGAGAGGAACGGGGATTCGTACTCGGAGGACGAGGAGGGCGAGCCGTACTCCACGTACCGACCTAGGAGCATGTCGTCGACGTCCCGCCACGCCGAGGAGTTCGTGTTGCCGGGCCCCAGCACGAGACCGCCACCGCCGCTGACCACGATGTGGCTGGTCGAGTGGTCGATGAAGCTGGTGTTCAGGTAGAGCCAGCACGCACCGAGCAGGGTCGCCCGCAGCAGCGACAGCCGGAACCTCCGCCGTTGCAGCAGGGCCACCAGGAGGAACGCCGCGAAGGCCGTGAGCAGCAAGGTGACCGTGGTGATGCCCAGGAATGCGTAGACCTTGCTGGACATCCCGTGGAAGGTGATGCCGAGCAGCCGAGTCGTGAAGGATTCGTCGTAGTCGACCGGGATGTTCTTCGGGTGCGGCGTGGTGATCGCCACCAGGGTTCGGGCGTTGAGGAAGTCGAAGAACAAGCTCACCAGCAGGATCAGCAGCAGCGCTGCGGCGATCAGGGAGGTGCCCGCCGGCTGGGGCAGCGGAAGGCCGAACGGCTTCCGGCGCGGGATCTCGTCGCGGTGGTGGCGGGGCTGGGCGAGCAGTTCGGCCAGCGTCTCCGCCTTCGGTTCGAACCGCGTGCGCATGTCGATGATCGCCACCGCTTCACCGCGCAGTTCAGGTGGCAGTTCAACGGCTTCGAACAGCACCACGTACAGCTTCTTGCCGCGTTCGAGCGCCGTGCGCCACTCGTAGTCCACCTCCGGCGACGCCAAGGCCTCGCGCGAGGCGACGAGCAGCAGCGACGTGCAGACCGAGAGACCGCGCTCGATGCTTTCCCGCCAGTCCTCACCGGCCCGGATCCGGTGCGTGTCGAACCACGTGGACACCGCCCGGCCTTCCAAGCGCAGCATCAGCGATTCGGCGAAGTGGAACTGCCTGCGCGAGTAGCTGAGGAAGACATCGGGCTTCCCGGAGCCGTCCTCCCGCCCGACCGCAGCCCCGGTTCCGCGGGCTCGTGGCGCGGGGACCGCGTCGTCGAGCTCGTCGGAGCGGAGCAGGACATAGCCCAGGAGTCCCAGGTTGATGACAGCGAGCACGCTGATCGAGGCGTCCGCCGAGGTCACCAGCGGGATGAGCGAGCGGAGCGCTTCGGCGGGAACGACGACGACCAATCCCCGCTTGTGCCCGGAGAGGACGAGCACGGTGGCGACGACCTCGGCGGCGGCGAGCACACCCAGGACGAGAGTCCCCAGCTCCTCCCGCCCGTGCGAGAGGTCGGATTCGAACTCGGTGAGGGCGCTGTACATGACCCAGCTGGTCAGCGTGAGCACGATGATGAGCGCGGCGGTGCTCCGAGCGTCCTGCCTCGGCCAGGAACGCGCGCCGGAGCCCGAAGACATGGAACCCCACCTCCTCACAACACGGCGGTCGAAGCCCGGCTGAGAACGCGGGAGGTCCAGCCGGAGCCACCACGAGAACCGGGTCCAGGCGGCCCGCTGGTCAGCTGGTGCGGTTGGCGTGCCACATGGTGTGCTCTCGGCTGATCGCCGATTCCGCGTCGACCACCTCGTCGGACCACTGCTGCTCGCTCAGGTCCCGGTCGAGGAGGTCGCGGACCGTCGCCAGTTCGTGGGAGGCCATCACGTAGGCCGTGGCGGTCGTGCTGTGCTGGCGGGTGGCGCTCCAGGCGGCGACCGCCGAGACCGCGGCGGCCACGATGCCCGCCAGGTCGAAGCCGACCACGCCGACCGCCTTCGCCAGCGCGCTCGCCACGCCGAGCACCTCCATGGTCAGCATGATCGTCCGGAAGATCCGCGCGCGTCGCTGGTGGAAGACGGCCTTGGCGGCGTACCACTGCTGCTGGTCGTGCACCCGGCCGGCCAGGTAGGCCGCCTTGCGCTCGGCCAGCGGGGCGGCGCGGAGGGCGCGCATGCCGCTGGTGATCGCCGAGGAGGTGTTGGGCAGCAGCAGAACACCGGGCTTGTCCTTCTGCAGGGCGCGGACTCGCGACACGAAATCGTCGTCGGCGGACTCGGAGTCCAGCGCGAACGGCGCGGCTCCCACGGCGTAGCGCCAGGTCAGGGTCTTCACCGACTCGGCGAGCGCCCGTCCCTCGTACCAGACCTTGTCCGGCCGCGACCCGGCGGTGGCCATCTCGATCACCATCACACCGACCAGCGCCAGCGCGGTTCCCACCGCGAACACGTCGAAAGAGCCCACGACCACGGGGAACGCGGCGAACACCGCGGCCGAGACGGTCAGCAGCAACTGCGCGCGGACACCTCGCAGGTACGAGCGCTGCTGCCGCACCGAAGCCGTGTCCGCCGCCTGGAACAGCCCCGGGAAGTCGGCGTCGCTCAACGTCCGAAGCTGATCGGTACTCGACATGCACACTCCATGACTCGGGGACCCCAGTGAATCCTGGCCGAACCACCTACCGGAAGGGGCCATTTCGGCACAACTCCCCGGACCGGGTGAGCGGTGCGGTCAGGCGCGGGACTCCAGCCATTCGCGGACTTCGCGGCGGAGCAGGAGGAAGCCCAGCGTCGGCAGGGGGATCGTGCCGACCAGGTAGACGGTGATCTGGAGGGGCAGCAGCACGGCGATCGGGGTGAAGGACTCGAACGCCATGGAGAGACCGATTCCCCAGGCAGCCGCGCTGAAGGCCATCGGCACCAGGCTCAGCAGGAGCACGAAACCGATGAAGATGCTCATGATCTGCAGCATGAGCACCGCGACGGGGCCGCCGCGCAGTGCGCGGCGCATCCACAGCACCAGCGGGACCGCCCACAGCAGGGTCAGCGCGGTCAGCGGGAAGATGGTGTCCAACGTCGGGTTCCCGGTGAGCGCGAGGGCGCCCGTGACCTCGCCGGAGCCCGGACCGAACATGCCGATCGTCACCGGCACGACCAGGTAGGCGAGTTCGGCGCAGGGCCAGAACGAGGCGAACGTGGCCACGCAGGCGGTGACGACCTCCGGCCGGGGCTTGGTCGGCCGGTCGTCCTGCGCAACGCCCCGGGCCATCTGCTGCTCCTCGGTGCGGACGTCGTTGACGGAGACCAGGAACTGCCGGAACAGCAGGTGGTGGAGACGCAGCTTCGGAGTCCGCGCGAGGCCGCGGTCGTCGGAGAACGAGCGGAGGAAGAGCACTATCCGCTCGTCCGGGGGCAAGGCGCGCAGACTGGGCAGCACCGGCGCCAGGTGCCGCCTGCCGCGCAGCACGGCCCACAGGCCGAACCCGATCAGGGCCAGGCCCAGCACAACTCCGGTCACCGCCGACCAGTCCGGCCCGATGCCGGCGAACGTGGGGGGACAGGACGCCCATCAGCAGTGCGAACCAGCCGAAGGTCTCCAGCTGCCTGCCGGTCGTGCGGGATTGCTCGGTCTTCGGCACCTGGGCCGGGTTGTCCGCCACTTCTGCATCCTCGCCGGTTCGGGGGCATGAGCAGATCATCAGCGTAGCGAGATCCGGCAGCGCACAAGGGTGAAAGCGGCGTCGGGGAGGATTTCCACGGCAGGGCTTCGGGGATTCGTGCGAACGGATGTTGTGCCCGCAACTTCTCGATCGGCTGTCAACTGGGTGGCGTGGTGGAACGTGCCGTTGAAGAACAGGAGTCCGTGTCGATGGCTGTGCCGGGGAAGGTCGAGTGGTCGTCGGTTCAGCAGTCCTGTTTGGACGCACGTTCCGGATGTGTTCGGCCTTTCGGGAGTGCGGTGCTTCGCGACGTGGCGAGCGGCGTCCCGATCGTGCTGTGCCGCACTTTCAGTGTGGCCGCCAATGGGAGTGTCCTATGTGGATGATTGCCGTGCGAGGTGCGCGGGAACGTTCCGCTGGAGCGCGGGGGTTCGACGTCGGAGTTCGAGGTGGTCGGTTCCGGCGGTCGCTGTGATCGGCCTATGAGGAATGCCACTCTCGTCGGCGCGTTCGTGGACGTGCGCCGGGGGTGCAGGCAGGGTGGTCGGCAGCACTGGCGCTCCCGCGGGGGCGCCGCGTTCGAGGCGTTGGCGCTCGCAGGGCGTCGTCGGGAGGCACGCACATGACCGAACGGAGCAAGGGCGAAGAGCCGACGGCCGAGGAAGTGGTGGTCGGGGAGGAGCCGGACGGCTCGGCGCAGGCCGAGGAGCAGGTGGAGGCCGCGCAGCACGACTCGTCCGACGAGGCCTCAGCGGACACCGTCGAGGCTGAGGAGACCTCAGCCGCCGCGAGCGGCGGGGGTAAGAAGGGGCTGTTCATCGGGCTCGGCAGCGGGCTGCTCGTGGGTGCTGCTGCCGCGCTGGCGTTCGCCGGGTTCGTCAAACCGGACTTCCTCGTCGGACCGGGCAAGCCGGACGGCGCCGCCTCCGCGGTCACCGCTGCGCTGGCGGGCAAGGACGCCAGCGGGCTCGCGGCGAGCTCCTGCCGCGCCCCCGACGGCACGTTGGCCCCGCAACTCCCGCCACAGGCGTTGCAGCTCATCCAGTCCGCGGAGCAGTCGGGCCCGCCGCGCCGGTCGCTGGACAGCGAGGCGCTGACGCCGGTGAACCTCACGATCAGCGTGCAGGGCCAGACGCAGACCGTGCCGATCGACGTCGTGCTCGGCGTGACCGATGGCGACTGGTGCATGAAGGGCATCGCGGACCGCCAGCAGTAGTCGTTCCGGGCCCGCGGTGGGGCGTGCTGGCCGTGCGGCTCGACGTCGTGTAGCTTTGGTCGTGGTAGGAGTAGTTCTGTTTCGTGTTTTGCGCAGGCTCGCAGGATATCGATGCGGGTGAGCGGCTTTCTTTGGTGCAGCTGGAGTGAGCAGCCGTCTGAGATCCCCTCCGGCCCCGGCAGGCGTGCAAGGCGTCGCCGGTTCCTCTCTAGCTCTCAAGGAGATCGTCATGGCACAGGGAACCGTGAAGTGGTTCAACGCTGAAAAGGGCTTCGGCTTCATCGCCCCCGACGACGGCGGCCCGGACGTGTTCGTGCACTACTCGGCCATCGAGGCCTCGGGCTTCCGCGAGCTCTCCGAGGACCAGCACGTGACCTACGAGGTCACCCAGGGGCCGAAGGGCCCGCAGGCCGCCAGCGTGCGCGTCTGACCTGATCGTTCTCCGCTGGCCCCCGTCCGGTTCCGGGCGGGGGCCAGCGGTGTTCCGCTCGACCGCGAGAGCGGAGCGGTTCTCGGCGTTCAGCATCTCTCGCGGACGAACGTGGTTCCCGCGAGCGCATCGCATGAGCCGGCCGTTGCCCGGTGCACACGTGCGGACGGCGCTCGTTCGGCCCGGCGGTGGCGGAAGTCGTGCCGGGCCACCGCCAGGAAGACCTCCGGCGGGTTCAGCACCCGCAGCGACCAGGCGTCCAGCCGGCGCAGTGCGGTTTTCAGGCGGGAATTGCCGGTCATCGCGTGCTCCTCATCTTCGAGCTGGGCAAGACGGCGCGGCGGCGTCCCGCGTTGGCGAAGCAGCCACCGGATCGCGAGCAGGCACAGCGCGTTGAGTCCGAACAGGATGATCGGCACCGCGGTGGTGGAGGTGAGCGCGATTCCCACGCCGATCAGCGGCGGGAACACGACACCGCCCAGCATCGATGCCGCGATCACGTACGCACCGGCGCGCTGCGCGTCGGGCACCAGCCGGTGCAGCCACGGCAGCCCGGTGGGGAAGACCGGCGCGATGAACAGCCCGAGACCGGCGTAGGCCCAAGGCGCCAGCGACGGCACCACGGCCAGCGCCAGGCAGACCGCCATGCCGACGCAACTCCAGGTGAGGATGCTCTGCTCGGACCACCGCAGGGTCAGCGGCGCGACGAGGAACCGGCCGAGCGTCATCATCAGCCAGTACGCGGCGGTGGCCGACGTCGCCGCGCTCGCCGGGTAACCGGCGCCGATCAGGTGGGTCGGCTCCCAGCCGCCCGCCCCGGCCTCGACGCCGATGTTGAGCACGTACAGGACCACGAACGCCCCGGTGATGGCGATGCTGCGGTTGCGCAGCACCGAGCCCCGGTCCGGTGCTGCGCCGCCGCTCTCGACGCGAGTGTTGCGCACGCCGCGCAGGGCCGCGATCAGCACCACCGAGGCGATCGCGAAGGCGAGGAAGACCAGCGGATAGCTGTCCGGGCCGAGCTGCGCCAGCGCGACCGGAGCGAGGATCGAGCCGACCCCGAAGAAGGCGTTGAGCAGGTTCAGCATGGCCGGGCTGCGCGCGCCGAAGCCGATGGCGAAAAGGTGGTTGAGCCCGTAGTCGATCGAGCCGTAGCCCAGGCCCGCGACGAAGGCGCCCAGGAGGGCCACCGGCCAGGGCGGTGTCGCGGCGAACACGACGGCGCCCGCGGCCATGGCCAGGTAGGAGCAGCCGAGCAGCAGGCGGTTCCCGGTCTTGCCGCAACACCGGTGGAACACCACCACGCCGAGCAGCCCGCCGACGAAGTGGGCGCTCAGGCCCAGACCGGCCACCGCGGGGGAGATCCCGTAGTGGGCGCGCACGGCCGGGATCGCCGGGCCGTAGAGGGCCTGGAGCGCGCCGATCAGCACGAAGCCGGCGAACGCTCCGGCGATCCCGACGCCGCTGAACAACCGTTGCCCGGCGTTCTTCTCATCACCCACGGTGCACGACCTCACGCCTGTGAACGGTCACGTGAACGTTCACGAGGATGCTGCGGGAGGCCGTCGATGTCAAGGCGCCGAGCGTGCGGCGCGGTTCCCGGGTGACCGCGCGGTGTGCTGAGATGGGTGGATGGCGGCACCGGCGCGAAGGCCCACGATCAAGGACGTCGCGCGCGCGGCGCAGGTCTCGTACCAGACCGTCTCCCGGGCGATCAACGACAAGCCGGAGATCGATCCGGACACCAAGCGCCGGGTGCTGGAAGTCGCCGAGCAGCTCGGTTACCGGCCGAGCAGGCACGCGCGGGCGCTGGTCAAGCCCCGCCCGAGCACGCTGGGCCTCACCGTCCCGGACCTGACGAACCCCTTCTTCCCCGAGGTCATCGCCGGCGTGATCGACTCCGCCGCGGCGCGCGGCTGGCAGGTCAACGTCGTCAGCGGGGCCGGAGGGCCTGCCGACGAGGCCGAGCTGCTGCGGTCCTTCGCCGCGGAGGTCGACGCGCTGGTCGGCTACTTCAACCACCTCGACCGTTCGCCCGAGGGGCTCGACATCCCGGTCGTGCTGCTCGACGCCGAGGTGCGGGTGCCGCGGTGCGGGGCCGTCGCGGTGAACGTCGACGCGGGCGTGCGGGCCGGGATCCGGCACCTGCTGGATCGCGGGCACCACCGCCTCGGCATGATCGACTGCGCCACCAGCTGCGACCGCCACCAGCGCCGGAAGTCCTTCCAGCAGGCCCTCGCCGACCACGGGATCGCGCTGCCCGCCGGCGCGGTCGTCGAGAGCGAGCAGTCGGTGCCGGGTGCCGAGCGGGCGACGCACCGGCTGCTGGACCGCCACCCGGAGGTGACCGCGGTGTTCGCGTTCAACGACCTGACCGCGGTCGGGGTGGTGCGCGCCGCGCACGCGCGCGGGTTGCGGGTTCCGCAGGACTGCGCGGTGCTGGGCTTCGACGGGCTGATGCTCGGTGAGCTCATCACGCCGCCCCTGACCACGTTGCACATCGACAAGCGGCGCCTGGGCGCTCTAGCGGTCGGCGAGGTGGAGCGCCTGCTCGCGGGCGAGCGGGAACCGGCGGTGGTCGAGCTGACGCCGGAACTGGTCATCCGCGAATCGGCCTAGCCGGGGACGGAGCGAGCAGTCCGCGACCGGGTTCGTTCACAGGGCAATATTTACTGTGAACGGGCGCCCATCGCGGGTGAGACCGTGCAGAGTGATCAGCCGGGATGGCGGCGCTTGCACGGCCGGGCGGTGGTTGCGCACGCTTCCCGGCATGGACGCTGATCTTCGTACGCTCCACCGCCTGATGCTGGTGGCACGGCGGCTGGACGAGGAGGCCATCGCGCTGCAGCGCCAGGGCGTTCTCCCCGCCTACGCGCCGGCGAAGGGCCAGGAGGCCGCGCAGGTGGCCAGTGGCGCAGCCCTCGACCTGAACCGGGACTTCGCGTTCCCCACCTACCGCGAGGTCGGCGTGGCGGTCGGGATGGGCGTCGATCTCGCCGCCTACCTGGCCTCGCACCGCAACATCTGGCACGGCGGGCTCTACGATCCGCAGTCCTCGCGCCTGGCGCCGCTGAACGCGATCGTCGGCGGGCCGGTCCTGCACGCCGTGGGCTGGGCGATGGGTGCGAAGCTGGACGGGACCGGCGGCGCGGCCATCGCGTACTTCGGCGACGGCGCCAGCTCGCAGGGCGACGTGCACGAGGCGATGAACTTCGCCGGGGTGTACCGGCTCCCGGTGGTGTTCTTCTGCCAGAACAACGGCTGGGCCATCTCGGTGCCCACCGAACGCCAGGTGGCCGGTGGCTCGGTGGCCGCCCGCGCCGCGAGTTACGGCATCGAGAGCCTGCGCGTCGACGGCAACGACGCGCTCGCGGTGTTCGAGGCGACCCGCGCCGCGCTGGAGCGGGCGCGCGAGGGCGGCGGGCCGACGGTGATCGAAGCGATGACCTACCGGATGGGCCCGCACTCCACTTCGGACGATCCCGGCCGCTACCGGACGCTGGAGGACGAGCAGGCGTGGGCCGGGCGCGATCCGCTCGTGGTCGCCGCGCAGCAGCTCACCGCCGAGGAGGTCGCCGCGGCTGAAGAGCACGCCGCCGCCGTGGTGCGCGAGGTCCGGGAGAGCCTGGTCTCGCTCGACGTGCGTCCCGGCGAGGAGCTGTTCTCGTTCGTCTACCGCGAGCCCACGAAGTCCCTGCTGGCGCAGCAGCGGGCGTGGAAGGAGCACCTCGATGCCTGAGCTGTCCCTGCAGAAGGCCCTCAACCTGGCCCTCCAGCACGCGTGCGAGGACGACGACCGGGTGCTGATCTTCGGTGAGGACGTCGGCACGCTCGGCGGCGTGTTCCGGGTGACCGACGGCCTGCGCGCCAAGTTCGGCGAGGACCGCGTGTTCGACACGCCGCTGGCCGAGTCGGCGATCATGGGCATGGCGGTCGGGCTGGCGATGCACGGCTGGCGCCCGGTGCCGGAGATCCAGTTCGACGGCTTCAGCTACCCGGCCGTCGACCAGATCGTCAACCAGATGGCTCGCATGCACTACCGCAGCCGCGGTGTGCTGAACATGCCGATCACGCTGCGGCTGCCCAGCTTCGGCGGGATCCGCGCGCCGGAGCACCACAGCGAGAGCCTGGAGGCGCTGTTCGCGCACGTGCCGGGCCTGAAGGTGGTGAGCCCCTCGACGCCCTCGGAGGGCTACCACCTGCTGCGGCAGGCGATCGCCGATCCCGACCCGGTGATCTTCTTGGAGCCCAAACCGCGCTACTGGCAACGGGAATCCTTCGACCCCACCGAGCCGGTCGAGGTGCTGCCGCCGGGCACGAGCCGGGTGGTGCGCGAAGGCAAGCACGCCACGCTCATCGCGTGGGGTGCGATGGTCGCGCGCTGCGAGCAGGTCGCCGAGCTCGCCGCCGAGGACGGCGTTGAGCTGGAGGTGCTGGACCTGCGCTGGCTCAAGCCGATCGACACCGACGGACTGGCCGCGTCGGTGGCGAAGACGCGCCGCGCGGTCGTGATCCACGAAGCCCCGCTGACGGCCGGGCTGGGCGGGGAGGTCTCCGCGCTGATCACCGAGCGCTGCTTCGGCGACCTGCGCGCCCCGGTGCAGCGGGTCACCGGCTACGACGTGCCCGTCCCGTCGGGCGAGCTGGAGGAGCAGTACCTGCCCAGCGTCGACCGCATCCTGACCGCCGTCCAGACCACATTGGAGTACCGCCGTGGCTGAAGTGACCTTTCCGCTGCCCGATCTCGGCGAGGGCCTGATCAGCGCTCGCGTGCTGGAGTGGCTGGTGGCCGAGGGCGACTGGGTGGAGCGCAACGCGCCGCTGGTCGAGCTGGAGACGACCAAGTCGGCGGTGGAGATCCCCTCGCCGCAGTCCGGCCGGGTCGCGCGACTGCACGTCGCCGAGGACGCGGAGCTGGCGGTCGGCGAGTCGCTGGTGACCTTCACCGTCTCCGACGAGCAGGCGGGCATCGTCGGTGCCGTCCCCGAGGAGCGCAAGCCGCAGCGGCGCGTCCGCCTGACCCTGCCGGAGGATTGACCGTGTTCGCCACGACCGGCGATGGCGCGAAGATCTGGTACGCCACGGCACCCGGGCCGGCCCCGGTGCTGCTGATCCACGGCTTCGCCTCGGACGGCGAGAGCACCTGGGTGCGCACCGGCTGGGTGCGGGCCCTGGCCGACCGCGGTCACGTCCTGGTCGACCTGCGCGGGCACGGGCAGAGCGACCGCCCGACCTCCGGGTACGCACCGGGCGCACTGGCCGGGGACGTGCTCACCGTGCTGGACGAAGCCGGTCTGTCCACTGTGGATGTGGTCGCCTACTCGATGGGCGGCCTCGTCGGCTGGGAGCTGGCGAAGCTCGCGCCCGGCCGGGTCCGGCGGCTCGCCCTCGGCGGCATCGGCGGCCGGGCCGCCGACCGCGACTCGATGCGCCGGGTGGCGGAGGCGCTGTCGGCGACCGGCCTGGACGCGTGCATCGAGGAGGTGGCGGGCCACCGGCTGGAAGGCCCGCCACCGGCTCCGGTGCTCTTCGCCGCGGGCGAGCAGGACGACGTCGCGGCGGACGCCCCGGAACTCGCCGCGGGCTTCGAAGCACCGTTCGTCTCCCTCGGACGCCGCAACCACTTCAACGCGGTGTCCAGCCGTCTGTTCAAGGAGGCCGCGACCGCCTTCTTCGAACGCTGACACCACCCCAGGCACGCCCGCGCCGCCACATGCCTTCCGGATCTGATCACCGCATCCCGGAGCGCAGCAGTTCGGCGAGGTGGACGGGACGCCGGGACGGGAGGCCGTGCTCGATCTGCGTGCGGCAGCTGAAACCATCGGCCACCACCGCGGTGCTCGGGTCGGCCTCCCGGAGCGCGGGCAGCAGCACCCGTTCGGCGCAGGCGACGGACACGTCGTAGTGGCCGCGTTCGAAGCCGAAGTTCCCGGCGAGTCCGCAACATCCCGAGTCGAGGACGTCGACGTCGACACCGGCCCGGCGCATCAGCTCGACGTCGGCTCCGTAGCCGAGGACGGCGTGCTGGTGGCAGTGCTCCTGCACGACGGCGCGCTTGTCGACCCGCGGTGGCTGCCAGCCCGGTGCCGCGTGGTCCCGGAGCGCTTCGGCGAAGGTGACGAACTGCTCCCGCAGGCGCTGGGCGTCCTCGTCGTGGGGAAGCAGCTCGCGGCTGTCGGACCGGAAGACCGCGTCGCACGAGGGTTCGAGCCCGACGATCGGCGTGCCCGCTTCCAGCCAGGGGCGCAGCACGCGCAGCGTTCGCCGCAGGACGCGTTTCGCCATGCCCAGCTGGCCGGTCGACATCCAGGTCAGCCCGCAGCACAGCGGTTGCGGGGGCACCGCGACGCGCAGCCCGGCGTCCTCCAGGACGTCCACCGCCGCACGGCCGATGTGCGGGGCGAAGTGGTTGGTGAAGGTGTCCGGCCACAGCACCACCGCGCCGGGTTCTCCCGGTCGCGGTGCTGCTCGGCGACGGCACAGGCGTTGGAAGCTCACGTCGGCGAAACGCGGTGGTGTGCGCTCCGGTGCGATCCCGCCCAGCCGTTTCGCCGTCTGCGCGAGCACAGGTGCGCGCAGGGCGCTGTTGACCAGTCGCGGTGCCGACTGGGCGAGCCGGGAGACGATCGGGAGCCAGCCCAGCGAGTAGTGCGCGGCGGGCCGGAGCCGGTGCCGGTAGTGGTGCGCGAGGAACTCCGCCTTGTAGGTCGCCATGTCGACGCCCACCGGGCAGTCGGACTTGCACCCCTTGCAGGCCAGGCACAGGTCGAGCGCGTCCCGGACGGCGGTCGAGCGCCAGCCGTTTCGCACGGGCGCGTCCGGGTGGCCCTGGAGCATCTCGAACAGCAACCGGGCCCGGCCGCGGGTGGAGTGCTCCTCCTCGCGGGTGACCATGTACGACGGGCACATGACCCCGCCGGTGCTCCGGCGGCAGTTGCCGATCCCGACGCACCGGGAGGCGGCTTGCGAGAAGCTCCCGCCGTCGTCCGGGAAGCCGAGGAAGGTGGCGGGCGCCGACGGGTGGTAGTCGGCGCCGAGGCGGAGGTTCTCGTCGGTCCGGTACGGGTGGACGATCTTGCCGGGGTTCATCCGGTCACGGGGATCGAACGCGGCCTTGACCTCCTCGAACGCGGACACGATCGCGGAGCCGAACATGCAGCGGAGCAGTTCGCCCCGCGCCTGGCCGTCGCCGTGCTCGCCCGACAGCGATCCGCCGTAGGACGTGACGAGCTCCGCGGCGCTGTGCAGGAACTGCCGGAAATCGCGCACACCGGGCCCGGACTTGAGCCGGAACGGCATCCGGATGTGCACGCAGCCGTGCCCGAAGTGGCCGTAGAGCGCGGGTTTCTCGTACCCGTGGTCGGCGAACAGCGACAGCAGGTCGCGCAGGTAGTCGCCCAGGCGGTGCGGTGGGACGGCCGAATCCTCCCAGCCCTCCCAGCTCGCGGGCATGTCCGGCGGATGCGCCGTGACACCCAGGCCCGCTTCGCGCGCTTTGAGCATCTGCTGCTGCCGGTCGGGTTCCTCGGACACCGCGACGTCCTCGTCGGACGCCGACTTGCCCAGCGCGCGCAGCAGCGAGCGGAGCTGGTGATCGGCCTCCTCACCGGTGTCGGCGCCGAACTGGACGAGCAGCCAGCTCTCGCCTTCCGGCAGGGTGGCGACCGAGTCGAGGAACTGCCCCTCCTCCTTCATGAAGTGGACCAGCTCGCCGTCGATGGCCTCCACCTGCATCGGGCTGCTGTGCCCGACGATGTCGGGGACGGCGTCGGCGGCCGCGGTGACGTCCGGGTAGCCGAGTGCGAGCATCGCGGTGGCGGGAACCACCGGGACCAGGTCGATCTCGGCGCGCAGCACGGTGGCCAGGGTGCCTTCGCTGCCGACGACCAGCCCGGCCAGGTCGAGCTCCTCGCCGAGCAGGCGGTCGAGGTTGTAGCCGGAGATCCGGCGCGGGATGTCGGGGAAGCGCTCGCGGATCTCCTCGGCGTAGCGATCGCGGATGTCCCGCAGCTTCGCCCGCAGATCCCCGAGCTCGTCGTCCGCGGTGGACGACCTCCCCACCCAGGCTCGTCGGCCGTCGTAGGTGAGGATCTCCAGCCGGGAGACGTTGTCCGCGGTCTTGCCGTAGCGCTGCGCGCTGGCGCCGCAGGAGTTGTTGCCGATCATCCCGCCGATGGTGCAGTGGCTGTGGGTGGCCGGTTTCGGGCCGAACTTCAGCCCGTGCTCGGCGAGCTGCCGGTTGAGGTCGTCCAGCGCGATGCCGGGCTCGACGACGCAGGTGCTCCGCCGCGGATCGACCGACACCAGCCGGTTGCAGTACTTGCTCCAGTCGACGATCACCGCCGCGTTCGTGCCCTGCCCGGCGAGGCTGGTGCCGCCGCCGCGGGAGAGCACGGGCACGTCGTGCTCGCGGCAGACGGCGATCGCTCGTGCGCCGGCTTCGACGTTGCGGGGCAGTACCACGCCGATCGGGACCTGGCGGTAGTTGGAGGCGTCCGTCGAGTACGCCCCACGAGCGCCCGCGTCGAAGCGGATCTCGCCGTCGACCTCGCGGAGCAGATCGCGTTCGAGCAGATCCGTCGACATCGTCGGTCTCCTCTCACCTGATCCGGAAGCGGTGCGCGTCGGCTTCCTTGAGCGTCATGCCGTGACCTGGTCGGGAGAGTTCGGCGCGCACCTCGCCACCGCTGGGGTCGAGAGCTCCGTCGAACAGCATCGACTCGATGCGGTCGTGGTCGTGGAACCACTCCAGGTGCCGTGCGTTGGGAGTGGCCAGCGCGACGTGGGCGCTGAGGTTCTGGGCGCAGTGCCCGGAGATCTCGCGGTTGCGCGCGGCGGCCAGCGCCGCCACCCGCAGCCATTCGCCGAACCCGCCGCAGCGGGTCATCCCGCAGTCCTCGGATGCGCGTGGCCGGCGGGCTCACTCGCGGTCACGGCCCCGCGGGTAGAACTCCTGGAGCTTGGACTTCACGCCCTCGCGGACCACCGACCAGGCTTCCGGATCGCCCTTGAGCAGCGAGCTCGTGACCTTCTCCAGCTGGTCGAGGTCGGCGCGCGGCGGGATCGGTGGCACGGACGGATCGGTGACGAACTCCAGCACGCAGGGCCGGTCGCCGGCCAGCGCCTGCCGCCAGGCGCCCGCGACCTGGTCCGGCGCGTCGATCCTGCTGCCGCGCAGGCCGAACTGCTCGGCCACCGCGGCGTAGCCGACGTCCGGAAGCCGCTGGGACGGGATGAACTGCGGAGCGCCGCTCATCGCGCGCAGCTCCCAGGTGACCTGGTTGAGGTCGCCGTTGTTGAGCACCGCGATGATCACCCGCGGATCGGACCACTCCCGCCAGTAGTGCGCGATGGTGATCAGCTCGTTGAGGCCGTTCATCTGCATCGCGCCATCACCGACGAGCGCGATCACGGGCCGGTCGGGGTGGGCGAACTTGGCCCCGGTGGCGTACGGCGCACCGGGCCCCATCGTCGCGAGCGTGCCCGACAGCGAGGCCCGCATGCCGCGCCGGATCTTGAGGTGCCGCGCGTACCAGTTGGCCGCCGAACCGGAGTCGGAGGTCAGGATGACGTCGTCGGGCAGCTGCGGGGAGAGCTCGTGGAAGACCCGCTCCGGGTTCAGCGGCTCCGCGTCGACGTGGGCGCGGCGCTCCATGACGTCCCACCAGTCGCGGACGTTCCGCTCGATGGTGTCCCGCCACTCGCGGTCGGTCTTGCGGTGCAGCATCGGCAGCAGGGCCTGCAGCGTGTGCTGCGCGTCGCCGACGAGGTTGACCTCGAACGGGTACCGCATGCCGATGCGGTTCGGATCGATGTCGATCTGCACCCCGCGCGCCTGGCCGAACTGCGGCAGGAACTGGCTGTAGGGGAAGCTGGAGCCGATCACCAGCAGCGTGTCGCAGTCGCGCATCAGCTGGTAGGACGGCTTGGTCCCGAGCAGGCCGGCCGCACCGGTGACGAACGGCAGGTCATCGGGCAGGACGTCCTTGCCCAGCAATGCCTTGGCGACCCCGGCGCCGAGCTCGTCGGCGACCGCGACGACGTCCTCGGCGGCGTCCCGCGCGCCTTGGCCGATCATGATCGCCACCCGCTCGCCGGAGTTGAGCACCTCGGCGGCGGCGCGCAACCCCTCCGCGTCGGGCACCACCGAACACCCGGAGACCCCGGTGCTGGAGGGCACCATCTTGAACTCGTGCTGCGGCGGCGAGTACGGCAGCGTCTGCACGTCCCCCGGCACGATGACGGCGGTGACCGTCCGCCGCGTCTGGGCGGTGCGCATCGCCCTGTCCAGCACGTTCGGCAGCTGCTCCGGGACGGTGACCATCTCCAGGTACTCGGAGGCGACGTCCTTGTACAGCGACATCAGGTCGACTTCCTGCTGGTAGGAGCCGCCCATCGCGGACCGGGCGGTCTGCCCGATCAGCGCGACCACCGGAACCCGGTCGAGCTTGGCGTCGTAGAGACCGTTGAGCAGGTGGATCGCCCCCGGGCCGGAAGTCGCCGCGCACACGCCCACCCGCCCGGAGAACTTCGCGTAGCCCACGGCTTCGAAGGCGGCGAGCTCCTCGTGCCGGGACTGCACGAACCGGGGCTCGTTCCCGGCGCGCTCCCACGCGGCGAGCAAGCCGTTGATCCCGTCGCCGGCGTAGGAGAAGACGTGTTCCACGCCCCACTCCCTCAGTCGGCGCAGGAGGAAGTCCGCAACCAGTTCCGCCACCGTCGTACCTCCTCATCTCCGTGACGCGACCTCACCCGGCCATACCCAGAAGCCCGGCCGGCCATTCGGATCCCGCGGCGAAGGCCGCACGACGCGGCGTTTGACCACCGGGCCCAGCGGCTAACCAGGAGCCGCGAAGCATCGAGCCGGCACCGAATCGGAGGCGTTCATGTCCGGAGTGGCGGGACAGCAGCAGCAGCAGTACCCGGGCGCGACTTCCCCGATGGAACCCGTTCCGGAAGACCGGATGGAGGGCTACCAGGGCAGGGGCCTGCTGGCGGGGAAGCGTGCGCTGGTCACCGGCGGGGACTCCGGGATCGGCCGCGCCGTTTCGGTGGCGTTCGCCAAGGAAGGCGCGGACGTGTCGATCGCCTACCTCGCCGCCATGGAGGACGAGGACGCCGAGAAGACCGCCGAGCTCGTGCGCGCCGAGGGGAGGCGCTGCGCCCTGCACCGCCTCGACCTCGCGTCCGAGGAGGAGTGCGAGCGACTCGTCCGCGAGACGGTCGAAGAGCTGGGCGGTCTCGACGTGCTGGTCAACCACGCGGGAACCCAGGCGCCGGTGAAGGACTTCACCGACACCACCACCGAGCAGTTCGACCGGACCTTCAAGGTCAACGTCTACAGCGTGTTCTGGTTGATCCGCGCCGCGCTGCCGCACCTGGGCGCGGGCTCGTCGATCATCAACACCGGCTCGGTCAACGGGTTGCGGGGGAACAAGACGCTCATCGACTACTCCGCGAGCAAGGGAGCGATCCACGTCCTCACCATGTCGTTGGCGCAATCGCTGGCCACGACGGGCGTTCGGGTGAACTGCGTGGCGCCCGGTCCGGTGTGGACGCCGCTGATCCCGTCGACGCTGCCCGCCGAGCACGTGGAGGGGTTCGGCGAGCACGTGCCGATGGGGCGGATGGCCCATCCCGACGAGATCGCGCCGTCCTACGTCTTCTTCGCGGCCGAGCAGCTCTCGAGCTACTACACCGGCGAAGTGCTGGCTCCGGTCGGCGGTGAGACCCACCCCGGCTGAAGCCGCGCCTCTCGTCCTCGCGCAGAGGGGAACCGCACCGATGGCGACCGGGTCCAGCGCGGCACCGTACGTGCCGGACAGCGGCGGCCTGCGGGCGCTGGAGGAGGCGTCCAGGAGTTGCCGGGGCTGCGACCTCTACCGCGCGGCGAGCCAGACGGTGTTCGGCGCGGGGCCCGCTCCGGCCCGGTTGATGTTCATCGGCGAGCAGCCCGGTGACCGGGAGGACCGGGAGGGGGAGCCGTTCGTCGGCCCGGCGGGCCGGCTGCTGGACCGCGCGTTGGGCGAGGCCGGGATCGACCGGAGCTCGGCGTACCTGACCAACGTGGTGAAGCACTTCAAGTTCGCGCGGGAGGAGCGGGGGAAGCGCCGCATCCACCAGAAGCCGAACGCCGCGGAGATCCGCGCTTGCCGCCCGTGGCTCACGGCGGAGTTCCAGGTCGTGCGCCCCGAGATCGTGGTCTGCCTCGGGGCGACGGCCGCGAAGTCGTTGCTGGGGAGCGGTTTCAGCGTCACCGCGGACCGCGGCGTGCTCCTGGACTTCCCGGACGTGCCCGAGCTCGGCTCGAAGCGGCCCCGCCTGGCGCTGGCCACCGTGCACCCGTCCTCGGTCGTGCGCGCACCGGACCGGCACTCGGCCTTCCGGGGATTGCTGGCGGATCTGGAGGTCGTGGCGCGGGCGTGACAGCAGCGATGCGGGAGCGCACCCCGGCGCCGGGGGAGCGCTCCCGAATCCGCGTGCCCGCCCGGCAGCTGTGTAGGAAGTGGCGCGCGGGGTACGTGACTGGCATGCGATTAGGTGTGCTCGACATCGGTTCCAATTCCGCGCAGTTGCAGATCGTGGACCTTTCCATCCCGGCGCGCCTCCGCTGCCCACCCACGCGGTCAAGGAACCCACGCTGCTGAGCGAGTCGTTCACGGCGGACGGCTCGATAGAGCCCGCGGGCGTCGAGCGCGTGGTGCAGGCCACCGGCCGAGCGCTCGCGGCGGCCCGGCAGTCCTCGGTGGAGCAGCTGTTCGCGTTCGTCACTTCCGCGATCCGCGACGCCGCGAACCGGCACCAGGTCCTGGACCGGCTGGAGCGGGAGACCGGGATCCGCCCGCAGTTCCTCAGCGGTCAGGACGAAGCCAGGCTCACCTACCTCGCGGTGCGCAGCCGGTACGGGTGGTCCGCGGGGCGGCTGCTCGTCGTGGACATCGGCGGCGGGTCGATGGAGATCATGCTCGGCCGCGACGCCGAGCCGGAGCTGGCGGTCTCGCTGCCGCTGGGCGCAGGCCTGCTCACCCGGGAGTTCCTGCCCGACGATCCGCCCACCGGAGAGCAGATCAGCGCACTGCGCAAGCACATTCGCGACACCCTCCGCGAGGTCGTCGACCGGATCCGGTGGGAGGGCGAGCCCGCGCGGGCGATCGGCACTTCGAAGACCTTCAAGCAGCTGGCGCGGCTGGCCGGTGCGCCGCCTCAGCGGAAAGGCCCTTTCGTCCGGCGAGCGCTCTCGGCCAAGGACTTCGGGGACTGGGTGCCGAGGCTGGCCGCGAAGTGCGCGGCGAAGCGGTCGAAGCTGCGAGGCGTTTCTCGCGCGCGGGCCCGCCAGGTCCTCGCCGGCGCGCTCGTCGTCAAGGCGACGATGAAGGCCCTCAACACCACGTCGGTCGAGATCTGCCCGTGGGCCCTGCGAGAAGGGATCATGCTGCACTACCTGCAGACGAAGCTCGACCACATCAGGGAACTGCCGCTGCAGCCCGTGCGGCCGGGCGAGATCGGCGGCTCGCCGCGCGAGGAACCTTCCCGGTCGAGCTGACCGGGTTCCGGCTCCCCGCGACGGGCGATCGCCACCGAACGCGGTCAGCTCCGGATCAGCTGCTCGCGCTTGTGCGTGATCTCGTCGAACAACTGCTGGAACGACGCGGCGAACTTGTCCACGCCTTCGCGCTCCAGCACCGCGGTGACGTCGTCGTAGTCGACGCCGACGGCGGCGAACCGGTCGAGACGGCCGCGCGCCTCGTCCACGCCCTGCTCCAGGGTGTCCGCGACGTGGCCGTGGTCCTGGAAGTCGTCCAGCGTCTCCCGCGTCATCGTGTTCACGGTCTGCGGCCCGATGAGCTCCTCGACGTAGCGCACATCGCGGTACTGCGGGTTCTTCGTCGAGGTCGAAGCCCACAGGCAGCGCTGCGGGGTCGCGCCGGCGGCGGCGAGCTCCTCCCACTCGGGACCCGAGAACAACTCCTTGTAGCTCTGGTAGGCGAGTTTGGCGTTGGCGATGGCCAGGGTGCCCTTGAGCTCATCGTGCCCGCCGATGGCGTCGAGCCTGCGGTCGGCTTCGGTGTCGACGCGCGAGACGAAGAACGACGCCACCGAGGCGACCGATCGCAGGTCTCCGCCGTTGTCCCGCAGCCGCCGCAACCCCCGCAGGTAGGCCTTGCCCGCGGCGCGGTGCCGCTCCAGGGAGAACAGCAGCGTGACGTTGACCGGGATTCCCCTGGCGATGGACTCCTCGATGGCAGGCAGCCCGGCCAGCGTGCCGGGGATCTTCACGAAGAGGTTCGGCCGGTCGATCATCTGGTGCAACCGCGAGACCTCGGCGATGGTGGCCCGGGTGTCGTTCGCCAGGTTCGGGTCGACCTCGAGGGACACCCACCCGCCCAGGTTGTCCTGGTCGTGGTCGAAGACCTCGCGGAGGGTGTCGCACGCGGCCCGGATGTCCTCGCGAGCGATGGCCAGGAAGACCTCCTTGGGGTCGGATTCGGCGGCCAGCAGGTCGCGGAGCTGGTCGTCGTAGAAGTCTCCTTCCGCGATGGCGCCTTGGAAGATCGTCGGGTTGGACGTCACCCCGGCCAGGCCCCGCTCGACGAGGCGGGCCAGGTCGCCGTCGCGGATGAACCGCCTGGACAGGTAGTCGACCCAGGCGCTCTGCCCGTGCTCCGCCAACGCGTGCAGTGGTGTCCTCATGGCTTCTCCCGTACGAGTCGTGTCCAGCGGTCTACCCGGAAGATCCGCCGACCACACCCGGTCGGTCCGCGCGGGCGGCGACTGGGCCGATCGGGTGAACATCGCGGGCGAAATCGATCTACGTCGCGACCGGATGTGTGCGTCGGCGAGGTGCCGGGTAGCGCGCTGGACAGCCGCTGAACGTCGACGAAGTGGAAGGGTGAGCAGCATTGGCCGCGACATCTCGTCTGCCCAAGCCCGTCAGCGAGGCCTGGCACTGGCAGCTCCACGCCGCGTGCCGGGACGTGAACGTCAGCCGCTTCTTCCACCCGGAGAACGAACGCGGTAGCGCACGCGAGGACCGCGAGGAGCAGGCCAAGCAGATCTGCGCCAAGTGCCCGGTGATGCGGCAGTGCCGCGAGCACGCGCTGGCGGCACGTGAACCGTACGGCATCTGGGGCGGCCTGGGTGAGCGGGAGCGACGTGAGCTGATCGACCAGCGCCAGGCCGCGTGATACCGGGGTGCGCAGCCGCGTTCACGCGCCGGAGCGGGCCTGGGCCAGGAGAGAGCTCTCGCCCCTGGCCCAGCGCTCGAGCAGCAGCGCTTCGAGCCTGCCTGCCAGGTGGATCGCGGCGCGCACCCCGAACACGACATCGGTGGCCAGTTCCGGTTCGGCCGTCAGCAGCGGGCCGAGCACGCCGCGTCGGACGAGCTGTTCGTGGACCGCGTCGGCTTCGACGTGCTCGGCGTAGAAGTCGGTGGCCTCGGGTCCGCAGCCCAGCCGCCGCATCGCCCGGACGAGCCGGTCGGAACCCGGCGAGGAGGTCAGCTCGACCGTGGCGAACTGCCCGAGCAGAGCACCTCGCAGGCTGCGGTGCAACCCGCACATCGACATCAGGTTGACCTCGGCGAGCGTTTCGGCGGGCACGACGTCGAGGTGCGCCCCGTAGCGGTCGTCCACGCCGAGAGCGCGCATCATCACGGCGAACAGGTGGGAGTGCATGCGCTCGGGTCGGCCGGCGCCGTACTCGTCGTGCTCGATGGTGACGAAGCACGCTTTGGCGGCCCCGGACAGCCGCGGGATCACCCAGGCCTGCGGATCGGCCTCCTTGAGGTGGTAGAGCGACCGGTGCGTCACGTACTCGCGCAGCTGCCACAGCCGGCCGTCGCGGCGGAGGTGGTGCGTGGCACCCCAGGCGTCCGGTGTCTCGACGAGCAGCCCCCGCAACTCGGCCTCCACGTCGTGGCCGACCGGGATGTCGTCGCGCAGGGCGGTCAGGAACGCCAGCTCGAGTTCTCGGCGCAGCGCCAGCAGCCCGGGATCCCACTCGCGTTCCGGCTCCACACCGCGGAATCCGCGGTAGTGCAGTTCGTACAGGCAGTAGAGGGCGAGCTGCAGGTCCTGCCCGTAGGGATCGGCGTCGTCGTGCGGTGCCGGCGGCGTGCCGTCGCGGAGCGCTTCGACGACTCCGGCTGAGAGCGGGCCGCGGGGAACCGGCAGCTCGGGGGTCTCAGCGCTGCTGACCGTCCCTGTTGGTCTCATCGTTGTCCTTCCGGCGATTTCGGGCGCAGCGGCGGTGGCTGGTGTCGCACATCGGGTAGCGGCGGCTGCCCCGGCAGGTGCACAGCGCGGTGACCGCCCGTTCGGAGCGGATGCGGCTCCCGTCCGGCATGACCAGGTCGACCGGTCCGTGGATGAGCACCGGCCCCTCGCCGGTGATCTCCACGCGCACCGGCGAGCCGTCAGGCACGGCGCGCCTCCACGACGACCAGTTCCTCCTCGCGGCGGCCCGGCTCCAGCAGCTCCCGGCCCTCCAGGAGCGCGGCGCGCGCTCGCATCACCGGCCCGAACGGCACGATCGACCGCTCGATCACCTGCGCCCGCAGGCCGGCTTCGCGCATGCGCGCCACGGTGGCGCTCTCGTCGCACACCTCGGACTGCACGATCAGGACCGTGCCGTCACGGGTGAGCGCCCGGACGGCCCCGGCGCAGATCCGGTCGAGCACCTGCCTGCCGTCCACACCGGCGTCCCAGCAGCGAGCGATCCGGTGCCGGGGGAGCGCCGGGGTGGGTGCGGGCACGTAGGGCGGGTTGGCCAGCACGAGATCGAACGCCTGGCCCCGCACCGGCTCGAAGAGGTCACCGCGGCGCACGACGACCGGGGCCCGGTGCGCGCGGGCGTTGAGCCAGGTCGCGGCGATCGAGCGGAGGGAGAGGTCGACCGCGGTGACCGATGCGGCCCCCGCCCGGGCTGCCGCGAGGGCGAGGGCGCCGGTCCCGCAACCGAGGTCCAGCACGCGGCGGCCACGGGCGTAACCGCCTCGGCGCATGACATCGGCCAGCAGCGATGTGTCGTCGGCTGCCCGGTACACGCCGGGCGGGCGCACGAGGTGCATGCCAAGCCCCATACCCAGCGGCGACCGGGCGAAACGTCAGCCGGTGAATTCAGCGGCGGTGGAACAGGAAGATCCCGTAGCGCCAGCGGTGGTCCGTCCAGGACGAGCCGGGGACGAGGCCGAACTCGCCCATCTCGTCGGCGAGGCGCACCGGGTCGAACTTCGCGGAGATCCCGACGTTGATCACATCACCGGGCCGGAACGCCATGCTGAGGCCCAGCGCGCGGAGTCGCGCCATGTGCTCAGCGGTGGCGTGGAGGTGGCCTTCGACGGCGCGGGTCCGCTCGTCGAAGTGCGCCACGGCCCGGAACCGGTCGAGCGCGAAGTCACCGTCGAAGCGGCGGTTGAGGTGGGCCAGGTGGTTGAGCCGGAAGCGCACGAACGCCGAGCGGCCCGGCGGGTCGTTGTAGCAGCGTTCGAGGACGTGCCCGGGCTTGATCAGGTCCGCGGAGACGAGGAAGCGGTCGCCGGGCGCGAGCGTGCGCGCGATCTCGGCGATCAGCGCGCGGCGTTCGTCCGCGGTGGCGTTTCCCAGCGTGCTCCCCAGCAGCATCGCCGTCACCGGCGAGGCCCGTTCCCGGCGGATCCAGCCCAGCCCTGCTTCGTACCGGCCCCACAGACCTCGCACGGCCACATCCGGGCACTCGGCGGCCAGCGCGTCGCCGCTGGAGACGAGCATCTCGCGGCTGACGTCGATCGGCAGGTACGTCGTGCTCCGCCGGGCGGCGCACGCGGCGAGCAGCGCCCGCGTCTTCTTCCCGCTGCCGCTGCCGAGTTCGGCGACCCACGGCGTGCCGACCGCGTCCGCGATCTCATCGGCGTGCCGCCGCAGCAGATCGCCTTCCACGCGGGTCAGGTAGTAGTCCGGGAGCTCGGTGATCTCCTCGAAGAGCTGCGAGCCGAGCGCGTCGTAGCCGAAGTGCGGTGGGATCCGCGGCGGTGTCTCCCGCAGCGCGGACCGCAGGGAATCACCGTCGGCCCAGAAACCGGTATCGCCGTCCACGGCTTCGATCCCGGTCGTTCCGCCCACTTCGCGCACCTCCTTCGCCGTCCCGCCCTCGGACGGCCGCTGTCGGCAGTGGGGCGCCGGACCAGTGTCGTCGGCAACTCCGGCGTCCGAAACCTGAGCGGTGGTGGAGGAACGCGCTGCGGGAGCGGACCACTCGGCGACCAACACGTCCTGGCGGCCTAGTCCGCGCCACCGCGCCTACTGGCCCCGGGCGCCCAGTGCCTTCACCACGGCTGAAGTCCGGTCGCCGACGTCGAGCTTGGTGAAGAGGTTCCGGAGGTGGTTCTTCACGGTGCGCTCGGAGATGCCCAGCGAACGGGCGATCTGCCGGTTGGAGCGCCCGTGCATCAGCTGATCGAGCACTTCCTTCTCCCGCTTCGTCAGCTGCGGGAGGATCTCGCCGTTCACCGCCACCCGGGCATCGCGATCGCCGTTGCCGGATTGTTCGAGCCGTACGCGCATCGCGACGAGCTGGCTCACGTGGTCCAGCACGTGCCGCATCGCGCGGGAGTGTTCGACGGCCTCGTGCAGCAGAGCGGCAATCGCCCGGTCCAGCGCCCGGTCGTCGGTACGGCCCATCAAGCGCCTCCACTCTTCGCACGGCCCGGTCGTCGAGACGGGCTCACCGGCGCCCGGTTGCCGACCGCTCACCCCTTATTTCGCCACGTGATCGGCCCAGCAGTTCGGCGCGGCGGGCAAATCGCTCGAATGCCGACCGGGTTGACCCGGATAGCCGAACGCCGCCCGGTTCCGGCACCCCGTCCGGAAGGGTTGGGCCGAATTGTTCATGGCACCGCGCACTCCGCCGCTCGTAGCGTCGCCGTCGTCCCGGAAGTCCACGAGCGAGAGGAGTGCACGATGTCGGCTCCGCCAGAGGTGAGCGGGGCGTTGCCACGTTCTTCACCAGGATTCTGCGGCCAGATCCCGGATTCCGGGCTGGACGCGACGACGGCCTCCGACGTCGTCCGGAAGAGATTGCGCGGCGACTGCGACCCGGTCCGCAATCTCGCCACCTTCCTGACCACGACCATCGAACCGGAGGCCCAGCGGCTCTTCCACGACTACGCGAACTTCAACCTGGTCGATCGCGAGCAGTACCCGGCGGTCGGCGAACTGGTGCGCGACTGCGTGCGGATGATCGGTGCGCTCTGGCACGGTGACGCGCGCCGGGTGGTCGGCAGCGCGACCACCGGTTCCAGCGAGGCAGCGCTGCTGGCCGGTGCGGCACTGCTGCGGCGCTGGCAGCAGCGCGCCGGAAGCGATGGGATGCGCCCCAACCTCGTCATGGGTGCGGGCGCGCACGCCTGCTGGCAGAAGTTCTGCCGGCACTGGGGCGTGGAAGCGCGCATCGCACCGGCGGCACCGGGCCGCATCGGCCTGGACGGGCGCAGCGCCGCCGAGCTGTGCGACGAGGCGACCATCGGCGTCGTCGCCGTGTTCGGAACCACATTGGACGGTCGCTACGAGCCGGTCCGGGAGATCGCCGCGGAGCTCGACGCGCTCGAGCGGCAACGCGGGATCGACGTGCCCGTCCACGTCGACGCGGCATCCGGCGGGTTCATCGCGCCGTTCCTGGACAGCGAGCTGCGGTGGGACTTCCAGCTCCCGCGCGTGGCGTCCATCAACGCTTCGGGCCACAAGTCCGGTCTCGTCCCGCCAGGACTGGGCTGGCTGCTGTGGCGGGACGGCAGCTGGCGCCGACCGGAACTGGGGCAGCGGATCAACTACCTCGGTGGCGACGAGACGCACTACGAGTTGAGCTTCTCCAGGCCGGCCGCTCCGGTGGTCCTCCAGTACTACAACTTCGTCCGGCTGGGATTCACCGGTTTTCGCGCCGTGCACGAGCGCTGCCGGGCCCTGGCGCGGCAGTTGGCCGCCCGCTTGCACGACAGCGGCCGGTTCCGGCTGCTCTCGGACGGCAGCGAGTTGCCGGTGGTCGCCGTGACCGCCGGGCCGGAGCTGAAGTTGGGGCAGTTGGCGATGCACCTCGCGGACCGGGGGTGGGCGGTGCCCGTCTACGCGCTTCCCGGCGAGCTCGACGACGTCGAGGTGATGCGGGTCGTCGTCCGCAGCGATCTCAGCTCGGCAGAAGTGGAACGTTTCTCCGCCGCGGTCGAAGAATTCGTCGCCGCGGCGAACTGATCGAGAGGAGTAGCCATGCGTCCTGTGCGCATCGTCAGCAGCTTGCGCCACCGCGAGCCGCCGGAACCCGGCACCGGACTGCGGCTGTCGCTGTTCCAGGCGGAGAACCCGGCCGGCTCGCCGGATGCGGTGATGGCGAACCTGGCCAGGATGGAGGAGGCGGTGGCGCTGGCCGCGAGCTACGGCACCCAGCTCTGCGTCTTCCCGGAGTGCTTCAACACCGGCTACGCGCTCGGCCCCGATGAGTGCCGGCTGCTGGCGGAGTCCTGCGTGGGCCAATCCGTCCGGCTGGCCCGCAAGCTGTCGCAGCAGCACGGGGTGGGGATCGTGCTGCCCTACGTGGAGCGATCGGAAACCGGTGCCTTGCACGACTCGGTGGCGATCGCCGTCGGCGGGCGGCTCTGCGCCAACTACCGCAAGACGCACCTGTACGGCGCCGCCGAGCGCGCGAACTTCACGCCCGGCGACGACCTGCCGCCGGTCGTCGAGGTGAACGGCTTCCCGGTCGGCGTGCTCAACTGCTACGAGTGCGAGTTCCCGCCGCTGTACCAGAGCCTGGCCGACCGCGGTGCGCGGCTGATCGTCGGACCCACCGCCGCGGACCGGCACTTCACGCTCCACGACGGGACGCCGACGCTGGTGCCCTACCCCGACGCCACGGAGCACATCATCCCGGCGATGGCCGCGGTGTGGCGGGTGTTCGTGGCCTACGCCAACCGGCGCGGCTGGGAGGTCTCGGACCGCGGGCAGTGGGAGTACCGCGGCAATTCCGGGATCTGGGCGCCCGACGGCACCGCGGTGGTGTCGGCAGGCCCGGCCGAGCGGGCGGTGGACTCGCTGCTGGTGGCCGATTGCCTGCCGCAGGCCGTCCACCCGTTCAGCCCCGAGGGCGACCACCTCGCGGACTCGCGGATGCGGCCGCCGGAGCACCTGCTGCCTGCGGGCTGACGGACCCGCGCTGATCGGCGACCTCGGCCATCGGCGCCAGCCGCACGCCCTCGGCGTCGAACCGGTCGCGGATCGCCTGCGCGACCTCGACCGCGTTCGGCCGGTCGCCGTGCAGGCAGATGGTGTCCGCGTCGACGGCGATCGCGGTGCCCGCGGTGGAGGTGACCTCGCCCCGGAGCACCGCGATCGCCTGGTCGGCGCAGTGCTGCGGTGATTTGGGCCGGGGCTCCGGTTCGATGACGATGTGCCCGGAGTCGTCGTAGTCCAGGTCGGCGAACGCCTCCCGGACCACGGGGAAGCCGCGCTCGTGGAGGCGGTCGGCGACGGGCCCGGCGAGGAGCACGACCCGGACACCGGGAGCGGCCGTGGCGATCGCCTCCACGACGGCCTCGGCGACGCGCTCGTCCTTCATCGTCAGGCCGTACAGCGCGCCGTGCGGTTTGACGTGCGAAACGGTCGCACCGCGGGCCTCGGCGATCGCCCGGAGCGCGCCGAACTGGTAGAGGCACGCGCGGGCGGCTTCGACCGGGTTCATCGACAGCGCGCGCCTGCCGAAGCCCACGAGGTCGGGGAAGCCGGGGTGGGCGCCGAGCGACGTCCCGCCGTCCAGCGCCAGCTCCACGGACCGGTCCATCGTCGACGGATCACCGGCGTGCCAGCCGCAGGCGATGTTCACCGAGGTGACGAGCGGGATGAGGCGGGCGTCGTCGCCGAGCCGCCACCGTCCGAAGCTCTCCCCGGCATCCGCGTTCAGATCGACGAGCGTGCGCACGAGGCCACCTCCTGATCAGCTGTTGCGGTAGGAACCGGGTTCCCCGCACGCAGGGTGGCCACACCGCGCTGCGCTCACACGAAGGTGGATCGTTCAGCCACGACCGCACTGCGTCGAGCAGTGCCGCACCGCATCCTCGACTCGCACCCGGCGGCCGAGGAGGTGTGATCGTGAGCGCATCGGAAGTCCGGTTGCCCCCGGCCCGCTACGAGCACGGCGGCGACGAGTTCGTCTTCGTCGAGCTCGACCAGGAGATGAGCCTGGAGGCCAACCTCAAGGCGATGGCGATCACCGGGGCGCTGCGGCGGGAGGACATCGACGGGATCATCGACATCTGCCCGTCCAACGCCTCGTACCTGATCAGGCTGGATCCCGACCGGCTGCACCCGGCCGATCTGGTCGACCACCTGCGCGCGCTGGAGCACTCGGCGGGGCGGCTCCCGGACGATCACGCGGTGCGGACCCGCATCGTCGACGTGCCGGTGCTCTTCGACGATCCGTGGACCCGCGAGACGCTGCTGAAGTTCCGCGACCGGCACCAGGACCCGAGCGCGACCGACCTCGAATACGCCGCCCGCATCAACGGTTTCGCCGACGTCCGGGCGCTGATCGACGCGATCACCTCGGCGCCGTTCCTGGTGACCATGCTCGGTTTCGTCCCAGGACTGCCGTTCTGCTACCAGATGGTGCCGCGCGAGCGGCAGATCGAGGTGCCCAAGTACGTGCGCCCGCGCACCGACACACCGGAGCGGGCCTTCGGCTACGGCGGGGCTTTCGCCGTGGTCTACCCGGTGCGCGGCGCCGGTGGCTACCAGCTCTTCGGGATCGCCCCCGCCCCGGTGTTCGACCTGGCGCAGCGGCTGCCGGACTTCGCCGAGGACATCGCCTTCCCGCGGCCCAGCGACGTCCTGCGGTACCGGGCCGTCGACCGCGACGAGTACGACCGCACCCGCGCCGAGGTCGAGGCCGGGCAGTTCCGCTACCGGATCCGCGAGGCGGAGTTCCTGCCCGCGGAGCTGCTCGCCGATCCCGACGCGGTGAACACCCGGCTGCTGGAGGTGCTGTACCGGTGAACGAACTGATCGTGCGCTCCGGCGGTTTGTCCACGACGGTGCAGGACACCGGTCGCGACGGCCAGTACGCCATCGGGATGCCTCCGTCGGGAGCGATGGACCAGTACTCCTTCGCGGTGGCCAACGCGCTGGTCGGCAACCCGCCCGGCGCTGCCGCGCTGGAGGCCACCTACCTCGGGCCGGAGCTGGAGTTCACCGATCCGCGCAGCGTCGCGGTGACCGGCGCGGACTGCGACGTCGCGATCAACGGCGAGCCCGCCCCGACCTGGACGGCCTTGCGGGTGTCGGCCGGTGACGTGCTGTCCTTCGGGCAGGTCCGGGGCGGTGCTCGGCCCTACGTCGCGGTGGGCGGTGGGATCGACGTGCCGCTCTACCTGGGGTCGCGCTCGACCTACCTGCTCACCGGCATCGGCGGCTTCCAGGGGCGCGCGCTGGCCGGTGGCGACCGGCTGCCGCTGGGAGAGGCCGCGGGTGGAGCACCGGCGGCGGGGACGGAAGTGCCCGGCGAACTGCGGGCCGAGTTGCCGGATGTCACCGAACTGCGGTTCGTGGCCGGGCTTTGCGCCTACCGGTTGACCGAGCGGGCGCTGGCGTCGTTCGTCGAGGTGGAGTGGAAGGTCACCAAGGACGCCGATCGCGTCGGCTACCGGCTGCGCGGCGGATCGCTGGAATTCGTAGAACGCGAGCAGCCGTTCGGCGCCGGTCGCGACCAGGCCAACGTCGTCGACCTCGGCTATCCCGTCGGCTCGGTGCAGGTGCCGGGCGGCGACGAACCGATCGTGCTGCTCAACGACGCGGTGACCGGGGGTGGCTACGCGACCATCGGCACGGTGATCTCGGTCGACCGGGACCGCATGGCCCAGGCCAGGACGGGCGGCCGGGTGCGGTTCGCGCCTGTGGACGTCGAGACGGCGGTGGCCGCCCGCCGGGAACGGCGGGTGCGGCTGGACAAGGCGCGGGCGGCGGTGTCCGCCGAACAGCGGTGAACAGGGGGTACTCATGTCCACAGTGGAAGCTCACGTGCCGGGTGTGTTCTACCGGCGGCCCTCGCCCGATGCGGCGCCGTTCATCGAAGCGGGCGGCGTCGTGGAGGCCGGGCAGACGATCGCGCTGATCGAGGTCATGAAGACCTTCAACGAGGTGAAGGCCGAGAAGTCCTGCCGGGTCAGCAAGATCCTGCTCGACGACGGCGACGAGGTGGACGTCGGGCAGACGATGTTCGAGGTCGACGAGCCATGACCGGCCTGCGGAGAGTGCTGGTGGCCAACCGCGGTGAGATCGCGGTGCGGATCGTCCGCGCCTGCCACGCGGCCGACGTCGAGGCCGTCGCGGTGTACTCCGACGCGGACGAGAACGCCCGCTGGGTGCGGCTCGCCGACGAGGCGGTGCACATCGGGAGGTCCGCCGCGCAGAAGTCCTACTTGGACTCCGATGCGCTGCTCAAGGCGGCGCGCTCCGCCGACGTGGAAGCGGTGCACCCCGGTTACGGCTTCCTGTCGGAGAACGCCGCTTTCGCCCGGGCGATCGTCGAGGCCGGGCTGGTGTTCGTCGGGCCACCGCCTTCGGCGATGGAGCAGATGGGCGACAAGGCGGCCGCACGTCGGGCGGCGCAGGCCGCCGGCGTTCCGGTGGTGCCGGGAAGCGGTCCGGTCGACGATCCGGACGACGCCGTCCGCGCGGCCGAGGAGGTCGGTTACCCGCTGCTGGTCAAGGCGGCGGCGGGCGGCGGAGGCCGGGGGATCCGGCCGGTCGCCGACGCGGCCGAGCTGGTCGACGTGCTGCCCGGGGCGCGGGCCGAGGCGCGTTCGGCGTTCGGCGACGGGACGGTCTACCTCGAGCGCGCGGTCCCCGGGGCGCGGCACGTGGAGGTGCAGGTGCTCGCCGACGAGCACGGGAACGCGGTGCACCTCTTCGAGCGGGACTGCTCGGTGCAACGGCGTCGGCAGAAGCTGCTCGAAGAGGCGCCCGCGTCGGACCTGCGCGAAAGCACCCGGCAGGCGATCACCTCGGCCGCGGTGCGGTTGGCCGAGCACGTCGGGTACCGCAACGCCGGAACGGTGGAGTTCCTCGTCGACGCCGACGAGAACTTCTACTTCATCGAGATGAACACCCGCGTCCAGGTCGAGCACCCGATCACCGAGGCGATCACCGGTGTCGACGTCATCGCCGAACAGCTGAGGATCGCCGGTGGCGCGGTGTTGGCCCTGGATCAGGATTCGATCGAGCGGCGCGGCGTCGCGATCGAAATGCGCATCAACGCAGAGGATCCGGAGCGCGACTTCGCGCCGACGCCCGGCGAGATCACCGCGTTGCACCTGCCCGGCGGCCCCGGCGTGCGAGTGGACACCGGAATCGCGCAGGGCGACCGGATCAGCCCGTTCTACGACTCGCTGATCGCCAAGCTCATCTGCTGGGGAGCCGACCGAGAGCAGGCTTACGCCAGAGCGCGGCAGGCGCTGTCCGAGTTCCACGTCGAAGGCGTCGCGAGCACCATCTCGCTGCACCGCGGGCTGACCGCCGATCCGCGGCTCCGCGCCGGTCCGGTCCACACCGGATGGCTGGAGGAAACCCGCGCCGGGGACTGAGGCGCCCGCGAGGCCGCGGCGGTTTCGTCCGCTCTGCGAACGGGTATTCAGCGGGGAGCCACCGTCCGAGCGGGACGGCTGGTCTTCCGGGGTGGCGCTGATCGCGACTGGTCCGGCCGCTGAGGCCGGGCCAGTCGCATGCGCGGTGTTCGTCCCGGCCGTCGACCACCCTGGCCGAGAACAACCGAAACGACGGGAATGGCCCGAACGAGCGGGTGTCGGTCGAGGAGAGGGGCCGGTGATGGAAACGACGAGTCGCGCGGTCGGCGGTCTGGTCAACTACGTCCGGAGCGTGGCCGGAGATCTGGACGACGAGGTCAGCGAGATCGACGTCGACGTCGACGGCGGTCTGGCCACGGTGATCATCCAGCTGAACTCGCGCGTGCCGACGCTGGTCGGCTTCCCGCTGCTGCTGACCTGGGACGAGGTCAGCGGTTGGGCGTTGCGGGTGGAGGCCGGCGGAGCCGGGCGGACCGTGTCGCTGGAATTCCTCGGTGAGAACGTCCTGCCGCCGCCGGAGGCGGTGCAGGAGTTCCTGCGGGACGCGATCCTGGGGCGCAACCCGGGCACGCCGGTGGCGCCTGCGTTCCGGCTGCCCAACTCCGATGACGGCCTGGAGCGCCGGCTCGCCGGATTCGACTGCTGAGGGGGCGGGCGACATGGGCAGGTGGTACATCCGGCCGCTGGCCGACGGCTGGTGGAAGATCCTGAGCCCCGCCAAGGTGCAGGCAGCGGCTCCGCTGCCCACCGAGGCACAAGCTTTCGCCGCCGCCTACGTCATGGTGGGTGACGAAGGCGGCGGCGAGCTCGCAGTGCTGGCGGACGACGAGCAACCCTGCTGCGTGCACCAGGTGCCGCCGACCAGCTCGCCCTACTGCACGACTGCCGCGGGATTCGGCGAGGACGAGCAGCGGCTCGCGGCCGCGCACATCAGGTGCCGCTGACCGAGCGCATCAAGCGTTCTCGTTCTTGAGGCGCTTCTGCAGGAGTTCCTTGCCCTGTTCCCCTGCCTTGTGGTTGTTGTGCTGGATCTTGCGGAACCACTCGGCGAGTTCTTCGTCGCCCTGCTTCTCGGCGTCCGCGATGTAGGTCTCCATGATCCAGACGTGTTGCAGCGACTCCTGCAGCACCGTGATCAGGTTGTAGTTCTTGTCCTTGACGGGGCTGCTCGGCTTGTCGGTCATGGCGCGCTCCTACAGATCGGGTTTCCTCTCTCCCATGGCGTTCCCGCCGGGTCCACCGCCCCAAACGTCGGCGGATCTCGGAGGAATGGCGAGGACACCGGCCGGGAACCCCTGGACCGTCCAAACGGCGATCTCGCCGTGGTTTTCGGAGCCGCGCGGAGCGAAGCATGAGTGCTGATCGACCATCCCGGGTGAGGGCGGACGAGGAACAGGCGGACCGGTACCGGGGCAGCGCGCAACGGCCGCTGAGCGGCTACCTGGTGGTGATGGGCGCGTTCGTCGCGGTCGTCTCCGGGGCTGCCGGAGTCGCGCGGGGCGCCGGGCGGCGACTGCCCTCGTCGCTGCCGGTGTTCGACGTGGTGCTGCTGACGGTGGGCACGCACAAGGTCTCCCGGACGCTGACCAAGGACGCCGTGACGAGTCCGCTGCGTTCTCCGTTCGCGCGGTACGCCGGGCAGTCCGGCCCCTCGGAGGTCGCCGAGGAGGTGCGCAAACCGAGCCAGCTGCGGCACGCGATCGGGGAGCTGGTCACCTGCCCGTTCTGCTTGGACCTCTGGATCGCCACCGGGTTCATGATCGGCATGGTCTTCGCGCCGCGGCTCACGCGGACGGTGGCGACCACGTTCTCCGTTCTGGCCGGGGCCGACTTCCTGCAGCTGTGCTACGACCGGCTGCAGTCCGGATCGTGATCGTCCGCCAGGGAGAACGGCAGCATATCCAGGCAGCGCCGGTACTTGCGGATCAGTTCGGCCTCGTCCTGCGCGGCCAGGTAGAGGGCGGCGAGCTCGAAGCTGTAGCTGTCCTGCCCGTGCAGATCGGAAAGGCGGTGCCCTCGATCGGCGATGATGTCCACGATCGCTTCGGGGAAGGTGCTGCGGAGGCGCTCGACGTCCTCCTCCGACGGCACGCTCCGGACCACGGCATCGGTGAAGGTCCGCATGAACCACTTGGCCGCTACGGCGAAGTCGCCCTGGCGGTGCGGCATGAACGGCTCCTCGCCCAGCGCGAGCTTGACCATGCACAGGTGGTTGGGAGCTCCGTCGACGAACTCGAACAGCGGGGCGTGGGACTGGGACAGGCGCGGGTTGATCTCCAGGATGTTGAGCTCGTCCTGGTCCGGATCCCAGAAGTACTCGATGTTGAAGGCCGAGGAGGACAGGCCGATCTGGCGGATGACGTCTGCGGAGATCGCCGCGATCCGGTCCTGGACGTCCGCGGGCAGCTTGGACGGGTACTGGTAGCGGAGGAAGCTGGAGGAGTCCGGGTAGCACAGCGAATCGACGATTCCGTACACCTGCGGTCCCGCGTCGGCGCAGTAGCCCTCGGCCGTGAGCTGAACACCGCCGACCTCCTCCTCGGCCAGGCACGCCAGGCCGCCGATCTCGGCGATCTCCGGCGGCAGTTCGAGCATGGAGAGCAGGAAGTCGAAGGCCTCGCCCACCCGGCACGCGCCCCGGCGGATCTCGGTGGCCGCTTCCGCCAGCTCGCCGGGATCTTCCACCTTGAACGCGAGGTCCGAGGAGAACGACTTGACCGGCTTCACCCACATCGGGAACGACAGGCCGGGTGGCGGATGCGGGTCGTCGAGGTCGATGATCCCGAACCCGGGGTGGGAATCGGTGACCTTGCGCTGCTCGAGCCGGCTCCAGTACTTGTGCTCGCACTTGACCACCGATTCGAGGCTCGGCCCCGGCAGGCCCGAGCGGGTGGCCAGGATCGGAACCATGGAGCTGACGGGGAAGTCCCAGTAGCCGACGATCGCGTCCACCGGGAACCCGAAGGAGTCGAGCCGGTCCTGCGCCTCGTCGAGCAGGCGGGCGAGCGAGACATCGCCCAGCATCAGCTCTTCCCTCGTCAGCAAGGCGTGGAACCGGTACGGCTCGGAGCGCGCGATCTCCCGCAGCAGCGCCAGGTTTCGCTCGTCCAGGCCGAGGACGGCGATGTTCTTCGTCCGGTCTTCCACGCCTGGGGCCTACCCCGTCGAGGTGTCCGCTATCCCGATCGGGAACTGCCGCTTCTCACGAGGTGACCGCTCCGCTGGTGTTCAGGGCTTCGTGGAGCGGCCGGCGGTGCAGTTCGGCCAGCGGAGCCAGCAGATCGGGGTGCCGGAGCAGGGCAGCGGCGTCCAGCTCCCGTCCGCTGGGCGAAGTGAGCCGGCGGAAGTGGTCCGGGACGGCCGGGCCGTTCCGGGCGACGAGCACCTCGACCGCCCTCGCGGCCAAGGTCGGTTCGCCGAGCAGGCAGGCCGCCCAGCTCGCGACGACCTCGTCGACCCAGGTCCGCCACGCGTGGTCCTCGGCGCTGGGAGCAGTCGCGTTGCCCGCGATCAGCACGTCCAGGCGGCTGGAGCCACCCGGGCCGGCGATCAGCACGAGATCGGTGTCGACGGGCGTCGGGTAGCGCAGCCAGGCCGCCGCGGTCACCGCCTGTTCGGCTTGAGCCTGCACCAGCGCGCGGCTGAGGGCTCCGTCGGCGGGCGCCGGGTAGGCGTTGGTGAGCCAGCGCGCGGTGGCCGTGATGATCGGGGAGAGGGCCGCGGACAAGTCGGGACCTCGCTTTCTCGCTGTTCGGGGACAGCTGCCCCTCACGGTAGCCACCTCGCTGACCTGCGAGAAGGGTGCGGCGGAGAGATGAGGTGAAGCGCACGCCAACACTGACCACCGGCATCGCGCGGTGCGAAATTCACCCACCACCGGGCGCGAGAAAAAGCCCGGTGGCTGCGTGCGCAACCACCGGGCGAGCTCGGGAGGCCAGCACGGCCAGGTCGTGGTCAGGACTCTCCTCGCTCCGGTGGCGGGGGCCGCACGTCGGTCTCCGGGTCGTCGTCGGCGGGCGGTTCCGCTTCGAGCGACTCATCGGCCCGCGTGGGGTGGCCGCTGCGGAGGTGCCCCTCGACCTCCTTCTCGAGCTCGTCGTCCTTGCGAGGTCCGTGCTTGTCCGATTCGCGTGGCATCAGAGCCCCTCCTCACAGTGGATCAGTCGGCGGAACCGGCTTCCGGGTTCTGCGGGACCGCTCGCTCGACCTCATCGCTGTCCTCGTAGGTGCCCTCCGGGATTCCTCGCAGGGCGAGCAGCGTCCTGGCGCCGGTGCCGCGCTCTCGTGCGTACTCGACGAGTTCCTCCTTGGAAGCGGGAAAGTCCGCTCCCTGCAGGGCTTTGCGAACCCGTCGATCGTCGGCCTTGGTCATCGGGCCTCCCTCCCGTGTGGTTCCCGACCGGCCTCGGGTACCCGGCGCGCTCGTCCGGCTATCAGGTCGGGCCGTGCCGGGTACAGCTCGAGTGGAAGCGGTCGACCGTTCGAGGGCGGGGTGTTCGAGGTGCGGATCGGGATGGCGCGAGAGGTGAAGATCGGGCCCGTGCGCTGGCGGCGAGGGCCGCTGGGCGCGACGAGCTGGACGCTGCGGCTCGGTCCGTGGTCGTGGACCGGCCGCCGGCGCTCCAGCCGCCGATCCCGCAAGTCCCGGTTCCGGCGATGAGCGGCTGCCTGGTTTGCCGGTCTTCCGCCCGCGGGCATCCCTCGGGTGCGCACTTTCCCGATCCTGATGACCGAGGAGGAGTGGGGACGACATGACGCAGGGCATGACGCAGCAAGGCGACATGGTCGACGTCCTGGTCAAGGACCACCGGGCGGTCGAGAGCGCCTTCCAGGAGTACGAACGCGGTGGTCTGTCCGAGCAGGCCCGCCGAGGACTCGTCGACCACATCATCACGGAGCTGGTCCGGCACTCGGTCGCGGAGGAGCAGTACCTCTACCCGACCGCTCGCAAGAGCCTGCCCGACGGGGACTCGGTCGCCGACCACGAGATCCAGGAGCACGCCGAAGCCGAAGAGGTCATGAAGCAGCTTGAGGGGATGGAACCGTCGGAGGCGGAGTACGACCGGCTCGTCCGCAAGCTGATCGAGGACATCAGGCACCACGTCGACGACGAGGAGCGGGACCTGTTCCCGCGGTTGCAGCGCAGCTGCTCTGCCGAGGAGATGATGGAACTCGGCTCGAAGATCACCAAGGCCAAGGAGCGGGCGCCCACCCGGCCGCACCCCTCGGCACCGGACAAGCCTCCGGCGAACATGATCCTGGACCCGGGCGCGGGCATGGTCGATCGCCTGCGGGACAGCTTGTCCGGACGCGATCGGTGAGATCCGCGCTGCTGCCCTTCCCGCGCCGGGAAGGCAGCAGCGCGCGCAACGCCGGTTCTAGAACCAGTGCTTGCGGCCCGCGATGGCGTGGCCGGTACCACCGGCGATGGCCAGGACGGCGCCCACGACGACCGCGACGATGCCGAGGGTCCAGATGATCTGGATCCCGGTGAGGAACCCGATGAGGAGCAGGATGATTCCCAGCGTGATCATGATCGTCCTTTCTCCTGGTGGGATGTTGTGCACTTTCCCCCGTTCCCCGGAAGTACCCGTCATCGAGGAGTTCCATACGAGCCGTCCCGTGCCCTGAACGTTCAAGGAGGCCCGCCGCGGGTATCTCTGGGGCAGGCGGAACGCCCCGCGTTCCGCGAACAGCCGAGATGGCGAAGGAAGAGGTAGCGGTCATGCCCGCACGGGAAGAGCTCCCCTCGACGCTGCGCCGCTCCCCGAAGGGAGCCCAGGAGACCTGGATCAAGGCGCACGACAGCGCTGTCGAGTCCTACGGGGAAGGGCGGCGTGCTCACCAGACGGCCTACTCCGCCTTGAAGCACAAGTACGAGAAGGTCGGCGACCGGTGGATTCCCAAGCAGCGCAAGGGACCGTCGGACGAGCAGGCCGAGCGCGGCGCCGGACAGCCGGCGAAGCCCACCAGCGGTGGCGTCGACGCGAACGCGAGCAAGAGCCACCTCTACGAGGAGGCCCGGGAACTCGGCATCTCGGGCCGCTCGAAGATGACCAAGCACCAGCTCGTCGACGCGCTGCGCAAGGAGAGCGACCGCAAGACCAAGCGGGCGCGGTCGTGATGGCCGCACCCGCGGAACCGGGCGCGCGCAGTGCACGTCACCGGGTTCCGGTCCAGCTGCGCGATGGAGCCCGGCGTTGTGGTCGGGCGGGAGTTCTGGGAGCGGTCATGCGCTACGACGCCTTCGTCGCGGAGGTGGAGCACCGGACCGGGTTGAGCGGAGGCGAGGCGGCGGCGCTCGGCCGGGTGGCCCTGCGGACGCTGGCCGAGCGCATCCCCCGGGAACCGCGGTCGGCCTCGCGGAGGCGTTGCCCGCCGAGCTGGCCGGACAGCTACTCGGTGGGCGCTCCCCGGACCCGGAGGAGTTCGACATCTGCGAGTTCATCAGCCGGGTCAGCGAGCGCTCCGGGCTCGATGCGCCGCAGAGCACCTACGGGGCGCGCGTCGTGTTCGGGCTGGTCCACGGGATGGCCGCCCGCCGGGCGGTGGACGCGGTCCGGGAGGCGCTCAGCTGCGACCTGCGCGTCCTGTTCGACGCGGGCAGCGCCGACCGGCCCGCGGTGTGAGAAGCGCTCGACAGAGTTCGGAGGTGCGCGTGAAGGCACTGACTTGGCAAGGACCGCGGAACGTGCAGGTGACCGAGGTGCCCGACCCCCGCATCGAAGCGGACACCGACGCGATCATCGCGGTGACCACCACCGCGATCTGCGGCTCCGACCTGCACCTGTACGAACTGCTCGCGCCCTTCCTGGAGCCCGGGGACGTGCTCGGGCACGAGGCGATGGGCATCGTCCGGGAAACGGGCTCGGCGGTCGAGCACATCAAGCCGGGCGACCGGGTGGTGGTCCCGTTCAACATCTCCTGCGGCCATTGCTGGATGTGCGACCGCGGCCTGTTCGCGCAGTGCGAGACGACGCAGGTGCGCGAGCACGGCAGCGGTGCGGCGCTGTTCGGGTACACCAAGCTCTACGGCAGCGTGCCGGGCGGCCAGGCCGACCTGCTGCGCGTGCCCCAAGCCCAGTTCGGCCCGATCAAGGTGCCCGACGGGCCACCGGACGAGCAGTTCGTCTTCCTCTCCGACGTGCTCCCCACGGCCTGGCAGGCGGTGGCGTACGCCGCCGTCCCGGAGGCGGGCACGGTGCTGGTGTTCGGGCTCGGACCGATCGGCCAGATGTGCGCCCGGATCGCCGCTTTCCGCGGCGCCCGGGTGATCGGCGTCGATCTCGTGCCCGAGCGCCTGGAGATGGCGTCGCGCCACGGGATCGAGGTGATCGACGCGCGCGACGTGGAGGACGTGCCGGGCGCGGTCCGGGACATGACCGACGGGCGCGGGGCCGATTCGGTGATCGATGCGGTCGGCATGGAAGCCCACGGCTCGCCCGGAGCCGAGTTCGCGCAGAAGCTGGTCAGCTCCCTGCCCGGCGCCATCGCCGAGCCGATGATGACCAAGGCGGGGGTGGACAGGCTGACGGTTCTGCACCAGTGCATCGATGCGGTGCGGCGTGGCGGGACGATCTCGGTCAGCGGCGTCTACGCCGGTACGGCCGACCCGATGCCGATGCTGGCGATGTTCGACAAGGGCGTGCGGATCAGCATGGGGCAGGCGCACGTGAAGCGGTGGATCGGTGATCTGCTGCCGCTGGTCCAGGACGAGTCCGACCCGCTCGGCGTGCGCGATCTCGCCACTCACCGGTTGTCCCTGGACGACGCGCCGCACGGCTACGACATCTTCCAGCGCAAGGAGGACGGAGCCGTGAAGGTGCTGCTGAGCCCCGGCGACTGAGCGCAAGTTCTTCAGGAGAGTCGACTTCCGGTCGCGCGCCGGCGGAAGTCGGCTCCATCGGAAGGGAACGCCTAGCGGCGATGCGTGCGCGCTGCGGCGAAGCAGAAGAGCGCGAAGGCGACGAAGCCGAAGGCGATCAACCCGAGAGCGACCTTGCCGGGATCGTTGGCGGCCAGCAGGTGCAGCGCCTGGTCGAGCCCACCGGATCGCCGGGCGTCGCGGGAAATCGCGGCAGCGGCGAACAGCACCCCGATGCTCGCGTAGGCGACGCCCTTCGCCACCCAGCCGATCACCCCGCACCGCTCGACCCAGGTCTCGGCGCTCCCGGACATGCCGCTCAGGTCCAGGTCCTCCAGGAAGCTCTTGATCAGCCCGCGTCTGATCGTGGCCACGGCCACCACCAGCACGACGGCGGCCAGCAGACCCACGAAGATCCGGCCGGCCGGCAGTTGGAGGACGCTGGCGGTGAAGTGCTTCTGCTGGGCGCTGCTGGAGCCGACCTGGACGCCGGTGAGCTGCCGTGCCGCCAGCACACCGAGGCCGAGCGACAGCACGGCGCGACCGAGCGCGCCGAGCTTGCGGGCGATGCGGGTGCCGCGGCCGCGAACCCAGTCGAAGCCGATCGCGGCCATCGCGAACTGGGAGAGCGCGAACGCCGTCAAACCCGCTGCGAGGAGGGCCAGCAACGCAGCGCCGACGGGCTGCTGGGCGATCTTGGCGATCGCGCCTTGCGGAGCGGGTTGTTCCTGCGGCCGACCGAAGGCGACTTCCACCGCGAGCCAAGCGATGACGAGGTGGATGAACCCGTAGCAGGCCCAGCCCGCCATTCCCATCAACCGCACGGCGGTGTTGCGCTCCGCTCGCCGGGCTCGGCGCGTCAGTCGGTTCCGCGTCTTCATCGCATCTCGCGACGAAAGCCGGGTGCAGCGCTGCCGTCCCGAAGAACATCGCGCACGACCGCGGCTACTCGCCGCCCTTCTGGACGTAGGAGCGGACGAAGTCCTCGGCGTTGTCCTCCAGGACGTCGTCGATCTCGTCCAACGTGGCTTCGGTGTCCTCGTTGAGCTTGTCCCGGCGCTGCCCACCGGTCGGTTCCGGCTCGGTCTCGACGTCGTCGCCCTCGCGGTGCCGCTGGTGGTTTTTCTCCTGGTGCATGGCTCACCTCGCTCCCGATTTCCTCCTAACTCACTACCCGGCCGGTGAGGACGACAACCCGTCGCTGGTGGCGAGTCACGGCGCGGTCCGGGCGCGTGTTTGCCGGTGATCCGCGTCCGGGAACACGTAGTTGCGAGCGCGGTCCTGGGGGAATGCAGCGGGGGAGTCATGTGGAAGCTCGTGCGCAGGATCGTGCAGTGGTCCGTGCTCGTCATCGGGATCGGTTTCCTGGCCTGGCAGCTGCCCGGGCTGGTGGGGGAGGCCGGTCGGTTGCGCTCCGCGCTGGCGGGCCCGCGCTGGGAGTGGGTCTCGGTCGCCGTCCTGTGCGGGCTCGGCAGCTTGGTGGCCTACGGGGAGCTGCACCGGCGCCTGCTGCTGGCAGGCGGCGTGCAGGTGGGGATGTGGGCCGTCCAAGCGATCCACTTCGCCGAGAACGCGCTGTCGACCACGTTGCCCGCGCTCGGCGACCCGGCGGGTTTCGCGTATGCGACCTACAAGCTGCACCAGCGCGGTGTGGGCGGTGTCCTGGCCGCTTGGTCGACCGTGCTGAGCGGGGTGGTGGCGACTGTCGTGCTGTTGCTGCTGGGCGTGCTCGGACTGGGAGCCACCGGCAGGGTTCCGGTCCTCACCGCGGCTGCGGTCGCCGTCGTCATCGCCGCCGGGTCGTGGGCGTGCTGGCGCGTCGTCACGAATGCCGGGCTGCTGCACCGCTGCATGCACGCGCTGACCGAGCTCGCCCGCCGGGTTCCGCTGATCGGCCGGGGAGCGTGGGCGGCGGAGCCCGATGCGACCGCGCGCCGGGTGTCGGAGCGGATCCAGCTGCTCCGCCCCACCGGGCTCCAGTGGGCGGCGGTCGTGGTGGTCGCGGCCCTGAGCTGGGCGCTCGACTTCTTTAGCCTCACGGCCACCGCCATCGCCCTCGGTGTTCCGATGCCGTGGTCCGTGCTCGTGGTGGGGTTCCTCGTCGTGCAGGCGAGCATCGCACTGCAGATCATGCCGGGCGGCGCGGGTCTGGCCGAAGCCGGACTGCTCGGTGTGCTGGTGACGTCCGGGATTCCGGCGGCCGAAGCGATGGCGGTCGTCCTGGTGTACCGGGGGATCAACTGGGTCGGCCTGGCGGTGCTGGGCTGGCTGGTCTACCTCGTCGACATGCGCGGGCGGGCCGGCCGGGGCGACGAGTCGTAGCTGCGGGCCGCGCAACGCCGTTTGAACCCGCGCGTGCTCCGGGAAGGCCGAGGAGCGGAATGCGACCGTTCACCGCAATCGAGGACTGATGCCTCATGCAGCACGATGCCTTCATCGGACAGGTGCAGGACCGGGCCAGGCTGGCCAGCCGCGGGGATGCCGAGGGCGCCACGCGAGCCACTCTGGAGACGCTCGGCGAGCGAATTCCGGAGCAGGTCGCCGATCACCTGGCGGGCCAGCTCCCGCGGGAGATCGGCGAACACCTGCGCCGGACCGAGGTGTTCGGCGGCGCGGGCACCGGCGAGCGGTTCGGGTTGGACGAGTTCGTGCACCGCGTGAGCTCGCGGAGCGGTTTCGACGAGCCGCAGGCCACCTACGCGGCGCGGGTGGTCTTCGAAGTGCTCCGCGAGGCGACCCAGGGCGGTGTGATGGACCACGTGCGCGACACGTTGACCGATGACCTGCTCGTGCTCGTCGACGCGGGCAGCAGCGGTGACATGAGGCGCAGCTGAATTGCGCTGTCCAGGACCGACTCCGTCGCGGAGTCAGTCCTGCTCCTCGTAGTGGCGGTGGGCGCGGCGGCGCTCCTCCTCGCGCCTGCGCGCCCACTCCTGCTTGACCATGCGGAACTGCTGGGGCGTCGCGGTGCCCTGGGCCATCGAGACCTCCGCGTCGATCAGGCGCTGTTCGCGCTCGTCGGCGTGCTCGGCGCGCAGTTGCTCGTCCGGGTCGGGGCGGTGCGTCTTGATCGGGTGGCTCCTGCGGTACGGGTTGTCCGGGGGCAGCCCACCGGACACCCGGCCGAACAGGCTGATCACGAGCAGCACGGCACCGGCGCCGATGCAGAACAAGGCGGTCGACAGGGCGAAGCCGAGGACGTTCGCCGAGGTGTGCAGCAGCGCCAGGTGCGCCAGTCCGGCCAAGAGGAAGACAGCGCCCAGCACGGCACCGGTGGAAGACGCGATCCTGCTGCCCCACGGTGCCGCGCAGACGAGGACGAATCCCGCGATGGCCGTGGCCGCTGCCACCGGCGCGCTCATCTCGGGCCACGGCGCCTGGACGGGAGTCCACGGCAGTTGCACGATGCCCAGCGCCAGCAATGCCGCACCGAGCACCGCCGCGCCGAGTCGGTGCGTCCGCTGAACTCGATTCGAGAAGGTTCTCACGACCCGCCTCCTCCGGAGCGGAAGCGATGATGTCCATTTCTCGGTTTTCCTCGCGGCGAAATGCCGAAACTCCGCCGGAGGCGTGGCGGTCCCGAATGGCGGCCCGCGCAGGTTTGCGCGGCTTTTCCGAGGGGCAAACCGGAGTCCGGAATCAAAACCTCGCAGGAGGAGATGATTTGTCATGGTCGCCCCGGAACAGCGTGGTACGCGCGAGCGGCGAGCAACCGGAGGCCTGGCGGGCCACGAATCGGCTCTGTCCGCACCAACGACCACAGGCAGCGAATCCCTCCTCATGCTCACCGGTGCTTACACCGCGGTGTCGCCGTGGGTGGTCGGCTTCGCGGACGCGCAGCCGCTGCTGAGCATGAACAACCTGGTGCTCGGGCTCATCGTCACGGCCATCGGACTCGGCCTCACCGGAACCCCGGAGCGCAGCGGTGGCATCAGCTGGACCGCGGCCCCGATCGGCGCGTGGCTGATCATCGCGACCTGGGTCACCACGGTGGGCGCTCCCACGGCGGGCATGATCTGGAACAACGTCGTCGTGGGCGCGCTGTCGGTGATCTTCGGGCTGCTGGTCGCGGGCATGGTCATGGTGCGCAGGCCGGGCTCCGGCGGTTGACGAGGCCGGCTACGAGGTGGTGCGCATGACCGACCGGCGAACGGCCCCGGCCGCGGATCACTTCGTCCGCTACACCGAGACCACCGCGGGGCGCATGCGCAGCAGGGTGTTCGGCTGCGAGCGCGCCGGTGCACCGCCGGTGATCGCGCTGATGGGAATGGGCGTCTCGGACTACCTGATGCCCGCCATGCGCGCGTTGTCGACGTGGACCCAGGCGCACCTCGTCGATCTGCCCGGGCTCGGCGGCAGCGGCCCCGCCCGCCGGTGGTTGGACGTGCCCGGATACGCCGCGGCGGTGGCCGAGTGGGTGGACCGCGCCCAGCTGCCGCCCGCGGTGCTGATCGGGAACTCCAGCAGCACGCAGGTGGCGGCGCACGCTGCGGCGATGCGGCCGGAGCACCTCCAGCTCCTCGTGCTCGCCGGTCCCACCGTGGACCCCGCGTACCGGTCGACGCCGCGGGTCCTCCTGCACTGGCGGATGGACTCCCGCCACCCGATGCCCGGTCTGCAGCAGCAGCACACACCGGACTGGGCGCGCGCCGGGTTCCGGCAGCTGTGGCACCTCCTCCAAGTGCACCTGCGGGACCGGATCGAGGACACCGTGCACCGGGTGCGGTGCCCGGTGCTGGTGCTGCGCGGCGACGAGGACGGGCTGTCGACCGAGGCGTGGGCGCGAGGACTGGCGGCCGAGGCCGCGGACGGACGCTTCGCGGTCATGCCCGGGCCGCACAGCTTCGTCTGGTCGGCGCCGTCGGCGTGGTCGGAACCGATTCGCGAAGCTGTGGCGTCCGTCCCAGGACAGGGCGACGCCCGGAACCACTGCTGAGCGCACCACCCGCGCTCGCGATCTCGATCGGTGCTGAGCGCTGACCGAGAAAATCTACTGTGGACAATTCTGGATCCCGTCCTGCTCGTCGCTGGTGCGCGCCGGGCGGGATGACTCCTCGTGACCAGTCGTTCGGCTGGAAGTCGCGATCTGCCTGCGATTTCACCGATTCGCTGAGAAGCCGAACACAAATAGTGTTCAGATTCCTGGTCGGAGTGCCACCGTCTCCTGCAGCGCCCGCACCACTCGGCGCTGCCCGGTGCCCGAACACCCCGATCAACGGCCGCCGGGACGAGAGCAGGAAAGGACTCCCGCCTTGCGCGCCTCCGCGGCCCCGATGTTCCGCGCGCTGAAACACCCGAACTACCGGCACTGGGCGACCGCTGACTTCGTCTCGGTGACCGGGGCGTGGATGCAGAACCTCGCGCTCAACTGGTTCGTCCTGGTCAAGACCGGTTCGCCGGGAATGCTGGGGCTGTCGCTGTTCTTCCAGACGCTCCCCGGCGTCGTGCTGGCGCCGCTGGCGGGCGCGATGGCCGACCGCTGGCCGACCCGTCGGGTGCTGCTCACCACGCAGGGCCTGCACGGCGCGCTGGCGTTGGTCCTCGCCGGCATCGCGTGGGTCGACGGACCGCTGTCGGTCGTCTACGCCACGGCGCTGATCGGTGGTGTGGTCACCGTGTTCGACGGGCCCGCGCTCGGCCGGTTCGGCTCGCAGCTGGTTCCGAGGGAGGATCTGAGCAACGCACTGGCGCTCGGGTCGATCATCAGCTCCGGTGGCCGGATCCTCGGCATGGGGCTGGCGGGCGCGCTCGTGGTGGTCACCGGCGTGCCGCTGCTCTTCCTGCTCAACGCGCTCAGCTTCGCAGCGGTGCTCTTCGCGATCTCCCGAGTGCGCCCGGACGGGATGTTCCAGCTGGCGACCAGCGCACCGGGACGGGCAGGAGCGATCGCGGGCCTGCGCTACGTGTTCGGCCACCGGCCGCTCGTGCTGCTGTTCCTGCTCAGCTTCGTGCTGTCCTGCCTCGGGCGCAACTACCAGGTGACGATGGCGGCCATGAGCGCTGGGCCGCTGCAGGCCGGTGCGGCGGGATACGGCGTCCTGTCGGTCGTCTTCGCCGTGGGCACGATCGCCGGTGGTTTCGTCGCCGCGGCCTGCAAGCAGCTGACCTTGCGCCTGGTCCTGGTCATGGCGCTGCTGACGAGCGTGCTGCAGTTCTTCAGCGGAGCCGCTCCGACACTGGGCATCTTCGCCGCGGTGCTGTTCCCGATCGCCGTCGGTGCGGTGGTCCTCGACACCGCCACGAGCACCCGCATCCAGCTGGACACCGACGAGGACATGCGCGGCCGGGTCCTCGCGGCCAAGGGCATGGTGACGGCGTTGTCCGGCGCGATCGGCGGCCCGCTGCTGGGATGGCTCTCGGAGGTCTCCGGTGCCGACCACGCGCTGGAAGTGGCCGGGCTGGTCACCGTGCTGGCCACCGCCGTCGCCTGGATGCTGTTCGCCCGGTCTCCGCAGCGTCGCGCGATGCCTGCGCACACCCGCTGGGCGCATCTGGTCCCGCCGTCGGCGGCCACCGCCGCGGAGGCCTCCGGCGGGTCCCGCAGGGTGCCCGACCGGCCGTCGCGGGGTCCGCTCCGGGCCGGCCCGGGTCGGCGGCTCACCCGGCGACTGCGCAGCCGCCGCGCGAGGCTCTCGCGGAAGTAGGTCAGCCCACGTAGCGGCGGGCGGGGGAGTGCCGTTGCGGTTCTTCGAGCACCCGCAGGCAGCGCTCGACCCGCTCCGGGACCACCTCCCGCTCGCGCAGGACCCACGGCGTCGCCCTGGCGGCCGCGACGAGGGCGGCCAGCGTGCACCGGTCTTTCGGCGCGCTCGCGGCGACGGCGGCGCTGCGGCGGAGCGCATCGCGGACCGGGCGTCGCAGCCAAGCGGTCAGCACGGTGTTGCGGATGCCGAGCTGCCGCCGCAGCCGAGCGTTCCGGGACGTCGACGGAGCGTGGTGGATGACGATGTCCGGCCGCCAGCACAACCACCAGCCGGCGGCCACCAGGTCGAGGGCGAGCAGCTCCTCCTCACCGCCGAGCCACAGCTTCGGGGAGAACCCGCCCGCCTCCCGGAAGGCGGCGACCCGGAACGTGGTGAGCCCGGCCATGAGGCTCATCAACGCCGGTCCCGGCAGCCAGTGCGGTGCGGGTACCGGCGATTCGCGCAGCTCCGGGACGAGCGGGTCCTCGCGGAGATCCGGCTCGACCAGGCACCGCCCCATCACCGCGGCCACGCTGCCGAAGCGGTCCAGCACGTCGGCCGCGTGTTCGAGCGCGCCGGGCTGCCACGTGGTGTCGTCGTCGCAGAACGCCACGTACGGCGTGGAAACGTGCTCGACGGCCCAGTTCCGGCCCACCGCGCCGAGGTTCTCGCGGTGGCTCAGCAGCCGCACACCGGGGAATTCGGCCCGGATGCGCGTGGAAGTGCCGTCGTCCGAACCGTTGTCCACGACGACGATCGGCGGTTTCTCGGGCAGTTCCGTCATGTGCTCGAGCGTTCGCAGCACTTCGGCGCACCTGTTGTGCGTCACGATGACGACGGAGACGCGGTGGTCGGTTCCTGGCGGCACGATCCGCGATTACCCGGCGGGGCCCGGTGGTAACCACCGGTTTGCCGGTCGGCCGCGCCGGGTAGCGCCGTATCGCGAGCCGATGGGGGTGGGAGACAGGTGTACTGGGATTTCGGCCGGGCAGTGGTGACGGGTGGAGCCGGTTTCCTCGGATCGCACTTGTGCGAGGAGCTGATCGCGCGCGGAACATCGGTGGTCTGCCTCGACAACTTGTGCACGAGTTCGGCGCGGAACCTCGCCGCGTTGCGCTCGGAACGGGAATTCGAGTTCGTGGAGCACGACATAGCGCGTCACGGCTACGAAGCCGACGGCATCGATCTGGTGGTGCACATGGCATCCCCGGCGTCGCCCGCGGACTACCTCCGAATGCCGTTGCAAACGCTCCGGGTGGGGAGCAACGGGACGCTGAACGCGCTGGAACTCGCCGAGCGCAACGGCGCCCGCTTCCTGCTGGTGTCGACGAGCGAGGTCTACGGCGATCCGCTGCGCCACCCGCAGGACGAGAGCTACTGGGGCAACGTGAACCCGGTCGGGCCCCGAGCGGTGTACGACGAGGCGAAGCGGTACGCCGAAGCCCTCACTTCGGCTTTCGGCGAGCACCGCGAGGTCGGAACGCGGATCGCGCGCGTGTTCAACTCGTTCGGACCGCGCATGCGGCCGGGTGATGGCCGCGTGGTGTCCACGTTCGTGTGCCAGGCGCTGCGCGGCGAAGCGATCACCGTCAACGGCGACGGGAGCCAGACCCGGTCGCTGTGCTACGTGGACGACACGGTGCGCGGCCTGCTGGCCGTCGCGGCCGGTCGGCTCACCACTCCGGTGAACATCGGACGTCCCGGGGAGATCCCGGTGCTGGGCCTGGCCGAACTGGTCCGCAGCCTGGTCGGGTCGCACTCGCCGATCCGCCACACCGACGCCGCGGTCGACGAGCCGCGCCGGCGGTGCCCGGACATCAGCCTGGCGAACAGCGAGCTCGGCTGGCGTCCCGAGGTCGGTGTCGTGGAGGGGCTGCGGCGCACGATCAGCTGGTTCGCCGCTGAGGGCGGTGCCTCCGCAGCGGGGTAGCCGCGGTCTCGCGGGCGAGCGCCGCGCGCCCGCTCCCGTCGCGCAAGAGCTCGCACAGCTGTTTCCGCAGCTGCGCCACCGCGTTCAGCGCGGTCGGAACGTCGGCGTCGGCGAACGCGTGCGAGCGCTGCCCGTAGAGGCTCACCGCCGCGCGCAGCTGCGGCTCGCCGATGAGCGGTACGACGAGGAAGCTGAAGACGCGCGCTTCGCGCGCGGCGCGGGCGAAGCCCGGCCACCAGGTCCGGATCTCCGTGACGTCGGCCAGAACGGCGCTGCGGGTGCGCATGGCCTCCGGACACGGCCCGGTGCCGTCGCGCAGCTGGCCCGCATCGATCCGCCCGGCCCGTTCGTCGGTGTGCAGGAACAAGCGGGCCGGGGCGGCGCAGCTGATGCCGCCCATGCCGGCACCCGGAACCGCGACGAGGAGTTCCGAGAGCAGCCCGCGCAGCAGGAGTTCAGCGGACGCGGAGCGGCGTCCGCTGCGGGTGCGGTGCGCGTCCACCTCTCGCCCCCGTTCCGGTCGCTGGCACCTACCGGCCGAATTCCTCCAGCACGCGCACTTCCCGCGCGGTCTCCGGCGGCAGGCGACTGCGCTGCGCCAGAGCTCGCGGAAGCCGCCGCGCGGCCCCGAGAACAGCGCGGCGGCTCGCCCCGGTGGTGACGGAATCGCCGAGCAGCTTCAAAGTCCGTTCGACGGCGGCCCCGGCCGGATAGCGCATCCAGGCGATGAGCAGGTCGTTGCGCTTCTCGAGCACTCGCCTGGCCTGCGGGGAATCGCGTGCCGTTGACGGGTGGTGGTGCGCGACCACGTCGTCGACGTAGACCAGGTCCCACCCGGCCGCGCCGAGATCGCAGGCGAGCAGCTTCTCCTCGGCGCCGAAGAAGAGCGTGGCGTTGAAGCCGCCGACAGCGCGGAACGCCCGCCGCCGGACGACGGCGGCGCACGCGGTGAAGCCGAGGATGCGCGGGCCCGGCAGCGAAACGGGTGTGCGCAGCGGCGAACGCGTCATCAGGTCGTTGACCGGGTCCGGGCGCTCATCGCGGCCGACGAGCGTGCGCGCGGCGATCAGCCCCACTCCGCGGTGCTCGGCGAAGATCTCCTCAGCGCGGGCGAGGGAGCCCTCCGTCCACCACGAATCGTCATCGCTGAACGCCACGTAGGTGCTGTCCGCGTGATCGACGCCGAGGTTGCGCGCCGCTGCGCCGAGGTTGCGCGGTGCTTCGACCAGGCGAACCCGCGGGAACTGCTCCGCCACCAGCTGCGGAGTTCCGTCGGTCGATGCGTTGTCCACCACGACGATCTGCGGCTGCTGCCGCAACGCGCAGAGCTCGCGCAGGGTTCGGCGCAGCTCCGCGCGCCGATTGCGCGTGGCGATCACGACGGTGGTGTCCAGCACGGTGCTCATACCCGCTCCCGCTCCGCGAGGAGGGCGTCGACACCGGCGGCCACCAGCGGTGAGCTGGTGGTGCTGCTCTGCCGCGCCGCCGATTTCCCCGCGGCTCGCAGGCACCAGGCCCACCAGCGGTCCAGCAGCGACCGCGGATCGCCGCCGAGGAACTGGCCGGGCTGGAGCACCGCGGGCCACTGCCAGGCCTCGGCCTGCGCCGACATCTTCCCGCCACCTCGCACCGGGTCGACCGCCAGCACCGGCTTGCCGCGGGACAACGCGAGCACGAGGCCGTGCAGGCGGGTGGTCACCATGACGTCGATCCGGTCGACGAGAGCGACGAACTCGTCCACTGTGGAGCACAGGCGCCAGTCGTCGCCGGTGAGGCGGGTGTCCAGCTCCAGCACGGCGGCGTCGAGGTCGTTGAGCCAGGACCGGAGCTCGGCGTGCACCTCCTCGTGCCTGCGCGAGTTCCCGTACTCGGGCTGGCCGGGAGCCAGCACGACGCCTGCCACCGGTACTTCGCGGGCGTCGACGGGGGCCGAGAGGTCCACCGCGGGCTCCCCGACCCCGTCGCGGGGGAGCACGCGGTGGAAGCCCGTCACCGCCGGATCGGCCTCGTCCAGCACCGAGACGCCGACCGCCACCCTGGTGCAGTCCGGGAACCGCGAGTGCAGGTCGCAGACCTGCCAGCCGTGCGCGGGACCGCAGACGAAGACGAGGTGCGTGTAGTCCGCGGGTCGTGCGTCGTCGAGACCGAGTGCACCGGGGACGAACCGCGGACTCCACGCCGTCTCGTTGCGGATGTCCCGCGCCGTCAGCTCAGCCGCCAGGTGCCGCATGCTCAGCACGTCACCCGCGGTCGCTTCACCGTGCAGGAAACTGGGCCATCCCGTGATCAGAACTCGCACGACACCTCCTGAACCGCTGCTTCGCATCGGCTACCCGAGCGCTGCCGCGCACATGCCAGTCAACTGCGGACCGTGAGCGACTGGCGCGCATCCGGCCGCGGACCGGGCGGGCACAGGCGTGGCGCGTTTAAGAGTCGCTTCGCAGGGTAGCGATGTAGGCACGGCCGCTCCGCAGGTCGGCCTCCCACCGCTACATCCGCACCCGCAGGAGGAGAACACCGTGCGAATCCTCGGGATCAACGCCGTTTTCCACGACCCGGCGGCCGCGCTGGTCGTGGACGGACGCATCGTTGCCGCTGCGGAGGAGGAACGCTTCTCCCGCCGCAAGCACGGGAAGCAGCCGGTTCCGTTCTCGGCGTGGGAACAACCGGAGCAGGCCGCCGCGTGGTGCCTGCGGAAGGCCGGGATCGCGGCGTCGGAGCTCGACGCCGTCGTCTGCTCCTACGACCCGCGGTTGGTGGATCACGCGGTGTCCGGGGTGGATTCGGAGTGGGAACACCTGCGCACCACCTTCGCGCTTCGCGCGCCGTACTTCCTGCGTACCGCACTGCCGGGGCTCGACCCGGAGATCGTGCACTTCGTGCCGCACCACGTCGCGCACGCGGCGTCGGCCGGGTTGGCCGCACCGTTCGGCGATTGCGCGGTGCTGACCGTCGACGGACGCGGTGAGAGCACCTCGGCCCTCGCCGGGGAGTACGTCGACGGCCGGTTGCAGGTGCTCGCCGCGCAGCGGTTGCCGCACTCCCTCGGGCTGATGTACGAGGAACTGACCGAGCACCTGGGTTTTCACCGGTCCAGCGACGAGTACAAGGTCATGGCGCTGGCCTCGTACGCGAAACCGACCTTCCTGCCGGACTTCGCCGAACTCGTCCGGACCACCGGCGAAGGGCTCTACGAGATCGGCGAGATCGAGTGGGACAGGTGGGCGCCGCGCCGCGGCCCGGGCGATTCGCTGGACGAAGTCCACGCGCAACTCGCCGCCAGCGTGCAGGCCAGGCTGGAGGAGGTCCTGCTCGACGTGGTCGGGTGGCTGCACGAGCGGACCGGACAGGACTGCTTGGCGCTGGCCGGTGGTGTCGCGCTCAACTGCGTGGCGAACACGAGGCTGGCCACGGACGGCCCCTTCCGGCACGTGTGGGTGCAGCCGGCGGCGGGCGATGCGGGCACGGCGCTCGGCGCGGCGCTGCACCACGCCGCCGAGAACGGCGACGCGGTGTCGCCGATGCCCGGAGCGGACCTGGGGCGCGAGTGGTCCGACGCCGAGATCGAGGAGCTGCTCAAGACCGCCGACGTCCGCTACGAGCGACCGGACGACATCGCCGAGGTCGCCGCCGAAGCGCTGTCGCGGGACGAAGCGGTCGGCTGGTTCCAAGGGCGAAGCGAGTTCGGTCCACGCGCTCTCGGGCACCGCTCGTTGCTCGCGCACCCGGGCCGCGTCGGCAACGTCGAACGGCTCAACGACATCAAGGGACGCGAGCAGTTCCGCCCGGTGGCCCCGATGACGCTGGCCGAGCGGGCCGGTGAGCTGTTCTCCCGCGGGCCGCTGCCGAGCCCGTACATGCTCTTCGTGCACGACGTGGTGCCGGGCTGGCAGGACCGGATCCCGGCCGCGGTGCACGTCGACGGCACGGCCCGGCCGCAGACCGTCGACCGCGAACGAGAACCGCTGCTGGCCAGGCTGCTGGATTCGTTCCACGACCGCACGGGACTGCCGACCGTGATCAACACGAGCTTCAACACCGCCGGGCGGCCGATGGTGGACAGCCCGGCCGACGCGCTGGAGTGCTTCGGCTCCTCGGCGATCGACCTGCTGGCCATCGGGCCGTTCGCGGTGCGGCGTCAGGGCGGTGCGCGGTGAGCGGGCAACGACCCCGGTACGCGGTGGTGATCCCCACGACCGGACGCGCGAGCCTGGCGACAGTGCTGAGAGCGCTGGACGCGAACACCGGTCATCCTCCGGAGGAAGTGCTCGTGGTCGACGACCGCCCGCAGCCGTCGGCACCGCTCGAACTCCCGGAGACCGGGCTTCCTGTTTGGACGGTTCGATCGGGCGGCCGGGGGCCGGCAGCCGCTCGCAACGCGGGGTGGCGCATCGCGGATTCCGAGTGGGTCGTGTTCCTGGACGACGACGTGGTCCCGGATCCGTCGTGGCGGGAGCAGATCGCCGAGGACCTGGACGTGGGCAGCGATGTGGGCGCCTGCCAGGCGACGATCAGGGTTCCGCTGCCGGGTGATCGTCGCCCCACCGACTGGGAGCGCGGCACGGCGGGCCTGGCCACCGCGTGGTGGATCACCGCGGACATGGCGTACCGCAGGGAGGTCCTCGACGCCTGCGGCGGTTTCGACGAGGAGTTCCACCGGGCGTTCCGGGAGGACGCCGATCTCGCGCTGCGCGCGCAGGCGATGGGGTGGCGCCTGGTCACCGGGAGCAGGATCACCGAGCACCCGGTGCGCCCGGCGGGTTTCCTCGCCAGCGTCCGGGCGCAGGCGGGCAACGCCGACAACGCCATCATGCGCCGCAAGTACGGCAGGCGCTGGCGGCACCGGATCGGCGAAGGACCCGGACGCATCCGGCGGCACTTCGCGACCGCGGTCGCGGGTGTGATCGCGCTGACCGCCGCCTGCGGCCGACGACCGGGGTGGCGCACTGCCGCGAAGTTCAGCGCCACCGCGTGGTTGGTGCTCACCGCGGAGTTCTGGTTGCGCCGGATCCTGCCCGGCCCCCGGACTCCCGGCGAGCTCGCGCGCATGGCGGTGACGAGCGTGCTCATCCCGCCGGTGGCGTGCTGGCACCGGCTGCGCGGCGAGGTGCGGAACCTCCGGCGGAGACCGCGAAAACCGGCCGCGGTGCTCTTCGACCGGGACGACACGCTGATCCGCGACGTGCCCTACAACGGTGATCCCACGAAGGTGCGGCCGATGCGCGGAGCGCGCGGTGCGCTCGATCGGCTGCGGGTGCACCGGGTTCCCATCGGGATCGTGAGCAACCAGTCCGGAGTGGCCCGCGGCCTGCTGAGCGAGTCGGATCTCGCCGCCGTCAACGCGGAGGTCCGCCGCCGGCTGGGGCCGTTCGACACCTGGCAGTGCTGCGTGCACGACGAAGCCGCGGGCTGCGGTTGCCGCAAACCCGCACCCGGCCTGATCGAGCGCGCCGCAACGCAGTTGCGCGTCTCCCCGCGGGATTGCGTGGTGGTCGGTGATACCGGCGCGGACGTCGAAGCGGCCGCCGCGGCCGGTGCCAAGGCGATCTTGGTGCCCACCGAGCGCACCAGGGCCGAGGAGATCACCAGCGCGCTGCTGACGGCCGAGGTCGCCCCCACCATCGAAGCGGCGATCGCACGAGTGCTGGGCGGATCATCGTGAGCCACCCGATCCTGGTGGTGCGCTTGGACAACGTCGGCGACGTGCTGCTCGCCGGGCCGGCCGTGCGCGCCGTCGCGGCGCACGCCGACTCCGTCGTCATGGTCGCCGGACCGCGCGGCGCGGCGGCGGCGCACATGCTGCCCGGCGTTGACGAGGTGGTGCGGTGGTGCGCGCCGTGGATCGACCCCGAACCGCCCCCGGTGACCGCCCCGGCGATGACCGGGTTCATCGACCGGATCCGGGAGATCGACCCGGCGGGTGCGGTGATCTTCACCTCCTTCCACCAGTCGCCGCTGCCGCTCGCACTGCTGCTGCGGATGGCCGGAGTGCCGCGGATCGCCGCGATCAGCGAGGACTACCCGGGTTCGCTGCTCGACGTCCGGCACCGGATCGACGGTGATCCACCGGAACCGGAGCGGGCGTTGTCGCTCGCCCGCGCGGCGGGCTTCCCGCTGCCGCGCGGTGACGACGGGCGGCTCCGGGTGCGCACCCCGCTGCCGGACGTCTCCGGCCGGGTCGGTTCCCAGCCCTACGTGGTCGTGCACCCGGGAGCATCGGTTCCCGCCCGGCAGTGGCCCGCGTTCCGGAGTTCCGCGCTGGTCCGGGCCCTGGTGGCCACCGGCAGGCACGTCGTGGTCACCGGGACGGCGGCGGAGCGGGAGCTGACGGCCCGGGTCGCGGGCAGCGGCGGCGTGGACCTCGGCGGTCGAACCGACCTCCCGCAGCTCGCGGCGGTGCTCGCCGGAGCCGACGTGGTCGTGGCTCCGAACACGGGCCCGGCCCACCTGGCGGCCGCGGTGGGAACTCCCGTCGTATCGCTGTTCGCGCCCGTGGTGCGGGCTGCGCGGTGGGCGCCGTACGGCGTGCGCAGTGTCGTGCTCGGCGACCAACGCGCTCCGTGCGCCGACACGCGCGCTCGCGTCTGCCCGGTTCCCGGGCACCCGTGCCTGTCGCACGTGACCGCCGACGACGTCCTCGCGGCGGTGGACCGGATGCAGGAGGTCGCGGCGTGAGAATCCTGGTCTGGCACGTGCACGGCTCGTGGACGACGGCGTTCGTCCGCGGACGGCACACGTTCCTGGTGCCGGTCACGCCGGGCCGCGGTGCCGACGGGCGCGGCCGGGCGCAGACCTTCGAGTGGCCGGACAACGCCGTCGAGGTCGAGCCGGACCTGCTGCGGCAGGAGGACGTCGACGTCGTCGTCCTGCAGCGCCCGCACGAGATCGAGCTGACCGAGAAGTGGCTCGGGCGCCGTCCCGGCATCGACGTGCCCGCGGTCTACGTCGAGCACGACACGCCGCGCGGCCCGGCGGTGGAGACCCGCCACCCGCTGGCCGAGCGCAGCGACATCCCGCTGGTGCACGTCACCCACTTCAACGAGATCTTCTGGGATTCCGGCCGCGCTCCGTCCACTGTGATCGAACACGGCATCGTCGATCCAGGCCACCGCTTCACCGGCGAGCTGCCCAGCGCGGGCGTCGTCGTCAACGACCCGATCCGCCGCGGCCGCCTCGTCGGCACCGACCTGCTGCCGCGGTTGGCCGCGTCGGTACCGCTGGACGTCTTCGGGATGCGGGTCGCCGACCTGCCGCAGCACCTGGGCACCGAGCGGATCACCGCGCACGAGGACCTGCCGCAGCGCGAGATGCACGCCGAGCTGGCGAGGCGCCGGGTGTACGCGCACCCGTTCCGCTGGACGTCGCTGGGCCTCTCGCTGCTGGAAGCGATGCTGATCGGCATGCCCGTGGTGGTGCTCGCGAGCACCGCGGCGGTGGAAACCGTGCCGCCCGAGGCCGGGGTGATCTCCACGCGTCCGCAGGTCCTCGCCGAGGCGGCGGCCGACTTCGCCGCCGACGTCGATCTCGCCCGGGAAACCGGCGCCGCGGCGCGGGCGGTGGCGCTGCGGCGCCACTCGCTCCACCGGTTCCTGGCCGATTGGGACGAGCTCTTGCAGGAGGTGTCGCGATGAAGATCGACCTGGTCTCCGAGCACGCCAGTCCGCTGGCCGCCCTCGGCGGAGTCGACGCCGGGGGGCAGAACGCGCACGTGGCGGAGCTGGCGACGGGGCTCGCCCGGCGAGGTCACGACGTCGTCGTGTGCACGCGGCGGGACGACGCATCGCTGCCGCACCGCGTCAGCACCGAGGCGGGCTTCGTCGTCGAGCACGTGGCAGCCGGGCCGGCCGAACCCGTGCCGAAGGACGACCTGCTGCCGCACATGGGCGAGTTCGGCGACCGGCTCGCCGAGAGGTGGGCGGCGGACCGGCCCGACCTGGTGCACGCGCACTTCTGGATGAGCGGTCTGGCGGCCCAGCGCGGCGCGGCCGGCACGGGAGTGCCGGTGCTGCAGACCTTCCACGCGCTGGGCCGGGTGAAGCGCCGCCACCAGGGCGACAAGGACACCAGTCCGCCGCAGCGGATCGAGCTGGAGGCCGACATCGCGCTCGGCGCGGAGAAGGTGGTGGCCACCTGCTCCGACGAGGTCGCCGAACTGGCGGAGATGGGCCTGCCCGCGGAGCGGACCGCCGTCGTGCCGTGCGGCATAGATCTGGAGCGGTTCCGGCCCGGGCCGGGCGGTGGCCCGCCGAACGAGCACCCCAAGATCCTGTGCATCGGCAGGCTGGTGGAGCGCAAGGGGATCGACATCGTCATCCGGGCGCTGCGGCGGATCCCGGGCGCGGAGCTGCTGATCGCCGGCGGGCCACCGGGACCCCGGTGGCATCGCGATCCGGAGGTCCGACGGCTGCGGGAGGTTGCCGAGCGGGCGGGGGTGGCGGACCGGACCACCTTCCTGGGGCAGGTCGATCACGAGCGCACCCCGCAGCTCTACCGGTCGGTCGACGTCGTGGTCAGCACGCCCTGGTACGAGCCGTTCGGCACCGTGCCGGTGGAGGCGATGGCCTGCGGAACCCCGCCGGTGGTCAGCGCCGTGGGAGGCCACCTGGACACGGTGCTCGACGGCCACAACGGACTGCACGTGCCGCCGCACAGCCCGGCCGCCGTGGCCCAGGCGGTGCGCGAGGTGCTCGCCCGTCCGAGATGGCGCGCGGAACTCGGGGCGGCAGGCGTGGCGTGGGCGCGCGCGCACTACGGCTGGAACGAGTTGGTCCGGGAAACCGAGGCGGTCTACCGGCAGGTCCTGGCGGCCCCGGTCGTGCTGGGAGGAGGAGCGACGTGATCGAGGAACACTTCACCGCGCTCGGCACCGCGGCCCGGCGTGCCTGCGGCGCGGCGCCGACGGTCCGCCGCTGGGCCCATTCGCTCGTCGACGTGCTCGAGGGCGGCGGCCGGTTGCTGACCTGCGGAAACGGAGGAAGCGCGGCAGAGGCGCAGCACCTCAGCGGTGAGCTGGCCGGCCGTTTCCTGCGCGACCGCAAGCCTTACGCGGCGATCCCGCTGCACGCCGACTCCTCGGCGTTCACCGCGATCCTCAACGACTACGGGGAGCAGGAGGTCTTCGCCAGAGGCGTGCGCGCGCACGGCCGCGCGGGCGACGTCCTGATCGCGTTGTCCACCAGCGGTCGCAGCCACAACGTGATCGCCGCGGCCAAGACCGCCAGGGAGATCGGGATGCGGGCGTGGGCGATGACCGGGCCCGCCCCCAACAGCCTCGCGGCGTCCTGCGACGACGCGATCGCGGTCGACGCGTCCGGCGTGGCCACCATCCAGGAGATCCACCTGGCCCTGGTGCACGCCCTGTGCGCGGAGTTCGACGCGCTGACGATCGGGGAGGTGGAGCCGTGAAGCTGGCAGTGGTGGGAGACGCGCTGCTGGACGTGGACCTGTCCGGCGGGGCGGAGCGGCTGTGCCCGGACGCACCCGTGCCGGTGGTCGACGTCGCGGCGCGCAAGTGCCGTCCGGGCGGGGCAGCGCTCGCGGCGGTGCTGGGAGACGCCAGCGGCGCGGACGTCACCTTGATCACGGGGCGCAGCGACGACTCGGCCGGGCGCGAGCTCGACCGCCTGCTCGCCGCTCGGTGCGTGCTGCTCGACGCGCCCTTCAGCGGTGGGACGCCCAGCAAGACCAGGGTCCGCGCGGACGGCCAGTCGCTGGTGCGGCTGGACGTCGGCGACGGGATGGTGCCGGACATCCCGCTGGCGGCAGGCCCGTTCGAGGCGCTCCGCAGCGCGGACGCCGTCCTGGTGGCCGACTACGGCCGTGGGATCACCCGGAACTCGTGGCTGCGGCGCGAGCTGGCGAGGCTGCCCTCCGACGTGCCGCTGGTGTGGGATCCGCATCCCCGTGGCGCCGAGCCGGTACCGCGCACCGATCTCGTGGTGCCCAACCACGCCGAGGCGTTGTCGTTCGGCGCCGGTGCCGGGTCCGCTGAAGGCGCGGAGGCCCTGCGGCTGCGGTGGAGCTGCGGCGCGGTGGCGGTCACGATGGGCGCGCGCGGCGCCGTGGTGAGCCCGCCCGGCGAGTTCCTGCGCGCGCCCGAGCTGGTGGGCCGCCGACCGGACGTCTGCGGTGCGGGCGACAGCTTCGCCGTCTCGGTGACCTTGGCGCTCGGTCGCGGTGTCCCGCTGCTCGAAGCGGCCCGCTACGGCGTGGACTGCGCCAGCCGGTTCGTGGCCGAAGGCGGCGCCGGGGCGTGGGCCTGCGACGGCAGCGAACCGCCGCCGCCGCGCCCGGGCTCGTCGTTCTCGCGGGTGGAGCAGGTCCGCTCCTGGGGCGGCCGGGTGGTCGCCGCGGGCGGCTGCTTCGACCTGCTGCACCCCGGGCACATCAACCTGCTCAACCGGGCGCGGTCGCTGGGCGATGCCCTGGTGGTCTGCATGAACTCCGACGAGTCGGTGCGCAGGCTCAAGGGCCCGCCGCGCCCGGTGGTGCACGCGGAGGACCGCAGGTGCCTGCTGGAGGCGCTGGAATGCGTGGACGCGGTGGCCGAGTTCGACGAGACCTCGCCGAGCAGGCTGCTGGAGCAGCTCCGCCCGGACATCTGGGTCAAGGGCGGCGACTACGAACCCGATCAGCTACCGGAGGCACGAGTGGTCGAGCGCCACGGTGGCCGGACGGTGCTGGTCCCGCTGGTGGACGGTTACTCGACGAGCAGGATCCTGCGCGACCTGGAGCACGGCAGCCGGATTCGGAGGGAGTGCCATGGCAGAGCTGGGTAATGTGCTGATCACCGGCGGTGTGTCCGGGCTGGGCGCGGCCACCGTCGAAGCGGTGCGGGAGGCCGGCGGGACCCCGCTGGTCCTGGACCGGGCCGCGCCCTCGGCGCCGGTCAAGTTCGCCTGCGTCGACCTGGCCGACCGGAGGGCCGCCGAGCACGCGGTGCAGGAGCTCGCCGATGCGGTCGGCGGGCTCGACGGGGTGTTCACCGCGGCCGGGATCGATTCCTGCGGGCCGCTCGGGTCGGTGCCGCCGGGCGATTGGGAACGCGTCATCGAGGTGAACCTCCTCGGCACCGCCGCGGTGGTGCGGGCGGCGCTGCCCTACCTGGAGCGGTCCAGCGGGACCGTGGTCACCTGCGCGTCCACGCTGGGCATCAGCGCGGTCAGCGAGGCGACGGCCTACTGCGCGTCGAAGTTCGGCGTCGTCGGACTCACCCGCGCGCTGGCCGCCGAGACCAGCGGCCGGGTCGGCGTCACCCTGCTCGTGCCGGGCGGCATGCACACCGCGTTCTTCGACGGCCGCGACGAGCAGTACAAGCCGCCGCCCGACGCCAAGCTGAACCGGCCGGAAGACGTTGCGCAGGCCGTCGTCTTCGCGCTCAGCCAGCCGCCCGGCTGCGAGGTCCGCGAGATGGTCGTGTGCCACTCGCAGGAGTCGTCGTGGCCGTGAGCGGTGGCTCGGTGCTCGCCCTCCGCGCGCTGGGTCTGGGGGATCTGCTGACCGCTGTTCCCGCGCTGCGCGGGCTGCGGCGCGCGTTCCCGCAGCACCGCCTGGTGCTCGCCGCGCCGCGGGCGTTGGGCGGGTTGCTCCCGCTGCTGCCGGAGGTCGACGAGCTCCACCCGACCGAAGGCCTCGCGGACTTCGCATGGCGCCGGCGGCCACCGGAGGTGGCGGTGAACCTGCACGGCAGCGGCCCGGAGTCGGTGGCCGCGGTGTGCAGCACCCGGGCCCGGCGGATCCTGACCCACCGCCACCCGGCCTTTCCCGCCGTGGCGGGGCCGGAGTGGTCCGACGACCAGCACGAGGTGCGCCGCTGGTGCCGCTTGCTGGAGCACTGGGGAATCGACGCCGACCACGAGGACCTGCGGCTGCCGGAGCCGACCGGTCCCTCGCCGCCCGGCTCGGCGGTGCTGCACCCCGGCGCGAGCCGGGGGGCGCGGCGCTGGCCGGTGGAACGCTTCGCCGAGGTGGCGAGGTGGCTGACCGCCAACGGGCACCGGGTCGTCATCACGGGCACCGCCGACGAACGCGCGATCGCCCGGCGACTGGCCGAACTGGCCGGGCTCGCGCCGGACGCCGTGCTGGCGGGTGGCACCGATCTGCCGCAGCTCGCGCGTCTGGTGGCCCGCGCGGAGCTCGTGGTGTGCGGTGACACCGGTGTCGCGCACCTGGCCACCGCGTTCGCGACGCCGTCGGTGGTCCTGTTCGGCCCGGTCGCTCCGGCCCGCTGGGGCCCGCCGCCGGACGGTCCGCACATCGCGCTCTGGGACGGGCGCAGCGGCGACACGTTCGCCGCCGAACCCAGCCCGGGACTGCTGGCGCTCGGCCCCGGGCAGGTGATCGAAGCAGCCGGGAAACTCCTCGCGCGAATCGCTTGAGGCAGGAGGGGCGAATGGGTTCTGCCGGGGCAGGGAGCCGCACTCTCGTGGTCTGCGGTGCGGGGCGGACAGCTGACGTCGTGGCCACCGCGATGGCCTCGCTGGGCCACGACGTGATGCGCGTCCCCGGCCCGCGCGACGCCGACGTGGCCCGGGCCGAGCTCGTCTTCGCGTGCGGGCCGGACGAGGCTGGGATCGCCGAGCTGGTGGGTCGCGTGCGGCCGGGCTGCACCGTGGTGAACACCTGCGCGCCACCGTGGGAGTCGACCGCGGAGCTGGCCGCGGCCATCGGCCGGGCGGAGGCGGGCGTGGTCAGCAATCCGGTGGGGAGCCAGCGGGAAGCGGGCCTCGAAGACTTCCTGGCGCCCGACGTGATCGTCATCGGCGCCGACGACCCGGCCGAAGCCGGCGCGGTGGCCGACGTCTACGCCGCGATCCCGGCCCCCATCGTGCACACCGACGTGCGCACAGCCGATCTCACCGGGCCGGCGCGCAACGGCCTGTGCGCGGTGAAGCGGCAGTTCTTCGCGGAACTGGTCCTGCTCTGCCGGGCCGTCGGCGCCGACGTGGAAAGCGTCCTCGAGTGCCTCCGGACCGACCGGCGGATCGGTGCTCCGCTCACCGGCGCCGGCGGAGACCACCTCGGATCCGGCGAGCGCGGCAGCGACGATCGCTTGCGCGAGCTGGCCGGACCGGACACCCCGCCGACGTTGCGCGCGCTCGGCTGTCCACGCCGATCGGGGTGAATCTCTCATGGCACAGCGAAGCGAAACGCCCACCACCCGCCGGGTCGCCGTCGTCGGCACCGGTTACGTCGGTTTGACCACCGGTGCCTGCCTGGCGTCGCTCGGCCACCACGTGCAGTGCTGCGACGTCGACCGCACCAAGGTCGAACGCCTCTCCCGCGGCGAGGTCCGGATCCACGAACCGGGCCTCGGGCAGCTGGTGCGCGATGGCATCCGCAGCGGCAGGCTGGAGTTCACCCACAGCTCGACGGCGGCCGTGCGCCGCGCGGAAGCGATCTTCCTGTGCGTGCCCACGCCGATGGCGCCGGATGGCAGCGCGAACCTGGCGCAGGTGGAGTCCGCGGTGCGGGAGGTGCGCGATCACCTGCCCGCGGACAGCCTGCTGGTGACCAAGTCGACCGTGCCGGTCGGCACGGCGGCCCGGTTGTCCGAACTGCTGGACCGGCGCGATGTGGCGGTGGTGAGCAATCCCGAGTTCCTCCGCGAAGGGCTCGCCGTGCGCGACTTCCTGAACCCGGACCGGATCGTCGTCGGCACGGCGAGCGCGGCGGCGGCCCGCCGGGTCTCCGAGCTCTACGCGCGGCTGGAGGCGCCGACCGTGCACACCGACTCGGCCAGCGCGGAGCTGATCAAGTACGCGGCGAACTGCTTCCTGGCGACCAAGCTGTCCTACGTGAACGATCTCGCGGAGCTGTGCGAGCGCGTCGGGGCCGACATCGGCGGCATCACCGAGTGCATGGCCCACGACCACCGGATCGCGAACTCGTTCCTGCGGCCGGGTCCGGGGTGGGGAGGCTCGTGCTTGCCGAAGGACACCGCCGCGCTGCTGCACGCCGCAGAGGCCATCGGCGCGGATCTGCCGCTGGTGCGCGCAGCGGTCGAAGCCAACCGGCGGCACCAGCGGCGCGTGGTGGACAAGGTCGTGGCGATGTGCGGCGGCTCGGTCACCGGTGTGCGGGTCGGGATGCTGGGCCTGGCCTTCAAAGCGGGCACCGACGACCTGCGCGATTCCCCGGCGATCGCGGTGGCGCGGCGGCTGGCCGAGCTCGGTGCCAACCTGATCGCCTTCGACCCGGCGCTGCGCGGGGACGAACCGGGAATTCCCGCCGGTGTGTCGCTGGCGGACAGCGCCTACCAGGTGGCGAAGGGGGCCGGGGCGGTGCTGGTGCTCACCGACTGGCCCGAGTTCCGCGATCTCGACTGGCCGCAGATGGTCGGGCTCGCGGAGAAGCCGGTGATCATCGATACGCGCAACCTCGTCGATCCGCGGGTGCTGGAACGGGCCGGTGCGGTCTTCTGCGGAACGGGCCGGGCGCCGAACCGCGACAGCGGAGAGCTCTAGCGCAGCGCGCGTTCGGTCGTCGCACGGGCCGCGAAGCGGCCATCACTGCCGCTGACCGACTCCCGTGGCGAACTCCCGGATCCGTCCGCCTCGTGCGCGCCGCTTCAGCGGTGGTGTGCTTCCGCCCGCGGCCTTCTGCAGGCCCCGGAGGAAATCCGCGACGGCTTCGGTCGAACTGCGGCGCGGCGTCCAGCCGAGCTCTTCGCGAGCGCGCGAGGTGTCCATGATCGGGAGTCTGAGGAAGGCGTCGAACAGGTCGGGCGAGGCCGGGACGAGGTGCAGCTTCCACGCGGTGGACAGCGCGCTCCGCGCCACCTGCGACGGCAGCGCCATCGTGTGCGTGCCCAGGAGTTCGCCCAGCACTCGCGCGTCGATCAGCGGTTCGGCGGCGACGTTGAAGGCACCGCTGCTGCTGGACAGCGCGGCGAGCCGGTACGCCTCGCCGACGTCATCGCTGTGCACCGCTTGGAAGCGCATTCCGCTTGGCGTCGGCAGCGCGGGCAGCAGGTCCGGCCTGACCAGCCGGTTGATCACCAGCGGCCCCATGAACAGCCGGCGCTGCTGGGAGGCCGATTCGGGCTTGAAGCAGAACGCCGTGCGCATCCGGGTCACCTGCATCTCCGGGTGCTGCAACTCGAAGAAATCGAGGTAGCGCTCCAGGTAGGCCTTCTCCCGGCTGTAGGCCGAGCCCGGCCAGCCGTGCGTGGGCCAGCTCTCGTCGACGGGACGCTCGTGGGGCCCCGGGCTGTAGGCGGCGATCGAAGAGGCGTACACCAGGTGCCGCACGCCCGCGGCGGCCACGGCTTCGCACACCCTGATGGTGCCGAGCACGTTGTTGCGCCACGTCGTGATCGGATCGTGGGTGGGCTGGAAGATCCACGCGAGGTGGATTACCACGTCGGCCTCGGCGAATCGCGCCGCCAGGTCATCGGTCGTGATGTCCGCGCGCTCCCACTGGACTTTCTCACCGGCACCGCGGGGCTCCCGGCGGGAGAGCGAGACGATCGTGCCGACAGCGGCATCCTGCTCGAGGGCCTGGATCGCGCTGGTACCGATGTTCCCCGTTCCCCCGACAACGACGACGCGCTGAGCTCTCGCGGGTGCGTTCACTGGAGCCACCTCCGTGTGCTCTTGAGCCGCTGCCAGTCGGTTTCCCGAGCGATCCGAAGGCAAACTCGGGGCCTGATCCCGTTGCCGGCGGCGCCAGAACGCGGAACGGGCGGCCTGGAGAAGTGGGACGAAGCCCCGGGTCCGGTTGCGAAACCGCGGAAAAACCGCCGACGGCGGGGACGGGCGCATACTGTGGGTGAGCGCGGTGTTCTCCGGTCCGGTCAGGCCGGCACCGTTGCTGTTGGCGGAGGACGTCCGGGACTGGTGGCCGACCTCGGTGCTGGTGCCTTGCGCCGGGTTGCTCGCCGTACCTGAAGAATCTTCGCGAGAAACCGGAATTCGTGGCGCTCAGGCGCGGCGCGGTGCCGACCGAAAACTCGATCTCCGTCCCGGATTTGCCGGTGGCCAAAGGTGTGCGGCGGTGGGAAGCGAGGGTAGCCTAGCAACATAATCGTCGTATTCGGTTGTTGCAGCCACGACGATTGTCGGTGCGCAGGGGAAGGCGCGCTGTCTCCTGGTCGCACTCGGTTGCGCGAGCGTTCGCCCCGCGGGCGGCAGGCCCGCCGGATCGCTCAGGCACAGGGGAGCTGATCATGAAATCCGGACCTCAGATCGCGATGGCGGTAGCCGTCGGATACGTCCTAGGTCGCAGCCGCAAGATGAAGCTGGCCATCACAGCCGCGGGCATGATGGCGGGCCGCCGCTTCGCGGATCCCAAGGAAATGCTCGCCATGGGCGGAAAGCTGGTGAGGACGTCTCCAGCGCTGCAGAAGCTGACCGGCGACGCACGGGAACGGTTGCTGGAGGCGGCCAAATCGGCGGCGATCGCGGCGGTGAACAACAAGATCGAAACGCTCGGCGACAACCTCACGAAACGTGCGGCCGGTTTGCGCGAGCCCGTCGGAGAGCTCGGCGAACGGGCTTCCGATGTCGGGAAAGGCGCCGAGGACCTCGGCAGGCGGGCGATGCGGCGGACGAGGGGTTCGGACGAGACCGCCGAAGCCGAGTCCACCGAGGAGCCGGAAGAAGGCGAGGAAGAGCGGGCGACCGAGCCGCCCCGAGGTAGGCAGCGCCAGCGGATGTCGGAACGCGCCTCCTCCGGTCGGGCGGGCAGCCGAACCGGGGCAGGCAGCGGTCGATCGGGTTCGGCCGCGCGGAAGCAGGACGAGTCCGCGACGACCGCGAGGTCCAGTCAGCGGGACGAGGCGAGCACGTCGACCAGGTCATCTGGTGGTTCGGGCGGCCAGGCGGGGAGCCGGCGCAGGTCCACGACGTTGGGCCAGCGCAAGCAGCCGACGAGCCCGAGGACCAGGTCCTCCACCACTGAGAAGAAGTTGTGATCGGAGCTGAGGTGGTGACCATGGCGGAGCAATCCGGGAAGGGCGGCGGCTCCAAGGTGGGCGGTTTGCTGCGCGAGGTGCCGCTCGAACCGTTGAAGGCTGGTGCCAAGGCACTGCTGACGTCGGCGGGGGAACGCGCGGTGGGCATCGTCGGAGACAAGGTCGAAGGCATGACCGAGCGGTTGACGGAGTCGGCGGAGAACGGTGGTGCGGGTTTGATGGCGGCGGTCACCGGCGGCAAGGAAATGGCCCAGAGCGGTTCCCCGGTCAAGTCGGCGTTGAAGGCCGGGTTCACGGGCGCTACGGAGAAGCTCAAAGGAGCGCTGGGCATGGGCGGCAAAGGCGGGAAGAAGGGAAAGTCGAAGGTCGTCAACATCATCGAGCACAACGACATCGGACTGCCGCGTCGCGTCGTCTACGACCAGTGGACCAGGTTCGAAGACTTCCCCAGCATGACCAAGAAAGTCCTCAGCGTGGACCAGGAGTCCGACGAGAAGGTCAACTGGCAGGCGCAGATCTTCTTCTCCAAGCGCAGCTGGCAGGCGACCATCGTCGAACAGGTTCCCGACGACCGGATCGTCTGGACCTCCACGGGTGCGAAGGGCACCGTGGACGGCTCCGTGACCTTCCACGAGCTGGCTCCGCGCATGACGCGGATCCTGCTCGTCATCGAGTACTACCCGCAGGGCTTCTTCGAGAAGACCGCGTACATGTGGCGCGCGCAGGGCCGCCGGGTCCGCGCGGACTTCAAGTACATCAAGCGGTACTTGATGACCCGGACGATCTTGGCACCGGACGAGGTCGAGGGCTGGCGCGGTGAGATCCGCGACCGGGAGGTCGTCAAGACCCACGAGGACGCCCTGGCCGAAGAGGAAGAAGCCGAGGGCGCCCCCGAATACGGGGAGGAAGCGGAGCAGGAGGGCGAACGCGGCGAAGCCGAGGACGAGGGCGAGTACGAGGACGAGGAGCAGGAGGAGTACGGCGACGAAGAGGAAGGCGAAGAAGGCGAGTACGAGGACGAATACGACGAGGAAGGTGAGGAGGAAGGCGAGGAGGATTACGCGGAGGACGAGGACCGGGAACCCGAGCAAGAGCGAGGTCGGCGTCGTCGAGCAACGGTGACGGCAGGCCGGAGAAGGTGATCGCATGACCGTGGCGAGCACGCAAGGCGGCGGGGGCAGCCAGGTCCAGCGGGCCCCTTCCAGCACCTTGGCCGACGTGGTCGAGCAGATCCTCGACAAGGGCCTGGTGATCGACGCGTTCGTGCGCGTCTCCCTGGTCGGGATCGAGATCATCACCGTCGACGCCCGGGTGGTGGTGGCCGGGGTGGACACCTACCTCCGCTTCGCGGAAGCGACCAACCGGCTGGACCTCGACGAGAAGGGCGGCAAGGACCTCACGGAACTGACCGAGGGCATGACCGAGCGCGGTGCCGCGGGCAAGACCAAGGGAATGATCGATGCCGCCAAGGACAAGTTCGACGAGTTCCGCGGAAGCGACGAGCAGGAGAAGGAGCCCGTGCGCAGACGCGAAACCGGTGGCCGGGGGCGGGAGAAGCGATGACAACGCACGCGCAACGTGGACAGGGCGCTGCGACGGTTCCGGGCGAGGAAACGCGCGGGTTCTACGTGTACGGCATTCTGCGCTCCGCGGGATCCGTACCCGGCGACCTCGCCTCGGTCGGTGACGAGGAGACGCCGGTCAGGACCGTTTCGCACGGCGACATCGCCGCCGCGATCAGCGAGGTGCACCTGAACCGGCCGCTGGGCACCCGGGACGACCTGCTCGCGCACGAGCACGTCCTCGACGCCATCGCGGCGGAGACCACCGTGCTGCCCATCCGCTTCGGCGCCGTGGTCAACTCGGTGGACTCCGTGGTCGACGAACTGCTGGCACCGAACGCCGAGAGCTTCGAGGCGGTGCTGTCCCAGCTCGACGGAACGATCCAGTTCGCCGTGCGGGGCCGGTACGTCGACTCCGCTCACATCCGCGAGATCGTGGCGGAAAGCCCCGAGATCAGAGAACTCCGGGAGTCGCTCCGGGGCGTCTCGCCGGATGCGGGCTACGACGCACGGCTGAAGCTGGGCGAGATGGTCTCCAACGCTGTCACCGAGAAGCGTGCTCTGGACTTGCAGCAGCTGGTCGACGCCGTGGCGAACAGCGTGGTCGCGACGGCGGAGCGCGACGTCGGGGGCGAGGACGACGCGTTCGACGTGGCGATGCTGGTCGAACGCGACCGGCGCGAGGATTTCGAGTCCTCGATCGACGCACTCGGCGACCAGTGGAGCGGGCGCGTTCAGCTGCGCCTGGTCGGACCGCTGGCACCTTACGACTTCTTGCCCGAGGAGTGATCATGGGACTGCTTTCCGGCATCGTCACCCTCCCGCTGGCACCGGTCCGGGGCGTTGTGTGGATGATCGATCACCTCAAGCAGCACGCGGAGGCGCAGTACTACGACACGGCTTTGATCCAGCGGCAGCTGGCCGCGGTGGACGAGGCGCACGAGGCGGGCGAGCTGACCGATCAGCAGCGCGACGAACTCCAGGCGGAGTGGCTGGACAGGTTGTTCGAGGCACAACGCCGACGTCAGTCGGGGGAGATGTGATCCGTGCCCAGCAGCCAGGACCGCGACCGCGGAAGCACGGAGGAACGCCCCAGGCGCCGTTCACCTCCTGAACCGCGGGATGCGGACGTCGAGCAGAGCGGTGGCCGACGACGACCACGGCGAACGGGACCCGGTGGTGCGGAAGGAGATCGGGAGGCACGACGGCGACCTGCGCTCAAAGCCGGGGACATCGCTCAGCTCGCACTGCGCCAGGTGCGCGACCTCACCGGCAAGGACACCGAAGGCGTCACCTCGCTGGAGCGCTCGGAGACGGGGTGGCTGGTGGCGGTGGAGGTCGTCGAGGCGCACCGGATCCCCAACACCACCGACATCATGGCCGTCTACGAGGCCGAGCTCGACGACGAAGGGGAGCTGATCTCCTACCGGCGCATCGACCGCTACGCGCGGGGGCAGGGCGAGCAGCGATGAGCGAGCACAGCCGCGGAGACCAGCACCGGTTCGACTCGCGCGCTCCGATGGCCTACAGCCCGCGACCGGTGTCGCCCGCGCGGTCGGAGTCGGGTGGTGCCAACCTCGCCGACATCCTCGAGCGCGTGCTGGACAAGGGCATCGTCATCGCCGGCGACATCCAGGTGAACCTGCTCGACATCGAGCTGCTGACGATCAAGCTGCGGCTCGTCGTGGCCTCGGTGGAGCGGGCGCGGGAGATGGGCATCGACTGGTGGGAGCACGACCCGACCCTGTCGTCGGGGCACCGCGATCTGGCGGTGGAGAACCGGCGCTTGCGCGATCAGGTGCGCGAGCTCGGCGGTGAACCGGCCGAGCTGGAAGGCGGCGCGGACGAGGAGCAGGACCGTGGCTGACTCGATGACCTACGTGTACGGGATCGTCCGCGATCCCGGCCCGGAACCGACGCTGGGCGCGCAGGGCATCGCCGGGTCGGCCGTCCGCCTCGTGCGGCAGGGCGAACTGGCGGCGCTGGTGAGCTCGGTGGACGCCGCGGAGTTCGATGCGGAGGCCTTGCGGAAGAACCTGGAGGACCTGGAGTGGCTGGAGGCCACTGCGCGCGCGCACAACCGCGTCGTCCTCGCCGCGGCGGCCACGACGACCACCGCTCCGTTCGGGTTGGCCACGGTCTACTTCCACGACGACCGCGTCCGAGAGGTGCTCGCCGAGCGGGCCGAGGAGTTCTCCCAGGTGCTGCACAGCATCGACGACAGCGCCGAGTGGGGCGTCAAGGCCCGCGCGGACCTCGACGACCCTGCGCTGCGGCGGGGCACGGGCGAGGCGGGCGCAGAAGCTGCCGCCGGGCCCGGTGCCTCCTACCTGCGCCAGCTCAAGGAGCAGCGGGAGAGCAGGCAGAACGCCGAGAACACGGCGCTCGAGCTGGCCGGGCAGGTGCACGCCGAACTGTGCTCGCTGGCGCGGGCGAGCCGCAGCCATCCGCCGCAGAACCGGGAGCTGGCCGGCTACGCGGGCCTGATGGTCCTGAACTGCTCCTACCTCGTCGACAAATCCGCCGGCGACGAGTTCACCGCGACGGTGCGCAGGCTCTCGGACGACTACCAGGCGCTCGACGTCGAACTCACCGGACCGTGGCCGCCGTACTCGTTCGCCCAGATCCGCGAGGGGGAAAACCGTTGACATCAGCGGACATCGTCTCGAACTCCCGGGATTCCCCCGTCGGGACGAGGGAGATCGCGCTCGTCGACCTGCTGGACCGGTTGCTCGCCGGCGGTGTGGTCGTCACCGGTGACGTGACCATCTCGCTGGCGGGTGTCGACCTGGTCCGGATCTCGCTGCGGGCGATCATCAGCTCCATTCAGGAGAGCACGTGCGTCGCGCTGGAGGCCGGGAATGACGGGTAGTCCGGCGGGAGACCGCCGTCGTTCCGGCGCCGGGCGCCTTCCACATCGGATCGAGACCGACTCCGAATCCGTCCAGCGCGATCTGGTCCGGCTGGTGCTGACGCTGGTGGAACTCGTGCGCCAGCTGATGGAGAAGCAGGCGCTGCGGCGGGTGGAGAGCGGAGAGCTCGACGACGACCAGGTGGAGGAGCTCGGGCTGGCGCTGATGAAGCTGGCCGAGGGCATGCAGGAGCTCCGCGACCGGTTCGACTTCTCGGAGCAGGACCTCAACCTCGACCTCGGCCCGCTCGGTCCGCTGCTGCCGCGCGACTGATGCCGGGCGAGGGGCAGCGCTGCGGACTACGGGCGGGAATCCTCGGACCAGCTGATGGCGAGCAGTGCGATGTCGTCGCTCGGCGGCTCGCCACCGACCAGCCGGTTCATGACCCTGGTGCAGACGGCGCTGGCGGGCTCCGGGACGACCGCGTCGCAGAGCAGCTGCAACCCGTCGTCGATCGGTTTGCCGCGGCGTTCGACGAGGCCGTCGGTGTAGAAGCAGACGACGCCCTCCGCCGGGAGCTCCAGCAGGCTGGTGCGGCGCTTGCGGTGCGCGACGCCGAGCCCCACCGGCGGATCGACCGGCAGCGGCGCCAGCCGGCCGCCGTGACCGGGCTCGACGACCACCGGCGCGAGGTGACCGGCCAGCGAGACGCGCAGCTGGGAGGTGCTGGGGTCGTAGATGGAGTAACCGACCGTGGCCATGGCGGTCGGTTCGAAGTGGGTGACCTTGCGGTCGAGCTTGTGCAGGACCTCGGCCGGGTCCTCGGTCTCGATGGCGTAGGCGCGCAGCGCGCTGCGCAACCGACCCATCACGATCGCCGCCGGAAGACCGCTGCCGACCACGTCACCGATCACGATGCCCATCAGCCCGGACGGCAGGGTGAACACGTCGTACCAGTCGCCACCCACGCCGGGACCGGAGCCCGAGACGTACCGCGCGTCGAGCGCCACCCCCGGTACCGCGGGCAGCCTGGTGGGCAGCAGGCTGCGCTGCAGGGCGCTGGTGGCGGCCCGCTCGGCACGGGTGGTGTGGCCGCGGATCGCCAGCGCCATGCGGTCGGCGACGAGCTGGAGCAGGTGCACGTCGTGGTCGCTGAACCGGCGTTCTTCGTAGGTGCCGATGTGCAGCACGCCGACGACCTCGCCACCGGCCAGCATCGGGACGCCGATGAGCGTCGAGATGCCGCGCTCCCGGAGCACCGGTTGCAGGACGGAGGGGTCGGTCCGGCTGTCCAGGGACAGCGGCCGGGAACCGTTCGCGATCGCTTCGGCGAAAGCCGGGCCGACGTGACGTCGAACGCCTTGCCGAACCTCGTCCTCGATGCCGACTGCGGCGGTCGCGACCAGCACTTCGCTGGCCGGGTCGTAGCGCATGACCGCTGCGGTGTCGACCTCCAGGACGTCGCTGACGCGCTGCAGCATCTCGCGGAGCAGGTCGTCGTGCTCCAGATCGGCCAGCGCTGTGTCGGTGACCAGCTCGATCTGCCGCAGCCGCTGCTCAGCGTCATCGGGCGAACTGACCGGGGGCCGCATGGAGACATGGTAGTCCGAGTGGTCCGGGCGCATGAGCGCAGCTTTGCCTTCAGCCGATCTGAAGTCCACCATGGGGGCATGTCCACGTTTACCGGCTCAAGTGAACCGGCAGCACCGTTGAGCGTGGCAACGCGATGGCTCGACCGGGTGCTGCTGATGGAAGTCGCAGGAGAGATCGAGCTGATCAACGCCCCGCGGGTCGAGTCGGCGATCATGGAAGCCTTCGACGAGCGGCCGGCCGTGCTGATCCTGGATTTCAGCGGGGTCACGTTCTTGTCCTCGGCGGGGCTCGCGGTGCTGGTCCGGTCTCGCAACCGCGCAGGCGACGACATCGCGTTCCGGGTGGTCGTAGACGGCCCGGCGACCGCACGGCCGATCCAGCTGACCGGGCTGGACCAGGAGATCGAGGTCTTCTCCACCCGGGATCAGGCGGTGGCCGTCGACGCGGGCTCGTGACGCCCGGCGGACAGGACGCGGAGTGATGGTTGGCGAGCTGGACGAGAGCCGGAGACCGAGCGCCACCGGTGGCGGTGGCGGCGATCCCGCGGTTCCCGCGCTGAGCTACTGCTTCGTCGAGCTCTCACCGGGGAAGATGCTGGCCCTGCGCGATGAGCTCACGACGTGGGGCCGCTACGCGGGCCTGAGCCGGGAGGCAGCCGGTGCGCTCGCTCTCGCGTGCTACGAAGCGATGGCGAACGTGATCGAACACGCTTATGCCGGGGACGGCACGGTCGACGTGGAAGCCGTTCACCTGGCCGCGGAGAACCGCGTGGAGGTCACCGTCACCGACCGGGGCAGGTGGGCCCCGCCGGGTTCGGGAGGGCACACGGGTCGCGGTCAAGGACTGCCGCTGATCCGCAGCCTCGCCGACGAGGCCGTCATCACGCCCGGCGGCTCCGGCACGGTCGTGCGCATGAGCTGGTCCACAGGCGACGGCTCCGGTTGAACGGCATCGCCGCCCGCGCTGACCTGCGGAGCGCTCCGCAGGTCAGCGCGTCGCACCGGACATCGCGCTCCGCCGGCCCGGCTCCGCCGCCAGCGCGGTTCTCCCCTTGGCCAGGAGAGCGCAGATCGCGCCGATCAGCACCGCGCCGATCGGCAGGACCATCGCGCTGTGCATGGCGTCGACGTATCCACCGGTGAACACCTCGCGGGCGGCGGCCTCGACCTGCTGGGCGAGCGCGGGTGAGATGCCGCTCGGGACCGGCACCGCGGTGCCCGCTTGCAGGTCGGCGAAGTCGACGCCGCTGCTGGTGGCGCGCCGCACGCCGGCCACGAACTCGCCGCGCACCTCGGCGGGCAGCGCCGCGGCCGCGGTTTCGGCGCGGGCCAACAGATTCGCGACCAGCTGGTTCTGCAGCAGCACGCCGAATCCCGCGGTGCCCAGCACCGAGCCGATCTGCCGGGTCGCGTTGAGCACGCCCGCCGCCGACCCGGCCACCACCGGTTGCACGTCGTGCATCGCCACTGTGGTCAGCGGTGCGAAGGTGGCGCCGAGGCCCACGCCCATCACGAGCATCGTGGGCAGCAGCGCCCCGGCCGTGCTGTCCACTGTGGAGGTGAGCGAGAAGACCAGCAGTCCCAGGCCGAACAGCAGCAGGCCGGTGACCACCACCGGCTTGCCGCCCAGCTTGTCGCTGAGCCGGCCCGCGTACGGGCCGAGCAGCACCGAGATCGCCGACATCGGCAGGCTGATCAGGCCCGCGGCCAGCGCCGAGTGGCCCAGCACCGACTGCGCGTAGAGCTGGAAACCGATCGCCATGCTCATGATGCCGACCGAGAGCCCGATCGCGCCGACGTTCATCAGGCCGAAGTTGCGGTTGCTCAGCAGCTCGAACGGCACCATCGGAGCGCGCGGGCCGGGACGGCGCTGGCTGAACGCGAAGACCACCAGCAGCAGGACGCCGGTCACCAGCAGCAGCGGGATGCTGACGAACGACCAGACCACGCCCCAGTCGTAGCGCTGCCCCTCCTGCAGGCCGAATGTCAGGCAGCAGAGCCCGAGGACCACCAGCAGCGCGCCGCGGAAGTCGAAGCGGCCCGGTCGCGGCGGCCTGGTGCCTGCCGGGATGATCAGCGGTGCGATCACCAGCACCAGGGCGCCCAGCGGCACGTTGACGGTGAAGATCCAGCGCCAGTCCAGCGCGCCGACCAGGAATCCGCCCAGCGGCGGCCCGGCGATCGTGGCGACGCCGGCCACCGCGCCCCACACGCCCAGCGCCGCTCCGCGCCGCTGCGGTGGGAAGGTGCCGATGATGATCGACATGGTCTGCGGGATCAGCAGCGCCGCGCCCAGGCCCTGCATGGTGCGGGCCGCGATGAGCTGGCCCGGCGTCTGCGCCAGCGCGCACAGCAGCGATGCCGCCGAGAACACCGCGACACCGGCCAGGTAGGTGTTGCGCTTGCCGAGCAGGTCGCCGAGCTTGCCGCCCGGGATCAGCAGCACCGCCAGCACCAGCACGTAGGAGTTGCTGACCCAGAGCACCTCGTTGTAGGTGGTGCCCAGCCGCTCGACGATGTCCGGGACGGCCACGCCGACGACCGTCGTGTCCAGCAGCGTCGTGAAGAAGCCGAGGCAGAGGGCCACCAGCACGGCCCAGGGATTCCCTCGCAGGTTGCGCATCCGTCCGCTCTCTACTCGGTCGCGCGCCGGTCGGCCTGCCAGTGCAGCCGACCCTCGCGGATGTCGTCGACGATGGCGCGCGTCAGCTCCAGGTCGGCGCGCAGATGTGCTTGCAGGTGCCGGAGTTCGACGATGTGGACCGCTTCCACACCGCGCTTGAGCAGCGCGTCGCTGCTGGTGGTCACCGACGCCAGCTCGGACTCCAGCAGCACCGCCCGCCGCTCCAGCTGCTCGGCGGCGTCGTCGGTGGTCAGCAGCGACATGAAGGCCAGCGCCGCGCCGTAGGTCGGGTATTCGGATTCGAGCGTGGAGAGCAGTTCGCGCAGGCGCCCGGCGGCGATCTCCCGGCCGTCGTCGGTGATCGCGTAGACCGTCCGCTCGGGCCGCTTGCCCTCCCTGGTGGTCTCCACCGGTTCGATGAGCTCGGCCTTCGCGAGCACGTCGAAGGCGTGGTACAGCGCGCCGTGCGTGACCTTGATCAAGTGGTCGATGCCCTGCTCCCGCATGCACTGCCGGACTTCGTACGGGTGCCGGGGCTTCTCGTCGAGCAGCCGCAGGACGGCCAGCCCGAGGGTCGTGAGGTTGCGCATCAGGTGCCTCCCAGTTGGTCTGCTCAGAATAGTCTAAAAAAACTATTCTGCGTAGACGGGGGTGTCCGGCGGCTGCGAGCTGCGTCGTCCAGGTGCTGCGCGTCGTGCGACGTTCCACTGTGGTCGGCTCGCGGAGCTGCGCTGGTGTGATCTCTGCCGGGCCTCTTGAGATGACCTCGTTCGAGGAGGTACTGATGAGCATTCGACGGAACCAGCAGGAGAACCACCGTGTCGATCTTGGATCCGGTGCCGGCCTTGCCGGCGAGCGTGGACACCACCCAGCCGAGCGCCGCTCGCGCGTACGACTACTTCCTCGGCGGCTCGCACAACTTCGCCGCCGACCGCGCGTTCGCCGACCAGGTGCTGGAGATCGCACCGAGCATCCCGGCCGTGACCCGGTTGAACAGGTCGTTCCTGCGCCGCGCCGTGCGCTACTGCCTCGACCAGGGCATCCGCCAGTTCCTCGACCTCGGTTCCGGCATCCCCACGGTCGGCAACACCCACCAGGTCGCCGAGTCCGCGGGCATCCCGGCCCGCGTGGTCTACGTCGACAACGAGCCGGTGGCCTACCACCACGCCCAGCACGTGCTGGGCGGGTCGGAGACCGCGACGATCATCCAGGCCGACATGCGCGACCTGCCGGCGGTGCTCGACCACCCGGACGCGCGCAGGCTGCTCGACTTCAGCCGGCCGGTCGGGCTGCTGGCCGTCGGCGTGCTGCTGTACCTCGAGGACCCGCAACCGGCGGAGCTGATCCGCGCCTACCGGCAGCGCCTCGCGCCCGGTTCGCTCGTCGCCGTGTCCACGCTGACCGACGAGCACGCCTCGCCGGCCCTGCGTTCCGAGATGGAAATGCTGCGCGGTGCCTACGAGGCCGCCGGCGAACCCGTGTACCCGCGCGACCACGCCGAGATCCTGTCCTGGTTCGACGGCCTCGACCTGGTCGACCCGGGCCTGGTCACGCTGCCCGAGTGGCACACCGACGACCCGGAAGAGCTCGCCGACGCGGCCAGGCCGCTCGGCTACGGTGCGGTCGCACGCGTGCCCTGACCAGCACCGCCAGCGCGCTGCGCGGCAATCACGGCCGCTGAACGACGCACCCGCTCGCGGAGCATCCCGGCGAGCGGGACCGCTGGCCGACCGCAGAGCGACACCGACGAGGCTGCGCGGATCAGCGGCAATCGTTCATCCCGGTGGACCGGGCGCTGTGACCGGCGTCCGGTGCGGAGCTCAGCGGACTCGAAGACGGCGCGGCGGAGTGCGCGCTGGTTCTTCGGGGAGTGGCAGGGGAGAACGACCTCCTGACACTTTCAACGTCTAGCGCACCCCGGGGCTTGCGGCAAGACCCCGGGTCTGCTGCAGAATCTCCCGCCGAGGCCGCGACCTGCGGAGATCAGGAGTTCGCGGTATTACTGGCAGGAATGCGACCCGGGGCCTCCCCTGCTCGCCGACGGTCGTCCACTCGGACAGGAGAAGCTGTGGTTGACACCGGAAGCAGCGCGGCGATGTCGTCGGGCGGTTGCGTGCTGGAACTCCAGGAGATCGATCGGAGCCAGCTCGCCGTCGTCGGCGGCAAGGCCGCGCACTGGGGGAGCTTTCGCGGATCGAAGGCATCGACGTGCCACCCGGATACTGCGTGACCACCGACGCATTCCGGCGCGTCGTGGCCGAAGCGCCGTCCCTGGAGGACCAGCTCGACCAGCTGTCCCGGCTGGACCCGGAGGACCGGAACGCGATCGGCGCGCTCAGCGCGGAGATCCGCGACACCGTCGCGGCGATCCCCGTTCCCGGGGATTTGGCGGAAGCGCTCACCAAGCCGCTCGCCCGGCTCGGCGAGGAAGCCGCCTGCGCCGTCCGCTCCAGCGCGACGGCCGAAGACCTGCCGACGGCTTCCTTCGCCGGCCAGCAGGACACCTACCTCAACGTCGTGGGCTCCGCGGCGGTCCTGGAGCGCATCAGGGCGTGCGCTGGGCCTCGCTGTTCACCGACCGGGCCGTGACCTACCGGCTGCGCAACGGTTTCGACCACCGCAAGGTGCAGATGGCCGTGGTCGTGCAGGGGATGGTCGTGCCGGAGGTCTCCGGCATCATGTTCACCGCCGACCCCGTCTCGTCGAACCGGAGGATCACCAGCGTGGAGGCCGGTTTCGGGCTCGGCGAGGCGCTGGTGTCCGGGCTGGTGAACCCGGACGTCTTCAAGGTGCGCGACGACGAGGTCGTCGACAAGGCCGTCGCCGCCAAGGAGCTGGCCGTTCGCGCGGTGCCGGGCGGCGGGACGCGGCAGCAGCCGGTCGATCCGGACGAGCGGGAACGGCCGACCCTGACCGATGCGCAGGTGGTGGCGCTCGCGCGGCTGGGCAGGCGCATCGAGGCGCACTTCGGCCTGCCGCAGGACATCGAGTGGTGCCTGGCAGGCGGTGGTTTCCAGATCCTGCAGAGCAGGCCGGTCACCACGCTGTTCCCCGTTCCCGAAGCCGGGGACGACGATCAGCACGTCTACGTCTCCGTAGGTCACCAGCAGATGATGACCGACGCGATGAAGCCGCTGGGCCTGTCCGTCTGGCAGCTGACCACACCGCGGCCCATGGCCGAGGCGGGCGGGCGGCTGTTCGTCGACGTCACCGCGAACCTGGCGTCACCGGCCGAGCGCGACGGGCTCCTGGACGCACTGGGCAAGTCCGACCCGCTGATCAGGGACGCGCTGCAGTCCGTGCTCGACCGCGACGACTTCGCGCTGCCGCCCGCGCCGGAGAGCACCGACGGCCCGCCCGTGTGGGAAACACCGGCGTCGGTCGACGCCGACCCGGCGATCGTCGAGGAGCTCATCGCGCGCAGCGAGCGATCCCTGGCCGCCCTCGACCGCGACATCCGCGGGAAGTCCGGAGTGGACCTGTTCGACTTCGTCCTGGAGGACCTCCGGAAGCGCAAGCAGCTGTTCGACCCCAGGGGCCTCCAGGTGATCACGACGGCGATGAACGCCTCGTGGTGGCTCAACGAGAAGATGCGCGAATGGCTGGGGGAGGAGAACGCCGCCGACGTGCTCACGCAGTCCGCGCCGGGCAACATCACCTCGGAGATGGGGCTCGCGCTGCTGGACGTCGCGGACGCGATCCGCCCGCACCCGGAGGTGGTGGCCTTCCTCCGCGACGTCGATGGTGACGACTTCCTCGATGAACTTCCCGGGCTCGCGGGCGGGCGCGAGGTCCGGGAGGCGATCCAGGGCTACCTCGACCAGTACGGCATGCGCTGCGCCGGTGAGATCGACATCACCCGGCCCCGGTGGAGCGAGCGCCCGGGCGTCCTGGTGCCGTTGATCCTGGGCCACGTGGAGAACTTCGAGCCCGGCGCCAGCCGGCGGCGCTTCGAGCGGGGGCTGCAGGAGGCCTGGTAGAAGGAGCAGGAGCTGCTGGAGCGCGTGCGGGCCCTGCCGGACGGTGCGCAGAAGGCCGCGGAGACCAAGTCGATGATCGACCGGCTGCGGACCTTCATCGGCTACCGGGAGCATCCCAAGTTCGTCATGATCTGCCGCTACTTCCACTACAAGCGGGCGATGCTGGCCGAGGCCGATCGCCTCGTGGAAGCCGGTGTGCTCCGCGACCGCGAGGACATCTTCTACCTCCGGTTCGATGAACTGCCGCAAGGTCGTGCGCACCGGTGAGGCCGACCACCGGCTCATCCGCGAGCGCGCGGAGGCGTTCGCCGGTCATCAGGCCGTCGTGCCTCCCCGGGTGCTCACCTCGGACGGCGAGGCCGTGACCGGCTCCTACCGGCGGCAGGACGTGCCCGCCGGTGCGCTCGTCGGCCTCCCGGTGTCCACCGGGATCGTGGAAGGGCGCGCCCGCGTCGTCCTGGACATGGCCGGGGCCGACCTCGAAGCCGGTGACGTCCTGGTCACCACCAGCACCGATCCCAGCTGGTCGCCGGTGTTCGTCACGATCGCCGGCCTGGTGACGGAGGTCGGCGGGTTGATGCCCCACGGCGCGGTGGTCGCCCGGGAGTACGGCCTGCCCGCGGTGGTCGGGGTGGAGCGGGCGACCCGGTCGATCCGGGACGGGCAGCGCATCCGCGTCAACGGCACCAACGGCTGCGTGGAAGTGCTGGCCGATTAGGCGGAACCGCCCCGCCGACGCGCGTCGGCGGGGCGGTCGCCGGCCGGAGCCTAGTCGTTCGAGGCAGCCTTCCACTCGTCGAAGAGGAGTCCGAACAGGACCTCGTCCACGAACTCGCCCATCACCCAGGCCGAGGAGCGCGTCACGCCCTCGCGGGTGAAGCCGTTGCGCTCGGCGGCGCGCAGCATCGCGGCGTTGTCCGCCAACGTCTCGATCTGCAGCCTGTTCAGGCCGCGCTGGGCGAAGCCGTAGTGGCACAGCACCGCGACCACGTCGGTGCCGTAGCCCTTGCCGCGGGCGGTGGACAGCAGACCTAGCCCGACGTGCGCGGACCGGCTGTGCGTGTCGATGCCCCACAGCGTCGCGGTGCCGACCAGCTCGTCGCTGTCCAGCGAGACGACGGAGAAGTGGACGTTCTGCTCCTTCTTCTCGTCCACCACGAACTGCGAGTGCTCCGACCCGACCGGGATCGGCCGCCACGGCCCGACCGCGGCCCGCGAGGCGTTGACCACGTCGTCGTGCAGATCGGCGTGCAGGATCGGGATGTCGTCCGCGTGCCTGGCCCTGAGCGCGACCTTGTTTCCCCTGAGCATGCGAACTCCTATCCGGCCGGGCCGGCTTGCCGGGCCCCGCGCCGCTTTCCGTACTGCGGGTATGTCTTTGCGCATCCTGTCACGTACGTTGACGACGCCTTCGCGCCACCTGTTGGATCGCGGTGCCGGACCGTGGTTTCCGCGAACGGAAGAGGTCGCACGATGTGGGATTCCGCAGCGCTCGATCGGGAGTTCTCGCCCAGTCTCCTCGCGCCCGGTTTCGAGGACGTCCTCCGCACTTACGCCGAACGCAGTGCCGAGGCCCGTTCGGCGTGCCCGGGATTCCGGACGCTGTCCTACGGGGAGCACCCGGACGAGGTGCTGGACCACTTCCCCGCGCGGGAACCCGGTGCGCCGCTGCACGTGTTCATCCACGGCGGTCACTGGCAGGAGCTCAGCAAGGACGAATCGTCCTTCGCCGCGCTGGACTTCCTCGCGCGCGGGCACGGTTTCGCCGCGCTGAACTACGGGCTCGCCCCGCGACGCTCCCTGGAGGACATCGTCGGCTCGGCGCACCGGGCCCTGTGCTGGATCCGCGACAACGCCGAGGCGCTGGGAACCCGACCGGACGCGGTGCACGCCAGCGGGAGCTCGGCGGGCGCGCACCTGCTCGCGATGGCGTGCTGCCTGGACGACCGAGCACCGGGGGAACGCCCGCCCCTCGCGTCGGCGTGCCTGATCAGCGGCACCTACGACCTCGAACCGCTCCGGCACAGCTACGTCAACGATGCGCTCGGCCTCGACGAGCAGCGGGCCCGCGCGCTCAGCCCGCTGCACGAGCTGCCCTGCCGGGTCCGCCGTCTGGTGCTCGCGCGAGGCGAGCGCGAGACCGGTGAGTACATCCGCCAGCACCAGCTCTTCAGCGCCGCCGCGCGCCGCGCGGGCCACCAGGTGACCGATGTCGTGGTGGCCGGGACGAACCACTTCGACGTCGTGTTCGGCCTGGCGGACCCGGCGGGCCCGCTGGGAGCAGCCGTGCTCGCCGACGCCGGGTTGCGACCGGCGGGCTGACCCGCGCGGGGCGAGCCGCCCGCCGGTTCGGTCAGGCCCGGGACCTGGGCTGAGCGCGGTGATCGGCGGCGGTGCCTGCCTCGGCCAGGTGCGGCCAGCGCGGTTCGTCGCCCTTCGGGTCGTCGCCCAGGACCGTCACGCGGCGGCCGATCCGGCGCTCGGTGTAGTCGTTGACCGCGTAGTGCTGGGTGGCCCGGTTGTCCCACACGGCCACCGCGCCCTGCGTCCAGCGGAAGCGGCAGATGTTCTCCGGCCGCTCCGCCGCGGCGAACAGGTGCGCCAGCAGCACGTCGCTCTCCGCCCGGCGCAGCTGCGGGATGTTCATGGTGAACATCCGGTTGACGTAGAGCGATCGCCTGCCGGTGACCGGGTGCACCCGCACCACCGGGTGCTCGGCCTCGAACTGGGTGCCGTTCGGGTGCACGAAGGCGTGCACGGCGGTGAGCCCGTCCAGCAGATCCCGCAGCGGCGCGGAGAGGTTCTCGTAGGCCAGGTACTGGTTGCTCCACATCGTGTCGCCGCCGCGCGGCGGGCAGTGCACGATCTGCAGGACGGAGGCGATCGGCGGGCTGGCGTTGAAGGTGACGTCGGTGTGCCAGACGTCGGCCTTCGCGCCCTGGTCGGAGTCGAGCACCACGATCTCCTCGTGCCCGTCGAGCTTGGGCAGGAAGGGGTGCACCTCCAGCTCGCCCAGGAACCGGCCGAAGTTCTTGTGCGCCTGGGGGGAGAGCTCACCGGCCTCCGGGAAGAAGAGCACGAGGTTCTCCATGAGCAGTTCGTGCAGCCGCCCGAAGGACTCCTCGGTCAGCTCCTCCAGGTCCAGGCCGCGCACCTCGGCGCCCAGCGCGCCGGAAACCGGGCGGACGTCGAATTCGGTCATCGGATGGTCACCTCGTTATTCTTTGGCTGCAATGGTTTTCGGGCACGTTCGCACGGTTTCTCGGTCTGTGCGGTCGGTTTCCGCCGTGGTTGTTGACGCCGTGGACGGCGGGCAGTAAGGATGAGGAGGACGGAGGCGCTCGAGTGCTCACTTCGAAAGGAACCAGGTGTCCATGGATTCCGCAGGATCTCAGGGCGATCTCGCCGATTCGAGTCGCGAGCTGGCGAAACTCATCGATCTGGCAACGCCTTTCGCCATCCGCGTCGCGGTGACGATGCGATTGCCGGAGCTGGTCTCCGAGGGCAGGAGCGGGCTCGACGAGCTCGCGGCCGCCACGGGCGCACACCGGGGCTCCCTGGACCGGCTGCTGCGCCACCTGGTCCACATCGGACTGTTCAGCGAGGCGGAGAAGGGCGGCTACGGGCTGACGGCGCTGTCCCGCCAGCTGCTCTCCGAGGACGGCGCGTGGATCCGGAACTGGCTCGACCTGGAGGGGCCGGGCACCCGGATGGACCTGGCGTTCAGCGGCATGCTGCACTCCATCCGCACCGGCGGATCGGCCTACGGCGCGGTGCACGGCATCCCGTTCTGGGACGACTACCAGCGCAACGACGACCTGCGCCGCTTCTTCGGCGACGTCATGACCGCCCACGCCTGGCAGACCGGCCCGGTGCTGGCCGCGGAGTTCGACTGGTCGGGCGTGCGGACCGTCATCGACGTCGGCGGCGGGCAGGGCGCGCTGCTGGCCGAGATCGTCCGGGCGAACCCGCACCTCGACGGAGAGGTGCTCGACCTGCCCGCGGTCGCGCCCGAGGCGCACCAGGCCCTGACCGAGGCGGGCGTGGCGGAGCGGATCTCGTTCGTGCCCGGCAGCTTCTTCGACCCGCTGCCGCCGGGCCGGGACGTCTACGTGGTCTCCCGCGTGCTCACCGACTGGAGCGACGAGGACGCGGTGCGGATCCTGCAGCGCTGCGCCGAGGCCGCCGGCGAGGGCAGCCGGGTGCTGATCGTGGAGGTCCTCGCCGGTGACTCCCACGCCAAGTACAACACCTCCTTCGACCTGCAGTCCCTGGTCCTGCTCGGCGGCCAGGAGCGCAGCGTCGCGGACTTCGAGTCGCTGGTGGACAAGGCGGGGCTGAGCCTGTCCGCGTCCCGCAGCTGGCCGGGCGGTCTCGTCGTCGTGGAGTCCAGGCCGCGGTGATCCCGGCACGGCGTCGGCCCTCATGCCCACCTGGGCCGGCGCCGTGCCCGCGGATCCGGGAGCAATCCGAGCTGGCAGAGCCGGTCGAACGTCGAGAGCGGGTGCAGGCCGAGCCCGGAGAGGTTGTGCATCACGGTGAAGCTGAGCCGCTGGTTGGCCCCGGTGTTGCGCAGCGCGCGCCGGCCGAGCGTGCGGCCCACCCACGACAGGTCGGTCAGCATGCGCGCGGCGTTGTGGCTGATCTTGCCGATCTGCATCAGCTCGGGCATGCGGCGCTGCTGGTACTCGCGCAGCGCCGAGTCCACTTCGGACGCGTCGAGGGAGCGTCCGGCGAGGCAGCCGCGCAGGGCGTTGGCGTCGTAGATGGCGCTGTTCATGCCCTGGGCGGCCATCGGGTGCACGGAGTGCGCGGCCTCGCCGATCAGCGCCATGCCGGGGGCGAACAGACCATCGGCGACGAACCGGCCGACCGGCAGCAGTTGCCGCCCGGCCAGGCTGTTCCGCAGCTGGTCCTCGAACGCCGCCAGCTCGGGCAGCTCCGCGATCAGCGCATCGGCCCAGCGCTGCAATCCGTCGTGGTCCATCCCGCGCAGCTCGTCCGGCTCCGCCTGGACGTAGAGCCGGATCCGGTCGCCGGGCAGCGGATAGCGCATCCGCAGCCCGCGATCGGTGACGTAGGCGGCCACCGCCGCCTCCGCGCCGGGCACGTCGTGGATCTCCAGAGCGACCAACCGGTGCGGGTAGTCCTTCCGGTTCGCCCCGATACCGGCCGATCTCCGGAGCTTCGACGAGACGCCGTCGGCGGCGATCACCAGCGGTGCCCGGATCTGCCGGTCGGAACCGGCCTCCCGCACGGCCAGGCCGGTGATGCGCCCGGCGTCGTCGCGGAGCGCTTCTCGGACGCTCACTCCCCGGCGCAGCGAGACGTTCTCCGGCAGGCCGTCGACGAGCGCGCCCAGGATCACCTCGTGGTCGGCGGAGAGCAGCCAGTTGGTCTCGTCGGGCAACTGCGCGTAGTCCAGCGACATCCGGCCCTCGCCGCTGCCCTCACCGGCGATGAGCGCGGAGAGCCGCACCGCGCCCTGGCGCTCCAGGAGCTTGGTGACGCCCCACTCGTCGAGGATCTTCAGCGCCCCGGGCTGCAGCACCTCGCCCTTGGGCACCCGGGGCACCCTGGGCTGCTTCTCGGCGATCAGGACCCGCAGACCCAGCGAACCCAGCGCGTGCGCGGCGGCCAGACCACCCACGCCCGCCCCGCACACCACGACGTCGGCCGACTCGGCGTCGTCCCGGTGGGCGGGCGCGGTGATCTCCTCGGGAACAGGTGCGCTCACGTCGGCTGGACCTCCATGTCATCGGCGGCGATCTCGTGTCGCGACCGCATCACGGCCTGCGTCCACAGGCTGAAGACGAGCACCAGGGCGAGCAGCGGCACGACCGCGGCGGCGGGCGCGGTGCGGGCCAGGACCGCGCTGGCGAGGATCAGGCGTTCGGCGACCAGGTATTCGTGCGCCCGCAACGCGCGGGCCTGCCCGAGGTTCGGCGCCAGCAACGGCAGCGGCAGGACCGCGATCAGACCGACGCAGGCCGCCACGCCCAGCAGCACCGGGAAGCCGGGCCGGTGCGGCAGCAGGAGACCGATCGCGGCGATGAGGATCGCCGCGACGTACAGCGACACGGCGAGTCCGGCGGCGTAGCGGACTCCGCTGCGCACGGGCACCGACCGGTAGCCGGCGGCGCGGTCGCCGTCCACGTCGCGCAGCGTGCCCACGAGGTTCGACGCCGCGTCGTGCAGCAGGAACACCGCGGAGAACGCGACCGCCGCCCAGCCGGGCAGCGGTGCCGCGACCATCGCGCCGATCAGGAAGGCCAGCGCGGTGATCAGCCCGCGCACCAGGTTCCCGGAGAAGCCGCGCGCCTTGCAGAACTTGCTGTAGGCCACGATGCCGGCCAGGGCCAGCACGACCAGCACGAGCGTTCGCCAGTTCACCCACGCCAGCAGCACCGCGGCGGCGACCGCGAGCCCGATTCCGCAGGCGAGCGCGGTCTCCGCCGCCAGCCGCCCGGACGGGATCGGGCGCTGCGGCTTGGCGATCCGGTCCAGCTCGCGGTCGAAGTAGTCACCGAGGTAGTGCCCGGCCAGCCAGCCGAGCGCGATCCCGCACCCGGCGACGACGTACGCGGCGAACCCGGCAGCACCACCGGCACCGGCGCCTGCCACGCCCACCAGCACCGGGTAGCACAGCGTGTACGGCCGCCAGGTCTGCACGTGCGCCCACAGGATCCGGCGCGCTGCCGCCCATCGGTCGCGCATGGCTACCGGTTCCGGTCGATGGACAGCTCGGCGATGGCCAGCATCAGTTCGACGGCGGCCGTTCCCGGCAGATCCGCGATGCTCTCGCGGGCCTGGGCTATCTCGTCGGCGGCGAGCTTCCGGCTGAGCTCCAGCGCTCCGGTGCTGGTCAGCAGCTCCCGCATGAGCCGGTGCGCGTCCGCCGCGGGCATCCGGCCCGACAACGCCTCGGCGAACCGGGCCCGGTCGGCTTCCCCGGCGGCCTGGTGACCGACGAGCACCGGGAACGTCGGGCGCAGGTTGGCCACGTCGCTGGTGCTGGGCTTGCCGGTCGTCGGGGAATCCGCCAGGTAGGGCAGCAGGTCGTCGTAGATCTGGAAGCCCAGGCCCAGGTGCTCGGCGTAGCGCGTGGCGGCCTCGACGTCCTCGGCGGCGGCACCACCGAGGATCGCCCCGGCCCGGCAGGCGCCCCGGAACAGCGCGCCGGTCTTGAGCGCGACCATCTCCCGGTAGTCCTCCACCGGGCAGCTCAGCTCGCCGACCAGTTCGGCTTCCCGCACCTGGCCCCGGCAGACGTCGGCACCCGCGGTGGCCAGCACCCGGGCCGCGTCGAGCACGTCGGCGGGCGGCACCGCCTCGCACTCGAGCAGCGCGCTGACCATGTTGAGGATCAGGAAGTCACCGGCGACCAGGGCATCGGGCATGCCGAAGCGGGCGTGCACGGTCGCCCGGCCCCGGCGCAGCTCGTCGTCGTCGATGATGTCGTCGTGCACCAGCGTCGCCACGTGCAGGTACTCCACGGCCAGGGCGGCGGGCATCAGGCGCGTGCTGTCACCGCCGGTGGCCTCGGCCGAGGCGAGCAGCAGCATCGGCCGCAGCATCTTGCCGGGCGCCAGCAGCGCGTACCCGGCCATCTGCTCGGTCCGCTCGGCGGCCGCCGACCACCTCTTGCGCATCTCGCGGTTGAGCAGGTCGGTGAGCTCGGCGGAGTTGAACTCGGCGGGCGCGAGGCGGGTTTCGGCGTTGGTCATGTCAGGCCCGCTCGGTGGACAGGCGTTCGCCGCCGACGAAGCGCCGGGTCAGGTCGAGCAGCGCTTCGTTGGCCTCGGGCGTGCCGACCGTGACCCGGACCCCGGCGCCGTCGCCGAGCGTCCGCACCTCGACGCCACCGGCCGCGCAGAAGCGCACGAACGCGTCGTTGTCCGCACCGAGCGGTAACCAGTGGAAGTTGCCGTGGCTGCGGGGAACGGCCAGACCGAGCGCGCGCAGCTGCTCGCCGACCCGGTCGCGCTCGGCGGCGACCTCGGCGCACTGCTTGCGCATGACCACCTCGGCCCGCAGCGCGGCCAGCGCGGCGTCCTGCGCCACGGTGCTGACCCGGAAGAAGTACGAACCGGGCCGGAGCGCGGTGACCACGGCTTCACCGGCGATGAGGTAGCCGACCCGGAGACCCAGCAGCCCGTGGGACTTGGAGAAGGTGCGCACCACGCACACGCGCGAGTCCTCGGCGGCGAATCGGAGGCCGTCGGCGGTCTCGGAGCGGTCGGCGAAGTCCACGTACGCCTCGTCGATCAGCACCAGCACGTGCTCCGGCAGGCGGTCCAGGAGCGCCCGCAGCTCGGCGTCGCCGAACACGGTGCCGGTCGGGTTGTTCGGGTTGCACACAAGCACGACCTTGGTCCGGTCGGTGACGGCGTCGGCCATCGCCGCGAGGTCGTGGGCGTCGTCGCGGAGCGGGACGGGCACGGCCTCGGCACCCGCGGAGCGCACCATCAGCGGGTACATCTCGAACGACGGCCACGCGTGCACGACCTCGCCGCCCGCCGCCAGCGCGTTGAGGAACTGCTGCAGGAGCGCTCCCGAACCGGGGCCGACGAACACCCGCGCGGGATCGACGCCGTGGTGCCCGGCGATGGCCTGCGTCAACCCGCTGGACATCGCGTCGAGCGTCAGGTTGACCCGGTGAGCACCGTCCACAATGGCCTCGTGGACTCCCGGCAGCGGGGCCGCGAAGTTCTCGTTCAGGGACAATTGGTGCCGGACGGTAGTCACAGGATCTCCGTTCATGACGTGCGCGTGCTGGTGTTGCGCGGGGAGAAGCCGATCCGGCCCGGACTGGCTCGATCGCGAGCAGGAGTGCCGGGTTCGCCGGGAAGGGGTGAGTCTCAGCGGTTCCGGCCCGGAACTCGCCGGGCGGGGCCGCGGCGCGCGACGTTGCGCGGATCCGGGGCCGGTGGGAGTGCGTCGGTGGTGCGGGACCCGTTGCTTGCGATCTCCAAGTTCACTCCTCCCGCCCGGGTGGTCCCGGTGCCGGAAAGCTCCTCGCGCCGGTGCGGTCCCGCTCGTCTGAGCGGTTCTCCGGACGGGTGGCGACGCGCTGCTTCCGTGGCGGGCCAGGCGGATTCGTCTTCTCGTCGAGGACTTGTGACAGCGATCTTGATTACACCGGTCAGGTGGCGGCGTGTCAACGAGTCGGCCAGGGGAAGGGCGGCCGCGAACACCGGTGCTGCCCGAAGGTGCCGAAAGTCCATCAACTTGACGACCTCGCTGGCCTGCGGCGATGCGGTCGCGGCCGGTGCTGCCGGAATCCGTTCGAGCGGCGCGCTTCTCGCGGTCTCGATGCTCATCTGAGCGCTTCTCGCGGATTCGCTCGCCTTCCGCCTCCGGGGCTGGGAGTACGTGCGCGATACACGTCGATCCGGCGGGCGGCAGTGGATTGGCGAGTTCTCGACAGTCGTGAAAATGCCTTACTAGTAAGGGAATTCCGATTTCCGGGCGCGGCGGGCGCCGATCCGGCGCATCCCGGGCGTGTCGGGCGGCAGACCTGGCCGAGCGAGCAGCGGCCGCGTATGGTGAACCGCGAATCGGTTGAGGCGCAACGCATCTCGCCCGGGATCGGCGACTGCGGCACCGGGCGCACGTCCGGCGAACAGGTCATCGCAGCGCTGGTGCCGCGGTCGGCTGCGACCGCCGCCGAGGAGTTGCCCGCGGCCACCGCGCCCGCTGACGAACGCCGAACACCACCACCGGGCTGGAGGAATCCGCATGACGACGGCGCAGGTCGACCCCGATCCGTTCACGGAGGCGCTCGACGAGGCGATCTGCGAAGGCGCGGAGGCGCTGTTCTCCGCCCAGCGCGCCGACGGCGTCTTCGACTACAGCGAGGACAACCTGACCTCGACGCTGGGGACCGTCGGCGCGCTGTCCGCGCTGCACTACGCCGACCCGGAGGGCAGCGCCGACCTGATCGAGGCGGGAGCCGGGTGGCTCCGGCGCACGCAGAACGCCGACGGCGGCTGGGCGATGGTCCCGGGCCTGTCCAGCGAGGCCGGGCCGACGGCGGTCAGCTCGGCCGTGCTCCACCTGGTCGACCCCGCCGGCAGCGCGGACGCGGTGCGCGACGGGCAGCGCTGGATGAGCGACTTCGGCGGCCTGGAGGCGATCCCGCACCCCGAGGTGGTCGCGTGGTGCCGGCAGTACTACGGCTTCGTCGGCTGGCTGGCCCCGGCGGAGATGCGCCGGTTCCCGCTGGAAGTGGCGCTGTGGCCGGGCCTGTACCGCAAGCTGTTCGACCTGCGCATCCCGATGGCCTTCGCGCTCGGCCTGGCCCAGGCCCGGCACAAACCGCTGACCCGCTTCCAGCAGGTGCTGGCCCGCCTGGGCGAGCCGAACGCGCTGAAGGCGATCCGGCAGGTCTACGAGCACGAGGGCTCGACCGGGGCCTGGTGCGAGAACGCCTGGGTCACCGGCCTGGTCTGCACCGGCCTGGCCCGCGCGGAGCTGGCGCCGGACATGGTCGCGGCCGCCGTCGGCTGGTTCCGCCGGACGATGCACCCCGACGGCTGGTGGCAGACCGGCCCGCTCGACGCGGCGTGGACGATGTACGCCGCGCGCGGGCTCTCCGAGGCCGGATACGCCGATGACCCGAGGCTGGCGTCGTCGGTCGACCTGTTCGTTCGCCTCCAGCAGCACCGGCCGTTCCTGGCCTTCGGCTGCCCACCGGGTTACTGGGGCTGGGCCGGGACGGAGGGCTGGCCGTCGACCTTGGAGACCGGCGAGATCCTCTCCGTGCTGTGCCGCTTGCCCGGTGCGAAGCAGGCTCCGGCGATCGAGCGGGGCGTGGACTGGCTGACCCGGGTACAGGACACCCGCGGTTCCTGGGGCCTGTGCGTGCGCAACACGAAGGTCGCCAACAGCGGGCCGTGCCCGATGACCACCGTGCAGGCCGTCGACGCGCTGCTCGACGCGGGCGTCCCGGCCGACGACCGCCGGGTGCGCCGCGCGCTGAAGTGGCTGGCCGGTGTCCAGCTGCCGGACGGCGCCTTCGAATCGGTCTGGTACCGGCACCACACGATGGCCACCGCCGCTGTGCTGGAGACCTTCGCCAGAGCGGGCCAGGCGGACGGCGAGACCGCGCGCCGCGCCAAGGCGTGGCTGACCCGGGCGCGGCGCCCGGACGGATCCTGGGGCGACGGGCACGATGCGCCCGCCACGGTCGAGGAGACCGGCTGGGCGATCTCGGGCCTGCTCGCCGCGGGCGCCGACCCGGCCGAGGTGCGTCCCGGGGTGGCCTGGCTGCTGGAGCAGCGCGCACCCGGCGGCGGATGGCGGGCGGAGAGCGTCCACGAGTACGTGCGCTTCGTCAGCCGGTACAGCAATCCCGCGTTCACCCAGGGCATGGCCCTGCGCGCGCTCGGCCGCTACCGGCGAGCGGCGCGCTGACCCCACCTGACGTTGGAACGGAGCACTGATGACAGGTTCGACGCAAGAGGACTCCTTCACCGAGCACTACTGGCGGGACCCGCACGCGGCGCTCGCCGGCACCCGCGAGACGTGCCCGGTCCGCGAGGTCGACTTCGAGGGCGGCCGCACCTGGCTGGTCACCCGCTACGCCGACGTGCGGGCGTGGCTCGCCGACCAGCGGCTGGCGAAGGACTGGCGATCGAGCCTGCCCGCCGAGGAGCGCGCCGCGGCGCCGCCCGGTCTGCCCGCTCCGATGTCGCACATGCTGACCTCGCTCGACCCGCCGGAGCACACCCGGCTGCGCGGCCTGGTCACCCAGGCGTTCACCGCGCGCCGGATCGCCGCGCTGCGCCCGCGGGTGGAAGCCGTCGCCGAGGAACTGCTGGCCGAGCTGCCCGAGGACGAACCGGTCGACCTCGTGGCGCGCTACGCGATCGTCCTGCCGATGGTGGTGATCAGCGAGCTGCTCGGCGTCCCGGAGATCGATCGCGAGGAGTTCGCGCGGCTGTCCACCGTGCTGATCGACGAGTGCCCGGAACCGGAGCTGCTGGCCGCCTCCACCCAGATGGCGACCTACCTGGAGGGGCTGGTCGCGGCCAAGCGCGCGGCACCCGACGACGCGCTGCTGTCGGCGCTGATCACCGCCTCCGACGAGGGCGACCGGCTCTCCGACCTGGAGATCGTGGCGATGGCCATGCTGCTGCTCATGGCGGGCCACGAGACCACCGCGGTGTTCATCACCAACAGCGTCCGCGCCCTGGTGGCCGACGACTCCGCCCGCGAGCGCCTGGCCGATCCGGAGGCGGTGCCGTCGCTGGTCGAGGAGCTGCTCCGCTGGCTATCGCCCGCCCTAAACGCTTCCTTGCGCTTCGCGACCGAGGACCTGGAGATCGGTGGCGTCGCGATCCCCCGGGGAGCGTCGGTGATGCTCTCGACGGGTGCGGCCAACCGCGACCCGGAGCGGTTCGCCGATCCGGACGTGCTCGACCCGGACCGCAACACCACCGGCCACCTCGCCTTCGGCTACGGCATCCACCGCTGCCTGGGCGCGGCCCTGGTCCGGCTGGAAGGCGAGGTCGGCCTGGCAGCGCTGTTCAACCGCTTCCCGGAACTGCGCGTGGTCGCCGATCCGGACGAACTCACCTTCCGCCGCAGCGTCCACGTGCACGCCCCGCGCACGCTCCCGGTAGTGCTCGGTCCTCGCAAGCGCTGAGCGGGCGCCGGTGGGGAAGTCGCTGAGGAGACCGGTTGGAACGGCTGCGGGAGCGGTGGGACGAAGTCCTGGTTCCGCGACTTCCTGGGACGCTCGCGGTTCTTTCAGAAGGCGAGCAGCACCTTGCCCGACATCGAGGGGTCGGCGGCGACGGTGAAGGCTTCCAGCGCTTCGCCGACCGGGAAGGTGTGGGTGACGACCGGGTCGACCGCCAGCGAACCGTCGGCGAGCGCGGCGATCACCTCGTCGATCTCGTCGTTGAACCGCAGCGAGCCGATCAGGCGCAGTTCGCGGGTGATGGCGTGGAACACCGGCACGGGCTGATCGCCGCCGGGCAGCAGCCCGACCATGACCACCGTGCCGCCGCGAGTGGTGCCCTTGACGGCGGAGGCGAGCCCTCGGTGGTTGCCGGAGGCTTCGATCGTCACGTCCGCGTCGACGGCTGCGATGGCTTCGGCCTCGGTGGCCCGCAGGGTCCGCGTCGCGCCGACGGCCTCGGCGATGCCGAGCGGCTTGTCGTGCAGGTCGACCGCCACGATCTCCGCTGCCCCGGCCCGCTCGGCGACCGCGACGACCAGCGCGCCGATGGGGCCGCTGCCGACCACGAGCACGCGCTCGCCGCTGAGATCACCGGCTTGTGAGACGGCGTGCAGGGCGACCGCGGCGGGTTCGGCGAGTGCCGCCGTGCGGAGGTCGAGCCCGGCGGGCAGCTCGCGGAGCATCGACGCGGGCAGCACCACTTCACCGGCGAAAGCGCCTTCGGTGTGCGGGAATCGCGCCGCGGACCCGAGGTAGCGGACGCCGGGGGAGAGGTTCGGCCGGTCTTCCGGGAACCTGGCGCCGGTGGGCTCGTAGGCGGCCGGGTGGACGGTGACGGCGGTGCCCTCGGACGGCCCGGTTCCGTCGGCGGCCGCTCGCACCACGGTGCCGGAGACCTCGTGGCCGAGGACCATCGGCGCCCGCAGCACCGACTCGCCGACGGCGCCGTGCTGCCAGTAGTGCAGGTCGGAGCCGCAGATGCCGCCGTAGGCGACCGCGACGACGGCCTCGCCCGGCCCCGGCTCGCGGACGTCGACCCGCTCGACCCGCAGATCACCGGCTCCGCGAGCCACGACAGCGGTGGTGGTTCTGGTCGTCACGTGCACTCCCGTTCTCGATGCTGCTGCCCGGAGACGAAGATGCCAGGCAGCGTGCACCCGCGGAACCGTTTCTTCCTCCGTGCCGGAGCCGGGCGAAGGCGTGTTCGCGCGGCCGGTCCGCCGCGATAATCCGGTGCGTGACGGGTGAACACGAGCAGTACAGGCAGGTTCGGCTCAACATCGCCGAACTGGTGCGCGGCGCCGGGGGAGCGCCCGTTCCGGCATGTCCGGGGTGGGCGGTGCCCGACCTCGTCCGGCACCTCACCGAGATCGCACCTGGTGCTCGGCAAGCTGACCGGACAACGCCCGCCCGATCTCGGCGGAGCCGACCTGCTCCACGAGTGGGACGAGGTCGCCACGACGCTCGAGAAGGTCCTGGCGGAGCGGGGCGAGGGAACCGGGACGCAGCTGGTCGCCGACGCCGTCGTCCACGAACTGGATCTGCGCTGCGCGCTGGCGGAACCGCTGCCCGCGCGACATCCCGCCTACGCCAGCGCTTTCCGGTTCGGCATGGCGGGAATGGACCGGTCGGTCCGGGAGAAGGGCGTTCCGGCGGTGACCTTCACGACCGGCGAGGAGTTCTGGCCGCTGGGCGGTGACGATCCCGTCGCATCGGTGCGCGCCGAGCCGGTCGACTTGCTCCGGTCGTTGTCCGGTCGGCGGACGCACGCGCAGATCGCCCGGCTGTCGTGGAGCGCGGATCCCGCGCCGTGGCTGCCCGCCTTCACCTGGGGGCCGTTCACGCCGCCGGGCAGCCCGGTCGAGGAGATGATCCGGTAGCGGTCACTTCCCGCCGGCGCGGAACTTGTCGATCATGCGGCGGTCGCGCTTGGTCGGGCGCCCGGCCCCGCGCTCGCGGCGGGCCACCGGGTTGGCGACCTGCGGCGGCGGTGCCGGGGTGCGGTCGATGTAGCAGGTGATCGCATCAGCCGCACCGACGCGGCGCTGGATCACCCGGACGACCTCGACGATCCGGGTCCGGTCACCGACGCGGGCCCGGATCTCGTCACCGGGGCAGACCGTGGTCGCGGGCTTGGCGGGGCGGTCGTTGACGCGCACGTGCCCGCCGCGGCAGGCGGCCGCGGCGTCCGGCCGGGTCTTGGTCAGGCGGACGGCCCACAGCCAGCGATCGACACGAGTGGATTCCACAGCAGCATGATGACACGCCGTTCAAGCTCGTTTTCCGAGCGGAACCCCGCGTCGGCGGTTGTTGCATGTTGCATGCTACTCGACCTAGATTGGTGCGATGACCACGGAGCACCTCGATGCCGCTCGGCGCGCGTCAGCCGAGGAGCCCGCGCAGGCGGTCGCCGACGCCGTGGTCGTGGAACTCCGACCGGCGGCGGGACTCCTGGTCGATGAGCAGGGTCGCCGTGTTGATGATGTGGCGGCTCATCGCCGCGCCGGTGGCCGCCTCGTCGCCCGCCACGAACGCCGCGTAGATGTCGGCGTGGTCCTCGAAGCACTCCAGGGGCGTCCGGGACGTCGGAACGGTGCCGACACCGCTTTCGAGGACCATGTCGCGCTGCTCGCGCAGGACGCCGGTGGCCCGGTCGTTGCCGCTGAGCTCCAGCAGGACGGTGTGGAAGTCCCGGTCGGTGCGCAGCGTGAGCTCCGCGTCGCCGGCGGTGGCCGCTTCGCGGAACCGCTCGTAGACCTCGGTGAGGCGGCGGCGGAGGCTCGGCTCGTCCTGGGCGCGGCGCGTGGCGCGGCGGGCCAGCGGGACTTCGAGCATCAGCCTGACCTCGAAGCCCTGCAGGAGCGCCTCCACGGACGTCGCCACGATGCGGATGCCGCGATTGCGCTCGATCTCGACGAGCCCGAGGCGGGCCAGCTCGTGCGACGCCTCCCGGATCGGGGTTCTCGACACGCCGAGCTGTTCGCCCAGCGCCGCGGCGCTGTACAGCCGGCCGGCCTCCAGCTCACCGCTCGTGATCGCCGCCCGGAGCTGGTCGAGGACACGACCGGTCATGCTGCTGACGTCGAGAGCTTCCACCCCGCCCATTCTGCCGGATGCACCCGCCGGTGAACGTCGAGAGGAATCGGATGGTCGAGAAGCGACGAGTAGCGGTCGTCGGTGGCGGCATCATCGGTGCCGCGGTGGTCCGGGAGCTGACGCAGCGGCTCCCCGGAGCCGAGATCGTGCTCTTCGAGAAGGAGCGCGAGCCGGCGGCGCACCAGACCGGGCACAACTCCGGTGTCGTCCACGCCGGCCTGTACTACGAGCCCGGTGGGCTGAAAGCGCGCCTCTGCCGCCGCGGTGTGCGGCTGCTCCAGTCCTACGTGGCCGAGCGCGACATCCCGTACGAGCGCTGCGGGAAGGTGGTCGTCGCCCTCGAAGAGGAGGAGCGCGGGCGCCTCGAGGCGATCCACGACCGGGCGAGGCGGAACGGGGTGCCCGGCGTCCGGCTGATCAGCGGCGGCGAACTCCGGGAGATCGAGCCGGAAGCGCGCGGCATCGCGGCCGTCCACTCACCGGACACCGCGATCATCGACTTCGCCGCGGTCACGCGCGCACTCGTCGAGGACGCCCGCAGCGCCGGGGTGGACGTGCGCCTGGGAGTCGAGGTGACCGCCATCGAGACGGCGCCCGGGGCGGGCGTGCGGGTTCGCACCAGCCGGGGCGACGAGCGGTTCGACAACGCGATCGCGTGCGCGGGCCTGCAATCCGATCGGCTCGCCCGGCGCTCCGGGGCGGCCAAGTCCCCGTCGATCGTGCCCTTCTTCGGCCAGTACCTGGTCCTGGAGCCCCGTTTCCGCGACATCACGCGCGGACTCGTCTACCCGGTGCCGGACCCGAAGTACCCGTTCCTGGGAGTGCACCTGACGAAGCGGGTCGACGGCGCGATGACGGTCGGCCCCAACGCCTTCCTGTCCTTCTCGCGCGAGATCTACCGGGGCTTGGGCATCGACGTCCGCGATGCGCTGGAAACCGCCGCGGACCCGGGGTTCTGGCGCTTCGCCGCCGGGAACCTCGCGGGAGCGCGGCGGGAGCTCCTCGGTGTGCTCTCGACGAAGAAGTTCATCAAGGACGCGGCGCGCTACGTCCCGGCGATCGAGGACGCCCGCTACGCCCGCCTGCCGCGCGGGATCCGGGCCCAGGCCCTCGCGGCGAACGGCAGTCTCGTCGACGACTTCGTGATCCAGCACGTCGGCCCGGTCACGCACCTGCGCAACGCGCCGTCGCCCGGTGCCACGTCGTCGCTGGCGATCGCCGAGCACATCGTCGAGCACGTGCTCGAACGCCACGACCTGAAGGCTCGCTAGTTCTCCGTCGAGCTGTCCGCACCGCGGTGCGCCCGGTCTTCGAACCTGGAGGCCGGGCGCGGTCCCGCTGCCCGTGCCGCGCGGACTCCAGGTGCCCCGACCTGCGGAATCTTACGAAAGTAAGGCCGGGTCCGGGCCGAAGGGGAGTGCCGGTCGCTGCCGATCGTGCGCAGCGGCGGTGCGCCCGCCATTCCTAGCGTGATGAGCGTTGATCACGAGAGTGGATGGAGGTGCGCCGAGTGATTCCGGCTGCACGTGCGAGCGGATCGGGAAGCGTTCTCTACGACGGCATCATCGGGTTCGCCGATGCCGTGCCCGGCCCGGTCCGGTCGTTGTTCGCCGTCTACACGAAGCTCGGGCTGCTGGTGCTGGGCTTCCTGTGCCTGCTCGCGTGGTGGCGGGCCCGGGCGACCGGAGAACCACGTGCGGTCGCCGTGTCCCTCCTGGGGCCGGCGGCCGCGGTGGTCGCCTACGCGCTCAGCGAGCTGGTGAAGGTGCTGGTCGGGCAGGACCGCCCGTGCCGCGGCCTGATCGCGGGCAGCACGGTCCTGACGTGCCCGGAGGTGGGCGACTGGTCCTTCCCCAGCAATCACGCCACCATCGCGGGAGCTGCGGCGATGGCCCTGGTCCTCGCCTGGCGCCGCCTGATGCCGTGGGTGGTGGCGCTCGCGGTGCTGATGGCGTTCTCCCGGGTCTTCGTCGGGGTGCACTACCCGCACGACGTGCTGGTCGGCCTCGCCCTCGGCGCAGTGGTGGTCTGGCTGGTGGTGCGGCTCCTGAGCACGCAGGCGGAGCGCCTGGTCACCCACCTCCAAAGGCACCGCGCGCTCGGTCGGCTGCTGGCCGCCGCCCCCGGCACGACCTCGCCCGAGGTGCCGACCAGCTCCCTGACGCGGGAACCGGACGATGCACGGCGCCGACCGCCTTCGCCCGCGGAGGAGCCCACCGTCCGGATGAGGCACCACCGCCACCCCGAACCACCCCGGCACCACGGCCGCTGACGCCCGCCGCCACCCGGGCCCGCGTCGGAGATCGCCACCTCGCCCGGCGGGCAGCTAGTCGTCGATCAGGTCGGCTTCGTGCGCGATGATCGCCGCCTGCACCCGGTTGCGCACGCCGAGGCGGTTGAGGATGGTGCTCACGTAGCTCTTGATGGTGCCCTCGACCAGGAACAGCTCCCGGGCGATCTCCTGGTTGGAGCGTCCAGCGCCGAGCAGCGCGAGGACCTGGCGCTCCCGGTCGCTCAGCTCGGCCACCGCCGCCCGGGCCCGCTCGGCGCGGAGCATCCGGTCGCCGCCGAAGTTGCTGATCACCCGGGCGGCTACCTTGGGCGACAGGTAGGCGGCGCCCTCCGACACCGCGCGGACGCCCGCGATCAGCTCGCGGGGATCACCGGACTTGAGCAGGAAGCCGCTGGCCCCGGCGCCCAGCGCGCGGGCGATGTAGGAGTCCTCGGAGAAGGTGGTGAGCATGAGGACCGCGGTGTCCTTCGTGGACCGGCAGATGGCCTCGGCCGCGCCCAGGCCGTCCAGTCCGGGCATCCGGATGTCCAGCGCCGCGACGTCCGGCCGGTGGCGGGCCACCAGGTCGATCGCCTCGTGCCCGTTCGCCGCCTCGGCGACGACCTCGATGCCCGGGTCGGTCTCCAGGATCCCCCTGATCCCGGTGCGCACCATCGCCTCGTCGTCGGCGACGACCACTCGAATCATCCGCACTCCTCAGTGGTTCCCGACCGATGGTATCGGCGCTCGGCAGGAGGCACGGTGAGCGCACCGCGGTGGACGTCCCGGGTGGTCGCGGTGCAGACCCGCGGAAACCTGGCGCTGTGGCTGGTGCTGGCCGTGCTGGTGCTGGCCGAGCGCAACACGCAGGAGCAGGGCGGTGCCCCGTGGTGGCTGGTGCTCGGCGGTGTCGTGCTGCTGTTCGCGGCCGGTGCGGCGGTGCGTGCCTTCCCCGTCCTGTCCTGGCTGGTGATCGCCGCGCTGGCCCTCGGGCAGTTCCACGGGACGACGGTGGGCCCACCGGTCCTGCTGTCGTACCTGCTGGCACTGGTCGTCGCCGGGCACCAGGCCGGCCGGGCCGTCGAGGACGTCCGCCCCCCGATGGCGGCCTTCGCCGTGGCGGTGGCCTCCGGGCTGCTGGCGGTGATCGCGCTCGGATACCTGCTGGACAGCCCGCTGCCCCGGGTGGCGAACAACCTCGTGCGCGCGCTGTACCTGCTGGTGCTGCTGGTGCTCTTCGGTGTCCTGCCCTGGCTGACCGGTCGGTACCGGCGGCTCAACGCCGGTCTCATGGCGGCCGGTTGGGAGCGGGCGCGGCAGCTGGAGCGGGAGCAGCGGATCGAGACCGAGCGGGAGCGGCTGCGGGAGCGGGCCCGCATCGCCCAGGACATGCACGACTCCCTCGGCCACGCGCTGAGCCTGATCGCCTTGCGCGCCGGGAGGGCGGAGCTGGACCCGGCCGGGGACGAGCGGCTGCGGTCCTTCGCCGGTGAGATCCGGAGCGCGGTGACGGCCGCGGCGGAGGAACTGCACACCGTCGTCGGAGTGCTGCGGGAGGACGGTTCGCCGCCCGCGCCGACCGAACCGGTGCACGAGAGCGTCGCGGAGCTGGTGGCGCGCACCGCGCTGTCCGGTGTGGACGTTCGCCTGGAACGTTCCGGGGAGCCGGTGCCGCTGCGGGCGATCGCCGAGCACGCCGTGTACCGCGTGGTGCAGGAAGCCCTGACCAACGCCACGAAGCACGCCCCGGGCGCCCCGGTCACCGTCCGGCTGGCGCACGGGGTGGATGAGACCACTGTGGAGGTCGTGAACGGCCCCGGCGAGGCGCCCGCCCCGAGCCCGGGCAGGCGCGGTCTGATCGGGCTGGAGGAGCGGATCCGGATCGCCGGCGGCACCATGACCGCCGGACCGCAGGAACGCGGCTTCCGGGTGACCGCGACGGTGCCGCACGCCGACCCCGGCACGGCACCGGACCGGGTGGAGCCGGGCGAGCAGCCAGCGCGCTTCGACGAGGAGCAGCGGCGGATCCGGTGGCGGATCGCCAAGGGGCTGGCGCTGCCGGTGGGTCTGAGCACCGCGGTAGTCGTGGTGGTGCTCGGGCTCTTCACCGCGTGGGTCTACAACTCGGTGCTGCCCGCTGAGACCTTCGACGGCCTCCGCCTCGGCACCTCCCGTGCCGAGGCGGAAGCCGTGCTCCCGGCGTTCGACCTGCGGTCGATCGAGATCGGAGCCGAGCCCGCGCGCCCCGCCGGTTCCGAGTGCGGCTACTACCTGACCAGCGCCGTCATCGGCCCCGTGCCGGAAGCGGTGTACCGGCTCTGCTTCGCCGACGAACGCTTGGTGAGCAAGGACGTCGTCCAGGTCCGCGGCTAGCCGCTCAGGCCGTTGCCGCGGCCGCGGCCCGGCCGGCCTGGCGGCCGGAGAACAGGCAGCCGCCGAGGAAGGTTCCCTCCAGTGCGCGGTAGCCGTGCACGCCGCCGCCACCGAAGCCCGAGACCTCGCCCGCCGCGTAGAGCCCGGGGACCGGGTTGGCCCGGGCGTCCAGGACGCGGCCGGACAGGTCGGTCTGGAGGCCGCCGAGCGTCTTGCGCGTCAGGATGTTCATCCGGATGGCGATCAGCGGGCCCGCGGCCGGGTCCAGGATCTTGTGCAGCGGCGTGGTGCGCGCGAGCAGATCACCGGAGTAGGCCAGCGAGTTGCGGATGCCCATGATCTGGTCGTCCTTGGTGAAGTTGTTGTCCACCTGGCGGTCCCGCGCGGTGATCTGGCGCTCCAGGTCGCCGGCGTCCACCAGCTCCGCACCGGCCAGCCGGTTCATCCCGGCCACCAGCTCCGGCAGCGTCTTGGCGACGACGAAGTCCTCGCCCCGGTCCTGGAACGCCTTGACCGGCGGCGGCGTGGAGTTCAGCAGCCTGCTCGCCAGGTAGCCGGCCAGGTCCTTCCTGGTCAGCTCCGGGTTCTGTTCGGAGCCGGAGAGCACGAACTCCTTGTCGATGATCCGCTGGTTGAGCACGAACCAGGAGTAGTCGTAGCCGGTCTTCTTGATCAGCTCCAGCGTGCCGAGGGTGTCGTAGCTCGGGATGCCGGGGTTCGGGAACCGGCGGCCGCGCGCGTCGAACCACAGCGAGGACGGCGCGGCGAGCACCCGGATGCCGTGATCGGGCCAGATCGGGCTGTGGTTGGCCAGCCCCTCGGTGTAGTGCCACATCCGGTCGCGGTTGACCAGGCGGGCGCCGGCGCGCTCGCTGATGGCCAGCATCCGCCCGTCCACGTGCGCCGGAACGCCGGTCACCATGCGCTCCGGCGGCGCGCCCAGCCACTCCGGCCAGTTCTGCCGCACGAGGTCCTGGTTGCCGCCGATGCCGCCGGAGGTGACGATCACGACCGGCGCGCGCAGCTCGAAATCGCCGACCCTGGTGCGGGAGCTCGGAGTACCGCGCGGCGCGTCGCTGGGTTCCAGGACGCCGCCGCGCACGCCGTCGACGACGCCGTTGGTGACCGTGAGCTCGTCGACCTGGTGCCGGAACCGGAAGGACACCAGGCCCTTCGCGGCGGCCTCGCGCACCTTCTTCTCGAACGGCTCCATCACGCCGGGGCCGGTGCCGAGCGTGAGGTGGAAGCGGGGCACCGAGTTGCCGGGCCCGTCGGCGCGCTGCCCGCCGCGCTCGGCCCAGCCGACGATCGGCACCCAGCGCACCCCCATCCCGTGCAGCCAGGACCGCTTCTCCGTCGCGGCGAAGTCCAGGTAGGCCTCGGCCCACTGCGCGGCCCAGTAGTCCTCGCCCAGCGGGTCGTCCGTGCCGCGGTCGAAACCGGCGTTGCCGAACCAGTCGGCGCGGGCCAGCTCCAGGGAGTCGCTGATGCCGGCCAGCCGCTGCTCCGGGGAGTCGATGAAGAACAACCCGCCGAGCGACCAGAACGCCTGCCCGCCGAGGCTCGCCTCGGGTTCCTGGTCCAGGAGCAGGACTTTGCGGCCCGCGGCGGCGAGTTCCGCGGTGGCCACCAGCCCCGCCAGGCCGCCGCCCACGACGATCGCGTCGGCGTCGGAACCCGCGGCGGAGCCCGGTGCGGCGGCTGCGGCGCCGGTGGGCAACGCCGCGCCGACCGCGGCCGCGCCGCCGGTGATGAGCACGGAGCGCCTGCTGATCCGGCCGTTCCCGCGAGAGTCCATCACATCCCCTGTTCGTGCTCGACGACGTGCCGCCGACCGCAAGTTACCTGCGGGTAAGGCGTTGGTTACCATGCTGAACCCCCTCCGGGGGTGGTGGTGGTGGTGAGTTCTCCAGTCTTGGGAGGTCATCGTTGTGATCGACTCCAACGCGGTCCCGCTCGAACTGCGCTGGCGCGGCGAACCGCTCGACCAGGTCCTGGCCGCCGCCGCACCCGAGCTGGTGCCCACCGTGCTGGCGCGGCTGGTCGACGAACTGCCCGCCTACGCCGAGCTGCCGGAGGAGGAACTGCTCGGGGACATCACGCGGATCATCCAGCGGGGCATGGCGATGGTCGTGCGGATGCTGCGAAACGGCGGTGCACCCGACCCGAAGTCGCTGGCCGACCTGCGCGAAGACGTCCTGCACCGGGCGGAGGAGGGCGTGCCGATCGAGGCCGTGCTCAACGCGCACAACGTGGGCGTCCGGGTGGCGTGGGAGCACTTCAGCGCGCAGGCCGGGCCCGAGGACGTGCGCACCCTGGTCGGCGTCGTGGAGCTCGCGCTGCGCTACCTGCGCGAGATCACCGCCGTGGTCTCCTCCGCGTACTTCCAGGAGCGGGACGTCTTCCTGGCCGATGCGCACGCCGCGCAGCAGGACCTGCTGTCGGCGCTGCTGACCGGGGAAGACCCGGCCGACGCGGCGGCCCGGCTGGGCGTCCGGCTGGCGGACGGCTACGCCGTGCTCGACGTGGAGATCGCCCCGCACCCGGACGAATCCGCGCCGGGCACCAACGCCGACGTGGCGCGCTGGCGCAAGCTCCGCCGGTTCCGCGCGGAACTCGAACGCCGCTCGCCGCAACCGCCGCTGTCCCGGCTCAACGGGCACGGCGGAGTGGTGCTGCTGGCCGCCGACGACGCGAACCTGCGCGTCGACGACCTGGTCCTGGCGTCGGGCTCGGCAGCGGGCGCCGATGTGACGGTGGGCGCGGTGACCGCGTCGGTGCCCGGCATCCCGGAGGCCGCGCGGACCGCGCACGAGTTGCGCAGGCTCGCGGTGGCGGGACGCCCGCCCGGCGTCTACACGCTCGCCGACCTCGCGCTGGACTACCAGCTCACCCGCCCCGGCCCGGCCCGCGACGTGCTGGTGGGCAGGCTCCGCCCGATCGAGGACGAGCCCGATCTGCTGGAGACGCTGCGCACCCACTTCGCCACCGGCCTCAACCGCCGCCGCACCGCCAGCCGGCTGCACGTCCACCCGAACACGGTCGACTACCGCACGCGCAAGATCGCCGAACTCACCGGCCTCAACCCAGCGGACCCAACCGACGCCACCCACCTGCGCGCCGCCCTCATCGCCCGCACCCTGCACTAGCCGGTCGCTGATCAATTCCTTTGTGGATCGGCCCGATCACCTTGCGACCAGGGCGAAAGTCGGCCTCTGATCGATCCACCAGCGAGATCGGACGACGCGCCGATCGGTGCTGAGCGGAAAAGACCTTGCGGGGTTCGCGGGTTCGGGGCATACTTGCGGGGAATCTCGCGGATGTCGGCTCTGCCGCCCGACGAGCTTCTTTCCTCCCCGGCGCATTTCCGGGGCCACTCATCTCCAACGATCCGCACCTGCGTCGATCGTCCCTCTCCCCATCAGGAGTACAACCATGCCCCACCAAGGAATTCTCGACATCCGCGGCAGATCCGCGACTCTCGGTTTCGGTGCCGACGGCACCAGCGTCCCCATGCGTCTCGTCCACGCGCACGGCCTGCGCCGCGGCGACGAGATCGTGGTGGACGGCGAGGAGCTGGTGCTGCTCAACGGTGCACCGCCGGTGCGCGAGCGGCCGGAGTTCGAGCTGCTCACGCCCGTGCACCCGGATGAGCGACTGGTGCTCGAGACCGACCGGCTCCAGCTCGCCGCCCGCGTGATCGACCTCGTCGCGCCGATCGGCAAGGGTCAGCGCGCGCTCATCGCCGCGCCACCGCACACCGGGAAGACCTCGCTGCTGCAGTCGATCGCGCACGCCGTCGCCACCAATCACCCGTCTGCGCACCTCATGGTGCTGCTCGCCGACGAGCGGCCGGAGGAGGTCACGGACATGCGCCGCACGGTGCGGGGCGAGGTGATCGCCTCCACGTTCGACCGGCAGCCCGCCGAGCACGTCCGCGCCGCGGAGCTGGCCGTCGAACGCGCCAAGCGACTGGCCGAAACCGGCCGCGACGTCGTGCTGCTGCTCGACTCGCTGACCCGGCTCGGTCGCGCCTACAACCTCGCGGCCCGATCGTCGGGGCGAGTGCTCTCCGGCGGTGTCGACGCCTCCGCGCTGCACCCGGTGAAGAAGATCCTGGGCGCCGCCCGCAACATCGATGGCGGCGGCTCGCTCACCATCGTCGCCACCGCGCTGGTCGGCACGGGTTCGCAGGCCGACGCGGTGTTCTTCGAGGAGTTGAAGGGCACCGGGAACTCCGACCTGCGCCTCGACCGCGCGCTCGCCGAGCACCGCATTCACCCGGCCATCGACCTGCTGGGCTCGGGCACCCGCCGCGACGAGCTGCTGCAGCCGCCGCGGGAGCTGGTCGCGATGGCCGGGATCCGGCGCGCCCTGGCGGGCCAGGACCCGAAGCGCGCGGCCGAGCAGTTCCTGGACCAGGTGCGCAGGACGCGGTCGAACGCGGAGTTCGTCGCAGCGGTCTCGGCGTCGCTGACCGCCCCGGCGCAGGCCGCCTGAGCCGCGCAATTCATGATCAATTCGAATTTTCCGCGGATGATCATTAGCGGATTCGTTTTCGCAGCTCGCCGACCTGGTGGTGCGGCAATTCAGCTCGGGTTGTAGATCAATTTCCAGGATGTTCGCGACATCGTCGGGTGAGCTTGCCTACCCCAGGCGCACCGAACCGGTTCCCATGCGTCACAATTGTTGCGCATCCCGGATTACGCGTTTCCGGATCCCAGCTGCTCGCACTTATTCCGAGGTGGAGATCGTGCCTGATCACGTCGCGTCCGATGATGAACTCGTCCCGGTGCACACCGGGGGCGGCCGGAGCTGTCCGATCACGATCACCGAGGTAGCGGTGCGCGGCCCCTGGGGAACCCGGAAGACGGCCCGAGTGCTCCGCTCCACCGGCGTCATCTCCGCCGACGTCGTGGTGGGTGCCTGATCCGCGCAGGACGAGGACGCCCCGGTTCGGAGAACTCGGCCCACCGGAAATCCTCGCACGAGGCGACATCGGTCATCGCGCGCTGAAAGCCGAGTCGTCCCGGAGTTCCCGGGCGCCGTTCGCCACCGCTGTGCCCGGGCGGTGGCGCTAGGCTTCGGCGCATGGGGTCGGTCGGTTCTTCGTCGACGCGCTTGGTCGTGCTCCGCGGCAATTCGGGCAGCGGCAAGAGCTCCATCGCATCGGCAGTGCGCGCGCAACTGGGACGCACCTGCGCGCTCGTTCCGCAAGACGTGATGCGGCGGACCGTGCTCGGGGAGCGCGACGTCACCAACGGTTTCAACATCGGCCTGATCAGCACTGTCGCGCGATATGCGCTCGACTGCGGGTACCACGTGATCGTCGAAGGCATCCTCAGCGCGCAGCGCTACGCGACGATGCTGGCCGAACTGGCACGGGACCACCGCGGCACCACCACCTTCTACTACCTCGACGTCTCGTTCGCGGAGACCGTCCGCAGGCACGAGACCCGGCCGCAGGCCGCGGAGTTCGACGCCACCGAGATGCTGGGCTGGTACCGGCACCTCGATCTGCTCGGGTTTCCCGGCGAACGGGTCATCGCCGAGGAGTCCAGCCTGGGAAGCAGCGTCGGCCGCGTCCTCTCCGAAGCTCTCGGGATCGGAGAACCTTTCGCCTCGCCCGGCACCTGACCACCCGGACGAATGAGCCGGTGAGCAGGCCGGACGGGCAGCTGCCGGGAATCGCCGGGGAAAGGAAGGTGTCGGGTCGCTGGCTCTGCGGCTCCGACGTGCTTACCGTCGCCTGCCATGCGGGGCACTTCCCCGGGCCTCCGGTCCTGTGCGCCCGCTGGGGGCGGGTACGTCCCGCGACGGCAGGCCCGACAGGAGTTCCCATGGCACACGACGTTTCGCGCTCGTCCGGCGGGGCGCTCACCAGCGGCCTCAAGAGCCGCCAGATCACCATGATCTCGATCGGTGGCGTGATCGGTGCCGGTCTGTTCGTCGGTTCCTCGGCGGCCATCGCCGAAGCCGGCCCCGGGGTGCTGCTGTCCTTCCTCATCGCCGCGGTGCTGGTCGTGCTGGTGATGAAGATGCTGGCGGAGATGGCCATCGCCAATCCCGACACCGGGTCGTTCTCCACCTACGCCGACCGCGCGCTGGGCCGCTGGGCCGGCTTCTCCATCGGCTGGCTGTACTGGTGGTTCTACGTGCTGGCGATCCCGATCGAGGCGATCGTCGCCGGGAAGATCATCGGATCGGTGCTGGCCATCCCGAGCTGGCTGCCCGCGTTCGCGGTGGTCGTGCTGCTCGCCGGCACGAACCTGCTGGCGGTGCGCAGCTACGGCGAGTTCGAGTACTGGTTCGCGCTGCTGAAGGTCCTCGCGATCGTCGGGTTCCTCGCGCTCGGCCTCGCGGCGATCCTCGGACTGCTGCCCGGTTCGGGCGCGAGCGGTCTGTCCGGGCTGTGGGCCCACGGCGGTTTCCTGCCGAACGGCGGGGTCTCTGTCCTGGCCGGGTTGCTGACCGCGATGTTCGCCTTCCAGGGCAGCGAGATCGTCACCATCGCCGCCGCCGAGTCCGAGGACCCGAAGCGCAACATCCGCAAGGCCATCGGTGCGGTGGTGTGGCGGCTGGCGCTGTTCTACATCGGTTCGGTGTTCGTCGTGGTTTCCCTGGTCCCGTGGGACGCCCCCGAGCTCGCCGCGGGCACGTACCAGGCCGCGCTGGAGCGGATGAACATCCCGGGTGCTTCCGCGGTCATGGACCTCGTCGTGCTCGTGGCGGTCTGCAGCTGCCTCAACTCCGCGATCTACACCGCTTCCCGCATGGTGTTCTCCCTGGCCAGGAGAGGGGAGGCGCCGCGCGTGCTGGGCACGATCGGGGCCAACGGCACGCCGCGGGCCGCGGTGCTCGCCTCCACGGGGATCGGCGTGGTCGCGGTGGTCGTCAGCTACGCCGTTCCGGGGCTCTTCACCTACATGCTGGCCTCCAGCGGTGCGATCGCGCTGATCATGTACCTGGTCATCGCCGCCACCCAGCTGGCCACCCGCCGCGCGATGCGCGCCCGGGGCACCGAATCCCGCCTGGAATCCCGGATGTGGGCCTTCCCGCACCTGACCGTGCTCACCATGGTCGCGATCGCGGGCATCCTGCTGACCATGGCGATCCTGCCCGGCCAGCGCCTCGAGCTGTCGGTCTCGCTCGGGCTCGCCGCGGTCCTGGTCGTGGTCGGCATCGTCATCCAGCGCCGCAGTCCCGCCGTCCCGGTGGAGCCGCGGGTGAGCGCAGGAACCGGACTGGCTCGGAAAGGCCCTCGCTGACTTCTCGCCACACCAATCCGGAATCGAGCCCCGGCCGAGCGCCGGCGGCAGGACCGCGGAGGCCGTGCCATGACGATCATCGACGCCCGTGTCCGGCTACCCCAGGACCGCAGGCCCGGGCGCGCGTACTCCGCGCCCGCGCGCCAGACCGAGCAGTACGACAGGGTGCTCGACCTGACCAGCAAGATGAACGACGGCACCCTCGGCGGCCTGTTGTCCACGATGGACGATCAAGGCATCGGGCACGCGGTGATGCACGCCGAGTCGGAGGGCGGCGAGGACGCCGAGGCGCTCAACGACGGGCTGGAAGAGGTCCTCGCCGAGCACGGTGATCGCTTCCGCGGGATCGGCTGCCTTGACCTCGGCAGCCGCAGCCCCACCCGGCTCGCCGTGCAGACCGCTCGCATCGCCGAGCGCGGGATGCTGGGAGTGTCGCTGCAACCGGCGTTCTTCGGCCTGGACATCGACGACCGCGCCCTGTACCCGATGTACGCGCGAGCCGAAGAGCTCGGACTGGTCGTGTGCGTGCACACCGGCATCACCTACTCCCGGATGCACCCGCTGCGCCACGAGCGCGCCGAGCTGCTCGACCAGGTCGCCTGCGACTTCCCCGATCTGACGCTCGTCGCCTGCCACGCGGGCTGGCCGTGGGCCGCGGAGTACGCCGCGGTGGCGCGGCGGCACCCCACCGTGCACCTGGAGTTCGGCGGCCTGGCCCCGAGGTACGTCGCGAGGCCGGGCACCGGCTGGGACGTGCTGTTCGGCATGATGCCGAACCTGCTGCGCGAGCAGGTCCTCTACGGCAGCGACTGGCCGGTGATGGAACCCCGGCGCGCGCTCGCGGAGTGGCGCGATTCAGGGCTGGGCGAAGCGGCGCTGTCGGCGCTGTTCCGGGACAACGCGGCCCGGGTGTTCGGGTTCTCCGCAGCGTGATGGAGCGGGCGGGAGAGGATCGCGCCGCAGCGGGCAGCATCACCGGCATGCTCGCCGACCGGACTGCTCGCACCCCGGACGCGGTGTTCCTGCGCACGGCGGAGGGCGAGCTGACCTACGCCCAGGTGCAGTCGCTGGCGGCCTCCACCGCGGGCGGGCTGGCCGCTCTCGGTGCGGAGGAAGGAACTCCGGTCGTTCTGCTGCTGCGGAACAGCCTCGACCACGTGGTGGTGTGGTTCGCCCTCGCCCGCCTGGGTGCGCTGCACGTACCGGTGAACACGGCGTTGCCCGGTTCCCGGCTGCGTCACGTCTTCGCCGTGTCCGGGGCGAGGATCGTGGTCGGCGAGGCCGATCTGCTGGCACCGCTGGACGAAGGTCTGCTCGAAGGGCGGACGGTCGTCGTGCGCCGCTCGGCCGGGGCGGCTTCCGGCGAGGGCGGCGTGGAGCTGAGCGAGGTGATGGCCTCACCGGTCAGCGCTCCGCCGCCGCGGGGTGGCGAGCTCGATCCGGCAACTCTGATGTTCACCTCGGGCACCACCGGACCGTCCAAGGCCTGCGTGCTCCCGCACCGCTACCTGGCACGCCAGGGGCAGATCCACGCGCAGCGCTTCGGCTACCGCGACGATGACGTGCTGTACTGCCCGTTCCCGCTGTTCCACATCGACGCGGCCACGCTGACCGTGGTCGCGGCTCTGGCCGCCGGCGCCACCGCCGCGCTGGGCGCCCGGTTCAGCGCATCGGGGTTCTGGTCGGAGGTGCGGAAGTTCGACGCCTCGGTGTTCAACTTCATGGGCGCGACCCTGACCATCCTGTGGAAGCAGGAGCCCTCCGCCGCCGACCGCCGCCACCGCGTCCGGCTGGCCTGGGGCGTGCCGGTGCCGGAGTGGCGGGACGGGTGGCAGCAGCGCTTCGGATTCCCGGTGTACCAGGTCTACGGCCTCACCGACGCCGGGCTGCCCGTCTACGACCCGGTCGGCGGTGAGCTGCGGCCGGGCACCTGCGGGCGGGTCATCGACGAGTACGAGGTCCGGATCGACACCGCCGACGGGTCGGGGATCGGCGAGATCCTGGTGCGGGGCAACGAACCCGGGCTGACCATGATCGGCTACCACGGGATGCCGGAGGCCACGGCCGCGGCGATCGACGAGCGCGGCTGGGTGCGCACCGGCGACCTGGGCAGCCTCGACCGGGACGGCTACCTCGTCTTCCACGGCAGGCTCAGCGACTCGATCCGGCGGCGCGGGGAGAACATCTCCGCGCAGGAGGTCGAGGAACTCGTCTGCGGTCACCCCGAGGTCGTCGAGGCGGCCGCGATCGGGGTGCCCAGCGAGCTGACCGAGGAGGAGGTGAAGGTCTGCGTGGTCCGCCGGGCCGGGTCGGAGCTGTCCGAGCGAGCGCTGCACCGGTACTGCCTCGAACACGGCGCGCGGTTCATGGTGCCCCGCTACATCGAGTTCGTGGCCGGACTGCCCAAGACCCCGACCGAGAAGGTGGAGAAGTTCCGCCTGGCCCAGGCCGGCATCACGGACCGGACCTGGGACGGCGAAACCTCCCGCTGACGCGGCCGCAGGCGATCAGCCGGACGTGGAATCCCGATCCCGCCGGGCCTCGCCGCGCCGGCGTCCCCGGGTGACGAGCAGCGAGACCACCAGCAGCACCACCAGGACGACGAGCAGCACCAGCTGGTCGGACACCAGGGCCGATGCGTGCTGCACCCAGGACTGAACGGTGAACTGGGCGTCGATGCTGACGAGCCCGCTGAGCGATCCGGTGCCGTCGGTGGTGAGGAACAGCACGCCGAGCGCGATGAAGACCAGGCCGGACAGCAGCGTCGTGCTGTGCACGCGGAGCGGGCCGACGCGGAGTTCGCGGCCGCGCAGCCAGCGGCGCCTGCCGAGGTCGAAGCGGTCCCACAGAGCCGCGATGACGAACAGCGGCACCGCCATGCCCAGCGCGTAGACGGCCAGCAGGATGCCGCCGTAGGCGGGGCTGGAACCGGTCATGGCCATGGTCAGCACGCTGCCCAGCAGGGGACCGGCGCAGAACCCGGCCAGCCCGTAGACGGTGCCCAGCAGGTACACCGACAGCGCCGAGGAGATCTTGATCCGGCCGCTCAGCCGCTGCGCCGCCCCGGAGCCGAACCCGAAGCCGAAGATCTGGGCCGCGCCGAGCAGGATCATCAGCGATCCGCCGATCAGCACCACGAGATCGCGGTGCTGGTTGAACAGCGCGCCGACCGAGCCCGCGGCCACGCCCATCGGCACCAGCGTGGTGGCCAGGCCGAGGTAGAAGATGCCGGTGCGCAGCAGCAGCCGGACCCGGTCGGCGAAGGCGTAGGCGAAGAACGCCGGGACCAGCAGCGCCGAGCACGGGCTCAGCAGCGACAGCACGCCGCCGAGGAAGGCCCCGAAGTAGCCGATGATCATGCCTTGGCCCGTTCCGCCTCGATCACCGCGACGAACTGGTCCAGCGGCTGGGCGCCGAGCACGGGCTGGCTGTTGATGATGAACGACGGCGTGCTGGACACCCCGAGCGCCTGGCCCTCGGTCGCGTCGGTCTGGATCGCCTGCAGGATCGCCGGATCGTCGCGGTCGGCGTTGAACTTCGCGAGGTCCGGCACGCCCGCTTCGCGGGCCACTTCCTGGATGGTCTCCTCCGGGAACGACGGCTTCTCCCCGCCGTTGCCGCGCGCGTAGGCCGCGTTGTGGAACTCCCAGAACCGGCCCTGGTGGGCGGCGGCGCGGGCCGCCTTGGCGATCTCCAGGGATTCCTCGCCGAAGATCGGGAAGTCGCGCCACTCCAGCCGCAGCACACCGGTGTCGACGTACCGCTCGATCAGCCGCGGCTTGATGTCGGCGGTGAACTTCGAGCAGAACGGGCAGCGGTAGTCCTCGTACATGATCATCACCACCGGCGCGTCGGTGCGCCCCAGCGCGAACGGGTCGTCGGGCTGGCGCCGCTGCAACGACTTCAGCACCGCGGCGATCTCGTCCTGCTCGGCGGTGGCGGTCTGCGGCGCCGCCTGCTCCGGGGACGGCCTGCCGCCGAACGCGCCCCACGCCAGCGCCGCGACGGCGGCCACGACCAGCGCTGCGAACCCCCACCGGAGCGCCGGTGAGCCCTTCGAGGTCATCACGCCCACCCTTTTCTATCCAAGTTAGTAGAACTCTTATCGTGCATAGTAGGATCGTCGGGCCGGCACGTCGTCGGCACCCCCTCGGGAGGAGGAACGCCCTGATGCGGGAGTGGACTGCCCGGCACTGGTCGGTCGCGGCGCTGGTCTCGGCGGTGGTCGCGCTGGTGACCGGCGCGGTGACCGGCCTGGTGCCGAACCCGCTGTTCACGCGGATGATCGAAGCGCCGTGGTGGAGCTACCCGGTGTGGATCGTCTCCGCGGTCCTGTCCGGGCTGCTGGTCGCGACCTACCTCGCCCCCAGCGCGCAGTCCGAGGCGGAGCGCACGCGCGACCAGCGCCGCAACGTCGTCGGTGCGGTGCTGTCCTTCCTCGCCGTCGGCTGTCCCACGTGCAACAAGCTGGTCGTGCTCGCCCTGGGCACCAGCGGCGCGATCACCTGGTTCGGCCCGCTGCAGCCGGTGCTGGCGATCGGCTCGCTCGCGCTGCTGGGCTTCGCGCTGCGCGCCAGGTTGCGCTCGGCGCGGATCTGCCGGTTGTCCGGGGCGGGGCGTCCATGACCTACTCTCCGGTCAGGGAGGGGGAGTTTCCGATGCGCAGCCTGGGGCCGCTCGAATCGGCCGTGATGGATCACCTGTGGTCGGCGGGGGATCCGCTGAGCGTGCGGGAGGTGCTCGACGGCCTCCGCGATCGCGGGCTGGCCTACACCACGGTGGCCACCGTGCTGGAGAACCTCCACCGCAAGCAGTGGGTCGACCGCGACCGGGTGGGCCGGGTCTGGTTCTACCGCCCGCGCCTGCAGGCCAGCGAGCACGCCGCGCTGCTGATGCGGGAAGCGCTCGCGGCCAGCAACAGCCCGCGCGCGACGTTCCTCAGATTCGTCGACGAGATCACCGAGGAGGAAGCCGCGATGCTGCGGGAACTGCTCGCCGAGGCACCGGAGGACCGATGACACCGCTGCTCATCGGGCTGTTCGCCTACATCGCGGCGCTGGCGGTGCTGGGTCCCCGGCTGATCAGGGCCTGCCGCCGCTGGCAGTCCGCGGCCCCGCGGCTCGGTCTCGTCTTCTGGACCGCGCTGGCCACCTCGTGGGTCGTGGCGGTGATCAGCGCGGGCCTGGCCGCGATGGCTCAGCTCTCCGGCGGCCACGGGCTGGCTGCGCTGCTGCACGCCTGCCTTCGCGCGCTGCTGACGATCGTCGGCGTGCACAGCCTCGCCGACGCGCCCGCCGCGATCGCGCTGCTCGGATCGGGCGTGGTGATCGGGCGGCTGCTCGTGGTCGCCGCGCGTCACGTCCGGCGGACCCGGCGGCACCGCGAGCTGCACCGGAAGGCGCTGCGCTCGTTCTCCAACGCGGTGGTCGGAAACGGAATCCGCGTTGCCGTGGTGGAAGCCGAGCAGCTCGCCGCGTACTGCGTTCCCGGGCGGTGCTCCACCGTCGTGCTCACCACGGGCGCGCTGCGGCGCCTGGTCCCGGCCGAGCGCGACGCCGTCATGGCGCACGAGATCGCGCACCTGCGCGGCAAGCACCACCTCATGTCCGGCTGGGCGGCGATCCTCGCGCACGCCTTCCCGTTCGTGCCGCTGCTGAAGGCGGCTTCGCAGGAGATCGCCCGCCTGGTCGAGTGGATCGCCGACGATCGAGCGGGCCGCAGGCACGGGAACCGCGCGGTGGCCCGGGCGCTGGCGGTGATGGCCACGAGCCCGGCGGCGCCGGTGCCGAAGGTGGCCCTCGCCGCGGCGGGCTCGGGTGTTCCGGAGCGGGTCCGGCGTCTGCTCCAGCCGCGGGCGGCGGTGCACTCGGCGTGCTGGCGGATCGTCGCCGCGCTGGCCCTGCCCGTGGTGGCGCTGGTCGCGGCGGCAGCCGTGCTCGTCCCGTGCGCCACGGCCGATCCGACTCCGATCTGCTCCGGCCGCCCGAGCCTCTCCGCGCGGTAGAACTCCGAACATGCCGAGAGAAGGCGCAACGGCGCTGGTCGTGCCGCTGCCGGAAGCCGACCCGCTGCTGGCGGCGGTCGCGGCCCGGTTCCCGGACGCGGTGCGCCCGCTGCCCGCGCACGTGACGCTGCTGTACCCGTTCCTGCCCGCCGATGCGCTCGACGACCGGGTTTTCGCGGCCCTGGACGAGGTGTTCGCCGATCGGCCACCGCTGCGGGTGGAGTTCGCCGAATGCCACCGGGCGACCGGGTTCGCCGCCCTGCTGCCGGATCCGGCGGAAGGCCTGTCCGAGCTGGTCGGCGAACTGCGCCGCCGGTGGCCGGACCTGCTCCCCTACGGCGGCAGGTTCGGCACCGACGTCGACCTGCACCTGACGGTCGCCCTGAACACCGCGGAAGCCACGGCCGAAGCGGTGGCCCGCGAGATCGTCCCGGAGTTCACGCCGATCCGAGCGCACCTGCGCGAAGCCCGCCTCATCGCCCTCCAAGGCCGATGGCAGCTGCGCAGACGCTTCGAGTTCACCGCCTGACGCCCGGGAAGGTGTCGATTTCGTGGAGATCGACGTGGACCACGACGCTCCGGTGGTGGCCGGGCTCCCGGGGGATCGCTTGGTCGCGCCGCGCCCGTGCGCGGCGAGCGCCCTGTTCGGTCGTTGACCGCGAACATTCGCGGCGATAGGACATGAGCAGGTTCTGTCGTGGCATCGCAGGAGGGCAATCCGTGGACCTCACCGCTCATGCCGATCTCATCCCGCCCCAGGACGTCGAGAGCGCCACGCTGCTCGCCCGCGTGCACGACCCGGAATCGGGCGGGCCGTGCGTGGCCGCCGTGCGCGGTCGGACGGTGGTCGATCTGACCGAGGTCGAGCCGACCGCCTCGGGCCTGCTGGAACGGCCTGATGCGGTGGAGATCGTGCGATCTCACCCCGGCGGGCGCGCGTGGCAGCTGTCCGATCTCCTGCGGGCGACGCTCGACGGGCACCGCGCGGAGGCCCACTTCCTCGCGCCCGTCGACCTCCAGGTCCTGAAAGCCGCCGGGGTCACCTTCGTGCGGAGCATGCTGGAGCGCGTCATCGAGGAGCGGGCCGACGGTGACCTCCGCCGGGCCGAAGCGATCCGCGCCAAGCTGGGTGATCTGGTGATCGGCCGCATCTCGCAGGTGCGACCGGGATCGCCGGAAGCGGAGCGGGTCAAGGAGGTGCTCGTCCAGGAAGGGCTCTGGTCGCAGTACCTGGAGGTCGGCATCGGACCCGATCCGGAGATCTTCACCAAGGCCCCGGTGCTGTCGGCGGTGGGCACCGGCGCCGAGATCGGCGTGCTGGCCCGTTCGACGTGGAACAACCCGGAGCCGGAGCTGGTGCTCGCGGTGAGCTCCGCCGGAGTCCCGGTGGCGGCCACCCTCGGCAACGACGTGAACCTCCGGGACTTCGAAGGGCGCAGCGCCCTGCTGCTGACCGAGGCGAAGGACAACAACGCCTCCTGCGCGATCGGCCCGTTCCTGCGCCTGTTCGACGCGGACTTCACCCTCGACGACGCCCGGAACGCGGAGATCTCCCTGCGGATCACCGGCGCCGACGGCTACCGGCTCGAAGGCGTCAACCCGGTCGCGGAGATCAGCCGCGATCTGGTCGACCTGGTCGGCCACGCCTGCGGGCGCCACCACCAGTACCCGGACGGGTTCGCGCTGTTCACCGGCACGATGTTCGCCCCGACCGAGGACCGCGACGTGCCGGGCCAGGGCTTCACGCACAAGCGCGGCGACGTGGTGCGCATCTCGTCCCCGGCACTGGGCTCCTTGGTCAACGCGGTGAACAGCGCCGAGGACGCTCCGGACTGGCAGTTCGGGATCCGCGCGCTGATGAACAACCTCGCAGCCCGCGGCCTGCTGGGGACGTGACGGTCCGGTGGCCAGGACGGTCGCCGGGGCAGCGGTCTACTTCGCCAGTGCGGTGTCGATGGCGTCGGTGAGGTGCTGGTAGGAGTCGGGGACGAACTTCTTGCCGTTCAGGAAGAAGGTGGGCGTGCCGTCGACACCTGCCGCCAGTCCGTCGTTCCGGTCCTTCTCGACGCGGGCGGCCGTGGCGGGGCTGTTCAGGTCGGCCTGGAAGCGTTCGACGTCCAGGCCGATGGCGCGGGCGTAGTCCAGGAACACCGCTTCCTGGGACTCCTGCTTCTCGCCCCACGCCTGCTGGTTGTCGAAGAGCGCCTGGTACATCTGCTCGAACTTGCCCTGCGCCGCGGCGGCTTCGGCGGCTCGGGCCGCCAGGTCGGCGTTGCGGTGGCTCGGCAGCGGGAAGTAGCGGATGACGTAGTTGATGCGCCCGTCGTAGTCGGCCCGCAGCTGCTCCATCGCCGGGTAGACCGCGCCGCACGCTTCGCACTCGAAGTCGAGGAACTCCACCAGGGTCACCTTGCCGTCCGCGGCCGTGGACAGCTGGTGGCTGTCCTCCCGAACCAGCAGTCGGGCGGGCAGCGGGCCGGGTTCGGCGGGGGCGGCTTCCGGATCTGCCGGTCGGTTCACGAGCAGCAGCGTGAAGATCGCCACCGCTGCGACACCGATGACGACGAGGGTCAGTTGGAGATTCCTGCTCATGGGCAGTTCCGCCTCTCCGCGATTTTCAGTGGTGGTTGCGTCCGGGGGGATCTCGCGTTTTGCGGTTTCTCGTGGCTGGGTTGCGTCACGGTCCTCTGCGGAGCGGTTGCGCGGGGCTGGGCTTGACGCGGGGTTGCCCGTGCATGCATCTGCCGCACCCGGTTTGTCACTAACGTTGATAGTAGACCAGCCCTTCGGTGCCGCTGCGGGGGTCTCCGCCTTTCTGGCTCCACTGTGGATTGATATTAACGAAGGGAGGCCGTACTAGACGATCTAGTAGACAAGGCGGGGCTGGTGTCGTAACCTTGCCGCGACCTTCCGCGGGTCGCTGTCGGTGACGGTTTTCGGGGGCCGTTCGGGTGGGCCGCGGCCGCCAGGCTCTGTGCGCGCCGGCAGTGGGTCGCCGGCTGGGGATGCAACGCGAAGGTGATGATCTGAAAGGCGGCACGTGCGACACGATCGGGCCAGCGGCGGTACCCCCGCATCCAGCCGCGAGGAGCGCCTCGCCACCCGGGGGCACGTGCAGGAAGACCCCGAGGACCGGATTCTGGAGCAGCGTCCCGGCCTGCGGCCATCGGGTGTGGTCCGGGCCTACGTGACGATGCTGGGCGTCATGGGCGGAGCGCTCGCCGCGGCGAGCGTGGCCTCGACGCACGAAGCGCAGGCGTCCGGGCATCTCGAAGGTCTCGACGGCGGCATCACGCCGGTGGCCTCCATCGGCCACATCATCGCCGACGGGCCCGCTCCGACACCGGCCTCGCCCAACCTGCTGCCCGCGCAGTCGGCTTCCGGGGAGCACGACGAGCTGGCGGGCCTGAACAAGAGCCTCCGCCTCGACGAGGAACGCGCGGCGGCGGAGGCCGAAGCCGCCCGCCAGCGGGAGGCCGCCGAGCGGGAGGCGTTGCGCAACCGCGTCGTGTGGCCGGTGGCGGGGCGGATCACCTCGATGCCGGGCGCGCGGTGGGGGACCACGCACTACGGCCTGGACATCGCCAACCGGATCGGCACCCCCATCCACGCGGTCAAGCGCGGTGTGGTGATCGACGCCGGCCCGGCCAGCGGTTTCGGGCTGTGGGTGCGGCTGCGGCACTCGGACGGCACCACCACCGTCTACGGCCACATCAACCGCGCGCTGGTGCGCAAGGGGCAGCGCGTCGACGCGGGCGATGTCATCGCCGAGGTCGGCAACCGCGGCCAGTCGACCGGTCCGCACCTGCACTTCGAGGTGTGGGACGCCAGCAGCCGCAAGGTGAATCCGTACGCGTGGCTGCGGAACAACGGAGCCCGGGCCTGAGCGCCGCTACCAGCTGAGCTGTTGGCACCGGCTGGCCGCCTCGGCGGTCTCGACCTGCAGGGTCGCGTGCTCGAGCTGGTACTTCTCGGCCAGCAGGCGCTGCGCGGCCACCAGCACGGCCGAGGAGTCGGCGTCGGCGTCGACCTTCAGGTGCGCCGAGGCGACCTCCATCCCGGAGGTGAGGGTCCACACGTGCAGGTCGTGGGCTTCCTGCACGCCGGGCAGCGCGCTGAGGTCGGCGGTCATCCCGGCGACGTCGATGCGCTCGGGTGCGTGCTGCAGGAGGATGCGCAGCGCGCCCTTGCCGAGGCTGAACGCCCTGGGCAGCACGAACAGCCCGATCGCCACACCGATGACCGGGTCGGCGTAGCGCCAGCCGAACAGCAGCGTCACGAGGCCGCTGACGAGCACGCCGATGGAGCCCAGCATGTCGGCCATGACTTCCAGGTAGGCGCCTCGGACGTTGATGCTCTCCTCCGCGCCGGAACGCAGCAGCAGGAGCGCGGCCACGTTCATCACCAGGCCGACCACGGCGACGACGCTGACCGGCAGGCCCGGGACTTCCGGCGGTTCTTCGAACCGGTCGATCGCCTCGTAGAGCACCCAGCCGGCCACCGCGAACAGCAGGACGGCGTTGAACAGCGCGGCGAAGACCTCGGTGCGGTAGAGCCCGAACGTGCGGTTGGCGCGGGCGCTGGCCCGCTGTGCGATCACGATCGCCGCGATGGCCATCAGGATGCCGGACACGTCGGTGAACACGTGCGCGGAGTCGGACAGCAGCGCCAGCGACCCGGTGGACAGGCCCACGACGACCTGCGCTCCGAAGGTGACCAGGCCCAAGCCCGCGGCGAGCCACAGCCGCCGGAGGTGCTTCGAGGAGGCGCTCGCCGCCTGGGCGGGCGATATCCCGTGGCCGTGCCCGTGTCCGTGCCCCATGTCCGTCCCTTCCGTCGCGTCGTCCGATACATAGTGACATGCGCATGAATGCACGACAAGGGTGGGATGGGCACGGGGCGCGTTGCTCAGCCTTCTCCTGACTGCCCGGAGGCCGGGCTTCGCGCAGCAACGCTATATGCGTTAGTACTATTGACCGTAGTACTACGGTGGTTCTCGTGAAACGAGCGGGTACGGGCAAGCAGGCGAGCAAGGCGCTGGCGGGCGGCGGGCTGCCGTGGACGGGCATCACCGCGGTCGCGGTCGTGCTGGCGTTCGCGGGCGGCATCTTCGGTTACGTCTACGTCCAGTACGCCGACAAGGCCGAGCGCGACGCCGCGATGGCGAAGTGGACGCCGTCGGAGACCAATCGCGACCCGGCGCGGCAGATCCCGGGCGTGGTCGTCGAGGACTACGAGGCGGGCAAGCACGTCGACCCGGCGCAGCGGGTGAACTACGACTACAGCCCCGCTTTCGGCGGGCCGCACGACGGAATCTGGGCCGCGTGCGAAGGAACGGTGTACGACGTCCCGGTGCGCACCGAGAACCTCGTGCACTCCCTGGAGCACGGCGCCGTGTGGATCGCCTACGACCCGGAGCGGGTCGACGGCGCCGAGCTCGACGCCTTGCGCGCGAAGGTCGACGGGCAGCAGTACATGGCGTTGTCGCCGTATCCCGGCCTGGACCAGCCGATCTCGCTGCAGTCGTGGGGACGCCGGCTGAAGGTGGCCGAGGCCGCCGATCCGCGCATCGACCAGTTCATCTCCTCGACGCGGACCAACCCCTACACCCATCCCGAGGTCGGCGCGTCCTGCTCGGCGCTGGGGCCCGGTGGATTCGACCCCGACTCCCCGCCGCCCTTCGACCCGAATCCGCCGGGGCCGGACGCGGTCCCGATGGCCGCGGGCCGCGGTGCCGCTGGGAAGGAGGATCCGGCGTGAACTCGCTGCGCACCGCACCGCGCCCGGTGAAGATCGCCCTGGGCGCGGCGGTGCTGCTGGCCGTCGGACTGCTCGTGGCTTCCGGGGTGCTGTCGCTGCGGGTGGGCGAGCCGGATTCGGCCGATCCGGTCGACGTCGGGTTCTCGCAGGACATGAGCGTGCACCACCTGCAAGGCGTGCGGATGGCCTCCCTCGCGCGGGAGAAGAGCCAGGACCGCCTCATCCGGCAGCTGGCCTTCGACATCGAGACCACGCAACTGGAGCAGACCGGCCGGATGAAGGGCTGGCTGAGCCTGTGGAACGAGCCAGATCTGGCGCCCGGCAACCCGATGACGTGGATGGCGGGCGAGCACGACCAGCACGCGTCGCAGCGGACCGCGATGCCCGGCATGGCCGCCAAGCAGGATCTCGACCGGCTGCGATCGCTCGACGGGCCGGAGTTCGACGTGTTCTTCCTCCAGCTGATGATCCGCCACCACCGAGGAGGTGCGCCGATGATGCAGTACGCCGCGCAGGAGGCCGACCGCCCCCAGGTGCGCAACCTCGCCCAGCAGATGCTGACGGCGCAAACGGCGGAGATCGACGCGATGAGACGAATGCTCGAGGAACGAGGAGCCCGGCCCCTACCGGACTGACACCGAACCCCGGGAACGAGAAGCGAGCCCCACACCCGTCGGCGAGTGGGCACCCGACCCACCGACAGGGTGGACGGCCCCGTCCCGGGTGACGAACCGCCGCAATTTCAATGGAAATCAGACGTCTGATTTCCATTGAAATTGCACGACCATCCGACGCACCACCGGTGTGTCGGGTGGTTTCGCTCGACGGGCGGAGGATCAGCCGATCGCCGGTTGCGGGTCGGGTGCGCTCAGCTTCCGGGCGCGTTGGAGCGCGGCGATGCCGCCCGCGCAGAGCAGGCCCAGGGTGGACATGACCACCCAGGGCAGGGCGGGCAGCCCGGTCGAACGGGCCAGGTCGAGCACGCTTCCCGTCGCGAGGTTGCCGAGCATGATCCCGATTCCGCACACCGTGTTGTACAGCCCGTAGTGCGTGGCGATGAGCCTGTTGCCCGCGAGGGTCACGATCGTGTCCATCTCGAAGGGGAAGACGATCACCTGCGCCAGGCCGATCAGCGCCGCGGACAGCACGAGCGGGGCGGCTCGCAGCAGGATCTCCCCGGTGGTGGTCGCGGTCGGCGATCCGGCGGTCAGCAGCGGTGGGAGGAAGGCCGCGCCCATCACCAGCAGACCGACGACCAGGCAGACTCCGGGATCCCAGCGCCGCTCGCACCACGCCGTGATGCGCAGCTGCCCCGCGATCGCCAGCAGCCCGGACACCGCGAACAGCGAGGCGGCCACGGCGGTCCCGGCCATGCCGTCCCCGGCGAGCCGCCGGGCCTCCAGCGGCAGGGCCAGGTAGACCTGGAACGACAGCACGTAGCTGCCGATCATCACGACCGAGAAGGCGACGAAGGACCTGTTGGCGACCACGCTCCGCCAGTCGGCCAGGACCGAACGCCCGCCGGTCTCCTCGCGGTCGCCCTTGCGCTGCGGCAGGGCGCGGATCTGCAGCGCGGTCAGGACCGCGAAGACCGCCGCCGCGGTGAAGCAAGTCGCCTGGAAGGCGATTCCGGTCAGCGCCATGCCGACCAGCGGCCCGAGCAGGATGCCCGACTGGTAGAAGATGTTGAACAGCGCGAACGCCTCGACCCGCCGGTCACCGGCTTCGTGCGAGAGGTGGGCGCGGACGGCCGGGTTGAACAGCGCACCGGCGAATCCCGTGGCGGCCGAGGCGAGCAGCAGCGCGGGAACGGAGTCCACGACGCCCAGCAGCGCGAAGCCCGCGGTGCGCAGCGAGCACCCGGCGATGATCAGCGGCTTGCAACCGAGGCGGTCCGCGAGGGTGCCGCCGATGAGGAACATGCCCTGCTGCGCGAAGTTCCGGACCCCGAGCACCAGCCCGACGAGCCAGGTCGCCAGCCCGAGCCCGCCGGACAGGTGCGCCGCCAGGTACGGGATGAGCATGTAGAAGCCGAGGTTGATGGTGAACTGGTTGATCACGAGCAGCCGAACGGTCCCGTTGAAGGACCGGAACTGCTTGGCGGTCTGCATCAACGCCGCTCGCCCTCCGCCGGATCGACCACTTCGCCGCACCGCGTCCAGCGCGAGACCTCCCGCTCCAGCGGATGGGTCAGCACGTCCGGTTCTTCCGGCGGCGCTGCCCGCAGCAGGCCGTGCCGCTCGCAGTACTCGTCGTTGTAGACGGTGTCGAAGTAGCGCTGCGGGCCGTCCGGGAAGACGGCGGCGACCCGGGTGCCCGGCCCTGCCGTGCGGGCGACCCAGCCGGCGACCAGCCCGACGGCGCCGACGCTCCAGCCGCCGCTGGCGTAGGTCGTGGCGGCGAGGCGCCGCGCGGCCCACACCGCCTCGGCCGGCCCGACCCAGTGCACCTCGTCGAAGGCCGGGTAGTCGATGTTGCGCGGCTGGATGCTCGACCCGAGGCCGCGCATGATCCGCTGCCTCGCGGGCTGGCCGAAGATGGTGGAGCCGATGGTGTCGACCCCGACCAGGCGCAGCTCCGGGAAGAAGCTGCGCAGCACCCGGGTCACGCCGGCCGAGTGGCCGCCGGTGCCCACCGAGCACACCAGGACGTCGATGCAGCGCAGCTGCGCGGCGAGTTCCAGCGCCAGCGGCGCGTATCCGGCGGTGTTGTCGGGATTGTTGTACTGGTCCGGGCAGAAGGAACCGGGCGTGGCCGCGAGGTGCTCGGCGACCCGGTCGCGGCGCGCCTGCTGCCAGCCGCCGCTCGGGTGCGGCCGGGTGACCACGTCGATGCGCGCGCCGAACGCCCCGAGCATCCGGTGCATGATCGGTTCCAGGCCGGGATCGGTGACCAGGGTGACCGGGTGCCCGTAGGTGATCCCGGCGAGAGCGAGCCCCAGGCCCAGCGTGCCGCTCGTCGACTCGACGATCGTGCCGCCGGGTTCGAGCTCGCCGCGCTGCCGGGCGCGTTCGACCATGTGCAGCGCGGGCCGGTCCTTCATGCCGCCCGGGTTGTGCCCTTCCAGCTTCGCCCAGAACCCGGTGCCGGGCGGGTTGAACGGCCGGTCGATCCACAGGACCGGGGTGTTGCCGACGGTGGTGTCGATGGCGTGGGCAGGCCGCAGCGCCGTTGCCGCGCCGGAGCGGTCGCCGGTGCGGGGGAGGAGTCCTTGCATCGCGTTCCTCGTTGTCGCGCAGGTGCGGGAATCGGGCGCACCGGTCCGCGGTCGGCGGGTGCGGTGCGTCGATCGTGATCAGGACAGGAAGTGAGACCTGATCACGTTCGCGAGATGCACGTGGAACTCAGGACGTCCTGCCCGTGCGGCGGCAGGGCCGGGCGCGGCAGGGCGGTGGTGGTCCGGTGGAAGGCGGAGGGGAATTCCTGGCCGCCGGTGGCCGGAACGAGCAGCAGCGCTGCGGTGTCCAACGTGGACGCGACGTCTCGCGCGGAAGCCGCGCACTCGGCGTCGCCGGGGCCGTGCTCCAGGGAGTCGGGGCGATCCTCGCCGCAGTGGGCGCTGATCTGCGAACCGGCCGCGCAGGTGGTCGAGGTGCCGATCAGGGTGTGCGCGGCGAGGAATGCGCCCAGCGTCAGCAGGATGACGCAGAGCGCCGGAATTCCCGCGGTGCGGACAGTGGGTGGCCGGTTGCGCACGGTGAGGACCGTACTGGAGGTGCGTTCACCCCGCTCATCCGGGTCGTCGGTCTTCGTTCAGCTGCAACGCTTTTGGGTTATCGTCCGAGCGATTCGCACGGGGCGTCACAAGTACTATTGTGCTTAGTAGTGCGGTCGGGTGACGAACGCTGGTGCTCGGCGGGGAGCGGCGGTGACCGATCGTCACCGCCCGGCTGGAGATCAGAAGCCGAACGCGAACGGGCAGGTGAGCATCGCCAGCACGGGCAGCAGCGCGATGCCGGCGAGCGTCGGCAGCGTGGCGGCGGTCAGTCCTGCCACACCGGAGGCCAGCGCGCGCTTGGCCCGGCCCGGCGCCGAGGGCAGGCCGCTGAGGTGGTGGAGCCGGAGGGCCACTGCGCTGTTGGCCATCCCCAGCGCGTGCGCGGGCGTCGAGCCTCCGCCGGACATCTGCAGCAGCGCGGAGCGCACCGCGCGGGGGCCGTGCAGGTGCGCGGCCGAGCGGTCGGCGGCCAGTTCGACGGCGGTGCGCACCAGCTCCGGGGAACGCCGCATCAGCGGCAGCCACGGGGCCGAGCGCGACAACGCCTCGGCCAGGCCGACCAGGAGGTGGTGGCGACCTCGGAGGTGTGCTCGCTCGTGCTCCAGCACCGCGGCGGCGTCGGAGCCGAGCCGGTCGCGGACTCCGTCGGTGGCGACCACGAAGCCCGGCGTGCCGGCCACGCTGTAGGCCATCGGCTCGGGGTGCGGGAGCCACATGACCGGGAACGCGCCGGACTCGGGGCGCGCCGCGATGCGCAGCAGGTCGAGGTGGCGGCGGTGCTCGCGCCGCTGGCGCCGGGTGTGCCGCAGCAGCCCGATGCTCACCCGGGACGACAGGCCGGCGATCGCGGTGAGCAGCAGCAGTCCCGCTGCCAGGTGGAGCTGGGGCGCGGAACCGTGCTGCAGGGCCGTCCAGCAGTGGTGGAGCAGCTGGACGAGCAGCGGTGCCGGGCCGTGGGTGGGCAGCACCGTGATCGTCAGGGCCGCGGTCACGGTGACGAACGTGGTGGCGACCAGGCCGCCCCACGCCATCAGCACGAGCTGCGGGTCCATCCGCCGCTGCAGCATCCGGTTCAGCACCGCAGGGCCGAACCCGGCGACGAACGCCACGCCGAGCAGCAGGGCTACCGCGAGGATCATCGCCGGGGCCGTCGGCGCAGGCCGCGTCGCAGGGCGGCCGTCTCGTCGTCGGAGGCCGACTGCGCGAAGTGCAGCAGGACGGCTTCCGGGTCACCGCTGGAGTCGAGCAGCTCGCGCAGCACGCGCGCGGCGGCCTCCTCGCGGCTCTCGGCGGGGGTGTAGAGGTAGGCGCGGTTCTGCAGCTCGCGGTCCGCCCAGCCCTTGCGGTGGAGGTTGTCCAGCACCGTCATCACCGTCGTGTAGGCGAGATCGCGCGTTTCGTTGAGCTTCGCGAGGACTTCGCGCACGGTCATGGGCGCGGTGGACGTCCACAGCACGTCCATCACACCGTTCTCGAGCTCTCCCAGGCCCTGCATGCCACCTCCCGTCTCCGGGTGTCGAGGATACCGGGTCCGCCGTGCCGGGATCGGGCCAGTGGTGGGGCGACGTGCGCCGCTTAGTACTATCCGAGCTAGTAGTAAGGCGGCTCCTGCGGAGGTGGTCGAGATGTCGTTGCCCGGAGCCGGATCGCGACGTGGCGACGGGTGGGCGGAGGTTCTGCTGTGGACCTGACGGATCTGGCCATCTCCGGACCGCTGCTGCTGGCCGCGCTGCTCGCGGTGGTCGCCGGGGCGGTGTCTTTCGCCTCTCCGTGCGCGATCCCGCTGGTGCCGGGCTACCTCGCCTACCTCGCGGGCCTGGTGGGCGTCCAGGCGCCGGCGGTCGACCTGCCGGAGCGGGAGGGGCGCCGCCTGGTCGGCCGGTGGCGGGTCGCCGGTGCGGCGCTGCTGTTCGTGCTCGGGTTCACCGTCGTGTTCGCGGCGGCGACGGTCACGGTGCTCGGCTTCTCGGACGCGGTGTTTGCCAACGAGCTGCTGCTGCAGCGCATCGGCGGGATCGTCACCGTCGTGATGGGACTGGTCTTCCTCGGATTCATCCCGCCGCTGCAGTTCGGCTGGAAGGTGCGGCACACGCCGCGCCGCGACGGCCTGTGGGGTGCACCGCTGCTGGGTGCCGTCTACGGGCTCGGGTGGACGCCCTGCCTCGGCCCGACGCTGACCGGTGTGATCGCGGTGGCCAGCGGAACCGATGTCGGCCCTGCGATGTGGCGCGGGCTCCTGCTGGTGCTGGCCTACTGCCTGGGGCTGGGGCTGCCGTTCGTGGTGCTGGCACTCGGCCTGCGCTGGGCGGTCCGGGCGGCGGACTGGCTGCGCGGGAACGTCCGCCGGATGCAGCAGATCGGCGGGGTCTTCCTCATCGTCATCGGGCTGGCGCTGGTGACCGGCCTGTGGGGCGAGCTGATCAACTGGATGCGCGGGCCGATCGCGGGTTTCACGCTGCCCATCTGATCGCGCTCCGGGCTGCGGACCGGCCTCGTGCTGGGGGAGGGCGGTGAGGGGCGGTCCGCAGTCCAGGCCTCTCCGGGTTCTCGATCCCCGGCGAACGCATCAACTATCGCAGATAGTAGCTCACTCGGCAAGCTGGCGCCGGTTCCATCTTTCCGCAGCGGCGCAAGAGAAAATCACCTACTAAGGTTGATAGTAGACAGCGGTTCGCGGATCGAGTAGCTTCCGGGCCGGGGGTGGAAGTCCGTGATCCGGGAGCGCCCGGGAATGCAGAGGAGACGTTCGCGACATGGCGGCACAACGCCTCAGAAGATCGGTGAAGGCGGCGTTGACCGCTTCGGCCATCGCCGTGATGGCAGGGCCTCTGGCCCTCCCCGCCGGTGCGCAGCCATCGGACCCCGTCGAGGAGTACCAGCGGCTCGGTGCGGAAGCGGCGAAGGCGGAGGAGGACCTCACCGACGCGGAGCTGGCGCACGACGCCAACCGGGCGGAACTGGACCGCGCGAAGGAGGCGGTGGCCCAAGCGCTGCGGATCGAGGACGAGGCCCAGCGCGAGCAGGACGAGCTGCGCGGAGAGGTCGACCGGCTCACCGGCTCGGCGTACCGCGGCGCCCGGATGAGCGAGATGTCGGCCGCGCTGACCAGCGAGAGCCCCGAGGAGTTCCTCGACCGCGCGACGATGCTCGGTGCGATGGCGAGCAGCAACGGGGAAGTGCTCGACAGCTACTCCGAGGCGGTCGACCGCGCGCGGACCTCCCGGGAACAGGCCCAGGCCGCGGAACTCCGCGCCCAGCGGGCGACCGACGATGCCGCGCGCCTGCTCGACGAGGTGCAGAAGCGCAGGGACGATCTCGACGGGCGGATCGAGGAGGTCCGCCGCGCGCTCGGCGGCCTGGACGATTCCGACCGCGACCGCCTGCAGGGCCCGGTGGACACCGGCTCCTACCTGGGCCCGCCGGGCGCGGCGAACACCGCGCTGCAGGCGGCCCTGTCCAAGCGCGGCTCGCAGTACGAGTGGGGCTCGAAGGGGCCGACGACCTTCGACTGCTCGGGTCTGACCCAGTGGGCGTACAAGCAGGCGGGCATCTCGATCCCGCCGAGCAGCCGGACGCAGTGGAAGGCAGGCCGCCCGGTGTCGAGGGAACAGCTGCAACCGGGCGACCTCGTCTTCTACGACGACGGCACCGGCAACCCGGCGACCATCCACCACGTCGCGATGTACGTGGGCGGCGGCAAGGTCGTGGACGCCCCGACCGAGGGCCAGCTGGTCGACGTCCGCTCGGTCAAGGGCGACGGCCACTACATCGGCGCCCGCCGCATCGTCGGCTGAACCAGGGGCGCCTGCTCCGCAAGAGCGGCGGCGGCCTTCGGGGCGCGCCCGCCGGAATGCCCGTCAGCCGGTGTGCAGCGCTGGGGTGTGCGCGGTGGAGCCGCGGATGACGAGTTCGCTGGGGAACTCCTGCTTCCTGGGAGGTAGCGAGCGGTCGTCGACCCGCTCCAGCAGCAGGTGCACCGCAGTGCGCGCCATCTCGGCGATGGGCTGCCGGACCGTGGTGATGTCGTAGGAGTCCCACGACGTCATCGCGATGTCGTCGTACCCGATCACCCACACGTCCTCGGGGACGCGGCGGTTCAGGGACGCGGCGCCGTCGACCGCGCCCAGCGCGGTCAGGTCGTTGGCGCAGAAGACGGCGGTGGGCGGATCCTCCCGGGAGAGCAGTTCGCGCATCGCCGACCTGGCGAGGTCGTGGGCGAACCCGCCCTGGGCGGTGAGCTCGGCCTCCAGCGGCCGGCCGAGTTCGGCCAGGCGGTCGCGGAATCCGCGTTCCCGGTGCCGGGACGTGCTCGGCAGCTCGGGACCCCGCAGGAAGCCGATCCGGGTGTGCCCGGTGGCGACCAGGTAGTCGGCGACCGCCCGGCCGCCGGCGAGGTTGTCGGTGGTGACCTGGTCGCAGTCCAGCGAATCCAGCCCGCGGTGCAGCAGCACGATCGGCTCTCCCCGCCGCAGCGCGCCGGCGAGCTGCTCGGAGCCCTCGGTGACGGTGGTGAAGATCAGGCCGTCGACGGTGCCCTCGTCCAGGGCTCGCAGGGCGCTCTCGCCGCCGGGATCGGGCGCGTTCCACAGCACCATCCGCTGACCGGCCGCGTCCAGCGCCTGGCCGACCGCTTCCAGCAGTTGCGGGTAGAAGGGGTTGGTGATGTCGGCGACCACGACGCCGACGGTCGAGGTGCGGCGGGTGCGCATGGTCCGCGCCGCGGCGTGGGGGCGGTAGCCCGCCTCCTTCATCGCGGTCAGGACGCGTTGCCGGGTCTCCGGGGCGACCTTGTCGCTGCCCTGCAGGACCCGGGACACCGTCATCTGCGAAACGCCGGCCAGCTGCGCTACGTCCCGGCTGGTGACCACCGAGCACCTCCAGGGCTGGATCGAGGGAGTCCGAACTGTGGGTTTACGTAAACACCCTAGCCGCCTACATTGCGATGTGTACGTAAACATCGAAGGGATCACCACAGCCATGGCTTTCGCGCTCAAGGCCCCGGCCACCAGCTCGGCGGCGACCACGACCTCGCTGCCCGACGTGCAGGAGAAGGTCGGGGCGATCATCGCCGACATCCGCGCCCGCGGCGACCAGGCGGTTCGCGAGTACTCGGCGAAGTTCGACAACTGGCAGCCCGAGTCGTTCCGGCTGTCGGCCGCGCAGATCGAGGAGATCGTCTCCCGCGTTCCGAAGCAGGTCGTCGACGACATCGAGTTCGTCCAGCAGCAGGTCCGCGGCTTCGCCGAGCGGCAGCTGGCCTCGATGCAGGAGTTCGAGGTGGAGACCCTGCCCGGCGTCCACCTGGGGCAGAAGCACATCCCCGTCGCCGCGGCCGGTGCGTACGTGCCCGGTGGTCGCTACCCGCTGCTGGCCTCGGCGCACATGACGATCCTGACCGCGAAGACCGCCGGGGTGCCGCGCGTGGTGGCCTGCACGCCGCCGATCCGCGGCGAGGTGCCGGACGCGACCGTGGCGGCCATGCACCTGGCCGGGGCCGACGAGATCTACCTGCTCGGCGGCGTGCAGGCGGTGGTGAGCATGGCGCTGGGCACCGAGACCATCGCGCCGGTGGACATGCTGGCCGGTCCCGGCAACGCCTTCGTCGCCGAGGCCAAGCGGCAGCTGTTCGGCGAGATCGGCATCGACCTGTTCGCCGGCCCCACCGAGGTCCTGATCGTGGCCGACGAGACCGCCGACCCGTTCGTCGTGGCGGTGGACCTGCTGAGCCAGGCCGAGCACGGCCCGGACTCGCCCGCGGTGCTGATCACCACCTCGGAAGAGCTGGGCCGCTCGGTCGTCGAGCACGTCGACCGCCTGCTGCCGGAGATGCCCACCCGGGACAACGCCGAGCCCGCCTGGCGCGACCACGGAGAGGTCCACGTCGTCGAGAACCTCGACGCCGCTTACGAACTCGCCGACACCTACGCCAGCGAGCACGTCCAGGTCCTGACCGCGCAGCCGCGCGAGGCGCTCGCGAAGATGCGCAACTACGGTGCGCTGTTCCTGGGCGAGGGGACCTGCGTGTCCTACGGGGACAAGGTCATCGGCACCAACCACGTGCTGCCCACCCGCGGCGCCGCCCGCTACACCGGTGGGCTCTGGGTCGGCAAGTACCTCAAGACCGTGACCTACCAGGAAGTCACCGACCCGGCCTCCAGCGCGAAGCTCGGTGAGGTGTGCGGTCGCGCGGCCCGCGTCGAGCTGTTCGAGGGCCACGCCCGCTCCGGTGATGTCCGGGCCGCCAAGTTCGGCGGCGCGCGACTGCCCTGGGCGCCCGACGCGTTCGCCCGCTCCTGACCAGCCACCGCGAAAGGCGCACATGTCCTCCAACGCAACGACGCGTGCCGGAGCCTCGTCGGCGTCGAGAACGCTGACGTCCAGCACCATCGGCAGCGTCATCGAGTGGTACGACTTCACCATCTACGGCACGGCTGCGGCGCTGATCTTCAACCAGCTGTTCTTCAGCAACATCAGCCCGGCGGCGGGCACGCTGGCCGCGTTCGGGACCTTCGCGGCCGGGTTCATCGCCCGCCCGCTCGGCGGGTTCGTGGCCGGGCACTACGGCGACCGGCTCGGCCGCAAGGCGACCCTGGTGATGACCCTGACCTTGATGGGCGGGGCCACCACGCTCATCGGCCTGCTGCCCACCTACCAGCAGATCGGCATCGCGGCCCCGGCGCTGCTGGTGCTGCTGCGGCTGGTCCAGGGCTTCGCGGTCGGCGGCGAGTGGGGCGGGGCGGTGCTGATGGCCGTCGAACACGCACCTGATGGCAAGCGCGGCCGCTACGGCGCGTGGCCGCAAACCGGTGTGTCGGCCGGGCTCCTGCTGGGCACCGGGGTCTTCAGCGTCGTCTCGCTGCTGCCCGAACCCCAGCTGATCAGCTGGGGATGGCGGATCCCGTTCCTGGTGAGCATCCTGCTGGCCCTGGTCGGCCTGTACATCCGGTTCCGGATCACCGAGTCCGAATCCTTCGTGGCGGCCACCGAATCCGGCGGGCCGTCGCGCCGGCCGCTGGTCGAGGTGCTGCGCACCCACCCGAAGCAGATCCTGATCGCGATCGGGGTCCGCTTCGCCGAAGGCGGGAACTACTACGTGTTCACCGTCTTCATCCTCACCTACATCACCCAGCAGCTCGACCTGCCGCGCCAGGCCGGGCTGACCGGGGTGATGCTCGCGGCGGCGCTGAACATCGCCGCGCTGCCGCTGTGGGGCGCGTTGTCCGACCGCATCGGCCGCCGACCGGTGTTCATCGGGGGTGCGCTGTTCATGGCCGCCTACGCGTGGCCGTTCTTCTGGCTGGTCGACACCAGGTCACCGGTCCTGATCGCGCTGGCGCTGGCCATCGCGCTCGCGGTGCCGCACGGAGCGGTCTTCGCGCCCATCGCGGCGTTCTACGCCGAGCTGTTCGAACCGCGCGTGCGGTACAGCGGTGTCTCCATCGGCTACCAGATGGGCAGCGTGCTGCTGGGCGGCTTCACCCCGCTGCTGGCGACATCGCTGATCCTGTGGTCCGACGGGGCGTCGTGGAGCGTGGCGGCGCTGGTCGCAGGCGGTGCGCTCATCGCGGCGGCCGCGATGTTCGCCGCTCCGGAAACCTTCCGCCGCAGCCTCTTCCCGTCCAAGCCCGCACCGGAGCGGCAAGTCGATGCGTGAATGCCGTCGTGCGGCCGGGCCTTCGCGGTGTGCGGGGTAGCGGGGCCGTGAGTGTTTTGGGGCGCTAGAGCACCCCGAAACACTCACGGCCCTTCGGGCAGGCGGCTGATGTCGAGGTCGGTGCCCGCGATCTCGGTGCGCAGTTCGTTCAGCCGCTGGTACTGCTCGACCGCCGAGGTGCGTGCAGCGGCGACGAGTTCCAGCACGAGTGCGTGCAGGATGGTCAGCGGTGCGATGAGTTCGTTCGCCGCGCCCTCGGTGGAGTCGGGCAGCGGCAGCACGGTGTCGGCCCGGGTTTCCCCGGCCTCGTCGGTGGCCTCGGTCAGCAGCACGCTGCGCGCGCCGATCCGGTGCGCGTGGTCGAGGACGATGCCGATCTCGCGGAACACCCGCAGCGGCGCGATGACGACCACCGCGTGCGCGGGTTGCAGCCGCAGGAGTTCGTCGGCGAGGCGGAAGCCGGTCGCGGTCCAGGAATCCGCCGGCTTGCCCGCGCGCCGCAGGCTCAGCGCCAGGTGGTCGGCGATGGCGGCGCTGGGGCCGATGCCGTAGGTCCAGACGTGCTCGGCGTCGTTGAGCGTTGCGACGGCGCGCGTCCAGTCGGTGCTGTCGATGAGCGCGGGCACGTCGCCGAGCAGAGTCAGCCCGGCATCGATCACGGGTTGCAGCACGCCGTGCCCGGGCCGCAGCCGCTGCACCCGGTCGTCGAGGACCTGCGCGGGATTGCGGCGGCGGGCCAGGTGGTCGACGAGGCTGCGCTTGAGGTCGTTGAGCCCGTCGAAGCCGAGCTTGCGCGCTGTGCGGATGACGGTCGCGTCGCTGGTGCCGGTGACTTCGCCGAGTTTGGCGGCCGAGGAGATCGCCGCCTCTTCGGGATGGCGTTGCAGGTAGTCGGCCACCGCCCGTTCGCCGCTCGCGAGCTTGCCCGCGTTTCGGATGCGTTGCCCCAGCGACTCGCTACGTGAAGTGTTCACGTTGTCCATTGTGCCTCCGCGAAGTGAATGCTACGTTTCGGGCTGTTGGAGCCAATGCTCCCCGACCTCCTGCGGAGACCGTGATGAAACCAGTTCAGCAGTCGAGCGTCGCAGTCATCGGGGTGGGCACGATGGGCAGCCAGCTGCTGCACCGGCTCGCCGCCGACGGCATCGCGGTGACCGGCTTCGAGCAGTTCGACATCGGCCACCAACGCGGCGCGGCCGGCGGTGAAACGCGCATCTTCCGCGTCGCCTACAAGGAAGGCGGTGACTACGTCCCGCTGCTGCGCGAAGCGCGCACGGCGTGGCAGGAACTCAGCGCACGCGCGGGTGTCCCGCTGCTCGAACCCTGCGGTGCGATGACCATCGGGTCGGCCGAGGACCCCGACGTGCGCACCGTGGCCGACGTGACCGAGCGGTGGGGGCTCGACGTCGAACGGCTCGACCACCGCGAGGCCGCCCGCCGGTTCCCACAACACCGGCTCTTCCCGGACGACGTAGTGCTGCTGGACCGCCAAGGCGGCCTGCTGCACCCGCAGCGCGCGATCGTCGAAACGACCCTCCTCGCGGAGAAAGCCGGAGCGAGGCTGCACACCGGCGCGATCGTCGAGGACGTCACCGACGACGGCAACGGCGTCGCCGTGCACTTCCGCCGCGGCGAGGAGGTCCAGGTCGAGAAGTTCGACCAGGCCGTCGTGTGCACCGGGCCGTGGATCACCCGGAGCGTGCCGGTGCTCGCCCGTGACATCGAGATCCGGCGCGCGGTGCTGTGCTGGTTCGAGACCGCGGAGAACTGGGGGCCCGAGCGCTTCCCGGTGGGAATCCGGCGCAGCGGAGGGGAGAACACCTTCTCCTTCTTCCCCGACGTCGGCGGCGGCGTGAAGATCAACCTGCACGTGCCGAAGTCCATCGTGGACGACCCGGACGTGCTGGATCCGGTGGTGGCACCGGACTACGTCGCCAGGGTGTCCGCGGCGGTGTCGCGCTGCCTGCCCGGGCTGCCCTCGCGCCCCGCCGAGGTGCGGACCTTCATGGAGGGCTACACCGCCGACAACCACGGCGTCATCGGCCGCGACCCGGACCGGCCGAACGTGCTGGTGATGGGCGGCTTCTCCGGCCACGGCTTCAAGCTGGCACCGGTGTTCGCCAGGGCGGCCGCCGAGCTGCTCCGCACCGGCCGCACCGACGTGCCGATCGACCACCTGTCGCTGTCCCGCCTCCGCTAGCGCCGGATCGGTGCTCCGCCCCGAAGATCCGCGCAGCGGTGGGGCAGCGGCACCTCAGCTCACCGTCCCGCTCCGGGACGTCCACATCTCGTCGAGCGGCTGGTTCCGCTTGCTCGAACGACCCTCGAGGAATGCCATGCTCCGCATCGGTATTGACGTCGGCGGCACCTTCACCGACGTGACCGCGCTGGACACGGCCACCGGCCGGTTCCACATCCACAAGCTGCCCTCCACCACCGACGACCAGTCGATCGCCGTCGCCGACGGCGTCCGCGCGGTGCTGCGCCTGGCCGGCGCCGACGCCGCCGAAGTCGGCTACCTCGGCCACGGCACCACCGTGGCCACGAACACCGTGCTGGAATCCAACGGCGCCCGCACCGCGCTGGTGACCACCGCGGGCTTGCGGGACGTCCTGGAGATCGGCCGCCAGCAGCGCCCCAGCCTCTACGACATGGACGCCGACAAGGCGCCCCCGCTGGTGCCGCGGGCCCAAGTGCACCCGGTGGTCGAGCGGATGTCGGCCGAGGGCAAGGTCCTCGAACCGCTCGACGCCGATGATCTCGCGGCGGTGATCGACCGGGTGCGCGCCGGCGAACCCGAGGCCGTCGCGGTGTGCTTCCTGCACAGCTACCGCAACGCCCACCACGAGCTGGAGGTCGCCGAACGGCTGCGCGCGGCGCTGCCCTCGGCCTACGTGTGCGCCTCCGCCGAGATCGCACCGGTCTTCCGCGAGTTCGAGCGGTTCTCCACCACCGTGGTCAACGCCTACGTCGGGCCGCGGATCAACCGCTACATGTCGCGGCTGGCCGAGCGGATCCGGGCCACCGGGGTGCCGGTCGAGCCGAAGGTGATCGGCTCCAGCGGCGGCATGATGTCGTTGGAGTCGGTCGGCCGCTACCCGGTCACGACGCTGCTGTCCGGGCCGTCGGCAGGCGTGGTCGCCGCGTCGCAGGTGGCCGGGCAGGCGGGCTTCGAGAACCTGATCACCTTCGACATGGGCGGGACCAGCACCGATGTCTGCCTGGTGCGCGGCGGTCGCGCGCTGGTGTCCGCGCAGCGCCGCATCAACGACCGCCCGGTGCGCACCCCGTCGCTGGACATCCACACCGTCGGCGCCGGCGGCGGCAGCATCGCCCGGGTCGACCCCGGCGGGGCGCTGGAAGTCGGCCCCAGCAGCGCCGGATCCCAGCCCGGACCTGCCGCCTACGGGCGCGGCGGGACCGAACCCACCGTCACCGACGCCAACGTCCTGCGCGGGCGGTTGAACCCGGAGCACATCCTCGGCGGTGCCCTCGCCGTCGACCACCAGGCGGCGACGCGGGCGGTCGAGGGCATCGCCGCCGCGATGGGCGTCGACCGGACGGTGGCCGCGCGCGGCATCGGCCGGATCGCGGCGGTCAACATGGCCGGTGCGGTGCGCAAGGTCTCGGTGGAGGCGGGCGAGGACCCGCGCGGTTACGTGCTGGTCGCCTTCGGCGGCGCGGGACCGCTGCACGCCGTCGAAGTCGCGCGCGAGGTCGGCATGAGCACCGTGCTCGTGCCGCCGAACCCGGGGACGCTGTGCGCGCTCGGCCTGCTCGTCACCGACATCCGCACCGAGTTCGCCAGGGCGATGCTGGCCGATGCGGCTGCCAGCGACCTCGACAAGCTCAACGAAGCGCTGCACGAGGTGCACGGCGCGGCCCAGGACTGGCTGGCCGCAGAAGCACCCGCCGATGCGGACACGACCATCACCGGTGTGGCCAGGATGCGTTACGCCCGGCAGAACTTCGAACTCCCCGTACCGCTGCCGCAGCGGGTGATCGACGCGGCGCGCTTCGACGCCGCCGCGCTCGCCGAGCTCGTCGCCGCCTTCCACGACCAGCACACCAAGAGCTACGGATTCGCCCACCGCGACGCCCGGGTGCAGATCGTGGAGGTGCAGCTGACCCCGACAGCGGTGGCGGACAAGCCCGAACTGCCCGCCATCGGGGAGGGAACCGACCCCGCGGGTGCGCTGCTCGGATACCGACCGGTGGACTTCGACGAGACCGGCGAGATCGACACGCCCGTCTACGACCGGTCGGGCCTGCGCGCGGGCACCGTGCTGCCCGGCCCGGCCATCGTCGAGCAGCTCGACACGACCACGGTCCTCACCCCGGCCTGCACCGCGCGCGTCGACCGCTGCGGCAACCTCGTCATCGAACTGGAGCAGCGTTGAACACTCCCGACACGATCACCGTGCAGGTCATCGGCGCGTCCCTGGTGACCATCGCGGAGGAGATGGGCGCGGTGCTGCGCCGGGCCAGCTACTCGACCAACATCAAGGAACGCTCGGACTGCTCCACCGCGCTGTTCGACGAACACGGCAAGCTGGTCGCCCAGGCCGAGAACATGCCGATCCACATGGGATCGATGACCGGCCTGATCGACTCGCTGGCAGCCGCCGCGCTGCCCGTGCGGCCCGGAGACGTGTTCATCACCAACGACCCCTACCACGGCGGCGGCACCCACCTGCCGGACATCACGATGGTCAAGCCGGTCTTCGACGGCGGTGAGCTCATCGGCTACAGCGCCAACATCGCGCACCACTCCGACATCGGCGGCCGGGTGCCGGGCAGCAACGCCGGTGACTCGAACTCGCTGTTCCAGGAGGGGCTGCGGATCCCGCTGGTCAAGTTCGCCACCGCCGACGGGGTCGAGCAGGCACCGCTGGCGTTCATCGAGCTCAACTCGCGACTGCCCCAGGAACGGCGCGGTGACATGCTCGCCCAGCTCGCCTCGGTGGAGATCGGGGAGCGGCAGCTGCGCGAGGTGCACCAGCGCCACGGCCGCGAGACCGTCCGCGCTGCCACCGCGCACCTGCTGGAGCACTCCCGGAAGCGGCTGTCGGCGGCGCTGCGCGCGGTCCCGGACGGCACCTACCGGTTCCGCGATCGCATGGACCCCGGCGACGGACCCGCCACCGAGATCGTGGTGGCCGTCACCATCGCCGGCGACCGGGTGGCGCTGGACTTCGCCGGCACCGGCCCGCAGAGCCCGGTCGGCATCAACGTGGTGCGCCCGGCGCTGGAAGCCACCGTCTACTACGCGTTGAAGGCCGTGCTGGACCCGGGGATCCCGCCCAACGGCGGGTTCTTCGACGCCGTCGAGATCAGCGCGCCGCACGGCAGCATCGTCAACCCGGTCGAGCCCGCGCCGGTCACCGCCCGCACCGACACCTGTCAGCGGGTCGCCGACGTCGTGCTGGGCGCGCTGGCCGAGGCGGTACCGGAACGGGTGCCCGCGGCCAGCCACAGCACCGTCACCTACGTGACGTTCTCCGGGGAGCACGACGGGGAGTTCTTCGTCTACCCGGAGGTGGTGGCCGGTGGTGGCGGTGCCCGGACCGGCAAGGACGGCATGGACGCCGTTCAGGTGCACATCACCAACTCGTCGAACCTGCCCATCGAAGCGCTGGAGCAGGAGTACCCGCTGCTGGTCGACACCTACGAGCTGATCCCCGACTCCGGTGGCGCGGGCACCCACCGCGGCGGCCTCGGCGTGCGCCGGGACGTGCGAATCCGCTGCGACCACGCCGAATTCTCCGCGCACGCCGACCGGCAGGCGTCCCGTCCGTGGGGCTTGCGCGGCGGCCGGGACGGCAGTCCCGGACAGTTCGTCATCAACCCCGGCCGCGCCGACGAGCGCCGGCTTCCGGGCGGCCGGATCTCCGGCGTGCAGCTGCGCGAAGGCGACGTGCTCCGGGTGGAGAGCCCGGGCAGCGGCGGCTTCGGCGACCCGGCTCAGCGCTCGCCCGAGCAGGTCCGCGAGGACCTGCGCAACGGCCGCATCACCGAACGAGCAGCACGCGAGCACCACGGATTCACCTCGGCCGACTGACGCCCGGCACTGATGGGAGTGCAGGAATGACGACGACATCGACCGTTTCCGCTCCGCCGGACAGATCCCTGGTCCGCAGGGTGACCTGGGCGACCTGGTCGGGTTGGGGCCTGGACGGCTTCACCAACCAGATGTTCCCGCTGGCGCTCGGTGGCATCATCGCCACGCTCGGCCTGACCACCGCGCAGGGAGGCCTGGCCACCTCCAGCGCGCTCATCGCCTCGGCGGTGGGTGGCGTGGTCGGCGGACGCCTGGCCGACCGGTTCGGCCGGGTCCAGGTGCTCGTGCTGGTGATCAGCGCCTACGCCCTGTTCACCGGACTGACCGCGACCGCGCAGAACTTCGAGCAACTGCTGATCTGGCGCACGCTCGAAGGGTTCTTCTTCGGTGCCGAGTGGCCGGTGGGTGCGGCGCTGATGGCCGAGTACGCCGCACCGGAGCGCCGGGGCCGGGCGTTGGCCTGGATCCAGTCGGCGTGGGCGGTCGGCTGGGGCTTGGCCAACCTCGCCTACGCGCTCAGCCATGCCTGGCTGCCTGAAACCGTCGCCTGGCGGGTGATGTTCGCCGTCGGTGTCCTGCCCGCCGTGGTCGCTCTGCTGATCCGCCGGAACCTGCGCGACGTCCCGAACGCCCGGGTGCAGCGCCAACCACGGCAGAGGGGCGCGTTCGGCGAGCTGTTCGCCCCGGGACTGCGAAAGTGCACCGTGCTGGGCACCCTCTTCGGAGCCACCGGCCTGGCCAGCACCTACGCCCTGCAAACCTGGATCCCGCTGTACCTGAAGGAAGAGCGTGGCCTGAGCGTGAGCAGCACGGCGCTCTACATCTGGTTCATGATCGTCGGCAACTGGCTCGGCTACGTGCTCGGCGGGCACGTGCACGACCGGATCGGACGCCGCTGGGCGTTCACGCTCTTCTACCTGGGCACCGCGATCTCCGGGTTCCTGTTCATGGCCGTTTCCGTTCAGGCGCTCTGGTACAACCTGCTGCTCGCCGCCGTGGTCGGGTTCTTCGTCTCGGCCCAGGCATCGGGCAAGGGAGCCTTGTTCACCGAGCTGTTCCCGGCGCGGGTGCGCGGGACCGGGGCGGGCATCACCTACAACGTCGGCCGCGGTGTCGCGGCGTTCAGCCCTGCCCTCATCGGCTGGGCATCGGACGGCATCGGGCTGGGCGGCGCCATCGTCGCAGTCCTGCTGGTCTGCACGGTGCTGACGGTCCTGTTCATCTGGCTGCTCCCGGAAACCAAGGGCCGGGTGCTCGACTAGGGGCCTTGCCGGAGCAGAGGGCCGGGCACTGTCCGGTGCGGACTCGACACCCATGGAGGACTGAGAGCTCGATGGAAAGATTCCTTCCCACGACCAAGCGCAGGCCGCTCCCGATCGCGGTGCTGGGTGCCCTCACCGCGGCCACCCTGCTGTCCACAGTGGCCTCGGCAGCCGAATCGTCCCCCACGGCGGGTGGTCCGGCCGTGACAGCGGAGCAAGCGCCGCCGACCTCGGCCGTTCCGGCCTCGACGGCGAAGCGAGTGTCGACACCGATCGTCACGGGCCCGGTGCCTGCGGCGATGCCTCCTGGCACCGACCTCGCGCACGACTACCCGCAGCTGGCCGCGGAGCCGGGCTTCGACCTGTCCGGGCGCGGCTACGTCGAGGAGGAGTACTTCTTCGAAGGAGAGGCGACGCGCTACGACACACCGCCGATGGCCGACGGCATCCCGCTGTCCACCGGCAACCCGTACAAGTCCCGGATGATCGTCCGGCGCCCGGACGACGCCGCGAAGTTCAACGGCACCGTGATCGTCGAATGGGTCAACGTGACCTCGGGTTACAACCTCGACGTGCACTGGCAGGAATCCCGCGACTACCTGACCCGCGAAGGCTATGCCTACGTGGGCGTGTCGGCGCAACGCGTCGGCGTGCAGCAAGAGCCCTACGGTCTGACCGCGTGGAGCCCAACCCGCTACGGCACGCTCGACGTCACCGCGGGTGGCACGATCACCGACGACTCGCTGTCCTACGACATCTACTCCCAGGCCGGGCAGGCCGTCCGGTCGAACCCCGCAATGCTCGGCGGGCTGCGACCGGGCACCGTGCTGGCCGTCGGCCAGTCGCAGTCGGCGTCGCGGCTGGCGCTGTACTACAACTCGATCCAGCCGCTGGCCCAGGTCTACGACGGCTTCATGCTCTTCGTGGGCAGCGGCGGGCCGTTCCGGACCGACCTCCCCGCGAAGCTGCTGCGCATCAGCACCGAGACGGAGGTCTTCCTGAACCGGGTGCCGCAGCAGGCGGACTCCGGTGCCTTGCGCTCCTGGGAGATCGCGGGTGATTCGCACGTCGACTACTGGTTCATGATGAATCGCATGCAGGGAGTCGCGCGCGACGGCCTGAAGCCCTTCTCGTTCGACTGCGACCGGCCGCCGCTGAGCCACGTCGACACCAAGAACGTGCTCAACGCCGGGTACCACCACCTCGTCGACTGGGTCCGCCACGACGTGCAGCCGCCCGTCGCGCAGCCGATCCGGACTACGCCCGCGCCGGACGGGGTGGTGATCCCGCGCGACGAGAACGGGCTCGCGTTCGGCGGCATCCGGTTGGCCGAGGTCGACGCCCCGACCGCGACCAACACCGGCGAGAACTCGGGGCAGGAGCTCTGCCGCCTCTACGGATCGCACGAGCCCTTCACCGCCGAGAAGCTCGCTTCGCTGTACCCGACGCACGACGCCTACGTGCGAGCGGTGCGGAGCGTGACGAACAGGAACCTCCGGGAGGGCTTCATCCTCCCGCACGACGCCGATGAAACGGTCCGCGAAGCGGAGATGTCGCGCGTCGGGACGCCGAACCCGCTGCCGATCCCCTGATCACAACCGGCCGTGCGTCTCCCGGGTGCACGCCATCCATCGAAAGGCGGCCATGAGCGAGCAGACGAGGGTTTCCGCGAACGACCGAGGTTTCTTCGGCCACCCGCGCGGTCTGGCCACGCTGTTCTTCCTGGAGATGTGGGAGCGGTTCTCCTACTACGGGATGTCCGCGATCCTGCTCTACTACCTGTACGACCGGACCTCCGATGGCGGGCTCGGGATGGACAGGCCGACCTCGTCGGCGCTGGTGTCGATCTACGGTGCCCTGGTGTTCATGTCCGGCATCTTCGGCGGCTGGCTCGCCGACCGGGTGCTGGGCATGCGCCGCGCGGTCCTGCTGGGCGGCCTGCTGATCATGTGCGGTCACCTGGTGCTGACGGTGCCCGGCGGGTTGCCCGCGCTGCTGGTGTCGATGCTGCTGATCGTGGTGGGCACCGGGCTGCTGAAGCCGAACGTGTCCAGCCTGGTGGGGGAGCTGTACTCGCCGACCGACAACCGCCGCGACGCCGGGTTCTCCCTGTTCTACATGGGCATCAACCTGGGTGCTTTCCTCGCGCCGTACCTGGTGGGCACGCTCGGGCAGCAGATCGGCTACCACCTCGGCTTCGGTCTCGCGGCCGTGGGCATGGCCGTCGGGCTGGTCGCCTACGTCCGGGGGCGGGCGCGACTGGGCCAGGCCGGTGAGGCGCCGACGAACCCGCTGCGCGCCGGTGAGCGGCGCCAGGTGGGGATGCGCGCAGCTGCGGGAGCCGCGGTGTCAGCGGTGGCGGTAGCCGCTCTCGGGGTCACCGGATCCCTGACCGTCCAGGCGCTGATCAACGCGGTGTCGGTGCTCGCGGTGCTGCTGCCGGCCGCGTACTTGATCACGATGCTGCGCAGCCCGCACACCGACGCCGTGGAGCGGTCCCGGTTGATCGCCTACATTCCGCTGTTCCTCGGCGCGGTGTGCTACTGGGTGGTCAACGAGCAGTCCGGCTCGGTGCTGGCGCAGTTCGCCGACACGCGAACCGACCTGGAGATCTTCGGTTTCGCGGTGCCGTCGTCGTGGTTCCAGTCGCTGAACCCGATCGCCACGCTGGTCCTGGCGCCGACCTTCGCCTGGCTGTGGATCAGGCTGGGCGACCGGCAGCCCGCGACGCCGCGCAAGTTCGCCATCGGCCTGCTGCTCGGTGGGGCGTCGTTCGTGCTGATGGCCGGGCCCGGTCTGCTGCACGGCGTGGATTCGCCGGCCAGCCCGTGGTGGCTCGTCGGGAGCTACTTCGTGGTGATCTGCGGGTCGATGTGCCTGTCGCCGGTGGGGTTGTCGGCCACCACCAAGCTCGCCCCGCGGGCTTTCCTGGCGCAGATGATGAGCCTGTGGTTCCTGGCCTCCGCCGCGGCGGAAGGCATCAACGCGCAGCTCGTGCAGTTCTACCGCGCGGAGACCGAAGTCGGCTACTTCGCCGGGGTCGGTGCGGCGGTGATGGTGGCCGGAGTCGTCATGCACCTGATGACACCGTGGGTGCAGCGGCGCATGGGTGGTGTGCGGTGAGAAGAAGTCGGTCGAACCAGGAGGAGCGGAAGATGAGAGTGGCCGTCATCGGGAGCGGCATCGTCGGTGCGGCAGCCGGTTACGAGCTGGCGCGGGCCGGGGTGGACGTGGTCCTGGTGGACTCGTTGATCCCGGGCCGTGCGACGTCGGCCGGTGCGGGCATCATCTGCCCCTGGTCGTCCAGAGTGGACGATCCGGACTGGTACCGGTTCGCGGTCGCCGGGGCGGAGCACTACCGGGGACTGCTGGCGGCGTTGGCAGCTGACGGGGAGACCGAGCTCGGCCACCGCCGGGTCGGCTCGCTGCGACTGGTCAGCGAGGACGAAGCCGAGGAGGCGTTCCGGTGCGTGGCAGAGCGCGCCGCGGAGTCCCCGATGGCCGGCGAGATCGAGTTGATCAGCGCGCGCCGGGCCCGTGAGCTCTTCCCGCCCCTCGAGCACGACGGTGCGGCGATCCACATCCCCGGAGCAGCGCGACTGGACGGGCGGTTGGTCCGCGATGCGATGCGCCGCGCCGCGGTCCGGCACGGCGCCCGGGTCGTCAACGGCACGGCCGCGATCGTCGCCGACAGCGCGGTCCGCGGCGTGCGGGTCGACGACGTGTTCATCGAGGCGGACGCCGTGATCGCGGCGGCCGGTGCCTGGTCGCCGCAGCTGCTGGAACCGATCGGCGTCCAGGTGCGGGTCGTGCCGCAGCGCGGGCAGATCACGCACCTGCGGCTGCCGGGCGTGGACACCGCGAACTGGCCGGTCGTGCTGCCGCGGTCGCGGCACTACCTGCTGGCCTTCGACGACTCGCGGGTCGTGGTCGGCGCGACCCGCGAGGACGACGCCGGTTTCGACCACCGGGTGACCGCTGCCGGGATGGCGGAGGTGCTCGGTGAAGCGCTGTCGGTGGCTCCGGGACTGGCCGGTGCCACGCACGTGGAGACGCGCATCGGGTTCCGCCCGATGGGACCTGACATCCGACCGCTGCTCGGTCCGATTCCGCAGGTCGCCGGGCTGGTCGTGGCGAACGGCCTGGGGGCTTCCGGGCTGACGATGGGCCCGTACGCGGGTTCGGTGGCGGCGCGGTTGGCCCGCCAGGTCGATCCGGGGATCGACCTGGCGCCCTACGACCCGCTGCGCTGAGCTCGACCCGCGCCGGGTCGGCGGCGAACGCAGCTGCCGACCCGGCGCGCGGTGCCGACCACAGACCAGGCCGGGCCGGAAGCGGGCGTGTCAGTGCGGGCCGGTGGCGCCGTACTCGTGGTCTCCCCGGATGAGCGAGCCGGTGGCGAAGCGGCGGTCGGTGAAGGCGGTCAGCTCGGGGCGTTTCGGGGCGCCGGTGAGGATCCAGCGGGCGAGTTCGGCGCCGACCGCCGGGGCCTTGCCGAATCCCGAGCCGCTCCAGCCCACCGCCAGGTGCAGCCCCGGCACCTCGGACGGCCCGAGGATCGGGCGGCCGTCCGGGGTGATGTCCAGCGCGCAGGTCCGGCCGAGCCGGTACGGGGCCTCGGCCATCGCCGGGATCCGGCGGCCGAGCCGCGCCAGACCCTCGGCGACGAAGGCGGTGTCGGGCTCGCCGGAATCGGCGTCCGGGTCGTCCAGCCATTCGCGCTCCGGCGCGTGGCGGCCGACCAGCGTGCACCGGTCCGCCGTCGGGCGCAGGTAGATGTCGTTGGCCACGTCCGTCATCGTCAGGTGCGTCGTGAGCTCGTAGGGCCGCTCGTAGAGCATCACCTGGATGCGAGCGGGGCGGATCGGCAGCTCCAGGCCCACGGTGGCGGTGAGCCGCGGCGTCCAGGCACCGGTCGCGAGCACGACGGCATCGGCCCGCCGCACCCCGTTCTGGGTGCGGACCCCGACGACCCGCCCGGACTCCTCCACCAGCGCCGACACCCGCAGCCGCTCGAAGCGCGCACCACGGCGCCGGGCTGCCTGCTGCAGGCTGATCGTGGTGGCGGCCGGGTCGGCGTACCCGCTGCGCTCCTCGTAGGACGCGACGCTGATCGCCTCCGTCGAGATCGCGGGCTCCAACTCGGCCAGCTCGTCCGGCGTCAGCAGGACGTCGGGCACCCCGTGCTCCTGGAGCATGGCGACGTTGGCCCGGAGCGCTTCGGCGTCGCCCTCATCGGCCAGGTAGGCGAACCCGGTCCGGGTGAAGCCGCACGCACCGCCGATCCGCGTCGCCCACGGCTCGTAGTACTCGGTCAGGCTCTCCCGGGCGAGATCGGCCTCCACGGTGGTGGCGTGGTGATCGCGGACGATCCCACCGGAGCGCGGCGTCTGCCCGCCGAAGCCCCGCTCCGGGTCGAGCACCACCGCGTTCGCACCGCTCTCGGCGAGGTGGAAGGCGATGCTGGAACCGACCACACCGGCACCGACGACGATGACATCAACCATTGCGCGCCCCTTCGGGATCGTCTGCTCCGGACAAGCTGGCACGAAGCTCCTGCGTCGAGTACCCGCTGCCCACCGCCCAGTAGTAGGCGACCAGGCCGAGTGCGGCCGCCACGGCGCTGTCCCACGGGAACGGCAGCAGCGGCGCGGCGGCCGTTCCGTAGGCCCCGTAGTAGGAGACCAGGTACAGCACCATGGTCAGCGCCACCGCCCAGTTCGACGCCCGGATCTCGCGACGCCCCTCCGGAGTGCTGATCAGCCACAGCAGGCCGGTGAAGCCGAGCACCTCCGCGGCGGACAGGGACCAGAACGCGAGGAACGGCAGGCTGTCGGTGCCGAGCGGGCCGATCACCTGAGTCGCGATCCAGAGCACGGCGAACACCGCGCCCAGCCACGTCGCGGCGCTCATGGGCATCCTGCCCTGGCGCGGCCCCTGGTACAGCGCGTAGATCGGCAGCGCCACCAGCACGGTGGCGACGACGCCCTGCAGCACCTCGTAGCCGGACCAGTACAGGATCATGCTCGCGGCGAGGAAGCCGAGCGGGGACAGCAGCTTCGACGCGCGCAGGAAGAACGGCCGCGGCGCATCGGGCACGACCCGGCGCATCACCTGCAGCTGCGGTGCGGCGGCGAGGTAGGTGATCACGGCCGTCGACGAGGTGTAGCCGATCAGCTTGTACCAGCCGGGGAAGGGCAGGAAGAACGCGCACCCGGCGACCAGGCAGGCGACCATGCCCAGCCACGGCACGCGGGTCCGCTCGCCGACGCGCGCGAAGGCCTTCGGCATGCTGCCGTGCAGCGCCATCCCGTACAGGGTGCGGGCCGTGTCGCCCAGGTAGATCCAGCCGGTACCGGCCGGCGAGATCGCCGCGTCGATGAGCAGGAACACGCCGAACGCGCCGAGCAGCGCGATACCGGTGGACTCCAGCGCCGAGTAGAGCGGCTGGTCGGCCCAGCGGCTGCCCTCCAGCCCGCTCCAGTCGCCCGGGGCGACGCCCGTCGAACCCCAGTCGAGAGCGCCGATGAACGCCACCTGCAGCAGCACGAAGATGACCGCGCAGATGGCCACCGAGCCGACCGTGGCGATGAAGATGTTGCGCTGCGGGTTGCGCGCCTCGCCGCCGAAGTTGACGCCCTCCCGGAAGCCCTGGAAGGCGAACACGATCCCGGACACCGCGATGGCGTTGAACACCGCTCCCCAGCCCTGCGGGGCGAACCCGCCGTGACCGGTGAAGTTCGAGCCGTCGAAGACGGTGAACAGCAGCAGGAACGTCAGCACCGGGATGATCAGCTTCCACCAGCTCACCCACTGGTTGAACTTGCCGAAGAACCGGATGCCGAAGACGTTGACGCAGAAGAACAGCAGCATCACCACGACCGCCACCACCCGGCCGGTCCCGGTCAGCGTGGAGCCGTCGTCGCCCTGGCTGGTGAGCTCGACGCCGGTCCACGTCGTGACGTAACCGGCGGCGTACTGCACGACCGCCAGCGCCTCGATGGCCACCGTGGTCACGCCGCCCAGCAGCATCGACCAGCTCAGCAGGAAGCCGAGGTAGTTGCCGTGGGTGAGGTACGGGTAGCGCGCGATGCCGCCGCTGCGCGGGATCATCGAGCCGGTCTCGGCGTAGTTCAAGGCCAGCACGGAGATCAGGATCGCGGTGATCACCCACGCCACGATCACCGCCGGGCCCGCCACGGCTCCGGCGGAGAGCACCGCGAACAGCCAGCCGGAGCCGATGATGGAACCGATCGAGATGAACAGCAGTTGTTGGGCTGACAGATCGCGCCGGAGCTTCGAATCACTGTCCTGGAAGTCGTGCAACTCGGCCATGCGCACCCCGAACTGGTCGCTTCTGCACACCGGAAGATCGCCGGGCGTCCAGCAGTATGCGTCGCCGGATGGATCGCGGAAACCCCTCGGGCACAGCGGATTCCCCACCTGAGCGAAAGCCGATCTTTCGGTCCACCTTGGACAGTCGCGCGGGGTGCCTCGTCGTGATGACTGCTGCGGTTCGCCCCCGAAGCCCGCGGCGCCCGCCTGCCGCGGTGCAGGCGGGCGCCGCGGGTTCTCCGGCCGCTGTCATGCGCCGAGGGTCTTCCTCAGCGCGGCCAGGCCGTCGGTGTAGATGCCGTGGAACAGGGCGATCGCCTCTTCGGCGCTCGCTCCGTCCGGGGTGAAGGTGCCGGACCACTCCACTCGGCTCTGCGCGTCCGACACCGCGTGCACGGTGATGGTCGAGCGGTAGCCGGTGACCGGGAACGGGGCCTGCACGATCGAGTAGGTGTAGGTGCGGGCGTCGTTGTCGAAGGCTTCGAGCCGTTCGACGATGGTGCCGCCGTCCTCGTTGGTGAGGCTGCGGACGCGCCCGCCCTCGCTCGGCTCGCTCGCCGGGATGTAGGGCAGCCAGTCGGGCAACGAGTCGAAGCCTCCGACGAGCTGCCAGACGCGATCGGCGGGCACCGGGATGTCGGTGGTCGCGGTGGTGGTCGCCATGGTCGCCTCCTGGTCAGACGTGGGGGACGGGGGCGTTCTGCGCGATGAGGCCTTCAGCGCGCAGAGCCGTCCAGAACTCGGCCGGGACGGTCTCGGCGTGCGCGGCGACGTCCTCGGCGATGCGGCTCGGCCGGGTGGCGCCGGGGATGGTCGCGGCGACGGCCGGGTGGGCGAGGGAGAACTGCAGCGCCGCGGCCTTGATGCTCACGCCGTGCTGCTCGGCGAGCGCCTTGATGCGCTCCACCTTGGCGATGATCGCGGCGGGGGCCTTCTGGTACTCGAAGTGCTGGCCGCCGGCGAGGATGCCGGAGCTGTACGGGCCGCCGGCGACGATGTCGACGTTCTGGGCCTCGGCGGCGGGCAGCAGGCGCTGCAGGGCGCGCTCGTGGTCGAGCAGCGTGTAGCGACCGGCCAGCAGGAACCCGTCGGGCTTCGGCTCGTCGAGGTCGAGCGTCATCTCCAGCGGCTCGACCTTGTTGACGCCCAGGCCCCAGCCCTTGATCACGCCTTCGTCGCGCAGCTCCTGCAGGACGCGGAACGCTCCGGTGCGGGCGGACTCGTAGGCGGCGACCCATTCGTCGCCGTAGAAGTCCTGCGCGACGTCGTGCACCCACACGAAGTCGAGGCGATCGGTGCGCAGCCGCTTGAGGCTGTCCTCGATGGAGCGCATCGTGGCGTCGGCCGAGTAGTCGTTGACGACCTTGTTGGGGCGCCCGTGCTCGAAGATCCCGCCCTTCTCGCCCAGGTCGCGGGACGCGGGGTCCTCGATCTCGTCGAGGATGACGCGGCCGACCTTCGTGCTCAGGACGTAGTCGTCGCGGGGGTGGTCGGCCAGCACCTCGCCCAGCCGGATCTCGGCCAGGCCCGCACCGTAGAACGGGGCGGTGTCGAAGTAGCGGATGCCGTTGTTCCAGGCGGCCTGCACGGTGGCCGCCGCCTCCTCGTCGGGGATGGCGCGGAACATGTTGCCCAGCGGTGCGGTGCCGAAGCCCAGCTCGCCGAGCAGGTGGGACTTGATGGACATGCTGTGGAACACCTCGAATTCCGGGATGTGACGGGAAGGCGCGTCCTGTCGGCTGCGCGCTCCGTCAATTGACAAGTTCCAGACTAGGAACCAGACTTGAGACTGTCCAAGACTTGCTTGGACAGAGTTGAGTCTTCTGAGGTCTTACGATGTTGGACTTGCGGCAACTCCGCTACTTCGTCGCCGTCGCCGAAACCGAGCACGTCGGTCAGGCCGCCGAGCGGCTGCACATCTCGCAGTCACCGCTCAGCAGGCAGATCGCGCAGCTGGAGAAGAACCTGGGGCTCACGCTGTTCGAGCGCTCCCAGCAGCGGATCCGGCTCACCCGGGACGGGCAGGTGTTCCTGGCCGAATCACGTGCGCTGCTGCAGCACGCCGACCGCCTGGAGAACCTCGGCCGCAGGCTGGGCCGCGGGGAGGAGGGCGGCCTGTGCATCGGATACGTCGCCGATGCCATCCACACCGGCATCCTCCCCGGTGCGTTGCGCGCGCTGCACGATGCCCAGCCCGACGTGCACATCGCGCTGTACAACCTGTCGCCCAGCGCGCAGTTCGAAGGTCTGCGCCAGCGCAGCCTCGACATCGCGCTCGTCCACCAGCCGCCGTCGGCCGACGACCCGGACCTGGTGGCCGCGCCGCTGTTCCAGGACCCGCTGCTGCTGGCGGTGCCCGCGAAGCACCCGCTGGCCGACAAGGCGGAGATCGTGCCCGGTGACCTCGACGGCCTGCCGTGGGTCGCGATCGAGAACGCCCAGGACCCGGCCTGGCGGGACACCTTCATCGCCTCCTGCGCCGCAGCGGGTTTCACGCCGGACATCCGCCTCGACGCCGCTGAGCCGCTGACCGCGCTCGGGCTGGTGGCCTCCGGGCTCGGGCTCGCGCTCGTGCAGAAGAGCATGGCGAATGCGACCGCGGAGGACGTCGAGGTGCGCGAACTTCCCTGGCACGAAGGATGCGTCCGGCTCTGGGCGGCATGGCACCACATCGACCTGCGGCCCGTGGTGACCTCCTTCCGCGCCACCGTTCTCGGTGCGCGCAGCGCCGAGTAGCCCGCACCTCCCGGTCGTGGGCGACGAGATTAGTAGTGCTGGCGGGTGGTGAAGTCGGCAAGGCTTCGTGCGCCCCGGAGTGCTTCCCCGACCGCTCGATCAGGGTGATGGCCGCTGCATCGCCGCCTGCCGGGTGGTCGGATTGACCCGCTTCTCGCGCTCGAACCAGGGCTCCAAGCTCGCGTAGGCGTCGCGGAACTCGGTGTGGCGGCGGGTGTAGTCGTCGTGGCGGTCCCGGTCCGGCGCGAACTCGCACTCTACTGTGGACAGTTCGCGCGCCGCGCGGAAGTCTTCCACGAGGCCGGTTCCGACGGCGGCGGTCACCGCCGCGCCGAGGCTGTTGGCCTCCTCCACGATGGTGCGCCTGCGCACGGTCGCGCCCCAGACGTCGGCGAGCACCTGCAGCCACAGGTCGCTGGCGGCTCCGCCGCCGATCGCATCGACGCGGGTGACCGGGTGGCCGGCTTCGCGGAAGGCCTGGATGCAGGTGGCCAGGTTGAACGCCACGCCCTCCAGCACGGCTCGGGTCAGGTGGGCCTGACCGTGGTGGCGGGACAGGCCGACGAACGCCCCGCGAGCCGCGGAGTTCCAGTGCGGCGAGCGCTCGCCGAGCAGGTGCGGCAGGAAGAACAGGCCGCTGGTGTCCGCGTCGGCGGCCTCGGCGAGCAGCCGGCCGAAGCGGTCCTCCTCGCCGGGATCGGGCCGGAGCACGCCGGTGATCCACTCCAGCGATGCCCCGCCTGCCTGCATGGTCGCGGTCGGGACGTAGCGGCCGGGCACCACGTGGTCGAAGGTCATCGTGCGCATCTGCGGATCGTGCAGCGGCCGGGATGCCGACATCGACACCCACGACGACGAGCCCAGGTAGGTGTAGGCGCCGTCCTCGGGGTCGATGATGCCCGCGCCCAGCGCGGCCAGGGGGCCGTCGCCGCCGCCCAGCACCACGGGCGTGCCCGCGGGCAGTCCGATCTCCGCTGCGATCGCGGCCCGGACCTCGCCGACCTGAGTGGCCGAGGCGGCCAGCGGCGGGAAGAGCGAGCGGTCCAGCCGCGCGGCGTCGAGGACGGTCTGGGACCAGTCCCCGGCCTGCTGGTCGTAGGCGTTCGTGCTGGAGGCGTCCGACGGATCGGTGCGCAGCACGCCCGTGAGCCGGTGCACGACGTAGTCCTTGGCCAGGCACACGTGCGCCACCCGCGCGAAGTTCTCGGGCTCGTGGTCGCGGACCCACATCACCTTCGACAGCGAGTAGGTCGGGTGCACGCGGTGCCCGAGCAGGCGGTACATCTCGTACGGGCCGAGCTCCGCGTTGAGCCGATCGGCCTGCTCGGCGCTGCGGTGGTCGGCCCAGATCAGCGCCGGGCGGATCGGGCGGTGCTGCCGGTCGAGCAGCACGGCGCCCATCATCTGGCCGCTGAACCCGACGGCCCGGACCTCGCCGGGCCGGGTGCCGGTCCGGGCGAGCAGGGCTGCCGTCGCCTCGCACACCGCGCGCCACCACGCGGCCGGGTCCTGCTCGGCGACGCCGCCCGCTCGGAAGTCGGTGCCGTACCGCGTGGTCACCGCGGCCACGAGGGTTCCGTCGGTCGTGTGCAACGACGCCTTGTTCCCCGTGGTACCCAGGTCATGCGCGATGATCACGCCGCTTACCTCCCGCGCGCACGGCGGCCGCGGATCGGCGGCATCACCGGTTGGTCGTGTTGAGCTCATAATGTCGTCCTGTCATGACAGGAAGTCAAGAACTCGGCGGCGCGGAAAGTGCTGTAACGGTTCAGGCCTCGGTGACGCGCATCAGGGTGTTCGGTCCCGCGGTCGCCGAGCTCTCCAGGTCGACGTCGAACCGGCTGCGGTCGCCGCGGTGGAACGCCACGAACACCTCCACCGGGCGGTCGTCGGCGCCGAAGCTGGTGCTGCGCAGCAGGAGGACCGGATCTCCTTCCGGGATGCCGAGGTCGGCGGCCAGCTCGGCGCCGGCCTTCGCCGCCTCGACCGAACGCCTGCCGCGCTTGAGCCGCACCCCGTAGTCCTGCTCCAGCAGCGTGTACAGCGACTGGGTCGAGAGGTCTTCGTCCTCCAGTCCCGGGGCGATGTGGTGCGGCAGGTGGGTGGCGGTGAACACCCAGGGCTCGTCGTCGACGAACCGCAGGCGCTCGATGGCGATCACCGGGGTGCCCGGTTCGAGGTCCAGCTCCGCGGCGACCTGCTCGTTCGCCGGCACGACCTCGATCCGCCGCACGTCGCTGCGCAGCGACGAGCCGCGCGCGGCCACGTCGGCGTACAGGCCGGTGAGGGACTGGACGAGCCCTTCGGCGATCTTCGGCTTCGCGACGAAGGTGCCGCGGCCCTTGACGCGCTCGACCACGCCTTCGGCTTCGAGGTCGGACAGCGCCTGCCGCACCACGGTCCGGGAGACGTCGTAGGTCTCGCACAGCTCGTGATCGCCGGGCAGGCGGTCGCCGGGTGACATCCCGCGTCGCTTGATGTCGCTGACCACGATCTGCTTGAGCTGGTAGTAGAACGGCAGCGGGGACGAGCGGTCGATACGTGTCACCATGTCATGAGAGGATATCAGGAATCAGCCGCGTCGAGATCACCGGCGCCCGGTGTTCCGCCCGCTTCGAGCGGGTTCGCGCGCTTGGCAACCTGTCCGGACAGGATTACATTGCTCCCCGGCGCGACCGCCGCGCCGCATCGAGCGATCGGGAGTCTTCGGATGGACGAACTGCTGCGACTTGACCGACTGCGCCGAACCGGGGTGATCGCCGTTCTGCGCGCGCCTTCCGCCGATGTGGCGGTGCGCGCGTCGGAAGCGCTCATCGCAGGCGGGGTCACCGGCATCGAGGTCACCTACAGCACGCCGGGCGCGCCGACCGCGATCGAGCGCCTCCGGCAGGCCCACGGCGATGCCGTCCACCTCGGCGCGGGCACGATCCGCACCGCCGAGCAGGCGGCGGAAGCCGCGGCCGCCGGCGCGCAGTTCCTGGTCAGCCCCGGCACCGACCCGGAGGTCGCCCGGGCCATGCTCGGCACCGGGGTCGACGTCCTGCTCGGTGCCCTGACTCCGAGCGAGGTCATGGCCGCGCACCGGCTCGGCGCGCACGCGGTCAAGATCTTCCCCGCTTCGCTGGGCGGGCCCGCCTACTTGAAGGCGCTGCGCGGACCGTTCCCGGACATCGCGATGATGCCGACCGGCGGGGTCGCCTCGGACAACATCGCCGACTGGCTCGACGCCGGTGCTGTCGCCGTCGGTGCCGGCGGTGAGCTCTGCCCGAAGGCGGCGATGCTCGCCGAGGACTGGGACGAAATCCGCGCCATCGCGCGGAAGTTCGCGCTCGCGCACCGGGAAGCCGTCGCCCGCGGCTGATCCGCGGCGCGCTCGTCGGCCGCGTTGCCGGGCGGACGAAGAACCACTCTTGACATCCTGTCATTACAGGACGACAGTTAGCCCCACTCTGATCCCCCGAGGAGGAATTCCCGTGCCGCAGTTCGCCGTTCCCCCGATCGACCCGATGTCGGTCACCTTCCGGTCCGCCACCGGCGGCATGAGCCCGAGCGGCCCGGTGCTGAGCCGGCGCATGTCCGACCTGGAGGGTCTGTTCGCCGACACCGCCGCCTGGCAGGAGGCTCGCGACGGCGCCGACCCGGTCGTCTACGAGGTCGCGTCCTCCCCGGTGCCGGAGGCGCCCGGTGAGCTCCCGCAGTCGATCACCACCATCCACCCGGGCGCGGTCGGCGGCGAGTTCCACATGACCAAGGGGCACCAGCACCCGAACCCGCAGGGCGAGATCTACTTCGGACTGTCCGGCACCGGCGGTCTGCTGCTGTTCGACGGCACGACGCCGAAGTGGATCCCGATGTCGCCGGGCGTCATCGGCTACATCCCGCCGGGCTGGGCGCACCGCAGCGTCAACACCGGCGACGAGCCGTACCGGTTCCTCGCGGTGTACCCGGGCGACGCCGGGCACGACTACGGCTGGGTGCTCGAACACGGCATGGGATGGCGGGTGCGGCGCGGAGCCGGCGAGCCGCAGCTCGTGCCGTTCCAGTCCGAGCCCGTCGCGGGCTGACCCGAATTCAGCGCGGAAAGCGAACGAGGAGCTGCAATGGCGCGCATACGGTTCGTCTCATCCGGTGTCGCGGCCGCGATCGCGGTGGTCGCGGTCGGTGCCGGCCTGGTCGGCGGGAAGGCGGCCTTCGGGCCGACCGCGGAAGGGACCGGATCCGGCACGAGCGGGGTCGCGGGAACCCGGATCGACGTGATCACCAAGGCCACCGACTCGGAGTTCTGGCAGTCCATGCTGGCCGGTTCCGAACGGGCGGGCGCCGACCTCGGCGTGGAGCTGGGACTGTTCGGCCCCACTTCGGAGACCGACATCGACCAGCAGGTCAGCCTGGTGGAGAACTCCATCGCCCGCGGGGCCAAGGCGATCGTGCTCGCCTCGAACTCCTCCACCGCGCTCAACGGCGCGGTGGACCGGGCCCGGCAGCAGGGCATCAAGGTCATCACGGTGGACAACTCGATCACCACCGCCTCCGAGGGCTTCATCGGCACCGACAACGTCAAGGCCGGGCAGCAGGCGGGGCAGCGGATGTGCGAGCTGCTCACCGCGCAGGGCAGGGCGGCGGGCAAGATCCTGCACGAGAGCTCGACCTCCGGCCAGCAGGTGCTGGCCGACCGGTTGACCGGGTTCCGCGCCGGCCTCGCTGAGAAGTGCCCGCAGGCGGCGGTCGTGCAGACCGCGGTCAACGACAACGACCTGAACAAGGCGGTCGGCCAGGTCAACGACGCGATCACCGGAATTCCCGACCTGGCGGGCATTTTCGCCGACAACAACACCTCGGGGACCGGCGCGGCGCGCGCGGTCGCCGAGCGGGGCGTGGCCGACCGGCTCGCGGTGGTGGCGTTCGACTCCGACCCGGCCGAGGTCGAGGGGGTGCGCAACGGCTCGATCGACGCGATCCTGGTGCAGAACCCGTTCTTCTTCGGCTACCAGGGCGTGGTGGAGGCGGCGATGTCCGTCGCGGGCAGCACGCCACCGGTCGACCTCGACCCCGGCGCCGTCGTCATCGACAAGTCCGAAGTGGACAAGCCGGAGCACGCCCAGCTGCTCGACCCGCCGAAGACCAAGGGCTGAGCCGTGGACACCGCAGTGATCAGCCTGCGCGGAGTGCGCAAGACCTACCGCGCCGTGACCGCGCTGGACGGCGTGGACCTGGAGGTGCTCCCCGGCGAGGTGCACTGCCTCGCCGGGGAGAACGGGGCGGGCAAGTCCACCCTGATCAAGATCCTCACCGGTGCGGAGACCAGGGACGCGGGGGAGTACCTGGTCTCCGGGGAGCCGATGCGCCCGGTGCTCACCCCCGCGGTGGCGCGCGATGCCGGTGTCGGCGTCGTCTACCAGGAGCTCAGCCTGCTGCCCGAGCTCACCGTGTCGGCGAACCTGTGCATGGGGCGCTTCCCGTCCCGCGCCGGTTTCCGCGATGTGCGGCGGCAGCGCGAGATGGCCACCGCGATGCTGAGCCGGGTCGGGCTGGCCGACCTCGACCCGGAGACCCGGGTCGCCGAGCTGCCGACCGCGACCCGGCAGCTGGTGGAGATCGCCCGCGTGCTCGGCCAGAACGCCAAGCTGGTGATCTTCGACGAGCCGACCACCGCGCTGTCCGAGCAGGAGGCGGCGGCGCTGCTCGACCGCATCCGCGCGCTGCGGGACGAGGGCGTTGCCGTGCTCTACGTCAGCCACCGGATGGAGGAGATGTTCGCCATCGGCGACCGCGTCACCGTCCTGCGCGACGGCAGGCTGGTGGCCACCGAACCGATGTCCGAGCACACCGAGGACACCCTGGTGCAGGCGATGGTCGGCCGCACCATCGAGAGCCTCTACCCGGGCGAGCGCGCCGCGACCGGAGAGGTCCGCCTGGAACTGCGCGGTGTGCGGCCGATCGGCTTCGACGAGCCGGTGGACCTCTCGGTGCGGTCCGGGGAGATCCTCGGGCTGGCCGGACTGCTCGGCTCAGGCCGCAGCGAGCTGCTGCGCGCCGCGTTCGGCGCGGACCCGCTGCCGGCCGGCCAGGTGTTGGTGGACGGCAGGCCGGTCGACACCTCCTCGCCGCGGGCCGCGGCGCGCAGCGGTATCGGCCTGCTGACCGAGGACCGCAAGGAATCCGGGCTGATGCTCGGGTTGAGCATCGAGAAGAACGTGGCCATGGCCAGCATGGGCGCGGTCAGCTCGTTCGGCGTGCTGCGCCGGGGCAGGGTGCGCGAGCACGTCGCCACCGCGGCCGACGGGCTGCGGGTCAAGTTCGGCGACTGGACCGACCCGGTGTCCTCGCTCTCCGGCGGCAACCAGCAGAAGACCCTGGTGGCCCGCTGGCGCGCCACCGGAGCAAAGGTGCTGCTGCTCGACGAACCGACCAAGGGCGTGGACGTCGGCGCGAAGGCCGACATCTACCGCGTCATCGCCGAACTGGCCGCCGCCGGGCTGGCCGTCGTGGTCGTGTCGTCCTACCTGCCGGAACTGCTCGGGCTGTGCGACCGGATCGCGGTGGTCCGGCAGCGGCGCATCGCCGGGTTCGCGGACCCGGCCCACGCCACGGAAGAGGACGTGCTGCACCTCGCGAGCCCCGTCGCCGCGCAGGAGACCTCATGAGCCGCGAACCGGACCCGACGGTGCCCGACGAGAACACAGGAGATGCGATGACCGACGTCGCAAGCGCCCCCGCGCCTTCCGCGGCGGGCGGCAAGCGGAAGCGCAGGCCCAGGCCGCGACCGGCCGATTCGGAGGTCCTGCGGCTGAGCCACCTCTTCGACCGCGGGTTCGGCGGCATCCCGGTGCTGCTGGCGATCGCGTTCGCGCTCAGCCTCGCCACCGACTCGTTCCTCACCGGTACGAACCTGGACAACCTGGGACGCCAGGTGTCGATCTACGCGATCATCGCGGTCGGGCAGCTGCTGGTGATCCTCACCGCGGGCATCGACCTGTCGGTGGGCTCGGTGGTCGGTCTGGCCGGGGTGGTCGCCGCGACGGCGGTGTTCGAGACGGCGGGCGGCCTCCCGGTGGCGCTGGCCGTCGTCCTCGCGCTGGTCGTCGGCGCAGCGGCCGGTTTGATCAACGGAGTGCTGGTGGCGGTGCTGCGGATGCCGCCGTTCATCGTGACCCTGGGCATGATGGGCATCGCCCGCGGCGCGACGCTGCTGCTGACCGACGGGCGCACGGTGCAACCGCTGCCCGCCGAGTTCACCGCGATCGCAGGCGGTTCGGTGTTCGGGGTGTCGAACCTGACCTGGCTGATGCTCCTGGTGACGGTCCTGATGGCCTGGCTGCTGCGGCGCACCGTGTGGGGCCAGTACGTCTACGCGGTCGGTTCGAACGCCGAATCCGCCCGGCTGACCGGTGTTCCGGTGCGGCCGGTGCTGCTGTCGGCCTACGCGCTGTCCGGGCTGCTGGCCGCGTTCGCCGGAGTCCTGCTGGCGTCCCGGCTCGGCAACGGCGTGCCCACCTCGGGCACGGGCTACGAGCTGCAGGCCATCGCCGCGTGCGTCATCGGCGGAGCCAGCCTGTTCGGCGCCAAGGGCACCGCGCTCGGCGCCCTGGTCGGTGCGCTGGTGGTCGGGCTGCTCAACAACGGCGGCACGCTGCTGGGCGTCGACCCGTTCTGGCTGCAGATCGCGATCGGGGTGCTGATCCTGATCGCCGTGGGTGCGGAGAACCTGCGCGGCGGGAAGTCGCGCCTACCGGGGATGGCGGCGAGATGAGCGGCACGGTTCTGGTGACCTCGCGGTCGTTCGGCAGCGGCGCGGTGCCCTGCGCGGACGAGCTGACCGCGGCGGGCCTGCGGGTGGTCCGCGGGTCCACGGTGCACGATCCGGCCGAGCTGGCCGGGCCGCTGGCCGAGGCGGTCGCCTGGATCGCCGGCACCGCACCGATCACCGATGAGCACCTGGCCGCCGCGCCCCGGCTGAAGGTGATCGCGCGCTACGGCGTCGGAGTGGACAGCGTGGACCTCGCAGCCGCCGCCAGGCGGGGCATCACGGTCACCAACACCCCGGGAGCCAACAGCGAGGCCGTTGCGGACCTGACGATCGCGCTGCTGCTCGCGGCGTTGCGCGGAGTGGCCGCCGGTGACCGCGCGGTGCGCGCCGGTTCGTGGCGGACCCGGCGCGGCCGGGAGCTGGGCACCCTGGTGCTCGGGGTGGCCGGGCTCGGCCGGATCGGCCGCGGTGTGGTGCGCCGGGCTCGCGGTTTCGGCACTCGCGTGCTCGGCCACGACCCGCACCTGGACCCGGTGGTGTTCGAGGTGCTCGGCGTGCGCAGCGCCGGGCTCGCCGAGCTGGCGGCCGAGTGCGATGCGGTGACGCTGCACGCCCCGGGAGGGCAGCAGCTGGTGGACCGGACCTGGTTGGCGTCGGTGAAGCCCGGCCTGATCGTGGTGAACACCGCGCGAGCGGATCTCGTCGACGAGCAGGCCGTGGCCGATGCGCTCCGCTCCGGGCAGCTCGCCGCGTACGCGGCGGACACGCTGGCGGGGGAGGCGGCAGGCGGGGCGAGCCCGCTGCTCGCCCCCGACCTGAGCGACCGCGTGGTGCTCACCCCGCACGCCGGCGCGCAGACGGTGGAGGCCGTGGATCGCATGGGCACGGGTGCGGTGCGCGCCGTGCTCGACGTCATCTCCGGCCGCACCCCGGAGAACCCAGTTCTGATCGAGGAGAGGACCGCATGACCGAGCTGAACGACGACGCTGCGATGGGCTTCGTCGGGGTGAGCACCGGGCAGTCCTCGATCCGCGAGGTCTTCCCGGCGTGGGCCCGCGTTCTCGGGTTGCCCTCGGACCGGCTGGTCGGCTTCGACCTCCCGGTCGGTGCGACCCGCGAGCAGTACCGCGAGACGATCGGCGCGATCCGCGACGACCCCGGTCTGCGCGGTGCGCTGATCACCACGCACAAGATCGGGGTGCACGACGCGGCCGCCGACATGTTCGCCGAGCTGGACGAGTTCGCCACCCGCTGCGGCGAGATCTCCTCGGTGTCCAAGCGCGGTTCCGCGCTGGTCGGGCACGCGAAGGACCCGATCACCGCCGGGCTCTCCCTCGAGGAGTTCCTCGCCCCGGACCACTTCGCCACGACCGGCGCGGACCTGCTGTGCCTGGGCGCGGGCGGGGCGGGCACGGCGATCGCCTGGTACCTGGCGGGGCGCGCCGACCGCCCGCGCCGGATCGTGTGCACCGACACCGATCCGCGCCGCTTGTCGGAGCTGGTCGAGGTGCTGCGCCGGGGCGGACTGGACACCGGGAACGTGGTGACCGCGGTCGCCGACGGCCCGGCCGATGAGCTGGTCGCGGCCTGCCCGCCGGGCAGCCTCGTCGTCAACGCCACCGGACTGGGCAAGGACCGGCCCGGCTCGCCGGTGTCGGACGCGGTCCGGTGGCCGGACCGCGCCGTCGTGTGGGAGCTGAACTACCGGGGGAGCCTGGAGTTCCTCGGCCAGGCCCGGGCGGGCGAGGCGGCGGCCGGGCTCACCGTCGTGGACGGCTGGCGGTACTTCATCCACGGCTGGTCGCAGGTGATCGCGGAGGTCTTCGACCTGGAACTGGACGAGGGCACCGTCGGCCGGCTCGCCGCGGCGGCCGAGGCGGTGCGATGACGGTCCGCACCGTGCTCGGCGACGTGCCCGCGCAGGCGCTCGGTCGCACCGACTACCACGAGCACCTGTTCCAGGTGTCACCGCTGCTGCCGGGCGACGAGCTGGACGACGAGCTGCGCAGCGGGCAGGAGGCGCAGAGCCTGCGCGAGGCCGGGATCGATGCGCTGGTCGAGGCGACGCCGATCGGCCTCGGCCGGGATCCGGCCGGTATGGCCCGGATCGCCGAGCGCACCGGCCTGCACGTGGTCGCGACCACCGGTGCGCACCGGCAGGCGCACTACCCCGACGGACATCCGCTGCTGGCGAGCACCGAGGAGGCGCTGGCCGAGCGGTTCACCGCCGAGCTGGTCACCGGGATGTCCGATGTGGACGGAACGGGCACCGGGATCCGCGCCGGAGTGCTGAAGGCGGGCATCGGCTACTGGTCGATCTCCGCGTTCGAGCGCCGGGTTCTGGGCGCGGTCGCAGTCGCGCACGCGGCTACCGGAGCGCCGGTGATGGTGCACCTCGAACACGGCAGCGCCGCTTTCGAGGTGCTGGACGAGCTGGGCTCCCGCGGAGTGCGGGCCGACCGCGTGGTGCTGGCCCACGCCGACCGCAACCCGGACCCCGGCCTGCACGCCGAGCTCTGCTCGGCCGGTGCGTACCTGGGCTACGACGGCATGGCCCGGCACCGCGATCGCCCGGACTCGGCGGTCCTGGACTGCCTGCTCGCCACCGCCGAGCGCGGTGGTGCCCGGCGCCTGCTGCTCGGCGGCGATGTCGCCCGCCGCAGCAGGTACCGCGCCTACGGCGGGCTCCCGGGCCTGGCGTACCTGCCCGCGCGGTTCCTGCCCCGGTTGGTCCGGGAAGGCGGTGCCGAACTGGCGGAGCTGGTCGTGGTGGAGAACCCGGCCCGGTTCCTGGACTGGGCCGACGGAAACTGATCACTGCGAGCAGAAGTGCGCGAGCGGGAGGTTCGCGCGGGCGGGGATCGCGCGCCCGCGCGAACCTCGGCTGATCAGTTGAGGGTGTCGGGGTCCGGGCCGGTGCGCAGGCCGCGGTCGAGACCGGCGATCGCGGTCATCTCCTCCTCGGACAGGACGAAGTCGAAGACGTCGATGTTCTGGCGGATGCGGGACGGGGTGACCGACTTCGGGATCACGATGTTGCCGAGCTGCAGGTGCCAGCGGATGACGACCTGGGCGGGCGACTTGCCGTGCCGCTCCGCGATGTCGGTCAGCGCGCTCTCCCGCAGCATCGCGCCCTGGGCCAGCGGGCTCCAGGCCTCGGTGGCGATGCCGTGCTCGGCGTGCAGGGCGCGCAGCTCGCGCTGCTGGAGGCCCGGGTGCAGCTCGACCTGGTTGACCACCGGGACCAGCGAGCTGCTGTCGAGCAGCCGCCGCAGGTGCGCGGGCTGGAAGTTCGAGACACCGGCGGCGCGGACGCGGCCGTCGGCGACCAGCTTCTCGATCGCCTTCCAGGTGGCCGGGTAGAGGTCGCGCGCTGGCGTCGGCCAGTGGATGAGGTACATGTCCACGTGGTCCAGCCCGAGCTCGGCCAGGCTGCGGTCGAAGGCCGCGAGGGTCGAGTCGTAGCCCTGGTCGGCGTTCCACAGCTTGGTGGTGATGAACAGCTCGTCGCGGGGGATGCCCGACTCGGCGATGGCGCGGCCGACGCCTGCTTCGTTCCCGTAGACGGCGGCGGTGTCGATGGAGCGGTATCCGGCCTCCAGGGCGGCGGTGACGGCGGCGGTGGTCTCGGCGTCCGGGACCTGGAAGACGCCGAAGCCGAGCTGCGGGATCTCGATGCCGTTGTTGAGGCTGACGTTGGGAACCATGATCGTTCGGAACTCCTGTTGATTCGGTGCGGGCTCAGCGCTGGGCCGCGGCCACCGGCGCTGCGATGCCGGCGGGAGCGCTGGGTGCGGCCGCCCGGGTGCGGCGGTCGAGGAAGGCCGCGAGGAACGACAGCAGCAGCGCGGTGGCTGCCAGGACGGCCCCGACCCAGTTGGGCGAGGTGTAGCCGTACCCGGCGGCGATCACGACACCGCCGAGCCAGGCGGCGAGGGCGTTGCCGAGGTTGAAGGCGCCGATGTTGGCGGCCGATGCCAGGGTCGGCGCAGCGGATGCCTGGTCGAGGATCCACTTCTGCAGCGGCGGCACGGTCGCGAAGCCCAGCGCGCCGATGACGGGCAGGGTGATCGCGGCGAGGACCTGGCTGTGCGCGGTGACCGTGAACAGCAGCAGGGTGCCGGACAGGGCTGCGAGCGCGACGAACAGCATGGGCAGCAGGGCCTTGTCGGCGAACTTGCCGCCGAGCAGGTTGCCCAGGAACATGCCGATGCCGAACAGCACCAGCAGCCAGGTCACGCCGCCCTCGGAGTAGCCGGCCACGTCGGTCATCATCGGCGCGATGTAGGTGATCGCGGCGAACACGCCGCCGTAGCCCAGGACGGTCATCGCCATCGCGAGCCAGACCTGCACGTTGCGGAACGCGGCGAACTCGGTGCGGATCTTCGCGGCCTGGGGCTTGCCCTGCTCCGGGACGAGCGCGGCGACGCCGAGGAAGCCGACCACGCCGAGCAGCGCGACGATGCCGAAGGTGACCCGCCAGCCCGCGGCCTGCCCGATGTAGGTGCCGCCGGGCACGCCGATGATGTTGGCGACGGTCAGCCCCATGAACATCAGCGAGATGGCCGAGGCCTTCTTCGCCGGGGCGACCAGGCCGGCGGCGACCACCGAGCCGATGCCGAAGAACGCGCCGTGCGCGAAGGAGGCGACGACCCGGCCGAGGAGCATGACGGCGAAGGTCGGGGCGATGGCGGACAGCGCGTTGCCCGCGATGAAGACGCCCATCAGGAACAGGAGCATCTTCTTGCGGGACACCTTGGTGCCCAGGACCGTGAGGATCGGCGCGCCGACGACGACGCCGAGCGCGTAGCCGGACACCAGCCAGCCCGCGGCGGGGATGCTGACGCCGAACTCGCCCGCGACCTGCGGGAGCACGCCCATGATCACGAATTCGGTGGTGCCGATCCCGAAGGCCCCGATGGCCAGGGCCAGGAGCGCGAGAGGCATGTCGAGGCCTTTCCTGTGCGACTGCGTCTGTGTCTTACAGGCGTCGACAATAGTTGCACGCGCGGCCTAGTTCAATTTGCAGGTACTGTGACGTGCGAGATAGTTGCATGCGCCTCATGAAGGCGCGGGCCGATGATGTCGCCGCGGGCCGAACGCGCCCGGCATCGATTCGGCGTGATCGTCCGCTGTGGACGATCACCGGTGTTCGTCGAGCAGCTCCAGGAACGCCCGTGCGGCGGGGGAGATTCCGGAGGCGAGCGAGACCGCCTGGACCGTGCGGGATGCGATCCCGGCGGTCGGAATGCTGTCCACGGTGGACATCCGGGCGGCGACGGCGGCGAAGACCACGCCGAGGCCCAGGCCGCGCGCGACGAGCTGCTCCAGCATCGCCATGGTGTCGGCCTCGAAGGCGACGGTGCGGGTGACCCCGGCCGCGGCGAACGCGGCGTCGTTGTGGCCCCGGATGCCCGAGCGGAGCGGCATGTCGACCATGTCCTCCTCCGCCAGCTGCGCGGGCGTGACCACCTTGGACCCGGCCAGCCGGTGGCCGTGCGGGACGATGGCGACGAGGTCGTCGTTCTTGAGCACGCGCCCGGCGAACCCGCGGGGGAGCTCACCCGTGCCGATGTCGACGAAAGCGATGTCGCAGGTGCGCTCGCGGACCTGCTGCAACTGGTCCCGGACCAGGGATGAGCGCAGGGTCACCCGAACCGCCGGGTGCTTCTCCCGGTAGCCGGCGAGCAGATCGGGCAGGTTCACCGCGGTGAGCGGAGCGATGCTGCCGATGACCAGGCTGCCCCGGATCTCGCTGCTGCGGGCGACTGCTTCGCTGCGGGCGCGCTCGGCGGCGGCCAGCGCCTCCCGGGCGGGTCCGAGGAACCCCTCGCCGGCCGGGGTGATCTGGACGCGGCGGCTGGTGCGCTCGAACAGCCGGACGCCCAGCTCGCTCTCCAGCCGGGCGATCTGCTCGCTGAGCGCGGACTGGACGACGAAGCAGCGCTGCGCGGCCCTGGTGAAGCTGCCGGTCTCGGCGACCGCGACGACGTAGGAGAGCTGGCGGAGTTCCACGCATCCATCGTGATCTCCGATCGGTTCCATGGCAACAACCTGTTGGACCGATGGACCTCGACCGGGAGAGCATCGGCGCGAGGCCGGATCCGGCCAGCTCCACCAGCGCTGCAGCCACCCATCGGCACTCCCGGAAGGAAAATCCGTGGCTTCCTCCGCTGCTCAGCAGCCGCCGCTCCGCAACGCCGCACCGAAGATCCGCCCGCACACCGCCGACGGCCCGGGGCGCGGCACGGTCCTGCTCCTGTCCGTGGCCGTCGGGCTCTGCGTGGCGAGCAACTACTACGCCCAGCCGCTGCTGGACACCATCGCCCGCGATCTGGGCATGACCGCCGCCTCGGCATCGCTGATCGTCACGGTCGCCCAGGTCGGATACGCGCTGGGGCTGGTGTTCCTGCTGCCGCTGGGCGATCTGCTGGAACGCCGTCGCCTGGTGTGCGGGCTGACGGCGGCCACGTCGGTCTCGCTGGTGCTGACCGCGATCGCCCCGAACGGTGCGCTGGTGCTGGCCGGAGCCGCGCTGACCGGCCTGCTGTCGGTCACGGCGCAGATCCTCGTGCCCTTCGCCGCTGACCTCGCCTCGCCGCACCAGCGCGGCCGGGTCGTCGGCACCGTGATGACCGGTCTGGTGCTGGGCATGCTGCTGGCCCGCACGGCGTCCGGAGCGCTGGCCACCATCGGGGGCTGGCGGACGGTCTACTGGCTCGCGGCGCTGGCCATGCTCGTCCTGACCGCGGTCCTGCACCGCTCGCTCCCGCAGTTCCGGGGCACCGCGGCTTCGAGCTATCCGGGACTGGTGCGCTCCACCGCCCGGTTGCTGGTCGAGGAGCCGGTCCTGCGGCTGCGCGCGGTGATCGGGATGCTGGCCTTCGCCTGCTTCAGCGTGCTCTGGACGTCGCTCGCATTCCTGCTGTCCGGACCCGGTCATGGCTGGTCGGAGGGCGAGATCGGGCTGATCGGCCTGTTCGGCGCCGCGGGCGCGGTCGCCGCTCAGCTCGCCGGGAGGCTGGCGGACCGCGGACTGACGACGCACACCACGGTCGTCGGCGCGGTCGCGCTGCTGGCTTCCTGGGGGCTGCTGCTGCTGGGCGCGCACAACCTGGTGCTGCTGATCGCCGGGATCGTCCTGCTGGACCTGGCCCACCAGGGCGTGCACATCACCAACCAGTCGCTGATCTACGCGCTGCGCCCGGATGCGCGCGGGCGCATCACCTCCGCGTACATGACGTGCTACTTCGCCGGCGGTGCGATCGGTTCTGCGCTGGCCGCGGTCGTGCACGCCCGGGCCGGGTGGGCGGGCGTGTGCGCGCTCGGTGCGGTGGTGGCGGGCGCGCTGTGCCTGATCTGGGCCGCGAGCGCCGCGAAGGTTCCGCGGGCCGGGCGGGAGCTGTGGGCAGTGGCCTGCGCCGTGTTCATGGGCGCGGGCGCGCTGGCGCTCATCGCCGCCGTGCTGCGGCTGCTCTCCTGATCGGTGCGGCGTCCCCGCTTCGAGCGAACCGGGTCGGGGACGCCGCTCGGCGTCTGGTCAGGGCAGGATCGAATCCACGTAGCCGCCGTCCACGCGCACCGCGCCGCCCGTGGTGGCCGAGGCCAGCGGTGAGGCGAGGTAGACGACCATGTTCGCGATCTCCTCCGGCTCGATGAGCCGCTGCAGGAGCGACTGCGGCCGGTTGGCGCGCATGAACTCGCGCTGCGCCTGCTCCCACGGCAGCGACCGGTCGACGAGCTGGTAGACGAAGTCCTCCACACCACCGGTGTGGGTCGGCCCGGCGATGACCGAGTTGACCGTGACCCCGGTGCCCGCGGCGGCCTTGGCGAACCCGCGGGAGGCCGCGAGCAGCGCGGTCTTGCTGGTGCCGTAGTGGATCATCTCCTCGGCGATGACCACGGCGGAATCGCTGGCGATGTTGAGCACGCGTCCCCAGCCGCGCTCGATCATCGCGGGCAGCAGCAGCCGGGTCAGCCGCACCGCGGCGAGGACGTTGACCTCGAAGTAGCGCCGCCAGTCGTCGTCGGTGATCTCCAGCGCCGGGGTGGCTCCGAAGATCCCGAGGTTGTTGACCAGGACGTCGACGTCGCCCGCTGATTCCACGACGCGGTCGGCGCCCTCCTCGGTGGACACGTCGGCCACCGCCGCGCGGACGACCGCGTCCGGGAACTCCTCGCGGATCTTGTCGACGGCAGCGGCCACGGTGCCCTCCGAACGGCCGTTGACGACGACTTCGGCGCCCGCACCGGCGAGGCCGCGAGCGATCGAGAACCCGATGCCCGCTGAGGAACCGGTGACGAGGGCGGTCTTCCTGCTGAGGTCGATGTGCATGGTGCGCCTCTCTGCTCGGGAGATCATCGGCCGGCCTTCGCGCGGCGACGGGCGGTCCCGGATTCTCCTCCGCGGCGCCGCTCGCCGCTGACCGCACCGCGCCGGCCGCGGGTCGATTTCTCCGCTCGGGATGTGCGAAATGCACGGGAACACGTGTGGAAAGGACATGTCAGGACCCGGGCCTCTGCTGGTAGCTTCGAAGCCGTTCCACGGCACGGGTTCACCTGGGTTGTTCTGATGGAGCTGATCTGAACGCCGCAGGCGTTCGAACGTGTCCGTAATGGTGCGGTGATCGCGGGTCGTTCGGCCTTCGATCGCAGTCGTCCTGTCCGGGAGATGTCCTGTGCCACCTCAAGCGGCAGCCACGAATTCGCCCCGGGAGCAGGTGGCGGATTTTCTCGAGCTCACCACCGATGAGCGGGCCGGAGTTGTGCTGCCGTTCGCGGGCAGTGGTGAGCCACGTCGTTTCGGCGCGGGCATCGCGCGCTGCGGGCACCTCCGCGGTGCTGTTCCCGGAGAACTCCCGGTGACCGGTGTCGCCGGGATCGCTCGCATTCTGCCGGGTGCCGAAATCGTCGAGAACGAGAGAAGGATGGAAACCAATGCCAGGTTATGAGAATCTGTCCCGGCTGGATCTGACCTACCGCGAGGACACGCCGCGAATCCGCACCCGGGAGGGCGTGGAGCTCTACTACGAGACCCGCGGCGAAGGCACCGCCATCGTGCTGCTCAACCCGCTGTTCCTGCCCGCTCCGTCGTGGCGGGTGTTCACCGAGGAGCTTGAGCAGCAGTTCCGGCTCATCGGCTTCGACCTGTGCAACCACGGTGCCTCCTCGCACGTCGCCGAGGAACCGACCTGGGAGGAGCACGCGACCGACGTGATCGGGCTGCTCGACGCGCTGGAGGTCGAGTCCGCCTACCTGATCGGCGCGTCGACCTCGACGATCCTGGCCCGGGACCTGGCGCTGCGGTACCCGGACCGGGTCAGGGGCGTGGTGCTGGCGGGCCCGGTCTTCGGCCCGCAGGGGATGCGGCGCCAGCGGCAGGTCCAGAAGGCGTGGCTGCGGACGCTGGAGAACCACGGCATCACGGCGCTGTACGAGCACATGTACCCCGAGGTGTTCAGCGCGGCGATGAACGAGGCGCTCGGCGCGCCGGGCTTCCTGGGCTTCCGGGAGGCGTTCTCGGCGCTGTCCACCGTCGAGGACCTCACCAACGGCATGAAGCGCGCCATGCAGGACGACAACAGCCCCGAGCTGCTGGCCCGCGTCGCCGCGCCGACGCTGGTGGTCATCGGTGACGACGACTTCCTGATGGGGCCGACGGCGGCCAAGGAGCTGGCCGAGCAGTTCCCGAAGGGGCGCTGCGAGATCATGGCGAAGGCCGGTCACGTGCCCTACGTCGACGACGCCGAGACCTTCCAGGCGCTCGTCCGCAAGTTCATCGACGAAGTGGAATCGAATGCCTGAGCAGGTGCTCGAGGTGCGGCAGCGCATCCGCGCGCTGCTGGAGGACCTCTACGGTGGCGACGAGTTCGTCAGCACCGTGGCGGACGCGGCATCGCTGCGCCAGGCCGGGGTGTCGTCCAACGCGCTGGTCAGCCTGCTGGTGTCGATGGAGGACGCCTTCGGGTTCGAGTGGGACGACGACGTCCAGCCGGAGGCGCTGCGCTCGATCGAATCGCTGGCCGAGCACGTCGTGTCGATCAGCGGTTGACCGACCCGCGCCGGCCGCCGCACCGCGGGCGAGTCCGGGCTCCGCGGGCGGGAACGGTGAATGCCGCTCCCGCCCGCGGAGGAATTCGCTCCCGGCGGGAATTCCGCCGCTGACATCGGCGCGGTGAATTACGTCAGGTGATCCGTGAATCCGGTTGTTCGTCATGGCCGGCTCATTCATCTCGCGGGTTCGTTCGTGGATCGGTCCCCGGCGAATTCGGCGCGACTCACGCGGCCACGTGCGATCTTCACGTTTACCGCCATCGGTGATCTTGATAGAATTGATTCCGGTCGGTGGCAGTGCGAATTATTCGTTTTCGGGTACGGTCGCGCGGAAGCGGGTTTTCCTGCGCGGCGACCCGATTGTTCATGATTACTTCACCTCCGTTGCGAGAGGCGTCCAATGGGCATGCACGAGGGGCGATCGGTGATGCCGGGAAGCGGGAGCGCCGCAGCAGGAATCGCTTTCCGCTCGCCGCGTTCGATTCTGGCGCGAACGTCGGGTGACGCGTTCGGCGCGCACTTGTGCGCCGAACTGTGCTCGGCCACCTCGGCCCTGGTGTACCGACTCGGCGGGGCACCGGCACGACCCGATCGGCGCGATGCCCTGGAAGGGCGGCTCGTCGAGCTTCCCCGCGAGGATTCCGGCCCCGGTCTCGGGCTCTCGACGCGCGACCGCGATGCCCTTGCCGAGTCCGTCGAGGTGATCATCGACAGCGAACCGGCGGACGACGTCCACCACCTGATCTCCCTCGCCGAGCGCCGCGCCGAGCTCACCGGACGGCGCCCGCTGATCTGCGCGGTGTTCCGCCCGGAGACCTCGCGCGGCGCGACGTCCGACGACAGCCTCGCCTGGGTCAAGCTCCAGGACGCGACCGCGGGCGGGATGCCGGTGGTCCGCATCCAGACGGGGCTGACCGTCAACGGCGCCTCCGACGGGCGGTCGGCCACCCCGAACCTGCTCGCCGCCCTGCAGCGCGTCGCTGCCAGCACCGGGACCAGGCCCAGGGACCCGGGAGCGGCCCACGTCGAGCTGGCCGACGTCGCGGCCAGGGCGGTCGTCGCACTGGCGCTGCGCGAGGACGCCGCTGGGCAGGTCTTCACCCTCACCCGCCGGCAGCCGGTCCGGCTGGACGACGTCTTCGACGCGGTGGAGCGCAGCGGCACGGCGCTGACCCCGGTGCCCCTCGACAGCTGGCTGCGGCAACTGGACGGCAGCGCCCTCGCCTCGCAGGCGGCGCGGTTGCTGGTCGGCCCCGGAAGCGAGCCACCGCCCACCGGCGAGGGCGGCGTCCGGCTCTCGCCCTCCGACGCGGGAGTCGACGAAGCACCGCTGGATCCCGGGTTCTTCGACCGGATGGCCGTCGGCCGGACCGTCGAGGTGATCCCGGCACCCCGCGCCCGCGACCCGCGGCCTGAGCCGGAAACCCGCGCGGCGGTGCGCTTCGACGGCCACAACGCCCCGCTCGCGCTGGAGCACCGCGAGATCGACCCCGGCGGAGCGGCGGCGGCGAGCGAAGCCGCCGGTTACGGCGCGTTCTGGGTGCCGGAACAGCGCTTCGACCCATTGCTGGCGCTGACGGTGGCCGCCGGGACCACGAAGGACATCGGCCTCGGCACGGCGGTGACGGTCGCGCTCGCGCGCAGCCCCATGACCGTGGCCTGCTCGGCCAACGACCTCCACCGGCTCTCCGGTGGCCGGCTGGTCCTGGGTCTCGGCTCCCAGCTGCCGGTGCACCTGGCCAACCGGATGGCGATGCCCGGCAACCGACCCGTCGACCGGATGCGCGACTTCATCGGTGCCCTGCGGTCGATCTGGGCCAGTTGGAACGATGAAGAACCGCTGGCCTACCGCGGCGAGTTCTACAGCTTCACCCTGAGCTCGGAGTTCTTCAACCCACCGCCCAACCCGCACGGTGCACCGGCGATCTTCCTCGGTGCGGCCGGGCCCCGGATGGCCGAGCTGGCGGGCGAGATCGCCGACGGACTCATCGCGCCGCCCTTCGCCAGCCGCCGCCACCTGACCGATCTGCTGCTGCCCGCGGTGGAGCGCGGACTGGCCAAGGCCGGCCGGTCCAGGGAGAGCTTCACCGTGGTCGCCATGCCGCTGATCGCCACCGGCCGGACCCCGCAGGAGCGGGACGCCGTCGAGAGCCGGTTGCGGCGCTTGGTCGCCTTCTACTGCAGCCCCAAGGACTACCGCCGCGTCCTCGACCTGCACGGGCTCGCCGAGTTCGGCGACACCATGCGGGAGCTGAGCCTGTCCGGCGACCCGCAGCGCTGGCGGCGCATGGGCGAGATGATCGACGACGAAGTCCTGGAGACCTTCGCCGTCCGGGCAGATCCGCACGACGTGGGCGATGCGGTGCTGGCCCGCTTCGGCGGACTGGCCGACCGCGTGGTGCTGCCCGCACCGCACGGCGCCGAAGCGGGGCTCTGGCACCCCGAAACCCTCCGGCTGGACCGGAACTCCGCACCGGACGGGAGAAGGTGATGTGACGCCGACTCGGGGCGTCGTGACCGCTGCTGCGAGTGGCCCCACCGGACCCGGATCGCTGAGGGCCTGTCTGGACACGCACGGGAGGGACTCCCGCAGTCCGGGGAACCTCTCAGGTTCCGCCAAGCGACCACCCATCCAGACCATTCACCAACAGGCTCTGAATGACGACACGCGAGGACCGCATGAAATCCCAGAACTTCCAGCCCGACCAGGACAACGCGATCGCCATCATCGGAATGAGTGGACGGTTCCCGGGCGCACCGGACGTCGATGAATTCTGGGAACTCCTCCGGCAGGGCCGCGAAGGCGTCGCCGACGCCCCTGCCGACCGGTCGTGGATGTACGAACTGCACGGCGAGCCGCGGACCCCGGGCAAGGTGCCCACGACCCGCGGCGGTTTCCTGCCCGGCGTGGGCGATTTCGACGCGGGGTTCTTCGGCATGTCCCGGCGGGAGGCGATCCGCGCGGATCCCCAGCTGCGGCTCCTGCTGGAGGTCGCCCACGAGACCGCCGAGGACGCCGGTGCGACCCGCCGGCAGCTGACCAGCGCCACCACCGGGGTCTACATCGGCAACACCTACGGCGACTACTGGCTCCGCCAGATCGGTGACCCCGAGGGCCTGGACCACCACGCCGAGTTCGGCGTCGCCCGCAGCTCCCTGTCCGGGCACGTGGCGTACGGCCTCGACCTGCACGGCCCCACCATGACCGTCGACGCGGCCTGCTCCTCCTCGCTGGTGGCGGTGCACCTGGCGTGCCAGGCGCTGCGGGCGGGCGAGTGCGAGCAGGCCTTCGCCGGGGGCACCAACATCATCCTCGCCCCGTCGAACTACCTCACGTTCAACAGCGCCGGAGCGCTCTCGCCGGACGGGCGGTGCAAGTTCGGCGACGCCTCCGCCAACGGTTACGTCCGGGCCGAGGCGGTCGGTGCGGTTCTCCTCAAGCCGCTGCGCCGCGCGCTGGCCGACGGCGACCGGATCCGCGCGGTGATCCTGGGCAGCGCGGTCAACAGCGTGGGTTTCACCGGCCGGGGCATCGCGGCGCCCACTGTGGAGGGTCAGGCCGAAGTGCTCCGGGCCGCCTACGCCCAGGCCGGGGTCGACCCGCGCGAGGTCTCCTACGTGGAGGCGCACGGCAGCGGCACCCCCGTCGGTGATCCCATCGAGCTCACCGCCCTCTCCCAGGTCCTCGGGCCGCGCGGCCCCGGTGAGCCCGACTGCCTGGTCGGCTCCGCGAAGGTCAACGTGGGGCACACCGAAGGCGCCGCGGGCATCGTCGGGCTGATCAAGACCGTGCTCACCCTCGAGAACGGCGTCGTCCCGGGCAACCCGCACCTGCGCGAGCTGACCCACGCCGTCGACTGGGACGCCATGCCGGTGCAGATCTCGGCCCGCAACGCGCCGCTGAACAGCACCGGCGGGCGGTCGATCGCCGGCGTCAACGGGCTGGGCGCATCCGGGACCAACGCGCACGTGGTCCTGGCCAGCGCACCCGCCGAGAACACGCGGCGGAGCCGTCGATCCGCGGCGGGCACGCCGGTCCTCCCGCTGTCCGCCCGCTCCGAGGACGCCCTGCGCGAGCTGTCCAGCTCCTACCAGGACCTGCTGTCCCGGCCCGACGCCCCGCCGCTGGAAGACCTGTGCGCCGCCGCGGGCCAGCACCGCCACCACTGGGAGCACCGGCTCGCGATCACCGCGGCCGACCTGCCGGGGATGCGCGCGGGGCTGGCCGGTTTCCTCGCCGGTCAGCCGGAACCCGGGACCGCGACGGGATCCGGTGGCGAGCCGCCGCGCGTCGTCTTCGTCTTCCCGGGCCAGGGCTCGCAGTGGCCGGGCATGGGGCGGCGGCTCCTGGAGCAGTCGGAGGCCTTCCGCACGACGCTGGAGGCGTGCGACGCGGTCATCCGCGAGCACGTGTCCGGCTGGTCGCTGATCGAGGCGCTGCGCCTGGAGGACACCGCCTTCCTGCAGGAGACGGCCAAGGTCCAGCCCGCGCTCTGGGCGATGGGCGTGGCCCTCGCCGAGCACTGGCGCTCGTGGGGCGTGACGCCGGACGCGGTGATCGGGCAGAGCCAGGGCGAGATCGCCGCCGCGCAGGCGGCCGGGGTGCTCAGCCTGGAGCAGGCCGGTCACCTCAGCTGCCTGCGGGCCCGGCTCATCCAGGACCTGGCGCCTCCGGGGAGCATGGCCTGGGTCGAGATCTCGCCCGAGGAACTGCCGGACCTCCTCGCCACCATCGGTGCGGAGGCGTCGATCGCGGTCTCGGAGACGCGCGGCAGCGTCGTGCTCGCCGGGCACGGCGAGGAGATCGCGCGAATCGTGCGCGGCTGCGAGAAGCTCGGCGTGGACTGCCAGGAGGTCAAGGTCAGCTACGCCGCGCACAGCCCGCAGATCGACGCGGTGCGCGAGCCGCTGCTCGAAGGCCTGACCGGTCTCGTCCCCTCCGCCGGTGACGTCCCGGTCATCTCCACCGTCACCACCGGCGAGCTGCCGGGCCACGCCTTCGACGCCGACTACTGGTGGCGCAACCTGCGCGAGACGGTCCGGCTGGAGGAAACCGTCCGCTCCCAGCTCGGCCACGGTCCCGTGGTGTTCCTCCAGATGTCCCCGCACCCCGTCCTCACCGCTCCGATCAGCAGCATCGCGGACGGGGCGGAGGCCACCGTCCTGGGATCGCTGCGCCGCAACCGCGACGAGCTCGACTCGCTGCGGGAGTCCTTGGCGGAGCTGTACGTGGCGGGTGTCGACGTCGACTGGGAACGGGTGCACGGGTTCCGCGCGGAGCACGTGGAGCTTCCGCGGTACCCGTGGCAGCGCGACCACTACTGGTACCAGTCAGCGGACTACCCGTGGCCCGAGATCGCCCCCGCGGCCGACGCCGCGGAACTGCCCGCCGCCGCGCCGCCGTCCGCCGCGCCGCCCGCCGCAGCGGGCCACGACCTGCTGGGCGCCGCGACGCGGAACGGTCCGGACGGCTGCGAGTGGATCGGGCAGCTGGACCTGGAGCGCAACAGGTTCCTGACCGACCACCGCGTGTCCGGCACGTCGGTGATGCCGGGCGCGGCGTTCATGGAACTCGCCCTGGCCGCCGCCGCGCAGCTGCCCGCCGCCGGCGCGGAGCCGACGGTGCGCGAGCTCGTCCTGCGCCAGCTGCTGCTGCTCGACGACGACACCAGGATCCGGGTGCGCATCGAGGAGGAGGACGGCACCCGGCGGGTTGTCGTCGCCAGCTGCGCCGGTTCCGGCGACACCTGGACCGACCACGCCGAGGCGACCGTCGGCGAATCCATCGGCGCTGTTCCGCTGGAGCCGCTGGACGCCGTCCGCGCTCGCTGCACCGCGCTGCAGTCCGGCGAGCGCTTCTACGCCGAGCACGCCGGGCGCGGCAACACCTGGGACGGGGCGTTCGCGGGGATCGCCGAGCTCGAGCTCGGCACCGGAGAGCTGCTGGCCCACATCGCCGCGCCGATGCGCGGGAACTTCCTCCTCCACCCGGCCGCGCTCGACGCCTGCATCCAGCCCGTCGCCGCGCTGCTGCCCGACGGGTGGGCGGCCGACGGCCGGGGCTTCGTGCTCGAAGGCGTCGACCGGATCACGGTGCACCGGGCGGGGCCGGACGTCCCGCTGTGCAGCCACGTCCGCATGACCCACGTCGGTGAGACGACGCTGCGCGCCGACATCACGGTGTACGGCGAGCGCGACGAGGTGGTGGCGACCTTGCGCGGTGTCCGCGGCCGGGCGCTCGTGACGAAGTCCGAAGGGACGCCCGAGCAGGCGCCCGCCAGGACGGCGTCCGCCGCGACGGCGACGAACGGGAACGCGGGCAGCGACTACGACGACTGGTTCCACGGCATCCGCTGGGACCCGATCGCGGCGGAGGACGCCGAGCGCGCCACCGGGCGCTGGCTCGTCCTGCACAGCGGAACCGACCTCGACTCGGCGCTGCGCGAGCAGCTCGAGATGGGCGGGAACACCGTCGTCACGGTGCGGCCCGGGCGCGGGTTCGCCGTCGAGGGCGCCGACCGCTACCGCATCGCCCTCGGCTCCGATGAGGACCTCGAACTCGCCATCAAGGACGCCTCCCGCCGAGGCGCGCTGTGCGGGGTGATCGACCTGACGCCGCTGGACGTCCAGATCGACCCGGACGCCGCCTCCGAGGTGGTCCAGCGGGCGGCCGAGGACCTGTGCTCGGGCGCCACCGCGCTCGCCCGCGTGCTGGGCACGTTCGGGCAGGGGCAGGCCCCGCGCCTGTTCCTGGTCACCCGCGGCGCGCAGCGGACCTCGCCGGAGGACCCGAGCACCGCGCCCTGGCAGGCCGCGCTGTGGGGCTTCGGCAAGGTGCTCGGCGTCGAGCACCCGGAGCTGGATCCGGTCCTCATCGACCTGCCCGCCGCGGCGCAGCCCGGCGAGGCGGCCGCGCTGAGCTCGGCACTGCTCGGCGCGGGCACCGAGAACCAGCTCGCACTGCGCGGTGACCGGGTGCTCGTGGCGCGGCTCGTCCTGGCACCGCCGGTGCGCGGCGGGAACCGGACCCAGCGACCGGCGGACGGGGTGGAGGTGCGGGCCGAGAGCCTGGCCCTCGAACCCTTCCGCCGCGTCGCTCCCGGGCCCGGGCAGGTGGAGATCGAGGTCTCGCACTCCGGGCTGAACTTCAAGGACGTCCTCATCGCCACGGGCACCATCAGCCTCCCCAACGGCAAGGCGCCCGTGCTCGGGGCGGAGTGCGCGGGCACCGTCGCCCGCGTCGGGCCGGGCGTGACCGAGTTCGCCGTGGGCGAGCCGGTGATGGCCATCGCGCACCCCGGAATGCGCTCCCACGTCGTCACCGACGCGCGGTTGGTGGCCCGGCGGCCTGCTCCGCTCACCGCGGCAGAAGCGGCGGTGATCCCGGCTGCCCACGTCACCGCCTACCTCGCCCTCATCGAGATCGGACGGCTCCAGCCCGGTGAGACCGTGCTCGTCCACTCCGGCACCGGTGGGGTGGGCCAGGCGGCCCTCGACATCGCCCGGTGGCGGGGCGCGACCGTCTACGCCACCGCGGGGACACCGGCCAAGCGGGACCTGCTGCTCAAGCTGGGCGCCGCCAAGACCGCCGATTCGCGGAGCCTGGCCTACGAGGACGAGTTCGCCGACGGGGTGGACATCGTGCTCGGCACCAATGTGGACGAACACGTCGAGGCGGGCTTCCGGCTCCTCAAACCCCTCGGCCGCTACGTCGACCTGGTCGGCAAGGGCGCCGGCTCCGGGCAGGCGCTGCCGATGAGCCTGTTCACCCAGAACCGCTCGTACTCGACCGTCGACCTGGCCGATCTCCACGTGCACTCCGCGCAAGTCCTCGGTGACGCCCTCCGCGAAGTGGGGCGGTTGCTGGAGACCGGTGAGCTCGCACCTCCCACGCACCGGGTGTTCCCCGCCGAGCGCGCCGCCGACGCCTTCGGCGTCATGTCGGGCGGCCGCCACATCGGCAAGCTCGCGCTGTCCTTCCCCCGAGCGGAGCGGTCGGCCCCGTCGGCGGCGCCGTCCGAGCCCGCCGTCCGCGCGGACGGGACGTACCTCATCACCGGAGGGATGTCCGGCATCGGCGCGCTGTTCGCCCGCTGGCTGCACGAGCGGGGTGCGCGCCACCTGCTGATCACCGGTCGGAGCACCAACCCCGCGGACCGGGGCCTGCTGGAGCTGCCCGGCGTCCGGTACGCGGCGGTCGACGTCTCCGACGAGGACGCCATGGCCGCGTTGCTGCGGGACGGCGAACGGGCCGGTCACCCGCCCGTGGTCGGTGTCGTGCACGCCGCGGGCGTGCTGGAGCCGGGCCCGCTGGCGGATCAGAGCGAGAGCGAGCGCAGCGCCACCCTGCGACCGAAGGTCGCCGGTGCCTGGTCCCTGCACAAGCTGTTCGCCGACCGCCCGCTGGACTTCTTCGTCCTGTTCTCGTCGGGTGTTTCGCCCTTCAGCTCCCTCACCGCGGGCTATCACCTGTCGGCGTACGCGGCCGGGAACACCTTCCTCGACTCCCTCGCCTCCTACCGCAACGCCCGCGGGCTGCCGGCCACCGTCGTCGACTGGGGCTACTGGTCCGAGACGGGCCTCGCGGCGCGGTTGTCCGCCCGAGGCGGGCACGACGTGCGGCCGACCGGGATGGGAGCCATCCGGCCTGCGGACGCGGCAGCGCTGTTCGGGCTGCTCCTCGCGCACGACCAAGGCCAGGTGATCTGCACTCCGGCCGACTGGGAGGCCTATGCCGCCGCGTACCCGGCCGATGCCTCCCGGCCGCTGCTGCGAGCGCTGCTGAACGGAACCCGGCAGCCGGTGCAGCCGCCACGGCCCCCGGCCGCCCCGACGCTGAACGGGTCGAGCTCGTCGAAGGTGGCGGGGCGTGGTGATGCTTCGCTGAACGGGCGGAGCTCGGCGCGTCCGGTCGAGGTGGTGGCGCCTGTTGCGCCGGTGGAGCGTGCCGTGGTGCCCGAGCGCGTTGTGGCCGAGGAGGTGGCCTCGTCCAACGGGAAGTCTTCTGGGGGCGGGGATTTGGCTGAGTACGTGGTGGGGCAGTTGGCGCGGATTCTGGGTGTTGGTGTTGATCGGGTTGATCAGGGTCGTCGGATGAATCAGTTGGGCATGGATTCGTTGATGCTGGCTGATTTGCGGACGCGGTTGCGGCGTGATCGGGGTATCGATGTGACGGTGGCCCGGTTGTTGGAGGCGGGCAGCGTCCGCTCTCTGATCGCCGAGTTGACCAAGGCGGGGGAGAGCACGTCATGAGCCTCCGGTCCGTGCTGCTGACCGGGGTGACCGGTTCCCTCGGCAGCAGGCTCTGCGACGAACTCCTGCGGCGGACGTCCGCGACGATCTACTGCCTGGTCCGCGCCGAGGACGAGGCGGCGGCCGTCGCGCGGCTGAGCGGGCTCCCGTACGCGGCCTCCGAACGGGTGGTCGCCGTGGCCGGGGACGTGCGCAGTCCCGAACTCGGCCTCGGCGACCGGGCCTGGGACGCGCTGGCCGAAACGATCGGAGCGGTGTTCCACTGCGCCGCCACCGTCAACCTCCAGGCGCCCTACGACCTCCTCGCGCCCACGAACGTCGGTGGCACCCGCGTGCTGGCGAGCCTGGCCGCGCGGAGCACCGAGCTGACGGGCAGGCCCTGCGACTTCCACTTCGTGTCGACGCTGGGCGTGTTCATCAACCTGGGAAACCGGGGTGTCGAGTTCGTGGACGAGACGTTCGTCCCCACCGAGGACAGCGCGGGGGAGCTGGGCTACCCCACGACCAAGGTGGTGGCCGAGCGGGAGCTGCGGGCCGCCGCGGAACGCGGCGAGCTCCGGCTCACGGTCCACCGTCCCGGTCTCATCACCGGTGATTCGCGAACGGGACGCACGTCCGACTCCGACCTGCTGGTGCCCGCGCTGCAAGCCTGCTTGGAGCTCGGCTCGGTTCCCGACGGCGCCGGGGAGACTCCCGCGGACACCGTCGACACGGTCGCCCGGTGCATCGTCGAACTGGCGTCCCGCCCGGCTGCGCTGGGCGCGAGCTACCACCTCGTGCGCCGCGAGCCGCTGCCGCTCATGCGCGCGATCGACGCACTGGGCCGCCGCGGCCACCGGCTGGAAGCGATCCCGCGCGAGGAGTGGTGGGAGATGGTCCAGGAGCACTCCCTGGACTCCGGGAACCTGACCCTGGCCATGATGAGCGAGGTGTCCCGCTACATGTTCGCCGTCGGGCGGCGGACTCCGCGGATCCGCGCGGACGCCACGTGGGCCGCGCTCACCGCCGCCGGCGTCAGCGCGCCACCTCTCGACGACGCGCTCTTCGATCGCGTCGTCGGCTCGCTGGAGGCTGACGGCAAGCTGGCGGCTCCGTCGGAAACGCGCACCGCGGTGCGCATCTGAGGCGCACCGACCGGCAACGCGACGAAGCCGAGAACCCAGTTGTTCCCACGGGACAACTGGGTTCTCGGCTTCTCCGGTGCGTCCGTGGAACGGCGATTCGGGGCGTCCACGTGAGAGCCGGGGTGCGGGGCCGATACCGGGCAGTGGGTGGTCGCCAGTGACTCCGCTCCAGATCGGCTGTGCGGCGTTCCCGATGGTGGGGAAGGGCACCGATGCCAACGCGGGAGTCCGGCACCGCTGTGCTGGGGCACGGCTCGGGCGGCTGTTCGGCGGCGCGAAAAGAGGATCGCGAGCCGCGGCGGGCGCGGGCTCGCGATCCTCGGGGGTGGGCGGGGCGCGCCCACCTTCGGTTCGCCGGTCAGCCGGGGGAGTTGGCGTGGACCAGCGAGGCGGCCTGGGCGGTGAGCGTCTTGCGGTCGACCTTGCCGTTGAGGTTCAGCGGGAACTGCTCCAGCCGGACCAGGAACCGGGGCGTCATGTAGGTGGGCAGGCGGTCGCCCAGGAAGTCCCGCAGGTCCTGGTCGCCGACCGGTTCACCGGTGTAGAAGCCCGCCAGCTCCACGATGCCGTCGTCGGCCGGGCAGGGCACCACGACGGCCTCGTCCAGGTCCGCGTGCGTGCGCATGGCCGCCTCGATGTCGCCCGGTTCGACGCGGTAGCCGTGCACCTTGACCTGGTTGTCGGCACGTCCGAGGTAGATCGCCGAACCCGCCTCCAGGCCGATCCGGTCGCCGGTCCGGTACCAGTACTCCGCGCCGGGTTCGCCGGGTCCTTTGTGGAACTCGGCGAAGCCGTTGTCGTTCAGCAGCGCGAACCGCCGGCGGTTGTGCGCCGGGTCCAGGTAACCGTCGAACCGCTGCGGGCCGCGGACCAGCAGTTCGCCCGCCTGCGCGGGCTTGCCCTCCTCGTCGACGACCACGTGCTCGATGGCGGGGTGGGTCTGCCCGACCGGGAACGTCCCGTTCGACGTGGTGGGCCAGTCGCCGGGATCGGCGGGCAGGACGTAGGCCAGGCAGGTCACGGTCGTCTCGCTCGGGCCGTACACGTTGGCCACCGCGGTGGCCGGAGCCGCTTCCGTCCAGGCCTGCACGTGCTCGGGAGTCAGCGCCTCCCCGCCGAACAGGCTCCAGCGCAGCGTCGGCATCGCGTCCGGCACCAGGTCGCCCAGCCAGCGGGCCATGGTGACCGAGGACGGCGTCGAGATCCAGTGCGTGATCCGGTCGTCGGCGATGTGCTTGGTCGGAGCGAGCAGGGCGGTCTTGGACGGCGCGACGACCGCGCCCCCGGAGCCCCACGCCAGCCAGACGTTGATCACCGAGAGATCCCACGACAGGTCCGCGGTCTGCGAGACCCGCGCACCGGGACCGTCGGTGAAGAGCCCGACGAAGTGCGGCATCCAGGCGGCGATGTTGCGGTGCTTGATCGGAACGCCCTTGGGGCTGCCCGTCGACCCGGACGTGAAGATGATGTACGCCAGGTCGTCGGGTGCCGGTGCTCCCACCGGTGCGGCCGGGCCGTCACCGGTGAAGTCCGAGCCGTCGTCGGCGATCGGCAGCAGCGCCACTCCGGTCTCGTCGCGTAGTTGCGCGGCGAGCTCCCGCTGAGACTCGTTGTGCACCAGCACGTCCAGCTCGGCCATCCGCGTGATCTCGGCGCTGCGCGGGATCGGGAACTCGGTGTTGAGGGAGATCACCGTGTCGCCCAAGCGCAGACCGGCCAGGTAGGCGATGTAGCTGGCCGCCGCCGCCCGGTGGCCGAGGACACCGACCCGGCGCGGCCGCTGCCCGGAACCGCTGCCCACCAGCTCGACGATGGCAGCCCCCACGCGAGCCGCGGCCGCGTCCAGCGAGGAGTAGGTGAAGTCGGTCCCACCCGCGCTCAGCGCGATGTGCTCGGGATGAGCGCGGGCCGATGTGCGGAACCACTCGTACATGCCGGGGACCACGGACACGTGTTACGCCTCCCTCTTCTCGCCGCTCCCGGCGGCGGTGCGCTCGGCCCGGTCGTCGCTGCAAGCCTCGGCGAACACCGCGTAGATGCCGCTCGCCGTCTGCTCCTCGAACAACCTGTCCACCGAGGCCCGGACACCGGTGAGCTGCTCGACGGCCGCGAACAGGCGCACCCGGTGGATGGACCGCCAGTTCACCTCCTGGTCGAAGGCGTGCTCCAGATCGGGATCGGCCAGCGGCAGCCGGAGCTCCTCCCGGACGATGCGGATGAACTCGGCTCGGCTGATCACCTGGACGCACCTTCCTCGTGCTGCGGCGTCGCGTCGGGGAGCTCCGCGACGATCTCCAGCACGGCCGCGCAGTACATGAAACCGGTGCCCGAGCCGTAGACGAGCACGCGGTCGCCCGGCTTGACCTTCTTGGACTCCAGCAGGTGGGTCAACCCGGCGAACTGGTCGCCCGCACCGAGGTGACCGCAGCGGCGGCCCCAGTCCCACGTGGTGCGGGAGACGTCCACGCCGAACGCCTTGCGGCCGTCCCAGTCGGTCAGCGACAACCCGTTGTGCGGGAACACCCACCAGTCGATGTCGCCGGCTTCGAGCTCGGCGTCGGCGAGCGCGCGCTCCATGGTCTCCAGCTCGCTGCGCGCGGCGGCCTGCACCATGTCGACGAAGATCTCGGCGCCGTGCTCGGCCGCGTAGCTGTGCACCCTGGACTGGACGTTGAGCGGCCACCCGTTCCCACCGGCGACGTCGCTCCAGGGCTCGCCGGCGAGCTGGACGTCGCCGTAGGTGGTGTCGCCGGTCGTGGCGCTGGACAGCAGCCGGGCGACGCCGGAACCGCGGCAGAGCACCGCCGCGGTGCCGCCGTCGCCGAACAGCATGCCGCCGACCGTGTTGTACCGGTCGTAGCCCGGCGGCACGAACCGGTCCGCGGTGGTGATGAGTACCGAGGACGTCTGCGGCTGGGCCGTCAGGTAGCTCGCGGCGAGCTCGAGCGCGGCCATCCCGCCGTTGGACGCCTGTGCCACCTCGATGGCGATCCCCGAGCCGCCCACCGTGCGCCCCTGGATGTAGGCGGCCGGGGAGAAGTCGTCGATGCCCTGGTAGAAGATGCTGGAGTGGAGCACCAGGTCGACCTGGCCGGCCTTCCCACCGGCTCGCGCCAGAGCCGTCTCGGCGGCGCGGACCGCCAGGTCCATGGTCGGGCCCTCGGGATCCACGCACACGGACAGGAAACCGGCCGCCTCGTTCTCCTTGGCCGGGTAGCGCCCGTCGGCCACGGCCTCCGCCGTGGACTCCTCGCGCCCCAAGGACATCGCCGTGGCGCCGATGTAGAGGTCATTCCAACGCACTGGTGCTCCTTCTTCGCTTCTCCGTGGATTGCCGATCAGTCTTCGCCGTCGATGTAGGTGACATCGAGCGTTCCGGCGGAATTGGGCGTCGCGCTGGCGGGCAGCTGGTACGAGGGGTTCCAGCGGACCCGGTCCTCGAGCCGGTACGAGGTCCGGATCGTCAGCAGCCGGTCCTCCTTCCCGAGGATGCTGCCCTGGTAGAGCGTGACCTTCCCGATGTCGGTCATGACCGTGTACATCGGTTTCGCCATACCGCTGAGGAATCCACCGTTGGAGAGCTGGGAGACCAGGTCCAGGCCCCGCTGGACAGTGGTGCGGAACTCGTCGGTGCCCACCATCGGGACCGCGTGGAAGAGGTAGTGCGGGATGAACCGCAGCGTCCGCTGCCGGTCGTAGAGCTCGATGAGCGTTTCGATCGAGTCGTTGACGCCCTTGAGGAGCACGTTCTGGCTGTGGAGGCGGGCTCCGAGGCGCTGCAGGCGCTGGAACACCTCGACGGCTTCGGGCTGCAACTCGAAGGGGTGGTTGATCTGCACGGAGATCTCGAAGTGGAAGCGGTCGGCGTACTCCGCGAAGATCTCGTACACGTCCGGGCCGAAGGCGTGCGGGTTCTGCACCGGCAGGCGCGTTCCCATCCGGACGGTCGAGATGTTGTCCGCGCGGGAGGCGACGGCGGCCAGCAGTTCCCGCAGCTTGCGCGGGGAGATCAGCGGATCGCCGCCCGTCACGAGGATCTCGGCGAGGTCCTCGTCGGACTTCAGGTAGTCCGCGATGGCGTTGATCTGGTCGGTGCCCAGGGTGTGCCGGTCGTAGAGACCGCGGACGCAGAAGACGCACTCGCTGGCGCAGGCGGAGAGCATGTCGATGACCACGACGCGGCGGTACATCCGCTCGAACCCCTGCGGCGCGTCACCGGAGACGACCGCTTCGAAGTGGCGAGTGCTGTTGCCGACGCTCAATCCCGTGGACGGCATCCGGAAGTACTGGTTGTAGATGCCGCGGTAGGCGCCGGACTCCTCGCCGTGCTGGTCCTTTGCCCGCTCCAGGAGCTCCTGTGTGTACTTGTGGACCTTGGGCTTCTGGGTCTTGGTGATGGTCTCGAGAAAACCAGCCATGGCATGCCGTTTCTGTGCGCCTGCTGCGGTCAAGAACTGAGCGGGTGGCAAGCAGTCCCGGATTCCGGGTGTTTGCCGGGCGTCACGTTCGTCCCGTATGGGCGGGACGCCTCCTCGAAGGTCCTGTCCAGCGGCTGCTCGCCGCGAAACGACCGCGCGAACAGCGCGGCGCAGGACCGCGGAATGCTTCGGGCGCCCCAGTGATCGTTCTGTTCCGACTGCGAAAAGCCCGGTATGGCCGCCGGAATCCTCGCAGAACGATCTCGACGCTACCAGCAGCCGACTGCGCCGAACAGATTAATTTCGCGCCTCTCGGCGTGCGTTTCGCACTCCTGGGCAGGAGAAATCAACGCCCGGCCGCGGGCGCCGGTCCTCCCCGGGTGCTCGCTGCCGGGCGAGCACCTGGTCAGCGCAGGGCGTCGGCGGTCGGGCGCGCGCTGGCTCACACACGTGTGGCCGCTGTCCGGCGGCGCTCGGCGCATGTAATCTGCGCCGAGCGCGAGTCAGCTGGAAAAGTGTTGCGGCCACGGTGGTTTCGTGGCCGCCTGAGCGGTGGCCGGAGGTGGTGCCGAGCCGGGCGCGCTAACCGATGGTCTGGTGCGGCCGGGCCTGGTCCGTCACGATCTGGCCGGCGATGCCGTCGAGGAAGGTGCGCAGGCCGTAGGCGAAGCGCTTCGCCGGATCGGTGCTCGTCAGCGAGTCGAGGGCCGCCGCGTACTCCGCCGAGGCGTCGACCGCGCGGCGGGCGTTGCGGCTTCGCCAGTCGTCGTCGGCCGGGAGCTCGCTGAGCGCCTGTTCCTCGATGGTGTGGCCGAGCACGTAGTAGAAGAGCGCGAAGGTGAGCCAGCCGGCCTGGGCCGGGGCCGCGCCCGCCCGGCAGAGGATCTGGATCGCGGTGTCGGTGCCCGCGATGGTGTTGACACCGGGGGAGTAGGTGCCCGACACCACTCGCGCGCCGTCGCGGTGCGCGAGCATGGAGGTCCGGAGCCGGTCGCACAGGACGAAGATCTGCTCGTCCCAGGCGACGTCGGGCAGCGAACCGGCGACACCTTCCAGGATCTTGTCGGCCATCGCGTCGAGCAGGGCTTCCTTGTTCGGGAAGTGCCGGTAGAGGGCACCGCCCTGCACGTTGAGCGTTGCGCCCAGCTTGCGCATGGTCAGCGCGTCGAGTCCCTCGGCGTCGAGGAATCGCATTGCCCCGTCGACAACGTTGGCCTTTCGAAGCAGCATCTGTCGCCTCCCTCGGTTGACACCCGAGTAATGTAAATCATACAGTGAACAACGTTCACGGTGAACGCTGTGCACCGTGAACCACGTTCACATGGATAGTCGCACAGAGGAGACTCCATGTCCGAGACCCGCGCCGGGGCGGCGCCCTCCGCCGTCGAGCGGCCGAACCTGCCGCTCGGCATCATCGTGGCGATCACCTGCCTGGCGCAGTTCATGGTCGTGCTCGACGGCACCATCGTCACCGTGGCCCTGCCCGACATGCAGAACGGGCTCGACCTGTCGACCAACCAGCAGCAGTGGGTCGTCAGCGGTTACCTGATCGCCTTCGGCGGGTTCCTGCTGCTGGGCGCCAGGGCGAGTGACCTCTACGGCCGCAAGCGGGTGTTCCTGCTCGGCACGTTCGTCTTCACCGCCGCCAGCCTGGTCGGTGGTCTGGCCACCAACCCGACCATCCTCGTGGTGGCCCGGATCGCCCAGGGCATCGGCGCCGCTGTCCTGTCGCCGACGACCCTGAGCATCATCAGCGCCAGCCACACCGATGAGGAGCGGCGGGAACGCGCCATGACGCTGTGGAGCCTCATGGGCGCGGTGTCCAGCGTGTTCGGGCTCGTCCTCGGCGGCGTGCTCACCGCCGCGCTGGACTGGCGCTGGGTCCTGTTCATCAACATCCCCGTCGGCGTCGTGCTGCTGGCGGTCGGCGGGTCCACCCTGCCCGCGGACCAGGCAGGCGCCGAGCGGACCCGGCTGGACCTGCCCGGCGCGCTCACCGCCACGCTCGGAGTCGGCGCGCTCACCTACGGGTTCTCGCAAGTCTCGGCCGAGGGCTGGGGATCGGCGAACGTCCTGATCGCCCTCGCCGCGGCCGCGATCCTCCTCGCCGCTTTCATCGTCGTCGAGCTCAAGAGCTCCCACCCGCTCATCCCGCTCGCGATCTTCCGCGCGAGCACCGTGCGGATCGGGAACCTGCTGCTGTTCGGCATGGGCGTGACCATGACCGCGGCGATGGTCTTCCTCTCCCTCTACTTCCAGGAGATCCTCGGATACGACGCGTTGAGCACCGGTCTGGCCCTGGTGCCGATGTCGGTCTTCGTCATCGGCGGCGGGCTGGCCGCCCGCCAGCTCCTGCCCAAGCTCGGCACCCGGGCACTGCTGGCCATCGGTGGTCTGGTCACCGCCGCCGGGCTCGCCTGGATGGCCCTGATGCCGGCCTACCCCGCCTACCTGACGCACGTCCTCGGGCCGACGCTGGTCGCCGGTCTCGGCCTCAGCTTCATGCTCCCCGCGGCCACTGTCACCAGCACCACCGGTGTCAAGCGGGAGGACGTCGGGGCGGCTTCGGGGCTGCTCAACATGTCCCGCCAGATCGGCGGCGCGGTCGGCCTGGCCGTGCTCGTCACCATCGCCGCCACGGTGACCAACGGCGTCATGCCGGAGTCCGCGAACCCCGCGGACGCGCTCGTCCACGGCTATCACGTCGCCTTCCTGGTCAACGCGGCCATCATGTTCGTCGCCGCCCTGGCAGCTCTCGCCCTGCCGGCCTCGCAGCGCGAGGCCGCGGAGTAGGGAGCGTTCCACGGTTCGGTCGCCGGACCGCGCAGCGCGGAGAAGATGGGCCACCCGCTCGGCGGGTGGCCCATCTTCTTGCCTCGGGGCGGGAGCGCGGTGCTGAAGTCCCGTCGGCAGAACGTGATTCGGCTGGTCGAGGGCGGTGCGGAGCGCGCGGGCCCGGGACCTGCCGCCTGCGGTGCCGGCTCCGGCTACCATCCGATGACCGGTGGCGGTGGGGTTTGTCGAGTATTGGTCGCCGGGCCGGAGTGTGTGAAACGCATGGGGGTATATGTGAAATTCAACTGTTGCGTTGCCGTGTCCGGCTGGTACCGTCGATCCCGTTCTGCGAATGAAGGAAAGGGTAAGTGAAATAGCCGGAATCAACGCGGCTGATTGCTGCGCGCCGCTGGTAATTCCAGTGATGTCGTGGCGATGACACGCGTTGGGTTGTCGACCTGATCGTTCCGCCTGGGGAAATGACTGGGGAGATGCGTCGTGTTGCACCGAATCGTTGACCGCGAATGCGCGCTTGGGGGAGTGGCGAATTCCGGGGACGTTGTTTCTGTGCAATATCGCGGTGGGCTCCGGTGGGAGTTCGCTGGGGGAAGTGTCGTGCTGCGGGCAGGTGGGGATCGGCGGGATCGCCGAAGTGGAAGCGCAGTTCGACCGGCTGTCCGAGGGCTCTGCCCGGACGTGAGCGCACCGCGCCGTCGCGGTGTGAATTCCAGTGCGCCGGGGATGCGGTAGGAACTTCTGTTCCGAATGGCGCGCCTTTGGGGAAGGTGAGCGGGTCGTTCGCGCCCCGGCCTCGGAAAATTGAGAACCGTTTCTGCTTACTAAGGGGTTGTGCACATGTCCAATCCGTTCGAGGACGAAAGTCGGGAATACCTGGCGCTGCGCAATGTTGAGGAGCAGTACTCGATCTGGCCGCAGGGCGTCGAGGTTCCCGCCGGGTGGCGGGTGGTGCGCGGTCCGGCGCCCCGCCAGGAGATCATCGACTACATAGGACGGTCCTGGACGGACATGCGGCCGAAGAGCCTGCGCGAGGCGATGGCGGCGAACGGCAGCGCCCCTGTCTGAGCGCTCGCGGTGATCACCGGGTTCGAACGGGATCTGCCGGAGCGGTCGTGCGCCGACCGCGAAGGCCGTGGTGCAGGGGAACACCGCGGTCCGGTGCGGCCCGGACTTCTCGGCGGCGGCCCTGGTGGCCTGCCAGGTGACCGCTGCGGCGCGGCCGGAGGTGCCGCCTTCGGCGAGTTCCGCTGGTCGTTGCCCAGCGCTTCCTGAACAACCGACAGCGCCGGTCGCCCGGTCCGGCGGACCCTGGGCGTCAACGACGGGCCGGCGCTGCTGCTTCTCCGAATCTCAACGGAAAAAAGACTTTCTGAGGGGTGACCGTGAAGGGAAATGTGCAGAACCGGGTCAAATTCGTCCGCTGGCCCGCGGAGAGCGATGTTCGCGAGGAGTGCAGGGCCCTGCACCACCTCTGCCTGCTGATCGTGGAGCACGGTGCACCGCCGCCGGAACAGCTGGGCATCTACGAGGACTGGGTGCGTCCGCCCATCATTCCGGAGGACCTCCAGGCCAGGGTCCGGCAGCTGGCGGATCGTGCCGTCGTCAACGCCAAACCCGTCCTGGACCCGGTGGGGATCCTCTACTTCAAGGACTCGTCGATCACGCTCTCCCCGACGCAGTGCGAGATGCTGACGCCGCTGATCTCCCGGTACTCGCAGCTGGTCTACCGGACCGAGCTGCGGGAGATCCTGGAGCGGTCCGGTTCGAGCTCGTCCAGCAACGCCTTGGACCTGCACGTGATGCGATTACGAAGACGCCTGCAACTGGTCGGGCTTTCGCTGCGGAACGTGTGGGGGCGCGGGTTCGTGGTGGAGCCCCTCTAGCGATGGACCGGTGCGGCGTCGCGGAGCACCCGGTCAGCATGAACGATCTGCGAACTACCGGAGTCCTGGGGGAAAGACTTCTTTCACGGCCGGGTGGGCCGGTCGGGCCGCGTGTTGTCGTGGCACGCGGGCCCGGTGCCCGCGTTGGAGGTCGCCCGCGCGGGCGAGGCGCCGCAGCGGGGCAGCCGGTCGCCGTGCCCATCAACCGTGTGCCGGAACTTCGAGTCGAAGGCGGAGCTGGTGTTGCGAACTGTCCCGGATTTCTTCGAGTCCATGGTTGCCGAGTCGGGTGGTACCCCGTCGGTCGTGTACGGCGACTCCACCATCGACTACTCGGAGTTGAACGCGCGCGCGAACCGGCTCGCCAGGCGGTTGATCGCGGCCGGGGTGGGGCCGGACTCGCTGGTCGCGGTCGCGGTGCCCCGGTCGACCCGGTTGATCGTCGCGGTGCTCGCGGTGCTGAAGGCGGGCGGTGCCTACCTCCCGCTGGATCCCAGCTACCCGGCGGAGCGGCTGGCGCACATGGTCGTGGACGCCCGGCCGGTCCTGCTGCTGCGGACGGGCAACGTCAGCCCGCTGCAGCTGGACGTGCCTGAGCTCGTGCTCGACGACCCGGCCACCGAGGCCGCGTGCGAGCGGGAGAGCGGCGACAACATCGCCGAGGGCGAACGCCTGGCGCCGCTGACCGCCGACCACCTGATGTACGTCATCTACACCTCCGGATCGACGGGTGTTCCCAAGGGCGTCGCGGTTCCCCACGCCGGCGTGGGAGACCTGGTCTCGACCCAGACGAGGGCCTACGAGGTCGACCGGGGCGACCGGGTGCTGCAGTGGGCGTCCTTCAGCTTCGACGCGTGGTTCTGGGACTTCTCGCTGGCGCTGCTGCACGGTGCGACTCTCGTGATGGCGGACCAGGAGGACCTGATGCCGGGGGAGGCGCTGCGCGAGACGATGCTCAAGCACGACATCAAGCACGCGGTGCTGCCCCCGGTGGCGCTGGGCATCACCGACAGCGAAGACCTGCTGCTCGGCGGCACGATCACCTCCACCGGCGATGTCTGCACCAGGTCGCTGGCGGAGGAGTGGTCCAGGGGGCGGCGGCTGTTCAACGGCTACGGCCCGACCGAGGTGACCGTCGGCGCGTCGATCGGTGGCCCGATCACGGGCGTCCAGGAGGAGATCACCATCGGGACGCCGTGGGACGGCAGCCAGGTCTACGTGCTGGACGACGAGCTGCGGGACCTCCGCGACGGCCAGGAGGGGGAGCTCTACCTGGCCGGGTCGGGCGTCGCCCGCGGCTACCTGAACAGTCCGGGCCTGACCGCTTCCCGGTTCGTGGCCAACCCGCACGGCCCGCCCGGCAGCCGGATGTACCGCTCCGGCGACCGGGGCAGGTGCGAGGCGGACGGCGAGCTCTACTTCGCCGGCCGGAGCGACAACCAGGTGAAGGTCCGCGGCTTCCGCATCGAACTCGGCGAGGTCGAGGCGCGCTTGGAGAGCCACCCGGCGGTGGAGATCGTGGTCGCCGTCGTCGGTGGTGACCACGTCTCCACCGAGCACGTCGTCGCCTACGTCAAGCCGTCCGGGCGGCACGAGGTCACCGAAGCGCAGCTGCGCGAGCACGCGCGCCACGCGCTGCCCGAGCACATGGTCCCGTCGAGCATCGTCGTGCTGGACGAGCTCCCGACGCTGTTGAACGGCAAGATCGACCGCAAGGCGCTCGCCGAGCGGGCATCGCGCGCCGCGCCCGACGTGCCCGTCGCGGTCGGCAGCGGCGAGGAGAAGTCCTACGAGCAGGTGCTGTGCCGCATGGTGATGGAGACGCTCAAGATCAGCTCGGCGACTCCCCAGGACAACTTCTTCGACCTGGGCGGCCACTCGGTGCTCGCGGCGAACCTGGCCCGCCGGATGCGCAAGGAGCTCGGCGTGGCGGTGCCGATGCGATCGATGTTCGCCGCCCAGAACCTGGCCGAACTGGCGCAGATCGTGGAGCGCTCCAAGTAGCGGCCGGTTTCGGCGAGCGCCAAGACCCCCGCCGCGCCCGTGCGTCCAGGCACGGGCGCGGCGGGGGTCTTGGCCGGTGGCCTCAGTACTCCGGGTCCGGCTTCATCAGGCCGAGCGCGATCAGCGCGCGGGATGCGCCGATGACCGCCAGCGCCAGCAGGACCGTGCGGAAGCTGAACGCCGCGGGCTGGCTCAGGATGATCCGCCGCGCCTTCTCGTAGTCGCTGTGCGGGCCGAACAAGCGGAAGACGTGGGGCATCTGGGAGCCGCAGAACAGGCGGTACACCAGCAGCGGGTTCTTGAACACGGCCGGGCGCCACGGGGAGCACCCGAGCACCTTCGCGAAGTCCAGCATGTACTGGTTGTAGTGGACCAGCGTCCGCAGCTCGGGGTTGCCGTGGAACACCCCGTTCTCGTAGGTGTTCTGCCGCTCGATGAGCCGCTTGAGCCGGAAGCGGTCCGGCAGCTTCTTCTTGCCGCTGCACAGCAGGGCGAAGTAGCGGCTCTGCATCTCGGAGCAGGCCGGGACGCCGCCGGCGGCCGGCCGCGCCCACCCGATGAACACCACGCCGGTGCCCAGCGCCGGGTGGATCATGTGCTTGTACATCTCCCGCACGTCGCTGATGTCCACGTCCTTGAGGACGCTGAAGTCCTCGATGTAGCCCGTGTTGAAGACGATGGTGTCGATCTTCTCGCGGCGGCCGTCCTTGAACTGGACGTAGTCCACGCCCAGGCGCTCGATGCCCGATGCGTTGACGTTCAGGCTGCCGTCGGCGATCCGGTGGACGAACGCTTCGTTCTTGGTCAGGAAGTGGTTGAAGAAGTGCGCGTTCTTCGAGTTCCACGCCCCCAGCGCCCGGGCCGCGGACGTCTTGCCGCGCTTCGCGTTGCGCTTCATCCACAACCGCATGATGGGGTTGGCGGCGGCCAGCGGGACCGAGTAAAGCAGTTGCGAGGTGTAGGCGTCGTTCGGGTGCCGGTCGTCCCCGGGGTAGCGCTCGATGACGGACTGGTGCCGGCGCACGGACAGCGTGCAGCGCTCCGCGGTGCTCGCGATCTCGTCCACGACGTCGGCGGCGGTTTCGCCGATCCCGACGCAGAGGACGCGCTTGCCGCGGAACCGCTCGGCGTTGCGGTAGTAGGCGGAATGCGTGATCTCCCCGGCGAAGTCGTCCTGACCGGGGATGTCGATGTAGTTCGGGACCCGGTGCGTCCCGGTGGCGATGACCACCGCGTCGAACTTGTGCGCGACCCGCTTCTCCGGGGCCGACACCGGTGCGACCTCGACGACGTGGCCGCCGTCCTCGCTCTTGGAGATGCTCAGCACGTCGGTCCCGTAGCGGATGGTGGGGCCGAGGTCGAACTCCTCGATGAAGTCGAGCAGGTACTGCCGGTATTCGCCGGCCGACCAGAACTGCCGCTCCTGACCGTCCGGCGGCGGGAAGCTGGAGAAGGTCATCATGTAGTTGGAGATGGTCAGCATCGTCGAGTCGTAGGCGCCGGCTTCCTCCGGGCCGACCCCCGAGCGGAAGACCCCGCCCGGCTCGGCGCTGTGCTCGAAGCAGGTCACCGTGTGAGCCTCGTCCAGCAGTTCCTTGATCGCGACCAAACCCGACGGGCCTGCACCGATGACACAGACGTTCTTTCTCATTTTACCTCGGGGCTCCGTAGTGCGTTCTCGGAATTGATTTCGCTTCACCGCGGTGGGAAAGGGTTTCGACCACCGCGCCGGGTCGTTCGGCTCAACGGCTTTCGAAGTGCACCGGCAGGCTTTCGTACCCGTTGAGGAAGTTCGAGAAGATGGGGCGGGGCGCGCCCCGCTGCTCCATCCGGCCGACCCGGGCCACCAGAGCGCTCAGCAGCGCGTTGAGCTCGGAGCGGCCGAGGAAGGCGCCCAGGCAGTAGTGGGGACCGTGGCCGAACGAGAGGTGCTTGTTGGGCGACCGGGACAGCGTGAAGCGGCGCGGGTCCTCGAAGACGGTCTCGTCGTTGTTGGCCGAGATGGTCCACAGGGTCACGATGTCGCCGCTGCGCACCTTCGTCCCGTCGACGTCGAAGTCGCGGATGGCGGTGCGGGCGAGGTGCATCGCCGGTGACGACCAGCGCAGGACTTCCTCCACCGCCGACTCGACGGAGACCTCGCCGGTGCGCAGGGCGCGCCACTGCTCCGGGTTCTCGATCAGGGCGAGCACCGCGCAGATCGCCGACACCCGGGACGTCTCGTCGCCGCCGAGGATGAGGCTGTAGCAGTTGACCGCGAGTTCTTCGACGGTGAGCAGGCGGCCTTCGACCTCCGTGGTGGCGAGCATGCTGATGACGTCCTCGCCCGGATCGTCCCGCCGCTCCTGCGCCAGCTCCATGAAGTAGAGGACGATCTCGTTGCGGGCGCTGATCGCGTCGAGCTCGCTGCTGTCCGCGCGATCGGACGACAGCGCCATCTTGTTCCACTGCAGCAGTTCCGGGCGGTCCTCGACGGGTACCGACAGCAGGTCGCAGATCGTGTTGATCGGCACCTGGTCGGCGATCTCGGCGGCGAAGTCGAACTCGTCCAGCTCGACCACCGCGGACACCAACCTGTCGGTGCGCTGCCGGATCTGCTCGACCACTTCGCCGAGCACCCGCGGGGTGAACGCGCTCCACATGAGGTTGCGCAGCGGCCGGTGGCGTGGCGGGTCGGTGACCGCCAGCATGCTCCCGCCCGCGGAGTCGTCGCCGCGCAGCACGACGTCGAGCACGTTGCCCCTGGCCGAGCTCAGCGCTTCGGAGTGGAACAGCGGCTGGATGTCGGAGTACCGCGCGACGACCCAGAAACCGGGGTGCCGGTCGGTGGCTTCGTGCCAGTGGACGGGGCGTTGGGCGCGGACCTCGCGCCAGAACCCGTGGACGTCGTTGTCGACGAAGGTGGCCGGATCGGTGAGGTCCAGGGAACGTTCACCGAGAGCGGGCTGACTCATCGTCCGATCGTGACAGGCTTTTCGGCTCCGCCGCGCGGACTCTTGCGGGTTCCTTTCCGCCGGAGCGGCTTCCCGGTCACCGCCGCGGAACGGCCGGGTAGCGCGCGATGATCTGCGCGCTGGCCTTGGGGCCCCTGGCGAAGACGTAGTCGGGGGTGTCGATCCGCCGTCCGGTCGACCCGTCCACCACGACCGGCTCCACCGCGACGCCGGTCCTGGCGTCGACCAGGACGAGGCTGCGGTCCTCCGGGGCCAGGCGGTGATTGCCCCAGGCCGCCACGACCAGCAGCAGCGGGCGCAGCGACCGGCCGAGTTCGGTGAGGCGGTACTCCCGTTCCCGCGGGTCGGCGCTGTCGTCGGCGGTTTCGAGGAGGCCTTTGGCGACCAGATCGGCCAGCCGGTCCTGCAGCACGTCGGCGGGCGTCTCCAGGTTCCGCTCGATCGTCGCCGAGCGGGTGTGGCCGTCGAAGATCTCGTGCAGGATCTCCAGCGTCCACCACGGACCGACGGTCTCGGCCGTGCGCGCCAGCGGGCAGTCGGGGATGCGCGCCTTCGGGCCGGACGAGCGCACCGGCACCTCGCGCTCGGTGGTGGTCGGATCGCTTCGCACCGCTGGCTCCCATCGTCGTCGGGTTCACCTGAGATCGGAGCCGGGGCGCCGCGGGCCGGCGGCGCCCCGGCCGGTCAGCCGCTGGTTCCAGGAGCGCGCGGCGCCGGGACGTCGTTCAGCGACCAGTAGCGGCGCATCCCGTACAGCAGCGGGCGCGGGGGCAGCGTCGCGTGCGTCGCCACGTCGACCACCTCGCCGAAGACCACGATGTGGTCGCCGACGGGCAGCGTTTCCCCGACCTGGCAGTGCGCCACCGTGTGGGCGTCCTCGACGAGCTGCGGCACCCCGGTCCCCGGCTCCCGGACCCATTCGACCCGGTCGAACCGGTCCGGCGCTCCGGAGGCGAAGAGCGTCGCCGTCGCCTCCGCGCCCTCGTGCAGCAGGTTGACGGCGAACGCGGACCGCTGGAGCAGCGACGCCAGCGTCGGGCTCCCGGTGCGCAAGCACACCAGCAGCGTCGGCGGCAGCAGCGAGACGCTGCACACCGACGAGCAGGTCATCCCCCACGGCTCACCGTCCGGCCCCGCCGTCGTGACGACGGCGACGCCCGCCGGGTGCGTGGTCATGAGGGAGCGGAACTGCGCCGCGTCGACCGGGGCACGTCTGACGGTGCCGGTCATGGGATCCGGCATGGTCGGCTACCTCCTCCACGAGCTGCGCGAACATGTCTCTTCGGATGGCGGGGGCGACCGGTCGTCAGCCGCATTCGCCGACGAACTCCAGCAGCCGCTGCACCCCGGTCTCGAGCTCCGCGGGGTCGACGCAGAAGGCGATCCGGATCAGGTGCCGAGCCCACGGCGCGAAGTCGTGGGAGCGGATGTGCCCCCGCTCGTCGACGTCGGGACGCATCGCGAACCCGTTGCCCGCCACCACCGCGACGCCCTTGCTCTCGAGCAGCCGCAGCGCGAACTCCTCGGAGTCCAGGCCGGTCCGGGCCACGTCCAGCATCGCGTACCACCCGCCGGCGGGCAGCTCGTTCAGCAGCCCGGCCTGGACCAGCTGCGGCAGCACCGCGTCCCGGTTGCGCTGCACCAGCTTGCGGTTGGTGGCCGCGGCGTCGGCCCGGCTGCTCAGCGCGGCGATCCCCGCGTGCTGCACCGGTGTCGACGTGCCGATGATGTTGGCCTCCTGCACGACCTTCATGACGTCGGCGGCGCGGTCGTTGGCCAGCGCCACGTACCCCAGCCGGTAGCCGGTCATCGCGAAGCTCTTGGAGAAGGTGAACACGCTGTGCACGATGCGCTCGTCGACCGGGACGTCGCGCTCCAGCGAGGCGACCGAGAGGTGCTCGCGCTCGTAGCAGAAGTGCTCGTAGGCCTCGTCGCTGATGACGTGCCAGCCGCGGCTGCGGGCCAGCTCCAGCAGGGCGGCGATCTCCGCGCGCTCCAGCACGACGCCGGTCGGGTTGGCCGGCGAGTTGATCAGCAGCACGCGGGTGCGCGGGCTCGCGGCGGCCGCGATCCGCTCCGGATCGGGCCGGAAGCCGGTGCCGAGCGGGTAAAGCACCGGCTGGAAGCCGGCGAGCAGGCTCTGCTGCAGGTGGACCGGCCAGTGCAGTTCCGGCAGCAGGATCTCGGCCCCGGGTTCGGCGAGCGACTGCAGCAGGGCGGCCAGGCCCTGGGCCGAGCCCGGCGAGATCAGCAGCCGGGACACCGCGCTGTCCACCCCGTTGTCCTCGCGGAGCTTGTCGACCGCGGCGGCGCGCAGCGCGGGGAGGCCCTCGGGGCCGGTGTACTTCGTGTCCCCGCGGCGCACCGCGGCGACGAACTCGTCGGCGACGTTGCCGGACGGGCTGAAGTACGGGTCGCCGACGTGCAGCTTCACCACGCCGACCCCGGTCTCCTGCTCCTTGCGCTCCGCAGCGTGGAAGATGCTGTGCAGGCACGACGAGGGAATGGAGCCGGCGGCGGACAGGATGTCTGGACTCACGCTCGAACCACCTTCGTTCCGTGGACTTCTCTTCGGGCTCGGAAGACCGTCATGCGGTGCGGCCGCCGTCGACGGGGATCAGCGCACCGGTGATCCAGCCGGACACCTCCGGATCGATCAGCAGGCACACCCACCGGCCGAGCTCCGCGTCCTCGCCGAAGCGGCCCATGGGGGTGGAGGAGGTCAGATCGACCCGCAGCTGCTGGATCCCCGCATCGTCGAGTCCGGTGCCCGCCCACATCGGCGTGTCCACCGGGCCGGGCAGGATCGCGTTCACCCGCACTTCGGGGGCGAGCTCCCGCGCCAGCGAACGCGTGAGGCTGTTCAGCGCGGCCTTGGTCGCACCGTAGAACGCGCGCCCCGGCATGGACAGCACACCGCCGACCGACGAGACGTTGACGACGCTGCCGCGCCCGGCGCGCAGCCACGGCAGCGCGCACCGGATCAGGTCGGCGGGCGCGCGGACGTTGACCGCGAACATCGCGTCGAACTCGGTGGGATCGATGGAGTCGAGCCCGCCGAAGCGGGCGAGGCCGGCGTTGTTGACCACCGCGTCGAGCCGGCCGAAGCGGTCGGTGGCCGTCGCGATGATCCGCTCGGCGGCACCCGGCGCGCAGATGTCCTGCGCCACGACCGCGACGGCGTCACCGTGCTGCTCGGCGAGTTCCCGCAGCGGTTCCTCGCGGCGCCCGACGATCGTCACGTTGGCCTCCGAGCTCAGCAGGCACTCGGCGATGCCCCGGCCGATGCCGGTGGCCGCGCCGGTGACCACGACCGACTTCCCGGCGAGCGTCATCGCAGAACTCCACCTTCCGCCAGCGCATCGAGGGCGTCGTCGATCAGCTCGGTCGGGTCGGCGAGCAACTGGAAGTGACCGCCCGGCCAGGCCCGCAGGCTGAAGCGGCCGGTGCCGACCGCGGCCCACGCGTCCAGCCGGGCACCGTCGACCAGCGGGTCGTCGGTGTTGTAGTAGCAGCGCACCGCGCAGTGCAGCGGTTCCGGTGCGGGGTCCGGGCGGTAGGTCTCGTGGAGCGCGATGTCCGACCGGAGAGCGGGCAGCACCAGATCGCGGAACTCGGGGTCCTCCGCGATCTCCGGCTCGATGCCGCCGAGCTCCCGCAGTGCGGACCAGAGTTCGTCGTCGGTGGACTCGTGCGCGGTCCCGCCACCCGCGCTCCAGGGGTCCGAAGCGCCCGAGGCGAACAAGCAGTGCACGGGCTCGCCGCCGGACTGCAGCGCTCTCGCGGTCTCGTAGGCGACCAGCGCGCCGAAGCTGTGTCCGAAGAGGACGGTCCGGGCCGGGGGCAGCCGAACCAGTTCCGCGGCGACGTGCGAAGCCATCCCGGCGATGCTGTCCGCCGGAGCTTCGGCGATCCGGTCGGCGCGGCCGGGGTACTGCACGGCCAGCAGCTGAACGTTCCCGGGCATCGCGGAGGACCAGTCGCGGTAGGTCCCCGCCGAACCACCGGAGTGCGGGAAGCAGACCAGCCGGCCTGCCGGGCACTCCACGTCGTTGAGGGCGCGGGTCCAGCCCCGGTCACGTGTCGGCACTCGGTTCACGCCCCCAGCCTCACCGACGCGCTCGGCCTGCTCGCGGCAAACTTTCATAGCTCTGTCGGGACTCGGTGCGGCTCCGGGGCCCCTTGGCGAATGTGGGGGTGTCGCAACCGAGGAGGACGCATGCTGGATGGGTTCGTGCCGTGGCCACCCGACTTCGCCGAGCGATACCGCCGGGCCGGTTACTGGAGCGGTAGCTCGCTGGGGCAGCTGCTGGCCGAGCGAGCCGGACACCACCCGGACAAGATCGCCGCGGTGGACGCGACCCGCCGCGTCAGCTACGCGGAGCTGGTGGCGGAGTCCGACCGGATCGCTTCCGGCCTGCTCGGGCTCGGCATCGGCCACCGCGACCGGGTGGTGCTGCACCTGCCGAACGCGATCGAGTTCCTGTCCACCATCTTCGCGCTGTTCAAGATCGGCGCGATCCCGGTGCTGGCGCTGCCCGGTCACCGCCGGGACGAGATCCTCCACCTGGCGCGCGCCTCGGACGCGGTCGCCTACATCGCCCAGGACCGGGCGCAGGGCTTCGACTACCGGACGCTGGCCCGGGAAGTGCTCGGCGACGCACCGAGCCTGAAGCACGTGGTGATCGTGGGCGAGGCGGAGGAGTTCACACCGCTGGCCGAGATCGCCCGGTCCGACGTGCGCGAGCTGCCGCCGGTCGACTCCTCCGAAGTGGCGCTGCTGCTGCTCTCGGGCGGCACCACCGGCGTGCCGAAGCTGATCCCGCGGACCCACGACGACTACGCGTACAACATCTTCGCCTGCGCCCGCGCCGTCGAGCTCGACGGGAACGGCGTCTACCTCGCCGCGAACCCGGTGCCGCACAACGCCGCGCTCGGCTGCCCCGGCGCGCTGGGCGCGCTGCTGCTCGGCGGGAAGGCCGTGCTGGCCGCCAACCCGAGCCCCGACCACGTTTTCCCGCTGATCGAGCGGGAAGGCGTCACGCACACCGCGCTGGTGCCGGCCCTGGCGCTGCTGTGGGCGGAAACGGCCCAGTTCATGCCGGTCGACATGACCGGGATGACCGTGCAGGTGGGCAGCTCGAAGTTCAGCGCGGGCGCGGCGGAGCGGGTCAGCAAGAGCCTCGGGTGCCGCATCCTGAACGTCTTCGGCATCGGCGAGGGCCTGATCACCTCCACGCACCCCGACGACCCGCCGGAGATCGCCTTCCACACCGAGGGCAAGCCGATCTGCCCGGACGACGAGATCCGGATCGTCGACGCCGAGGACAACGAGGTCGGTGTCGGGGTGACCGGCGAACTGCTCACCCGCGGGCCCTACACGATCCGCGGCTACTTCGCCGCGCCGGAGCACAACAGCCGGGCGTTCACCTCGGACGGCTTCTTCCGCACCGGTGACCTGGCCCGCATGACCGAGGACGGCAACATCGTCATCGAGGGCAGGCTGAAGGACATCATCCACCACGCGGGGGAGAAGGTCTCCGCGGAGGAGGTGGAGGGCCACGTGCTGACCCACCCGATGGTCCGGGACACCGCGGTGGTCGGCATCCCCGACGAGGCCCGCGACGAACGGCTCTGCGTGTTCGTCGTGCTCAGCAGCGATGCGGAGGCCGCGGGGGAGCCGATCACGCTGCGCATGATCAGGGACCACATCCGCGACCGCGGGATGGCGACCTACAAGCTGCCGGACCAGCTGATCGTCGTGCCGGACCTGCCCCGCACGCCGATCGGGAAGATCGACAAGAAGGCGCTGCGCGCCGGTCAGCTGCAGCACAGCTGAGCGCGCTCCGGAGCGGCCGAGGAGACCGGTGGTGCTGCCGCAGCACCACCGGTCCGGGCGGGCGGCAGTGGAACTCCGCCGCGCATTGTCCGGCGGTGTGGTGAGAAGGGAACTTCACGGGATGGTCTGTCCGGCGGGCACCACGCACTCCCCGGCGTACGGGGACTTCCTCAGACTGGACGAACTCCTGGCCATCGCCTGCGTGCGCGACGAGGCGGACCGAACCTTGTTCTTCGCGGCGCACCAGGCGTGCGAGATCTGGTTCGCGGTCGTCATCCGGCACCTGGAGTCCGCGCGGGCGGCGATGGAGCGGGGCGACGGGACCGAGGCGGCCGAGAACCTCGAGCGGTTGCCGAACATCATGCAGGTGATCACCCAGCACTTCGACGTCCTCGGCACCTTGACGTCGCAGTCGTTCGACGAGATCCGGGGAACGCTCGGCACCTCCAGCGGCTTCCAGTCCGCGCAGTACCGGGAGATCGAATTCCTCTGCGGGGCAAGGGATCCCCGGTACCTGAACATCTCCGGTCTCAACCCGGGCGAGCGCGCCAGGCTCGCCGACCGGTTCGAGCAGAAGTCGTTGTCCAGCGCATTCGTCGAGTACCGCGACGCGCGGGCCGCGACGGGTTCGCCGGAAGCCGCCGCGTCGGTGGAGCGGTTGCACGACGCGCTGGCGGCCTTCGACGACTCGGTGCGGTCCTGGCGGGTGCAGCACGCCCGCCTGGCCGAGCAGTTCCTCGGCGCGGCGCAGGGCACGGCCGGTTCCTCCGGAGCCGCCTACCTGTGGCGCTCGACCGAGCGATCGCTGTTCCCCGAGATCTTCCCGCAGCCGCGCACCGGCGAGCCCGCGGCGAGCAGCGCGAACGGCCTGGCCTGAGCACCAGGCCGAGCACCCGCCGTGCGGACGGCTGCTGAGGTTGCGCTCGCACCGCCGCGCAAGACGAGTTCGAGACAGCACCCGAGGCGCAGTACCGAATCCTGTCCAGCGAGCTACCGTTGAAGGGAAACGCAGCACATGACTCAGACCGACGCTGCCGCAAAGAACCTGGGCGATCCCGGCAAGACCAGGCGAGTCGTCGTCGTTGGTGGTGGTACGGCTGGATGGATGACCGCGTCGTACCTCACGGCCGCCTTCGGCGACAAGATCGACGTGACGGTCGTCGAATCCGCCCAGATCGGCACCATCGGGGTCGGCGAGGCGACGTTCAGCGACATCCGGCACTTCTTCGAGTTCCTGCGGCTGGCCGAGTCCGACTGGATGCCGGCCTGCAACGCCACGTACAAGCTCGCCGTCCGGTTCGAGAACTGGCGGGAACCCGGCCACCACTTCTACCACCCGTTCGAGCAGATGGGCTCGATCGACGGGTTCCCGCTCAGCGACTGGTGGCTGCGCCACCCCAGGACGGACCGGTTCGACAAGGACTGCTTCGTGATGGCCTCGCTGTGCGACGCGCAGCGCTCGCCCCGCTACCTCGACGGAACCCCGGTCGACCAGGGCGTCTTCGAGACCGGCCACGGCGAGGAGACGGCGCGGGCGACGATGGCGGAGTACCAGGGCGCGCAGTTCCCGTACGCCTACCACTTCGAGGCCCACCTGCTGGCGAAGTTCCTGACCAAGTACGCGACCGACCGCGGTGCCCGGCACGTCGTGGACAACGTGGTGGACGTTGCGCTCGACGAGCACGGGTTCATCTCGCACGTCAAGACCGCCGAGCACGGCGAGCTCGCGGGCGACTTGTTCGTGGACTGCACGGGATTCCGCGGCCTGCTGATGAACAAGGCCCTCGGCGAGCCGTTCATCTCCTACCAGGACACGCTGCCCAACGACAGCGCGGTCGCCCTCCAGGTGCCGCTGGACATGGACCGCGAGCCGCTGCGGCCGTGCACGACGGCGACCGCGCAGGAAGCGGGCTGGATCTGGACGATCCCGCTGATCAGCCGGATCGGCACCGGCTACGTCTACGCCAGCGACTACTGCGAGCCGGAGGAGGCCGAGCGCGTGCTGCGCGAGTTCGTCGGCCCGGAGGCCGCGGACGTCGAGGCGAACCACATCCGGATGCGGATCGGCCGCAGCCGCCGCTCGTGGGTGAACAACTGCGTCGCGGTCGGCCTGTCGAGCGGGTTCGTCGAACCGCTGGAGTCGACCGGGATCTTCTTCATCCACCACGCCATCGAGCAGATGGTCAAGTACTTCCCGTCCGGGCGCGACGACGACCGGCTGCGGAACATGTACAACCGCTCGACGGCGAACGTCATGGACGGCGTGCGCGAGTTCCTCTGTCTGCACTACCGGGCGGCGAAGCGCGCGGACACCCAGTACTGGAAGGACACCAAGACGCGCCCCGTTCCCGAGGCGCTGGAGGAGCGGCTGGAGAACTGGAAGTACAAGGTGCCCGACGCGGAGACGGTCTACCCGTACTACCACGGGCTGCCGCCGTACTCCTACAACTGCATCCTGCTGGGTGCCGGCGGGTTCGACATCCGGCATTCGCCCGCGCTCGACCTGGCCGATGAAACGGCCGCGCTGGCGGAGTTCGAGCGCATCAGGTTGAAGGCGGAGAAACTCGTGCAGGAACTCCCCACGCAGAACGAGTACTTCGCCAAGATGCGCGAGAGCGCGTAGTCCGCTGCCGACGCGGGCCGGGTGCCGCACGGATTTCCCGTCGCGGCACCGGACCGCGATCGGGAAGTCGCCGTCGTCCATCGGGGATTCGGCAATGATTCCGGAATGGACCGATGTGCGATCTTCACGGCGCCTTCTGCGGTATTCACGTGCTTTCCGGACGGGCGGCGATCGCATTGCCGGTGCAGGATCCGGCTGTTAATGTCGAGCACCGCGCTGTGGGGATGATGTGCAGTTTTCTCGGGGTGAATCCTGCATCCCAGGTCGTAGTCGATTGCGTGCAAAGGGGCCTGGAAATTGTTATCGGAGAATGTTGACCGCAGTGCGGGCGTTCTCGTCACCGCGAACGACGGGCTGGACCTGGCATCCCTGCGCCGCGCGGTGTCCGAAGCCCTGGGCGTCGAGTTGACCGCGGCCGACGACGACTGCAACGTCTTCGAACTCGGTCTGCAGTCGATGGACCTGATGCGGCTGGCGACCCGGCTCAAGGGCGCCGGCGTCGACGTCACGTTCGCGCAGCTGTCCGACGACCCGCGGCTGTCGGCGTGGGCGCAGCTGGTGCCCTCGGCCGAGGTCGTACCGCCGAAGCCGCAACCGCGGACTCCCGCGGCCCGCGACCACGACCGGCCGGACCGGGCCTACCCGCTCACCGCGGTGCAGCAGGCCTACCTGATCGGTCGGGACGCGGACCAGTCGCTCGGTGGCATCGGCTGCCACAACTACATCGAGTTCGACGTTGCGGAACTGGACCCGGAGCGCCTCGAGCGCGCCGTCGCCGCGCTGATCCAACGCCATCCGATGCTGCGGGCGCGGTTCGCCGAGGACGCCACCCACCGGATCCTGCCGGAATCCCCGTGGCCGGGGCTGACGGTCCACGACTTCCGCGACCGCGCGGAGGAGGAGGCGCGGGCAGCGGCTCTCGCCCTCCGCGACCGGCTGTCGCACCGCATCCTGGACGTCGCCCGGGGCGAGGTCGTCGACGTCCAGCTGACCCGGCTGCCCGGCGCCGTGGACCGGCTGCACTTCAACATCGACCTGCTGGCCGCCGACCTGGCCAGCTTCCGGTTGATCCTGCTCGACCTGTGCGCCCTCTACGACGATCCCGAGAGCCTCGACGACATCGGCTACACCTTCGGCCGCTACCTGGAGGACCAGGCCGAAATCCGCCGCGCCGAGCGAGAACGGGCGCGCCCGTACTGGCAGCAGCGATTGGCTTCGCTGCCCGGCGGGCCGAAGCTGCCGCTGGCGGTCGCACCCGAATCGGTCGCCGCGCCGAAGTTCGTCCGCCGGTACTTCGAGTTCACCGCCGAGGAGTGGCCCGCCCTGGAGCGGCGGGCCGGCGAAGCGGGCGTGACCCCGGCGGTCCTGCTGGCCACCGCCTACGCGATGGTGCTGAGCCGGTGGAGCGGCGACGAGCGCTTCCTGCTCAGCCTCCCGCTGTTCGACCGCGACCTCGACGCGCACCCCGAGATCGACCGGATCGTGGGCGACTTCAGCGGTCTGGTGCTGCTCGACGTCGATCTGTCCGGGGCCGACTTCGCGGAGTGCGCGCGCGCAGTGCAGAAGCAGATGCACGAGGACATCGGGCACGCCGCCTACACCGGCGTCGACGTGCTGCGCGACTTCGTCCGCACCGACCTGGACTCGCCCCGCACGGCGCCGGTCGTGTTCTCCTACGACCTGTCCGCTCCGCTGATCCCGGACGAGTTCGCGACCAAGTTCGGCGACGCGTCCTGGATGATCTCGCAGACCCCGCAGATCTGGCTCGACCACCAGATCTACCGCACGCCCGGCGGCCGGGTGCGGTTGGTGTGGGACGCGGTGGAGGAGCTCTTCGCGGACGGCGTGCTGGACGCGATGATGTCGGCCTACGAGACGCTGGTCCGCGGTCTGCTGGCCGGTGAGTGGACGAACTCCTTCCCGGAGATCCCGCTGCCCGCCGAGCAGCGGGAGCGGCGCGATGAGGTCAACTCGACGACCCGCGAGATCACCGCGAACCTCCTGCACACGGCGTTCTTCGACAACGCCGGTGACCGGTGCGGGCAGCCCGCCCTGCTGTGGGGCGAGGACGGGGAGCTGGCCCACGACGAGCTGGCGCGGCAGGCGCTGAGCATCGCCGGGGCGCTGTCGCAGCGCGGTGTCGGCCGCGGCTCCTACGTCGCCGTGGTCGCTCCGAAGAGCGCGGAGCAGATCGCGGCCGTGCTCGGCGTTCTCGCCGCGGGAGCGGCGTACGTGCCGATCGGCGTGGACCAGCCGGCCGAGCGCCGTGCCCGCATCCTCGAACTCAGCGGCGTCCGGGTGGTGCTCGACGGCAGCGGGAACCTGGAGCACGCCGGTGTCGAGATCCTGCCGATCGACGCGGCGATGCGCGCCCGACCGCTGGACGCGCCGGTGCCCGCCGATCCCGCCGACCCCGCCTACGTGATCTTCACATCGGGTTCCACGGGCCTGCCGAAGGGAGTGGAGCTCAGCCACCGCGCCGCGGTCAACACCGTCGAGGACATCAACGAGCGCTTCGACATCGGACCGCGCGACCGGGTGCTGGCGGTGTCCGCGCTGGACTTCGACCTCTCGGTGTGGGACGTCTTCGGATTCCTCGCGGTGGGCGGCGCCGCCGTCCTGGTGGCGGAGTCCGGTCGGCGCGACGCCACCGAGATGCTGGCGCTGTGCCACCGGCACTCGGTCACCGCGTGGAACACCGTCCCCGCCCTGCTCGACATGGTGCTGACCGCCGCCGACGAATCACCGCTGCCGGACACGATGCGGCTGGCCCTGCTGTCCGGCGACTGGATCGGCCTGGACCTGCCCGGTCGGTTGGCCCGCGCTTCGGGCGACCGGTGCCGGCTGATCGCGCTGGGCGGCGCCACCGAGGCCGCGATCTGGTCGAACTCGTTCGAGGTCGACGGCGTGGCCGAGGGCTGGCGGTCGATCCCGTACGGAAAACCCCTGCGCAACCAGAAGTTCCGCGTGGTGGACGGCCGCGGCCGGGACTGCCCGGACTGGGTGCCCGGCGAGCTGTGGATCGGTGGCACCGGCGTCGCGCTCGGCTACCGGGGCGATCCCGAGCTGACCGCGGCCCGCTTCCCGCAGCGCGACGGCGAGCGCTGGTACCGCACCGGTGACCTCGGCCGCTACTGGCCCAACGGCGACATCGAGTTCCTCGGACGCCTGGACCACCAGGTGAAGATCAACGGGTTCCGCGTCGAGCTGGGCGAGATCGAAGCCGCGCTGCAAGGCCATCCCTCGGTGGCCCAGGCCGTGGCCGTCGTGCTCACCGAGGGCCGCAGGGAAGTGGCCGCGGGAGTGGTCGAGCGCGCCCCGGCGAACCTGGCCGAGGACAGCGGAGAACCTGCTTCTGCCGGTGCTCCGAGCGGTGCGTTCCTGCCGCCGGCAACGGATGCCGACGCGGAGTCCGATCCGCACCGGCTCGAACACCGGTTGGTGGAAGCGCTGCTGGCGGGTGTCGTCGCACCGCTGGTCGAGCAGCGGGAATCCCCGTCGGTCTGCGCCGAACAACGTCCGGTGGTGGACATCTGGCTCCAGCACCTGACCCAGCGCTCCGTGCTGGTGCACCGTGGCGGTGCGGTGTACCAGCACGGCTCCAGGTGGGCCGAGGTCACGGACCCGACCTGGCTCAAGCAGGTGCGCGAGGACGCCCGCGGAACCTGGCTGGAGACCGTCGCGACGGCACTGGAGTGGGCCGGGCCGCTGTACGCGGCGATCGTGTCCGGTGACGCCGACGCCACCGCGCTGCTGGACGATCCGGTGCTGGCTCCGGAGGCGCTCAACGATCTGCTGCCGGTGACGGGCGAGCACCTCGCGGCCGCCGCGCACGACCTGCGGGCGCGCGCCGACGCGCCGTCGGCACTCGCGGAGTGGGACGTGCTCAGCGGGCGCGGCACCGCGCGGTTGCTGGCGGAACTCGGTTCGGACTCCGTCGAGTGCACGCTGCTCGGTTCCTCGAAACCGGTGCTGGCCAAGGCCGAGGCGCTGCTGCGCGAGCAGGGCCGGGCCACGAGCACCGCGGTGCTGGACGCCGTTGCCGTCGATGCGCGGCACGTCCACGCGTTCGACGCCGTCGTGGCGAACAACGTCCTGCACCGGATGCCGGACCCGGAGTCGGCGGTGGCGACCATGGCACTGCTGCTGGCCCCCGGCGGCCGCCTCTACCTCGCCGAACGCGAGTACCCGACGCCGCTCGCGCTGGTGACCGCGTTGCCGCTGGAAGCGCGTGCGGGCAGGTTCGAAGAGGGACTGCCGAGCACCGACTGGTTGTACGGCCGGGAGCGGTGGATCCGAGCGTGCGCCGCCGCAGGGCTCTCCGACGTCCGCGTGCTGCGCGCCGAGGACACCGGCGAGATCCTGCTCGCCGCCGACCGGCCCCCGCAGGCCCGGGGGATCGACGCGGACGAGCTGCGCGCCTGGGCGGCCGAACACCTGCCGGAGCACATGGTTCCGGGACACCTGGCCGTGCTGCCCGCGCTGCCGCTCAGCGCCAACGGGAAGGTCGACCGCAACCGGATCAGGGCGGCGCTGGAGCAGTCCGCCGACCGGCCGCGGGACGTCGGCGACCCGCCGCAGGGCGCCACCGAGGTGTTCGTCGCCGAGCGGTGGGCGAAGCTGCTCGGGATTGACTCGGTCGGCCGCGACGAGAACTTCTTCCGGCTCGGCGGGGACAGCCTGCTCGCCACCCGCTTCATCGCCGAGGTGCGCGCCGTCCGGGCCGTCGAACTGCCCATGCGCGAGGTGATGCGGGCGCCGACCGTCGCCGGTCTGGGCGCGCTGATCGACCAGCTCGACACCACCGGCGGCGACGACTTCGAGGAAGGTGCGGTGTGAACGCCCGGGAACTGCTCGAAGAATTCGCCGGCGCCGGCATCCGGTTGTGGCGCGAGGACCAGCAGCTGCGGTTCCGCGCTCCCCGAGGCGCGATGACCGACCACCGGCTCGCGGCGCTGCGCAGCTGCAAGGCGGAACTGCTGGCCACCATGGCCGACACCGCTGCCGAAGGACCGGGCGCGGTGTGGCAGGCCGATCCGGAGGCGGCGGCGGAACCCTTCCCGCTCACCGACATCCAGTCTGCGTACCTGTTCGGCCGCAACTCGGCCTTCGACTACGGCGGCGTTTCCTGCCACCTCTACGAGGAGCTGGAGTACCCGGCCGACCTCGACCCGGCCCGGTTGCAGCAGGCGTGGGACGGCCTGGTGCGGCGCCACGGCACGCTGCGGACGGTCATCCGCCCGGACGGCACCCAGCGCGTGCTGCCGGAGCTGCCGGACACCCGCATCGAGTTCACCGACCTCCGCACGGCATCCGGTGATGCGGTCGACGAGGCGATCTCCGGCGTGCGGGATGCGATGTCCCACCAGGTGCACCCCGCCGGCGAGCGACCGATGTACGAGCTGCGCCTGACCCTGCTCCCCGAGCGCAGCGTGCTGCACGTGTCGGTGGACTTCATGGCGCTGGACTGGCTCAGCATGCAGCGCGTGCTGTCCGAACTGGACCGCCGCTACCAGCAGCCCGACTGCGATCTCCCCGAGGTGGACGCCACTTTCCGGGACTACGTGCTCGCCGAACGCCGGTTGCGCGACACCGAGCAGTACGCGCGCGATCGCGAGTACTGGTGGCAGCGCATCGACGAGCTGCCCGGTGCACCCGCGCTGCCGCTGCGCGACGACCACGACCCGGCCACGGCCCCACCGCGCTTCCGCCGCCTGACGACGACGGTGCACGACCGCGTGTGGCAGGCGTTGAAGGCGCGAGCCGCCGAACGCGGCATCACCCCGGCCAACGCGGTGCTCTCGGCGTACGCGGAGACGATCGCGCGCTGGAGCGGAACCGAGCGGTTCTGCCTGGGGCTGCCGGTCCTCAACCGGATGCCCCTGCACCCGCACGTCGACCGGCTGCTCGGCGACTTCACCTCGCTGAGCGTGCTGGCGGTCGACTTCGAGCAGCGGGCGAACTTCGTCGAACGCGCCCGCGCGCTGGGCGAGCGCGTCTTCGACGACCTCGATCACCGGTTGTTCAGCGGTGTGGAGGTGCTGCGCGAGGTGTCCCGGCGCCGCGGGCGCGAGGCCGCGGCGATGCTGCCCGTGGTGTTCACCGGCAGCATCGGCGTCGGCGGCACCGAGGTGTCCGCGGCGGGGCGCAAGACGCGACCGGCGTACGGCATCAGCCAGACGCCGCAGGTGTGGATCGACTGCCAGGTGGGCGACCAGTTCGGCGGCCTGGACATGAACTGGGACGTGCGCGAGGGGATCTTCCCGGACGGGATGGTCGACGACATGTTCGCCGCGTTCGTGGACCTCCTGCACCAGCTGGCCGAGCACGACGAACCGTGGGAGGACGCGGCCCCGCAGCCGTTGCCGGCGGAGCAGCGCGACCGCCGGGCCGCGGTCAACGCGACGGAGGCACCGGAGCCGGACTGCCTGCTGCACGAACCGCTCGTCGCCTACGCGCGCGAGCACCCGGACCGGGTCGCGGTGGTCGACGCCGCGGGGACGCTCACCTACGGGCAGTGGCTCGGGCGCGCCGCCGGGGTGGCCGAGCGGCTGCGGGAAGCGGGGTGCCGCCCCGGCGACTTCGTCGGCGTCCTGATCGACAAGTGCCGCGACCAGGCCGTCGGCGTGCTCGGCGTGCTCCTGGCGGGCGGCGTGTACGTTCCCGTCGACCTCGGTCAGCCCGCAGCTCGCCGGGACCGGATCCTCACCGGCAGCGGCGCGCGGTTCGCGGTCGTCACCGATGCCGGGACCGGCGCTCCGCCCGGCATCCGGGCGGTCGAGGTGGCCGGTGTGCCGCCGGTTCCGGTCGCCGAGATCCCCGCCGGGCGGCAGGTGGATCCCGGGGAGCTCGCCTACGTCATGCACACCTCGGGATCGACCGGGGTGCCCAAGGGCGTGATGATCAGCCACCACGCCGCCGCCAACACGGTGCACGACATCAACCAGCGCTTCGGCGTCAACGACTCGGACCGCGTGCTGGGGCTGGCGGCGCTGAGCTTCGACCTGTCGGTCTACGACCTGTTCGGCCCGCCTGCCCTCGGCGCCACCCTGGTGCTCCCGGACCCCACCCGCCGCGGCGACCCCTCGCACTGGGCGGAGATGGTGGCCGAGCACGGCGTGACGCTGTGGAACTCGGTGCCCGCGCAGCTGCAGATGCTGATGCACTACCTGGACACCGAACCGACCGAACTCGCCGACCTGCGGTTGGCCCTGCTCTCCGGCGACTGGATCCCGCTGTCGCTGCCCGACCACGCCGGGCGGCACGTGCCCGCCGCCGAGCTGGTCAGCCTGGGCGGGGCGACGGAGGCGTCGATCTGGTCGAACTACCACCGCATCGAGACCGTCGAACCGCACTGGCGCAGCATCCCGTACGGGGTGCCGCTGGCGAACCAGCGCTTCCACGTGCTCGACTCCGCCCTGCGCGACCGGCCCGATCTGGTCGTCGGCGAGCTGTACATCGCGGGCACCGGACTGGCGACCGGCTACCTCAACGATCCGGAGCGGACCGGCGAGCGCTTCATCCGGCACCCGGCGACGGGGGAGCGGCTCTACCGCACCGGCGACCTGGGTCGCTACCTGCCGACCGGCGAGATCGAGTTCCTCGGCCGCGCGGACCAGCAGATCAAGATCCGCGGGCACCGGGTCGAACTCGGTGAGATCGAGTCGGTGCTCGGCGACCACCCGGCGGTGGGCACGTGCGTGGTGCTGGCCGCGGGCGGCGCTGCCTTCGAGCAGGCCCTGATCGCCTTCGTGATCCCGGCCCAGCACTCCGGGGAGGTCACCGCCGGGGAGCTCATCGGGTGGGTCGCCGACCGGCTTCCGGGGCACATGGTCCCGGCCCGGGTGCGGATCGTCGACGCGCTGCCGCTGACGCCGAACGGGAAGGTCGACCGCAAGCGGCTCCTGGAGTCGACGTCGGTGCCCAGCGCGCCGCCGCCGGAGCGCGCCGAGCCGCCGCGGCCCGGCGTCGAACAGCGGATCGCCGAACTGTGGGCGGAGGTGCTCGGCGGCCGGCTCCCGAGCCGCGACCAGGGCTTCTTCGACGCCGGTGGGAACTCGCTGCTGGCGGCGCAGTTCGTCGGGCAGGTGCGCGAACGCATCCCCGAGGCCGCACCGGTCACCTTCGACGTGCTGCTGCGCGCGCTGCTGGACACCCAAACGGTCGCGGGGCTGGGCAAGTGGCTGGAGTCGGAGGCCACCCCGGCACCGGAGTCCCTCGCGGGCCCGACGTCGGCACTGGTCCAGCTCGGCGGTTCGGGCCAGGGGCCGGTGCGGCTGCTCGTGCACGGGGGCACGGGAACCCTGGCGGAGCAGCAGGCGCTGATCGGTGAACTCGCGGCCGGGCCACCGCTTTTCGGCCTGGTCCTGCCCGCCCCCGACTCCGCCGCACCGGTCGGTTTGGAGGAGCTGGCCGCCGGTTACGCGCGCGAGGTGCTGGCCGCCGGCTTCGACGAGGTCGAGATCATCGGCTACTGCCTCGGCGGTCCCATCGCGCTGGAACTCGCCCGCGCGCTGAGCGAGGCGAACGCGGTGGTGCGCGGCCTGACCATCGTGTCGGGCCACCGGATTCCGCACCTGCTGCAGGACGAACTCGTGGTCGACTACGCCTTCGCGCGGACGATGGGCGCCGATCCGGCGGCCCTCGGCTGGCCCGCCGACGAAGCGGCGGTCGGCCGGGCGGTCGCGGCGGCGCTGACCGGCTCGCCGGACGCGCTGGCGCCGGGCGCGATCGCCGCGCTGGCGGGCGAGCTGGAACCGGTCGCCCGGCGGTTCCGCGAACTCGGGCAGCAGGACACCGCCGAACGGCGGGCGGAACTGCACCGCGCTCTCGCCGACTCCGCACCGGGGAAGGGGGGCAGTGCGCGAATCGCGTTGATGCACAAAGCGTTCACGCGGTTCATCGAGGCGGCGGCGCACTACCGGCCGGAGCCCTACGCGGGCGATGTCACCTTCCTCCGCCCGGTCGAGCCCGCTCACCTCGTCCCGGGACCGCAGGAGGACACCGCGCTGTTCTGGCGCGAGGTCTGCCTGGGAGACGTGACGGTCGTGGACATCCCGGGCGACCACTTCAGCTGCCTCCACCCGCAGCACGCGCCCCGGGTGGCGGAAGCGATCGCGACGAGTGCGCTGGAGCGCCGATGACCCGTGCGACCCCGGACCCGATGCGAGTCGTCGTGTGCGGCACGCGGTTCGGACAGATCTACCTCTCGGCGCTGGCCCGCGATCCCGAGCGGTTCCAGCTCGCCGGCATCCTGGCCCGCGGCAGCGCCCGGTCCGCGGCGCTCGCCGAGGAGCACGGCGTGCCGCTGTACTCCTCGGTCGAGCAACTGCCCGGCGACGTCGACGCGGCCTGCGTCGTGGTGTCCACCGCGGTCGGCGGCGGGCGGGGCGCCGAGCTGGCGCAAGCCCTGCTGGAGCGGGGAATCCACGTGCTGCAAGAACATCCGGTGCACCCGACCGAGCTGGCGGAGTGCTTGAAGGTGGCGCGCCGCGCCGGGGTCCAGTACCTGGTGAACACCTTCTACCCGCACCTGGAACCGGTCCGGCGGTTCACCGCGGCCGCCCGCGAGCTGGTCCGGTTGCGCAAGCCGGTGTTCGTCGACGCCATGTGCGCCGTCCAGGTCTCCTTCGACCTGCTCGACGTCCTGGCCGGGATCTTCGACGGGCTGCGGCCCTGGTCGCTGTCCCCGGTGTCCGGCCAGGCCGGGCGCCCGCTGACCGCGGTGGACGGGCAGGTGGCGGGCGTGCCGCTGACGCTGCGGGTGGAGAACCGGATGCAGGCGGGCGACGACAGCACCAGCCTGCTGCTGCACCGGATCACCATCGGCACCGACGCGGGCAACCTGATGCTGGCCAACACCCACGGCCCGGTGCTGTGGAGCCCGGTGCTGCGCACGGCGTCGGACCCGGTGGGGCGGTTCCTGGCCGGCGGCCCGGAGGACCTCGGCGGCCCCACCGCGGCTTACCTCGGGGCGCCCGAGGCGCCCACCTGGGCGGCCGTCGTGCAGGACGTGTGGGGCGAAGGCGTGCTGACCGCGATGGGCGAGCTGCGCGAACGCATCGACTCGGGTGCGGACCCGCTTCGCGGCAGCCAGCGCCACCTGAGCGTCGCCCGCGCCTGGAAGGAGCTCACCGAAGTGCTCGGCTATCCGGAGGTGGCCGAGCCGGAGCCCGGAGAACCGCTGTCGGTGGCCGATCTGCGGGCCGACGAACGCCGCTCGGGGCGTGACTCATCGCACCTGTCCACGGTAGGGTAATCGTACGCGTAATAAAACGGAACAGGGGGAGCGATGAACGCGACCGACCTCGCCGAGGCGAGGGTGCAGTCCACGCCGTCGCCGGAGGCCGAGCCCGCGGCGGAGAAACCCATGAAGGGACTGCTGCGCCCGCATGCCTGGAGCTTCGCGGTCGTGGCGATCCTGCAGGTCGTCGGGGCGCTGGCGGGACTGGCGCCGCTGCTGGCGGTGGTGGAGCTCGGTCGCACCCTGTTGTCGCCCGGACCGATCGACCAGGGCCACGTCTGGACCGTGGTGGTCCTGGGCGCGGTCGGCTTGTTCGTGCGCCTGGTGTTCACCGCGGCGTCGTCCGGCATCGGGCACGTGGTCGACGGCAAGGTGCAGCTGACCTTCCGCAGGCAGCTGGCCGCGCAGCTGGGACGCGTGCCGATCGGCTGGTTCTCCCGGCGGAAGACCGGTGAGCTGGCCAAGGTGGTGGGCGAGGACGTCAGCGCGGTGCACCCCTTCATCGCCCACGCCCCCGGCGAGCTGGTCTCCGCGTTCGTGGTGCCGCTGGCCTCGCTGATCTACCTGCTCACCATCGACTGGCGGCTCACGCTGATCACGCTGATCCCGGTGGTGCTGGCCATCTTGCTGGTCCCGCTGCTGATGCTCCCGGCGCGGACGCGGGAGCAGGAGGAGTACGACGCGGCGATGGGCCGGATCGCGAGCTCCGTCGTCGAGTTCGTGCAGGGGATCTCGGTGGTCAAGGCCTTCGGCGGATCCGAGCGCTCGCACCGCAAGTTCCTCGACGCCGCCAACGAGTTCGTCTCCATCTTCTTCCGGTGGGTGCGCGGGGTGTCCGCGGTCGCCGCCGGGATGCAGCTGGCGCTGTCGCCGCCGTTCGTGCTGCTGGTCGTGCTGATCGGCGGAGCGTCCCTGATCACCTCCGGCAGCATGGCCCCGGCCGATCTGCTGCCCTTCCTGCTGCTCGGGCTCGGCCTGACCGCCCCGGTCGCGGCGCTGGGGCACGGTTTCGACGACATGCAGGCCGCCGGCCGCGCGGTCGGCCGGATCAAGGAGGTGCTGGCCGTCCAGCCGCTGCCGGAGCCCGCGCGGCCGACCGCGCCGCAGGGCCACGCGGTGGAACTGCGCGACGTGCGCTTCGGCTACGCCGACGACCACGAGGTGCTGCGCGGGATCGACCTGGTCCTCGAACCGGGCACGGTCACCGCGATCGTCGGCCCGTCGGGCAGCGGCAAGTCCACACTGGTCCAGCTGGTGCCGCGGTTCTTCGACCCGACCAGCGGATCGGTGCGCCTCGGCGGCGTCGACCTGCGCGACCTCGGCAGCCGGGAGCTCTACCGCACGGTCTCCTTCGTCTTCCAGGACGTGCGCCTGCTGCGCGCGTCGGTCGCCGACAACATCGCGCTGGCCGTGCCGCAGGCCGACCGCGAGGACGTGGTCCGCGTCGCCAAGCTGGCCAACATCCACGACCGGATCCTGGAGCTGCCGCGCGGGTACGAGTCGGTCATCGGCGAGGACGTCAAGCTCTCGGGCGGCGAGGCGCAGCGGATCTCGATCGCCCGCGCGCTGCTCGCCGACGCGCCCGTCCTGGTGCTCGACGAGGCGACCGCCTTCATCGACCCGCAGACCGAGCAGGCGGTCCGCAAGGCGCTGTCCACCTTGGAGGGTGACCGGACGATCCTGGTGATCGCCCACCGGCTGGAGACGGTCGCCGACGCCGACACCGTCGTGATGCTGGAGGGCGGCACGATCGTCGAGCGCGGCAGGCCGGCCGATCTGCTGGCGCAGGGCGGGAAGTTCGCCGAGTTCTGGCAGTCCCAACGATCGGCGATCGCCGACGAGATCGAAACCCGCGGTGGCGTACCAGAAGGAGAAGAGCCGCGATGATCCGAATGCTGCTGCGCGTGCTGGGGCACGAGTACGCGAAGCCGATGCGTCGCACCGTGGCCATGATGACGGCGACGGCGATCCTCGAAGGCCTGCTCTACGCGCTGCTGGTCCCGGTGCTGCAGGCGCTGTTCGGCGGTACCCCGGCGGATGCCTGGCCCTGGCTGATCGCCTTCGGCGCGGGTGTCGCCGTCTACGCGGTGATGCGCTACGTCAGCGACCTCTCCGGCATGCGCGTCGGGACGACGATGCTGCGCGGCATGTACCACCGGCTCGGCGACCACCTGGCCAGGCTGCCCATCGGCTGGTACACCGAAGCCCGCGTCGGCGAGGTGTCCATGATGGCCAGCCGCGGCCTGCTGGCGGCGCTCGGCGTCGCGGCGCACCTGCTGGCACCGTTCATCAACGCCCTGGTGACGCCGCTGACGATCGTCGTCGTGATGCTGGTCTTCAACTGGCAGCTGGGGCTGGCCGCCTTGGTCGCCGCACCGGTCGTGGCGGTCATCCAGGTCTGGACGGCGCGGTCGATGGCCACCACCGACGCGGAGCGCCACGAACGCGACAACGAGGCCAGCGCGCGGGTCATCGAGTACCTCCAGGCCCAGCCGGTGCTGCGCGCCGGTGGCCGGACCGGTGAGCGCTTCGAACTGCTCGACGACTCGTTGCAGGAGGTCGAGCGCACCTCCCGCCGCACCGTGCTCTCGACGCTGCCCGGCGCGGTGGGCCTGACGCTCACGGTGCAGGCGATCTTCACCGCGCTGCTGGTGCTCGGCACCTACCTCGCGCTCGGCGGCAACATCGGCGTGGCCGAGGTCCTGACGATCCTGGTGCTGGCCGCCCGCTGCGCGGACCCGCTGCTGTCGCTGTCGGACATCGGCGGCAAGCTCCGCGGCGCGCGGTCCGAACTGGACAGGCTCGACACGGTGCTGCGCACCCAGCCGCTGCCGGAGCCGAGCGACCCGGTCCGGCCGGAGGGCAACGACCTGGAGTTCGACTCCGTCGCCTTCAAGCACGGCGACCGCGTGGTCATGGACGGCGTCTCGCTGTCCGTGCCGTCGGGGCAGCGACTGGCCGTCGTCGGCCCGTCGGGTGCGGGCAAGAGCACGCTGCTGCAGCTGGTCGCCCGGTTCTACGACGTGGACGCGGGCACGGTGCGGGTCGGCGGCGTGGACGTGCGCTCGATCGACACCGATGTGCTGATGTCGCAGATCGCCATCGTCTTCCAGAACGTCTACCTCTTCGACGGCACGATCGAGGAGAACGTGCGCCTCGGCCGTCCCGACGCCTCCGACGAGGAGGTGCGAGCGGCCGCGAGCGCGGCGCGGCTGGACGAGGTCGTCGAGCGGCTGCCCGGCGGGTGGGCGGCCGACGTCGGCGAGGGCGGTGCGCTGCTGTCGGGCGGTGAGCGCCAGCGCGTGTCGATCGCGCGGGCGCTGCTGAAGAACGCGCCCATCGTCCTGCTGGACGAGGTGACCTCCGCGCTGGACCCGGTGAACGAGGCCGCGGTCCACGAGGGCATCGAACGCCTGATGGCGGGCCGGACGGTGGTGATGGTGGCGCACCGGATGCGGACCGTCCAACGCGCCGACCGGGTCGTCTTCCTGGACGACGGCAAGGTCGTGGAGGAGGGCAGCCACGACGAGCTGCTGCGCCGCGGCGGCCGCTACGCCGACTTCTGGAACATCGCCATGACACCGGCATCGAGCGAATGAGTCGCCATGACAGCTGATCCCTCGACGAGCCGCAGCCGGGCCGGTGCGTTCCGCCGGCCCGTGCCGCGGCCGTACGCGCGAGCCCGGGTGCTGCTCTTCCCGCACGGCGGGGGCAGCGCGAGCTACTACCGGTCGTGGGCCGAGTCGGCCCCCTGGGACGTCGAGTTCCTCGCGGTGCAGTACCCGGGCCGGGAGGACCGCTACTCCGAGCCGCTGCCCGCGGACATGCAGGAGCTCGCCGCCGTGCTGGCGGCCGATCTGCCGCTCGACGGGCCGCCGCTGCCGACGATCCTGTTCGGACACAGCATGGGCGCCATCGTCGCCTACGAGATCGCCCGTCAGCTCGAAGCGGCGGGCGAACCGGTGGCGGGACTGGTCGTGTCCGGGCACCCCGCTCCGGCGCTGTCGCGGCCGGGCCGGGTGCACCTCGGAAGCGACGAGGAACTCGTCCAGGAGTTGCGCCGCACCGGGGCGACCAACCTCGAGATCCTCGACAACGCCTCGTTCATGGCGGCGTTCCTCCCGGTCATCAGGTCCGACTACCGGTTGAGCGAGACCTACCGGGAACTGGCCGGTCCGCGGCTGCGGAACCCGGTGACCGTGCTCTACGGCGACCAGGACACCGAGGTCGACTCGCGGGAGGCCGAGGCCTGGCGCGAGGTCACCGACGGCACCTGCGAGCTCCGCGTCTTCGCGGGCGGTCACTTCTACCTGGACGAGCACCGCGATCCGGTGGTCGAAATCCTCAAGGCGCAGGCCCGGGCGGCTTCCCGGGAATCGGCGGCCGGGTGGCCGTCGACCCCGTGACCGGCCGGCCAGAACACCACATCCCGAGATCGAGACGAGGGCAGTGATCACCGTGACAGTGGAAGCCACCGACCGCCGGATCGACTTCCGGATGAGTCCGAGGGACCTCATCAACATCGGAATCTTCGGCGCGCTCTACCTGGTGACGGTGGGCGTGTTCAACGCGCTGGAGTTCATCAACCCGGGGTTCACGCTGGTTTCGGTGCTGATCGGCATCGTCGCGGGCGGCGTGCCGTTCATGCTGTTCCTCACGCGGGTGCGGCACGCCGGGATGGTGACCGTGCTCGCCGTCATCGTGAGCGGCTTCATGCTCCTCATCGGCAGCCCGCCGGTCACCATCGTCGTCGCGGTGGTGGCGGCGCTGGCCGCGGAGGCGCTGCTGTGGGCCGGGCGTTACCGCTCGCGCCGGTTCAGCGTGCTCGCCTACGCGGTGTTCAGCACCTGGTTCGTGGGGATGTTCCTGCCCATGTTCTACGCCCGCGCCGACTTCCTGACCAGCCCGTACATGAAGGAGATGGGTGCGGAGTACGTCCAGCAGCTGGACGCTCTGCTGTCCCCGGTGGTGCTGATCGCGTTCGACCTGTCCACTCTGGTCGTCGGGTTCCTAGGCGGTCTGCTGGGACTCCGGTTGCTGGACAAGCACTTCCGGAAGGCCGGGCTGGTGTGACCGGGGCGAGTCCGCAGCTGGGATCGCTCGCCTTGGGCGAGCCGGCTCCCGCCGACCCGGCCGGTCCCGCGCGGGGGTGGGTCCTGGACCCGCGCACCGCGGTGGTGATCCTGCTCGCCGCGAGCATCACCATCATGGCGCCGGGCGGAATCTGGTTCGTCCCGGCGGCATTGGTGGCCGCGACGCTGCTGGCGGTCTCCGAGCGCGCTTGGCGGCGCGCCATCGGGGTGCCGCTGGCCGCGGCGGCGGCAGCCGGCGTGGCCTACCTGCTGCCGCTGGTCGCACCGTGGCCGGTGCTCGGTTTCATCAGCGTGATGGCCGGTTTCGCGCTGCGCCTGGTGGCGGTGGGCGGCATCGCCGCGCACCTGGCGCGGACCATCCCGCCGACCCGGTTCACCGCTGCGCTGCGGGCGGCGCGGATCCCGTCGGCCTTCACCGTGTCCGGTGCGGTGCTGCTGCGCTTCGTGCCCACGATCATCTCGGAGGCGAGAGCGGTGCACGACGCCATGCGGCTGCGCGGGCTCGGGGGCGGGCTGGCGGTGCTGCGGCATCCCATCCGCAGCATCGAGTACTTCACGGTGCCGCTCATGGCGTCGAGCCTGCGCGCGGCGGAGGACCTCTCGGCGTCCTCGCTGCTGCGCGGGCTCGGTTCGCAACCGCGGCCGACGTCGATGCATCCGCCGCGCTTCGGGCTCCCCGACGCGGTGGCCGCGGTCGTCGTGGTGGTGCTCGGTGCGGCGACGGTCTTGTGGGGGTACGGGTCGTGATCCAGCTCAAGGACGTCCGGTGGACGTACCAGGGCGGTGAGACCGCCGTGCTCGACGGGTTGGACCTGCACGTCGGGCGCGGCGAGACGGTCGTGCTGTGCGGGCCGAGCGGCTCGGGCAAGAGTTCCGCGCTGCGGCTGATGAACGGCCTCATCCCGCTGTTCCACGGTGGTGCTCTCGACGGGGACGTCCGCGTGGACGGGGAACCGATCACCGACCTCGCCCAGGTCGGGCGGGTGACCGGGACGGTGCTGCAGCATCCGCGCAGGCAGTTCTTCACCGACGCGGTCGACACCGAGCTGGCCTTCGCGCTGGAGAACTTCGGCGCGCCGCCGCAGCGCATCCGCGAGCGGGTCGACGAGGTCATCGCCGACTTCGGCCTCGCCGAGCTGACCGGCCGGTTGCGGGAGCTCTCCGGCGGCCAGCAGCAGCGGGTGGCGTGCGCGGCGGCCATCACCCACGAACCACCGGTGCTGCTGTTCGACGAGCCCACGTCCAACCTCTCCCCGCAGGGCATCGCCGACGTCACCGCGGTGCTGCGCGAGCTCCAGGCTCTCGGCGCGACCCTCGTCATCGCCGAGCACCGGCTGCACTACCTGCGCGAACTCGCGGACCGCATCGTCGTGCTCCAGGACGGCCGCGTCACCGCGGACTGGAACCGGGAGGACTTCGCCGGGCTGACCGAGGAGAAGTTGCGCGCGGAGGGGCTGCGCAGTCTCGATCCGCCGGAAAGAACCTCGGTGACAACGGCTTTCGCGCACGGGCCCAGCATTTCTCCTGGAGCGGACCAGGATCGGGAAGCGGTCTCGGTGGCCGAGGAGAAGCCCGCCGCGGCAACGACATCGGGCGAGGAGAGCCGTTCCGGTGTCGTGCTGCGCGACGTCCGCTGCGCCTTCCGCGGACGTCGCGTGCTCGACATCGCGGAGGCGCACCTGCCCGCCGGTGCCATCACCGCCGTCACCGGCCCCAACGGCGTGGGCAAGAGCACCCTGGCCCGCATCCTGGCCGGGCTGCAGCGCCACACCGGTGAGGTGCTCCTGGACGGCCGGCCGATGTCCCGCTCGCGGCGGCAGCGCGAGTCGGCCATCGTCATGCAGGACGTGCAGCGGCAGCTGTTCACCGACAGCGTCACCGCCGAACTACGCCTCGGCACGGTTCCCGATCACGCCGACCACGCCGCGACCGTGCTCGCCGACCTCGATTTGGACGGACTCGGCGACCGGCACCCGCTGTCGCTGTCCGGCGGTCAGCAGCAACGCCTGGTGGTCGCCGCGGTCCGGTTGAGCGGCCGCCGCGTGGTCATCTTCGACGAGCCCAGCTCCGGCGTCGACCGCCGCCACCTGCAGTCGATGACGCGGACGATGCGCGATGTCGCCGCGGGCGGTGCGGTGGTCGTCCTCATCAGCCACGACGCCGACCTGCTCGCGCTGGCCGCGGACCAGGAGCTGTGCCTGCGGCCCATCGAGTGACCGCTGCTGTCCGGGCCGGCGTCAGTCGCGCGCTTCGGAGCGCGGCGGCAGCAGCCCGTCGACGATCGCCGCCAGGCCCTCGCGGTGGGTGTCCCGGGCGTTGAGCTCGGCCCAGCGGTCGGCGACGGCGGCGAGCCGCGGGTGGGTGCCGCTGGTCAGGCCGGCGATGACCTCGTCCTCGTAGACCGGGTGCGAAGCGCGGGCGCGACGGCGCTTGCTGTTCACGCGGATGATCAGGTCGCCGACGATGTAGTACCAGATCGTGCGGTAGACGTAGACGGCATGCTCCGGGCTGTGGCCGTACTCCACGGCGGCGTCGATCATGACCTCGACGAACCAGAGCGAGGACGGGGCGATGAGGTCGTCGCCGGTCAGCACGTCGATGATCCACAGCCGCTCGGCGAGCAGGTCGTAGAGCATGACCGCCGTCGTGACGAGCCTTTCCCGGGGGTCCTCGGGGAGTTCCGGGCGGGGGATGCGCTGGGCGTGCATCTCCATCACGAGCAGCAGGAGCTCGTCCTTGTCGCGCACGTGGTAGTACAGCGCCATGGGCGTGCTGCCCAGCTCGTTCGCCAGGTGCCGCATCGACAGCTTCTCCGGTCCCTCGGAGTGCAGGATGCGGTCCGCCGCAGTGATGATCGCCTCCAGCGACAAACGCGGTGGCCTGCCGACGTTTTTCGGGCGCGGGACCTCTGTGGGCATCTAGCTGACCTCCACCACTCGAGCCACGGCGCCCGGCCGGCGTGAATTCAATCCGCCGTGCACTGATTGTCCTGACAACAATATTCTAGCAAACAGGAGGCAGCTCGTTAGCCTGGTGGGCGGTGGTGTCGGCGGACAATTGTGGAGGCGGCGGCGCCGATTTCGAAACAACCCGGCCCGGGTCCGGCGAACGTGCAAAATTCACAAGGGGGCCGGGTGAAACGAACATTGCCCGGCGAGTCATTCGGTTGGTAATGTCGCGGTATTCGTACGGTTCGCACCTGGAAACGGTCGACTCAATTTAATGCGCGCACTCGTGCGCGGTGTTGGATCGCCTTGCCCGCGGCGACGCGCTCCGGTCCGGAGCTCGTGCCGCGGCGGGGTCAGCTGGTCTTGTCGACGTCGTGACGGGATCTTGGTGGCATCGATCGGCGGAAGTGGTTGCTGCGCCGGTGCGAGCCGGTTGCGCGCGGGACCGAGCGCCCGCCCGGCGGGAGCCGGGTGAAGCTTCGCCCGGCGCGGTTCATCGCGAGCGGGTCGTGCCGGCTGCACCTCCAGAACCGCCCGCAGTGATCGCTCCGGGATCGCCGTGCGGTCGCGACGCGTGTCGGAAACGCATGCGGGAAACGAGGTTGTGAGATGTGCGGGATTGCGGGCTGGGTGTCGTTCGACGCCGATCTGACGCATCGGGGTGACGCGCTCGACGCGATGACCGGGACGATGTCCTGTCGCGGGCCGGACTCCGGCGGTACGTACCTGCGCACCCACGTCGCACTGGGGCACCGGCGCCTGGCCGTGATCGACCTGCCCGGCGGAACGCAGCCGATGATCGAGCGCACCCCGGCGGGCGATGTCGCCCTGGTGTACTCGGGGGAGGTCTACAACTTCCAGGAACTGCGCGATCGGCTCAAGGGCCTCGGGCACGCGTTCCGGACGGACAGCGACACCGAGGTGGTGCTCCGCAGCTACCTGGAGTGGGGCGAGAGCTTCGTCGATCACCTCGACGGGATGTACGCGTTCGCCATCTGGGACGAGCGCGACCAGAAGCTGGTCCTGGTGCGCGACCGCATGGGGATCAAGCCGCTCTTCTACCACCCGACGCCGGACGGCGTGCTCTTCGGTTCCGAGCCGAAGGCGATCCTGGCGAATCCGCTGGTGCGCAAGGTGGTCGACACCGACGGGCTGCGAGAGCTGTTCGCGCAGACCAAGACTCCCGGTTGGGCGCTGTGGAAGGGCATGCACGAGATGCTGCCCGGCACGCTGATCACGGTGTCCCGCAACGGGATCCAGCAGCGGACCTACTGGCGCCTGCGCGCGGCCGAGCACACCGACGGCCAGGAGGACACCGTGGCGCGCGTGCGGGAGCTGCTCACCGGCATCATCGACCGGCAGCTGATCTCCGACGTGCCGCAGTGCGTGCTGCTCTCGGGCGGGCTCGATTCCAGCGCCATCACCGGTTTCGCGGCGGAGCGGCTGGCGCTGCGCGGTGAGCAGGTGCGCAGCTTCTCGGTGGACTTCGTCGGCCAGGAGGAGAACTTCGTCCCCGACGAGATGCGCGAAACCCCCGACTCGCCGTTCGTGCGGGACGTCGTGGAGCACGTGGGGTCCTCGCACCGGGACGTGGTGCTCGACCCCGCCGAGCTGTCGGACCCGGCGGTGCGGCGCGCGGCCGTCGCGGCCCGGGACATCCCGAACGGGTTCGGTGATCTCGACAATTCCCTCTACCTGCTGTTCAAGGCGATCCGGGAGCACTCGACGGTGGCGCTGTCGGGGGAGTCGGCCGACGAGGTGTTCGGCGGGTACCCCTGGCTGCACCGGGAAGCGGCGGCCGCTTCCGACACCTTCCCGTGGATGACGGTGATCCCGCCGCTGAGCCTGGAGGGCCGCACCGATCACGTCGAACCCGGCCTGCGCGAGCGGCTCGACGTGCGGACCTACACCGCCGACCAGTACGCGACGGCGCTCGCCGAGGTCGAGCACCTCGACGGCGAGTCCGAGCTGGACAGGCGCATGCGCACCACGTTCCACCTGCACCTGACGCGCTTCGTGCGCTCCCTGCTGGACCGCAAGGACCGGTTGTCGATGGCGGTCGGCCTCGAAGTGCGGGTGCCCTTCTGCAACCACCGGCTGGTCGAGTACGTCTACAACGCGCCGTGGTCGCTGAAGACGTTCGACGGCCGGGAGAAGAGCCTGCTGCGCCACGCCGCGGCGCACGTGATGCCCCGGTCGGTGGTGGAGCGGGTCAAGAGCCCGTTCCCGTCGACGCAGAACCCCGGCTACGCGGCGATCCTGCAGCAGCAGGTGAAGGAACTGGTCGCCGATCCGGGTTCGGAGGTCTTCGCGCTGATCGACCGGCTCTGGGCGCAGCAGGCCGTGGCGCAGGACCCGGCGCGGATGTCGGTGGCCATGCGGGGCGCTCTGGAGCGGGTGCTCGACGTGCACACCTGGCTGGAGCTGCATTCTCCGGAACTCCAACTGGACTGATCGCGCTATGTCCGTGCGTTCGACTGGCACATCGCGTCCGCTCGTCGTCGAGGACGAGCGGGCGGACGCGGCATCGCGGATGGGGCGCCGGCGGGCTTCGCCGGCCGCCTGCCGCGGGCTCGGTCTCCCGTCGCGGGCCCGGTCGGAACCGGCCGGAAGCCCGCAGCGGGGGACCCGCGGCATCCTCCGGACGCTCCTGCCCGGGTCGGTCCGGCCTGCTCCCGGGCGGGAGCGCGGTGATCTGCCGTTGATCCCCGCGCCGACCGGCTCGCCGTTCCGGATTTCGACCGGAACGGGAATCAATGCGTTGAAAGTCGTTCCAGCGATTTTCCGAGCGCAATCTCGGAATTCGTTGCGGCTTTCGGCCCGGAATTCAGATCCAATTCAAGTTCCGCGCGATGAGCAGAGCGTCTATGCGATTGCGCGCACCCAGTTTCGCGACCACGGAGGAAACGTAGTTCCGCACGGTTCCCTCGGAGAGGTGCAACCGGGCGGCGATCTCGCCCACCGTGTCGCCACGGGCAACGTGCTCGAGAACGGCGAACTCCCGCGAGCTCAGCGGGCATCCCTCGTTCCCCAGCGCGGCGACCGTCAATTCCGGGTCGAAGACCCGCTCGCCCCGGTACACCCGGAGAATCGCGTCGAAGAACTGGCGCGGTGGCGCGCTCCGCTGGACCATGCCGTCGATGCCGCTGGTGAAGGCCTGGCGGACGATCGACCTGCTGAACGCGGTGGACAGCAGCAGGCTCCGGCACTCCGGGAGGCTGGCGATCTTCTCGGCAATTGCTATCGCATCGTTGTCCGGTCCTTCGAAGCTTATGATCGCGACATCCGGCCGGTGCTTCTCGGCGAACTCCAGCGCATCGAGACCACCCTCGACCGCGCTGACAACTCGCATCTCCTCGTTTTGCTCGAGTAAGGCAGTGAGTCCGAGGCGCGACAGTTGCAGGTCGTCGGACACCATAACGTCGATTTCCACTAGAGGCCCCCAGGGAACTCGCCCGAGTTGGATCATGTGAGTCGGCCTTATCATACGTGTACGAAATGGCGAGTCAATCCCCAATCCACGACCCGGATTGAGTAGCCGATCGGCTTGTTGGTCGAAAGTCCCTGCTTCCGTTCGGGCGAGTCGCGCGGTACTGGGATCGAGTTGTGAGGTCGCCCTTCCTTCCGGCTTTTGCGCAGGTCCTCGCGCTGTTCGTGACCGGGTGCGGGCGAGCTCCGTTCCACGACGGGAACGAAGTGGTGCCGCGGTCGAGTTGTCCGCGCTGTCGGGGTCGGAACCGGGGTGCGTTGAAAGATTTGGGAAAGCTTCCGGGGTCCGGCTAACAGAAGAGTTTTCACTTTCACTCATCTCCCGTTCATCGCCGACTATTCATCCGGTCGCCGCCCGGCGGCGGATCACCCGGCTGATGAGTTCGGCGCGGGAGGAGCGCAACGGTGTCCGGGCGGACCGGCCCCGGACGTGAATGCGGCGCCGGCGGGCCGAAGCCCTGCGCGGCGCCGCGAGGTGCTGTGCTTATCCGAAGGGGACCGGCTTCGCGCCGCGCTCCGGGCTCAGCACGGCGGCCAGCTCGTCGAGGACCAGGCGGGCGCGCGCGGATGCCGCGGGCACGATGTCCTGCATCAGGAAGTAGCCGTGCACCAGGCCGGGGCCCGGCACGTGGCGAACCGGCACCCCGGTGGCGCGCAACTTCTCGGCCAGTTCGACCCCCTCGTCGTGGAGCGGGTCGAACTCGGCGGTGGCGACCACCGTCGGCGGCAGGTTCCGGAGGTCGGCGTTGAGCAGGTCGACCGCGGGGTCGCTGCGCCGCCGCGGATCGGGGAGGTACTGGTCGTAGTGGTGGGCCAGGTCGTCCACGCTCAGCAGATACCCCTCCGCGCAAGCGGAGTTCGACGCGAACCGCAGCGTCGGATCCACTACCGGGTAGACCAGCAGCTGGCCGGCGAACTCGACGTCGCCGGTGTCGCGGGCGTCGAGCGCGACGCCGAGCGCCATGTTCGCTCCCGCGCTGTCTCCGGCGATCACGTGTTCCCGCCCGGGGAAGCACCGGGCGGTCCAGCGGGCAGCGGTCATCGCGTCGTGCAGCGGCGTGGGGTAGGGGAACTCCGGCGCGCGCCGGTAGTCGACCGAGACGACCACGGCGCCCAGCGACACCGCCGCGGTGCGGCACGCCCAGTCGTGGCTGTCGACGTCGCCGAGCGACCACCCGCCGCCGTGCAAGTAGGTCAGGACCCGGCCCTCGTCGGTCTCCGGTGCGTACACCCGGACCCGGAACGACGATCCGTCGGCGCTGTCGACCATCCGGTCCGCGGTGGACACGGCCGCGTGCGCGCCACCGCCCGCCGAGCGGGGGCGGATCGCGTTGCGCAGGTACCGCTCGCGGGCTTCCTCGACGGTCAGCGCCCGGACCGGGGTCGGCGGACCCTCGGCGCGCTGCCACTTGATGAGGTTGTGCAGCATCCGGTCCAAAGGCATCGCAGCCCTCCTGGCTAGCTCGGTTGTCGGTCGCGCCGGTCCGGCCGGACGCCGCGGCGGGACCGGGATGGGAGGCACCGCGCCCGGAGGCCCGGCCGGCGGTGGATCGGCGGCTCGCCGCGCCGGCGCGGGTGCGGAGCGAATGGAGGTCCCGCTCGCGCGGCGGACGGAATGCTACCGGTATCCGGAAATACTGTGCTAGATAACAGAGGTGACTGCCGGGCGTTTATTTCTCCAAGCGGTGGATGTGAAACGCACGGGTACGCGTGCAAAAATAATCTATGGTGGCGCCGACGGCTGCTGCTAGGCTGGATCGCGTTCCGCTGATTCGGGTGGATGGCTCGCGCGGAGCGCTCTCGTTAACCAGATCGATCGCGGTGGCCCCCGAAAGTCTTTCGGCGGTGTCGCGGCGATGGCAGGCGCCGGACTGTCGGCGCGGTCGTGCTGTTCGGGGAGATTGACTGTGGCGCACCAAGCGGTATCCCAGGACACCCCATGGGAGAAAGTGGCGGAATCCATCGAATTCATTCCGGCTGAATATTCCAGCAGGGCTCAGCCGGAATCCGTGGCGCGGGAAATGCTGCGCTGCGAATCGGTGGAGATCGACCGGCTCGTCGATGCGGGACTGCCGTTCGAGGACCGATCGGGAGTGCGTCATTTCGACGCGAACGATCTGTACAACCTCGGCATGTACTCGAACAAGGGGAACACGCAGCCGGAGCTCGCGTTCCGCATGCTCTTCCGGTTCGCCGGGCGTCCGGTGGACGCGCTGCTGCGGGAGAAGTCGTGGGACTTCAAGGTCGAGCTGGAGTGCGTCGACTGCGCCGGGGCCGCGCCCTGGCACTTCGAAGCCCCGGACGTCGCCCGGTACGGCGGACGCGCCGAGGTCGCGACGACGCCGCAGCCGAGTTCGGGAACGGCCGAGTACGCCGCGACGATCACCACCACCGGCGCGCGCACTCCGATCGTCTCGCCGGTGCTGCGGAAGCTGACCCAGGACTACCTCGACGCCGGCTACCGCTGGCAGATGATCCCCGTCCCGATGCAGGCCGATTACCAGCTGGTGCACGCCCTCGGCGCGACCAGCTGCATCGCGGCGAGCCTGTTCCTGGCCGAGCGCTTCCGGTCGGCCGGGTACCGGGCCGAGGCGAAGCGGGGCTGGTTCTGCGGCGTGCTCGGCGGTGCGCTGGACCTGCCGCACGCCTGCGTGGAGGTCGAGGACGACGACGGCGCGGTCCGGACGGTCGACATCGCCAAGTCCCAGCTGGCCGCGCGGCTGTCGGCGGACACGGCGGAGTTCCAGGAGCTGTGCCTCGGGTCGGTCTACAACAAGGTGATTCCGTCCACCGCTTCCGGCAACGCCGCATTCGGTCACCACGAATGCGGTTCGCAGACGCCGGCGCAGGTGCGTGCGGACATTCGGTCGGCGCGTTGAAGAACCCACTTTCGGGGAAGGACGAGTAACAACAATGGCAGCAACCACCATCGAGCCGGTCGTGCTGGAGCTGGACCGGCTGGAGCAGATGGCCGAGTCGGGCTACTACAACCCGTACACGATGTTCGACTGGCCCGAGTCCATCGAACCCGGCATGCCGTGGATGAGCGAGAGCCTCACCACGCTGGCGGGCACGCCGATGTGGGACGAGCTGACCCGCGAGCAGCAGATCGAGCTGACCAAGTACGAGGCGATCAACTTCTTCAGCCTCAACATCCACGGCATCCGCGAGCTGATGAGCGAAGTCGTGATGCGCATCCACGAGCGGACCTACGCCAACGTCTCGGAATTCCTCCACCACTTCATCGGTGAGGAGAACGAGCACATGTGGTTCTTCGCGCAGTTCTGCCTGCGCTACGGCGGAAAGCTCTACCCGGCGCAGCCGACGCTGAAGGCCGACTCGGTCGACCACCTCTCGGAGGTGGCGCGCGAGATGATCGTGTTCGCGCGGATCCTGATCTTCGAGGAGATCGTCGACTACTACAACGCGCACATGGCGACCGACCAGACGCTGCCGCACATCGCCCGCGAGATCAACCGGGTGCACCACCAGGACGAGAGCCGGCACGTGGCGTTCGGCCGGATGATCTTCGTGAAGCTGCTGGAGCAGGTGGCCAAGCGCGACCCGGACGAGGTGCCGGTGGTCGCCGAGTACCTCGAGAACTACCTGCAGTACAGCATCGGCACCCTCTACAACCCGGCCGCCTACCGGGACGCGGGCATCCCGGACGCGCTGGCGCTGCGGCGGCGCGCGCTGGCGCACCCGGCCCGGATCGAGGCGCACGACCAGGTGCTGAAGCGGACCCGGAAGTTCCTGACCAAGTCCGGCGTCGGCCGGGAAGTGATCAAGTCATGACCGACCCGATGGAGGCGGTCCGGGAGTTCATCCGGGAGCGCAACCCCAAGCTCGGCGAGCTGCCCGCCGATCTGGACCTGATCGACAGCCGGGCAATCAACTCGCTGGCCTTCGTCGAGTTCATCTTCCTGCTGGAGGAGCTGACCGGGGACTCGATCGACCCGGAAGACCTGGATCTGGACGACTTCCGCACCCTCAACGCGATCGCAGCCCGGTTCTTCGATCAGAAAGCAGCGCTATGACCATCGCGACCGACAACGGACTGAGCGTCCTCGACGGCGGCCAACTCCGCTTGTTGCGGGCGATCGACGCCGTGTTCCTGCGCTTCGCCGACCGCTGGGACGTGCCGGAGTTCCGGTACCCGCACCTGGTCCGCAGCCAGGACCTCGACAAGTTCGACTACTACGACAACTTCCCGCACCTGGGGCTGGCCGCCACCCGGCTCGACCCGGCGCGGCTCGGTGCCGCGCTGTCCGAGTCGCAGCGGCCGGTCGACCGGATCCCGACCGAGGTGATGGAACCGTCCGGGTTCGCGCTGCCGTCGGCGGCGTGCTACGCGATCTACGCGGACCTCGCCGGTTCGACGCTGCCCGCGGACGGGACGATGCGCTGCACCGTCGCGACGTGCTTCCGCAACGAGGACCACTACGACGGTTTGCAGCGGCTGCACGGCTTCTCCATGCGCGAGATCGTCTGCATCGGGCCGGAGGACCGCGCCAAGCAGCACCTGGAGCGGGCCAAGGAGGCCGTGACGGCCCTGTGCGCCGAGCTCGGGCTGGAGGTGAAGCTCGCAGTCGCCACCGACCCGTTCTTCGACAAGAACAGCGGCAAGGCCAAGATGCAGAAGCTGTTCCCGGTGAAGGAGGAGTTCGTCGTCGACGGCCTGGCGATCGGCTCGGTCAACTACCACCGGAACTTCTTCGGCGAGCGGTGCGCCATCCAGGCCGGTGGCGACACGGCGCACACCAGCTGCCTGGCCTTCGGCCTGGAGCGGTGGGTGCACACCCTGACGGAGCGGTTCGGCGGCACCGAGGCCGCGCTGTCCGCGGTCGAGGGCCTGAGCTGATGCGTGCCACGGCGGCCGAGGTGCTCGGCATCGAGGTGAGCCTGCTGCAGTCGGGCATGGGCGGGGTCGCCGGGCCGGAGCTGGCCTGCGCGGTGTCCAACGCGGGCGCCGCGGGCTGCGCGGGCGGCTACAAGCTGGTCGGCGACCAGCTGTCGGCCATGCTCGCGCGGCTGACCTCCGGCACCGACCGGCCGGTCGGGGTGAACCTGATCCCGGAGGTCGTCGGGCCGGACGAGCTCGACCAGCAGGTGGCGCAGGTGCTCGACGAGACACCACCGCAGGTGCACCTCTCGCTGTTCGGCCTGCCCGGCGATGCGGTGTTCGACCGGATCGCCGCGGCGGGCAGGCAGCTCGTCGTCCAGGTCGGAACCGTGGACGAGGGCGTGCGCGCGGCCGAGCGGGGCGCCGTGGTCGTCGTGCAGGGGATCGAGGCCGGCGGTCACCTGCTCGGCGAGTCCAGCCGGGACGAACTGGTCGCCGAGCTGCGCGAGAAGGTGCCTGCCGCCTGCCTCGTGGCCGCGGGCGGGATCGGCTCGCCGGAGGAGGCGGGCCGGGCGCTCGCGGCCGGGGCCGACGGCGTGCTGCTGGGCACGGTGTTCGTGGCCACGCGCGAATCGCGGGCGCACGCCTACTTCAAGGAAGCGATCACCGCAGCCGACGCGGTCGACACGGTGATCACCGACGTCTACGAGATCGGGTGGCCGGGGCGCAGGCATCGCGTGCTGGCGACGGCCGTCACCAGCGATCCGCAGCAGCCCGCGAAGTTCATCGGCAAGACGGTGGTCGAGGGCAAGCCGTACCTGGTGCCGCGGTTCAGCTCCGCGGTGCCGACCGATGCGACCAGCGGCCGCATCGAGGAGATGGCGATGTACTGCGGCCTGTCCTGCGCCGCCGTTTCCGGCGAACCGACCGCGGCCGAGGTGGTCGCCGAATTCGCCCGGGTCCTGCCGCCGACCGGAGCCGAGATCGAGGAGTGAGCGGAGTCTGATGTCAGCCGGTGCAGAACAGGAACACGACCTGTCCTACCGCGAGGGCGCACCGCGAATCCCCACGAGGGAAGGTGTCGAGCTCTACTACGAGTCCAGCGGCGAGGGCACCGCCGTCGTGTGCCTGAACAACTTCTTCATCAACAGCCCGTTCTGGCGCGAGTACACCGAGGAGCTCAGCCGGAGCTGCCGCGTCGTGACCTACGACATGTGCAACCACGGAGCTTCCTCGCGCGTCGCGCAGGAGCCGACCTGGGAGGAGCACGCCGAAGACGTCGTCGGCCTGCTCGATGCGCTGGAGATCGAGTCGGCGCACCTGATCGGCACCTCCGCCTCCACCCAGCTCGCCAGGGACGTCGCCCTGGCGTACCCGGAGCGCGTCCGGGGCCTGGTCCTGGCCGGTCCGGTCCTCGGCCTGCGCGGCATGCGGCGCCACCGGCAGCTGAACCGGTCCTGGCTGCTGACGCTGGAGCACCACGGCATGACCGCGCTGTACGGCCAGATGTACCCCGAGGTGATCAGCGGGGAGATGAACGAGGAGTCGGGCACGCCGGGCTTCCTGGGGTTGCGGGAAGCCTTCCTGGCGATGTCCACGCCCGAGGAGCTCACCAACGGCCTGACCCTCGTCCAGCAGGGCGAGACCGACCCCGCGCTGCTGTCCCGCATCGAGGCACCGACGCTGATCGTCCTCGGTGACGACGACATCCTGCTGAGCCCGACGCGCGGGCGCGAACTGGCCGCGCTGTTCCCGAACGGTCGCTGCGCGATGATGCCGAACGCCGGCCACGTCCCCTTCCTCGACGACGCCGAGGGCTTCCAGGCGATCGTGCGCGAGTTCGTCGAGGAAGTGGAAGCGCATGCTTGAAGCGGCGATCGAGCCCCGGCAGCGCATCCGCGCGCTGCCGGGCGAGCTGTTCGGCGGTGTGCCGGAAATCGCGGCGCTGCGCGGGTGAGGAGCGCCGCCGGTGAGCGTTGAGCTGGAAGTCCCCGCCGCAGCCGGTGCCGTGGTCGAATGGCGCCGGGTGCGGCGGCCGCACGGGCCGCGCGAGCAGTCCGCCGCCGGGCGGAGGGCTGCTTCGGCGGCGCTGGCCGCGGCCGGGTCGGCCGTCCGGACCGTGCCCCGCGCGCCCGACGGCCGGCCGCGCTTCCCGCCCGGCTTCCCGGGTTCGATCTCGCACACCGATCGCGTGGCGGTAGCCGTGGTGGTTCCCGGCGCCGCGTCGGTCGGTGTCGACGTGGAGAGCGCGGACATCGGTCCTCGCGTGACCGCGTTCGTGCTTCGTGCGCGGGAGCGGCGAACGCTGCTCCCGCCGGTGGGGGAGTACACCCCGCGCGAGCTCTTCGCCGCGAAGGAAGCGGCTTTCAAGGCCATCAGCGGCATCGAAGGCGCGGGCGAGTTCCTGTTCTGGCAGGCCGAGCTCAGCCCGGTCGGCGGCGAGCTGATCGCCTCCTACCGCGGCGCGCAGGTGCCGGTGCGGGTCCGCTCGGCGGCGGAGCTCTCGTTCGCCCTGGCGATCCGGCGGTGAGCGTCCGGTTCGCCGTGGCTCCAGACGCCCGCACCGGTAGCGGGTGCGGTGCACCGATCCCAGGGGAGGGAGCACAATGGACCGCGATGTTCTCGAGGTGGTCGGCGAACTGTTCCGCCGCCGCCTGCAGGTGAGCGAACTCGACCCGGACGCCCCGCTCGTGGACTACGGGCTGGACTCCGTCCGCTCCATCGACCTGGTGGTGGAGATGGAGTCGCTGTTCGACGTGGACATCTCCGACGAGCAGGCGGCGCTGATGCTGACGCTGCGCGACGTCGCGGACCAGGTCACCGCGTCGCGGGCGGTGCGCGGTGCGCGGGGAGACGGCGCCGCATGAACACCGATGCCGATTTCGCGCGGTACGCCCGGCCGGAGTTCGCCAGGCTCTTCCGCGCGCTCAACCTGGACGTGACCTACCTGGCGGGTCGGGGCGACCACCTCACCGCGGGATCGCCGGGCGACTCCGGGACCGAGGTGCTGGACCTGGTCGGCGGTGCGGGTTCGTCGCTGTTCGGCCACAACCACCCGGCGCTGCTCGACGTGGCGCGGCGGTGCCTCGACGAGCAGCTGCCCTTCAACGCGCAGGCCAGCGTGCGCCCGGGGGCGGCCGAGCTGGCGGAGCGGTTGTCGGCGGTCGTCGGGTCGACGACCGGTGCGAGCTACGTGGTCACCCTCGGCAGCACCGGTGCGGACGCGGTGGAAGGCGCGGTGAAGCACGCGACCGTCGAGCGGAGGCGGCGACTCGCCGCGCTGCAGGAGGAGTTCGAGCGGTCGCTGCGGCGGATTCGGCGGGACGGCCTCGCCGACGTCCCGTGCGCGAGCGGGCCCGCGGCCGGGAGGCGCTGCGCGGAGGTACTGGGCGAGGCCCTCGACCGGATCGCCGGGATGCGGCGGGTGGACCCGCTGTTCGTCTCGCTGCGCAACGCCTTCCACGGCAAGACCACCGGCGCCGGCTCGCTGACGCACGGCGGCAACGTGCCCGCCGATCTGCACGTGCCGGGGCCGCGGCACCGGCGCCTGGACGACTGGGCGCCCGGCGCGGTGGTGACCGCTCTCGACGCCGAACTCGTCGAGATCTGCTCGATCAGCGTCGATGCCGCAGGGGTGCCGCACTCCGCCGCCCGCCGGCTGTCCCCGCTCGCCGCCGCCTTCGTCGAACCGATCCAGGGCGAGTCCGGGGTGCACGAGGTCCCGGTCGAGGTGCTCGCGGCCCTGCGCGAGCTGGCCGACCGGCACGAGGCGGCCCTGGTGTTCGACGAGATCCAGTGCGGCATGGGGCGCACCGGCACGTTCCTCGCCTCCGAGGGCTCCGGGGTGGTCGCCGACTACTACCTCTTCTCGAAGTCGCTCGGCGGCGGGCTGGCCAAGATCTCGGCGCTGCTGGTCGACGAGCGCCGGTACGTGCCGGAGTTCGGCCGCCACCACACCTCCACCTTCGCCGACGACGACTTCTCGTCGCGGATCGCGACGGCTGCGGTGGAGCTCTCCGCCGCCTACCGCGACCGGATCGTCGAGCTGGGCGAGCTGCTGCGCGACCGGTTGTCGGAGGTGGCGCAGCGGTGGCCGGACGCCATCGTCGAGGTGCGGGGCCGCGGACTGCTGCTGGGCGTGGAATTCGTTCTCCCGCAACCGGATTCGGGCCTGCTGCGGGAGGTGTTCGACTCCGAGTCGCTCGGCTACCTGATCGCGGGCAGGTTGCTGCACGCGCACCGGATCAGGGTGATCCCCACCCTGTCGGCTCCCACGACCGTTCGCATCCAGCCGTCGGCGTTGCTCGAACCGGCGGAGGTGGACCGGATCGCCACCGCCTTCGAGGACGTCGCGGGACTGCTGGCCAAGGGCGACTACGCCACCCTGCTGGAGCACCTGACCACGCCCGCGACCACCGCTTGGCGGCCGAAGCAGCACGTGCCGCTGCCGCGTCGCGACCGGCCGGAGCCCGGCGGCGGGCGCCGGGCCGACGTGCCGCGCGTGGCCTTCCTGGCCAATGTGGACGTTCCGGCCAAGGTGTGGTCCCTGGCACCGGAACTGGCCGCCTGGTCGGAGGAGCAGTGCGCGGCGGCGCTGGACCGGATGTGGGGCGAGCTCGATCCCTACGAGGTCGCGCGGCACCGCATCAGGTCGGCGGCCGGGGGCGAGGTCGAGGTCATCATGGTGGCGGCGCCGTTCACCGCCGCCCAAGCCGTCGCCGCGCTGCAGGCCGGGCACGGGGCCTGGCTGCGCCGGACCGTGCTCGACGCGGTGGAGCTGGGTGTTTCGCTCGGCGCCGAGGTCATCGGGCTCGGCGGCCACACCTCCATCGTCACCAGCGCAGCGCGGGACGTCGTCGAGGACGACATCAGGGTGACCTCCGGGAACTCGCTGACCGCCGCCTGCGCCCACGACCTCCTCCAGCGGCAGCTGGCCCGGGCCGGCGCCGGTGCGCGCCGGGTCGGGCTGGTCGGCGGAATCGGCAACATCGGCGCCGTGATGGCCGAACTCGTCGCGCCGCACTGCGAATCGCTGCTGCTGGTCGGCCGGCCCGGCTCGGCGCGGCGGCTGGCCCGGGTGGCCGACCGGCTCGGCCACCTCGCGGACGTCTCGATCGCCGAAGATCTCGGCGCGTTGCGGGACTGCCCGATCGTGGTCACCGCGACCAACTCGGCCGACCCGGTGATCCGGCCGGAGCACCTCGCCGGCGACCGAGAGGTGCTCGTCTGCGATCTCGCGGTGCCCGGCGACGTGCACCCGGCGGTGGAGGGACTCCCGAACGTCACCGTGGTGTCCGGCGGCCGAGTCGGGTTCCCGGGCGAGCAGGCGCCCCACTTCCCGGGCATCACGCTGCCGCCGGGAACCGCGTACTCCTGCATGGCCGAAACGATCATGCTCGGCTTCGACGTGGCCACCGCGAGCCCGTCCTACGGCGGACTGTCCGTCGCGGGCGTGCTGGCCGCTCGCGAGCTGGCCGTCCGGCACGGCTTCCACCCCGCCCGCATCGTGGCCGACGACGTCTCGGTGCAGCCGTGGGTCGATCGATCGAGCGAGACCACCGAGGAGCAGAACGGATGACCACGGTACTCCCGCGCTTCCCCAGCATCCTGCACGCCTTGCTGGCGCACGCGGAACGCGGTGCCGACGGAACCGGGGTGACGCTGATCCCGGAGCCCGGCAGAGCGCAAACGCTGCGCTACGACGCCCTCGTCGGGGCCGCCGCGCGCGCCGCGGCGGCCCTCGCGGAGCACGGGGTCGGCCACGGCGACCGGGTGGTGCTATGCCTGCCCACGGGGCCGGAGTTCATCACCGCGTTCTTCGGCACCCAGCTGCTGGGCGCGATACCGACGGCGATCGCAGTGCCCGCGCGCTTCGGAGGCGCCGCGGGGTTCGAAGGTCCGCTGCTGGACCTCGCGGACTACCTGCGGCCCGCCGCGATCATCACCACGACAGCGGTGCTCGACGCGCTTCCCGAGATCGCCGGCACCAGCCTGATCGACGGTGCCGCGCTGCTGGCGCGCGCCACCGCGAGCGACGCGCCGGCACATCCGGCCCGCCTGCCGGACGTCGACGACCTGGCGGTGATCCAGTGCACCTCGGGTTCGACGGGCAGGCCCAAGGGCGTCATGATCTCGCACGCCAACCTGGCGGCCAACTGCGAGCAGTTCACCAGCTGTCTCGATTGGACGGACGCCGACCCGACCGTCAGCTGGGCGCCGCTGTACCACGACATGGGACTGATCGTGGGGCTGCTGTGCCCGGTCTACAACGGAGGGCACGCCGTGCTGATGCCCTCCACCCGGTTCCTCCGCGCGCCCGTCGAGTGGCTCCAGCACATCAACGACTACCGCGGCGCGTTCTCCGCCGCGCCGAACTTCGCCTTCGGCTACGCCGCTGCCCGGATCCGCGACGAGGACCTCGAAGGCGTTGACCTGTCGTGCTGGCGCGCGGCGCTGTGCGGGGCGGAACCCGTCCAAGCGGCCACCGTGCAGCGCTTCCTCGACCGCTTCGCCCGGTGGGGCCTGCCCTCCAACGCGCTGGTGCCCGCCTACGGCATGGCGGAAGCTTCGCTGGTCATCACCTCCACCAGAGCGGACGCGCCGCTGCGGTACGACTCCATCGACCGCCAGGTCGCCGTCGCCGAGGCGCGGGTGGTCGACGTCGATCCGCACGGTGCGGACGCGCTGCGGGTCGTCGACTGCGGTGAACCGGTGCCCGGCACGGAGGTCCGCGTCGTCGACGCCGACGGCGTCGCCCTCGGGGAGGACCGGATCGGGCACGTGCAGTTCCGGGGACCCTCGCGCACGGTCGGCTACTTCGACCTCCCGGAGGAGACCGCCGCGTCGGTCGACGCGCCGGACTGGTGGAAGACCGGCGACATCGGCTACCTGCGGGACGGCGGTCTGCGGATCACCGGGCGGGCCAAGGACCTGATCATCATCCGCGGTGCCAACTATTTCCCGACCGACTTCGAGCAGGCCGCGGAGACCGTGCCCGGAGTTCGCCTCGGCGCCGTGGTCGCGGTCGGGCACCGGCCCGACGGCGGCGATTCCGAGGAGCTCCACCTGATCGTCGAGACCGAGCTCGGAGCGGAGGAGCACGAGGAGCTGCGCCGCGCCGTCCGGAGCGCGATCAGCGCCCGGACCGGCGTCCTCACCGCCGCGGTCCACCTGGTCCCGAAGCGGAGCATCCCGAAGACGACCAGCGGCAAGCTGCAGCGGTCGAAGGCCCGGGCGCTGTTCGTCGACGGGGCCGAACCGGTGCCGCAGTCGAGCCCGTCGTGATTCCCGCCGTCGCGGCGACTGTTTCCGCTCACCGAGGGGAAGTGCGCATGTCCGACCAGTTCGACGACTCCGGCCGGGACCACCTGGCGCGGTGCGGTGACGAGGAGCGGTGCTCGCTGCGGCCGCGGACCGTGCACGGGGGAGCGACGGCGTGATCGGCAGGCCCGGCCGGGTGCGGACCGCGCTCGGGGCAGCCGTGGGCGTCGCGGCGCTCGCGGGCATGGTGCCGCTGTGGGCCGCGACCGAATCGCACGCCGTGGATTCCGTCACCCGCTTCCTCATCGCGGTCGCGGTGATCCTGGTGACCTGCCAGGCGCTGGCCGCGCTGGCTCGCCGGTTCCACCAGCCGTCGGTGCTCGGCGAGATGGTCGGCGGCCTGCTGCTGGGGCCTTCCCTGCTCGGTGCGCTGTGGCCGGGGGGAGGAGCGCTGCTGTTCCCGCCGTCGGTGCTGGAAGGACTCGACAAGATGGCGCAGCTCGGGCTCGTCGTCTTCGTCTTCCTGCTGGGCTGCGAACTGCGCACCGACCGGATCGAGCGCAAGGGCGTGGTGGGCGCGGCGGTGATCGGCGGCATGGCCCTGCCGTGCGCCGCGGGCATGGGCATCGTGTTCGTCACCGGTGACCTGTTCGCAGGCACGAGCGATGCGCCGGTGGAGACGATGCTGTTCGTCGGGCTGGCCATGGCGGTGACGGCGCTGCCCGTGCTGGCGCGGCTCCTCGCCGATCTGAAGCTGGAGCGGACGAGCATCGGCGCGTTGTCGCTGTCGGCCGCGGCGATCGGTGACGGGCTGCTCTGGTTGAGCCTGGCGTTCCTGCTGGCCGGGCAGGGCGCTAGCGGTCACGGCCTGCGGATCGTGCTGCTGGCGACCGCGCTCGTGATCGTCACGGCGCTTTGCGTGCGTCCGCTGCTCGCGGTGCTGGTGCGCAAGCTCGGGTCGAACCAGTCGTTGGCGGTGGTGCTCGTCTCGGGAGCGATCGGCTACTCCGCGCTTACCCAGGCCATCGAGCTGCACCCGGTCGTCGGCGCCTTCCTGTTCGGCGTCGCGGTTCCGCGCAACTCGCCGGCCGTGGAGCGGATCAGCGAGCGGCTGGAGGGCTTCACGCTGATCGTCCTGCTGCCGGTGTTCTTCGCCGGCGTCGGGCTGAAGGCCTCGGTGGGACTGCTGGGCACGGCGCCGCTGGCCTGGTTGGTGCTGCTGGTGGTGCTGGTTGCGGCCGTGGTGACCAAGCTGGTCGGCGCGGGCGGCGCGGTCCGCCTGGCCGGGCTGCCCGCGGCCGAGGCGTTGCGGTTCGGGGTGCTGATGAACTGCCGCGGCGTGACCGAGCTGGTGGTGCTGACCATCGGTCACGAGGCCGGCCTGATCAACCAGCTGGCGTACACCGTCCTCGTGCTGGTCGCGGTGATCACGACGGCGGCCACCGGGCCGCTGGTGCGCTGGTCGATGCGGCGCAGCCCGGACTTCGGCACCGCGCTGCCGATCCCGACACCGCCTCCGGTCGGCGCTGGCACCCGAGCGGGAGGTGAGGGGAGCACTGCTGCCGGCTGACGCGGTCGGAACGTCGGTCTCCAGCTGAACCGGGTTGCCGGGGGAATCCGCGGTGGCGTCTCGCCGCCCGCGGGTTCCCCCGGCGCTGTTGCGCGCGCCGGACGCCCGGGGCTGGTGCGGACGGGTGGGAGAACATAGGGTGGATTGCGCGCAAGTGATCGATATAAGCTGCAAACAATCAGCTTGTGACAACTGCGCGCAGTCGTGCCGGTCGTGCGGAAGGTGGCTCATGGACGTCAGGACAGGTGTGCTCGGGTGCGGGCTCCGGGTGGGGATCGCCGATCACGCCCACCGGCCCGGCGAGGGATCGCGGATCGTCGCGGTGTCCGATCCGGACCCGGCGCGCGCCGCGGCCGCCGCGCAGCGCTACGACGGCGACGTCCGGGTGACGCACTCGCTCGACGAGCTGCTGGACGGCGAGCTGGATGCGGTGTTCGTGGTCAGCCCCGACCACCTGCACGAGGAGCACGCGATCCGCTGCCTGGAAGCCGGCATCGCCGTCTACCTGGAGAAGCCGCTGGCCATCACCACCGAGGGCTGCGACCGCGTGCTGGCGGCGGCCGAGCGCACCGGCGGCAAGCTCTACGTCGGGCACAACATGCGGCACATGCCGGTGATCCGCACCATGCGCGACCTGATCACCTCCGGTGCGATCGGCGAGGTGAAGTCGGTGTGGTGCCGCCACTTCGTCGGGCACGGCGGCGACTACTACTTCAAGGACTGGCACGCCGACCGCAGCAAGAGCACCGGCCTGCTGCTGCAGAAGGGCGCGCACGACATCGACGTCCTGCACTGGCTGGCGGGCGGCTACAGCAGGCGCGTCAACGCGCTCGGTGCGCTGACCGTCTACGGCGAGATCACCGACCGCAACGAGCACGAGGTCTACAAGACCGGCCACGACTGGGCCGAGTACCAGCAGAACTGGCCGCCGCTGAGCCAGACCGGCCTGAACCCGGTGGTCGACGTCGAGGACCTGAACCTGGTCAACCTGCAGCTGGACAACGGCGTGCTGGCCAGCTACCAGCAGTGCCACTACACGCCGGACTACTGGCGCAACTACACCGTCATCGGCACCGAGGGCCGGCTGGAGAACTTCGGCGACGGCGAGGGCGCGGTGGTCAAGGTGTGGAACCGCAGGCACCGCGGCTACGCGCCGGAGGCCGACCGGGTGGTGGAGGTCGAGCGCGCCAGCGGCGGGCACGGTGGCGCCGACCCGCGCATCGTGGCCGAGTTCCTGGAGTTCGTGAGCGCCGGGGTGCCGACCGTCACCTCGCCGATCGCGGCCCGGGAAGCGGTCGCCACCGGCTGCGCGGCGACGGAATCCCTGCGCAACGGCGGAGCACCGGTCGAGGTGGCCGCGCCGGAGGCCGCGCTGCTCGACTACTTCGAGAAGTCCAGCCGCTCCTGAGCCGGTGCTGCGCCCGCCCGACCGGCGGGCGCAGCGCTCCCGGTCACACCAGGTCGTCGGTGTCGACGCCGAGGCCGGTCAGCAGGGCGGCGGCCAGGCCCTCGGGTTCGGCCAGCAGCTCGGCGAGCAGGACGTCGGTGCCCGCGGGAACGCCGTTCTCCTCGGCCCGCCACCGGGCTTTGGTCAGCACCTTCACCAGCGCACCGTCTTCGGGGAATTCTCCTGCGCGCGGGAGTTCTCCGGCCGCCGGGGCCAGGTCGAGCGCGACGCTGGCCGCCGCGTGCAGCGTGACTCCGCGGGACCGGAGGAGTTCGGCGGCGTTGCCGCTCCCGGCCAGTTCCGGCGAGAGCCGCTCCCCGGCGGCGGTGAGCTGCTCGTCGAGCGCGAGAACGGCGAGCAGCAGGTGCGCGGTCGTAACCTCGCCGTGCCCGAGCCGGATCGCCTGACGGCGGGCTTCCAGCCGGAGCACCATGAACACCGGTGCGCCGTTGCCGAAGAGCTTGGCGACCAAGCGCACGGACAGCTGACCGCGCCGTCCGGTGAGCAGCCCCATCTTGCGGAGCGTTCGCGCGGTGTCGGTGCGGGGCGGCTCGCCGGGTTCCCGCGCGCTGGGGTGCACCCGCAGCCGGGCGAGGACGTCGCTGCGGTCCACCCGGCGTTCGCGAAGTGCCTCGTGCGCCCGGTTCTGGGGCGTGTGCAGCAGCCCCATCAGCAAGTGCGCGGTGTTGGCCCGCGGAGTTCCGTGCTCGTCGGCGTAGAGCAGCGCTTGCCGGAGAGCCGCGCGCAACGCACCTGTCGGCGGCGGCACGTCGGAGTCCTTCCGCCGCGCCGCCCATTCCGCTTCGCGCAGCAGGCCGGTCACCGCGAGGTCGTGCACCGGTTCGGCATCGTCGTCGTGCACCCAGTGATCGCCGATGCCCTTGGCCCGGATCACGCCCATCATCGATCCGCTGGCGCGCACCGTGGGAGCGAGGACCTTGCCGGCGGCTGAATCGCCGTCGAGCACCGCGGAGAGCACGTGCTCGGTTCCCACCGCGGGCTGCTCCCGCCGGATGGCTCCGCGGAAGGCCTCGGTCAGCGCTTCGGCGACCTCGCGGGAGACCTCGGTGCACGGCAGCGTCGTTCGGGACATGTCATTCCTCCTGGGCGTCGTCGGGTCAGCGGGTCCTGGTGGCCAGGCCGAGCCGACGGGCGCGCCGGTCGATCCACCAGGTGTAGAGCAGCGTCGTGGCGGCGATGGGCAGGACGTCCCAGAGCGTGTAGCCGCCGCCGCTCCGGTCGAGGTCCGGGATGCCCTGGGTGGCTTCGAGCACGATGAGGACGACGTTGTTCACCACGTGCAGCGCGATCGAGGCCTCCAGCCCGCCGGTGCGGATGGTCAGCCAGCACATCGCCATCGCGAACAGGAACATCTCGCCGAGCACCCAGGGTTCGGTGTAGTCGTGCAGTCCGGCGAACACCACCGAGCTCAGCACGACGCCCGGCCACGGGGTCCGCGTCCACGACGCGAGGGTCTGCACGAGCCAGCCGCGGCACAGGTACTCCTCCGCGGCGGCCTGGAACGGCACCAGCGCCAGCGCCACCACCAGCACCGTCAGGAAGGTGGGCCAGCCCGGCCACGCCGCGGCATCCCACGGCACGCCGCGGACGAGATCGACGCCGATCGCCAGCCCGATGCCCAGCAGCGCCCAGCCCAGGCACTCCAGCAGCCACCGCAGGCGCAGCCTGCCGGCCACGCTGGACACCGTGCCCAGCCGCCGCTTGCCCGCCCACCTGGCGGTGAGGGCGATGGCGGGCAGCAGGATCGCGATGGAGGCGAATCCTAAGCCGAATTCCCAGAGCGGGTCGGCGAAGCCCTGGTCCGGGCCGATCTCGGCGCCGAACGCCACCGCGAGCCCGAACGCGGCGCCGAAGAGCAGCAGCGAGAACGCGATCGCCAGCACCGGCAGCAGCACCAGCTCCGCCAGCGGCCGCCACCACCGGTGCGCGGTGGTGCGCCCGAGCAGGTGGTGCGGGACGCCGTCCTCCGGCGCGGAGTTCCGGGCGGTGGCCGGTTCGCTCAACAAGTCGATCATCCTCCGGACGTGGTCGTCACATCAGAAGGTAGGGATCGATCACCTGCCGAACACGTGCCGATCGGCCACGACCCGATGGCCGGTCGGCCACGAAATCCCGGCCGACCGGCCCCGGGCGACGCGAGGAAGCCGAGGCCAACCGCTCGGTCGCCTCTGCGGAGGCTCGCGCTGCGACGCCCAGTGGCGGGCGGGGTGGCGACTTCGAGCTCGCAAGGCCCGAGCAGGGCACCCGATCAGCGCGCCTGCACCGGTTTCCCTCGGTGTCAGTCTTCGAGCTCACCGTAGATCGCCGTCGCCCAGTGCATGCCGCGCGACATGTGCGCGAGGTAGCGGGCGTCGCGCACGGTGAGGGTGAACTCGACGTACGGGTACCCGTCGAGGGTTTCGGGCGCCGCGAAATCGTCGTCGGCGTCCCAGAAGGGCGGCATGTTGTGCGGTTCTCCCACTTCGAAGGACTTGATGATCTCGTAGCCCCGGTCGAGGAACGCTTCACCGTCGCGCTCGCCCTGGATGTACCACTCCCGGTTGCTCATCCACCTCATGCGGAACTGCATCCCGTACTTCTCCGCGATGCGCCGGCTCGCCTGCTCGTAGGCGTCCGGGCCTTTGGCGTCGGCCGCTGAGAGCATCGCGCCGTCCTCCGGCTCGATGCGGATCTCGGCTCCCTCGTCGAGTGCCTGGAGTTCTTCGAAGACCTCCTTCATCTCGTGCTCGGTCGCGATCGCGGCCGCCCGCTCGCGCGGCATCGGCAGCCGGTCGTTCCCGAGGTGGTGACCGGTGAAGAAGTACCCGTGCTTCATCCGGTGCCATGCGTCCACGATGATCCGCAGCGGAAAGTCGAGTTCTTCCGGGAAGAACCCCGCGTCGGGGTTGATCATGTGCACCCGGCCGCGCAGTGCGGCGCCGGACTTCTCGTCGATGGAGATCCGGTAGAGATCGGTCACGCTGCTGAACTCCGTCCTGGTCGCTGGGAAGTCAGCTCCTGGGACGCAGGAGATCCCGGCCCGGTTGCGCCGATTCCGCGCGGCCGGCAGATCGAGTCTCCACGGCGATGCCCGCCGAGGGCGACCTGGTCGGTTTGGACGGTGTTTCCGGTTCTAGGATTGCCGGGTGATCCGCGTGCTCATTGCCGATGACGAGAACCTCATGCGAGCGGGCATCCGGCTCATCCTCGCCAACGCGCCGGACGTGGAGGTGGTGGCCGAGGTCGGGGACGGCGGCGCCGCTGTCCAGGCGTGCCGGGAGCAGGTCGTCGACGTGGCGCTGCTGGACATCCAGATGCCGGGCCGCGACGGGCTCGGTGCGGTCGAGGACATCGTTCGCGAATCCCCGCACACCAACGTCGTCATGCTCACCGCCTTCGGCGAGGACGGTCACGTGGCGCGGGCGTTGCGCGCCGGGGCCAAGGGATTCCTGCTGAAGGACACCGGGCCGAGCGAGCTGATCCGGGCCGTGCGGCTGGCGGCCGAGGGCGAATCCATCCTCGCCCCGCAGATCACCCGCAGGCTCATCGAGCGCCACCTGCGCTCGGGCACCGATCGCACCTCGGCGGCGCGGCGCAAGACCGACCAGCTCTCCGACGCCGAGCGCGACGTGCTGTGCCTGGTCGGTTCCGGGCTGTCGAACGCCGAGATCGCGCGCGAGCTCTACATCAGCGCGGGCACGGTGAAGGCGCACCTGAGCCGCGTGCTCACCAAGCTGGATTGCGCGAACCGGGTTCAGGCCGCGATCCTGGCCCACGACGCCGGTCTGCTCGCCGACCGGCCGTGATCAGCTGATCGCCAGCGCGACGACCAGCACCGCCAGCCCGATGATGACCGGCAGGAGCGCCAGCAGGCCGAGGCAACCGGCCCCGAGGACGCGTGGCCACGTGAGCGCCTCCGCGGCCAGCGGCTCCGGTGGCAGCTGATCGGGCAGGGCCGAAGGCTCAGCTCGGTCGGTGCCCGCGGGTCGGGTGGGAATCGCCGCCGCGACGAGGAAACCGCCTTCGGGGGTCGGTCCGCTGTGGAAGCTCCCGCCGAGCAGCGCGATCCGCTCGTCGAGCCCCACGAGCCCGCTCCGGGTGCCGGGAAGCCGCCCACCGGCCTGCGCAGGCCCGTTGACCACGCGGACGTGCACCCGATCGCTCTCCACGCCGATCTCCACGCCGGTGCGCGCGGACGAGGCGTGCTTGTGGACGTTGGTCAGGCCCTCGCGCACCACGCGGTGCACCGCGCGGCGGGTGCGCGGGTCCGCGCTGTCGAGATCCGCACCGGTCCACCGCAGGTCGACGTCGATGCCCGCGGCCCTGGACTCCGCGACGAGCTCTTCGACGTCGGGCCGGGTCCCGATGCGGTCGTCGGGGCCGAGATCGGACTCCTCTGCGCCGCGCAGGACGCCCAGGATCTCGCGGAGCTCGGTCAGCGCGCTGCTGGCAGTGGTGCGCAGGAGTTCGGCCTGGCTGCTCAACTCTGGCGCGTTCTTGGCGGCGCTGAGCTCGAGAGCACCGGCGTGGATCGAGATCAGGCTCAACCGGTGCCCGAGCATGTCGTGCATCTCGCCGGCGATGTGCCCGCGTTCCTCCACGCGCGCCTTGGCCGCGGTGAGCAGCTGCGCCCGCTCCAGGTACTCGTTGCGCTCTTGGAGCAGGCGGACGCGTGGCCGGCGGTGCCCGAGGATCGCCCCGACGGCGGCGGGCAGCACCAGCAGGAGCATCGCGCTCACCGCGTACGCGGCGACCACTTCACCGAAGCCGCCGGCGCTGCTCAAGTCGAACGCGAGCGTGAGCGCGAAGTCCGCGACGGCGGTGGCCAGCACGGCGAGCCACAGCCGACGAGCGGGCGCGATGCGGCGAGCGGCCGCGAAGGTGATGACGGGAAGGACGGCCGCGGCCCAGAAGTTGGGGCCGGCGAACACCGGTGCCGTGGCCAGCAACGTCGCGACCGGCCACCGCCAGCAGGCCGGGACCAGCGACGCCGCCCAGCACGCGAGTGCGATCACCCAGCCGATGTGCGCGGCGGGCAGGAGGAGAACCGGAACCGGGACGAGCCCGACGGCGAGCACCAGCGAGGCGAGCACGGCATCGCGAACGAGCAATCGCCGAGGTGTCGCGCGAACCTGTTCCACAGCAGCGGAAACCGCGCTGCCCAACCGTTCGGCGAGCGGGGACAACGCGACCAACGACCTCACCTCCGGTTGCCCGACCGGCCCAGCGCCGATCAAGCGCGAGTCTAAGTGCGGCGAATCCGGTACCGGCGCGGTGCTCGGTCGCGGAACCCGGCGCCGCGGGTGGCGGCGCCGGGTTCCGGGGTCAGAGCTTCGCGCGGGTATCGGCCGTTGCGACTTCGGGGGCGAAGTGGCAGTGGGAGGTGTGGCCGCCGCCCAGGTCGTGGGCGGCCGGGACCTGCTGGGCGCATTCCGGGCGGGCCATCCAGCAGCGGGTGTGGAACGGGCAGCCGGGCGGTGGTGCGATCGGCGAGGGCGGGTCTCCTTCGAGGACGATGCGCTCCTGCTCCGGTTCGTCGTCGAAACCGGGGCGCGGGATCGCGGAGAGCAGGGCCCGGGTGTACGGGTGCGAGGGGCTGTCGTAGACCGCGTCGCAGTCGCCTTCCTCGACGACCCGGCCCAGGTACATCGTCGCGATGCGGTCGCAGAAGTGCCGCACCACGTCCAGGTCGTGCGCGATGAACACCACGGTCAGCGACAGCTCGCGCTGCAGCTCGGCGAGCAGGTTGAGGACCTGCGCGCGCACCGAGACGTCGAGCGCCGAGACCGGCTCGTCGCAGATCAGCACCTCCGGGTTCAGCGCGATGCCGCGGGCGATGCCGATGCGCTGGCGCTGGCCGCCGGAGAACTCGTGCGGGTACCGGTCGAGGTGGTCCGGGCGGAGGCCGACCTGTTCGAGGAGCTGCTCCAGCCGCGGCCGCAGGCCCGATGCGGGCACCGCGTCGCGGTGGATCCGGAACGGTTCGGCCAGGATCGAGCCGACCGTCTTGCGCGGGTTGAGCGAGGCGTAGGGGTCCTGGAAGACCATCTGGATGTTGCGCCGCATCCGCGTGCGCTCGGCGCCCTTCGCGCCGTGGACGTCGATGCCGCGGTAGCGGACCTGCCCGCTGGTGGGCTTCTCCAGCGCGGTGAGCAGCCGGGTCAGCGTGGACTTGCCGCACCCGGACTCGCCGACGATGCCCAGCGCCTCGCCCTTGCGCAGCCGCAGGCTCACGCCGTCGACGGCCTTGACGGTGTCGGTCGCCAGGCCGAACCGCCCGCCGCCGCGCTTGCGGTAGTGCTTGGTGACGTCCTGCACTTCGAGGATGTTCTGCTCGGTCACGACGAGACCTCCGCCCAGTAGTGGCACCGGGTCTGCCTGCCGTCGTCGAGCAGCAGCAGCCCCGGTTCGACCGTCTCGCACTGCTCGCGCGCGATGGCGCAGCGCGGGTGGAAGCGGCAGCCCGCGGGCCGGTCGGTGAGGCTCGGCGGCAGCCCGCCGATCGCGGGCAGCGGCCCGCCGCGGTGCGAGCGCCGCGGGATCGAGTCGACGAGGCCCTGGCTGTACGGGTGGACCGGTGCGGTGAACAGCTCGCGGATCGGCCCGTGCTCCACGACGCGCCCGGAGTACATCACCAGCGCGCGGTCGGCCATCCGGGAGGCGACGCCGAGGTCGTGGGTGATCAGCACCAGCGCCAGCCCGCGCTCGGCCTGCTGCTCGGCGAGCAGGTCGAGGATCTGGGCCTGCACGGTCACGTCGAGCGCGGTGGTCGGCTCGTCGGCGATCACCACCTCCGGGTCCAGCGCCAGCGCCATCGCGATCATGATGCGCTGGCGCATCCCGCCGGAGAACTGGTGCGGGTAGTCGCCGGCGCGGCTGGCCGCCGCGGGGATCCGCACCCGCTCCATCATCTCCACCGCCTGCCGCCAGGCCTGCCGCCGCGTCGCGCCGCGGTGCAGCCGGTACAGCTCACCGATCTGCTTGGCCACCGGCTGCACCGGGTTCAGCGCGGTGAGCGCGTCCTGGAAGACCAGCGAGACGCGCGAGCCGGTCGCCGCGCGGCGCTGCCGGTCCGGCATCGCCAGCAGGTTCTGGCCGCCGAGCTCGACGGTGCCGCCGACGATCTCGGCGGGCGGGGTGTCGAGGATCCCCATGATCGCCTGCGCGGTGACGCTCTTGCCCGAGCCCGATTCACCGAGCACGGCGAGGGTTTCACCGGCGCCGACGGAGAAGCTGACGTCCTGGACGGCGTGCAGCCGGCCGGCGGCGGTGTGGAAGTCGACGCTGAGGCCGCGCACGTCGAGGACAGCGGCCTGGTGCCGCCCCTTGGCGTTCACGATTTCTTTCCCTTCGGGTCGAGGCTCTCCCGCAAGCTGTCGCCGAGGACCACGAACGCCAGCACGGCGCCGGTCAGGAACAGGGCGGGGTAGATCAGCAGGTGCGGGCTGGCCTGCCACTGCGCCTGCGCGGTGGACAGCTGCAGACCCCACGAGATCGCGGGCGGCTGGAGCCCGATGCCGAGGAAGGTCAGCGCCGCCTCGGCGGCGATGATGCCGCCGATCTCCAGTGTTTTCAGCACGATCAGCGAGGTCAGCGCGTTCGGCGCGATGTGCGTGCCGATGATGCGCAGATGGCTGCCGCCGAGCACGCGCGCGGCCTGCACGTACTCCAGGTTGCGGATCTCGAGCACCGAGCCGCGCATGTAGCGCATGCCGCCGGGCCAGCTGAAGACGATCAGCACCAGGCTCACCGTCCAGACCGTGCGCTCCTCGAAGAGGTTGAGCACCACGATCGCGGCGATGATCATCGGCAGCCCGAACACCACGTCGGCGATGCGCGAGACCACGCCGTCGACGACGCCGCCGAAGTAGCCGGCCAGCGCGCCGAGGACCGCGGCGATCGCGAAGGTCGCGACCGTGACGATCAGGCCGATCGCGATCGACGGGCGGGCGCCGTGCACCACGTTGGCGAAGTAGTCGCAGCCCTGCATGTCGAAGCCGAACGGGTGGCCCGGCGCCGGGCCCGCGCCGCTGAGCCGCAGCTCGCAGTGCATCGGGTCGGCGGAGGTGAACAGGCTCGGCCACACCGCCATCAGCACGTAACCGGCGGCGATCAGCGCCGCCACCAAGAACAGCGGTGCGCGCAGCGGTTTCGGCAGCCGCCCGATGAGGGTGAACCGCCTGCGGGGCGCGGCGGGGGCGGGGGAGAGATCGGTTCGGTCAGCCATTGCGCACCCTCGGGTCGATGATTCCGTAGCTGATGTCCACCAGCAGGTTGACCAGCAGGTAGATCAGGATGATGAAGGTCGCCACGCCGACCACGATGGTGCCCTGCTGGGTCTGCACCGCCTGCACCAGCAGGCCGCCGATGCCGGGCAGGTTGAACACGCTCTCGACGATCACGGCGCCGCCGAGCATCGCCGCGAGGCTGAGCCCGAGGTAGGTGACCACCGGGATCATCGAGTTCCGCAGCGCGTGCCCCCACACCACGCGGCCCGGCGACGCGCCCTTGGCCCGCGCGGTCCGGATGAACTCCGAACCCAGCGTGTCGACCAGGCTCGACCGGGTCAGCCGGGCCAGCGGTGCGGCGGCCTCCAGCGCCACCACCAGCGCCGGGAGGACGAAGCTCATCGGCCAGCCCTCGGCGATGCCCGCGATCGGGAACCACTCCAGCTTCAAGCCGAACGCCAGCTGCGCCATGAAGGCGATCACGAATCCGGGCAGGGCCACGAACAGCACGGTGAACGCCAGCGCCAGGTGGTCCCCGGCGCGGCCGCGGTGCAGCGCGCCGAAGATGCCGACCGCGAGGCCGATCACCAGCTTGAGCACCCAGGCGGTCAGCGCCAGCTGCAGCGTGGTGGGCCACCGCTCGGCGATCATGTCCAGCACCGGGCGGTCGAAGAAGTCGGTGCCGAAGTCGCCCTGCAGCAACCCGCCCATGTAGAGCAGGTACTGGGTGATCAGCGGTTCGTCCAGGTGGTACCGCTCGCGCAGCGCCTCCACGGTGGAGGGTGGCAGCGGGCGGTCGCCGGCCAGCGCGGCGATCGGGTCCCCGGGCATCGCGTAGACCAGCGCGAAGATCAGGAACGTCACGCCGAAGAGCACCGGCAGCATCGCCGCGATGCGGCGGATCAGGTATCCGAGCATGGTCGCGGCCTCACTCCTCGCGGCCGGGGCCGCACTCGAACGCGGTCAGGTAGTACTGGAGATCGCCGCCGAGCGTGCCCGGTTTCGCGCACGGCGCGTGCGCGGCGTAGATGCCCGGGTAGAAGAGCGGGATGCCGGGCATGTCCTCGAGGATGAGGTCCTCGGCCTGCTGCCAGTACTGCGCGGCCTGCAGCTCGTCGCCGGTGGCCAGCGCCTTGGCGATCAGCTCGTTGGCGGCCGGGTTGTCGTACTGGGTGTACTCGTTGCCGTCGCCGCCTTCGCGGAACATGCCCAGGTACTGGTCGGGGCTGGGGTAGATGTCGCCCCACAGGCTCAGCGACGGGCCGGTCAGCGTGCCGCTGCTCTGCGCCTGCGTGAGCTGCGCGGGCAGCACCGGCCGCAGCCGGACGTCGGCGCCCAGCTCCTGCCGCAGCGCGTTGGCGATGGCCAGCGCGATCTGGGACATCTCGGTGCCGCCGCCACCGCCGGTGTTGGAGTACCAGAGGAACACCGGTTCCTTGAACCCGCCGGCCTCGGCGACGAGCTGACGTGCGCGCTCCGGGTCGTAGGTGCAGTACTCGCACGCGTCCGCCCGGTAGGCCGGGCCGACGGCTTCGACGATCAGGGAGCGCGCGGGTGTCGCCGAGCCGCGCAGCAGCGCGCCGGCCATCGCGTCGCGGTCGATCGACAGCGAGATCGCCTTGCGCAGCCGCGGATCCTTCAGCGACTCGATGTACTCCGGGATCAGCATCTGGGTGATCTGGCGCTGCTGCGGGATCGCGAACAGGCCCTCGTCGCCGAGCTGGTTGCGGGCGTCGTTGAGCAGACCGCCGGGCAGGTTGCGCAGCACGTCGAGCTGACCGGCCTGCACGTCGCGGTAGGCGGTGTCCTGCGACTGGTAGATCTTGAAGTGGATCTCCTCGGCCGCTCCGGGCGGCACCTCGCCCTGGTAGTCGTGCCAGCGCTTGAGCACGATCCGCTCGTTGCGGTCCCAGCGGACGAACTGGTACGGGCCGTTGCCGACCGGCGCCTGCGAGTAGGCGGTCGGATCGGCCAGGCCGTCCTTCGGGATCGGGCACGCGGCGTAGGAGGCGATGATCTTCGGGAAGTCGTAGTCGGGCTGGGTGAGCGTGACCCGCAGGGTCAGCTCGTCGAGCACCTCCAGACCGCGCAGCGTGTCGCGCTGCGGCTGGTCCTCGTTGAGCTCGGCGTAGCCGTCGATGACGCTGAAGGTGGAGCTCGCCTTGTACGCGTTGGGTCCGTAGGCGACCGCGTTCCAGGTGTCGGCGTAGGTCTGCGCGGTGATCGGCTCGCCGTTCTGGAACTCGCGGCCCGGTCGCAGCTTGATCGTCCACACCAGACCGTCGGTGGTGTCCACGCGCTCCGCGCCGCGCATCCGGATGTCGCCCGCGTCGGCGATCCCGAGTCCGGTCAGCGGCTCGCACAGTCCCATGTAGACCTGGCTGCCCGCGTTCTGCTGCGAGTTCAGCTCGTCCGGATCGGGGTACTGCGCGACCTGCAGCACCCGTCCGGCGTCGGTGTCGTGCGCACCGCAGCCGGCCAGCAGCGCCAGGCACGTCCCCGCGGCGAGCACCAGCCGCCTCCGGAGCTTCTGGGCCATCTGTCGCTCTCCCTCACTCAGCCCTTGCGCATGTTTGCTCGTTAGTTGGATTTATCGAGCAACTTCATGCAAGTTGGCTCATTATTAACGTGCCTCGTGGCGCCTGTCACTACCTCAGTTCGCATTGCCTGAAGGCTCTTCGGCATCCGTGACTTGGCGTACCTGCGGCATCACGCACGGCTTTCGCCAGGTGGGCGCCCGGGAGCGGGGCCGTGCAGACGGGTGAAGATCGTGTGATTGATACTGATTGATCTACTCCTTGTTGAATCACTTTTGTGCATCTAGGCTGGCGATGTGGCGCGCTTCGACGGTGCTCGCCACGGAGAACGACGGGTCTGGGAGGACTTGATGGCGTCTGGCGGATACCTCGTGGACGGCGAGATCGACAGCCAGCCGGAGTGCTGGCTGCGCGCATCGGAGCTGGCCCGGGAGGTGGCTGGTGTGCTGCCCGCGCGCGGTGAGCGGGTCGCCGTGGCCGGGTGCGGCACGTCCTGGTTCATGGCCATGGCCTACGCGGCCCTGCGGGAGGCCGCGGGCGAAGGCGTCACCGACGCGTTCCCCGCATCCGAGATGCCGCTGGGCCGCTCCTACGACCGCGTGCTGGTGATCACCCGCTCGGGCACCACCACCGAGGTGCTCGAGCTCCTGCGCAAGCTGCGCGGCACGGTGCCCACGGTCGGCATCACCGCCGTTCCCGGCGCACCCATCGCGGAGGTCTGCGACGAGCTGGTCGCGCTGGAGTTCGCCGACGAGCAGTCCGTGGTGCAGACGCGGTTCGCGACGACCGCGCTGGCCCTGCTCCGCGCCTCGCTCGGCGAGGACCTGACCGGCGCCGTCGAAGACGCCCGCGCGGTGCTGGCGACCGAGCTCGGCGCGCTGCCCGCCGGCGAGCAGATCAGCTTCCTGGGTCGCGGCTGGACGGTCGGGCTGGCGCACGAGGCGGCGCTGAAGGTCCGCGAGGCCGCGGGCCTGTGGTCGGAGGCCTACCCGGCCATGGAGTACCGGCACGGACCGATCAGCATCGCCGAACCCGGCCGCACGACCTGGATGTTCGGCGAGGCGCCGGCCGGCCTGGCCGCCGAGGTCGCCGCCACCGGAGCCGCCTACCTCGACAGCGGCCGGCGCGACCCGATGGCGCACCTGGTGCTCGCGCAGCGGGTCGCGGTGGCCGCGGCGGTGAACCGCGGGCTCGACCCGGACCGCCCGCGCAACCTGACCCGGTCGATCGTCCTGGACGAGGTGTGACCGAGCACCTGCCGGTGATCGGCATCGACGTCGGCGGGACCGGGACGAAAGCGGTCCTGGCCGACGCGTCGGGAGCGGTGCTGGCGCAACGGCACCGCCCGACGCCGCCGCGGGCCGAACGGGTGCTGGAACTGGCCTGCTCGCTCGTCGCCGAGCTCTCCGAGGACGCCGCCCCGGCGGCCGTGGGCCTCGTGGTGCCCGGAGTCGTCGACGAATCCCGCGGTGTCGCGGTGTTCTCGGCGAACCTGGGTTGGTCGGACGTGCCGTTCCGGGCGCTGCTGGCCGAGCGGCTCGGACTCCCGGTGGCCTTCGGCCACGACGTCCGGGCCGGAGCGCTGGCCGAACACCGGCTCGGCGCGGCGCGCGGGACGGCGGATGCCGTGTTCCTGCCCGTCGGCACCGGTATCTCGGCGGCGCACGTGCAGAACGGCCGGGTGCACTCCGGCGGCGGTTACGCCGGGGAGATCGGCCAGGTGCCGGTCGCCGGGGGCAGGCTGGAGGCGGTCGCCTCCGCGGCCGCGATCAGCAGGCGCTACCAGGAGCGCACCGCGGACCCGGTGGCGGGGGCGGCCGAGGTGGCGCAGCGGGTCGCCGCCGGGGATGCGATCGCGACCGGGGTCTGGGAGGAAGCCGTCGACGCGCTGGGCGGCGCGCTGATCTGGCTCACCGCCCTGCTGGCGCCGGAGGTCGTCGTGGTGGGCGGTGGCCTGTCGCAAGCCGGGCCGCTGCTGTTCGACCCGCTGTCGCGCCGGTTGGAAGCCGACTGGCCGCTCGCGCGCGCCCCGCGACTCGTGCCCGCCGAACTCGGTGATCGCGCGGGCAGCCTGGGCGCGGCACTGCTGGCCGCCGACCTGGCGGCGACGAAGATCAACCGCACGGAAATGGGGTAGCAGCAATGCCTTTGGTCGGCACGGGCAGCATCGTGGACACCGCCGTCCGCGCCGGTCGCGGTGTCGGTGCGTTCAACGTCATCGGGCTGGAGCACGCCGATGGCCTGGTGGCGGGCGCGGAGCGCGCGGGCCTCCCGGTGGTGCTGCAGATCAGCGAGAACTGCGTGCGCTACCACGGCGCGCTGGAGCCGATCGCGCGCGCGACGCTGGCCCGCGCGCGCAAGTCGCAGGTGCCGGTGGCCGTGCACCTCGACCACGCCGAGTCCGAGGAGCTGGTGGACGAGGCCATCGAGCTCGGGTTCGGCTCGGTGATGTTCGACGCCTCGAAGCAGGCCTACGAGGACAACGTGGTCCGCACGCGCGCCGTGGCGGCCCGGTGCCACGACGCCGGGATCTGGGTGGAAGCCGAACTCGGCGAGGTCGGTGGCAAGGACGGCGTGCACGCGCCGGGAGCCCGCACCGATCCGCGCGAGGCCGCCGAGTACGTCGCCGCCACCGGTGTGGACGCGCTGGCCGTGGCGGTCGGCACCTCGCACACGATGCTGACCCGCGACGCCGCGCTCGACTTCGGCCTCATCCAGCGGCTGCGCGAGGCGCTGGCCGTTCCGCTGGTGCTGCACGGTTCTTCGGGCGTGTCCGACGAAGACCTGGGCACCGCCATCCGCAGCGGCATGACCAAGATCAACATCTCCACGCACCTGAACAAGACGTTCACCGAGGCGGTGCGCGAGGTGCTGGCGGACAACCCGAAGCTGGTCGACCCGCGCAAGTACCTCACGGCCGGGAAGGACGCCCTGGCCGCGGAAACCGCGCGCCTGCTCGGAGTTCTGGCCGGATGATCATCACCGTCACCCCGAACCCGGCGCTGGACGTCAGCTACCGCGTCGCGCACCTGAGCCCCGGATCCTCCCACCGCGTCCGCGAGGTCCACGAACGCGCCGGCGGCAAGGGGCTCAACGTCAGCCGGGTGCTGCACGGCCAGGGCATCGGCACGCTCGTCGCCGCGCCGGTCGGTGGCGTGCACGGTGATGCGATCCGCGAGGATCTCGACGCCGCCGGGATCGAACACCTCCTGCTGCCGGTTCCCGGGCCGACCCGCCGGACCATCGCGGTGGTCGCCGAGGAGGACACCTCCGGCGAGGCGACCCTGTTCAACGAACCCGGCAGCCACCTGGCCGAAGCGGACTGGCAGCGGTTCCGGGAGCTGCTCACCACGCGGCTGCCCGAGGCCTCGGTGCTGGTGTGCTCGGGCAGCCTGCCGCCCGGGCGGGCTGCGGACAGCTGCGCGGAACTGGTCCGCGACGCCCATTCCCGTTCGGTTCCCGCGATCGTCGACGCCACCGGGCCCGCACTGCTCGCCGCCGCGGAAGCCGGGGCGGATCTCGTCAAGCCCAACGCGGTCGAGCTCCGCGAGACCACGGGCCAGGCCGATCCGGCCACCGGCGCCCGCCAGCTGCGCGAACGCGGTGCGGCAGCGGTGATCGTCTCGCTCGGCCCGGACGGGTTGCTCGCGGTGACCGACGAGGGAAGCTGGCGCGCCGCACCGCCTTTCGCCGTCAGCGGCAACCCGACGGGCGCCGGTGACGCGGCGGTGGCGGCCTTCGCCGCCGGGATCGCGGCTCGGCAGAACTGGCCCGAACGGCTGCGCAGCGCCGTGGCGTGGTCGGCGGCTGCTGCGGCGGCACCGGTCGCGGGAGCGCTCGACGACGGGGTGCTGCAGGAGATCTCCGATCGCATCGCGATCGAGCCCGTCTGATCGTTCCCGCGTTCCACGGGAGAGGAGCCCATCGATGGACCGGCACGCGCGACTCTCGGCGCTGCTCGACCTGCTCGGCGAACGCGGCAAGGTCACCGTGGAGGAGATCTCCACCGCGCTCGGCGCTTCGGCGGCCACGGTCCGCCGCGATCTCGACCACCTCGCCGAACAGCAGCTGCTGACCCGCACCCGCGGTGGTGCCGTGGCGCAGAACATCGCCTACGACCTGCCGCTGCGCTACAAAGCCGCCCGCAACGCCCGCGAGAAGGGGCGCATCGCGCGGGCGGCTGCGGCGATGGTCGCGCAGGGATCGGTGGTCGGCGTCAACGGCGGGACGACGACCACCGAGATCGCGCGTGCCCTGGTGGCCCGCGCGGATCTCGCCGACGCCGGCGAGCGCACCTCGCTGACCATCGTCACCAACGCCCTCAACATCGCCAACGAGCTGGTGGTGCGGCCCCAGGTCAAGATCGTGGTGACCGGGGGAGTGGCGCGGCCGCAGTCCTTCGAGCTCACCGGACCGCTCGGCACCCACCTGCTGGAGGAGATCACGCTCGACGTGGTGTTCCTCGGCGTGGACGCCGTCGACCCGGCCCGCGGTGCCTTCGCGCACAACGAGGGCGAAGCGAGCACCAACCGCCTCATGACCGAGCGCGCCCAGCGCGTCGTGGTCGTCGCGGACGGCTCGAAGCTCGGCCGCACCGCGTTCGCCCACATCTGCCCGGCGGAGGCGATCGACATGCTGCTGACCGACTCCGCCGCGCCCGCCGAACTCCTCGAACGCTTCGAGACCGCCGGGGTCCCGGTCAAGGCGGTGTGAGCTCAGGCGAGCAGCTCGCGCGCGTCGGCCCACATGCGCTCGACGATCTCGCCGGCCGGTGCCGCAGCGGCCAGGGACGCGCTCTGCCCCGCCCAGTAGTTGACCCGGTCGACCCCGGCCGCGCCACCTCGCCGCCACTGGCCCACGAGTCGCCGCTGGACCGGGTAGTGGGCGGGCAGCGGTGCGTCGTCGCTGGCCCAGGCGGTCACGAACGGCGTGGGCACTGCTCGTCCGAGCCTGCCGCTGTAGGCGCGGGTGGTCACCGTCCGCTCCGGCGGCAAGCCCTCCAGGGACGCCGACCAGTCGTCGTGGATGCCCGCCTCGGGCGAGCGCAGAAACGCGGTTCCGACCTGGACGGCGCTCGCGCCCAGCGCCAGCGCGGCGGCCACACCGCGGCCGTCGCCGATCCCACCGGCCGCGATCACCGGGACGCGCAGGTGGTCGACGAGGTGCGGGAGCAGCGCGAACAGGCCGACGTCGGTCTGCTCGGCGACCTGCGGGTCGAAGCTGCCCCGGTGCCCGCCGGCCTCCATGCCCTGGGCGACGACGGCGTCGGCACCGGCTTCCTGCGCCGCCAGCGCGTCGGCGAGGTTGGTCGCACAGGCGAACCACGCGATGCCCTCCCGGTGCAGCCGCGCCACGAAGTCGGGCTCGAAGAGCCCCATGATCGAGGAGATGACGGCGGGCCGGGCGGCCAGCATGGCCTCGCACTGCTCGGCGAAGACCGGGCCCGGCGCCGCGGCCTCGCCCGGTTCGCCGAAACCGGCCAGGAACCGCTCGGCCGCCTGCTGCCGCTCGGGCGCGTCGACGGGCTCGTCCGGGATCCAGATGTTGAGCTGGCACGGGCCGTCGGTGCCGGCGCGGAAGCGCTGCATCCAGCTGGTGATGCGTTCGGGCTGGTCGAGCACCACGCCGTTGGCGCCCATCCCGCCCGCCTCGGCGACCGCGATCGCCAGCTCCGGCGGGCAGGCACCGGCCATCGGCGCCTCCAGGATCGGCGCGCGCAGCCCGAAGCGCTCGCAGAAGTCCTGAACCCGTTGCTGCGTCCGCTGTCCCGCCACTGCTGTTCTCCCCGCTCTCGCCCTGGGCATCCGGTGCCAGGTGAACGCTAAGCTCCGCCTGGCATCGTGTCCAACGATGAGTGACGAACGCAGCCATCGTCGCTCGCGAACCCGGAGGGCGGGAGTGATCGCGTGGAGTTGTCCGACCTGCGGATCTTCGCCGCGGTGGCGCGCGCCGGTGGCATCACGCGCGCGGCCGCGGAGCTGCACACCGTGCAGTCCAGCGTCAGCGCGCGCGTGGCAGGGCTGGAACGGGAGCTCGGCGCGGCACTGCTCCGCAGGCACGCGCGCGGAGTCACCCTGACCGCGGCGGGGGAGCAGTTCCTCGACCGCGCCCGGCGGATCATCGCTCTCGCCGACGAGGCGGTCCGCATCGTCCGGGACGAGACGCCCCGCGGGCCGCTGCGGATCGGGGCGATGGAGACCACGGCGGGAATCCGGCTGCCACCGGTCCTGGAGGCCTACACCGCGGCCTGGCCGGAGGTGGACCTGTCCGTGCTGACCGGGCCCACCGACTCGCTGGTGGCGCAGGTCAAGGACCACGCCCTGGACGGAGCACTCGTGGCCGGACCCGTCGATGACCAGGAGCTGCACGAGGAGGAGATCTTCACCGAGGAGCTGGCGATCGTCACGGCGGTGCGCCACCGCGACCTAGACCAAGCGCTGCACACGCCTCGGTTGCTCGTGTTCCGCGCGGGGTGCTCCTACCGGCGCAGGCTCGAATCCGTCGCCCGAACCCGCGGCGTGGAACCGAAGATCCTCGAATACGGCTCGGCAGAAGGCATTCTCGGCTGCGTGGCAGCAGACCTCGGCATCACGATGCTGCCCCGCGAACTGGTGGACCGCTCCGGACTGCGCCACCGACTCCGCCTGCACTCCGCAACACCGGTCCCGACGGTCTTCATCCGCCGCCACGATGCGCACGTCACCACGGCCCTGAAGGAGTTCACCCGCCACCTCCGCGAAACCCCCAGCACCGAAAAGACAACACCGCGCATCGCGTCCTGACTGCCCTCCCCACCCCGTCCCGTGCGCAATTTCAATTGAAATCAGACGTCTGATTTCAATTGAAATTGCACAGGACTCCGACATCCGTCGGCGTGTCGTGGGACGACACACCGACGGTGCGCAACTTCCATTGAAGTTGGAGGTGTGATTTCAATTGAAATTGCGTCGTTCCGGTCGGTCCGGGGGTTCGGTCAGGGTCGGGGTTGCTTGCGGAGGGGGGAGCACCAGGCCGCGATCACTCCGATCAGGAGGACGAGGACTCCGGCGGCGATTCCGGTTCGGGGGCCCGCTCCGGACATCGCGACCGCTCCGGCCAGGGCGGCTCCGGTCGGCATGCCGATTCCCCAGGACAGCATGCGGCAGGTCGTGTTGATGCGGCTCTGGAGCTCGTCGGGGCTGATCTGCTGGCGGTAGGTGATCGAGTTGATGACCACAGTGGAGTAAGCGGCTCCCCACGCGGTCGCCGACAGCGCCGCGGCGATCCAGTTCGTGCTGAGCAGCACGGCACAGCCGCACAGCAGGGAGACGGGCAGCGCGCCGAGCGCCAGGCGGGCGCCGCCGTAGCGCCCGCTCAGGCGCGGCACGATCCGCGAGGCGAGCAGGCCGCCGATTCCCCAGCCGCTGAACAGGACCGCGATGCGCCAGTCCCCCGACGGCGGCACGCCGAGCACGCGATCGGCCCACGGGACGAGCATGGCCACGTAGGCGCCGCTGGCGACCGAGTGCGTGGTGCCCACGAAGGTGAGGGCGCGGACCACCCGGTGGCGGGCGAGGAATGCCAGCCCGGCCCGGATGTCGGCGAGGATCGAGGTCGTGGTGCGGCGCTCGGCGGCGTCCTTCGGCGTCGACAGTGGACGGACGATCGAGCGGACCAGCAGCCCGGAGGCCAGCGCGGTGACGACGTTGACGGCGATCAGCGGCGCGGGCGATACGATCGCGACCAGCAGGCCGGTCAGCGGTGGGATCGCCAGCTCGGCGAGCGTGGTCGCCGCGTAGACCTTGGAGTAGGCGGCGGTGAGGCGCTGCTTGCCGACGAGCGTGGGCAGCGCGCCGAAGTTCGCCGAGTCGAAGATCACGAACAGGGTCTGCACGCAGAACCCCACCACGAGCACGTGCGGTGCGGTGAGCACGCCGAAGGCCCATGCCGCCGGGATGGTGGCCAGCAGCGCGGCGCCGCCGAAGTCGGCGATCAGCATGAGGGCGCGGCGGTCGGCGCGATCGGCCACCGCGCCGGCGATCAGGCCGAACAGCAGGTAGGGGAGTGCCTCGGCGACGGCGATGGCCGAGGTCCAGCCGGGTGAGCCGGTGAGCTGGTAGACGAGGACGGGCAGGGCCACCGTCGCGACGAGGCTGCCCGTCACGGATGTCGCGCGCGCGGCCAGGTAGCGCCGGAAGTCCTGATCGGTGTCGGCCTCGTCGATCGTGGTGTGGGACACCAGAGCAGTGTAAATGGCAATCATTTTCGTTTGCGCAAGGGTTCGGGCCGGTGGGATGCGTCACGGCGGCGACAGTTGATCAGGCGATTGAAAATGATTGTCAGTTGCTGTTCACTGGGCCCTGCCGATCGGGAGGAGGTGAACGACATGGACGACGTGTTCCAGCGGGTGGAGGTCGAGCGGGAGCTCCCGCACAACTCCGCCAGCCACAGCAACGCCCTCGTGGAGAACCCCTTCGAGGACGACGAGTGACCACCTGCCGGTGCCGGCGCCTCGCGAGGTGCCGGCACCGGCTCGAAAACCTCCCGGAAAGGCAGGACCGATGGGACATCCCCGGCTCCGTCCCGGCTGCTCGGTGTTCACCGTCGAGGGCCGCGGCACCGTGCTGCGGGACGCCGCGGGGCAGATGTTCGACATCGCGCTGCCCGATGACGCCGTGCGCAGCGCGCTGACCGGAGCGGAGACCGAGGCGCTGGCGGCATTCCGCGAGGCCGGTCACCTCGGTGAGCGCGCGACGTGGCCGGCGGATCGCGCCCGGGTGGTCGTGCTCGCCGACGACGGTGCTCCGCTGCGCGAAGCGCTGCGTCGCGCGGGCGCGGAACCGGTTGTCGCACCGGCGAATTCGACCGCGGCGGAGCTCTTGGCGCATGAACCGGCAGCGGTGTGCGCCTGGTCCGACGGCCCGGCTCCGGGCCGGTGGCGCGAACTCGATGCGCTCGTGGACCACGGTGTGGCGTGGCAGCGCGCGAGCCGCGAAGGCAGGCACGTCCTGATCGAGCCGGTGGCGGGCGATGTGCGGCACCGCGACGTCGTCGCCCGTCGGCTGGCCGCCGCGGGTTCGGGTCACCGCCACCTCGCGGAGTTCTGGGCGCAGCACGGTGCCGGAGACGCGCTGCACGGCGAGGAAGCCGCTGATGCGGCGGATCTCGCGCTCGTGGTGGCGTTGCTGGTCGCCGACCTCCGGGCCTGGGCCGTCGGTCCGGGTGCCGGTGGCAGCGCGTTCCAGGCTGATCCGCTGCCCGCGAGCAGGCGGTTGCGCGTCGTCGGGCTCGACACCGGCGCGATCAGCGATCACCCGGTCCTGCCCGTTCCGGCCAGCGCACCGTGATCAGCGAGCACGTCGCCGCGGACGGTTGCCGACTCGCCGTGACCGTGGTGCCTGCCGACGCGCCGGGGCCGGTCGTCCTGCTGCGCACGCCGTACGGGCGGCACCGCCTGCTCGGCGAGGCGCGGGGCTGGGCTTCGCGCGGCTTCACCTGCGTGATCAGCGATGTGCGAGGACGTTTCGACTCGACCGGCGAGTTCCGGCCCTACGCGCACGAAGCGGCCGACGGTGCCGCGCTGGTCGACTGGATCGCAGAACAGGACTTCGGCGGTGGCCCGCTGCTCGCCGCAGGCGCGTCGTACGGCGCTCACTGCGCGGTCGTCGCGGCGCTGGCCAGGCCGGATGTGGTGCGCGGAGTGCTGGCGAGCGTCCCGGCGCTCGGGCTCGGCGAGACCGCGCGAGAGCCCGGAGGCGCTGCTCGGCTCGCCTGCCGCCTGGGATGGTGGGCCGAGCACGGCGGCACCGCGCGGCCCCGGGCACCGCACGACCCCGGCCTGCTGGCGGAAATCCCCGTCGCGGGGCTCGTCGGGAGGGCGATCGGCGCGACTCCACCGGGCTGGGACGAGCTCTGGACGGCACCTCGCCGCGACGAGCGGCTGTGGGACGGTGTGCGCGAGCTGCGCATGCCGTTGCTGGCGGTCGGGGGCGTGCACGATCCGTTCGCCTCGCACACCGTCGAACTCGCCGAAGCCTGGGGCGGGCCGACGCGCCTGGTCCTCGGCCCGTGGGGCCACGACCTGGATGCGCGCGAGCCCGGTGCCGCACTCGGCGGCGAGCGGATCGGTTCGCTGTACGTGCGGTGGGCGCGCGAGGTCTGCGACGGGATCAGCGGGAACGCTGCCGTGATCGCCACCGGCCCGTACGGCGGTTGGCGGCACCTGACACCCGATCGCACCGGATTCGCTTGCACGGTAGCGGAAAGCGCCTTCACCGCCGACCCGGACGCACCGTTCCGCTCGGACACCGCCTGCGCCGAGCCCGGAAGCCGGGCGCTGGTGCGCAGCGAGCCGCTCCACGCGGGCGAGATCGCTGGTCAGGTGACGGTGACCCTCGACGCCGAAGCCGACGTCGTCGACGCCGACTGGGTCGTGCGCATCGCCGTGGACGCCGGGCAGCAGATCGTGCCCCTGGCGCACGCGATCAGCCGCTGCGCACACCCGGCGGCGCGTCGCGAGGTCGTGATCACGACACCGCCCGTCGGTGCCCGGGTGCCCGCCGGTGCGCGGCTGGTCGTGGAGATCGCCGGTCACCACTGGCCAGCGCACGCCCGGAACCCGCACACCGGCACCGATCCGGTGCGCGCGACGGAACTGCTGGCCAGCGCGCGCCGCGTGCACGCCGCGCACCTCGACGTGCCGTGGCGGCCGCCCGGAACCGGTGCGGTGCTGCCGTCCGATCTGCTCGAACCCGACCAGGAGGTCACCCCGGATGTCCGCTAGCCCGACGATGCCGGTGGAGTCGCTGATCGACCCCGTCACCGGGATCGTGCGCCGTCTCGTCGACGTCGCGCCGGTGGAGGGCGCGCCGCCCCGCTACACGGGTGTCACCGCCGAAGTCGCCGACGCGCGCCGGCTCGGTGCCTGGCCCGCGGACCGGGTCAGCCTCGGCACCACCTTCGGCGCTCCGGAAGGAGCCCGCACCGCCGCGCTCGGCGAGGCCGTGGAGCGCTACTGCGGGAACCGCGTCGCACCCGGCCTCCGGTCGGCGACCGCGGCGGAGCTGCGCGGTGAGCGGATGTTCGGCCCGGACGACCTCCCGTTCTTCGCCCCGTGGCAGCACGACGCCCCGCGCTGGCCGTACCACCGGTTCACCGACGACCTGCCGGTGAAGTGGGTGCCGGGCACCGAAGACGGCGAACCGTGCTGGTTGCCGGCGTCGTGGGTGCACCTGAACTACCACAGCGGCGAGCGGCGCCGTGAGCCCCGCCTGCACCACCTCAACTACGCGGGCATCGCCACCGGCACCGACGAGCGGGATGCGTTCCGGCGCGGGCTGCTGGAACTGCTCGAACGCGATGCGCTGGAGCTGTGGTGGCACCTGGGCGGCCCGACGCGGGGCATCGACATCGACTCGGTGCCCGGCCTGGCCGGTGAGATGGCGGGATCGCGGCTGGCGGTGCACCTGGTGGAGCTGCCGACGGAGCACCCCGTCGCCTGCGTGGCGGCCGTGGTGGTGGATCCGGTGACCGGGATCGTCGGCGGCGGTGGTGCGGCGCGGTTCGATCCGGCCGAGGCGTGCACCAAGGCGGTGCTGGAAGCCGTGCACACGTGGGTCTTCACGCTCGGCCTGATCGACCCCGGCGGCTGGGTCTTCGAGGCGATCCGCGCCGGGATCCTCGCCGAAGGCCTCTACCTGCCGTTCCGGGCCGACCGCCGCCACCTGGACGACGTCGGCACGCACTTCGGCCGGGTCCGGGACCTCGGCGCGCAGGTCCAGGTGTGGCTGGACGAACGGGTGCAGCAGCGCTCGCTGCCCCGGTTCACCGAGCCGGAGCAGGTGATCGGAGCCGGTGAACTGCCGCGCGGTGACCTGGATTCGCTGCTGTCGAGCCTGCGCGGCGCCGGGTGCCGGATCGCGCACGCCGACCTGACCACCGAGGACGTGGCGCACACACCGCTGCGGGTGGTGCGCGTGTGCGCCACGGGCCTGGTGCCGAACGCGCCCGCGGCCTTCCGGTACTGGGGATTGCCGCGGTGGCGCGAGGTCATCGAGGCGCGCGGCTGGGCTCCGGGCGCGGATCCGCTCAGCGGGCCGGACCGCCTCGTCGTCGAACCCCCGCCCTTCCTGTGAGCGTCTGCGAATCGTTGCGCCGGGCATGGCGCGGAGAACCGCCAGGTGTCACCGAGCACGCGTTGCGACCGGCAGAGCGCCGGAGCTGGCCGGGGCCCGAGATCGTGCTGGGCCGGTGGCCGCGCGGTGGTGTCGGCGCGCTGCTGGACCTCGCGCTGGCTTCGTCGCCGCGGCGAGCCGGGGGAGTGCGGCTGCGCCGCGTGCCTTCGGCGGGCGGCCGGTACCCGGTCGAAGCGCACGTCGTCCACCGCGGCACCGCCTGGCGGTACGACCCGGTGCGCCACGCGCTGGCCGCACCCGCGCCGTCAGCTGCGTCCACATCGGACATCCGGATCGTGCTGTCGCTGAACCCGGTGCGGACGTGGTGGCGGTACGGACCCCGGTCGCTGCCGGTGCTGCTGCTCGACCTGGGGCACGCGCTGGGCGCGGTGCTGGCCGCGGCCGCCGCGCTGGGGCATCCGACACGGGCCGTGACGGGCCCGGGCGTGGACGTGCTGGCGGAGTGTGCGGGCCTTCCGCACGCGGGAGGTGTCGTGCGCTGGCCGGGGTGCGCTCCCGAGTTTCCGCTGGCAGTGGTGGAGATCGGCGATGCACTGACCGTCCCGCTGGCGACACCGGTGCAGCGCGCGCCCTTCCCGGAGCCGCTGCTCGACGACGTCGTCGCGGCGCACGGTGCAGCGGCGTGGGACCAGCTGATCGCGGCGTTGGCCGAGCTCGGTGCCGGAACGCCGGAACGGGCGTGGCAGTGGCGCGGGCCCGCACCGGCGGTTCCCGACCTGCTGGCCCGGGCGGCTGCGCCGTGGGAGGCGATCGATCCAGGTCACGTACCGGCGGAACTGGCGGGCGCGGCCGCACCGGTGGCGGTGGGGCGGATCGCGATGCTGGAAGTCGCGGGGAACGACCTGGTCGCCGACCTCGCACCGCGTTCGTGCGGCCAGCCCGAAGTCCTCGGTGCGGGCGCGCTGCTGGTGACGACCGGAACGGTCGATCCCGATCCGCCGACGGCCTTCGCCGAGCATCTCGGAGCCGGCCTGGCGGTGCACGCGGCCTGGTTGGCCGCCACCGGCCTGGGCCTCCCGGCGCGGCCGGTCGGCTGCTGGATCGACGCGGTCCTGCGCTCCGCGGCGGGCCCCGCCCGCCTGCTCCACGCGCTCGCGATCGGCGGGCGAGCACTCATCGAGGAGGACGGAACAACATGATCATCCCGGGGTTGGCTTCGGTGACCTTTCGGCAGCTCGACCCGGCGCAGGTGGTGTCGGTGGCGCTGGACTGCGGACTGCAGGTCGTGGAGTGGGGCGGTGACGTGCACGTGCCCGCCGGCGCCGTCGGCACCGCGCGCGCGGTTTCCGCGCTGTGCGCCGATCACGGCATCGCGATCGGCACGTACGGCTCGTACTACAAAGCCGGTCACACCGACGAGTCCGAGTTCGACGCGGTGCTGCGCACGGCCGCCGCGCTGGGTGCTCCGCGCATCCGCGCGTGGGCCGGGGTCGTCGGCTCCGCGGATGCGGACGCCGAGCAGCGCGCCCGCGTCGTGGCCGATCTCCGGCGCTGCGCGGATGCGTGTGCCGCAGAAGGGATCCGGCTCACCGTCGAGCACCACGTCGAATCGCTGACCGACGACATCGACTCGGCGGTGCGGCTGCGCGAGGAGGTCGGACACGACGCGCTGGTCGCGCACTGGCAGCCGCGCGAGCTCCCGGATGCCGCCGAGTGCGTGCGGGAAGTGCGCGCGCTGCTGCCGGATCTGGTGTCGGTGCACGCGTTCTCGTGGGGCGCGGACGGCTTCACCGAACGGTTGCCGCTCGATGCCCGCCTCGACCTCTGGGACGCGGTCCTGCGCGAACTCGCTGCTGACGGCAGGCGGCGGGAGGTGCTGCTGGAATTCGTGCCCGGCGACAGCGTGGAGGCCTGCCGGCGCGATGCGGCAGCGCTGCGCGATCGCATCGCGGCGACCATGGACAACTGAACATGAAAACGGTTACCGTCGGATCTTCGACTCTTCCCGGGAGGAATCCAGTGCGTGCTGAGCGCAGCACCGCCCGAATGCTTCTCGCCGCTCTGCTGGCCACGGCACTCGCCGGTTGTTCGGCCGCTCCGGAGGAGCAGCCCGCCGACGCCGCACCCGCCCCGGCTCCGGTGATCGACCGCGCCGCGCAGCCGTTATCGGCGTCGACGACCATCACCGACCCGCACGGCCAGCAGCTCAGCCTGCCGAAGGCACCGGAGCGGATCGTCTGCCTGAGCGGGCTCTGCGACGACATGCTCGTCGAACTCGGCATGACACCGGCGGGCACGAGCAACCCGGACCTGCTCGCGCATCCCGCGCTGATGGGGGAGCGCGCCGAGACCGTTCCGGTCGTGCCGGGCAGCTTCGGTTCCGAGGACGTCGAGAGCATCGCGGCACTGCGGCCCGACCTCGTGATCGGCCTCTCCGGGGTGCACGACGCACTGCGCCCCGCGATCGAGGGATTCGCGCCGCTGTGGCTGACCGAGCCCGCCGACTGGCAGGAATCGGTCCAGTACCTGCGGAATCTGGGATCGCTGACCGGGCGCACCGAGCAGGCCGTGACCGCGGAGGCGGCATTCCGCACCAAGCTCGCCGACGCCGTGCAGGCCACCCGCGCGAGCGGGCAGGCAGGCCGCAAGGTCGTGCTGATGTACGGCAGCGCCGAGTCGATCGGCGTGGACACCAGCGATTCGCTCAAGGGCGATCTGCTGGCCCAGCTGTTCAACTACCCCTTCCCGGCCCGGGGCGCCGATGTCGAGACGGCCAACAACTACAGCGTCGAGGAACTGCTGGCGAAGCAGCCCGACGTCGTGCTGGCCTACTCGCTGCTGTTCTCGGCGGAGGACCGCACGCTCAGCGCGCAGCTCGCCGACAACCCGGTGTGGCAGCAGATCCCGGCGGTGCGGGAGCAGCAGGTGCACGAAGTGCACGCCAAGCTGTTCGGCTCCGGCCGCGGCACCCGGAGCCTGGCGGCGATCATCGACGAAGCCGCGGAACTGGTGCCAGCAGCCCGATGAGCGCTCTGTTCCGGCGCGGCGACCGGCTTCTCGCGGGTGCCCTCGCAGTGGTGCTGGTCGCCGCGTCGTTGATGCTCGGCGAGCCGTTCGTGGGCGTGAACCGCCTTCCGCACGCGCTGACCGCCGACGGCGGTGTCGAGCACGCGGTGGTGGTCCTGCTGCGCGCACCGCGTGTGGTGCTCGCCGTGTTCGCCGGAGCGCTGCTGGGCGTCGCCGGTCTGCTGCTCCAGGAATCCCTGCGGAACCCGCTGGCGGTGCCGGAAATGCTCGGCGTGTCCAGCGGTGCGGCGGCGGCCGTGGCGGGTTGCGTCGCGTGGGGCGTCTCGGTTCCCGGCGCTCCGCTCGTGCCCGCGCTGGCGGGCTCGGCGATCGGTGGCGCCGTCACGATGCTGGCCGTGCGCGGGGTTCGCGACCGGGCGGCGGTGCTGCTCATCGGCGCGGCCGTCAGCGCCGGGCTGCACGCGGTGATGCTGACGGCGCTGTCCCTGTCGGACTCGCGCGATCAGGGCGTCCTGGTGCGCTACCTGCTGGGCTCGCTGACCGGGACGACGTGGGAGACCGTCGCGACGATGGCGCCGGGGCTGTTGATCGGCCTGCCGCTGGCCGCGTTGATGATCCCCGCGCTCGGCGTGCTCCGGCTCGGCGACGACACGGCCGCCGCGCTGGGCGCCTCCCCGGCCCGGGCGCGCGCCGCGACGCTGGCCGTCGGCTGCCTGCTCACCGCGGTGGTGGTCGGGCCGTGCGGGCCGGTGTCCTGGGTCGGCTTCCTCGCGCCGCAGCTCGGCCGCTGGCTGCGCCCGCGCGGCACGCACCGGTCGTGGCTGCTGTGGTCGGCCGCGCTGGGCGCGCTGCTGGTGGTCGCAGCGGATCTGCTGGCGCGAGCGGTGCTGCACCCGGTCGAACTGCCGGTGGGCGGGCTGACCGCGGTCGTCGCGATCTGCGCCGGTGTGCTGCTCCTGCTGCGCCGCAAGGCGTCGGTGGTGGCGCGGTGATCCAGCGGATTCCCCGCCCGCTGCGGCTGGGCGTGCTGCTCGGCGCAGTGCTGGCCCTGGCTTCGGCGCACCTCGCGACCGGGTCGACGGCTTCGGCCGCGGAGACCTGGGCCGCGGTGTTCGGCCACTCGGACCGGCTGACCGCGCAGATCGTCCACGACCTGCGGATGCCGCGGATGCTCGTCGGTGCCGGAGCGGGCATGTGCCTGGGCATGGCCGGTGTCGTGCTGCAAGCCGTGCTGCGCAATCCGCTGGCCTCGCCGGATGTGACCGGAGTCGGCTCGGGCGCGGTGCTGGGCGCGGTCGCCGCGACGCTGATCGGCGGCGATCTCGCCTCTCCCGACCGGATGATCCTGGTGGCGGTGGTCGGCGGCACGCTGGGCGGCGCGGTGCTGTGGCTGGTCGCGATGCGGGCGGGCACCGATCCGGTGCGGTTGGTGGTGATCGGCGTGATGGTCTCGGCGGCGTTCAGCGGCGGCAGCATGGTGCTGCTCACCGCGCGCCCCCAGCTGACCGGTTCGATGACGCAGTGGCTGATCGGCTCGCTCAACGGCCGCACCTGGGCGCACTGGTCGGCGTTGTGGCCGTGGCTGCTCACGGCAGCGGTGGCCGGGCTGCTGGTGTCCGCGGTGATCCAGCTGCTGTCGGTCGACGACGACCACGGGCACGCCGTCGGCCTGGCGGTTTCGCCTTGGCGCAGCGCGGTTCTGCTGGTCGCGGTCGTGCTCACGGCGGTGGCGATCGCCTCCGTCGGCGCGATGGCCTTCGTGGGGCTGCTCGCCCCGCACGCCGCGCGCGCGTTGTTCGGCGCCGACCTGCGCTTCGCCCTGCCCGCGGCCGGAATGCTCGGCGCCGCGGCGGTGTGCGGCGCGGACGTCGTGGCCCAGACCGTCACGTCGTGGGCCGCCGATCCTTCGCACGCCGGCGTTCCCACCGGAGCGGTGACCGCGGTGCTCGGCGCGGTGGTCCTGATCCGGGTGGCCAGGCGTACTTCGACCACCGGAGGGAACTGATGAGCGCCTTGCAGGCCAACGGGGTCACCGTCCGCTTCGGCGACAGGGTGGTCCTCGACGGCGTCGACCTCGCGGTCTCCGAGGGCGAATGGGTGGCGCTGGTCGGCCGCAACGGCTGCGGCAAGACGACGCTGCTGCGGGCGCTCGGCGGGCTGCGCGCCCCGGACGCCGGGGAAGTGCTCGTGCGCGGCCGGGCGCTGCGCGCGCTGTCCCGCCGCCAGATCGCCCGCGAGGTCGCGGTGCTGCCGCAGTCGATGCCCTCGGTGCCCGGTCTCACCGTCCGCCAGCTGGTGCGCCAGGGGCGGTACGCGGTGCGCGGGCCGCTCGGGATGCTCGCCGGAGGGGACGACGCGCAGGTGCGCGAGGCGATGGCGGTCACCGGCGTCGAATCCTGCGCCGACGAGCTGGTCGACCGGCTCTCCGGCGGCGAGCGCCAGCGCGTGCGGCTGGCGCTCGCGCTCGCCCAGGACACCTCGATCCTGCTGCTCGACGAGCCGACCACCTACCTGGACATCGGCCACCAGCTGGAAGTCCTCGAACTCGTCCGCCGCCTGCAGCACGAGCGCGGGCTCAGCGTGGTGACCGTGCTGCACGACCTGGAGCAGGCCGCCCGCTTCGCCGACCGCGTCGTCGCCCTCCGCCACGGTGCCGTCCACACCGAGGGCCCGACCGCCGAGGTCGTCGACGAGGAGCTGCTGGCAGCGGTGTTCGGCGTGTCCGGCCGGGTCTGGCTCGACGAGCTCACCGGACGGCCGCTGTGCACCTACGACTCGGTGCACGCCGAGCAGTAGCCCGGCGACACGTCCGGATGGCAGCATGTCGTGGCATGACGCGGTCGTTCACCCTGGTCCAGCTCCGCTACTTCTGCGCGGTGGCCGAGCAGGAGAACATGACGGCCGCGGCCGCCGCGCTCAACGTCACCCAGTCCACGCTGTCCTCCGCGGTCGCCCAGCTGGAACAGGTCATGGGCACACCGCTGTTCACCAGGCTCCCGCGCCGCGGGCTGCGGCTCACGCGCGCCGGCCGCCGCCTGCGCGAGAGCGCACTGCTGCTGCTGGAGGACGCCGACCAGCTGCCGGGCGCGGTCCGCGAGGAAGGGCCGGTGCTGGCCGGTGACCTCACCGTCGGCGTGTTCGGGCCGCTCGCGCCGTTCCGGGCCTCGGTCATCCTGGAGGAGTTCGAGCGCGAGCACCCCGGCGTGACCCTGTCGTTCCTGGAAGGCGACCAGGAATTCCTCCGCCGCGCGCTGCGCGACGGCAAGTGCGAGCTGGCGCTGATGTACGACCTCGGCCTCGGCGGCGAACTGCCGCGCCGCGTGCTGCGGCGAGTCCCGCCGCACGTCATCGTCTCGCCGGAGCACCCGCTGGCCGCCGTTCCCGGACAGCCGGTGAGCCTGCGCGAGCTGGCCGCCGAACCGCTGATCCTGCTGGACCTGCCGCACAGCCGGGAGTACTACCTCAGCCTCTTCAAACTCCTCGGCGTGGCGCCGAGGATCCGCCACCGCGCCAGCGGGTACGAGACGGTCCGGGCGTTCGTCGCCCGCGGGCACGGCTACTCGGTGCTCAACCAGCGGCTGCCGCACGACCTCACCTACGCGGGCAGCCCGGTGGTGCCGCTGCCCGTCGCCGAGGAGCTGCCGCCGATCGAAGTGCTGCTCGTCCGACCGGGCGGCACCCGGCCGACCCTCAAGTCGAAGGCTTTCGAAGAGATCTGCCTGCGCGTCTACGGCGTGACACCGGTCGTTTCCATCGACTGAGCCGATCGTGCAGTTGCGGTCGAATCTGTTGGACACCTGGCGTGCGGCTGCTGAGCATGGTCACACCTGCGACGCCTTCGTCGCCCCACCTCTCGTTGGGAGCAGCCAGTTGAGGACGAGCGAGCACGGCACCCGCGGCAGAGCACCGACCCGCCCCACGGGCGTCCAGAAGCGCGTTCTCGCGGGTGGCAGCGTCGGGCAGTTCATCGAGTTCTACGACTTCACCCTCTACGGCCTGTCCGCCGTCACCCTCGCCGCGCTGTTCTTCCCCGGGGACAGCCAGCTGGCGAGCATGCTGTCCACGTTCGCCACCTTCGGCGTCGCCTTCTTCGTCCGGCCGCTCGGCGGGCTCTTCTTCGGCGCGCTCGGCGACCGCATCGGGCGGCGCAAGGTCCTCTACACCACGCTGCTGACCATCGGCGGGGCGACCACGCTGATCGGGCTGCTGCCCACCTACGCCACGATCGGCGCCGCGGCGCCCGCGCTCCTGGTGCTGTGTCGCCTCGCGCAGGGCTTCTCCGCGGGCGGTGAATCCGTCGGCGCACCGGCGTTCGTGTTCGAGCACGCGCCGCTGGACCGGCGCGGTTTCTGGCTCTGCATCACGATCTCGGCGACGGCGCTGCCCTCCGTGGTCGGCGGCACCCTGATCTTCGTGCTCTCGCAGGCGCTGAGCCCCGAGGACTTCCTGTCCTACGGCTGGCGCATCCCGTTCCTGCTGGCGCTGCCGCTGGCCTTCATCGGCCTGTGGATCCGCAGCCGGACCGAGGAGAGCCCCGCCTTTCAGCAGGTGCTCCAGAAGGCCGAGCACCGCGAGCACTCCCCGGTGCGGGAGGCGTTCCAGGAGAACAAGGTCCGCATGCTGCAGGTCATCTTCGTGATGGGCCTGACCGCGCTGGGCTTCTACTTCCTCAGCGGCTACTTCGTGTCCTACCTCCAGGAAACCGGCCTCAGCCGGGAGGCGTCCCTGGTGACCAACGCGGCGGCGATGCTGCTCTACGCCCTGCTGCTGCCCGTCGGCGGCATCATCGGCGACCGCGTCGGGCGCAAGCCGATGCTGATCGCGGGCTCGCTGGCCCTCGCGGTGCTGGCCGTGCCGTCGTTCACCCTGGTCACCAGCGGTTCCCTCGGTCTCGCGCTGCTCGGGCAATCCCTGTTCGTGCTGTGCCTGATCACCTACGGCGGCGGCTGCTACGCGTTCTTCGTCGAGATCTTCACGACGCGGACGCGGTTCACCTCAGCCGCGGTGAGCTACAACGTCGCCTACGCGGCATTCGGCGGCACGGCGCCGTTCGTCGGCACCTACCTGGTCGGCAGCACCGGGTGGGAGTCCGCGCCCGGCTGGTACATGGCCGCTGCCGCGCTGATCGTTCTCGTCCTGCTGGTCACCACCCGGGTGCCCGAGACCCGGCGGCGCGTCGATGTGGAGGTCGCCCGATGAGCACCGAATCCTTCCTGACCGATTTCCACCAGGTGGCCGCGATCGGGGCCACCCCGGCCGGTGGCGTCGAGCGCCAAGCGGCCACCCCGGAGGACAAGCAGCTGCGGGACTGGTTCACCGCCTTCGCCGCGGAACGGGGCTGGCCGGTCCGGGTCGACTCCATCGGGAACCTGTTCGCGCTCGTCGAGTGGCGGCCCGGCGCCGACTACGTCCTGGTCGGATCCCACCTGGACAGCCAGCCGCTCGGCGGCCGGTTCGACGGCGCCTACGGCGTGATCGCCGCCCTGCACGCGGCCGACCGGCTCGCCGCGCGGGTCGCGCGGGGCGAGCCGCCGAAGTACAACCTCGCCGTCGTCGACTGGTTCAACGAGGAGGGCAGCCGGTTCGCGCCGTCGATCATGGGCAGCTCGGTCTTCGCCGGGCTGATGGACGAGCAGGAGATGCTGCGGGTCACCGATTCCGACGGCATCACCGTCGCCGAAGCGCTGGAGGCCATCGGCTACCGCGGCACCGACGAGCGGCCGAAACCGGCGGCCTACGCGGAGATCCACATCGAGCAGGGGCCGGTGCTCGAGCGCGAGGGCATCGCGCTCGGCGCGGTGGACCGCAGCTGGTACACCCAGAAGCTGGACGTGGAGGTGCTGGGGGAGCAGTCGCACACCGGCGCGACCGCGATGGCCGACCGCCGGGACGCCCTGGTCGCCGCGTCCAAGGTCGTGGTGCTCGTGCACGACGTCACCGCGGACTTCGAACCGGAGTCGATCGTGTCCTCGGTCGGCTACCTGACCCTCGAACCGAACTCGCCGATCGTGGTGCCCCGCCGCGTCCACCTCGTCGCCGACATCCGGGCCAACGCGCCGGAGATCGTCCAGCAGGCCCGCGCGCTGCTGCTGGAGCGGATCGCGGCGGTGGCCCGCGAGCACGACCTGACCATCGACGTCCGGGACTTCGACGTGCGCCCGGTCCAGCACTTCCCGGAGCAGGGCCTGGAGATCGCCGAGAAGGTGGCCGCCGATCTCGGTGCGGGCATCCGGCGGATCAACACCATGGCCGGGCACGACTCGGTGGCCATGAACCGCATCGTCCCGGCGCTGATGCTGTTCATCCCCTCCGTCGACGGGGTGAGCCACTGCGAGCGCGAGTTCACCAGCGACGACCAGATGGCCATCGGGGTCGACGCACTCACCGAGGCGACCTGGGAACTCCTCCAGGGCGAGTTGGAGGCGCAGCGGTGACGGAACTGATCCACCTCGACGCGGTCACCGCGCTGCGGGCCTTCCGCAGCCTGGAGCTCTCACCGGTGGAACTGCTGGACGCCGTCATCGCCCGGATCGAACGGGCCAACGGCGACCGGCACACCGGTGTCAACGCCTTCACCGAGACGCTGTTCGACGAGGCGCGCGCCGAAGCGAAGCTCGCGGAATCGGCCTACCTCCGCGCGGCCCGCGCCCAGGAACCCACCGCACCGCTGCTCGGAATTCCGGTGGCGACCAAGGAGCGGCACAGCCTCGCCGGACGGCGGATCGAGCAGGGCCTGGCCGCGCACGCCGGACGCGTGGCCGAGGTGGACCACCCGGTGATCGAGCGGGTCCAGCGCGCGGGCGGGATCGTGCACGCGCGCACGACCACTCCCGAGTTCAGCTGCGCCACGGTGACGCACAGCGCGATGTGGGGCGTGACCCGCAACCCGTGGAACCTCGACGCCACGCCGGGCGGATCCTCCGGCGGCGCGGGCGCCGCGCTGGCCGCGGGCATGACGACGCTGGCGACCGCATCCGACATCGCCGGCTCGACGCGCGTGCCCGCGGCGTTCACCGGGACCGTCGGCTACAAGGCGCCGTACGGCCGGATCCCGGGTCTCCCGCCGCTGTGCGCGGACTGGTACCGAGGGGACGGGCCGATGGGGCGCACGGTGGCCGACACCGCGCTGCTCGCTTCGGTCATGTCGGGACGGCATCCCGTCGACCACACCTCGTGGGGCCCGGAGGGCGTGCCGATCGCGCTGCCGGAGGACCCGGTCGACGCGCTGCGCGGCGTCCGGATCGGGTTCTCCCCGGATCTGGGAGCTTTCCCGGTCGAACCCGAGGTGGAAGCGGCCACCGCGGACGTCGTCGCCCGGCTGGAGAAGGCCGGTGCCGTCGTCGTGCCCGTCGACCTGCCGTGGACCGGCGAGCAGGTGGTGCGCACGATCTTCGCCCACTTCGGCCAGATCCTGGCTCCGGCCATGACCCGGGAAGCCGGTGCGGTGACGGAGCTGGCGCCCTACGCCCAGCGCTTCATCGCCGATGCCCGCCGCGCGGCCGAGCGCGACGACCTCGTCAACTCCTTCGTCCTCGACGCCGCCATGCAGCGCGAACTGGCCGCCGCGATGGCCGGGGTGGACGTGCTGCTCTGCCCGACCAACGCGGTCACCGCACTGACCGCCGACGACAACTACCTCGACGGCATCGACATCGCCGGACATCACCGGGAGCACTACTGGGCGGCGCACCTGACCAGCCCGTTCAACGTCGCCAACCGGTGCCCGGTGCTGGCGGTGCCCAGCGGCACGGCGAGCAACGGCGTCCCGACCGGAGTCCAGGTCGTGGGCCACCCGTTCGACGAAGAAGCGGTGTTCCGGGTGGGCGCGGGGATTGAAGCCCTCGTGCCGCGAAAGCCGTGGCCGGACCTGGAAGTTTGATCGGTGCCACGCCAGAACCACTGACCAGGGCGGAATTCCAGCCGCAGCGGATTCTGACGGGAGCGAGGCCTCGCGTCGTCTCCGCTCGGCTTGGAACGTCCGCCGACAGTGGCGGCAGCTGGTGACCGCACGAGTCTTCGGTGTCGACAGCAGTGCTGTCCCTCGGCCGGGAACCGTGGAGCGGCGCTAGGCGGCGGGGGAGGGCGTCGCGGAATCCTGCTGTCGTGCAGCGGGTTCGGCGGGTGCTGTCCGGCAGTTCGGCCGGACCATCTGAAGGACGACGAGCGCGCGAGTGGCTCGCTTGTCGCGCGCGATGAGCGCTGTGGCGCCCGCGAGGACGGTGAGCACCGCCGTCGGTGCGAAGCGGAGCACCAGCAGGACCACGGCGACGGAAACGGGCGCGCCAACGATGTAGGTCAGGGCGGACATCACGCGTTCTCCCTCGGTCGGGCGCAGGAGCACGCCGATGGCGTGTCCCAGCGCCTGCTGAAGAGGAACGCCTGCACCTCCACGGCCAACCGGTCCCCCGTTGCCGGTCACCGAGTCAGGAACAGACGATCTCGGACGTCGTCAGTGTCCCACCGCCCGCGCGAGCCGGGTACGTCCGATCGGCTGCATCGGACGCGGGCGACTACACGCTTGTGCAGTAGACTGCACGTGCGTATAGTCGGCGGTGGAGGTGGTCATGACCGAACCCGAAGACCTCACCGCTCGTGCGCGGATCCGGGATGCCGCGTTGCGGCACTTCGGCGAGCACGGCTTCGACCGGGCGACGATCCGCGGGATCGCCGAGACGGCCGGGGTGTCGTCGGGCTTGGTGCGCCACCACTTCGGATCCAAGGAAGCGCTGCGCGACGCGTGCGACGCGCACCTGGCCAAGGCGCTCGGCAAGATCAACGACCAGGTCAGGGCGGACAGCAGCCCGGGCGAGGTCAACTACGTCGCGGTCGCCGGAGCGGTCTTCGGGCCCTACCGCGCCTACGTCCTGCGCGCTCTGACCGAGGGGCGGGCGGCGCCGGTGTTCGACGAGCTGGTGCGGCTCGGGGCGCAGTGGCTGGCCGAAGCCGACGAAAAGCGTTCCGACGCACCGGAAGTGCCGCGCGAGGCCAGGGCGACGGTGGGCGCGGCGATGGCGCTGTCCGTCGCGGTTCTCCACGAGCACGTCTCGCGCGGGCTCGGCGTCGACGTGTTCAGCCCGGAGGGCGCCGACCTGCTCGCCCGGGCCCTGCTCGACATCTACTCGCACCCATACCTCAGCCCGGAGGAGGCGGCCGAGATGCGAGACCGCTTGCCGCAGGGCGGAAAGCGAACCGGATGACGGCTCCGATCGAGATGCGCGGACTGGTCAAGGCGTTCGGCCGCACGACCGCGCTGGACGGACTCGACCTCACTGTGAACGCCGGCGAGGTGCACGGCTTCCTCGGGCCGAACGGCGCGGGGAAGAGCACCGCGCTCCGGATCCTGCTCGGCCTGCTGCGCGCGGACGCGGGCACCGCCAGGCTGTTCGGCGGCGACCCGTGGCGCGATGCGACCGAGCTGCACTCCAGGCTGGCTTACGTGCCCGGAGACGTGACGCTGTGGCCGGGCTTGTCCGGCGGCGAGGTCATCGACCTCCTGATGCGAGAGCGCGGCCCGGCCGCACGCGCGCGCCGGGCGGAGCTGATCGAACGGTTCGGCCTGGACCCGCGGACCAAGGCGCGCGCCTACTCCAAGGGGAACCGGCAGAAGGTGGCGCTGATCGCCGCGTTCGCCTCCGGTGCCGAGCTGCTGGTCCTCGACGAACCCACCTCGGGCCTGGACCCGTTGGTGGAGCAGGTCTTCCGGGAACTCGTGCGCGAACAGCGCGGCGTCCGGACGGTGCTGCTGTCCAGCCACGTCCTGACCGAGGTCGAGGAGCTGTGCGACCGGGTCACCATCATCCGCGCCGGGCGCACGGTCGACACCGGGAGCCTCGCCGGGCTGCGACACCTGGCCCGCACCTGCGTCGAAGCCGAGGTCGCCGGGCCGCCCACCGCGCTCGCCGACCTGCCCGGGGTGCACGACCTGCGGGCCGACGGCGACGTGGTGCGCTTCGAGGTCGACCCGGCCGCGCTCGGCCCGGCGTTGCGGCAGCTCGACGACCTCGGCGTCCGCCGCCTCATCAGCCGGCCACCGACCTTGGAGCAGTTGTTCCTGCGCCACTACGACGAGGCGGTGTCGCGGTGAACGCCGGGGCACCGGCACTGGTCCGGCTCGCGCTGCGGCGCGAGCGCGGCATCGCACCGTGGTGGATCCTGCTGCTCGTCGCGCTGGCCCTGGTGCTGGTCTCCTACATCACCAGGGCCATGCCGACCCCGGAGCGGATGGCCGAGTACGCCGAGCTGATCAACCGGAACAGCTTCTTCCGGGCGCTGGGCGGCGGTTCCGTCGTGCCCGACCTCGGCTACCTCGCGGCCTGGCGCAGCGGCGGCTTCCTCTACGCGTTCAGCGCGTTGGCCGCACTGCTCGCCGTCGTCCGGCACACCCGCGCCGACGAGGACGCCGGGCGCGTCGAACTGCTGCGCGCGGGCGCGGTCGGCCGTTGTGCGCCGCTGACCGCTGCGCTGCTGGTGGCGGGCGGGGCCAGCCTCGCCGGTGGTGCCGCGACGGCGATCGCGCTGATCGGGATCGGCATGGAACCGGCCGGATCGCTGGCCTACGGCGCGGCGGTCAGCGCGGCCGGATGGCTCTTCGGCGCCATCGGCGCGGTGCTCGCCCAGCTCACCCGCACTGCGCGCACCGCGCGAGTGCTGGGCCTGTACCTGCTCGGAGCGGCATATGTGCTGCGCTACGCCGGTGATGCGTCCGGGCTGCTCTGGATGAAGTGGGCTTCTCCGCTCGGCTGGATCCACGCGGTGGAGCCGTACTGGAACGATCGCTGGTGGATGCTCGCGATCCCGCTGTCGGTGAGCGCCGTGCTGGTCGTCGCCGCCTACCGCCTGGCCGACCGCCGCGACCTCGGCGCCGGGATGTTGCCGGAGCGACGCGGCCCTGCCACCGCACCGGGCCTGCGCGGCCCGGTCGGCCTGGCGTGGCGGTTCCAGCGCGACCTGCTGCTCAAGTGGGCCATCGCGGTCGCCGCCGCGGCTGCCGGTGCGGGCGGGGTCAGCACGATGGTGCACCAGTGGACGCAGGCTCCCGGCGTCACGACGGACAACCTGCTGCGGGCCTTCGGCGGCAGTCCCGGCGCGGGTCTCGTGGACTTCGGCCTCTGGGCGATGATCCTGATCTTCGCCCACGTCATCGCGCTGTACCCGGTGCTGGCGGTGCGGCGGATGCGCGCCGAGGAGCGCTCGGGTCGCGCCGAGCTGGTGCAGTCCACGACGCTGACCCGAACCCGTTGGGCCGCAGGACATCTGGTCGTCCTGGGCCTCAACACGGCAGTCCTGCTCGCGGTCGCGGGCGGCGTGTTCGGCACTCTCTTCGCGGTCCTCGTCGGTGATCCCGCGACCGACATCCCGCGCGTCCTGGCCGCGACGCTGGGCACTCTCCCCGCGGTCTGGCTGGTGGCAGCGGTCTGCGTGCTGGCCTACGGAGCGGTTCCGCGCGCGTCCACGGCCCTCGCCTGGGCCGTGTGGACGGCAGTGGCAGTGCTGGGTCGGGCCGCGGGTCCGCTGTACGGGAACTGGGGCGGCAGTCCGTTCGAACCCTTCCACCACATCCCGAACACGCTCGCCGGAGCACCGTTCGACCCGGCCCCGGCGCTGATCATGGCAGGGCTGTCGGCGCTGCTGATCGGTACCGGCCTGATCGCGCTGCGCCGCCGCGACTTCGGTTGAGCCGCGGCCTCAGCGCAGTTCGGCGACCGCACCGTAGCCGTTGGCCGGGCTCTCCTCCGTCTGCGACGGCCAGTGGTTGATCGGGGTGAGCCCGGGTTCGACCAGGTCGCACCCGTCGAAGAGCGCGGCGATCTCGTCGCGGTCGCGGAGCACGAGCGGTGTCGTGGTGCTGCGGTAGACGCCCTGACCGCGCTGCGACTCGCTTTCGGTCATCGTGATGGTCGCCGCGTGCGACAGCGCCAGGTAGCTGCCAGGCGCGCAGGCCGCGCGGTAGGCGCGCAGGATCCCGACCGGGTCGTCGGCATCGGGCACGAAGTGCATGATGGCCACGGCCAGCACCGCGACCGGCCGGGAGAAGTCCAGCAGCCCGGCCACTCCCGGCGCGGACAGGACCTCCGCCGGGCGCCGGATGTCGGCTTGGGTGGCGCTGACGTACGGCTCCTCCGCCAGGAGCGCGCGGGCGTGCGCGATGGCGACGGACTCGTGGTCGACGTAGGCGACTCGGGCGTCCGGGTTGTGCTGGTGGGCGATCTCGTGGACGTTGCCGACCGTGGGAACTCCCGACCCCAGGTCGAGGAACTGGTCGATGTCCCGCTCGCAGAGGTATCGCACCACCCGACCGAGGAACTCCCGGTTCATCCGGGCGAACCGGCCGATCTCCGGGGTGATCGCCAGCGCCCGCTCGGCCGCCTCGCGGTCGACGGCGAAGTTGGCCGCACCGCCCAGGTAGTAGTCGTACATCCGCGCCACGTTCGGCGAGGAGGTGTCCACCCGCGGTTCGGTGGCACCAGTGCTCGGGTGCGCGTCCTCGTGACCGGATCGGTCCATCGTCGAGCCTCCACATGCCGGGTCCGCGACACCCTAGCGCCCGCGCGACGCCGCGAGTCGGTCATTCGCCGAAGACGGAACCCGATTCGGCGAACGCCGCGCGCCTTCGGTCCCGCGGCGGTCATTCCCGTTGTGGCCGCGGCGGATTCTCCATCGGAACGCCGTCCGCGGACAGCGGCGGTGCGGGCAGGTCGGCGCTCGAGGTGAGCGGCGCGGCGCCCTTCAGCGCCCGCCCGGCCGGTTCCTTGAGGTACAGGGTGCTCAGGAGCCCGATCGCTCCGGCTCCGATCAGGTAGTAGCCGGGCCAGTCGAGGTTTCCGGTCGTGGTCACCGCTATGCCGATGACCGTCGGCGCGGTGCCGGCGAACGCCGACACGAACACGTTGAAGATGATGGCGAGGCTGCCGTACCGGACGAAGGTGGGGAAGAGCGCGGGCAGCGTCGACGGGGTCACCGCGGCGAAGCAGAGCAGCGCGAACCCCATGATCACCAAACCGAGCAGCTGGCCGGGGAGCCCGGCGCGCAGCAGCCACACCGCGGGCAGGCCGAGCAGGATCAGCGTGATGCTGCCGGTGAGCAGGACCGGTTTGCGGCCGATGCGGTCGCTGAGCTTGCCGGTGAAGACGATGACGCAGAGCATCGCGAGCATGACCAGCACCTGCAGCGCGGTCGAGAGCGCGTCGCTGGTCCCGCTCTGGCCGTGGCCCGGCAGGGTCCGCGTCAGGTAGGTGGGCACGTAGTTGGTCAGCACGTAGTTGGTGGTGTTCCAGGCGACGATCAGGCCGCCGGCGACCAGCGCCGCCGTTCGGCACCGGGTCAGCAGGATCTGGAACACGCGCCGCAGCGCCATGGTCGCCATCGCCGGCGAGCGCTCCATCAGCTGCCGGAACGCGGGCGTCTCCTCCAGCCGCAACCGGAGGTAGATCCCGATGACGCCGAGCGGCAGGGCGAGCAGGAAGGGCACTCGCCACCCCCAGGCCAGCAGCTGCTCCTCGGGCAGCACCGACACCAGGAGCGCGGAGACGCCGGCGCCGAACGCGTAACCGACCAGTGTGCCGAATTCCAGCCAGCTGCCGAGGAAACCGCGCCGCCGGTCGGGCGCGTACTCGGCGGTGAGCGTCAGCGCGCCGGTGTACTCGCCGCCCGCGGCGAAGCCCTGCAGCATGCGGATGAACAGCACGATCAGCGGAGCCGCGATGCCGATCGCGCCGTGGTCGGGAACGAGCCCGAGCAGTGCGGTCGCGATCGACATCAGCAGGATGGTGGCGGCGAGGACCCTGGTCCGGCCGATCCGGTCGCCCAGCGGTCCGAAGACGACCCCGCCGAGCGGGCGCACCACGAACGCCGCGGCGAACGTGCCCAGGGTGAGCACCGCCGCCCACTCGCCGGCATCGGGGAAGAACACCCGGTCCAGGGCGACCGCGGCGAGGTAGGAGTAGATGCCGAAGTCGTACCACGAGGCGATGTTGCCCAGCGTCGCCGCCGCGGTCGCGCGGCGGATCGTCTGCGCGTCCTCGATGGCCAGCTCGCCGCCCACGCCGCGAGGCACGGGCGGCCCGTTCACCCGGCCGCTCCGCTCTGCCCGGCGCTCGACCTGGCCGAACCGAGGGGCTGGCGCATGATCACCTCTTGATCCATACGACTGATATATCTGTTCAAGCTAACGGGGATGCCAGGTCTGGTCAAGGGTTTCCCGCGCTCGCTACGGGCCGGCCAGGCGTCGCAGCCGGTCCTGGATCTCTTCGGCCGCCCGGACGAGAACCCTTGCCACGTCGGGAAAATCGGCCGGCCGGAGGTGCGCGGGGTCGGCTGACGCGGTCAGCACTCCGGCCAGGCGTCCGCCGGGGCCCCGCACCGGAACCGCGACCGAGTGGAGGTCGCGCTCGAACTCGCCGCTCGCCGCCGCCCACCCGCGGTCGCGAACCCGGTTCAGATCCGCCATCAGGGCACCGCGCGAGGTGACGGTTCCCGGGGTGAACCGCTGCAGCGGCGTCCGCAGGAACTCTTCGAGCTCCGCGAACCCGAAGCTCGCCAGCAGCACCTTCCCGCTCGCGGTCGCGTGCAGCGGCATGCGGAGGCCGATCCAGTTCCGCTCGGTGCTGGGCTCCTGCACCACCGTCGTGGCGCCGCCGCTCTCGAGGACGCTCAGGCTCACCGTCCCGTGCAGCTCCGCCGCCAGCCGGACGCAGATCGGCCGGCTCTCCCGCGCGATGTCCAGCTGGGCGGCGGTCGCCCCGGCGAGCCGCACGATGCCGAACCCGAGCTGGAACTTCCCGCGAGAACCCGTCTGCTCGACGAACCGGAACTTCTCCAGCGCGGTCATCAACCGGGACGCGGTGGACTTGTGCACCCCCAGCTCGCGGGCCAGCTCGGTGACGCCGGACGGCCCGCGCTGGGCCAGGAGAACGAGCATCGACAGGGCCCGGTCCACGGCTTGGGTGGGCGTCCGGGGCTCGGCGGCGGCTGCGTCCTTGCCGTTGTTGTGCATGCTGCAACTCCGAACTCGCGACGAGCTGATCTCGGTTTGGCCAATTGACGGGAAACGATGAGTGCCGGATGCTCTGTTGCGAATCACACGTCGTGTTCCGCAATCAGCAACAGGAGCAACGATGATCTTAGTTGGCGCGGTGTCCGACATTCCGGTCGGAGAGTCTGTACGTGTGCAGGGCAGCGTGGCAATCGCGGTGTTCAACGCGGACGGCACCTTCTACGCGATCGATGACACGTGCACCCATCAGGATGCTTCGCTGTCGGACGGCTGGCTGGAGGATTGCGCGGTCGAGTGCCCCTTGCACGCCGCTTGTTTCGACCTGCGCACCGGGAAGCCGAGCGGGCCACCCGCGCGCAAGCCGGTGCGGACGCACGAGGTGGTCATCACCGACGGGCAGGTCTACGTGCTCGAGACGGTCGAGGTCGGGGCGGAAGTCGCCGGAGCGCTCGCGGAAGAGGTCCGATGATGCGGACGATCGCTGTTGTCGGCGCTTCCCTCGCCGGGCTCACCGCCACCCGCGCTCTGCGGGATCAGGGCTTCGGAGGGCGGATCGTCGTGATCGGCGAGGAGTCCCGCGCGCCCTACGACCGCCCGCCGCTGTCCAAGGAGTTCCTGGCCGGGAAGTACTCGGAAGCCGACCTCGAGCTGTCCACGCCCGAGGACGACGCGCTGGAGGCGGAGTGGCGGCTCGGGCGCACCGCGACCGGACTCGACACCCGTGATCGGGCGGTGGTCCTCGACGACGGCGAGCGGATCGTGGCCGACGGCGTGGTGGTGGCGACGGGCGCCCGGGCGAGGAGTCTCCGCGGTGAGCTGCCGGAGGGCGTGCACACGCTCCGCACGTTCGACGACGCGGTGGCGCTGCGCGAGGAACTGGTCCCTGGCGCGCGCCTGGTGGTCATCGGGGCCGGGTTCATCGGATCCGAAATCGCCTCGACCGCAGTGGGTCTGGGCGTCGAGGTCGACGTCGTCGAAGCCGCGCCCGTGCCGCTGCTGAAACCGCTCGGCGCGGAGATGGGCGAGGTCTGCGCGAGTCTGCACGCCACCGAGGGCGTGCGGCTGCACACCGGTGCGATGCTCGCCGAGCTCCTCGGTGGCGAGCGGGTGACGGCCGTCCGCCTGTCCGACGGGCGCGAGCTGCCCGCCGACGTGGTGGTGGTCGGCATCGGTGCCGAGCCGTGCGTGGAGTGGTTGCGCGGATCGGGCGTCGAGCTCGACGACGGTGTCGTCACCGACGCGCAAGGTGCCACCAACGTGCCCGGCGTCTTCGCGGTCGGCGACTGCGCCAACTCCCACCGCAACTACCTCGGCTCCTCGCGGCGCTTGGAGCACTGGACCAACGCCGTGCAGCAGCCGGTCGCCGCGGCCTCCGCGCTCCTCGGCCGTAGCTACGAGCCGCCGGCCCACCACGAGGTGCCGTACTTCTGGTCCGACCAGTACGGCCACAAGATCCAGTTCGCCGGTCACCGCACCGAGGGCTCCCGGATCGAAGTGCTCGAGGGCAGTCTCGAAGCGCTCGACTTCCTCGCGCTCTACCGGGGCCAGGACGGGAGCCCGGAAGCCGTGCTCGCGATCGATCGCGCGCGCCCGTTCGGGCGATGGCGCCGCCAGCTCGCCGGGTCCACGCCGGCGTTGCGCTGATCCAAGCCCGCCTGCCAGTGCGCCGGCCCGCCGGGCCCGCGCCGACCTCCACCGACGCACCGCAGCAGGAAAGGACCGTTCGTGAGTTCCGTCGAAGTTCACAGCCAGCAGCAGCCGGAACCCGCCTCCAGCCTGATCCCGACGTTGCCGGGGTCGCACTACACCGATGAAGCGGTCTTCGAGCTCGAGAAGTCCCGGATCTTCCAGCGCCACTGGTTCGCCGCGGCCCGCTGCAGCGACATGCCCACCCCCGGCAGCTTCCGCAACGTCGACGTCGGCGGCGAGAGCGTGCTGATCGTGCGGGGCCGCGACGGCGCGCTGCGCGCCTTCCTCAACGTCTGCCGGCACCGCGGTGCGCGGCTGTGCGTCGAGGAGTCCGGAGCGGTCCGGCGGTCCCTGCAGTGCCCGTACCACGCGTGGACCTACGGCCTCGACGGCAAGCTCGTCGCCGCCCCGAACCTGAACTCCATGAACGACGTGAACCGCGACGAGTACGGGCTGATCGGCGTCGCGCTGCGCGAATGGCTCGGCACCGCCTGGGTGTGCCTGGCCGACGAGCCACCGTCCTTCGAGGACACCGTGCAGAGCGCGGTCACCGCCAGACTGGGCGATCCCGGCACGATCGACGGCTGGGCGATCGAGGACCTGGTGGTCGGCCGCCGGATCACCTACGACGTGAAGGCGAACTGGAAGCTCATCGTCGAGAACTTCATGGAGTGCTACCACTGCGCGACGATCCACCCGGAGCTGACCGAGGTGCTGCCGGAGTTCGCCGACGGCTACGCGGCGCAGTACTTCGTGGGGCACGGGGCGCAGTTCGGCGAGGAGATCACCGGGTTCACAGTGGACGGTCAGGGCGGCTTCGACACCCTCTCCGGCGTCGACGAGGACCACGACCGGCGCTACTACGCGATCACGATCAACCCGCAGGTGTTCATCAACCTCGTGCCGGACCACGTGATCTTCCACCGGATGTACCCGCTGGCGGTGGACCGGACGATCGTGGAGTGCGACTGGCTCTACACGCAGGAGGTCGTCGACAGCGGAGTCGACCTCTCCCGCTCGGTGGAGCTGTTCCACCGGGTCAACCAGCAGGACTTCGACGCCTGCGAGCGCTGCCAGCCGGCGATGTCGTCGAGGGCCTACGCCAACGGCGGTGTGCTGGTCCCGAGCGAGCACCACATCGGCGAGTTCAGGGACTGGGTGATCGCGGCGATCTCGGACTGATTCCCGGCAGGACCGCCGCGAGTCCGGATGCGCCGATCTGGCGTCCATTGCGGCCTGGACTGATATACCAACCGTATGTCAAGCTGCGGGTCGCAGTCCGCGCCCCGATCAGCGGACCGGACTCGCGGCGTCGCTCGACGAACCGATCTCCCCGCCACCGCCCGGCTCGCCGGCCTTCCGGAACGAGCAGGAAGAAGGAGAAGAACCGTATGTCGCAAGAAGTCCGCGGAGTTGTCTCGCTCGCGCAGGGCAAGCCCGTCTCCGTCGAGACGATCGTGATCCCGGATCCGGGCCCCGGTGAGGCCGTGGTGCGGGTGCAGGCGTGCGGGGTGTGCCACACGGACCTGCACTACCGCGAGGGCGGGATCAACGACGAGTTCCCGTTCCTGCTGGGGCACGAGGCCGCCGGCGTGGTGGAATCGGTCGGCGACGGCGTCGTGAACGTCGCTCCGGGCGACTACGTGATCCTGAACTGGCGCGCGGTCTGCGGGCAGTGCCGGGCCTGCGGCAAGGGCAAGCCGCAGTACTGCTTCAGCACGCACAACGCGACGCAGAAGATGACGCTGGCTTCCGGCCAGGAGCTGAGCCCGGCGCTGGGCATCGGGGCGTTCGCGGAGAAGACCCTGGTGGCCGCTGGGCAGTGCACCAAGGTCGATCCGCGCGTCGAGCCGCAGGTGGCCGGGTTGCTCGGCTGCGGCGTGATGGCCGGGATCGGTGCCGCGATCAACACCGGTCAGGTGGGCCGGGGTGATTCGGTTGCGGTGATCGGCTGCGGCGGCGTCGGCGACGCGGCCATCGCCGGGGCCGAGCTCGCGGGAGCGAGCACGATCGTCGCGGTGGACCGCGACCCGCGGAAGCTGGACAAGGCCCGGGAGTTCGGCGCCACCCACTTCATCGACGCGCGGGAGGCCGACGTGGTCGAGGAGATCCGCAACTGCACCGGCGGGTTCGGCGCCGACGTGGTGATCGACGCGGTCGGGCGCCCGGAGACCTGGAAGCAGGCGTTCGAGGCCCGGGACCTGGCCGGGACCGTGGTGCTCGTCGGCGTCCCGACGCCGGACATGATGGCGCCGGAGCTGCCGCTGATCGAGTACTTCGGCCGCGGTGGCGCGCTCAAGTCGTCGTGGTACGGCGACTGCCTGCCCTCCCGCGACTTCCCGGCGCTGGTCGACCTGCACCTGCAGGGCAGGCTGCCGCTGGAGAAGTTCGTGACCGAGGAGATCTCGCTGGACGACGTGGAGGACGCCTTCGACAAGATGCACCGCGGTGACGTGCTGCGCTCGGTGGTGGTCCTGTGAGCCCCGTCGAGCACCTGATCACCTCCGGCACCTTCTCCCTCGACGGCGGGACCTGGGAGGTCGACAACAACGTCTGGATCGTCGGCGACGACCGCGAGGTCCTCGTCATCGACCCGGCGCACGACGCCGATGCGATCGCCGCGCAGGTCGGCGATCGGCGGGTGACGGCGATCGTGTGCACCCACGCGCACGACGACCACGTCAACCAGGCCCCGGCGCTGGCCGAGCGGTTCCGGGCGCCCGTCCTGCTCAACCCGGACGAAGCGCCGCTGTGGAAGCTGACCCACCCGGACCGCCTGCCGGACGGCGAACTGGCGGCGGGTCAGGTCCTCACCGTCGCGGGCATCGGGCTGCACGTCCTGCCGACGCCGGGGCACTCGCCGGGTTCGACCTGCCTGCACGTCCCCGAGCTGGCGACCGTGTTCACCGGGGACACCCTGTTCCAGGGCGGCCCCGGCGCCACCGGCCGGTCCTACTCCAGCTTCGACACGATCATCGACTCGATCAGCCGCACGCTGCTCGCCCTGCCCGGGGAGACGACGGTCCGCACCGGACACGGCGGATCGACCACCATCGCGGCCGAGGCGCCGCACCTGGAGGAGTGGATCGCCCGGGGCCACTGAGCCCGCAGGCGACCGCGACGAGCGATTCCGGGGCCGTTGACCGCTGCGGCAGCGGCCCCGATTTCGACCACCAACTGATATATCAATCGACCAACACGGGAGGTCGGCCGCATGTCCGTAACGGTTGATCGTCGAGGGGCGCCGAGCGCCGGGAGCGCGCTCGGGGTGCCGCTGGCGGAGGCGGATCCGGAGGTCCACGCGGCCGTCACCCGGGAGATGGCCCGGCAGCGCGGCACGCTGGAGATGATCGCGAGCGAGAACTTCGCACCGCTGAGCGTGATGCAGGCGCAGGGCTCGGTGCTGACCAACAAGTACGCGGAGGGCTACCCGGGCCGCCGCTACTACGGCGGCTGCGAGAACGTCGACGAGATCGAGCAGCTGGCGATCGACCGCGCGAAGGCGCTGTTCGGCGCCGACTTCGCCAACGTGCAACCGCATTCCGGCGCCCAGGCGAACTCCGCGGTCATGGCCGCGCTGCTGGAACCGGGCGACACCTTCCTCGGTCTGGACCTCGCGCACGGCGGGCACCTGACGCACGGCATGCGCCTGACCTTCTCGGGGAAGTACTTCGACGCGGTGGCCTACCACGTGCGGGCGGACGACCACCTCGTCGACATGGCCGAGGTGGAGCGGCTGGCGAAGGAACGCCGTCCCAAGCTGATCATCGCCGGGTGGTCGGCCTACCCGCGGCACCTGGACTTCGCGGAGTTCCGCCGGATCGCCGACGAGGTCGGCGCCTACCTGATGGTGGACATGGCGCACTTCGCCGGGCTGGTGGCCGCCGGGCTGCACCCGTCCCCGGTTCCGCACGCGCACGTGGTCACCTCCACCACGCACAAGACCCTCGGCGGTCCGCGCGGCGGGGTGGTGCTCGCGCAGGCGGAACTGGCGAAGAAGCTCAACTCCAGCGTCTTCCCCGGTTTGCAGGGCGGTCCGCTGGAGCACGTGATCGCGGGCAAGGCGGTGGCGTTCAAGCTCGCGGGCGGAGCCGACTTCCGCGAGCGGCAGGAGCGCACCCTGGCCGGGGCCCGGATCCTCGCCGACCGGCTCCTGGTGGAGCAGAACGTAGGGGTGGTCTCCGGCGGCACCGACGTGCACCTGGTCCTGGTGGACCTCCGGGACTCGGAGCTGGACGGGAAGCAGGCCGAAGACCGGCTGCACCGGGTCGGCATCACCGTGAACCGCAACGCGGTCCCGTTCGACCCGCGCCCGCCGATGGTGTCCTCCGGGGTGCGCATCGGCACCCCGGCGCTGGCCGCCCGGGGCTTCGGCGACGAGGAGTTCACCGAGGTCGCCGACATCATCGCGCTGGCGCTGCGCCCCGAAACCCCGGAAGTCGGTCTCGACGCACTGGCCGAACGCGTCGCCGACCTCGCCGAAAGCCGTCCCCTCTACCCGGAGCTGCTGGCATGAGCGCGAACACCCCGCCCCCGGGCGCGGAACTGCCCGAGCACCCCGACTTCCTGTGGCGCAACCCGGAGCCGGAGAAGTCCTACGACGTGGTCATCGTCGGTGGCGGCGGGCACGGCCTGGCGACTGCGCACTACCTGGCGAAGAACCACGGCATCACCAACGTCGCCGTCCTGGAGAAGGGCTGGCTCGCGGGCGGCAACATGGCCCGCAACACGACGCTGATCCGGTCCAACTACCTGTGGGACGAGTCCGCGGCGATCTACGAGCACGCCCTGAAGCTGTGGGAGGGGCTGGAGGAGGACCTCGGTTACCCGATCCTGTTCTCGCAGCGCGGCGTGCTCAACCTCGCGCACACCGAGCAGGACGTCCGCGACTCCGTCCGCCGCGTCGAGGCCAACAAGCTCAACGGGATCGACGCGGAGTGGCTCGGGCCGGAGGAGGTCGCGCAGATCTGCCCGATCGTCAACACCTCGGCGGACATCCGGTACCCGGTGCAGGGCGCGACCTACCAGCCCCGGGCCGGGATCGCCAAGCACGACTACGTCGCCTGGGGCTTCGCCCGCCGCGCCGACGAGGCCGGCATCGACCTGATCCAGGACTGCGAGGTCACCGGGTTCACAGTGGACGGTGACCGGGTGACCGGCGTGCGCACCACGCGGGGCGACATCGCCTGCGGCACCGTCGCGCTGTGCGCGGCCGGGCACACGTCGGTGCTGCTGGACATGCTCGGCGTGCGGACGCCGTTGCAGTCGCACCCGCTGCAGGCACTGGTCTCCGAACTGCTGGAGCCGGTGCACCCGACCATCGTGATGTCCAACGCCGTGCACGTGTACGTCTCCCAGGCGCACAAGGGCGAACTGGTGATGGGCGCGGGCGTGGACTCCTACAACGGCTACGGCCAGCGCGGGGCGTTCCACATCATCGAGCGGCAGATGGCCGCCGCGGTCGAGCTGTTCCCGGTGTTCGCCCGGGCGCACCTGCTCCGCACCTGGGCCGGGATCGTCGACGTCACGCCGGACGCGAGCCCGATCGTCGGGCACACGCCGTACTCCAACGTCTACGTCAATTCCGGTTGGGGGACAGGAGGTTTCAAGGCCACGCCCGGGATCGGCTGGTGCTACGCGCACACCATCGCCAACGGCGAGCCGCACCCCTACGTCGCTCCCTTCGGCCTCGACCGCTTCACCACCGGCGCGCTCGTCGACGAGCACGGCGCCGCCGCCGTCGCCCACTGAGACCCGAGGACCTGCCATGCAACTGATCCACTGCCCGTGGTGCGGCCCCCGCGAGGAGGTCGAGTTCCACTACGGCGGCCAAGCCGACGTCGCCTACCCGGAGAACCCCGCCGACCTGTCGGACCGGGAGTGGGCCGAGTTCGTCTTCTACCGCGACAACCAGAAGGGCCCGTTCCCCGAGCGGTGGAGCCACAGCGCGGGCTGCCGCCGCTGGTTCAACACCGTCCGCGACACCCGCACCTACGAGTTCCTCGCCACCTACCACGTCGGCGAACCCGTGCCCACGACGACACCGGGCAAGGCGCACACGAGCAGCCCGGTGCCCACTTCACCCCTGCCCGACCGCACCACAGGGGACCGTGACGTGACCCAGCCACGAGGAACCGCAGGACGCGAGATCGATCCGGACGCGACCACCACTGCGGAGCGCGGAGAGGCGGGACCGTGCAGGGTTGACGGGTACGGTCGCATCGACCGCAGCCGCACGCTCACCTTCACCTTCGACGGCCGCACCTACACGGGTCACCCCGGTGACACGCTGGCCTCGGCGCTGCTGGCCAACGGCATCCACCGCATCGGCACCAGCGTGAAGCTGGGGCGCCCGCGCGGGATCGGCGCGGCGTGGGTCGAGGACCCGACCGGGCTGGTGCAGATCGAGGAGCCGTTCCCGGAGCCGATGCTGCAGGCGGCCACCGTCGAGCTCACCGACGGCCTCGTCGCGCGCGGGGTCAACGGGCAGGGCCGCTTGGCCGAAGTTCCCGACCCGGCGCGCTACGACCGCAAGCACACCCACGTCGACACGCTGGTGATCGGGGCGGGCCCGGCCGGGCTGCTGGCCGCCCGCAGCGCCGCCCGCGCGGGCGAGAGCGTCGTCCTGCTCGACGACCGGCCCACCCCGGGCGGCAGCCTGACCGGCACCGAGCGGATAGACGGGCGCCCTGCGCTGGAGTTCGCGGCCGAGGTGGTCGCCGAACTGGCGGCGAACCCGGAGGTTCGGCACCTGCAGCGCACGACGGCGTTCGGCCAGTACGACGACGGGTTCGTGCTCGCGCTGGAACGCCGAACCGACCACCTCGGCGCCGCCGCGCCGGCGACCCGCAGCCGCCAGCGGGTGCACCGGATCCGCGCGGTGAAGGTCGTCGTCGCGACAGGGGCGCACGAGCGGCCGATCGTCTTCGACGACAACGACCGGCCGGGCATCATGCTCGCCTCTTCGGCGCGGGACTACCTGCACCGCTACGGCGTGCTCGCGGGGCGCGAGGTCGTCGTCTTCACCAGCGACGACTCCGCCTACGCCGCGGCGGTCGACCTCGCGGAGGCCGGTGCGGCGGTGACGGTGCTCGACGCCCGGGCGAACCCGCCGCAGGAGTGGGGAAACCGCGCCGCGGAGCGGGGAATCGCCGTACACGCGTCCACTGTGGTCGCGGGAACCGAAGGCGAGGAGCGCGTTCGCGCGGTGACCGCGCGCAGCCCCGGCGGTGCGGTGCGGATTCCCGCCGACCTGCTGCTGGTCTGCGGCGGGTGGAACCCCGCAGTGCACCTGTTCAGCCACGTCAGGGGCGCGCTGGCCTACGACGCATCGCTCGGTGCCTTCCGGCCGGCCGGGAACCTGCCCGGGATCACCGTGATCGGCGCGGCCAACGGCACCTTCGACCTGGGTGACGTGGTGCGCGAGGGCGCGGGCGACGAGGCGCCGGTGGTCGCGGAGAGCCCGGCTCGCACGGCCACGGAGGTGATCTGGCGCACCGGCGGTGATCCGGACCGTCAGTTCGTCGACGTCCAGCGCGACGCCACGGTGACCGACATCGGCCGCGCGGTCGGTGCCGGACTGCGCTCGCTGGAGCACATCAAGCGCTACACCACGATCGGCACCGCGCACGACCAGGGCAAGACCTCGGGCGTCATCGCCGCGGGCATCGCCGCGGAACTGCTGGGCCGCCCGGTCGAGGAGCTGGGCACCACCACGTTCCGCCCGCCGTACACGCCGGTCGCCTTCGCCGCGCTGGCCGGGCGGGAGCGCGGGAGCCTGTTCGACCCGGAGCGGATCACCGCGGTGCACTCCTGGCACGTGGACGCGGGTGCGGTGTTCGAAGACGTCGGGCAGTGGAAGCGCGCCCGGTACTACCCGGAACCCGGCGAGGACATGGAGACCGCCGTGCTGCGGGAGTGCGCCGCGACGCGGTCGTCGGTCGGCATCCTCGACGGGTCCACGCTGGGCAAGATCGACGTCCAGGGCCCGGACGCCGCCGTGCTGCTCGACCGGCTGTACACGAACATGATGAGCACGCTCAAGGTCGGCCGGGTGCGCTACGGCGTCATGTGCGGCAACGACGGCATGGTCATCGACGACGGCACGGTGCTGCGGACCGAGGAGAACCGCTTCCTGGTCACCACCACGACCGGCGGTGCGGCCGCGGTGCTGGACTGGATGGAGGAGTGGCTCCAGACGGAGTGGCCCGAGCTGCGCGTGCACCTGACCTCGGTCACCGAGCAGTGGGCGGTCTTCCCGGTCGTCGGCCCGCGCTCGCGCGAGGTGCTGGCCCGGGTGTTCCCGGACCTGGACGTGTCCAACGAGGGCTTCCCGTTCATGTCCTGGAAGGACACCACGCTCGACGGGATCCCGGTCCGCATCGCCAGGATCTCGTTCTCCGGCGAGCTGGCCTACGAGGTCAACGTCAACTCCCACTACGGGCTCTCGCTGTGGAAGCGGCTGCTGGCCGCGGGGGAGCGCTTCGGCATCACGCCGTACGGGACCGAGACGATGCACGTGCTGCGCGCGGAGAAGGGCTACCCGATCATCGGGCAGGACACCGACGGCACCGTCACGCCGCAGGACCTCGGCATGAACTGGGTGGTGTCGAAGAAGAAGGCCGACTTCGTCGGCAAGCGCTCGTTCTCCCGGCCGGAGAACCACAACCCGCTGCGCAAGCAGTTCGTCTCGCTGCTGCCCACCGACGGGACCACCAAGCTGCGCGAGGGCTCGCAGATCGTGGAGCACCGCGCGGACGGGGCCCTGCCCGAAGCCCCGGTCCCGATGCTCGGGCACGTCACGTCCAGCTACCGCAGCGCCGAGCTGGGACGGCCGTTCGCCCTGGCGCTGGTGAAGAACGGCCGCGCCCGCATCGGCGACCTCGTGCACGTCCCGGTGGACGGCGCGCTCGTCGAAGCCGAGATCGGGCCCACCGTGCTGGTCGACCCGGAAGGAGTACGCCGCGATGGCTGAAACCCTCTGCACCACGCACCCGCTGGAAGCCTGGCGCGCTGCGCTGGCCGAACTGACCTGGGCCGTCGACGGGCTGGTGGTCAAGCCCGAGGAACCGGTGGCGGCCGCGGACCTGCGGATCGCCCCCACCGGCCCGGGAGCGGCCGCGGTGGAGCAGGCGCTGGGCGCGGCGCTGCCGGTCCAGCCCAACACCTGGACCGCCACCCCGGAAGGCCAGCTCATCTGGCTCGGGCCGGACGAATGGCTCGTGACGAGCAAGATCTCCCGCCCGCACGAGCTGGAGGACGCGCTCGCCAAGGTGGTCTCCGCGCACGACGGCGCGGCCGTGGACGTGTCCGCGCAGAGGACCGCGATCCGGTTGGGCGGTGAGCTGGCGCGCGAGCTGCTCTCCTTCGGGTGCTCGATCGACCTCCGGCCCGCCGCCCTTCCCCGCGGCAGGTGCGCGCAGACCACCGTCGGGCAGGCCGGGGTGCTGATCGTCGCCCTCGGCAGCGACGACTTCCGGCTCTTCGTCCGGCCGTCGTTCGCGGGCCACCTGGCGGACTGGTTGCTCGACGCGGCCCAGGAATTCCGCTGACCGCCCGGGCCGGCCGCGACCGGCCCCGAATCCCCGCAGGCGCCCTCCCGGCGGTCACCGCGGACCGTCCAGTTAGGAGACTCCGTCATGAGCACCACCAACCCACGCGTCGTCATCATCGGAGCCGGGATCGTCGGTGCCAACCTGGCCGACGAGCTCACCCAGCGCGGCTGGGCCGACATCACCGTCCTCGACCAGGGGCCGCTGCCGCTCGCCGGCGGCTCGACCTCGCACGCACCCGGTCTGGTCTTCCAGACCAACGGTTCGCAGACGATGACCAAGCTGGCCACCTACACGGTGGAGAAGTTCAAGAGCCTCGACGTCGACGGCGCCTGGTGCTTCAACCAGGTCGGCGGCCTCGAGATCGCGACCACCCCGGAACGGCTCGCCGACCTGCACCGCAGGCAGGGCTGGGCCACTTCCTGGGGCGTTCCGGGCGAGGTCGTCGGGCCGGAGCGGTGCGCCGAACTGCACCCGCTGCTCGACCGCGATCAGGTGCTGGGCGGTTTCCACACGCCCACGGACGGCCTCGCGAAGGCCCCCCGGGCGGTCACCGCGCTGATCCGCCGCGCGGAGTCCCGCGGTGCGGTGTTCCGCGGGTCGACGCGGGTCGTCGAGGTCCTCCAGCAGGGCGGCCGCGTCACCGGGGTGCGCACCGGAAGCGGCGAGGAGATCAGCGCTGATCTGGTGGTCTCCTGCGCCGGGTTCTGGGGCAAGGCGCTCGGCGAGCTGGTCGGCATGAAGGTGCCGCTGCTGCCGCTGGCGCACCAGTACGCCCGAACCGGTCAGGTCGCCGAGCTCGTCGGGCGCAACGACGACCTGATCGAGGCGCGACTGCCGATCCTGCGCCACCAGGACCGCGACCTGTACTTCCGCGAGCACAACGACCGGCTCGGCATCGGCAGCTACGCGCACCGCCCGATGCCCGCGCAGCTCACCGAGCTGCCCGAGCTCGACGACGACGTCACCGAGGCCGCGATGCCGTCGATGCTGCCGTTCACCGAGGAGGACTTCGCCCCGTCCTGGGAGCACAGCAGGGCGCTGCTCCCGTCGCTGCGCGAGGCGAAGATCGACGCCGGGTTCAACGGCATCATGTCCTTCACCCCCGACGGCGGGCCGCTGGTCGGCGAATCCCCGGACGTGGCCGGTTTCTGGGTCGCCGAAGCGGTGTGGGTGACGCACTCCGCGGGCGTGGCCCGCGCCGTCGCGCAACTGCTGACCGAGGGCCGCAGCGAACTCGAACTGCACGGCTGCGACGTCAACCGGTTCGACGAGATCGAGACCACCGACGCCTACGTCAGCGAAACCGCGCAGCGCAACTTCGTCGAGGTCTACGACGTGCTGCACCCGCTGCAGCCGAAGCTCTCGCCCCGGGACCTGCGGGTGAGCCCGTTCCACGCGCGGCAGAAGGAGCTGGGCGCGTTCTTCCTGGAATCGCACGCCTGGGAACGGCCGCACTGGTACGAGGCGAACGCGCGGCTGGTGAAGGAGCTGCCGCCGGAGTGGCAGCCGCCGTCACGCGACGCGTGGTCGGCGATGTTCCACTCGCCGATCGCCGCCGCCGAGGCCTGGAAGACCCGCACCGCGGTGGCCATGTACGACATGACCTCGCTCAAGCGCATCGAGGTCAGCGGGCCGGGAGCGGTCGAGTTCCTGCAGCGGTCGACCACCGGCAAGATGGACAAGTCCGTGGGCTCGGTGACCTACGCGCTGGTCCTCGACCGCGCAGGCGGCATCCGGTCCGACGTCACCGTGGCCAGGCTCGGCACCGAGCTGTTCCAGGTCGGTGCCAACAGCAACCTCGACCTGGACCACTTCCGCCGAGAAGCACCGGCCGACGGCAGCGTGCGAATTCGCGACATCACCGGCGGGACGTGCTGCATCGGCGTGTGGGGCCCGCTGGCCCGCGACCTGGTGCAGCCGCTGTCCGGTGAGGACTTCTCCCACGAAGCGCTGAAGTACTTCCGCCTCAAGCGGGCGCACATCGCCGGCATCCCGGTCACCGCGATGCGGTTGTCCTACGTGGGCGAGCTCGGCTGGGAGATCTACACCAGCGCCGAGTACGGCCAGCGGCTCTGGGACGCGCTGTGGGAAGCCGGGCAGCCGCTCGGCGTGATCGCCGCGGGCCGTGCCGCGTTCAACAGCCTCCGGCTGGAGAAGGGGTACCGGTCCTGGGGCGCCGACATGACGACCGAGCACAACCCGTACGAGGCGGGGCTCGGATTCGCCGTGAACAAGAAGAAGTCGGACTACGTCGGTCACGACGCGATCGCCGGGCTGAGCGAGGAATCCGTCACCCGCCGCCTCGCCTGCCTGACCGTCGACGACGGCCGGAGCGTGGTGCTGGGCCACGAGCCGGTCTTCCTCGACGGCGAACCCGCGGGCTACGTCACGTCGGCGGCGTTCGGCCACACGATCGGCAAGCCGATCGCCTACGCCTGGCTCCCGGCGTCGGCGGTGGTGGGGACCTCGGTGGAGATCCAGTACTTCGACCGGAAGGTGCGTGCCACCGTGACCGCCGAACCGCTGGTCGACCCGGAGATGACCCGCATCCGCCGCTGACCGCCAGCCGGGGTGCGCGGTCCTCGCGGTACCGCGCACCCCTCCCACCTGCGGGCCTGGCCCGCCGAGCAGGAAGACCGATGCCATGCGCTTGGAATCCCTCGAAACGTTCCTGAACTCTCTCGCAGCCCGGGTGCCCGCACCGGGAGGTGGCGCGAGCGCCGGGGTGCACGCCGCCCAGGCCGCCGCGCTGATCGGAATGGTCGCCCGCTACAGCGACGGGGAGAAGTACGCACAGCACGCTTCGGCGGTCAACGCGGTGCGGGAAGCCTCCGACGAGCTCCGCGAACACGCGCTGACGCTGGCGGGAGAGGACGCTTCCGCTTTCGGAGCCGTCGGGAAGGCCTACGGCTTGCCGCGCTCCTCCGACGAGGAGAAGGCCGCGCGCTCGCACGCGATCGCGGGCGCGCTGGTCGAGGCCGGCCGGGTACCCGCGAAGGTGGTCGCGGTCGCCGAGCAGGTCGTGGGACTCGCCGAGCAGCTACTCCCGATCGGGAACCGCAACGTCATCAGCGACGTCGCGGCCGCTGCGGATGCCGCTCGCGCCGCAGCGACCACGGCCCGGGTGAACGTCGAGGTCAACCTCGCCGGGATCACCGGTGCCGCGGACCGCTCGGAGCTGACCGCGGCGATCGCAGGCGTGGACGACATCGCCGCCCGCGCCGACAAGGTCACCGCCGCGGTGCGGGAGGTGATCGCGCGATGACCGGGCAGCTCGTGTCCAGCGGACCGACGACGGCCGTGCTCAGCGGTGCCGGGCTCGCCAGGGAGATCCGCGCCGGGGTCACCAGGACGGCGGCGGAGCTCACCGAGGCCGGTACCCCGCCGCGCTTGGCCGTCGTCGTGGCCACCGACGACGAGTCCACGGCGTGGTACGTGCGCTCGATCGCCAAGGCCGCGGCCAAGACCGGAATCCGGTGCGACGTCGTCGATCTGGGCGCGGAGGCGACGCCGGAGCGGATCCGCGGCGAACTCGCCGGGCTGAGCGCGGACGCCTCGGTCCACGGGATCATGCTGCAGACACCGCTGCCCAGCGGGGCGACCGTCGAGGACCTCGCCGCCTCGATCGCGCCCGAGAAGGACGTGGACGGCGCCAACCCCGTATCGTTGGGCAGGCTCAGCGCCGGGCTGCCCGCTTTCGTGCCGGCGACCGCCGCAGCGGTCCTGGAGCTGCTGGACCACCACGGGATCGCGCTGCCCGGCCGGCGCGCCGTCGTCGTCGGCCGGTCCAACGTCGTCGGCAAGCCGGTGGCCCAGCTGCTGCTGCGGCGCGATGCGACGGTGACCGTGTGCCACCGCCACACGCGGGACCTCGCCGCGCACACGCACCCGGCCGACGTGCTCGTCGTCGCGGTGGGCAGGATCGGCCTGATCGGTGCCGAGCACGTGGGCCCGGGCGCGGTCGTGATCGACGTCGGCACCAACCCGACCGCTGACGGTGGCCTGGTCGGTGACGTGGACGAGATCGAGGTGACCGGCCTGGCGGCCGGGCTGACCCCGGTGCCCGGCGGCGTCGGGCCGGTGACCACGGCCCTGCTGCTGCGGCACACCGTCGAATCGGCCTGGCGGAGCAGCGCATGACCGAGCCGCAACGCACCAACACCGGCCTGGCCGATCCCGAATCCGGTGCTGCTGCGGGACGTCTGCTGCGGATGCTGCGCGGACCGCGCAGGCTCGTGTGCGGAATCCTCAACGTCACGCCGGATTCGTTCTCCGACGGCGGTGCGCACCGGGACGGCGACGCCGCCGTCCGGCACGGCATCCGCTTGATCGAGGAGGGCGCGGACATCCTCGACATCGGCGGCGAGTCGACCAGGCCGGGTTCGCACCCGCCGAGCGCCGCCGAAGAGCTCGACCGCGTCGTGCCGGTCGTCGAGCGGCTGGCGCACATCTCGGACACCCCGCTGTCCGTCGACACCTCCCGCCCGGAGGTGATGAGAGCCGCCGTCGCCGCCGGTGCGACGTTGATCAACGACGTGCGCGCGCTGCGCTATCCCGGTGCGGTCGGGACGGCGGTCGAGCTGGGCGTGCCGGTCTGCCTGTCGCACATGCTTCGGCCGCCCCACCTGATGCAGGACGACCCGAACTACCGCGACGTGCTGGCCGAAGTGGCGGACTTCCTGCGAGAGCGGATCGAAACCTGCGTGAGCGCGGGCATTCCGCGCGAGCGCCTGGTGGTCGATCCGGGCTTCGGCTTCGGCAAGACCTTGGAGCACAACCTGGCGCTGCTGCGGTCGCTCGGTGCGTTCGCCGAGCTGGCACCGGTCATGGCCGGTCTGTCGCGCAAAGCGATGCTGGGGCAGATCACCGGAAGACCGGTGGAACAGCGGGAAGCGGCTTCGGTCACCGCCGCGGTGCTGGCCGCGCAGCGCGGCGCGAAGGTGCTCCGGGTCCACGACGTGGCCGCCACGGTCGACGCGCTCGGCGTGCTCGCGGCGACCGAGGAGTGGTGAGCGGCGGGTGGTCCGGGCGGTCAGATGATCGCCCGGATCGCCTTCTCGAAGCCGGTCACGTGGTCCCTGGCGATCTTCTCGGCCTTGCGGCCCTCGCCGGCGGCCACGGCCTGCAGCAGGCCCACGTGCTCCTCGACGTGCCGGTCGAAGTGGGTGATGCGCTCCAGGAACACGCAGAAGATCCGGGTGGCGAGGTTGTTGTAGCGCACCAGCGTGTCCTCGAGGTGGGGGTTGCCCGCCGCGCGGTAGATCGAGCGGTGCACGTGCAGGTCCCACCGCATCAGCTCGTGGCGGGACAGCACCATCACGTCCTCGTGCTGGATGGTGTCGGCGAGCTCGGTCAGCTTGGTGCGCATGACCTTCGGGGCGTTCTCGGCCGCCCGGCGGGCGGCCAGCGGCTCCAGCTGGACGCGGATCTCGGAGATGTAGGCGAGGTCGGTGATGTCCACGCCGGTGGCGAAGGTGCCGCGGCGCGGGTAGGAGATGACCAGGCGATCGACCTCCAGGCGCTTGAGCGCTTCGCGGACGGGGGTGCGGCCGATGCCGAGGGACTCGCTCAGCGCCAGGTCGTCGATCGGTGCCAGCGGCGGGATGTCCAGCATGATCAGCTGATCCTGGATCGCGGCGTAGGCGCGTTCGGCCAGCGAGGTGGGCGGCGTCTCGAGTCCTTGCGGGGCAGTGGTCACGGGCTCATCTTAGGGGCCGGCGCCCGGCGGACCGGCGATTCGGCACTTCTTTGAAACATTCCTTGCCCGACATTGATATATTAGTTCAATATCTGAGGGAGCGTTGATGCGACCCAGGAGCCGCGGATGACCACCTCGTCAGCACCAGGGCGAGAGCGGTCGCACTGCTCGACGGCCCCGCCGAGATCCTCGACGGGACGCCGGAACAAGTGCGCGACGCCGCCGGGATCGACATCGAGCGCAACGCCGTCACAAGGCGATCAAGACCATGCCGGAACCGGCGCGGACATGAAGGACGAGTGCGAGGAGACCCGCCCGCGGTGGGCCGGCTCCCAACATCCTGGAGTGCTGAGGAGATCGTCGTGACCGACACCTTCACCCTGACTTTGAGCTGCCCGAACCGCACGGGGATCGTGCGCGCGGTGAGCGGGTTCCTCTTCGAGCGCGACTGCGACATCGACGAGCACCGGCAGTTCGACGACCCGGTGCGCGACCGGCTGTTCATGCGCACCCAGGTCACCGCACCGGCCGGCACCGACCTGGCGGAGCTGGTGCGCGAGTTCGAGCCGGTGGCCGCCGACTTCCAGATGACCTACGAGTTCAGCCCGCGCACCAACGCCCGCATCCTGGTCATGGTCTCGAAGCTCGGCCACTGCCTGAACGACCTGATCTACCGGTGGCGGGCGGGCAGCCTCGGCGCCGACATCGTCGCGGTGGTGTCCAACCACCAGGACCTGCGCCCGATGGCCGAATCCGCGGGCCTGCCGTTCGTGCACGTCCCGGTCACCCCGGAGACCAAGGAGGCCGCCGAGGCGCGCCTGCTGCAGCTCGTCGACGAGCACGAGGTCGACCTGGTCGTGCTCGCGCGGTACATGCAGATCCTGTCCGACGAGACCAGCAAGGCGCTGTACGGCCGCGCGATCAACATCCACCACTCGTTCCTGCCCGGGTTCAAGGGCGCCAAGCCCTACCACCAGGCCTACGACCGCGGCGTGAAGCTGGTCGGGGCCACCGCGCACTACGTCACCTCGGACCTGGACGAGGGGCCGATCATCGAGCAGGAGGTCATCCGGATCGACCACACGCACGACCCCCGCGCGCTGCAGACCGTGGGGCGCGACGCGGAGGCGCTGGCGCTTTCCCGCGCGGTGCGCTGGCACTGCGAGCGCCGAGTGCTGCTCAACGGACACAGCACGGTCGTCTTCCCGTGACGATCCGCTCTGCCCGCCCGAGCACGGCATGACATCACCGCAGCAGAGCGGAAGGGCACCTCGCCGAGCGGCGGGGTGCCCTTCCGGGTGCCGTTTCAGAGACTGCCGGTTCGCTCCGACACCTCCGGTCGGGCGGGGTCGGCGTCGAGCGTCCGGTGCGCAACGCCTTCGGTGTCCGGCCCGTTCTCGGATTCCCCTTGCGGCTCAGTGGTGTTCGGCTCCGCGCTGCAGACCTGGAGCTGGAAATCGCCGTCGTATCGGTCATCTCCGGTGCGCACCGCGGCTTCGATCATCTCGGCGCCCTTCTCGGACCGCAGGATCAGCGGGTCGCTGCGCAGGTCCTTCGCCAGCGCCACGCACAGCACGACGATGACCGCGGTGAACGGGGCCGCCACGATGATCGTCAGGTTCTGCAGCCCGGCGAGCGCGTCGTCACCGCCCCCGCCCACGATCAGCAGGACGGCGGCGACGGCTCCTGTCGCCACACCCCAGAACACGACGACGGAGCTGCGCGGTTCGATCGACCCGCGCTGCGACAACGTGCCCATCACCACCGACGCCGCGTCGGCACCGGAGACGAAGAAGATCGCCACGAGAACCATGACCAGGACGCCGGTGGCCGCGCTCCACGGGAAGTGCGCGAGCACGTCGAACAACTGCGCCTCCGCGGTGCCTGCGGCGGCCGGACCGGCGTCGTGGCGCCGGACGTCGATCGCCGCGCCGCCGAAGACGGCGAACCAGACCACGCTGACGGTGGCGGGCACGAGCACGGCGCCGCAGACGAACTGGCGGATGGTGCGGCCGCGGCTGATCCGCGCGATGAACATGCCGACGAAGGGAGTCCAGGAGATCCACCACGCCCAGTAGAAGATCGTCCACGAGGAGAGCCACTCGTGCATGGCATCGCCGCCGGTGGCGCCGGTGCGGGCGGTCATCTCGGCCAGGTCGCGGAAGTAGCTCCCGATCGACGAGGGCACCAGGCCGAGGATGAACACGGTCGGGCCCACCGCGAGCAGGAACACCGCCAGCACGGCGGCGAGCACCATGTTGGTGTTGGACAGCCACTGGATCCCCTTGGCCACTCCCGATACCGCGGAGGCGACGAATGCGACCGTCAGCAACCCGATCACCGCCACCAGAACGCCGACTCCGGGTGAGTCGGGCAACCACCCGCTGGCGCGGAGGCCGCTGCCGATCTGCAGGGTGCCGAGACCCAGCGAGGCGGCCGAACCGAACAGCGTCGCGAAGATGGCGAGCACGTCGATCAGCTTTCCCAGCGGACCGGCGGATTTCCGCTCGCCCAGCAGCGGTGCGAACACGGAGCTGATCAACTGGCTGCGCCCGCGGCGGAAGCCGCTGTAGGCGATCGCGAGCCCCACGACGGCGTAGATCGCCCACGGGTGCAGCGTCCAGTGGAACAGCGAGGTGGCCATCGCGGTCTCCACCGCCGCGTCGCTGCCGGCCGGCACGGTTCCCGGTGGTGGCGCGGCGAAGTGGGCCAGCGGCTCGCTGACGCCGTAGAACATCAGGCCGATGCCCATCCCGGCGCTGAACATCATCGCCACCCAGGAAATCGTCTTGAACTCAGGGGATTCGTCGTCCGCGCCGAGCGGGATCCGCCCGTACCGGCTGGCGGCCAGCCACAGCGCGAAGACCACCAATCCGCTTGCGACGAGGACGAAAGCCCAGCCGCCGTTGGTGATCAGCCAGTCGAGCGCGGTCGAGGACATGCTGCTAAGCAGGTCGGTGCGCCACAGTCCCAAGACGACGAAAGCCAGGGCGAGGAAAGCGGAAACGCCGAACACGACGTGGTCGACCCGGGGCCGAGGGGAAGGATCAGCAGTGGTGGTGGGGGTTCGCGGAGTCATGCGGATCGACGTCCAGGGGACGTCGCCTCCTCTCGATCGCGTTGAAGAGGGAGCGCGCCGGCGCGGCGAGGACAGCGGAACCGGGTTGTCCGGGGTATTTCGGCGGCGATCAGCGGCCGGACGCACGGCCGGGCGCGGAAGGCCTGGCGGCGTTGGGAATGCGGTAGACGATGCCGTGGGCGCGACCCGGTGTCAAGGAAGCCACCCTTCGTCCGCGCGGCGTGCGGATGCGGAAGTGCCCATCGCAGCAGGATCATCCGGATCATCCCGGAGGGGAGCGGCCGAAGTGTTGCACATAGAAGGACACGCGGCTCGCGGGGAAAGCGGATTCCGCTGACGGAGATCGTCCATTGTGTACTTCAGCACGACGCGCGACCGGGGTTTTGCCTGCTCGTCGCGAGGGCCTTTCGCCGACCGCAGTGCGGCGATGCCCGCACGCGCCGCTGGCCGCACCGGCGAACGTCCTTGACAGCGGATCCGGCCGTGTTCATCGTGTGTTCCTCGAGGAGGAACGGTGTGCTCATCGCGCACCCACCACGTCCTCGCCGGTTCCGCTCGATCCCCGAGGACTCCGCAGCGGTGCACCGCGCCGGGCGCTCCGCTGATACCGCAGCGGGCGCTCGTGCGGATCGGGCACGTGTTCCCCACCCACCGACCCCGGAGCAGGACGGGGTGCCCTACCACGGAGTGAGGTCGCCATGACGAAGACCGGACCGACGCAGAGCCTGCTGGCCACCCCGGCCGGCCACTTCTACACCGATCCGGCGATCTTCGCCCTGGAGCAGTCCCGCATCTTCGAGGCGCACTGGTTCTGCGCGGTGCGCAGCGATGACCTGGACCAGCCGGGTGAGTTCCGCACCGTGCAGGTCGGGCGGGAGAGCGTGCTCGTCGCCCGGGGCCGCGGCGGCGAGCTGAACGCCTTCCTCAACGTGTGCCGGCACCGCGGCGCGCAGCTGTGCACCGAGGAGTCGGGACAGGTGAAGCGCTCCTTCCAGTGCCCCTACCACGCCTGGACCTACGCCCTGGACGGCAAGCTGGTCGCCGCGCCGAACCTGACCAGCATGCCCGACGTGGACCGGACCGAGTTCGGGCTCAAGCGGGTGCACCTGCGCGAGTGGCTGGGCTACGCCTGGGTGTGTCTGGCCGACGAGCCGCCGTCCTTCGAGGACACCGTGATCGCCGACGTCGGGCAGCGGCTCGGTGACGCGGGGGAGATCGAGGCCTACGACATCGCCGCGCTGAGCCTGGGCGCGCGGATCGGCTACGACGTCAAGGCGAACTGGAAGCAGATCATCGAGAACTTCATGGAGTGCTACCACTGCGCGACGATCCACCCGGAGCTGACCGAGGTGCTGCCGGAGTTCGCCGACGGCTTCGCCGCGCAGTACTACGTCGGGCACGGCGCGGAGTTCGGATCGGACGTCGAGGGCTTCACCGTGGACGGCAGCGCCGGTCTCGACCGGCTGCCCGGTATCGGCGAGCACCAGGACCGCCGCTACTACGCGATCACCGTGCGGCCCCAGGTGTTCGTCAACCTGGTGCCGGACCACGTGATCCTGCACCGGATGTTCCCGGTGGCACCGGACCGGACGCTGATCGAGTGCGACTGGCTGTACCTGCCGGAAGTCGTCGAATCGGGTCGCGACCTGTCCCACTCCGTGGAGCTGTTCGACCGGGTCAACCGGCAGGACTTCGAGGCGTGCGAACGCTGCCAGCTGTCGATGGACTCCCGGGCTTACGCCCGCGGTGGCGTCTTCGTGCCCAGCGAGCACCACATCGCGGCGTTCCACGAGTGGGTCCGGGAGCAGATCGGCGAGAGCGACTCCTGACCCGGGCGTTCCGGGCGGGGACTTCAGCGCGGTGGCCGGACGCCCCGCCTACGCCGCCGCGATGCCGATCCGGTCGGCCAGCCGGGTGATGTAGGAGGTGACCACTTCGGCGGGCGCGTCGGGCAGTCCGAACAGGACCTCGGTCACGCCGCAGGCGGCCCACGCGGTCAGCGCTTCCGCGTCGGGCTTGCCCGCCAGCGCGATCACTCGGGGCTCGCCGTCCCGGCCCGCTTCCTCCCAGAGCTCCCGCAAGCGCCGCACCCGCTCCTCGACGTCGCGTTCGCGCGGCGTGGTGATCCACCCGTCGGTGTGCTGCACCGCCCAGGCGAAGTTGCGCTCCGTGCCGCCCGCGCCGAGCAGCACCGGGATGTGCCCCGAGCGCACCGGTTTCGGCCAGGCCCAGCTCGGGCCGAAGCTGACGAACTCGCCGTCGTAGCTCGCTTCGTCCTGCGTCCACAGCGCGCGCATGGCGCCGAGGTACTCGCGCAGCGCGGTCTTGCGCCGGCCGCCCGGGATGCCGTGGTCGGCCAGTTCGTCGGTGTTCCAGCCGAAGCCGGTGCCCAGCGCGACGCGCCCGCCGGAGAGGTGGTCGAGCGTCGCGATCGTCTTGGCCAGCGTGATGGGATCGTGCTCGGTGGGCAGCGCGACTGCGGTGGACAGCGTGATCCGCCGCGTCACCGAAGCCGCGGTCGCCAGCGCGACCCACGGGTCGAGCGTGCGCTGGTAGCGGTCGTCGGGCAGTTCCTCGGTGCCCGTGCCCGGGTGCGCGGCGTCCCGCCGCACGGGGATGTGGGTGTGCTCGGGGACGGCGAACGAGTGGAACCCGGCCTCTTCCGCGGTCCGCGCGGCCTCGGCGGGCGAGATGCCGCGATCACTGGTGAACAGCACGACGCCGTATCGCACCGGCATTCCTCCGATCCCTGCTCCGCTTCCGGACCACGATTAGAACACGTTTCACTTCGTGGCGGAACGGCTGACCGTCAGCGGTCGGGGAGCGCGGCCAGGAGCTGGGCTTCGGATGTCCGGACCTGATCGGCCAGTCCGGCCACGATCGACTCCAGCCCGGCAGGCGTTTCGCCGTCGGCCGGTGCGGGAGCTTCGTCGAGTGCGGCTCTGAGCCGCTCGGTGTCGGAGGTCCGGCCGAGGGCCGCGGTGGTGCCGAGCATCGAGAGGTCGCGCAGGGCGGCCCGGAAGCGGTCGAGCTCGGCGAGCTGGTCGTCGTCGAGTTGTTCGCGGTCGGGGGTGAGTTCGGCGCGGGCTTGCGCCGCGGCCCGGTGCAGCGCGAGCGCTTCGGCCCGGTCCGGCCCGGTCATCGCCCGCAGCGCCTGCTCGGTCTTCGCGCGCGCTGCGACGATCCGCTGCCGCAGCGGTTCCGGGCGCAGGCCGGGAACGACGGCGAAGCCGACGAGGACGCCGATGAGCGCCGCGATGAGCGTCAGCACCGCGTACTCGACCAGGGTGTGGACCGGATCGGTGTGCCGCAGCGAGGTGTTGAAGCCGACCGTCACGACCACCATGAACGTGTAGGCCACCGCGGGCCGGGACATCATGTTCCACAGCGCGACGACGAGCGCCGTCAGGGCGACCACGGGCAGGTACGGCGCGGGCACCACCAGGATGATCACGACGGCCAGCGCCGCGCCACCGACCAGCCCGATGACGCGCGGACGTGCCTTGTTCAGCGTTTCCCGCCAGCTCGCCTGCAGGATGCCGAAGGTGGTCAGCAGCGCGGTCGCCACCAGCGGATCGCCTGCGGGCAGGTACGAGGTGATCACCAGGATCAGCAGCAGCCCGAAGGCCGTGCGCACCGCGTGCCGGACCTGGATCGAGCGCAGCCGCACGCTCGGCCGCAGCACGGACGTCCGCAACCGGTCGGCCGGCGACACCCGCGAGGTGTCCCGCTCGGTGATGGCCCGTTCGACGGCATCGAGAGCGGCCGAGGCCTCGGTGCCGAACCCGATCGTCACCTCGCCGGCCCCGGCCTGCGGTGCGGGGCCGGGCTTCTTGGTGCGCAGCCGCTCGGCGAGCTCGTGGGCGCGGGTGCGCAGCGCGACGAGTTCGCCGTCCGCGGCTTCCGCCTGCTGGGCGCGCTGGACCGCCTCGGCCGAGTGCAGGGCCAGGCGGTAGTGGGAGGCGGCGCCGAGCGCGATGCCGAGCCAGCGGCGGCGACCGTCGGCCAGCCACGTGTCGAAGGCCGTGGTCAGCGCGGGGACGTCGGCGTCGAGGACGTCGGCGATCTTCTCGCGGGTCGCCTTGGACGGATCGCCGATCCCGAGCAGGACGCGCAGCACGACGGCCGTCGCCACGCCGGTCACGGCGGCGATGACGACCTGCCAGGGGCCGGCGGGACCGATCAGCGCCATGCCGTAGGCGAACAGCGTGACCATGCCCAGTCCGAGCCCGACGGTGACGAAGCGCGGTCCGCGCAGCGGCAGCAGCGCCGCGACGAAGACGATCACCACGATCACGCCGATCGCGGCGGGCCGGGAGACCTCGCCGAGCAGCCGCGGCACGATCGCCGCGAACAGCAGCAGCGGGCTCAGGGCCGCGGCCAGGCGGAGATCAGCGCGCAGCGGCCCGCCGAGGAAGGCGATGAGCGAGTACATGGCGACGAACCCGCCCACGACGGAAGCCGAGCCGGCACCGACCGCGTAGCCGATGAGGAACGTCGGCGCCAGCACCACCGCGAACAGGACGAGCAGCATCGGACTGCCCTTCGCCGGGGCCGGTGCGCCGTTGGTGGTGCTCATCTGCCTCCTCGCTCCGAACGCGGGTGTGCGGTCCGGAGATCATGACCGCTGGGCAGCCCGAGCACCACCGCGCCGCGCTCGGACCGGCGCCGCCGCCCAGCCGGTCCGGGCCAGGCAGCTGGTCGGGAAGCACGAGGTGCCCGGCCACCAGCCGTCACCCTGCCGGGTCGACGCGGGACGCACGGTGACTACCGCAGACGGAGCACCCGAGCGGCTCGTCCGCCGGGCCGCGTTGGGTAGGTTCTGCTCCAACTGGAGCAACGGTGTGAGGAGAACGCCAATGACGATGGAACCTGCGGACGTGGACCTGGACTTCGGGCTCGCGGACAAGGTCGCGGTCATCACGGGAGGGGCGTCGGGCATCGGCGGCGCGATCGCGGCCGCCTACGCCGCGAAGGGCGCCCGGGTCGCCATCCTCGACCTGCAGGAAGAGGCGGCGCGGGCGCAGGCCGACCGCATCGGCGGCGGTGCGCGGGGATTCGCCTGCGACGTCTCCGACGCGGCTTCGGTCGAGGCGGCGGTGGCAGCCGTGATCGACGCTTTCGGCCGTGTCGACGTCCTGGTGAACAGCGCGGGCGTTGCGCTGCTGGCACCTGCCGAGGAGCTGGGGCAGCAGGCGTGGGACAAGACGCTGGCGGTCAACCTGACCGGCACGTTCCTGGTCTCGCAGGCGGTGGGCAAGCACATGCTCGCGGCGGGCAGGGGGCGGATCATCAACCTCGCCTCGCAGGCAGGCAGCGTCGCGCTGGACCAGCACGCCGCCTACTGCGCCTCCAAGTTCGGCGTGATCGGCCTGACCAAGGTGCTGGCCGCGGAGTGGGCCGGTCGCGGGGTCACGGTCAACTCGATCTCGCCCACGGTGGTGCTCACCGAGCTCGGCCGCAAGGCCTGGGAGGGGCCCAAGGGCGATGCGCTGAAGGCGGTCATCCCCACCGGCCGCTTCGCCCTCCCCGAGGAGATCGCGGCCACCGCTGTCTTCCTGGCCTCCGACTCCTCGGCGATGATCAACGGGGCCGATCTGCTGGTCGACGGCGGCTACACCGCGCGCTGAGGACTGCGAACCGGACCCGCCGCACCGGACCGGGATGCGGCGGGTCCGGCTCGTCCTGCGGGCGCGGTGCCTGCGACCGGCGTCATCCCGTCCGCTGCTCGGCGTCCCGTTTCCGGTGGTCGCTGGGCCGTGTGCCGCGCAGCCGCTTGAACGCCACGCTCAGCGCGAAAGCGTTGGAGTAACCCACTTTCCGCGCGATCGCGTCCACCGTGCGGTCGGTCTTGCGCAGCAGGTCGGCGGCCAGCGCGATCCGCCAGCTCGTCAGGTAGGCCATCGGTGGTTCGCCGATCAGGGCGGTGAACCGCCGGGCCAGCGCCGCCCGCGACACGCCAGCCTTCGCCGCCAGCTCCGCCACGGTCCACGGGTGTGCGGGCGAGTCGTGCAGCAGCCGCAGCGCGGTGCCCACCACCGGATCGTCCAGCGCGCGGCACCAGGCCGGCGCATCGGCGTCCGGGTTGTCGAACCAGCTGCGCAGCGCGGAGACCAGCATCAGATCCATGAGCCGGTCCAGCACCAGCTGCTGGCCGGGCCGGTCCCGGGCGATCTCCTCGGCGACCTGCTCCGGCGACGGGAAGAGACGCTCCTCGGCGGGCACCACCAGCACCGCTGGCAGTGCCTGGAGCAGCTGCGCGCTGAGCTCGCCCTGGCGCTCGAACGCGCCGCTGAGCAGCACGGCTGCCCCGGCGGCAGGTGTTCCGCAGGTCCGGGCCGCCGCGTGCTCCACGCCCTCGGTCGCCGAGCAGTAGTCGGCCTCGGTCACCACCGCCGACGGGCTGGTCGCGGGATCGTCGGCCACCGCGTAGGGCACGTCACCGCGGATCACGGCGATGTCGCCGGCTTCGATGCGCACCGGTTCGCGCTGGTCGGGGACGATCCACGCGGGACTGTGCAGCATCGTGGCCAGCGTCAGCGACGCACCGCTGGACATCCGCAGCGCCCACGGCGGCCGGACGATCGCCTGCCGGAAGACGGCGCCACGCGCCCGCACTTCGGCCAACAGCTCTGACACGGCGTCCACACCTCCAGCGTAGACGCCCGGACATCGAGCGGAGCTCATCAGCCATGGATCGTCTCGATTCAGGCTGATTGGCTGAAGCCATGTCTGAAAACCCGATTCTCGTCACCGGGGCGACCGGCAAGTCCGGCAGCCGAGTCGCCGCGCGGCTGCGCGCCGCGGGACTGCCGGTGCGCGCCGCATCGCGCGGCGGCGAGCACACCTTCGACTGGGCCGACGGCCGGACCTGGGATTCGGCTCTGGAGGGAGTCCGGGCCGCCTACCTCGTCCAGGTGGACGGCACGCGGTTCGTCCGCCCGTTCGTCGAGCGGGCGGTGCGGCACGGGGTGCGGCGGCTCGTGCTCGCCTCCGGGCGTGGGATCGACGACCCGGACTACGCCAACGATCCGGGCGGCGTCCGGGACGCCCTGCTCGACAGCGAGGCCGCCGTGCGGGAGAGCGGTCTGGAGTGGACGATCAGCCGTCCGGGCTGGTTCGCGCAGAACTTCAGCGAGGGCTTCTTCGCCGAGGCCGTCGCGGCCGGCGAGTTGCGGTTGCCCGGAGGTGACGGGGCGGTCAGCTTCGTCGACGCCGAGGACATCGCGGCGGTCGTGGTCGCGGCGCTGACCGAGGCGGGCCACTCCGGCCAGATCTACGAGCTGTCCGGTCCCGAGGCGCTGACCTTGGCCGAGGCGGTCGCCGCGATCTCCACCGCCGCCGGTCGCGAGATCCGCTACGTGCCGCTGTCCGTCGAGGACTTCGTCGCCGAACAGGTCGCCCAGGGCATCCCGGCCCCGGAGGCGGCGGGCTTCGCCGACGTCCTCGAACCGCTCCGCAACGGCACCGACGCCCACGTATCCGACGGCGTGCAGCGCGCTCTCGGCCGCGAGCCGCGCACCTTCGCCGAATTCGCCCGATCCACGGCCGCTGCGGGCGGGTGGTCGGTCTGACGCCTCAGTACCCGGCGCCCGCTTCTTGCAGGGCCTTCCAGAACCCGTGCACGATCTCGTCGCCGGGCAGGCCGAAGGAGTTCAGCACCTCGGCCCAGGCCAGAGCATCGCCCGACTCCGTCAGACCGTCCATCACGCGCTGGTAGGTCGGGTTGTCGTTGAGGACCTCCCGCGGCATCGGAGCCGGGAACGCGGGCGGTCCCCAGGCGATCGGTGCGGAGGGCGGCAGCAGCAGGTCGCCGACACCGGCGAAATCGGCCGGCCTGGCCCAGAAGTTCTGGCCCGGGGCACCGTACGCACCGTGCGCGGTGGGAAGTCGTTGCAGCTGGCCGTTGAACGCCACCGCGTTGGAGACGGGGTTCGCGGCGTGGCAGACCACGTCGTCCTCCCGGCAGATGCTCGCCACCTCGATGTCGCCGAACTCGCGCGGGCCGGGCGTGTGCATGCCCGGCCCGTCCGGGGCGACCGACATGATGCCGCCGGACGGGCCCTGCGCGGTGGTGTTCGTGACGTGGCGCCGCGGATCGGCGATCAGCACGGCGCTGATCAGCTGGTCCGGCACCTCGTTCCGCGCGGCCAGCAGTTCGGCGGCGTCGCCGGAGATGAGCGCGCCGAAGGAGTAGCCGACGAGGGTGATCCGGGAACCCGGGCAGGCGCGGTGGAAGTCGACGACCTTGCGCTCCAGCGCCGGGGCGGCCACCCGCCGCGTGTTGTCCAGGCTGTGCGGGTGCACGCCCGGGACGATTCCGTCGTCGTACAGGAACTTCTCCATCCGGGCGCCGGCGGGCACCGTCGTACCGGCGTCGTCCCAGGTCCGGCCGGTGAGCCCGCGACCGCGGCCGTCGGTCAGGACGTACAGGTCGCCGCACCCGGCCGACTGCGGCGGGGCCGCCGTCGCGATCTCCGCGCCGCTCAACCCGGCGGCGACCAGCACGGCGCCGGACAGCGCGAGCAACGCCTTCTTCGCGAATCGCATGCGGCACCTCTCCGTTCGCGCGCCAGCGCGCATTCCGGGAACGCGTGAGCATGCTCGCCCGGTGGTGATCGCGCGTCAACGGAGATCGCCCGGATTGGCTTGTTCTCGCCGCGGTGCTTCAACCGGCCCGGAGCGCGTCGAGCCACGCGACGATCTCGTCGAGCACCTGCTCCTGCTCCGGCTCGTTGTGCGATTCGTGGTGCAGGCCTTCGTGGATCCGGAACGTCAGGTCGGCCGATCCGGCGCGGTCGCGCACCAGCTCGCTGGCGGCGGGCGGCATCAGCCGGTCGGCGCCGCCGTGCAGCACCAGCAGCGGCATGGTCAGCGACGGCAGGCGCTGCGGCATGGCCTCGGCGGTCCGCATGATCTCGACCGCCGTCCGCGCGCGCATCTTCCCGTTGTGGTTGAGCGGATCGGTGCGGAAGTCCCGCACCACGGCGGGATCGCGGCTGATGGTGTCGGCGTCGATGGTCCGCACGCCGAGGTCGGGCAGCAGCTTCGACAGCAGCGGTGCGACGATCCGCTCCACTGCGGACACCGGTCCGGCGTCGAGCGCGGGTGCGGAGATCACCGCGCCGCGGATCCGCTGCAGCGGTGTGCCGGTGAGGTACTGCAGCGAGATCAGCCCGCCCATGCTGTGCCCGTAGACGAACACCGGCACGCCGCTGTGCCGGTCAGCGGCCAGCCGGGCCAGCAGGCCGACGCCGGTCACGGCGGCGGCCATGCCGCCGATGTTGCCGCGCGTGCCCGGCGACCGGCCGTGCCCGGGGTGGTCCAGCGCGTAGACCGCGTAGCCCGCCGCGTTGAGCCGCGCCGCGACGTGCCGGTAGCGGCCGCTGTGCTCGTGCAGGCCGTGCACCAGCACGACGACTCCGCCGGGCTGCTCGACGGTCCAGCTCTGCCAGTACTGGCCCGAGGGCGAGGTCCCCTCGGAGTGGGCTGCCGCCGGCAGCGAGCGGTCGTCGTGAGCCTCGGTCATCGGACACCTTCCGCCTGATCGCGTGGAGTTCTCGCGCAAGCCTCGTCAAATGATCGGCTCCCGGCAACTCCACCGGGGGCTTGACCTCCAGCACGGTCGAAGTTCCACGATCGTTCGCGGTCCGCCGTGAACCGCACGGCACCGGGCAGGAAGGCGGAAACATTGGGTGTGCAGAAGGCTTTCGCGCTCGCTGGTGGCCTCGTGGCGATCGGACTGCTGTGGTCGGCCCGGGGCGCGGCCCCGGAGACGTCGGCGGCCGCTCCGCCACCGGCGCGAACGACGGTGCTCCACCTCGACGTGATCAACGACCAGTTCGCCCGCACCGACGTCGGCGATCCCGGGGTGAGCCTCGGCGACGAGTACGTGTTCTCCGACCAGTTGCACCAGGCCGGTCGGCCGGTCGGCGACGACGGCGGCTCCTGCCAGGTGACGCACGTCGACGGTGCGCGGATCACCACCAACTGCACGCTCACGCTCCGGCTGCCCGACGGGCAGCTGACCGCCCAGGCGCTCGGAGTTCGGGGCGAGGACGCGTTGATGGCCATCACCGGGGGCACCGGCGCCTACCGCACCGCCCGCGGTGAGCTGCACGCCACCGACATCCAGACACCCGACGAGAAGTACCGCATCACGATCGCGTTCTGAGCGCTCCGAGCCAGGTCAGCGGTGGTGGGCGGGCGCGGCGCGGCTGCCACCGCTGGTCGCGGGAGTTCCGCGCCGGCCGATTCCGCCGAGCCGCCCGTGCGCCGCCATGATCCCGAGCAGGACGAGCGCTGCGCCGACCGGTTGGTTCCAGGTGAGGGGTTCGCCCATCAGCACGACTCCGAGGAGCACACCCACGACGGGCGAGAGGTAGGTGACCGCGGCGGCGTTGGCCGCGCCCCAGGCGGCGACGATGTTGTTGTTCCACACGTAGGCCATCCCGGTGCCGAAGGCGCCGAGGACGACCATGCTGACGACGACCGCCCCGCTCAGCCGGTCGACCGGCTCGCTCGCCGCCCAGGGAGCCGCGACCACCATGATCACCGCCCCGATGAGCACTTGGACGAAGGCCAGCGCGGGAGCGGAATGTCCGCGGCCGGAGACGAAGCGGCGCAGGTAGGCGAAGGCGAGCCCGTAGCAAGCGGTGGCACCCAGGCAGGCCAGCTGGGGGAGGAGGTCGTCGTGCTCGCCGAGTCCGCGCCAGGGACCGATGATCACCACCACGCCCGCGAACCCGAGGACGAGCCCGGAGGTGCGGTTCCGGTTCATCCGCTCGCCCGCGACCATCGCGGTGGCGAAGAGCATGGTGATCAGGGGCGTGGTGGCGTTGAGGATGCTCGCGAGGCCTGACGAGATCCGCTGCTCCGCCCAGGCGAACAGCGCGAACGGCACCACGCACAGCAGGATCGCGACGACCGCGAGATGGCCCCACGCACGCGGGTCCCGCGGCACCGGCCGACGGGTGATCGCCACGAGCGCGCCGAGGGCCAGCGCGCCGAAGAGCATCCGGGCCAGCACCACTTGCGCCGGGGACAGCTCGTCCAGGCCGATCTTGATGAGCAGGAAGCTCGATCCCCACGCCACGGCCAGCAGGGCGAACTGGACCGCGATCCCGGCCTTCGCCACTCCCGGAGCTCTGAACATGCCGACTCCTCACGACTGATACCCACCAGCCAAGCTCCGGGACGGCTGATGAGCTGGCGGGTTCCGGCCGTCGCGCTCCGCGACCGGCGCAGACTGGACGCGCTTCCCCGGCCCCGCAGGAGGAGCGGGGCAACGCGACCGATGCGGGGGAAGCCGCCTTCGGAGGCGGCGATCAGGGACCGCGAACCCTGTCGAACCTGCTCGGAGAACCGGGCCCTTCCTCTCCCGGTCGGCGCTCAGGTGGTGAGGTCGAGGGCCGCCCGGATGATGGTGTCGGAGTCCAGGCCGTGGTGGCGGTAGACGTCGTCGAGCGAGCCGGACTGGCCGAATGACGTCACGCCGAGGGACGTGGTGCGGACCTGGTTGACGGTGGCCAGGAAGGACAGCGCGTGCGGGTGCCCGTCGAGGACGGTGACCAGCGGTGCGGCCCGGTGCGCGGGGAAGAGCTGGTCGAGGATCCAGGATTCGGCGACCTCGTGGCCCTGGCGGGCGCGGACGGCGCGGTGGAGCAGATCGGGGCTGGTCACGCAGACGACGTCGGCGGGAACGCCGAGGTGGTCCAGCCGGGTTGCGGCGGCGAGGGCTTCGGGGACGACGGCGCCCATCGCGGCGATCGTGACCTCGGGGCGCTCGACGCGCCGCAGCGGGTAGCCACCGGCCACCACCTGGCGCCTGCGGCGCTCGCGGGCCGCGCCGTCGTCCGGGACCGCCGCGAGCCCCTGGTCGACCGGCCGGGTGGACAGCCGGAGGTAGGCGGAGCTTCCGTCGGGTCTGCCGAGGCGGCTCAGCGCGGCCAGCAGCGTCCACTCGGTGTCGATGGCGAATGCCGGTTCGTAGCTGGTGCACCCGGGCTGCTCGATCCCGATCGACGGCGTCTTGATCGACTGGTGCGCCCCGCCCTCCGGCGCCAGCGACACGCCGGAGGGCGTGCCGACCAGGATGGACTGCCCACCGGCGTAGATGCCGTAGGACCACGGTTCCAGCGCGCGTTCGACGAACGGGTCGTACACCACGCCGATCGGCAGCAGCGGCCGCCCCCAGCGGCTCCACGTCGCGCCGAGCTCGCCGAGCAGCCCGGCCAGGTTGACCTCGGCGATGCCCAGCTCGATGTGCCTGCCGGTCGGGTGCTCCTGCCAGTGCAGGATGGTCTCCCCGTCGTCGGCGAACCAGTTGGTGCGCTCCACCGGCGACCAGACGCCGACCTTGTTGACCCAGGCGCCGAGGTTCGTCGTGGAGCTGACGTCGGGGCTGACGGTGACGACGTGCTGGGCGACGTCCGGTGCCTGGCGGGTGAGGTCGAGCAGCGCCCTGCCCAGCGCCGCTTGCGTGGTGGCGGTGCCGGTGGGCGTCCGGCCGAAGTCGGCCGGGACCGCGGGCGGCCGGGCGCGCGGCGGCTCCGGGCGGTGCAGGCGTTGCGCGGTCGCGGCGCAGAGCTCGTGCGCGGCGCTGCCTGCCGGGAAGGGCCGCCACGGGTCGTCGAGATCGGTGCCGAGCGCCTCGGCGAGTTCGCGCATCTGCTCGTCGTTGAGCAGCGAGGAGTGGTTCTGCGGATGCCCCCGGGTGGGCAGGCCGTGGCCCTTGACGGTGTAGGCGAACAGCACGGTCGGGCGGGTGTCGTCGATCGCCGCGAAGGCCTCGTCGAGCGCGCCGAGGTCGTGGCCGCCGAGGTTGCCGAACGCCTCGACGAGCCCGACATCGTCCACTGTGGTGAGAAAATCGGCGACGGCGCCGGCATCCGGCCCGTCACCGGGCAGCCTGCGCCGCAGTTCGGCGGCGTCGCAGCGCAGCAGCCGCTGGTACTCGGGATTGCTCATCGCGTCGATGCGGGCGCGCAGGTGCACGCCGCCGGGCCGGTCGAGCAGTTCTTCGAGGCGCTGCCCGTACTTGAGGGTGATGACCTGCCAGCCTGCCGCGGTGAACATGCCCTGCAGCTTCCCGGCGGCGATGTGGGGCACCACGCGGTCCAGCGACTGGCGGTTGAGGTCGACGATCCAGACGAGCTCGCCGAGCTCGGCGGTCACCGGGTCCAGCACCGCTTCCCAGACGGCTCCTTCGTCGAGCTCGGCATCGCCGATCAGCGAGTACTGGCGGCCGGTGCCGCCCTCGACGCAGCGGCGCGCGATGGCGCCCCAGACGGGCGCGGTGGCGCCGATGCCGACCGAACCGGTGGAGTAGTCGACGGGATCGGGGTCCTTGGTGCGGCTCGGGTAGCTCTGCAGCCCGCCGAACTCCCGCAGCCTCGGCAGATAGGCGGCATCGAGCTCGCCCAGCAGGTGGTTGATGGCGTGCAGCACCGGCGAGGCGTGCGGTTTCACCGAGACCCGGTCCTGCGGCCGCAGGTGGCGGAACCACAGCGAGGTCATGATCGACACCATCGAGGCCGAGGACGCCTGGTGCCCGCCGACCTTGAGCCCGGAGGGATTGGGCCGGACCCGGTTGGCGTGGTGGATCATCGCGGTGGACAACCACAGCACGCGGTCGGCGACCTCGCGCAGGACGTCGTGGTCGGTGCGGTGCGGATCGGTCACCGGGCTCGCCATGGGATTCCCTCCGTGCTGGATCGATTACAGTGGCCTCGTGGGGAGAACGGCTTCGGACGACTGGGGCGACTCGGTCGGTGCGCGGGTTCGGGAGCTGCGCCGGGGGCGCGGGCTCACCTTGAAGAAACTAGGCGAGCGCGCCGGGCTTTCGCACGCGTTCTTGAGCCAGTTCGAACGCGGGCTGACCACTGCCAGCGTGAACACGCTGCAGCGCATCGCGGTGGCGCTGGGCACCACGGTGTCGGCGCTGCTGGCCACCCGCACCGAGCAGGAGATCGGCGTGCTGCGCGCGGGCGAAGGCGTCGCGGTGCCGCGGGCGGACGTGCCCGACGGCACCACGGTCCGCTCGCTGAGCCGCGCCGACTGGCCGGTGCAGCCGATCGAGTACACCGGCGGCCCGGTGGAGTTCGGCGACTACTTCGAGCACGTCGGCCACGAGATGCTGTACGTGGTGTCCGGGCGCATCGAGCTGGACTTCGCCGGTGGCAGGCGGGAGGAGCTCGGTCCCGCCGACGTGGCGACCTACCCGGGCAGCACGCCGCACCGGTGGCGGGTGCTCGGCGACGAGCAGGTCCGGGTGCTGGTGATGGTCACCGACCGCTGAGCGCGGGTCAGCGCAGCAGCGGTACGACCTGCTCGCGGAAGCGCTGCATCTGCTCCTCGGCCATCGCGTAGGTGTGTCCGGGGAAGTGCGGGAAGACCACCAGGTGCTCCAGGCCGAGCGAGTCCTTGTGGTGCTGCACGGTTTCGGCGACCTCCTCCGGGGTGCCGACCGCCCACATCTTCTGCTCCGTCGACTGCTGGAGCGTCGGCACCAGCCCGGGAGCAGCGGGTTTCCCGTCGTCCCCGCGGTAGCCGCGGCTCCAGCCGAACGGTGCCAGCAGGTTCCAGAACTCGTCGTGGCCGGCACCGCCGACGCGCCAGGCGGTTTCGTGGTCGTCGGCGATGTGCACCGGCAGCACGAGGATCCGCTTGGCTCCGCTGGAGAGCGCGATGTCGTGGTGCTGCTGGTAGAGCTCGGCGTAGCGCTCCCACTGGTCGCGGACGAACCCGTGGTACTGGTTCCACCAGACGCAGCCGTGGCCGACCTCGGCGGCGTAGCCGAGGGTCGGCGGGCTGGTGACGGCCTGCCAGATCTCCACCTCGTGCAGCGGGCCGGGCAGCAGGGTGAGGGTGTCCACCGAGCCGTCCGGGCCGTGCGTGCCGGCGGGCGGCAGTTCGAAGAACTCGCCCTTGTAGGAGAAGGTCTCGTTGTCGAGCGCGGTGCGCACGACCTCCATGTACTCGGCGAAGACCTTGCGGTTGTGCGCGTCGACCTCGTCGCGCTTGGCCCCCGATTCCAGGTAGCCCATGTCGGCCTGGTGCATGCCGAGGCTGCGCAGCTCGCGGGGGACGGTGCCGCGCCCGACGCCGAGCACCGCGCGGCCTCCGGAGAGGTTGAGCAGCGTGCTGAAGTCCTCGGCCAGCCGCAGCGGGTGCCACTGGGGGACGATGTTGAACATCGCGCCGACCTGGATGCTGCGGGTCTTGGCGACCAGGTGCGACTGCAGCATCAGCGAGTTGGGCACGATCTCGTAGCCCTCGTGCTGGAAGTGGTGCTCGGCCAGCCAGTAGCTGTCGAAGCCGAGCTCCTCGGCGCGCACGCCGAGGTCGACCAGGTGCTGGGTCGCCTGCCACACCTGCTGCCGCGTCGCGCGGCGCTGCCCGGCGGGCAGCGGGTTACCGGCCAGCACGTCGGGCATCTCGACCGAGCCGAAGAAGAACACCCCGTAGCGCAAGGCGACCTCCAAAATGTAAGTAGCATCAACATTTGTTGGCTCAGTGTGGCGGATATCCGTGCCGAGTCAAGCGCGGATTTCCGTTCTTGACTTGCTGGAACCGCAGGTGCACGATCGGTCCGAATGTTGGCTGCATCAACATTTCGTCGCCGATCACGCGCCCTCCGCGCGCATCGGCGCGTTCCAGGGAGGCCGTCATGGTCGAAGACCCCGCCAGAGCCACCACCCCGCCCGGATCGTCGCGCCGGGTGGCCGTCGAGCAGAAGGGCATCGAACCGGTCCTCGACGGCGAACGGCACGGCACACCGCTGTCGGCGTTCACCCTGTGGTTCGCCGGAAACCTGCAGTACTCGGCGCTGGCGGTCGGGGCGATCCCGACGGCCTTCCTCGGCCTGAGCTTCGCCCAGGCCGCGCTCGCGCTGGTCATCGGCACGCTGATCGGCAGTCTGCTGCTGGGCGTCGCGGCCACCATGGGCCCGCAGGCAGGCGCGCCGCAGATGGTGCAGTCGCGCGGCCCGTTCGGTTACTTCGGCAACTTCCTGCCGGTCGCGCTGCTGTTCCTGACCGGGTTCGGCTACTTCGCGGTGAACACCGTGCTCGGCACCTACATCGTCCGCGAGCTGCTCGGCATCCCGTTCCTGGCCGCGCTGGTCGTGGTGGCGCTGGTGCAGATCGTGATCGCCATCATCGGCCACGACTTCGTGCACCGCGTGGAACGGGCGCTGGTGGTCGTGATGGCGGTGCTGTTCCTGATCATCACCGGGTACGGGATCGCGCGCGGCGACCTCGGCGCAGGCGGCGATCCGGGGACCAACACGCTCAGCGGGGCGATGCTCATGACGGTGGCGATCTGCTCCTCCCGCACCTTCGGCTGGGCGATCGGCGCCTCGGACTACACCCGCTACCTGCCCCGCGGGACCAGTCGTCGCAGGCTGCGGTGGGCGGCGTTCGGGGGCGCGGCCATCGCGGGGCTGTGGATGCACCTGCTCGGCGCCGCGATCGGCACCGCCATCTCGCCGGACAGCCCGACCGACCTGGTCACCCAGCTCATCCCGAACGGTCTCGCGGTGCTCGCCCTGGTGGCGCTGCTGGCCTCGACGGTCGCGGGCAGCGTGCTCGACATCTACTCCGGTTCGCTCGCCCTGCTGATGGCCGACATCCCGCTGCGCCGCTGGGTTTCGGCGCTGCTGACCGGGATCCTGGGCGCGGCGCTGGGCTGGTGGGCCGGGCACACCGAGGGGGCGGTGTTCGGCAACTTCCAGAACTTCCTGTTCCTGGTGGGCTACTGGATCGGGCCGTGGCTGGGCGTCACGCTGGTCGACTTCCTGGTGCACCGCCGCGACGACGTGGACGTCGACGTCTTCTACGACCGCACGCGCCGGGTCGGCGCCGGGCTGCCGGCGTTCCTGATCGGTGTGGCCGTCTCGATCCCGTTCATGCACCAGAGCCTGTTCACCGGGCCGGTAGCCGCCGCGGTCCCGCAGCTCGGCGACATCACCTACTGGGTCGGCGGCGCGGTGGCCGCGGCGGCCTACTACTTCCTCACCCGCCGCCGGGAGGTGCGATGAGCGCAAAGCGCGGACTCGGGCCGCTCTTCTACGGAGCGGCCGAACAACCGTGGAGCCGCGGTGCCGCTGCCGGGGAGTTCGTCTTCCTCAGCGGGATCGACGGCGTGATCGACGACGAAGGCCGGACCGTCGTCGGCATCGCCGGGCAGACCCGGACGACGCTGGACCGGATCCGCGCGCTGCTGGCCGATGCGGGTGCCGAACCCGACGACATCGTGCAGCTGGACCAGTTCGTCGCCGACCCGGCCGAGCGCGCCGAGTACATGCGCGCCCGCGACGAGTGGTTCGCCGAGCACGCGCCGGGGCTGCTCGACGAGCGCTCCTACGCCTCGCTGCTGATCTACCCGGCGCTGGCCACCCCGCAGATGCGGGTGGAGATCCGCGTCGTGGCGCACAAGAAGGAGGAATCGTGATCGTGTCCCGCGAGTTCGCCGAGTTGAGCGCCGCCGACGTGGGTGCCGTCCGCTCGTCGTCGGTGGCGGTGCTGCCGGTGGGCGCGATCGAGCAGCACGGCCCGCACCTGCCGCTGAACACCGACGCGCTGGTGGCCGAAGCGGCGGCGCGCGCAGTGGTGGAGCAGCGCGGTGCGGAGCTCGACCTGTGGTTGCTGCCCGCGCTGGCGTTCGGCCGGTCCGTCGAGCACGTCTGGGCGCCGGGCACGCTGTCGCTGTCGACCGCGACGTTCGCCGCGGTGCTCGACGACATCGGCCGATCGGTGGCGGCCACCGGAGTCCGGCGGCTGGTCTTCGTCAACGGACATGGCGGCAACATCTCCGAGATCCAGACCGCGCTGCGCGACATCCGGCTGCGGCACGGGCTGATGACCTTCGCCACCAACACCTTCGTGCCCGTCGAGCGCGACGAGTCCTTCGCCGGAGCGGAACTCGGCCTGGGCATCCACGGCGGCGCGATGGAGACCTCGCTGGTGCTGCACCTGCGCCCGGAACTGGTCGACCTCTCCGCCGCGCGCCCCCGGATTCCCCGGCGCCTCAACGACAACGAGCACGTCCGGTTCGGCGGCAGCGTCGCCTTCGGCTGGCTCTCCGACGACTTCGGCCCCGACGGTTACCTCGGCGACCCGACCCGCGCGAGCGCCGAAGCCGGTGAGCGGGGCTTCTCGGCGCTGGTGGCGGCGCTGGGCGACCAGCTCGCCGAAGTGGCCCGCTTCGACTTCGCCGACTTCTCGTGAGGAGAGCAGCCGTGCAGCACTGCGAACCGACCGCCGGTGGCCCGCTGATCGTCGGGATCGGCGGCACGACCAGAACGGGCTCCTCCAGCGAACGCGCGTTGCGCTACGCGCTGGAGGCGGCCGCGGAACTCGGGGCGCGGACGCTGGTGTGCGCCGCGACCGACCTCGACCTGCCGATGTACCGGCCGGAGGAGCCCGACCGCACCAGCGCGGCAACGCGGCTGGTCGAGGCGCTCCGCCGGGCGGACGGCGTGATCATCGCCTCGCCCGGCTACCACGGCGCGGTATCCGGGATGATCAAGAACGCCCTCGACTACACCGAGGACCTGCGCACCGACGTCCGCCCGTACCTCGACGGACGAGCGGTCGGCTGCATCGCCACGGCGGCGGGCTGGCAGGCGGCGATCTCGACGCTGGCCCAGCTGCGCGCCATCACGCACGCCCTGCGCGGCTGGCCGACGCCCCTGGGAGTGGCGATGAACTCGGCGCTCCCGTGCTTCGACGACACCGGAACCCCGACCGGCCAGCCCGCGGACCAGCTCAGAGCGGTGGCCCACCAGGTCGTCGAGTTCGCCCACCGCCGCCTCCCGGACCGCCTGGCCTCCTGACCAGCGCCCACGACCAGCTGAGAGGTGAAAAGCACCGATCGGAGCGCACATCCGCTCTGATCGGGCTTTCCACCTCCCTCCCCGCGGCTTTCGCCGATTGGGGACGTGTTCCCTCTCCCGGCGAGTGAGACCACCTCCTGCGGATCGCCGCATCGGGTAGTCGGCACGAAGCCGTGCGGTACCTCACCTGATCACGCCATACCGTGATTTCCGGCAACAGAACGTGATCTGCTCACCGCTTTCGGAGGTCGTCGTGCGCCACCACGTCCCTGCTCTGATCGGCACTCTGGCCACCGCTGGGGCGCTCGCCTTGTCCTTGGCCGTCCCGGCTCACGCGGCGAGCGGGGTTCTGCGCATCGGGTTCCAGTCCTACGAGAACCCCAGTGGTTGCTACGGCAGCGATGTCATTCCGGTGTCGGTCGACAACCGGACCGACGCGCCTGCCTACGTCTACTCCGGACAGCAGTGCAACGGCGAGGTCGTTGGGATCGTCGAACCTGGCCGGAGAGGTGTCTTCGAGTTCGGGGCCAGCGTCTACATCGACTAGCGCGGCCCTGGGGCCTTGATGGCCGACTGCGGTATTGCCGGTTGCTCATGTCCCCGGCCATGAGCGGATGATGGTGCGGCGGCCCCCGGGAGAGCTTTTCCCGGGGGCCGCGCTGTGTCAGGACAGGGGCAGTTCCGCCATGGCGTCGGCCAATTCGCCAGCAGTGTCCCCGGCGGCCCACACGTGCCCGTCCGGGCGCATCACCACGGCGGCCGTGGGCCAGGGCAGCTCGGTCTCGTGCAGGCGGAGATCCGCGCTCGTGGCCAGGTCCTCGAAGTCCGGGGTGGCTTCCTGGGCCAGCAGCACCGGGCGGCCCTCGCGCAACAGGTGCAGCTGCTCGCGAGTGGCCGGGAAGCGCTGGCCTGCCAGGGGATGGGTGCCCGGATAGCGCACGTCCAGTGCGGTCACCGCGTTGGCCAGCGCGGTCGCCACGTCGGGATGGGTGCGCAGCAGGTCCGCCATGAACCGACGCAGGGCCCGGCCCTCCTCGGTGGTGGCGGTGATCAATGCGGTCTGGGCCTTGGTGTGCTCGCCCAGTGCCACGCCGACGGGATGGCGTTCCAGGTGGTAGGTGTCCAGCAGGGCCGCGTCCGCCCAGCCCCGCTGGACCGCGGCCAGCTTCCAGCCCAGGTTCATCGCGTCCTGCAGACCCACGTTCAGCCCGACGCCGCCCGCCGGGAAGTGCATGTGCGCGGCGTCGCCCGCCAGGAACACCCGGCCCTTCCGGTACTCCGCCGCGAGCCGGGTGGCGTTGCCGAAGCGGGACAGCCACACCGGGGAGTGCAGGCCGAAGTCCGTGCCCGCGATCCGCTTCACCGCCTCCCGCAGGGACTCCAGGGTTGAGGTGAGGGCTGACGGGGCGTACCCGGTGACGCGGTAGCACCCGCCGGGGATCGGGGCCACGATCAGCGCGCCGTGTTCGTTGTGCCAGAAGCCCGGCCGCTCCGGCGGGTCGACCAGTTCGACGTCGCCGAGGAAGCCGAAGACGGTCGAGTCGGTGCCGGGGAAGTCGATGCCCGCCGCCTGGCGCACGGTGCTTCCCGCGCCGTCCGCCCCGACCACGTGGTCCGCGGTGATCTCGTACTCGCCGTCCGGCCCGCTGACTTGAAGCGTCACGCCCTGTTCGTCCTGGCTCAGCCCGGACACCCGGTGCCCGCGCCGGATCACCGCCCCGAGGGCCAGGGCGTGCTCTTCGAGCAGTTCCTCGGTGCGCAGCTGCGGGTGCGCCAGCAGGAACGGGAACGGCGTGGCCAGCCCTCGGAAGTCCAGGCGAGCAGGCAGCATGCCGAAGTGCCCGTCCGGCACGGGCAGCCCGCCGTCGAGGAAGGCCTGTTCCTGCCCGCGCATCGCCAGCACCTCGATCGTGCGCGGGTGGACGGCCAACGCCTTCGAGTGCGGGCTGCGCTGCTCGGCCCGTTCCAGGACCAGCGGTCGCCCGCCGCCCAGGGCCAGCTCCGCCGCCGTCCACAGCCCGACCGGGCCCGCGCCGACCACGACGGTGTCGGGTGCGTTCAAGGTGATCACTCTCCATTGAATCGAGGTGGTTTTGGAGCGCGCTCCGGTGATCCGCGAGCGGACCGGAGTCGTGGATGCGTGCGTGGTCGCCGCGCGGGCGCTACATACTGGTAGTGCGGTTGCACCTGGATGAGAGGTGATCGGGATGGCGTCAGCGCGGCAGATCAGTGGTCCGTGCCAGGCATGGCCGGAGGACAGCGCCTTCGTCCGCGAGGTGCTCGACCGCATCGGCGACAAGTGGACGGTGTTGACCATCAGCACCCTGGGCGCCGGTGCGCTGCGCTACTCCGACTTGCAGGCGAGCATCCCGGGGATCTCCCAGCGGATGCTGACCCAGACGCTCAAGAACCTGGAGCGCGACGGCCTGATCACCCGGACCGCGTACGCCGAGGTCCCGCCCCGAGTGGAGTACGAGCTGACGGACCTGGGCCGGTCGCTGATCGAGGCGGTGCGGGCGATGGCCGAGTGGGCCGTCACCCACCACAGCGAGATCGCCGGCCACCGGGCCGCCAGCGAGCTGACCGGAGTCGGCCGAGCCAAGGCGGCGTCAGCGCGTCGGCAGGCTGAGGTGCCGGTGGCGCTCATCGGTCCGTAGTGCCGGGTGCACCGCCCGCCGCATCCTCGTGGTTCGCTCCTGCGACCCCTTGGAACGCGCCGCCTGCTCAACCATCTTCCTCACCTCACCAGTAGTGCGTGACACCATCATGGGTGAGTGAAAGAGGGCCTACAAAAGGCACTTTCAAGTGCGTTGGGCACCGCCCGGCAGACGCCGCACCGAGTGGTGCCCGCATCCGGGCTAGATCCCGGCGACGAGGTTGAAGGTGCCCGTGAGCTGGTTCAGGACGACGAGCGCGATGACGTCGGCGATCGTGCGCTCGCGCCAGCCGTGCGCGGCGAGGTCGGAGATCTCCTCGTCGCTGATCGCCGCCGGTTCCGCGAGCACCTTGAGCGCGAAGGTGAGCAGCGCCGCTTCGCGCGGGTCGGTGGCGGTCGCCTGCCGGGCCAGTGCGATGTCGGCGTCGGACAGGCCGATCGCCTTCGCGGCTTCGGCGTGCGCGTTCGAGCAGGTTTCGCAGCCGAGCCATTCCTGCACCGCCAGGGAGATCTTCTCGCTGAGCGCGCGCGGCAGCTTCGTGCGCTTCACCGCCCGCGAGAACGAGAGGTAGCCCTGCAGCAGAGCGGGCGAGTGCGCCATCGTGCGGATCATCTCGCCCGCAGAACCGTGCCGGGCGACGATCTCCTCCAGCTGCTCGCGCGAAGCGGCGGGGGCGTCGATCGGTTCCAGTGCTGTCAGTCGTCGCATCACGCGTCCTCGTTCCAAGTGCTCTCGGGTGCGTTCAGGCAGATACATATACCCCCTGGGGGTATGCTGCGCAACCTTCTGCCTGCGTCAGATGCCCCCTGGGGGTATGCCGTGGATCACGTTGCGCCGGGGTTCGCGGCTTGGCATAGTTCTCGGCATCGAACACATACCCCCTGGGGGTATCGAGAGGAGATGGCGATGAACGAGACGACGCACACCGATCACCACGCCCACCGCGGCCACGCCGCCGGTCACCACGGGCACGCTGGTCACCACGGGGACGGAGGTGCTCCGGAAGGGCTGCAGATCAGCAAGGACGGCTACACCTTCGCCCCGGAGACCGCGCGGCTGGACGCGGGCGGTACCGCCGACTACCGGTTCCGCATCCTCGGGCCGGACGGGGCGGCGGTGACCTCGCTGGCCGAGGTGCACGGGAAGCGGATCCACCTCATCGCGGTCCGCCGCGACCTCACCGGTTTCTGGCACCTGCACCCGGTCGAGAGCGGCGACGGGACCTGGACGGTGCCGCTGGAGCTGGCGGAGGCGGGGCAGTACCGCGTCTTCATCGACTTCCAGCCCGACGGCGCGGCCGGGCTCACGCTCGGCGCGGACCTGGCGGTCGCCGGAGACTTCCAGCCGCGCCCCGTACCGGACGTGGCCGCGGTGTCGGAGGTCGACGGATACGAGGTCGTGCTCGACGGCGAACTCCAGGCGGGCCAAGCCCACCGGCTCGCGCTGACCGTGCACCGCGACGGCGTCCCGGTCACCGACCTGGAGCCGTACCTCGGCGCCTACGGGCACCTGGTCGCTCTCCGGCTCGGCGACCTCGCGTACCTGCACGTCCACCCGGAGGAGGCGACCGGCCCGGGGCCGGAGATCGGCTTCCACGCGGCGGTGCCCGGCCCGGGAACCTACCGGCTGTTCCTCGACTTCAAGCACGCCGGGAAGGTCCGCACCGCGCAGTTCACCGTCGTCGCGTGACGGCGATGCCGAACCCGGACGGGCAGCGATGTGGCCGCCCCGGGCGGTGACCTGACCGGCTCACCGCCCGGGGCACGAGTCCGGAACCGGCTCGGCTCCACAGTGGAATCGCTGAAAGCGGCCCGGTCAGGCGCGGGCGGTGCGGGCGACGGCGGGGATGATCGCCAGCGCGAGGACGCCGCCGATGACCGCGAGCACCGAGTAGCTGCTGGCCGCGACGATCACGCCGGAGGCCATGCCGCCACCGGCCCCGGACAGCGCGATCGAGACGTCGATCCTTCCCTGGACCTTGGCGCGGGTGGCCAGCGGAACGGCGTCGGTGATGATCGTGGTCCCGCTGATCAGGCCGAAGTTCCAGCCGAGCCCGAGCAGCCCGAGTGCGAGCGCGAGCAGCCAGGTGGACTGCGGCGGTGCCAGGGCCGCCACCAGCCCGGCGCCGAGGAGCGTGATCCCGGACGCGGCGGCGACCGCCAGCCGGCCGAAGCGGTCGACGAGCAGCCCGCTGAACGGGGAGGGCAGGTACATCCCGGCGATGTGCACGGCGATGACCAGGCCCGCCGCGCTGACGTCGTGGCCGTGGTGCTGCATGTGCACCGGCGTCATGGTCATGATGGCGACCATGACGACCTGGGTGAGCACCATGACCGACGCGCCGAGCAGCAGGTGCGCGCGATGAGACGTCGCCGGAACCGGGGATTCCTCCTGGGGCTGCGGTGCTTGCGCGGCGAGGGCGCGGGCGGTGGTCAGCGGGTCGGGGCGGAGCATGACCCACAGCACGGCCGCAGCCGCCGCATAGGCGACCGACGCGAGGAGGAACGGACCGGCCAGCCGCGGTAGCCCCAGCGAGGCGGCGAGCCCGCCGGTCGCGGTGACCAGGTTCGGCCCGGCGACGGCCCCGACGGTGGTGGCCACCAGAACGGTGCTCACCGCCCGGCCCCGCTGCTGCGGGGCGGCGAGATCGGCCCCGGCATAGCGGGCCTGGAGGTTGGTGGCGCTGCCCGCGCCGTAGACGAACAGCGAGATGAACAGCAGGACCACGTTGCCGGTGGCGGCGGCGATGACGACGCCCGAGCTCCCCGCTGCTCCCGCGGCGTAGCCGACCGAGAGCCCGACGCGGCGGCCTAATCGCTGCGAGACCCGCCCGACGATGACGGCGGTGGCGGCCGAACCGATGGTGAACAACGCGCTGGGCAGCCCGGACAAGCTGGTGCTGGCGAGCATGTCCTGCGCCAGCAGCGCTCCCACGGTGATACCCGCGGCGAGCCCGGCGCCGCTGAGTATCTGCGCGGTCACCAGCACGGCGAGAACGCGTTTCTGGGCAGGGTGGGCTGCAACGGACACGGGAGGCCTTTCTACCTGGAACGTTCCCCGGATCAACGGGGTCATCAGCTCACCGGAGTCACTTCTCCAGCGCAACGTTGACTTTTCGCGCCCGAACGGCTGCGCTGCGTGCGCGAGGCGTCTCCGGGTTCATCCGGTTCGCCTACCCGGTCGTCTTCAAACCCGTGTTTCACCTGGTGGTGAGGTGAACACGGAGTGTGCCGACGGGCTTCGGCGGGTGGTCGGCGGGCGGGTGTGACGGTGCTGTGACGGGATGGTGACGGTGCTCTGGCGTACTCGGGGGCGGCGGTTGGAGCCGCTGGTTGGAATTTCTCGTGAACGCGAACTAGGGGGAACCATGTTCGAACACGTCTCGGTGGAGCTGCTGCCGGAGCGCAAGGCGCTGGGCGGCGGCTGGTGGGGCGGCTTCGGCGACATCGACCAGAATGTCTTCCTGGACCAGAACGTCGATGTCGACGTCGACAACGACTCCTGCTTCGGCGATGTCGATGTGACCGCCTTCAACAACGCCAGCATCGACCAGGACGCTCACTGACCGGTACCCGGACGTTCTCGGCCGCCCACCGCAGCTGCGCGCGGTGGGCGGCCGAGACGCGTCAGCGTCGCTGGAGGTGGTCTTCGGGCGGTGGCGGTGACCAGGCGGTGTGGAAGGCCGCCCAGATCAGCGGTGTGCAGCGGGGATCACCGGTCTCGATCCACCGGTGGGCTTGCGCGCGCTGCCACGCGTTGAGCGCGGCGACCGGGTCCGGCGACTCGTGCGCGGCGTTCACCGCCAGGATCGCCTCGGCCAGCACGCCCTCCGCGCGATCACCGAGCCCGGGGACGTAGCGCCGCAGACCGGCTTCGGTGGGCAGGGTCCAGCGCGTCGCGGTGACGTACTCCGCGCCGCGGTGCGCGAACGCGGCGACCAGGCCGGTCGGCTCGGCGAAGCGCAGGTCACCGCCGGACTCGCACGCGACGAGCGCGACCCGGTTGGGCGCGCGCAGCGGTTTCGCCGACCCGTGGCCGAGGACGACGTCGGCCGCGGTGAGCGGGCGGTGCCCGTTCACCGGCTCGGCGTGACCGGTGGTTCCGGCTCCGTCGGAGAGGTGCATCCGGGAATCGAGGGCGTGCGTCGAAGCGGTCACGTGGCCGACGTAGAGGAAACGCGACGCCCCGACCAGCTCGGCCGCCAGCCGGTCGCGACCGAAGTCGTTGCGGCGGAAGGCTCTTCCTCCTGGCCGCACCCGGTCGCCGAGCGCCGCGACCATCTCGGCGAGCGGCGATCCCGGCGCGACGGGGCCGAGCACGCTGCCCAGCTCGGAGGTTTCGGCGAAGCCCGGTACCGCGGGATCGAGCGCCGCGACCACCGCGCCGCGCGGATCCCACGCCGAGACCGCTCTTCCGGTCGCGTTGCGCAGCGATGCGGGCAGCAGCGTGGAGACGTCGACCATGTCGGTCAAGCGGTCGGTGCCCGAAGTGCCCAGCAACTCCCACGGCAGCTGCGCGATGGACGGCGAGGGCTGAACGCGCAGGTGCGGGCGGAATCCGCGAGCCTCCAGCGCGTTGAGCTCCAGACCGAGCCGCTGCGGGATGACGCACGAGGTCAGCGCGGTGGCGAGGCGCTGCTCGCGTGCCGGGTCGGTGAAGTCACCGCCGCCGAGAGCCCTTTCGAGCGCTTGGAGGCCGGTTTCGGACGGCAGCGGCGAGGGCAGGGCGGCGCGGAGCTGTTCCAGCGCGGGGGCGATGAGCGCCCGTGGCAGCACGACCATCCTGGGATGCGCCGGGGCGTGGTCCCACACCCAGCTCAGGTAGAGCTCGTCGGCGTCCACATAGGTCAGTCGCGCGACCGGTCGGGTGGCGGTCGCCAGCCCGGCCAGCACTTCGGTGCCGTCCGGGGCCGCTCGCCGGTTCACCATCCCGCCACGACCTCCTCGGACCGGACGCGGATGCCGTACCGCTGCTCGGCGCGTTCGAACCACTCCGCGAGCAGCACCTCCGCGCCCGGGCAGGAGAGCACTCGCGGTGGCGGCTGGAACCGCACGGGCAGCTGCGTCGAACCGGTGAGCAGCCCGGATGCCGCGGCGGGCAGCTCGATCTCGGAACCGGTGGGTGCGGGCGGCTCGAACTCGGCCACCCACGGGGAGACCGCGGTGGTCGTGGGGGCGTGGAAGGCGACCGCGGCTGAAGCGTTCTCCGTCAGCGCCAGCAGCAGCCGGGTGTCGCCGAGCAACGCGGCCAGCCGGAACGCGAGCCCCCGGGCCGGTGCGGCGACGGAGCCGACCCACCTCTCCCGCGCGGGACCCGGCGGGAACGTCTCGCGCAGCGCCTCGGTGGCCAGGTGCGCGGCGACCGCGAGGTCCAGCGCCCGGGCCAGCAGCGCCGCCCGGTCCGCGGGCGCCGCCGACGCCCATTCCGCGTGCATCTCCGCGCGGCGGACGTCGATGCGGCACCGGTCTTGCGCGGTCAGAGCGTGCTCGCGGGCGTTGGTGTAGGCGTCCTCGGCGGCGGCGAAGTCCATCCGCGCCGATTCGGCGTCGCCGAGGACACCCCAGGCCTGGAGCCGCTCCAGATGCGCGCCCTCGGCCGGGAATCGGGTGATCGCGTCCCGCAGAGCTTCCGCCGCTTCATCCGGCTGTCCGCTGTGCAGCCGCACCGCGGCGATCCCGCAGCGGCTGGCCGCGGCCCGGATCGGCAGGCCGGCCTCGACGGCCAGCGCTTCGGCCGTCCCGAAACCGCGCCGCGCCTCTTCCAACCGCCCGGCCTGCAAGGATGCCCGGGCCAGGTTCTCCACGGCGTGCTGGCGGCTCGTCGCGTCCCCGGCCAGCCGGTTGATCTGCTCGGCCAGCGCGAGGTAGTCCTGCGCGGTGGCGTCATCATCGGTCAGCTGGGCGATTCCGGCGAGGTTCGGGTAGACCGAGGCCGACAGCTCCGGGTGGCTGGCCAGGGCGACTTCGAGGGCGCGTTCGCCCTCCTGGTCGGCCTCGGGCAGTCGCCCGGCTTCGAGGAAGATGCCGCAGCGCACGTTGTGCAGGGTGAACCGGAGCAGGTCGCCGTCGGCGCCGGAGAGCAGCGCGGTGGCCCGGTCGGCGGATTCGAGCGCTTCGTCCAGTCGGCCGAGCAGGATGAGCGTTTGCGCCCGGGCGAGATGTCCGCTCAGCACCGCGGACCGGGTGCCGCGGAGGTCGCCGATCTCGGCCAGCACCCGCTGACCGGTGCTGATCGCCTCTTCGATCTCGGTGATCGCGCCGCCGAGATCGCCGCTCAGCTCGCGGGCCGCGGCGAGGTTCGACAGGGCGCGGCAGCGCAGGTCGAGGCCCTCGGCGTCGACGTCCGCGACGCGGGTGAGTGCGATGGCCTGCTCGAAGAGCTCGGCGCTCCGCGCGATCTGCCCGGCGCGCAGGAGCTGCGCGCCCTCGTTGTTGTTGTCGCGAACGGACTTCCAGCGTTCTCCGGTCGGCAGCGGGCCCTGGAGAACCGGTCCGCTCACGAGATGCCCCCGGCGCGCGCGGCGGCCCGCTCGGCCAGCGAAGCGGTGGCATCCGCGAGCCTGCTCCGCGCGTGGTCGATCACGGCGGCGCGGACCTCTTCCGCCGGGGCGAGGACAGCGGTCGGCTCCGCGGTGATCCGCGTGTCGCGCACCGACAGCGTTCGTTCGGCGGTGGGCAGCAGGAGCGCGGTCACCGGCAGCACCGCCTCACCGGTGAACCGGTTCTCCACCCGCCGCAGGGGAACTTCGACGCCCAGCCGGGCCGGGCCGAAGCGGGCGAGCAGGACGGGCGTGAGCGGTGGCTCGTGGTGCGGGAACTCGACCGCCGGAGCGGCCGGAACGGACACCGACAGCACCGTCTCGCCGTCCCGGCGGCCGATCGTCCACCCGGCGCCGCCCATCGCGTCGAGCGTCTGCGCGGGGACATCCGACCAGTTCAGCGCGCTGGTTCCGGTGGCGGCGGCCTGGTGGGTGCCACCGGCGGCCAGCGCCCAGCCGACCTGACCGGAGACCCGTGCGGCGTCGAGCTCGACGCCGTAGTCCTCGGCGAGCGAGCGCAGCTCCTCGGCCAGCTCGATCGCACCGGCCGCGAACTCGGCGTGCTCAGCGAGCGCTTCCACCGCGGTCAGCGACGCCGCGTCGAGTGCTCGCTCGACGCAGTCCTCGTCGTCGAGCAGGTGCTCCAGCGCTGCGGTGGCCACCGCCGTTTCCGCCGCGAGCAGCTCCCGGGACAGCGCGGGAATCGCCGCCTGCGCGGACGCCGGCCACCACGCCGCCGCCCAGTTCAGCCGGGCGAGCCGGAGCGCGGCGGGCAACAGCCCGGGCTCATCCGGAGGCAGCGCGACCTGCGCCGGGGTGTTGGCGAGCACGGCGTCGGCGATGTCGTCGCCGTAGATCTCCCAGAGCCAACCGGCAGCCGCGTCCCGGTCGTGCACGTGCGCGTGCGGGAACGCGGTGCTGGAGGTGACGTCCCAGCTCAGCAGCGCGCCGCGCGCCTCGACGAGCCCGGTCGTGGCCGGTTCCGGCCAGCCGGTGGTCTCCGCGCCGGTGAGCCGCGCCCGGTCGCCGCTGATCTCGATCCGGATCATGCCGCCCCCGCCGTCTCCCGGGTGAGCGACTGCTTCAGCCGCTGCCGGTGGTCCATGATGACCGACCGCAGCACCCCGTCGAGCAGGTCCCACACCTCGTGCGGCTCCAGCCGTTCCCCGCGCAGCTCGCGGCCGTGCACCCGCACCCACAGCCTGCGCAGGTAGGCCTGGCGCACGGTGACGACGTCGGAGCGCAGGTCCTCGGGCACGCCGCTGGCCGCGCCGGGCAGCCGCAGCACCCGCCGCACGTAGGCCTCCCGCTCCCAGCGCGAGCCCAGCCGCCGGTGCGCGGCGGTCGGCTGCGGCCCGCCGGTGAGTCCGCCGCTGGCCTCGCGGCCGAGCAGCACGGTGAGGCGGCTCCGCTCCTCGCCCAGCTGCCAGGGGAGCGCGGAGCGGGCGATCTCGGCGCGGACCAGGCCGGGCACGGAATCCATGCTCTCGCGGTGGAAACTGCTGGTGAACGCCGCGAACAGCCGCTCGAAGACGGAGCGGTCGAAGGGCTTGGGGAGCCGGTTCTTCGACGCGTTGTCGCCCAGGCGCGGTGGTTCGGGCAGCGGCAGGTCGGTCAGCCCGTGGTCCCGGGCGGCTCCGCGCACGGCGAGCCCGGCGGACGCCCGGGTGCCCGCAGCGGCCTCCAGGAGCTGGTCGAACGCATCGCCGTCGGCGTCGCCCTCGCCGCAGCTGTCGAGGAAGCCCTCGACGGGGGCGGGCGCGCCGGGCTCCGGGCTCGGCACCTCGCGCCACGCGGCCGCCAGCAGGGCGGTCAGCGCGTCGGCCTGGTCGGTCATGTGGCGGCGCAGCTGCGCGACGGTCATGTCCCCGGTCGCGTCGCGGATCTCCTGGACCACCTCCAGCGCGACCTGCCCGGCGTCGGCGCCGGGAGCGCCGTGCGTGCGGGCCAGTTCGAAGCAGCGCTGGAAGTAGAGGTCCTGCGGGTTTCCACCGGTGATGCGGGCGGCGCGGCGCGCGCGCTTCAACGCGGCGAACCAGTCGGCCGTGGCGGTCAGGTCGGCAGCCGCGTCGAGGATGCGCTGCCGCAGCTCGGCGATGTCGGCCTGCTCGATCCGGCCGCCGCCGAGGTGCGGGTTCTGGGCGGGGCGCAGGACCAGCGGATCGAGGATGAGCTTCACGGTGCGGGCCAGCGGCCGCCCGCTGGCGTTGCTCAGCGCTGCCACGCCCGGGCCCAGTTCGGCCCACGCGGCGGCGACGACCCGGTCGCGAGGCATCGAAACCGCTGGTCCCGCCGCCGTCGCGTGTGTGCTCACCCGGTCAGTCTAGTGAAGATTTTTCATCTTCGAGGCCGGGCGGGTGGCGTGATCCGCGCCTCCTCCGCGCGCATTGCTGTGATCGGTAGGCGGCGGTGCCGCAGCAGACTCGTCGTCGTCCGAGTCGCTGGAGCGGAAGGGTTGCTGACATGGGCATCCTCAAGATCGTCAAGTGGGGAGTGCTGGCGCTCGGCGTCGGTCTCACGGCGAAGTGGATCGTGTCGCTGAGCACGACGGGCGAGCTGGTGGGCCCCGGCATCACCGGGCCGATCATGCTGGTGACCGTCGTCCCGATGCTGTTCTCGGTGGACCGCTCGCTGAGCGGCGGGGTGAGGGCGAAGCAGTTCCGGGGCGCGCCGATCGGCATCGGCACCGTGGTGGCGGTCCGCCCGACGGGGCTGCGGGTCAACGACCAGCCGCAGCTGGAGTTCGAGCTGGACGTCGACACCGAGGACGGCACGACCTTCCGCGCTTCGGCCCGCCAGATCGTCCCGGTCCACGAGGCCGGCGCGGTCCGGGCCGGTGTCAAGATGCCGGTGCGGTACCTGCCGGAATCGGCCGATGGCAAGGTCGTGCTCGCCACCGATGCCTCGCAGGCGGAGCTGCAGGCCGCTTTCAACCGGATCCGGGTCGCCACGGGAGAGATGACCGCGCACCAGCTGGACATCGCCGAGCGCGGCGTGCGGGGGCGCGCCGTGGTGCTGTCCGCGCAGCCGACGGGGGAGATCCAGCGCGACCGCGCGGTGATCCGCATCGAGCTGCGGGTGACCCGCGCCGACGGAACCGCCTTCGACGTCGTGCAGGAGAAGGCGCTGGCGCCCGAGTTCCTGCCGAAGACCCAGCCGGGCATGGTGATCGACGTGATCTACCTCCCGCACGACGAGTCCGAAGTCGTGCTGTCGGTCCGGGCCAACGCCTGAACCGCAGCGAGGCAGCGGTGTCCGGTTGCGACTGTCTGCTGCGGACGGTCCGGGAACCGGGGAGCTCTCAGCGGAAAACGCCCTGCGACGTCGCCCGGTGTTGCTAGCGTGACCGGCATGTTGATCAACGAAGCCCGCAGCTGCGCGGTGCGAACCCGATTACGCGCGCGCGAAGGCAGGAGGTGACCGCATGCCTGCCGGCTGCCCCACGCTCGACGGCCACGACGACGGGTCGATCGCCTTCCTCTTCGAGGCCGTCGATCTCGGCATGGACTACGCGAAGTTCGACGCGGACGGTTTCGTCCCGCTCGCGCTGATCCTCGGCGAGGACGGCTCGAAGCACATCCTGAAGCTCATCGGCGACGACGACGAACCGTGGACGCACGAGCAGAGCGTGGCCCTCGGCCGCGAGAAGCTCCGCGACCTCGACGAGGACGCCCACTGCGTGACGCTGATCTACGACGGCTACTTCACCGGTGACGGCGGCCGGACCGAGGCGGTGTTCGTCGAGGGCTACCAGCTGGGCCGCTCGTTCGGCGTGCTGATGTGCCAGCGCTACGAGCGGCGCGTCGACGAGGTCGTGCTGATCGGCAACCCGATGCTGCTCGACGACGAGCGGGAACCGCTGGTGTCGGCGGACCGCAAACCGGTCGAGTACCCCCATCTCGGCCCGGAGACCAAGAAGTTCATGCTCGACACGATCGAGGTCGGCATCCAGGACGTCGAGCCGGAAGCGATCATCATGACCCCGTTCGCCGCGGTGCAGGGCGTGGACGGCGCGCGGGACATGTGGCGACTGGTCGACGACGAGCAGAACCCCACCGTCGGCGGCGGGCTGGACTTCGGCCGCGAGCAGTTCGCGTCGCTGAACTCGACGGTGCACTGCGCCGCGCTGGTCTGGGGCGGCGACTTCCCGGACGACGCCGACGAAGAGGGCGCGGTGTTCATCGAGGTCTGCGAGCTCGGCCGCCCGGCCGGGTTGCAGCTCGTGCAGCCGTACCGCCGGATCGACCACGACCGCGTCGCGCGCCTGGGCGACCCGCAGATCATGGAGGAGACGGAACCGTTCGTGCGGCCCGAAGAACCGCGCCGGTCCGCGGCCTTCGCCCGGCTCCAGGAGATCGCCGCGCAGAAGCGCAACTGACCACCGGAGCCCGTGAGCTCTCCCGGCGAGGAGCGCTCACGGGCATCCGCGGTCAGCCCCGACGGCCCTGCCGCAGTTCCCGGTTGAGCGCCCAGGCGTCGGCGACCGGTCCGATGTGGTCCAGCTTGTCCGGGTTGAGCACGCCGCGGATCGTCTGGATCCTGCCGTCGAGCACGTCCAGCACCACGGCGTTGAGCACCTTCCCGGCCCGGTCGCGGAAGACGGCGCCGGGCTGGCCGTTGATCTCGCGCTGCTCGAAGGTCACGTCGATCCGGAACAACCGGGGGAAGTTCGCGCCCAGCAGCCGGGCCACCTTGGCCGCGCCGACGATGGTGGTGGCCAGCTGCGGGGCCTTGCCGCCGCCGTCGCCGATCAGCTGCACGTCGGCGGCCAGCAGCTCCCGCAGCTCGCCCACGTCGCCGTTGCGCAGCGCGCCGAAGAACCGCGTCGCCAGCTCCTGCCGCTGGCGGCGGTCCGCGGCGAACCGGGGCCTGCCGTCCTGCATGTGCCGCCGGGCCCGCACCACCAGCTGCCGGCACGCCGCCTCCGACCGCCCGACCGCTTCGGCGATCTCGTCGAACCCGAAGGCGAACACCTCCCGCAGCACGAACACCGCCCGCTCCAGCGGGCTGAGCCGTTCCAGCAGCAGCAACGCCGCCATGGACACCGAATCGGCCAGCTCCGCCGACCGGTCGGGATCCTGGTACGGATCGCTGAGCAGCGGCTCCGGGAACCACGGCCCGACGTACTCCTCCCGACGCACCCGCGCGGAGCGCAGCACGTCGATGGAGATCCGGGTGACCGTCGCCGACAGGAACGCCTTGGTCGAGGCGGGCCGGGTCGACGAGCCGTCGAAGCGCAGCCACGTCTCCTGCACGGCGTCCTCCGCCTCGCCCACGCTGCCCAGGATCCGGTAGGCGATCGAGAAGAGCAGCGGCCGCAGCTCCTCGAACTCCGCGATCTTGTCCACGACGACTCCGTTCCTCGGTACGGCTGGATCATCGCCCACGACGCCGAAGACCCCCAGGCCCCGCCGCCGGCGCGGCCGAACTTCCGCAATTTCAATGGAAATCAGACCGTCGATTTCAATTGAAATTGCACTCCGTCGGCGTGTCGCGCGCCGACACACCGGCGTGTGTGGAGAACTTCCGCGGTTTCAATGGAGATCGGGTGTCCGACTCCATTGAAACCGCGGGGCAGGCCGGCGAACTCCCGCAGGGATCAGCCGAACTGGCCCGGTTCGTAGGAACCGGCCGGCTGCTGGGTGATGATGTTGAACCGGTTCACCATGTTCATGAAGGAGACCAGGATGACCAGGGCGGCCAGCTGCTCCTCGTCGTAGTGCTCGGCGGCGCGCGCCCACACCTCGTCGCCGACGCCACCGGCCGCGTCCGCGACCCGGGTGGCCTCCTCGGCCAGCTCCAGCGCGGCGCGCTCGGCCTCGGTGAAGACCGTGGCCTCCCGCCACGCCGAGACCAGGTTCAGCCGCACCGCGCTCATGCCTTCCGCGGTGGCGTCCTTGGTGTGCATGTCGATGCAGACGGCGCAGCCGTTGATCTGGCTGACCCGCAGCGCCACCAGCTGCTTGGTCTCCGCGGGCAGCGGTGACTCCTTCAGCGCCTGGCCTGCCGACATGACGTACTTGACGACCTTCCCGGTGATCGGTCCCGCCGCCCGGTAGTCCAGTCGTGCGTCCACGGTGTGCTCCTCGGTGTCGAAGTGCTGTCACCACCCGAGACGGAATTGCCCGGCGCCCCGTGACATCGACGCGGGTGACTCACGTCTCAGTCGACTCTGTGGCGGAGGAATCTTGCGCGGAAGAGGAGTTCGGGGTAGTGTCTTTCGCGTAAGAGATTTTGGTGGGGGTGTTTCGCCGCCCGCCCTCGCGAACAGGAGTCATCAGCCGTGGGCAACGTGAAGCTGAGCATCATCTACTACTCGTCGACGGGTACCGGCACCGAGATCGCGAACACGCTGGCCGCCGAAGCGGAGGCCGCGGGCGCGGAGGTCCGGCTGCGCCGCGTCGCCGAGCTGGCGCCGGAGGCGGCGATCGACAGCAACCCGGCGTGGCGGGCCAACGTGGACGCCACCAGCTCGGTGCCGGAGGCCACCCCCGACGACGTGGTGTGGGCCGACGCCGTGCTGTTCGGCTCGCCGACCCGGTTCGGCAACATCTCCTCGCAGCTCAAGCAGTTCATCGACACGCTGGGCGGCCAGTGGGCGCAGGGCCTGCTGGCGGACAAGGTCTACAGCGGGTTCACCTCGACCTCGACCACGCACGGCGGTCAGGAGTCGACGCTGCTGGCGCTGTACAACACCTTCCACCACTTCGGCGGCATCGTGGTGGCGCCGGGCTACACCGACGGCGCGAAGTTCGCCGACGGCAACCCGTACGGCACCAGCCACGTCGACGCGCAGGGCGCCAACAAGGTGGACGACACCACGCGCGCGGCTGCGGCCGTGCAGGCCCGCCGCGTGGTGAGCGTGGCTCAGGCGCTCAAGAACGGCCGCGCCTGACCGACTCCGGCCGGGCATTCGGTGGCGCGACCGGATGCCCGGCCGGAGCCCGCGCGCAGCACTGTCCCGTCAACCGCAGGAGGCGGTCATGTCGATCAGCACAACCGGCTTGCACCACGTCACGGCCATCGGCGGGAACCCGCAGCGCAACGCCGACTTCTACCTGCGCACCCTGGGGCTGCGCCTGGTCAAGACGACGGTGAACTTCGACGACACGGGCACCTACCACCTGTACTACGGCGACGCCGAGGGCCGGCCCGGCACGCTGATGACCTTCTTCCCGTGGGACGGCGTCGAGGACGGCCGCCGGGGCGCCGGTCAGGCGACGACGACCGCGTTCTCGGTCCCGGCGAACTCGATCGGCTGGTGGCAGCAGCACCTCGCGGCCGCCGGTGTGCCGACCAGCCGGATCACCACCTCCGACGAGGAGGACCGGCTCTCCTTCCGGGACCCCGACGGGCTGGGCATCGCACTGGTGGCGCACCCGCAGGGCGATCCGCGGGATCCGTGGGACACCGCGCTGGTTCCGGGCGAGCACGCCATCCGGGGCCTGCACTCGGTGACGATGACCGTCGCGCGGGAAGCGGACACGGCCGAGACGCTCGTCGACGACCTGGGACTGCGATTCCTGCACCAGGACGGCAACCGCTCGCGCTTCGCCGCGGGTGACGGCGGCCCGGGCGCGCTGGTCGACGTCCGGGTCGAGCCGGACGCCCCGCGCGGCGTGGTCGCCGGCGGCACGGTGCACCACGTGGCCTGGCGCGTTCCCGACGACACCACCCAGCAGGACTGGCACGACGAGCTGGAGGACAAGGGCTACGACGTCACGTCCATCCTGGACCGCCAGTACTTCCGCTCGATCTACTTCCGCGAACCCGGCGGCGTGCTGCAGGAGATCGCCACCGACGAGCCCGGGTTCGGCGTGGACGAACCGCTGCTGGAGCTGGGCCGCGCGCTGAAGCTGCCACCGTGGCTGGAGCCCGACCGCGAGCAGATCCGGGCAGCGCTGCCCGCGCTGGAGCTGCCCGCCGAGAACAACCCCGAGCTCGCCGGAAACCGCTGAGCCGCAGGACTTCCCCGCCCGACGAGGGGCCGGGTGGGGAAGTCCGCGCCGTCGTCACATCCGCTCGGCGCCGGCCTTGATCGCCTCGCGGATCCGGTAGTAGGTGCCGCACCGGCAGACGTTGCGGATCTCGTCCAGTAGCGCGTCGTCGATCTCGCGCCCCTCCCGGCGGGCCTGGTTCACCTTGGCCACCGCCGCCATGATCTGACCGGGCTGGCAGTAGCCGCACTGCGCGACGTCGTGCTCGAGCCACGCCTCCTGCATCGGGTGCAGCTCGCGGCCGACCGTGGCCGGCAGGCCCTCGATGGTGGTCACCTCGTCGTCGGCGGACAGCTCGCCGACCGGGACCGCGCAGGGGTTGAACGCCTTGCCGTTGATGTGCGACGTGCACGCCTTGCAGACGTTGATGCCGCAGCCGTACTTGGGACCGCGGATGCCGAGCAGGTCGCGCAGGACCCAGAGCAGCCGCTCGCGGTCGTCGGCCTCGACCGTGACCGTCTCGCCGTTGACCTTGAAGGTGTGGGTGGGCATCAGCCGGAACCTCCTGGACTGGATGGGGGATTCGTCCCCGGGGTGCGTGCTGACCGGGCTCAGTAGGTGTGGTCCAGGCCGTCGGTCGGCGAGGCGGGCACCGGCGGGATGAACGACTTCGGCTCGAAGTGCAGCGGGTCGTGGTGGTTGATCGGGAAGTACTGCGGCAGCTTGCCGACCGCGCGGGTGTAGGCGCAGGCCGTCGCGGCGAACGCGGAGGCGACTCCGGCCTCGCCGGCGCCACCGGGCGGGTTGTCGCTCGGCAGCACGAAGACCTGCATCTCGCGCGGGGTGTTCCACTGCCGCGTGTAAGCGGAGTTGTCCCAGCTGGCTTCCAGGAAGTGGCCGTCGGCGAGGTGGCTGGAGTTGGTCAGCGCCAGCGCGATGCCGTCGCTGATGCCGCCCTGCATCTGCGCTTCGACGCCCCTGGGGTTGATGACCAGGCCGGGGTCGATGGCGAAGGTGACCTTGGTGACCAGCGGGCCGGTCACCGCGTCGCGCACCTGGCGGTTGACCGTCTCCGGGCGGCAGTCGATCTCCACCAGGCAGGCCGACGCGCCCTTGTACTCCTCGTGGATCGCGATGCCCTGGGCCGTGCCGGGCGGCATCGGCCTGCCCCACTCGCCGGCTTCGGCGACCTTCTGCAGCACCCGCTTGACCCGCTCCTTGCGCAGGTAGGCCAACCGGAACTCGTAGGGGTCCTTGCCCAGCTTCTTCGCGATCTGGTCGACGACCAGCTCGTTGGCGGCGCGGACGTCGGGGGAGTAGACGTTGCGGACCGCGCTGGTCGGGAACCGGTCGTGCGCGCCGGTCTCCATCAGCTTCTGGTTGATGACGCCGAAGTCGTAGGGCATGAACTGGGTGGTCTCGAAGATCGTCTCGGCCAGGCTGAGGTTGCCCGCGATCGGCAGCTTCCCGGCGGTGGCGGTGATCGCCTCGCCGAGCCCGTGGGTGAAGTCGACGGCCACCCCGGTGTGCCGGTGCTCGAAGCCGAGCACCTGGTCGCCGAGGTGGGCGACGCGGATCCGGGCCGTCACCATCGGGTGCGACCGCCCGTGCCGCGGCTCGTCGGCGCGGTGCCACATCAGCCGGACCGGCGCCCGGCACGCGCGCGAGACGATCGCCGCCTCCAGCGCGCCGTCGAAGAAGAGCTTGCGGCCGAAGGAACCGCCGCCCTCGACGACGTTGAACGTCACCTTGCCGCTCGGGATGCCCAGCGTCGCGGCGATCTCCTGCTTGGCCGCGATCGGCGACTTCGCCGAGGCCCAGATGGTGGCGCGGTCCTCGCGCACGTCGGCGACGGCGGAGTTGGGCTCCAGCGGTGAACCGCTGCGGAAGTAGAAGGTGAAGTCGAAGTCCATCGTCTCGGCCAGCACCGGAAGCTGCGGCACCACCATCGGCAGCTCCGCCGCCTTGATCTCCGCCCGGATCGAGTCGTCCGAGGCGCCCTCGGCCGTGCCGGGCTTCCACTCCACCCGCAGCGCGCGGACGGCGTCGATGCACTGGCCGAAGGTGTGCGCCCGCACGGCGACACCGCTGGGCACGATCTCGACGTGCGTGACCCCGTTCATGGCCTTGACCTCGGCGGAGTTCAGCACCTTCGCGGCGCTGCCGCCGATCGTCGGCGGGCGGCAGACCATCGCCGGCAGCGCGCCCTCGACCTCCAGGTCCATCGCGAACTGCTTCTGCCCGGTCACCGCGGCGTAGGCGTCCTTGCGGTTCTGCGGGGTGCCGACCACGCGGAACTCCGACTCCGGCTTGAGCTCCACCTCGCGCGCGGTGGTCGTCGGCACCGCGGCCTTCGGCACGAGTTCGCCGTAGGGCAGCACCCGGCCGGTGCTGCCGATGATCTCACCGGCCTTGGCGGTGAGGCCGCCGATGGTGTCGCCGAGCAGCGCGGCGGCGGCCTCCAGCAGCGCCTGCTTGGCCAGCGCGGCGGCCACCCGGACCGGCGTGTACATCGCGAAGATGGTGTTCGACCCGCCGGTGAGCTGGTTGAACAGCAGCTCCGGCCGCGCGGGCGCCAGCGTGACGCGCACCTTCTCCAGCGGCAGCTCCAGCTCCTCGGCGATGATCATCGCGATGGAGGTGGTGATGCCCTGGCCGACTTCGGCGCGCGGTAACTCGAAGGACGCCGTGCCGTCCTCGTGCACCTCGACCTTGATCAGCTGCGAGGTCGGCAGCGCGGCCTCGGTGAGCACGTCGTTGAGGTCCAGCAGATCCGCGGGCACCGGCGCGGTGAGCGCGTTCGCCTCTCCCGGCGAGCCGAGCAGGCCCGCGTTCGCGGCGGCGACCAGCCCGGTGCCGCCGATCAGGTAGCCGAGGAACTTCCGCCGGCCCATGCCTCCCGCTGGGGCTCCCGTCCCTGGCTGTGACATGCCGTCTCCCGTCGCGTCGCCGGATCAGAATTCACGCGAGCCGAGCGTGGACCGAACCACTCGCCGCTAACTGTTCAGATCTTGTACACCCCTCCGGCGAGACCCACCAGGGTGCGAGGCGATCGCCGCCTGCTCGCGGGAGCGGCGGTTCGGGCGACGTAGCATGGCGGCCGGAAACGGCGACGGGCGGAGGGCGCGCGATGACGGCTGCGGAGTTCTTCCAGCGGTACTCCCGCATTCCGGTGATGGCGATCCTGCGCGGATACCCGCCGGAGCGGACCGTCGAGCTGTGCCTCCGGGCCTGGGAGGTGGGCATCGAGCTGGTCGAAGTGCCGGTCATGACCGCCGGGCACATGCCCGCGCTGCGCGCTGCGATCGCCGCGGGCCGCGAAGCGGGGCGCCCGGTCGGCGCGGGAACCGTCATCGCTCCCGAGCAGGTCGACGAGGTGGCTTCGGCCGGTGCCGCGTTCACCGTTTCGCCCGGCTACGACCCGGAAATCGCCGACGCCGCCGCGCGGCGCGGGCTCGCGCACCTGCCCGGAGTGGCGACCGCGAGCGAGATCACCAGTGCCGTGCGCAACGGTCACCGCTGGCTCAAAGCGTTCCCCGCGGCTCAGCTCGGTCCGGCGTGGATCACGGCTCAGCACGGCCCGTTCCCGGACGTCGCGTTCGTCGCGACCGGCGGGATCAACGCCGCCAACGCCGGTGACTTCCTCGCCGCGGGAGCCCGCGTGGTCGCGGTCGGATCAGCCCTCGAAGACCCCGCTCAGCTCGACGCCCTGGCCGTCCTGGCCGGTTCGTAGGCGTCGGAGCGCGAACTGGCCGCCCACCGCGCGCAGCTGCGGTGGGCGGCCAGGAGTCCAGACGTCGGTCAGCGAGCGTTCTGGTCGATGCTGGCGTTGTTGAAGGCGGTCACGTCGACATCGCCGTAGCAGGAGCTGTTGTCGACGTCGACGTCGACGTCCTGATCCAGGTCGATGTTCTGGTCGATGTCGCCGAAGCCGTTCCACCAGCCGCCGCCCAGTGCCTTGCGCTCCGGCAGCAGCTCCACCGAGAGGTGTTCGAACATGGTTCCCCCTAGTTCGCGTTCACGTCATTGCAAACAGCGGCACGAACCGCTGCCGCCGAGTACGCCACAGCGCCCGTCACCACCCCGTCACGCTGCCGTCACGTGGTTCGGCCCGCCGCCGGCATCACGCTCCGTATCGGCTTCTGAACAGCTGGAACGCGGCTTCCGGAGCCCTCGGGTCAACGGATCGGATGAACCTTGGCCGTCCACTTCGGATGGTCACTCCGGCCAGGCGGAGTTCTTGATCACCTCGACGAAGTCGCCGCGCACGAAGCCGGGGACGCAGTGGGCGAGGACGTCGGCCTTGACGTTGCCGAAGGTCGTCTCCGGGCGGTCGGCGATGCCTTCGGTGAACGCGGCGAGGATCCGGTTCTTGAAGTCCGGCCGGGGATGCGCCGCGACCACGGCGGCGCGCTGCTCCTCGGTGACGGCGTGGTAGCCGATGCCCAGCACGTCCAGTTCGACACCGCGGGTCACCAGCGCGATCTCCGGTGCCATGTGCAGCGGGATCTCCGGCGTGGTGTGCAGGGCGATGGCCGTCCACACCCGCTCGGCGGGCTCGCCGGTGATGCCGTGCGCGCGCAGGAACTCGCGGGCCTCGTCGGCGCCGTCGATCTCGAAGCGCTGGTCGGTGCGGCGGTAGCGCTCGGTCAGGCCCAGGTCGTGGAACATGGCGCCCACGTAGAGCAGCTCGGCATCGAACCGCAGTCCCTGCTCGCGCCCGCGCAGCGCGCCCCAGACGTACACCCGCCTGGAGTGGTCGAACAGCAGCCCGGGTGCGGCCTCGCGCACCAGCTCGGTGGCCTCCCGGGCCAGCCGGCTGTCCGGGATCTCCACGCCCGCGATCGTTTCCGCCATCTTCCGCTCCTCCTCGTCCGGCGACGGATCCAGCTTCGCCCGGACGGTTACCCTGATGCCATGTCCTCCAAGCCAGGAAAACCACGGATCCGGACATGAGGGTCGCGGTCGTGGTGTTCGACGGGGTGACCGCGCTCGACGTCAGCGGTCCGTCCGAGGTGCTGCACCAGGCAGGCCGCCTCGGTCACCCCTGCGAGCTGCTGCTGGTGTCACCGCGCGGCGGGCAGGTGGCCACCTCCTCGGGGCCGGTGCTGGCCGGGGCGATCGCGGCGGCCGATGCCGGACCGGTCGACACGGTCGTCGTCGCCGGAGGGGACCGGCTAGTCGAGCAGCCGCCCGACGACGACCTGCTGGAGGCGGTGCGCGCGCTCGCCGTGCGGGCACGACGCGTCGCGTCGGTCTGCACCGGTGCCTTCGTCCTCGCCGAGCTGGGGCTGCTCGACGGACGCCGGGCGACCACGCACTGGCGGCACGCCGCGGCGCTGGCACGCCGCTACCCGCGGCTGCGGGTGGAACCGGATGCCATCCACATCCGCGATGGCCGCTACCTCACCTCCGCGGGCATCAGCGCGGGAATCGATCTGGCGCTGTCGCTGGTGGAGGACGATCACGGGCCGGAGGTGGCGCGAGCCGTGGCGCGGGAGATGGTCGTGTTCATGCAACGCCCCGGCGGGCAGTCGCAGTTCTCCACGGCCATCTCCACGCCGCGGGCGCGCAACGAGCTGCTGCGCGAGGTGCTCGCGTCCGTGGTCGCCGACCCGGCCGCCGATCACAGCCTGCCGGCCATGGCCGCCGCCGCGGCCGTGAGCACCCGGCACCTGACCCGCCTGTTCAACGCCGAGCTCGGCACCACGCCCGCCCGCTGGGTCGAGCGCGTCCGCCTGGACCGGGCCCAGCAGCTGCTCCTCGACGGGCACAGCGTCACCTCGGCGGCGAGCCGCAGCGGGCTGGGCACCGACGAATCCCTGCGCCGCGCCTTCGCCCGCCATCTCGGCACCACCCCGACCCACTACCGCAGGCGGTTCGCCAGCACGCGGTGAACCGTCAGAGCCAGCCCGGCAGGACGAAGATCGCGCAGGTCAGCACCGGGGCCACCGCGATCATGCTCATGCCCCAGGCCATCAGGCCCTTGAACGTGGCGTCGCGCTGCTCCTCCGGGGCGTTGGCGACGACCAGCGCGCCGCTGGTGGAGAACGGCGAGGAGTCCACCACCGACGAGGAGATCGCCAGCGCGATGATCAGCCCGACCGCGCCGACCTGACCGGTCTGCAGGAACGGCACCGCGAGCGGGATCAGCGCGCCGAGGATGCCGGTGGTCGAGGCGAACGCGGACACGCCGCCGCCGATGAGGCAGATGACGAACGCGGCCAGCAGCGGAACGCCGATGCCGACGACCCCGTTGCCCAGGAACTCGATCGTCCCCACGCTCTCCATCAGGCTCACGTAGGTCACCACGCCGCAGACCAGCAGCACCGTCGGCCAGGCGACCTCGGCCACGCACTTCTTGGTGACCTCCGGCCACAGCAGGACGATGACCGTGGCGATGCTCAGCGACAGCAGGCCCACGTCGAACTCGAGCGCCAGCGCGCCGATCGCGAGCGCGCCGAGCCCGGTCAGCGTCGTGATCCGCTGCCCGTCCAACGTGGTGCTCGTGCGGGTGGTCGTCGCAGTGGTCGTGCCGCCGGCGGTCTCGCCGGGCTGCCCGGGCTCGGTGCCGACCCGCCTGCCCAGCAGCTTCCTGCCGCCGAACAGGTAGAACACCGCGACGCTGAGCAGCAGGTTGAACAGCATCGAGCTGATCCACAGCAGCACCGGATCGCCCGGCAGCCCGCTGCGCTCCACGACGCCGTTGGTGATGCTGCCGAAGATGCTGATCGGGGAGAAGCCGCCCGCGCTCGCGCCGTTGATGATGAGCAGGCCCATCAGCAGCGGGTTGATCCGGTAGCGGGTGGCGAAGTTCAGCCCGATCGGCGCCATCATGGCCACCGCGCCGGGGACCACCGCGCCGACCATCGTCAGCAGGCCGGTGATCACGAACATCACCCACGGGATCAGCGCTATCCGCCCGCGCACGGCCCGGACTCCGCTGTGGATGAGCCAGTCGACCGTGCCGTTGGCCTTGGCGATGGCGAACAGCAGGGTGACGCCGACCAGCGTGACGAACAGATCGCCGGGGAACCCGGCGAACAGGTCATCGCTGGACTGGCCGAAGACGAACGTGCCGAGCAGGAAGGCGCCCAGGAACGCGACCGCTCCCATGTTCACCGAGCGCAGGGTGGCCAGGGCGAAGATCAGCACCAGGCCGATGATCGAGATTACCTGTGGGGACATCGACACTCCTCGAGGCTGACGGTGCTCGCAGGGGGTGTGTTGGATTGGCGGATCTCGTTGGGGCGGCGCGGATCGCGCCGCTTGCCGGTGCGCACTTCGACCGCTTCGCGCGGGTGACCAGGCCCGCTGGGAAGTCGTCCGGGGGCCTCACCTCCTCGTGCTCGCTGCCGGCGGTCAGGGCCGCTCGGCCACCACGTTGCGCAACGTGCCGATACCTGAGATCTCGACCTCGACGTCGTCTCCGGGCGCCATCGGTCCCACCCCGGCGGGACTGCCGGTGAGCAGCACGTCGCCGGGTTCGAGGGTGATCCAGCGGGTGACGAACGCCAGCAGCTCACCGATCCCGAACACCATGTCCGCCACCGATCCCCGCTGGACGACCTCCCCGCGCCGCCGGGTGGTGATCCGCATCGCCGGCGGATCGGGCGGCTCCGTCTCGATCCAGGGGCCCAGCGGGCAGAACGTGTCCGCGCTCTTGGCCCGGGTCCACTGCCCGTCGGCCCGCCAGTCGTGCGCGGTGACGTCGTTCGCGCAGGTGTAGCCGAGCACGAAGTCCGCGGCCCGGTCGGCTCGGACACCACGAGCGGTGCGGCCGACGACCACGGCCAGCTCGCCCTCGTACTCCAGGCGCCGCACCTCGACCGGCCGGAGGATTTCGGCGCCCGGGCCGACGATCGCGTTGGGAGCCTTGAGGAACAGCGACGGCCGGTCGGGCCAGGGCCTGCCCTTCTCGGCGATCTGGTCGGCGTAGTTGCTGCCCGCGCAGACGATCACGCGCGGCTCGCACGGCGCGAGCAGCTGAACGTCGCCCAGCGTCCCGGCGACTCGTCCCGGGACGCCGTCGGAGAGCTCGTGCACCAGCTCCCCGACGACAGCACCGCGGCGGGTCTGCCCGCCGAGGCGGTAGCGGACCAATCGCATCACGCCTCCGGTCCGGCCAGCGCCTCGCGCACGAGTTCCACCGGGTGCCAGGCGGTGCGGCCCGCGCCGTGGAAGATCTGCTGGCGGCACGAAACCCCCGTCGCGGCCACGATCGTCTCCTCGGATTCCGCTGCCAGCGCGGGGAAGAGCCGGTCGCCGCCGACGGTCATGGAGGTGTCGTAGTGCTCCGACTCGAAGCCGAACGAGCCCGCCATCCCGCAGCAGCCCGCGTCGATCTCCACGACCTGCGCCCCCGGGATCCGGCGCAGCAGCGCCATCGTGGCCGCGGTGCCGACCTCCGCCTTCTGGTGGCAGTGGCCGTGGAAGACGATGCGCCGCCCGGCGAACCGGGAATCCGCGCGCAGCACCAGCCGCCCGGCGTCGATCGCTTCGACGAGCAGCTCCTCGACCTGCTTGACCCGGTCGGCCACCGATGCGGCACCGGGCAGCAGCGCGGTGTGCTCCTCGCGCAGCATCAGCACGCACGACGGCTCGCAGCCGACGATCGGCGAATCCGGCGTGGTGTCCCGGTGCAGCGAGGAGACCAGCGCGGCGGCCTTCTCCTCGGCGTCCTCCAGCATTCCCTTGGACATGCTCGACCGGCCGCAGCAACCGCCGCCCGCCAGCTCGACCCGCCACCCGGCCCGCTCCAGCAGCTCGATGCCCGCCCGGCCGATGTGCGGTTCGGTGTAGGTGGTGAAGGAGTCCGCGAGCCAGGTGACCGCGCCGAGCGGTCCACCGGCAGCGGGCTTCCGCCGGAACCAGCGCAGCAGGTTGTCCCGGTGGAACACCGGCAGCGGCCGGGCTGCGGTGATGCCGAGTGCGCGCTCCAGCGCGCGGCGCAGGAAGCCGATCCGGCCCGGCAGGTTCGACAGCGGCGCGGTGGCCGAGCCGAGCCGGTTGAGCGCGCGGATCGCGGCGAACGCGCGCGAGCGCAGCGGGGTTCCGTGGATCTCGTGGTGGTGCGCCAGCGCTTCGGCCTTCAGCGACGCCATGTCCACGCTCATCGGGCATTCGCTCTTGCAGGCCTTGCACATCAGGCAGAGGTCGAGGATCTCGTGCAGGCGCGCGTCGCCGAGCGCCGCGTGCGGATCCGGTTCGGACAGCGCCTTCACCAGTGCGTTGGCCCGGCCTCGGGTGGAGTGCTCCTCGCTCTTGGTCGCGATGTAGGACGGGCACATCACGCCCGCGGTCGACTTCCGGCAGGCGCCGATGTTCATGCAGCGGTCCGCCGCGCCGCGCATCCCGCCGACCACCTCGAAGTCCAGCGAGGTCCGCAGCGGCGGAGCGGGCGGGAGGGCATCGCGGTCGCGGAGGTTCTCGGTCATCGGCGGCGCGTCCACGATCTTGCCCGGGTTGAGCACGTTGCCCGGATCGAAGAGCCGCTTGACCTCCCGCATCGCCTCGTAGAGCTGGTCGCCGAAGATCTCCCGGTTGAACTCGCTGCGGGCCAGCCCGTCGCCGTGCTCGCTGGAGTTCACCCCGCCGTACTCGGCGACGAGGTCCTTGACCGCCTCCGCGACGGTGCGCATCCTGTCGACCTCGGCCGGGTCGGTGAGGTCGACGAACGGGCGGATGTGCAGGCAGCCCACCGAGCAGTGCCCGTAGAACCCGGCCTCCATCCCGTGCTCGTCGAGGATCTGCTTGAACCGCTCGGTGTACTCGGCCAGGTGGACCGGATCCACGGCGGTGTCCTCGACGAAGGCCAGCGGGCGGCGGGTGCCCTCCCCGGCGGCCATCAGCAGGCCGAGGCTGGACTTGCGGACCTTCAGCAGCGCCGCCTGCTCGGCCGGGGTGACCGCGCGCAGCGTGTGGTACCCGTGCCCGCTGCGCTGCCACTGCCGGTCGAGCTGGTCGAGCTTGGCGATCAGCTGCGCCTCGTCGTCGCCGGTGAAGGACACGAACAGCAGCGCGCCCGGGTCGCCGACGAGCACGTTGCCCAGCTCGGCGAACTCGATCTTCTGCCGGGACAGCTCCAGGATGGTGCGGTCCATCAGCTCGACCTGGTGCGGATCGCAGGCCAGCGCGTCGGTGGTGGCCGAGATGGCGCTCGCCGCGTCGGTGAAGTGGCCCACGGCGTAGACCGTCCGCGCGGGTTTGGGCACCAGGTCCACCAGCGCGCGGGTGGCGACGACCAGCGTGCCTTCCGCGCCCACCACGAACTTCGCGAGGTCGAACGGTTCGCCCAGCCGGTCCAGCCGGTACCCGCAGGCGCGGCGCCAGAACGCGGGCATCCGCTCCTCGATGACCGCCGCGTTGGCCCCGGCCAGCTCCGGCAGCTCCCGGTAGATCCGCCCTTCGAGGGTGTCGGCCGCCGCCCGGCGCTGCCGCTCGGCTTCGCCGACGGGCTCGAACCGGGTGCGCGAGCCGTCGGCGAGCACCACGTCCAGGGCCCGCACGTGATCGATCGTCATGCCGTAGGTCAGCGAACCACTGCCCGCGGAGTTGTTCCCGATCATGCCGCCGATGGTGGCCCGGTTGCTGGTGGAGGTGTCCGGGCCGAACATCAGCCCGTGCTCGGCGGCGGCCTGGTTGAGCTGGTCCTGCACCACGCCGACCTCGACCAGCGCGGTGCGCGCGACCGGGTCGATCTCCAGGATGCGGTTGAGGTGGCGGGAGGTGTCGAGCACCAGCCCGGGCCCGACGGTCTGGCCGACCAGGCTGGTGCCTGCGCCGCGCGGCACGATCGGCACGCCCAGCCCGGCGGCGATCCGCACCGCCGCGGCGACATCGCCTTCGTGGCGCGGGAAGGCGACGCCCAGCGGCGTGATCGAGTACATGCTGGCGTCGCGGGAGAAGAGGTGGCGGGTGTAGTCGTCGAAGGCGACCTCGCCGTCGAGCGCCTCGCGGAGCTCGCGCTCCAGTCGTGCGCCGAGGGTCTGCTGGGTGGTGGAGGCGGTCATCTCGGAACCCTTCCGTCCGGTTTCAGCGGTCAGGCGCGCAGCACCTCTAGCGCGGCTCGGATCCCGTCGGGATCGATGGGAATCCCGGCGAGTTGGAGTCCCATTTGGACGCCGGAGAGGGTTCCGGCCAGCGTGAGGTCGTTGAAGTCGCCGAGGTGGCCGATGCGGAACACCCGCTCGCTGACCTTGCCCAGCCCGGCCCCCAGCGACATGTCGAAGCGATCCAGGATGATCCGGCGGACCTCGTTCGCGTCGTGCTCCTCGCCCAGCAGCACGGCGGTCAGCGCGCTGGAGTGCTCGCGCTCGTCGGCGCACAGCACCTCCAAGCCCCAGCCCCGCACGGCAGCCCTGGTCGCCGCCGCGTGCCGGTCGTGCCGGGCGAAGACGGCGGGCAGCCCCTCGGATTCGAGCAGCACCAACGCTTCTCGCAGGCCGTAGAGCAGGTTGGTGGGCGGCGTGTAGGGGTAGTACCCGCGCTCGTTGGCTTCGAGGAACGGCGCCCAGTTCCAGTACGACTTCGGCAGCCGCGCTCCTTCGGCGGCGGTGAGCGCCTTCTCGCTGATCGCGTTGAAACCCAGGCCCGGCGGCAGCATCAGGCCCTTCTGCGAGCAGCTGACCGTGACGTCCACGCCCCACTCGTCGTGCCGGTAGTCGATGGAGCCCAGCGAGGAGATGGTGTCCACCAGCAGCAGCGCGGGATGCTCCGCCCGGTCGATGGCCGCCCGGATCTCCGGCACCCGGCTGGTGACGCCGGTGGAGGTCTCGTTGTGCACCACCATCACGGCGGCGATGCGGTGGTGGGTGTCGGCGGCCAGCCGCTCGGCGACCACCGCCGGGTCGACGCCGTGCCGCCAGTCGCCGGGCACGAAGTCCACGACCAGCCCGAGGCCCTCGGCCATGTCGCGCCACAGCGTGGCGAAGTGGCCGGTCTCGAAGGCGAGCACGTGATCGCCGGGGGAGAGGGTGTTGACCAGCGCCGCTTCCCAGGCCCCGGTGCCCGAGGACGGGTAGATCACGACGGGGCCGCTGGTGCCGAACACCGGCTTGACCCGGCGCAGGACGTCGAGCGCGAGTTCGGCGAAGTCCGGCCCTCGGTGGTCGATGGTGGGTTGCGCGATGGCGCGCAGGATCCGGTCGGGAACGTTGGTCGGTCCGGGGATCTGCAGAAAGTGCCGTCCGGCGGTCATCGCACACCCTTCTGTCCAGTGCTGCTGTGCCGTGTGGTGGTACGCTGTGCCGATTTGGAGCGCCGCGAGGCTAGGCAGCCGGATGAACGGAGTCAAGGCAGTGCGCAACGTCCTGAACACGCTGCGGGTGCTGGAAGAGGTCGCCGCGCGGCAGCCGATCGGCGTCGGCGAACTGGCCCGAGCGCTGGACATGCCGAAGAGCACGGCGCAGCGCGCCCTGCTCGCGCTCGGCGAAGCGGGCTGGATCCGCCCGGCGGAGGGCGAGGTCAAGCGGTGGGCGCTGACCACCAAGGCGCTCTCGATCGGCGGCCGGGCCAGCGGTGACCTCGGACTGCGCGACGCGGCCCGCCCGATCATGGAGGATCTGCGGCGGCGCACCGAGGAGACGATCCACCTGACCGTCCCGGAGGAGGACAAGGTGGTCCTGATCGAGCGGCTGGAGACGGCCAAGCCGCTGCGCATCAGTATGTCGCTGGGGCACGCGCTGCCGCTGCACGCCTCGGCCAACGGCAAGGCGGTCCTCGCGCACAGCGGCGCCGAGGTGCTCAAACGCCTTGCCGCCGACGAACTCCCGCGCTACACCGAGCAGACGATCACCGACCCGGACCAGATGCTCGCCGAGCTGGACCGGATCCGCCGACGCGGTTTCGCGGTCAACCACGGCGAGTGGCGCACCGACGTCGGCTCGGTCGCGGCCGCGGTGGTCGCCGAACCCGGACGCCCGGTCGCCGGCCTCAGCGTCAACATCCCGATGAGTCGGCTGACCGAGGAAGCGGAAGCGGGTTTCGGCCGAGCGGTCGCAGAAGCCGCGAACCTCCTCGCCGCCCGCCTCGGCTACGAACCGAAGTAGTCGCCGGGCGCGATCCGGATCGCGGGCCGCTCAGGACGACTGCTGGTCGGTCGCCCAGGCCACGTGACCGTCCGGTCGGATCAGCGCCGCGCGGACCGGCGCCCAGTCGGCACGGGGTTCGGCGAGCTCGTCCCGCCGGTCGGTGAAGTCGAGCCGCACGTGGCGGCCGGGCCGCAGCCGGTCGAACAGGCACGTGCCGTCGCCGAACCGCAGGTTCGGGGCGCGCACCCCGGTCAGCGGATGCGCGGCCGGATCCGCGGGCGGGTAGCGCACCGCCAGGCCGGAGAGCCGTTCGGCCAGGGCGCGGGAGAAGTCCGGTCGCTCGGCGATCAGCTTCGACAGCAGCGTGCGCAACTGCTGGCCGTCCGGGGAGAACGCGGCGAACAGCGCGTTCTGCGCCTGCGTGCTCTCCAGCAGCTCGACGCCGACCGGGTGCCGCTCGTCGTGGTAGCTGTCCAGCAGGTCGTCGGGTTCCGCGCCCGAGGCCACGGCGGCGAGCTTCCAGCCGAGGTTCATCGCGTCCTGCACCCCGACGTTGAGGCCGACGCCACCGGCGGGCATGTGCTGGTGCGCGGCATCCCCGGCCAGCAGCACCCGGCCCAAGCGGTAGCGCTCCGCCTGCCTGCTGGCGTTGCCGAACCGGGACAGCCAGGCGGGCGAGTGCATCCCGTGGTCGGTGCCGGTGATCGCGGTGACCTTGGCCCGCACTTCGTCGAGGGTCGGCTCGCCGGGCCAGTCGGTCCGCAGATCGTCCGGGGTTTGCCCGACGACCCGGTGCAGTCCGCCGGGCAGCGGCACGATCATCAACCCGCCGCGCTCGGTGGCCACGCTGGTGACGCTGCCCGCCGGTGGCGCGTCGAGCACCACGTCCGCCAGCCAGCCGAGCATGGTGTGGGCGGTGCCGGGGAAGTCGATGCCCGCCGACCGCCGCACGGTGCTGCGGGTGCCGTCGCAGCCGACCACGTACCCGGCTTCGAGCGCGTAAGGGCCGTCCGGGCCCTCGGCCTCCACCGTGACGGAGTCGCCGTTGTCGATGACCTCCGTGACCCGGTGCCCGCGCAGGACCGCGGCGCCCGCGGCCCGCGCGTGCTGCTCGAGCAGCTCCTCGGTGCGGGCCTGCGGGATGGCGAGGGTGTACTGGAAATCCGTGTCGAGCAAACGGAAGTCGAGCCGGTTGTCGAGCATCCCGAAGTGCCCGCTGGGAATGCGGACGCCTTCGGCCAGGAACTGCTCGTGCAGTCCGCGCGAGGCGAGCAGCTCGATGGTGCGCGGGTGGATGGTGAGCGCCCGGGAGCGCTGATCGGGTGCCGGTCGCGGTTCGAGCACGGTGACGGCGACTCCGGCCAGCCGCAGTTCCGCGGCGAGCCGGAGCCCGACCGGCCCGGCTCCGGCGATGACGACCTCGTCCATGAGTCCTCCTCTTGGTCAGTGACCAACACTACCGCCAGAGTTGGTCAGTGAACAAGAGAGGGTTGCGTGCTGAACAAGAGGTCGGTGGTCGTCCGACCGCTCCGGGCGACCGTCCGGTTAGGATCGCGGGATGAGCGAGCGGCAGCGCGAGATCGCCCGGGCGGCGCTGGAACTGCTGGAGGACAGGGGCGCGGAGGCGGTGAGCCTGCGCGCGGTCGCCGATCGCCTCGGCGTGCGGCTCAACACGGTGTCGTGGCACGTCGGCTCGAAGGCCGGGCTGCAGGATTTGATGGCCGACGAGATCGTCGGCGAGGTGTCGCTGAAGCGGCTGCCCAAGGAGTGGGAGCCGCGCGTGCGCGAACTGGTCCGCCGCTACCGCGCGGCGCTGCTGCGGCACCGGGACGGAGCCGCCGTCGTCGCGGGCACGTTCGTGGCCAAGCAGAACACCCTCGGGCTGTCCGACGCGCTGGTCGCGGCGCTGCTCGACTCGGGCTGCGGCGACGCCGACGCGGCGTGGACGGCGTGGACGCTCGTGTACTTCACGCTCGGCCTGGTCGCCGAGGAGCAGAGCGCCCCGGACAGCGATGGCGGGCTCGCCGCCGCGGTCACCGCGGGCGCCTTCCCGGCGCTCGCGCGCACCGTCGCGCACATCGGCGGCGCCAACTTCGTCGAGCGGCACCACTTCGGCCTGGACCTGATCCTCGCCGGGCTGCGCGCCCGGATCCGGTGATTGCACCGCACCGTCGCGTGAAGATCGGCGGGTGCGCTGCTCGCGGCCAGCGGAAGCTCAGTGCGTTCGGGCCGAACGAGGTTCAGCCTCGGCTGGAAGGGAAGGTCGATCATGGCTCCGTTGACGACATGGCTCCGCGCGCTCCCGGTGGTTCCCATGCTCCTCGCGGCGACCGCGGGTGTTGCGGCCGCGCAGCAGGGCGAGGTCGAGATCCGCACGTTCGCCGGCAAGTGCGCGGACGTGAGCGCCAGCAGCACGGCCGACGACGTGGCGCTCATCCAGTACAGCTGCAACGACCAGCCCAACCAGCGGTTCGACATCGTCCAGGTGGGGCCCGACCTGGTGGAGATCCGGACCTTCGCGGGCAAGTGCCTGGACGTCCGCGGCGCATCGAGCGCCGATCTCGCGCCGATCGTGCAGTTCTCCTGCAACGGGCAGGACAACCAGGCGTTCAGGATCGCCGGCGTCGGCTCCGGACTGGTGGAGATCCGCACCGTCTCCGGCAAGTGCCTCGACGTGCGAGGTGCGGCCCCGGCCGATCTGACGCCGATCGTGCAGTTCTCCTGCAACGGCCAGGACAACCAGCTCTTCCGCATCGTCTGACGGTGTTCGTGCAGGTCATGGACCCGCAATCGGCTTGTTCCGGACGGCGTGGGCGCGGCCGGTGTGCCACAGTGGCGAAGTGCGCGCGCCCGCGCGGCCGTCGCGGTGGCTGGTGGTGCTGGGGCTCGCGGTCCTCGCGGTGGCCGCCACGGCCGTGTTCCTGATCTGGTCGAACCCGGCCGCCAGGTTCGCCGACGACCTGGCGGCCGTGGTCAGCGCGATCGTCGCGACCGCCACCTACGCCTGGACCGGCTGGTCGCGCACCGGGCCGGAGCGGCGCTGGCGGCTGCTGATGGCCGCAGGACTCGGCGGCTGGGCCGCGGCGCACGCGGTGTGGACCTGGCACCGCGCCGCGAACGGCGAGCCGGTCGCCGTGCCCGGCGTCGCCAGCGCCCTGTACCTGGTGCTCCCCGTCGGCGTGTTCGCCGCGCTTATGGTGATCGCCCGTGCCGACCACGCCACGCTCCGCAGCTACGAGACCACCGAGCCGCCGCGCGTGCTGCTGCTCGACGGCCTCATCGTGGCCGCCTCGATCACCGCTCTCGCCCGCGAGGTCCTCGCGCTGGGCGGCGCTCCCGAGGGTTTCGCCCCGGCCGTGCTGGTGCGGATCTCCTACACGGTCGGCGATGTCGTGCTAATCGTGCTCGCGCTGCTGATGGCCATCGGCCTGCGCTGCATGTCGCGCGCCCGGCAGGTCTGGCTGGTGCTCGGCCTGTGCGCCATCGGAGCCGGCGACTTCACCTACGCCTGCAACACGATCACCGATGCGGCAACGCCCGGCGCAGCCGAACTCGGCTACCTGGCCGGCATGCTCCTGCTGATCCCGGCGGCGCTCGCACCGGCCCAGCAACCCGTGATCCGGCGCCGCAGCATCTCGCTGGCGCTGCTGGCCGTGCCCTACGTCCCGCTGGCCGTGGTGCTGGCCATGGTGGTGATCAACGTGGCCGGCGGCAGCCCGTACCCCGACGTGATCTACGTGCTCAGCGTGATCATCGCGCTGGTCGTGCTCCGCCACATCGCCAACCTGCTGGAGCTCCACCGGTCCCACCAGCGGCTGGCCCGGGCGATCCTGCGCGACCCGCTCACCGGCGTCGCCAACCGGGTGCAGCTCGCCGACCTGTTCGACGAAGCGCTGTCGAGCCCCCGGTACGAGGAGCGCGGACTGATCTACGTCGATCTGAACGACTTCAAGGCGGTCAACGACGAGCTCGGGCACCGCGCGGGCGACGAGCTCCTGCGCATCACCGCGCACCGGTTGCGCCGCTGCGTGCGCGAGGACGACACGGTGGCGCGCATCGGCGGCGACGAGTTCGTCATCCTCCTCGTCCCGCCGCCGAAGGACCCCGAATCGCTCGTGCAGCGCCTGGCCGACGCGGTGGCGCAACCGGTCGTCCTGAGCGGGGTGAAGACGCCGGTGCGGATCACCGCGAGCCTCGGCTACCACCGCATCGCGCCTGGTCAGCACCCCAGCGACGCGCTGGCCCACGCAGACCGGGCGATGTACCGGGACAAGCGCGGCCGGGTGAACTGAGACAGCGGACGCTGCCGCCACCGGCTCGGCATCGCGGAGCCGCGATGCCCGGTGCTCGGTCCGGAACTGGTGGAGCACGACCGGGTAGTCATTCCAGAGCGCCCGTACCGACCTCACTGCGCTCGGTGTTCGGGTGCGGGTTGGTTTGGGGAATTCCGGACAAGTCGGCGGTCCGGCGGGGGTTTTCTGGGAGCATCTCGTGCCTCAAACGATCTCGTGCAGTGAGAGGTGTTCCGCTGTGAAAACCCGATTAGCCGGCGTTACCGCCGCTTTGGTCGCCGGTGCCGTTGCTTCGTTCGTCGCGCCCGTGGCGGTCGCGAACCCCGATCCGGCCGTCTCGGCGGCCGACGGCTGCTACACGTGGAACCGCACGCTCAGCTCGGGGGCCTCCGGCGATGACGTGCGGAACCTGCAGATCAGGGTGGCCGGCTACCCCGGAAGCGGCGGGAAGCTCGCGATCGACGGCCAGTACGGGCCCGCCACGAAGGACGCCGTCGCCCGGTTCCAGCAGGCGTACGGGCTCAGCGCCGACGGGATCGCGGGCGCGGAGACCTTCAACAAGATCTACGAGCTGCAGGACGACGACTGCTCGCCGGCCGACTTCGACTACTCCGAGCTCAACAGGTGCAACTCCGACTGGTCCGGGGGCAATGTCTCGGCCGCCGAGGCGAAGGCCAATGCGCTGGTGGTCATGTGGAAGCTGCAGGCCATGCGGCACGCGATGGGCGACGCGCCGATCGTGGTCAACGGCGGTTTCCGCAGCAAGTCCTGCAACGACTCGGTTGGCGGGGCGCCCAACAGCCGGCACCTCTACGGCGACGCCGCGGACCTCGGCGCGGGCTCGCAGGGCTTCTGCGCGCTCGCCCTGCAGGCGCGCGCCCACGGCTTCAGCGAGATCCTCGGCCCGGGCTACCCCGGACACGACGACCACGTGCACGTCGCGGGCGGTGGCAGCACCTGGTCCGCGCCCGACTGCGGTATGTGACCAGCAGATCGGCGCGGAACGCGCACGGGCGGTTCGGCCGGGTGCGCGCACTCGCGCCAGCGCGGTGGTTCGCGCCGGGGGCCAGCCGCTTTCGCCGCCGAGCGTCTCTTGTCGACAGCTCGAACGGCAGGGCCAGCCCCCGGCGCACCACCGAACGCGCCTGGTCGAGCACTCCGTGCGCGGTCTGGTCGCGGGTTCCCTTGCCGCGGAGATCGGGTCCGGCTCCAGTAGCGTGTGTCGCGCCGCGATGCCGTTCGACTTGTGAGGACCCGGTAGTGCCTGACCACGAGAGCTCAATGGTGCGGTTGCGCGGGGTGCGGGTGCACAACCTGCGCGACGTCGACGTCGACTTCCCGCGCGACGCGCTGGTCGCCGTCACCGGTGTCTCGGGCTCGGGCAAGTCGTCGTTGGCGTTCGGCACCGTCTACGCCGAGGCCCAGGCCCGGTACCTCGAATCGGTCGCGCCCTACGCGCGGCGGCTGATCGACCAGGCGGGCGCACCGGATGCCCGCGAGATCACGGGGTTGCCGCCCGCCGTGGCGTTCCAGCAGACCCGCGGCGTGGCGCAGACCCGTTCCACGGTGGGCACCGTGACCGCGCTGTCGAACTCGCTGCGGCTGCTGCTCTCCCGCGCAGGCACCTACCCGGAGGGCGCCGAGCGGCTCGACTCGGACTCCTTCTCGCCGAACACCCCGGCGGGCGCCTGCCCGGCCTGCCACGGCCTCGGGCGGATCCACGAGGTCAGCGAGAACTCGCTGGTGCCCGATCCCGGCCTGTCCATCCGGGAGAAGGCGATCGCCGCCTGGCCGGGCGCCTGGCAGGGCAAGAACTACCGCGACATCCTGGCCACGCTCGGCTACGACGTGGACCGGCCGTGGCGCGAGCTGCCGCAGGCCGATCGCGAGTGGATCCTGTTCACCGACGAGCAGCCCGTGGTCACCGTGCACCCCCAGCGCGAGGCGGGCCGCATCCAGCGCCCGTACCAGGGCACCTACCAGAGCGCGCGCCGCTACGTCCTGCACACGCTGGCGACCACCCAGAGCGCGGCGCTGCGCAACCGCGCGCTGCAGCACGCCGAGGTGCTGCCGTGCCCGACCTGCGGTGGTTCGAAGCTGCGCCCGGAGGCGCTCGCGGTGACCTTCGCCGGCGCCAACATCGCCGAGCTCGCCGCCCTGCCGCTCAGCGCGCTGGCGGCCGAGCTGCGCCCCGGGCAGGACGACGAGGTCGCCCGCGTGATCGTCGCCGATCTGCTGGCCCGCATCGAGGCGCTGACCGAACTCGGCCTCGGCTACCTCGCGATGGACCGCACCACTCCGACGCTCTCGGCCGGTGAGCTGCAGCGGCTGCGCCTGGCGGCGACGCTGCGCTCCACGCTCTTCGGCGTGGTCTACGTGCTCGACGAACCGTCGGCCGGGCTGCACCCCGACGACACCCGGGCGCTGCTGCGCGTGCTCGACCGGATCCGGGAGGCCGGGAACTCGCTGGTCGTCGTCGAGCACGAGCCGGAGGTGATCCGCCACGCCGACTGGCTGATCGACGTCGGCCCCGGCGCCGGCGAACACGGCGGGCGGGTGCTGCACAGCGGGCCGCTGGCCGGGCTGGCCGACGCCGCGGAATCGGTCACCCGCGCGCACCTGCTGGACCCGCCGGCCCCGGTCGCCCACCACCGCACCCCGACCGGGCGCATCGAGCTGCGCGGCGTGAGCCTGCACAACCTGGTCGAGACCGATGTGGACTTCCCGCTCGGCGTTTTCACCGCTGTCACCGGCGTTTCCGGATCGGGCAAGACGACGCTGGTCACCGGAGTCCTGGCCGCGGCCGTCCGGGACCACCTCGGTGCCGGGCGCCCGGACGAGGAGGACGAGCCGGAAGACCTGGCGGCGCGCCACGTTCGCGAGATCACCGGGCTGGAGGCGGTCAAGCGGCTGGTGGAGGTCGACCAGCGGCCGATCGGGCGCACCCCGCGGTCGAACCTGGCGACCTACACCGGCCTGTTCGACGGCGTCCGCAAGCTGTTCGCCGCCACCGACGAGGCCCGCGCGCGGAAGTACTCGGCGGGCCGGTTCTCGTTCAACGTCGACGGCGGGCGGTGCGAGACCTGCCAGGGCGAGGGCGCGGTGGCCGCCAAACTGCTGTTCCTGCCCAACAGCTACGCGCCCTGCCCGGTCTGCCGCGGCTCCCGGTACAACCCGGAAACCCTCGAGATCCACTACCGGGGCAGGTCGATCGCCGACGTGCTCGCGATGACCGTCGAGGAGGCCCGCGAGTTCTTCGCCGACGTGCCCGCCGTGGCGCGCAGCCTGGACACCCTCCGCGACGTCGGGCTGTCCTACCTCACCCTCGGCCAGCCGGCGACCGAGCTCTCCGGCGGCGAGGCCCAGCGGATCAAGCTGGCATCGGAGCTGCAGCGAACCCGCCGCGGCCGCACCCTCTTCGTCCTCGACGAACCCACCACCGGCCTGCACCCGGCCGACGTGGAGGTGCTGATGCGCCTGCTGCACGCCCTGGTCGACGCGGGCAACACGGTGGTGGTGATCGAGCACGACATGTCCGTCGCCGCGGCTGCCGACCACGTGATCGACCTCGGCCCCGGTGGCGGCGACGAGGGCGGCGCGGTGGTCGCCGCCGGAACGCCTGCGGAGGTGGCGCGCGCCGAAACCGGCCGCACCGCCCCGTACCTCCGCGAAGCGCTCGGCTGACTACAGGCGGCGCACGGCCCGGCCGATGGCAGCGATCCCGTCGTTGATCTCGGTCGCCGTCCTGGCGGCGTAGCCGACGACGAGCCCTGGTTCCTGCGCGCGCTGGCGGTGCCACGACAGCGGCTGGACCTTGACGCCCTCCTCGAGCGCGGCACCGGCGAGGTCGGTGTCGGAGAAACCCGCGTTGAACGTGATCAGCAGGTGCAGCCCGGCGGCGGCGCCGTGCACGACCGCGCCCGGAAGGTGCGCTGCGACCGCCCCGATCATGGTGTCCCGGCGGCGCCGGTGGCGCGGGCGGAGGTGGCGCAGATGGCGTTCCAGCTCGCCCGATTCCATCAGCCGCGCCAGGGCCGACTGCGGCAGCGCCGCGTTGCCCAGATCCGCGTACCGCTTCGCGGCCACGAGATCGTCCCGGTAGCGCCGGGGCGCGAGAACCCAGCCGATCCGCAGCGCCGGAGCGAGGAGCTTGGAGACGCTGCCCGCGTAGATGACCTCTTCGGAGAGCATCGAGCGGAGAGCGGGAACCGGCGGCCGGTCGTAGCGGTGCTCGGCGTCGTAGTCGTCTTCGACGATCAGACCGCCGCCGGTGGCCCACCGCATGAGTTCGCGGCGCCTCTCGCCGCTCAGCACCACGCCGGTGGGGAACTGGTGCGCGGGCGTGAGCAGCACCGCGGGAGCGTCTGAGGCGTGCAGGTCATCGATGCGCACACCGTCACCGTCGACCGTGATCGGCGGGGTTCCCACTCCCCGGCTGCGCAGGTGCTGGCGAGCTCCGAGCGATCCGGGTTCCTCGACCGCCACTTCGCGGACTCCCGAGTCGTGGAGCACCTGCGCGGTCAGGGTGAGCGCTTGGGCGGTGCCGGAGACGATGAGAACCTCGTCAGGATCCACCGAGATTCCGCGGGCGCGAGCCACCCAGGTGGCCACCGCCGCGCGCAGGGCCGGTGTGCCGCGTGGATCTCCGTAGCCGAAGCCGGACGCCGCCAGTTCGGCGAGCGCGGCGCGTTCCGCGCGCAACCAGGCCGCTCGGGGGAAGGCCGCCAGGTCGGGCGTGCCGGGGGAGAGGTCGATCCGGGCCGGTACCGCCCGCAGGGAATCGAAGACGTCGGCACCGGGTGCGGTGGTGAACAACTCGGTCGCCGAAGGGGTTTCGCCGCGAGCCGGTGGCCGGGAGGCCGTCGCGGGAGCGGCGACGACGACAGTCCCGTTGCGCCCGCGACCGTCGACGTGACCGTCTTCGCCCAGCCGCCGGTACGCCTCGGTGACGACGCCGCGGGAGACGCGCAGTTCCGCGGCCAGCGTCCGGGTGGCGGGCAGCCTGCTGCCCACCGGCAACCGGCCGTCGGCGATGGCGAGCCGGAGCCGGTGGGCCAGCCAGTCGGACAGCCCGCCCGCCGGTGCGTCCTCGGCGTGCAGCTGCAGGAAGTCGGCGCCCGGCGTTTTGGACCTGTCGAACGAGCTGTCATTGGACCTGGGCACCGGACCATTGTGGCGCGAAGGTGGGGTGCGGGCGGGAGCGGTCCCGCGAGGAAGGCGAAGGAAGAGCGATGACGATCGACTACGTGCACGGCTACTCGGAGTTGGAGGCCCGCCGGCTGGGCGACCAGGCCAACGCGTTGGCAGCGCTGCTGCACGAGGGCACCTCGTACCCCGCCGGTAGCAAGGTGCTGGAGGTCGGCTGCGGGATCGGTGCGCAGACCGTGCACCTGGTGGCGAGCAGTCCGGGCGCCCGAATCGTCGCAGTCGACGTCAACGACGCGTCCCTGGCGCAAGCCCGTGCCCGCGTGGCTGCGACCGCACCCGATGCGCAGGTGGAGTGGTGCCGCGCCGATCTGTTCGACCTGCCCTTTCCCGAGGCATCGTTCGACCACCTCTTCGTCTGCTTCGTCCTGGAGCACCTGCGCGATCCCCAGCGGGCACTGGTGGAACTGCGTCGCCTCCTGCGGCCCGGGGGCACCATCACCGCGATCGAGGGCGACCACGGGTCGGCGCTGTTCCACCCCGACAGCGCCGCCGCCCGCGCCGCGATCAACTGCCAGGTTCAACTGCAGTCCACCGCCGGCGGCGACGCACTCATCGGCCGGAAGCTGCAGCCTCTGCTGGCAAATGCCGGATACGGCGGCATCACCGTCCAGGCGCGACCGGTCTACGCGGATCAGAGCCTGCCGGAGCTGGTCGAGGACTTCACCCGCAACACCTTCATCGCCATGATCGAATCCATCGGGGACGACGCGCTGGCCGCCGGGCTCACCACCCCGGACCACTGGCGCCGGGGCATGGCCGACCTGCACCGGACGACCGAGCCGGGCGGGACCTTCCACTACACGTTCTTCAAAGCGATGGCTGCGAACCCGCCGGGGTTCCGAGGTTCCAGTGCGCTGAGTTGTTGATTCGTCGGCAGTGTGCGGCGAGGACGCCGCGGATCTGGTCGGCGGTAGGCAAGGCCTCGGGTCGGCAGCTCAGGACCTAGCTCCGGGCGTGCAACGCCTGCGAGAGCGCGTTCATGCTGATGTCGACTACCGCGCGGAGCTGTTCCTGACTCGCCCCGGCCCTGCTCATCACGGCCAGCGACTGGTTGACCGCCGCGATGTGGACGGCCAGGTCGTCGGCGTCGCCGTCGGCCAGCTTCGCGGCGTTCAAGGCGGCCCGCAGCCGCGCGCGCTGGAAGCCCAGAGCTTCGATCGCGCGCGCGGCGATCTTGGAGCTCAGCACCGGTATCGCCATCGCGGTTTGGGCGATCAGGCATCCGTCCGGCAGGTCGGGGTCGGCGATGCGCTCCAGCGTGACTTCGAAGAACTCCCGCATCGCCCGCAGCGGCTCTTCGGATGCGCTTGAGAGGGCCCGGTCGTACCTGTCCCCGTAGCGCGCGGCGTAGCGGTCCAGGCAGCGCAGGTAGAGCGAATCCTTGTCGCCGAGCGAGGAGTAGATGGAACTGCGGTTCAACCCGGTCGCCCTGGAGAGGTCGTCGAGAGATGTGTCGGCGTACCCGGCTCGCCAGAACTGGACCATCGCCGCATCGAGCGCGGTGTCCACGTCGAACTGCTTCTTTCCGGCCATCGAGCACGCACCTCGTTCTGGAGTCAAGCCGTTGTGCTGCGCTCATCATATCTTGAACTGATCGGTTCAAGATGCGCTAGGGTTGAGACATGACCGACGCTGCAACCGCCGCGAACCGCTCTTGCGACCAGAACTCGATCTCCGGGTTGCCGCTGCACGATCTCGCGGGATTCACCCACCGCTGGGTCGACGCGGAAGGCATCCGGCTTCATGCCGTGGAAGGCGGGCGGCCGGCCGGTCCGGTCGTCGTCCTGCTCGCCGGATTCCCGCAGACCTGGTGGGCTTGGCGCAAAGCGATGCCGGGCCTTGCCGAGCGATTCCGCGTGATCGCACTCGACCTGCCGGGACAAGGCCACTCCGACCGCCCTCGTGGCAGCTACGACACGCACACCGTCGCTTCGCGCGTCCAGGCTGCGGTGGCCGCGCTCAACGTGACGAAGTACTGGCTCGTCGCCCACGACGTCGGGGCCTGGGTCGCCTTCTCGCTGGCCCTGAAGTACGAAGATCGCCTGCACGGTGTCGCTCTCCTCGACGCAGGCATTCCCGGAATCACCCTCCCGGACGCCATCCCAACGGATCCCGACCAGGCCTGGAAGACCTGGCACTTCGCGTTCCACCTCGTGCCCGATCTTCCCGAGGCGCTGCTCGCTGGTCGCGAGCGTGCCTACGTCGACTGGTTCTTGAAGGCCAAGGCACTGTCGCCGAACACGTTCGGCAGCGCTGAGATCGACCACTACGCTGCCGCTGTCGCGGTCGAAGGCGGTCTCCGGGCGTCCCTCGCCTACTACCGCGATGCTGCGGAATCGGCGCGCAAGAATCATGACGCTCTGGGACGACAGCACGTGACCGTCCCGGTCCTGGGCATCTCCAGCTCCCATGGCTCGATCCCCGACATGGCCGCTTCCATCAGCCCCTGGGCGGACAACGCGACAGGCGTCGTCATCCCACGTGCCGGACACTTCATCCCCGACGAGCAGCCCGACGCGGTCGTGGACGCGTTGACCGCGTTCATCGATCGCGAAAGTGCGGTCGGACCACCCGCGGTGCGCGGCTGATCACAGTCCGCACGGCTGCGCGACGCGGAGCAATCGCTTCCCGCCACGGGGTGATCGGTGCGCCGAATCGCCGTACGCGTTCGCGCCGAGCGCCGTCTTGCCCACCACCGCAGCGCAGGTGATCGTTGGTGGCAGCTGCTGCGACGCGGGAACGGTGATCACGATGAACGGTGCCCGGGAGATCGGCCGGGCCGGCTTCCTCCGGCTGGTAGGGCTCGGAATCGCCGCGGTCGGCGCGGGCTCGGCCCTACCGGCGCGGGAAGCCGCCGCTGCAGCTCCGCGCGCGCTCTCGGTCTACAGCGGGAACTTCAGCCCGGCCATCGAGCTGGCCGAGCTGGACCTCGCCAGCGGGACGCTGACCGGCACCGGATCGGTGTCCGGTGTGGACAGCCCGGCGTTCCTGATCGGCAACGCGGACGGCACCCGGGTGTACGCGGTCAACGACATCGACGAGGGCAGGGTGACGGCGCTGTCGGTCGGTCCGGACGGCGGGCTGACCGTGCTGGGCAGCCAGCCCTCCCACGCCGTGATGCCCACGCACCTGGCGATCCATCCCGGCGGGGAGCACCTGATCGTGGCCAACTACGGCAGCGGCAGCACCGCGGTCTTCCCGATCCTGCCCGACGGCCGGCTCGGCCCGCAGACCGATCTGGTGCAGTACGAGGGCAGCGGCCCGGTGCCCGGCCGCCAGGAGGGCCCGCACGCGCACATGGTCGTCATCACGCCGGACGGGCGCTACGTGCTGGTGCCCGACCTCGGCACCGACACCGTCCACGTGCACAGCCTGGACACCGGCACCGGAAAGCTCGAAACCCTCGGTGCAACGCGGTTGGCGCCCGGCTCGGGGCCTCGGCACCTCGTCTTCCACCCGGACGCCCCGTTCCTCTACGTGGCGGACGAACTCGACTCCACCGTGACGGTCTGCGCCTACGACGCCGACCGCGCGGCGATCACGCCCGGCCAGGTGATCTCCACCGTTCCGCCGGGTGCGCCGGTCAACTTCCCCGCCGAGATCCTGATCTCGGCCGACGGCCGGTTCGTCTACGTGTCGAACCGGGGGCACGACAGCATCGCCCGGTTCGCCGTGGAAGCGGGCGGGCAGCGGCTGCGCCTGCTGGACACCGTGCCCTGCGGTGGTCGGTGGCCCCGGCACATCGCCATCACGCCGGACGGCCGGTGGATGCACGCGAGCAACCAGTACTCGAACACGATCACGGCGTTCCGGGTGGACGCGGAGAGCGGCGCGCTCTCCCCGGTGGGCGAACCGTTCCCGACGCCGAGCCCGGTCTGCCTCCTCCACGGCGGAGTCCGCTAGCGGCCGGTGCGCCGACCACGACCGCCCCGGCTCTCCGCCCAGGCGCGCGCGGGACTGCGGTCACCTCGGCAGGCGTGGCGATTTCGCGCGAAGTCGGCGGACTTCAGTCCAGGCAGAACTCGTTGCCCTCGACGTCCTGCATCACGATGCACGACTCGTTCTCCTCATCGGCGGCCAGCAGCCGCACGCGGGTCGCGCCGAGCGCCACCAGCCGTGCGCACTCGGCTTCGAGCACGGCGAGGCGCTCCTCGCCCACGAGCCCGATGCCCGCCCGCACGTCGACGTGCACCCGGTTCTTGACGACCTTGCCCTCGGGCACCCGCTGGAAGTACAGCCGCGGGCCCGCGCCCGTGGGATCCGAGCAGGCGAACCACGAATCCCGTTCCTCGGGCGGGAGCGAGAGGTTGTACTCGTCCCAGGTGGCGAACCCCTCCGGCGGCGGAGGCGCCACGTACCCCAGCACCTCGCACCAGAACCGGGCGACCCGCTCGGGTTCCGCGCAGTCGAACGTGATCTGGACCTGCTTCACCGACGCCATCAGCCCACCATAGTGCCCGTCCGGTTCGGTCGGTCCGCCTAGTCGAACAGCGCGCTCAGCAGCTCGTAGGACCGGCGACGCTCGGCGTGGTCGTACACCGGCGTGGTCACCATGAGCTCGTCCGCGCCGGTGGTGGTGAGCACGGTTTCGAGCTCCGCGCGCACGGTGGCGGGCGAGCCGACCACGACCTCGTGGCGCCGCGCCGCGATCTCCTCGCGGTCGGCGCAGGTGTAGGGATGAGCCGCGGCGTCCTGCGGGCTGGGCAGCAGGATCCGGTTGCCCCGCGTGCGGCTGAGCACCTTCAAACGCGTCGACCCGGCGAGCCATTCGGCGTGCTCGTCGGTGTCCGCCGCGATGACCGATGCGCTGACGAGCACCTGCGGTTCCGCCGCCACCGGGGAGGGCCGGAAGGAGTCCCGGTAGAGCTGGACGGCGTCGAGCCCGCCGGGGTTGAGGTGGTGGGCGAAGGCGTAGGGCAGGCCGGTCGCGCCCGCGAGTTCGGCGCTGGCGGTGCCCGAACCGAGAACCCACACCTGCGGCCGGTTTCCGACCGCGGGCACCGCGGTGACGGCCTCCGCCGCCGGTTCGAAGTAGCCGAGCAGCTCGTGCAGCAGCTCGGCGAAGGGCGCGGAAGTCCGCGCGCCCCGGACCGCGGCGGCGGCACGCGGCGGACCTCCCGGAGCGCGGCCGAGCCCGAGATCGATCCGTCCCGGGTGCAGCGCCTCCAGCGTCCCGAACTGCTCGGCGACGATGAGCGGTGCGTGGTTGGGCAGCAGGACTCCGCCGGAGCCGACCCGGATGCGGTCGGTGGCGTCGGCGATCCGGGCCACCAGCACGGCGGGAGCACAACTGGCGACGCCCCGCATGCCGTGGTGCTCGGGGACCCAGTACCGGTGGTAGCCGAGCGAATCGGCGAACCGGGCCAGGTCGACGGTGTTGTGCAAGGCCTGCCGCGCCGTCGATCCCTGCACGATCGGCGAAGTGTCCAGAACGGACAACCGCACGGCGTTCCCCTCCCGGCGATCCGGCAACGCCGCAATCGTCCCAGACCGCCCTGCCGACGACAGCCGGGCGACGCGACCGCGGACACCCGGCAGTCGAGCACGGCCGGGCAGGCAGGTCACCTGCCCGGCCGTGCTCGTTGCGCCCGAACCCGGCCGGGCGCAGTGCGTGCTCGCGGCCGCTCAGTTCACCGGCTGGGCCTGCTCGGCGTGGCGCGGGAGGCTGTGGGCGGTGATGTCGCCGTGCGCGGTGGTCGCGCGGATGTCGAGCTGGGCGTCGGCGCCTTCGGCGTTCATGAGCGCGTTGCGGATCCGGCCCTGGGAGGTGCCGGCGTCCAGGCACGCCGAGACCCCGTGGGCGGCACCGACGGAGATGGAGCCGGACTCGGTGCGCAGCACGACTGCGCCGCGCACGGCCTCCGCGATGCGGATGTCGCCCTGCTGGTTGCTGATCTCGGCAGGGCCGCTCAGGCGGCCGATCGAGATGTCACCGGCGTGAGCGGTGAGGCGGAGGCTCGCGACCTCGTCGAGCGCGACCGCGCCGTGCGCGCCGTCGAAGGAAACGTCGCCGAGCCGTCCAGCGGTGCGGAACTCGGCGGCGGCGGCCTTCGCCTCGACCCGCGACCCGGCGGGCAGCTGGACCGTCACCTCGATCGCCCCGGACGGGCCGAGGATCTGGGGCTTCGCCGGTGCCTCGATCCGCAGGACGCCGTCGCGGTATTCGACCGCGGTCTGCTCCGCCGCCTTCACGTCGCGGCTCTTCTCGGCATTCGCGGGGCGGACCTCGACCACGGTGTCGGCCCGGTCGGCGGCGATGAACCGGACGCGCCCGGCGGGGACGTTCAGCTGGGCGGAGATCGGGGCGGGGGTGTCGAAGTTCTGCATCGTGCTCTCCGTTCGGTCGCACCCGCTGGCGGGGCGCTCGTGGTGGCTGTGATTTATTGCTCGGTCACTGAAACCACGATCGCCTGCTGCGCTGACACGGGACGGCCATCGCGCTGACACGACCGCTGACACGGCGCCGCCCGCGGGGAACGGTGGAGATCGGGGGCCGAACGCAGCCGGTGCGTCAGCGAGTTCCGGCGGACTGCGGCGCGATGCGGAACTCCAGGGCGGTGCGCTCCTCGGAGACCTCGGTCGCGCTCCGCAGTTCCAGGCCGGTCTCGGCCGCCAGGGCGGTCAGCTCGTCGACCGTGCGCTCCCGGCCGCCGAAGCACATCAGCATGAACAGGTTGATCGCCGTGCTCGTGCCCGGCCCGAGCACCGGTTCGATCACCACCACGGTCGCGTCCGGTGCCGCGGCCCGGCGGCACCTGGCGAGGATCTCCCGGGCCTGGTCGTCGTCCCAGTCGTGCAGGACGTCGGACAGGACGTAGGCGTCGGCGCCCGCGGGCAGCGGGTCGAAGAAGCTGCCGGGAACGGCGTCGGCCCGGTCGCCGAGTCCGGCTGCCGCGAACCGGTCGGCAGCCGCGGCGGCCGTCGGCGCCAGGTCCAGCACCTGGCCGCGGACGGCGGGGTGGGCGCGCAGGATCTCGGCGAGCAGGTTCCCGTCACCGCCGCCGACGTCGAGGACGCGGGCGAAGCGGCTCCAGTCGAAGCGCGCGGCGATCTGCGCGGCCTGCGTCGCGAACCGCCAGGACATCTGCGCGTCGAACGAGCGGCGCAGGTGCGGGTGGGCGTCCAGGTCGGCCCAGAAGTCGCGGCCGTAGCGGTGCTCGTAGGCGGGAGCGCCGGTGGTGATCGTCCCGAGCAGATCGGCGAAGGCGAGCTCGGCGCGCCCGCCCGCGCAGTTGATGTCGAGCAGCGGCTTGATGCCCTCCGGGGCGTCCTCGCGCATCTGCAGGCCGAGCTCGGTCGGCCGGTAGCGGCCCGCGTCGAGTTCGAAGACTCCGGCGGAGACCAGGTGGTCGAGCATCAGCCGCAGCGCCGGTGCGGCGGTCCCGGTCCCGGCGGCGAGCTGCTCGGCGGTGGCGCCCGCTCCGCCGGCGCGTTCCACCAGGCCGAGCGTGGCGGCCACCCGGATGGCCATCGGCGTGGCCAGTTCTGCCATGGCGAGGATCGACGAGCCCACCGGCCGAGGCTAGCGGAACCGGCACCGGACTTCCGCCGGTTTTCGGCCGATCGCGCGGGGCAACCTGATCGGTGCCGTCCGCGTCTTGTGGGGCAACGGGGATCGTCGGCGGAGAGGCAGTGATGTCGAGAAGGAGCGCAGCTGCGGTGGTCGCCACCGTGGTCGCGGTCGTCGCAGTGGCCGGCACCGCGATGGCGGAGGGCGGCTGGACCGGTGAGGAGTTCCCGGGCCGGCCCGACATGGCGTCCTACGTGAGCACCGTGTCCAGCGGGGGCGGGGCGACCTGGGCGTTCGGCACCTACAGCCCGCCGGGCTCGCCGGTTTCCACCACCGCGCAGGGCTTCCGGCGGGAGGACGACGGGCGCTGGGTGGAGGTGCCGATGCCCAACATCGGGCAGGTCGCGTCCTCCGCGGTGACCGGTCCGGACGACGTCTGGGTCGTCAGCCAGTTCAGCAAGTTCAGCCGAGGCGCGACGCTGCACTGGGACGGGCGGGCGTGGACCGAGGTGCCGCTGGTGGTGCCGGACGCACCGCGCATCTCGCCGCGCGACGTCGCAGCCGTCGGGCCCGACGTGTGGGCCATCGGCAGCGCCTACCGCGACGGCGAGGACCCGCTGTCGCGGAGCTTCGCCGCGCGCTGGGTCGACGGCGGCTGGCAGGGCGTCGCGCTGCCGCCCGAGACCGACGACCAGGTCTTCACCAGCATCGGCGGCGCGGCGGCGGACGACCTCTGGATGGCGGGCACGACCGTCGGGCGGCCGCAGCAGCTCGTGTCGATGCACTGGGACGGTGCTCGGTGGAGCCACGTTCCGGTGCCGCCGCTGGACACGGCGGAGTCCGATTACCTCACGGTGCACGACGTCGCGGCCTTCCGGCCGGACGACGTCTGGCTGTCGGCCACCCAGACGCCCTACGACACGCCGGAGGCCGGCCGACCGGTGCTCATGCACTGGGACGGCGCGGAGTGGGCTCGGCAGGAACTGCCGGCCCCGGTCGGCGAGCTCGGCGAGCTCGTGCAGGCCGGGGGAGCGCTGTGGAACCTCTCCCCGGACGCGCTGCTGCGCTACGACGGGACGGGGTGGCAGCAGGTCGACGGGCCGCCGGAAGGCGCGCTCGGCAACGGGGCCGAACTCCCGGACGGGCGCCTGGTCGGCACCGGCAGCGGGGGCGACTCGTACGAGCCCCAGCCGTTCGCCGTCGTGCAGAGCCGCTGACCGGTCGACGCCGAGGTCCGCAGCGGCCCTCGGCCTCGCCTCACCCCGTCCAGAGCTCTTCGGCCCGCTTCCGCAACGCGCGGGCGACGGAGTCGAATCCGGCCTTGAGCCACGGGCCCATCGTCTCCAGCATCGCCGCCGCGTGCTCGCCGCTGAACGTGTTGACGGTGCGGTAGCTGCAGCGGTTCTCGCCGAGCGGCTCGATCCACTGGTCGCGGACCGAGAAGATGCCGGGGATCTCCTCGCCGGTGTCGTAGCGCAGGTGGCGCGGCGGGTCGACGGCCCGGATGTGCTCGCGGCTGACGAACGTGCCCGCCGAGCCGTCCGCGTTCGGCAGGGTGAGCGCGATCGGCGACCCGATCTCCAGCGAGGTCTCCACGTGCACCGTGAAGGGATTCCACCGGTCGTAGCCGGGAAAGTCGACGAGCACGTCCCACACGAACCGGGCGGGCGCGCTGATTTCGACGGTGACCGACTCGATCGTGGTGCCGTCCGGCGGGATCGGCGCGGGGCTGCTCATGCCGGCATGTACTCGCCGCCGTTGACGTCCAGCGTCGCTCCCGTGACCTCGGAGGCGTAGCGGGACAGCAGGAAGAGCACCGGGCCGGTGCAGTCCTCGTCCGTCGGGATCCGGCCCAGCGGGTTGCGCGCGGCGATCTCGTCGTAGGCGTCCTGCTCCGAGATTCCCCGCTGCTCGGCGGTCATCTTCAGGTGGAAGCGCACACCGGGTCCGTCCAGCCAGCCCATGGCCGCCTGGTTGACCCGGATGCCGTGCTCGCCGAGCTCCAGCGCGAGCGAGCGGGTCGCCGCGGTCATCGCCGCTTTGGCCACCGCGTAGCCGCCGTCGCCGCGCATCGGCTTGCGGGTGGTCATCGTGCCGATGTTGACCACCGAGCCGCGACCGGCGGCCTTCATCTGCGGGACCACGGCGCGGGTCATGTTCAGGGCGCCGAACAGGATGATGTCCATGGTGCGGCGGAGGGCCTTCTCCGGGGCGTCGAGCAGGTCGCCGAAACCGGGGTGGCCGTAGGCGGAGTTGACCAGCCCGGTGATCGTGCCGAACCGGTCGACGGCGGCGGCCACCAGCGCGTCGACCTCGTCGGGTTTCCGGACGTCGCAGGAGACGCCGAGCGCTTCGCCGCCGAGGTCGGTGATCTTCCGCACCTCCTGGTCGACCACTTCCGTCGACCGGGCCGCCAGCACGACCTTCGCGCCCTCGGCCGCGGCACCTGCCGCCAGCCGGGCGCCCAGTCCCGGGCCGACGCCGGAGATGACCACCACTTCGCCGTCGAGCATCATGAGAACCCTTCCTGGTAGAACGCGAAATCCCGGCTCAGCTGCTCGGGCGAGAGCCCGAAGTCCGCCGCGGTGTAGGAGTGGGCCGCGTGCCGCTCCCGGCGATCGCGCTCCACGTAGGACTCGAACGCGGCGTCGTCGGCCTCGTCGGCGGGCAGGCCCAGCGCCTCCAGCACGCGGCGGGCGCCGGCGACCGGCTCGGTCAGCATGGTGTCGAACCGGACGTCGACGAACCGGTCCGGCCGCTTCGCCCGCACCGCGCCGAACTCCCGCAGGCAGGTGGCGAACCGCTCGCTCCAGTACCGGCCGATCGCGACGGGATCGGTCGCGTCGCTGTACTGCGCGGACATCGTGCGCACCATCGAGGCGTAGGACGGCACCGCGCGCAGCGGCGAGCGGTGCGTCATGAGGATCCGGCAGCCGTCGAAGGTGTCCAGCACGGTGTCCACGGCGGTCAGGTGGTGCGGCGACTTCAGCACCCACCGCTTGCCCGCCCGCGCCGGGTCCTGCCACTGCAGCACCTGCAGCCACTGGCGCAGTTCCGCGTAGGCGTTGCGCTGGTCGGCGGCGCGCAACCAGTCGCCGTAACCGGGCACCCAGTAGAACGAGTCGAAGCTCATCGAGGTGAACGACCGGTCGACGAGGATCACCTCCTCCTCCGGGCCGTCCCACTGCACGGTGTGGATGTCGCCGAAGTCCGGTGAGAGCTCCATGAACGCCCGCATGCGCTGCTGCGCGCGGTGCTTGCGCTCGGGCGCGTCCGGTCCTTCGCCGGGGAACGGGATCGGGTAGGAGGTCTCCCAGGACAGCGTGGCGGTCAGCTTCGGCGAGGTGGCCAGCAGCCGGTGCAGCAGCGTCGAACCGGTGCGCGGCAGGCCGCAGATCACCCCGGCCACCACCGGCTCGACGTCGAGGACCTCCGGGTGCTCGCGTTGCAGAGCGCGCAGCCGCAACCGGTCCACCAGCAGCGCGGTGAGCCTGCGGCGGGTCATCTCCGCGCCGAGCCCGGACAGCCGCGCCTCCTCGTTGAGCGAGCGCACCAGCACTCCGAGGGGTTCGAGGAACCAGTCGTCGCCGAACTCGGACAGCCCGGCCTTGTCCCGCGCGGCGGCCAGCAGGTCGTCGACGTGCAGCTGTGCGGTCATCGGCCCTCCCCGGTGCTCGGCGTGATGCGTCCGGCTGCCAGCGATTCCAGGTCCACCACCCGGCATCGCGGGACCGGGTGCTCGTCGGCCCCGAGCCAGCGCAGCAGGGCGGTCCCGCTGCGGTGGTCGCAGGTGTCGATCCAGTTGCCGACACCGGGATCGCGGGCCGCGACGACGATCGTCAGCTGCCCGTCGCGCACGGTCGCGGTGTGCTTGTTGACCGAGATCCGGCGGCGGTGGTCCAGCGATTCCATCCACCAGTTGTTCAGCTGGAAGTTCCAGTAGGGGCAGTCCGGCACCGCCACCTCGATCAGCCAGGCCTGGTCCGGACGCAGCGTCCAGTAGCCGTGCAGGTAGTGGATCTCCGGGTCGCCACCGGCCCGCTGGAACATGTTCTGGCCGAAGTCCGGCAGCTCGTTGGGCCGGGTCGTGAACAGCTCGGCCCAGCCCGCGAAGGTCGCCGCGGTGCCGTGCGCCGCCAGCGCCGCCCGGCGCAGCGCACCGGCCATGAACTCCGGCGTCAGCGGCGGTGGCTCGGCCGGGGCGCCGATCCGCTCGATGTGCCACTGGCCCGGCGTCTCGGTGGCGCGGTCCAGGTAGGTCTGCCGCACCACCAGGCCGGTGGAGTCGGGCGCGAGCGGGAGCCAGTTGCGGCCCTGCTCGGTCGCGCTGGCGATGATCTCGACCGTGCCGTCCGGTTCGACGACCAGGTCGGCGTCGGTCAGCTCGCCGGTGGAGGCCATGGTGCCGTCCTTGGCGTACCGGTTGGCCTTGGAACCGATGCTGAAGTACGCGATGCTGCCGCGCCGCCCGGTGATCCGGTAGCTGCGGTCACCGCGGATGTTCGCCGACAGGTACACGTTGTCCGGGTTGTCGGCACCGATCTTGACCAGGTCCGGCTCGTGCAGCCGGGGGAAGTCCGGGTCGGCGTTGTCCACGCAGGTGTAGAGCATCTCGCGGGTGAGGCGGGCCAGGTAGCGCAAGCCCTCCGCGCGGTCCAGCGGGGTGTCCGGGGCGCTGTCGCGAAGCAGCACCTCACCGGCCTTCTCCAGCGCCCGGCAGAACTCCCGCCACTGCTCCGCCTCTCCGGGATTTTCAGCGGTGGTTGCGTTTTGGGGTTGAGCTTGCGTTCTCGGGGTTTCTTGTGGCTGGGTCGCGTCACGGTCCCCTGAGATGCGGTTGGGCGGGGGCGGGGCTGATGCGGGGTTGCTCATGACGCCTCCAGGTAGAACGCGTTCTAGCTTCACGCTACGCGAAGGAGAGCGTTGGTCAAGACTCCCTGCGGCGCCCATCGCGCGGAGGCTCATGAACCGCGTCGGCCTGGAGTGCTTGGTCGGTTCGGTCGGCAGAACCGCTGAACGCGGAGCCCTGGCCCGGGGACGGTCGGGGTGTGCCCCCGGGCCGCGGGGCTTTGTCAGCGGTTGTAGACCGCGACGTAGTCGACCAGCATCGGGTGGCCGGGCTCGGTGCTGGCGGTCGGCGTGGCGAAACCGGCGTCCTTGTCCGGGAAGGCGCCGCCCATCGCCACGTTGAGCAGCAGGAAGAAGCCCTCGTGGGAGGTCATGTTCGCCCACGCCTGCGGGTTGATCTGCGACTCGCTGACCGAGTGGAACTGCTGGCCGTCGACGTACCAGCGCAGCTCCTCGACCTCACCGGTGCGGTCCCACTCGAAGCGGTAGGTGTGGAAACCGCCCTGGCAGGTCTCGCCGGGGCACGGGCTGCTGCCCGCGATGCCCTCGGTCTCGTTGCACGAGCCACCGGGGCTGACGTCGCAGTGCAGGACGCCGTGCGTCTCGTTCTTGCCGTTGACGTTCTCCATCACGTCGAACTCGCCGATCCCGGGCCAGTTCCAGTAGTTCCCGCGGTACGGCGAGCCCAGCGCCCAGAACGCCGGCCAGTACCCGAGCGCGGCCTCACCGGTGGTGTTGGGCACCTGCAGGCGCGCCTCGATGCGGACCGCACCGCCTTCGGCGGCTTTGAAGTCGGCGCGTTGCGTCTCGATCCGCGCCGAGGTCCAGCCGCCCGCGCCGTCGCGCAGCGGGGTGATCCGCAGGTTCCCGTTGCCGTCCTGGGCGAGGTTGGCCGGGTCGTCGGTGTAGGTCTGGATCTCGCCGGTGCCCCAGTTGGCCGGGCCGCCCGGGTAGGAGGTGCCGGTGTCGACGATCCAGTCCTGGGAGGGCGGTGCGCCCGCGCCGCCGGTGAAGTCGTCGCCGAAGGTCAGCGTCCAGCCGTCCTCCGGCGGCGGGATGTCCGCAGCTGCGGGCGGGATGGTGATGGCGGCGATGCTCACGCCGATGGCGAGGGTGGTGGCGGCGATGCGACGCCGCGTCTGCCGTGTTGTCACGTGATCCTCCGCGGTGTTGTGTCCGGGTGCTTCGGTGGAACACGGCTGTCCGGCCGGGCACCGTTCACCGGTCGCACCGGATGCGCCGGGAGGCGTAGTGGGACTGCGCCGATGGGACGCTGGACCCGCCGCCGCGGGCGTGGCGTGCGAACCTGGGTTCTTCGGGATGCGAACGGGGTAACGGCATGCGCAGGACGATCGTGCTCATGGCTGTCGTGGGGGCGTTGGCGCTGGCGGCGGTCGGCTGCGGGCCGCCCGCGGAGCAGGTCGGCTTCCACGAGTGGAGTTCCGGCCAGGCCTTCCGGTCGGGCACCGCCGAGGGGATCGACGTCGTCGGCGACGGCATCCGGATCGGCGTCCCGGTCGGCACCGTCCAGCACCCGTCGCCGGACGGCCGCGCCAGGGACTACGACTACGCCAGGTGGACCTCGCCGCCGCACCGCACCGGTTTCCCCGCCACCCAGCTGGTGACCTCGTGGAACGCCTCGACGCCGCCGGGCACCTGGGTTCAGGTGGAGATGCGGGGGCGCACCACCGGCGGCGCCGACACCGGCTGGTACGTCATGGGCCGGTGGGCATCGGGAGATGCCGACATCCACCGGACCAGCGTCGGCGGCCAGTCCGACGCGCACGGGACGGTCAGCGTGGACACCTTCACCGCGAACCCGGGCGAGGAACTGGCCGGGTACCAGCTGCGCGTCACCTTGCACCGCGCCGCAGGCACCTCGGCATCGCCCTCGGTGTCGATGGTGGGCGCGATGACCTCGGCGATCCCCGACCGGTTCGAAGTGCCGGCCTCGGAGCCGGGTGCGCGCGGCGTCGAGCTGGCGGTGCCGCGCTACTCGCAGAACATCCACAAAGGACATTTCCCGGAGTACGGCGGCGGCGGTGAGGCCTGGTGCAGCCCGGCTTCCACCGAGATGGTGGTGGAATACTGGGGCGAGCACCCGTCCGAGCAGGACCTCGCCTGGATCGGCGCGGACCACCCGGACCGGACCGTGGACCACGCCGCCCGGCAGACCTTCGACCACGCCTACGACGGAACCGGCAACTGGTCGTTCAACGTCGCCTACGCCGCCACCCACGGCTTGAAGGCGCACGTCACCCGCCTGCGCTCGCTGACCGAGGCCGAGGAGTACATCCGCCGCGGGATCCCGCTGATCACCTCGCAGTCGTTCCGCGCCGACGAGCTCGACGGCGCGGGCTACGGCACCGAAGGCCACATCCTGGTCGTCGTCGGATTCACCGAGGACGGCGACGTCGTCGTCAACGACCCGGCGTCCTCGGACGATCCTTCGGTGCGCAACGTCTACCCGCGCAGGCAGTTCGAGAACGTCTGGTTGCGCACCAAGCGCCACGATGCCGACGGCGAGGTGGCCAGCGGATCCGGCGGCATCGCCTACGTCATCACCCCGCCGGGCCGCGCCTTCTGAGCCGCGGATCAGCGCGGGTTGCGCCAGCGCAGGGTGCGCACGATCTGGTGCGGCCGTTCCCGCGCAGCGCGGAGGGTGAGCTCGGTGGCTTCTGGAGTGCCCGCCCGGATCAGCCGGGTTCCCGGCACGTAGCGGCTGAAGGCGGTGGCGAACGCGGTGGCCTGCGCCTTCGTCGTGCTCGCCGGGCGCGGCACCCGCCACGCGCGGTGCTCGGTGGCGATCAGCCACCTCGGAGTGCCCAGCGGCCCCATCGCTTCCTCGAAGGCATCGGCCCACAGCTGCGCGGCATCGTCGTCGACGCCGCTGATCAGCGCGGTCACACCGTCATCGGTGGACGTGGTGGTGACCGCAGCGCGACGCAGTCCCGGCTGGCCGGAGGCTGCGAGCCCCGCGGCGACCGCTTCGCCGAGCAGGCCGGCGGTCTGCTGCTGGGAACGGGTTCTGCCGCGTGCGAAGACGGCGAGCAGCCCGGCTGCTGCGCCGACGGCGCCGGCCAGTGCGACGGCGGTCGGCAGTTGCGCGGCCACCGAAGCAGCCGCTGTCGCCGCGCTGCCCAGCGCGGCCGTGCCCGCACCGGCGCGCCGCCAGCCTCGGCGCCGGATCCGCACCGCCCGTCGCCTGCGCCGCGGCGCGAACCGCAGCTCGCTGGTCGCGACGCCGTCGGCTGCCACGTTCGCCCAGTCGCGCAGGGTTCCGGCGCGATCGGCGACCAGCGCCGCGCTCTCGGCGTTGATGGCTGCGTGCTGGTGCGCTGGCGGCGGAGTCGCGTCAGCGGCGCGCGGGTGGACCTTGCGGGCACCTGTCACGATGCCGCCGTCCCCGTCCGGGCCCCACCAGCGGGCGTGGCGGCGGCGGAACCTGCTCCAGTCGCCGTGCGCCGTCGGGTGCGCGATCACCACGTCCCACAGCGATGCGACCTCGTGCGGAGCGTCCGGATCGATGCGCAGCGCCCGGCCGCGCAGCTGCGTCGTCGCGGTGGGACTGGCGACTTCGGTGAGGTCGACCAGCACGTTGAGCCCCGGGTAGTTCCAGCCCTCGCCCACCAGCCCGCGGGTCGCGACCAGCGTGTGCGCGGCGCCGTCCTCGAGCGCTGCGCGTGCGGCGCGAAGCCAGTGCGCCGGTTCCCACGCCGCACCGCGGCCGACGAGCTCGACGGCAGCGGGGATGTCGCAGCCCCGGGAGTCGACCCACCGACCGTCCGTTGTGGACAGGTTGATCGCGCGCTGGATCCGGTCGGCGCCCAGCGCATCGCACCACGCGCCGCGTCCGGTCACGCAGATGACGCCGCGCTGCACCACTTCTCCGGCTTCGCACACCGCGGCGAGCACTCGTGCGGCGGTTCCGGCGTCGGTGCCGAGGTAAGCGCGGAGCGCGGCGGGCGGGCTCGTGGCCCGATCGCGCTCCACCGCGACCAGCGCCCGCATCCGGTCGCCGCGAACCGCGGCTTCCCGGGCGAGGATCTCACCGGCGGCGCGGCCCTTCGCTAAGGAGCGCGAGCACACGATGTCCGCGGTCGACCGGGTCCAGCGGAGGCCCGCGGCGGTGACGGCGACGCCGTGCCTGCGCAAGATCCGCGTGAGCTCCTCGCGAGCGGGCGGCGGGACGGCGCCGTCGGGTGCGTGCAGCCAGGCATCGGCGAGCAGCAGCCGGTCGTCCAGCGACAGCGGCGCTCCGGCGTCGGCCTCCGCCGGTGGGTCGAACCCGGCGGGCAACGCCATGCCCCGGGCCGACCACCACCTGGCCACCGCAGCGGCGAGCAGCGGATCGCGATCCCAGAAGTGGTCCCACGCGGCGGTCACGCGTTCCCGCGAATCCGCCGCCGCGGACTCGATGTGCGCGACGGCCCAGGTGATGAACGCGTCCTCCAGGAGCACCGCGTCCAGCTCGGCGGCGAAGGAATCGGACCAGGTGTCGAGGAACGCGGCTTCCGAGGGCTCCAGCTCCGCGACCCGCACCCCGTCGCGCCACGGCGCGACACCGCCCTCCGCGACCATCGCGGCCAGGTGCAGTTCGGCGTCCACCGGGCCGAGCAGGCCCGCGTAGTTCAGCTTCTCGCGGGCGGTGTCGGGATCGGGCAGCGTCGCGGTGAGGCCGATGACCGCCACCGCTTCCAGCCGCTCCACCAGCGCGTTCACCACCAGTGCCCACCAGTCGAGCAGGTGGTGGCACTCGTCGAGCACCAGGCAGCCGATGCCCATCCCGGCGATCCGGTCGATGAGCGCGGCAGGCCCCGGGCCGAGCAGTTGCTCCGGGCGCAGCCCGGCGTGCTCGCCGGTGCTCAACGACCGGCGCAGCGCGCGCACGTGCCGGTTGAGCTCCCGCTTGGCGCGCGCCGGATCATCCCGTTCGACCGTGCTGATCCGCTCGGCGGCAGCCTCCGCCCCGATTTCCGCGGCGACCTCGGCGGTCCAGAGCCGGCGGGCCGCCTCCCTCAGCTCCTGTTCGGCCGCACCGGGATTGCCCAGCAGCTGGTAGGTCACCGAGTGCAGCTGCGCCGGGCCGTCGAGGTCGGTGCGGGCGAAGGTGCCCGGATCACCGCCGAACAGCGCGACGGAACTGCGCCACTGGTCGCGGATGGCGGTGGTGGGCGAGAGCACGAGGGTGCGTTCACCGAGCCGACGAGCCAGTTCGAGTCCGATGAGCGTCTTGCCGGAACCCGGCGGCGCGCACAGGTGCCACCGCCGGTCGGTGACGTGCGAGCACAGCCCGAGCAGGTGCTGCTGCGACTTCCGCCAGGTGAACGCCGGCGCCAGGCCGGACCAACCGGTCACCTCGAAACCCGCATCCGCACCGCGCCAGCCTAGTTCTCCAGCCGGCGCTCGTCGTCCAGCCCTCCCACGGCACCGTTCAACGGTTGTTGGCGGAGGTGGACGGGAATCGAACCCGCCTGACCGAGGTACTCGGCCACGTCGGTTTTGAAGACCGCGGGGGCCACCAGGCGCCCTCACACCTCCAGCGCCGAGGATAGGGGGAAGGCGCGGTTGTGACAGAACCATGACATGGCGGGCACCGGGCGCGGACATCGCCGGACGATGCTGACCTGGTGGTACTGGATTCACCGCGCCCGCTCCGGGCGGCACTGCCGTTGCTGGCCGCGGCCTGCGTCATCGGTCTCGCAGCGAGCTGCGCGCTGTTCGTGTGGACCCCGTCCGGCCAGCTGCTCGACCAGCAGCTGCTGGACCGGGCGGACCGGGGGAGCCCCGCCTACGCGCAGGCGGTGGAGCTGCTCGCCATCACCGGAGATCCGCTGGTGCTGGCAGGTCTGCTCACCGCTGCGCTCGTCGTGGGCGCGCTCTGCGGCCGGTGGCGGGCCGGGCTCGCCGGTGCGATCGCGTTCGCAGCGTCGATCGTCGCTTCCCGGCTGCTCAAGCTCGTGCTGCCCCGTCCCGACCTCGACATCGCCGGTTCGACGACGCACAACAGCTTCCCGAGCGGCCACGTGACCGCGGCGGCCGCGCTGCTGATCGCCTTCCTGCTCGTGCTCCCGCCTCGTGTGCGGTGGTGGTTCGCCGTGCCCGGCGCGGCGGGGGTGGCCGCCGTCGGTGCGGCGACGATGACCGCGGGCTGGCACCGGCTCAGTGATGTGGTGGGAGCCGTGCTGCTGGCAGCGGCCTTCGGCTGCGCGGCCGCGTGGGCGACGGAGCGGCACGCGCCCGCTCCCGGACGAACCGCTGACCACGCCTTCACAGCAGGGAAATGAGTGTTCCACCATGGCTGTACAGGAAGACGAACGCGACCGCCACGCTCGCGGTGGTGAGCGCGCCCAGCGCGGTGGTGCGCCACGGGCGCAGGCGCCATGCGGACACCGCTGCGAGCAGGAGGAGCCCGACTGCGATCTGGCCCCACCAATAGGACGGCGGTGTGGTGTCGGCGATGTAGCGCAGTCCGTAGACGCCCTCGCCGATCAGCACTCCGCTGATTCCACCGCCACCCAGCGCCGCGCGCGCTCCTCGCCGATGCCGCAACCAGTGCGCGCCGAGGCCGAGCAACGGGCCGACCACGACCGCCGCCGCGCCCCAGAAGATCAGCAAACCCGACGAGGACGGATATCCCCGGAGCTGGTTGGCGACGACGTACCCGATCAGCATGCACACCAGCACGAAGGAACCGGACGCGGCCGCCACTCCGTCGCGAGTCGCGAGAAGCGCCACCAGGAACGCCGTCAGCGCCCAGGAACTCGCGGAATTGGCGAGCGGGGCGAGCGATTCCGGCAGCCACTGCTGCCCGAAGGCGGTCAGCGCACCCAGGGCGAGTCCCGCTGCCACGGCGACAGCGAGCGCGCTCAGATGCCGCTGGGCGGCTTGACCGGGGATCTCGGTTGCGTGCACGTGCGGCAGCTTCCCACGCATCGTCAGGTGTCCTGCGCACCGTCCCCGCAACGGTGTCCGAGCAGTGCTGACCGCGGAGGTGCGTGGTCGGCGGGAGAGCCCCGGAGGCCGATGTGATACTGAACGGCGTGCCCAGAGTGCTGCTGATCGAGGACGACCCGGCGGTGCGGCAGGGCCTCGAACTCGCGCTGACCAGGCAGGGGCACCGGGTGGACGCGGTCGGCACCGGCGAGCTGGGCCTGGAGCGGCTGCGCGCCGACCGGCCGGACGTCGTGGTGCTGGACCTGATGCTGCCCGGCATCGACGGTTTCGAGGTGTGCCGCCGCATCCAGGCCGAGAGCCTGGTTCCGATCATCATGCTGACCGCGCGCGGCGACGACGTGGACGTGGTCGCGGGCCTGGAAGCGGGCGCCGACGACTACGTGGTGAAGCCGGTGCAGGCCCGGGTGCTCGAAGCGCGGATCCGCGCGGTGCTGCGGCGCGCCGGTCGGGAGCAGGAGTCCGCCGAGCAGCACGGCGAGCTGACCATCGACCGGGCGGGCTTGGTGGTGACCAAGCGCGGCGCCGGGATCGGCCTGACGCCGACCGAGCTGCGCCTGCTGCTGGAGCTGTCGGCGACGCCGGGCCGGGTGCACAGCCGCCAGCAGCTGCTGGAATCGGTGTGGGACCACGGCTATCTCGGCGATTCCAGGCTGGTGGACGCGTGCGTGCAGCGCTTGCGCGCGAAGATCGAGGACGATTCGGCGACTCCGGTGTACGTGCAGACGGTGCGCGGATTCGGGTACCGGTTCGGGCCGTTGTGATCCGGCTGTTCGGGCTGCGCACCCGGTTGCTGATCGCGTTCGGCCTGCTGAGCGTGGTGACCGCGGCGGCGGTGGCCGGGGTGAGCTACGTGCAGGCGCGCAACCTGGTGCTCCAGCAGTCCCAGGACGCTTCGGTGCGCGCCACCACGACCCGGCTGGAAACCCTGTACCCGCTGCGGAACCCGGCGCCGGGCCCGGTCGAGCTGGGCGAGATCGCCGACGTGGTGCGCGACCGGAACACCTCCGCGATCGCCTTCTGCGGCGACGAGCGCTCGCGCGACGATTTCCCGGTGCAGCTGATCCCGGCGGACCTGCGGCGGGAAGTGGACCGCGGCAAGATCGTCTGGCAGCGGATTCGGCCGCGCGGGGTGCCGATTCTGGTCACCGGCGTGCCGCTCATGGTCGTGAACGCCGACGGTTCGGTCCAGCCGTCCGGAATCCAGGTCTACACCGTGCGCGATCTGATGGCCGAGGAGGAGGACATCGGATCGCTCGCCATCCAGTCCTGGGGCATCGGCGGAGCCGCGCTGGGACTGGCGGTCGTGCTGGCGCTGTTCGCCGCGCGCGGAGTGCTGCGCCCGGTCCGCGAGCTCAGCGATGCGGCGCAGCGGCTGGGCAGCGGCGATCTGGAGACCCGGATATCCGTGCGCGGCAACGACGAGCTGGCCCAGGTCGCGCGGACCTTCAACGAGACGGCCGCGGAGCTGGAGCGGCACGTGACGCAGCTGCGCGAGATGAAGGCCGAGGCCCAGCGCTTCGTGGCCGACGTCTCGCACGAGCTGCGCACGCCGTTGGCCGCGGTGACGCCGGTGACCGACATGCTCGACGAGGACGCCGACCGGCTGCCCGACGAACTCGGCGCCGCCGCCCGGCTGGTCAGCCAGGAGATCCACAACCTGGGGCGGCTGGTGAACGACCTGATCGAGATCAGCAGGTTCGACTCCGGCACGGCCGCGCTGACCCTGGACGAGGTGGACCTCGCCGCGCTGGTCCGCGCGACGTTGCGCACGCGCGGCTGGACCGACCAGGTGGACGCCGATCTCCCCGAGGTCACCGCGGTGGTCGACCCGCGGCGGGTGGACGTCGTCGTGGCGAACTTGGTGGGAAATGCGCTGCGGCACGGCGCCGCACCGGTGTCGGTGCGGCTGCGCGCGGACGAGGACTGGGCCACCGTCGAGGTCCGCGACAGCGGTCCGGGGCTCGATCCGGAGGTGCTGCCGCACGTGTTCGCCCGCTTCTACAAGGCCGACGTGGCCCGGGCGCGCTCGGAGGGCAGCGGCTTGGGCCTGGCGATCGCGCGGGAGAACGCGGCCCTGCACCGCGACGGCGAGCACCGGGGCGACCTGTTCGCGGCCAACGATCCGGCTGGTGGAGCGGTGTTCACGCTGCGCCTGCCGCGCCGGGCCCGGAACGGAGGCGGCCAATGACGAGAGCGCTTCGGGCGGTGCTCGTCGCCGGTGCGCTGCTGGTGCTGGCCGGCTGCGGGGTGCAGCCGAGCGGGATCATCTACGGTTCCTCCCCGCCGAGCGGTGCCGTGGCAGCACCGGCGACCTTCACCTCCCTGTACCTGGTGTCGGACGGACGGCTCGCGCGGATCGTCCGCTCGGCGGGACCGATGTCGCGTGCCGAAGCGCTGGCGATGCTGGCTCGAGGCCCGACGGAGGAGGAGCGCGAACGCGGGCTCACCACCGAGGTGCCGGCCGAGGCAGCGCCGTTCACGGTGACCGCTGACGTCTCCGGACGCACGGTGGTCACCGTGTCAGCGCCTCCCAGGCAGCTGTCCGCGCTGGCCGTCGACCAGATCGCCTGCACGGCCGCCGCCGACGGCGGGCAAGTGATGATCATCGGCGTCGGCGCTGGCAGCGGCCCGGTGGTGTGCCCGCTGCGGTGACGAGTCAGGGAGCGCCGCTTGGGTGAACGGTTCGGCCCACGCGACGGCCTCCGCCTCCCGCCGTCCAGTGCCCGTGAGTGCTTTGGGGTGTCATAGCACCCGAAAACGCTCACGGGCACTGAGCTGCCGTTCTCGAAGCGGGCCCCTTTCGTCCACACTGGACTACCCCCGCCCGGCCCGTTTTGTTCGTTCGATCACTCGGGCTCGATCCTCGACGTGCTTAGGTTAGGCTAACCCAAGCGGTCGGCCGGGCTCGTGGTGCCGACCGCGGGAGCGCTCACGACGGAGGAGGAGCTCGCCGGCATGGCTGGATCCGCGTTACCCCTCGAACTGCCCGCTGTCGCGGCCGAACCGCCCGCGCTGGCGTGGCCGGACGGCTCGGCGCGGGTGCTCGGGCCGCTGCCCGCGCCTGCCGAGCTGGCCGAGCGGTTCCCGCGCGACGAGCACCTGCGCGCCCAGGTGGCGGCGCACCGCCGCGCCGTGCGGCAGATCGTCGAGGGCGCGGACGACCGGCTGCTCGTCATCGTCGGGCCGTGCTCGGTGCACGACCCGGACGCCGCGCTGCACTACGCCCACGAGCTGGCGAGCGCCGCGGCCGCGCACGACCGGGACCTGCTGGTCGTCATGCGCGCGTACCTGGAGAAGCCGCGGACCTCGGTCGGCTGGAAGGGGCTGCTGCACGATCCGCACCTGGACGGCGGGAGCGATCTGGCCGCGGGTTTGGCGATCGGGCGCGAATTCCTGGTCCGCGCGGCGGCTTCCGGGCTCCCGCTGGCCTACGAGTTCGTGGACCCGTTCCTCGCCCCCTACGTGCTCGACCTGGTCTCGTGGGGCGCGCTCGGCGCGCGCACGGTGGCCTCCCAGCCGCACCGCCAGCTCGCCTCGGCGCTGCCGATGCCGGTCGGCATGAAGAACGCCGTGACCGGGGACGTGGAGGTCGCCATCGCCGCGGTGCGCGCCGCGCGGGCCGCCCACACCTTCCCCGGCGTGGCGGGCAACGGCGCGCCCGCCGCCGTGGTCGGCGCGGGAAACCCGGCTTGCCACGTCGTGCTCCGCGGTGGTGCGCAGCCGAATTACGACGCCGGGTCCGTCGGCGCGACGCTCGACCAGCTGCGCGCCGCGGGACTGGGAACCGGCGTGGTGGTGGACGCCTCGCACGGCAACAGCGGGAAGGACCACCGGCGGCAGCCGGGCGTGGTCCAGGACCTGGCGGCTCAGGTCGCCGCGGGCAACCGCGGTCTGCGCGGCGTGATGGTCGAGTCGTTCCTGGGCGCCGGGAGCCAGGACATCGCGGCGAAACCGCTGCGCTACGGCGTCAGCGTGACCGACGGCTGCCTGGACTGGCCGACGACCGCGGAGTGCCTGCGAGTGCTCGCCGGAGCAGTGCGCCGCAGGCGGAACCGGTGAGCCGCGGCGAGCACTGGTCGAAAGAGGTGAGCATGAACCCGTTCGACGATCCGGAGGGCGCCTTCCTGGTGCTCGTCAACGACGAGGAGCAGCACTCGCTCTGGCCCGAGTTCGCCGAGGTCCCGGCGGGTTGGCGGCGGGTGTTCGGGCCGGAGTCCCGCGAAGCGTGCCTGGAGCACGTGCGGGCGAACTGGACCGACCTGCGGCCGAAGAGCCTGCGGGTGGCGACGGGGGAGGCAACGGCATGACGCGCGCGGACGCCGAAGCGGGGCGGGTGCAGCACCTCTCTCGCCGGTGCTGGGACCGCTGATCGGCGGCGTTGCCGACTGGCCGTGGCGAACCCGCCGATCGGCCCGCTGTGCTGGCGGGCATCGCGCTCATCGCACCGCTCGCCGAACTGGCGACCCTCGAAGCGGACGCGCTGCTGGTGCGCGGCCTCGGCATCGCGGTGATCGGTGCGGTCCTGCACCCAGCACGGCCGAACCGCAGCTCAGGCCCGCACAGCGCGCGTGAGTCGGCCCGGTCCTGCGATCCTGAACCGGATGATTTGTCCGGTTCGACTGGTCGTGGAGGAGGTCGCATGCTGGCCGGGGGACCCGTGCTCGTCGGCGTGGACGGCTCCGAGCGGTCGGTCGACGCGCTGGCGTGGGCAGTCGGCGAAGCCGCGCTGCGCGGAGCGGAGGTGCACGCCGTCGTCATCAACGACCACCCGTCCCGGGACGGCGTGCTCGAAGACGTGGTGGAGGGCATCGCGGACCGGTTCCGCGACGCGGACCCCGATACCGCGATCAGCGTGAAGATCGCGCGCGGTCGCCCGGCGGCCGAGCTGATCCGGTGCTCCTCCCGAGCCCAGCTCGTGGTGCTGGGCGCGAGAGGCCGCACCGCGGCCGCGGGGATGCTGCTGGGCTCGATCAGCACCAAGGTCGCGACCCACGCCCGCTGCCCGGTCGTGGTCGTGCACGAGCACTGGGAGAGCGCCGGGCCGGTGCTGGTCGGCGTGGACGGCTCCCCGCACGGCCAGCAGGTCCTCCGGTTCGCCTTCGACGTGGCCGCCGCCCGCCGGGCCGAACTCGCGGTGATGCAGGTGTGGGAGGCACCGGGCGCGGAGTTCTCGGTCGTGCTGGCGCCACCGGAGGAGCTGGCCGAGGCGCGCGGTGAAGCCGAGCGCAGCCTCGGCGACCAGCTGACGGGCTGGCGCGAGAAGTACCCGGAAGTCCTCGTGCGCAGGCACACCCCGCGCGGCCATCCGGTGGCGGCCTTGAGCGAGATGGCCGGCGAAGCCCAGCTCCTCGTCGTGGGCCACCGGAACCGCCGGGGCCCGCTCGCGGCCCTGCTGCTCGGCTCGGTCGCCTCCGGCGTCCTCCGCCGCGCCCGGTGCCCGGTGGCGGTGCTCTGCGCCGACGCGCAGTAGCCGGTGGGGCAGGCTCATCCGCTGATCCGCAGCGCGCCCGACGGGCACACCTGCACGGCGCGGGTGACGGCGTCGAGATGTTCCGCGGGCACCTCGGCCACGAGCGGCTCGACGACGCCGTCATCGTCCTGGTCGAACACCTCGGGCGCGTTCAGCACGCACATCCCCGCGCTGACGCAGACATCGCGGTTCGCCTCGATCCGCATCCCTCACCACCTCACCGGCAGCGAGCGCAGGCCGTGGATGAAGTGGTGCGGCCGGAACGCGACCTCCTCGCAGGGCACCGCGAGCGCGAGGCCCGGGAACCGCCGCAGGAGCGCGGGAAAGGCGATCTGCATCTCCATGCGCGCCAGCGGCGCGCCGAGGCAGTGGTGCAGGCCGTGCCCGAAGGCGACGTGCCCGGCAGCGGTGCGGGTGACGTCGAGCCGCTCGCCGTCGTCGACCGAGCGCGGGTCGCGGTTGGCCGTCGCCAGCACCACCGCCACCGCGGAACCCGCCGGGATCGGGACGCCGTCGATCTCGACGTCGCGCAGCGCGGTGCGGGTCACGCCCGCGGTCACGATGCTGAGGTAGCGCAGCAGTTCCTCGACGGCCGGGGCGACGGCCGTGGGATCGTCGCGGACCAGCGCGAGCTGGTCGGGGTGGCGCAGCAGCGCGAGCGTGCCGAGCCCGAGCATGTTGGAGGTGGTCTCGTGACCGGCGGCGAGCAGCAGTTCGGCGATGCCGACCAGTTCGTCGGTGGTCAGCTCGTCGCCGTGCTCGCGGACCAGCATGCCGAGCATGTCCTCGCCGGGCCGCGCCTGCGCGCGGGCGACCAGACCGGCCATGTACGCGCGGCTGTCCCGGAGGAGCTCGGCCTGCTCCTCCTCCGGCAGCGACAGGTCGAGCTGCCTGCCGGTGCGCTCCTGGAACTCCGCGCGGTCGGCGTAGGGGACGCCGAGCAGCTCGCAGATCACCAGGGAGGGGATCGGCAGCGCGAAGTCGGCGACGAGGTCCGCGGGCGGGCCCGCCGCCGCCATCGCGTCGAGGTGCTCCTCGACGATCTCGGTGATGCGCGGCTGGAGCCCGCGCATGCGGCGCACGGTGAACTCCGAGGTCAGCATCCGCCGCAGCCGGGTGTGCTCGGGCGCGTCGAGACCGAGCAGGTTGCCCGCCACCACCCGCGCCCGCTCCTCCTCGGTGAGCGCCGACATGCCGAACTCCTCCTCGCGCGGTGCGACGCTGAACCGGCTGGTGTCGGCCATGACGGTCTTCACCGCCTCGTGCCGGGTGACCGCGTAGACGGGAGTGCCGAACATCGAGGGCACGAGGCGAACGCCCTCCTCCTCGCGCAGCGCGGCCATCTCCGGCGCCGGGTCGAAGCCGTCGCGGCGCAGGAACAGCGGGACGTCCGGCGCTGCGCCCATCGGGCATTGCGGGGCCGGTGCTGGGTGGTCGTGGGGCATCCGATCCGCTCCTTCGTCCGGGCGTGATGGCTACGCCATGAACTGTACTGACTAGTCAGTGCAGTTTCCAGGTTGGTGCTCGTCCTCCAGCGGGCGACGGGAAGAATGGGCGCATGGGTCGCACAACCGGACGGACTCCCGAGGACACTCGTCGGCTGCTGCTCGACGCCGCCGCGCAGGTGATCAGCACGCAGGGCGTCGGCGCGACGCTCGACGTCATCGCCCGCCACGCCGGGATCTCCAAAGGCGGCCTGGTGTACCACTTCGCGAGCAAGCAGGCCCTGCTCATCGCGCTGGCCCAGGAGCAGCTCGACGGCTTCCGCGACTGCGTGCACGAGCAGATCGCCGATCCCGAGGGCACCCCCGGACGGCTCACGCGCGCCTACGTCCGGGCGAACCTCGCCCCGTTCGACGGCGATGAGGTCATCGAGCGCTTCAGCCTCATCGCCCAGCTCCTCACGGTGCCGGAGATCCTCGAGATGTCCAGGGCCGACGAGCGGCGGTGGCAGCGCGACATGGAAGCCGACGGCATCCCGCTCACCGCCCAGCGGGTGATCCTGGCGGCAGCCGACGGAATCGCCGCCCGCCCGGTCTGGACTCCGCCGGACCTGGAACCGGAGGTCCGCCGCGACCTCGAATCGGCGCTCCTCGGCATGATCGACGCGGCCGTCGCCGGAGCGGAATTCCGCCTGTGACGGGCAATTCCGGGCCCGGCCCGGGGATCGATCAGCGGTCGCTCGGGTTGTTCGCCAGGTAGTTCAGGAAGCTCGTCGCCAGCGATGTGAGTGCGGCGTCTTCGCGGACGTAGGCGAATCCGGCCTGCCGCAACGGATACCGGCCCAGGTCGGTGGATTCCTCCGGTGCGAGCTCGCCGTCGATCCGGAGCGGGCGGACGCCGGGGTGCTCGGCGGCCGCTTCGGCCTCGGCGCAGCCGAGACCACCGGGATCCGCGGCGATACCGCGCAGCACTTCGCCGTCGGCGCGCGGCGCGCAGGCCGGTGCGTCCTCGCAGCGGGAACCGGCTGATTCGGGCCTGCCGAGGATCCGGTGATCGAGGATGCGCCGTGCCGTGCTGTCGTCGTGGCGGACAGGAGAGATCGGCACGTCGTTGCCGCCGACCTGCGCCCACGAGGTGATGCGCCCGGCGTGGATGTCGCTGATCTGCTGCCGGGAGAGGTCGGTCACGCCGGCTTCCGGATTCACCACCAGGCTGAAAGCGGCCGAGGCGAACAGCTTCTCGCGGAGGTGCGGCAGTCCGTGCCCGCGCGGGCCGTCCGAGACGGCCAGCAGTTCGGGCGAGCCGTCGCGCGCCGCTGCGCCGTCGGCCAGCCGTTGCAGCCCTTCGGCCGACTCGCCGGTGTCGATCAGGATGCGGCTGTCCGGGCAGGCCGCGGTGTAGTCGTCGGCCGCCTGCCGCAGGATCGGAGCGTAGAGCGCCGAGCCGACCACGACGAGCTCCCCGTCGGCGCACCAGAGGCGCTCCACGACGCGCACCGAGAGCACGGCGGCCGGGGCCAGCGGGACCAGGGCCAGCACGCAGACCAGGGTGATGGTCTCCCGCAGCGTCCGGCGCCCGGGCGCGGTCCTGGTTCCACCGGTCATCTCGTCGTCCTCCCGAGATCGCGTCGACGACCAGTATCCCGGTGCTCGCGGACGAGATCGTGTTCGGTGGCGGACGACTCCCTTACCAGTCCCTGAACCAGCACAGCGGGCCCGCCGCGCGGCTCGGAGTCGCGCGGCGGGCCCGGCCCCCCTTGTGCGTCACGCGGACCGGCCGATCCGCGCACCGTCTGGGCGAGCCGTCGTCCGGCTCGTCCTGCCGAACGGCTCAGTCGTGCACGATGACGCCCCGGATGTTCTTGCCGTCCCGGAGGTCCTGGTAGCCCTCGTTGACCTGCTCCAGGCTGTAGCGGCGGGTGATCAGCTCGTCCAGCTTGAGCTTCCCGGCGTCGTAGAGGCGCAGCAGCCGCACGATGTCGTACTGCGGGTTGGCCGAGCCGAACAGCGTGCCCTTGATCGTCTTCTCGTTCAGCGTCAGGTCAGCGCCGGAGACGTGCACCGTGAGCTTGGCCGGGTCGGCCAGGCCGGTGATCACCACGGTGCCGCCCTTGCCGATCGCGGCGGTCGCCTTGGCCACCACGGTCTCGTCGACGGTGCCGACCAGGATCAGCGCCGCGTCCGCGCCCTGGCCCCAGGTCAGCTCGGTGATCTTCGCCTGCGCCTCGTCGGCGTCGGCGAAGGCGTGCGTGGCGCCGAACTCCAGCGCCTTCTCCCGCTTGAACTCCAGCGGGTCGACCACCACGACGTACTTGGCACCGGCCTGCACCGCGCCCTGCACGGCGTTGATGCCCAGCCCGCCGATTCCGTAGATGACCACGGTGTCACCGGCGCGCACGTCGCCTGCGTTGACCGCCGTGCCCCAGCCGCTGGGCACGCCGCAGCCGACCACGACCGCGGTCTCCAGCGGCAGCCAGTCGTCGACCTTGACCACCGAGTGCTGCGAGATGGTGGCCCGCTCGGAGAACGTGCCGAGCATGCACATGGCGCCGATGTCCTCGCCGCCGTCGCGGAACCGGAAGGTCCCGTCGGGCATCGAGCCCTGCAGGATCGTCGCGCCCATGTCGCAGAGGTTCTGCCTGCCGGTGGAGCAGTAGCGGCAGGTGCCGCAGTTGGGGATGAAGCTGCACACCACGTGGTCGCCCGGCGCGACCTTGGTGACGCCCGGCCCGACCTCCTCGATGATCCCGGCGCCCTCGTGGCCGCCGATGATGGGGAAGCGCGGCGGCAGGTCGCCGTCGGTGAGGTGCAGGTCGGAGTGGCACAGCCCGGCGGCGGTGTACTTGATCAGCACCTCGCCCTCCCGCGGCCCGTCCAGGTCCAGCTCGACGATCTCGAACGGCTTGCCGACATCACGCAGAACTGCTGCCTTCGTCTTCAACTTCCGGCCTCCGATCTACAGCGCGACGGTGACTGATCCAGCGGTCGATGGCTTCGGCTCCCAGTGCACGCCCTCGACCGCTCGGCTCGAAACCGCCGAACGGCAGCGCGATGCGGGAGCCAGGTCCTCGGCTCCGGGCTCCGGGGGGATCTGCTCGTGGGCGGCCGGGGCGTTCCGGGCGAGGTCGTCGACCGCTGCCACCTGGCCTCCTCACGTCGTCGTGACCCGGCCCAGGATTCCGGTCGGGGCGGGCGGTCAACTGTTCAACTTCTGAACACCTCAGCGCGGCAGGCCGAAGGCCCGCATCCGGCTGTACAGGGTGGTGCGGCTGATGCCCAGGCGCTGCGCGGCGTGCACCTTGTTGCCGCCCGTGATCCGCAGCGCTTCGGCGATGGCGTCGCGTTCGGCGCGCTCGCGGCCGCTGAGCCGGGCGGAGCGCCCGGTGTTGCGGTAGGCGGCGGGCAGGTCGTGGATGGTGATGTCACCGGCGGTGCGCTTCTCGGCGGTCGCGCGGAGAACTCCCCGCAGCTCCCGCAGATTTCCCGGCCACGGCTGCGCGATCAGCGCTTCGAGCGCGCTCGGCGCGATCCGCGCCGCCGGCCGGACCTCGGCGAGCATCGCGTGGGCGATCCGGGCGAACTCGTCGTCCCGGTTGCGCAGCGGCGGCAGGTCGACCCGGGCCGGGCAGAGCGCGGCGGCGCTGCGCACCGCGGCGGGCAGATCGGGTTGCGGCGCGGAGGTGAGCACCACGCGCGGCCGCTCCGCGAGCCGGCGGGCCAGGCGCGCGCACAACGCCTCGGGCAGGAGCTCGATCCGCTCGACGACCAGTGCCTCCGCGGTCGCCGAGTCGAGCCGCTCGGCCCACTCCCGCTCGCCCAGCACGACGAGGTCGGTGGCGTCGAGGACGTCCGCGCGGGCACCGGCGACCAGGTGCGCCGCGCGGGTTCGGCCCGAGCCCGGTTCACCGGCGATGAGCACCGGTTCGCCGCTCGTGCGCAGCTCCGCGAGCCTGCTGTCCAGTGTGGACAACCGTGGCCCGGTGCGGCGGCGCGGCACCCGGGTTCGCGCGCGGGGCGTCAGCTCGACGAGCACGCCGTCCGGTGTGCCGCCGACCTTGTGCGCGCGCAAGGTGACAGGTGCGCCGGATCCCAGCACCAGCTCGCGCGCGAGCTCACCGGAACCGGGCGCGGCCGAGGCGATGTCGCGCAGGACGGCGTGATCCGAGGGGTCGAGGAGGTCGAGCGCGGCCCGGTTGGTCAGCACGAGCTCGTCGCCGAAGCCCACCAGCGCCCGGCACCGCCGCTGGGCGGCGTGCTGGAACGCCTGCAGCAGCCTTCTCTCCGCCTGCCGCGCGCCTTCCCACAGGCGTTGCTCGATGTCCTCCACGGCGCGTTGCATCAGCGGTGCGAACAGCGGGTTCGCCTCGGGGCCCACACCGGTGATGTCCAGGACGCCTTCGATCCGCCGGGTCACCGGATTGCGGATCGGGTGGCCGTAGCAGCTGAACACCTTCAACGCCTCGACGAAGTGCTCCCGCCCGTGCACGGTGACGCCGCGCATGGTCTCCAGCGGTGTGCCCAGCGCGTTGGTGCCCGCGTTCTCCTCGGTGTACTGCGCGCCGGGGACCGCGCTGATCCGGTCGAGCGCCCGTTCGGTGCGCGGGTCGGTGAACCGGCGGTCCACGATCCGGCCGGTGCTGTCGGCGAGCGCGATGCAGAAGGTGGTCCCGGCCAGCCGGTCGGTCAGCTCGTCCAGCACCGGAGCGGTGGCGACCAGGAGCCGGCTGCGGGGGTCGAACTCGCCGATGCTCAGCCGGTCCAGCGCTGCTTCCGGGCGCAGGCCGCTCATGCTGGCACGCCGCCAGGACGACTCGATCTCGGCGCGCGTCGCACGGCCGGCCTGTGCAGTGCTTGCGTTCACCGCGTCCTCCAGGCGATGCGCGGAGGTGGACCACCCGCGGTCCGGCCCACCCGGTTAACGGAAGTTAACGACGGATTATGTGCGACCGCCGACGCGTGGATCAAGCCCCTGCGTCCGTTTGCGCGGCCGCAGCGCCGGCGGAGCGCGGCGGGGGCAGGTGCGCGCGCCTTCGCGGCATGGGCTGCGAACAGGGGAAACCGCCGGAGGCGGCGGTTCCCGAGTGCTGACCGATGGGCCGACCGGGTGATTGAGCGCGCGGCCGACCGCCCTCGCGGGCTTGTGCCTGATGGGTGACCGGGCCGGTGGAATCCGGCGACCCGGCCGTAACGGGTCGATCGTGCGCGCGGCCGAGGCGGTGCCCGCTTTCGCGCGCGTGCAGCGGACGTCGCGGTGCCGCAGTTTTGTCTACTTCGGACGGTGGTGGGTCCGGTGTGGACGGATCAGGCGTCCGCGCACCCGCGCCGGTCGTTCGGGCGGTGCCGGTGGTGTCGGGGTGCGATCCGCCAGGTCGGCAACGAGGATCGGTGGTGTTCCGTTCCAACCGGGAGGCGGCCGATGGCACCCGAAGCAGAACTCGCCCTGATCGGCGGGAACGTGCTCACCATGACGAGCGACCACCAGCGGGCGACCGCGCTCGCTGTGTCCGGTGGCCGGATCAGCGCGGTCGGCGGGGACGAGGAGGTCCAGCGGTGGTGCGGGCCGGGAACCCGGGTGGTCAGGCTCGACGGTCGCACCGTGCTGCCGGGCTTCGTCGAGGCGCACGGGCACCCGACTCTGGAAATGGTCATCAACGGTCCGGACGTCCTCGACATCCGCCCGGTGACCTGCGCGAGCGCCGAGGAGGTGCTGTCCAGGCTGCGCACGGCGGTGGCCGCCGCCGAGCCCGGTGCCTGGCTGGGCGCGTTCGGCTGGGACCCGCTGCTGCAGGAGGGCCTGCCGCCGATCGACCGGGCGCTCCTCGACGAGCTCAGCCCCGGCCAACCGCTCTCGGTGATGCACAACAGCGGGCACAGCGCCTGGTGCAACACCCCGGCGCTCGAGCGCACCGGGATCACCAGGGACACCCCGGATCCACCCGGCTCCAGGTTCGAGCGCGACGCGGCGGGCAACCCCACCGGCGCGGCCTTCGAGGCACCCGCGACCGCGATGCTGCTCGGCGGCGCGATCCGCCCGCCCGATGCGGACAACTTCGCCACCCTGATGGGTCACGAGCAGGAGCGGCTGGCGCGGGCGGGCATCACCACCGTCGCCGACCTGGGATTCCGCCGGGACGCCCGCGAACGCGTTCAGGAGTTCTACCGCTCCGGAGCGGCGAAGGTCCGGATGCGCGTCTACGAGGTGAGCGTCCCCGAGAAGCGCACCGACGTCCGCCCGGGCCAGGACCGCGACGACCCGATGTTCCAGCAGATCGGGATCAAGATCTGGGCCGACGGTTCCCCGTGGGTCGGCAACATCGCCACCAGCTTCCCGTACCTCGACACCCCGCAGACCCGCTCGATGGGCCTGCCACCGGGCCACCGCGGCGGCGCCAACTACACCCGCGAGCAGCTCACCGAGATCGTCGGCGCCTACTTCCCGCTGGGCTGGCAGATCGCCTGCCACGTGCACGGCGACGTGGCGGTCGAGATGGTGCTGGACGTGTTCGGCGAAGCGCTCGCCGCGCACCCGGAGCGCACCGACGCGCGGTTGCGGCTGGAGCACTGCGGCGCCATGACGCCCGAGCAGTACCGGCGCGCCGCCGAGCTCGGCGTCACCTGCAGCCTCTTCGTCGACCACCTGTACTACTGGGGCGACGTGCTGGTGGACGGGTTGTTCGGGGCCCGCGCCGAGTCGTGGACGTGCGCGGGTGCCGCGATCGAGGCGGGCGTGCCGATCTCCTTCCACAACGACTCGCCCGTCACACCGCCGGAACCGCTGCGCAACGTCCAGGCGGCGGTGACCCGCACCAGCCGCAGCGGGCGCGTCATCGGGCCGCAGTACCGGGTCACGGTCGAGCAGGCGTTGCGCGCCGAGACCATCGATGCGGCTTGGCAGCTGTTCGCCGAGCACGAGGTGGGATCGCTGGCGGTCGGCAAGCGAGCGGACCTGGTCGTGCTGGACGCCGATCCGCACGCCGTGCCACCGGAGGAGATCGGCGACATCCCGGTCCGCGAGACCTACCTCGACGGTCGCTGCACCTTCCGGGAATGACCGCCGATGTCCGTGCCGGAAACACCCGTCCCGCAGCAGTGGCCCGCGATGGTCGCCGACAACCGCCACCGGCGGGCGTACGCGCTGGTGGGCCTGTCGCTGCTGTCCGCCCTCCAGGTGCTCGACCCCACGCTGAACTCGCTGGCGCTGCCCGAGGTCGCCGGGGAGCTCGGGATGGATCCGAGCGTGCGCGCGTTCGCCTCCAGCGTCGGCACGCTGCTGCTCGCGGCGGCCATGCTGGGCATCGGGATCCTCGGCGACCTGCGCGGGCGTCGCCGCGTGCTGCTGCTCGGCACCCTCGGCATGGCGGTCGGCGGGGTGGTGTGCGCCGCTGCTCCGGCGGCCGGTGTCTACGTGCTCGGCCGGGTGGTGATGGGGGTGAGCACGGCGGCGAGCTTCGGCATGAGCCTGGCGATCCTGCCCGCTCTGTTCCGGCCGGAGGAGCTGCCGCGGGTGTTCGGCGCGTGGTTGGGCGTGCAGTCGGCGATCAGCGTGTTCGGCACGATCGGCAGCGGGGCCCTGCAGGCCTCGCTGGGCTGGCGCGCCACCTGCCTGATCATCCCGGTGCTGGCGGTGGTGTTCACCGCCTGCGGCGCGCTGGCCGTGCCGGAGAGCCGGGCGGCGCACCCGCGGCGGTTCGACGTGGTCGGTGTCGTCCTCGCCGCTGCGGCGCTGATCTGCCTGATGGGCGGCTTCACGCTGGCGGGCGAGCTCGGCTGGGGCAGCCCGGTGGTGCTGGGCGGACTGCTGGTGGCGGTGGTGCTGCTGGCCGCGTTCGCCGTCTGGGAGGCGCGCAGTCCCCAGCCGGGTTTCCCGATCCGGCTGTTCGCGGTGCCCGCCTTCACCGCCGCCTGCGTGGTGGGGATCGTGTTCAACTTCGCCAACGGCGTGATCGCGATGCAACTGCCGACCGTGCTCGAGAGCGTGCTGGGCCGCAGCGCGTTCGTGGTCTCGATCGCGCTGACGGTCATGTCGGTGGGAATGCTGTTCGGCACCCTCGCGGCCGGTGAGGCGCAGAAGCGCCTGGGGCTGAGCGCCCGCACGATGTTCACCAGCGGTCTGCTCGTGATCGCGCTCGGCATCCTGCTGCTGGGGCTGGTGCGCACGACGACCGGCTCGTGGTACTTCGCCGGCTGCGCGTTCATCGTGGGCTTCGGGATCATGTGGGCGCAGAACTCCGAGTCGGCGGTGGTGATGTCGGCGGCTCCGAAGGAGATGGTCGGCTCGGTCGGCGCGGTGAAGCCCGCGGTCGGCCAGTTCGGCATGGGCCTGGGCTTGGGCGTCGTGGTGCCGATCGTCGTGGGCGTGCTGCGCTCGTCGGGGGCCACCGGGCGCGAGGGGATCATCGCGGGCTTCACCGAGGTCATGCTCTTCATCGGGGGATTCATCGTGCTCTGCGCCGTCGGAGTGCACCTGCTCATGGCGCGGCAGCCGCACCTGCAGAGCTTCGGGTCGCCGCCGACCGAGGACTGACCGGCCCCCGCACCGCGACGGTCTTGACCGCGATCGACCGGGTGCGTAGCTTGCGTCGAGCAAGCGCTTGGTCAGCTCCTGGTGCCTGGAGAGCGGTGGGGTCGATGACGAGGCAGGAACCGGTCGCAGCCGGGGTCGGATCGGGGCGCGATCACGCGCGGCAGGTGCGCAAGGTGGCGTTCTCCGGGTTGCTCGGAACCGTCATCGAGTACTACGACTTCCTGCTCTACAGCACGATGGCCGCGCTGGTCTTCGGCACGCTGTACTTCCCGGCGTCGAACCCGGCCACCTCCACGATCGCCGCCTTCGGCACGCTGGCCGCCGGATACGTCGCGCGACCGCTCGGCGGGCTGCTGTTCGGGCACTTCGGCGACCGGCTCGGCCGGAAGTCCGCGCTGGTCACCAGCATGCTGCTGATGGGCGTGGCCAGCGTGCTCATCGGCGTGCTGCCCACCTACGAGACCCTCGGGCTGACCGCGCCGCTCCTGCTGGTGCTGCTGCGCGTCGTGCAGGGCATCGCGGTCGGCGGCGAGTACGGCGGGGCCGCGCTGATGGTCATCGAGCACGCCGATCCGCGACGGCGCGGCGCGTGGGTGGGGATCATGCAGATGGGCTCCCCGCTCGGATCGCTGCTGTCCAACGGGGCCGTGGCGCTGGTGACCCTGCTGCCGAAGGAGCAGTTCCTGGCGTGGGGCTGGCGAATTCCGTTCCTGGCCAGCGCGGTGCTGCTGCTCATCGGCCTCTACGTCCGGCTCAGCGTCGTGGAGAGCCCGCTGTTCCGCGAGGCCGTCGCGGCGGGCGCGGCCCGCAAGCGGGAACCGGTGCCGCTGGTGCGGGTGCTCCGGAAGCCGCGCGCGGTGCTGCTGGCCTGCGCGGCGGGCATCGGACCGTTCGCGCTGACCGCCCTGATCGGCTCGCACAGCGTCGCCTACGCCTCCGGGCTGGGCTACGAGCTGCCGGACATCATGCGGGCGCACCTGCTGATCAGCCTCACCGGGCTCGTCGGCATCCCGCTGTTCTCGGCGCTGTCCGACCGGATCGGCAGGCGGCGGGTGCTGATGCTCGGGGCGATCGGCGCGGTGGTCTTCGCCTTCCCGATGTACGCGCTGGTCGGCACCGGCTCGGTGCCGGCGATGACCGCCGCGCTGATGACCGCGCAGGTCTTCCAGAACTTGATGTACGCGCCGCTGGCCCCGATGCTGTCGGAGATGTTCGGCACCCGCGTCCGCTACACCGGCGTCTCCCTCGGCTACCAGATGGCGAGCCTGCTCGGCGCCGGTTTCACGCCGATGGTCGCCGCCGCGCTGGTGGCGGGCACCGGCGGGTCGAACCTGCCGCTGAGCTGGATCATCGTGCTGGCGGTCGGGATCAGCATCACCGCGGTGCTGCTGATCGCCGAGACCAGCGGCCGCGACCTCCGCGGCGAACCCGCGGGATGAGGAGGACTGCAGTGGGACGCAACCAGCGGGCCGAGGTCCGGATGACGCCGGAGGAGATCTCGGCCTTCATCTCGGCTCAACGCACCGCGACGCTGATCACGCTCGGGCCCGGCGGGCACCCGCACGCGGTCGCGATGTGGTTCGCCGTCATCGACGGCGACCTGTGGTTCGAGACCAAGGCGAAGGCGCAGAAGGCGGTCAACATCGGCCGCGACCCGCGGGCCACGGTGCTCATCGAGGACGGTGAGACCTACGACGTGCTGCGCGGCGTCTCGATGGAAGGCCGGGCGGAGCTCGTCGACGACGCCGACGCGCTCTGGAAGGTCGGCGTCGACATGTGGGAGCGCTACCACGGGCCCTACGGCGAGGAGGTCAAGCCACTGGTGGAGACGATGCTGCACAAGCGCGTCGCGGTGCGGCTGCACGTCGACCGCACGAGGTCCTGGGACCACCGCAAGCTCGGTCTGCCCCCGATGCCCCTCGGCGGTACGACAGCTTCCTGAAACGCGCTGCGGCGGCGGCGGTTCCGGCGCCGCGCGCATCTTCTTCCCGTTGCCACCGGGTTTCCGGCGGGCTCGTCGAGAGGCGGGCCCGCCGCTGCTGCTTCCGCGGTCAGTTCGCGGCCGGGGCGCTGTCGTCCCAGCGGTCGGCCCACTCGCTGAGCGCGGTGATCGTGCGTTCCAGGTCGCGGCCCTTGTCGGTGAGGTCGTACTGGACCTTGACCGGGATCGTGTCGAGGACGGTCCGCCGGACGATCCCCTCGGACTCCAGCTCGCGCAGCCGGCTGGCGAGCATCCGGTCGGTGAGCGCGGGGATCGCGTCGCGGATCTCGGCGAACCGCGAGGTGCCTTGCAGCAGCTGGCGCAGGATCACCCCGGTCCACCGGCGGCCGATCAGCTCGACGGCGTGGTGGTAGGCGGGGCAGAACTGCTCGCCCTGGTCGTACGGGTGCGCCATGTCTGGACCTTACCACGGCGCCACCCACTATACATTGATAAGTGACTTACTCTGTGTCAGGCTGGTGCTGCGCCCGGCCGGGCGCAGCACGGAAACGACGCGGAACGAGGTGGCGGAGAGCCATGACGACGTGGGCGGAGCGCTTGCGCAGCACTTTCCCGGGGCGGACCAGGACCGGGCCGGAAGTGGCGACGGCCCCGGCCTGGGACCTGTACGCCCATCCGCGGCAAGTGCCCGCGGCGATCCTCACCGCGCGCGATGTCGACGACGTTCGGGCCGCGGTCCGCTTCGCGGGCGAGCACGACATCGCGCTGTCGATGCGCGGCGGCGGCCACAGCGGCGCCGGGTTCGCGGCGGTGACCGACGGGCTGATGCTCGACCTCAGCGGACTGCGGGAGGTGCGCGTCGACCCGCAGCGCCGGGTCGCCTGGGCCGCCCCCGGCGCGACCTGGGGCGACTACGACGCCGCGACCCAGCGGTACGGGCTGGCCAGCACGGGCGGGATCGTCTCGAGCACGGGCGTGGCCGGGCTGACCCTCGGCGGCGGGGTCGGCGCGCTGCGCGGCCTGCACGGGCTGGCGGTCGACAACCTCCGGGGTGCCGAGGTGGTGCTGGCCGACGGCAGCGTCGTGCGCGCCGATGACGAGCACGAACCCGAGCTGTTCTGGGCGCTGCGCGGCGGTGGCGGGAACTTCGGCGTCGCCGTCCGCCTGGAGTTCGCCGTCCACCCGGTCTCCGGGGTCACCACCGGTCTGCTGGTCTGGCCGCTCGACCAGGCGCAGCGGGTCGCCGCGGCGTTCCGCGCCCGTGCCGAGGAGCTGCCCGACAACACAGTGGCCGACCTGGTCTTCAAGCGCGGAGAAGACGGTGAACCCGTCATCGTGGTCATTCCCAGAGTGGTGGGAGGCCCGGCGGAAGTGCCGTTGATCGACGACCTGCGCCGCGCCGCCGCACCGACCGCCGACACGGTCGCGCCCCGCAGCTACACCGACAGCCAGCGCTTCCTGGACGAGGGCGCGCGGTGGCGCCAGCGCGTGTACTGGAACACCACCACGCTGCGCCACCTCGACGAGGAAGTGGTGCAGGTGCTCGCCGACTACACCGAGTCCGCTCCTTCTCCGGCGAGCGCGATCAACGTCGAGCACTACCACGGCGCGATCTCCCGTGCCGATCCCGCCAGCACCGCCGTGGGCTTCCGCCACGCCCGCTACAACGTCTTCGTGGAGGCCAAGTGGGACGACCCGGCGGCCGACGCCGAGAACCGGGCCTGGTCCAGGGAGCTGGTGGCGGCCCTCGAACCCCACTCGGCGGGCGGGGCTTACGTGAACTACCTGCCCCGCGACGCCGGTCAGGCCCGGATCCGAAGCGCCTACGGGGCGCGGAACCACGATCGCCTCCGCGCGGTCAAGGCGGCCTACGACCCGGGAAACCTGCTGCGCAGCAACCAGAACATCCCGCCCGCGGAGCACATCGGACGTTGCGCTGACAGCGCTGCCGGTGAATTCTCCGACTCTAGGTGATGCGCGGATTCGGCGTGGCCGAGTGGTCGTGGTCGGTGAATTTCTGGCCGAAAGTACGAGGGCGCGGTCACCAGCCTCGGCCGATCGGTTGATCAAGGCTGCCATTTCGGCCGATACGCCGGGTGTGGCGCGTGGATACCGTCGTCCTGGTCGGGGGACCAGACCAGGATTGAGGCGGATCACGATGACGTTTCCGGCCACCGCGGGCACCGATCACGAGCTGGTGATCGACGCGATCCGGCGCGCTCGCGAGCTCACCGAGCCCGTGCTGCGGGAGCTGGTGGACCGGCTGGGGCCATCGCTGGGGGACGTGGGCAGGTACCACTTCGGCTGGCGCAGCGGGGGCTGCGGCTCGGCGGGCAAGGTCATCCGGCCGACCATGGCGGTGCTCGCGGCGGAGGCGGTCGGGGCCGAGGCGTCGGCGGCCGTGCCCGCGGCGGCGGCCGTGGAACTCGTGCACAACTTCAGCCTGATCCACGACGACATCATCGACAACGACGAGCTGCGGCGGGGGCGGCCGGCGGTGTGGAAGGAGTACGGCGTCCCGGAAGCGATCCTGATCGGGGATGCGCTGCACTCGGAGGCCTTCGGCGTGCTGCTGAGCGGCGGTCGCCCCAGCTCGGCCGCCGCGGCGATGCGCCTGTCCACCGCGATGCGGGAGGTCGTCGTCGGGCAGGTCGACGACATCCGGTTCACCGGGCGGCCGTGGACGGGGGAGCAGGCGGTGAGCGTCGCCGAGTACCAGGCGATGGCGGAGGCCAAGACCGGTGCGCTGCTGGCCTTCTCCGCCGCGGCCGGTGCGCTGCTGGGCGGGGCGTCCGAGGCGGTCGCGGACTGCTTCGACCGCCTCGGACGTCACCTGGGCCTGGCGTTCCAGTGCACCGATGACGTGCTCGGCATCTGGGGCGATCCGGAGAGCACCGGCAAGCCGGTGTGCGGGGATCTGCGCGAGGGCAAGCGGACCTTGCCGGTCATCGCGGCGCTGTCCGCGGGCGGATCGGCGAGCGAACGACTGGGGGTGCTGGTCGAACGCGGTGTGAGCACCGACTTCGAGCTGCGGCTGGCGGCGGAGCTGGTGGCGGAGGCGGGCGGCCGCGAGTTCGCCGAGCGAGAGGCCGCCCGCCACCTCGCCGAGGTCGACGACTGCCTGACCGCGCTGTCGATGCCGACCGAAACCAGGGCCTGCTTCAACGCCCTGTCCCGGTCGCTGATCGGGAGGGCCAGATGACCGAAGCGATCTTCTGAGGGCGGCGCGCACGGGCGTCGCCACCGGGCCCGGGCCAGGAATGTCCTATGAGGACGTTCGCGGCCCGGGCTGCGGGGATCGGATCACGCGGCGCCGCCGTCCAAGTCCGTGCGGCGGGCTCGGGTGAGCTGGGTGCCCGTGGCCGTGATCTCAGCGGCCGCGTCGTCGTCCAGGCCGTCGTCGGTGATGATCCTGTCGAGTTCGTCCAGGTGCAGCGCGCGGTAGCGCGCGTAGCGGCCGAACTTCGCGCTGCCGGCGACGAGGACCGAGGTCGTGGCCGCGGCGAGCGCCGTGCGCTTGACGTCGATCTTGGCTTCGACCGGGGTGGTCACGCCGTGCGAGACGTCCCACGAACTCGAGGAGAGGAAGGCGATGTCCAGTGACAGTTCGCGCAGCGTGAGCGCCGCGAGACGTCCGGCGGTCGAGCGGTTGGCCGTTTCCACCCGACCACCGAGGCAGATGAGGTCGACCCCCGGGTGGTCGAAGAAGTCGGCCACGGTCGCCAGGTCGTTGCTGACCACGGTCAGGTCGCTCAGTCCGTCCAGGAAGGGCCGGATGGCCTGCAACGTCGTACCGGCGTCGAGGTAGATGGTCATCGAGTCGGACACCATCGTGGCCGCTTCGCGGGCCATGGCGGTCTTCCCGGTGCGGTCGGTGACCGCTTTCTCGGTGCGGTCGGGCTCGTGCAGGAGGCGGGTGGCGATCTTCGCCCCACCGGGCGTGATCTCGACGCTGCCCTGCTTCTCCAGAGTCGCGATGTCGCGCCGGATCGTCATGTGGCTGACACCGAGGAGTTCGGTGAGCTGGCGGTAGCTCAGCACCTGCTCGTGCCGCAGATGGCGGAGAATCTCCTGCTGTCGCTGCTCGGGGATGAGCGGCGGCCTTGCCATGGGTTACCTCCTCGCGGCGGTCAGTGTAGTCCGCTGGCCCCACGGGCTCGACCAGCGCCGAGCCAGCTCGGAGGTCGCGGCGGCATCGAGTTCCCGGCGGGGGTGCCCGGTGGTCAGCAGGGCGATCCGGCAGGCCTCCTCGAGCTCGACGGTCCGGCCGATGGCCTCGTCCGCTGTCGAACCCGCGACGACGGGGCCGTGGTTGGCGAGCAGTGCCGCGCGCATGGCCCACGGGCTCGAGAGCAGGTCGTCCCCGAGGGCCGGATCGCCGGGTGCGCGGTAGGGCAGCAGCGGTGTCTGGCCGACGCGCATCACGAAGTACGGGGTGAGCGGCGGGATCGCGCTGTGCTCCGACCACGGTTCCAGGCAGGACACCGCGACGGCGGAGGCGGAGTGGACGTGCACCACGGCGCGGTGCGCCGGATCGCGCTGGTAGAAGGCGACGTGCAGCGGTGACTCCTTCGACGGCTCGGCGCCGTCGAGGTGCTGCCCCTCCAGGTCGAGCACCGCCACGTCCTCCGGGCGCAGCCGCCCCAGCGGAACCCCGGTGCCGCTGAGCAGGATCCGGTCGCCGTCCCGGACGCTGAGGTTTCCGCTGCTGCCGGGGCTCAGGCCCTCCTCGACGACGCGTGCGCCGGCGGCGAGCAGCTCTTCGAGCGCGCTCACGCGAGCCGGTCCCAGGCCGAGGTGAACAGGTCGTCGGGGCCGAAGTTGCCGCTCTTGAGCGCCAGCGCGATCTCGCCGCCGTTCGTCGTGGCCGAACTCCAGCAGATGCCGGGCGCGATCTCCGGCCCGATGCGCAGCACGCCGATTCCCAGCTCCCGCACGACGGCGCCGCTGGTCTCGCCACCCGCGACGAGCACCCGGGTGACCTCCGCGGCCTCGACGAGCTGCTGGGCCGTCCGGGCCAGCACGCGCTCGATCGCGGGCGCGACCGCTCGGCCGTCGACCTCGGGCACGACGTCGTCCGGCTCGCGGGCGGCGTAGACGACGGGCGTGCTGCTGACCGGCTGGGTCCGCAGCCACGCCGTGATCGCTTCGGCCTCCTGCTCCGGTTCGCGCACCGCGGACCGGGGGTCGATCCGCCGCACCGGCTCGGTGCGGGCGGCCGTGTCGATCTGGCGGCGGGTGGTCGCCGAGGCGCTGCCGCACAGCACGACCCGGCGCCCGTCCGGGCCGGGCTGCCAGCTATCCAGGTCGCTACCGGGGCCGGGCAGGCCGCGAGCCAGGCCGGAACCACCGCTCACCACCGGGCTGTCGGCGACCGCGGCACCGAGAACCCGCAGATCTTCGTCGTCGATCGCGTCGACCACGACGTAGCGAGCGGGTGCGGCTTCGATGACCGCGCGAACGGCCTCCGGGCCGCGGCGCAGGGTCTCGTGGTGGATTTCCGCGACGGCGTGGGATGTTTGCGGCCGGAGCAGCTCCGCGACCCGCGAGCGGGTCATCGGCGTGAGCGGGTGATGCCGCATCGAGGAGTGCTCCAGCAGGTCGGAGCCGACGAACAGGTGGCCGAGGTAGACCGTGCGCCCGTTGGCGGGCATCGCCGGGGCGACGACGACTCGCCGCGCACCGAGCTCGTCGGACACCAGATCCAGGACCGGGCCGATGTTTCCCCGCTCGGTCGAGTCGAACGTCGAGCAGTACTTGACGTAGATCTGCCGGGCTCCCCAGTCGCGCAGCCTGCCGAGCGCCGAGCGGGAAGCGGCCACCGCGTCCGGCACCGGCGCGGTCCGCGTCTTCAGCGCGATGACCACGGCGTCCAGCCCGCTGCGGGCCGACTCCCCGGGGTCGTTGCCCTCGATCGCGACTGCCACCCGGAATCCGTTGCGCCGCAACATGATCGCCAGATCCGTCGCGCCGGTGAAGTCGTCCGCGATTGCTCCCAGCACTCCCGCACCTCGTTCCGCCCGCCGCCGGACCGACCGGCCGCGGGACACCGTTTGTGAAAATTTGGTGGATGATTGTAAAAATTTAGAAGCTGTGTCACAGTAGCGCCCGCCGCCGACCCGCAACAAGCAGGGGCGAGGCATCGCAAGATTGGAGCAACGGTGATCCATTCCCATCCAGTGCGGGATCAGGGACCCGTCCGGGTCGCCCTGACCGGTGCCAACGGCGGGTACGGCCGCACGCTGCTCGCGCAGCTGCAGCGCACGCCCGAGCTGATCCCGACGGCGCTCGTCGACCCGGACGTGGAAGGGATCCGCCGCACGCTCGGCGAACTCGGTGGCGACGCCCGCTTCGCGGTGGCCACCACCGGCGATGAGTTCCGCGAAGCGGTCGCCGACGGCGGGATCGCGCTGCTCCGCGATGCCGCCGCGCTCGACTGGAGCGAAGTCGACGTCCTCGTGGAAGGCACCGGGCAGGTGCGCGTCGGCACTGCCTACGCCGAGGAAGCACTGGCCAACGGCACCCACGTCGTCATGGTCAGCAAGGAGGTCGACACCGTTAGCGGGGTCGCGCTCGCGGCGAAGGCGGAGGCGGCGGGGCTCCGCTACCTGCCGGGCGACGGCGACCAGCCCGCCAACCTGCTCCGCATGGTCGACTGGATTTCCGCGGTGGGCCTGGACATCGTCGCCATCGGCAAGTCGGGGGAGTACGACCTGGTCTTCGACCCGGCCACCGGGACCGTGGAGCACGCCGGGGTGACGATCGAAGCGCCCGGGCTCGCCGAGCTGCTCGACCTGGGCGCCGAACCGCGGAGCACGCTGAGCCGTCGCGCCGAGCTCGTCGCCGGGCTCAAGCGCGCGGCCGCGGCGGACCTCTGCGAGATGACCGTCGTGGCGATGCGCACCGGCGCCGCACCGGACGCGGAGGGCCTGCACTACCCGGTCGCTCGCATCGCCGAGCTCGCCGACGTCTACGCGGCGCACGAGGACGGCGGGATCCTGCGCCGCGACGGCGTCGTCGACGTCTTCTCCGCGCTCCGCCTGCCCGGCGAAGCGAGCTTCGCGGGCGGTGTGTTCGCGGTGGTGCGCACCGGTGATCCGGTGACCTGGGAGATGTTGCGGGCCAAGGGGCACGTCATCAGCCGCGACGGCAAGTACGCCTGCCTGTACTGGCCCTACCACGCGATGGGCGTCGAAACGCCGCTCACCATCCACGCCGCCGCCAGCGGCACCGGATCGTCACCGCGCCCGCGGCCGACAACGCTGCTGGCGGCCCGAGCGGTCACCGCGCTCGAACCCGGCACGCCCTTCCGGGTGACCGGCCACCACCACGAGATCGACGGCGTCAGCCCGGTCATGGTGGCGCCCGACGCCGCCATCGCGCCCTACTACCTGCTCGGCGACGCGCAGCTGCGCCGGAGCGTCGGGGCGGGCGAGCTCGTGCGCCTCGACGACCTCGAGCACCTCGCACCGGAACCGCTGGCCGCCTACACCGCCGGCACCTCCGCACCGTCGGTGCGGCGCGGGCCGACCCCGGGAGCCGGAGAATGAACGCCGAGATCATCGCGCTGATCGTCTTCGCGGCGGTGTTCGCCATCTCCGCGATCCGCAACGTGCACATGGGCGCGCTGGCCCTGGTCGCCGCCTTCATCGTCGGGGTCGGCATCGTCGGCGAAGGCCTCGACGACGTCCTCGCTGACTTCCCGGTCGACGCCCTGCTGATCCTGCTCGGCATCACCTACCTGTTCGGCATGGCGCGGGAGACCGGCACCATCGACTGGCTCGTGGACCGCTCGGTGCGGCTCGTCGGCCCGCGGGTCGCGCTGCTGCCGTGGGCGATGTGGCTCATCGGCACCGGGGTCGCCTGCCTCGGCACCTCGCACGCCGCGTTCGCCGTGGTGCCGATCGCGATGTCCCTGGCCACGACGCACCGCATCAGCCCCACGCTCATGGGCATCGCCATGAGCTCCGCGATCGTCGGCGGCGCGCTGGCCCCGACGAGCATCAACGGCATCACGGTCGCCACCATCGCCGAGGGCGCGAACCTGCCCTACAGCGCCGCGCTGATGTTCGCCCTCTCGGTCGGGGTGAACGCGCTGGTCGTCCTGGTCGCGTTCCTGATGTTCGGCGGCCCGGAACTGATCCGCCGATCGCGCCGGGACGCCGCGGCGCTCCGGGAATCCGCGCGGGGCGGCGCGGCGGTGGCGACCGGGACCGCACCCGCGCAACCCATCACGCGCCTGCAGGTGACGGTCCTGTGCACCCTGTTCCTGCTGATCGCCGGGTTCGTCGTGCTGACCGCGCTCGACGTGGACGTCAACCTCGGCGTCGTCGCGCTGACCCTCGCGGTCGCGCTGTCGATCCTGGTGCCGGACGTGGGCCGCCGCGCGATCTCGAAGGTCGACTGGGGAACGATCCTGCTGCTCGGCGGCATCCTCACCTACGTGGGGGTGCTGACCCGGCTGGGAGCCATCGACCAGCTCGGCGAGCTGGCCCGGTCGGTGAACGTGCCGCTGATCGCGGCGATCGTGATCTGCGTGATCGCCGCCGTGGTCTCCGCGTTCGCCTCGACGATCGGCATCCTCGGCGCGCTCATCCCGCTGGCCGTGCCGCTGCTGGTCCCCGGTGGCGGACTGGAGATGACGGGTTTCCTCTACGCGCTGGCGATCTCGGCGTCGCTCGTGGACTGCGCACCGTACTCGACCACGGGCGCGACCATCATCGCCTCGGCGCCGGAGGAGCGGCGCCCGCTGCTCACCAGGCACCTCACGGCCTGGGGATTCGCGATGATGATCATCGGACCGGCGCTGACCATCCTCACCATGGTGGTGCCCGCCCTGCTCTTCGCCGGCTGAGCGGGCGACCGGGCCGCCGGCCGATGCGCGGTCAGCGGCCCGGGAGCCGCCCACCGGCTCCACGCACCGCGCGGACTACAGCCGGGTGCAGGTTTCGATGTCCTGCTCGAAGTCGGCGATGGCTTCGGCGGTGAGCGTGGGCCGGGTGTCGTCGATCGCCTTCAGGTATTCCGCCGTGGTCGCCAGATCCCGGTCCTCGCGCAGGACGTCGCGCTCGAAGGCGGCCTGCGCTCCCTGGCGGGCGGCGAACTCGATGTCGGCGGGAGTGAACAGCTCCGTTCGCTCCACCAGCAGGTCCAGGTCGACGTTGTCCCGGGCCGGGCCGAGGTAGCGCGACCAGATCGCGCGCCGGGCGGGCGGATCCGGCGGGCCGACCGGGATGATGTAGTCGAACCGGCCCGGGCGCAGGAAGGCCGGGTCCAGGGAGCTGACCGAGTTGGTGGCGCAGACCAGCAGGCGGTGGTCGTGCTCCCGGAAACCGGGGATCAACTTGAGCAGCTCGTTGGTCACGCCGTGCGCCGGACCTGCCGCCGGCGTCGTGCGGGTGCCCGCGATCTCCTCGACCTCGTCGATGAACAGGACCAGGTCGTCGAGCTCCTCCAGCTCGGTGAACACCTCCCGCAGCGAGGTGGCCAGGCCCTCCGGGGAGGCCGCGGCCAGCCGGGACGGGAACAGCTCCACGAACGGCCAGTTCAGCCGCGAGGCGATCGCCTTGGCGAAGCTCGTCTTGCCGGTGCCCGGCGGGCCGAACAGCACGATCGCCTTCGGCGGCAGCACGCCGTGCCGCTCGGCCCGGTCCGGGTGGGAGATCGGCAGCACGACGCGGCGTTCGATGACGTCCTTCTCCCGCCGCATGCCGGCCAGCGCAGCCCACCTCCCGGGCGGCAGGAGCATGCCGCCGAGGTGCTCGAGCACGTCGAAGTCGGCCGGATCCAGCTCCTCGACCTTCTCGAAGTAGGTCAGGTCGGTGCGCGGCCGGTAACCGGAGTTCACCATCGCCCGGAAACCCGCGGCCCCCTCGGGAACCAGGCTGGTGATGCGGTGCACGCCGAGGCCGCGCAGCTTCTTCTCCAGCTCGGCCAGCAGCGCGCTGCCGATGCCGCGGTTGCGCCACCGGGCGTCGAGCGCGAACAGCGCCAGCCAGGCCCGCTCGCCCTCCACCTTGGCCGCGGCCATGCCGACGACCTCTCGCTCGACCACCGCGACCAGGGCCGGGTGCCCGGCCCGCGCGATGGACACCACTTCGGCGGCGGAGAAGACCGGCTCACCGGTCTCCCTGCTCTGGTCCCAGATGCGGATCGCCTGGTCCAGGTCGTCGTCGTGGAAATCGCGCACCCGCCAAGCAGGCATGGCCCACCTCCCGCGTCCGCCCGCGCCGCGGTGCCCGCAGGAGCCCGGTTCCCGGCGGACGGACTCCGCGCGCAGCGCAGGATGTGCAACTGGGCCGAATTCTCCGCCGCCACGACGGATCGTGGCAAAGAGATGTTCCCGTTCGCCCGATAACCCGCGCCTATCAACCGGCCCGTCGCCCCGGCGACAACAGTCCACTTAGGACATGAACCTGCGTTGGCCGAGCTGCTCCGGCCGGAGAGCGCACCCGGACCTCGCTCGGTGGAACTAGCGGGCCAGATCCGCGGCGAGGCCGGTTCGGACGCGTTCGGCGCCGGTGTAGATGTTCATGGAGTTGCCGCGGAGGAAGCCGATCAGCGTCAGCCCGGTGTCCGCGGCCAGGTCGACCGCCAGCGAGGACGGGGCGGACACCGCCGCCAGCACCGGGATGCCCGCCATCGCGGCCTTCTGCACCAGCTCGAAGGAGGCCCGGCCGCTGACCATCAGGACCGAGTCCCGCAGCGGCAGCCGGCCCGAGCGCAGGGCATCACCGATCACCTTGTCCACCGCGTTGTGCCTGCCCACGTCCTCGCGCACGCAGCTGAGATCACCGTCGGCGGTGAACAGCCCGGCGGCGTGCAGCCCGCCGGTGCTGTCGAACACCCGCTGGGCCTTGCGCAACCGGTCGGGGAGCGTGGTCAGCGTGCCCAATCCGATGCTCGGCGAGGACTCGTCCACGGGCCAGGTCGTCTTGGTGCGCACCGCGTCCAGGCTCGCCTTGCCGCACAACCCGCACGAGGACGTCGTGTAGAAGTTGCGCTCCAGCGAAGCACCGGGCAGCGCCACACCGGGAGCCAGGGCGACGTCGACGACGTTGTAGGTGTTACCGCCGTCGGCGGTGGCACCAGCGCAGTAGCGGATCCCGACCACGTCCGCGGCCGAGCGGACGACGCCTTCGCCGACCAGGAACCCGGCCGCCAGGTCGAAGTCGTGCCCGGGGGTGCGCATGGTGATGGTCAGCGGGCGTCCGCCGACCCGGATCTCCATCGGTTCCTCGGCCGCGAGGGTGTCCGGGCGGTGCGACGGAACCCCGTCGCGGATGCGCAGCACGCGCCGTCGCGCGGTAACTCGTCCCACAACTCGTCCTCTCAGGACCCGGTCGGCTCCAGCCGGACCACGATCCCCTTCGAAGTGGGCGTGTTGCTGATGTCGGCCACGCTGTCCAGCGGCACCAGCACGTTGGTCTCCGGGTAGTACGCGGCCGCGGAACCGCGCGTCGTCGGGTAGCCGACCACGCGGAAGTTGCGCGCCCGGCGCTCCACGCCGTCGTGCCACACGCTCACCAGGTCGACCTCGGCGCGGTCGGCGAACCCGAGCTCGGCGAGGTCGTCGGGGTTGACCAGCACCACCCGGCGGGCGTTGTGGATCCCCCGGTACCGGTCGTTCGGGGCGTAGGGGATGGTGTTCCACTGGTCGTGCGAGCGCAGCGACTGCAGCACCAGGTGGCCCGGGGGCGCGGTCAGCATCTCGAAGCCGTTGGCGGTGAACATCGCCTTGCCGGTCGCGGTGCGGAAGTTCCCGCTGTTCACCGGGTTCGGCAGCACGAAACCACCCGGTTCGGCCACCCGCGCGTTGAAGTCCTCGAAACCCGGCACGACCCGCGAGATCCGGTCCCGGATCGTGCTGTAGTCCGCCTCGTACTCCTCCCACGGGATCTCGGGGTTCGCGCCCAGCGTCCGGCGCGCCAGGCGGCCGATGATGGCGACCTCGCTGAGCAGCGCCTCGGAGGCGGGCTCCAGTCGGCCGCGGGAGGCGTGCACGGCGCTCATCGAGTCCTCGACGGTGATGAACTGCTCACCGCCGGCCTGGACGTCCCGGTCGCTGCGCCCGAGCGTCGGCAGGATCAGCGCCGTCTCGCCGCAGACGGTGTGCGAGCGGTTGAGCTTGGTGGAGATGTGCGCGGTCAGCCGGCAGCGGCGCATCGCCCGCTCGGTGAGCTCGCTGTCCGGTGCGGCGCGCACGAAGTTCCCGGCCACGCCGAGGAAGAACTTCGCGCGGCCGTCGAGCATGGCGCGGATGGAGTCCACCGAGTCCCAGCCGTGCTTGCTCGGCGGGGTGAAGCCGAACTCGCGCTCCAGCGCGTCCAGGAAGGACTGCGGCATCCGTTCCCAGACGCCCATCGTGCGGTCGCCCTGCACGTTGCTGTGCCCGCGCACCGGGCACGCGCCCGCACCGGGCTTGCCGAAGTTGCCGCGCAGCAGCAGGAAGTTGACGACCTCGCGGATGGTGGGCACGCCGTGCTTCTGCTGCGTCAGGCCCATCGCCCAGCAGACGATGACGCTCTTGCTGGCCAGCACCCGGTCGCGGACCTGCTCGATCTCCTCGCGGGTCAGCCCGGTGGCGGCGCGCACCTGCTCCCAGGACAGCTCGCGCGCCTGCTCGGCGAACTCGGCGAAACCGCTGGTGTTCTCGCGGATGTAGTCGTGGTCGAGCACGGTTCCGGGAGCGGCGTCCTCAGCCTCGAGCAGCAGCAGGTTCAGCGCCTTGAACAGCGCGAGGTCGCCACCGGGGCGGATCTGCAGGAACTGGTCGGCGATGGCGGTGCCGCGGCCGATGACCCCGCGGACCTTCTGCGGGTTCTTGAAGCGGAACAGCCCGGCTTCCGGCAGCGGGTTCACCGCCACCACCTGCCCGCCGTTGCGCTTGGTCTCCTCCAGTGCGGAGAGCATCCGCGGGTGGTTGGTGCCGGGGTTCTGGCCGACGACGAAGACCAGGTCGGCCTGGTGGATGTCGTCGAGGCTCACGGTGCCCTTGCCCACGCCGAGCGTCTCCTGCATCGCCGAGCCGCTCGACTCGTGGCACATGTTGCTGCAGTCGGGCAGGTTGTTGGTGCCGAAGGCCCGCGCGAACAGCTGGAGCAGGAACGCGGCCTCGTTGTTGAGCCGCCCCGAGGTGTAGAACAGCGCTTCGTCGGGGGAGTCCAGGGCCTGCAGCTCGGTGGCGAGCAGGTCGAAGGCGGCGTCCCAGCCGATCGGCTCGTAGTGGTCCGATCCCGGGCGCTTCACCACGGGCTCGGTGAGCCTGCCCTGGTGGTTGAGCCACTGGTCGGTCCGGCCCGCGAGCTCGGAGATGGGGTGCTCGCGGAAGAAGTCGGCGGTGATCCGGCGAGTGGTCGCCTCGTCGTTGATGTGCTTGGCGCCGTTCTCGCAGTACTCGTTGAGGTGCCGCTGCTTCGGCCCGGGCTCCGGCCAGGCGCAGCCGGGGCAGTCGATGCCCTTCGCCTGGTTGACGTTGAGCAGCGTCAGCATCGTCCGCCGCGGCGAGGTCTGGGCCAGCGAGTACTCCAGCGCGTGCGCCACGGCGGGCACCCCGGCGGCCCAGGTCTTGGGCGGTGTGACCGAGAGCTCGTCCTCGCTGGAACCGTCGATGCCGCTCATCCCCGCGCTCCCTCGTCGTTCGCGTCTGCGCTGGTACAGCCAATGCCGCCCGCGCGAGGAAGTCAAAGAAGCGACGTCGATCACCTGATAGGCGCCGACTATCTCACGACGAAATCCGCGCCGCGACCACCCGGAGAAGGTGTCCGGCATCACGACCGGAACAGCGGCGGCTCTCACGAGCCGACCACAGGAAGCTGACAAGTTCTTGATCTCGGTTCCCTAGCTTGACCGCATGATGAGCACGAAGTCGAAGAGCCTGGTCGTCGGGTGCGCGGCCCTGGCCGCGGGATCGCTGACCGCCCCGCCCGCCGCAGCCGGGTCCGCCGGTGAGCACCGCCTGGCCACCAGCGAGGCGGAACAGCAGGCGGTGCAGGACTACTGGACCCCTGAGCGCATCGCCGCGCTCACCGAGCCCTCGTCGGACAACCCGCCTAAAGCCGGGCCGGACGGCGCCCCGTGGACGACGCCGAACGCGCTGGCCAAGACCGTGGGCCGGCTGTTCTTCACCGACCACGGCGAGGACGCCAGCTGCACCGCCACCGTGGTCGAGGCGGCCAACCGCAGCACGATCGTCACCGCCGGCCACTGCGTCAACAACACCGACCTGCTCGGCGAGAACAACCAGTGGTCGCAGAACGTGCTGTTCATCCCCGGCTATCACGACGGGCAGGCGCCGCTCGGCCGGTTCACCGGCCGGATCGCGATCGTCGACGAGACCTGGCTGCACAACGACCAGCAGCACGGCGAGGTCTACGACGCCTACGACCAGGCCTTCGTGGTGCTCAATCCGGACGAGCGCGGGCAGCGCGCCCAGGACGTGGTCGGTGCCGCCCAGCGCATCGGCTTCGGCGAACCAGGCGCGGGCACCGCGACCTCGTTCGGATATCCGCGCGCCACTTCGGATCCGGCGCGCGAGGGCCTGCCCGAGTACATCGGCGAGCGGCTCGCCTACTGCCGGGGAACGGCGAAGGAGAACCCCGGCACTCCCGAGCACCCCGCCGCTGCGAACCAGTGGGGGATCCCCTGCACCATGGGCGGCGGCGCCAGCGGCGGTCCTCGGTTCTCCGAACTGAACACGACGACCGGGATCGGCACGGTCGTCGGCGACAACAGCCAGAGCGCTTACCTCGACAGCGACGGGAACTCGTGCCCGCCCGGTGAGCAGGAGGGGTGCACCCGGTACCTCGTGGGCCCGCAGTTCACCACCGAGATCACCGAACCGCTCCACCGGAGGGCCGAAGAGGCTTGGTGATCGCCTGACCCGCCAGTTCCGGCGGGCCCGGCGTCCGGCTACCGCGAACGTTCCGAAGCGCTCTCCGGAGGCCTGAGAAGCGCCACCTATCACCTGGTAGAACCTGCCGTTTGACCATCCGTCCGGATGGGTGGAGGCTGGTGGTCGAGTGGGCCTGCCGCGGCACCGATATGTCCTCAGTGGACAATGGGTGGCGGCACCACGACCGACGACCCGGCGCGAGGACTCCGATGGACCTGGCAACACCCACCAGCGGCACGCCGCCCCAGGTGGGAGCCCTGCCGACGCCCACGTGGGCCCAGGCGCGGGAAACCGCCCGAACCGCCGCCCGGGCACTGCCCGCCGTCGCCCGGGACCTCGCCGAAGCCCTCGGCCACGTGCTGGCCGAACCGCTCACGGCCCGGACCGATCTCCCGGCGTTCGACACGTCCGCAATGGACGGTTGGGCGGTGGCGGGGCCGGGCCCGTGGCGGCTCCGGGACGGACGAGTGCTGGCCGGTGCCCGAGCCGAGCCGCTCGCCGACGGCACCGCGCTGGGCATCGCCACCGGCGCCGAGCTCCCACCGGGCACGACGGCCGTGCTGCGCCGCGAGGACGGCCAGGTCGATCCGCCCGGCACCACCCTGTCCGGCCGCACACCCGCCCCCGGACGCGACATCCGGCCGCGCGGCCAGGAGTGCCGGGCGGGGCAGGTCCTGCTCCCGCCCGGCACCGCGGTCACGCCCGCGGTGCTGGGACTGGCCGCGGCGGCCGGGCACGACAGGATCGCGGTCCACCGCCGCCCGGTGGTGGAACTGCTGGTGCTGGGCGATGAGCTGCTCGATTCCGGCCCGCCCCGCGACGGCCGGGTGCGCGACGCGTTGAGCCCGCTGCTGGTGCCCTGGCTGCGGTGCGGCGGCGAGCTGACCGGCAGCCGCCGGATCCCGGACGAATTCGACCTGCTGCGCACCGCGATCGCCGGTTCCCCGGCCGACGTGGTGGTCACCACCGGCGGCACGGCGGCCGGTCCGGCCGACTTCCTGCACCGGGCCCTCACCGAGCTCGGCGCCCGGTTCCTGGTCGACTCGGTGGCCGTCCGCCCCGGCCACCCGATGCTGCTCGCCGAGCTCCCGCCCGCGCCGGACGGGCGCGCCCGGTGGCTGGCCGGGCTGCCGGGCAACCCGCTGGCGGCCGTCGCCGGTACCGCGACGCTGGTCCAGCCGCTGCTGAACCGCCTCAACGGCCGTGCGGAGGCCGAGCCGCGCAGGTTCACCGCCGCCGCGGAGCTGCCGGGGCACCCGCGCGACACCAAGCTGCTGCCGGTCGAGCTCGGCGCGAACACCGCCACCGCGCTGCCCTTCGGCGGGCCCGCGATGCTGCGCGGGCTGGCGCTCTCCGACGGCCTCGCCGTCGTGCCGCCCGGTGGTCTCGCGGCCGGATCGGCCGTCGAGGTGCTCGGAACACCGCGCCCGTGGTGATCAGGCCGACGGTTCGACCGTCACCGAGACGTGCTTCATGATCGGCTGATCGCTCTGCGTGCTGTAGTCGCCGATGGCGCACAGGGCGTTCATCTCGGGCATGTAGCCCGCGGCGCAGCCGCGCGGGATGTCGTACGGGATCGCCTGGTAGCGGTTCAGCGTGCGGGTGCTGCCGTCCCGGGCCGTGCTGGTGATGTCGACGCGGTCGAACTCGCCGATACCCCGCTCGCGCATGTCCTCGGCGTTCATGAAGATCAGCGTGCGCAGGTTCTTGATGCCGCGGTAGCGGTCGTCGTCGGAGTAGATCGTGGTGTTCCACTGGTCGTGCGAGCGCATCGTGCCCAGCGCCAGCACCCCGGCGGCCGGGACGACGTCGGGCAGCGCGGCGGTGGAGAACTCCGCGCGCCCGGACGGGGTGTGGAAGACCAGCTCGCGGGCGGGTTGCCGGATGCGGAAGCCCAGCGGCAGGCGGACCCGCCGGTTGAAGTCCTCGAACCCGTCGAGGACCTGCGCCATGGTGTCGCGGATCCGGTCGTAGTCCTCGACGTAGTGCTGCCACGGCGTGCGGCTGCCCGGCAGCGCCGCCGCGGCCAGCCCGGCGATGATGGCCGGTTCCGAGAGCAGGTGCGGTGAAGCGGGGCGCTTCATGCCGCGCGAGAGGTGGACCATGCTCATCGAGTCCTCCACCGACGTGGCCTGCAGCCCGCCGCGCTGGTGGTCCTTCTCGGTGCGCCCCAGGCAGGGCAGGATCAGCGCCTGCTTGCCGTGCACCAGGTGGCTGCGGTTGAGCTTGGTGCTGACCTGCACGGTCAGCTCGCACTCGCGCAGCGCGGCGAAGGTGTGCGGCGTGTCCGGCGCGGCGAGCGCGAAGTTGCCGCCCATGCCGACGAACACCTTCACCTCGCCGCGGTGCATCGCCTCGATGGTGCCGATCGTGTCCAGCCCGTGGGCCCGCGGCGGCTCGATCCCGCAGACCTCGGCCAGCCGGTCCAGGAACGCCTCGTCCGGGCGGTGGTCGATGCCGCAGGTCCGGTTGCCCTGCACGTTGCTGTGCCCGCGCACCGGTGACGGGCCGGCGCCTTCCCGGCCCAGGTTCCCGCGCAGCAGCAGCAGGTTCACGATCTCGCGGACGGTGTCGACGCCGTGCTCGTGCTGCGTGATGCCCAGGCACCAGCTGAAGATGCTCCGGTCGGCCTCGCTGTAGACGCGGGCGGCGGCGGTGATCACCGCGCGGCTGACACCGGACTGGCGCTCGATCTCCGCCCAGGGCGTGGCCTCGCACAGCGCCCGGTAGGCGTCGAAGCCGGTGGTGTAGCGCTCGACGAACTCCGCGTCGACGGCCTTCGGGTCGTGCTCGGCCTCCTCGAACACGGCCTTCGCCATGCCGCGCAGCAGCGCCATGTCACCGCCGATGCGCGGCTGGACGTTCAGCGTGCTGGTGCGGGTGGCCTTGAACGTGGCCATCCGGGCGAAGTCGTGCGGGATGATCGTGCGCGTGGCCGCGGCCTCCACCAGCGGGTTGATGTGCACGATCTGCGCGCCCCTGCGGTAGGCCTCGGCGAGCGAGGTGAGCATTCTGGGCGCGTTGGAGGCGGCGTTGACGCCCATGATGAACAGGGCGTCGGTCATCTCCCAGTCCTTGAGGTCGACCGTGCCCTTGCCGGTGCCCAAGGCCGCCTGCAGGGCCCGGCCGCTGGCCTCGTGGCACATGTTCGAGCAGTCCGGCAGGTTGTTCGTGCCGAGCTCCCGCGCCATCAGCTGGTACAGGAACGTCGCCTCGTTGCCGAGCCGCCCGGAGGTGTAGAACGACGCCTGGTCGGGGCTGTCGAGCTCGGCCATCGCGCGGCCGAAGATCGCGAAGGCCTCCGGCCAGGAAACCGGGACGTAGCGGTCGGTCTCCGGGTCGTAGCGCAGCGGCTCGGTCAGCCGGCCCTGGTCCTCCAGCTCGAAGTCGCTCCACTCCGAGAGCTCCGCGACGGTGTGCGCGGCGAAGAACTCCGCGCCGACCCGCTTGCGGGTCATCTCCCAGGTCACGTGCTTGATGCCGTTCTCGCAGATGTCCAGGTGCAGGCCCTTGGTGTCGTCCGGCCACGCGCAGCCCGGGCAGTCGAAACCGCCGTTCTCGTGGTTCATCCGCATGATCGCCCGCGGCCCGTCGACCAGCTCGCGCTCGCGGACCAGGAACTCGGTCACGCTCCTGGCTGCGCCCCAGCCCGCGGCGGGGTGGTGGTAGGGCCGGAACTCCGGCTGCTCCTGGCTGGCCCGCTCGCTCATCACACGCTCCTGCCGTACGGCCGCCCGACCTCCGTATCCCACCACCGCGGCCGCGCCTCGGCAAAGCGAGCAGCGGCCCACGCGCTGCGCTCCGCCGGGGCTTCCGCGCACGATGAGGAGCGCGACCACGGAGGAGGACGGAGATGGCCGAGCAACTGCCGGAGCGGGCCCGCGCCCAGCTGGAGGCGGAACTGACGACGCTGCGGGAGCGCCGCCGCTCGCTGGCCGCCGCGATGCAGGAGCAGGAGAGCGATGTCGGGGACCGCGGTGACGAGGCCAACGCACTGGAGAGCGGCGACGACCTGATCGCGGTCGACGAGCGGATCGCAACGGTGACCGAGCTGCTCGCCGGCGGCCCGGAGCGGGCACCGGGCCGGGTTCCGGACGGCACCCGGGCCACCCTGCGCTTCGACGACGGCACCGAGCAGGAGGTGTGCGCGGTGGCGATCCCCGAGGAGATCGCGTCCGGACAGCAGGGCATGACCGTGACCACCGACAGCCCGCTGGGACGGGCGCTCGCCGGGCGCCGCGAGGGCGACACCATCAGCTACTCGACACCGGCGGGCGAGGTGCGGGCCCGCGTCGTCTCGCTGAACTTCCCCGGCGACTGAGCCTTGTCGGCACCGGAGGAGCCGGAGGTGCTGACCTTCGGCCACGGCACCGCCGACGCGGCGACCATGACCGGACTGCTGCGCGGCGCCGGTGTCCGCGAGCTGGTCGACGTGCGCACCGCACCCGGCAGCCGGCGCAATCCCGACGCCGCCCGGGCGGCGATGTCGCACTGGGTTCCCGAGGAGGGCATCGGCTACCGCTGGGAATCGCGGCTCGGCGGCTGGCGCCGGGCGCACCCGGACGGCCCGGACACCGCGCTGCGCAACCGCTCGTTCGCCGGGTACGCCGAGCACATGCGCACCGCCGACTTCCGGGCCGCCGTCGACGACCTGCTCACCGACTCGGCCACCGAGCTGAACGCGGTGATGTGCGCCGAATCGCTGTGGTGGCGCTGCCACCGCAAGATGATCGCCGACTACCTGACGCTGGTGCGCGGGGTGCCGGTCGGTCACCTGATGCACGACGGCAAGATCCGGCCGCACCGCCCCAGCCCGGAAGCCCGCCTGCTCCCGGAGCGGGGCGTGCTCATCTACGACGCGGGCCAGCCCCCGCTCGACGCCGGATGACGACCGCCGCCGCGATCCCGGCGGTGACGCCGATCAGCGTGTCGACCGCGCGGTCCCGGAGCATCGTCAGCGGATCGGCGGGCGCGGCCAGGTCGGTCATCAGCATGATCAGCGGGGTGAAGAAGCCCAGCGCCAGCCCGTAGTGGCGGGCCATGAACAGCTCGGTGGGGAACAGCAGGGCCATCACGATGACGGCCAGCGCCGCGCCGGGCGGATCCGGCAGCAGCACCACAGCGGTGATCGCGAGCCCGGCGAAGGTTCCCAGCACGCGGTGGATCCCGCGGTGCACGATGCCGCCGATCCCGGGAGCCCACCGGTCGCGCACGCCGACGACCGCCAGCGGGACGGCCGCGGAGGCCATCGCCCAGTTGGCGTGGTCGATGCCGAGCAGCAGGCCGACCGCACCCGCGGCCGAGACGGCCACCGCGTAGCGGGCCGCGTGGACCAGCGCGCCCGGCCCGCGCTCCACCTGGCGGCGGCTGGCGGGCTCGCGGGAGCGCAGCGCGCTGACGAGGCTGACCAGCAGGCAGAACAGCGCGGTCGCGGCGCAGATGGAGATCGCCGCCCACGGCGCGACCCGGCCCGCGGGAACGGTCGCGGTGGCACCCAGCGCGAAGATTCCGAAGAACGGCCCGGCGGGCCGGAGCCCGAGTCGGTCGGCCAGCAGCGACCACAGCGAAGCGCACCCGGCCACGGTCACCACCAGCACCCACGCGGGAGCGTGCGCGCCGGCGAGCACAACGCCCGCGCTCACCCCGCTGAGCAGCACCGCACCGGCCTGGGCCTGGTGCACGATGCGGAGCCGGTCGGATTCCGCCCGGCCGTACATGCCGGTGAACGAGCCGAAGACGGCGTAGATGATCAGATCGGGACGCCCGGCGGCGAGCAGGGCGAGCCCGGGGACGAACAGCCCGGCGGCGACCCGGAACGCGTGCCGGTGGTCATCAGCGGCGGGGCGGATCAGCACCTGGGCGGGCAAGGGAACCCTCCGATCGTCGTCCGCGGCGGGTGCCACGGTCGGAAGGCGGCGATGCCGCGGCGGCGGCCCACCTCGGCCCTGCTCCTGGCCGTCGAGTCTGGCCGACCTCCGGCGGCCGCGTCCAAGCGGAAGTTCCGAGGCACCGATAGACCGCGCCTATCAGCCGAGATGGCCCGCTCGCGTGGTCGAATGGGGCATGCTCTTCCGCCAGCTCGAATACTTCGTCGCGCTCGCCCGCGAGCGCCACTTCGCCCGCGCCGCTGCCGCCTGCCACGTCTCCCAGCCGGCGCTGTCGGAGGCGATCCGCAAGCTGGAGCAGGAGCTGAAGGTGCCGCTGGTCCGGCGCGGGCGCAGCTTCGAAGGCCTCACCCCGGAGGGGGAGCGGCTGGTGCTGTGGGCGCGGCGCATCCTGGCCGACCACGACTCGCTCAAGCAGGAGGTCACGGCGCTGCAGACCGGGCTCACCGGCGAGCTTCGGATGGGCGTGATCCCGGCGGCGGCGAGCACCGTCGCGCTGCTCACCGACCCCTTCTGCGCCGAGCACCCGCTGGTGCGCGTGCAGCTGGAGACGAGCCTGCGCTCCTCCGAGATCATCGACCGGATCCGCCGCTTCGAGCTGGACGCCGGGGTGATCTACCCGCACGGGCTCAACACCGCCGACCTCGTGGTCACCCCGCTCTACGAGGAGCAGCACGTGCTCATCGCCAGCGGCGAGCTGCTCGCCGGGCAACCCGACGCCATCGGGTGGCCGGACGCGCTGGAACTGCCGATGTGCCTGCTCACCCAGGGGATGCGCGGGCGCCAGCTGATCGACGACGCGCTGGCCGCCAGGGGGCTGACGGTGGTGCCGCGGCTCGAGGCCGACTCCGTGGTGGCGCTGCTCGCCCACGTCGGCACCGGCCGCTGGGCGAGCATCGTGCCGCACACCTGGATCCGCACCCTGCGCCCGCCGGCCGGTGCGCGCGTGCTGAAGCTGCGCGACCCGTCGGTCACCGCCGAGATCGCACTCGTCACCAGCGCGGTGGAGCCCGGATCGGTGCTCACCAGGGCCCTGGTGCAGGTCGCGCGGACGGTCCGCGCCACCGAACCGCTCGACCACGGCTCGGATACCACGACCAGCTGAAATCGGCGCGGCCTATCGGGCGGTCGGAACCGCGTCTTGGACCGTGCGCGCGCTCGCGCAGCAGAATCGACTCGCGCGTCGTGATGTTGCCGGAGGACAACGGGTGCTGCATGCTTCCCGCGAATCGCGACCACAGCGCGGTGCGAGAGCGTTCTGGAGGACCTGCGTGGAGATGTCGAGCGCGGACCCGTCCGCTGCACCGCCGGTGCCGCAGCCGGTGCTGACCCCGCTGACGGGTTCGGCGATCTTCCTGGTGCTGACGATCAACGGCGGTGGTGAACCGGCCGTGCGCGACCTGCTCGGCGATCTGGCCGGCCTGCAGCGAGCGGTGGGGTTCCGCTACCCGGACGGCGGCCTGGCCTGCGTGGCGGGCATCGGCTCGGCGGCCTGGGACCGGTTGTACTCCGGGCCTCGCCCGGCCGGTCTGCACGTGCTGCCCGAGTTCGCCGGGCCTCGCCACCGGGCGGTTTCCACCCCGGGCGACGTACTGCTGCACATCCGCGCCCGGCAGATGTTCCTGTGCTACGAACTGGCCGCGCAGGCGCTGAGGCGCCTGGGCGGCGCGGTCTCGGTGGTCGACGAGGTGCACGGCTTCAAGTACTGGGACCAGCGGGACCTGCTCGGATTCGTCGACGGCACGGAGAACCCCAGCGGCCCCGCGGCGCGCACGGCGGTGAACGTCTCGGCCGAGGCGGATGCCCCGTTCGAGGGCGCCAGCTACGTGGTGGTGCAGAAGTACCTGCACGACATGGCGTCCTGGAACGCGCTGCCGGTCGAGGAGCAGGAACGGGTGATCGGGCGCACGAAGCTCGACGACATCGAGATGGACGACGCGGTCAAACCGGCCGACTCGCACGTCGCGGTCAACACGATCGTCGACCCGGACGGCACCGAGCGGCAGATCGTGCGCGACAACATGCCGTTCGGCAGACTCGGCGACGGTGAGGTCGGCACCTACTTCATCGGCTACGCCGCCGACCCGGCGGTGATCGAGCTGATGCTGGAGCGGATGTTCCTCGGTACCGCCGATGCCACCCACGACCGGATCCTGGACTTCTCGACCGCGGTGACCGGAACGCTGTTCGTGGTGCCCACGGCGGACTTCCTCGACGACCAGCCACCCCCACCGGAGCCGGGCCGGGCGCCCGAGGCCGACGCGTCGTTGCGCATCGGCAGCCTGAAGGGACGACAGCCATGAACAACCTGCACCGCGAGCTGGCCCCGATCTCGGCGGCGGCCTGGCAGGACCTGGAATCCCAGGTCCGCGACGCGTTCACGCTCAACGCGGGTGCCCGCCGGGTGGTGGACGTGCCGGAGCCGCGAGGACCGGAACTGGCCGCGGTGGGCACCGGCCACCTCGGCGAGACCGGCACCGCGGCGGCGGGTGTGCAGGTGCGGGTGCGCCGGGCCAGCCCGGTGGCCGAGCTCCGGATGCCCTTCCGCGTGACGCGCGAGGCGGTGGACTCGGTCGAGCGCGGCGCCCAGGACGCCGACTGGTCGCCCGCGGTCGCCGCGGCCCAGCAGATGGCGATGGCCGAGGACAGCGCGGTGTTCGACGGACTCGCAGCGGCCGCCTCGGACGGCCTGCGCAGCGGCTCGTCGCACGAAGCGATCGCGCTGCCCGAGGACGTCTCGGCGATCCCGGAAGCGGTGGCGCAGGCGCGAAGCGCGCTGGTCGCGTCGGGAGTCGGCGGTCCGTGCGCACTGCTGCTGAGCCCGGCCGCGCACACCGCGGTCAGCGGCTCGGTGATCGGCGGACGGCTCGCGATCGAGGAGCTGTCGCGGGTGGTGGGCGGTGACGTCCTGCGGTCACCGGCGCTCGACGGCGGCCTGCTGGTGTCGACCCGCGGCGGCGACAGCGAACTGGTGCTGGGCCGCGACCTGTCGATCGGCTACCTCGGCCACGACGCGACGTCGATCGAGCTGTACCTGGAGGAGTCCTTCGCCTTCCAGCTGCACACGCCGGAGGCGGCCGTCGAACTGGCCCCCGCCGGGAGCTGACCGCGAGGAGCGCACCATGACCGAGGACCCGAACCCCGACCAGGGCTGGTACTTCAACCTGCGAACCCACCAGGTGCAGCACCACGACCGGGGAAGGGCCGACGACCTGCTCGGCCCCTACCCGGACGAGGAGACGGCCCGCCGCGCCCTGGAGATCGCAGCCGAGCGAACCCGCCAAGCGGACGCCCAGGACGCGGAGTGGGACGACGACGAGTAGCGCGTACCGCGCGCTCGCGATCCGCTCAGTGGAGGGTTTCGACCGCTGCCTTGCTGAACGGGACGAGGTCGGGGATCCGGTCGTCGAGGACCTTCTCCGCCCACCGGGGATCGGCGAGGAGGGCCCGGCCTACCGCGACGAGGTCGAACTCGTCCTGCTCCAGGCGGTCGAGGAGTCGTTCGATGCTCTCCACCGCCGCGGTCGCCCCGTTCAGCGATCCGGGCTCGAACTCCTTGTTCAGGCCGACCGAGCCGACGGTGATGACGGGCTTGCCGGTGACCTTCTTCGTCCAGCCCGCGATGTTGAGCTCGGAGCCGGAATCCGGGAACTCCGGCTGCCAGTAGCGGCGGCCGGAGGCGTGGAAGGCGTCGACCCCGGCGTCGGCGAGCGGCGTGAGCAGGGCCTCCAGCTCGCCGGGGTTCTCGGCGAGCCGGACGCCGTAGTTCTCCGACTTCCACTGGGAGAAGCGCAGCACGACGGGGAAGTCGGGGGCGACGCGCTCGCGGATCGCGGTCACGAGGTCCGCGGCGAACTTGGTGCGGGAGAGCGGATCGCCGCCGTAGGCGTCGGTGCGCTGGTTGGTGCGCTCCCACAGGAACTGGTCGATGAGGTAGCCGTGCGCGCCGTGCAGCTCGATGCCGTCGAAGCCGATGCGCTCGGCCTCCTGCGCGGCGTCGGCGAATGCGCGGATGACGTCGTCGATGTCGCCGAGGGTCAGCGCCGTTCCCGCGGGAGTTCCGTCGATGCCGATCCCGGAGGGGCCGACGGGCGGTGCATCGGGGAACGGCGGCGCGCCTGCGGGTCGCTGGATGCCCACGTGCCAGAGCTGCGGCATGATCTTGCCGCCCTGGGCGTGCACGGCCTCCACCACGCGGGCCCAGCCGGCCAGCGGCTCCTCGCCGTGGAAGCGGGGGACGTCGGCGCTGAACCCGGCGGAGGGGTGATCGACGCTGGTGCCCTCGGTGATGATCAGGCCGGTCCCGGCCGCGGCGCGGCGCGCGTAGTACACGGCCACGTCGTCGCCCGGGATGCCACCGGGGGAGAACTGGCGGGTCATGGGAGCCATGACGATCCGGTTCGGCAGCGTTGCCGATCCCAGCGCGAACGGGCGGGACAGTAGCTGAGCTGCGCGGGTGCTCACGGTGGCGGTCTCCTGTCGGACGTGCCGGACTGAAAGTGTACGAATCAAGATTACATTTTCGGCGGATAAGTGCAACTGTGAGAGTTGCTATTATGGGGTCGGGTAGCATCGGCGCCGATCCGCGGACGGGGGTGGGGACCATGCTGGACATCCGGTTCTCCCGCGCGCTCACGATGATGCTGTTCCTCGCGGTCGCCGGTGAGCGCGGCACGGAAGCGCTGAGCTCGGCCCAGCTGGCCGAAACCCTCGACACCAACCCGAGCCTGGTCCGCAAGCTCCTGGTCCCGCTGGTGGACGCCGGACTGGTCGTGTGCGCGAAGGGTCGCGCGGGCGGCGCGAGGCTGGGACGCCCGGCGGAGGAGATCACCCTCGCGGAGATCTACCGCTGCGCGATCGGCGACAAGCCCCTGTGGGCGTGCTCGCCGGGCGGTGCGCACGTGTGCCTGGTGACGGCGAACGCGAGCGAGTACTTCGCCGCGCTCACCGCGGAGGCCGAACGAGCGGTGCTCGCCTCGCTGGGCGACCGCACCCTCGCCGACAGCGTCCGCGAGCTCCGCCGCCTCGACGAGAACAAGGGCCACGTGGCCCAGATCGATTGAAAACCGCGGTGGCTCAGCCGATTTCGACCGGCTTCCGCTCGGTTCTGTCCTCCCGGGGAACGACCACGCCGAGGACGAGAACGGCGAACGCGAGCAGCGCCCACCAGGTGCCCCACAGGTAGTGGGCGGTCGTGGCGCCGATCGCCAGGTACACCAGCAGCCTGGGCAGACCTCGCAAGCGCAGGACGGCGAGGAAGGTGCAGAGGGCCAGCGCCCACCAGAGCTCGCCGGAGTGGAACGCCACCGCGGCAGCGGTGCCGACCACGACGAACACGAGTCCTTTGACCCCTCGGTTGATGGCCTCGACCACGCGCGCGGCCTCTTCGGTGAAGCGGGCTTCGTTCACGTTGATCTCGTAGGTGAAGTGGATCTTCAGCTTGTCCTGCAGGAGAGGGATGCACACCGCCCAGCACACCAGTACCCACCACGGCCATCCGAAGTAGTGGTGCAGCGCGATCACCGCGATGCTCAGCGGGGTGTAGAGCCCGCCGAACCCCGGCCCCCTCAGCTTGGTCACGACGGTGGACGTCGGCCCGTCGGGCTCGGGCGCGTCCGAAGGCGGCACCGGCACCCGCTCGGACCACTCCTGGACCTTGGCGGCGCGCACCGGGTCGCCGCTGTCCTGCAGCGCTTCGATCGCTTCCGCCGCCGACCGGAGCGCTGCTGCCCGGCGTCCCGCGGCCAGCAGCGCTTCGGCCAGCGCTTGCAGTTCGACGCCCTCCCGGTGCCGGTTGCCGATGTCGCGCCAGATCTCGACGGCCTGCTGGTGCGCTGTGCACGCGGCGCTGAACTGGAGTCTGTCGGCGAGGAAGGACCCCAGCCGGAAGAGGGCCTCGCCTTCGGCGTTCTCGTCCCCGGCCGACCGGCACATCTCCACCGCCCTCTGGAGCGCGGCAGTACCTTCGTCGAGCCCGCTCATCTGGGTGAGGACCACGCCGATGTTCACCAGGAGTTCGGTTTCCCTGGTGTGCTCGCCGTCCTCCCGCCAGATCTCGGCCGCCCTGCGGTGCGCGGCGTTCATCTCGCCGTGCTTGCCGATCTGGGCGTACAGGAGCGCGAGGTTCGCCTGAGCTCGCGCCTCGTGCTCCCGGTTGCCGGTGGCGTGGCAGAGCGCGGCGGCCGATCCGAGCGTCGCGAACGCCTGCGCGGCATCGCCCGCGGTCGCCAACGTCGCCCCGAGGTGGGTGAGGAGGATGCCTTCCTCTTCGCGATCGCCGAGTTCGCGCGCCTTGACGACGGCCTGTCTCACCACCGAGATCGACTCGCGGTGCCGGCGCAATCGCGACGACAGCACGTCGCTCAGGTAGCCGACGACGAGGAATTCGGCTTTCGCATCGGTTGCCGCCCGGCTCAGGTCCAGCGCCTGCTGGTACGCGCAAGCCGCTGCCTCGTGCTGCTGGTCCTGGAGGAGCGCTTTGCCGAGCGTGAGCAGGGCATCGACCTGCACCTGGTGATCCTGCGTCGACCGGGCGACGGCGCAGGCCTTGCGGGCGACTTCGACGGCTTCGGGGGAACGTCCCCTGAGATGGAGCTGAAATGCGAGCCAGCGAAGGGTTTTGGCGTGCCGTGGCGGATCGTCTAGCTCTTCGACCGCGGCGACGGCCTGCCGGATGAAGGCGAGGAACGCGTTCCCGGAGGCGTGCCGCCTCAGCTCGGGCAACTCGGCGAGGGCGTAGACGAGGTCGACGGTGATGTCGGGCCGACCGAGCGCGGTGGCGAGCGGGACCGCCGCCAGCAGGTTCGGGTACTCGCGCCCGAACCAACCCGGATCGGTGCCCGGGGCGTGGTTCTGCGCGACGCGGAGGTAGTGCTCCAGCAGGCGGTTCATCGGTACCGCGGGATCTTCGACCTCGTCGCCGTGCTGCGGTGCCCGCCGGTCGCGGACGAAGAGCCGGATCAGGTCGTGCAGCTGCCAGTGGCCATCCGAGAGCTGGAGAAGGTGAGTGCGGCGCAGGTTCCGCAGCCGCGGGCGGGTGGCTTCGAGCGGCTGGCCGAGCAGGGCGGCGGCCGCCTCGGTGCTGATGTCGGAGCCCGGGTTGAGCGTCAGCAGCTTCAACAGCCGCGCGGTGGGCGGATCGCGATTGGTCAGCCGACGCCAGGAGACGTCGAACGCGGCGCCGACCGCAGCCGCGCCCTGCTCCAGCGTGGTCAGCCGGGTCTCGGCGTCCTCGAGTTCGGCGGCCAGCGCCGCCGCGGTCAGCGCGGGGTCCTCGGCCAGCACGGCCGCGGCGATGGTCACCGCCAGCGGCAACCCGCCGCACAGCGCCACGATGCGTTCGGCGGCCGGGTCGCTCACGCGCGAGTCCTCGAGCGTGCTCCGCAGGAGATCACGGGCTTCGGCAGCGGGCAGGACGTCGAGTTCCAGGGCGAGCGCGCCGGGCAGCGGCAAGGTGTCCCGGCCGGTGATGACCACGTGGTGCTCGGCGTTGCGGGGCAGCAGACCGCGGACCTGGTCGACGGACGAGACGTTGTCGAGCACCAGCAACACCCGCCGCTGCTGCCGGGCCAGCAGGCCGAGCAGCTGGTGGTAGCCGGTCGCCTGCTCAGCCGGCGCGTCCGGGATCTGCTCCGGATCGGTGCCCAGCGCCCGCAGCAGCGGGGCGAACACCGCGGATTCCTCGATCCGGTCGCCCGCGGGCTCGTAGCCGTGCATGTCGACGGTGACCGCGCCGCCGGAGAACCACCCGTGCCGCACCGCGAGAGCACTGGCATTGCGCACCAGCGCGGTCTTCCCGATCCCGCCCATCCCGGTCACGACCACCACGTTCGCCGGTCGTCCGGCCTCCGGGCGCCACTGCGCGTGGAGGCGCTCGACCTGGGCGGCCCGGCCCACGAACACCTCCGGCGCTGCCTGCTCCGGCGGCAGGACCGGTGCCACGACGGGAACCGGCCCTACGCCGGTGCGGTTCATGTGCACGTCGCCGTCGATGTGCCCGGCCTGCACCACATCACCGAGCACGACTCCCTCGATGATGTTGACGATTCTGGGCTCACCGTCCCGGTTCTTCGGCTGCCGCTCGCCCATGGGGTTCCCCTCGCCCGTCGAGCACGGTGCGTTCGCGGGCCCCTGCGGCCCGGTTCGCGTCAGACTACTGCGTCATCGGCGCCGAGGTGGCGAATTGAGCCCACGGTGGAAAACGCGTCGTCGGTATACGGGGTGTTCCTATGGCACAAGGAATTCCGTACTTGTGCGGCCTGATCATCCGGACGACGATTTCTCCGGTGGTCTTCGAAGGCCGCTCGTCCGGTGAGATCCGGGTCGACGCGGTTTCCAACGCTGCTGGACGCCGGTGACCGGACTCCTTTCCGCCACTCGAACGGAATTCGCGGTAAGAAGTGATGAATGACGACGCGGGCGCCGGATCGGCGCTCCGGAACGAGGTGTCCCAGCGCAGGTGGCTGGTGCTCGGAATCCTGTGCACCACCCTGCTGCTGGTCGGCATGGACCTCACGATCCTGCACGTGGCGGTTCCCACGCTGTCGCAGCAACTCCTGCCCAGCGCATCGCAACTGCTGTGGATGGTCGACAGCTATCCGCTGACGGTCGCGGCCTTCCTCGTCACCTGCGGCACGCTGAGCGATCGCATCGGGCGGAAGAAGGTGCTGCTCGGCGGGTTCGCGGTGTTCGGGCTGGCATCGGCAGGGGCGGCCTTCGCCACCGCTCCGGTGGTGCTGATCTGCTTCCGCGCCGCGCTCGGGTTCGGCGCGGCCATGATCGCGGCCGCCACGGTGGCCATCATCCGCATCACCTTCCCCGACGCCCGGGAGCGCGCGTTCGCGATCGGCGTGTGGTCGGCGTGCCACAGCGCGGGCGCGGCCGTCGGGCCGATCGCGGCCGGATTCCTGCTGGAGCACTACTGGTGGGGATCGGTGTTCCTGGTCAACGTGCCGGTCGTGCTCGTCGCGCTGGTCGTCGGCGCGGTCGTCGTGCCGGAGTCCAAGGACGAGGTGCGGCGCCGGTGGGATGCGCTCAGCGCCGTGCTGTCCGTCCTCGGGCTGGGCGGGCTGGTGTACGCGCTGAAGCAGATCGGCGAGCACAGCGCGGTTTCCCCGCCGAACCTCGTGATCGGCGTGGTGGCGGTGGCGCTGCTCATCGCGTTCGTCGTGCGGCAGCGCCGGATCGCGGAGCCGCTGCTGGATCTGTCGCTGTTCGCCGACCGGAAGTTCTCGGTCGCCACCGGGGCGATCCTCGCCTCCTTCGCGGGCTACATCGCGCTGATGTTCTTCGCCACGCAGCACTTCCAGCTCGTCTCGGGCTACTCGCCGCTGCTGGCCGGCGCGGCGCTGCTGCCGATGGCCGCCGCGAACGCCGTCGGTGCGGTCTTCGCGCCCAAGGTGGTGGCGGTGCTGAGCGATCGCCTCGCCATCACCCTGGCCCTGCTGCTCTTCGCGGGTTCGATGCTCGGCCTCGCCCTGCTCGGACCCGGCAGCGGGTACGGCGTCGTCGTCGCGCTGCTGGCGGGCAGCGGACTGGGGGTCGGCGTGGTGACGACGCTCGGTTCGGACGTGATCATGTCGGCGGCGGACCCGAGCCGGGCCGGTGCGGCGGGCGCCATCCAGGAGACGTCGTTCGAACTGGGCTCCGGCCTGGGCATCGTCGTGCTCGGCACGACGTTGAGCGTGATCTACCGCAACACCCTGGAGCCGGTCGCGGGCGTGGCCTCCGCGCAGCACGCGGAGGCGCAGAACTCGCTCGGGGCGGCGGTGCAGATCGCGGGCGGCCTGGACGAGCAGGTGGGCGCGGCGCTGCGAACAGCGGCGGTGACGGCATTCGGCGACGGCTTCACCGCTGCTGCCCTCCTGGGCGGCGCGATGTTGCTGGTGGTGGCCGTGGCGTCCTGGTTCGTGCTGCGCGACCGGTAGCGCGAATGGTCCGCCTCCCCGGCGATCGGGGAGGCGGACCATTCGGTGATCAGCGCAGGGCTGGCTGACCGCCGAGCTTGACGTCCGGGGTGAGCATCGCGCGGTCGAACTCGCGGAGCGGGCCACCACCGGCCAGCAGCCGGGGCCAGTCGGGGTTGGCCAGCGCACCGCGGCCCAGCGCGACCAGGTCGGCTTCGCCACCGGAGAGCAGGGATTCCGCTCGCGCGGGCTCGTGCATCCCGCCGTTGGCGATCACGGGCAGGCCGGTGATCTCCTTGGCCAGCCGGGTGATCGTCACGCCCGGGGCGAGCTGAGCGCTCTCGGCCCAGTCCCGGCCCTCGCTGGCCAGGTGGAGGTAGTCGGCGCCCGCGGCGGCGACGGAGCCGAAGATCACCTCCGCTTCGCCGACGCCACCCGGCCAGCGGTGCTCGAAGTCGTTGACCTTGGTCTGCGAAAGCCGGATGCCCACCGGGAAGTCCGGGCCCACGGCGGCGCGCACCGCGCGGAGCACCTCGGCGGCGAAGTGCGCCCGGTTCGCCACCGAGCCGCCGTACCGGTCGGAGCGGAGGTTGGTGTAGTCGGTGATGAACTGGTCGACGAGATAGCCGTTCGCACCGTGCACCTCCACCGCGTCGAAGCCGGCCTCGCGCGCCCGGGCCGCCGTCGCGGCGAAGCCCGCGATGGCCTGGGCGATCTCAGCCTCGGTGGCCTCCGCCGGAGTCCGGAACGGCCCGGCGCCGCCGCCGTACGCGGGCATCTTCGCGCCCTTGGGCGCGACCGCCGAAGGCGCGATCGTCGGCCGGTCGAGCTGCGAGAGGGCTCCCGCGTGCATGAGCTGCAGCGCGATCCGGCCTCCGGCGTCGTGCACGGCGCGCACGACCTCGCGCCAGCCCGCCGCGTGCGCTTCGGACGTCAGGCCCGGCTGGTCCGGGTAGGCCTGGCTGTGCCGCTCGTCGGTGTAGGTGCCCTCGGTGGTGATCAGCCCGAACCCGCCGAGCGCGAACTCCCGGTAGTAGTCGGTCATCCGCTCGGTGGGCACCCCGTCTCCGGCGGTGCTGACGCGGGACATCGGGGCGACGACGGCGCGGTTGGGCAGCTCGGTCCCGCCGAGGCGAACCGGGGTCAGGGCAGGGTGGATCGACATCTCATTCCTCGTTTCGGTGAACAGCGGCCGTGCTCGGCGACGCGGAATGATCCTGTGCTCCACGCATGCGCTAGGGCAAGTACGGTCTTTTAAGTGCCGTAGTGTCATTTTGTATACTAATGGAGTTCCAGGCTCGTTCCGCGTGGCGCTGCGGTCGGCGACCGGGAAGAAGACGGCGAAGAGGAGCGGAGCTCGTGCGGGAGAACGTTTCGGAGATGCCCGAGTACTGCACCGTCGAGGCGGCGATGGAGGTGGTCGGCGGCAAGTGGAAGATGGCCATCCTCAACTACCTCACCGAAGGACCGCGGCGGTTCGGCGAGCTCAAGCGGGCGCTGCCGTCGATCACCCAGCGGATGCTGACCCGGCAGCTGCGCGAGCTCGAAGCCGACGGCATCGTGCTCCGCACGGTGTACGCGCAGGTCCCGCCGAAGGTCGAGTACAGCCTGACCGCGATCGGCAAGAGCCTGGAGGACATCCTCAAACGGCTGGAGGAGTGGGGCGCGTGGTACCGGGAGCAGCGCCTCCCGTGACCGGCGGCGCGCTCACCGGTCGACGCCCCACAGCAGCTCGGCGAGCTCGGTCAGGCCGGTGACGCCGGTCAGGTCGAGCGGCGTCCGCTCGAACACGTCGAAGTCGTGCAGGAACGTGAAGGCCAGCATCTCCTGCGGAAAGGCCGGCGTGACCGGCCAGTCCGCGCCGCGCAGCGCCGCCGCGAGCAGCTCCCGATCGGCGCGGAAGGCGTTGAGGTGCAGCTGCACGAGTCCGTAGCGGAAGTCCCCGGCGTGGACGTCGTTGAAGTCGATCAGCCCGGTGACCGCACCGCGCTCCGGGGCGACGAAGAGGTTGCCCGCGTGCAGGTCGCCGTGGACGAACTCGGCGCTCGCACCCAGCAGCTCGGCCACCTCGGGCAGGAAGTCGTCGATGGCGTCGACGAGCGCTGGGGACAGGTACTTCCACTCGCGGTGATCGGCCGCGGTCGCCGCCGCGCGCTCCCGCAGCAGGTCGGCGAACGCGGCCGGGCGCAGGACCCCGCTGCCGGTGAGCGGGATTCGCCGCAGCCGTCCCAGCAGTTCACCCACCCGGAAGGCCAGCGCCAGTTCGGCGTCCCGGTCGATCCCGGCGGTCGCGCGACTCCAGGGCCGCCCGTCGGCCGCCGAGAGCACCAGGAACGGCCAGCTCCACCCGGTGGCGTCCGGCCGGAGCTCACCGCGGCCGAGCAGCGCGGGAACGGGCAGCTCGTGCCCGGCGAGCAACCGGTAGGCTTCGGCCTCGCATTCGAGGCTGCTCGGCCCGCACCAGAACTCCCCGTAGAGCTTCACCACGAGTCCGTTGTCGCCGATGAACACCGGGTTGGTGCTCTCGCCCGGACTCCGCAGCCCACCCGGCTGCGGGAAGCCGAGCGAGTCCAGGCCGCGCCGCACCCAGGGCTCCCAGAACCCGAGGTCGTTGCGGCGGTCGGCATAGGACTCGTCCGAAGTGATCTCGCCGAGGTCGGGCAGCACCCCGCCGAGTTTAGGAGTGCCCGCACCCCCGCGTGCGCGGTGCGTCGCCGGGTGCTCGCAGCCGGTGCTTGATCGAGTGATCTGCTCGTGCTGCCGCCGCCGGCGGCAGGCCCGGGGCCGGGGCTTTTGGCGGGAACCTACAAATCTTGGTCGCGAATGCTGGCGCGTTGCTCCTCTCGCATCGGGTCGGCATCAGGCAGGGTTGAGGTCAAGTTCGGCGACGTTCCGCTCCGGGTCGTCGCCTTTCTCGTGTTGTCGAAGATGTGAGGCTCGGTGTTCAGTCGTATCGCCATCGTGAACAGGGGAGAGGCCGCCGTGCGGCTGATCCACGCCGTCCGGGAGGTCAACGCCGAGGGCACGGCGTCGATCCGGACGATCGCGCTCCACACCGATGTGGACGCCACCTCCACCTTCGTCCGAGAGGCGGACATCGGCTACCTGCTGGGCCCGGCGTCCGCGCGCCCCTACCTGGACCTGGACGTGCTGGAGCGCGCCCTGCGCGAGACCGGCGCCGACGCGGTGTGGGTCGGCTGGGGCTTCGTGGCCGAGGACCCGGCGTTCGCCGAGCTCTGCGAGAAGCTCGGCGTGACCTTCATCGGTCCGAGCCCCGAGGCCATGCGCAGGCTCGGTGACAAGATCGGCGCGAAGCTCCTCGCCGAGGAAGCGGGCGTGCCGGTGGCGCCCTGGAGCCGCGGCGCGGTGGCCGACCTCGACGGCGCGCTGCGCGCCGCGAAGGAGATCGGCTACCCGCTGATGCTCAAGGCCACCGCGGGCGGCGGCGGGCGCGGTATCCGCGTCATCCACTCCGAGGACGAGTTGGCGGAGGCCTACGAACGCACCAGCCTCGAAGCCGAGCGCGCCTTCGGCAGCGGAGTGCTGTTCCTGGAGCGGCTGGTCACCGGTGCCCGCCACGTCGAGGTCCAGGTGATCGCCGACGGCCAGGGCACGGCCTGGGCGCTCGGCGTCCGGGACTGCTCGGTGCAGCGCCGCAACCAGAAGGTCATCGAGGAGTCGGCGTCGCCGGTGCTCGGCGCCGAGCAGGTGCGCGAGCTCAAGGCCGCCGCCGAGCGGCTGGCGCTGGCCGCGGACTACCGCGGCGCCGGGACCGTCGAGTTCCTCTACCAGCCCGCCGAGCAGCTGTTCGCCTTCCTGGAGGTCAACACCCGGCTGCAGGTGGAGCACCCGATCACCGAGGCGACCACCGGCGTGGACCTGGTCAAGGCCCAGCTGCACGTCGCCGCGGGCGGCAAGCTCGAGGGCGAGGTCCCGGCCGAGATCGGCCACGCGGTCGAGGCCCGCCTCAACGCCGAGGACCCGGACCGCGACTTCGCGCCCGCACCCGGCCGCATCGCGCTGCTCGACCTGCCCGCGGGCCCCGGCATCCGCGTCGACACCGGGGTGAGCGAGGGCGACACCATCCCCGCCGACTTCGACTCGATGATCGCCAAGATCATCGCCTACGGCCGCGACCGGGACGAGGCGCTGGGCAGGCTGCGCCGCGCGCTGTCCCAGACGACGGTGATCATCGAGGGCGGCACCACCAACAAGAGCTTCCTGCTCGACCTGCTCGGCGAACCCGAGGTGATCGACGGCAGCGCCGACACCGGCTGGATCGACCGGGTCCGCGAACAGGGCCGCCTGGTGTGCGACAGCGGCTCCGGGGTCGCGCTGGCCGCCGCCGCGATCGAGGCCTACGAGGACGAGGCGCAGGTCGAGCTGCAGCGGCTGCTGTCCACCGCGCACGGCGGACGCCCGCAGGTCCAGCACGAGGGCGGCCGCGCGATCGACCTCAAGCTGCGCGGCGCGAGCTACCGGGTGCTGGTCGCCCAGGTGGGCCCGCAGCGCTACCGCGTCGGCTTCGCCAACGGCGACGACGTGCGCATGGTCGACGCCGAGCTCGAGCGCTACGACGCCGCCACCGGCCAGCTGGTGGTCAACGGGCAGCGGTTCCGGCTGGTCACCAGCACGCACGGCCCGATCCACCTGGTCGAGGTGGACGGCGTGACGCACCGGATCAGCCGCGACGAGGGCGGCGTGCTCCGCTCGCAGTCGCCCGCGCTGGTGGTCGCCACGCCGCTGGAGGTCGGCGACGAGGTCGAGGCCGGGGCACCGGTGCTCGTCCTGGAGGCCATGAAGATGGAGACGGTGCTGCGCGCACCGTTCCGCGCCAAGGTGCGCGAATGCCTGGTCTCGATCGGCAGCCAGGTGGAGACCGGCGCTCCGCTGCTGCGCCTGGAACCGGTCGAGGAGGACGGCGAGGAATCCGCGGCCGGTTCCGGCCAGGCCGCCGACGTCGCGCTGCCCGACGAGCCCACCGGCGTCTCGGCGCAGGACCGGGTGCAGCGCGGGCTGCAGGACCTGCGCAGCCGCCTGCTCGGCTTCGACGCCGACCCGCACGACCAGCAGCGCGTGCTGGCCGACTACCTGGCCGCCCGCGCCGAGGTCACCGCCGACGGCGACCGCCCGCTGACCGGCGAGGTCGACCTGCTGTGGGTCTTCGCCGACCTCTCGGAGCTCAGCCGGAACAAGCCCGCCGCGCAGGACTCCACCGCCGACGTGCAGGTGCACAGCCCGCGCGAGTACTTCCACAGCTACCTGCAGAGCCTCGACGTCGAGCGCGCCGGGCTCCCGGAGTCCTTCCAGAACCGGCTCACCCGCGTCGTCGGGCACTACGGCGTCGACGGCCTGGACCGCACGCCGGCCCTGGAGGAAGCGGTCTTCCGCATCTTCCTGGCCCAGCAGCGCGCCGCCTCCGACGTTGCCGTGGTCACCACGCTGCTGAAGCAGTGGCTCACCGAACCGGTGCCGCCCGCCTCGGTGCGCGAGACCGTGGGCCACGCCCTGGAACACCTGATCGTGGCCACCCAGGTGCGGTTCCCGGTCGTCGGCGACCTCGCGCGCAGCCTGGTGTTCCGCTGGTTCGCCCAGCCGATGCTGCGGCGCACCCGCGCCGAGGTCTACACCGACGTGCGCAGGCACCTGCGCCACCTCGACGAGAACCCCGCCGCGCCGGACCGCGCGGAGCGCATCGCCGCCATGGTGGCCAGCCCGGAACCGCTGGTGCGGCTGCTCGGCCAGCGGATGGACCGCGACGGATTCGACCACGGGCCGCTGCTGGAGGTGCTCAGCAGGCGCTACTACCGGGACCGGTCGCTGGAGGACCTCCAGTGCCTGCGCTCCGGTGACCGCTCGCTGATCACCGCCGAGTACGACCTGGACGGCCAGCGCCTGCAGCTGGTGGCCACGGCCGCCGAGTTCACCGGCCTCGCCGACGCCGTGCGGGCGGTCGCCGAGACGGCCACCCCGTCGGCCGAGCTGGTCGCCGACATCTACCTGGCCTGGAACGACCAGCCCGCGGACCCGGACGAGGCCGCCGCCGCGCTGCGCGAGGCGCTGGCCGGGCTGCCGCTGCCGCAGCGGCTGCGGCGGGTGACGACCACGGTGGCGGGCCGGCGCGGCACCACGATGCACCACCACTTCACCTTCCGCCCGGGCGAGGACGGGCTGGTCGAGGAGCGCATCATCCGCGGCCTGCACCCGCTCGTCGCCCAGCGGCTGCAGCTGCACCGGCTGGAGAACTTCGACATCACCCGGCTGCCGTCGGCCGACGAGGACGTCCACCTGCTCCGCTGCGTCGCGCCGGAGAACCCGGCCGACGAGCGCCTCGTCGCGATGGCCCAGATCCGCGACCTGACGCCGCTGCGCGACTCCGACGGCCGGGTCGTGGCGCTGCCCGCCGCCGAGGCGGTGCTGGACGCCTGCCTGGACGCGATCCGCCGGGTCCAGGCCCAGCGGCCGGCCAAGAAGCGGCTCGACGCCAACCGGATCGTGCTCTACGTGTGGCCGTCGAGCGACATCGACGAGCAGGCCCTCACCGCGGTGGCCGCGCGGGTCGCACCGCGCACCGCGGGCGCCGGGCTGGAGGAGGTCCTCTACCTCGGCAGGCAGCAGGACCCGGTCACCGGTGAGCTCGACGAGGTCGCGCTGCGGCTGGCCTACGGGGCGGGCGCCGGGCTGACCATCGAGCTGACGGAGCCGCCGACCGAGCCGATCCAGCCGCTGGACGACTACGGCCAGAAGGTCCTGCGCGCCCGGCGTCGCGGGAACGTCTACCCCTACGAGCTGATCGACGTGGTGGCAGGCGCCGACGGGACGTTCGTCGAGCACGACCTGGACGACACCGGCGCGCTCGTCCCGGTCGACCGGCCCAAGGGCCTCAACAAGTCGGGCATCGTGGCCGGGGTGGCCAGCTCGCCGACCGAACGCCACCCGGAGGGCGTCAAGCGCGTGGTGCTGCTGGGCGACCCGACCAAGGCGCTCGGCGCGCTCTCCGAACCGGAGTGCTCGCGGGTGATCGCCGCCCTGGACCTCGCCGAGCGCGAGGGCGTTCCGGTGGAGTGGTACGCGCTGTCGGCGGGTGCCCGGATCTCGATGGACTCCGGCACCGAGAACATGGACTGGGTGGCCGCCGCGCTGAAGCGGATCGTGCACTTCACCCAGGACGGCGGTGAGATCAACGTCGTGGTGGCCGGCATCAACGTGGGCGCCCAGCCGTACTGGAACGCCGAGGCCACGATGCTGATGCACACCAAGGGAATCCTGGTGATGACACCGGATTCGGCGATGGTGCTCACCGGCAAGCAGTCGCTGGACTTCTCCGGCGGCGTCTCGGCGGAGGACAACTTCGGCATCGGCGGCTACGACCGCGTGATGGGCCCGAACGGCCAGGCCCAGTACTGGGCGGCCGACCTCGCCGGCGCCCGGCGCGTGCTGATGGCGCACTACGACCACACCTACGTGGTTCCCGGCGAGACCGCGCCGCGCCGCGCGCGGACGGCCGACCCGGTCGACCGGGACGTCTCGGGCTTCCCGCACGCGGTGGTCGGCAGCGACTTCACCACGGTGGGCGAGATCTTCTCCGCGGCGACCAACCCGGACCGCAAGAAGCCCTTCGACATCCGCACGGTGATGCGGGCCATCGCCGACCAGGACCACCCGGTGCTGGAGCGCTGGGCGGGCATGGCGGACGCGGAGACCGCGGTGGTCCAGGACGCGCACCTGGGCGGGCTGCCGGTCTGCCTGGTCGGGATCGAGTCGCGGTCGGTGCCGCGCCGCGGCTTCCCGCCCACCGACGGCCCGGACACCTACACCTCCGGCACGCTGTTCCCGCGCTCGTCGAAGAAGGTCGCCCGGGCGATCAACGCGGCGAGCGGGAACCGGCCGCTGGTGGTGCTGGCCAACCTGTCCGGCTTCGACGGCTCGCCGGAGTCGATGCGCGCGCTGCAGCTGGAGTACGGCGCCGAGATCGGCCGCGCGGTGGTGAACTTCGAGGGCCCGATCGTGTTCTGCGTGATCTCGCGCTACCACGGCGGGGCGTTCGTGGTGTTCTCCAAGGCGCTCAACCCGAACATGACGGTGCTGGCCGTGGACGGCTCGTTCGCCTCGGTCATCGGCGGGGCGCCGGCGGCGGCCGTGGTCTTCGCGGGCGAGGTCGACGCGCGCACCGCGAAGGACCCGCGGGTGCAGGAGCTGGAGGCCCGGGTGGCCGCTGCCACCGACGTCGAGCGCGCCACGCTGGCCACCGAGCTGGCGGAACTGCGCTCGTCGGTGCGGGCCGAGAAGCTCGGCGCGGTGGCCGCGGAGTTCGACTCGGTGCACAGCATCCAGCGCGCGGTGGAGGTCGGGTCGGTGGACGCGATCGTCCAGCCGGAGCGGCTGCGCCCGGACATCATCGCCGCCGTCGAGCGCGGGCTGGCGAAGCGGGGCTGAGGCACCGGGCGAGCGACGAGGCCCCTTGTCGCTCGCCCGGCCCGCCGGGCGGGGTCAGGCGGTGGGCTTCGCGTCGAGGAAGCCGACGGCGCCCAGGACGTTGCCGCGGCGCGCCGCCGCGTCGTCCACCGGCTGGTCGGGACGCCAGTAGGCGGCGGGCACCACGCCGGGCTCGACGAGGGTGTAGCCGGGGAAGAGCGCGGCGACCTCGTCGGCGTTGCGGATGTGCATCTGCGGGGTCGAGGTCTCGGCCAGCAGCGCGCGCAGTTCGGCGATCTCCTCGTCGGTGCGGCTCAGCTGGGCGTTGTTGGACACCGCCAGCGCGCTGCCCGGCACGCAGGCGTCCCGGTAGCGCGCCACCAGCGACGCGCCGTCGGGGCTGGGAATGATGTCGAGGATGCCGAAGGCCAGGACGGCCACCGGGCGGGAGAAGTCCAGCAGGCCGGCCACGCCCGGGGCGTTGAGCACCGAGTCCGGATCGCAGACGTCGGCCTCGGTGACCGTGACCCGCTCGTCACCGCCGAGCAGGTGCCGCGCGTGGTGGCAGGCGACGGCCTCCCAGTCCACGTAGGCGACCCGCGCTTCCGGGTTGTGCGCGTGGGCGATCTCGTGCACGTTGCCGACCGTCGGCACGCCGGAGCCCAGGTCGATGAACTGGTCGATGCCGGCTTCGGTGGTCAGGAAGCGCACCGTGCGGCCGAGGAAGCCGCGGTTGATGTAGCAGTAGTCGCGTTCGGTCGGGGCGAACTCCAGGGCCCGCTCCGCGGTTTCCCGGTCGATCGCGAAGTTGGCCGATCCGCCGAGCAGGTAGTCGTACATGCGTGCGATGTTGGGGTTGTCCAGGTCCGCGTGCGAGACCCTGGCCGCCAACTCCGCGTCCCGGGAGTTCTGATGCATGTCGCCCACGGTAACCGGTCGGCTCCCGACCTGGTGCGATTAGTCTGAACAGCAGACCCGCGCTGCGGTGTGCGGAGCAGTGCCCGTCGGGCCGTCCGCGGGCCCGTGGCTCGCGAACGGCTTCAGCCTCCGGGATGGGAGGCGACCAGCGCAGCGCGCAGCCGGTCGTCGTTCGTGACTTGCTGTTCCGGGGCGCCTCCGCACGGTAATCTCGATCAGCCTCGCGGGGGTAGCCGATCGGGTGGCCCGCGCCGGTGGCGGACGGGAGCGCGGGTTGCGATGGGCCGGAAACGCGTCGTCGGCGGTCTGATCTCGAGCGCCGCCCTGCTGGCTTCCTGCGGTTCTGCCGGTTCCGCACCGGACTTCGCGGTGGCCACCGGTGCGGACGGGCTCACCCTGGTGGGCGCCGACTGGACCCAGCAGGTGCCCGGGTTCGGCCCGGCCGAGAATTCGCTCTTCTCGCCCAACAACAGCGATGCCGAGATCGCGGCGCCGCTGGACTCGGCACGGGCCGTCGTGGTCTACGCCGACCGCGTGGTCGTGGTGGCGCGCGGCTCGGAGCCGGTCGTGCGGGACTGCGCGGAGTGCAGCGGAGTGGCGGTCACCGATACCGACATCGTGACGGCCAGGACGAACCACGCCCCGGACAACGGGTTCGACCTGGTGCTCTACGACCACGAGCTGGCCGCGGAGCGCGTCGTCCCCGCGCAACGGCTGCAGGAACGCGCGAGCACCGGCCTGGCGGACAACACCGAGTCCCCGGTGACGCTGGCCGCCGACGAGGACAAGATCACGGTGGGCTACCTGGCCCGCGACGGCGGCAACCGGCGCGGTCCCTCGGTGATCGCGCAGTACGACTACGCCGGCGAGCTGCTGGGCAGCACGAAGGTCGACGGGCTGCTCGGCCGCTCCGCGGTCTCCCCGGACGGTCGGCTGCTCGCGGTCGGAGTCGGTGGTTCCGGCGGCTATTGCGTCAACCCGTACGAACCGGTGGTCGTCGACCTATCGACGCTGGGCGTTCGTGAGGTCGAACCCGCCGTGCCGGGCACCAGCCCCGACGACCCGGACCCATGGTTCGAGCTGACGGACCTGGTCTGGGCGGGCGAGGCGCTGCTCGCCACCGGCGAGCTGCACGTCGTCCGCAATCCCGGCGAGGTCTGCGACCCGGAACCGGAGGTCTGGCAGCGCACCATCGACCCCGAGACGGGAGCACCGGTGGATTCCGGTGGGCACCAGGCGATTTCGACGCGCCAGGTCGGCCCGGACTGCGACGACGTGGTGCAGACCGTGAACCCCAGCAACCCGGAGGGCAGCAGTCCCGACGGTGACATCGTGCTCCGCAGGGGATCCGGGCACGTCCTCGGCGATTACAGCCGGATCAGCCTCGGAACGCCCGCTTCGGCGGCTTGTGCGGGGTCATGACCGGGCACCGCTACCACGCGTTCATCAGCTACCACAGTCCCGCGCGGCGAGAGGCCAAGCGCCTCAAGCACGTTCTGCACGCGATCGCCAAACGGCACGACGCGGGCGCGGATTTCGCCGTCTACCTCGACACCTCCGATCTGCGGCCGGGTTCGCTCGGCGGCGAGATCCGCAGTGCGCTCGCGCAATCCCGGTGCCTGATCGTGCTGCTGGACCGCACGACCGCCCGATCCTCCTGGGTGGCGCAGGAGATCGAGCTGTGGCTGGCCGGTGGCGGTCACCCGCAGCGGTTGTTCCTGGTCCGGCTGGACCCGGAGCTGAACCTGGCCTGGGACGCCGACCGCGGCACCTTCGCCGACGCCGAAGCGCTGCCCGAGCCGCTGCGCGAGCTGTTCCCGGACGAGCAGAAGTGGATCGACCTCACCGGCCCGGCGCAGCGCCGGGACCACGAGGCCCTGGCCGGTTTGTGCGCGGCGCTGATGGACATCGACGCCAACGAGTACCTGCTGGAGGAGGCGCGCTACCAGCGCGGCCGGAGGCGCACCATCACCGCTGTCGCGGCGGTGATGGTGCTGCTGTTCGCCGTCGCGGCCGTCGGTGCGGTCGCGGCGGTCAGCGGTCAGCGCGCGGCGGTGCGCGCGGCCGAGCTGGCCAAAGCGCAGGCCGACGCCTCCGAAGCGCTGCTGACCGCGCAGAGTTCGCCGACGCTGGCCATCCAACGCGCACTGGCTGCCGCGAACCGCAGCGACAGCTCGACCGTCCGCTCGGCGATGCTCGCGGTGTCGGAGTCCGCGCGTCGGCTGGTGCGGGCGCTGGTGTACCCGGAAGCCGAGACCGGGCACCCGGCCAGCGGAGCGGTCTTCTCCGACGACAACACCATGCTGGCGGCCTGGGGCGCGGACCGGGTGCCGGGCACCTCCGCACTGCGGGTGTGGGAGCTCACCACCGGCCGGCTCGTGGCGTCGATCACCGCGGATGCCGCCGAACTCCGGGACGTCGTCTTCGTCGGCAACCGCCTCGTGGGGTGCAGCGCGGCCGGGCCGGTGATGACCGGGATCGGCGAGGCGAAGACCGCGCGGCTGAGCAGCGGTGCGTCGTGCGAGGTCCATCCGTTCGCGGAGGGCGTGATCCTGCTCGACAGGTCGCAGGGCGTGGCGCGTTTCGTTGGCAGCAGCGGAGAACCGGTGGTCTTGGAGGGCGTCGACACCGTCGCCGCGCATCCCTCGGCCAGAGCGGCCGCCGTCTCCGGGACTTCGGGCATTGCCGCGATCGCTGGTGGGCGGCGGCTGCCGGTTCCGGCCCCGCCGGGTTGGGCGGTGCGGTTCGCCGACGGTCAGGGCGGTTTCCTGCTCGGCGGCGGCGGGCCGGAACGGGGCGTGCTCACGCTGCCCGGCGGCATCCCGGCGGTGCGGACGCTGACCGTTCCCGCCGACGCCGCCGACGTCGCCCCGCTGCTGGACGGTTTCGACCGGATGACCGGTGTTCTCGCGTGGATCACCGCCGACGGCACCATCGGCTGGACGCAGGACGACCGGCGGACCAGGATCGCCGACACCCACGGGCGGAACCTCAACCGGACGCCGTACCGGACCGGGCTGGAACCGCTGGCGGGCGGGCACTTCGTCGCAGTGCTCGGCGTCACCGCCACCGTGGTGCGACCGCCAGGGCCGGGCCGACCGGCGTTCGGCTCAGCGCTCCCGGACGCGGAGGTCGCGTGGAGCGGCAAGGAGCTGCCGGGTGAGATCGGCCGGTCGCCGGCGGCGGGCTCCGATCCGGTCGTCGCCCGCTGCCGGGATCGCAGCGCGGTCATGCTCGACGCCGACTTCCCGGGCGAGGCGCAGGTGGTCGGCAGCGATGCCGAGCCCTGGCCGGTCGACGGGCAGGGGCTGTTCAGCGCCTCGTGCGATGCCTTCGCGGTCGGTCGCTCGCTGACGGTGCTCCCGGATCTCGGCCGCGAGCCGATCACCCTGCGGGAAACGCTCGTCACCGACCACGTCGTGCCGGGCTCCGCCGTGCCCGCCACGGGAACGACGCGGGTGGCGTTGCTGACGCCGGGATTCGCCATCGAGATCCTCTCCACCGAATCCGGTGATGCGCTCCTCAAGCCGTGGGACGTCAGCGGCGAGCAGCGCGGCGCCGTGACCGCGCTGGGCGAGCGGGAGGTATTCGCCCGCAATGAAGATCTTCTGATCGTAGGCGGCAGCGGTGGAACGACACGGGTGCCGCTGCCGGAGATCACCGACCTGCTGGCCGCGAAACCCGACGGCACCGGGGCGGCCGTGCGTGACGTCGGACCCGGCGCAGCGCGGCCGGTGTGGCTCGTCGACGGTTCGGCGGTGGTGCCGTCAGCCGCCTGCGCCGGTCGCGACGTGACTTACCTGCCGGGCCCGGCTTTCACCAGCTCACGAGCTGACGCCGAAGCGCAGCTCCCGGTGGCCCGCACCGATGGCGGGCAGCTCATCGACTGCCGGGACGGGCAGGCCGTCCCCCGCGTCCCGGGGCAGGAGATCCTGTCCTACGACATCGGTGCAGGCGCCGGGCGGATCGTCGCGCGCTCGGGCGACCGGATCACGCTGACCACCTGGTCCCGCGGCACCGGAACCGAAACGACCACAGTGGACGGACCGGGTCTTCCGGCGCCCCAGGCCACCACGACCTTCGACGAGAGCGGGCAGTCGGCGGTGACCTACGTCCCGGGCGCCCGCTCGCTGTCGCTGCACCGGCGCGCCGGCGAGCGCTGGAACCGGACGCTGCTGCTGGTCACCAGGCTGCCCCGGCTGGTGACCGCGCAACCGGTGGACGGCGGGACGCTGGTCCTGGCGGTCGGTGCCGGGGGAGGGTTCGAGCTGTTCGACGCGGAAACCGGTCGGCTGGTCGCCTCCGACTTCAACCCGCTCCGGGACGCGGGTGCCGACGATGTCGAGCGCGTCGCCGCCCGCCGCGTCGGCGAGGCGCTGATCGTTTCCCTCTACCGCGCGGGCTTGGTGGAATCGAACAGCTCCATCCAGATCCCGGTGTCCGTCCAAGCCTTGCGGCAGCAGCTCTGCTCCATCTACTCCGCCCCGGAATGCGCGGCGTGACCTCCCGCGCCCAGCCACCGCGCGAGATCGTCCGGCGTTAATTCCGTTGACGCCGGTTCCGGCGCGGAGGTAGCTTGACCGTGCTTCTGTTGCCGCCGGTTTGGAGTAGGACGTTGGTCATCTGAGGTCTGAGATGCCGTTGTGTCGTGGCTCGTGCTGAGCCCGATCCGGTGTGCGACCTCTGCGATGCGAACCGTCCTCCTCCCCGTGTCCGGGCATGGACCTCCTGCACCGCTCGTCGCTCGCGGCGTCTCGAACGTGTTGCGCACACCGTTCGATCCGGACCTCGGGAGTCCTCCATGTCATCTTCCGCATCCCCGTCCACCATCACCAGTGCCGGCTGCGTCGAGCTCAGCTTCGAATGGCCCGACGGCGGCCGCGTCTTCGACGGCCTGCAGGCGTCGTTCGGCCCCGGCCGCACCGGGCTGATCGGGCTCAACGGGTCGGGCAAGTCCACGTTGCTCAAGCTGCTGGCCGGTGAGCTGACGGCCACCGGTGGCGAGGTCCGCGTCTGCGGCGAGGTCGGCTACCTGCCGCAGAACGTCTCGCTCGACACCGGACTGCGCGTCGACGAAGCGCTGGGCATCGCCGGGATCCGCGCCGCGCTGCGCGCCATCCACGCCGGTGACGTGCGCGAGGAGCACTTCGCGGCGGTCGGCGAGGACTGGGACGTCGAGGAGCGGGCCGTCGCGGTGCTCGAAGAGCTCGGGCTGGGGCACATCGGCCTGGACCGGACGATCGGCGAGGTCTCCGGCGGCGAATCGGTGCTGCTGCGGCTGGCGGCGCTGCTGCTGGAGCGGCCCGACGTCCTGCTGCTCGACGAGCCCACCAACAACCTCGACCTGCCCGCCAGGCAGCGGCTGTGCTCGGCGGTCGAGGCGTGGCCCGGAGTGCTGGTCGTGGTCAGCCACGACCGCGAGCTGCTGGCCCGGGTGGACCGGATCGCCGACCTGCACGACGGCGAGATCAGCTGGTACGGCGGCAACCTCGCCGCCTACGAGGAAGCCCTCGCGGTCGAGCAGGAGGCGGCGCAGCGGATGGTGCGCGTCGCGGAGACCGATCTGCGCAAGCAGAAGCGGGAACTCGCCGATGCCCACGTCAAGCTCGCCCGGCGCAAGCGCTACGGCCAGAAGATGTGGGACACCAAGCGCGAGCCCAAGGCGGTGATGGCCCAGCGCAAGCGCGCGGCCCAGGTGTCGGCGGGCAAGCACCGCATCATGCACGAGACGAAGCTCGCCGAAGCCCGGCAGCGGCTGGCCGAGGCATCCGATGCGGTGCGCGACGACGACGAGATCCGCGTCGACCTCCCGCGCACCGCGGTGCCGCCGGAACGCACCGTGCTGACGGCGCGTGGCCTGCACCTGCGCCACGGAGCCCGAGTGCCGGGCGATTTCGACGTGCACGGGCCGGAGCGGATCGCGCTGGTCGGGCGCAACGGCTCCGGCAAGACGACGTTGCTGCGCACCATCGCCGGTGAGCTGGCGCCGCTCGCCGGGGAGGTCGTCGGGCACGTTCCGCTGCGCTTCCTGCCCCAGCGCCTCGACGTCCTCGCGGAGAACGCGAGCATCGCCGAGAACGTGGCGCGGTTCGCGCCCGGATCGACGAACAACCAGATCCGGGCCGGGCTCGCCCGCTTCCTGTTCACCGGTGACCGGGCCGACCGGCCGGCGGCGACGCTGTCCGGAGGTGAGCGATTCCGCGCGACGCTGGCCGCGCTCGTGCTCGCCGAACCCGCGCCGCAGCTGCTCATGCTGGACGAGCCGACGAACAACCTGGACATGGCCAGCGTCCGCCAGCTGGTCTCGGCACTCGACTCCTACGCCGGTGCGCTGATCGTGGCCAGCCACGACGTGCCGTTCCTCGAATCGATCGGCATCACCCGGTGGATGCTGCTCGACGGCAGGCTGCGCGTGACGTCGGCGGCGGAGGTGAGGAGGACGGCGATGAGCTGAGACCGACGTCGGCGTTCCCGCAGCGCGGGGGAGTTCACGCCTCCGGGCGCACCTGGAACGGGTGACTCGCGGTGCCGCCGGAAGCCGGTTGGCGAATCATGCCAACCGGCCAGTCCGGCGGAGCTCCAGGAGCGTGAGATGACCAAGGCCCAACCGGAACCGGTGGTGCATCCGACCACCCGCAGCTGCCCGTTCGACCCGCACGACGGACTGCGGGAGCTGCGCGAGGAACGGCCGCTGGCTCCGATGCGCTGCGACGGCGGGCGCCGCGGCTGGCTGGTGACCAGCCACGCGCTCGTCCGGGAGGTGCTGACCGATCCGCGCTTCGGCTCGAGCTACGAGATGCTCAAGTTCCCGATCACCGTCGCCGACTCCGAGCAGCCCGCCCCGCCGGGACTGTTCAGCGTGCTCGACCCGCCGGAGCACACCTGGTACCGGCGCAAGCTCTCGGCCGGGTTCGGCCCGCGCCGGATGCGGGCGATGACGTCCCTGATCGAGCGGATCGTGGCCGACCGGCTCACCGCGATGCGGCGGGCCGGTGGTCCGGCCGACCTGGTGACCGCCTTCGCGGAGCCGGTCACCCACCAGGTGATCGGCGAGCTGCTGGGCATCCGGATCGCCGACGAGGAGGCGTTCCGCCGGTCCACCGAGAAGATGTTCACGCTCGCCGGCGACGGTGACCGGATGGGCGAGGGCTGGGCGGAGTTGTCCGCGGTGCTGGCGGAGTTCGTGCACGAGAAGCGGGAACGGCCGGGCGATGATCTGCTCAGCGCGCTCAACGCCGATGACGAGCTGTCCGCCGAGGAGATCACGACGATGGCCGTGATCCTGGTGACCGCTGCCCAGGACGCCACCACCAGCGTGTTCGCGCTGGGCAGCTACGCGTTGCTGGCCAACCCGGATCAGCTCGACGCGCTGCGCGCCGCTCCGTCGCTGATCGACAGCGCGGTGGAGGAGTTGCTGCGCTACCTGACGATCAACCAGTTCGGCTCCACGCGGGTCGCCTTGGCGGACTTCGAGTTCCACGGCGAATCGCTCCGCTACGGCGACTTGATGACGCTGTCGCTCGCCGCCGCCAACCGCGACCCGGCCCAGTTCCCCGACCCGGACCGGCTCGATCTCACCCGCGCGGCCAGCGGGCACCTGGCGTTCGGCCACGGCGTGCACCACTGCTTCGGTGCGCAGCTGGCGCGCATCGTGCTGCGCACCGGTTTCGCCGGGCTGCTGCGGGAATTGCCCGGGCTGCGGCTGGCGATCCCGGCCGCGGAGGTCCAGATGCGCGACGACTCGCTCAACTACAGCGTGCGCAGCCTCCCGGTCGACTGGGACTGACCGCCTACCCGCACCCGCTGCGGCGGACGCCGCGGAGCCGGTCGGCCGCGCGGTCGGTGCCGCGGCCGACCGGTGCGCTGCCGAACGCCCGGGCCAGCCCGGACTCCGGCATGGCCACGTAGATGCTCTCGTACGAGCGAGCCGGAACGAGGTACGTCTCGTGCCAGATGCCGACGTGCTCGCCCGCTTCCCCGCGGCGGCGGTAGAAGTCCGTCCACGCCGGACGGTGCCGGCGCGCGGGATCCGATGCGTAGGAGTAGAGCTTCTCGGCGGATTCCCAGTACTGCACGCTCGTCAGCAGCCGCGGCGGGCGCGGCAGGATCCGGAACCCGAGCAGACCGCTGTCCGGATCGGCTCTGAGCTCGGCGAGCATCCGGCGGAAGCCGATGATCACCGGAGCCCAGCTGCGCACCGCGGTGAGCTTGTTGATCCTCGCGCCGAGCAGGAACACCACGAGTTCCCGGTCGTTGGGTGCGGTGAAGCGGCCGGTCCCCGGCGTTTCGTCCATCTCGCATCCTTTCGCTCATCGGGCACGGTACCGACTCCGAGCGATTCGACGAGCCGGAGAAATCGCAAGATTCCTTCGTTTTCGCTGGCATATTCCAGTGCGCCACCTGGTAGTAGGAGTCGAGTGGTGGGGGATCGGGTTCCCCGGTATTGATGTGTGCGGAGATCATCCGAACGAGACGGGGGATTCGATGCGGATCGGCCGGTGCCGAAATCCGGTTTTCCTTGCCGCAATTGGTTTTTCGATCAGTCGTCCGGCGAGGATGCGGGGTTCGCTCCGGTGCCGGGTTTCCCGCGCGGTCCGGGTTCTCGGGTCCGTTCCCGTTCGGTGAAAACATTTCTCATTCTGCTCCGCTCGATTTCTCCCTCCCAGCACGAAGACGTTCCAGTGCTCTTTGCTGTCCGCGCCACCGCGCCCGACTCGAGGAATGGACGATGGTGAACTCGCAGAATCCTGCTTCCGGCAACAAGGTCGCGATCATCGGAATCGGCTGCCGCTTCCCCGGAGGTGCCTCTGATCACCGGTCGTTCTGGCGGAACCTGGCCGACGGCAAGGACTGCATCGTGCCGACCCCGGTCGACCGCTATGACGTGTCGACGCTGGGCAGCCGGGACAAGGCCAAACCGGGTCGGCTGGTCGGCGGGCGCGGCGGCTACATCACCGGCTTCGACGAGTTCGACCCGGCCTTCTTCGGGATCAGCCCGCGCGAGGCCGAGCACATGGATCCGCAGCAGCGGAAGCTGCTGGAGGTCGCGTGGGAGGCGCTGGAGGACGGCGGGCAGCGGCCGGACGAGCTGGCCGGCCGCGACGTCGGCGTCTTCGTCGGCGCGTTCACCCTGGACTACAAGATCGTCCAGTTCGCCGATCTCGGCTTCGAGACGCTGGCCGCGCACACCGCGACCGGAACCATGATGACGATGACCTCCAACCGCATCTCCTACTGCCTGGACCTGCGCGGACCGAGCGTCTCGATCGACACCGCCTGCAGCTCCTCGCTGGTGGCGGTGCACCTGGCCTGCCAGAGCCTGCGCCGCGGCGAGAGCAGCCTCGCGCTGGCCGGCGGCACCCTGCTGCACATGACCCCGCAGTACACGATCGCCGAGACCAAGGGCGGATTCCTCTCCCCGGACGGCCGGTCCCGGACCTTCGACGCCGACGCGAACGGTTACGTGCGGGCCGAAGGCGTCGCGGTGGTCGCGCTGAAGCTCCTCGACGAGGCGGTGCGCGACGGCGACCCCATCCACGCGGTGATCACCGCGAGCGGCGTGAACCAGGACGGCCGCACCAACGGGATCACGGTGCCCAGCGCGCAGGCGCAGATCGAGCTGATCGAGCAGGTCTGCGCGGAAGCGGGCATCGAACCGGGCGAACTGCAGTACGTCGAAGCGCACGGGACCTCCACGCCCGTCGGCGACCCGATCGAGGCCAACGCGCTCGGTCAGGCGCTGGCGAGCGGCCGCGAACCCGGGCGGCGCTGCTACATCGGCTCGGTCAAGACCAACATCGGGCACACCGAGTCGGCGGCCGGGATGGCCGGGCTGATCAAGACCGCGCTGTCGCTGGCGGAGCGCAAGATCCCGCCGCACATCAACCTGTCCCGGATCAACCCGGACATCGACCTGGCCGCCCAGCCCTACGAGATCCCGGACCGGCTCACCGACTGGCCCGAGCACGACGGGCCGGCCCGGGCCGGGGTGAACTCCTTCGGGTTCGGCGGCACCAACGCCCACGTCGTCCTGGAGGAGGCGCCCCCGCGGCCCGAACCCGACCGGCGGCCGGCGCAGCGCTCGCACCGCATCCTCCCGCTCACCGCACGGGATCCCGCGGCGCTGCCGGAGCTGGCGGGGCGGATCGCCGAACGGCTCGGCGAGATCGACCCGGCCGACCTCGGCCACACCCTGGCGCACCGCCGCCAGCACCACGACCACCGGCTGTCCATCGTGTACTCCTCGCAGGAGGAGCTGGCGCAGCGGCTGGCCGAGTGCGCGCGCGGCGAGGCGCACCCGCTGGCCCGCGCCGGTCAGCGGCGCGAGGAGAACCGGCTGGTGTGGGTGTTCACCGGGATGGGGCCGCAGTGGTGGGCGATGGGCAGGCAGCTGCTGGCGAGCGAACCGGTCTTCCGCGAGGTGATCGAGCGCTGCGACCGCGAGATCGCCCGGATCGCGGGCTGGTCACTGCTCGACGAGCTCACCGCCGACGAGGCCGACTCGCAGATGGCCGAGACGTGGCTGGCCCAGCCCGCCAACTTCGCCGTCCAGATCGCGCTGGCCGCGCTGTGGCGGCACCACGGCGTGCGGCCGGACGCGATCGTCGGGCACAGCACCGGTGAGGTCGCGGCGTTCTACGAGGCCGGGGTCTACAGCCTGGCGGACGCGGTGCGGATCATCGTGCACCGCAGCAGGCTCCAGCAGAAGCTCGTCGGGACCGGCACGATGCTGGCGGTGAGCCTGTCCGAAGCCCAGGCGCAGCAGCGGGTGCGGCGCTTCGCCGACCGAGTCTCGGTGGCCGCGATCAACGCACCCGCCTCCTGCACGCTGGCCGGCGACGAGGACGCGCTCGCCGCGCTCGCCGAGGAGCTGACCGCCGAGCAGGTGTTCGCGAAGTTCCTCAGCGTCCGGGTGCCCTACCACAGCCCCCGGATGGAGTTGATCAAGGACGAACTGCTGTCCTCTTTGGACGGACTGCGGCCCGGGCCGGCGCAGGTGCCGCTCTACCTGACCGGCCAGGAGGGCACCGCGCGCGGCCCGGAGCTGGACGCGGACTACTGGTGGCGCAACGTCCGCGACAGCGTCCGCTTCCGCGCGGCGGTGGACCGCATCGCCGACGACGGGTACCGGCTGTTCCTGGAGATCGGGCCGCACCCGGTGCTGGCCCACTCGATCCGGGAATGCTTGCTGGACAAGCAGATCGAGGGCGCCGCGGTGCCGTCCATCCGCCGCGAGGAGGACGAGGCCGAGCGGTTCACCGCCTCGCTGGCCGACCTGCACAACCTCGGCGTCGACGTCGACTGGGCGGTGCTCGAACCGCGCGGCCGGGCGGTGTCGCTGCCGCCCTACCCGTGGCGCCGCGACCGCTACTGGGTCGAGCCCGCGTCGGTCGCGCAGATCCGGCTCGGCCAGGTCGACCACCCGCTGCTGGGCCGCCGCCTGACCACCGCCGAGCCCTCCTGGGAAGCGACGCTCGACGTCGAGCGGGAACCGTACCTGCGCGACCACCGGATCCAGGGCGACGTGGTGTTCCCCGCCGCCGGATACCTGGAGATGGCCGCGCAGGCGGTGCGCGCGATGACCGGCGGCACGACGGTCTCGATGGCAGAAATCGAGCTGCGCAAGGCGCTGTTCCTGCCCGAGGACGAGGCCCGGCGGGTGCAGCTGTCGTGCACCGCGGACGCGGAGTTCGCGATCGCCACGGTCAACGGCGCCGACCAGCGCTCGGTGCACGCCACCGGCGTTCTGCGCGCCGGACGGCCGAACGGGCGGAGCACGAGGCTGGACGCGGAGGCCATCCGCGCGCGCAGCAGGCAGCACCTCGACGGCCCCGCCTGCTACGCGGCGCTGGCCGAGCTCGGCTACCACTACGGCCCGGCGTTCCAGAACATCGAGCAGGTCTGGATCGGGCCGGACGAAGCGCTCGCCCGCATCCGGCCGAACGAGGCGCTCACCGGCACCGGCGACCACCACTTCCACCCGGCGCTGCTGGACTCCTGCTTCCAGACCCTGCTGACGCCCCTGATCGGCGAGGCCGCTCCGGAGACCGGCATCCGGCTGCCGCTGTCCATCGCCGAGGTGCGGACCGGGCCGATCGGTTCGCAGCCGATCTGGGCGCACGCCAGGGTCGTGCGCCGCGACGGCGACGAGCTCGTCGGCGACATCACGGTGCACGCCGACGACGGTTCGGTGCTCGGCCACATCGACGGCTTCCGCGCCGCCGACGTCGAGCAGGCCTCAACGGGCGTCGCGACCGCCACCATCGACAACTGGCTGCTCGCACCGGTGTGGGAACCGGCACCGGATCTCGCCGAACACCCCGACCCACCGGGCGATGTGCTGGTGCTGGCCGATTCGCAGGGCATCGGCGCGGAGCTCGCCGCGCAGCTCACCGCCCGCGGTGGCCGCTGCCACCTGGTGCGGCCGGGCGCCGGCTACCGGCGCGGCGAACGCGAATCGGTGGTGGCACCGGACAGCGCCGAGGACCTGCGGCGGCTGCTCGCCGAGCAGCCGTGCGACGCGGTGGTGCACCTGTGGAACCTGGACCGGCCGGAGTTCGGCACCGCCGATGACGCCGAGCTCGCACGCCAGCACACCGACGGCACCTACTCGGTGATCGCGCTGGCCCAGGCCCTGGTCGCCGAGCAGTCCCCGGCCCGGCTGCACGTGGTCACCCGCGGCGCGCAGGCGGTCACCGCCGATGCCGAGGTCGAACCGCTGGGCGCCCCGGCCTGGGGCATCGGCCGCGTGCTGTGGCAGCAGGAGCTCACCGCCAACCGCGGCAAGCTGATCGACCTGGACCTGGCGGGCACGGACGTGGCCGCCGACGCCGCCGCGCTGCTGCGCGAGATCAGCGCCGACGACGAGCAGGAGATCGCGCTGCGCGGCGACCGCCGCCACACCAGCCGGCTTCGCAGGCCCGACGACCTGCTGAAACCGCTGCCGCTGCGGCTGCGCCCGGACTGCGCCTACCTGGTCACCGGCGCGTTCGGTGCTCTCGGGCAGCTGGTCTGCCGGACGCTGGCCCGGCGCGGTGCCCGGCGGCTGATCCTGGTGAGCCGCACCGAACTGCCCGCCCGCGAGCACTGGCGCGAGATCGACCCGGACAGCTCCACCGGCCGGAAGGTGGCGCTGGTCAAGGAATTGGAGGCGCTCGGCGCGCAGTCGCTCCTGGTGCCGCTGGACATCACCGACGAGCGCGAGTTCGCGGCGTGGCTCGCCGGCTACCGGCGGCACGACCTGCCGCCCATCCGCGGCGTCTTCCACCTCGCGGGCAGCGTCGAGGACACGCTGCTGCCGGATATGGACCGACAGGCCTTCGACGCCGCGCACGACCCCAAGACCGTCGGCGCCACCGTGCTGCACCGGCAGCTGCGCGACGACCCGCTCGACCACTTCGTGCTCTTCGCCTCCATCGCCTCGGTGCTCACCACGGCCGGGCAGACGAACTACGCGGCGGGCAACGCCTTCCTCGACGCGCTGGCCCACCACCGGCGCTCGCTCGGGCTCCCGGCGCTGAGCATCGACTGGGGGCCGTGGGCGACGGGCATGATCGCCGACCTCGGCCTGGTCGAGCACTACCGCAACAACCGCGGCATGAGCTCGCTGTCCCCGGAGGCCGGGATGGCGGTGCTGGAGCGGGTGATGGACCAGGGCCACCCGCAGCTGCTGGTGGCCACCATCGTCGACTGGCCGCTGTTCACCGCCTGGTACACCACACCGCCGCCGCTGGTGGCCGAGCTGGCCGCCGAAGCGGCCGACGACGGCGGGACCGCGGGCGGCTTCCTGGAGGAATTCCGCGCCACCGCACCGGAACAGCGGCGCGAACTGCTGACCCGGCACTTCACCGAACTGGTCGCCGGCGTGCTGCGGGTGCGGCCGGACCAGATCGACGAGAACGCCGGGCTGGGCGCGCTCGGCCTGGACTCGCTGCTGGCGATGGAGGTCCGCGCCCGCACCCACGCCGAACTCGGCGTCGCGCTGCCGGTGGTGGCGCTGCTGGGCAGCTCACCGGTCGCCGACCTCGTCGGCCGGTTGCACGAACAGCTCGACGCGGCCGGGACCGACACCGGACCGGCGGCGGAGGTCGAGGAGTTCCGCGACGAGCGGCAGTACCCGCTCACGCAGAACCAGCAGGCGCTGTGGTTCCTCAAGCAGCTCAACCCCGACGGCTTCGCCTACAACATCGGCGGTGCGGTGGAGGTGCGCACCGAGCTCGACCCGGACCTGATGTTCGAGGCGTTCCGCGCGATGCTGGCGCGCCACCCCAGCCTGCGGGCCAACTTCGTGCTCGTCGACGGCGAGCCGGTGCAGCGGATCTCCGAGGAGGTCAAACCCGACGTCGAGCTGTTCGACGTCCAGGACCAGCCCTGGGAGGACGTCTACCAGCTGATCATCCACGAGTACCGCAAGCCCTACGACCTGGAGAACGACCCGCTGGTCCGGTTCCGGCTGTTCCGCCGCGGCCCGGACCGGTGGGTGATCACCAAGGCGGTGCACCACATTGTCTCCGACGCGATCTCCACCTTCACCTTCATCGAGGAGCTGCTCGCGGTCTACGAGGCGCTGCGCGCCGGGCACCGCGCCGAACTCCCGCCGGTGACGGCCACCTACCTGGACTTCCTCAACTGGCAGAACAGGTTCCTGGCAAGCGACGACGCGCGCCGGATGCTGGAGTACTGGCGGCAGGCGCTGCCCGCCGAACCACCGGTGCTGAACCTGCCCACCGACAGCCCGCGCCCGCCGGTGCAGACCAACAACGGCGCCTCGGAGTTCTTCGTCCTCGACGAGGAGCTCACCGCCCGGGTGCACGCGCTGGCCCGCGAGCACGACGTGACCGTGTTCGTGGTGCTGCTCGCCGCCTACTCGCTGCTGCTCAGCCGGTACTCCGGGCAGGACGACGTGATCGTCGGCAGCCCGGTCAGCGGCCGCACGCAGGACGAGTTCGCCTCGGTGTACGGCTACTTCATCAACCCGCTGCCGCTGTACGTGGACATGACCGGCGACCCGACGGTCGGCGAGCTGCTGGCCCGCACCCGCGAGACCGTCCTCAACGGACTGGACCACCAGGAGTACCCGTTCGTGCTGCTGGTGGACGAGCTCGGCGGGGCGCACGACCCGAGCCGCTCGGCGCTGTTCCAGGCCATGTTCATCCTGCTCGTGCACAAGGTGGCCACCGAGAAGTACGGCTACCGGCTGGACTACATCGAGCTGCCCGAGGAGGAGGGGCAGTTCGACCTGACGCTGTCGGCCTACGAGGACGAGGCGGACGGCCGGTTCCACTGCGTCTTCAAGTACAACTCCGACCTGTTCCGGGCCGGCACCATCAGCAGGCTCGCCGGGCACTACCGCAACCTGCTCGACTCGCTGACCAGGACGCCCGCCGCCGAACCCGTCACCCGGCTCCAGATGCTCGACGCCGCCGAGACCGAGCGGCTGCTGCAGGGCTTCAGCGGGGTGCGCGGGCGGGTGGCCGACGACGTGCCGGTGCACCACCTGATCGGCCGGGCGGCCGCCGAGAACCCGGACGCGATCGCCGTTTCGATGCCGTCGGAGGCGGGGGAGACCCGGCGGCTCAGCTACCGCGAGCTCGACCGCGAGTCCCGGCGGATGGCGCACCGGCTGCGCGAGCTCGGCGTCATCAACGGCGCGGTGGTGGCGCTGTGCATGGAGAAGTCGCCGGATCTGATCGTCGCGCTGCTGGCAGTCCTGCACGCGGGCGGCGCCTACCTGCCGCTCGATCCCGGCTACCCGGCGGACCGGCTCTCCGACATGGTGCGCGACGCCGGTGCCGTGCTGGCCGTCGTCGACGACAGCCACCGCGACCGGCTCGGCGGCGTGGGCGTGGTGCTGACACCCGCCGAGCTGCTGAGCACGGCCGGGCCGGAGGCGGCGGACCGCCCGGTCGATCCCGGATCGCCCGCCTACGTCATCTACACCTCGGGTTCGACCGGCCGCCCCAAGGCGGTGCGGGTCAGCCACCGCAACCTGTCCTCGGCCTACCACTCCTGGCACGCGGAGTACCGGCTCGGCGAGGACGTCCACGTGCACCTGCAGCTGGCGAGCCCCGCATTCGACGTGTTCACCGGCGACCTGGTGCGGGCCCTGTGCTCCGGCGGAACCCTCGTGCTGGTCGACCGCGACCTGCTGTTCAACACCGCCCGGCTGCACGACGCGATGCGCGCCGAGCGCGTCGACTGCGCCGAGTTCGTGCCCGCCGTCGTCCGCGGCCTGGTGGAGCACTGCGAGCGAGCCGGGCAGCGCCTGGACTTCATGCGCCTGCTGGTCGTCGGCTCCGACGCGTGGAAGGTCGAGGAGTACCAGCGGCTGCGCGCGCTGTGCGGCCCGGACACCCGGGTGGTCAACTCCTACGGGCTCAGCGAGGCCACCATCGACAGCGCCTACTTCGAGGGGCCGACCGATCACCTGGCACCGGGCCAGCTGGTGCCGATCGGCCGGCCGCTGCCCAACAGCGCGCTCTACATCCTCGACGAGCACGGCAGGCCGGTGCCGCCGGGCGTGCCGGGGGAGCTGTGGGTCGGCGGTGCCGGGGTGTCGCTGGGCTACCTCGACGAGGAGCTGACCGCGCAGCGCTTCGTCACCCGCACCTTCGGCGGCGAGCCGGTGCGGCTGTACCGGACCGGTGACCTGGCCCGCTGGGACGCCGACGGCGTCGCGCACCTGCTCGGCCGCGCGGACTCGCAGGTGAAGGTCCACGGTCACCGCATCGAGACCGGTGAGATCGAAGCCCGGCTCCTGGCCTGGCCGGGACTCGCCCAGGCGGTCGTCACGGCCCGCGCGGGCGCTGACGGCAACACCGCGCTGTGCGCCTACTGCGTGCCCGCCGACGGGGCGGTGCTGGACGTGCGGGCGCTGCGCAGGCACCTGGCGGAGTACCTGCCGACGTTCATGATCCCGGCCCACCTCATCGAGGTCGGCGGCCTGCCGCTGACCACCAACGGCAAGGTGGACCTCACCGCGCTGCCCGCCCCGGAGGTCGTCCGGGATGAGGCCGACGAGCAGCCGGTGACCCTGTTCGAGGAGCGCATGGCCGAGCACTGGAGATCGGTCCTCGGCCTGGACCGGGTGACGCTGCGCGAGGACTTCTTCGAGGTCGGCGGCAACTCCATCCGGCTGATCGAGCTGATCCACCACCTGCAGCACGAGTTCAACATCAGCATCCCGGTCAGCCAGCTGTTCAAGGTCACCACCCTGCAGGGCATGGCGACCACGCTGGAGCACATCATCACCGGCCGGATCGGCGGCGCCCAGCCGTACCTGACCTTCAGCGACCACGGTGCACCGCTGTTCTGCTTCCCGCCCGCAGGCGGGCACGGCCTGGTCTACCGCCGCTTCGCCGAGCACCTGCCCGATCACCGGGTGGTGGCGTTCAACTACCTGACCGGGGACGACAAGGTGGCCCGCTACGCGGACCTGGTCGAGGACCTCCAGCCCACCGGCCGGTGCGCCCTGCTCGGCTACTCGCTGGGCGGGAACCTCGCCTTCGAGGTGGCCGGCGAGCTGGAGCGGCGCGGCCGGGAGGTCTCCGACGTGATCATCATGGACTCCTACCGGATCGGCGAGTCCTTCGAGCTCGGCGAGGAGCACCTCGAAGCGTTCGAGCGCGAACTGGCCGAGCACCTGCGCAGGCACACCGGTTCCGAGGTGGTCGCCGCGGAGACCCGGGAACAAGCCCGCGACTACCTCGACCACAGCAGCCGGACACCGAACACCGGCACGGTCCGGGCCGCGGTGAGCGTGATCTCCGACGAGGCCAAGGCCGAGCAGTACGCCACCGGCGCGCCGGGCAGCTGGCACGGCAGCTCCGCCACGCGCAGCGACCTGCACCGCGGATCGGGCAGCCACGCAGAGATGCTCGACGAGATGCACCTGCCGGCCAACGCCGGCCTGGTGCGCGGGATCCTGCAGGGCGCTGGTACCGATGCGTGAGGTCAAGCCGAGCGTGCTCATCATCGGCGGCGGCATCGCGGGCCTGGCGGCCGGCTGCTACGCCCAGATGAGCGGGATGGACAGCCACGTCCTGGAGAAGCACGTGCTGCCGGGCGGGTGCTGCACCGCGTGGTCGCGCGAGGGCTACATCTTCGACTACTGCATCGAGTGGCTGATCGGGACCGCGCCGGGCAACGAGGCCAACCAGATCTGGCGGGAGCTCGGCGCGCTCGACGGCAAGGAGATCACCAACTTCGACACCTTCAACCGGGTCGTCGGCGAGGACGGCCGGGAGGTCCGGTTCTACCACGACCCGGCCCGGCTGGAACGGCACCTGCGGGCCATCTCGCCGGACGACGCGCGCCGCATCAAGGCGTTCTGCCGGGACCTGCGGCGGTTCCTCAAGCTCGACCTCTTCCCGTTCCTGAAACCGCCGCCGTTGAAGACGCTTCCCGAGAAGCTGGCGATGGCGCGCGAGGTGCTGCCTGCGTTGCTGCTGTTCTGGCGGACCTCGGCGACCCAGATGACCGACTTCAGCGCGAAGTTCACCGACCGGTTCCTCGGGCGGGCGCTGCCCAACGTCTTCTTCCAGGACCACGAGCGGTTCCCGCTGCTGCCCTACCTCTACAACATCGCCTGCGCCCACCACGGCAACGCGGGTTTCCCGGAGGGCGGTTCGCTGGGGCTGGCGCGCTCCATCGAGGACCGCTACGCCGCGCTCGGCGGCCGGATCAGCTACCGCGCGCGGGCGCGGCGGATCCTGGTCGAGGACGGCCGGGCAGTCGGCGTCGAGCTCAAGGACGGCAGCCGCCACTACGCCGACCACGTCATCTCGGCCTGCGACGGGTACACCACCATCTACCGCCTGCTGGGCGGCGAGTACACCAGCCCGACCCTGGACAAGCTGTACGGCGAGCTGCTGCACCAGTCCGGGGCGCTGTACCCCGGCGTGGTGTCGGCGTTCGTCGGAGTCGACGGCGAGCTACCGCCGGACACCCCGCACAGCACCACCTTCCTGCTGTCCGAAGAGGACAGGTCGAGCCTGCCGGAGGTGGCGCAGAACAGCATCGTGGTCCAGCTGCGGTCGCACTACTGGCAGGGCTGCGCGCCGCCGGGCAAGTCGCTGTTCCACTGCACCTACTTCAGCGAGTTCGGCCACTGGCGCGAGCTGCGCACCCGCAACCGGCGGGAGTACTGGGCGCAGAAGAAGAAGGTCGCCGACTTCGTCCAGCGCTTCCTGGCGGAGCGCTATCCCGGTGTCGACGGGCGAATCGAGGTCGTCGACGTGGCCACGCCGACGACCAACCACCGCTACACCGGCAACCACAACGGCAGCATCCTCGCCTGGATGGGCTTCACCGAGGCCGAGGACCTGGTGACCCAGCTGGTGAACCGGCAGCGGATGCGGCTGCCCGGGCTGGACGGGTTCTCCATGGCGGGGCAGTGGGTCGTCGGCGGCGGGCTGATCAGGGCGGCTTCCAGCGGCCGGTACGCCGTCCAGTTCCTGTGCGAGGAGCTCGGCATCCCGTTCCGGGCCTGGGAAAGCCCCGACGACGTGCGCTGGCGGCCGGAGATACTCGGCCACCTGCCGCAACTGGACGTCCGTCCGATGCAACTCACCGAGGAGGCCTGAACATGTCGCGGCAGAGCATGATCATCATCGGTGGCGGGCTGGGTGGCCTGTCCACCGGCTGCTACGCCCAGATGAACGGCTACCGCAGCCGGATCTTCGAGATGCACGAGATCCCCGGCGGCTGCTGCACCGCCTGGGACAAGGGCAGCTTCACCTTCGACTGCTGCGTGAGCTGGCTGCTCGGCAACGGCCCCGGCAACGAGATGCACCAGATCTGGCTGGAGCTCGGCGCCCTGCAGGGCAAGGAGATGCGCCACTTCGACGTGTTCAACATCGTGCGCGCCCGGGACGGCCGGGCGGTGTACTTCTACTCCGACCCGGACCGGCTGCAGGCGCACCTGCTGGAGATCTCGCCGGCCGACGCCCGGCTGATCCGGGACTTCTGCAACGGGCTGCGGAGGTTCCGCAAGCTGCTGTCGGTGTACCCGTTCCTCAAGCCGGTCGGACTGATGGGCACCTTGGAGCGCTGGCGGATGCTGGCCTCCTTCGCGCCGTACTTCAACCTCATCCGCAAGTCGATCGGCACGCTGATGACGGACTACTCGGCCAGGTTCCGCGATCCGCTGCTGCGCGAGGCGTTCAACTTCATCCTCTACGAGAAGCACGCGGCGTTCCCGGTGCTGCCGTTCTACTTCCAGCTGGCCGCGCACGCGAACGGCTCCGCCGGGGTTCCGGAGGGCGGCTCGCTCGGCCTGGCCGAGTCGATCGAGCGCCGCTACCGGCGGCTCGGCGGCCAGATCGACTACAACGCCAAGGTCGAGGAGGTGCTGGTCGAGGACGACCGCGCGGTCGGCGTGCGGCTCAGCGACGGGCGCGAGTTCCGCGCCGACATCGTGGTGTCGGCCTGCGACGGGCACACCACGACGATGAAGCTGCTCGGCGGCCGCTACCTCACCGACACCCACCGCGAGCTCTACACCAGCACGATCGACGAGCCCGGCAACATCTTCCCCGGCTACTTCGCGCTGTTCCTGGGCCTGGACCGGCCGTTCCCGGACGGCGAACCGTGCACCACGCACCTGCTCGACGAGCAGGTGGCCGCGCAGCTGACCGGCATCCGCCACCCCAGCATCAACGTCCAGTTCCGCAGCTCGCACTACCCGGAGCTGGCGCCGGCGGGCAAGACCATCGTCTACGCCACCTACTTCTGCGACATCGCGCCGTGGCGCGAGCTGGCCACCGGGCCGGAGCAGGCGACCCGCATCCGCAAGGGCGAGCCCCGGCACACCCTCTCGGTGCGGCGCGGTGCCGAGTACTACGCCGCCAAGCGCCGGGTCAAGGACGTGATCGTGGAGTTCCTCGACGAGCGCTACCCGGGGCTGAAGGACGCCGTCGTCGTCCGGGACATCTCCACCCCGCTCACCCAGGTCCGCTACACCGGCAACTACAACGGCACGGTGCTGGGCTGGCAGCCCTTCGTCGACGGCGGCGAGACGATGGAGAAGGTGATCAAGAAGCACGGACCGCGGCTGCCGGGGCTGCGCGACTTCTACCTGTCCGGGGTGTGGGCGACCACGGGCGGCCTCATCCGGGCCGCCGCCGCGGGCAGGCAGGTGATGCAGTTCGTCTGCCGCGACGACGGCAAGGAGTTCACCGCGAGCATCGACGACACCGCCCCCGCCCCGACCCACCTGGTGATCCCGGTAGGCCCCGGCACCGCGCGGTGGCCCGGTGAAACCGAGCGCACCAGCGCGATGATGCCGTGACGGGCCTCCCGGGGCCCGCTACCACTCGACCGGCAGCGATTCCAGGCCGTAGGTGAGGAACCCGTTGCGGAACTCGGGCTCGGCGGCCAGTCGCAGCCCCGGGAACCTGTCGAACAGCAGGCGCAGGGCGATCCGGAGCTGGAGGCGGGCCAGCGGCGCGCCGACGCAGTGGTGCGGCCCGTGGCCGAATGCGACGTGCCGCGGGGCCGGGCGGGAGATGTCGAGCTCGTCCGGGCGTTCCACGAGCTCCGGGTCGCGGTTGGCGGCGGGCAGCGAGCAGATCACCAGGTCACCGGCCTCGACCTGCTGCCCGGCGATCTGCACCGGTCGCCTGACGACCTTCGCCGTCGTGTTGTGCACGATCGACAGCCAGCGCAGCAGTTCCTCCACCGCGGTGTCGGCGAGCTCGGGGTCCCGCCGCAGCCGGTCGAGCTGGTCGGGGTGCCGGAGCAGGGCGAGCACGCTCAGCACCAGCATGTTCGCGGTCGTCTCGTGACCGGCCAGCAGGATCAGGTTGGCCACCCCGACGAGCTCGGCGTCGCTGATCTCCTCGCCGTGCTCGCTGATCATGCGGCCCAGCAGTCCGTCGCCGGGCTCGACGCGGTTGCGGGCGACGAACTTCGCGATGTACTCCAGGGATTCGGCCTGCACCTGCATGCGTTCCTCGCTGCTCAGCGAGGTGTCGAGGAACCCGGCGGTGAGCCGCTGGAAGTAGTCGCGGTCGGCGAACGGGACGTCGAGGAGCTCGCAGATCACCAGCAGCGGGACGGGAATCGCGAACTGCCGGAGGAGGTCGGCGGGAGGCCCGGAGCGCTCCAGGCCGTCCAGGTGCTCCTCGCAGAGCGCGACGACCCGGGGTTCCAGCCGGCGCAACCGGCGGGCGGTGAACTCCGGTGCGATCGTCCTGCGCAGCCGGGTGTGATCGGGCGGGTCGACGACGATCATGTTCCCGGCCAGCCGCTTGGCCTTCTCCTCGGCGCTGGCCTTCTCCAGGCCCGCCCAGACGTCGGCCTGCACGGTGTTGCTGAAGGTCTCCCAGTCGGAGTGCACCCACCGCACGTCCTCGTAGCGGGTGACCAGCCAGGTGTTCAAGCCGAACGGACTGGTGGTGCGCACGATCCCGTCGTTCCGGCGGATCTCGCCCAGTTCCGGGAGCGGGTCGAATGCGTTGCGCTGCATGTGGATCGGGAGTTCCCGAGGCCGGCTCATCGCGTCTCCTCACTGCGGTGCGGGGGTCACCGCGAACATAGCGAATCCGGCGAACCCGGCGCACTTCGACATCTACAGTGGACACTTCTGGGTAGATGTCGGCGCGATCGTTGAACATCCGCTGCGGAGCCGGTACGGCGCAACGGGCCACCGCGATCGCGCGGTGGCCCGTTGCCGGTTGCGGTTCAGCTCTGTCAGGACGTTCCCGCGGTGGTGTGGAAGGTGCGGAGTCGGAGGCTGTTGGTGACGACGAAGATGCTGCTGAAGGCCATGGCGGCTCCGGCGATCATGGGGTTGAGGAGTCCGGTGGCGGCGAGGGGGAGGGCGGCGATGTTGTAGGCGAAGGCCCAGAAGAGGTTGCCTTTGATGGTGCGGAGGGTGTGGCGGGAGAGTCGGATGGCGTCTGCTGCGGTGCGCAGGTCGCCGCGGACGAGGGTGATGTCGCTGGCTTCGATGGCGACGTCGGTGCCGGTGCCCATGGCCAGGCCGAGGTCGGCTTGGGCGAGGGCGGCGGCGTCGTTGATGCCGTCGCCGATCATGGCGACGGTGTGGCCTTGGTTTTGCAGGTGGGTGATGGTGTCGGCTTTGTCCTTGGGCAGGACTTCGGCGATGACGTCGGTGATGCCGACTTCGTCGGCTACGGAGCGGGCGACGGCGGTGTTGTCGCCGGTGAGCAGGATGGGGTTGAGTCCGAGGTTGCGGAGTTGGGTGATGGCTTGGGCGGAGGTGGGTTTGATGGTGTCGGCCACCACCAGCACCGCCCGCGCCTGCCCGTCCCACGCCACCGCGATGGCGGTCTTGCCCTGCTGCTCGGCCGCGGCCTTCGCTTCGGCCAGTTCCGGGGTGAGGTGCTGGCTCCACTGCTCCAGCAGGGCGGTCCGGCCGGCGATCACGGCGTGGCCGTCGACGATGCCCTGAACGCCGAGGCCTTCGACGTTGGTGAAGCCTTCGACGGCGGGCAGCTCGCCGATGCGCTGCTGGGCGCCGCGGGCGATGGCCTGGGCGATCGGGTGCTCGGAGGCGTTCTCCAGCGCGCCGGCGATGCGCAGGACCTCGTCGTGGTCGGTGTCGTCGGTGGTGTGGACGTCGATGAGTTCCATCTGGCCGGTGGTGACGGTGCCGGTCTTGTCCAGCACGACGGTGTCGATGCGGCGGGTGGATTCCAGGACTTCGGGTCCCTTGATCAGGATGCCCAGCTGGGCGCCGCGCCCGGTGCCCACCAGCAGCGCGGTGGGCGTGGCCAGTCCCAGCGCGCACGGGCAGGCGATGATCAGCACCGCCACCGCGGCGGTGAACGCCGCCGCAGCCCCACCACCCGAGGCCAGCCAGAAGGCCAGGGTGGCGACCGCCAGGGCGATGACGACGGGTACGAACACCGACGAGATGCGGTCCGCGAGGCGCTGCACGGCGGCCTTGCCGGTCTGGGCCTGCTCGACCAGCTTGGCCATCTGCGCCAGCTGGGTGTCCGAGCCGACCCGGGTCGCGCGGACCACCAAGCGGCCGCCCGCGTTCACCGTCGCGCCCACGACACCGTCTCCCGAGCCGACCTCCACCGGCACGGACTCGCCGGTGAGCATGCTCGCGTCGACCGCCGAGACACCTTCCTCGACCACGCCGTCGGTGGCGATCTTCTCGCCGGGCCGCACGACGAACCGGTCGCCGACGGCGAGTTCGGCGGTGGGGATGCGCACCTCGCGGCCGTCGCGCAGGACGGCGACGTCCTTGGCACCCAGGTCCAGCAGCGCCCGCAGGGCCGCACCGGCACGCCGCTTGGAACGCGCCTCGAAATACCGCCCGGCGAGGATGAAGGTCGTGACACCGGCGGCGACCTCGAGGTAGATCGAGCCGTCACCGCTCATCCGCTGGATCGTCAGCTCGAAGGGGTGCGTCATGCCGGGCACACCGGC
>NZ_FNVB01000003.1:0-219463 GCF_900108315.1 Saccharopolyspora kobensis | reverse complement strand
CGGTGCGCAGGATCGCCTGCGACTGCGAAGTCCGACCCATGGTCCTCGGCGGAGACAGTCTCCCTTTGGACGTCGGAACCTCGCAACGGACCGCGCCAACCCACATCCGGGCCGCACTACTGGCAAGGGACGGCGCCTGCGCGTTCCCTGGATGTGATCACCCGGCGGGGACGCCGCAGGCCCATCACATCGTGCACTGGATCGACGGCGGCCCCACCAGCCTCGACAACATGGTCATACTGTGCGCCCACCACCACCGCACCACCCACAACCACCACTGGCACATCGAGCTACAACGTGGCCGCCCGGTCTTCACACCACCAGCAAACCTCGACCCGGCACGCACGCCCAGGTCGGGTGGGAAAGCCCAACCCGCCACCCACCACCACGCCCTCCACCACCTGAACACACCACCAGAAAGCCGCCCGCCAACGACCCCACCATTGGCGAGCACCTGATCACCTCACCCCACGTCTTGGGTGAGGCGCCCCACCCTGCCCACCTTCCGGCCAACCGCCAGAACCGCAACACACGACCCGCCGCCAGGGCGACCGACACCCACCGCCAACACCCAAGCACCCACACCACCAACCCCCAACCTCAACCCAACGAAGAAAGGGAGTCCATCGATGACGAACCAACCCACCGCCACCCAGCCCGAAACCGCCAGCACCACCGCCACTCCCGCGCAAGGCGCCAGCCCGCACACCACAGCAACCCGGCACCCAACCTTGTGGTGGCGGAGCTATCACCACTCAACCTGAAGCTGTCCCTGCCGCCCAACCTCCGCGACCCACCAGAGAGAAGCGGGGCCCGTTCCATACCGGCTCATCCCCGTGATCTAAATCCAAAACGGGGCTGCGGGACGGATGTCAAGCCCGCCAACCGCGAAGGAACGACCACCAGGCCGATCTGGCATCCGGGCCGCAGTCCCCACGAGCCCGCGAACCACGGCGACGAAACCCACTACAACACAACAACATCAGAAACGCGCACCTTGAAACCACAACACCCGCAACGAAACCCGAGCACGACGTCCGGGCGAACGATGCCACGTAGCTAAAGACCAGCGCCCGATCGGCAACGCCGGACGCTCAGAAGTCGCCACCGGAACGAGCGGCGGTAACGGCCCGGTGCAACGTCTCCGGCGTACCAAAGCCACCTGCCTTGGTGATCACGTAACCGGGCTGAGGTTCAGTGCGCGCCAGCACCACACCAGGTTCGAGCTCGTTCAGCAACCGCAAACCGGTGACGCCTCGGCGGCTCAGCACGGCACGGGCGGTCTCGCCACCGGTGAGGACGAGCAGTGCCGCACCACTGGTCGCGGGAGCGCACACCTCGGCGAGCGCGGTGTTCAGCCTGCGGGCGACGGTGGCGTCGACCGGGCCGTCCAGGGTGACTACTACGTCGCCCGTCTTGAGCGCGTCACGAACCTGATCGGACATCCGCGCGAGAGCTGCGGCGTTGGCATCGAGGAGGTTGCGCACCGATAACCGGCGGATGTGCGGGAAGTGCTCGGCCAAGAACTCGGCCTGCTCCCGGGACACCCCGTTGGCGCTGCCGACCACGGCGAGTGCGTTCCCGTTCACCGGCGGTGGCGGATCCACTTCGCGTCCCGGCCGCAACTGCTCGGCCAACGCGTCGGCCAAGCCTGCCGAGCCCACCCAGCAGGGCTGGTTCGGCGCTGCCATCCCCGCCGTGACCACCGCTCGGAGGTCGCTTTCCGACACCGCGTCGCAGACGACCACATCGACCTCGGCCAGCAGTTCGGCCAGGCGGGTTCGCAGCGCTGCCGCGTTCCCCCGGATCGAGGCCAGCGCCACGTGCTTCACCGCGAGCGGCTTGAGGGTCGAGGCGATGTCGGTCGGCGGCTCGGACCGCTCCGCAGCCCACGCCTCGGTGTGGTGCAAGGGAATTCCGTTGATGTGGACCACACCACCGAGGACCGTTCGCCCGGTCGCCGGCGAGGCCGGGCAGAGCAGCACGCCAGCGCCATCGGCATGAGCCACGATCGCACCGATCTCCGCCGCCAGGTTGCCGCGCAGGGTCGAGTCGATCTTCTTGAACACCACTCGCCCCTCGGCGTGACCGCGCAGGGCCGCCGTCACCCGCTCCGCCGCGCACTCCGGAGTCGCGTGCCTGCTGTCCGTGTCCGCGACGAACACCTCGGCGTCCCCGGTGTCATCCAGAGCAAGCAACGTGCGCATTTCGCGCAACGCGAAGGGAACACCCGAGTCACCTGCGCCACTGAGGTCGTCCGCCACAACCAGCACTCGCGATCCCATGGTCACCTGCTTTTCTGTTCGCCACAGCGCAATTCGGCCCTCCGCCACTACCCCGCCGCGGCGCCTCGATCACCATAGACAAGGCTGCGCGATCCGCGCAATGCTGCGCATTCCAGCGTTCGGAACACGCAACGGAGTCAGGGGCCGGCAGCGCGCCCGACCCGCTGCGGTATGGTCTTGAATTCGGCAGCGGGCTTTCCACGCGGCACCTGCTCCCGCTGCCCAGTTCGAGGTTCCGCCGAGCCTCCGGCCGCGATCGCCAACAGGAAGAGCTTCCACCAGTCCCACACCGCGCCCGCCGTCGACGCTCCTGACGCCGTCCGGTCCTGTGGCGCCGTTCCACTTGTCCTTCCTGTACGGACGCTGTGCGCCGTCTGCGCGTGGTCGAAGCAGGGAGCCCGCTTCCACTGGAGTCCCGCTCATGGCGCAAGCCAACTCACCATCGTCCCCTCCTGATCGGCTGGGCACGGTCTTCTACACCTCGGTGGCGCTCTGTGCCCTGTTCGTGCTGTGGGCCACGCTGTTCACCGACAGCCTCGACACCGTCACCAAGACCGCGCTGAACTGGATCACCGGCTCCTTCGGCTGGGTCTACCTGGCGGCGAGCCTGGCCATGCTCGGCTTCCTGGCGCTGCTGGCGTTCAGCCGCTTCGGCCGCATCCGGCTCGGCGCGGACGACGACCGGCCGGAGTTCAGCACGGTCAGCTGGCTGGCGATGATCCTGGCCGCCGTGATGGGCATCGGCCTGGTCTCCTACGGCGTGTCCGAACCCATCGCCCACTTCGCCGACCCGCCGCACGACCTGGCCCAGCCGGGCACCAAGCACGCCGCCGTGGTCGCGATGCAGCACTCCTTCTTCGACTGGGGCCTGCACGCCTGGGCGATCTTCGCTGTGTTCGGCATCGCGCTGGGCTACTCGACCCACCGCAAGGGCCGCAAGGGCCTGATCAGCCCGATGCTGCGACCGCTGCTGGGCGATCGCGTCGAAGGCCCGCTCGGCAAGGCGATCGACGTGCTGGCGATCTTCGCGACGCTGTTCGGCACGACCACCTCGCTGGGCCTGGGCGCACTGCAGATCAACGGCGGCCTGACCCGCGTTTTCGGCGCATCCGGCGGCACCGGAACGCAGATCGCGATCATCGCCGTCGTCACCCTGCTGTTCACGATCTCCGCGATCACCGGCCTGCACAAGGGCATCCGCTTCCTCAGCGAGACGAGCATGGGGCTCACGGTGGTGCTGTTCGGCTTCGTGCTGGTGCTCGGGCCGACCGGGTTCGTGTTCAACCTGCTCGTCGAGTCGCTGGGCCAGTACGCCGGCGACTTCATCCCGATGAGCCTGCGCACCGGCACCTTCGGCGAGCTGGAGTGGATGCAGGGCTGGACCTACTTCATGCTCGCCTGGTGGATCTCGTGGGGCGCCTTCGTCGGGGTGTTCCTGGCCCGCATCTCCAAGGGCCGCACGATCCGCGAGTTCGTGCTGGCCGTCCTCGGCGTGCCCAGCGCGGTGTTCTTCCTCTGGTTCACCGCCTTCGGCGGATCGGCGATCTTCCACGACGCGTTCCGCGGCGGCCGGATCGCCGAAGCCGCGGCGGAGGACTCCAACAACGCGATCTTCGCCATGCTCGAAACGCTGCCGTGGCCCGGGATCACGTCGGTGATCGCGATGGCGCTGGTCCTGCTGTTCTTCATCTCCGGGGCAGACGCCAACACCTTCGTGCTGAGCATGCTCTCCTCCGGCGGCACGCCCCGGCCGCGAGCATCGGTGCTGACCCTGTGGGGCGCGCTGACCGGGTTGACCGCGATCGTTCTGCTGCTCGCGGGCGGCCTGGACGCCCTGCAGAACACGGTGATCGTCACAGCCGCGCCGTTCGTGCTCGTCATGATCGCGCTGGCGGTATCGCTGTGGCGGGAGTTGCAGGAGGATCCGCTGTTCTCGCCCGAGGTCGAGCGGGAGCCGGTCGCGACAGGGGCGAAGGACCCGACCGACTGATCGGCTTCCACCTGCGGTTATGGTGTTCGGGCACGGCCTGCGAGCCATCGAACGTTGGGAGCCGCAATGGCTGAACCGCACGGCATCGACCACTTCGACGCGACCTTCGCCCGCGATCTCGTCTGGGCGCAGCGGTTGCGCGAACAGCTCGCAGACCTGCCGACCACCGCCTGCGAGGAGCCGGAGCAGGTCGACTGATCACCTGGGCCCGGCCGGTTCCTCGTCGGTGACGAGACCGGCCGGCAGGTGCTCGGAGAGCAGGTCCAGCAGCTTGTTCACGTCGACCGGTTTGGTCATGCACTCGGTGGCCCCGGCTGCGAGGCTCTGCTCCCGGTCGCCCTTCATCGCCTTGGCGGTGACGGCGATGATCGCCAGGTCCCGGTAGCGCGGCATCTGCCGGATGATCCGGATGGTGGCGTTGCCGTCCATCTCCGGCATCATCACGTCCATCAGCACGATCGCGACGTCCCCGTGCTTGTGCAGCGCGTTGAGCCCGGCCACCGCGTTGTCCGCGGACACCACCTGCAGGCCGTGCTGCTCCAGGAGCGCCTTGATCGCCTGGACGCTGCGGTCGTCGTCGTCGACCACCAGCACCTTCTCGCCGTTGAACCGCACCGACGTGTGCTCTTCCGGCTCGGCGGCGCGCCGCAGGTGCTGGTGGCCTTCCTGCCTGCTCAGCTCGGTGGAACGCAGCGGCGGGTCGATGCCCTCGGCCGACACGTCCAGGCTGCTCTCCGCCTCGGACGGCGGGTGGGCCCGCGCGACCGGGCGATCCGGCTCGGTCGACTGGGCCTCCACCGGCAGGTAGAGGGTGAAGGTGCTGCCCTGGCCGGGTTCGCTGCGCACCTGCAGCTCGCCGCCGAGCAGGGCGGTCAGCTCGCGGCTGATCGACAGGCCCAGGCCGGTGCCGCCGTACTTGCGGACGGTGGTGCCGTCCACCTGCTGGAACGCCTCGAAGATCAGGGTCAGCTTGTCGGCCGGGATGCCGATGCCGGTGTCGCGGACCGAGAACGCCACCCGCAGGCCGGCCCGCCGCAGGCTCTGCGCGGTGACCTCGGTGGGCTGCGCCAGGCGGACCCGCAGTTCGACGCGTCCCTTGTCGGTGAACTTCACCGCGTTGGACAGCAGGTTGCGCACGATCTGCTCCAGCCGGTTGCGGTCGGTGCGCACCGTGGGCGGCACCGATGGCGCCACGATCACTTCGAAGTCGAGCCCCTTGTCCGCCGCCAGCGGCCGGTACAGCGACTCGACGTGCGCGGCGAGGTCGGCCAGCTCCACGTCCTCCGGCAGCAGGTGCATCTGCCCGGCTTCCACCTTGGACAGGTCGAGCACGTCGTTGATCAGCTGCAGCAGGTCGGTGCCCGCCTGGTGCACGGTCTTGGCCAGGTCGATCTGCTGCGGGGTGAGGTTGCCCTCCATGTTGTCGGCGAGCAGCTTGGCCAGGATCAGCACGCTGTTGAGCGGCGTGCGCAGCTCGTGCGACATGTTCGCCAGGAACTCCGACTTGTAGGCCGAGGCCTGGGACAGCTGCCGGGCCCGCTCCTCCAGTTCCTGCCGGGCCTGTTCGATCTCGATGTTCTTGAGCTCGATGTCGCGGTTGCGGCTGGCCAGCAGCGCGGCCTTCTCCTCCAGTTCGGTGTTGGAGCGCTGGAGCTCGGTCTGCTGCTGCTGCAACTGCTCGGAGCGGGCCTGCAACTCCTGGGCCAGGTGCTGGGACTCGTCCAGCAGCGCTTCGGTGCGCGAGTTGGCCACGATGGTGTTGACGTCGACTCCGATGGTCTCCTTGAGCCGTTCCAGCAGGTCCAGGTGCACCGGGGTGAACTCGGTGACGGAGGCGAGCTCGATGACCGCCAGCACCTCCCCTTCGAACAGCACCGGCACGATCGCCACGTTCGTCGGGGTCATCTCTCCGAGTCCGGTGCCGATCCGGATGTGGCCCGGTGGCGCGTTGTTCACCACGATCGACCTGCGGTCGACGGCGGCCTGCCCGACGAGCGATTCGCCGGGTTCGAACCGCAGCGTCCGGCCGTTGCCCGGCGGGCGGCCGTAGCCGGCGGTGCGCTCCAGGACGGTGCGGCCGTCCTGGTCGGTGCGGCGCAGGAAGAAGGCGGCGTACTGCGCCGCGACCAGCGGCGTCAGCTCGCTCATGATCAGCTGCGCGAGCGCGTCCAGGTCGTGCTGGCCCTGCATCAACGCCGACATCCGGGCCAGGTTGGTCTTGAGCCAGTCCTGCTCCTGGTTGTCCCGGGTGGTCTCCTTCAGGTTGTTGATCATGGCGTTGATGTTGTCCTTGAGCTCGGCCACCTCCCCCGAGGCGTCGACGGTGATCTGCCTGGTGAGGTCGCCCTCGGTGACCGCGGTGGCCACCTGCGCGATGGCGCGGACCTGGGTGGTCAGGTTGCCGGCGAGCCGGTTGACGCTGTCGGTGAGCCGCTGCCAGGTGCCGGAGACGTCGGCGACCTCGGCCTGGCCGCCGAGCTTGCCCTCGGTGCCGACCTCGCGGGCCACCCTGGTGACCTCGGAGGCGAAGGCCGAGAGCTGGTCGACCATCGTGTTGATGGTCTCCTTGAGCTCCAGGATCTCGCCGCGGGCGTCCACGTCGATCTTCTTCGACAGGTCGCCGCGGGCGACCGCGGTGGTCACCTGCGCGATGTTGCGCACCTGGTTGGTCAGGTTGCGGGCCATGATGTTGACGTTGTCGGTGAGGTCCTTCCAGGTCCCCGCCACCCCGTGCACCCGAGCCTGACCACCGAGGATGCCCTCGGTGCCGACCTCGCGGGCCACGAGGGTCACCTGCTCGGCGAACGCGCGCAGCGTCTCGACCATCCCGTTGATCGTCCCGGCCAGCGCGGCGACCTCGCCCTTGGCCTCCACGGTGATCTTCTTCGACAGGTCTCCCCCGGCCACCGCGGTGGCCACCTGCGCGATGCTGCGCACCTGGTTGGTCAGGTTGTCGGCCATGATGTTGACGTTGTCGGTGAGGTCCTTCCAGGTCCCCGCCACCCCGTGCACCCGAGCCTGACCACCGAGCTTGCCCTCGGTGCCCACTTCGCGGGCCACCCTGGTGACCTCGTCGGCGAAGGCCGAGAGCTGGTCGACCATCGTGTTGATCGTGTTCTTGAGCTCCAGGATCTCGCCGCGGGCGTCCACGTCGATCTTCTTCGTCAGATCGCCGCGGGCCACCGCGGTGGCCACCTGCGCGATGCTGCGCACCTGGTTGGTCAGGTTGCGGGCCATGAAGTTGACGTTGTCGGTGAGGTCCTTCCAGGTCCCGGCCGCACCGGGCACCTCCGCCTGACCGCCGAGCCGTCCTTCGTTGGCCACTTCGCGGGCCAGCCGGGTGACCTCGTCGGCGAAGGCCGAGAGCTGGTCGACCATCGTGTTGATGGTCTCCTTGAGCTCCCGGGTCTCGCCGGAGACCTCGACGGTGATCTTGCGGCTGAGGTCGCCTGCCGCGACGGCCTTCGCGACGTGGGAGATGTCGCGCACCTGCCCGGTCAGGTCGGCGGCCATGCCGTTGACGGCATCGGCCAGGTCCCGCCAGGTGCCCAGCAGGCCGGGCACCTTGGCCTGGCCCCCGAGCTTGCCCTCGGTGCCGATCTCCCGCGCCACCCGGGTGATCTCCTCGGCGAACAGCGAGAGCTGGTCGAGCATCTCGTTGACCGCCGCGCTCAGCCCGGCCATCTCGCCGGGCAGCTGCCCGTCGGACTCCCGGCGCGGCATCCGCTGCGTGAGGTCACCGCGGGTGAGCGCGTCCAGCACTCGGTTGAGCTCGGCCACCGGCGCCAGCAGGCTGCGCACCATGCCGTTGACGGCGTTCGCGGCGAGCGCCCAACCACCCTGGCCGACGCCGTCGAAGTCGATGGGCGTGATCGGCCACTCGCCGCGGTCGGAGGCGGCGCTGATCCGCTGGAGTTCCCCGACCAGCAGCTGGTTGCGCTCGGCCAGTTCGTTGAAAGCGGTGGCGATCTCGCCGACCAGGCCGCCGCCGGAGGACACCAGGCGACGCCGGAAGTTGCCGTCCCGCAGCTCCTGCAGCGCCATCGCCAGCCTGGTCAGCAGCGCGTCCTCGCTCATCCGCGGTGCGGCCACCAGTTCCGCGGCCGCGGCGTCCGGCGGTCGTGACGACATGACGGCCTCCCGCCGCACCAGCTCAGCGCTTGTTTCGCGAATCCCGGTCGAGGCGCAGTTCGGTGGCCAGCACGGCTGCCTCGCTGCGGTGCCGCATGGCCAGCTTGGCCAGCATCTGGGACACGTAGTTCTTGATGGTCTTCTCGGCGAGGAACATGCGCTTGGCGACCTCGCGGTTGGTGAGGCCTTCACCGATCAGCTCCAGCACCTGCCGTTCGCGCGCGGTCAGCACGCGCAGCGGGTCGGCCTCCTCCTGTTCCTTGCGCAGCCAGGTCAGCATCGCCTCGGTCTTCTGCGGGCTCAGCAGCGATCGGCCGGCCCCGGCCGTGCGGATGGCGCTGACGAGTTCCTGGCTGACCACGCCCTTGAGCACGAAACCGGCGGCACCGGCCATGATCGCGTCCATCAGCGCCTCGTGGTCGTCGAAGGAGGTGAGCATCAGGCAGCGCAGCTCGGGCAGCTGGGACTGCAGCTCCCGGCACAGCTCGACGCCGTTGCCGTCGGGCAGGCGCACGTCGAGCACCGCGACGTGCGGCGCGGCTCTGGGCACCCAGGCCAGCGCCTCGGCAACGCTGGAGGCCTCCCCGACCAGCTCCAGATCGTCCTCGGCAGCCACCAGCGCAGCGATGCCGCGGCGGATCACATCGTGGTCGTCGACCACGAACACCCGTGTCGTCATCCGGCTCCGCCCCCTTCACCGACTCCGCAGGGAGGGCATTGACCAGCATAAGTAGCGGCCCGGACGACCGCTTCCCGGAGCGCAGCGCGGCGCACCCGGCGCCGGTCCGGGTGCGCGGAGCGCCGGCCGTCAGCTGGCCGCGTAGACGCTCTCCACGAAGTGCGCCAGTTGTTCATCGGTGAGGTGCCGGGCCAAATCGGCTTCGCTGATCATGCCGACCAGCTTGTGATCGGCGATCACCGGCAGCCTGCGGATCTGGTGCTGTTCCATCATGGTCAGCACCTTGCTCACGTCGGAGCCCGCATCGACCCAGTGCGGCTTGCCCTGGGCGAGCTCACCGGCCTTCACCTCGGCCGGGTCGCGTCCTTCCGCGCAACAGCGCAGCACGATGTCCCGGTCGGTGATGATGCCGTGCAACCGGTTGTCCCGGCCGCAGATCGGCAGCGAACCGACCTCCAGGTCGCGCATCATCTGCGCGGCCTTGTACAAGCTCTCGTCCTCGCCGATGCACTTGGCCCCCGCGTGCATGACGTCGCGCGCCGTGGTCATGACCAGTCCTTTCGACGGTGGTGCTGGACGTCCTGGCAATACCCAGCACGGCACCGCGACGAAACCGCGACGGCGAGGCGGTCAGAACCGCTCCGGCGACATGAACGCGCAGCGCGGGTCACCGGCGCCGGAGAGCTCTCCGGCCACCGCCGCGGCTATTCCCGGGGAGTACTTGAAGCCGCGCCCGGAGTGCCCGGTGGTCACCACGATCCGCTCCCCGACGCGTCCGACCAGCGGGCACTCGTCGGTGGTGTAGAGGTCGGTGAAGGCGTCGGTGCGGATGGGCTCCGGGTGCAGTCCGGGCAGGAACTCGCCCACCGCCTCGGCAACCCGGCGGATCTCGGCCATGCTGTGCCTGCGCTCGACGGATTCCGGGGCGGGCACGGGGTGCGAGAGGACCGCGCCGGCCACCTTGACCATCACGCCGTCCACCGTCGGCATGCCGTAGAGGTGCTGGTCGCCGTGGTGGTGGACGAAGATCGGGAACACCTCCGACCGGTAGGCGTCGATGTCGTCGGTGCCGAACCAGCTCAGCAGCACTCGCCGCGACTGGACCGCGGCGGCCAGCCTGGCGGGCAGGAAGCGGGCGGCCCACGATCCGGCGGCCACCACCACCTGGCCGACCCGGTGCGAGGTTCCGTTGGCGGTGCGCACCAGAACGCCGTCGCTCTCCTCGACGAGTTCGGTCACCTCGGTGTAGCGCAGCACTTCGGCCCCGGCCTGCTCGGCGACGCGGGTGGCGCTGAGAACCGCTTGTTCGCAGCGCAGGAAACCCGCCTGCTCGTCGAGCACGGCGATCTCGCCGTCGCGGAGCCGGTGCTGCGGGTGGCGCTCGGCGACTTCGGCCGCGGACAGGACGCTGACGGGCACATCGGTGTCGCGGGCGCTGGCGAGCAGGCCCGAGATGTAATCGCCGCCGGATTCGCCGATCGACAGTCCTCCGCACTGCGTCAGGATCTCCGAGCCCGATTCCTCCTCCAGCTCGCGCCACAGCCGCAGCGAATCCCGCAGCAGCGGCACGTACTGGTTCCCCTCGGCGTAGGCCAGCCGGAACAGCCGCGTTTCACCGCCGACCGCGCCTCTGTCGTGGCCTGGTGAGAACTGCTCGAAGGCCAGCACCCGCACGCCGCGCCGGGCTAGCTGCCAGGCGAGCATGCTGCCCATCGTGCCGGTGCCGACGATGCCGACCTGGGCGTCCAGTCCCGCTGGTGCCATCTCCCCGCCCCCGTTCCCGATCACAGCTGGTCCCCAACTGTTACCGGAGGGGCGGGCGCGGAGCAAGGAGCAGATCGGTCCTCTGTGGACCGATGGGTCAGAAGTCGTGCATGAACCGGTCGAATTCGGCGTTGGCCGCCGCCCACTCCTGGGTCAGCAGTTCGGTGGGCACGCCCGCGCTCGCCTCGGCGTCGACGGTGACCACGAACCCGGGTTCGGAGATCCGGCGCCGCAGCTGCACCAGGTGCCCGCCCGCGGAACGGCCCAGCCGCTCGCCGTTGTCCTTGGACTCGACCTGTCCCGGTCGCAGGTCAGCTGCGTTGAACTCCGCCATGTCCCTGTTGTAACCCAATCCGCGCGCCGCGGCACCGCCGGAGGCGCTACTCCGTCGGCGCGGTCGCGGTGGTGTGGAAGGTGCGGAGTCGGAGGCTGTTGGTGACGACGAAGATGCTGCTGAAGGCCATGGCGGCTCCGGCGATCATGGGGTTGAGGAGTCCGGTGGCGGCGAGGGGGAGGGCGGCGATGTTGTAGGCGAAGGCCCAGAAGAGGTTGCCTTTGATGGTGCGGAGGGTGTGGCGGGAGAGTCGGATGGCGTCTGCTGCGGTGCGCAGGTCGCCGCGGACGAGGGTGATGTCGCTGGCTTCGATGGCGACGTCGGTGCCGGTGCCCATGGCCAGGCCGAGGTCGGCTTGGGCGAGGGCGGCGGCGTCGTTGATGCCGTCGCCGATCATGGCGACGGTGTGGCCTTGGTTTTGCAGGTGGGTGATGGTGTCGGCTTTGTCCTTGGGCAGGACTTCGGCGATGACGTCGGTGATGCCGACTTCGTCGGCTACGGAGCGGGCGACGGCGGTGTTGTCGCCGGTGAGCAGGATGGGGTTGAGTCCGAGGTTGCGGAGTTGGGTGATGGCTTGGGCGGAGGTGGGTTTGATGGTGTCGGCCACCACCAGCACCGCCCGCGCCTGCCCGTCCCACGCCACCGCGATGGCGGTCTTGCCCTGCTGCTCGGCCGCGGCCTTCGCTTCGGCCAGTTCCGGGGTGAGGTGCTGGCTCCACTGCTCCAGCAGGGCGGTCCGGCCGGCGATCACGGCGTGGCCGTCGACGATGCCCTGAACGCCGAGGCCTTCGACGTTGGTGAAGCCTTCGACGGCGGGCAGCTCGCCGATGCGCTGCTGGGCGCCGCGGGCGATGGCCTGGGCGATCGGGTGCTCGGAGGCGTTCTCCAGCGCGCCGGCGATGCGCAGGACCTCGTCGTGGTCGGTGTCGTCGGTGGTGTGGACGTCGATGAGTTCCATCTGGCCGGTGGTGACGGTGCCGGTCTTGTCCAGCACGACGGTGTCGATGCGGCGGGTGGATTCCAGGACTTCGGGTCCCTTGATCAGGATGCCCAGCTGGGCGCCGCGCCCGGTGCCCACCAGCAGCGCGGTGGGCGTGGCCAGTCCCAGCGCGCACGGGCAGGCGATGATCAGCACCGCCACCGCGGCGGTGAACGCCGCCGCGGCTCCGCCACCCGAGGCCAGCCAGAAGGCCAGGGTGGCGACCGCCAGGGCGATGACGACGGGTACGAACACCGACGAGATGCGGTCCGCGAGGCGCTGCACGGCGGCCTTGCCGGTCTGGGCCTGCTCGACCAGCTTGGCCATCTGCGCCAGCTGGGTGTCCGAGCCGACCCGGGTCGCGCGGACCACCAAGCGGCCGCCCGCGTTCACCGTCGCGCCCACGACACCGTCTCCCGAGCCGACCTCCACCGGCACGGACTCGCCGGTGAGCATGCTCGCGTCGACCGCCGAGACACCTTCCTCGACGACGCCGTCGGTGGCGATCTTCTCGCCGGGCCGCACCACGAACCGGTCGCCGACGGCGAGTTCGGCGGTGGGGATGCGCACCTCGCGGCCGTCGCGCAGGACGGCGACGTCCTTGGCACCCAGGTCCAGCAGCGCCCGCAGGGCCGCACCGGCACGCCGCTTGGAACGCGCCTCGAAATACCGCCCGGCGAGGATGAAGGTCGTGACACCGGCGGCGACCTCGAGGTAGATCGAGCCGTCACCGCTCATCCGCTGGATCGTCAGCTCGAAGGGGTGCGTCATGCCGGGCACACCGGCGGTTCCGAACAGCAGCGCGTACAGCGACCACAGGAACGCCGCGATGGTGCCCATCGACACCAGGGTGTCCATGGTCGCCGCACCGTGGCGCAGGTTCGCCCAGGCGGCCCGGTGGAACGGCAGCGCACCCCACAGCACCACCGGCGCCGCCAGTGCCAGCGAGATCCACTGCCAGTAGGTGAACTGCAGCGCCGGGACCATCGCCATGACGATCACCGGCACCGACAGCACCGCCGAGACCACCAGCCGCTGCCGCAGCGAACGCGTCGGATCGTCGGCTGCCTCCTCGGCGACGGCCTCGGGCTCTTCCGGGACGGGCAGGCTCGCGCTGTAGCCGGCTGCCTCGACGGTCTCCAGCAGCCGTTGCGGGTCGAGGCCGTCCGGGACGCTCACGCGGGCCTTCTCGGTCGCGTAGTTCACCGTCGCCACGACACCGTCGAGCTTGTTCAGCTTCCGCTCGATCCGCGCCGCGCACGAAGCGCAGGTCATCCCGGAGATGGCGAGTTCCACCTCGCCGGTGCTCTGCGGTGTTCGTTCCTGGGTGGTCATTGCGGTTTCTCCTAGATGAGTGATCCCACGCTCGTTCTGCGTGGCGGTGCGGGTGGCGGAATCTCAGACGCTTCCCGGACGGGTGCACGTCGGACGCGCGGCGGAGGGGTCCTCGCCAGCAAGCGTCTGAGGACCCGCGGCTGTGCGAGTTGCTAGGGCGGCGCTTCGCGCTTGCGGCGACTCGTTTCGCTGTTGCGGAATGAGGGAATAAGTCGATCGACCAGGACTGTTCTCGCGTCAGTGCCCGGTGTGACCGGGCTGGTCCGCCGCGGGCGCGCTGCCGCTGGTGTCCACTGTGAACTCCGCGGTGCGCACGACGCCGTCGTGCTGGAAGTCCAGGAACAGCCGGTAGGTGTCCGCGCTCGGCACCGCCGCGACGAAGTCGATCTGCGGGCCGGGTGCGGTGCGTCCGTCGCCGGGTGCGCCTTCCGGGTGCACGTGCAGGTAGGCGAGGTCCCCGCTGCGCAGCGCGACCAGGTGGCCGTAGGCGGACAGGTAGGGCTGCAGGTCGGTGACGGGCGCGCCGTCCTTGCTGACCGTCAGCCGCAGCGGCGACGACTGGCCCGCGACGAGCTCGCCGTCGAGCCGGACCTGGTAGCCGTCGACCTCGGCGACCCGCGACGGGGCGAACTCGCGCGGCTCGAACTCGCCTGCGGCGGCGATGTCGGTGCCGAGGGTGGTCCCCGCCCCGCCGGTCGGGGTGAAGTCGGCGAAGACCCGGTAGCTGCCGGCCTCGGGCAGGTCCAGCGGAGTGCTCCAGGTGCCGTCGGCGGCCATCTCCGGGTGCAGGTGCTGGAATCCCGCGGTGTCGCGGCGCACCACGATGAGGTGCATGCGCTTGTCGTGCTCGACGTCGAAGGCGGTGACCGCGCGCCCGTCCGGGCCGAGGACGCGGAAGGAGAAGGGCTCGGTGGCACCGGCGTTCCGGGTGGTCGCGGTGGGCGCGAAGGTGTAGCCGCCCCGGGACGACGCGAGCCCACCGGGCAGGTCGGTCTCCGCGACGGTGCCGCCGTGGGCGTTCCCGTGCCCGTCACCGCTGGGCATGCCGTCGTGGCTGCTCGGGACGGGGGCGGCGGAGACGGGACCGACAGCGGTGCCGACCGCCCAGGCGCCACCGGCGACCAGAGCGAGCACCGCACCGTAGGCGGAGAGCTTTCCTGCTGCGTTCATGGCGAATCCTCACTGCGTGCGGGGCCGGGCCCGTGGGCCCGGCCGGTTCCAGGTCAACTGCCGGCCAGCTGGTAGCCGGCCTCCTCGACGGCGGCGCGCACCTCGTCGGTGCTGATCGCTGCGGTGCTGGAGACGGTCACCGCTCCGGTGGGCAGGTCGACGGCGACCTCGGAGACGCCGGAGATCTGGCTGACCTCCTCGGTCACCGACTGGACGCAGTGCCCGCAGGTCATGCCGACGACGGTGAAGGTGGACTCGGTCATCGGGAGCTCCTCTTCGGCTCTGTACCCGTAGGGGGTAGGTGTTCCTCGTGTACGAGATTTATACCCCCTGGGGGTATGGATGGCAAGCCTGCGGGAGATCTGCCGCGAAAGGTGGCCGCGAGGATGGGCCGTGGGATGTTTTCGCTGGTGTCTCGGCGAGATCGAGGGTTCTCGGGTGTCGTTCGGGTGCCCTGCGGCCGGGTCGGAGGCGTAAATGGTGACGGGAGTCACTGGTCGCCCTGGCGTATACCCCCTACGTGTATCCAGTTCGGCCGGTGCGGTGGTCGGCGGCATTCCTTCAGGGGCATCGATGGCTTCAGTGTTGAACGAAAACAATTGCGGGAGTGCGAAACGCTCTTGATCGGCTCCGGAAACCGGACGAGACTTCGGCGCGTGCCGACGACAGCCGACCTCGAGCACCTGCTGCGCGAGGGTGAACTGCGCGTGACCCGACCGCGGGTCGCCGTGTTGTCAGCGGTGCACGCCCACCCGCACGCGGACACCGAGTCGATTATCGGCGTGGTGCGCGAGGCGCTCCCGAAGGTGTCCCACCAGGCCGTCTACGACGTGCTGCGGGCGCTGACCGCCGCTGGGCTGCTGCGCCGCATCCAGCCGATGGGCTCGCTGGCCCGCTACGAAGCGCGGGTGGGGGACAACCACCACCACCTGGCGTGCCGGTCCTGCGGAGTGGTCGCCGACGTCGACTGCGCCGTGGGTGCCGCGCCCTGCCTGACCGCTTCCGATGCCCGGGGCTTCACGATCGACGAAGCCGAGGTCATCTACTGGGGCCTCTGCCCGGACTGCTCTGCCGATCCGGCCACCGGCTGAGGTGCGGGCGGTTCGCCCTGCGGCCATCCTGGGGCGACCTCTTCGGCCAGGTGCTCCACGGAGGAGATCGGCATGCCCGCGACGATGATCGCGCTTTTCGGCGGCACCGGCCCCGAGTGGGAGGCCCGGGAGGTCCCGGTGCCCGACGCCGGGCCGGGTCAGGTGCTGGTGCGCGTGCGAGCGGCGGCGCTGAACAACGCCGATGCCTCGGTGCTGGCCGCCACCGATCCGGCCACCGGTGGCACGGGCGAGCCGTACCAGGCCGGGTACGAGTTCGCCGGTGAGGTCTGCGCCGTGGGCCCGGGCGTCACCGGTGTGCTGGTGGGGGAGCGGGTGATGGGCACCCAGCCGCGCAGCTTCGCCCAGTACGTCCGCGCGGATCACCGGCACGTGCTGCCAGTTCCCGGCGCAGCCGGGTACGAGGAGGCCGCCTCGCTGCCGACCGGTCTGCTCACCGAGCACGGTGCGCTGGTCCTGGGCGCCTTCCGGGCCGGGCAGTCGGTGCTCATCACCGGTGCCGCTTCGGCGATCGGGCTGCTCGGCGTGCAGATCGCCAAGGTGCTCGGCGCTTCGACGGTCGTGGGCACCACCCGGACGGCGTCGAAGGAGGCGCTGCTGGCCAGCGCGGGAGCGGACGTGGTCGTCGTCGGCCCTGGCGAGGACCTGACCGAGGAGGTGCTGGCGGCCACCGGCGGTGAGGGCGTGGACGTGGTGCTCGACCACGTCGGCGGGCGGCTCTTCGCGGCCAGCCTGCCGGCCACCCGCGTCGGCGGGCACCTGGTCAACATCGGTCGCCTGGACCGGGCGGAGTCCACGATCGACCTGGATCACCTGTCCTACCGGCACCTGCACCTGCGCGGCGTCTCGTTCGGCTTCGGGCGGCCCGCCGAGCTGGGCGAGGTGCTCGCCGGGCTCGTGCCGGAGGTGCTGCCCGCGGTGGCCGAGGGCCGGATCAGGCCGGTCGTGGACGAGGTCTTCCCGCTGGCGAGCGCCGCCGAAGCCCTCGACCGGCTGCGCACCGGCGGGGCGCTCGGCAAGATCGTGCTGGCCATGCCCTGAGTGCGGGTTCTCCCCCGAGCAGGTGACGCGCGTCAGTAGTCTGGCCGATCGTGGACCGACCGACGTTGCCCGAGCACCTGCGACTGCTGCTGTCCGATGAACCCGTGCTGGACGTGTACGCCCACGGCCCGTGGCGGGTTCCGGACGGGCTGTACCAGGAGATCTGGGAGCGCGCGGAGGAGCTCAACCGGGATCCGGCCGCCGAGCGGCTGGCCGTGGAGCTGCCGGAGTTCTACGCCGAAGGCACCACGGTCGTCGGTGCGGAGCTGTGGTGCCTGCTGGAGTTCCTGCTCGGCACGGTGGCGGTGCGCGGCGGCAACGCCGCCGACGTGCAGTGCGAGACGCTGAGCGGGTTCGTGGCCCAGCCGTGGTCGCCGGTGCGCAGCTGGTCGTGGAGCGCGCACGCGGCGGTGTTCCGGCTGCCCGCCGAGTGGCTGCTGACCGGTGCCGGTGACGATCCGGAGCTGCGGGAGGCGGCCTTCGACCTGGCCCGCCGCTGCCTGGACGTCTTCGCCGGGCTCGAACCCGTCGAGTCGCGCAGGCAGGCGCTGATCGCCCTGCACGACCTGCGGGCCGCCGATCCGGCGCTGGCCAAGCAGGACCTCCTCGCCCCGGTCGAGACGCTGCGGGAGGCGTGGGCGCAGCGGGCGGACGAATCGGTGCTGGCGGCGCTGCCCGAGCTCGCCGGCCCGGCCGCCTACCTGGACTGGGCGTGCTCGGGATTCCTGGCCGCGCACCAGCGGCTGCTGGAGCGGGTGCCGAGCGCGGTGAGCCCCGGCCCGGTGCCCGACGTCGGCCCCGGCATGGAGCACGAGGCCGTGCTGGCGCACCTGATGCTGCACGCGGACCTGGTGGAAGTGCCGGTGGAGCTCGCGCTGACCACCGGGCGCCCGATGTTCGAGACCGTGCAGAGCATGTTCGCCGGCTACCGGCCGACGTTCAACGCCGACCGGTGGCACGGCCAGGTGCTGGCCTGGCTCGGGCGCGCGGTGCTGGCCGGTGAGGTCGACGTCTGCCGCGCCTGGCTCGACATGGCGATGCGGATCAGCGGAGTGGTGCAGGGACTGCCGCACGGCGTGGTGACGCCGAACTGCGGTGTCCTGGTCCGCGATTTCCAGCAGCAGCTCAGGGTGCTCGCCCAGCCGCGCCGGGTCCGCAACCCGCTGGCGGCGAAGCTGACCACCGGCGAGGACCTGCCTGCGGCGCAGGAGGATCCGGCCGCCGAGCTGGTGGGCCAGCCGGAGCTGGTGTCGGCGCTGCGCACCGAGCTGTCCGCCGCCCAGGACGGCCGCGCGGTGCGAATGTTGTTGACGGGCCCTGAAAGCACCGGCCGCGGCACCGCGCTCCGGCTGCTGCGCGGTGCTTTGCTCAAGGCCGGTGCGCAGCGGCAGGAGATGTGGGTCTCCGAGGCGGAGTTCGCCAGCCTGGACGTCAGCAACGCCGTGGTGCACCTGCAGCAGAAGACCTACGCCCTCGGTTCGCGTGATCTGCTGGTGCTGCACGGGCTCGACCGGCTGGCGGGCCTGGAGTGGTCCGGGGCGGCGTTGCTGGAAGAGCTGCGGCGGCTGCTGAACCGCGTGCCGGACCTGCACGTCATCGCGGTGTGCCGGGCCGGGGGAGCGGACCGGGTGGGCGAGGTGAATCCCGCGCTGCTGCAGCAGTTCCGGGTCGCCGCCACCCGGGCGTTCACCGAGGACGAGCGCGTGGAGCTGTTCCGGCGCGCGGTGGCCCGGCGGGAAGCGGTGATCTCCGAGGACGCCGCCCGGGAGGGCGCGCGGCTGGCGGCGGCCGGGCAGCAGAACCTGCGCGGTGCGCGCCTGGTCGAGCACCTGGCCGAGCGCGGCGTCGAAGCGGCACGGGCCCGCAACGGCGGCGGCCGAGTGGAAGTGCTGCGCCGGGACTTGCCGGAATCCCCGGTCCGCGGTGCCGGTTTCGCCGACTGCGTCGGCCTGGAGTCGGTCCGCCGCGAGCTGGACCAGGTGCTGGCCGAGGTGCGGGCCGCGGAGCTGCGCCGGGAGGCCGGGATGCCGGAGGCGGTCCGCCCGCGGCACCTGGTGTTCACCGGCTCGGCCGGAACCGGGAAGACGACCGCGGCCGGGATCCTGGGCCGGATGTGCGCCGATCTCGGCGTGCTGTCCTCGGGGCACCTGGTGGTGGTCGACTGCGCGGATCTGGCCGGGCGGCACCTGGCGGAGGCGGCCGTCGGCGTGCAGCGCGCGATCGACCAGGCCTCGGGCGGGGTGCTGTGCATCGAGGACGCGGGCACGCTCGCCCGCCCCGGCATCGATCTCGACCACTCCCGCAACCGCGGTGTGATCGATGCGCTGCTGGCCGGCCTGCAGGCGCGCCAGGACGACCTGCTGGTGGTGCTGTGCGGTCCGGACGCGGCGGTGAACGGGCTGCTCAAGGCGACCCCGGAGCTGGCGGCCCGCTTCCCGAAGGTGGTGCGCTTCCCGGACCTGACCGACGAGCAGGTCGTGGAGCTGTTCGAGCGCAAGGCCGCCGAAGCCGGTTTCACCGTCGCGACCGGCGTGCGGGCCAAGGTCGCCCGCCTGGTCCGCGCCGCCCGCCGCACTGCGGCGATGACCAACGGCCGGCTGGCCGTGCACCTGCTGGAGCGCACGATCTCCGCGCAGTCCCGGCGGATCCTGACCGGCCGGAAACCGCGCGCGGTCAACCGGATCGTGGCCGCCGACGTCCCGGACACCTCGGTGGAGCGGGTGCGCACCGATCTCCCGGAGGACCCGCTGGCGCTGATCGACGACCTGGTCGGCCTGGAGTCGGTCAAGCGCGAGGTGCGGCTGCTGGTGGCGGAGGCCGAAGCGGACCGGTTGCGCCGCGGCGCGGGGCTGGCGCTGGGCTCGCGCATGCGGCACCTGGTGTTCACCGGCAACCCCGGCACGGCCAAGACGACGGTGGCCAGGCTGGTCGCGGCGGTGTACGCCAAGCTCGGCCTGCTGTCCTCCGGGCACCTGGTGGAGGTCTCGCACGCCGACCTGATCGCCCAGTACATCGGCCAGACCGCGCCGAAGGTCCGCGCCGCGGTGGACAGCGCGCTGGGCGGCGTGCTGTTCATCGACGAGGCCTACGCGCTGACCCCGCCGGACGGCAGGCAGTCCTACGGCCCGGAGGCGATCGCCGAACTGCTGCGGCTGATGGAGGAGCACCGCGACGACCTGGTGGTGATCGCGGCGGGCTACGAGAGCCGGATGGTGGAGTTCCTGCGCACCAACCCGGGCCTGGCCTCCCGGTTCCCGTCCGTGGTCCACTTCCCGGACTACGCCGAGTCCGAGCTCGTCGCGATCTTCGAGCGGATGGCGGGCAGCGCCGGGTTCGCCCTGGCCGACGGCGTCGGCGCGGAGGTCCGCGGCATCCTGCGCGCGGCCAAGCGCGATGAGTCCTTCGGCAACGGCCGCGTGGTGCGAAACCTGCTGGACCGGGCGATCGCGCTGCAGGGCGAGCGGATCACCGCCACCGAGCACGATCCGGCGGAAGTCCGCCTGCTGCGCCCGGCCGACCTGGCGGGTGTGCGGATCAGCCAGCTGGCCACCGGCGACGACCCCTTCGGCCAGTACCTGTGAACCGCGAGGAGCTGGTCACGCACGCAGCCGGGCACCGGTGAGGTCCCGCTGCGCGACAGGCGTCTGGAACCTCATTGCTGGTAGAGGGCGCTGCCCTTGATGTAGTCGTCGTAGGGGATGGTCCAGTCGGGGATGTCGCCGTCGGCGGTGGTCAGCGGGCGGTCCGAGCCGACGATCTCCACCGGGTCGCCGATCTGCACGAAGTCGAAGAACCACTTGCCGTTGGCCGGGGAGAGGTTCACGCAGCCGTGCGAGACGTTGGACTCGCCCTGCGCCCACACGGTGGCCGGGTTGACGTGGACGAACTCGCCGTTGTTGGAGATGCGCACCGCGTAGGGCAGGACCTCGTCGTAGTAGCCGGGTTCGCCCTTCTGCGGCCCGCCCCAGGTGTCCGAGCGCATCCGGGTGGAGGTGTGCTTCTCGAAGGCCACGTGCACGCCGTACTGGGTGGGGTAGACGCTGCGGCCGTAGGAGGCGGGCAGCCGCTTGATCTCCTGGCCGTCCTGGTAGACGGTGAGGGTGTGGGCGTTGACGTCGCCGACGGCGCGCTGGTCCCGCCCGATGCGGAACTCGCTCTCGTGATCGGCGGTGCCCATCACGCCGCCACCGGTGTTCACCCCGTACAGCCGCGCCCGCACCCGGACGGTGGTGCCGGGCGACCAGTAGTCCTTGGGCCGCCAGTTGACCTGCTCGTCGCTCATCCAGTGGAACGAGCCCTCCGTCGGCACCGACGGTTCCACCGACAGGCGGCGCTCGACGGCGGCGCGGTCGGTCACCGGCTTGCTGAAGTAGATCGACACCGGCATGGCGATGCCGACCTCGTCTCCGGCGGAGGGCCTGGTCCGCTCCACGGTGATCTCCTCCACCGGGGTGGCGGTGGTGAACGTCGAGGTGGCCGGTGGTGCCGGGATGCGCTCGGCGTCCTGCGCGTGGGCCTGCACCCGGTAGGTCTTGCTGAACTCCAGCGGCACGGTGGTGCTCCACCGCCGTCCGCCGTCGGTCAGCTCGCCCGGGACCGCGGTGCCCCCGTCCGCGGTGACGGTCACCGAGGTGAGGACACCGCGGTGGGCGGTGACGACCAGCGGATCGCTGGGTCCGACCTGCGCGGCCCCGTCGGGCACCGAGGTGGTCACCGACGCGGCTGAGACCTTCGGCGCCGGTTCCGTGCACGAGGTCAGGGCGCAGGCGAGCGCGGTCCCGACGATGAGCGGCCACCCCTTTGCGACCTGCATCCCGACCCCCGAACCTCGACGCTGCGGCTCCACGTCCTGACAACTGTCGGTGTCCGATCGGCACATCTCAACACGATCATGCCTTCCGGGGCGTTGTGGCCAGGTGGGCCCGGCGGAACTCCGATGCGCCCCACCATCGTGCCTGGTCGAGCGTTTTCGCAGGTCAATGTGGGTGGCGTAACTCTGGCGCAATGTTGGCCGGGTAGCGTGCCGATCGTGGACGAGACAGCGGGCAGGCGGATCCCGGTCGGGTGGAGCTCCGCGCGGCCGCGCGCCGAACGGGCGCGGCAGGTGGCCGACGTGCTGCGGTACCAGATCACGGCGGGTCGCTTCGCCGACGGCGTGCTGCCCGGTGAGCGGCAGCTTGGCGAGCAGTTCGGCGCCTCCCGCAACGCGGTGCGCGAGGCGCTGGCGCTGCTGCGGCGGGAAGGCGTCATCACGCGCCAGCGCGGAGTGGGCACCCGGGTCGTGCTGCCCAAGTACGGCCACGGGCTCGACCGGCTGGCCGGGCTGGCCGAGGCGATGACCGGCTACGGCACGATCACCAACGAGGTCCGCTCCGCCCGGGCCATCGCGGAGCTGCCGGTGCCGATCGCCGAGCGGCTCGGGGTGGCGCCGTCGGCGGGCGGCGTGCACCTGGAGCGGTTGCGGTGGCTGGACGGTCTGCCGCTGTCGCTGGACACCACCTACCTCACCGCCGACATCGGCCACCGCCTGCTCGACCGCGACCTCGCCGGCCGCGACGTGTTCAGCCTGATCGAGGAGACCACCGGGCAGCGGCTGGGCTCCGCGGAGGTGGCGGTGCACGCGGTCAACGCCGACCCGGACACCGCGGCGCTGCTCGGAATCCCGGACCACGCGGCGGTTTTCGCGCTGGAGCGGCTGACCCGCACGGCGGACGGGCGGCCGGTGGACGTCGAGTCGATCCGGATCCGCGCCGATCGCATGGCGCTGACCGCCACGCTGCACCGAGGCAGGGTTTCACCTGCGGGAGAAGGGGATTGGTCGCTTTGAACCGCAAATGGCGCGTGGTTGCAACGCTTTTCGGTGAGCTGTGATGGCGGAGTTGACGGTACCGACGCTGATCCTGCTCGGGCTGTTCGGGCTCGCCGGCGGGGTGGGCATCACCGCTGTGGGGCCCGGCGGGGTGCTGCCCACGATCGGCCTGTTCGCCCTGACCGGCCTGTCCCCGGCCGAGGTCGCCGGCACCGCCATCGTCACCCACGTCGCGACCGGTGCGCTGGCCACCGCCGCCTACACCCGCTCGGGGCACCTGCGCGAGCCGGAAACCCGGCGCACCGCGCTGATCCTCGCCGCCGCGGCCGTGGTGGGCACCCCGCTCGGCGTGCTGATCAACACTGGGGTGTCCGAGCGGATCTTCGGGCTGGTGCTCGGGATCTTCGTGGCGCTGGTGGCCGCGCTGGTCTGCTACCGCGAATGGCGCCGCCCCGCGGGCACCCGCGCGCACCCGCCCGCGCCGCTGATCGCGTGCCTGGGTTTCGCGGTGGCGGTCGCGGCGGGCATCGTCGGCATCGGCGGGCCGATGCTCACCGTCCCGCTGCTGGTGGCCCTGGGCGTGCCGGTGCTGGAATCGCTGGCGTCGGCCCAGGCGCAGTCGATCGTCATCGCCGGTGCGGGCACGATCGGTTACCTGGCAACCGGATCGATCAACTGGCCGCTGGCCGCGCTGGTCGGGATTCCCGAGCTCGCGGGCGTGCTGCTGGGCTGGAAGATCGCCCGGGCCCTGCCCGCCCGCGGGCTGAAGTACGGGCTCGTCATCACCCTGCTGGCGCTGGCTCCCTACCTCGCGCTGCACGGCGCGTGACCGGAATCCTTTCTGCGGCTGCGCGCGGCGGCAACCGTCCAATTCGGGCGCGAAAAGTTCGTTTAGCAGTGTTTCGGTGTTCGTTCAAGGAGTTGCGCAGAAGAAGCTGCCGATTTCTTCTCGGTCGAGAAAGCTTCGATGCCGCCCGGCGGGCGCGGTAATTCCGCGAAACGGAAGTTCAACAAAATGTTGACGGGAGTTGGATTCCGGACGTAGCTTGCTCCTGCCCGACAGCGCAGAAACGCCTGCGGCGCCGAGCTCTTCACCGGGGAGGAGGCATCGGAACCGGCCCACGCGGCCGGTTCACGCCGGGTAACGGCCGTCCCGCCGCGTCGGACGACACGCGATGGCGGGAGGGGTGGTGGACCGATCGGTGCCGCCGTCCCCGCGACCGACGCTAACAGTCCGGCCCCCGTCCGCGGTGGACCGGGGCATCCGTTTCAAAGGGGAACTGGGCATGGCAATCAATTCGCAGGGGAATCCGACCCCGGCGGCCTGCCATCCGGTTGACGAGAAGTTGCCGGCCAAGCAGCTGATCCCGGCCGCCTTCCAGCACGTCGGCGCGATGTACGCCGGCGTGGTGGCACCGCCGCTGATCATCGGCCCGGCCTGCGGGCTGGACCAGCGCGACCAGATCGTGCTGATCTCGGTGAGCCTGCTGGTGGCGGGGCTGGCGACGCTGCTGCAGACGCTGGGCGCCGGGCGGTTCGCCGGCAACCGGCTGCCGTTCGTCAACGCCAGTTCCTCGGCCGGGCTGGCCTCCCTGCTGACGGTGGCGCACTCCGCGCCGGAGGGCCACCGCATCCAGACCGTGCTCGGCGCGGTCCTGGTCGGCGGGCTGTTCTGCCTGGCGGTCGGCCCGTTCTTCGGGCGGCTGATGCGCTTCTTCCCGCACCTGGTGACCGGTGTGGTGATCACCTTGATCGGCGTGTCCCTGATGACCGTGCCCGTCGCCTGGGTGCAGGGCGGCGAAGGCGCGCCCGACTTCGGGTCGGCGGCCAACCTCGGCCTCGCCCTGTTCACGCTGGTGGTCATCATCGTGCTGCAGCGGGTCCTGCGCGGCTTCCTCAAGCAGATCGCGCTGATCCTGGGGATGGTCGTGGGCACCCTGGCCGCCGCGCCCTTCGGCATGCTCGACACCAGCACCTTCGCGCAGACGTCGCTGTTCGCGCTGCCGATGCCGCTGCAGTTCGGCCCGCCCGAGTTCCACCCGGCCGCCATCCTCGCGGTGTGCATCGTGATCCTGGTGGCGATGACCGAGAGCTCGGCCGGGATGCTGGCCATCGGCGAGATCTGCGACCGCGAGGTCGAGAAGCGGGTGGTCACCCGCGGCCTGCGGGTGGACGGCATCGCCACCACGGTCGGCTCGCTGTTCGGCGGCCTGCCCACCAGCGCCTTCGCCCAGAACGTCGGCGTGGTGTCGCTGACCGGGGTGCGCAGCCGGTTCGTCGTCGCCTTCGCAGGCGGCGTGATGGCCCTGCTCGGCCTGTTCCCGATGCTGGGCGGCGTCGTCTCGCTGGTGCCGTACCCGGTGCTGGGCGGGGCCGGGCTGATGCTCTTCGGCAGCATCGCCGCCAGCGGCATCCGCACCCTCTCGCGCGCTCACCTGGAGCAGGGCCACAACATGTTCGTCGTGTCGGTCTCGCTGGCGGTCGGCCTGATCCCGCTGGCCGCGCCGACGATCTACCAGCAGTTCCCGCAGTGGTTCCAGACGGTGTTCGGCACCGGCATCGTCGCCGGAGCGGTGGTGGCCGTGCTGCTCAACATGATCTTCAACAGCCCGCTGCGGGCTCCGGCCGCGAAACCGGTGCCGCAACCGGCCGCCCCCGCCAACGGCGGCTAGAGCGCTGGTCCTGCGGGAGGAATCGGTTCTGAGCCGTTGTCGTGATCCAGAACGCCTGTTCGGTCGATAGCCGCCGGGATACGCTTCCTCCCGCTGGGAGACGTGGCGTTGGGGTGATGAGTGGTGGCGGCGGTACCGCAGGAAGAGCAGGTCCGGGGAGTCGGCGATGCCGAGCTGATCGAGGCCGTGCGCGGCGGCGACAGCGCGGCGTACGGGATCCTCTACGAGCGGCACGTGGGCGCGGCGCACGCGATGGCCCGGCAGGTCACCAAATCGCAGGCCGAGGCCGACGACGTGGTCTCCGAGGCGTTCGCGAAGGTGCTGGGCCTGCTGCGGGACGGCCGGGGGCCGACCGACGCCTTCCGCGCCTACCTGCTGACCGCGGTGCGCCACGGGGCCTACGACCGGGCGAACAAGGCGAAGCGGACGCAGACCGTCGACGACGTCGAGACGGTGCCCAACATCGACATCAGCCAGCCGTTCCGCGACGTGGCGGTGGAGAACGAGGAGCGGTCGCTGATCGCCGAGGCCTTCCGCCGGCTGCCGGAGCGGTGGCAGATGGTGCTCTGGCACGTGGAGATCGAGGGCGAGTCGCCGTCGAGGGTCGCGCCGATGCTGGGCATGACGGCCAACGGCGTGTCCGCGCTCGCCTACCGGGCGCGCGAAGGGCTCAAGCAGCAGTACCTGCAGGTGCACCTGATGAAGATGGCCGCCGAGCCCGACGCCTGCCGCTCGGCGATCGACCGGCTCGGCGCGTGGACCCGCGAAGGCCTGTCCAAGCGCGAGACGACGCAGGTCAACAAGCACTTGGACGACTGCGACCGCTGCGCGGCGATCGCGGCCGAGCTGATGGAGATCAACGGCGCGCTGAAGGTCTTCGTCGCGCCGATCGTGCTGGGCGGGACCGCGACGGCGACCGGCTACCTGGCCGCGTCGGGCAGCGGCCTGGTCGGCGCGGGCGTGATCGGGGCGGTGCGGTCGAACCCGCGCAAGAGCGTGGCGGCCGGGGGCGCGGTGCTGGCCGCGCTCGCCGCGCTGGGCATCGCGCTGGCCGCGAACCAGAGCGATCCGCCGCTGGCCGCCGCGCCCGTCGAACCGGAGACCCCGGATCAGCAGCAGGCCCCGGTCCAGAGCCCGCCGCCACCGGTGGTGGCGGTGCCACCGGTCGCCCCGCCACCCGCGGCTCAGCCGGAACCGGCACCGAACCCGGTTCCCGAACCTCCGGTGGAGGAGGACGCCCCGCTGCTCCCGCTGCCGCTGGTCCCGCCCGGCGGGCAGCACGTCGCCGACCTGCGCGCGGAGCTGTCCCTGCCGCTGTTCCGGCAGGTCGGCGCGGTGGTTGAGCTCGACGTCGACCGCGACCAGGCCCGGCTGGAGGCCGAGCTGAACGCGGGGCGGCCGCGCTAGTCGCCACCGGGGCCGGTGCGGCCCGCACCGGTCCCGCCTAGTCCTCCGCCGGGATCCCCTCGTCCCGGTCGGGCGGCGCGCCGTCGAAGCCGTTGGCCCAGTAGCGGCCGCGCAGCGACAGGTCGAGGAGCATGCCGGTGACCTCCTCGGGCGAGAGCTGCGGCGGATCGGTTTCCAGCCACCAGCGCATCACCGCGATCTGCTCGCCCACCCAAGCGCGGGCCAGCACCTCGACGTCGATCCTCGGCGACACGCCGTGGTGCTCGGCGCGCGCCCGGAAGATGTGCGCGGCCGCGGCGGTGCGCGCGTCGGTGAACTCCCGGAGCGCTCGCCCGTCGCCCTCCCCGCGCAGGATGACCCGGTAGACGTCGCGTTCGTCGAGCGCGTGCCGGAACAGCTCCAGCACCGGCTTCCCGGTGAAGCCCACCGACGAGGTCGGCACCAGCGGCAGCAGTCTCGCGTGCAACTCCTCCAGCAGGTCGGAGGTGACGCGGCTGAGCAGCGCGTCCTTGTCCGCGTAGTGCTTGTAGAAGGTCGCCCGGCCGAGATCGGCGCGCTCGGTGATGTCCTCCACCGTGACGTTGGAATAGCCGCGTTCCAGCGCCAGGGACACCAGGGCGTCCCGCAGGAGGCGGCGGCTGCGGCGGCTGCGCCGGTCCTCGGTCGACATGACAAGGCCTTTCGTGGTTCGGCTTTCCGGTTGGTCAGCTTACCGGCCCATTGACATACCGTGAGTTAGTAGACATCGTGTCTCCTATTGGTCGGAGTGACGAAGACCTTGGGAGGCGGCATGAACCTGGGCAGCTACCTCACCCGCAGCAGCAGCTTCTGGCCGGACCGGGAGGCGTTGGTCTGCGGCGGCCGGCGGTGGACCTACCGGGAGCTGGAGGCGCGCACCAACCGGCTGGCTTCGGCGCTGCTCGCACGCGGAATCCGCCCGGGACAGGCGGTGGCCACCTTCGCCGGGAACTGCGCCGAGCTGGTGGAGACCGAAATGGCCCTCTGCAAGGGCGGTTTCCTGCGAGTGCCGATCAACACCCGGCTCGCCGCCGGAGAAGTCGAGCACGTGCTGGCCGACGCATCGGTCCGGGTCCTGTTCACCGACGCCGCCAACGCCGGGGCGGCGCGCGAGATCGTGGACGGCGCCGGGCTGGCGTGCGAGGTGGTCGACTACGGCGGCGACTACGCCGACCTGCTGGCCGCCGGCGCGGAGGATCCGGTCGCGGTGGAGGTCGCCGAGGACGACCCGGCGGTCCTCAACTTCACCTCCGGCTCCACCGGGACGCTGAAGGCCGCGGTGCAGACGACCGGCAACCGGCTGGCGAACATGCGCAAGCGGCTGATGACCCCGGAGCGCCGACCGGAGGCGGCGGAGCGCTACCTGGCCGCCGGGCCGATCACCCACGCCACCGGGATGGGACTGCTGGCGGCGTTCGCCCGCGGCACCAGCGTGGTGGTGCAACCGCGCTGGGACGCCGGGGAGTTCCTGCGCCTCGTCGAAGCCGAGCGGATCACCTCCACGTTCCTCGTGCCGACGATGCTGAACCTGGTGCTCTCGCACCCGGACCTGAGCACTGCCGACCTGTCCTCGATGACCTGTCTGCGGGTCGGCGGCGCACCGGTTTCGCCGCAGCGGCTGCGCGAGGCCGTCGCCGCGTTCGGCCCGGTCGTCATGCAGGGCTACGGGCAGGTCGAGACCACCAGCGGGGTCACCGTGCTCACCGCCGAGGACGTCGCCCGCGGCATCGCGGAGGACCCGGAACTGCTGTCCTCCTGCGGCCGACCGGTCTACGACACCGAGGTGCGCGTGGTGGACGACGGCGGCGACCCGGTGCCTGCCGGAGAGCTCGGCGAGGTGGTGGTGCGCGGCCCGGACTGCGTCCGCGAGTACTGGGGCGAGCCCGAGCTCAGCGCCCAGACCTTCCGCGACGGCTGGGTGCACACCGGAGACATCGGGTACCTGCGCGCCGACGGCTACCTGTTCATCGTGGACCGCAAGAAGGACATGATCATCTCCGGCGGGTTCAACGTCTACTGCAGCGAGGTCGAAGCCGCGCTCTACGAACACCCGGCGGTCTCGGAGGCCTGCGTTGTCGGCGTCCCGGACGAGACCTGGGGCGAAGCGGTGAAGGCCGTCGTCGTGACCCGCGAGGCGGTGCCGGAAGCCGGCCTCATCGAGTTCTGCGCGACGAAGCTGGCCCGCCACAAGCTGCCCAAGACGGTGGACTTCGCCGCCGCTCTCCCGGTGAACCGCAACGGCAAGATCGACCGGCGCGCGGTGCGCGACCGCTACTGGACCGGCAGCGACCGCAAGGTCCACTGAGGAGGGACAACCATGTCGTTCACGCTCACCCCGTCCTACGACGACCCGCGCCTGGCCGATCTCGTCGGGCGGCTGCGCGACTACCTGGGCGGCGAGCTCGCGGAGTACGAGGCCGATCTCCGGCTCACCCCGGAAACGCGGCTGAGCCGCGAGGTCCTGGAGCCGGTCTGGAAGCGCAGCCGCGAGCTCGGCTTCTACGGCGTCCACCTGCCGGCGCGGTTCGGCGGGCAGGGGCTCTCGTTCACCGAACTGGCCGCCCTCAAGGAGGAGATCGGTGCTTCGGGGCGAGTCCTCTCGCACTCCGTGCTCGGCGACATGGGCGGGCCGCTGCGCGCCGGGTCGATCTTCGAGTTCGCCACCGAGCACCAGCTGGAGAGGTACCTGCTGCCGGTGATCCGGGGCGAACGGGCGTGCTGCTTCTCGCTGACCGAGGCGGACGCGGGCTCGGACGTGCGCGCGATGCGCACCACCGCGACCCCGGACGGGGAAGGCTGGCGGATCACCGGGCACAAGGTGTTCTCCTCCGCCGGGCCGTTCGCCGATTTCTCCGTGCTGGTGGCCCGGATGGCCGGTGCCGAGGAGTCCTACTCCGCGTTCCTGGTCGACCTGGACTCGCCGGGCTGCGAGGTACTCGACGGCCAGACCCCGATGTCGGGCCAGCACATCGAGAGCGACATCGTCCTGGAGGACTGCTACGTCGGCCCGGAACAGCTGCTCGGCCGCGTCGGCGACGGCCTGCGCGTGGGACTGGGCCGGGTCACGGCCAACCGGCTGCTGCACTGTCCCACGGTGCTCGGCAACGCGCGGCGCGCACTGCAGCTCACCGTCGACTTCGCCAAGAACCGGCACGCTTTCGGCGCGCCGCTGGCGGCGTTGCAGTCCGTCCAGCACAAGATCGCGGACCTGGCCACCACCTACTACGCCGCGCGGAGCATGACCTACGACGCGCTGGCCGCGCTGGACGCGGGCGCCAAGCCGCGCACCGAGGCGTTCATGTGCAAGCTCTTCGTCGCCGAGAACGCCTTCCGCATCGCCGACGAGGCGGTGCAGATCCACGGCAAGGCGGGGCTGGTGCGCGGCAGCGAGGTCGAGTGGCTGTTCCGCAGGCTGCGCATGTTCCGCATCCTCACCGGTTCCTCGGAGATCCAGAAGAACGGCATCGCCAAGGAGCTGCTCACCACCTGACCGGGCCACTTCACCTGGAGCGACGATGAAGTCCTCGAAACTCGACACCCCGGCCGACCCCTCGCAGAAGTCCGGCCTGCGCGCGTGGGCCGTCATGGCGATGCTGCTGGTCTTCATGCTGATCAACTACGCGGACAAGGCCGTGCTCGGGCTCGCCGCCAACCCCATCATGCGCGAGCTCGGGCTGAGCCATTCCGAGTACGGACTGCTGGCGAGCTCGTTCTTCTTCCTGTTCAACATCTCCGCGGTGGCCTTCGGATTCCTGGCCAACCGATTCCCGACGAAGTGGCTGCTGTTCGGCATGGCGCTGGTGTGGGGACTCACCCAGCTGCCGGTGGTCGCCGGGGCCGGTTTCGCCGCGCTGCTGGTCAGCAGGATCGTGCTGGGCGCGGCGGAAGGACCCGCGCAGCCGATCGCGATGCACGCCGCCTTCAAGTGGTTCCCGAACGAGAAGCGCAGCATCCCGAGTTCGCTGATCTCCGGTGGCGGCGGGCTCGGCGGTGTTCTGGCCGCACCGCTGCTCACCCTGGTCATCATCAACTTCGGCTGGCGCTGGGCCTTCCTGTCGCTGTTCGTCGTCGGCGTTCTCTGGTGCGCCATCTGGGCGGTGGTCGGCCGCGAGGGCACCGCCGACCGCGCGGCCGCGCCGACCGGTGCGGAACCGGAGCCGGTGGAGGACTTCCGCGTGCCCTACCACCGCATCCTGCTCAGCGGAACCTGGTTGGCCGGGTTCGTCGGCGGCTTCGGCGCCTACTGGACCTCCGCACTGCTGCTCGCGTGGGTGCCGTCCTACCTGGAGACCTCGCTGGGCTACAGCGCGGTCGCCGCCGGTGCCATCGTGACCGCCCCCTGGGTGCTGAAGACCGTCGCGACCTTCGCGCAGGGCGCCCTGACGCAGTGGCTGATGCACCGCGGCGTGTCCAGCCGGGTGTCGCGCGGCATTCTCGGTGGCTGCGCGGTGTTCCTGGCGGGCGCGGCGATGCTCATCGCTCCGCTCGTGACGCACCCCGGTCTCAAGATCGCGCTCATCACCGTGGCCTTCAGCATCGGCGCCGTCAAGTTCGCCATCGGCCAGACGATCAACGCCGAGATCACCCCACCCGCCCAGCGCGGCGCGGTGCTGTCGATGACCGTCGGGCTGGTGACGCTGGCAGGTCTCGCCGCGCCCTACGTGACGGGCCGGATCGTCGAATCGGCAGCGGATCCGGCCACGGGCTTCGCGATGGCGTTCGCCATCCCGGGCACCCTGATGCTCATCGGTGGCCTGCTGGCCTTCGCCTTCGTCCGCCCCGAACGCGACGCGCGACGCATCGCCGCGCACGGGCGCCACGTCGGTCGGCAGGCGCACCCGAGCCCGACCGGTTCGTGACCTCAGCGCACCAGCCGGTCGGCCATCAGCTCCGCCGCGGCGATCGTGACGAGGTTCGGGTTCGCGCGAGGGCAGGTCGGGAAGATGGACGCGTCCACCACGTGCAGCGCCTCCACGCCGAGCACCCGGCAGCGGGAGTCGACGACCGTCGTCGCCGAGTCCGGACTTCCCATCCTGCACGTGCTGGTCGCGTGCTGGCCGTCGACGGCGGTCCGGAGCAGGAGATCGTCCAGCGCGGCGTCGCACTCGGCAGCCACCGTGAACTGCTCGTTGACCTGGGCGAAGGACCCGTCGACCACCTCCTGGACGTGGTCGCTCGTGCCGAGTTCCAGCAGCAACCGCGCGCCCGAGCGCATGCGGGCCAGGTCGCGCGGATCCGAGAGCATGCGGTGGCGTAGAACCGGCTGAGCCGTCGGATCGGCCGAAGCCAGCGTCACGCTTCCCCGGGAGAAGACGCGGTTGACCCACACCAGCAGCGCACCGGCTCCGGATGCCACCTCGGCGCTCGCCAGCGACAGCACGTTCTGGTTGCAGGCGACCAGCATCATGTCGTGGGGCAGGCGGTCCGGGGCGTCGCTGGTGTAGCGGACGCACATGTTGGTGTAGCGGTCGTCGATCGAGCGCCCGGCCGATGCTCGTGCGCTGAGCGGGAGCCCGAGGAAGAACAGCGGGTGGTCCTGCAGGCCCCGGCCGACCGGCAGGTCCTGCCGCACCTCCACGCCCAGCTCGGTCAGCTCGCGGGCCGGGCCGATTCCCGACCGCAGGAGGATGGCCGGTGAGTGGATCGCGCCCGCGCTCAGCACCACGCGGTCGGCGTGCTCGTCGACCACCCGGCCGTCGACGAGAACCCGCACCCCGACCGCGCGGTTTCCGGAGAACAGCACGCGATCCACGAGGGCGTGGCCTCGAACGGTCAGGGCGGGAAGGCTCCGCGCCGGTTCGAGGTAGCCGTCGTTGGTCGAGACCCTGCGCCCCGCGCGGGCGTTGGTCGGGTACGGCGAGACGCCGGTGGCGCCTGGCGCGTTCACGTCGGGGGACCAGCCGAACCCGGCCGCCAAGGCGGCGTCGTGCAGCGCGCGATCCGCAGGACCCCATGATTCCGGCGGGTTCCGGCGAACCGGGATCGGTCCGCCGCGCCCGTGGTGGGACTGGTCCCCGAAGTCGGCGTCGTCCTCGGACTTGACGAAGCAGGGCAGCACCTCGGCGTGCGACCAGCCCTCGCACCCCATGCGCACCCAGTCGTCGAAGTCCTCGACGGGAGGCCGGATGGCGATGTGCCCGTTGACCGAGGAACTACCGCCCACGCCCCGCCCTTGCACGTAGGGCGCCCACTCCTGCCGTTCGGTGCGGCGGGTCCGCAGGCCCTGCTGCAGCAGATCCCCAGCCGCCCGCGGATCGAGCAGGGCGCGCAGCGGATTCCGGGACCGCCACACCTCCGGCAGTTCGGCGGATCGGTAGTCGGGTCCGGCTTCCAGCAGCAGCACCCGCTCACCGCGCGCGGCGGATCGGGCGGCCAGCACCGCGCCGGCCGACCCGGCGCCCACCACGATCAAGTCCCAGCGTTTGGGCATCGTCGACTCCTGACGTGTTGCAGCAGTTGGGGTGGGGCCGGGTGGTCGGGTTCAGCGGTCACCGCGGTGACTCCGCAGAAGTGACCACCCGGCCCGCAGAAGTTCGCCGCTGAAGCCGACGGCCTACGCCGCAACCGCTTCCTCGGCGCGCGCCGCCGAGCTGCGACGTGCTGCCAGGACGGCCACCAACGTCGCCGCTGCACCGAAAGCAGCGCTGATCCAGAAAGCCCGGTGGGCCTGGGCGGCATCGCCCACCGCGAGCCCGGCCGCGGCGGGCCCGGCGATGGCGCCCAGGTTGAACGCCGTGGTGGCCAGCGCACCGGCGATGCGCGGGGCGGTCGCCGAGGCCGAGGACACGATCGAGGCGATCACCGTCGAGCCCATCCCGAACGATCCGGCCCCGGACACGAGCGCCAGCACGAGAACTCCGGGCAGGGTGTGCGCGGAGAGCGCGGCGAGCACCCACAGAGCGGTCACCACGACCGCGCCACCGGTGATGATGCGGCGCGCGTACCGGTCGCTGCAGCGGCCCGCGACGGTCACACCGAGGAACGAGCCGATGCCGAACAGCGCCAGCGCCGCCGCAACCCAGGTGCTCCCCGGAGCCGACACCGCCGTGGCGACCGTGCCGAGATAGGTGAACCCGGCGAACGTCGCCGCGTTGACCAGGACGCCGAGGCCGATCACGACGAGGAGGCGTCGCTGCGCCAGCACCCGCCACTCCGTCCACACCGGAGCGGAACCTCCGCCGCGCCCGGCCAGCGCCGACGTCGTGGGCCACAGCACGACCAGCGCCACCGCGCTGAGCGCGGCGATCGCCCAGAACGCCGACTGCCAGCCCCACAGCTGGCCCACGACCGTTCCCGCGGGCACCCCGGCGACGCAGGCGATCGTCACACCGGACAGGATCACGGCGGTCGCCCGGCCCACCAGCGACGGGCGCACCAGCACCGGCAGGCTCGCCAGCACCACGGCCAGGAATCCCGCGTTGGCCACCGCCGCCACCAGCCGGGTGCCCAGCAGCACGGCGAAGTTCGCCGTCATCGCACCGACGACGTGGCACAGGGCGAACAGCGCGAGGAATCCCATCAGCGCCACCCGGCGGGGGACGGCACTGGCGGCCATCGCCATCGTCGGTGCGCCGATCACCATGCCCACGGCGAACACCGACGTCAACAGCCCGGCCTCGCCGAGCGAAACACCGCTGTCCGCGGCGATGTCCGCCAGCATCCCGGACAGCATGAACTCCGACGTGCCCTGCGCGAACACCGCGGCAGCGAGCACGAAAACCACGAAAGGCAACTGAACCTTCTCCCGAACACCGAGGCACACCCGCCGGGCACGGCGAACCGGCCGCGCGGGGGCGTGCGTGGAAGCGAAAAGACGATCCGCAGGCGAAGCCGAACGCCGGCGATCAACGCGAGAAGGCGTTGCGCCGTGGCATGCTGCTCCGCCGCTCAGCGCGAGTGCTGAGCGGCTACCGTCTGGACGCCTCGGGGGAGTTCACGCCGAAGACCATACCGCACCGGCTGCGGCGGTCGCACCGGGTTTTCGCTAGTGCTGTGACCACGAACGTCGGCCGGGTTGGTGGCTCCCGGCGAAGTGGGAGGCCGGATCAGTTGGTGCCAGGCGTCTCGTTGCTGCTGTTGCAACGCTGCGGCGGTGCCGACCAGCTTCGTCTCGTTTCGCGAGATCGAGTAATGAACGACCTGCCAGCCGGGCTTCTGCCGGACAGCGGCTGCCGCGCTCCCCAGGCCGCCGGCGGGCTCGGCGGGGGCGATACCCACGTTCGGCTTCTCGATCGCGTCCGCGCTCTCGGGGCGGTCGTCGATCGAGTCCACGATGTCGGTGATGGACGGTTTCACCGGCCGGTCGAACCTCGAGATGTAGGTGAAGTGGAAACCGGCGAGGTCGTGCCAGAGCCTCGTCGAAGTGATCAGGCACAGGCCGATCGCGCGGCAGCGTGCGATCGCGCGGATTCCTTTCTCGCCGCGGATGCGGGCTCGTTCGCGGCGTTGGGCTGCCAGCATTCCGGTCACAGCGCTAGCGGACGTCGGCGGCCGAGGCGGCTGTGGTTCCGCTCGGGGTGGCGAATCCGACGAGCACCTTCGCCGGGATGCCTTCCAGGACCGGGATCTGCACGGCCCGCTCGCCGTGGCCGTCGACGTCGAGCCGGTGCTCGGCCAGCACCGCGTCGTTCGCGTCCAGAACGAACAGGTGGGCCCTGCCCGGCCCGTTCACGTCCAGTTGTGCGTGCACCTCGCGCTGCTGCGCGCGGGCGCTGGTGATCCGGGTGGCCGAATCACCAGCCGGGGGAGCGCCGCCGAGCGATGTCTTCAGCCGGAAGGATTGCGCGACGCTCCACGATGAGTCCACTGAGGACAAAGCGTCCAGCGGGAGAACCGGGGCGGGCGGCGGAGCCTGCTCGTCCGCCGGTGCGTCCTGGAGGACCGCGCGGCCCCAGCGGTACGGATCGCCCTGCACACCGGCCCAGGTGGACCAGCCGATCCGCGACTGGCCGGTCAGGTCCTGGGTGTCGGAGTCGTAGACCAGGACGTTGAGCCCCAGCCGCTGCGGATCGACCGAGCCCGGCAGCACCCGCATCGGGATCGCCAGCTCCACGGTGTACCCGCCGTCGCGCGGTTTCGAAGCGATCTCCACACCGGGCGCGGTCTGCTCACCCGGGCCCTGGTGGTTGTCGGCGTCCCTGGCGTAGCAGGGCGCCCCGGGCCCGCTGGTCCTCGGCAGCACCGCGACCTTGAACGTGTTCGAGGTGTTCTCCGAATCCGCCTTCGGATCGATGGTGATCTCCACGGAGTCGGTGCGCCAGTGCCGCTTGCAGTCATCGGCGGCCAGGAGCGCGCCCGGCTGATCGTCCACGACGTCGACGAGCGCGTGCAATGTCCCGTCGTGCCAGGAGAATCTGGCGTTGGCAGCGCAGTCGGTTGCCGCGCACTCCTCGCCCTCCCACAGCGACGACGCGTCCAGCGGCGCTCCCGGGTACTCCTGCGGACCGGCTTCGCCGTCCACCACGGGCGGCGTCGCGGTCTGCGGGATCGTGGTGGACGGGACCAGTTCCAGCGCGGCGCTGCTCTGCGCGGTCGTGCCGTCGTCGGTGCGCGTGATCAGGGTGTACGGGTGATCGCCGCCCCGCACCCCGGTCGGCATCTCCGGATCGGTGCTGCGGACGGTGAAGGTGAGCACGGCCTGCTCGCCGGGACCGAGTTCACCGAATCGCTGCACGGCGCCGAGCACCTCGAAACCCGGAGGTGGCACGAACTCCACTGCGCCAGAACGGGTTCGACCGCTGTAGTTGTGCACAGCGGCTCGGACCTCTTGCGCGCCGAGTGCCGGGACGGTCTGCACGAGCGGGACCTGGTTCCGGAGCAGGGAACCCCCGGCCCAGCGCTGGAACTCCGCGACACCCGGCAGCGGAACCTGCTCGGCCACGACGGGCGGTACGACGTCCAAGCGCAGCTCGGCCTCCGCACGGCCCTGGTGCGATTCGGCGCGCACCGGAATCCGGACTCGCTCCGGCCGGTGCCGCTCGGGGACGGCGATCGACAGATCGGCGTGCGCGGTGGCGCCCGGCTCCAGCGGGCCGAACGACCCATCGCCTCGAACTTCCCATTCCGGCGGCAGGCCCAGCACGATCCGGCCCGCCCGCAGCGCCGCGTCCGGAGGTGCGGTCACCTGGACGCGAACCTCCGTTCGCTGCCCGGGGACGACGCGCGGCTCCGCCGTCGCGACGAGCCCGGTGCCGACCGGCAGACCGCCGGGAACCGGCAGCAGGGCGCCGAGCAGCGGCGCGTCGGCGCCCTGCGCGCCGGGCACGTGCGGCGCTCGGTTGGCGATCTCGGTCAGGTGGTCGCAACCGACCCGCGCGGGATCGTCCGGGATGTCCGGCCGCGACGCCCAGCCCTGGCTGCGGTACTCCCGTTCGGCGACGCGCTCCCGCTGCTCCCAGTTGGTCCCGCCGCTGATGCCGTGCACGTAGTACTCCGGGCCGGGCGAATCCGCCGGAGTGCTGCGCTGCTCGCACTCCGGCCCGCTGACCTCCTCCTCGGCCCCGGCCGCGTTGGACAGCACCCGCCGCGCCGCCCACGTGGTCAGGCCCTCGTCGAGCTGTTCCGGGAACGCGGCGGGATCGGCGGCCCGGCGGTGGGCCTCGATGGCCAGCCGCGCCGCGTACTGGTGGTTGCCGTGGTTCCCGGGCGTGGGCGCGGGATCCATGGTGATCACGACCTCGGGCCGGGTCTGCCGCACGACCCGCACGAGCTTGCCCAGCACCTCGTCGTGGTTCCAGGCCTGCTCGGTCAGCGGTGCGCTCACCGTGTAGTAGAGGTCGGGTTCGTCGAGGTTGTAGACGTCGGTGATGCCAGGGCCGCCGACGGCGCGGCGCTCCTCGCCTTCGCGCAGCAGCCCGAGCGCGGGCCCTTCCTCCGGCCCGACGGCGTTCCCGCCGCCCTCGCCGCGGGTGATGGTCACGACGCCGGTGCGGATCTGGTGGTCCTGCCGCCACCGGCCGAACGTCGACAGCAGCGAGGCCTCGTCATCGGGATGCGCGCCGACGAACAGCACGTCCAGATCCGGATCGGGACCCGGATCGGCGCCTGCCGGTGCCAGGGGAGGGCCCAGCAGCGCCACGAGTGCGACGACCGAAGCAAGACGAACGGCTGCCACCGACCCACTCCTCGGAAGAGACGATCACGCGAACCCGAGCCTGGCACGACCGCGATCACCACGCACGCACCAACACCGCGCAGTGCAGGACGTCCCACCGTCCGGACGTTCTTCACCACGCTCAATTACTTCAGTGTCAAATGAAATAAATGGTGTGGCCAGGAGCTGGGGCACGCCGCGGCGTCGGAATCGCGGTGGCGGAAGGAGCGGCGACGTGAACCGGCCGCTGCGGTGCGCACCGCAGCGGCCAGTTCACGTGATCCTCTCGCTCCTGCTGTGACGAAAACGGTCGACCAGCAGGTTCGGTGCACGACGCCGGGCGGCTGCGACCCGGCGTCGTCCACAGTGGAGTGGTTACACCTGGACCTCGGAGCGGTCTTCGGACCAGAGGGTGTGGAAGGAGCCTTCGCGGTCGGTGCGGCGGTAGGTGTGGGCGCCGAAGTAGTCCCGCTGGCCCTGGGTCAGCGCCGCCGGGAGGCGGTCGGCGCGCAGGGAGTCGTAGTAGGCCAGCGCCGCGGCGAAGCCCGGGGTCGGCACGCCCTGGCTGGTGGCCGCTCCGAGAACCGCTCGCCAGTCGTGCTGGGCTTCGGCGATCTCGGTGGCGAAGGTCTCGTCGGCCAGCAGGCTCGGCAGGTCCGGGCGGGCGTCGTAGGCGGCGCGGATGCGGTCCAGGAACGCGGCGCGGATGATGCAGCCGCCGCGCCAGATCGCCGCCACCGCACCCAGGTCGATGTTCCAGTCGTACTCGGCGCTGCCCGCGGCGATCTCGTGGAAGCCCTGCGTGTAGGACACGATCTTCGACGCGTACAGCGCCTGTTCCACCTGGTCGGCGAACGCGTCGGCCGCGGCGCCGCTGAGCGGTTGCGCGGTCGGGCCGGCCAGGCCGCGGGAGGCCTCGCGCAGCGCGGTGTGGCCCGACAGCGACCTGGCGAAGACCGCTTCGGCGATCCCGGAGACCGGCACGCCGAGTTCGAGGGCGAGCTGCACGGTCCAGCGGCCGGTGCCCTTCTGCTCGGCCTGGTCGGCCACCACGTCCACGAACGGCTTGCCGGTGGCGGCGTCCACGTGCGAGAGCACCTCCGCGGTGATCTCGATCAGGTAGGAGTCGAGCCTGCCGGTGTTCCAGGTGCGGAACACCTCGGCGATCTGGGCGGGGGAGTACCCGGCGACGTCGCGCAGCAGCTGGTAGGCCTCGGCGATGAGCTGCATGTCGGCGTACTCGATGCCGTTGTGCACCATCTTCACGAAGTGGCCCGCCCCGTCGGGACCCACGTGCGTCACGCAGGGTGCGCCGTCGGCGGCCTTGGCGGAGATCTTCTCCAGCATCGGGCCCAGCGACGCGTAGGACTCCGCGGACCCGCCGGGCATGATGCTGGGCCCGTGCAGCGCGCCCTCCTCACCGCCGGAGATGCCGGTGCCGACGAAGTGGATGCCGCGCTCGCGCAGGTCGCGCTCCCGGCGCCGGGTGTCGGCGAAGTGCGCGTTGCCGCCGTCGATGATCACATCGCCGTCCTCCAGCAGCGGCGCGAACTCCTCGATCACCGCATCGGTGGGATCCCCGGCCTTGACCATGATCACCAGCCGGCGCGGGCGTTCCAGCGCGGCGACGAAGTCGGCGGCCGTTTCGGCGCCGATGAACTCGCCCTCGTCGCCGAACTCCTCCAGCAGCGCCCGGGTCCGCGACGCGGTGCGGTTGTGCACGGCGACCGCGTAGCCGTTGCGCGCGAAGTTGCGGGCCAGGTTGCGGCCCATGACCGCGAGCCCCGTGACGCCGATCTGCGCTGACGTGCTCATAGGAAGTCTTCCGTTCTCGTTGTGCACGGCGGAATCCACCGACACCGCCTGGTTGCGGGATTGGCGTTTCGAAGTATGTCGCGGATGCCCGCGCGGCGTGGGTGGCCGCGACAATTCTCAACCAGCGGACGCCCCCGCGCAGCCAACGGGCGCGGTGAGGTCCAGCAGGACCTTGGAGGCCACCGCGCGGTTCCCGGCGATGTCGAAGGCAGCGGTGGCCTCGGACAGCGGGAAGGTGTGGGTCAGCACCGGATCGACCGGCAGGCCGCCTGCCAGCAGGGACAGCGCCTCGTCGAATTCGTGGTCGAAGCGGAACGCGCCGGTCAGCTGGAGCTCGCGGGTCACCACGACGTTGCCGAGGAAACCGGTCTCTCCCGGTGGGAGCAGGCCGAGCAGCACGACGGTCCCGCGCCGCCGCACGGCCTGCACGCAGGTGCTCAGACCGGCCGCCGAGCCGGAGGCCTCGATGGCGAGGTCGACCTGGTCGGGCATCCCGCGATCGGCCCGGATCGTCGAGGTCGCCCCGACCTGCGCGGCGATGGCCAGCGGCGCGTCGAGCAGGTCGGTGACGATCACCTCGGCCGCTCCGGCGTCGCGCAACGCCGCCACCGCCAGGCACCCGATCGGCCCCGCCCCGGTGACCAGGACCCGCCGGCCCGCGACATCGCCTGCGCGTCGCACGGCGTGCAGGGCGACCGACAGCGGTTCGGCGAGCACGGCCCGGCGCAGGCCCAGTCCGTCGGGCAGCGGGCGGACCTGGTCGGCGGGCACGACGATGTGCTGCGCGAACCCGCCCTGCACGTGCGGAGTGCGGGCCGCGCTGCCGAGGTAGCGGCTGTGGGCGCAGACGTTGCGGTGGTCGAGCGCGCATTCCGGGCAGCTGCCGCACGGCGTCGCCGGGTGGATCGCGACCGGCGCGCCGACGGCGAGATCGTTCACCCCGTCGCCGGTGGCGGCCACGTGCCCGACGACCTCGTGACCGAGCACCATGGGTTCGCGCACCTGGAAGTCGCCGACCGAACCGCGGTGGTAGTAGTGCAGGTCGGATCCGCAGATGCCGCCCAGCGCCACCGAGACCGCGACCTCGCCACCGCCGGGCGGTGCCGCTTCCCGCTCTTCGACGCGCAGATCGCCTGCTCCGTGCACGACGCACGCACGTGTGGACATCGCCCCTCCAGCGGGTTCGGTGGTCAGAGAACGGAAGTCATGCCGCCGTCGACGTGCAGCAGCTGGCCGTTGACGAAGTCGGAGGCCGGGGAGGCCAGGAACAGCAGGGCGCCGACGAGATCGGACACCCGGCCCCACCGGCCTGCCGGGGTGCGACCGCGGACCCACTCGCTGAACTCCTCGTCGGCGACCAGGGCGGCGGTCAGCTCGGTCTCGAAGTAGCCGGGAGCCAGCCCGTTCACCTGGATGCCGGAGGGACCCAGGTCGGCGCACATGCCCTTGGTCAGCTGCTTGAGGCCGCCCTTGGTGGCGGAGTACGGGGCGATGCCGGGCCGCACCAGCTCGCTCTGCACCGAGCAGATGTTGATGATCTTCCCGCTGCCGCGCGGCACCATCCGCCGGGCGACCTCGCGCCCGACGAGGAAGGCGCTGCTGAGGTTGGTGTCGAGCAGCCGGTACCAGTCCGCGTCGGCGAACTCGGTGAACGGCGCGCGGTGCTGCACCCCGGTGTTGTTGACCAGGACGTCGATCGGGCCCGCCAGCTCCTCGGCGCGGGCGATGCCGTCCGCGACCGCGACCGGATCGGTCACGTCGAACGCGAGCGCGTGCGCGGTCGCACCGGTCAGGCCGGAAAGCTCCTCGCGCGCCTCGGCCAGCCTGGACTCCTCGCGTCCATTGAGGACGACCGTGCAGCCGGCTTCGAGCAGGCCTCGCGCCAGTGCGTTGCCGATTCCCTTGCTGGAGCCGGTGACGAGCGCGACGCGCCCGCTGATGTCGAACACCGGGTGGCTCATCGCACGCCCTCCGCGATTCCCGGAACCGCAGCGGTGCCCGGCAGCGGTGTGCGAGCCGGGCGGCCCGAGAGGACGGCGAGGATGTTGTCCACGGCGAGGTCGACCATGGCCGCGCGGGTCGCCTCGGTGGCCGAGCCGACGTGCGGCAGCGCGACCAGGCGGGACTGCTCGACGAGATCGGCGACGTCGGTGCCGCGCGGCTCGCGTTCGAAGACGTCCAGCCCGGCGGAGTGGATCACCCCGTCGCGCAGCGCGGCCAGCAGCGCCGCCTCGTCGACGACCCCGCCGCGCGAGGTGTTGACCACCGTCGCGGTGGGCTTCATCGCGCGCAGCTCCTCCGCACCGATGAGCCCGCGGGTGGACTCGGTGAGCGGCACGTGCAGCGAAACGATGTCGGATTCGGCGAGCAGGGTGGGGAAGTCGGCCGCCCAGGACAGGCCGTCGTCCTCCGGGGCGAACGGGTCGTGGTGCAGGACGCGCATGCCGAACCCGGCGGCGCGCCGCGCCACCGCACGGCCGATCTGGCCGTAACCGACCAGGCCTAGCGTCGCGCCGAACACGTCCAGACCGAGGTGGTCGTGCATCCGGAACGCGTCCCACTGCCCGGCGTGCAGGGCGTCGCGGGCCGAACCGAGACGGCGCCGCGCCATGAGCGCCAGTGCGAACGCCAGGTCCGCGGTGGTCTCGGCCAGCACGCCGGGGGTGTGGGTGACCACGACGCCCCGATCCGCGGCGGCCCGCTGGTCGACCGCGTCGTAGCCCATGCTCGCGAGGCCCACCACGCGCAGCGCCGGGCCGGCCGCGGCCAGCAGTCCGGCGTCGACGGAATCGTTCCCCAGGGCCAGGATCGCATCGACCCCGGCGGCGAGTTCGGCCAGCTCTTCGGCCTCCGGCCTGCCGGTGCCGGCCCAGGAGACGAGCTCCACTTCGGAGCCCAGCCGGGCCAGGCCGCCGCCGGGTAGCTCCCCTCTGGTGCTGAGCACGCGATGCGTCATCATTCGCTCCTCGTCGAGACGCGCGGTCCACCAGCAGATCGGGTGGACCGTCCGGCGAGAACGCTAGGCAGCGCGGTGGGGCGGCGACAAATACCGGAATCGCGTGACGCTATCGGCGGTGTGAATGCTTCCCGGTCAGCACCGCGCCACCGCGCAGAACCGGATGGGGGAAACCTCGCTCAGGCGAATTCCGCGATCAGCTCGTGGAACAGATCCTGCACGGCCAGTGCGGGTTCGGACAGCGGCTGGTGGTCGGATGTGCACAGCGAGAGCTTGACCTCGATCTCGGGTTCGACGATCCGCCGCACCACGAGGTTCTGCACGTCGATGATCGCGCTGGCCGCCGACCACGGCAGCACCGTCGCGCCGACACCGGCGCGCACCGCGCTGACCAGCGTGGGCGCCGATTCGATCTCGCCGACGACCTTCGGTTCCAGGGCGGCCTGCTGGAACGCGGTGTCGACGACCTGGCGGATGGTGTGGATGCCGCTCGGCAGCAGCAGCTCGACGTCGCGCAGCTCGGCCACCGCGACCTCCTCGCCCGCGGTGCCCGGTGCGATCGACGGGGCGGCGATGAGGAACAGGCCCTCGGTGCGCATCGGCTCGAACCGCACCCCGCGGATCCGGCGCCCCGCGTCGTAGATGAACGCCATGTCCATCCGCCCGGTCATGATCGCTTCGCTGATGACGCCGCCGAAGTTCTCGTTGATGTGCAGCAGGATGTTCGGGTAGCGCTCGCGCACGGCGCGCAGCAGCGGCAGGGCCAGCGCCGCGCCCGCGCTGTAGGGGGCGAGGCCGACCGAGACGCTGCCCGCGGGGGCGTGCCCGGACACCGACACGGCGGCGTGGGCCTGGTCGACCTGGCGCAGGATGAGCTGGGCGTGCCGGTAGAGCGCGCGGCCGGCTTCGGTCGGGGCCACCCCGCGCTTGCTGCGGATCAGCAGCTGCTGCTTGAACTGCGCCTCCAGCGAGGAGACCTGCTGGCTGAGCGCGGGCTGGGCGATGCGCAGGATGCCGGCGGCCCGGGTGATGCTCCCGGCATCGACGATCTTGACGAACGAGTAGAGACGCCTGGTGTCCATCTGCAGCCCTTCCAGCCCCGGGAGCCGCTCATCATACGTCCGGGTCAGCGGCGCCCTGAGCTGTGCGCACGCCGCTCGCCCGGCGGATCGGCGACCATCCATAAGCATCGGCGATCACGTCACGCCCAACGCGTATTTGTCGGTCGCGGTGGGCTGCATTACGTTCGCTGAAACGCATCGAGAAGGTTTCGGCGAATCCGGGATATCCCGATCCCGCGAAAGAATGTTCAGCGGCGAAGTCAATTCGCCGCAATTCGTCGATCCATTCGGGCGGAAGAAATGCGATTCACGCTCCCCGGAGGTCGTAATGACGCACCTGGTCGATCTCGTCGCCGACCTCGGCGAGGGGTTCGGCGCCTACGCGATGGGCGACGACGAGGCGCTGCTGGACGTCGTGACTTCGGCGAACATCGCCTGCGGTTTCCACGCCGGCGATCCGCGCACCATGGACGCCACGATCCGGTCGTGCGCGCAGCGCGGCATCTCGGCGGGGGCGCACCCGAGCTTTCCCGATCTGGCCGGTTTCGGCCGGCGCGCGATGGAACTGACCCCGCGGGAAGTCCGCACCGATGTGCTGTACCAGATCGGTGCTCTCCAGGCCTTCGCCGTCGCGCACGGCATCCGCGTCAACCACGTGGCACCGCACGGAAAGCTGGGCAACCTGGTCGCCACGCGGCCGGACTACGCGGGTGCGGTGGCCGATGCGGTCGCCTGCGTGGACCCGTCGTTGATCGTGCTGGCCCAGGACGGCGAGCTCGCGGAGGCCGCCCGGGCCCGCGGCCTGGCGGTCGGCATCGTCGGGATCGCCGACCGGGCCTACGCCGACGACGGCACCCTCGTGCCCAGGACGCAGCCGGGCGCGGTGATCCACGACGCGGCCGAGATCGCCGAGCGCACGGTCCGCATGGTGACCGAGGGCGTCATCCGCAGCGTCGGCGGCAAGGTCGTCCCGGTGGAATGCGACACCGTGCTGCTGCACGGCGACACACCGGACGCGGTGGCATTGGCGCACAGGGTGCGCGACGAGCTGCTCTCGGCCGGGGTGGCGATCGCACCGCTGCCCGAGGTGCTCCGGCGCAAGGCGGGAGCCTGACATGCGGCAGCACGTGGCGATCGTCGACTGCGGGGACTCGGCCGTGGTCGTCAAGGCAGTGCACGACGACGCCGACCACAGGTGGCGAGCCGTGCACGCCCTGGCCGATGCGCTGGAGGAGGCCCGCCTGAGCGGCGTGCACGGTCTCGTGCCCACCTACGACTCGCTGCTCGTGGAGTTCGACTGCGCCGACACCGACCACCGAACCGTTCGCCGAGCGCTCGAAGACGCGCTCGACCAGCTGGGCGAGATCCCGGCCGAGCGGCCGTCGAAGCTCTTCGTGGTCCCGGTCGTCTACGGTGGTGAGCACGGACCCGACCTGCCGGAAGTGGCCGACCAGCTCGGATTGACCGAGCGGGGAGTGATCGAGCTGCACTCCGGCACCACCTTGACCGTCCGGTGCCTCGGCGCACCCGTCGGCGCACCGATGATGGACGGCCCGCCGTTCCCGGCCCCGGTGGCGCGGCTGGCCTCGCCGCGCACCAGCGTGCCGCCCGGTTCCGTCGCGGTGGCCGGCGCGCAGGCCGTGATCTGCCCGATGCGCTCCCCGGGCGGCTGGCCGCTGCTGGGCCGCACCCCGCTCCGGGTGCTCGACCTCGACTCCGAGCGCCTCGCCCCGTACCGCCCGGGAGACCGCTTCCGCTTCGTGCCGATCCGCCCCGAGCAGTGGGACGAGCACGCCGGTGCCCCGCTGGTGGCCGCCGATGGCTGACCACCTCGTGATCCACCGAGCGGGCCTCTCCGCGGTGCAGGACCTCGGCCGGTTCGGCCGGTCCCGATTCGGCCTCCCGGTCAACGGCGCGCTCGACCAGTTCTCGGCGCGCGTGGCGAACGTGCTGGTCGGAAACGACGAGAGCGCGCCGCTGGTGGAGATCACCATGCTGGACTTCAGCTGCACGCCGAGCACCGACGTGCTCCTGGCCGTGACCGGGGCTCCCGCCGAGATCACCGTCGGTGGCATCCGGCGCCCGCAGTGGGAGCCGACCGCGGTCCGCGCCGGCGAAACCGTCACCATCGGCGGGATCCGGCTCGGCGCGCGCGTCTACCTGGCGTTGCGCGGTTCGGTGGCGGCGCCGTCGCTGCTCGGCAGCTGTGCCCCCGACACGATCCTCGGGTTCGGCCGATCGCTGCGCGACGACGACGAACTCGCGATCGGCAGCGGTGTCCCGCCGATCGACCACCCGGTCCTGCGCCACCCGGTCTTCCGGCTGGGCGTACCGGTCCCGGGCTTCCGGGAACCGTGGACCATCGACGTCACCGACGGCCCGGACGTCGCCGAGTTCGGCGCGTCGGCGACCCGGCTGTTCGACGCCGAGTACACCGTGAGCCCGCAGAGCAACCACATCGGGCTGCGGATGCGCGGCGACGTTCCGCAGCGCGAAGCCCGCGGCGAGGTGCTCTCGCGCGGTGTTCCGGTCGGCGCCGTCGAAGTGCCCGCCGGCGAGGAACTGCTGGTGCTGCACCGCGGCCGCGGGGTCACCGCCGGCTATCCGGTGCTCGCCGTGGTCACCGCGACCGGGCTCTGCGCGCTCGGCCAGGTCCGGCCCGGCCAGCGCGTCCGGTTCCGCAAGCGCAGCGTCGCCGAGGCGGTGACCGCCCACCGGGCCCAGCGCGACGTGCTGCGCGCACTCCGACAACGCGCGTCGACGCTGTTCGACGCCCTCCGCCTGCCCATGCCCACCACGTCCGCCCCAGCATCGGAGACACCATGAGAACCGTGGCCGCCAACGCCGTGCCCAACCGAGTCGACGCCCGGACCGCGCGGCGCGTCACGCTCGCCGGGTGCGTCGGGATCTTCGCCGAGCTCTACGACAACGGCATCTTCGGATTCATGGCCGGCACGCTGGCCGTGGTCTTCTTCCCGGACTCGCAGAACGCGGTGCTGCTGGTCTTCGTGGGCTACGCGATCTCGTTCTTCTTCCGGCCGCTGGGCGGCATCATCTGCGGCCACCTCGGCGACCGCATCGGCAGGCAGCGGATGCTCGTCTTCGTCATCATGCTGATCAGCGTCGCCACCGCCGCCATCGGCATGCTGCCGACCTACGCGGCGATCGGCGTCGCGGCCCCGTGCCTGCTCATCCTGATGCGGATCCTGCAGGGCTTCTCGGTCGGCGGTGAGGCGGCCGGCGCGATGACCTTCCTCGCCGAGCACGCCCCGGAGGGCAAGCGCGGCCTCTACACCAGCTACGCGCAGATCGCCTCGTTCCTCTCGCTGCTGACCGGCACGCTGATCGCCGCGGCCATGACCAGCGGTCTCGGCCCGGAGCGGATGGAGTCCTTCGGCTGGCGAATCCCGTTCCTGCTGGCCATCCCGCTGGGCATCACCGGCATCTACATCCGCCGCAAGATCACCGACACCCCGAACTTCACCCGCCTCAAGGAGGAGGGCGGGCTGTCGAAGAACCCGCTCAAGGAGGCGTTCGCCTCCGCCGAGCACCGGCGGGCGATGTGGCTGGCGCTGTTCATCCCGCTGATGAACGGCTCCGGTTACTACGTGCTCTTCGCCTACATGCCCACCTTCATGTCCACCGAGCTGCGGTTCAGCACCGTCGACGGGCTGCTGGTCACCGCGGCCAGCCTGGTGGCGATCTCCGTGGCGATCCCGTTCATGGGCGCGCTTTCCGACCGCATCGGGCGCAAGAAGGTCATCGCGGGCGCGGCGGTGGCCATGGCGGTGGCCGGAATCCCGTGCTACATGCTGATCAGCACCGGCAACGTCGGACTGGCCGCGCTGGGCGCCGGCGTGATGGCCGTGGTGTTCGCCGGCCACACCGGTGTCGTGCACATCCTGCTGGTGGAGCTGTTCCCCACCCGCGTCCGCTACTCCGCCTACGGCCTGGGCTACAACGTCTCCTCGGCCGTCTTCGGCGGCACCGCGCCGCTGCTGATGACCTTCCTCATCGGACAGACCGGCAACACCTACATGCCCGCGTTCTACGCGGTGATCACCGCCCTGTGCACGCTCATCGCCGTCTCCAGGGTCACCGACCGGGCCCACCTCCCGCTGCAGGACGCCTGAGCCCCGCACTCCCAGAACCACGAACTCCCTAGGAGCTGACTGAAATGCCCTTCTCCGACTACAAGACCGCACTGGTGACCGGTGCTTCGACCGGCATCGGCGCGGTGGTCGTCGAACGGCTGGCCAAGCGGGGACTGCAGGTCCACGCGGTGGCGCGCAACGCCGAACGGCTCGACGAACTGGCCGGCCGCACCGGGTGCACGCCCCACGCGCTCGACATCACCGACACCGCCGCGCTGACCCGCGAGCTCGGCGGGCTGGAGATCGACGTCCTGGTGAACAACGCGGGGGTCTCCCGCTCCGGCAACATCCTCGACGCCGACGAGTTCGCCGTCGACGAGCAGATCGCGGTGAACATCCAGGCGGTGCTGCACCTGGTGCGGCTGCTCATGCCGGGCATGGTCGAGCGCGACCTCGGGCACATCGTGAACATCTCCTCGATCGCCGCGATCTACAACTTCGGCGGCAACACCATGTACCACGCCACGAAGGCGGCCGTGCACACGCTCTCGCGCCAACTGCGCGTCGACGCATACGGCCGCCGGGTCCGCGTCACCGAGATCTGCCCGGGCCGGGTGGAGACCGAGATCTTCGGCCGCCTGCTGGGCGACATGGAGGAGGCGCAGCGCCGCTACTACGACGGCTACGAGTCGCTCAAGCCCGAGGACGTCGCCGATGCCATCGAGTTCGCCATCGGCTCGCCGCGGCACGTCAACATCGGGCACGTGGAGATCCTGCCGACCTTCCAGGTGCCCGGCGGGCTCAACTTCGAGCGCCGCGCCGGCTGAACCGGGGGAGCACCGATGAGCGCAACACCGATCTCCCGGCGGGTCGACCGGATCAAGCCCTCGCCGAGCACCACCGCCGCCCAGCGGGTGCGCGAGCTCAAGGCCGAGGGGCACCAGATCCTGGACCTGACCGTGGGCGAACCCGACTTCGACACCCCCGAGCACATCAAGCGCGCCGCGATCGAGGCGATCCACCGCGGCGAGACCAAGTACACGCCGGTCAACGGCACGCCCGAACTGCGCGAGGCGATCTCGGCGAAGCTCGCCCAGCGCCACGGCGCGCACTACTCGCACGCGCAGATCGCGGTCGGCGGTGGCGCCAAGCAGGTCATCTTCCTCGCGCTGATGGCCACGGTGGACACCGGTGACGAGGTGATCATCCCGGCGCCGTACTGGGTGTCCTACCCGGACATGGTGCTGGCCAACGACGGCACACCGGTGGTCGTCGACTGCGGTGAGGACGACGGTTTCAAGCTCACCGCGCCGCAGCTGGAAGCGGCGATCACCCCGCGAACGCGGTGGGTGGTCCTGAACGCGCCGAGCAATCCGACCGGGGCCGCCTACAACGCGGCGGAACTCCGCGCGCTGGCCGACGTCCTGCTGGCCCACCCGCACGTCCGGGTGCTGACCGACGAGATCTACGACGAGATCTGGTACGGGACGGGCCGGGCGCCGACCCTGGTCGGCGTGGAGCCGGGGCTGCGGGACCGCGTGCTGGTGACCAACGGCGTCTCCAAGACCTACGCGATGACCGGCTGGCGCATCGGCTACGGCGCGGGCGCCGCGGACCTGATCGCCGCGATCAACAAGCTGCAGTCGCAGATCTCCTCGTGCCCGTCCTCGGTGAGCCAGGCGGCCGCGGTCGCCGCGCTCACCGGAGAGCAGGACTTCATCGCCGGCATGGTCGCGACCTACCGGGGCCGCCGGGACGAGCTCGTGCGCGCGCTGGAGGGCGTCCCCGGGATCTCCTGCACCACCCCGCAGGGCGGCTTCTACCTCTTCGCGAACTGCACCGGGCTGCTCGGCAGGCGCACCCCGCAGGGCGCGGAGCTGGGCACGGACGAGGAACTGGCCCGGTACCTGCTGGAAACCCAGCAGGTCGCGGTGATCCACGGTGCGGCGTACGGGTCACCGGGTTACTTCCGGATCTCCTTCGCCACCTCGAACGCCGTGCTCGCCGAAGCCGCGGCGCGGATCGCCCGCGCCTGCGCCGAACTTTCCTGACCAGAGAAGAGGAGCGCCAGCATGCGCGTCACCACCAAGATCGACCGGCCGGACGCGGCGCTGGTCGAGCAGCTGGGCCGGTACTCGTCGGCCACGATCCACGAAGCGCAGGGCAGGCTCGGGGCGCTGAGTTCGACGATCAAGCCGGTCGACCGCGACATGTCGTTGTGCGGGCCGGCGTTCACGGTGTCCTGCGCGCCGCGGGACAACCTGATGCTCCAGGTCGCCATCGCCCACGCCCGGCCCGGTGACGTCCTCGTCGTGTCGGCGGGGGAGTACGCCGAGGCGGGGCAGTTCGGCGACGTCCTGGCCAACGCCTGCCGGGCGCGGGGGATCGCGGGTCTGGTCACCGACACCGGCGTGCGCGACACGCAGGAGCTGCGCAAGCTCGGCCTGCCGGTGTTCTCCCGCAGCGTGTCGATCAAGGGCACCGTCAAGGAGACCCTCGGGCCGCTGAACGAACCGGTGCTGATCGGTGGTGAGATCGTCCGCCCCGGTGACGTGGTCCGCGGTGACGCCGACGGTGTCGTGGTGGTCCGCCGCGAGGATCTCGCCGAGGCGATCCGCAAGTCCGGTGAGCGCGATGCCGCTGAAGCCCGCTACATCGCCGAGTACCGGGCGGGCAAGAGCGTCATCGAGGTCAGCGGCCTCGCGGCCAAGCTCGAGGCGAAGGGCCTGGTCATCGAGGACTGAGCGGTGCGTCGCCGGGAACCGGGCGGTTCCCGGCGACGCCGCCGCTAGTTCGCCCGGCGGCGCAAGAGCGCGATGGCGAGCACCGCCAGCACCGCCGTGGTGGTGGCCGCGGCCGCGGCCACCGCGATCAACCCGCCGGTGTAGGCGTCTCGCGCGAGTGCGAGCAGCTCACCGGCGAGGTCGGCGGGCAGTTGCCTGGCCGCGGTGACCGCGCCCGCCATCGTGTCGGTGGCGCGGTCGGCGGCCTCGGGCGCGATGCCCGCAGGCACCGAGCCCGCCATCTCACCGCGGTAGGCGAGAGCACCGAGACTGCCCAGCCCGGCCGTGCCCACGGCCACTCCGAGCTCGGTGGTGGTCTCCGACATCGATGCCGCCGCACCCGCCTTGCCGGGTGGGGCGGCACCGACCGCCAGGTCCGTGCCGAGCACGTCGGCGGGTCCGGTGCCGAAGTAGGCGATGGCCAGACCCGCCACCACTCCGGCCGGCCCGGCGGGGCCGCCGACCTGGGCCAGGACCGCGAACCCGGCCGAGGAGACCAGCAGCCCGGCGCCGACGACGTAGCCGGGCCCGATCCACCGGGCGGCCACCGGTGCCAGCATCGAACTCGCCACCAGCGCCGCGGCGGCGGGCAGCAGCCACAGAGCCGCCCGCAGCGGCGAGAGCCCGTCGGCCATCTGCAGGTACTGCGCGACGAACATGGTGATCCCGCTCGTGGTCGCCGCCCCGAGCAGCAGCACCAGCAGCGCGGTGCTGAAGCCCCGGTCGGTGAAGAGCCGGAGGTCGAACAGGGGATCGGCCAGCCGCCGCTGGCGCCGCACGAACAGCGCTCCGGCGACCAGACCGGCCAGCAGGGCCAGCACCACCGTCGTGGTGCTGCCGCCCCTGGCCAGCTCCTTGAGCGCGTGGACGGGCGGCAGGACGGTGGCCAGCGACAGACCGACGCTGAGCAGGTCCAGGCGGCCGGCGTCGGCGGCGCGCTGCTCGGGCAGCAGCGCGGGCCCGGCCACCAGCAGCAGCACCATCACCGGCACCGCCAGCAGGAAAACCGAGCCCCACCAGAAGAACTCCAGCAGCGCGCCACCGGCGACCGGCCCGATCGCGATACCGGCCATGAAGGTGCTCGACCACCCGGCGATGGCGATCCGGCGCTGCCGAGGATCGCCGAACATCTTGCTGATCAGGGCCAGCGTGCTGGGCATCAGGGTGGCGGCGACGGCACCGAGGACGGCTCGGGCGGCGATGAGCATCCCGGCGCTGGTCGAGAACGCGGCCAGCACCGATGCGGCGCCGAACCCCGCGGCACCGATCAGCAGGAGCCTGCGGTGACCGATCCGGTCGCCCACGGTTCCCGCGGTGAGCAGGAAACCGGCGATCGCGAAGCTGTAGACGTCGGTGATCCACAGCAGTTCGACGCTGGTGGCGCCCAGCGCGGCGGTCAGGTGCGGCAGCGCCAGGAACAGCACGCTCATGTCCAGCGCGACCAGCAGGGTGGGCAGGCTCAGCACGGCCAGGCCCAGCCATTCCCGCAGGCCGGCCCGGGGCGGTGACGATCTCGTGGCAGAAGACGACATGCGTACTCCGTCGAAGCGGTGGCGCGCGAACGGCGCCACGCGGACCAGGACAGGTGGCTCCGCGGAACCACCGCGCGGTGCTTCGACGTCAGCAGGAGACGGGCGCGTGGAATCACCGGCACTCGGCCGGTGCGGAAGACGCCTCCCGGCGTCAGCTCAGGGCACGATCCGCCTGCGACGAAGAAGCACAGGGCAGAGCCATGCCGTTGACCACGACCGCCAAGCTCGTCCTCCCGCTCTCAACACTGGTCCGAAGTGCCAACATGGCACGTCACCGGCTGCCCCGCAACGTCTTTTCCGGCTCGGGCCTCAGACCTCGGGGAAGACGGGGCGCAGGACGTCGTCGGGCAGCCCGCGCCGCTTCCACTCCCTCGGGTAGCCGATGGAGACCTCCTCGAAGCGGACACCGTCGTGGAAGGTCGTGCGCGGGATGTGCAGGTGCCCGTAGATCACCGCCGCCGCGCGGTGGCGCAGGTGCCAGTCGGCCGTGCGCACCGTTCCGCACCACTGCGCGAACTCCGGGTACCAGAGCACGTCGGTGGGTTCGCGCACCAGCGGGTAGTGGTTGACCAGGACGGTCGGCAGCTGCGGGTCGCACTCGGCCAGCCGCCGCTCGCTGTACTCCAGCCGGGCGCGGCACCACGCGTCGCGCGTCGGGTGCGGATCCGGGTGCAGCAGGTACTCGTCGGTGCACACCACGCCCGCCTCGTGGGCGAGGGCGAGCGCTTCTTCCTTGGTGGAGGCGCCTTTCGGGAAGAACGTGTAGTCGTAGCCCACGAACAGCGGGACGACGGTGACCGGGCCGCCGCGGCCGGTCCAGACCGGGAACTCGTCCTCCGGGGTGACCACGCCGAGCTCGCGGCAGCGCCGCACCAGCTCGTGGTAGCGGGCTTCGCCGCGCAGCTGCAGGGAGTCCGGCTCGGTGGTCCACAGGTCGTGGTTGCCCGGCACCCACACGACCTTCTCGAACCGCTCGGCCAGCAGGCCCAGCGCCCATTCGATCTGGTCGGAGCGTTCCGCGACGTCCCCGGCCACCAGCAGCCAGTCGTGCTCGGTGCGGGGCCGGAGCTTGCGGACGATGTCGGCGTTCTCGCTCATCGCCACGTGCAGGTCGCTGATGGCCAGGAGCTCACCGGTAGAGGAGCGCATGTGTTCGGACCGTAGTCGATCTCACCCGCGAATGGTGGCCCGCGGTTCAGGACGCGTCGCCGCGCTGCACCAGATGACGGGCCGCGACCAGGGCGCCGTCGGTGCGGATCTCCGCGGCGGTGGCGGCGGCGCGCGCAGCGGTGCCGGGTTCGAGAACGCGGCCGAGCGCCCCGGCCAGCGAACCGGTCCCCCGCGCGGTCCCGATCCCGAGCCGCTCCACGCGTTCGGCCCAGTAGTGCTGGTCGTAGATCTGCGGCAGCACGACCTGGGGCGTGCCGGCGAGTGCTGCCACCGCGGTGGTCCCGGCGCCGCCGTGGTGCACCACGGCGGCGACCCGCCGGAACAGCGCGCGGTGGTCGACGTCGCCGATCGAGATGCAGTCCGCGCCGCCGTCCGGCAGCGGCAGTTCCGCCCACCCGCGCGAGACGATCGCGCGGCGGCCGAGAGCGCGGGCCGCCTCGACCATCGAGCGGCTGGACTCGGCCGCCGCGCTCCTGCTGCCCAGTCCGAAGTAGACCGGCGGCTCACCGGCGTCGAGGAAGGACTCCAGTTCCGCGGGCAGCGGGCGTTCGTCCGGCAGCAGCCACGCGCCGGTCTGGAACACACCCGGGTCGTCCGGGACGGGCCACGGGCCCAGCCGCGGGTCGGCGGCCAGCCACGGGCGGTCGGTGAGGACGTGGTTGCGCACCTCGGTGACCGGGGCCAGCCCGGCCGCCGCGCGGTGGGCGTTGAGCGCAGGACCCCACACGTCGTTCCAGAGCTGCTCGTCCCGCCTCCAGCGCTCGCGGTTGCCCGGCGCCGCCCCTCCGGCGAGGAGAGGTCCCACGACCCGCGGCGCATTTGCGGACCGAGCGGAACCGACGAGATGCCCAGACCCCGGATCCAGTCGTGGAAGTCCGGTGGAGCGCAGATCCGGACGTCCTGGCCGAGACCGCGCAGCTGCAACGCCAGCGCGATCACCGGCTGGACGTCACCACGCGATCCGGTCGTCGACAACAGCACCCGCACGTGCACTCCCGCCTTCCTCGGGCCCGGACTGCGCCGCGAAAACACCGCTCCGCGCAGCAGATGCGTTGCGCACCGTACCCGGACGTCGCTCGCCGAACCCACCGCCGAAGGCGTGGATTCGCTGCCCACGCGGTCGCCCGGGTGCGCCCCTCCGGGCTGGTCAGTGCGGTCGGGCGCGGGTTCTCGCGGTGAACCGCCCTGCGGCGGCGACGAGGTTCTTCGTGGCCGGGTGTGCCGGATCGGCGAGGACGTCGGCGGTGCGGCCCCGTTCGACGATCCGGCCACCGTCGACGATCACCACGCGGTCGCTGCGCCCGTCGACGACGGCGAGGTCGTGGGTGATGACCACGAGCGCGCAGCCGGTGTCGTCCTGGAACGCCTCGAGCACGTCGAGCAGGTCGGCCTGGGTCGTGGTGTCGAGTCCGGAGGTGATCTCGTCGCAGATCAGCACCTCGGGCCGGGCGAACGCGGCGCGCACGAGAGCCGCCCGCTGGAGCTCTCCGCCGGAGAGCTCCGCAGGCCGCCTGGATGCGCTGGCCTCGGTGATGCCGAGCCCGGCCAGTTCCTCGCGAGCCCGCCGACGGGCCTCGGTGCGGCCGGTGCCGCGCAGCCGTTCGGCGGTGCGGGCGACCTGGTCCAGGACCGGGGCGAACTCGTTGAAGGAGGCGCGGGCGTCCTGGAAGACGTACTGGACGCGGGCCAGCTGCTCGGGCGTGCGTTGCCGCAGCAGCGGTGGCAGCGGCGCGTCACCGAGAAGGATCTCGCCGCCGCGGTGCGGGTGGAGCCCGGTGAGGCAGCGGGCCAGCGTGCTCTTGCCGCTGCCGGATCGTCCGACCACGGCCAGCGTTTCGCCCCGGTGGATCTCCAGGGACACCTCGTGCACGGTGTCGACGCGGCGGTGGCCCGCCACCAGGCCGCGCACCGACACCACGGCGTCACCGCTCTCCGGCGCCTTCCGCCCGGCTGCCGCGGGATCCGGCTGCGCGGCGACCAGGCGCCGGGTGCAGGGGTGGCGGGGTGCGCCGAGCACCTCCTCGCACGGCCCGGTTTCCACGACCTCGCCGCGGTTCATGACCAGCACCTGACCGGCCAGCGCGCGGACCAGGTCGAGGTCGTGGGTGAGCAGCAGGATCGCGATGCCCCGCGCCGCGACCGAGCGGAACTCCTCGACGAGCTGGGCGCGGATCACCGCGTCCTGCCCGGTGGTGGGTTCGTCGGCGACGAGGACCCGCGGCCGCCCGATGAGCTGGTGCGCCAGCACGACGCGCTGCTGCTGCCCGCCGGAGAGCTGGTGCGGGTAGCGGTGCAGGAATCGCTCCCCGTCGGGCACCTGGGCCTGGCGCAACGCCTCCACGACCCGCTGCCGCACGAGTTCCCGGCGTTCGCGGCGGGAACTGGCGCGGACGTGCAGCCGCGCGATCTCCCGCAGCACCGAGCCGATCCGGCGAACCGGGTTCAGGGCGGCCGAGGGGTGCTGCGGGATGTAACCGACGGCCCCGGTGGCCGGTGGACGTGCTGGATCGACGGCCTGCCCGGCGATCTCGATGCGGCCGGAGACCTCGGCGCCCGGCGGCTTCTCGCCGAGGAGCGAGAGCGCGGTGGTGGTCTTTCCGCTGCCGGACTCCCCGACGAGCGCGGTGATCCCGCCCTCGGCGAGGTCGAACGACACGCCCGAGACGATCGCGCGATCGCCTGCGGTGACGGTGAGGTCGCGGATGCTGACGACGGTGGTCACCGGGCCTCCAAGAAGGTCGAGCGCAGGTCGTGGTCGCGCAGCCACCGGTCGAAGGCCAGGTTCACGCCGATGGACAGCGCGACGACCAGCAGCGCGGGCAGCACCACGGCCCAGGGCTGGATGAACAGGCCGGCCCGGTTGCGGTCGACCATGGCCGCCCAGTCGCTGATCTGCGGGGAGACCCCGACGCCCAGGAAGCTCGCCGAAGCGACCAGGTAGATCGCGCCGGTGAACCGGGTGCCCAGGTCGGCGGCCAGCGTGCGGCGCATCGCCCGCGCCACGTAGTGCGCGCCGATGCGGATCCGGCTCTCGCCCTGCAAGCGCATCGCCTCGACCGCCGGCCGGGACGCCAGCGAGAGCGCGGCCGCGCGGCTGATGCGCACCACGTCGGGCAGGTTGATCAGCGTCACCACACCGATCAGCACCCACGGCACGCCGGGCGCGACGGACGCCAGCAACAGGAGCATCAGCATCGACGGCACGGCCAGCAGCAGGTCGAGCGGTCGCATGATCGCCTCGTCGAGCGCGCGGCTGCCGGTCATGCCCGCGATCAGGCCCAACGGCACCGCCAGCGCATAGGTGCAGGCGGTGGCGGTGACCGCGATCAGCACGAGGGACCGGCCGCCCAGCAGCACTTCGTTCCAGACGTCGCGGCCGACGAAGTCGGTGCCGAACCAGTGCTCGCCGCCGAGCAGGAAGGCCACGTCCTTGGTGGTGTCGGGAGAAGCCACCAGCGGCCCCAGAACGGCGAGCAGTAGCGGGATCGCGACGAGCGCTCCCGGGACCGCGTAGTTGCGGACGGCGCTCATCGGCCGACCTCCGCGGTGGGGGAGAGCACTCGTGCGGCGATGTCGGCGGCGAGGTTGACCAGCACCGTCACCGCGGCGAAGACCACCGCCAGGCCCTGGATCACCGGGAGATCGCGGGCGGCGACCGCCTCCGCCAGCGCGGTGCCCAGACCGGGCACGACGAAGATGGCTTCGACGACGATCACCCCGCCGATGAGCCAGTCGGTGGTGCGCGCGAGCTGCTGGATCGCCGGTGCCGCGGCGTTGGGCAGCGCGTGGGCGAAGTGCACGCGCACCGGTGAGAGGCCCAAGCGGCGCACGTGGTGCACGTAGCCGGAGCGCTGCGCGTCGATCATCCCCGCGCGGATCAGCCGGCTCAGCGAGCAGATCGGGCGGAGCAGCAGCACGAAGACGGGCAGCACGAGCACGGCCGGGTGGCTCAGCAACGACGTTCCGACCGCTGTGGGCGGGAACCACCGCAGCTGCACGGCGAACACGGTCACGACGAGGACGCCCATCGCGAACTCGGGTGCCGAGTACAGGCCGAGCGTGGCCCCGGTGATCAGTCGGTCCAGGCGACCGCCCTCCCGCCGCGCGGACAGCACTCCGAGCCCGAGCGACAGCGGGACGAGCAGGGTGAGCGTCAGCGCGGCCAGCAGCAGCGTCGGGCCCGCGGCGGAGGCGATGATGTCCACCACCGACCGCGGGCCCACCAGCGACCGGCCGAGATCACCGTGCAGCGCCGCGACCAGCCACTCGCCGAACCGCTGCCACGCGGGCTCGTCCAGGCCGAGCCGCTCCCGCAGGGCAGCGATGATCGCCGGATCGGGGTTGTCCCCGGCGATCGTCACGGCCGCATCGCCCGGCAGCCCCTCGGTCAGGGCGAACACCCCGACCACGACCAGCAGGATCTGGACCGCGCCGAGGAGCACCCGGCGCGCCAGGTAGCGCGGGATCGTCACGCCAGCCACACCTTGTCGAAACGAGCCCAGTCGAGGGTGTTGGCCGGGGCGCGGTCGTCGATGCCGTGCACGCCCGGCGCGGAGGCCACGATCCAGTCCGACACGCCCCACCACAGGAAACCTCCCTCGTGGAACAGGGTTTCCTGCATCTCGCGGTAGAGCTCGGCGCGGCGCGCCTCGTCCGTGGTGGACTGCGCCTCGTGGTAGCGGGCGTCGAACTCCGGCCGCCGCCACCCGGTGTTGTTGGTGGTCGACGTGGTCAGCAGGCGCTGGGAGAAGTGGGATTCCAGCGGCATGCCACCGGAGCGGTAGCCGGCGAGCACGCCGTTGCCCGCGATGTCCGACCAGTAGGTGTCCTTGTTGCCGAGCCGGACCTCCAGGTTCAGGCCGACCGCCTTGGCCTGGTCGCTGATGGCCAGTGCCGCCTCCTTCAACCCGGTCGAGGCATCGGAGGTGTCGAAGCCGATGGTCATCCCCTCCGCACCGGCCCGGCGGACCAGCGCTCGCGCCCGGTCCAGGTCCTGGCGCCGCTGCGGCAGCGCGTCGGCGTAGTACCGGTAGCCCTTGCCGTAGACGTCGTTGCAGACCTGGCCCGAACCCTGGAACACCGAGCGGACCAGCTCCTCCCGGTCGACGAGGTGGAACAGCGCCTGGCGCAGCTCGGGGCGGTCGAACGGCGGGCGGTCGACCTTCATCGCCAGCCCGTGGAAGTTGCTCAGCGGCAGCCGGTGCACCTGCACCTGCCCGCTGGACTCGTAGGTGCGCGCGCTGGCGGGGGTCAGGTCGTGGGCGTACTCGACCTGCCCGCCCAGCAGTGCGTTGACCCGCGCGGCCTCGTCGTTGGTGACCACGATCTCCAGCTCGTCGAGCAGCGGCGCGCCGTCCCAGTGGTCGGGGTTGCGCGCGGCGAGGAACGTGCGGCCCGGTTCGAAGGAGGCGAACCGGAACGGGCCGGTGCCGATCGGGTGGTCGAAGTCCACGCTGCCTCCGGGCAGGACGTAGGCGCCGAGCGCGGCCAGCGCGTTGGGGAACTCCCCGTAGGGCCGCAGCAACCGGAACTCGACGGTGCGGTCGTCGATCTCGCGGCTGTTGGGCAGGTCGATCACCGACAGCGTCGACTTGGCGCGGCGACTGCTGCCGGGTTCGGTGATGCGCGCGTAGCTGGCCAGCACGTCGGCCGCGCGCACCGGCCGCCCGTCGTGGAAATCCGCCTGCCGCAAGGTGATCCGCCAGGTCGTCAGGTCCGCGCTCGGCTCCCAGCGCTCGGCCAGCCTGGGGACCGGGGACATGTCCGAACCGAAGTCGGCGAGCTTGTCGAACAGCGCCTTGGCGCGCGCGATCTCGACGTAGAGGTCGGAATCCTGCGGATCGAGCACCTCGGCCGCCCCGCCACCGGAGAACGCCGCCCGCAGCCGGCCGCCGGGGCGCGGTGGCCCGGCTGCGGACGTGCTGCCCGGCCCCGCGCAACCGGACAGCACGGCAGCGGCGGTCAGGCCCAAGAACCCGCGGCGGCTCAGCGCGGGCAGGGATAATTCAGGTCGCATGGAAGGGTTTTCTCCGTTCTGGGCGGGGTGCGGACCGGCGCACGGCTTGGTAGCGCGAGCCGATCGGTTTCACGGGTCAGGAAGAGTGGGTGGATAGCCGTGCGCGGCGCCAGGTTTCGTCGCTTCCGGGGGTGATGCCGCGCCGTCTGTCGAGCACCGCGACGGCGAGTGCGGAGCCGGTTCCGATGAGGACGCACAGCAGCGATGGCAGCCACGGCCACCGGTCGCCCGCCACGTCGCTCACCCAGCCGAGGAGGGCGTTGCCGCCCGCGGCAGTGATTCCGGAGACGAGGTAGAAGACGCCGAAGTAGGTGCCCGAGAGCCTGTCCCCGCCGAAGGCCGGGATGAGCTCGTAGACGAACGGCTGGGCCAGCATCACGCCCAGCGCCAGGGCGAACGCCGTGATCAGCACCGGCGCGAGGCGCAGCGCGGCCCCGACCGGACCGGCGGCCTGCGCGGGCGGGATGACGGCCGCGGCCACCGCGGTGACCGCGAAACCGGCACCCATCACCGCCAGACCTGTTGCGATGCAACGGCCCCGGCTCCAGCGCTCCTTGGCCCGCGTGGTGATCCGGACCTGCAGCGCCAGGCTCGCCGCGGTGGAGACCAGGAAGATCACCGACACCGCGGCGGGGGAGCCGGTGAAGCGCTCGGCGTGCATCGGCAGCACCAGGTAGAGCTGGTTCTGCAGGGCGAACATGCCGGTCAGCGCGCCGGTGAAGGCCAGGAACCGGCGATCGGTCAGCGCCCGGCGCCAGTCGGCGAACACCGAGGCCGGCGGGCGCTCGACCCGTCGCGGCGGCAGCACCGCGAGCTGCGCGAGGGTCAGCAGCGCGAAGATGACCGCTGCGGCGATCGCCGACAGCCGGAAGCCCACCAGCATCAGCGCGCTGCCCAGCAGGGGGCCGAGCAGCATGCCGGTGTTGGCGAAGACGTTGAAGAGCGAGAAGGCCTCGGCCCTGCGCTCCTCGGCCTCCTGCGCGATGTAGGCGCGGACCGCTGGGTTGAACAGAGCTCCTGCCAGGCCGCTGAGCACGGAGGCGAGCAGCAGCGCGGGCGGCGATGTGCCGAAGGCGAACAGGCCGAAGCCGACGGTGCGCAGCGCGCACCCGGCGATGATCACGCCGCGGGCGCCGAGCCGGTCGGCCGCCGAACCGCCGAGCAGGAACAGGCCCTGCTGGCTGAGGTTGCGCACTCCCAGGACCACGCCGATCAGCGCGGCGGAGAGGCCCAGCTGGTGGCCCAGGTAGCCGGCCAGGAACGGGACCAGCAGGTAGAAGCCGGTGTTCACGCCGAGCTGGTTGACCAGCAGGAGCTGCACGGCGGGCGGGAAGCTGCGGATCAGGCGCCAGGTCTTCACGACGCGGCCCGGCGCGGGCCGTGGCCGCTGGTGCCGCCCCTGCCCGGCAACCGCGAACTCACCGCACCCGCGCGCACCGACCACACGTGCCCCACACCGACTCCCTCCGCGATCCGGCAATCCAGATCGAGATGATAATCATTTTCAATACGGTGGGGCGACGGGTGGCGGTGATGCGACGGGATCCGGCGGTCGCTGGGGGCGGCGCCGGGTCAGTGCTCGTCGTAGTGGTCGTCGTGGGCGGCGTGCCGGTGCCCGTCGTGGAGGTAGTCGACGTGGTCGCCGTGGGGAACAGCGGTGTGGCCGCAGCCCTCGCCGTGGGTGTGCTCGTGGGTGTCGTGCGTGGTGTGGCCCTGCGGCTCGCACTCGTCGTAGTGGTCGTCGTGCCGCCGGTGCAGGTGGCCGTCGTGGACGTAGTCGACGTGGTCGCCGTGGGGCACGGCGACGTGGCCGCAGCCCTCGCCGTGGGTGTGGTCGTGGCCGGTGTGCTGCTGGTGCGCCGTGGTCATCAGTGCCTCCGGATGGATGAGCAGGTCCGGACGTACGGCTCAAGCGTAGGTACGGGGGACGGCGCACGCATAGGCCTCGGCGGCCCGGTCGGTCGCGGCAGGCGCGAGCGCGCCCGGCGGGATCGCCGCCGGTCGCGCCGCCGGTGATCGAATTGTCAGGGGTCGCAAGTATGTTCGTCATGTCCGGCCGGCGCGGCTGGGCTTCCCCGGTCCACAGGAGAATGCGTGTTGCAAGATTGGGAGCGGTCGAGCACGACGCGGGTGGTTGCGCCCGCCCGGCCGCGCAAGCTCGCCAAGGTGCCGTTCGCGGAGCTGGCCGACGGCCGCCTGCAGGGCGTGGTGTCCAGCGGCTCGGACATCGAGCGGGTCTACGTCTCGTCGGTCGCCGCCGGGAGCTACGAGTTCACCTGCAGCACCAACAACAACCGGCCCTGCGGTGGTGCGCGCGGCTACTTCTGCAACCACATCCGCGCCCTGCTCACCGAAGCGGTGCTGCAGTACGGCGGCGAGCGGGTCGCCCGCTACCTGAAGGTCGAGGTCGCCGACGAGGAGCTGACCGCGCACACCATCACCGCGGCCATGACCGGTGCGCGGCAGGGCGATGCCGGGACCGCGGCGCCGGTGTTCAGCCGGTTCCTGCGCCACCTGGCCTACCTGGAGCTGCCCCCGACGACCGCGCCGGTGCCGGAGATGCAGTGGTTCCCGCCGACCAGGGCGGTGGTGTGATGCGCGCCGATCTGCTGTCCGTGCCCGTCGAGGGACTCGACGAGGCCCTGGCCGCCGTCGATGCCTTCGACCGCGCGCTCACCGGTGGCCTGCTGCGCCCGGACGCCGCCGACATGGCCGAGTTCGCCCGGTCCGTCGCCGCCACACCGCTGGCCGAGAAGGTCGCCGAGGCCGCTGACAAGGCGGTCGCCGGGGCTGCGGGCGAGGAGCACTTCACCGCCCTCGCCGCCGCACGCCTCGCGCTGCTGGGCTCCGTCCACGACGCCCTCGCGGCACGCATCGCCGAGGCGACCGGACGAGTTCATGATGACGAAACCGACTGGACCACAAGCGAAACCCAGTCGCTGAACCTGCTCGTCGCCGCCCGGTCCTGGCTCGGCGACGTGGCCCGCGCCGGCTGGCGCGGCATCGACCACGACCTGATCTCCGGATCGGCACAGATCATCTCGGCGATGCTGCCGGACCCGGCGCTGCGCCGCCCGGCGGCGCTCTTGGACGGCTTCGCCGCCGAGCTCGCGGCCTCCTGCCCCGGTGCCTCGCTGGAACGCATCCCGGCCCGCCGCTGGGCGGACCTGTGGTCGCGGGGGATGCTGCTGGCGCTGCCGGGCGGCGCGTCGACGCCGGCGACCGGCACCGCCACCGGCCGCCTCCTGCCGCTCGGCATCGACGTGCAGGAACACGCGACCGCCGTGCAGGCGCAGGTCCACGCGGTGTTCGAACCGGCCGACGGTTCCGCATCGCGCCTGGTGCGCGCCAGCGCATCGGTGTCCAAACCGGACACCGTCGTCGGCGCCGGTCTGTGGCAGCTGCTGCGCCCGCACATGTCGTTGCTGGCCGCCGTCGGCGAAGGCCGCTCGATGGAGCTCACCGAGATGCCGGTCACCGCCGAAGGCGACCTGATCTGGAGCGACGAGCACGCCAAGCCCGGCGAACCCGCCGATGCCTTCGCCACCGCCCGGGTCGCCCTGCAGGCGGCGACGGCACCCGCGACCGCGCCGCTGGACCGGCACCCCGCGCGCATCGCCGTGCCCGTCTTCGTCGAGGGCTACACCGCGCGAACCGACGACGACGCGCTGGTCTTCACCATCGCCGAGCACGACCTCGCCGTCGACACCGACCGCGTTCCGGCCGCCAGCCCGCTCACCGCCGAGGCGATCGCGGCGTCCAACGCCTGCATCGGCCTGCTGCGCTGGGACGCCGGGAACTTCCACCTCCAGCCGCTCGCGGTCGAGACCACCAAGCGCAAGAAGGCCGTCGCGGTGCACGCCGGGGCCTGGGCGGGCGGCACGACCGACAAGGCCGGCGCCAAGGCGGAGAAGGCGGCCACCGACGCCGCCAAGGTGCTGCGCGAGCGGGCGGGGAGGCTGCTGCGGAAATGACCGAGGAGATCTCCCACGACAACCGCCGCCAGGTCCTGTACTGGCGGCTGCTGGCCCGGCTCTTCGACCGCGAGGAGCAGGCCGGGCTGGAATCGGCGAGCCTGGCCGTCGTCGAGGACATCGGCCTGCCCTCGGCGCTGCTGGACCCGCGCACCTCGGTCGACTCGATCGTGCAGCGCCACCCCGAACTGGCCGCCGAGTTCGACGGCCTGATGACACCGGAGTCCACATCGGACGAGCGGGATCGCGCCGCCGAGGTGCGGCGGGCGGCGCTGGCCTCGAAGGTGCTGCTCAACGTCTTCGACACCGGCTCCGGCGCGGTCACCGCCGAGCAGCTCTCCCGCTGGCAGTCCGACGCGGGCTGGATGGAGCGCGCGCTGGGCTGCGAGCTGCGCGGCGGTCGCGCCGCCGGCACCGGCACCGGCCAGGGCGGTCCGACGCCCGACATCTCCCGGCTGATCCCGGAGATCGGCCCCGAACTCGGGGCCATCGAAGCGGATCTGGTCGACCGCATGCAGCTGCGCGAAGTGCTCGCCGATCCCGACCTCGCCGCGCAGCTCACCCCGAGCATGTCGCTGATCGAGCAGCTGCTGCGCGACAAGGACAACCTGTCCGGGGTGGCGCTGGCCAACGCCAAGGACCTGATCCGGCGGTTCGTCGACGAGGTCGCCCAGGTGCTGCGCACCCAGGTGGCCAAGGCCCCGGTCGGCGAGCTGGACCGGTCGGTGCCGCCGAAGCGGGTCTTCCGCAACCTCGACCTGGACCGCACGATCTGGAAGAACCTCACCAACTGGGACCCGGAGGAGGAGCGGCTCTACGTCGACCGCCTCTTCTACCGGCGCACCGCCCGCAAGACGACGCCGCAGCGGCTGATCGTGGTCGTCGACCAGTCCGGGTCGATGGTCGACTCGATGGTCAACTGCACCATCCTCGCCTCGATCTTCGCCGGGCTGCCGAAGGTCGACGTGCACCTGATCGCCTACGACACCCGGGCGCTGGACCTCACCCCGTGGGTGCACGACCCGTTCGAGACGCTGCTGCGCACCCAGCTCGGCGGCGGCACCAACGGAGAGGTCGCCATGGCGCTGGCCCAGCCCAAGATCGCCGAACCGCGCAACACCGTGGTGGTGTGGATCTCCGACTTCTACGAGTGGTCGGCCGAACCGCTGTTCAACAGCATGGCCGCCATCCACCGCTCCGGCGCCAAGTTCATCCCGGTCGGCTCGGTGACCAGCTCCGGCCGCGGCAGCGTCAACCCGTGGTTCCGGGAGCGCTTCAAGGACCTGGGCGCACCGGTGATCTCCGGCCACATCCGCAAGCTCGTCGAAGAGCTCAAGACGTTCCTGGCCTGACCGCCGCCCCACCAGACCACCCCTGACGAAAGCACCTCAGAAAGGCCCTCACCATGTCCGACCTGCTGCGCGCGCCCGCCGAGATCAAGTACGCCGAGGAGCTGGACTGGCTGGAGTCCGTCGACGACGGCCCCAAGCCCTTCGCCTGGCGGCTCTCGCCCAAGATGGTCCGCCTGTTCATCCTCGGTTCCGAGCGCGCCGACGGCCTCGACCGGGAGGTCGCGCAGAAGTGGTTCGGCGACCGCAGCTTCGTCGAGCGCGCCATCGTCACGCTGGCCTCCGACCGCGGCCTGCTGCTCATCGGCGACCCCGGCACCGGCAAGAGCTGGCTGGCCGAGTTGCTCTCGGCGGCGATCAGCCGCAATTCGACGCTGGTCGTGCAGGGCACCGCGGGCACCACCGAGGACCAGATCAAGTACTCGTGGAACGTGTCCATGGTCATCGCGAAGGGACAGTCGCGGGAGTCGATGATCCCCTCGCCGATCATGACCGCGATGGAGACCGGCGCGATCGGCCGGTTCGAGGAGCTCACCCGCTCCACCAGCGACGTGCAGGACGCGCTGATCTCCATCCTGTCCGAGAAGTACATCTCGGTTCCCGAGCTCGACGACGACAACATCGTCTTCGCCAAGCCCGGGTTCTCCATCATCGCCACCGCCAACAGCCGAGACCGCGGCGTCAACGACCTGTCCTCGGCGCTCAAGCGGCGCTTCAACTTCGTGCGCATCCCGGTGGTGACGAACAAGAAGAGCGAAGCCGAGATCGTCCGCTTCCGCACCGAGGAGCTGCTGCGCCGCCACCAGATCGAGCTGGACGTGCCGCCGACGCTGCTGGACGTGCTGCTGCGCAGCTTCGCCGACCTGCGCGACTCGGCGGCCGCCGCGGGCAGCGACGACGAGAAGCTGGAGTCCGCGCTGTCCACCGCCGAGCAGATCGGCGTGCTCGAGGACGCCATCCTGCACAGCAACTTCTTCGGCCAGCGCGAGCTGACCGCCCGGACGCTGGCGTCCTCGCTCGTCGGTTCGCTGGCCCGCCGCGAACCGGAGGACCTGGCGATCCTCAACAAGTACCTGCACGGCGTCGTCGAACCGCGCAGCAAGGAGGAAGGCGGATCCTGGCCGGAGTTCCTGGAGGGCGGCCGCGACGCGATCGCCACGTTGTCGTGAGCGGGGCCGACGAGGGCGCCTTCGGGGCGCTGCGGGCGCAGCTGCAGGAAGCCGCCGCGACGTTCGCCGACGGGCCCGGTGCGCTGGAGGGCATCCTGCTGGGCATCGTCGACGACGTCGACCGGGCGAGCCGGGAACCGCTGGAGATCTTCCCGGTGTGCCACCACTCGCCGGCCTCGGCGATCGCGATGGCGCGGCGGCTGCGGCAGAAGCAGCCGAAGGTGGTCTACCTGGAGCTGTGCGAGGACATGGCGCCGCTGCTGACCGAGCTGCGCAACTGCAAGCTCCCGGTGGCGGTGCAGGCCTTCGCCACCGAGGTCGACGGCTTCCCGCTGGACTGGTCGCCGCTGTCGGTGGTCGCCCCGATCACCGAGGCCTCAGCGGAGTACCAGGCGATCGCCTACGCGCTGGACACGCCCGGCGTGGAACTCGTGCTGGTCGACCGCTCCTCGGACCACGTCTTCCAGTGGGACGAGCGTCGGGCGGAACCGGCCTCGGAGGAGGCCGGCCTGCACGGTGACGCCGTCGGCGTCGAGCTCGGTGACCTGCGGCCCCGCTTCGCCGAGCTGGAGGAGCACCTGCTGCGCCACGGCAAGGTGCGGCACTGGTCGGAGTGGTGGCACCAGTACGTGGAGCTGTCGCTCGGCGACAGCGACCACGACACCTACCGGCAGGTGATGCTGCTGATCGGCAGCCTGTTCCGGCGGCTTGCACCGGGCGATGAGCACCGCGTGCGGGTCGACGAGGACCGCGAGCGCTACATGTGGACCCGGATGCGCGAGCACCTGGCCCGCACCGGCACCGATCCGGCGGACTGCCTCTACGTCTGCGGCGCGTTCCACGCCGCCAGCCGCGTCGAGGAGTTCGGCGTGCACGGCACCGGCGGTTTCGAGATCGGCCCGCGCACCGCGACCAAGTGGCAGCACGGCCTGATCCCCTCCAGCCACGCGGCGATCGAGGCGCAGTTCGGCCTGGCGTCCGGATCGGTGTCGATCGCGGCGACGGAGTGGGCGAAGAACCTCAAGCGCACCCGCGTGCAGGCGTTCCGGCTGGAAGGGCAGGCCGGGTCCCGGAAGACGTCGAAGAAGCGGGCGGCGCCGCCCGCTCCCGAGCCGGAGTCCGCGCCCGCGGACAAGCTCTCGGGCTTCCTGCAGCGCCCACCGGTCCTCGACCGCCTGGACGAGGCCGAACTGCTGGCCTGGTCGGTGGACATCGTGCGCGCCGCGCGGCGCAACGGCTACCTGGCCTCCACCGCGGACGCCATCGCGGTGTTCGAGACGTCGATCCTGCTGGCCGGGATGCGCGACCGGGCCAAGCCCACGCCGTACGACTTCCAGGACGCCGCGATCACCTGCATCGAGAAGGACGTCGTGCCGGGTCGCCGCGACGTGCGCCGCCTCGTGGAGATCATGATGGGCGGCGACCGGATCGGGCAGGTCGGCTACGACTCGCTGCCACCGCTGGCGCGCGACGTGCACGACCGGCTCGCGCCGCTGAACCTCAAGCTCGAACAGCGCGGTGTGCAGCGCGCCCTGCTGGACATCGCCTCCCAGCCGGAACTGGCGCAGTGCTCCGACGTCCTGTGGATGCTGCACCGGCTGATGCCGCGCGGCGCGGCGCGGCCGATCATGGGGGAGCGGAGTCTCGGCGAGAAGCCGATCCAGGAGTCGTGGGACCTGGCGCTGGGCACGCACCAGCGGGCGCTCATCGAACTCGGCTACGAGGGCGTCAGCATCGAGCAGGTGCTGGAGCAGCGACTCCGCGCCGCCGCCTACGCCCCGAACGCCACGGCGGCGACGGTGCTGGAGGCGGTCGAGGACGCGACGCTGTACCTGCGCAGCTCGCGTCTCGCCAACGAGCTGGGCACGCGGGCGCTGGAAGTCCTCGCCACCGAGCGCAACGTCGACGGCGCGCCCGAGGTGTTGCGTCGCGTGCGCCGGCTCCTGGCGTTCTACCGGACCAGCGAACCGGTGCTGCCGCAGTGGATCGAGTCGTTCGTCAAGACCGGCTACGCCCACTACTGCACCCTGCTGCCGACGGCGTTCACCGACGACGACGCGAGCGTCGAGCAGGTCGCGGCGATGCTCGGCTTCCTGTTCAACATGGAAGCGCTGGCGCTGTCGCTGGGCTGCGACCGGACCCAGCTGGAGCTGGCGTTCGCCCAGTCGCACCCCGAGGTGCCGGAGAAGCTGGCACTGCTGTGGGCGGCGCAGGTGCAGCTCGGCGAGCTCTCCCGCGCCGACCTCCGCCGGCGCTGCGCCGATCTGCTCGGCAACCCGCTCGTGGTGCCCGGCTATCCGCGCTACCTCAGCGGTTTCCTGCACGCCCTGGAACCGGTGCCGGGTCTGGCCGACTTCGTGGTGGAATCGGTGTCCAACGCCTTCCGCGTGCTGCCGGACCCGGTCCTGCTGCCGTGGCTGCCGAAGCTGATCACCACGCTGCGCTCGGGCGGAGCGGAACTGGCGCCGCTGCTGATCCGCGAGGCGGGCCGGATCTTCCCGGGCACTCTCACCGCGCTCGACGAGTGGACTCCGCCGTGGCTGGCCGAACCGGCCGCGGAACCGGTGCCCGCGCTGCGCGGTGGCGGCGGTGTCGCGCTGCTGGCCGCCCACCCGGCGACCTGCGATGCGGTGGCGGGCCTGCTGGGCTGCACCGGGCAGTGGCGGCACCCCGAGCCCGAACCGGGCGGAGCGCTGCTGCTGGACCGCCATCCCGGCACGGCGCTGGCCCTCCAGCGGTTGCTCGAACTGTGAGGTGTGGTGCCCCCGTCGCCCGGGGGCACCACGCGTCAGTTCTCGCCGGGGAGCGCGAGCGCGATGATCTGGGTGGTCAGCTGCGGGTGGAAGTTGTCGTCGCCGACCAGCACGAGAGTCCGCTCACCGCCGGTCAGCCGCGGCCCCCACGTCATGCCCTCGATGTTGTCCACGGTGGACAGGCCGAGGTCGTGGAAGTCGGCGAGCAGCCGCTTGCGCATCGGCTGGACCGGCCGGTCGGCGAGGGAGTCCACGCGCTGGACGTCGGTGGCGCCGGTGGTCGTGGCGTCGAACAGCCGCACCTTGAATCCGGTGCCTTCGACGTAGGTGCGCTCCAGCACCAGGAAGCGGTCCGGGTCGTCCGGGTGGGCGAGGATGGCGGGAATCCCGGTGTCGGGCCGCCTGCCACCCGGCGGCGGCGCGGTGAAGACCGGCTCGATCGGGTAGGCGTACTGGCCGAGCACCTCTCCGCTCCTGGTCTGCGCGGTGACCCGGGCCAGTGCGCCGTCCTCGGTGGTCGGCAGCGGGCCGTCCTGGATCAGCGGTCCTTCCAGGGCGCTGGTGAGCACCGAGCCGGTCGGGTCGAACGTGATGGCTTCCAGGACCAGGTTCCGCCGCGGCCCGCGCTCGTCCGCGGTGATCTCGTAGTTCGGCGGCAGGCGGTGCTCGCCGAGGTGCTGCCCGGTGCCGTCGGTCTTGAGGATCGAGGGCTGGATGACCGGGTCCGGCGCGCTCGGGGTCTTCGGCCGGTTGCCCTCCTGCGCCCACCAGTACTGGCAGGTCCGCGGATCGACCCGGATCTCCTCGGGGTCGACGGCGTTGCCGTCGTTGTCGGTGGGCGCCGGGTAGGTGCTGCCGTCGGGCTGGCGGAACGGTGCGGTCCCGGTGAAATCGACCGGCCCGACGCCGTTCTCGTCGACGCGGATCGCGGCGGTGTAGAAGCGCGCGGGCTGGTGGTAGGAGCGGTCGTCGCTGATCATCACGTACTCGCCGGTGCACGGGTCGCGGTCGATGCCCGACAGGCCGCCGACCGTCGTGCCCCGGTAGTCGAGCAGGTGGGGCACGATCGCCTCGCCGAGCAGCCGGACATCAGCGCCGGGCGGTGCCGCGCTCACCGAGGGCGCGGCGAGCAGCAGCGGTAGTGCGGCCAGCGCGGCCACGACCGGACGGCGAGCGGGAGAACCACGATTCATGCGGAAGATCATCGTGGAACCACCGGCCCGGAGCAGACCGCCACGACCGGGATGCCCTCCATCGTGTGGCCGTCAGCGCGCTGGCACCTCGACCGCTCGCGGCGGGCCGGCTCAGCGAGCGGCTGGGGTGCCGGCGGCAGGCAGTTCCGGCTGGAAGGCCACCCGGTAGGCGGCGAGGATCCGGTCGAGCCGGTCGCGGGCGATCCGGGCCTCCCGTTCGTCGGAGCCGATGCCGATGTGCGCGCACACGGCCTTCGTCGCACCCGGCTGGAGCCGCGGCTGATCGACCTCGTCCATGCCCCGCATGGTGGCAGAGGCTGCTGATGGTGCGCTGACCGGCTGCCACGAACAGGTTGCGGCGCCCGGGCGCCGCCGCTCGGCCGTCCGGCGGTTTCGCCGTCGCGTTGTCGCCGTCCAGGGCGCTGCTGGGCGGCCGGGTTGATCGTTCGAAAATTCCCGCACTATTATCGTGCGGGAATAGTCGAACGATGAGAGGTGGTCCGGATGTCGCCGTCCCGGGTGTACGAGCACCCCGCGACCGAGGAGATCGCGATCCCGCGCGTGCTGTTCGCGCTCAGCGAGCCGCTGCGGCTGTCGATGGTGCGGATGCTCGCCGAGCGCGGTGAGGTCGACAGCATCGAGCTGGGGCCGGACCTGCCCCGGTCGACGCTGACGCACCACACCGGTCTCCTGCGCGAATCCGGCGTGGTGTTCGTCCGCGCGGAGGGGCGCAAGTGCATGATCAAGCTGCGTCGCGAGGACCTGGACGCCCGCTTCCCGGGACTGATCGACACGGTGCTGAGCGGGTACGAGGACTCCGCTCCCGCGAAGGAGGACGCATGATCCGCCGGGTGTGGCCGCTGGTCGCCGCCGCCATCGCGCTCGGCATCGACGCCTACGTCCTCGCCGGGGTGCTGCCCTCGATCGCCGATTCGCTGGCCACCACCGCGGCCGCCGTCGGACTCGGCGTGACTGCCTTCACCGCCGCTTATGCGCTGGCCGGGCCGCTGCTGTCGGGAATGCTGACCCGCGGTGGCACCGCGGGCGCGCTGCTGATCGCGCTCGGCGTGTTCAACCTCGGCAACCTCATCACCGTCGTCGCGCCGGGCATCGAGGTGTTCCTCGCCTCGCGCGTGGTCGCCGGTGCGGGTGCCGGAGTGCTCACGGCGGTGGCGACGGCGACGGCCGCCGCCATGGTCGCCGACCACGAGCGCGGCCGTGCGATGGCGATGGTGACCTTCGGCCTGTCCACCGGAACGGTGGCCGGAGTGCCGGTCGGGATGATCATCGGCGACCGGCTGAACTGGCGCTGGACCATGGGGCTGGTCGTCGCCGTCGGCGTTCTGAGCATGATCGCCCTGGCCGTCCGGGCGCGGGCGATCCCGGCGCTGCCCGCTTCGCGCGGCCCGGTCACCGGGGTGCTGCGCTCGTCGCGGACGGTCGTCGGGATCCTCGCGGCGTTCCTGCTCGGCGTGGCCAGCCTCGGGCTCTACACCTACCTGCTGCCGATGGCCGAGGCGCGAGGGCTCCAGGACTGGGGTTTCGCGCTGGTGTGGGCGTGGGGCATCGGCGGCGTCGCCGGTGCCGCCCTGATCGGCAGGCCGCTGGACGCTTTCGGACCGCGCGCGCTGCTGATCGCCCTGCCCGCGGTGCTGCTGGCCGGGTTCGCGGCGATATGGGTGTTCGCCTCCCCGGTCGTGTGGCTGGCCGCGGCCGCCCTGTGGGGTGCGGCCGGGTGGTCGAGCGTGCCGACCTTGCAGCAGGCGCTCACCCGTGACCGGCCGGAGCGGGCGATGCCGGTCGTGGCGTTCCAGATGGCCGCGATGTACCTCGGTTCGGCCGCCGGGGCCGCCGCGGGCAGCAGCCTGCTCGCGGCCGGGACCGACCCCGGCGACCTCGCCGGGTGGACGCTGCTCCCCGCAGCGCTGGGACTCCTGCTCACCGGGTGGCTCAGCGCCGGTTCGCCCCGGCTCCGCGTGGAGCCGCGGAGCGCCGAACCCGCGTGCGAAGCCGCGGCCTGACGCCGTCCGGGCTCGGCGTCCTCATTGGACAGGACGGGGCGCGCTCGGCCGGTTCGCCCTGGCGGCGGAGTCCGCGGCGCGTGAGGATGGTCTGGCACGACGACCGCACATCAGAAGAAGGGCTGGTTCCCATGGACGCGCTCTACACCGCCGTCGCCACTGCCACCCACGGCCGCGACGGTCGCGCCGTCACCTCCGACGGCAAGCTCGACCTGCAGCTGGCGGTACCGGCGGAGATGGGCGGCTCCGGTCAGGGCACCAACCCGGAACAGCTGTTCGCCGCCGGGTACGCCGCCTGCTTCGCCAGCGCGCTCGGCCTGGTCGGCCGCCGGGCCGGCCTCGACCTCAGCGAGGCCGCGGTGACCGGCGAGGTCGGCATCGGCAAGCAGGGCGAGGGTTTCGCGCTCGCCGTGGTGCTGCGGGTGGAACTGCCCGACTCCGTCGACGAGTCCACCGGCCGCGACCTGCTCGAACAGGCCCACCAGGTGTGCCCCTACTCGAACGCCACGCGCGGCAACATCCCGGTCGAACTCGTCGTCGAGTGAGCGGGCCCGCGCTCAGGCCGGGCCGAGCAGGTCCCAGCGGTTGCCCGCGACGTCCAGGAACACCGCGACCTGGCCGTAGGGCTCGGTGCGCGGCGGGATGGTGAACTCCACGCCCGCCGCCACCAGCCGCTCGTAGGTCCCGGCGAAGTCCTCCACCCGCAGGAAGAAGCCCACCCGGCCCGCGACCTGGTCGCCGACCGCGGCGGCCTGCCGCGCCCCGTCCGCGCGGGCGAGCAGGACGCCCGTGCCGCCGCCGGGCGGCCGGACCACCACCCAGCGCTTCGGGCGGCCGTCGTTGGTCAGCGAAGGGGAGTCCTCGACCAGCTCGAAGCCCAGCACGTGGACGAAGAACTCGATGGCTTCGTCGTAGTCGGCCACGACGATCGTGACGAGATCGATCCGCACCGCCCGAGGGTAAGCGGCCCTCTCGCCCCCGGTCGAAGGGGAGTCGCGGTGGCGCGGAACCGGCGGGGCTCGATCCGGCCGGTGCCGCTGGGACGAACGTCCGCAGTGGACGGTTGGGGGATCTCCGGTGTCAGTCGGGCTTCCGGGCGTGGAGTTCGTCGTCGGCGCGCAGGGTCGCCTCCAGCAGGGAAAGCCCTTCCCGCTGGAAACCGGCGATGAGCTCGTTCCACCGGTCCAGCGTCGCACCGCTCCCGATCACGAAGCTCTGCGCCGCCGGGTTGAGGCCGCCGTCGCGGTAGACGATGCCGAACGGCGTGCGCAGCGCCGGGCGGGTCTCCACCACGACGGCGCCCATGCGCGCGGCCGCCGCAGCCATGCGCAGCGGGAGGAACGCGCTGCCCGCACCGTTGAGCACCAGCGTCAGCTGCGCGTGACGGTTGGGGGCCCGCGCGACGATCCGGGGAACGACCGCTTCCTGCCCCAGCAGGGTCGTCACGAAGTCGTTCTCCCGGTGCGCCGAACTGCTCACCACCAGCGGCACGTCGTCCAGCCGGGCGAGGTCGTGCGGTGCCGCCGGGTCGAACCCGGTCGTGCCGGGCGGCATCACCAGCAGGAGCCGCTGGACGCCGAGGCCGACCTCGGCGAGGTCGTCCACCGGGGCGGGAAACGTCGTGAAGCCGAGTTCGCAGTTGCCCACCGACACCTCCTCGCACAGCTGCGCCGCGCTCGCGTGCTCCACGAGATCGAGCCGGATGCCCGGGTGCAGCCTGGTGAAGGAGGAGCTCCAGGCGGCGACCGCGTCACTGGACATCTCCGGCATCGTCCCGATCGTGATCGACCCGACCTGCAGCTCGCGCGCGCCGCGCATGATGTCGCGCACCGCCACCACGTCCCGCAGCACCCTGCGCGCCGGTTCGACCAGCAGCTCGCCCGCCGAGTTGAGCACCAGGTTCCGGCCCGTGCGGTGGAACAGGGTCAGCTTCAGCTCGCGCTCCAGCTGCCGGATGCTCTGCGACAGCGAGGCCTGCGCGATGTGCAGCTGCTGCGCCGCCCGGTTCACCCCGTTGTGCTCGACGACGGCCAGGAAGTACTCCAGCTGACGGATCTCCATGCCCACATCGTCCCCCGCCGGACATCAGCGGCGGAACGTGTCGGGCAGCGTCCCGTCGGCGCCGACCTGCTCGATCATCGCGCGGCCGAGGTTGCGCTGGTGGATCGGCGAAGAGCCTTCGTAGATGCGCAGCGCCCGGACATCGCGCCACATGCGCGGCACCGGGTGCGGTCCGACGATGCCCGCGCCACCCAGCAGCTGCACGCACCGGTCGGCGACCTTGCCGGCCATCTCCGAGCAGTACAGCTTCGCGGCGGCGATCCGGTGCCGCGGGATCTCCCCCTGGTCGAAGGTGCGGGCGCACTCGATGACGAGCGCCCGGCCCGCCTCCAGCTCCGCGTAGCTCTCGCCCAGCGTCGAGCGCACGGCGCCGAGGTCGGCCAGCGGGCCGCCGAACTGCTCGCGGCCGGTCACGTGCGCGGTGGTCTCCTCCAGCATCCGGGTGGCCTGACCGACGCACGTCGCGGCCACGTGCAAGCGGGCGTGGTTGATCCCGCGCAAGGCCATCTTCAGCCCCCGCCCCTCGACACCGCCGAGGAGCCGCTCCGAACCGGCCCGCACGTCCTGGAAGCGGATCTCGGCGACCGGGGCTTCGGCGTGGCCGTTCATGTACCGGGGCAGCTCGGTGGTGACACCGGGCGCCCGGGCGTCGACGATGAGCGCGGAGACGCCCGCCGCGCCGGGCTCGCCCGGATCGGTGCGGGCGAACGTCAGGAACGCGTCCGCCCAGGCGCCGTTGGTGATGTACCGCTTGCTTCCGCTGACGAGGTAGTCCCCGCCGTCGCGGATCGCGGTCGTGCGCAGGTGAGCCGCGTCCGAGCCGGCTTCCTCCTCGGTGAGCGCGAAGGCCATGACGAGATCCCCGGTGGCCATCGCGGGAAGCATCTCCTGCCGCTGGGCCTCGGTGCCGTGATCGAGGATCGCCTGCGAGCACAACCCGATCACGGTGGAGAAGCGGGACCGGTAGACACACGAGGCGCGGGTGAACTCGAAGGTCAGCCGCACCTGCTGCTCCATCGTCCAGCCCAGGCCGCCGTAGCGGCGCGGGATCGAGATCCCGAACAGCCCGAGCGCGGCCATGCGGTCGAGGATCCGCTGGGGGACGGCGCCGTCGTCGACCATCTCCGGTTCGGCGGGGATCAGCTCGTCGTTGGTGAACTCCGCGATCTTCGCGAGGTGCGCGGAGAAGTCGTGGCGGAGCACGTCCTGGTCGATCAACGCGGTGCCCTTCGTTCGTCGGGACGCGCCGTCGGTGCTCCGACGACGCGGCGGGTGGTGAGATCGGAGATCGCTTCATCGGGATAGCCGAGTTCGCGCAGCACCTCGGCGGTGTCCGCGCCGACCGCGGGAGCGGCGGCCGAGGCGGTCCGGCGCAGCCCGTCCAGCGTGAAGGCCGTTCCGGGGCTGGTGACGCGGCGACCGCTGCGGTCGGTCACCTCGACCATGACGTTCGAGCACGCCACGTCCGCGTCCGCGGCCACCTCGTCGAAGGAGCGAACAGCGCCGCAGACGATCCCGGCCGCGCGCAGCGCCGTGATGGCCTGCTCGCGGGTCATCCCCGCGAACGCGCTGCGCAGCGCGGCGAGCATCTCCGGCCGGTTGCGCACGCGCGCGCCGTTGTCGGCGAACCTCGGGTCGTCGACCATGTCCGGCCTGCCCACCAGCTCGCACAGGGCCGCCCACTTCTCGGCGGTGTAGGCGGAGAGGACGATCGCGCCGTCGGTGAGCGCGAGGACGTCGGCGGCGGGCGCGGCGTTGGCCTGACCGTTGCCCTTCCGCCGGGGCGCGGTCCCGGTCAGCACGTACTCGCCCCAGGTGGCGGCCTGCGCCGAGATGACCGCCTCCAGCAAGGACGTCTCGACGTGCGCGCCCCGCCCCGAGCGCTCGCGTTCGAGGAGCGCGGCGAGCACCCCGGTGGCCAGCGCGTTGGCCGCGGTGACGTCGGCGACCGGGAAGCCGACCCGCTGCGGCTCGCCGTCGGCGGCGCCGGTCGCGTGCATCAGCCCGTACTCGGCTTGGGCGGCGATGTCCAGGCCGGGGCGTTCCCGGGACGGCCCGCGGGAGCCGAACCCGGTCACGCTGGCGCAGATCAGGCGCGGGTGCTCCCGGCGCAGCGTTTCGGCGTCGATCCCGAGCTGCTCGGCGGATCCGGGGCGGAAGTTCTGCACCAGCACGTCGGCGGTGCCCAGGAGCCGGTGCAGCACGCGCCTGCCGTCCGGGTCGCGGAGGTCCAGCGCGATGCTGCGCTTGTCGCGGTTGTAGGCCTGCACCATCGCTTCGCCGAACGGGCCGATGTGCCTGGCCTGATCGCCGCGCAGGCTCTCGACCTTCAGCACCTCCGCACCGAGGTCGCCCAGCACTTGCGCGGCGCACGGCCCGGCGATGTACTGGCCGAGGTCCAACACGCGAATTCCCGTCAGCGGCCCCGTCATTTCGCGCTCCCGCAGGTGTTGGTGAGACGTTCCAGCTCGGCCCTGGCGCGCTCCGGGTTCAGCATCGCCCCGCCGACAGCGCCGAGGGCGCACACGATCAGACCGACGACGAGGAACCCGGTGGAATAGCCCTGGGCCGGGGTGGGCGACTGGTCGACGATGAGCCCCAGGCCGTAGGGGGCCAGGATTCCCGCGACGCTGTAGGCCGCGATGATGCAGCCGAAGAACGCGACGCGCTGGTGCGCGGGCAGGAAGTCGGAGGCGCCCGCGAAGGCGACCGAGAACGCGACGCTGTTGACCGAGAAGGCGAGCACGACGAGCACCGCCTGCAGCGGGCCCGGGTCGAGCTGGGTGAACGCGATCATCGAAAGCCCGCCGAACACCAGGTAGGCGCCGGTGAGCTTCCCGCGGGCCAGGTGCGAGCTGCGGCCGCGGCGCAGCAGCCGGCCCGAGAGCGCGCCGGCCGACAGCAGGACGACCACGGCCGCCGCGTACGGGATGGCCGCCAGCACGCCGACGGTGCTCGCGGGATATCCCAGGCCTTCGGTCAGGTACGCGGGCAGCCAGGCGACCTTCAACGAGGAGATCAGGTAACCGGCGAAGGACAGCAGCACCAGCCCCCAGAAGCTGGGCAGGAGCAGCAACCGGTGGAAGGCGACGGTGATGTGCCCGTTGGGATCCGGTGCGCTGCCCGCTCCGGCGCGATCGGCGGGTTTGCGAAACGGCATCCGCTCGGCCCAGCAGAACCAGGCGATCGTCCACGCGGCACCGGCGAGGACCAGGACGGTGAACGCCCCGTGCCACGACCAGTTCACGATGACCCACGTCAGGCCGGGAGCGGCCAGCAGCGGCCCGATCGACGAGCCCGCGTTGACCACGGCACCCGCCGTCGCGCGGCGCTCCGGCGGGAAGCGGTCGGCGATGACCGATTGGCAGAAGGCGTGCGCGGGACCTTCGAAGAAGCCCAGGGCGATGCGGGAGGCGAGCAGGACGCCGAAGGTGGTCGGCGTGGTCAGCGGCAGCATGCTCAGCATCCACGAGCACATGAGCAGCCCGGCGCCCCAGGTGTAGGAGATCTTGCGCAGCGCGGCCGTCAGCACCACCGCCCCGACCGCGAACAGCCAGAAGAACGCGCTGCTGAGCAGGCCGTACTGCCCGGCGGTCAAACCCAGATCAGCGCGGATCCGGCCGCTGGCGAGTCCGACCGCGGCCTTGTCGGCGAAGTTCAGGGTGAAGAACAGGAACAGGAAGAGGACCAGTCCCCAGCCCGTCGAGCGGTGCCGGGTGCGCGGCCGCTCGCCGATGCGGGTGAGGAGCGGATCGGAAGGTGGCATGCGGTTCTCCTGTGGGGCTCACGTCGACGGAGCCGGTCGGTGAACCCCGGCCGCGACATGGTCCACATCACACCGCCGGCGCGTCGCGTTCAACGGCCGATGTGCGGACGGGGCGTTCGGTTCTGCCTATAACCCGCCGCGCCCGTCCCTTGTGGGCTGATGTTTCCGGTATCCGCTTCTGTTGCGGCAGAATGTGGCCGCTGGTTGTCGCGGGGAGGAGTGGTCTGGTGCCGACGGCGACGTGGGAGCGGTTGCCCGAGGCGCGGCGGCAAGCCGTGCTGCGGGCGGCCGAGGCGGAGTTCGCCGCGCACGGGTTCTCCGGCGGCAGCCTGAACGCCATCGCGCGCAACGCCTCGGTGGCGAAGGGCAGCCTGTTCCAGTACTTCACCGACAAGGCCGACATGTACGCGCACCTGGCGGACCTGGCCAGCCAGCGCATCCGGGCCGCGATGGAGCTGCGCATCGCCGAGCTGAGCTGGGAGACGGGCTTCTTCCCGGCGCTGCGGCAGCTTGCGCAGGACTGGGTGGCCTACTTCGCGGTGAACCCGCTGGACCGGGCGTTCATGGCCGCGGTGAGCCTGGAGCCGGACATGACCGCGCGCTCGGCGGTGCGCGAGGCGGCCAACGGCCACTACCTCGCGGTGCTGCGCCCGCTGCTGCGGAAGGCCCGCGACATGGGCGAACTGCGCGCGGATGCCGACATCGAGGCGTTGCTCGCGCTGCTTCTGGTGCTCCTGCCGCACCTCGCGCTGGCTCCGCACAACCCGGGCCTGGACCCGGTGCTCGGGCTGAGCTCCGGTGATTCCCGGCAGGTCGGGGAAGCGGTGGACCGGCTGGTGAATACGCTGGTCGCGGCCTTCGCCGCCGCTGGTGCGCGGCGCTGACCGCTACTCCAACCGTGCGGTCGGGGTTGTCCTCGGCGATGGCGCGCGCCTAATGTGACCGCTGGTCATATGACCACTGGTCACACGGGAGGTCCTCCGGTCATGTCCGCGCCGCCCCGCGTCTGCGTCATCGGTGCCGGTTCCTCCGGGATCGCCACCGCGAAGGTGCTGCTCGAACGCGGCATCCCGTTCGACTGCTTCGAGCTCTCCGACCGGATCGGCGGGAACTGGGTGTGGGGCAACCGCAACGGGATCTCCGCCGCCTACCGGTCGCTGCACATCAACACCTCCCGCGAGCGGATGGCCTTCAGCGACTTCCCGATGCCCGCCCACCTGCCCGACTTCGCCCGGCACGACCAGGTCGCCGCGTACTTCGACGCCTACGCCGACCACTTCGGGCTCCGCGAGCACATCACCTTCCGCACCGGAGTGCGGCACGTCGCACCGCTGCCCGGCGGTGGCTTCGACGTCGCGCTGAGCACCGGGGAAACCCGCCGCTACCAGGCGGTGTGCGTGGCCAACGGGCACCACTGGGACCCCCGCTGGCCCGACCCGGCCTTCCCCGGCGCCGAAACCACCGGGATCGAGCAGATCCACTCGCACCGCTACACCGACGAGTCGCAGCTGGTGGGCAAGCGGGTCGTCGTGGTCGGCATGGGCAACTCGGCGGTGGACATCGCGGTGGACGCCAGCTACCACGCCGCGGCCACCTACCTGTCCGCGCGCCGCGGCGCGCACATCATCCCGAAGTACGTGTTCGGCCGCCCCTACGACCAGATCGCGGGCAGCGAGCGCATCCCCGGCTGGGTCCGGTGGCCGCTGGCCCGGCTGCTGCTGCGGTCGGTCACCGGCCGGATGACCCGGTACGGGCTGCCTGCGCCGGACCACAAGTTCGCCCAGGCGCACCCGACGATGTCCAGCCGGGTGCTCGACCGCCTGGCGCACGGCGCGATCCACCCCAAGCCGAACATCGCGCGCCTCGACCGCTCCGAGGTCGTGTTCACCGACGGCAGCCGGGCAGCGGCCGATCTGGTGGTGTACTGCACCGGCTACCGGATCAGCTTCCCGTTCTTCGACGCCGCCTTCCTCGATCCAGGCGAGGACAACGAGATCCGGCTCTACCAGCGGGTGTTCCACCCGAGGGTGCCCGGCCTGTACTTCATCGGCCTGGTGCAGCCGCTCGGGGCGATCATGCCGATCGCGGAGCGGCAGTCCGAGCTGGTCGCCGATCACCTGCAGGGCAGCTACGCGCTGCCCGACCGGCTGGCGATGCTCGCCGAGATCGCCAAGCACCGGCAGGCCGTCGCGAAGCGCTACGTCGCCTCCAGGCGCCACACCATCCAGGTCGACTTCGACGACTACATGCGCGAACTCAGCCGCGAACGCCTCCGCGGCGCCAAGCGGAACGAGCCCGGAGCGCGCGCGGCGATGCGAGCGGTCAGCCGCACTTCCGCCTGACCGGACGAACAGTCCACTGTGGTGCGTCGTGCGCGGCGCCGGGACACCGTCCGCGCTGAGGCTGGGAACGGGACGACGGCACGACTAGTGTTCTGCACCAGAGGAGTTCGCCGCATCTCGGAGGTGGCCTGTGAACGTCGGATACCTGCCGTGGAACCGCCCCGAACCGACTGCGAACCGCCCGTGCCTGCGCGATGAGCGCGACGAGCTCACCTACGCGGAGGTCGGGCAGCGGGTCGCGGCGTTCGCCGAGGAACTCGCCGAGCGCGGCCTCGGCCCCGGCGACGTGCTCGGCATCATGCTGCCGAACCGGGTCGAGCTGCTCATCGGGCTGCTCGCCGCCTGGCGCGTCGGAGCCGCGGTGACGCCCGTCAACCCGGCATTCACCGAGAACGAAGCCGGCTACCAGCTGCGTGACTCCGGTGCCCGGCTGGTGCTCAACGGCGGGCCGGAAGCGCCGAGCGGCGGACTCCCCGTGATCCACGTCGACGAGATGCGTCGCGCGGCGCGCGCAACCCTCCGCGAGCGGCGGATCCGGCCGGAGGAGCTGGCGCTGCTGGTCTACACGAGCGGATCCACCGGACGTCCCAAGGGCGTGATGCTCGACCACGCCAACCTCGACGCGATGGCTTCGGCCATGGCCGAGCACTTCCGCGCCACCGACGCCGACCACTGCCTGCTCGTCCTCCCGCTGTTCCACGTCAACGCGATCTGCGTGAGCTTCCTGACGATGATGCTCAGCGGCGGTCAGCTCACGGTGCTGGAGCGGTTCGACCCGAGATCCTTCCTCGCGGCCGTCGAGCGGTACCGGCCGACCTACTTCTCCGCCGTCCCGACCATCTACGCGCGCTTGGCCGAACTGCCCGGCGAGTTCGCCGCCGACACCTCGTCGCTGCGGTTCGCGGTGTGCGGTGCGGCGCCGGTGTCGCGGGAACTGCTCGAACACTGCGAGGCGCGGTTCGGGTTCGCGATGGTCGAGGGCTACGGGCTCACCGAAGGCACCTGCGCATCGGCCTGCAACCCGGTCCACGGCGTGCGCAAGCTCGGCACCGTGGGGCCGGCCCTGCCGGGGCAGCGAATCGCCACGATCTCGCCGGAGGGCGATCTGCTGCCGGCCGGTGCGATCGGTGAGGTCGTCATCCAAGGGCCCAACGTGATGCGGGGCTACCTGAACCGGCCGGCGGAGACCGCCACGACGCTGGCAGGCGGCTGGCTGCGCACCGGGGACGTCGGCCGGATCGACGAGGACGGCTACCTCACCCTCGTCGACCGGCTCAAGGACATGATCATCCGGGGCGGGGAGAACGTGTACCCGAAGGAGATCGAGTCCGTGCTGCACGGTCACCCCGGCGTGCTGGAAGCGGCCGTGATCGGCGTCCCGCACGCGGTGTACGGCGAGGTCCCGGTGGCCTGCGTGGTGCCCTACCCGGAGGCGGTGGTGACCGCCGAGGAACTGCTCGAACGCTGCCGGGCCGACCTCACCAAGATCAAGCTGCCCGTCGAGGTCCACCTGCTCGACGCGCTGCCGAAGAACCCGGTCGGGAAGATCGACAAACCGGCCCTGCGCAAGGCCTTCCAAGACCGCTGACCCCCGGAAACCAGCTGGCGCCGTCCGGGTGGGCTACCGTCGGTGCGCGACAGCGGCGAGACCGACCCGGCCGTGGGAGAGCCCGAGATGAGCAGCCCTGAGCCACCGCGATCCCACTCCGGCGACGCAACTCGGCCGCGGGGACCCGCGCAACGCGGACGTGACCACCGCAGTGAATCGCGGAGCAGCGGGACAGCGGTCGTGGTGGGTAGCGGCCCCAACGGCCTCGCCGCCGCCGTTGCCCTGGCCGGGGAAGGCGTGCAGGTCACGGTGCTGGAGGCGGCCGACGAGCTCGGTGGCGGCACCCGCAGCGCCGAGGCGATCGTGCCGGGGCTGCTCCACGACCAGTGCTCGGCGACGCACCCGATGGCGGTGGGATCGAGCTTCCTGCGGGGCCTGGGTCTGGGTCGCTACGGCCTGGAATGGCTGCTCCCCGAGATCGACTGCGCGCACCCGCTCGACGACGGCACCGCCGGGGTGCTGCACCGCTCCGTCGCCGAGACCGCCGCCGGTCTCGGGGCGGACGGCCGCCGCTGGTCGAGGTTGTTCGCAGGCCCGGCTGCCGATTACGACGTGCTCGCCGAGGACATCCTCGGGCCGCTGCTGCGGATCCCGCGCCACCCGCTGCGGCTCGCCCGCTTCGGGATCCCCGCGCTGCTGCCGGCGTCGGTGCTGGCGAAGGCCTTCTCCGGGGAACCGGCGAAGGCGCTGTTCGCCGGAGTGGCCGCGCACGCCCTCCACCCGCTGGACCGGCCGCTGAGCTCCAGCATCGGCCTGGGCATCCTGACCGCCGGGCACCGGCACGGGTGGGCGGTGGCGGCCGGTGGCTCCCGGTCGATCACCGGTGCGCTGGCCGCGCTGCTGCGCGATCTGGGAGGCGAGGTCCAGACCGGCGTCCGGGTGCGATCCAGCGCGGACCTGCCGAGCAGCGACGTGACGATCTTCGACCTGGCCCCGGCCGCGGTCGCCGACATCCTCGGCGACCGCCTGCCGAACCGGATCGCCCGGGCCTACCGGCGGTTCCGCTACGGACCGGCAGCGTTCAAGGTGGACTTCGCCGTCGAAGGCGGCGTGCCCTGGACGGCCGAACCGGCGCGCCGGGCGGGCACCGTGCACGTGGGGGGCTCGTTCGCCGAGATCGCCGCCACCGAGCGGGAGATCCACAGGGGCCGGATGCCGGAGCGGCCGTTCGTGCTCGTCGGCCAGCAGTACCTGGCCGACCCGCAGCGCTCGGTCGGCGACGTGCACCCGGTGTGGTCCTACGCCCACGTGCCGAACGGGTACTCCGGTGACGCGACCGGGGCGATCATCGCGCAGGTCGAACGCTTCGCCCCCGGTTTCCGGGAGCGGATCGTCGGCACCGCGGTGCGCACCCCCGCCGGATTCGCCGAGTACAACCCGAACTACGTCGGCGGCAACATCCTCACCGGGGCCAAGAACTCGCCCCAGCTCATCTTCGGCCCCCGCACGACGCTCAACCCCTACGACGTCGGACTGCCCGGCCACTACATCTGCTCGGCGGCCACGCCGCCAGGCCCGGGCGCCCACGGCATGTGCGGCGCCAACGCCGCGGCCCGCGCGCTGAAACACCTGCGCGGTCGCGCGCGGAGCCGCTGAGGAACGCGGATCGATCGGCGACGCCGCCTCACCAGGAGCGGGTGGTGGGCCCCGCTTCGGCGAGGTCGGACCAGAAATCGATCCGCGCGGTGGGCCAGGTCAGCGGTGCGCCGGTGGGCGGGAGGAACTCGCGGGCGATGTAGTCGGCCAGATCCGCGCCGTAGTAGATGACATCGGTCTGGTGCACCGAGAACACCGGGCTGCCGCTGCCCGCCGGTGCGGCCGGGAGGAAGCGGTGGCCGTAGACGGGCAGCAGCACCGGCACGCGGGCCAGGTGCTCCCGCGCCTTCTCTAGCGCGCCCGGTTTCGATGCCGGCCGGGATCCCCAGCGATCCGGCCAGAACGCGTTCTCGCGGACGTCGAAGAGCACACCTTCCAGCGGCAGCGCCAGCCGCTGGCGCACCTCTTCCGGGTTGCCGAGCCAGTCCACCCAGCCGGGGCCGCGCGGCGTCGCCTGCCGGAGCAGGGCCGCGTGGTCGGGGCCGAACGCGATGCCGAAGCGGTGTTCGGCGCTCCGCAGCTGCTGCTCGGACAAGCCCGGGCCGAGCGGGATGCCCGCTCGGCGCAGGCGTTCCAGGGCGCGGCCGGCGATCGCGGTCATCGTCGCGCCGGTTCGGGCAGCATCGCGCGGAGCTCGGCCAGCGCCGACAGCACCGCGTCGCGGTTGCTCGCCAGCAGCATCCAGCGAGGCAGCTTGTAGCCCAGCTCGCGCCCGGCCGGGGTCTGGCGCACGGTGCGGATCTTGGCACCGACGAACCGCTCCAGGTAGTCCAGGTGGGCTTCGTTGGCCGCCCACAGCCGGTGCCCGGAGCAGGAGGTGGTCAGGTAGAACGGCAGCCCGTAGAGCGCATCGATGCCGTCGGCGGCCATGTCGCGGCTCAACGGCCAGTGACGGACGAGCTCCGGGCGGCCACCGCACCCGCAGGCGCGCGGCCGAGCGGACCGGGCGGGGCGCAGCGTGGTGGTGAACGACTCGCGCCGCCCGCAGTCGCGGCAGCGCTGCTCGACCACCACCCGGCGGTCACCGACCGGAGCGGGCCGGTCTCCTTCCCACTCCTGGCAGCACGCGCACCAGTGACCGGCCTCGCCGCCGTCGGCGGTCCACGCGCAGCGCGCGCACCGCGCCACGCCGCGGCGGATGAGGGCGGGACCGGAGCAACGCGGACAGCGCACCCACACCTCATCGCGCGGCACGGCGAACAGCGGTGCCGTCGCGGGAGTCGTGGTCACGCGACCATCATCGCACACGATTTCCCCACGACGGCACCGGTTTTTGCGCCGTCACGTGTGGACGGTCACGATCGGCCCGCCGATACCCGGGTGGTCGCGCGTCGCCGCCCAGCTTGACGCCCTTGGTCTCCGGCAGGAACGTGATCGGCGTCAGCACCCCTAGGAAGATCGCGCAGGCACACGGCCAGCCTGGGCGCGGCGGTGACTCCCCTAGGCGGTCAGGATTCACCGACACCCTGAAGCTCCCGGCCTGCACCTGAGCGGCACCCTCTGGACTTCGGCAAGGTCATCAGCAACCGACACCGTCTCGTGGAGGGCGCGCACCGATGAGCCAGATCGACAGCACCGCACTGACCGGGCGAGATGCCCGGGACGGCATCGAGCAGCAGGTGGTGGGGGCGGTGATCTGCCACGCCGGGAAGTTCTTGGTGGTGCGGCGGCCGACGACGGACTTCCGGGGCGGAACGTGGGAGTTGCCGTCCGGCAAGATCGAGCCGGGCGAAGACCTCCTCGCGGCATCGCACCGGGAGGCCGCCGAGGAAACCGGGCTGAAGATCGAGGCGGTTTCCGGGTACCTAGGAGCGTTCGAGTACCTCTCGGGCAGCGGCAAGCGCACCCGCCAGCACACCACCACCAGTACCGAAGATGTCGTGCTGACGGAGCACGATGCTCACGCTTGGTCGGCTGACCCTGACGAGTACCCGGTGAGCAGCGAAGTGCGTACGCTCATCGCCGAGGCCTTGGAGATGACGGCCAGCTAGCGCCCGGACACGCGAAAGGAGCCCGTACCGACGGGGCACCCGTATCGGTGCGGGGCTCTCGCATGCCCGGCCGACGGCCCCTCCTGCCAGGCAGCCCTTGGGGCAGGACGCATCTCGCGGGTCGCCAGGTTCACACGTTCAACCCGCATGTCGAGTGGACCTCTCCGGGGGCGCGAAGCGCCTGCGGGAGGTCGCCCGGGGCGGTTACGTTCTCAGCCTCAGCACCGGAATGACCGAAGTGGGACGCGCCAGCTCGGTGGCGACCCGGTTGAACGAGCACCTCAAGAACTGCGAGAACCACGGTGTCGATGTCGCGGTTCTCTCCACCCCGGGTGACCTGCTGCTCATGGAGCGGTCTTTGAAGCGCTTGGTCAAAGGCCATCCGCTTGCTCGCACCAGCCCGTCCGCAACGGAGTCTGCCTTCGACATCCCGTTCGGGGACATCGTCGGCTTCCTGATCCGGGAGCGACTCGGAGATGTCTGGGGACCCACCACCGAGATCAACTTCGTGCTCGGTGCATCTTCACTCGATGCCGTGCTCACATCCGAGCTCGCATTCCTGCGGGACCAGGCCGAAGCACCGGACACCGCGGACCCGGCGTGATCAGCTTCTGCGTCGGGGCTGCGTCTCCCCGAGCCGCTGTTGATCGCGGCAGCCCCCGTGCGAGCATGGGATCGTGCTCATTCGCGCAGCTATCCCGGACGAAGCCACCGCTCTGAGCGATCTCGCGCTCCGCTCCAAGGCCCATTGGGGCTACGACGAGGCGTTCCTGGAGGCGTGCCGCGCCGAGCTGGTCCTCCGGCCGGACGATCTGGCGGAGCAGCGGGCGACCGTGGCGCAGGTCGGAGACCGCGTGGTCGGCTTCTACGCCCTGGCGGGTCGGGCGCCCGAAGGGGAGCTGACCTGCCTGTTCATCGAGCCGGACCACATCGGCACCGGTGTCGGCAGCCGGCTCTGGGCGCACGCCGTCGCCGCGGCCCGCGCCCTCGGCCTCCAGCGATTCACGATCGACGCCGACCCCTTCGCCGAGGGCTTCTACCGGAAGCTGGGCGCGGTCCGGGTCGGCGTCACGCCCTCCGAATCCATCCCCGGCCGGGAACTCCCGCGGCTGATCTACCGCCTCGACTGACCGTCGCCGCCACGACGTTCCGGTCGTTGGCGTCGGACTTGTGCCGATCACCTCGGCTCCGTTTCCGCCCGTGAGTGCTTTGGGGTGTCATAGCGCCCCAAAGCACTCACGGGGCCTGAGCAGCGGAGCCGACGGCAGGCTTGCGGGAGGTCGCCGCCCGATGCGTCAGACGAGCTTGGCGCCGGGGCGACCGTCGTCGATCACGAAGCGGGCGCGGTCGCGGATCGGCGAACCGGGCTTCTCGACGTAGTCCAGGACGCGGAAGTCCGCCGTCCAGGACGAGGGCGTGATCGTGTTGCGGACGTAGCCGCGGTGCCGGTTGATGAACTTGATGTGCGGGTTCTCCGCCAGCTGGACCGCATCGCCCGGGTTCTGCTCGACACCGTTGCCGTTGGAGGTGATCGAGGTGCCGACCAGCTCGGTGGCCACCGTCGCCGAAGCCGGGTCGTCGAAGTCGGCCTTGACGTCGCAGACGTAGTTGGCGTGCACGTCACCGGTGATCACCACCGGGTTGGACGCCCCCGCCATGCGGTCGCGCACCAGGTTGCGCTCCGCCACGTAGTTGTCCCAGGCGTCGTCGCTGAACGAGTCCTCGTCACCGGCGGTGAAGTCGCGCTGCGAGAAGAACACCTGCTGCGCCAGGACGTTCCAGCGCGCGGTCTGCCCGCCGAGGTTGCGCAGCAGCCAGTTGCGCTGCTCGGCGCCCAGGATGGTGCGCTCGGCGTCCAGCCGCTTGTCCTGGTCCTGGAAGTCGCGGTACTGGCGGGTGTCGAGCAGGTGGAAGTCCACCAGGTTCCCGAACGTCAGCCGCCGGTAGAGCCGCATGTTCGCGCCCCACGCGTGCTGGGTCTCGCGCAGCGGCATGTTCTCGTAGTAGGCCTGGAACGCCTCGGTGCGGCGCTTGCGGAAGACCGCCGGGTCCTGGTCGGGCTCGTCGTCGGGCTGGGACCGGTCGGCCGCCCAGTTGTTCTCCACCTCGTGGTCGTCGAAGACCACCACCCACGGGAACGCGGCGTGCGCGGCCTGCAGGTCCGGGTCGGTCTTGTACTGGGCGTGCCGGGTGCGGTAGTCGGCGAGGTCGAAGGTCTCGCGCGCGGGCGCGTGCGGGCGGCCGATGCCGCCCTTCGCGCCGCCCTCGTAGATGTAGTCGCCGAGGAAGGCCACCAGGTCGAGGTCTTCCCGGGCCATGTGCGAGTAGGCGCTGAAGTGACCGACCGGGTAGTTCTGGCAGCTGGCGAAGGCGAAGGAGAACTCGTCGAGCTGCGCGCCGAAGCGCGGTGCGGTCCTGGTGCGGCCGACCGGGCTGAGCTCGTTGCCCGCGCGGAAGCGGTAGTAGTACTCGGTGGCGGGGTTGAGGTCGAACAGCTCGACGTGCACGGAGTGCGCCGATTCCGGTCGGGCCTGCGCGGTGCCGCTGGCCACGATCTTGCGGAAGCCCTCGTCCTCGGCGACCTGCCACTGCACCGGCACGACCCGGTCGGGCATCCCGCCGAGACCGTTGTCGGCGAGCGGGTCCACCGCCAGCCGGGTCCACAGCACGACGCCGTGCGGCAGCGGTTCACCGGAGGCGACACCGAGCGTGAACGGAGACCGGATCCGGCCGCCCGCGCCGGGCAGCGCGCTCGCGGCGGTGCTGCCCAGACCCGCGGTGGTCAGCGCCGCCGCGCCGAGCGCCGCAGTGCCGGCCAGCAGGACCTGGCGCCGGGACGGGTTTGTTCCGCTGGTGCCGGAGTTCTCTGTCATGGTTCCCCTCTGCAGTTGTGCGCGGCCGGGCGCGCCGAATCGGTGAATCCGGTGCACGCTAGATCCGCGAGATGACCGCTGGGCGAACCGGTGCTGACCCGGCGATGTATTCCCGGCGCACCACTGTCCGATGTGCACGGAGCGTGCCGGGGAACGAACTTGCGGTGCGCACTGTTTCGTCGGCGCCCGACGCGCATTCTCCCAGCGCTGCGCAGTGGAGCGGCGAGCCTTCTGGTGCCGCAGACTTCCGGCGGTCGGTGAACAGCGGTGGCGTCTCGAGCGAGAAGTGCCGTCAGGGGCCTCGCTCGAACCCGTCGAGCGGTTCAGCGCAACCGGTGTTCTGGAGCTGCGAGATGGCTGCCGGGTGAACCGGCGCTGACCCGGTGATGTACGCCGGGCGCCCGGTCGCGCCACTGTCCGATGTGCACGGAGCGTGTGCGCCAATGAACGCTCGGTGCGCCCTGTTTCGATTCTGCCGGTAATTCTGCCTACACGTTTTTCCCGAATGCATTCTCGAAGTGCTGTGTGACGAATTCGTTACCGCGCCGAGAATCGTCCTCGAGACGCGTTCCGGGTGCCGACCTTAGTTGGTGGCGCATCGCGAAAAACCGCTTGACCAGCGAAGATGTCGACGTGGTACGAGTAGTCGCGAGCAACTGGGAATCGCGGAGTCGTCAGTGGTGTCCCGTATGCTCGGCGGTGAGCTCGTGCGGAGGGAGAATTCTGATGGAAAACGCCGGGAGTTCGCTTGTGCGCCCGTTCCAGGTGGACCTTGGTGGAGTGGTCGATCTGCTGAGCAGGCACATTTACTCCGGCGCCGACGTCTACTTGCGCGAGCTGCTGCAGAACGGGCGTGACGCGATCGCCGCTCGCGCCAAGGCCGACGGCGGGCAGGGCCGGGGCGGCATCGAGATCTTCCCGGTCGGCACGGTGCCGGAATCACCGGAGGAGTTCGTCTTCCGCGACGCCGGGCAGGGGTTGAGCGCCGCCGAAGCGGGCGAGCTGCTGGCCACCGTGGGCAAGAGCTCCAAGCGCGACGACGTGCTGAACCTCCGCGACGAGGACTACCTGGGCCAGTTCGGCATCGGCCTGCTGAGCTGCTTCATGGTGTCGGACCGGATCGTGGTGCGCAGCCGCTCGGTGCACGGCCACCCGCCGGTGGAGTGGACCGGATCGGCCGACGGCACCTTCTCGATCCGGGAGCTCACCGAGGCCGAGTCGGGCGGGGTGGCGATCGGCACCGAGGTGCGGCTGTCCCCGCGGCCGGACGACGCGGCGCTGCTGTCCGCGGCGAAGGTGCTGTCGCTGGCCCGCCGCTTCGGCCGGTACCTGCCGGTCGAGGTGCTCGTGCGGCGCGCCGACCAGACGTGGGAGACGGTCAACGAACCAGCGGTGTTCCTGCCGCAGGAGCGACCGGCCGACGAGCGGTCGGCCGCCGAGGCGCTGGAGGCGTTCGGCGCGGAGCTGACCGGGAACCGTCCACTGGAGACGATCGAGATCTCGGTGCCCGCCACCGGAACGCAGGGCGTGGCCTACGTGCTGCCGTTCGCGCCGCCGCCGGGCGCCCGGCGCAGCGGGCAGCTCTACCTCGGCCGGATGCTGCTGGGCGAGGACCTCTCCGAACTGCTGCCCGAGTGGGCCTACTTCGTGCGCTGCGTCCTCAACACCGAGGGCCTGCGGCCGACGGCGTCGCGCGAGCAGCTGGTCGCCGACGAGGCGCTGGAGTACACCCGGGAGGAGATCGGGAAGGCGTTGCGGCGCTGGATCGTCCAGCAGGCCACCACCCGGCCGGCGCGGTTCGAGCGGTTCGTCGCGGTGCACCACCTGGGCCTGAAGTCGATGGCCGTGCACGACGACGACCTCGCCGCCGCGGTGCTGCCGTGGCTGACCGTGGAGACCTCGGCCGGGCGGATGACCGTCCGCGACTACCTGGATCAGTCCCGCCACGTCCGCTACGTGGAGACCGTCGACGAGTTCCGGCAGATCGCGGCGGTTGTCCCGCCCGACCAGCCGGTGATCAACGGCGGCTACACCTACGAGTCGGACCTGCTGCGTCGGCTGCCGCTGCTGATCGACGACGTCACCGTGGAGCAGGTCCAGGCCAGTTCGATCCTGGACGAGCTCGCACCACCGCCGATGGACGACCGCAGCAGCACCAGCGCGCTGGAGCGCCGGGCGGCGGCGGTGCTGGCCGACCTGGGCTGCGACGCGCTGGTGCGCTCCTTCCGGCCGGACAACGTCACGGCGCTCTACGTCGCCGACGCGGCGGCCATCCGCCGGATCGAGCGCACCGAGGTGCGCGACTCGGCACCGGCGGTGTGGGCCGACGTGCTGGGCGGGGTGGACGCGATCACCGCGGGCAAACCCGGCCGCACACCTCGCAGCACCACGGCGCAGCTGTGCCTGAACTGGCAGAACCCGATGATCCGCCAGCTGTCCAACCTGGACGACCAGCTCGTCTTCGACCGCAGCGTCCGGCTGATCTACATCCAGGCCCTGCTGGCCGGGCACCGGCCGCTGTCCCGCAACGACCGAACCGTGATGACCACCGCGATGAGCGACCTGATCCAGCTCAGCGTGGGCGTCACGAGCTGACCGCGGCCGAGGCCGCGCAACACCTGACGAAGAGGGGACCCGAAGCATGTCCGAAACCGTGACCGAGATCGAGCGGCTGCTCGACGACAGCGAGATGATGCCCTACGGGCCGGAGGAATCGGCGATGGTCGCCGACGCGGTCCGGCTGGCGCAGGAGGCCGGCGAGGAGGATCTGCTCTACAAGGCGCGGATGCGGCAGATCTCCAGCGCGTCGATGACCGGTGACAGCGACACGATGTTCACCGCGTTCTCCTGGTGCCTGGGCCAGCACGACTCCGACCCGGCGCGGTTCCCGCTGGAGGTCGAGGACAACGACCTGCTCTGGTACTACAAGTGGATGGCCGAGGCGGTCGCGCTGAACCCGGCGTTCCCGCAGCAGCAGGTCGACCAGGTCCTCGACGACATGGAGCGGCGCTACCGGGCTGCCGGTGTCGGGCTCTCCGGCGTCTGGCAGGCGAAGATGTCCAACGCCACCACGGCGGGGCGCTTCGAGGAGGCGGCCGGGTTCCGGGCGGCCCGCGAGGAGCTGCCGCGCGACAACTACAGCCACTGCGAGGCCTGCGTCCGCAGCGACGACGCCGACTACTTCCGGGCCTCCGGCGACGAGGAGACGGCGCTGCGGCTGTTCGACGAGATCATCGAGAACCGCGTGTCGTGCGGTTCGGAACCGGAGCGCGCCCAGGGCAACGCCCTGCTGCCGCTGCTGCGCGCGGGCCGCGCCGACGAGGCCAAGTGGCACCACTTCCGCAGCTACCGCGCGGCGGTGGCCAACGCCGACGGGTTCGGCATCATGGCCGACCACCTGGTCTTCCTCGCGGTCACGGGCAACACCGAGCGCGGGCTGTCGCTGCTGGAGCGGCACATCGGCGAGCTGCCGAACGACCCGCTGGACGTCTACAAGCGGTTCCGCGCGCTGGTCTCCTACGGCGTGCTGCTGGACGCGGTGACCCGCGGCGGGCACGGCGATGTCGAGGTGCGCGGAAGCGACATGCCCGACGTGGCAGCGGTTTTCGGCATCGAGCCGCGCCGGCGCACCGCCGCCGAGCTGGCCGCCGAATCGTGGCGGGTCGCCGGTGAGATCGCCGAGTCCTTCGACGCGCGCAACGGAAACCAGCACTTCGCCACCGAGATCGCGCGGGCCCGCGCGCTGGCCGACGAGCACTACGACCTGCCGATCGAGACGCAGACCTTCGCGCCTGCCGAGCTCGCCGAACCGCAGGCCCCGAAGACCCCGGCGGACTACCTCGACCTGATCCGGGTGGCGACCGTGGTCAAGGAGGACCCGGACGAGGCGCTGGCGCTGCTGGAGGAGATGGACGAGCAGCCCGAACCGGAGCTGCTGCCCCGGTTCCACCGCGCGGTCCTGACGATCTGCCGGGAGCGGGAGGACTGGGACGGCGCGCGGGAGGCCGTCAAGTCCCGGGCCGAGGCGCTGCGCGCCCTGGGGCAGCAGCAGCTGGCCGACGTCGAGGAGGAACTCGGCCTGGCGCTGTACCCGCCCTTCGACGACGACAGCGAAGCGAAGCTGCGCGCGGTGCTGGCCCGCGACGATCTCGAAGCCGCTGCCCGGTCCGAGGTCCTGATCTCCCTGGGCGGGCTGCTGGGCTACCGCGATCAGACCGCCGACGCGGTGCCGCTGGCCAGGGAAGCCGTCGAGCTGGCCGAGGCCGCGGGGCTGGAGCAGCTCACCTCGGCCCGGTTCCTGCTGGCGCAGGTGCTGCTGCGGGAGAGCCAGCCGGAGCCCGCGATCGACGCGCTGGACGCGCTGCTGGCCGCCGAGACCGACCGCAGCGCGCGGATCAAGGCGCTGGAACTGCGGGCGCGGGTCGCCGGCGGCATGAGCGACTTCGCCACCGGCGTCCGGGTGGCCGACGAGCTGCTGGACCTGCAGACGGCGATCGGGAACCGGGCCGGTGTGTCGTCGGCGGCGATGCTGGCGGCGCACCTGCTCGACGACCTGGGCGACGTCGCGGAGGCGGTGAACCGCGCGCAGGTCGCGGTGCGGCACGCCGAGCTCGGTGACACCGGCGACCTCAACGTCAACCGGTACTGGCTGGGCCGGTTCCAGCTGCAGGCCGGTGAACCGGACCTGGCGATGGAGTCGCTGGACGCGGCGGCCGCGGGCTTCGCGGGCACCGAGGGCGCCGGCGCGTTCGCGCTGGAGGCGCGGTTCTGGCTGGGCCTGGCCTCCCGCGAGGCCCAGGAGCTCGGCACGGCTTACCGGGTGTTCTCCGAGGTCGCGCACGTCGCGGAGGAGTCCGGTGACGAGGCGCTGGTGTCGCTGGCGATCCGGGCGCACTCGGCGCTGGGCGACCTGCTGGTGTCGGTGGACGACGAGGACGCGGTGGAGAGCTTCGAGGCGGCGCTGCGGCTGGCCCGCGCGCACGAGCTGTCCGAGCAGGCCGCCAGGGTGCTGCACCAGCTGGGCCAGAGCAAGATCAAGTTCCGCGGTGAGGCAGGGCTGACCGACCTCGACGCGGCGATCGAAGCCGGCCGCGCAGCGGGCGAGGAGTGGGAGAACCCGCCGGAGTGGTTCGTCGCCGACGTGACGGACACGAAGGCCCGCGCGCTGGCCGCGATGGGGCGCGAGGAAGAGGCGATCCCGCTCGCGCTGACCGCTGCCGACGGGTACGCCGCGGTGCACGACACGGGCTCCGCGGCGATGTCGGAGCTGCTGGCCGCCCGCGTGCTCAACGACAAGGGGCGCGCGGAAGAAGCGGTCGGGCTGTACCGGGCGTCGCTGCAGCGGCTGCCGGTCGGCAGCCAGGCGCACACCGGGGTGTCGCTGGAGTTCGGCGAGGTGCTGGAGAAGCTCGGGCGCACGGCTGAGGCCGCCGAGGTCCGCGCCGCGGTCGCCGAGTGATCGGCGCGGGGTGCCCCTCGGCAGGCGAGGGACACCCCGCGTCCACAGTGGCTCTTGAAAGTGCCAGCTGGCCAACGATTTTGGCGTCTGGTTAGGATCAGTCCATGCCCGAGCACCTTTCCTCGACGGAGGACTTCTTCGCGCTGGCCGAACGTGTCGACAACAATGCCCGCGTGCGCGTGGTCACCGGGGACTCCGACGCGTCCCGGCTGGAGCCGGATCCAGAGGCGGTCGTCGGTGCGATCTCCTCACCCGGCCAGCAGTTCCTGGGCGGTGTCGTGCTGTGCGCGGTGAGCGTGCTCGCGGTGTACGTCATCACGTTCAACGCCTGGGACGAAGACGGTTTCTTCCCGTGGTACTGGAACGTGGTCTGGACGCTGTTCCCGTGGTTCTTCCTGACCCCGGTCTGGCTCGGCTACGCCAAGTCGCTCCGGCGGCAGGCCTGCGCCCGCAGGTTCGCCGCGGGCTTCGAGGAGTTCCGGGCCCGGGCGGTCCGCGTCGCGGGCACCGTCGAGAACGTGCACGTGATGACCAGCGAGAGCGGCCGGGTGATCAGGTTGGCCGCGGAGATCGGGTGCGGCGCGCAAGGCCCGCTCGTGGTGCTCACCACGCAGATCAGCCTGCTGCAGACCGAGGTGCCGAAGGTCGGCGCGCCCGCGCACGTCTGGATCGGACCGGACCAGCAGACCAAGGTCGTGCAGATCGCATCCGGAGTCGCCGAACCGCCGGAGCCCGGTGCGGACGTCGTGGATTCCTCGGCGATGCTCGCGGAGTTGCACTCCAGCGGCGCGCTCAGCGACGAGGAGTACCAGAAGGCCAAACAACGACTGCTGGGCTAGGAGTGCACGTGGTGGACCGGATCGGAAGGCTCATCGAGCGGTACCGCGCGCTGGAGCCGGAAGACGACGAGAAGGCCGCGATCGTCGCTGAGCTCGACGGCGAGAGCGCACACGGGTTCCTGGCGTCGGTGCTCGCAGACCCGGACGAGCACGAACTCGCCCGCGTCGAGTGCGCGACCGCCCTGCGGCTCTACCCGCCGGTCGACGAAGAGGCCCGCCGGGAAGCGGGCGAGGCGGTGGTGGCCGCCCTGTCCGATCACGACGAGGACCTGGTGCGCCAGCACGCGGCGATGGCCCTCGGTCCCTACGCGGACCACCCGGTGGTCCACCGGGTGATGGCGGCCGCCATGCGCTCCGACGACGACGTGAACGTCCGGCACAACGCGGCGGCGGCCTGCGCGGAAGCCGGGCCGTCCGAGGAACGGACGAGGCTGGTGAGCGAACTGCTGGCGGACGACGAGCTGGGCTCGTGGGCCGCGAGAACCCTGGAGAGGTGGGCATGAGCGCCGGTGAGCAGCAGCGCCGGGCGGCGGGAACGCTTGCCGCGCCGAAGGATTTCAACGCCGCGAAGCGCCTCGTCCAGCGCGGGGCGCGAGTTCGCGTGGTCTCCAGCATCGGCGAGCCCGCGCAGCTGCCGAAGAACCCCGAGCTGATCACCGGCAGCTTCAAGACGATCAAGCAGCCCATCATGACCGGTTTGCTCCTGATCGTCGTGAGCGCGCTCGCAGTGCGCTTGGTCACCGTGAACGCGTGGGACGACGAGGAGTTCTTCCCGTGGTACTGGAACGTGATCTGGACGGCCTTCCCGTGGGTCTTCCTGGCGCCGGCCTGGACCCACTACTTCGACACGACGGTCCGGAGCTTCACCGCATCCCGGTTCGCCGACGCCTACGAGGCGTTCCGCGCCGAGGCCGTCCAGGTGCGCGGCACCGTAGCGGGCATCCGCGGCAAGCCCACCAGGTACCGCAGGGTCAGCAGGCTGGTCGTCGACGTCGCCTGCGAATGGCCGCCCGGAAACCAGATGTCGCTCGTGGCGCTGTCGCCCGACATCAACCTCCCGCACCACGAGGTCCCGGAGATCGGCGCACCCGCGTTCGTCTGGATCGGACCCGATGAGCGAACCCGGGTCGCCCAGATCCCGGCCCGAGGAACCTAGGAGTCCCGTGCTCGAACAGCAGATCATCCAGCGGACGCTGCGCGTGCCCCGCAGCACGGCGCCGACCGGGGATGGTTCCGCCGCCGCGCGGCAGCTGGACTCCGTCCTGGTGCGGGCCGGATTCAAAGCCTCGCGCGACCTGCTGGAACACGTGTCCGGGCTGGAGCCCGGTGCGGCCGCGGCCCTGGCCGCGCAGGTGGTCGGCGCGGTGCGCGAGCTGGTCGGCGACCACGTGCGGCACAACCCGTACTTCATCGACTTCCCGAACGGCGTGCCGGACACCGTGGAGTTCTGGGTGAGCTGCCTGCGGGAGGCCTTCACCCCGGGCGATGCGACCGACGCCGAACTGCTCGGTCTGCTCAGCGCCAGGCTGGTAGGCCTGCTGGACCTCCCGAGCTACGGCCGCTACCAGCACACCTACGCCGAGATGCTGGCCGCGAACGACGAGCTAATCCCCTCGGTCAAGGACCGCGTCACGATCGTGCACCTGGGCGATTCGTTCGACGACGAGGCCCGCGCGCTGCACTTGGCGCTGGCCGGGTCCACGACACCGCTGCGGGAGGCCGACCGCGAGCTGCTCGCCGAGCTGGCCGGGCACTACGCGCCGCCGGAGAGCATCCCGGTGCGGGAGAACCGGGCCGTGATCAACGCCGTGCGGCTGGCGGCGGGACTTCCGCTGCTCGAAGTCGACACCGTGGTGGACGTGCTGCGCACGGCGTGCCAGGCCAGCGGTGGTGACGTGACGCTGGTCGAGCCGACCCGGTTCCGCAGCTTCACCCGGCGCGAGCGGCGGGTCCTGCTGGCCGCGTTGGACGAGGTCGTGACCGGCAGCGAGGGCAAGCTCGGCGACATCGCCCGGTGGGCGGAGCGGTTCAAGCGGCTCGGCGAGCGGCTGCACCCGCACGAGCACCCGAAGTTCCCCGGCGCGCAGGACGTGTTCGCCGTCGCGCGCGGCCAGCGGACCGCGAAGTCGCTGACCGGCCGGGCGGAACTGGCGTTCGCCGCCGGGGACGTCCCCGCTGCCGTCGCGGTCCTGTCCGAAGCACCCGGATTGTTCATGCGGTCCCTCGACCGGTTGCTCCGCCAGTCCGCCGAACCGGACGCGGTGCTGGACGCCATGGCGAAGGTGCTCGGAACCGTCTCCGGGCGCGTGCTGTGCTCGGTGCGGGAACACCTCATCAACCGCAGTACGGCCGACGGGCACCGCGTGTTCGTCAACCGCGCCCGCCGGGCATGGGTCACCCCGGACGCGCGGGCACCGCTCCCGCGCGAGGTGATCGAACGGGCGAGCGCCCTGATCGACGCCGAACTGCGCACCCGGCTGCCCGAGGCCGAGCGGCTGGTGGTCGACCCGGCGGTGCTGGACGTGGCGCTGCCGCTGTCCGGTGCGGCGAGCGAGGACGGGTTCGGAGTGCTGCCGCGCGGCTCCCGCAGCAAGGTCGACGGGGAGCTGCTCCGGTTCTTCACCTACTGGCGGCAGACCCGCGAGGACACCGACTTCGACCTGGGCGGACAGCTCCTCGACGCGGAGTTCGGCTACCTCGGGCACGTTTCGTGGACCCGCCTCACCGACGATGCGGTGGTGCACTCCGGGGACCTCACCTCGGCACCGGGCGGTGCGACGGAGTTCATCGACATCCCGCTGGGCTCGGTCGACGCCGCCTACGTGGTGCCAGAGGTCGACATCTTCAGCGGCGAGAACTTCAACCAGGTCGCCGAGTCGATGTTCGGCTGGATGACCCGCGACCGCGAGCAAGCCGGCGCACCCTTCGACGCGCGCACCGTGCGGACGCGCTCGGACATGCGCGGCTCCGGCCGCATCGCACTGCCGGTCGTGTTCGCGCGCGGGGCGGACGGGACGTGGACGGCGATCTGGCTGCACCTGTACCTGGAAAGCGACCGCATCTTCAACCAGCTGGAGAACAACAACTTCGCCACCGGTGCGCTGGCCCAGGCCCTGGTGCAGCGCGAGTACCTGACCGTGCGCCACCTGGTCGAGCTGTGGCGCGGGAAGTGCGGGTCGGTCACCACCTGGGACCCGGCGGCCGAGCTGGACGGACCGGTCACCTTCCTCGGGCTGCACCGGCCCGACGGCCTGCCCGCCGGTTCGACCGCGATCACACCGAACGGGCTGGTATCCTGAGCTCGCGAGGCCATGGGGAACTTCCTTCTGATCACTATAGATTCCTAGTTCTTCCGCTTTCCTCGCGTCATACCAACGCTGATGGCCTGTCCTGCCGGGACAGGCCATCAGCGCACTCGGCGGGGGACGGGCCAATGCGGCTGGAGCACACCGAGAAGCCGGTCACCGACGAGGAATTCGACGTCTTCGAGCGCTTCCTGGATCAGACCCTGCCGGACGTCTTCGAAGACCACTGCCGGACGAACAACGGCGGCTGGGTTCCCGAAGGCTCGGACAACTCGCCGGGCGTGCACGGGTTCAACCCGATCAGCCGTGGAACGCGTCCCGTGGAGCGGTTGATCGACGACCTGCAGCTCACCGACGGGCGCTACGGCGAGGTCGCTGACAGGTGCTGCGCCGCGGACGGCCGCGTTGCGGGGCCGAACTGGTCGAGGCGGCTGGTTCGGCACCTCGCACCGGGGTCATCGGCTATCCGCGAGTGAGTGCGTAGCCGACCTTGAGTTCGTGCAGCTGCGTGGCCAGCAGGTGGCTCGCAGCCCGGGCCGCGCCTCGGCGATCGGCCACCGGATGCGGATCGTCCAGGATGGACATCGTTCCGCGATAGGTCGCCAGGGCCTTGTCCGTCGCGGCCCTGGTCTGTTCCTCGGACGGTGCGCGGGAGAGGACCAGTATCGGCGGCTCCCGGTTGTCGGCGATGGCGGCGATGAGGCGGGCGTGGCCGTCCAGGATCGCGTAGCAGTGGAGTCCGCTGAACCACCAGAGCAGCACGGGCGGCAGGATGCCCTCCCGTGCTTGCTTCCGGCAGCCTTCGCCCTGCCGTCGTCGGGCAGTGGCGGCTGCCGCAGGGGCATGATCCTCCATGAGCCGGTGAACCAGTCGATGTAGCCGCCCGGATGCTCGTCGAGCAGCCGGGAGCGCCATTCGCGGGCCAGCCCGCCTCCAGTCCGTGCCATCCCTTCCCGGACGAGCTGCCGGGAGAGCACCCACCGCCCCTCGTGGAGCGGGCCGAGAGAGGATGGCTCCAGGGCGTTGGCGAAGCGATGCGCCCAGCGGGCGTACCAGGACGGTGCCCCTCCCTCGGCGACCGCGCGCACCTCGGTGGCACGCTGGGTGATCGGTAGTGGCCCGTGCGGGAGTACTCGACGCCGCCCCGGTCATCGTCGACCGCGGCGAAGAGCACCGCATCCGGCACCTGGGACAGGACCATCTGGTTCCCGTTCGCGGCCTCCGGCCGCAGGCCCGGTCGGAGTGCCTGCGGCAGCTCCAGGTCCAGGCCGACCCAGTCGCCCTCGATCGGCGCTGTCAGATTCGTCCGGTCGACTGGTTCGATCCTTGTGCGCTGCAACTCGGTGTGCGGTCGTCCGGGCGGCAAAGCGATGAGAGCCCGGGTGGGTGTTGCGCACCGCCCTGGTGGCCGGGCGGTGCGCAACGGGCTAGCCGACCGCGTCGCGGATGGTGTTGTAGAGGTCCAGAACCGCGGCGGCGGTGGGAATCAGGGCGATCAGCACCAAGTACTCGATCCGGTCCAGCCAGCGGGCGCGGATCGGGGCAGCGGCGCTCGGGCCGCGCCCGGCGTAGTACAGGCACGCCACCCCGGCCAGCGCGGTCCCCGCGCCCGCCGCGAGCAGCCAGTCAGCGTCCAGTGTGGACAGCAGGCGGGTGGTCAGACCGATCAGCAGGACCAGCCCGATGACGATCGTCGCCACCCGCTGCGCGGTGCCCGCGTAGGAGCGGGAACGCAGCAACCACGCGATGGCCACCACGGCGACCAGGACCGGCGCCCACGGTGACGGATCACCGAGCAGCACCAGGCAGCAGCCCGCCGTCACGATGCCCAGCGCGGTGACCAGGCCGGTCAGGATGTGGCTGGCCGTCGTGGTCGGGCCGAGCACCGCCGAGCCGAGCGTGGGCTGCTCGTCGGCGCGGAACGAATCCATGTCGGCGGGCACCTTGGGCATCGGCAGCCTGGCCAGCCGCAGCGAGATCATCGGTGCGGCCGCGGTCAGCGCCGCCGTCAGCGCGACAGCCACCGCCGCGATCCGGGTACCGGGCAGGTCGAAGAGCGGGACGCACGCGGTGATCACCGCACCGAGCGCCGAGGCGGCGATGATCGGCGCGAACCAGGTGAACCGGTAGACCAGCATCGCCGCCGCGGTGGCATAGGCGGTGACCGCGGCGAGCCCGAGCGGAAGCGAACCCACCAGGGAGTGCGGCGGCAGCGCGGTGGCTCCGGCCAGCAGCGCAGCCGGGACACCGGCCGCGGCGGTCGCCGTCGCGGCGTCCACGTCGCCGCGAGCCCGCGACAGCGCACCACCGGAGACCACCAGCGCCACCGCGATCAGCGCGCACGACACCGGTGCCAGCAGGCTGCCGCCGAGCGCCCCGGCGACGAACGCGGTCGTCCCGGTGAACAGCGCGAGAGCCGCCAGCAGACTCACCCGCCGCCCGGTCCGCGGCCGCCACGGGCCGGCGCGGGTCTGCGCCGCACCGGCGATCGCGTCCACCGCGTCGTCGAAGACCAGCGGTGTCTCCCGGCTCGGGCGCGGCTGCAGGGACAGGATCTCCCCGTCCTGCATCAGCGTCGCCGACACCGTCAGCCCCGGCGCCAGCGGAGCGCCGCCGAGGCGGGCCAGCACCCAACCCGGGTGCTGCTCCGACCGCGGCGGCGTCCCGCTGAGCCGCACCAGCTGCGGGATCAGCTCGGCCACCGTGCACTCCAGCGGCAGCGCGACGTCGACCCGGGAACCGGGCGAGACCACGGTGACCCGGCGCGGTGCCGCCATCAGGTGAGCTCGTCGGTGGCGCTGAGCACCGGCGCGAGCCGCTGCTCGGCCAGCCGGGCCAGCTGCTCCAGCGCATCGTTGGCGGCCTCCGCGATCACCTCGCCGATGTCGCGGGCGTCGTAGCGGCGCAACGCCTCCGGATCGATCTCGAACTCGGTGAACCGACCGGTGCCGCGCAGGGTGGCGGTCACCTCGTCGTTGCGCGAGTATCCGGAAACCAGGACGGTGTCGATGTCCTGGCGGATGCGGTCGATCTCCGCCTGCTGGTGCTGCATCAGCTGCACCAGCTCTTCCATCTCGGGCAGATCAGCGTTCATCGGTGCGCTTCCGGCGTTCAGGCGGCGACGGCGGCAGGCGTGCCGCTGTCGGCGAACAGGGTGGTCAGGGTCTGGCTGAGCGCGTTCTTGTTCTGCTCGGCGGAGGCCTCGGACTGCGACTTCAGCTGCGTCGCCTGCACGACCGCGTTCATGATGGCCAGCGCGATGGCCACCTCCCGCCACGGCGAGCTCATGCCCTGCGCGGCCCGGATCCCGTCCATCATGCGCTGCACGATCTCCATCGCCTTCTGCAGGAAATCGGCCTTGTGCTGCTGCGCCGTGCTGCGGGCCTGCACCAGCGCGTCGGATGCCGCGGTGAGCCGCTGGCTCTCCTTCTCCAGCGCCACCTTCAGGACGTTGGTCAACTGGTCGACGAAGCCGTCGGACTGCTGCCGGCACGCGTCGTAGCCCCGACCGTTCCAGGTCTCGCCCAACTGGGTCACGACCTGGTTTGTCGCCCCCGCCGCCGCACCCACCTGCTGGGCGCACTGCGCGCAATCCCTGGCCTTGGACCGCAGTTCACCCGGGTCGCCGGTGACGTCGCTGACCGCTTGGGTGAGCAGCGTCAGGCCTGCCCTGATGATCGCGGTGACCAGACTGGTGTCCATGCCGCACCTCCATTCCCCGCGAGCGTAGGGCGGAGTCGGTCGGCGGCTGGACGGCAAAAGTACCCACCTGCGCGGATGCCGCGGCGACGACACTTCAGGAGTACCCCGAAGTGGAGGCGGAAGTACCCGATGCGGACCCAACCGGCGCTGCGCGACCGCGCGCCCGAGCAGATCGTGCTGCAGGCCCCGCCCGGCGTGGCCAAGGGCGGCGGCAGCCAGTCCTGGATGCAGATGATGTTCATGGTGCCGATGATGCTGGGCATGGGCGCCATGTCATTCGTCTACATCGGACGATCCGGCGGCCCGATGACCTACATCTTCGGCGGCCTGTTCGTCGTCGTGATGATCGGCATGATCACCATGTCGGTGGCGGGCGGCAGGCAGTCGGCCAAGGCCAAGATCAACGAAGAGCGCCGGGACTACCAGCGCTACCTCGCCGGACTGCGCAAGCAGGTGCGCGAAACCGCCGAAGCCCAGCGCGCCGCACTGCTGTTCACCCAACCCGAACCCGAAGACCTGTGGACCATCGTGCCCACCCAGCGGCGCTGGGAGCGGCGCCGCACCGACGCGCACTTCGGCCAGGTCCGCATCGGACTCGGCCCCCAGCAGCTGGCCACCCCGCTGCGCGCCCCGCAGACCGCGCCGCTGGAAGACCTCGACCCGGTCGCCTCCACCTCGCTGCGGCACTTCATCCGCACCTACTCGACGGTACCCGACCTGCCGGTGGCCATCGCGCTTCGCGGCTACGCCCGCATCACCATCAGCGGAGCCCGCGACGAGGTCGCCGAGCTGGCCAGAGCCGTGATCGGCCAAGCGGTCACCTTCCACTCGCCGGCCGACCTGCGCGTGGCGCTGTGCGTGGCGGAGCGCAACCGAGTGGACTGGGACTGGGCGAAGTGGTTGCCGCACGCCCAGGACGAGTCCGAAACCGACGCAGCCGGACCGGTCCGGCTGGCGGCCGGCGACATCGCGGCGCTCGCCGAACTGCTGGGAACCGACTTCACCGAACGCCCGGCGTTCACCAAGAACGCGAAACCCGACGCCGAACGCCCGCACCTGCTGGTGATCTCCGACGGCGCCCCCGTCCCGCCGGAAGCCGAGCGACACGGCGCCACCGTGCTGGAACTGACCGAGCTGCCACCCGACGCGGTTCGCCCGAACGCGCTGTTCCTGCACGTCTCCGACGGGCTGATGGGCATGCTGGTCGGCAGCGACGACGAGGTCGGGTTCCGCTACGTCGGCGAACCGGACCAGCTGAACACCACCTCCGCCGAAGCGCTGGCCCGGACGATGGCACCGTGGCACGCACCCGGCTCGGCCGCCGCCGAAACCCCGATGTCCACCACGTTCGGCCTGGCCGACCTGCTCGGCCTCGGCGACCCCCGCGACACCGACCCGGCGGTGACCTGGCGGCCCCGCAGCGCCCGCGAGCGGCTGCGCGTCCCCCTCGGACTGGACCCCGACGGGCTGCCGGTCGAGATCGACCTGAAGGAATCCGCGGAAGGCGGCATGGGCCCGCACGGACTGGTGATCGGCGCGACCGGCTCCGGCAAGAGCGAACTGCTGCGCACGCTGGTCACCGGCCTGGCCGTGACGCACTCCTCGGAAGCGCTGAACCTCGCGCTGATCGACTTCAAGGGCGGCGCGACCTTCGCCGGCATGAGCGAACTCCCGCACACCTGCGCGGTGATCACCAACCTCTCCGACGACCTCGCGCTGGTAGACCGGATGGCCGACGCGATCCACGGCGAACTGGTCCGCCGCCAGGAACTGCTGCGCACCGCGGGCAACTACGCCTCGGTGCGCGACTACGAGCAGGCCCGCGAAGCCGGTGCCGACCTCGCACCGCTGCCCGCACTGCTGGTCATCATCGACGAGTTCAGCGAACTGCTCTCCAGCCGACCGGAGTTCATCGACCTGTTCGTGATGATCGGCCGCCTCGGACGCAGCCTGTCGGTGCACCTGCTGCTGGCCTCCCAGCGGCTGGAGGAAGGACGCCTGCGCGGACTGGACGCGCACCTGTCCTACCGGATCGGGCTGCGCACCTTCTCCGCGTCGGAAAGCCGCACGGTCCTCGGCGTCCCGGACGCCTACCACCTGCCCGCGGTGCCCGGCTCCGCCTACCTCAAGAGCGACACGGACACCTTGCAACGGCTCAAAGCCGCCTACGTCTCCGGCGAACTCCCGGCCCGCGCCGCAGCCGGTGCGGTACCGGAATCCGCACCGGGCAAGCAGGTCATCCCCTTCGGGCTGGACCGCGCGGAAGACCCGGCACCACCCGTGGTGTGGCCCGCGCAGCTGCCCGAGGCCGAACCGGAGGAGAGCACCGGCGAAACCATCATGAGCGCGATGGTCGACCGCCTGGTGGGGCGGGGGCCGGGCGCGCACCGGATCTGGCTGCCGCCCCTGGACGAACCGCCGACCCTCGACCAGCTGCTCCCGGCCCTCGGACTCGACCCGGAGCGAGGACTCTGCCCGGTCGGCTGGAGCGGCAACGGCGGACTGGTCGTCCCGGTGGCCACCGTGGACAAGCCGTTCGAGCAGCGCCGGGACCAGCTGTGGCTGGACTTCTCCGGCGCCGCGGGCAACGCGCTGCTGATCGGCGCTCCGCAGAGCGGCAAGAGCACCTTCCTGCGCAGCACCATCGCCTCGCTCGCCCTCACCCACACCCCGGCGGAAGTGCAGTTCTTCCTGCTGGACATGGGCGGCGGCGCGCTGGCCGCCGTCGCCGGGCTGCCGCACGTCAGCGGCCACGCCGCGCGCCGCGACGAGGAGCGCTGCCGGCGCATCGTCGCCGAGGCCACCACGCTGCTGGACCAGCGGGAGGCGTTCTTCGCCGAGCACGGCATCGACTCCGTCCAGACATTCCGGCAACGGCGCGCCGAGTTCACCGAAAGCGGCGGAACGGGACGCGAATTCGGCGACGTGTTCGTCATCGTCGACGACTGGGCGACGGTGCGCCAGGAATTCTCCTCGCTGGAAGACCCGCTGGTCCGGCTGGCCACCCGCGGCCTCGGCTTCGGCATCCACGTGATCATCTCCACCACCTGGTGGCTGAACCTGCCGACCCCGCTGCGCGACAGCATGGGCACCCGCGTCGAACTGCGCCTCGGTGACCCGAGCGACTCGATGATCGACCGCCGCGCCGCGCAGAACGTCCCCGCCGCGGCACCGGGCAGGGGGCTGACGGTGGACAAGCTCCACATGCTCACGGCGCTGCCCCGAGCCGACGGCGACCAGCGACCGGAAACCCTGGCCGCGGGCACCTCCGAACTGGTCGCCAGGGTCTGCCAGGCATGGCCGGGCACCCCGGCGCCGCGAGTGCGGCTGCTGCCGCGCGAGGTCGCCGCCGACGAACTGCCGCTTCCCGCCGGGCGCGCCATCCCGCTGGGACTGGCCGAATCCGACCTGCAACCGGTGTACCTGGACTTCACCACCGAACCGCACTTCATCGCCTTCGCCGACGTGGAGAGCGGCAAGACCGCTCTGCTGCGCAGCATCGCGCACGGCATCACCCGCCAGTACACGCCCGAAGAAGCCCGGATCATCGTGGTGGACTACCGGCGCGGCCTGCTCGGCGCCATCGCCGAAGAGCACCTGCTCGGCTACGCCGGATCCGAACCGGCGCTCGACGACGCCGTCACCCAAGTCGCCCAAGCCATGCGAGAACGGCTGCCCGGCCCCGACATCACCCCCGAACAGCTGCGGCGCCGCGACTGGTGGCAGGGTCGCGAACTGTTCCTCCTCGTCGACGACTACGAACTCGTCGCCTCACCCGGCAAGGTCACCCACCCGCTGCTGCCGCTGCTCGACCTGCTGCCGCACGCCCGCGACATCGGCCTGCACCTGGTGCTGGCCCGCGGCAGCGGCGGCGCGGCGCGAGCCATGTTCGACCCGGTCGTCCAGCGCATCCGCGAACTGGGCTCACCAGGACTGGTGATGTCGGGCAGCCGCGACGAAGGCCCGCTGCTCGGCGACGTCCGGCCGGGCAAACAGCCACCGGGCCGCGGTGTGCTGGTGCGCCGCCGCGCCGCGAACGAACTGGTCCAGGTGGCCTGGACTCCGTTCGGTGCGGGCACAAGTGCCGTCGCCGACGACGTCAGTTCTGCCGTGTGACGGCACCGCGAACATCCCTAGTGTCACAGGCGAAAGGAGGCGAAAACATGAGCACACCCCAGGGTGTCGTCGTCGACCGGGCGGTCATGAGCAAGGCGTCCAGCGACTTCGACGACACGGCGACGCGGATCCGCGAGATGATGGCCAAGCTCAACGCCGAGGTGGAGGGTCTGGTCGGCGCGACGCAGAACTTCAACGGCTCGGCGCGGCTGGCCTTCGACCAGAACAAGATGCTGCTCAACGACAAGATCCAGCGCGCGCAGAACGAACTCACCGTCATCGCGACGAAGTTCAACGAGGTCATGAACCAGCACGCCGGCTTCTCCGAGCAGCAGAGCACCCAGATCAACCAGACCACAGCCGCCCTGCACTCGGGCGGCGGCATCATCGCCGGCCTCAACGGCTGAGCACAGGGGAGCGAGCATGAGCTACGTGGGTGGACCCTCCAGCGACACCGTCGCGATGAACTTCGGCGCGGTGGACAACGCGGGCAGCACGCTGGTCCGCTACTCCGGTTCGATCAGCACCGCGCTCGGCGAACTGGACACCGCGCTGGGCCCGGTGCGCGAAACCTGGTACCAGTCGGGCAGCCAGTCCGGTGCCGACGCCCGCACCGCCGAAGCCAACCTCCGCAGCGCCCTCGGAGAGATGACCCAGATCATCAACAACCTGGGTTCGCTGCTGAGCCGCTCGGCGATGGACGGAGCAGCCCTCGACAATTCGTTGGCGGCGAAGTTTCACTGAGCTGCACTCGTCTTGCGCGGCGGTGCGGGTAGCGGAACCTCAGAGGCTTTCTCGACTCCGGGACCGGACGTGTACGCGGCGTCCGGGCTGTCCTCGCGAGAAAGCCTCTGAGAACCCGCGGCGGTGCCGGTTGCGAGGGCGGGCTGTCCGCATGCGACACCTCGCACTCGGTGCCGGTCGTGCGTCGCAGTTGCTGTTCACCGCCGAAAGCGGCTTCGCCGCTTGCCCGATGACGGCTGTTCTGACGACGTGCCTCATCACTTCGACTTGCCTTGCGACTGCCGGTCCCGGCCTTGCCCGGTGGCGTCCGCGCCTCGCCGCCCGGCCTTTGGTGGTGGGATTGGTTACGCAGACCGTCCGTCCGTGAGTGCTTTGGGGCGCTATGACACCCCAAAGCACTCACGGGCACCCCGCATCGCCAGATCGGTCCTCCGCGGCCCGCGAGCGGGTCAGTCGTGGTACCCGGGTTTCCCAGGTACTGCCCGAGTTGGTCTCCTTCGACACCGCGGGAAGGGTTGTCATGTCCAGCAATGGATCGTTCGCGGTTCATCTGCAGTCGTTGGTGGAGTTCGCCGCTGAGCTCACCACCCAGCTGACCGGGATCGACCGGCCGAACGGGCACCTCGAATCGCTCACCGAGCGGGAAATCCGCCTCGGGGCGTTCAACGAAGCCGGATCGCTGTGGGAGAACCACTTCCTCGCCGTGGCGGAGATGCGCAACCTGGTCGGGCGCGCGCGGGAGGCGATCGACTTCGCGGAGAAGATCACCGGCACCGTGATGAACGCCTACGAACAGCACGACGACCAGATCACCTCGTCGCTGTCCGGTCTCGGCTCCACCGTGCAGTCGGTCGACTTCAGGAGGGCGTGAGGCAGATGCGGGAACCCACCGACTTCTCCGCCTACAGCCACCAGCAGCTCGTCGCGATGCTGCAGTCCGGTGACGACGCCTCGGTGCGACCGGCGGCCGACTCCTGGGACAGCGTCGGGGCGGCGCTGCACGAGCAGGCGGGCAACCTGGAGGCCAAACTGGCGAAGTTCCAGGAGCAGTGGCAGGGCGGCGCCTCCGAGCAGTACCGGGTCATGATCAAGGACCTGGCCGGTGGGCTGCGCCGCATCGCCGACTCGGCGTTCGCCATCCGCGACCGGGTGCACGACTCGGCGGACGCGCTGGCCAAAGCGCGCGCCGAGATGCCGCCCGCGGTCGAGGTCGCCGAACTGCCCGCGGAGACCAAGCAGTGGGCGACCGCCTCGCTGCAGGTGCCCGTCGACGCCTCGCCCGCGATGGTGTCCCAGCTGCGCCAGCGCCAGGCCACCGCAGTGCGAGCAGTGCAGGAACACCAGCAGGCGAGCGCGGCCGCGGACGCGGCGCACGGCAAGGCGATCCAGGTCATGACCGAGCTCGGCACGCGCTACCGGGAAGCAGATCAGAGCATGCCGCTGGCCACCCACGCGTCGGTTCCGGGAGTCCCGGCGCCGGAGAACGGCTCGGACGGCGATGCCGAGCCCGGCCACGGAGGCGGCGGCGAGGAAACCGGTCAGCCCGGCGAGCAGGCACCGCTGGTGCCGGACCCGCCCGGCAAACAGCCCTCGACACCGCTGTTCGGCAACATGTTCACCGCCGGGCTCGCCGCGGCGTCGGCCGCCGGGATGGGGCGGCTCGGGACGTTCCGGCCACCGAAGGTGCCCGACTGGGGCAAGCCGAAGAACCCCGAGGAAGAGGAGACCAGCAAGCCCGTCAAACCCATCAGCATGCCCGGCACGGGCGGGATGTCGCTCGGTGGCCCGAGCGCCGGTGCGGCCGCACCGGTCGCCGCGGCAGGTCTGGGAGGGACTGCCTCGGCCACCAGCGCGATGGGAACCGCGGGCGTGCTGGGTGCGGCGGCGGGAGCGGCGAACGCGGCAGGCGCAGGCGTCGGGCACATGCCGATGATGCCGATGATGCCGTTCGCCCCGGGGGCGCAGGACATGTCCGGGGCGCGCCGCATCCCGCCGTGGTTGGTGGAGACCGAGGAGGTCTGGGGCGAGTCCTCGGTCGTGACCCCCTCGGTGCTCGGCGCCGACCCCACCGACTGAAGGAGATCCGACCATGCCAGCGCTCACCGATCAGCAGATCGCCCAGCACGCCGCCAACGCCGGGTTCAGCGGAGACGACCTGCAGATCGCCGTCGCCGTCGCACTCGCCGAATCCAAGGGCGACCCGGCCGCGATCGGCGACGTGTCCCTGCAGACCGAAGCATTCGGCCCATCGGTCGGCCTGTGGCAGATCCGCTCGGTGAACCCCGGCCACGGCAACGCCTTCGACCGCGCGCACCGCAACGAGGCGGCCAACGCCGACCCCGCGACCAACGCCCGCAACGCCTACGCGATCTTCCGCGAGCACGGTTGGGGCCAGTGGTCGACCTACACCGAAGGGCAGTACCGGCGGTTCATGGACCGGGCGCGCAACGCGACCCCCGGCGGCGGCGCGGTCCGCGCCCGGCAGGCCTCGAACACCAGCGGATTCCAGGGCGAGATCGCCAAGTTCTTCGACGCCGCGGCCAAACTCGTCGAAGGAACCCGCAAACCCCTGCTGAACGCCTCGCAAGCGCTCAGCCACGGCGCGGCGTCGCAGAACGCGTTCGGCAGGGTGCAGGCCTCCGCCGCGGCCGCAGGCGCCCACCAGGCCAACATCTCCAACACCTGCGAGAGCACCCGCCGGGCGCTGGCCGCCGACCAGAAGTTCCGCGACGACCTGGACTGGGCGGCGCGGACGATCCGGCAGCACGACGACCGCGCCGCGCACGCCCAGCAGGGCCAGCGAGCCCTGATCGACCAGGTCTGAACCTTCTGAGGAGACAAGGACATGACGCGGTTCGCGGTGAACCACACCGCCCTCGACACGGCGGCGCAGTCGCTGCCCGACCAAGTGGCTGTTCTCGGAGAAGCCCGCCGCCACCTCACCGCCCGCACGCTGAGCACGAACGCGTTCGCGAACGTGCCCGGATCGCAGCACGCCCAAGCCGGGCACCTCGGCAACATCCAGGCGGGCGAGGAGAACCTGCGGGCGTCCTCCAGCCGGCTGAGCGGGATGATCGACGGGATCGAGGCGTCGAACGCCGCCGTCCGCCGGTGGGACGCGCAGAAAGCCGCCGAGATCAAGAAGCTCGACCCGGACCTGGTCGTGCCCGTCCTGAACGGGGGAGCGGGCAGCTCCATCGCCGAGCGCAACTCCGCCAGCCGGGCCCGGATCGCGCTCGCGCGCGACGCGGCCGAAGAAGAGATGCGCAAGCTGCAGGGCAGCGTCGGCCCGGTCAACCGCGAGATGGAGATCCAGCAACTCCGGGAGAAGATCGCCGCCTACGACGAGATCCTCAACAGCAACACCCAGATCCTCAGCTTCGACGGAGAAGGCCGGATGGTGGCGCTGGTCGGCAAGCTCGACTCCGACACCCGGTCGGTGGCGGTTCTGGTGCCGGGCATGAACACCGGGGTGGAGGACTTCGCCCGCTACACCGAGACCGTCGGCAGCTACGCCCAGGCCGACACCAGCGGGCGCACCGCATCGGTGCTGTGGATGAACGGCGACTTCCCGCAGGGCCTGATCCAGGCCAGCGGCGCAGGCCCGTCGCAGGAGATGGCGCCCCGGCTGGCCGACTTCGTCAACAACGACCTGCGGCCGCAGCTGGGCGAGGACGCCAAGGTCACCGTGATCGGACACAGCTACGGCGGCGCCATCGTCGGCCTGGCCGACGCCGCGGGCATGCGGGCCGACAACGTGGTCCACGTGGCCTCGGCCGGCATGGGCTCAGGTGTCACAGAACTGACCAACCCGTACCCGGAGAACCGGTACTCGGTGACGATGGAGCGCGACCCGATCCAGTGGGCGCAGGGCCGAGCCCACGGGCCGGACCCGGACGACTTCCCCGGCGTGATCCCGCTGCCCTCCAGCCGCGACAACGACGGCTGGTTCCTGCCGGACGTGGGATCGCACAGCAGCATCCTCGCGCCGGGCACGGACTCCTGGAACGACATCAACAGCGTGGTCAACGGCTCCATCCACAACTCCCAGGTGCTGCACTGAGCGCACACCTCCCCAGAACCGGCCGCTGAGCGATAATCCCCCGTCGCTCAGCGGCCGTTCCACTGAGGCGACCGAGACGGTGATCGACCACCGATCGCTCGGTGCGGGGACTCTGCGATGGATTCCCTCGACTGCAGTGTCCGTCGGCGACGCGCATGGGGCCGGGGTGGTTTCAAAGCGGTGGGTGGTCGCCTTGGGTGGTTTGCGATTTCAGTTGAAATCGGCCATGTTCTCGACAGGGCCTCCGGTACTTCGGTAAGCCGATTTCAAGTGAAATCGCAGAGGTTCACCACCCAAGGCCGGTGGTGCCCGATCCGCCGGGTGGCGTGCTGACCGGACCACTGCAGCTCTGAGTTGAGGCCGTTGTCGGGGAACGCCAGGTACCTTAAGCGTCAGGTGTCGGAGCCGGGGCGCCAGCGGCGCGCCCGGCCCAGCCTGATGGTCGCCCTCGCGACCACCGCCAGCGCTGCTGCCGCGATGCCGAGCAGGGCCAGCCAGCCCGACAGCGGGGAGTGGTCGGGCAGCGGTGGCGGACCCGCGGCCGGGTGCATCGTCGGCACCTCGGGCGCAGGTGGCGGAAGTTCCAGCGCCGACGGGTCATCGGCGAGCTCCGTGGTCACCGCAGAACGCACGTTCAGCACACCCCACCCCAGACGGGTGTCATAGCCGTTCGGCGGACGGCTGGCGGTCCGGGCCAGGCGGTCGGCGACCTGCTTCGCGTCGAGCTCGGGGCGGTAGGAACGCACCAGGGCCGCGGCACCGGCGACGTAGGCCGCGGAGAACGCCGGGAGATCGACACCCCACCGGTGCCCCAAACCGCGCGCACCCGCCGAAACACCGACCAGATCAGCACCGGGCGCGGCGATCGACAGGTGATCACCGGCCTCGCCCTGCACCGCCGCACCGGATTCGTCGAGCGCGCCGACCACCAGCACACCCGGAAGATCAGCCGGGTACGACCGGGAATCCGGATCCTCGCCCGCGGCGGGGGAGACGACCACCGCGTTGCGGGACAGCGCATCGCGCACGGCGGCCTCCAACGCCGGGCTCGTGCTTGATGCGGGCACGGCGACCAGGACGACCGTGGCACCGGCGTCCACCGCACGCCCGATCGCACCTGCCAGCGCGTTCGCAGAAGGCGCACCTCCACCGGTGGTCGTCTCGGTGTACCGGATCCCGAGCAGCCGGGCCCCCGGCGCCATCCCGGTGAACACCGTGCCCGGGACCTGCTGCGCGCCCACGATGCCCGCGGCGAACGTGCCGCGGCCGTCGCAGTCACCGAGATCCGAACCCGGCACCACCTGGCCAGGCGCGAACTGCGCGTTCCCCGCGTCGATCCCGGTGCCGACGACCGCCACCAGCTGCCCGGAACCATCGGCCAGCGGCCACGTCTCCGACGCATCGGTGAGCCGCTGTGCCCAGCCCATCGGATCCGCGTACACCCCGGCCGGGGACGCGCACTGCGCTGAAGCCGCCGGGGTGACGACGAAACCGCTGACCAGCACGGCGGCCACGAGCGCGGACCTCACGACTGCGGAACCCACAACGTGACCTGCGTGCCCCAGTCCGGACGGGACTCCACCCGCGCCGAACCACCGACCTCGGCCATCCGCGCCTTGATCGACTCCGCGATGCCGAACCCCGGCTTGCGATCCGGGTCGAACCCCGCACCGCGGTCGCGAACGGTCACCGAGATCCCGCCATCGCGTTCCGCCACCCGAACTTCCGCCCTATCGGTACCGCTGTGCTTCAAAGTGTTCCGCAGCGCCTCGCCTGCGGCATCGCGCACTGCGGTCCGCTGCGGCGCCGACAGCGTGTCGTCCACCTCGGCGCGGATCAGCTCGGCGCGCAGCCTGCTGCGCGACAGGTCCTCGATCAACGCGACCAGCTCGGGCCCCAGCCGTGCGCGGCCGGCGGCAGGAGCGGCGGCCATGTCCCGGCGGATCAGCGCGGCCTGCTCCTTGGCGGCCTGGCGCAACTCGGCGAGACGAGCCGGAGCCGCGCTCTCGTCCGACCTGCTGCCCAGCGCCAACGCCTCCAGCGTCGGCAGAACCCGGTCGTGCAGGTACCGGTTCAACACATCCCGCTCGCAGCGACGACCGTGCCGATAACCGGCGCGGTGCGCGAGCCGGACGCTGAGCACCAGCAGCACCATCAAGCAGAGCGAAGCGGCGAAGATCATCACGCGGGACTCCCGGATGTCAGGCCGACAGGCGGTCGGGGGCCGAGCAGGTGGCGAAACCGTGCTCGATCGCATAAGCGGTCAGCGCGGGGCGGCGGCGCAAGCCGGTCTTGTCCCGGATCCGGTCCAGGTAGGACCGGACGGTGCGGATGCTGATCCGCAGACCCACCGCGATGTCCTGGTCGCGTTCCCCCGCCGCGAGCCTGGCGAGGACCTCGGCCTCGCGGTGCGACAGATCGATGCGGGCACTCGGACCGCGCTTGAGCGGAGCCGCTTCGAGCACGACGTCCGCCAGCTTCGAAGCGACGTGGCTGCGACCGGCCGCGACCTCCCGGACGGCGTGCAGGATCTCCTCGCCGTCGGCGTCCTTGCCCAGGAAACCCCGGGCCCCGGCCAGCATCGCGCCGAGCACCTCGGCACGATCGGTCTGCGCCGACACGACCAGCACAGGATGTCCTCGGCGCACCATCTCCATCACCGCGGCGGCGCCCCGCACTCCCGGGATGCCCAGATCCAGGACGACGATGCTGCCCGGCCACCGGCTGCGGGCGGCGAATTGCGCGACCGACTCCGCGACCGCGTCCACCACGATGTCCGGGGCCTCCTCGAGCACCCTGGTCACCGCTGCTCGGTACAGCGGGTGGTCCTCCACCACCCCGACTCGAATCCGCTCGGTCTCCACCGGCTTCTTCCTCCCCGTCGGACTTCCGCATTCGACGCTATCGAGGTCCGGCCACCTGCGGTGGTGGCTGTTCGTACCCCATTGACAGGTCGAGCCTGCGGCACCGGCGGCGCCTACCGATCACAGGTCAGAGCTCGTCGGCGCGCACCAGACCGTCCTGGATCGCGCGCGCCACCAGCGCTGCCTTCGTCGGGGCCTCCCGGCCGACGTTGGCGTACTTCACCCGCACCCGCTCCAAGCAGGAGTTGACGCGGTGCACGGTCAGGTTCAACCGGCGCGCGACCATCTCCTTGGACTCGCAGTGGAACCACTCCAGCAGCACCTCGGCCTCCCGCGGCGACAACCGGGGCCGGTGCGGGCGGTCATCGGTGCCGAAAGCACCGGACAACGACGGTGGCAGGTACGGGGTGTTGCCCGCCGCGGCCTGCACCGCCGCCACCAGGTGGTCCTCGCCCTCGGCCTTCGTCAGATAGGTGAACGCGCCGATGTCCAGGCAGGTCAGCACCGTCTCCCGGTCCGCCCGCATGCTGTAGATCACCACCTGGCGCCCGGCGTCCACCAAGCGCTTGAGATCACCGTACGCCGGGCCGGTGACGTCGAGCTGCAGGTCGAAGATCACCACGTCCGCGGTCGCGCCGGGCTCCAGCCACGCCACCGACACCGCCGGGCCGGAATCGAGCACCTTGATCGGCGGATCGGCCAGCCCGCACCACGCGCGAACCCCCGCCACCACCGCGGGATGGTCGTCGACCACCACTACCGTGATCACCTGCGTACCTCCCACGTCGCCTCGATCCAGACCCGTCCGCCGTCGACCACCGCAGACGTCGACACATCCCCGTCGGAGTGCGGGAGCGCGGGTTCCAGCGCATCGGCGATCACGCTGACCGTGACCGCATCCTCCGTGCCCGCCACCGTCAGCCGCACCGTGCCGGTGGCCGTGGCCAGCGCGGTCACCGCGGGCTCGGTGAGCTTGCGTCGCACGTCCTTGGGGATCTCCGGGCGCTTGCCGGTCGCGGCGAAGCGCACCGAAAGTCCCTGCCGCTCGGCCAGCTCGATGCACGCCCGCAGCTCGTGCAGCAGCGGATCGGGCACCGAGGCGTCCTCGGCGAACAGGCGCCGCATCTTGGCCGCCTCCACCGAACACCGCCGCCGCACCGAATCGTCACCGGGATCGAGGGCACCCGAGGCCAGCCCGGACAGCAGCGGCACCGTCGTGGTCTCCAGATCCGCGTACCGGTCCTTGCGGTCCCGGTGCAGCTGCCGCGCCACCTCCTCGGAAGTCCGCAACTGCTCCTCCTCCCGGGCCACGCGCGCTGAGGACACCGCCAGCGCGCGCAGCACGACCGAGATCACGCCCACCGAGAGCTGGTAGGAGACGATCAGCACGGTCGCGTTCACCGAATCTGCGAACGTGATCGCGGCGTCACCGGCCAGCCCCACCTGCGCGAAGGTCAACACGTACTGGGCGATGAGCGTCACGGCGAAGACGAGCAGCCTGCAGTCGAGCAGGAACAGCACCAGCGTCCAGCCGGCGTCGCCCTCCGACCAGTGCGCGAAACCGAGCAGGTCCTCGGGCCGCACCGACGCGGTACCCAGCACGGACAAGCCGAAGACGACCGCGATCAGCGGCCAGCGCCAGCGGCCGATCGACCGTCCCCGGCGCAGCGCGACCAGCACCACCAGGGTCAGCACCACGAAACCGCCCCAGGCGGCGAACTGGGCGGCCATCGGCCGGTAGGCCTCGGGGTGGGTCAGCAGCTTCGGCAGGTCCAGCAGGCACAGGATGACGAGGTTCATCACCACCGCCGCCCACTGCAGCCCGCGCAGGAACCGGGCCGCGATGTTCTCGGCGTCGCCACCGAGATCCTCCGGCACGCCCAGCGGGCAGGTCATCCGGACGCGGGTCCCGCAGCCGGGGCTGCTGGTCACCTCGGCGCTGCCGCCGGTGCGGCGCATGCGCTCGACCAGCGAGCGCGTCACGCCGTAGCGGTGGCAAGAGATGCGATCCGGGTCGAACCCGAGCCCCTCATCGACGACTTCGACGACGACGTCATCACCATCGCGGGAGACGATCACCTCAGCGCTGTCGGTCCCGGCGTGCCGCACGACGTTGGTCAGCGCCTCGCGCGTCCCGTGGCACAGCGCGGCAGCCTCGACCGTCGGCACCACCAGCTCACCGGGAGCGGTCACGTGAACCGTCAACGGAGTCCTGGCGACGGTATCGCGCAACATGCCCACCAGATCGACATCACCGCCGGAGACCACGGACCGGCCGCGGATCACCTCCAGATCGCGGCTGGACTGCTCGGCCAGCCAGGCCTGCTTCTCGTTGACCACGCCGGCGCCCACCATCAGCAACGTGGCCGAGGCCGTGTCGTGCAGCGCCGCCAAGTGCTCGCTCTCATCGGTTCGGCGCGCCTCGGCGACCGCTGCCTGGCGGCGCAGCCGCTCACCGCGGGCGACGTGCTGATCAGCGGTTTGGGCGCTGCGCCGCACCAGCAGGTACAGCCATCCGGAGAGGGTGGCCTCCATGAGCATCCACAGGTGGATCGGCGCCGCGGTCAGCCAGTGGTCGGGCATGGCCAGCGCGGTGCCGACCAGGTGCGCGGCGGTGATCAGCGGGATCGCCGCGGCCAGCGCCCGCACCCCGATGTGCCAGGCGTAGGCGACGAGGATGACCGCGGCCGACACCCGAACCCAGGTGGTGCCCTCCGGGCCGGAGTCGACCGGCGTCGTCCAGGCCTGGGTGATGCAGATCGCGCACACCACCAGCACGTCCACGACCACCGGCCAGCGCCCACCGACCCGGGTCATGCAGATCGCGTAGGTGACGTTCCAGGCGTTGAGCGCCAGGACGATGAAGACGGCCAACCCGGGGGACAGCTCGGTCTCCATGACGAGCGAGGCCAGGCTCGCCATGGCCACCACGACCGCCCGCACCCACACCGCGTAGTGCAGTCCCAGGTGGACGAGCCCGCGTTCGGCCGATCCCATCAGCCCGCGATCACCTGCCGGGCCCGGCCAGGATCGAGGGCCGTGCCGGTCGGGAACAGTGCCAGCACGGAGGCGGGCGCGCTGTACCGCGGCAGATCGCCGTAGCCGAGCGCGGAAACCGCCTCATCGCCCGGGATCGGGTACTTCAGGCCGGTGTCGGTGATGAGGTAGACCGCCGCGGCGTCGGTGACGATCGCGCCGGATCCACCGGGGACGTAGACCTCGTTCGCCGTCTCCGGGGTCGGCGCGGTCACCGGGATCCGGCGCGACGGCAACTCCCAGCCGGACGTGACGCGCCCGTCGGAGGCGCAGATCGTCGCCGTTCGGCCGGGTGCCACCGGTTCCGGTCGCTGTGCCGGATATCCGTCCTCGCGGCCCGGGGAGCGCGGGACGCCGCCGATGTCGGCTGTGGCGACCTCGATCCGGTGGGGGCGCTCGCCGGGGTAGGCGGCGGCGGTGCCCGCTGCTCCGAGCACCAGGTCCGCCTCGGTCTCGGTGATCACGGCCAGGCCGTCGCGCTGGACCAGGTAGTACTCGCCGACCTCGGACACCAGGACCTGCCCGACCAAGCGGGGCTGCGAACCCACCTGGACACCGGGCGAGCCTGCTCCGGGCACCTCGATGGGGCTCAGATCCCGTCCGGCCGGGAGGGTGTTCAGCCAGGCCTGCGTCACCAGGACGTCTTGAGCTCCGGCGTACCCGAGGGCGACCAGGGCGCGCTCACCGTCCAGGCGGTGGCGCTGGCCTCCGGTCACCAGGAACCGTTCTCCGGAGGGGAGCCGTGCGAGCAGCGCTCGGCTCTCGGTGCCACCGGCCTTCGGTCCTAACAGGATCGTGGTGATCGGGGCGTCGCCGTTCCGGTCGGCCCGGGTGCACGTGGTCCACGAGCCGTTGAGCAGGCGCTCCGGGCGCGGCAGCGAATCGGGTGCGCCGGCGATGCCGACGGCCGCACCCCGGGGAGCGCCGGACAGCGACTTGGCGGGCACGGTGACGGTCTTGGTGCCGTCACCTCCGGCGAGCAGCCGGGCGGAGGCGTAGTTGAGCACCGGGTGCAGCAGGCCGTCCTCGCCCAGGACGAACCTGGTCCCGGTCTCCTTCTCGATGATCACCTGGCCGCCTTGCCGCCAGGCCTCCGCGCGCGTCGGGGCGAGCAGGCCGATGACACCGAACACCGCGGACACCAGGAGCGCGACGGCCAGCCCGAGCGCGGTGCCGAGCACGACGCGTTTGGCCGGTGCCACCGGGTGGTTGGCGTCGGCGGAAACGAGCGCGGAGACCAGCCGACGGCGCAGGAACCGGTAGGCCTGGATCTGATCTCGCTGTGTCCACACCTCGTGACCCCCGTACAGAGCATCTGATCGATGCGATCGTACTCAGCGGTACGACCTTTTTGTACGTGCTGGGTAACATTCGCCAATCTCGCAGCGATAGGACGTGTTTCGTTCCCCGTATCGTTGCGGAAAGGTGACCGCGGTGCTCTGCCGGTATTTCTACCGTCTTGGGCGTCGGTGGTTCAGGCGCATGCTGAGGAGTCCGCCGGGCCGCCGATGGCCCGCCGGATGATGTCGTTGTGCTCGCTGCCCGTGGGGCGGCCGCCTGGTCTCGGCCGGCCGGATGCCTCCACTGTGGATGGTGGGATGAATACCGGTCGGCCCTCTTCCAGCCGGATCGTCCAGCGTTGGCTGTGGACTGCCCGGTGGTGGTGTCCGCAGAGCATGACGAGGTTGTTCAGCTCGGTCGCGCCGCCGTCGATCCAGCTCGTCAGGTGGTGCGCTTCGGGAGTGCCCGGCGGGCGGTCGCACGACGGGAACGCGCAGGTGTCGTCGCGCAGGAGCAGTGCCGCCCGGAGGTGGGGCGGCGCGGTGCGTTCGGCGCGGCCGACGTTCAGCGGGAGGTTGTCGCTGCCGAGGAGGACCGGCAGGACTTCTGCGTCGCAGGCCATTCGGCGCACGTTTTCGGCGGTGATCGGCTGGCCGGTCGCGGTGAGCGTGCCCGGCATCCCGTCGCTGCTGAGCGCGCGTGCGAGGTCGTTGTAGTCGATGGTCACCGCGATGTGCGGGCGCTGTCCGCCGGGTCGGGGAAGCTTGTCGGATGCGATGGCGATGTCCAGCAGCGCGTCGAGTGCGTCGGCGTTGCGCTGCGCGGGCGAGCGGGGGTCGAGCTCGCCGTCGGTGGTGGGGCGCGGGGCCGCGAGAGGTTGGAGCACGGCCCGGAACTTGGCCCCGGTTTCGCGGTCGAGGCGGGCGTTGATGACGGTCATGCCGTCGGCGGCGGTGCCGTAGTTCAGCTCGCGGATGAGGCGTTGGGTTTCTTCCTCGCAGTAGGCGCCGTCCTGGTCGAGGTGGTAGCGGGTCCGCTCGGCCAGGCGGGAGAGCTGGTGCGGGGAGTGCTCGGTCGCGTAGCCGGCGAGCATGGTCTCGGCTTGTTCCAGCTCTGCGGCGGTGCTGATCGGCGCCAGCCGGCGGATGCCGTCGGCGATCACGCGGGCGTGCGGCACGGTGATCGTGCCGGATGCGATCGCTCGGGCGGTGGCCGGGAGCTCGGCGGGCAGCGGGGTTCCGTCGGCAGTGGTGCGTTCGGTGGCCAGACGTGCCACCATCGCCCGGCTTTTCGCCTCGCCGCCGGCGATGTTGAGCATGCTCTTGAGCCAGGCCTCGGTGCTCCGGGCGCTCTGCGCGGTGGGGAGTCCGCGGTCTTCGGCTTCGGCGATGGCTCGCAGTTGAACTGCCATGGCGGCTCGCATCGAGGCCTCGGCGTCGCGGATCGCGGCGAGCAGCTCTTCGTCGGTGCGCGCGGCGGCCTCCGGGTGAGTGTCCACACCCGGATCGGAGATCACCGCCAGCCCGTCCATGGCAACGACTATCCACAGCGGAAAACGATTCTTCATCGCTCGATCAGGTGGCAAGACGCCGAAATACCAGGCCTTTCAGCGTGATAGGTGAACTTTCCGCAGCGATGCCAATCAATTCCAATAGCCGGGCATGACGACACGCCGAATTGACCGCAATTTTCTGAAAAGAAAAACGGCGCCGAGGTGAAAGCCGCCCGGGCTGATGTCTGGAGCGTCAGCGAGGCGTCGAACCCGTGCTGGCAGCGAGGAGCGCCTGCGCCGCGGCCTTCGCGTGCTCGAGGCAATTCTCGTCGTTGAGCGCCATCGAGCGGCTGGCCGCGCCGTCGACCAGGACGGCCAGTTGTTCGGCCAGGACGGCGGGGCTCGTCGCGCCCAGCGCGGTGGTCAGCTCGGTGAGGAGGGTTGCCAGTCGGCGCTTCTGCTCGGCGGCGAACTCGTGGACCGGGCTTGCCGGGTCGGGGAATTCGGCTGCCGCGTCGATGAAGGGGCAGCCGCGGATCGGTTCGTGGCCGGGTGCTGCGAACAAGGCGAGGATGCGCTCCTCCGGCGTGAGGTCCGCGCGGTCGAAGACGCCCTCCAGGGTGCGGCCGGACTCGACGAGTTCCCGGAGGTGGCCGACCACGAGCTCGTCCTTGGTGGGGAAGTGCGCGTACAGGGTGCGCTTGGAGACCGGGGCGGCGGCTGCCACCTGTTCCATGCTGGTCGCGTTGATGCCCTGTGCTTCGAAGAGCGCGTTCGCCGCGGCGAGGATGCGTTCGCGCCCACCTCGTCCTTTGCGGCGCTGGGGCGCCTGCTGCTCGGCCACCCGCTAAGTGTACAGGCCCGTGTACTTAACGAGCTCCCGTCTGCTAACGTGTCGCAATGTAAACGCAACCGTGTACTCAGGTGGGTGTGCCGTCCACCGACCCGAAACCCAGCGAGGAGCACCGAAGTGACCACCATGGCCGAACACGCCGAAGAGCTGATCCGGAGCAGGCGAGCAGTGCGCTCCTTCCGGCCGGAAGCGGTGCCCGACGAGACGCTGCGCGCGATCTTCTCCCTGGCGGGCGCGGCTCCCTCGAACTCCAACACCCAGCCCTGGAACGTCGAAGTGCTCAGCGGCGCGGCACGCGACCGGCTGAGCGAGGCGTTGCTCAGCGCGCACGCCGAGCAACGCCTCTCCGTGGACTTCCCGTACCGGGAGGAGCTGTACAGCGAGGTGCACCGGGCGCGCCGGGCTGCTTTCGGCGCCACGATGTACAGCGCGCTGGGCATCGGCCGTGCGGACCACGAGGCGCGTGACGCCTTCCAGGCCGAGAGCCTCCGCTTCTACGGCGCGCCGCACGTGGCCCTGCTGCTCGCGCCGTCCAACGCGGACGAGCGGATGGCCGCCGACATCGGCATCTACGGGCAGACGCTGCTGCTGGCGATGACCGCGTACGGGGTCGCCAGCTGCCCCCAGGGCATGCTCGGCTTCTACGGCGACGTGGTGCGCGACTGCCTGGGGATCAGCGAAGGCAAGGTCCTCTTCGGCATTTCCTTCGGCTACGCCCGGGACTCCGCGGCCGTCAACCACATCGAGACCGGGCGGGCGGCGCTCGGCGAGACGACGCGCTTCCACACCTGACCGCCCTCAGTTCCGCCTGAAGAACTCGATCAGGTCCACTGCCACGTGCTTGCCCTCGGTGAGGCCGGTGGTGCCCTGGAACTCGACGCGGACCCGCTTGACGTCGCTGACCCCGAGGTCGACCTGCTGCGGGCCGGGATGGTCGGCCAGCTGCACGATCCGCGTTTCCGCGCGCCCGTCGACACTGGTCGCGGTGATGTGCGCGGACGTCGGCCTGGCCTGGGTGTCGAACAGCTCGGCCTTGGTCGACGGGCCGATCGTGACCAGCATGCTCACCAGCCGGAACGGCTGGTCGAAGTCGAATTCGATCCAGGCCTCGGGACCTGGGGCGCCCCAGTACTCGCCGTTGACCACGTCGATCGCGTTCGCGGCCGGATGGCCGGGTACCTCCGCGCTGGCGGTGGTGCCCACCGGGCCGATGCGGGCCGTGTCGGAGGTCTTGTCGAGGAAGTCCTGCACGGCGTACGTGCCGAACGGGTAGAGCAGGACGCCGCCGACCACCACGACCAGCAGCGCGCAGAGGACGATCAGCCGGCGCAACACCTTGTGCCCGTCGACGTTCCGCGCGCGGCGGGTGCGGCGCGGCGTCTTCTCCGGTTCCGGCGCGGGTGCCAGCGGCTGCGCGCAACGGCGGCAGAACCGCCGACCAGGCGGGTTGGGAGTGCTGCACGCGGGGCACGGCGGACCGTCGGGAGCGGCCTCCTCCGCCGGTGCGGTCGACTCGGGCCGTGGCGCGACCGGGACCGCCGGCTGCACGGGCGCGGGCTGGTCCGGGCCGGGCTCGGGCGTGGTGGGGATGCGCTGGGCCGGAGCTTCGGCGGCCGGTGCCGTCTCGTCGGGGTTCGAGCCCCACCCCAGGTAGGTGCCGCAGGTGCCGCAGAAGTCGTCGTCGCGGGCGACCTGCGCACCGCACGTCGTGCAGGAACGCATCGAATTACCGCCTCTCCTGCTGCGGTGGCCCGGCAAGCACCTCGACGGAGCAGGCGAGGTGCACCGGGCACACCGAGTTCACCAACGTCACGACCTGCTCCCGGTCGACTCGGGAACGGCCCGGCCAGACCTGGATCACGGCGTGGGCGGTGGCAGGCCCGGGGAGGGCGTTGCCCGGCCGGGTGGACCAGGTCGCCCCGGGGCCGTCGAGCACGCGGGCGTGCACACCGGCGCACAGCCGGAGCACGTCCACCAGCCCGCGCGCGGTGCCCCGCCAGCGGTGCAGTTCGACGGCTCGCAGGAGCAGCACCCGGCGCAGGGCAGGCGGCCATGCCGGGTCGAGGTCGGCCGCCACCCACTTCGCCAGCCAGGACGTGAAGTCCTCGGGCGCCACCCGCGGGTCGAAGTAGTGCGCGATGTTGTCCAGGGTGGACAAGATCGGGGCGAGGACGGCGTCCAGGCCCGATGTCAGCCGCTGGGCGAAGTCGTCCCCGGCGTACATCCCGGGGAGCAGGCCGCCCAGCGGGTAGCGGCTGGCCAGGTCGGGGATCTCCCGGCGGCTCATCGCGGCGCCCCGCCTTCGGCCGCTCCGTCGGGTTGCACCAGCACCTGGTGCTGGTGCGAGAAGACCAGTGCGTGCGCGGCCAGTTCGACCCGGTCCACCGGCGCTCCCCGCTGCCCGGTGATCGGATCGGCGGGGAACAACCGGACCTCGTCGATCAGCTCGACGCCTTCGACCCGTTGCAGCACGGCGTAGACCTCGCCGAGCTGCACCGGCCGCCCGAACGGCCACCCGGTGCCGTCGATACCGCCGCGCAGCGGGTTGAGATAACCGTAGAGCGCGTCCAGGGTGTCCCGGCGCACCCGAGTCGGGTCCGATCTCCCCGCGCGCATCCGCGCCACCACCGTGATTCCTTGGTAGAAGGGTGGTTCCACGATCAACCGGGTGCCGAGCAGCCTGCGCTCGTCGAGCCTGGCGGCGATCGCGGCCAGCATCTGCTCCGCCGGGATCAGCTGCTCGAACCGGATCTGGTCGCCGACATCGGCCACGGCGTCGGGCACCACCAGGACCCTCGCCGCCCCGGGCTCGTTGCGCGCCCCGGCGGGCAGGCAGTGGATCCTGGCGGCGGCGGGAGCGGCCTGCCGCGCGATCAGCTCGTAGTCCTCGGCGGTGACGGCTCGTTCCTGCACCCGGAGCTGGTGCGGCGCGCGCACTTTCGCCTCGTCGACGGTCTCCCCGTCGACTCCGCCCGCTGCTGCTTCGCGGTTCTCGACATCGGTGATGTAGGGCACCGAGCTGCGCAGGACCGAGATCGCGCCGCGCGCCACGTTGCCCGCCCGTCCGCCGCCGGTGCGGTAGCTGGGCACCCTGATCTGGGCGCCTCGCGCGGGTACCGCACCGTAGCGGCGCAGCGTTCCGTCCGCGTCGCGCACCGCGGGTGGGAAGCCGAACTCGCCATTGGTCGGGTCGAGTGTCACGTGCCGGTCGGTGGGACCGGAGTCGCCGAAGTGCTCCACGACGTGCCAGTCCTCCCAGCCCTCGCCGTCGGCGACCTGCACCACCACCGGCTCGCCGTCGGTGAGCACCGGCGCCCGGTCGAGCCGGAACCGCTGGCCCGCCACGCCGGCGGACACGCCCAGCGGCGCGTCGGTCACGGTCTCGGCGTGCTCGACCGCGGTGATGCCGCCGATCGTGAAGGCCTCCGCGACCCGGACGGTCGGCGACTCGGAGTAGAAGGGCTGGCCCTCTTCGGGGGCGACGACGCGGCAGCGCAGCCAGCCGGCGCGCGCCCCGGCCACCACCGAGGGAGCGTGCCCGGCGGGCACGTGCACCACCACTTCGCCGGGCCGGTTGAGCCCACCGGTGGTGTCGTCGAAGACCTGGCACTCGGTCCAGCCGACCCCGTCCCACGACTCCCACACCAGCGGGGGCTGCCGCGGGTCGACACCGATGCCCTCCACCTGGCTGTCCAACCGCAGCACCACCACGCAGCGGGGCACCGCGTTGCTCAACCCGAGCAGCATCGCGTCACCGACCGCCGGTTCCGGCTGGAAGCACGGCACGTCCTCGTTCGCCTGCAGGTCGTCGGTCCGGTTCGCCTGCTCGCCCGAGGCCGAGATCGTCACCAGCGCGGTCAGCTCGCACGGCACGATGGGCAGCTCCTCGGTGGTGGCGAAGACGACCGCGTCGCCGGTCTCCGAACGCGCGGTGGCGACCTCGGTGCCGCGCGGCAGGAGCACCACCTCCGCTTGTGCCGCAGACAGCCAGAACGTCACGTCGGCCCGGGCCGCCGCGGGCGGGAACAGGCGGATGCCCAGCAGTTCCAGGAAGGCGAGGTAGTTCTTCTCCGGCACCCGGTTCAGCCGGTAGACGAGCTGGTCCACCATGTGCGCGAAGGTTTCGATGAGCGTCACGCCCGGGTCGGAGACGTTGTGGTCGGTCCACTCCGGGGCGCGCCGCTGCACGTGGCGCTTGGCCTCGTCGACGAGGTCCTGGAACCGGCGGTCGTCCAGGTTCGGCATCGGCAGTGACATCAGCTCGCGTCTCCCGGCTCACCGCTGCGCGGAATCGTGTAGAAGGGGAACACGAGGTTCCGGGGATCGTTGGTGGCGCGCAGGGTGTAGTGCACGTCGATGTAGAGCACGCCGTCCTCGACGCTGTCGAATGCGATCACGACGTCGGACACCTCGATCCGGGGTTCCCAGCGGCGCAGCGCGCTGCGCACCTCGTGGGCGATGCGCCCGGCGGTCGCGCCGTCGCTCGGCGCGAACACGTAGTCGTGGATCCCGCAGCCGAATTCGGGGCGCATCGGCCGTTCACCGGGTGCGGTGCCCAGCACGAGGCGGATCGCTTCCTCGATCTCCTGCTCCCGCTCGACCATGCCGATGCCGCCGGTCGCGTCGACGCGCAGCGGGAATCCCCAGCCCCGGCCGATGAATCGATCGCTCACGCCCCGCCTCCGATCTGCACGTTCATCGCGCCGAGGACGATCTGCGCGCCGCAGGTGGTCTTGTCGCCGACGCGGGCCGCGGGCAGGCCGCCGATGAGCACCGCACCGCGACCTCCCGGCGGCCCGGGCAGCAGCACGTTTCCGGGCCCCAGCAAGGCGTGGTGCGGTATCGGGCATACGTGCAGGCTTCCCGTCACCGCAGCGGGTTTGCCGCCGATGAGCACGGTGGCCACCTTCGCAGCGGCGGCAGGCGGTGGGGTGCCGACGGCACCGCCGTGGGCGGTCTGGTCGCCGATGCGGGCGGCTGGTGGCATCGCGGGAACTCCTCTCGCTCGCTGGGCTCTAGTTGATGTGGACCATGGCGCCTCGCAGCGTCGCCCTCGCGCCGCCGTCGATCTCCACGCCGGTGCGGCCGTTGACCGACACCGACTTGCCGGACAGGGTGATGTCCCCGGTTCCCGCGTCGAGCTCGATGCCGCCGGCGGTGAGCTTCACGGAGCTGAGCACCCGCCGCCCGCCGGGGCCGCGCACGCTGATCTCGATCGTGTTCGCCCTCTCGTCGAGCCTGATGTCCAGCCGCTTGTTCCCGCTGGCCAGGCGGATGCCCGGCGGTCCGGTGGCCGAGTCGACCAGCTCCAGCCGGTGTCCCTTGCGGGAGACCAGCGAACGCCGGTTGACCTTGCCGCTGGTGCGGTCCACCAGCGGCAGGTCGTGCGGCGACGGGCTGTCCCGGCCGTTGTAGAGCCCGCCGAGCACGTACGGCCGGTCGAGGCTGCCCTGCTCGAAGCCCACCAGCACCTCGTCGTTGACGTCCGGGCCGAACACCCCGCCGCCCTGGCCGCCGAGCTGCACGGTGCGGACCCAGTCGGTCACGTAGTCGGGGTCCAGCCAGGGGAACTTCAGCCGCACCCGGCCGCGCTCGCCCCGGCCCTCCTCCTTGATGTCGGTGACGATCCCGGTGGCCAGCCCGGGCATCCGCGGGCCGCGGGCGGCGGCGCAGGCACCGGCGGCCAGTCCTGCCAGCGACCGGTCCGGGGAGGAGCTGACCAGCACCGTGGTGCGGTAGCCCTGCCCGGGTTCCAGCACGTGGTGCACCGCCGTCGCGGTGTACTTGCCGGAGAACGCGCTCCCGACGTTGCCCAGGGCGACCGGTGTGCCGGCGCGCAGCTTCGGGTCGCCCTCGGCCACCGCCTCGAACTCCCCGAACCCCGCGCGCATCGATTCGGCCAGCGAGCGCGCCGCCGCGGCGGCCTCGGCCTGCGTGCCGTACGGCGTGTCGGTGACGAGCAGTCGCGCCTTCCCGCCGAACTTGCGCGTCGCGCTCGACGCGGACAGGCCCGGCCGCACGGTGTCGCTGGTCGCCGGGGATTCCCTGGCCAGCAGCGGGCTCTTGGTGGCCACGTTCCAGCCGCGCACCTCGACCGAGTCGACCTGGTCAGCGGCGGTGAGCGCGGCGCGCAGCGCCATCAGGTTGCGGCCGTACTCCAGCACGAACGGGCTCTTGGCCGCCGAGGTGGTCGGGGCGGGCGCGCCCGATGCCGCGTCGAGCGCTGCGAAGTCGACGGTGCCCTTGCCGTCGACTCGCACCACGACGCCGTGCTCCTGAGCCAGGTCCTGCAGGAACTCCCAGTCCGAGACGTTCGCCTGCGACAGCTGCGGGTAGGTGATCGGTTTCGCTTCGATGCGGCCGGCTCGCAGTCCGGCGCCTGCCACGACCTTCCGCACGATCGCGGTCGCCGTCATGTTCCGGAACGCGACGACCTTGCGGCCCCGCATCAGCCGGTGCGCCTTGCTGGTGGCCCGCACCACGGTGAACGAACCGGTGCCGTCGGAGTCCAGCTCCAGCGCGGTGACCTCGCCCGCGAAGAGCTCCTCCGGCGCTCGGCTGCCGGTGGTGACCACCGAGACCGCCAGCGGGGCGCCGATGGTGATGCCGGTCGCGGTGAGCAGTTCGTGGTCCGGGTCCCGGAAGGTCAGGGTCGCGGTGTCGGGAAGCCCGACGTTCTCGTCCACCACGCAGCCGGTGAGCTGCTTCTGCCAGGCGGGTGGCAGCGGCCCGCCGGAGGTCACGACCGGGTCGGCGGCGATGGACCGCCCGGCGCTGTCGCCGCCCATCACGCACCGTCCGGAGCGTCTTCGAGGGCCGGGACCAGCAGCTCGGTTCCCGGGGCGAGGACCATGGGGTCGTCGATGCCGTTGGCCTCGGCGATCACCCGCCATTGCCCGGCGTCGCCGTACTCGTGCCAGGCGAGCTGCGGCAGGCTGTCCCCGGCGACGACCCGGTGCGTGCGGCGGGCGTTGTCCGAGCCCGAGGTCGGGTTCTGGCCCGGTGTGTCGGCGCCGGCTTCGTCGATGCTCAGCGAGCAGGTGGCGCGCAGCGGCTTGCCGTCGACGTCGAACAGCGAGTAGTCGACCGAGAAGCTCGACAGCACCCCGTCGAACGAGGTCGTCTTGGCCGTGCCCCACTCGAGCCGGACCCACGGGCTGGCCGGCTTCTTCGCCGCCAGGCTCTTCGGGGTGGGCACGCAGGCCAGCATCAGCTCCTCCACCTTCGCCTCCACCGAACCGTCGTGGGTCGCGGTGGCGTCGAGGAACACTTCGAGCGACAGCGAGCGCGGGCCGCTGCCGACGAACTCGGGCAGCGCCGACTCGCTGGCCATCCGGGTGGGCTTGCGCCGCCACTCGGTGCTCTTGGTCAGCGACAGCCGGTTCGGGTTGAACTGGAACTTGACCCGTTTGATCGTGCCGCCCGGCTTCGCGCCGACCTGCGCGGGCGGCTCCATGATCAGCAGTGCGGCGCGGGCGAGGTTCTTCCCCGGTGCGGTGGCCATCACGCGGGTTCCAGTCCTTCGTGGGCGATCTCCAGCGTCTCGACGGCGGCCTCGGCGCTGCCCGGGTCGAACGACGGTCCCTGCCAGCTGATCGGCACGATGCCGAGGACCTGCCACCGGGCGATGGGCGTGAGGTCCGGTTTCAGCGCGACGATCTCGCCGTTCTTGCGCTCGGCGCGCCGGATGGTCTGCGCCAGCCACCGGGAGATCTTGGCGGTGTCCTTGGTGACCGGCCGGGTGAGGGTGATGTTGGTCCAGGTGATGCGGGTGGGCAGCTGCCAGCTGAAGCCGTTGTTGCCGCCCTCGGCGAACTGCTCCACCTCCACCTGCGCGCCGAGCCCGCTGCAGGTGTGGAACCTGCCCAGGTCGTCGCCGGCGATGGTCAGCCGGAAGAACACGCTGGATGCGAAGATCTCCTGCGGCACCGACAACTCTCCTTCCTAGCGGCGGCGGTCGTGCAGCCGCCCGATCCGTTCCCTGCCGTGCCGGAACTCGGCGCGCAGCAGCCGTCCGACGGGCTCGATGAGCCGCCGGGCCAGCTCCTCGACATCGGGTTCGCCACTGGCACCCGCGTCGTCCTGCTGCTGTGTCGGGGCCGGTTGCGCGTCCCGCTGCACGACGGTCACCGGCACTCCGGCGGGGATTCCCGGAATCCGGGTGCCCGGCTGCCCGCTCGGCCGGTCGGCGGACGTGGTCGCGAGCTGCACCGGTGTGTGCGGTTCCGGGATCGGCCGACTCACCGGCGGCGCGTCCAGCGGCAGCGTCGGGGGCGGCGTTGAAAGACGGGTGCGCTGCACTTCTGCCGGACTGCGCTGTGCGGGCATGGCCGGGCTCGCGGGTGGCGGTGCTGCCCGGCCCCAACGCAGCTGTGCCACGGGTGGAGCGGGGCGAGCGGCTGTGGAGGTGGCCCTGGTGGTGAGCTGTCGCTGCCCCAGCAGCGGCCGAACCCGCTGAACGTGCGGTGGGGACATCACAGGCCGCGTGGGTGCGGCATCGTTGGATTGCGTCCGGAGCTGGACGGTCGTCGCGGGCTGTGCCGGGCGAGGGGAACGGGTGCTTTCCCGAGGCTGGGACGCGTTGTCTTGCGGGGACGGCTGGCTCGACGGCACCGGAAGCGGTTCGTCGGCCGTCCTGGAAGGGGCAACGTCGCTGGCACCGCTCGGGAGCGGAATTCGCTGTAGTACGGGGGCGTCCTGGATCAGCGGAGCCTCGGAGCTCGGTAAGTTCCCGGATGCGGGTGCTCGCGCACCGGGTGTCGAGGGCGCATAGTCCCGGGAGCTGCTGGACGATTCCCGAACCTGCGCACGGTGCCGGTGGGATCGCTGCTGAATCACGGGTGATCCGGCCTCCGTGGCCGCACGGCTCTCCGAAACCTGCTGAGAGCCCGGACGTTCAGGTTCGGGAGCAGGAGTTCGCTGCACAACGGGCTGCTCGGCAGCCGGTGCTCTGAGTGCGTGGCGCGGAAGCTCCGGTGCTCCGGATTCAGCAAGGGCAGCTCGCTGAAGCACCGGATGCTGTGCGTCGGGCAGCACGGGCCTGTCCTGGTGGGTCTGCGGAGGGCTCGAAGGGCCTCCGACACCGGGGGAGTGCGGTCCCTGTCCCGCGGGTTCTTCCGGTGCCACCGATGGATTCGGGCGTCGTTGAATCACCGGAAGCTGCACCGGAGGTACCTCGGGCTCGTCCAGGCGGAATTCTGGAGCCGCTGCGGACGGTGAGCTTCCGGCATCGGGAAGACGCGGTCGCGGGCTTTCTGAGCGCACGGACGGATTCCTGGCTTCGGAGTGCACCACTCGCTGAACGACTGCTTCCGGCACCGGATGTTCGGGTTCGGGAGTCGATGCCCGCCGTAGTACTGGCTGCTCGACTTCTGGATGCGCCGCTTCAGTCCTCGACAGGGCCACGGCTTCTGCGGTTTCTACCGGGCGTCCGGGTTCGGCATGTGCCTCTCCTGACCCGGCGCCGTCGGAACCGGGGAGGGAGACCCGCTGCACCACGGGGCGTGCGGTTCCCTGAGCCGCTGACGACTCCGCAACGGCTGGAACATCCGGCCGAACTGGGCTTTCCCGCACCCGCCGCCCGGCTGATCGCTGCACCGCGGGTTCCGTGCCACTAGAGGCGGTGTGCGGAACGGCCATCTCGGTTCCGGCGCTCGAACCGCTGTCCTGCGCTGTCGTCCCGGCAAGCCGGTCCGCAGCGGCGCGGCCCGGTGGTTCTGCCGCCGATGACTGGCGATGCACCACGGGAGCAGCACCCAACAGCGGCGTGGAATCCGGCGAACTCCCAGCGCTGACCGGAATCGCGGACTTCGGGATCTCCGGGATCGGCGCCCCGATCCCCAGTCGAGGGCTGGCCCCCGGCGGTTGCTCACCGACCGCCCTGGACAGCCCCCGGACGGTCGGACCGATCTTTCGCTGGACCACCGGAGTCCCGCTGGCCTGCACATCGGGTACCGCCGAGACGCTCGTCAAGGGCATGTTCTCGGCCGGTTCGCTGGCGGGGAGCACGACGGCGCTCGGCGGAAGATCGCGCAGCCGGTCACCGGGCTCGGACGGAGGTGCCGTGCGCTGCACCGCCTGCGGAGGTAGCACGTCCAGCCGGGTTTCGGTGCCATCAGAAAGCGGGCTGCTCACGTTCTCCTGCGGAACTACCACCGGATCGCTGGAACGCGGGCGCACCACGCGCACGGCCCGGGACACCGGTGGCACGGCAGGTCGCGCCACGGTCAACGGCGGTGACAGCCGACGCGGCTGCACAACCGGAACTGAAGTCCGCCTCTCGACGGGCGCACCAGGCACGTCACCGGTCGCCTGCGGATCGGCGGACTCGTCACGGCGGTACCGCACCGGCAGGTCCCCGCTCACCGAACGCTGCACGGGAGTGCCGGTGACCGGGTGGATCAGCCCGTGCAGGATTCCAGCAGGCGCACCGGGGTCGAGGCGGTGCCCCAGGCCGGTCAGCACACCGTGATCGCGGAACGAGACCACGGAGCTGCGGAACCGCTGTGCCCCGGTCACATCGCAGGACGCGCGCTGCAGCACCGAGGGATCCCGCGCCACCCGGCGCCACCCGCCGTCCCGATCGGACGCGGCGGCATCCGGGGCCGGTTGGCTGTCGTCGCGTCGGCGGCGGAAGATGTCCAGCAGGCCCAACGGTTCACCCCCCTTCGTTCACCCGGGTGTTGAGCTGCGCGATCTCGCGCACCCAGCGCCGGCGTTCGCGGTGGTCCAGGTCCAGGATCTCGTCGCGCGTCCAGTGGAAGTGGTAGGCGATGTACGCGACCTCCTCGTGCAGCCGGTCGGCCGCGTACGTCACGATTCCCCCAGGCGCCCACCTGCCAGGTCGACCTCGAACGCGGTGTCGCACGACGGGCAGGTGACCCCGGCCCTGGTGTGGCCCTCGCTGTTGATCCGCCGGTAGAAGTCCTGCAGGAACGCCACGTCGGTGGCGTACATGTTCTCCACCACGCCCGCGTGCACGTCGGTGATCTCGCCCAGCCCGGTGATCACCTGGCTGAGCAGCACCACGCTGAGGTAGGCCGGGTTCTCCTTGACCCGCAGGTCGATCTGCGGCCGGAGCTCGTCCTTCGCGGTCGCCAGCCGCATCCGGCCGCGGCGGTGCAGCGTGCCGTCGGTGTGCACGTAGCCGCGGGGCAGCTCGAACTCGAACTCGTCGTGCTGGGCCGGGGCGGCTCTCACCTGCCGGTTCTTGCCCGCGACCTCGTCGAGCTCGCCGAGCGAGGAGATGCGTCGCCTCATTCGACCTCGATCCGCTCGAAGACGATGGTGGCCTTCTCCGTCGCCGGGTTGGACTCGCCCGCGCTGACCTCCGGGCCGTCCCACTTGCTGACCCAGGCGTCGTAGAGCTGCATCCGGCGCACCGTTTCGCCCTGGGAGTCCTGGATCTCGATGGTGAGGTTCTCCCGGGCGCCTTCGACGTCGCCGTCGAGCAGCGTCTTCTTGATCCAGTCGGTGAACGCCGAGCTCTTGTCCAGGCCGCGGGTGATGGTCACCTCGCCGCCCTTCTGCCCACCGGGCTGCTTCTTGTAGATCCGCTCGCCGGTCGGGGTGACCTGCGGGGTCTCGACCACGTCCTGCTCGACGGTCAGACCGCTGATCTCCTTGACCGACTCCACCGTGATGCCGCCGAGCTGGACGCCGAACCGGTGGGTGGAGAGAGTGTCGCCCTGTGCCATGACTACCCGTCGCCTTCCGCGCTGTCGGGACTACTCGCTGACCAGACTGGTGCTGTCGGAGAACTGGGAGAGCCGGAAGATCACGAACTCGGCGGGTTTGACCGGCGCGACGCCGATCTCGCACACCACCTGGCCGAGGTCGATCGATTCCTGCGGGTTGTTCTCCCGGTCGCACTTGACGTAGAACGCCTCCGCCGCGGTGCGGCCGAACAGCGCACCGTCGCGCCAGGCCTGGTGCAGGAAGGCGCTGATGTTGCGCCGGATGCTCGACCACAGCCGGTCGTCGTTCGGTTCGAACACCACCCACTGGGTGCCGATCAGGATCGACTCCTCCAGGTAGTTGAACAGCCGCCGCACGTTGAGGTAGCGCCAGCCGGGGTCCGACGAGAGCGTGCGGGCGCCCCAGATCCGGATGCCGCGCCCGGCGAACGCCCGGATGCAGTTCACCCCGATCGGGTTGAGCATGTCCTGCTCGCCCTTGCTGAGGTTGACCTCCAGGTCCACCGCACCCCGGATGACCTCGTTGGCCGGTGCCTTGTGCACGCCGCGCTCGGCGTCGCTGCGCGCCCACACGCCGGCGACGTGCCCGCTCGGCGGGACCATCGCGTTGCGGCCGCTGGCCGGGTCGAACACCTTGATCCACGGGTAGTACAGGGTGGCGTACTTCGAGTCGTAACCGGCCTGCTCGGACCGCCAGGCCCGGACCTGCTGGGCGTTGAGCCCGGGCGGGGCGTCCAGCAGCGCGACCCGGTCGCCCATCTGCTCGCAGTGCGAGATCGCCGCCAGCTGAACGGTCTTCACGCCTTCGGCGTCGATCAGGCCGCGCTGGTGGGCGCTCATCAGGTCGGGCACCGCGACCATGGTGATCTCGTCGATCGTCTCCAGCCCGCCGAACCCGGTCCGTGCGGCGAGGTCCCCGACGTACTCCCGCGCGTCCACAGCGGCCGGTGCCGCCGGGCTCGGCGCGGCGGCCAGCGCGACCGACTGGTTGTCCGGCCGGGTCAGCGCCGCACTGCCGCGTTCGGTGACCTCGATGAGCTTGGACCGCTCGCGCACCTGGCTGACGACGTAGCTCTTGACGTTCTTCTTGGTGGAGACGTCGAAGGTCTCCACCACCTTGCCGCCCTGGCTGACCACCAGCCGGAACCGGTCCTCGGGCGGGTTCTCGCCCTCGGCGTCGGCGACCTCGACGGTGAGGTCGGCACCCGCTCCGGGCAGTGCCGCGATCCGCAAGCCGCCGATCTCCACCGGAGCCGGTGCGGGGTCGGTGTGCGCGGCGGTGGACGGCCCGCCGATGCGCACGACGTAGGCGGCACCACCGCCGTTGGCGAAGTAGCCGTAGACGGAGCGCCCCAGGTAGTTCTCGTCGAACCCGCCGAAGGTCTGGACGTGCTGGTTCCAGTTCGTCACCAGCGTCGGCTCGTGGAACGGCCCCTGCGAAGCGAAACCGACGAAGGCGGCAACAGCGGTCCCGACCCCCTCGATCGGTCTGGCCCCGTTCTGGACCTCCTCGACGTAAACGCCAGGGGACAGGTACGACGGCATGTTCGCTCCTTCGTCTGAGGCGCTCGTGCCACCGAGCTTCGTGCCCCGCGTAGCGCGCGAACAGGTCCACGCGGCCCACACCGAGGGCAGCGCCCCTGCCTCTCCGGGCAACCGGGCCTTGCCTCCGGGAGCGGTGCCCCCGGCTCTGCCCGTCCGGCCATTCCGACCACCACGCCTGCGCGGTACCAGTGGTGAGCAGCTACGTCGCGAGGAGGAACCCGATGCGCGAGCACGACAACGCCGAGCGGGAATCAGCGTCGAAAGCGCGGCCGGTGGAAACCGACACCACTGGTCCGGCCACGGCCCCCGGATCCGCGGCGCACGTCCTGCACCTCCAGCGAACCCTGGGAAACGCCGCCGTCGCGCGGATGATCGGCGCCCAGCACAGCGATGAGGCACAGGTGCAGAGATCCACCGTGCACGACGTGCTGCGCTCACCAGGGCAAGCACTCGACACGTCCGTCCGCACCGACATGGAGTCCCGCTTCGGCGCGGACTTCTCCAACGTCCGCCTGCACACCGACACCACCGCGCAGCGCTCGGCGGCCGAGATCGGTGCCCGCGCCTACACCTCCGGAAACCACATCGTGGTCGGTGCAGGCGGCGCGGACGACCACACCCTCGCCCACGAGCTGACCCACGTCCTCCAGCAGCGCTCGGGCCCGGTGTCCGGCACCGACAACGGCGACGGCCTCAAGGTCTCCGACCCGTCGGACCGCTTCGAACGCGAAGCGGAGGCGACCGCCACTCGGATCACCAGGGGAGAGGCCGCCGTGCAACGTGCTGAGCGGGGCGGGCAGCAGGCGATGACGATCCGGCTTCAGCACGATCCGGCCGAGAAACACCTGCACGGTCCGCCGGATGAGGCAGTTCTGCAAAGAGCGCAACCCGGTCGCGGAGTCAGTTCCAACCAGATGACGAATGACCAGTGGTTCGCATCGTCCTATTCCACCCATGCATCTGTGATCGACCCTAGCCGGGATGGGGCGGCCGCCAATCTGGCGACGACGCAGAACATCCCGGGAACCGCGGATGAGGAAGCCCAGCATGCGGAGGACGTTCTGATCGGCTATTTGCGGGCCAATCTCGACAGGTTTCAACTGCACCGGACCAACCACATCGTCGTCACGGTGACCAAATCACCGTGCACGTCCGAGAGCCGGGAAGGCCTGCCCGCGACCTCGAAGAAGTCGAAGGGGTGCACGGAGGCGATCCGCGACCTGGTGCGGAACGGCCTCCAGGACGACCAGAACAGGACCTACTGGTTCCGCATCACGCTTATCGTGGAACACCTGTACCAACCGCAGGTCGCCGGGGGCAAGCGTGCGTCCGAGAAGGCGTTGGACGCTCTTGAGGAGACCGGCTACGTCGATGTTCGTCGTGAACGGTAGTCGCGTTGCTCAAGTCTTCTCCGGCCCCGCCCCGAACTCGGTTTCCAGTACCAATCGGCCCAGCTTTCCGTATTCCTGGCGCACCGCCGTGAGCAGTGTCGTCGTGCGGACCGGCTCATCGGCCTCAGCGGCGAGATAGGCGGCGGTGACGGCGCAGGCGCGGATGGAGCCGCCGGCGAGCTCGAAGCGCTCTGCGAAGAAGCCGAGTTCCAGGTCGGAGGCCCGGGGGATTGCCTTGCCGAGGCAGCGGTCCCAGAGGGCTTCGCGCTGGGTTGCGTCGGGCAGGGGGAAATCCGCGATCACGTCCAGGCGGCGGGTGAAGGCCTCGTCGAGGTTCGCGCGGAGGTTCGTGGTGAGGATCGCGATGCCGTTGAAGGACTCCATGCGCTGGAGCAGGTATGCCGACTCCACGTTGGCGTAGCGGTCGTGGGCGTCCTTGACCGCTGAGCGCTTGCCGAAGATCGCGTCGGCCTCGTCGAAGAGCAGGACTCCGTTCACGCCCGCGGCTTCGGTGAGGATGCGCTCCAGGTTCTTCTCCGTCTCACCCACGTACTTGTCCACCACTGTGGACAGATCGATCACGTAGAGGTCCACGCCCAGGTCCGCCGCGACTACCTCCGCCGACATGGTCTTGCCGGTTCCCGACTCGCCGGCGAACAGCGCGATCACGCCGCGGCCCCGGCCGCCTCCCGGCCGCATGGCCCAGTCGCCGAGCACGCGGTCGCGGTGGCGGGCGCGCAGCGACAGCTCGGCCAGCTGGTCGCGGGTCGGTTCGGGCAGGACCAAGTCGTCCCAGCCGACCGCAGGCGTGATGCGCCGGGCCAGACGCTCCAGACCAGCACCGTTCTGCGCCCGCACGCCCGCCTGCACGTCCGCCAGCTCCACCGGGCGCGCCTCCAGCGCCGCGAGCTGCGAGGCGACCGACGCCGCCCGGCTGATCTGATCGGGGTCGAGCTGGTAGGCCGCCAGGGCGTCGATGGGCGCACTTTCGGGCACCGCTAGCGCCCGGCGCCATTCCCGGGCTCGCGCCTCGGGCTGAGCGGCTTCGACGCGGATCGACACCGGGCTTCGCCGGGACCAGCCCGGGTCCCAGCTCCGCGAGCCGTGCAGGAACAGCGGAACCTGCGCCGTCGCGGCGACGACCGCGCGCAGCAGCCGCGCCCGTTCGGGCCGCTCCGGAGCCAGGTTCTCCAACGGACCGAACACGATTCCTGCGCGCCGCAACCGCGCTTCCCGGACCAGGGCGGGAAGGGCGGCCTGCGGCTCGGGCTCGTCGGCCAGCTCCCCGGCATCCAGCACCAGCGCAGTTCGGCCGCTCACCGCCAGGGCGTCCACCGCCACGCGCACGGTGCCCTCCACACCGTTGAGGTGCACGAACGCGACTCCGGAATCCAGCCCGGCACCGAGTCGCTTGGCCAGCGCGCCCGGCTCGCCCGGATCGGCGGGGCGCGTGAGACGGGCCGCGACGGGATCGGCGCTGTCATCGCCGAGCAGGTGCGCGACCACGCGGTCGGGGATCCGCAGCGTGCGGGAGAGGAACGGCCGATCGGGCTCCTGCACCTCCAGCAGCCCACCGGAGACCAGCGGCGCACCGGCGGAGAACCGGAACCGGCCGTCGCCCGCCGAAGGCATGCCGCACAGCTCCAGCGCCAGCCCGGTCGTCGGTCGGCGGCGGGTCACGTCGTCGTTCAGGTAGCCGTAGAGCGGTTCGAAGCGGACGTCGACCTCCGGGGCCAGCGCCACCAGCAGCAGCTCCACGTCCAGTTCGCTGAGCCCGAAATCCGCTGCCAGCTGGAGCAACACCGGGACGGGCTCCGCGAGCGCGTCCAGATCCGCCGTCACCGCCTCGGGCATCCGCCACGACTTCGCCGGCGCCGCCAGGATCCGCTCGACGGCCTCCGGGGTGAGGTAGAGGCCCCGGTGCGGATCGTCCGGCTGCGGATCGAGCGCCCGCCGCGCCGCGACCAGCGCCCGGACCCGCTGCTCGACCACGTTCAGCCGCGCCCACAGGTACTGCGGGCCGGTCACGGGAGCGGCCCCCGGCGCCGCCGCTTCGGCTCAGGACGAGGACGCGACGGCGCGAAACCTTCCCCTTCGGCGGTGCTCGGGCCGTCGTAGCGCAACCGCCGCGGCGCATCGGCATCGGCTTGCAGCACCACGCCCTCGGTGACCGGCGGCCCGGCCGGTGTCCGCTCACCTGCCAGCGGCGCCGTCACCTGGAGGTTGATCGACGGCTTGAGCTGGCCGCCCAGCGCCGACCACACGTCGGCCGCCGAGCGGCCCTCCGCCATCGTTCCGCCCGCCTCGAACGACACCGTCAGGCCGAGCTCGGCCAGCGTCCCGGTCAGCCACGCCGCCTCCAGCGCGTCGTGGCCGACCACGCAGCGCAGGACCGCCGACAGCAGCCGGTGCTCGTCCTGCGGGCGCTTCGTCCACGCCGTCACCAGGTAGGAGAGCTGGAACCAGTGCGGTGCGCCCTGCCAGCCGGTCACCGCACCGGACTCGTCGTGCCGCTCGAACCGGCCGCTCTGCCGCAAACCCGGTTCTTCCCTGATGTCGTAGAGGAAGACGCTGATCGTGGGCGCGTTGCGCTTGGCCGCCCAATCCGTGGTGGGCGCTTCGAAGCCGAGCTCGACGCCCGCGCCGGGCAGGTCGTGCGCGGCCAGCAACCGGCGCAACGCCTCGTCGACCTCGTGGATCACCGGCTCACCTCCACTCCACCAGCTCGGGCGGCGCGATGGGCGAGGCGACGACCAGGAACTCCGCCGTGACCGGGCTGAAACCCGGACCCGACGCGGTGATGGTGCGCGGACCGACCTGGTCGTTGGGCAGGATCAGCAGCTGCGCGGCGAACCGCCCGTCCGGCGCGGGCGTGGTCGGTGCCGCTGCGGCGGTGATGCCGGGCGACCACTCCAGTCGGACCGGCGCGCCCGGCGGGAAGTCGACGCCGCGCACCGAGGTCACGAACCCGGGCTCGCCGACCGCCGGGACCGCGACGATGCGCGGCTGCAGCACGCGGTAGGGGGCGGTGACGTCGTTGTCCCCGGGGTCGGCGTCCGTTCCGCTGGTCCGCAGCCTCGCCCGGATCTCCGACGTCAGAGCCGCGTCCGGAGCGAGCACCAGCTGCTTGGCGAGCACACCGCCCGGCGGCAGATCGGGCAGCTGGCACTGCGCGGACGTGCAGCCGGGCGGCACGTGCACCACCGGTACTCCTGGCGGCAGGGCCATGTCCAGCACCAGCCCGGTGGCGGTGCTGCTGCCGGTGTTGCGCACGGTGAAGGTCACCCCGGTCCGACCGCCCACGTAGGACGTTTCCGGTCCCACGGTCAGGGCGACTCCGGGACTGGCCGGCGGCGGTGGCGGCGGTGGTGGCGCCGGGGTCGGCGTCACGATGATCACCGTGGTGTTCGTGTTGTCGCCCTCGTCGGTGTCGTGCACCGCGCTGGTGATCGTCCAGACGAGCCGGTGCTCGCCCACCACCACCGCGACGAGCCGAGCCGTGACCTCGACCGCATCGCCGGGTTCCAGCGTGCCGAGGGAGCACTTCTCGCCCTCGCAGGTGCCCTTGGACGACCACATGTCCGTCAACCGCAGGCCGGGCGGGACCTGCAGGGTCGTCTCGGTGTCCGGGGCGTCGGACGGCCCCTGGTTGCGCACCGCGATCGTCACCGTGATGACCTCGCCGGGCTGGACCTGGGGCTGCTCGGGAGGAGCGTCGATGCCGAGGTCGACCGTCGGCTGCCAGGTGGGTTCCTTCTGCCGCCCGGGCAGCCTGCCGGTCAGCGAGTTCAGCTCACCGGTGGCCAGGTCCAGCACCGACAGGTGTTCCGGGGCGTTCTCCTTCGCGATCGCGCGGTGCGACAGCACGAGCCGACGGCCGTCCGCCGACCAGCTGACGTCCCTGGGCTGGAACGGTCCGTTGCCGCTGGGCACGTCGACGCAGCTGTTCTGCCCGCGCGGCAGCAGCACCTCGCAGCTGTCGTCGTTCAAGTCCATCCGGTAGAGCCCGTCCTTCTCCCGGTTGAACACGATGCTGCGGCTGTCCGGGGCGAACACCGGGCTGTCGTCGACCACCAGGCACTCGCAGATCACGTCGCTCAGGTCCCGCTGCGAGCCGAAGGTCCGGGCGTCGGCGAGCCAGATGTGGTTCTCCCGGCGGGCCGGGTCGTCGTCGGTGGGCCTGCCGCGGCTGAACGCGAAGGCGCGGCCGTCCGGCGACCACGCGGGCTGGGTGTCGTCCAGCTGCGGGTCCGCGTTCGCCAACCGCTTGGTCACCTCGCCGGTGCGGACGTTCACCACCACGATCCGGCTCGGCCCGGGGCTGTCCAGGCCACCGGGTGACCTGCGGGCCACGGCGATCTCCTCGCCGTCGGGCGACCACGCGGCATCGGTCTCCCAGTCACCTGCCCGGCGGTCGGCGATCGGCAGCGGCCGCGGGTCGCTGCCGTCGGAGGCGAACAGCCAGATCCGCTGGACGCGCCGCCCGTTGACGGTCTCGAAGCGGCTGACCGCGATCTGCTTGCCGTCCGGTGAGTAGCTCTGCCGCTGCGTCCACGGATCTCCCTGCTCGGGCTTGAACAGCCGCATCGAATCATCGACGGCCTTGGGATCCTCGGTCAGCACGTCGGACCCGAGGTCGCGCGGATCGGTACCGTCCACCTGGACGTCCTGCAGCCGCGCGGTGTTGCGCAAGTGTGCGGTCGTGCGGGCCACCACCAGCCGTCCGCGCCACCAGGTCGGGGAGTCGACGCTGCGGTCCTCTTCCAGCAGCAGCCTCGGCGGGTTCGGGGAGTCGGCGTCGGCCAGGTAGACCCGGTCGATGCCGTCCGCCGCGCCGGAGCGGGAACGCGGACTGAGGAGCAGCAGGTCCTCACCGTCCGGCATCCACCGGGGTTCCCGGGCCTGCACGGGCAGCGGCGTTCCGGTGCCGGTGCCGCGCAGCACGCGCACGGTCTGCTCGCCGTTCACCGCGAAGGTGTAGGCGATCCGGTCCTCGTCGACCGGGTTCCAGGCCGGTTGCGTCGCGGCACCGGTCGGCTCCGCGGTCAGCTGCCGCTCGGCGCCGCCGCCGGCCGGTCGTGCGTGGATCTGCCACCGGCCGCTGGAGTTCGCGGCGTAGGCGATGCGCGTCCCGTCCGGGGAGAACGTCGGGTTCACCTCGTCACCGGGAGAGCTGGTGAGCCGGTGCGCCTCGGTCCCGTCGGTGCGCACCAACCACACGTCGCGCTGCCCCGACGAGGCGGAGTCGAACGCCACCCAGCGGCCGTCCGGCGAGAGCTCGGGATTCGCCGCGTCGCGGCCCCGGGTGAGCCGCTGGACCTGCCCGTCGTGCGTCCGCAGGTACACCTGCGGCGCGGCTTCGTCGCGCAGGCTGGTGAACACCATCGCCCCGCCGCGAGCGGAGACGTCCTGGTCGAAGTGCTGCCGCTGCCCGCCGAACAGCGGCTCGGTCCCGCCGCGCGGCCCGGCTCCGGCGATGCCCAGGCTGCGGTGCCCGGTCCCGGAGAAGGCGATGCGGGCCGGTTCGGGTGCCGGCCGCTGGTGCGCGGTGACCGGGATCGCGATCAGCCCGGAGAGCACCAGGAAGACCCCGAGCAGCGTGATTCCGAGGCGCATCGAGCCGCCGATCACGGTTGACCTCCGTCGCAGGTGATGGCTGTGCCCAGCATCCTGGCGCTGATCCGCGCGCGTCCCCAGGAGCCGACAGGCAGTTGCGCGGGCAGCCCTTCGGCACTTTCGGGCAGCTCAGATCAGGCCGTGCCGCATGGCGTAGCCGACGGCGTGCGCTCGGTTGCGCAGCTGCAGGCGCGAGGTGACCTCCTGGAGGATGTTCTTCACCGTCCGCTCGGAGTAGGACATCTTGACCGAGATCTCCCTGGTGTCGAAGCCGTCCGCGATGAGGCGGAGCACCTCGGCCTCGCGGGTGGCCAGCGTGGAGAGCGTGTGCCCGGCCGTGGCGACGCTGCGCTGCAGCTTGCCCACGTGGTCGAGCAGCCTGCCGACCATGTCGCCGGGCAGCACGCCCTCCCCGCGGACCAGCGCCGTGATCATCCCCACCAGCCGGTCCTGGTCGGCGTCGCGGCGGCGCAGGACCGCGGCCACACCGCACTCGATGGTGGTCTGCAGCGCGTCCTGCTCGAACTCGCCGATGATCAGCCCGGTGCGGACCGAGGAGGTGCGCTGCAGGCGGCGCAGCAGCTGACCGGAGGCGTCGTCGAGCCGGTCCACCACGACCAGCGACACCTCGGCGCGCTGCTCGTCGCTGGGTCTGAGCATCTCCACCTCGGGACGCAGGCGCAGCTGGTGGGTCACCCCGGCCTCGAGTATCGGATCGGATGCGTAGACCGCGACAGGGATCCTCGTCATCGCCTCTCCTCGTTAGAACGCCCGTGCATCCAGTGTTGCGCGTTCTCGCGTGGGACGGTCCGACCGTTCGGCCGCTCGCTGCGGTGCTCCATTCCGCGCTACCGCAGGGCAAATCGGGTGGTTCGTCGGTGAAATCAACGACAAGGGCGGGGATTGTGCTTGTCGTGCAACGGGAATTCACGGTATTCGCGAAGGGCACCGGCTGATCTCCGCGGGGGCAGCAGCGTTGCCCCCGCGTTGCCCTCGCTGCTCTGCTCGCGGCGGGCGAACACGGCTACGTTCAGCGCTGTGACGCCATATGCCGAGCTCGACAGCCCGCGGGTGGAGGTAAGCCCGGGCGGGGAGGCGACCACCACTCTCTCGGTGCGCAACAACACCGACATCGTCGAGGCCTACGAGTTCGAGGTCGTGGGCGAGTGCGCGGACTGGGTGACGGTGGAACCCGCTCGGCTGCCGCTCTACCCGGGTGCGCAGGGCGCGGTCACCCTGGTCCTGCGCCCGCCGCTGTCGGCCTCCGTGCGAGCCGGTGAGGTGCCGCTGGCGGTCCGGGTCGTCCCGGTGGAGCAGCCCGGGATGGTGGTGGTTCCGGAGACGACCGTCGTCATCGCGCCGTTCCACCGATACCGGGCCTCGCTCAGCCCGCAGCGCCGGCGCGCGTGGCGCAGCGGCCGGTTCCAGGTGAACCTGCACAACCAGGGCAACACACCGGTCGCGATGCCGTTGGTGGCGACCGATCCGGCGGAGGACCTGCGCTTCACCTTCGACGAGGAGCGCCCCGAGCTGGAGCCGGGGGAGCGCGCCGAGCTGCGCCTGCGGGCGCGGGCGAGCGGCTTGCTCTGGTTCGGCAAACCGGTCAGCCGCCCGTTCCAGCTCACCGCCGCCGTCGACGCGGGGACGACCGGCGATCAGCCGCTGGTGCCGGAGGAGCTGGACGGGGAACTGGTCCAGCTGCCGTTGCTGCCGCGCTGGCTGCTCGCGCTGCTCGCCCTGCTGCTGGCGCTGGTGCTGTTCTGGCTCACCCTGGGGCGCAAGGCGGTGGAGACCGCGGCGCGGGAAGCGGCCGAGCAGAAGACGATCGAGCTGGCGAGAGAGGGCAAGCTGCTCGCACCACCGCCCCCGGAACAGCCGGAACCGCAGGTGCCGCCGGGCGAGCAGCCCGGCGAGACACCCGGCGGGCAGCCGCCGGGCGGCCAGTCGGCGGGCGGCCAGCAGGTCTCGCAGACCGTCGAGGTGCGGACCGGTTCCGGCCGCACCAACAACGGCACCTCCGAAAGCGTCCCGGAGGGCAAGATCTTCTACGTCACCGACCTGGTGATGGCGAACTACCAGGGCGACGAAGGCCTGCTCACCATCGAGCTCGGCGACCGCACCATCACCACGATCGCCCTGGAGACCTTCCGCAACCAGGACCTGCACTGGGTGACACCGCTGGAGGTCTCCAGCGAAGAGGTGGTGACCGTGACGGTGCGCTGCTCCCGCCCGGGAACCCCGCCCTCCGGCAGGCAGGCCGACCGCTGCGTGGAGCTGGTCAACGTCAGCGGCGTGCTCCGCGACGCTCCCCGCTGAGCCGGCCGGCCCGGTGCCGGGTAGCGTCCCGGCACCGGGCCGCCTGGAAGCTCAGCCGGCGCGCAACGGCAGCGGGAGGCTGAACCGCTGGGGCTCGGCGACGCCCTGCTGGGTTTCGACCTGGTCGAAACCCAGGCCCGCCAAGCGGTCGAGGAGATGGGTGACCAGGACTTCCGGCACCGACGCCCCGGAGGTCACGCCGACCGTCTCCGCGCCGTCCAGCCAAGCGGGGTCGAGCTCGCCGGCACCGTCCACCAGGTGCGCGGCCCCGGCCCCGGCCGCCGCGGCGACCTCCACCAGGCGCCGGGAGTTGGAGGAGTTCGGCGAACCGACCACCAGCACGACGTCGCAGCGCGGCGCGACGGACTTGATGGCGTTCTGCCGGTTCTGGGTCGCGAAGCAGATGTCGTCCGACGGCGGATCGGCCAGCGCCGGGAAGCGGTCGCGGAGCACGCCGACGATCTCCATCGCCTCGTCGATGGCGAGCGTGGTCTGGCACAGCCACACCACCCGGCCCGGGTCGGGCACCTCGACCGAGGCCGCATCGCCGGTGGACTCCACCAGCCGGATCGACTCGGGCGCCTCGCCCATGATGCCGACGATCTCCTCGTGACCGGCGTGCCCGATCAGCAGGACGGTGCGGCCGTCACCGGCGAACCGCACCGCCTCCTTGTGCACCTTGCTCACCAGCGGGCACGTCGCGTCGACCACCTCCAGCCGCCGGCTGGACGCCGCCGTCCGCACGACGGGGGACACGCCGTGCGCGGAGAAGATGACGCGCGCACCCTCCGGCACCTCGGCGACATCCTCGACGAAGATCGCGCCTCGGGCTTCGAGCGCGGCGATGACGTGCGTGTTGTGCACGATCTGGTGCCGCACGTACACCGGCGGCCCCCAGCGCGCGAGGGCGTTCTCGACCGTCTCGATGGCCCGGTCCACGCCTGCGCACGTCCCGCGCGACGAGGCCAGCAGCACCCGCTTGGTCATCGGTCACGCTCCACTGCTTGGTCGGCGATGGTGCGCAGCGCCTCGGCCACCTCGGTGGGCAGGTGCGGGGTTTCCAGCGCGGCGAGCGCGGCGCGGTGGTGGTCGGTGATGAGGTTCTCCACGGCGCGGACCGTCCCGGTGGCGGTCAGGATCTCCCGCACGACGTCCACTTCGGACTCGGTGATGTCCGGTTTTCCCCACAGCTGGCCGAGTTTCACCGCCTGCGGCGAGCTCGCGGTGGTCAGCGCGTGGGCGATGAGCGCGGTGTGCTTTCCCTCCCTCGCATCGTCGGTCACCGCCTTCCCGGTGAGCAGCGGATCGCCGAAGACGCCCAGCAGGTCGTCGCGCAGCTGGAACGCCTTGCCCACCGGCATGCCGTAGTGGTGCAGCACCCGCGTCGCCTCGCGGGAGGCGTTGCCCGCCGCCGCGCCGATCGACAGCGGCCGGTACACGGTGTAGTAGGCGGTCTTGTAGCGGGTGATCATCTCGGCCAGGTCCGCGTCCGCCGACCGGGCGCCCGCCGAGTGCAGGTCCAGGTACTGGCCGATGGTGACCTCGTGCCGCATCTGCGCGATCTGCGGCAGCACCCGGCCCAGCTGCTCGGCGCTGAGCTGCTCGCAGGTGAGCTTGTCGGCCCAGGCCAGCGCGAGATCGCCGAGCACGATCGCCGCGCAGGTCCCGTACCACTCGCCGTCCTCGCCGCCGCGGTCCGGGCGCAGCGCGGCCATCACCCGGTGCACGGTCGGCCTGCCGCGCCGCGTGGCGGAGCGGTCCATGACGTCGTCGTGGATCAGGATCGCGGCGTGGAACATCTCCAGCCCGGCGGCCAGCCCGATCAGCGGTGCCCGGCAGCGCGGCTGCGGGTCGGCGGCCAGCCAGCCCAGGGCGCACAGGACCGGGCGGACGCGCTTGCCGCCGGACAGCACGAAACCTTCGATCACCTCGATCATGTCGTCGGAATGCGGTTCGATCCCGCCGGCGAGCGTCGCGCGGTCGAAGAACCCCGCGAGCGCGGAGTCGACCTCGGCGCGGATCTCGTCCAGATCCACCATGCCCATTCCTGCCCCTTAGTCTCCTTGTCCTCGCGGCGCCGGAGAGCGCGAACCCTCCGGCGCCGCCGGGCAGCACGTGTTCAGACCCGGTCCGCGGCGATGAGCAGGTACTGGAAGGCGCCGCTGGTGTAGGCCTCGATGAACGCCTCCTCGATGCCCGTCACCAGCGGCGATCGGGCGCGCAGCCGCCAGTAGGGCAGGGTCGCCTCGGTCAGGTCCACCACCGCGGTGGGCACCAGCCGGTTGGCGGCCATCGCGCGGAAGTAGCCCGAGCGCGGGTGGATGTCGCAGATGTAGTGCGCGTTGATGGTCGACACCGCGCGCGAGGGCAGGCCGTAGACGTCGTTGTAGCAACCGGTGATCGTCACGTAGCGCCCGCCGCGCGAGAGCAGCCGCGAGTGCTCGGCGAACAGGTCGGCGAGATCGGTGTACATGGTGGACTCGTTGTTCCAGATCGCCCGCATGCTGCCGGTCTCGAAGCCGGTGTCGAGCATGTTGAGCTGGTGGAAGGCCACCTTGTCCGAGACGCCGCGCTGGTGCGCCTGCTCGTTGGCGAAGTCCACCTGCTTGCGGGAGATGGAGACGCCGTCCACCCAGCAGCCGAAGCGCTCGTGGGCCATGAAGGAGCTGCCGCCGCGACCGCAGCCGGCGTCCATGATCCGGTGCTTCGGCTCGATCTCGCCGAGGTGGCCGAGCAGCAGTTCGGCCTGCTTGGTCTCCAGCCGGTGCAGCTCGGCGGTGATGCGCTCGCGGGCGGTGGCCGGTTCGCCCTCGGTCACCGACCAGTCCGGCTCGCCGATGCCGTAGTGGTGGTGGAAGTAGCCGTCGACCTCGCCGAGCTCGATGTTGACCGGGTTGGCCTCCTTGTTCCAGTACTCCGCGACGCTGCCCTGGTAGACGCTGCCGGTGGTGGGGTGCTGCTGGATCGTGTTGGTCATCGAGCGGGTCCTTTCACGCGGAGTGTCGGGCGGTGGTGAAGTGCCAGTGGCGGCTTCCGGCGATCCAGGCCCACAGCCCGGTCAGGAAGCGGGCGACCACCGGATCGGGGAGTGCGGCGGTGGTGCGCTCGGTGTCGTCCTCGAAGGCGCGGATCAGTTCGTTGTGCACCTCGCAGGCCTTGATGAACGCCTCGTCGAGCGGGATGCGCTCCTCCGCGGCGATCACGGCGGGCAGGTTGAACGGCAGGCCGTGCTCGCGGATCTCCCGCTCGCAGGAGGCCAGGTCGTTGTGCAGGGTGGCGATCAGCGACGCCCGCGCCGTGCAGTCCTGCACCAGCGGGTGGGCGTGCAGCGCATCGGGCAGCTCGTAGCCGTCGAGCACGTCTGTGAGGTCCAGGCACGGGCGGAAGGAGTTCATCTGCCGGTTGGCGAGGTACTGCCACGCCGGTGGCAGCCGGTTGATCAGTCGCCACCCGTTCTCGGCGTTGTAGCCGAGGTAGAGCTGGGCGATGTCGTGCCGCGTGCGCTGCGCCTGCGCCGGGCTGCTGATCCGCTTGAGGTCCTCGAAGGCCTCGTGCTGGGCGCGCAGCACCGGGTGGCTGGTGCGCTGCTCCTCCCACAGCGCCTGGTACCCGGGAGTCAGGCACGGTGCGTCGATCGCCGACTGCGCCAGCGACAGGTTCGGCCCGATCGTCTGGTCGTTGGAGTCGCGCTGGCTGTTGGTCTCGCAGAAGTAGTCGTCCACCGCGGTCTCGGCGACGATCATCTTGCCCGCCGCGGTCATCCGGTCGACGTCCTGGCTTCCCGGGTGGCACAACGTGATCCCGCGCCCCGGGTCGTGCTTGTAGACGCCCTCGACGTTCGCCGCGCTGCCCAGCCCGAGCCCCGTCATCCACTCCACGACGCGGCTGTTGATCTCGGCCGCGGCCTCGGGCCGCTCCGGCGGAGCGGGCGGGCAGTGCAGCACGGTGGTCCGCCGCTGCGTTCCCGGAGCGGTGCACGCGCTGGTCCCCTGCACACCACCGGTGTGCGGTTGTTGCACGGGGACCGGTGTTTCGTGCGCGATGAGCTCGATCATCAGGAGTCCGTCCGGCCGATCTCGACGTGCTCCAGCAACCCGACCGCGTCCGGCACCAGCGGCGCGACGCTGTAGTAGGCCGACACCAGGTAGCGCAGGATGGCCTGATCGGTGATGCCCATGAACCGCACGTTCAGCCCGGGCTGCACCTGGTCGGGCAGCTCGGCGGGCTGGAGCCCGACGACGCCCTGCTTCTCCTCGCCTCGGCGCATCGCGATGATCGAGGTGGTGTTGTGGTCGGTGAGGCCGATCTTGCCCAGCGGGTAGACCGGAACACCGCGCCAGGACAGCGCTTTCGACCCGTCGTCCTGCACCGCGGCGTCCACCGCCAGGCCCCGCCGGTTGCACTCCCGCAGGAACGCGGTGATCGCCTTCGGGTGCGCGAAGAACGCGTCCGTGGAACGCCGCATGGACAGCAGGTCGTCCAGGTCGTCGGGCGTCGGCGGGCCGGTCCGGGTGGAGATCCGCTGGTCGTAGGAGGTGTTGTGCAGCAGGCCGAAGTCCGGGTTGTGCAGCAGCTCGTGCTCTTGGGTCTCGCGGATCTCCTCGACGGTGAGCCGCAGCTGCTCCTCGACCTGGTTCATCGGGTCGTTGTAGAGGTCGGCGACGCGGGTGTGCACCTGCAGCACCGTCTGCGTCAGCGACAGCTCGTACTCCCGGGGCCCCAGCTCGTAGTCGACGAACGAGCCGGGCAGCAGCGCCTCGCCGAGGTGCCCGGCGGACAGCGCGATCTCGGCCTCGCCGCGCCGGTTCTGCGGTAGCGCGCGGCGCCGCGCGAAGTCGTCCAGGTGTGCGCGCAGCCCCTCTTCGGTCTCGAGCAGCCCGCCCAGGGCGTCCCAGTTCAGCACCATGATCGTGCCGGAGGTGGCGCAGCGCAGCGTCGCCGACCACGTCGGGTCCTCCACGCCGACCGCCTCGTCACCGACCTGGTCGCCGTCGGTGATCACGCCGAGGTGGTCGACGGTGCCGTACTCGCCGGTCGCCAGCCGCTCCACCCGGCCGTGCGCGACGACGAAGACCTCCCGGATCGGGCTGCCCTCCGCGGCGAGCACCTCGCCCGGCGTCACCTGCCGGACGGTGAACATCCCCGCCAGTCTGGTCAGGACGTCCACATCGGTGTAGCCGCGCAGCGCGGCGAGCTCGGTGAGGGTCTCCGGGACGATGCGGACGTCGGTGCCCTCCTGGACGAACGACACCCGTCCGCGCCCGACCTTGATCTGCAGCCGCCGGTTCACCCGGTAGGTGCCGCTGGAGACGGTCAGCCACGGCAGCTTCCGGAGCAGGTTCCGGGAGCTGATGGACTGCATCTGCGGCGGTGTCTTCGTCGTGGTCGCGAGCAGCCGCGCCGCGCGGGTCTGCAGGGAAGAGAACTGTTCGGCAGCGGGTGAGGACACGTCACGAACCTCCCGTTGGTGTTCTTGCTCGATGCGTTGGCGGACTTCCAGCACCGTGCTGCGGGCACGGCGAACCGGCTCTTCCTTTCGCGGGAATCGAACGCGCCCCGGCCGGTGGGAAGATCGATCGGCGGTGGTGCCGGCGCATTGCGCGTCGTGATGTTCTCGCTCGTTCGGCGAGCTGGCTGCGGACTTGATCGATGCCCGAGTCTATGGGCGGGGTTTTTCCCTAGATACAGATGAAAGGGTGACCCCCGTGCCGGTGAACATCACCCGTATCGCCGAATGATCGCAAGAGCCATTTCGGAGTCAGGGGGATTGATTCACGATTTCCGCAATTGTTTCCGGAAAGGCGAGAGGTGTGATTCGGGTCCTTGCGCCATCCGCTGTCCACAGCGGAACGACGCCGCGCTAGTCGCGTTCGGACTTGCGGGCCGCCGCGTGCAGCCGGGCCTTGGCCGGGTCGGTGGCGTGCGTCCGCACCCGGGCCTGCCGGGCGGCGCCGCTGTCGGCGGGCGCGTGGCGGACGAACAGCGTCACGGTCACGCTGTCGTTGAAGCCGCACCGCTGCATGAGCTGGGCCGACGCGGTGTTGGTCTGCTCGACGTCGGTGATCACCCGCGTCGCGCCGGCGGCGAACAGCGCGGCGCAGGACTCCTCCAGCAACGTCTTCGCGAGCCCCCTGCCCTGGTGCTCGGGATCCACGGCGAGCCACTCCACGTAACCCCAGTCGGCCCGCTCGTCGTAGGACAGCGACCCGAGCACGAACCCGGCCACCCGCCCGCCTGCCTCGGCGACCCAGCACGCATCCGGCTGGGCGTCCAGGTGGACGGCCGCGCTGGACAACGACCACGAGGTGTAGGGCATCTCCGACACGTCGAAGACCCGGTTGCCCAGTTCGAGCACCCCGGCCAGGTGCGGCAACCCCATCGGGACCAGTTCGACATCGCTCTCGCTCATGACGATCCCGATCCTCGCCCACCCGCCGGACCGACGCCACCTGCGGGTGCCGGAACGGCCCGGGCCTCCGGCGACAACTGATCGTTGTCGATCCGGGCGCGCCGCTTGTTGGACGACCGCGCCCGGGCCCGGTTCGAATGTCGCCGCTCAGGCGATCGCTCGAACCCCGGGAGAATCAACATGGATCCCTTCGTCCACCTGCACGTGCACACCGAGTACTCGATGCTCGACGGCGCTGCGAAGGTGGGAGCGCTGTTCGCCGAGGCCCAGCGGCTCGGGATGCCCGCGGTGGGGATGACCGACCACGGCAACATGTTCGGCGCGGACGAGTTCTACCAGCAGGCGCGCAAGACGGGCATCAAGCCGGTCATCGGGATCGAGGCGTACCTGGCGCCGGGCAGCCGGTTCCACAAGAAGCCGGTGTTCTGGGGCGAGGCGAAGCAGCGCGGCACCGACGAGTTCGGCTCCGGCGGCGACGTCTCGGGCGCGGGCGCCTACACGCACATGACGATGCTGGCGCGCAACGCCACCGGGCTGCGGAACCTGTTCACGCTGTCGAGCCGGGCGAGCTTCGAGGGGATGTACCGCAAGCCGCGGATGGACAAGGAGCTGATCGCGGAGTTCTCCGAGGGCGTCATCGCCACGACGGGCTGCCCATCGGGTGAGGTGCAGACGCGGCTGCGGCTGCGGCAGTTCGACGAGGCGCTGCGGGCGGCGGCGGAGTACCAGGAGATCTTCGGCAGGGAGCACTTCTTCCTGGAGCTGATGGACCACGGGCTGCCGATCGAGCGGTCGGTGCGGCAGGGGCTGCTGGAGATCTCCGGGAAGCTGGGCATCCCGCCGCTGGCGACCAACGACAGCCACTACGTGACGGTGGACCAGGCGGATGCGCACGGCGCGCTGCTGTGCGTGCAGTCGGGCAAGACGCTCGGCGACGCGTCGCGGTTCAAGTTCGACGGCGACGGCTACTACCTGAAGTCCGCCGAGGAGATGCGGGCGTACTGGGACTCCGAGGTCCCGGGAGCGGCGGACAACACGCTGCTGATCGCGGAGATGGTGGAGTCCTACGAGGACGTGTGGGCCTTCCAGGACCGGATGCCGCGCGTGACCGACGGCAGCGGCCGGACCGAGCGCGAGCTGCTGGCCGCCGAGGTCGAGCAGTACCTGCCGTCGCGCTACCCGGACGGGCCGACCGCGCAGTGCCGCGAGCGGATCCAGGTCGAGCTCGACGTGCTGGACGCCAAGGGCTACTGCGCGTACTTCCTGGTGGTCGGCGACCTGACGCGCTGGGCGAAGTCGCAGGGCATCCACGTCGGGCCGGGCCGAGGATCGGCCGCGGGATCGCTGCTGGCCTACATCCTGCACATCACGAACCTGGACCCGCTGGAGCACGGGCTGATCTTCGAGCGGTTCCTGAACCCGGAGCGCGACTCGCCGCCGGACATCGACCTCGACTTCGACGACCGGCGCCGCGACGAGGTGCTGCAGTACGCGATCGACAAGTACGGGCGGGACAAGGTCGCCCAGGTCATCACCTTCGGCAAGATCAAGACGAAGGCGGCGATCAAGGACGCCGCGCGGGTGCACCACGGCCAGCCGGGCTTCGCGATCGCCGACCGGATCTCCAAGGCGCTGCCGCCGCCGATCGCCGCCAAGGACATCCCGCTGTCGGGGATCGTGGACCCGCAGCACGAGCGCTATCCCGAGGCGGCGGAGGTCCGCGGCCTGATCGAGACCGATCCGTCGGTGTCGCAGATCTTCGACACCGCGCGCGGGCTGGAGGGCCTGATCCGCAACGCCGGTGTGCACGCCTGCGCGGTGATCCTCTCCTCGCAGCCGCTGCTGGGCACGGTGCCGCTGTGGGCGCGCGACGACGGGTCGATCATCACCGGCTGGGACTACCCCTCGTGCGAGGCCATCGGCCTGCTGAAAATGGACTTCCTGGGCCTGTCCAACCTCACCATCCTCGGTGACGCGCTGCGCATGGTGAAGGACAACCACTCGGTCGACATCGACCTGTCCAGCCTGGCGCTCGACGACGAGGCCACCTACCAGCTGCTCGCCCGCGGCGAGAGCCTCGGAGTGTTCCAGTTCGAAGGCGGTGGCATGCGCGAACTGCTCAAGCGCATGCAGCCCACCGCGTTCCCGGACGTGGTGGCGGCGAACGCGCTGTACCGGCCGGGCCCGATGGAGGTCAACGCGCACAACGACTACGCCGACCGCAAGAACGGCCGCAAACCGATCGAGCCGATCCACCCCGAGCTCGGTGAACCGCTCGAGGAGATCCTCGCCGAGACCTACGGCCTGATCGTCTACCAGGAGCAGATCATGGCCATCGCGCAGAAGGTCGCCGGCTACAGCCTCGGCCGGGCCGACATCCTGCGCCGCGCGATGGGCAAGAAGAAGAAGTCCGTGCTGGACCAGGAGTTCGAGGGCTTCCGGGAGGGGATGCTCGCCCAGGGCTACTCCGACGAGGCGATCAGCACCCTGTGGGCGACCATCCTGCCCTTCGCCGGATATGCCTACAACAAGTCGCACGCGGCGGGTTACGCCCTGGTCGCGTACTGGACGGCGTACCTGAAGGCGAACTACCCGGCCGAGTACATGGCGGGCCTGCTGACCTCCAACGGGGACAACAAGGACAAGATGGCCGTCTACCTGGCCGAGTGCCGGCGGATGGGCGTGAAGGTGCTGTCCCCGGACGTCAACGACTCCGCGGACACCTTCGCCGCGGTCGGCTCCGACATCCGCTTCGGGCTGAGCGCGATCCGCAACGTCGGATCGAACGTGGTGGCCTCGATCATCAGGTCCCGGCAGGAGAAGGGCCGCTACGCCTCCTTCACCGACTTCCTGGACAAGTCCGAGATCCCGGCCTGCAACAAGCGCGTCGTCGAATCGCTGATCAAGGCCGGTGCGTTCGACTCACTCGGGCACACCCGCATGTCGCTGGCCCAGCACCACGAGAGCGCCGTCGACGCCGTCACCGGGCTCAAGCGGCAGCAGGCGATGGGCCAGTTCGACCTGTTCGGCGCCGACGACTCGGCGGGCGGCGCGGAGTCCTCGCCGCTGGCGCACCTGACGTTCACCGCCGAGGAGTGGCCGCGAAAGCAGCTGCTGTCCTACGAGCGGGAGATGCTGGGCCTGTACATCTCCGCGCACCCGCTCGACGGGGCAGAGCGGCTGCTGGCGCCCCACCAGGACACCGGCATCGCCGGCCTGCGGGAGCTCGGCGGCAAGGAGCAGATCAGGATCGCCGGGATGATCTCCGGCATCCAGCGCCGCATCAACAAGAACGGCCACCCGTGGGCCATCGTCACGCTCGAGGACCTCGACGCCGGTGTCGAGGTGCTGTTCTTCCCGAAGACCTACGAGATGTTCGCCGACTGCCTGGTCGAGGACACCGCGATCGCCGTCAAGGGCCGCGTCAACGAACGCGAGGGCACCATCAGCGTCTTCGCCTCCGACGCCGTGCCCGTCGACATCTCGGCGGCCGAGACCGACCCCGGCACCAACCCGCTGACGGTGGAGGTGGAGGCCCGCCACGTCGACCTGGACTACGTCCACGAGCTGCGGGCAACGCTGCGGGCGCACCGGGGGAGCACACCGGTGCGCGTCGTGATCCGGCACGGGCAGCGGCGCACCCGGCTGGCGGTGGACCGGTACCCGGTCGAGCCCAGCCCGGCCCTGTTCGGGGAACTCAAAGGCCTCCGCGGAACGCGCGTCCTCTCCAGCGGTTCGTGAGGCTCTCCCCGGACGAATCCGGGGCAGGGTGCTCGTCGGCTGCCGCCGCGAGGTCGAGCGCGCGGATGTCCGCCGGTGGCATCCACTGGCGTTCGGGGTCGAACGGCCGGAGGCGGGAGGTGACGTGGTCGATCAGCCGGGGCAGCACGGGGTGCCGGTTGCCCTGCTTCCACAGCAGGGAGTGCGGGTAGACGGGTGTCGGATCGACGATGGGGATCTGGACGATCTGCGGGTGCCACGGGACCCGCAGCAGTTCGCCGCCGAAGGTGAAGCGGTCCGGTGATGCGGCGAGGTGGTCCAGCATGTGGTCGAGGCCGAAGTTCGGGCCCGAAGTGTCGATGGTGAGCCCGAATTCGCGGGCGAGGCAGTCGTAGAAGTCGGCCCATTCGCTGCCGGGTTCGTTGGTCGGCATCCAGGCGATCGAGTCCCGCAGGTGCGTCAACCGCACCTGGCGCCGGTCGGCGAGGGGATGCGTACGGCCGACGAGGACGTGGAGAGGACCGAGGTAGGCGGGACGGTGCTTGATGACCGGATCGAGAGTGCCCATCACCCGCGCGACGGTGGCGTCGATCGAACCGCTGGTCAGCGCGGTCCGCCCGCTCCGGAGCCCGTTGGAGGTGATGATGTCGATCTCCACGTCGGCATTGCTGTCGTGGAACTCCCTGACCAGTTCGGTCGCGGGGAGGCGGGTGTCGTTCACGTCCACCCGCAGCGGGCGGTTGCGGATCCGGACCGAATCCACCGCCTGATCGGCCAGCACCAGGAGCGCCCGGGCGTGGGGGAGGAGAGCGGCACCGCTCTCGTTGAGCCTGGCCCCGGTCTGGGTGCGGTGCAACAACGTCGTGCTCAGAGCGGCTTCCAGCTTCGCGATCCGCCTGGAGACCGCCTGTTGCGTGAGGTTCAGCTGGTCCGCTGCCGCACCGAAGTGCTGCTCGTCGGCCACGGTGACGAAGGCCCGGACCGCACCGAGGTCGAGTTCCATCCTGCCCCTTCCGTGACTGCCGGCCGCCGACGAGGCACCGCTTCCGACTGAGCAACAGTACTCACGTGGCGGGTCTGACGTCGGACTGCTCCGTGCGGGTGATGGGGGCGCGAACCGGGCACGGCCGGGGCGCCCCCGCCGGAGACTGGCGCCGCATCGGCAGTCCACCTGGGGAGGAATTCGCGATGGCGGATGGTTTTCCGGCCTGGTACCGGGCTTACGGCGACGGCGTCAACATCCGGACCCGTCCCGACCCGGGAGCCACCTCGGTCGGCCAGCTGCAGACCGACGACCGGGTCCTCGTCACCTCGCTGCCCGTCACGGGCGGCGCTTACGGACCGCAGTGCGGCAGCCAACCGGGCGACCAGTGGTACCCGGTCGACCACTTCGGCCAGCGCCGCTACGTCATCACCGCCTGCCTGGAACGGGTCTGACCCGGTCGGTCTCCTGTGGACGGTGATCCGCGCCGCGTGATCCGGATCGCAAGTTCCACCCCGCCCGCGAGCGGGGGTCCCGGGCGCGGGGTAGAACGGGCCGGAGAGCCGGTAGCAGGAGGAGGAAACCGATGATCTTCATCACCGCGAAGTTCCGCGTCAAGCCCGAGCACGCGGACCGGTGGCCCGAGATCGCCCGTTCGTTCACCGAGGCCACCCGCGCCGAGCCCGGGTGCCTGTGGTTCGACTGGTCCCGCAGCGTCGAGGACCCGGCGGAGTACGTGCTGGTGGAGGCCTTCCGGGACGGCGAGGCCGGTGCCGCGCACGTCAACTCGGCGCACTTCCAGACCGCGCAGCGGGAGCTGCCGCCGCACCTGGTGGAGACCCCGCGCGTCATCAACACCACGCTCGACCAGGACGACTGGTCGGAGCTGGGCGAGATGGCGGTGCCGGCGGGCAGCTGAGCCCGTCCGTCCACAGTGGCGGTCAGCGGGGCTGGAACGAGCTCGGTGCCGTTCCTGTCTGCTTGCGGAACATGGTGGAGAACGCGGCCGGGGTGTCGTAGGCGAGTTCCGCCGCCACCCCGGTGACCGTTCGCCCGGCCGAGAGCAGGCGGATCGCGTGCAGGACGCAGGCCCGCTGCCGCCACTGCTGGAAGCTCAGCCCCGTCCCGGCGAGGAACGACCGGTTGAAGGTGCGGGTGCTCACGCCCAGCCGGGCGGCCCACTCCGCGGGAGCCTCGCGGATGCTGGGCGCCGACTGGAACGCCTCGCACAGCTGCCGGAGGTCGGCCCGGGCGGGCAGCGGCAGGTCGAACGGCAGCGGCGCGAGGTTGCGGATCTCGTGCAGGATCAACTCGACGAGCGCGCCGTCGCGGCCGTGCCGGTCGTACTCCGGCGGGACGTCCACCGCCGCGAGCAGCAGCTCGCGCAACAGCGGTGAGACCTCCACGACCCGGCAGCGCACCGGGAACCACGGCACCGCCGCGGGTTCCAGGTAGAGGCTGCGGGTGGTGACACCGTCCATCAGCACCTGGTGATCGGTGCCGGGCGGGATCAGCACCGCGCGCCGCGGCGGCACCGTCCAGCTCCCGTCGGCCGTCTCGACCTGCATGATCCCGATCGCGCCGTAGAGCAGCTGCGCGCGGCGGTGCCGGTGGTAGGCCAGCAGGTGCCCGGGCGGGTAGTCGGTGCCGATCGCCAGCACCGCGCGGTCGATCCCGTCCACCTCGTCCAACGGCACGTTGCGCACCGGGCCACCCTAACCGAACCGGTGGCGTGAACTCGAACGTTCGTGGCGCGGCATCGATTGTGCGCCAGCGATGGCCGGTCCTACCGTGGCCGGGTGCTCGTCTCCTTCCTCGTGCTGCTCGGCTTCGGCTGCCTGACCGGCGTGACCACCGTCCTGTTCGGATTCGGCGGCGGTTTCATCATCGTGCCGGTGGTGTTCGCGGTCGTCGCCGCCACCACGGGCGCCGATGCCATGCACACCGCGGTGGCCACCTCCACCGCGGTGATGATCGTCAACGCCTCCACGGCGACCCTCGCGCAGGCCAGGTCCGGCCGCCTGCGCAAGGAGCACCTCCACCCGCTGGCCGAGTTCATCGCGCTCGGCGCGGTGCTCGGCGCGGTCGCCGCGACCTGGGCCCCGGACGCCCTGCTGCGCCTGCTGTTCATCGGCTACCTGGCGATCACGATCGCCGACAGCCTGCTCCGCAGGGGATTCCTCGACAACGGCGGGCGGGGCAGGCCGCTGGGCAAGGCCGCTTCGACGGCGGGCGGGGTCGGCATCGGCGCGGTCGCCAGCTTCCTCGGCGTCGGCGGCAGCGTCCTGACCGTGCCGCTGCTCCGGCGCCGTGGGCTGCCGATGGCCGATGCCGCCGCGATGGCCAACCCGCTCAGCGTTCCCGTCGCGGTCGCAGGCACCGCGGTGTACGCCCTGGCGACACCGGCCACCGCCTACCCGGGGCAGCTCGGCCACGTCAACGTCGTCGTCGCGGTCGCCCTGCTCTGCGGTTCGATGCCGACCATCGCGGTGGTGAAGCGGCTCGTCGGCAAGATCCCCGACCGGGTGCACGCGATCGCCTACCTGGTGCTGCTGGTGATCGTGCTGATCGCGATGGTCGTGACCGCTTTCGCCTAGGAATCCGGGACCGGCCCGGCGGTTGCTCCGCCGGGCCGGTGGTTCAGACGAGGATGACCCGGCGTCCGCGGGTGTGGCCTGCCTGGCTGTCGACGTGCGCGGCCGCTGCTTCGGCGAGGGAGTAGGTCTTCTCGACGGGGATGTGCAGCTTGCCCCGCGAGATGAGGTCGACCGCCTCGGCGAGCGCGTCCGGCACGCTCCCGGCGGTGTCGGAGAACCGGACGCCGAGCTTCGGCGCATCGAGATCGGCGATGGAGACCACCTTCCGCGGATCCCCGGTCAGCTCCACGAGTTCGCCGATCACACCAGAGCCGGCCAGGTCCAGGGCGGCGTCGACCCGGCCGAGCTGCCGCACCCGCTGCACCCAGCCCTCGCCGTAGGTCGTGGCCTCGGCTCCCAAGCCGCGCAGGTAATCCTGGTTCGCGGCCCCGGCCGTGCCGATCACCGCGATGCCGCGGTCGCGGGCGATCTGCAGCACCGCCGATCCGACCCCGCCGGACGCGCCGCTGACCAGCAGCGTCTGCCCGGGCTGCACGCCGACCTCGCCGATGATGCGCAACGCGGTCTCCACCACGGAGGGGTATCCCGCGGCTTCCTCGAACGTCAGCCCCTCGGGCATGCGGGCGAAGGCCGACAGCACGGCGAACTCGGCGTAGGTGTTCGGGCCTTCGCCGAACACGCGGTCGCCGACCTCGATTCCTCGCACGCCCTCGCCGATCTCGTCCACCACCCCGGCGGCGTCGATCCCGACTCCGGCGGGCAGCTCGATCGGATGGGCCTTGAGGATCTGGCCCTCGCGGATGCGCCAGTCGACCGGGTTCACGCCCGCCGCCCGCACCGCGATGCGCACCTGCCCCGGACCTGCGTGGGGTTCCGCGGCGTCCACGAGCTGCAGGACTTCCGGACCGCCGAACTCGGCGAAGCTCACTCTCTTCATGCCGCCGACCGTAGCACTAACGGTTAGTGTTTTGAAACCGTTCTTGTTTTGCAGCTGATAGGGTCAGCCGTGACGCCGACCGGAGTCCTGCTCAACCGCATCCCAGGGGACCGTGATGCAACCCAGCCACCAGAATCCGCACGACGCGAGATCGATGCCGGACGCGACCACCGCTGAACAACGCGGAGAGGCGGGACTGCCCGCATGACCGCGCCACCCGGACGCCGCGAGCGCAAGAAGGCCGCGACCCGGCAGAAGATCGCCGACACCGCCCGGCGGCTCTTCCTGGAGCGCGGGTACGACGCGGTGGGCATCCGCGACGTCGCCGCCGAGGCCGACGTGGCCGTGACCACGCTGTTCTCCCACTTCGCCTCGAAAGAGGCGCTGGTGTTCGAGCAGGACGAGAACTTCGAGCACCGCCTCGCCCAAGCGGTCGCCGAACGTGCGCCGGACGAACCGCTCATCGCCGCGCTGCACCGCGAGATGCAGGCCATGGTGCGGCATTGCGCGGCCGAGGGCGCCGCACCGATCTGGCGCATGATCGACGCATCACCGGACCTGCGGCAGTACGAGGAGCTGATGCGGCTGCGCCACGCGGACTCGCTGGCCGCGGCCATCGCCGCCGACCTCGGCCTGCCGCGGACCACCACCGCGTGCCGGACGATCGCGAGATTCGTGGTCGACGCCCACCCGCTGGCCCGCGAAGCGGCCGATCCCGACGCCGCGCTGGAGGGGATCTTCCGGATGATCGAGGCGGCCTGGGCGGCCACCGGCTAGACGTGGACGCGCGTCAGCTCGGCTACTTCCTGGCGGTGGTCGATCACGGCGGGGTGAACCGGGCCGCGGTGGCGCTGCACATAGCGCGGCGGCCGCGATCGACCTCGACCACGACGCAGCAGACGCGGGCCGGACCATCGCCTGCCCGGTGCTGGCGCTGCGGGGCGCGCACAGCCTCGCCGGCCGCCACTACGACGTCCTCGCCACCTGGCAGGACTACGCGGGAGACGTGCGCGGCCGAGCACTTCCGTGCGACCACTACGTCCCGGAGGAGCAACCCGAGCAGACGGCCGACGCGCTAAGCGCCTTCTTCGCCGGGGCTTGACCCGTCCGGGGCCTGCGAGGCGTGGCCGAGCCTGCGGGCCAGATCCCGGCAGCGGGCGCGGAACTCGCCGGGTTCCTCGATGACGAAGTCCGCGTCGAGGAAGGCGAGGTTGAGCACCAGCCACTCGAAGGAGTCGACCCAGGTGGTGATCCGGCAGCGCCCCGGGCCCAGCGGTTCGACGGCGCAGTCGGAGAACTTCAGCGCATCGGCGACCCGGGGCGCGGGCGCGTGGATGGTCACCACGGCCCGGTGCCGGGGTTCGGCGAGCTTGCCGCGCAGGTACTCGGCGGCCGATTCGGCGGGCAGCGGGCGCGGCTCGAACCGGGTGCCGGGAACGGCGATGCCGCTGATCCGGTCGAGCCGGAAGGTGCGCCAGTCCGCCCGGTCGCGATCCCAGGCCAGCAGGTACCAGCGCAGGTGCAGGTGCACCTGGCGGTAGGGCTCGGCGCGGCGCTGGGAGGTCGTGCCGTCGCGGGTGGTGTAGTCGAACGTGACGTGCTCGTGCCGGGCCGCGGCGGCGGCCAGCGTGGCCAGGGCGTCGGTGTTGACCGGCGGAGCGGTCTGCGCGGCGGCTTCGAAGGTGGCGCGCACGGCCCCGGCCCGGGCCCGCAGCCGCTTCGGCAGGAACTGGTCGATCTTGCCGAACGCGCGGTCGGCCGCCGAGCCGATGCCCCCGGTGTCCGGTGGCGCGCTGGCGGCCAGCACGCCGAGGCCGACCACGGTGGCGACCGCCTCCTCGTCGTCGAACACCATCGGCGGCAGCGCCTGCCCGGCCGCCAGCCGGTAGAAACCGCCCGGGCCCGGCTGGGTGGTCACCGGATAGCCGTAGTCGCGCAGCCGCTCCACATCGCGCCGCACCGTGCGCGGGCTGGTCTCCAGCCGCGCCGCCAGCTCCGGGCCGCTGAAGCGGCGGCCGGTCTGCAGGTGGCCGAGCAGTTCGAGCAGGCGCCGGGTGACATCGCTCATGCCCCCCATCATCCCCGAATCGCGGTCAGAACCCGGCCACATCTGTTCGTACCGTCGCGGCCATGAGTTCGACGATCCGGATCCGGGGCGCCCGCACGCACAACCTGAAGGCCATCGACCTCGACCTGCCGCGCGGCGAGCTGGTGGTGTTCGCCGGGGTGTCCGGTTCGGGCAAGTCCTCGCTGGTGTTCGACACGATCGCCGCCGAAGCCGGGTACCAGGTCAACGAGAACTACCCGCCGTTCGTGCGCAACCGGCTGCCGCGGTGGAGCCGACCCGAAGCCGAGCTGCTGGAAGGCCTGTCACCGGTGGTGCTGATCGACCAGAAGCGCCTGGGCGGCAACGCGCGCTCGACGGTCGGCACCATCACCGACGCCTTCACCTACCTGCGGCTGCTGTTCTCGCGGGTGGGCGAACCGCACGTCGGCGAGTCCAACCACTTCTCCTTCAACGACCCGGCCGGGATGTGCCCGGCCTGCGCGGGCCTGGGGGAGACGCTGACCACCGCCGTGGAACGGGTGCTGGACCTGGACCGCTCGCTGGAGCAGGGCGCGATCCTGCTGCCCGGCTTCGGCAACGGCCAGTACTGGTACCGGCAGTACGCCGGGATCGGCGCCTTCGACCCGGCCGCGCCGCTGCGCGACTGGTCGGCCGCCGACCGGGAAGCCCTGCTCCACCGCGAAGCGGCGCACCGGCTGTCGCGGGACGTGCCGAAGGACTACGAAGGCGTCATCGACCGCTTCGAGCGCATCTACCTGCACACCGCCGACAACCTGTCCGAGCGCAAGCAGGCGGTGCTGCGCCGGTTCACCCGCTCGGCGAGCTGCCGCGACTGCGGCGGCGAGCGGCTGCGCGAAGCGGCCCGCACCGCGCGCGTGCTCGGCCGCACCATCGGCGAGATGAGCCGGATGGAGATCGGTGAGCTGGCCGGGCTCATCGGCCAGGTGCGGGATCCGCGGGTGGCGCCGGTGGTCGCGGCGCTGTCGGACAAGCTCGGCGCGCTGACCGGGATCGGCCTGGGCTACCTGTCGCTGGCGCGACCGACGACCACGCTCTCGGGCGGCGAGTCGCAGCGCATCAAGACGGTCCGGCACCTGGGCAGCAGCCTCGTCGAGATGCTGTACGTGTTCGACGAACCGACCGTCGGCCTGCACCAGCACGACGTGCAGTCCATGATCGAGCTGCTGAAGTCGTTGCGGGACAAGGGCAACACGCTGCTCGTCGTGGAGCACGACCCGGACGTGATGCGCGCTGCCGACCGGATCGTCGAGCTCGGCCCCGCCGCCGGCGACGCGGGCGGGCGGATCGTGTTCGAGGGCGGCTTCGGCGAGCTGGCGATCGCGGACACGCCGACCGGGCGTGGCCTGCGGACGCGGGTCCGGGAACGAGAACCGCGCGCCCACGCGGGAAAGCTGCGCGTCGACAACGCCCGCCGCAACAACCTGCGCGACCTCACCGTCGACATCCCGACCGGTGTGCTCACGGTGCTGACCGGGGTCGCCGGGTCCGGGAAGTCCAGCCTGGCCGCGGAATTCGTCGCCCAGCACGGGGCCACCGTCGTCGACCAGCGCCCGGTGAGCACCAACCGCCGCTCCTCACCGCTGACCTACTGCGGGATCGCCCCGGCGATCCGGAAGCTGTTCGCCCGCCGCAGCGGAACCAGCCCGAAGCTGTTCAGCGCCAACTCCGGAGGTGCCTGCCCGGCGTGCCAGGGCGCGGGCGTGATCTACACCGACCTGGCGTTCATGGAGGGCCAGGAAACGGTCTGCGAGGTCTGCTCCGGCCGCCGCTTCAGCGCCGAAGTCCTCGCGCACACCGTCGACGGGCTGTCCATCGCCGACGTCGACGACCTGACCGTCGAGGAGGCCGTGCGCCGCCTGCCCGAACCGGCGATCGCCGGCGCCCTGCGCCGGCTGGTGGACGTGGGCCTGGGCTACCTGCGCCTCGGCCAGCCCCTGACCGACCTGTCCGGCGGTGAGTGCCAGCGCCTGAAGATCGCCAAGGAGCTCTCCGCCGCCGAACACCCCACCTGCTACGTGCTCGACGAGCCGACCACCGGCCTGCACCTGGCCGACACCGGAGTCCTGCTCCAGGTGCTGGACCGGCTGGTCGAGCGCGGCAACACGGTGCTGGTGATCGAGCACAACCTGGAGGTGATCCGCAGCGCGGACTGGGTGATCGACCTCGGTCCCGGCCCGGGCCGCCGCGGCGGCCGCGTGGTGTGCGCGGGAACCCCGCAGCAACTCCTGGCCTGCGACGAGTCGGCGACCGCACGCGCGCTGCGCGCCACCACCTGACGGGCTCAGCCCGGCCGCACGGCGTGGAGTTCGGCGAACGGCAGCAGCGAGGCGGCGGTGCGCGGCGGATCCTCCAGGAGAGGGGAGTGCCCGAGACCCGGCAGCAGCTCGACCACCGCACCCGGCACCGCGCGGTACTCGGCGGCCGAGGAGGACCTCCACCGCTGGTCGTCCTCGCCGAAGAGCACCAGCAGCGGCTTGCCGAGCGGGGCCAGCCGTTCCGGCAGCGACCGCCGGCCCAGGTATTCGGTGCCGGCCCGCATCGTCGCGGTGAAGGTGTGGAAGGTCATGGCCCGCACGTCCGCGACGAGCTGCTGCGGGATCTCGAAGCCCGCGCGGCTGAACGCGGGCTTCATGAACTGGCGGATCTGCTCATCGGTCAGCTCCGCCCACTGCGCGGGCTCGATGGCGGAACCCGTTGCGCTGAAGGCGTTCAGGCTGGGACCGGTGTTGATCAGCGCTAGCGCGGCCACGAGATCGGGGCGGAGCTCGGCGAGCGCGGTGGCCGCCAGCCCGCCGCTGGAGTGACCGACGACGACGGCACCCGCGACACCGAGCCCGTCCAGCACGGCGGCGACCCGGCGTGCCTGTTCGGAGGTGCCGTAACTGCGGTCGTCCGGCTTGCCGGACCGGCCGTGCCCGAGCAGATCGATGCGGATGACGCGGTGGGAACCGGTCAGCAGCGGGACCAGCGCATCCCACGAACGGGCGGAGGCCCCGGACCCGTGGATCAGCAGGAGAGCCGGGGCGTCCGGTGCTCCGTCGTCCAGGACGTGGATGTCGCCGTCCTCGAGCCGGATGCGGTTCACGTGCTGCCTCCTGTCGTTGGTCAGTCCGTCACGACTGCTCCGGCCCGCTGATCCGCGGGACCGGCGAGGTGGTGCGGCAGCGGAGCGCGCCGCGGGACCTGCTTCACCCCGCCTCCTCGGCATCCGTCGCCGTCCGGCAAGAGTCTGCAGCAGATCACCGCAGTGTTCCAACGGAGCGTTGCGGCTCAGCGCCAGGAGCTCGTCGGCGCCCGAGCGCCGCCGTCGCGGTGGGTCCACTGTGGACTTCTTGCGTTCGCCCCGGTGGTAGCGCTGCGTGAGCGACCGGACACGATTTTGTCCGGAATGTGGCGTACCTGACCTTTGGGTGGATGCCGGGATTACTTAGCTTAGGCTAAGTTTCGTTCTGGAAGATCGGTTGTGAGGAGATCAGCGTGCTCACCAGCATGTTCCGGCGCGGGTGGCTGGCGGTCATCGCCGTCGCCGCGCGGCAGTGGGCCGTTGCCGAGCCGCTGCCGATCTTCGCCGACTACCCGAAGTTCGACCTCGCGCCCGATGTCCCGGACGAGCTGATCCCGGCCGCGCTGCGCGGGGTCGGCTCCTCCGAGCTGCCCGCACCCGAGGCGATCGCCGCCCTGGACCACCCCGCCCTGATCCTCACCTGGGACACCGACCCGCTCCACCCGGTCTCCACCGCCGAGCGGCTGCACGAACTGCTGCCGAACTCCACCCTGCACGTGTCGAGGACCGCGGAGGACGTCAAGAGCTGGACAGGCCGCGTGACCGGGTTCTTCGCCGGGTGAGGGCCGGCGGCGTCATGCCCCCGAGAACAGCCCCACCGCGTACGGGACCGCGGCGAGCAGGACACCGACGAGCAGCACGGCGGTGTCCGTCGCGGTCCAGGGCGCCGGTTCGGCCCAGGTGCGGCGCCGGGCCCGGGCGAACCCGCGGGCGTCCATCGCGATCGAGGCGCTGGTGGCCTCGCGCATGGTGGTGACCAGCAACCCGAAGGTGACCGAGGCGGCGTGGCGGCCGCGGGAGACCGGTCCGCGCCCGGGGCCGAACCCGCGCGACCGGCGCGCCCGCGAGAGGTGCTGCCAGGTCTGCCCGAGCTGCTCGAACCGCTGCAGCGCCGCGGCGAAGGACACGACGAACCGGTGCGGCAGGCGCAGTCGCTGCCCGAGCTGATCGGCCAGCGCCATCGGCTCGATCAGCGGCGCGACGGCCACGCCGGGCAGCGCCAGCACGGCGATGCGCAGTCCAGCGGTGGCGGCGACGTCGAGGTGCCCGCCGCCGAGCAGCCACGTCGAGTAGGCGACCGAAACGCCGCCCAGCACGACGGTGGCGAACCGCAGCGGATGACCGGAGCGGGACGGCAGCATCAGCGCCAGGGCGAGCACGTAGACGCCGGTGGTGATCACCGCGGTGAGCAGCGAGCGCACGCCCAGCGAGGCGACGAGCGCCAGCAGTCCCACCGCCACCAGCACCAGGGGGTTCGCCCTGCCCAGCACGCCGTTCACCGCACCCGCCCCTGGTCGAGCCGCGTCTCGCGGTCGGCGATCTCGATCAGCGCCTGGTCGTGGGTGGAAGCGCCTGCGGTGGCGCCTGCGCGCGCGGCCGCTCGCATCCACCCGGTGATGGCCGCCCACGTGCGGCGGTCCTGACCGACGGTCGGTTCGTCGAGCATCAGGGCCCCGGGCCGGTGCGCGAGCGCGGCGGCGAGCGCCACCCGGCGCTGCTCACCACCGGAGAGCCGGTAGGGGTTGGCCTCGGCCAGCGAACCCAGCCCGAGCACCTCCAGGATCTCCTCGACCGCGACGCCGGTGCCCAGCTTGAGCCCGGTGCGGGTGATCTCCTGCCGCACGCTGGTGGTGAGGAAGCCGTGCTCCGGGTTCTGCGGCACCCAGCCGACCGTCCGCGCCAGCTCCGGGGACTTCATCCGGTGCAGCGGGACCGGCGTGCCGCCGATGCCGCCGCGATCGGGCCGGACCAGACCGGCCAGCGCGGCGAGCAGGGTGGACTTGCCCGCTCCGGACGCGCCGGTGAACACCGAGAGCTGCCCGGGCAGCACCTCGGTCGACACCTCGTCGAGCGCCACGATCGGGGCGGCGCCGCGCATCCGGCGGGCCACCAGGTCCACGCCCAGGTCGCGGACGTCCAGCCGCGGTGCGGGGGACTCCGGCGCGACCAGCGCCGCGGGCACGTCGGCCGGCTCGGGCGCGGGCAGGCCGGGCATCCACACCCCGGCCCGGCCGAGGTCCTCGGTGAGCCGCGCCCGGCAGGTGTCCGGGTCGACGTCGTGCACGATCCGGCCACCGGCGTCGAGGACGACGACGCGGTGCACGAGGTCCAGCCACGGCCCGATCCGGTGGTCGACGACGACCAGCGAGGCGCCGGTGCTCGCCACGACATCGGCCACGGCGGTGCGCACCCGGTCGGCGTTGCCGGCGTCGAGCATCGAGGTCGGCTCGTCCAGCAGCAGCATCGACGGCCGCAGCGCGAGCACCCCGGCCAGCGCGAGCCGCTGCAGCTCACCTCCGGACAGCGCCGACGTCGGCCGGTCGACCGGGTAGGGCAGCCCGACCAGTTCGAGCGCCTCGGCCACCCGCCGCCAGATCTCCTCCCGCGCGATCCCGCTGTTCTCCGGGCCGAAGGCCACGTCGCGGCCGATCCGGTCGGCCACCACCGCGGCCCCCGGGTTCTGCAGCACCAGGCCGATCTGGCCGTCGACCCGGACCGCGCCGCTCATCTCGCCCGGCAGCGCACCGCCGAGCACCCCGGCCAGCGCGTGGATGATCGTCGACTTGCCCGCCCCGCTCGGCCCGGCCAGCAGGATCCGCTCGCCCGGCCGGACGTCCAGGTCCAGCCCGTCGATCGCCGGTGCGCGCCGCCCCAGCGGCTGCCAGCCGAAACCCCGGAGCTCCGCGCGGAGGTCCGTCGAGGTGGTCACACCGCGGTCCGCTCGTGGTGCTCCCGTCCCGCACCGAAGGCGTCCAGCGCACCGGTCGCGGCCAGCCCGCGGACCAGCGCCCAGCCGCCGAACCCGGCGATGACCACGCCGGAGACCACGAAGAACCCGAGGTGGGCCAGCTGGTAGGGCAGCGCCCAGTCGGTGTAGTAGACCTGCCACTCGTAGAACGACTCGAACGCGGCGGCGACCGCGGCCGCCAGCGCGGCGACCAGGGGACCGAACCGCTTCCACAGGAACACCGCCAGCACCAGCTCCACCCCGAAGCCCTGGATGGTCCCGGAGATCACCGTCGACAGGCCCCAGCTGTTGCCGAGCAGCGCTTCCACCGAGGCGGCGACCACCTCGGTCAGCAGCGCGGCCCCGGGCTTGCGGACGACCAGCCCGCCGATCACGCCGCCGAGCAGCCAAGCGCCGCCGAACAGCCCGGAGCTCGGCGGGAACGCGAACGCGGAGAGGGTGCTCAGCACCTGGTAGAGCTGCGCCCAGCCCCAGAACGCCACGCCGATGGCCACGCCGAGCATGGCCACGGTGACGAAATCGATCGTCCGGTACCGGAAAGCGGCATCGCGCGCCACAAGAACTCCCTTCGCCGGTGCTAACCGGAGCAGGTTCGGAGGGTCTGCGGCTCAACCCGCACTCTCAGCGCCCTTCACCACGGCGCTCCCCTGTCAACGGCCACACACCCTACCTCCCACCCCGCAGGCCCCGACACCGGATGGCGCGTGCGGGATAGCGGCGAGAGCGGTCCGCAGTGGAGCGAACACGGCGTGTGGTGATCGGCGCGAGGTTGGCAGCGAGAACCGACCCTCGACGGTAGGTCCACAGTGGATGAATAGGGAGGTTCAGGTGCCGTTGTGCTGGAAGGCGTTTCGGTAGGTGTTCGGGGTGGTGCCGACCACGCGTTTGAAGCGGTCGCGGAACGCGGTGGGGGAGCCGAAGCCGACCTGGGCGCTGATCCTCTCGACCGGGTGGTCGGTGGTCTCCAGCAGGTGCTGGGCGAGGCGGATGCGGGTGCGGTGCAGCCACTGCAGGGGAGTGGTGCCGGTCTGCTCGCGGAAGCGCCGGTTGAGGGTCCGGGTGCTCATGCCAGCGCGGGCCGCGATGTCCTCCAGGGAGATGTCGTGCGCGGCGTTGTCCTCGAGCCAGTTCAGCAGCGGCTCCAGGGCCGAGCCGCGCGGCGCCGCGGGCAGGTCCTGGACGACGAACTGGGCCTGGCCGCCCTCGCGCTCCAGCGGCATCACCGACAGGCGTGCCGCGTCCGCGGCGACCGCGGAACCGTGGTCGCGGCGGATCAGGTGCAGGCACAGGTCCAGCCCCGCCGCCGCACCGGCCGAGGTGAGGAACTGGCCGTTGTCGACGTAGAGCACGTCCGGGTCCACGTCGATCCCGGGATGCCGCTCGGCCAGCAGCGGGGCCGCGCGCCAGTGGGTCGTCGCGCGCAGCCCGTCGAGCAGTCCGGTGGCGGCCAGGACGAAGGCCCCGGAGCAGATCGAGGCGATGCGGGTGCCGCGCTCGGCTGCTCGCCGCAGCGCGTCCAGAACGGCGCCCGGAACCTCGGCGGTCGGATCCGCGCAACCGGGCAGCACGATCGTGTCCGCCGTCTCCAGCGCGTCGAGCCCCCACGGCGCTTGCAGGGTGAACAGGCCCGCGCTGACGGTCGGGGCGGCGGCGCAGATCCGCAGCCGGTAGGCGGCGCGGCCATCGGGCAGCCGGGTGCGGGTGAACACCTCGAGCGGCGTGGCCAGGTCGAACGGGATGACGTCGTCGAGCGCCAGGACGGCCACGGTGTGCATGGCGCGAATGTAGCCGCACCCGCGATTCCCGCCAACGAGGTGCGGCGGGCAGTGCGCTGGTCAGAGCGTTGGCGGGATTCCGTTGGAAGGTGGCAATCCAGCCACTTCCGGCTCCCGCCCGCGCTGCATAGCGTCGGATTCCGACCAGGAGGGCGACCCGCCCGGCGGGCGCCCCAGTTCCCGACACCCGGAAGTGGCAGGACCGAGCATGTCCATCATCACGCCGATGCTGATCGGTGTTCTCTACGCGCTGCTGAACTCGTTCATCCGCGAACCGAACCGGCGCCGGTTCAACGCCCTGATGGTCGCCGGTGCCGGTGCCGCCTACATCAGCGGCGGTGGCTTCGGCATCTGGGAGCTCGTCTTCTGCGCCGCCGTGGCCTACTGCGCCTACCGGGGACTGGAGTCCTGGACGTTCATCGGCATCGCCTGGCTGCTGCACACGGCTTGGGACGTCGCGCACCACCTCCACGGCAATCCGATCATCCCGTTCCTCGAGCACGCCTCCTTCGGCTGCGCGCTCTGCGACCCGGTGATCGCGGTGTGGTGCTTCGCAGGCGGCCCCTCGCTCGTGGCGCCGCTGCGCGCCCGGTTCGCCCGCCGTTCGAAACCGGTCGCCCGCGAACGGTCGTGAGCGCTCAACGGCGCTAGCGGGAATGACGTCCGCATCGGCCGGAAACTGCGCGTTCGCGACCGAGATCGCTTGCACCGCAAACCCGCCGGCGGTGCGGGCTCTAGGTGTCGCGGGGATGCGGGCGCGGGGTGAGGACGCGTTCGCCGGCCATGCGGATCGCGTCGGTGACGATGCCGTGGTCCGGCGACAGGACGCAGACCGGATCGGTGCGGGCGGGATCGCCGGTGAGCAGGAACGCCTGACAGCGGCACCCGCCGAAGTCGATCTCGCGGCGCGGGCAGCTCCGGCAGGGCTCGGCCATCCAGCCGGTTCCGCGGAAGGCCTGGAACATCGGGGAATCCGCCCAGATCCGGGACAGCGGTTCAGCGCGGACGTTCGGGTGGGGCAGCGGCAGCACGTGCGCCGCCGGGCAGGGCAGGACGTCGCCGCTGGGCACCACGGTGAGCTGGTGCGCGCCCCAACCGCCCATGCAGGGCTTGGGATAGCGGCCGTAGTAGTCGGGCAGCACGTAGGTGATCTCCACCCGGCCGGTCAGGCGGCGGCGCGCGGCGCGCACGACGGCCTCGGCGCGGTCGGTCTGGGCGCGGCTGGGCAGCAGCGCGGCGCGATTGCGCAGGGCCCAGCCGTAGTACTGGGTGTTGGCCAGTTCGACGCGGTCGGCGCCGAGCTCCTCGGTCAGGGCGATGATCTCGGTGATCCGGTCGATGTTCAGGCGGTGCAGCACGACGTTCACCGTCAGCGGCCAGCCCAGCTCCTTGACCAGGTGGGCCGCTTCGACCTTGCGGCGGAAGGAGGGCGTGCCCGCGATCCGGTCCGACGCAGCGGCCTCGTGCGCCTGGACGCTCAGCTGCACGTGTTCGAGACCGGCCTCGCGCAGCTGCTCGGCCCGTCGCCGGGACAGGCCGATCCCGCTGGTGATGAGGTTGGTGTAGAGGCCGAGCCCGCTGCCGAAGCGCACGATGTCCACCACGTCGCGGCGCCGCAGGGGTTCGCCGCCGGACAGGTGCAGCTGCAGCACGCCCAGCTCCTGCGCCTCGCCGATGACCCGCTGCCACTCCGCAGTGGTCAGCTCCTCGGCGTAGTCGGCCATCCGCAGCGGGTTGGAGCAGTACGGGCAGTGCAGCGGGCAGTCGTAGGTGAGCTCGGCGAGCATGCCGTACGGCCTAGTCATCGCCGAGCTCCACGTACCGCTTGCGGACGAGCCGCTGGAGGAACCGGGCCACCTCCTCGTCGGCCACCCGGTCGTAGCGGCCGCGCAGGTTCGCCACGATGTCGGCCACCGTCCGCCGCCCGTCGCACAGGTCGACGACCGATGCCCCCGGCGGGTTCAGGACCAGCACCGCTTCCGGTCCGAGCAGCACGTGCTCACCGCGCGACCGGTCGTAGGCGAGCCGCACGTGGGAGGCCAGCGCCGGGCGGCTGGAGGAGCGCACCGGTCTCGCTCCGGTGGGTGCGCCCACCGGCTAGTCCTCCAGCAACCCGACGTACATGGTCACCTCGGAGGTGCACTGGACCTCTTCGAAGTCCGGGTGCTCCCACTCGGTCTCCTCGAACTCCGGTGGCTCCCAGCGGAGAGCGGGGCGGGCGGTATCGGGTTCCACGGCTGTCACCCTCTTCCTCTGCGGCGACGGATCCGGGGAGTGCGACGGCGAACGCGGCCCTCCGGCGCCTTCCCGCCACGCCGGGCCCATCGCAGCTGAAGAATAGCTCCGCGGCACGGCCCAGGTCACCCTCGGCGTGCCCGAATTCGCAGGTCGGCGGCGGAATTCGAGACTTTGGTCCTTCACCTGCTCCGCAGCGCGACGCAGCACTCGCCGGGGTGCGGTTCGAGCACTGCTTCGGCGGTGCGGGCCTGGAGCCCGGCGAGGAAGCCCTGCAGGAAGGCGTGGTTCAGGCCGCACACCAGTTCCGGCGACCGGGCGGTGAGCGGGTGGAACGGGCAGTTGCGCAGCCGCACGCAACCGGGTGCCTCCCGGTCCGGTTCGAAGCCGTAGCCGGCGAGCACCTCCGCGGCCCGGGTCAGCGCGCGTTCCGCGCCGAGCCTGCCGGGACGGGTGCGCTCGCGTTCGGTGGTGCCGAGGCGGTGCCCGTGCTCGCGAGCCACCCGCAGCGTCGCTTGGGAGGCGTTCTCCTGATCGCCCTCGTCGAGCACCGCGTCGAGGAGGATGCCCGCGAGCAGGTCGTGCTGGCGGGGCGGGATGCTGATCCGGATGTCGGTGCGCGCCGGCTCGTAGACCTTCGGGGTGCGGCCGACCTTGCGGATCCCGCCGAGCGGTTCGTACCGCGCGCACAGCAGTCCCGCGGCCACCAGCTTGTCGAGGTGGAAGGCGGCGAGCTTGCGGGAGATGCCGACCGCCGAGGCGGCCTCGTCGCGGCCCACCGGCCGCCGGGCGCGGCGGATGTAGTCGTACATCCCGCGTCGCAGCTCGTCTTCCAGCGCGGCCACCGCGGTCACCGTCGAACCGGCCTCATCCATGGCCCAACCCTAGCGCTCTCCGGCACATCCCAATGGGTGGAATACGGCCTGTGATCTCGCTGCCGGGAGCGTTGACCGGACTGCCGGAATAAGACTAACGTCGATTGGTGAAATCGGGGCCGCCTGGCCGCGTCGACGCGAAGGAAGACGTTGATGACATCCGCACCTGCCCTGCGCGTCGCGCACGAGCCCGCCGGCGAGATCGACCTCGGCGCCGCCGAGCGGGCTGCGGGAGATCTCCTGCGGGCGCTGGGCATCTCGACCGACTCCGAGAGCCTGCGGGGCACACCGGGCCGGATGGCCCGCGCCTACGCCGAGCTGTTCACCCCGCGCCCGTTCGACCTCACGACGTTCCCGAACGACGAGGGCTACGACGAACTGGTGCTGGCGCGGTCGATCCCGGTCCGGTCGGTGTGCGAGCACCACCTGCTGCCGTTCGTCGGCACCGCGCACGTCGGCTACCTGCCGGGCGAGCGGATCCTCGGGCTGTCGAAGCTGGCGCGCGTCGTCGAGCACTTCTCCTGCCGTCCGCAGGTGCAGGAACGGCTGACCAAGCAGGTCGCCGACTGGCTGTGCGAGCACCTGCGGCCCCAGGGCGTCGGCGTGGTCGTCGAAGCCGAGCACACCTGCATGACGCTGCGCGGCGTGCAGGCCACCGGATCCAGCACGGTGACCTCGACGCTGCTGGGCACCCTGCGCTCCGACGCCCGCTCCAGGCAGGAGTTCTTCTCGCTCACCGGCGTCAACGCCTGACCGGTCGGCGCAGCAGGGCGTCGAGCGAGAACGGCCCCGCGCCGAGCGCGGCGATGAGGAGGAAGAACCAGCTGTACAGGGCGGCTGGTTCGCCGTAGTTCTGCATGGGCAGCAGCCCGCGCGGCTGGTGCACGGTGAAGTAGGCGAACGCCATCGCCCCGGAGCAGATCAGCGCCGCCGGCCTGGTGCCGAGCCCGACCATCACCAACCCACCGCAGACGAACTGGATCAGACCGGCCCACCACCCCGGCCACCGGCCGACGGGGGTGGGCGCACCGGCGCCGAGCACGCCGAACAACGTCGCCGCACCGTGCAGCACGAAGAGCAACGACACCACGATCCGCGCGGCGGAGAGCACGGCTCCGCCCAGCCGGTCCCACGAATCCCGAACCACGCCGACCGCCTCCCTCGCGCGCTTGCCGTCCTCCACCCGGCTAACCGCGCGCGGCCACCGCCAACCTCAGATCAGGTCGGTGATGTTGGTGCTCGTGCCGAGCAGCGCGCGGCCGAAGGCCTCGGCGCAGATCGCCGGGTTGGCCATCGCGTGCCTGGCCGCGGTGTGGATGTCGCGCACGTAGCCCTGCAGCGGGTGCGAATCGGCCAGCGCCGACGAGCCGGACGCGGTGACGAGCTCGTCCACAGTCGACAAGCACAGCTGCACCGCGTGCCCGGCGTGCTGCCGGATCCGGGCCCGGGCCGCGTAATCGGGGTGGGTGCCCGCCGCGGCGTGGCCGTCGACGGTGGCCGCGGCGCGGTCGCCGATCATCTCCACCAGGTCGATGTTCGTCGCGGCGCGGGCGACGGCGATCTGGAACGCCGCCGAGTCGCTGCGCCGCTCGTAGCGGGTGCCGGGGATGCCCTTGTCCTCGGCGTGGTCGACGACGTGCTCCAGCACCGCCGTGGCGATGCCCAGGTACGGCGCGATCATGCAGGTGGTCAGCGTCGGGATCAGCGCGGAGCGGTAGCGCGGCACGTCGGTGCCGCGCACGCCGGCGACGGCGGGCCCGAGCGCGAGCACCCGGTGGTCCGGCACGAAGATCTCCTCACCGACGAGCAGATGGCTCCCGGTGGCCCGCATGCCGAGGGTGAACCAGGTGGTCGAGGTGGTCAGCTCGGCCGTCGGCACCAGCGCGAACCCGGGTCCGCCCGCGTCGCGCGAGAACGCCAGCAGCGCCCACGTGGCGTGCAGGCAGCCGGACGCCGGTGCCCAGTTCCCGTTCAGGATCCAACCGCCGTCGGCGCGGCGTCCCGTCCCGTGCGGTGTCAGCACCGAGCACACGTGCGCGTCGGGCCCGGCCGCGTAGATCTCGTCCTGGGCGGCGGGCTCGAACAGGCCGGTGAGCCAGTTCGCCGCGCTGAAGATCATCATCACCCAGCCCGCCGACGGATCGGCCTTGGCCACCTCGCGGGTGGCCGCCAGGATCGTCGCCAGGTCGCACTCCCCGCCGCCGAACCGGCTCGGCACCGCGGCCCGCAGCAGCCCGGCCCCGGTGAGCGCGTCGACGGTCTCGTCGGTGAGCCTGCGCTGCTCGTCGCCCGCCTGCCGGTGCCGTTCCAGAACCGGGCGCAGCGCGGTCGAGCGCCGCACGAGATCCGGGTTCGAGATCAAGTTCGGTACCTCCTGCTCGTCGTGGGCCGAGCTCGGCGCACCAGTGCCTCGGCTGCGATCGAGACTACGACCGGAGATCGGTTCGGGTGGCCGGTCGCCGCGGTCTTGCCCGAATGGCGGCGTCCGGCCCGCCGGAAAAACCAGGTGCGGCACGGGAATCGCGCCCGCTACGGTCCTGCCGTGGATGCGGACGGGCACTTCGGGGCGGATGTCGCGGCCGACTACGACGAGAGGTGGGCGGAGCTGTTCCAGCCGGATGCCGTGGAGCCGGCGGTCGAGCTGCTGGCCGAACTCGCCGGTGGCGGACGGGCGCTGGAGTTCGGAGTCGGCACGGGGCGCATCGCGGTGCCGCTGGCGCAGCGCGGCGTCGAGGTGCACGGCGTGGACCTGTCGCGGGCGATGGTCGATCAGCTGCGCGCCAAGCCCGGTGGCGCGGCGATCGGCGTGACCATCGGCGACATCGCCACCGCGCGGGTGGACGGGACCTTCGCGGTGGTCTTCGCGGTGTTCAACACGCTCGCCAACCTGATGACGCAGGCCGAGCAGGTGGCGTGCTTCCGCAACGCGGCGCGGCACCTGGAACCCGGCGGCTGCTTCGTCACGGAGGTGGGGGTCCCGGAGCTGCGGAAGCTGCCGCCCGGGCAGCGGGTGGTGCCCTTCCGGACGAGCGCGACCGGCTGGGCCTACGACGTCTACGACGTGGCCGAGCAGACGTTGACCTCGAACTACGTCGAGGTCGTCGACGGCCGCGGCGAGTTCCGCTCGTTCCCCGCCCGCTACGCGTGGCCCGCCGAGCTCGACCTGATGGCCGAACTCGCCGGGCTGCGGCGCCGGGAGCGCTGGGAGGACTGGACGCGGCGGCCCTTCGGCAACGAGAGCCGCTACCACGTGACGATCTGGGAGAAGCCGCGCGGCTGAGCGGCCTCAGCGCCGGGCTTGCCGGGTGATCTCGGCCGCGCGCCGGTGGTTTCGCCGCGCGGCGTGCGGCCTGCCGAGCCCGGTGGCGAGCTTTTCGAGGTGGTGGGCGACGGGGCCCGCGGTGAGCAGGCCGCTGCCCGCTCCGGCGAGCTCACCCGCTGCGGGTTCCAGTGCCGCGTAGGCCTGCTCCATCAGCGCCTGATCATCCAGCCGCACGGCGGTCGTCGCGGTCAGGCACAGCCGTGCTTCGCGCAGCAGGTCGGGCGGTGATTCCGGGACCGCGCGCGCCGCCGCGACCGCCGCGTCGCGGTCGCCGGCGTCGAGCAGTCCGAGCGGGCGCACCCAGGGCAGGAACGGGCCCCAGTCCGTCGCCAGGTCCACTGCGGACGGTCGGTCCTCCTGGATCCGCAGGCACAGCAGGGCGAGCGGGAGCGTGCCGCGCTCGACTCCCCACATCCCGGTGCCGCCGAGACGCGCGGCCGCGGCCCGGTACCCGGCTTCGGCCTCGGCGATGCGACCGGCGGCCGCGTCGCGGACCGCCGCGTACCAGCGGGTGAACACCGCGACGAGCGGGAGCTCGTGGCGTTCGGCCAGGGCATCGGCGGCCGCGGCGTGCCGGTCGGCCACGTCGAACTCGGCCAGCGCCGAGTGCGCCTGCAGCAGGATCAGGTGGCCGAGCACTTCGAAGGTCACCAGTCCGTGACCCGCGGCCAGCTCGACGAGCTCGCGGCCGGTCCGGGCGCGTTCGGGCGCGAGCCCGGCCCGGTCGAAGGTGTGCATGAACCGGCCGTTGAGGGCGAAGGCGAGCAGTTCCGGCTCGTGCAGGTGGCGAGCGAGGGCCACGGCTTCGGCAGCGGCCTCGCGCCCGCGGGCCGAGCCGGTGCCGCGCAGCTCCATCGCCAGCGTGCCCAGCAGCCGCGCCCGCTCCGCCACCAGGTGTTCCGGCACGGCCGCGAGGGTCCGTTCGGTCACCGCCACCACCTGCTCGGACATCACCGGGTCGTCGTTGGTGGTCCAGATGCCCGGCACGTCGAACGCTCCGATCACCCGTGCCGTCGACTCGGCATCGCCCAGCGCTTCGGCCGCGGTGATCGCCTCGGCGCGGTGCACCCGCGCCGCCGCCAGGTCGCCGGTGATCGCCAGCGCCCGCACCAGGCCCATGACCAGGTCGAGCCTGCGCCGGGGATCGGTCGCGCCGGATCGGTCGTGCGCGGCGATCGCCGCCTCCCACGACCGGGCCGCTTCGTGCGGTGCGAAGCGGCGTTCGGCCCGTTGCGCGGCCAGCGCCGCGTAGTGCGCTGCCCTGCCCGCCGTCGCAGTGCTGCCGGCCAGCAGGAAGTGGTGCGCGATCGCCTCGACGTCGTCGGGGCGGATGCGTTCGAGGGTTTCGGCGGCCTTGGCGTGCCAGTGGCTCCGCCGCGGACCGGACACCTCGGCGTGGACGGTGTCCCGGACCAGGGCGTGGGCGAACCGCAGCCGCGAACCGGATTCGACGAGGAACCCCAGGAGCACGGCCGCATCGACGGCGTCCAGCACTGCTTCCTCGGAGCCGGTCAGCAGGTCGATGTCGACCTCGTCGCCGATGACGGCCGCCTGCCGCAGAACGGTGCGGGCGGGGCCGGGCAGCGCGTTGAGCCGCTGCCGCACGACATCGCGCACCCCGGCCGGGACCGCGTGCAGCGCCGCGTCCCCATCGGTGTCGAACAGCCGGGCCAGCTCCCGGGCGAAGAACGGGTTGCCGCCGCTGCGCGCGTGGATGACCTGCGCCGCTTCCTCGGGAACCTCGCGCTGCGCGGCGGCGCGGGCGAGCTCGCCGACCTCCGCGCGGCCGAGCCCGGCGAGGTAGATCCGGGCCGGTTCGGAGCCGGCGCTGCGGCCCAGCACTTCGGCGAGAGCGGGGGAGAGCTCGGTGCTGCGGTAGGTCCCCACCAGCAGCACCGGCTGGTGCACGGGCTCGCTGATCAGCGCGGTGAGCTGCGCCAGCGTCTCCTCGTCGGCCCGGTGCAGGTCGTCGAGGACCAGCAGCACCGGGCGCTCGGCGGCCACCGCACCGATGTGGGAGACGACGCGGCGCCGCGCGTGGAATCGAGCCGCCACGGCGTCGTCGTCGGCCCCGGCGAAGACGTCCGGGGCCGGGACGTGCGTGGCCGCCGCGAGGCCGTCGAGCAACTGGATCCACGGCCACGTGGCCGGTGCGCCCTCGTGCTCGGGATTGCGGCCCCAGGCGGTGATCCACCCGGCGGCGGCCAGCTCCCGCGTGAGTGCCTCGACGAGCGCGGTCTTCCCGGCACCCGGCTCGCCCGCGACCAGCGCCAACCGGAGTTCGCGCCGGTCGGCGGCCTCCGCCGCGGCCGCGGCGAGCCGGCCGAGCTCCCGGTCGCGGCCGATCAAGCGCCGCTCGGCGACCACCGGTTCGAGCGCGGGAGCGGTGGCGGGGGTCGTGCTGAGCCGCGGCGCCTGAGCGAGGATGTCGGCTTCCAGCCTGCGCAGGTCCGGGCCCGGATCCACACCGAGCTCGGTGGCCAGCGCGGCCTTGGCGGTGCGCAGCGCTTCGAGCGCATCGCGCTGGCGTCCGGCCTGGTAGAGGGCGATGGCCAGCAGCTGCCAGGCGTGCTCGCGCCACGGATGCTCCGACACGTGCGCTCGCATGTCGGCGGCGACGGCGGGAGCGCGGCCCACCGCGAGCCCCGCCTCGGCCCGCCGCTCCACCGCGAGCAGCCGCAGTTCACCGAGCCGGGTCACCTCCGCGCGAGCCCAGTGCTCCTCGGCGAACTCGGAGTAGGCAGGTCCGCGCCACCGGTCCAGCGCCGCCTCGACGTGGGCCAGGGCGTCCTCCGCCCGGCCGCGCGCCAGCAGGTCGCCGGACTCCGCCACCGCAGCCTCGAACTGCCAGGCGTCCACGAACTCGGCCCGCAGGGCGTAGCCGGGGGACTCGGTGACCAGCAGCCGGGCGGGCGTGCGGGGCGCGCGGCCGGGTTCCAGCGCCCGCCGCAGCGTCGCGACGAACGACTGGACGGCGCCCACCGCGCCGTCGGGCGGGACCTCCCACAGGTCGTCGACGAGCATCCCGACCGGCACCACCCGGCCCCTGGCGATCAGCAGCCGGGCCAGCACCGCGCGGTGCCGGGGTCCGCGCAGGTCGATCGCGCCGCGCTCGTCCTCGGCGACGACCGGGCCGAGCACACCGAACTTCACCACCGCGCAGGCTCACCTCCACGGCAACCCTAGACAACGCCCGCTGGTCAGCGCGTGCTGATCCGTTGCTGATCCGGCTCCCGCAGGCTGCCACCAGCGACCGCCGGGCAGCGGCGGTCCCGGCGAAGGGCTCAACGTGGCACTGCGGATCGACGGTTTCGACTACCAGCGGGTTACCGTGGCGGAGGAGGTGGCGCTCAACGTCGCGGTCGGCGGCTCCGGCAGCCCGGTCGTCCTGCTGCACGGGTTCCCGCAGACGCACCTGATGTGGCGGCACGTGGCGGCCGACCTGGCCGCCGACCACACCGTGCTCGTCCCCGACCTGCGCGGGTACGGCGAGAGCGACAAGCCGGCCGACACCGACGGCACGGCCTACGCCAAGCGCACCATGGCCGCCGACGTGGTGGCCCTCGCCCGCGCCTTCGGCCACGAGCGCTTCGCGCTCGCCGGGCACGACCGGGGCGCGCTGGTGGCGATCCGGGCCGGTCTCGACCACCCGGAGCGGATCAGCCACCTGGCCGTGCTCGACGTGCTGCCCACATTGGACATGTGGGACGTGCTGCGCGGGACCGCCGGCGCGGTCGGCTTCCACCTCTACCTGATGGCCCAGCCACCGGGCTTGCCCGAGCAGCTGATCGAGGGCAGCGCGGACGCGTTCTTCGGGCACTTCCTGGATGCCTGGGGCACGAACCCGGAAGCGATTCCCGCCGACGTCCGGGAGGCCTACCTCGCGGCCTCCCGCGCGGCGGTCCCGTCGATCGTCGCCGACTACCGCGCCTCGGCGTTCATCGACGTGGAACACGACACGCAGGACCGGGAGGCGGGCAACCGGCTGCGGATGCCGGTGACCGTGCTGCAGCAGGACTGGGGCGCTGCGCTGGGCTACGACGCCGCGGCTCTTTGGCGCGGCTGGGCGAGCGATCTGCACCACCGCACCGTGTCCTGCGGGCACTTCATGGCCGAGGAATCGCCCGCCGAGATCGTCGGCGCGCTGCGCGAGCTGATGAGGCGGTAGCCCGGCGGGTACGACTGGGGTCCGACCCCGGCTACTACTCGCGGACCACCGGGGAACCAGTGCTCGGGATGATGTTCGCGCAGAAGCCGCGGACGTACCTTCTTGCCCGAAGGTGATCGCGGGCAACGGAGAACCGCGACGGCCACGACGCGCGCCACCCGGCGCGGACAGGAGAGCACGCGGCATGCACGCACTGGTCCAGCAGACCTCCCTCGCCCTCGACGACGGGGTGTTCCAGATCGGGACGCTCCTGCTGATCGCGCTGCCGGTGCTGCTCTACGTGGGTCTGATCATCGGGGCGCTGATCAGCATCCTCGGTTCGGCCCAGACCTTCGGCATGAAGGTGGTGTGGATCATCTTCGTCTTCGTGGCGCCGTTCCTGGGCAGCATCCTGTGGTTCGTCATCGGCCGGGGGAACGCGCGGCGGATGGCGTGAGGCACGGTCCCGGCCGGCGGTCGTGGTGATCATCACCGCGACCGCCGGCCGCGGCGTTCACCCGCCCGGCGGAAAATGATCTTGCCGTCGTCCCTCCGTGCGGTACGGTGGCGGTATCGAGCCCGAAGCGGTGTCGATGGTGTGCCGGGAAGCCTGGTCGGCGTGTAGGACGAACCTGTTCAGGAGAGGAACTCCTCATGCCGACGTACCCGCGGGTGCACGACATCGGAACCGGCACTGCTGGTCTGGCCACGGTTCTGCGGTAGCGGCGCGGCGTTCACCGGACGCCGGAATCGCCGCACGCTCCGGCTCCGCGCCGCCCGGCCACCGGCCGGTGCGCTCGAGCGACCGCTGCGGCGAGCCTTGACGGAGGAAAGGACTCGCAAGCATGGGGAACGCGGCTGCACGCACGGCCGTGGGGCCGATGGCGCTCGTCGCGATCGACCAGCACGAGGAGATCCCGCTGGTCCGCGACAAGCTCGCCTACCGGCTGCTGCCGCTGGGCGCGAAGACCGTCGCGGGGCTGTGCGCGGCGCCCCCGGTGCGCTGGGCGATCGCCAGGGCCGTGGAGAAGCGGGCCCCGGGCCTCTGGTCGAGCCTGCTGTGCCGGAAGCGCTACATCGACGACCAGCTGCGCACCGCGGCCGAGAACGGGATCGACGCCGTGGTGCTGCTCGGAGCGGGCCTGGACACCCGCGCGTACCGGCTGCCGGAGCTGGCCGCGATGCCCTGCTACGAAGTGGACCTGCCCGCGGCCACCGCCCGCAAGCGCGCGCTAGTGCAGAAGGTCTACGGCAGGGTCCCGGACCGCGTCGGGCTGGTGCCCGTCGACTTCGAGCGCCAGGACCTCGGCGCAGCGCTCGCCGCGCACGGCTGCACCGCCGAGCGGCAGCCGTTCTTCGTCTGGGAGGGCGTGACGCAGTACCTGACCGAGGAGGCGATCCGCCGCACGTTCGCCCACCTGGCCGATGCGCGGATCGGCAGCAGGCTGGTGTTCACCTACGTGCGCGCGGACTTCCTCGACGGCACCGACCTCCGGGATTCCGCGGCGCTGCACCGGGAGTACGTGGTCGAGCGCCGGTTGTGGAAGTTCGGCTGGGCTCCCGAGGAGGTGGCCGGGTTCCTCGCCGAACACGGCTGGCGGCTGGTCGAGCAGGCCGGATCGCCGGAGTTCGCCGCCCGCTACCTCAAACCGATCGGGCGGCGGCCGGTCGCGTCCGAAGTGGAGCTCACCGTGCTCGCCGAGAAGGTCTGAGCGAACTCAGGACGCGGCTTCGCGCAGCGCGGGCAGCAGCTCCCGCTCGGCGAAGTCGAAGAATCCCCGCCGGTCGGCGTCCACGTCGATCTGGACGACCGCGAGATCGGTGAACCCGGCTTTCCAGAAGGCCGCCGCCGACTCCACGATCGGCTCGACATCGGGACCGCAGGGGATCGAGGCCGCGATGTCCTCGTCGCGGACGAACTCGGTCGCCGCGGCGAAGGAAGCCGGGCCGGGCAGCTCGGAGTTGACCTTCCAGCCGCCCGCGAACCAGCGGAACTGCTGCCGGGCCCGCCGCACGGCGGCGTCCCGGTCGGTCGACCAGGCGATCGGCAGCTGCCCGATCTTGCGCTGAGCTCCGCTCGCGGCAGCCCGGTCCCACTGCTCGCAGAGCGAGCTGCTGGGCTCGACCGCGATCATCGCGTCGGACAGCTCGGCGAACCGCTGGACCGACTGCGCCCCGGACACGGCGGTGGCCACCGGCACGCGCCGCGACGGCAGGTCCCACAGCTTCGCCGAATCGACCCGGTAGTGCTTCCCGGCGTAGTTGACGTGACCGCCGTCGAAGAGCGCGCCGATGATGTGCAGCGCCTCGGTCAGCATCTCGTGCCGCACGTTGACCGGTGGCCAGCCGCGGCCCACGACGTGCTCGTTGAGGTTCTCCCCGGAACCCACGCCGAGCACGAACCGGTCACCGGAGAGCAAGCCGACCGTGGCGGCCTTCTGCGCCACGACCGCCGGGTGGTAGCGGATGATCGGTGCGGTGACGTAGGTCATCAGCTCGACCTGCTCGGTGGCCTGGGTGACCGCCCCGAGCACGCTCCACGCGTAGGGCGCGTGCCCCTGCTCCTCCAGCCAGGGGAAGTAGTGGTCGCTCATCACTTCGAAGTCGAATCCGGCCCGCTCCGCCTCGGCGGCCTGCAGCACCAGTTCCCGCGGGCCGGATTGCTCGGTCATCAGCGTGCATCCGAATCGCACCATGCCACCAGGCTGGCACTTCGCGGGCAGCCGCGCCCGGTGGCGGCCGGGGCGCATGTTCTCGCGCGGCGCGGGGAAACCGTCTGGCGGTACGCGAACTCAGGAGGCGAGATGTCCCCGCACGAACTCCCGATCATCGATTACGACAACATCCCGGTCGGTTCGCTGCAGCACCGCATCCGGTCGCTGCCCGCTGACGAGATCAAGCTCCTGCTGGACCACGAGCGCACGCACAACAACCGGGCCCAGGTCTGCGAGATCCTGCAGAACCGGCTGAACGAGCTGCGCGCGGGAGCGCGACCGTCGGGCGGCTCGCAGGACGACGAACCGCTGGAGGCCGAGGACACGGCGGGCGGTTCACCGGTGGATCCCAGCGGATCGCCGGAGCCCATGCACCCACCGCGCCACGGAATGGCCGGTCAGCCCGGGAAACCCAAGGGCGACCGGCCACGCGGTCAGTGAGCGCGCCGCGATGTCACCGCCAGCGCTTGAGCGTGTCGGGCGGGATCCGGGGGCCGGTGTGCAGGAGCGGGTCCGGCTCGCGGCCGGGCACACCCGAGCACGGCGCCGGCTTCCGGACACCGTTCAGCACGCGGCGGATGCGCGGGAAGTGCGGTAGCGACATGGTTTCCTCCAGTGTTCTCCGAAACTCCTCGCCCCGGGGGTAACCACCGCGGGCGGGGCTTGAACCCGCACCGTTTCCGCACCGGGCGCGGGGGTAACCGCCGACTGCGGGCGGGTGGTGGCGCGACGGGGGATGGTTGCGATGCCGAGGGGCGGCAAGCAGCGCCGCAGCAGGTCGCGGCGGGACGAGCCGGAAGCGACCATTGTGGACGAAGGCCAGGTCAGGCGCGCGGTCGCCGCCGCCGCGATCGGCAACACCGTGGAGTGGTTCGACTTCGGCGTCTACAGCTACATCGCGGTGGTCATCGGGCAGGTGTTCTTCCCGCCCACCAACCCGACCGCCCAGCTGCTGTCCACCTTCGCGGCCTTCGCGGTGGCGTTCCTGGTCAGGCCGCTGGGCGGGTTCTTCTTCGGGCCGCTGGGCGACCGCATCGGCAGGCGGACGGTGCTGGCCATCACGATGGTGACGATGGCGCTGGGCACCGTGACGATCGGACTGATCCCCAGCTACGCGACCATCGGCATCTGGGCACCGGTGCTGCTGCTGGTGGCGCGGCTGGTGCAGGGCTTCTCCACGGGCGGGGAGTACGGCGGCGCGGCCACCTTCGTCGCCGAGTACTCGCCGGACCGGCGCCGCGGCTTCATGGCCTCCTGGCTGGAGCTGGGCACGCTGACCGGCTACGCGCTGGGAGCGGGCCTGGTCATCGCGCTGACCGTGGTGCTGTCCCCGCAGGACCTGGTGAGCTGGGGCTGGCGGATCCCGTTCCTGCTGGCCGGGCCGCTCGGCATCGTCGGCCTCTACCTGCGGTTCCGGCTGGGGGAGAGCCCCGCCTACCAGGCGGGCTCCGAGTCGGAGGACGAGCAGGCGGCGGCCACCTTGCGCAGCTTGCGCACGATCTTCGGCGACCACTGGCGCGCGATGCTCAAGTGCATCGGCCTGGTGATGGTGTTCAACGTGACCAACTACATGCTCACCGCCTACATGCCGACCTACCTGTCCGCGGTGCTGGGCTTCCCGCACACCGGTGCGCTGGCCCTGGTGCTGGTGGCGATGGTGCTGGTGATGGGCCTGATCGTGGTGCTGGGGCGGTTCTCCGACCGGATCGGTCGGCGGCCGATCGCCGCGCTGGGCAGCGCGGCCCTGATCGTGCTGGCGTTCCCGGCGTTCCTGCTGATCGGAGCGGGCAGCGTGCCCGCGGTCCTGGCCGGGCTGCTGGTCATGGGCCTGATCCTGGTCTGCTTCAGCGGCACCATGCCCTCGACGCTGCCTGCGCTGTTCCCGACCGAGGTCCGCTACGGCGCGGTGTCGGTCGGGTTCAACATCTCCGTCGCGCTCTTCGGCGGCACCACCCCGCTGATCGCGGAGTCCCTGGTCGCGGCCACCGGGATGCGGTCGGTACCTGCGTTCCTGCTGGTGATCGCGGGCGCGGTGGGCCTGGTGGCGGTGTGGGCCATCAGGGAGCCCGCCGGGCGCGCGCTGCCGGGCTCCAAGCCCACCGCGACCGACCGGCAGGAGGCCCGCCAACGCGCCGAGGAGGAGCGCGAGGCGGACTGAACCCGGTGTACTCGCCGTCGCCGCGGGTAGTCACTGGCTGCAGAACCCCGTTGGAGGGAAGTGACGGACATGCCGCAGCGAAGCTGGAACGCCAAGCAGGAACGGCAGTACGAGCACATCAAGGAGCAGGCGCGCGAACGGGGCTCGAGCAAGAGCCGGGCGAGCGAGATCGCCGCTCGAACGGTCAACAAGGACCGGGCCCAGCAGGGCCAGACCAAGCAGAGCAGCCGGACCTCGACCCAGGACATCCCGCCGCAGCGGCGCGGTGGCCGGCGGTCGGGCAAGCGCCAGGGCCCCGGCGGGCGCACCAAGCAGCAGCTCTACGAGGACGCCCGCCGGGCGGGCGTCAAGGGCCGCTCCAAGATGACCAAGGCCGAGCTGGAGAAGGCGGTGAGCCGCGGCTAGGCGCGGCAGGCCGCCGGGCCCGCTCCTGGGCCACGCACAACGGCTCCCGGAGGCGCAGCGACGGAAGCGAACCGCCCGGCGCCGCTGGTCGAGAACGCCGCTGGTCGGCTCCGCGACGATCATCCGCGGAGCCGACCAGCCATGTCATGTCGGCCAGCCCGTTCATCCGGCCAGGGTGATCACCGGGCGGCACGAGCGCGCGAACACCGGCTCCCGGCCCGCTCCCGCAGCCTGATCACGACATCTGATCGGCGGCCAGCGCTCGGACTCCCCTCACGTCGCCCGGGCGCATCCCGCGCCCGGCCACCGCGGCCCGGCACCGAACTGTCCACTGTGGATACCCGGTGTCGGGGCCCCGGCAGGGCGGCGCCGCCGATACGATGGCGGTCCAGATCGCGATGGAGACTTGAACTCATGACACAGGCAGGGAGCTTCGAGCCGGAGTCGGAGCGGGTGATGCGGCAGCTCCGCGACGAGATCCTCGGCGGGATCCGGGCTCCGGGCAGCAGGCTCGTCGAGCGCGACCTGGCGGCCGAGCTGGGGGTGAGCAGGCTCCCGGTGCGCGATGCGCTGCGGTCGCTGGTGGCCGAGGGACTGGTGACGCCCCGCCCGCGCAGCTGGGCGGTGGTCCGCGAGTTCACCGCCTCCGACGTCGCCGACCTCAACGAGGTGCGCGGGGCGTTCGAAGCGCTGACCTTCAAGCTGGCCGCGCAGCGCCGGACCAAGGACGGCCTGGCCCGGCTCCGCGAGGTCCTGGACACCGAGCTGGCCGCGGCGCGCGCGGGCGATGCGGTGCGCGCGCGGCGCGCGGCGGCCGACTTCCACGAGGTGGTGACCTCGCTGGCGGCCAACGAGCTGCTCAGCGAGCTGGAGCGGGTCATGAGCGGGCGGATGCGCTGGTTGCTCGGCCAGCACGACGACCTGACCGCGATCGCCGAGCAGCACGAAGGTCTCTACTCGGCGATCGCGGACCGGGACGTGGTGCGGGTGGAGCGGCTGATCGCCGAACACCTCGCCGCGGGTCAGGGCATGGCCGCCGAGCGCCAGCGCGCGGCGGAGTCCTGACAGGCGCGGCTACCGGCCGATGCCGTGCAGGCGGGCGTGCAGCTCGCGGACCTCGTCGGCCAGCTCCGGGACCGGTCCGGCGACCGGGATCCCCGGCGCGACCGCGTTGACCGGCAGCGCCGCCACCGGCCCGGCGGGCAGCTCCCACTCGCGGTGCCATGCGCTCAGCTGCTCGGTGCTCGTCGCGTAGACGATGCGGCCGAGACCGACCCAGGCGTGCGCGGCGCTGCACATCGGGCAGTGCTCGCCGGAGGTGTAGACGGTGCTCTCGCCGCGCTCTGCGGGGGAGAGGTTCGCGGCCGCCCAGCGCGCTATCTCGAACTCGGGGTGCCGGGTCGCGTCGCCGCCCTTGACCCGGTTGCGGTCTTCGAAGCGCACCGAGCCGGTCGCGTCGACGAGCACCGAGCCGAACGGCTCGTCGCCGTCCTCCAGCGCTTCACGGGCGAGATCGACGCACCGCCGCAGGTGCGATCGGTCCTGCTCGCTGATGGTCTGCGGTTCGTCCATGCCGCCCAGCCTACCACTTTTGGTATACCATTCCTGGCTGGAAGTGCCGGTGGTGGCGGGGCAGCCCCGCCACCACCGGTCCCTCAGCTCAGCTGCGGCGGCCAGTTCAGCACCCGCTTCGGCCGCGGCGCGGCGTAGGTGCGGACCTTCGAGGTGCTCAGGCCCAGGCGCACCAGCGATTCGGCGATGGTCACCGCGGCGGTCACCCCGTCCACGACGGGTACCCCGGTGCGCTCGACCACGCGCTCGGCGAGCCCGGACATGCCACCGCAGCCCAGGCAGATGACCTCCGCCCGGTCGTCCTCGACGGCGCGCGCCGCCTGCTCGGCGATCGCCTCCACCGCGGCGTCCGGGTCCCGTTCGAGGTCCAGCACGGCCATGCCGCTGGCCCGCACGGACGCGCAGCGCGCGCTGAGCCCGCCGACGTGCAGCCGTTCCTCGATCAGCGGGACCGTGCGGTCCAGGCTGGTCACCACCGAGTAGGTGCGGCCGAGGAACTGCGCGGTGCTCGCGGCGGCCTCGGTGATGTCCACGACCGGGACGTCGAACAGCTCCTGCAGTCCCTCCCGGCCGTGCTCGCCGTAGCCGGCCTGGATGATGGCGTCGAACGGCTCCGGGTAGGCCCGCACCGTCTCCATCACCGCGATCGCGGCCAGGTAGCTCTCGTAGTTGCCCTCCACCGACTCGGCGCCGAAGGCCGGGGTGAGGGCCACGATCTCGGTGCCGGGAGACGCCGCACCGGCGGCCTGCGCACCGATGGCCTCGGTGATGGCGGCGGTGGTGTTGACGTTCACGACCAGAATGCGCATTGTCCAACCTTCTTCGCAGAACTCGTCGACCGGCACTTCACTCCGCGGCCACCGCGATCGACTCGCCGTCCACATCGGAGGCGTTGGGCTTGCGGCCGGCGATCGCGGCGTAGATGGCGGCGCCGAGGATCGCGCCGATGAACCAGGAGAACCCGGCCGCCGCGCTGAACGCGGGGACCAGCGCCACCGCCACCGCGATCGCCGCGGACGGGATGAACGCCCAGATCGCCTTCGGGTTGTACCCGCGGCTGTAGTGGTAGTCGGAGTGCGCGTCCTCGCTGTAGAGCGCCGGGACGTTCACCCGGGTCTTCCGGACCAGCCAGTAGTCGGCCATGATCACGCCGAACAGCGGGCCGAGCAGCGCACCGAGGCCGCCGAGGAAGTAGTTCACCACGACCGGGTCGTTGTAGAGGTTCCACGGCAGGATGACCAGTCCGATGACCGCGCTCACCAGCGCCGCCTTGCGGAAGTTCAGGTGCCGCGGGAACAGGTTGACCAGCACGTAGATCGGCGCCACGAAGTTGGCCAGCAGGTTCACCGCGATGGTCAGCACGATCAGCGCGAGCGAGGCGGCGGCCAGCAGCACCATGTTGGGGATGGTCTGCACGATGTCGGTCGGGCTGGTGATCACCTTGCCGTCGAGCTTGAACTGCGCACCGCTGAGCACCACCACGATGACGGCGAAGAACAGCATGTTCACCGGGATGCCGATCAGGTTGCCGCGGATGATCGACTGGCGGCTCTTGGCCGAGCGGGTGAAGTCGCAGAAGTTCAGCACGAACGTCCCGTAGATGACCACCCACAGCGCGGCGCCCTGCAGGATCTGCAGCCACATCTCGCCGCCGGTGAACGGCTGCGAGTTCGACAGCGCGATCTCGCCGCCGGCGCGGACGAACATCCAGATCGCCAGCGCGGTCATCGTGATCAGGATGGTCGGTGCCGCGACGGCCATGTACTTGCGGATGACGTGCATGCCGTAGCTGGCGATGAGCACCTGGACCAGCCACAGCGCCAGGAAGGTGATCCAGCCGAGCGTCGAGAGCCCGAGCGCCGAGGTCTCCTCCAGCGCCTGCATCGACGGGAACATGGCCACCAGCAGGGTGCTCAGCACCTCGGAGGCCAGGTAGGTCTGGATGCCGAACCAGGCGATGGCCACGATGCCGCGGACGGCGGCCGGGATCTGCGCGCCCTTGGTGCCGAAGGCGATCCGGCTCATCACCGGGAAGGGCACGCCCGTCTTGTGCCCCATGTAGCCCGACAGCGTCAGCAGCAGGAACAGCAGCAGCGAGGCCAGCACGAAGGCGGCCAGGATGCCCCACACGTTCAACCCGAGCGCGAACAGCCCGATCGCGAAGGCGTAGTTGCCGAGGCTGTGCACGTCGTTGCCCCAGAGCGTGAAGACGTTGTAGGCGCCCCAGCGGCGCCCTTCCTTCTTCGTGGGCGCCAGGTCGTAGGTGTAGAGCCGGGAGCTGGTCGTGGTGGGGGCCTCCACGGCGGAGCCGTTGTCCGTGGCGGTCATCGGGCGGCCTCCAGGTGTCCTGTGCGCAACTGTCGACTTCCTTGTCTGGTGCCGGGCATCGGATGGGGGTGGTGCGGAGTGCCGCTCAGCGTTGTGCCCTCGTCCTCGCCGAGCACGCGGTACCGCGCCGGGGAGGTGGTGCTCGATGAGGACATGGGCTTCTCCGGTGGAGGAGTGCGACCGGTGGTCCCGCGGCGCCCAGCAGCGCTGGGCGGGGAGTCGCCGGGGCGACCAAGTGAAACTTCTATTTCGAATTGCGGAAGTATACGTTTATGATTCGAAAACGCTAGACCGGTTGTCCAGGCGCGTCAAGGGTTTCGCGCGAGCGCTGCGAGCACGGCGCGCGGTCTTCCGGGTGGGCGATCGGGGCGTCGCGCCGACGGCCGCCCGCCCGAATGGTGACCGCTGCGGGTCCGGGTGTCCACGATCCAGGTGCCGGTGCGGCGGGGGGTGCCGGAAGAGTCCTCTGTTGCGGTATACCAAAAGCGATCAACCGAAGTTGACTGTCGGATAGTTACGTGCGGCAGTGGGTTTGAGGTGCGCGATTTGGTATACAGAAACGCCCGACGATGTACAGCAAGGAGCGCTCGATGTGCGTTGACCCCGTTCCGCCGCCCGCCGGCCACCTCACCCGGCGAGGCGTGCTCGCCACCGCCGCGGTGCTGGCGGGCACCACCGCGCTGGCGGTCGCGCCCGGCACGGCCGCCGCCGCCCGGCGACCGGAGCCGAGGGCCGGTGACCTGGTCATCGACGGTGGCACCCTGCTCGATCCGGCCACCGGTGCGGTCGTCGAGGACGGCGTGGTCGTCATCCGCGACGGCATCGTGCGCGCGGCGGGAGCTCGCGACGCCATCGAGGTGCCCGCGGGGTCGGCCCGCCTGGACGCGCGTGGCCGCTGGGTGCTGCCGGGGCTGGTCGACGCGCACATCCACTTCAACACCGTCGACGAGGCGAGCGACGCGGTCCGCAAGGGCGCCACCAGCGCCCGCAGCGGCTCCACGAACTTCTACCAGGACATCGCCGTGCGCGAACTCGCCCGCCAGGTGCCCGGACGCGCACCGCGGCTGAAGGCGGCGGGCGTCTTCGTCACCCCGGACCTCGGCGACACCGTCCTCGCCGACCCCGACCTCACGCCGCTGGCGCGGCTGGCCGAGGGCGTCCGCTCGCCGGAGGCGCTGCGCCGCGTCGTCGAGGTGAACCTGGCGCGCGGCGCCGACGTGATCAAGACCCGGGTCAACGAACGCGCCGGGCTGCCCGAGCAGGACCCGCTGACCCAGGTCTACTCCCACGAGCAGCTCTCGGAGGTCGTCTCCGCGGCCGGCCGGCGCGGCAAGGGCGTGCTCTGCCACAGCTACAGCGAGCAGGGCTGCCACGACGCGGTGACCGCGGGCATCCGCTCGCTGGAGCACGGCGTGTACGTCGGCGAGCGGACGCTGCACGAGATGCGCCGCCGGAACACCTTCTTCACGCCGACGCTGACGGCGATGGCGGGTCTGGCCGAATCCTCGGATCCGGTCCTGGCCGAGCGCGGCCGCACCTACCTGCCGATCCTGAAGGACGCCGTGCGCGCGGCCCACGAGCTGGGAGTGCCGCTGGCGGCCGGGACCGACTCCTCCGGCGGTGCGGTCGACCCGATCGGCCGCGAGGTGCAGCTGATGCACGAGGCGGGTCTCCCGGCGCTGGACGCGATCCGCACCGCGACGACCTCCGCGGCGAGCCTGCTGGGCGTGGAGCGTGAAGCGGGCCGACTGGCTCCGGGCTTCAGCGGTGACGCGGTGGTGCTCTCCGGCGACCCGCACCAGGACCTCTCGGTCCTGCTGGCGCCGCTCCACGTCGTGCGCGCCGGTCGGCTCGTCGAATCCGCCTGACGCAACGCTCGGTCGTCCAGGTTCCCGTGAGCGCTTCGGGGTGCCCCAGCGCCCCAAAGCGCTCACGGTCCCGCTGCTGAGCGGACGTCTCGCCGATTCGCTCCACTGTGGACATTCATGGGCGGAGGGTGAGGAAGGCCGACCGGTTCGGCGGGTTCGTCCCCGATTGCTCCGGAAGTGGTGCTCTGTCCGGGTGTTTGATCCGATCGTGATCCCCTTCGGCGGAGTGCGTCGTCGGACCCCGGGCGCATAATGGAGCGGACAAGTGATCTTGACCGGATGGCTGGGGGCCGGACATGACCGTCGAGAGGGCTCGCTTGAGCATCCCCGCCGGGACGCCCTGCTGGATCGAGCTGGTGACCACCGACATCCCCGTGGCCCGCGGGTTCTACGGCGCCCTGTTCGGCTGGGAGTTCGAGCAGCACGACGATCCGCGCGAGGGCGGGCACGTGATCGCGCACCGGGACGGGTACCCGGTGGCCAGCATCCGCGAGTCGGCGGACGGCCGGACGCGGTGGCGGCTGTTCCTGGCCACTCCCGACAGCGCCGCCACCGCGGCGGAGGCGGGCAAGCTGGGCGGCCACATCACCGTGCCGCGCAGCCGCGTGCCGGGGCTGGGCGTCAAGCTCGTGCTGGCCACCCCGGCCGACGACGAGTTCGGCCTGCTGGAGCCCGACGCGACGTGGCAGTTCGACGTCGGCCTGCCGGGCACCCTGGTGTGGGCGGAGCTGGTCACCATCAAGGCGCAGGCGGCCGACCACTTCTACGGCGGTCTGTTCGGCTACACCGGCGAGCAGTTCGGCACCGACCACCTCTCCGACTACGAGGTCTGGTACCTGGGCGGGGACTCCGTGCTCGCCCGCGTCTGCATGATCCGCGACCACCTCAGCCCGGGCGCGCACGCGCACTGGCTGGTCTACCTCGGCGTGGACGAGGAGGTGGGCACCGACGAGATGGTGCGCACGGCGGTCGCCCACCACGGCCGGGTGCGCGTGGACCCGTACGACTCCAGCCTCGGCCGCGTCGCGGTCCTGCGCGACCCGCTGGGCGCGCGCTTCGCCCTCGTCGACCCGTCGCAGGCGACCGACTACGGCTCGGCCGGCAACGACGATCCCTACGACGACTGACGGACCGGGATCAGGCGGCGCCGCGGAGCAGATCGGCGATCTGCGCCTGGCCGCGGTTCCCGGCGTGGCGGAGCGCCGTCACGCCGTCGCGGTCGGGGAGCGCCGGGTCGGCTCCGGCGTCCAGCAGGATCCGCACGATCCGCTGGTAGGGCCGGGTGCCGTCGCCGAGGATGACGGCCTCCAGCAGCCCGGTCCAGCCGAGGTCGTTGACGTGGTCCACGTCGATCCCGGTGCGCACCGCTTCCCGGACGTAGTCGACGTGGCCGCGCTCGCAGGCGGGGATGAGCGCGGTGCCGCCGAACCGGTTGGTCACGGTGAAGTCGGGGCCCGCGGGCAGCAGCACGCGGAGCATCTCGACGCTGCCGGTCACCCCGGTGGCCAGGAAGGGGCTGTCCCGGCGGTCGTCCTGGGCGTTCGGGTCGGCACCGGCCGCGACGAGCTCGCGGGCGACGTCGACGTGGTCGCCGTGCACGGCCAGCAGCAGCGGGGTGCGCTGGTGCGCGTCGCGGGCTCCGGCATCGGCGCCTGCGGCCAGCGCGGCGCGGACCTCGCCGAGGTCGCCGGTGGTGGCCGCGCGCAGGAGTCGTCGGTCGGGCATGGGGGAGTCCTCTCCTCGGCAGGGTGCGCAGCCACCGGTGGCGAGGACCGGTGGCTGCGCGGACGGCACCGGGGTGCCAGGGAATCACACGGCTGATCGCGGCCGGCGTCAGGCGGTCGGGGCGCCTGCGACGCGGCGCTCACCGCCGTTGCGCCGCTGCCAGTCGCGGTAGACCTCGACGGCGGCGTCGCGGTGCTCGTGGCGCATCGGCAACCGCCGGTCGCGCCAGTCCTTGGCGAACTCCGCGTAGAAGGTGTCGAGCTCGAAGTACTTGCGGTCGTCCACGTAGTGCGGCTCGTAGGCCTCCCGCGTGGTCAGGAACACGACCTCGTCCGGGCTGCAGTAGTACAGCGAGCCCAGGCACATCGGGCACGGGTGGGCGAGCACGTAGATGGTGGTGCCGGTGAGGTGCTCGCTGCCGGTCTTCAGGCACGCCTCCCGGATGGCCAGGATCTCCGCGTGCGCGGTGGGATCGCCGGTCTGCGCCACCTGGTTGGGGCTCTCGGCCAGGACTTCGCCGTCCTTGACGATCACGGTCGCGAACGGGCGGCCGCCCTCGGCGACGTTGCGCTGGGCCAGGTCGATGGTGCGCTGGATGGGGTCCACGTCTTCTCCGGATTCTCAGAGCTTGCTGGTGGTCGCTCGGCGGGTGAGTGCTTCCCCGGTGCGGGCGCCCCTCCTGGTGCTTGCGCGGAGGGGCCGTCCTCGCCTGGGATCAGAGCCCGCCGGTGGAGGCTCAGAAGGGCTTGGTGGGCAGGTACTTGCCGTCCAGGGTGATCACGGCGCGCTCGCCGCCCTCGGGATCGGCGACCTTCTGCACGTCCAGCCGGAAGTTGATCGCGCTGATGATGCCGTCGCCGAACTTCTCGTGCACCAGCGCCTTGAGCGTCGTGCCGTAGACCTGGAGCATCTCGTAGAACCGGTAGATGGTCGGGTCGGTCGGGATGCCGCCCGGGATGGAACCGCGGGTCGGGATCGTCTGCAGCAGCGTCGCCGCGTCGGCACCGAGTCCCAGGAGTTCGGCGACGGCCTCGGCGGCGGGCGCGGGCAGCGCGTGCTGGCCCAGCAGCGCGGCGGTCACGAACGCCTCGGAGTACCCGGCGGTGTCGGCGATCTGCCGCCACGTCAGGTCCTTGCGGGTCTTGGCCTCGACGGCGGCGATCGCGAGCTGCTGGCGGGCGGCGGGGTCGAACTGGGCGTGGGTCATCTTCGCTTCCTCTCGAATTCGGTGCGGAGTTCCGCCGCGGTCTCAGGCGGCCGTGACGGGGTTTGCGAGGTCGTGGCCGACTCCGGTCACGACGCCGGTGGCGATGTCGAAGACCCAGCCGTGCAGCGCGACCCGGCCGCCGGCGACGGCGCGGGCGACGGAGGGATGGGTCGCCAGGTTCGCCAGTTGCGCGAGCACGTTGTGCCGCACGAGCACGTCGACCTGGTGGTTCCCGCCCGCGGCTGCGGCTCGCGCCAGCGAGGCGTCCGCGTGGCGCAACCACGCGGCGGTGGTCGGCAGCGCGGAGAGTTCCCGGCGCTCGGCGAGGGCGGTCATCGCGCCGCAGGAGGAATGCCCGCAGACGACGACGTCGGAAACCTCCAGCGCGTCGATGGCGTACTCGATGCTCGCGGCGACACCGTCGGCCCCGCCGGAGTGCGCGGGCACGAGGTTGCCCGCGGTGCGGATGACGAACAGCTCGCCGGGATCCTGCTGGGTGATCAGCTCGGGGACCACGCGGGCGTCGGAGCAGCCGATGAACAGCGTGCGCGGCCGGTGCTCGGTGGCGAGCCGGGCGAACAGCTCGGCCTTGGCGGGGAAGACGCCCTGCTGGAACCGGCGGATGCCGTCCGCGAGGTGCTGCATGGTCCCTCCTTCTGCTAGCTGGTGGACCGACATCACGACCATGCCTGAACTGGAGGTATAGCGTCCAATACGCAGTTGCCATCGAGACGATCGCTGTCATCTATGGTGGGTTGCGTGACCGTTGAACTGCGCCACCTCCGCTACCTGCTGGCCGTCGCCGAGCACGCGAACTTCACCCGCGCCGCCGAGGAGCTGCACATCTCCCAGCCGACGCTGTCGCAGCAGGTCAAGCAGCTGGAGAAGGCTCTGGGCGTGCAGCTGCTCGACCGGACCGGCCGCTCGGTGCGGCTGACCGACGCGGGCGCGACCTACCTGCACCACGCGCGCGAGGTGCTGCGCGATCTCGCGGCGGGGGAGCGCGCTGTGCTCGACGTGCAGGACCTCAGCCGGGGGCACCTGCGGCTGGCGGTGACACCGACCTTCACCGCTTACCTGGTCGGGCCGCTGACCGGTGAGTTCCGGGCCGCGCACCCGGGGATCAGCCTGGACGTGCGGGAGATGACGCAGGACCGGATCGAAGCCGCCCTGCTCGCCGACGAGCTCGACCTGGGCGTGGCGTTCCGCGGCGGCCACCTGCCGGGCATCGACAGCGCCGCGCTGCTGACCGAGTCGCTCAGCCTCGTCGTCGGGCGGCGCCACCCGCTGGCCCGCCGCCGTCACCCGCTGCCGGTGGCGGAGGTGGCCGAACAGCCGCTGGCGCTGCTCAGCGCGGACTTCGCCACCCGGGGCCACATCGACGCCTACTTCGCCCAGCACCGGGCTCAGGTGCGGGTCGCGGTGGAGGCGAACTCGGTCACCGCGCTGATCGAGATGATCCGGCGGACCGACCTGGTCACCGTGCTGCCCGACGCCATCACGCGGGAGCACCCCGAGCTGCACCCGGTCTCGCTGGAGCCCGGCCTGCCGACCCGCACGGCCTGCCTGCTGCGCCGCGAGAGCGCTTACCGGAGCGCTGCTTCCCGGGCGTTCGTGCGCATCGCCCGGCGATCCGTGCGGGACGGCGGCCAGTCATGAGTCCGATGTGGACGCTCAGAGGCCGGCCGGTGCGGTCGTCGCAGCCGCATCCGGCCTCGGCGCCCGGGTGCAATGACTCGCACCCGGGCCCGTTGGTTCAGAGCGAGCCGAGGAAGTCCACCGCGATGTTCCAGGTCTTGCGGGCGGCCTCGGCGTCGTGGTCGGGCAGGCTCGGATCGGTGTAGAGGTGCCCGGCACCGGCGTAGCGGAAGACCTCCACCTCCGCCCCGGCCCGCTGCATCCGCAGGTACCAGGAGTTCAGCCAGTCCTCCGACTCGAACGGGTCGGGATCGGCCACGTGCAGCTGCACCTGGAGGTCGTCGACCGCTGCGTTCTCCGCGATGTCGGAGGTGCCGTGCAGGAGCAGCAGGCCGCGGGCCTTCTCGTCGGCCAGCGCGAGGTTCTGCGCCAGCGCCGCGCCCAGCGAGAACCCGGCGTAGACCAGTCCCCGCGCGCTGAGCGGAGCGGCGACCTGCACCGCCCGGCGCAGCAGCTCGTCGCGGCCGATCTCCTCGCTGATGCGCATGCCGTCCTCGACGGTCTCCGCGGTGCGCCCGTCGAACAGGTCGGGGACGTGCACCTCGTGACCGGCCTCGCGCAGCCGGTCGGCGGCGGCGTGCACCGCGGGCCGCAGCCCGAACACTGAATGAAGCAGAAGGATGTCCACAGCGGACATCCAATCAGCTCCGGCGACTACGCGTCGCGCTGCCCGGGAACGACATCGCCGAGCTCGACGAGCAAACCGCTGTGGCCGCGCACGAGGAATCGCTGCCGCAGCGCGCGCTCGGCCACCGCGGAAGGAACGTCGGCGGACAGCAGCACGCGGCCGTGGCCGGGCAGTTCCACCGCGGTGTCGGTGTCACCGAAGTTCAGCAGCACGGCCAACTCCTGCTTCCGGGTGCTCCGCAGGTAGCCCGTGCAGTGCTCGGCGCGGAGGTCGAGCGCGCGGAAAGCGCCGTGCTGCAGCGCGGGTTCGCTCCGGCGCAGGGCGAGCAGCCGCCGGTAGAGGTTGAGCACCGAGTCCGGCTCGGCGAGCTGGCTCTGCACGCTGAGGCGCAGGTACTCGTCGCTCACCGGCAGCCACGGTGCGGCGTCGGCCGGCCCGGAGTCGAAACCGCCGTTGCCCCGGGAGGTCCACGGCATCGCGGCCCGGGCCTGGTCCCGGCCCAGCGGATCCAGCCACTTCTCCTCGGGGATCGGCAGGTCGGCCAGGCCGAGCTCGTCGCCGTAGTACAGCGTCGGGGTGCCGCGCAGGGTCAGCAGCAGCATCGCCGCGATCCGCACGCTCTGCGGGCCGTTGCGGGTCGCCAGCCGCGGCCGGTCGTGGTTGGACAGCACGTAGTTCGGCCAGGCACCGGCCGGCAGCGCCGCTTCCTGCGCCTCGACGCCGGCGCGCAGCGCCGCGGGCTCCCAGGGCGTTTCGACGAAGTTGAAGTTGAAGTTGAAGTGCGTTCCGCCGTCGCCGAGGAAGCGGACCCACGACTCCCACGGCATGGCCTCGATCTCGCCGATCGCGATCCGCTCCTGCCCGGTCCGGGCGCTGTGCTCGTCGAGCAGCGCGCGGATCTCGCGGATGTGGTCGTGCAGGTCCGGGTGCATCCGGTCGTGCGAGTGCCACTGGGTGTCGAAGTCCGGATGCTGCCGGTCGGTCGGGTTGGGCTCGGCGTTCGTCCTGGCCGGGTTGTCGGTGAGATCGGGATCCTTGGCGATCATGTGCAGCGCGTCGATCCGGAAGCCGTCCACCCCGCGCTCCAGCCAGAAGCGCAGCACGCCGAGCATCGCCGCGCGCAGCTGCGGGCAGCGCCAGTTCACGTCCGGTTGCGTCCGGTTGAACGAGTGCAGGTACCACTGTCCGGTGGTCTCGTCGAACTCCCACGTGGAGCCGCCCTGCTCGCTGGTCCAGTTGTTCGGCGGGCCGCCGCCGGGCGCCGAATCCGCCCAGACGTACCAGTCCCGCTTCGCGGCGGTGCGGCCCGAGCGGGATTCGGCGAACCACGGGTGCTCGGCGGAGGTGTGGTTCGGCACGAAGTCGACGATCACCTTCAGGCCGCGCTGGTGCGCTGCGGCGATCAGGGCGTCGAAGTCCTCCAGGGTGCCGAAGACCGGGTCGATGTCGGTGTGATCGCTGATGTCGTAGCCGAAGTCGACCTGCGGGGAGCGGTAGAGCGGGCCGCACCAGATCGCGTCGACGCCCAGCGTGTCCGCCAGGTAGTCGAGCTTGCCGATGATGCCGCGCAGGTCGCCGACGCCGTCGGAGTCGCTGTCGGCGAAGCTGCGCGGGTAGATCTGGTAGATCACGGCCCGTCGCCACCACTGCGCCCCGGCGTCGTCCGCATCGGAGTCCTGCTGCTCGATCACCGTCGATGTCTCCTTCCCGATCGCTTCACGCGCTGATCGATGCCTTGGTGAGCCACCGCCGTCGCAGCCGAGGTGCGTTCAGGACGTCCACCGGCTCGCCGCCCGCGATGACTTGGCGCGGTCATGGTCGGAGCAACTCCTCGGCGTCGGCGAACCGCGCGAGTCGCTCGGGATCGAGCTGGAGACCCAGGCCGGGGCCTGCCGGGATCGCCAGCATGCCGTCGGGATCGAGGCGGAACGGCTGCTCGGTGATGCCGTCGATGTAGGGCGAACCGGTCTTGTACTCCACGAGGTCGGTGCCGGGCAGCGCCGAGGCCAGGTGCAGGTCGGCGAGCAGGCCGACCGCGGTGTTCCAGCCGTGCGGGATCAGCCGGACACCGTGCTCCTGCGCCAGCCAGCCGATCCGGCGGCTCTCGCTGAGCCCGCCGACCTTGGTGGTGTCGGGCTGGACGATGTCGAACGCGCGCTGCTCCAGGTACGGCCGGAACGCCTGGCGCCGCGTCAGCACCTCACCGCCGGAGATCGGCACGAGCGTCCGGCTGCGCAGCGCGGCGAAGTCCTCGACGGCGTCGGGGCGCAGCGGCTCCTCGAACCACGCGACCTGGTGCGCCTGGAGCATCTCGGCGGTGCGCAGCGCCCACTTGAGGTCGCCGCGCCAGCAGCCGTCGCTGCCGCCCGCGTCGACGGCCAGCAGCGCGTCGGGTCCGACAGCGTCCCGCGCGGCGCGCACGATCTCCTCGTCCAGGGCCGCGCTCACCCGCCCGAACGGCCCCCAGCCGATCTTGAAGGCGCGGAAGCCCTGGTCGGCGAGCTCGATGAGGTTTCCGGCGAGCCGTGCGGGCTCGTCCATCAGCACCGAGGCGTAGGGCCGCACCCGCTCCCGGTGGCGCCCGCCCAGGAGCCGGCCGACCGGCTGCCCGGTGGCCTGGCCGAGCAGGTCCCACAGCGCGATGTCGATCGCGCTGATGGTGTGCGTGAGCGCCCCGCCGCGCCCGAGCCAGAAGGTGTGCTGGTGCAGGTGCTCGGAGACCCGCTCCGGTTCCAGCGCGCTGTCGCCCAGGCACAGGGGAGCGAGCACGTCGAGGGCCGCGCGCACCAGGTTCTCGCTGGTGAAAGCGCTGCCCACGCCGACCAGCCCGGTGTCGGAGTGCACCGCCACCAGCGTGTGCACCACGTCGTCCGGCCGGAGCTCGACGCTCCACCCGCCCTCCGGCGTGGCGCCCCGCAGTCCGGCGGCGCGGATCTCGCGGATCTTCACCCGGGTGCCTCCTCTGGTCGATGGTCGATGGTCGACCATACAGCCACCACGGCGGCGCGGGCTATAGTTCTGCTCGCATCCGAGCCGACCGAAGGGGCCAGTTCCGCCGATGGCCAGAAACCTCCTGCCCGCCCTGCCCTCGACCTCGCGCCGCCACCAGGTCGCCGACGTGCTCCGCGCGGCGATCGTGGACGGCACGCTGCGACCGGGCGACAAGCTCACCGAGCGGGACCTCGCGGCGGACCTGGACATCAGCCGCGCGCCGATCCGCGAAGCGCTGCGCCAGCTGGAGCAGGAAGGCCTGGTCGTCTCCTACCCGTACCGCGGCACCGAGGTGCTGGGCATCTCGCAGCAGGAGGTCACCGAGATCCTGGTGCCGATCCGCCTGACCCTGGAGCGCTTCGCGGTCCGCACGGTGCACCCGCTGCTCACCGAGGACGACTTCGCGCACCTGGCGGCGCTCGTGGGCCGGATGACCCGGCTCGCCGAGGCGGCGGACCACGCGGGCCTGGCCGACGCCGACGTCGAGTTCCACCGGTTCCTGATCACCAGGTCGGGCCAGCCGCACTGCCTGCAGCTGTGGAACGTCATCGAACCCCGGGTGGTGGCCCAGTTCCGCCGGGACGCCCCGGCCCACCCGTCCCCGAAGGCGGTCGCGGACCAGCACGCCCGGCTCCTCGAAGTCCTCCGCGGCGACGACGTGGAAGCGGCCTGCGAAGCAGTGGCGGCCCACATCCACGAGATGCCGGCGACCGGGGCGTAGCCGCGGCCGATCTCGCGAAATCGCACCCCGTTGTGCCCGCCGCCCAGCGGATCGCCGGGCGTCTGCTGGATCTTTCGCGCTTCCGTGCGTGGTGCGGTCAACCGCTCGCTGCGCCGCGGGCGATGCGAGTCGGAGCATCGCGGATCCCCCAAATGGTTCTTTGGGGGTCGGCTGGTGTGCGTCAAGATCGAGGTGTGGCAGAACAGCGCTCCTTGGAGGAGCTTCGCGTGCTGGCGCATCCGTTGCGGCTCCGGATGCTTTCGCTGCTGACCGGCGTTGCCATGAGCGCCGCCGAGGTCGCGCGGGAGCTGGGGGAGTCGCAGGCGAACGCCAGCTACCACCTGCGGCGGCTGCACGAGGCCGGGTTGCTCGACGTCGCCGGTGAGGTGGTGATCCGCGGTGGTCGGGCCAAGCGGTACCGGCACGACCCCGACAGCGGTGCGCGCTTGCTCGCCGATCCGGCCGAGGAACGGCAGCTCGTGGTCACCATGGCCGCGGACCTGCCACGCCGGGTTCAGCGGTGGCCCGCCGGGGCGCCGGGGGCGTTGACCGATGCGCAGGTGTGGCTGGATCCGGACAGCTGGCAGCGTGCGCTCTCACTGGCGCGAGAGCTCGGCGAGCTGCTGCACTCCGCCGCGGTGCCACCCCGGACGCCGGGCACCGAGCAGATCAGCGCGGCCGTCGCGCTGTTCCCGGTCGCTTCCGCTGAAGCCGGATGAGCTCCACCGGGCTGTCCCGGCCGCTGGCCCACCGGGCCTTCCGCCGGCTCGCCGGGGGCCGGACCGCCGCTGAGTTCGGCAACGCGGTCGCACCGGTGGCGATCGCCTTCGCCGTGCTGGACCTGACCGGTTCGGTGGTGGACATCGGGATCGTCGTCGGGGCGCGTTCGCTGGCCAACGTCGCGCTGCTGCTGCTCGGCGGGGTGCTGGCAGATCGGTTGCCCAGATCGGCGATCCTGCAGGGCGCCCAGTTCGGCGCCGCGGCCAGCCAGGCGCTGGTGGCGGCGAGCGTCCTCTTCGGATTCGCGTCCATCCCGCTGCTGGTGCTGCTGGGCGCGGGCAACGGTGCGGCCGCCGCGCTGTCCCTGCCCGCGGCGGCTTCGCTCACGCCGCGGACCGTGCCCGCGCATCTGCTCACCCAGGCCAACGCCCTGCTGCGGCTCGGGGTGAACGGCGGGCGGATCACCGGGGTGTCGGTCGGTGGTGCGCTGGCCGCGACGAGCGGGTCCGGTGCCGCGTTGGTCGGCAACGCGGTGGCGTTCGCCGTCGCGGCGTTGTTCTTCCGGGGAGTGCGGCTGCCGCACGTCGCACTTCCGGGCCGAGCGCGGCCTCTCGCCGAGATCCGCGAGGGCTGGCGGGAGTTCAGGTCCCGGCGCTGGGTCTGGGTGGTCGTGGCGCAGTGCATGGTGGTCAACGCGGTCACCGCCGGTGCGCTGACGGTGATCGGGCCGGTGATCGCCGACCAGACGTTCGGCCGGGCCGCGTGGGGGCTGGCCCTGGGCGCGCAGACGGCGGGCGCCTTCGCCGGTGGGATCGTCGCGGCGCGGTGGCAGCCGAAGCGAGCGCTGGGCTTCGGCGTCGCGGTCGGGATGCTCGAAGTGCTGCCGCTGATCGTGCTGTCGCAGCGGCCGTCGGTGCTCCTGCTGCTGCCGGCCATGTTCGTGACCGGATTCGCCCTGGAGCAGTTCGCCGTGGCGTGGGAGGTCTCGCTGCAGCAGAACGTCCCGGAGGACAAGCTCGCGCGGGTCTACTCCTACGACATGCTCGGCTCGTTCATCGCGCTGCCGGTCGGTGAGGTGGCCGCGGGCCCGCTGGCCGAAGGGATCGGCACCGCACCGGTCCTGCTCGGCGGCGCGGCCGCGGTGCTCGTCGCCACGGTCCTCGCGCTGGCGGTCGAGGACGTCCGCACGCTCACCCGGAGGACGACCGCGCCGAGCTGACCGGGGACCGCCCTGCGCGGGCGGTCCGCCCGCCGCCATCCCCGATGATCTTGCTGTTTCGCGGTGCCCCATACTGAGGCCGTGGCAACCATCGTGGCGTTCCACGCGCATCCTGACGATGAAGTGCTGTTGACCGGTGGCACTCTCGCCCGTGCTGCGGCCGAGGGTCACCGCGTGGTGATCGTGGTGGCCGCGGACACCATGGTGGCGGCCGCTGAGTCCCCGCCGACACCGACGAAGCGGCGGGAAGGCTCGCCGCGATCCTGCGCGAGGAAGGTACCGACGTCCTGCTGAGCTACGACTCCAACGGCGGGTACGGCCATCGCGACCACGTGAAGGTGCACGAGGTGGGCAGGAGAGCGGCAGAACTGGCCGGGGTGGGCACCGTCTTGGAAGCCACCATGCCCCGTGACGTCGTTGAGCGTCTGGTGCGGCTGATCCGTGCGTTGCGCATTCCCTTCCGCTTCGACGCAGAAGCGCTGCGGACCGCCTACAGCCCGGCTTCGGCCATCACGCACCGGTTGAACGTGCGCCGGTTCGCTCGGCAGAAGCAGGCGGCGCTGGCCGCGCACCGCTCCGAGGTTTACGGAGGCGGCAGGGTCGCCCCCGTGATGCGTGTGCTCGTCCGGCTCCCCGCAGCGGTTTTCGGCTTGCTGCTGGGCCGCGAGTGGTTCGTCGATCCTGCGCGCACTCCGGTCGCGAAGCCTGCCACCAGCATCGCTTCCGATGCTTAGCAGCGCCTCCCGGCCCGGAGCCGGGGGCAGCGGAGCCCGACTCGGCGGTTGTGCGCAAAGATGTCGGTCAGGCCGACGACGTCGTTCACGGCGAACGCAGATCCGCGCGGAGCGCGGTACCGCTGACCGCAGGAGGAGCAGGTGGACAGCACCGCGCGGCACGAGCGGGCCCAGCAGGTGGTGACCGAGTTGTGCGACTGGGCGGACGCCCGGCCCGACGTGCTGGCCCTGGCGCTGGTCGGCTCCTACGCGCGCCCGCCGGGAGCGGAAACAGCCGAGTCCGATGTGGACATCATCGTGGTGACCTCGGATCCGGGGCGCTACACCGACGGCACCGGGAACCTGCCGCCGGGGCTGGAACTCCCGCTGCTGCGCGCGAAGCAGTGGGGCGTGGTGGCGGAACGGCGATCGCGCCACGCGACGACCGGACTGGTGGTGGAGCTCAACATCACGACACCCGCCTGGGCGGCCACGGAACCGGAGGTGGACGGCGGCACGCGCCGGGTGGTGCGCGACGGGATCCGGGTGCTCCGCGACCGCACCGGGCTCCTGGCGAAGCTGGTCGACGCCTGCGCGGCCTGAAGCCGCCTCCAATCCGGCGGGTGCGCCCGGATCCCTGCGCCCGGTGAAGCCCGCGGGGTCACGGGTTGCGGCGGGTGTCGAGCGGGACGGAACCGGTCGCGTGGCCGCGCTCGTCGAGGAGCCGGCCGACGAGCTTCACCGGCCGCACGACGATGCTGCGGTCGACGATGTCGAGGTTCGGCAGCCGCCTGCTCATGTGCGTCTCCAGGTCCTGCACGTCGGCCAGCGACCGCTGCCAGACCGCGATGATCAGGTTGTGCGGACCGGCCGTCGAGGTCACCGCGCGGACCTCCGGGATGCGGGCGAGAGCGCGCGCGGTGTCGTCGAGGTGGGCCGGGGGCACGCGGGCGAAGAACCACGCGTACACCGGCCAGCCGGACTGCGTCCGGGCGAGTTCGCAGCGCAGCCGGAGCTGCCGGCTGGCCAGCATCCGGGCCATCCGCCGCCGCACCGTGCTCGTGCTGGTGCCCGCCGCTTCGGCGAGCGCCGCGACCGGCGCCCGCCCGTCGGCGGCCAGCGCCACCGCGATCGCCCAGTCCTGCTCGGTCAGCGAGACCAGTCCGGCCGTGGTGCCGGGGTCCCGGGCCATCCGCGCGACCTGGTCGTGGTCGAGCGCGCGCAACCGCCAGCGGCTGGCCTCGGTGTAGATCCGCACCGCCGGGTGGCTGCGCACCTGCTGGAGGTGACCGACCCGGCTCATCCGCTCCAGCAGGTAGCTCGACAGCGTCTGCGGGTCCGGGGTGCTGACGGTGACCAGCACGTCGCGCCCGCCCGCGGTCACGTCGATGGTCATGGCCTGCGGGTCGTCGGCCAGCTCGCGCGCCACCTCCACCCCGCGACCCGGTTCGCAGACCAGCTCGACGAAGGCCGTGGCCTGGGCGGGGGTGGTCGGGGGATAGGCGGATATCCAGGCCAGCCCGGTGCGCTCCAGCCGCGCCCACCTGCGGGCGGCGGTGACCGGGTCGATGCCGAGCACGCCGCCGATCAGCGACCAGGGCGCGCGCGGGTGGATCTGCAGCGCGTTGACCAGCGCGAGATCGACTTCGTCCAGTTCGGCGTGATCCTGCATTCGATCGGTGTTCCTGCCGCGATCCTGCATTCGGGGGAAGGCGAGCGTGCCATCGCTGACCCTTCCTGTCCAGGACGGACCAGGGAGGAGTGCAAGTGGGCGGTCAGGACAACCGGGTCGACGTCGGGGCGCTCGGGAACGCGGTGCGGGCCGAGCAGCAGCGCTGGCGGGAGCGCCTCGTGCGGCTCAGCCGCAGCCTGCACGCGGAGCCCGAGCTGGCCTTCGCCGAGCACCGCTCGGTGGAGAAGGTCACCGAGCTGCTCGGCGCGGCGGGCTTCGCGGTGGCACCGGGCCCGGAGGACGTTCCGACGGCGTTCACCGCGGTGCGCGGCAGCGGGGAGTTCACCGTCGGCATCTGCGCCGAGTACGACGCGCTGCCCGAGATCGGGCACGCCTGCGGGCACAACATCATCGCCTCGGCCGCGGTAGGCGCCGCCATCGGGCTGGCCGCCGTCGCCGACGAACTCGGGATCCGGGTCAAGGTGATCGGCACACCCGCCGAGGAGCACGGCGGCGGGAAGGTCCTGCTGCTGGAGCGCGGCGTCTTCGACGACGTCACCGTGGCGATGATGGTGCACCCCGGGCAGGCCGACGTGCACCCGGCGGCCTTCGCCAGCCAGGCGGTGACGCGGTTCGCGGTGACCTACGCGGGCCGGGCTTCGCACGCCGCCGCCGCGCCGCACCAGGGGATCAACGCCGCCGACGCCGCGGTCGTCGCCCAGGTGGCGATCGGGTTGCTGCGCCAGCAGATCACCGGTGACTGCCGGATCGGCCTGTTCGTGCGGGAGGGCGGTGCGGTCACCAACATCATCCCGGAGAAGGCGGTCGTGGACTGCGAGGTGCGGGCCTTCGACGTCGAGACCACCTTCGCCCTGCAGGAGCGGGTGATGGCCTGCTTCGACGCCGGAGCGCGGGCCAGCGGCGCGACGATGTCGGTCGAGCCCACCGAGCCGCTCTACGCCGACCTGGTGCAGGAACCGGCCATGTCCGACCGGTTCGCCGCGCACGTCGAGGCGCTGGGCCGGAGCCTGCGCGAGACCCACGGCATGCGCGGCGGGTCGACGGACATGGGCAACGTCTCGCACGTCGTGCCCAGCATCCACCCGTCCATCGCGATCATCGGCTGCGAGCACCCGCCGCACACCCGAGGCTTCGCCGCCGCAGCGGCGACCCCGGCAGGCGATGACGCCGCGGTGGACGGCGCTGCCGCGATGGCGCTGACCGCCGTGGACGTCGCCGCCGACCCGGTGCTGCGGCAGAAGTTCCTGGACGAGCACGCCGCGCGCCGGAGCTCGGCGGCGACATGAGCGTCAGCGCGGGGATCGGGCCGTCGAGCGCGCGCCCGGTCGGGCCGATGGTCGCCGCCCGCCGGTTCCTGCCGGCCGCCGACGGTCTCCTGCGCGACGTCCGCTCCGTGCGGGTCGAGCTGTTCGGGGCAACGTGCGCGGGCACGCCTCGGACAGGGCGGTCGTGCACGGTCTGCTCGGCGCGCAGCCGTCCGAAGTGGACGTCGACACCGCCGGTGCGCGCAGCCAGCTCGTCCGCGACGAGCGGCGGCGGTCTCTCCCTCGACGTCGTGGCCTGCTGAGAGCCACTCCGAACCTCTGGTCAACATGGAGGAAGCCATGTCCGGCACCACGGTCGCGCGGGGAACCTCGCGCCCGGTCCGCTCATCGCGCAGCCGACTCGCCCTGCTCGTCCTGGTCGCGCTCGCCCTGACCGCCGCTGCCGAGGCCATCGGAAGCCACAAGATCTCCATCGGGCTGGGTGCGATCACGCTCTTCCCGATCATCTGGGGGCTGGTGCTCGGCGCGGTGGCGAGCATCCAGCGGTTCCGCCCCGTCCCGATCGGCCTGCAGAAGGCGTCGACCTACCTGGTGGAAGCGGGCGTGCTGCTGCTCGGCGTGCGCCTGGCCTTCGTGGTCGGGCACGAGCTGCCGGTGCTCAGGCAGGCCAGCGCCGCGCTGCTGCTGCAGGAACTCGGCCACCTCTTCGGCACCGTCGCGCTGTCGCTGCCGCTGGCCGTGCTGCTGCGGATGGGCCGCTCGGCGGTGGGCGCCTGCTTCTCCATCGACCGCGAGGCGTCCTTCGCGATGGTCTCCGAGCGGTTCGGCCCCGACTCCGACGAGTACCGGGGCGTGCTCGGCATGTACATCTTCGGCAGCGTCGTCGGAGCGCTCTACGTGACGCTGCTGGCGAGCTTCCTGGCGGGGACCGGCTGGCTGGACCCGCTGGCGCTGGCGATGGGCACCGGTGTCGGGTCCGGCTCGGTCATGGCCGCGTCGTCGGCGGCCATCGCCGCCCAGCACCCGGAGCTGGCGAACCAGATCGTGGCGGTGGCGGCGGTCAGCAACCTGGTGACCACGCTGCTCGGGCTCTACGTCGGCATGTTCGTCGCGCTCCCGCTGGCCGACCGCTTCTACCGGCTGCTGACCCGCGGCCGCACGATCGAGGCCGCCGCGCCCCGGGTGACCGCGGTGCCGGAGACCGCCGAAACCGTCCGGATCCGGCCGCTGATCGCGATCCTGCTCGTGCTGCTGGCCATGGTGGTCTCCAACGTCGTGCACACCGGTGGACTCCAGCCGCGTTCCCTGCTCGGGTTCGCGCTGGTCGCGGCCGTGGTCCTCGCCGGTCTCGGCGTCAAGAAGCTGACCGGGCTGCCCGCGGTCGCGGGCACCTCGGTGCTGGCCATCCTGCTCACCTCGCCGATCTCACCGGTGGCCGGTGCGGTGCTGCCGTTGATCGAGCCGATCGAGTTCCTCGCCATGGCCACACCGATCCTGGTCTTCGCGGGGCTGAGCATCGGCAAGGACGTGCCCGCGCTCAAGCGCATCGGCTGGCGCATCGTCCCGGTCGGGCTGACCTCGTTCGCCGCGTCGTTCCTCATCTCGGCGCTGATCGCCCAAGCACTGCTCTGAAAGAGGCGCGGTGCGGTGGATTTCACCGGTTCGCCGGGTGTGCGGCGAGCGCGGTGTCGAGCAGGGTTGACGAGCCGGACGTGTGCCCGCTTACAGCGCCTCGACCCGCGGTGCGCCCCGCGCATACGTTCGGACCTCGGTGGCCGGGCGAGGGCCACCGCACGCACGCCACCGACGGAGGAACGAGGCGCAGATGACCACCGGCTCGACGGCGCTGGCAGCGCGGCTGCGCGAACTCGTGGCGCAAGCGCCCGACCGACCGGCGGTCACCGACGACCACGTGACGCTGACCCGCGCGGAGCTCGACCGGCGCACCAACCAGCTCGCGCGCCGGTTCGCCTCGCTCGGCGTCACCCGTGGATCGATGGTGTCGATCGCGCTGGTCAGCCAGGTGCGGCACGTGGAGTGCTCGATCGCGGCGTGGAAGCTCGGCGCGATCCCGCAGCCGCTGTCGCACCGGCTCCCGCCCGCCGAGCTGGCGTCGCTGCTGGAGGTCGCCGATCCGGCGCTCGTGGTCGGGCTCCCGCCGCAGGACCAGCGCCCGTGGCTGCGCGGTGACGAGGACGTCGCGGACGAATCCGACGCCGCGCTGCCCGACGTCATCGGACCGGCGTGGAAGGCCCCCACCTCGGGTGGCAGCACCGGCAGACCGAAGTTGATCGTGTCCGGGCGGGAGGCCAGCGCCGAGGGCGTTCTCGCGGGCATCGACCACCTGCGCCTGGAACCCGGCGGCGTCGTGCTCACCACCGCGCCGCTCTACCACAACGCGCCCTACATGTTCTCCCTGATCGGGGTGCTCCAGGGCAGCCACGTGGTGCTGATGTCGCGGTTCGACGCGGAGCGCGCGCTGGACCTGATCGAGCAGCACGCGGTCACCTGGCTCTACGTGGTGCCCACCATGATGGGGCGAATGCTGCGGCTGCCCGCCGAGCGCCGGGCCGCGGTGGACGTCTCCTCGCTGCGGACCGTCTTCCACGTCGGCGCGCCGTGCCCGCAGAACGTCAAGCGCGGCTGGATCGACTGGGTCGGCCCGGAGAAGGTCCTGGAGGTCTACGCGGGCACCGAATCGCTGGCCAGCACGATGATCGACGGGACGGCGTGGCTGCAGCGGCCCGGTTCCGTGGGCCAGGTCGTCGCCGGCGAGATCACCGCCCGCGACGAGGAGTTCCGGGAGCTGCCACCGGGCGAGGTGGGCGAGCTGTGGCTGCGCCGCAGCCCGGGCAGCCCGCCGTCCTACCGCTACGTCGGCGCCGATCCGCGGGCGCGCGACGGCTGGGAATCGCTCGGCGACATGGGCCGCTTCGACGCCGACGGCTACCTCTACCTCGCCGACCGCAGCACGGACGTCATCCTGGTGGGCGGCGCGAACGTCTACCCGGCCGAGGTGGAGAACGCCCTGGCCGAGCACCCGCGGGTCGCGTCGAGCGCGGTGATCGGGCTGCCCGACGACGACCTCGGCAACGTCGTCCACGCGATCCTGGAGACCACCCGGCCGCTGAGCCCCGAAGACCTCGTGGCGCACCTGCGCGCCCGCCTGGCGCCGTACAAGATCCCGAGGTCCTTCGAGTTCACCACCGAGCAGCTGCGTGACGACGCGGGCAAGGTCCGCCGCAGCGAACTGCGCGCGACCCGGATCGCGGGCGCCTGAGTTCAGGCCGGTCCGACGGCGCCTCGCCGCTGCGGGCTGATGCTGGGCAGGTGCTCGCGGACCAGCAGGCCGCTCATGACCAGCAGCCACAGCGCGGTCAGCGCGTTCGGGACGTAAGCGGCGAGCACGCTGTCGGGCGCCAGCACCCCGGCACCGCTGATCACCGTGATCGCGCCGAGAACCCGGATCACGGCGACGAAACCGGTGAACCAGCCGGCCCACGCCGGGAACACCTCGGTGCGCATGACGGCCACCGCGCAGGCGGCCAGCGGCAGCGCCAGGGCCAGCCCGGCGATCGCCCGCACCACCATGAGCGCGGAGTAGGGCACCGAAGCGAGCGCGAGCAGCATCGGGTGGGTGGTCAGCGCGTGCACCAGGCCGCCGAACATCGCGGTGCCGAGGAAGCCGGTGGTGGCGGTGATCGCGAACCCGGCCAGCACCACGGCGGGCGCGTCGCTGTCGGGGTCGGCCAGCCGGAACGCGGTGGCCAGCGTGGCGCCGAACCACATGAACAGCACGACGGCCGCCGCGGCGAGCACGACCGCGGTCAGGATCACGCCGCGGGAGAAGAACAGGTAGCTGGCGATCGCGTTGGTGGACTCGGTGATCCGCGGCGCGCCGCGCAGCAGGATGCTCGCGATGATGGCGAGCACGAGCGAAGCGAGCCCGGCCAGCCCGCCCCAGCGCATTTCGTGGCCGTTGTGCATCGTTTCCTCCAGCGGAGTGCGACTGCGGAGAACGTTTCGACCGTCGCGGCTGGTCACTGCGTTGTCACCGGGCGAAAGTCCTCAATCACCGCGGTGACGTTGTGCTCTGGGCACGGCCACCGCGTGCTGACCACACTGGGCAGGTGGTGAAGCAGCGCGAACCGGCTCAGCGCCGGGTGCCGGCACGGGTGGTGACCGGCCTGGCGCTGGTCGTGCTGGCCGTGGTGCTCGCCGTGGAGAACCGGGGCCTCGTCGAGATCCGGCTCCTCGTACCGGTGGTGACGCTGCCGCTGTGGACCGCGCTGGCCGGAATGCTCATCATCGGCGTCGTCGTCGGACTGCTCGTGGGACGGCCGCGGAAGTGATGCCCGCGCGGTTACCGCGGACCGTTCCGGGGAAGCCCTCATCAGACAGCACGACGCGAGGGGGACCCCATGATGGAGATGCCGCTGGTCAACAACTGCACCGCGACCGAGTGCGCCTTCAACGACCACCAGAACTGCCACGCGCTGGCGATCACCATCGGAGAACCGCGGCAACCGCAGTGCGACACCTTCGTCACGACCTCGGTCACCGGCGGTGATCCGGACTCGGTCGCGCACGTCGGCGCCTGCAAGATGGAGGACTGCCGCTACAACTCGCACCTGGAGTGCCAGGCCCCCGGGATCTCGGTCGGCCACGAGCACGACATCGTGGACTGCCTGACCTACCAACCCGCCTGATCTCCCGGTACCGGCCGGGAGCAGGCCGAGCGCGGCTCGTCCGGCGCGGTGACCGAGGTCAGTCGGCGAGGCGGGCGGGGAAGCCCCCGGTGGCGATCGGGCCCCAGCGCTCGGGGGTGACGCGGATCAGGGACTTGCCCTGCTTGCGCATCGCCTCGCGGTACTCGTCCCAGTCGGGGTGCTCGCCCGCGATGGTGCGGAAGTACTCGACCAGCGGTTCCACCGAGTCCGGCGCGTCGATCACCTCGGCCGTGCCGTCGACCTGGACCCACGGGCCGTTCCAGTCGTCGGACAGCACGATCACGCTCACCCGCGGGTCGCGCTTGGCGTTGCGGGTCTTCGCGCGTTCCGGGTAGGTCGACATCACCAGCCGGCCGGCATCGTCCACGCCGCAGGTCAGCGGCGAGCCCTGCGGGCTGCCGTCGGTCCTGGTGGTGAGCAGGATCGCGCGGTGCCGCGGCCGGACGAAGTCCAGCAGTCCGGACAGCTCCACCCTCGTGTTGGTGGCGATCTGGGGCATCGCGGAGACCTCCTCGTGCGCGACCTGCGTTGGCGTGCGCGACCTGCGTTGGCGCCCATCTTGCCCCGGGTGCATCGCGGACGCCGGAGGGCCGCCGCGGGAGCGTTCGCCCCGCGGCGGCCCGGGAGTTGCGGTGCTCAGTCCGTGCCGGACTCCATCGCGGCGCGGTCCAGGTAACCCGATTCGGTGGAGTCGTCGGCGCCGACCGAGGCGATCGCCTCGGCGCCACCGGCCTGCAGCGAGCCGACCAGCTCGGTGTGGGCCGGGCCGACCAGGCCGAGCTGGGCGTAGGTCTCCAGCTTGGCGCGGGAGTCGGCGATGTCGAGGTTGCGCATCGTCAGCTGGCCGATCCGGTCCACCGGGCCGAAGGCGGCGTTCTCGGTGCGCTCCATGGACAGCTTGTCCGGGTGGTAGGAGAACGCCGGGCCGGTGGTGTTGAGGATCGAGTAGTCCTCGCCGCGGCGCAGCCGCAGGGTGACCTCGCCGGTGACCGCCGAGCCGACCCAGCGCTGCAGCGACTCCCGCAGCATCAGCGACTGCGGGTCCAGCCAGCGGCCCTCGTACATCAGGCGGCCCAGCTTGCGGCCCTCGTTGTGGTAGTTGGCGACGGTGTCCTCGTTGTGGATCGCGTTGACCAGCCGCTCGTAGGCGATGAACAGCAGGGCCATGCCCGGGGCCTCGTAGATGCCGCGGCTCTTGGCCTCGATGATCCGGTTCTCGATCTGGTCGCTCATGCCCAGGCCGTGCCTGCCGCCGACCGCGTTGGCCTCGTGCACCAGGTCGACGGCGGAGGCGAACTCCTTGCCGTTGATCGCGACCGGGCGGCCCTGCGCGAAGGTGATCGTGACGTCCTCGGTGGGGATCTCGACCGACGGGTCCCAGAACCGCACGCCCATGATCGGGTCGACGATCTCGACCCCGGTGTCGAGGTGCTCCAGCTGCTTGGCCTCGTGGGTGGCGCCCCAGATGTTGGCGTCGGTGGAGTAGGCCTTCTCCGCGCTGTCGCGGTAGGGCAGGCCGTGCTCCTGCAGCCACTCCGACATCTCCTGGCGGCCGCCGAGCTCGCCGACGAAGTCGGTGTCCAGCCACGGCTTGTAGATCCGCAGGCGCGGGTTGGCCAGCAGCCCGTAGCGGTAGAACCGCTCGATGTCGTTGCCCTTGAAGGTGGAGCCGTCGCCCCAGATCTCCACCCCGTCCTCGAGCATCGCGCGGACCAGCAGGGTGGCGGTCACGGCGCGGCCCAGCGGGGTGGTGTTGAAGTAGGTCCGCCCGGCCGAGCGGATGTGGAACGCGCCGCAGGTCAGCGCGGCCAGGCCTTCCTCGACCAGCGCCTCCCGGCAGTCCACCAGGCGGGACATCTCGGCGCCGTAGGACTTGGCGCGGCCGGGGATGGAGGCGATGTCGGTCTCGTCGTACTGCCCGATGTCGGCGGTGTAGGTGTAGGGGACGGCGCCCTTCTCGCGCATCCAGGCCACCGCGACGGAGGTGTCGAGACCTCCGGAGAAGGCGACGCCGACTCGCTGGCCGACCGGGAGACTCGTCAGAACCTTGGACATGACTTAAGAGTATGCGATGGACTGCATGATTATGAAATCGGGGGTGGAAAGATGCTGTGACCTGCGGTGATGATCAGGGCCGCCAGGTCGCGAAGGCATTGCGGAGGCCGTCGGCGGGTATGTCCGGTTGGTGTCGGGACAGCCGTCGTTTCCGGGGGACGATCGTGGAATGCGACTGCCGACGCGCCTGCAGCCTCTCCGCTGCGGTGCGCGGTCTGGGGGAAGCCGAGCTGCGCGGTGATGCCCGGATCTCCGACGTCGGCACCGACAGCAGGCGGGTGCGGCCGGGCGCGCTGTTCTGCGCCGTGCCGGGAACGCAGCGCGACGGGCACGCTTTCGCGGCCGAGGCGGTGGCGGCGGGAGCCGGTGCGCTGCTGGTGCAGCGGTTCCTCGACGTGCCGGTGCCCCAGGTGCGCGTTCCCGCCGTGCGGGCCGCGGTGGGGCCGGTCGCCGCGCGAGTGCACGGCCACCCCGCCGATGCGCTCTCCATCGCCGCCGTGACCGGCACCAACGGCAAGACGACCACCGCGCACCTGCTCGAAGCCGCGCTCGCCGCCGGCGGCCTGCGCACCGGCTTGAGCTCCACGGTCGAGACCCGCGCTCCGGGATGGCGGTGCCCGGCGGCGCTGACCACGCCGGATGCCGCCGAGCTGCAGCGGATGCTGTGCCGGATGCGCGCCGCGGGGGTTCAGGCGGCGGTCGTCGAGGTGTCCTCGCACGCGATCGACCAGCAGCGCACCGATCCGGTGCGGGCCGAGGTCGCGGTGTTCACCAACCTGAGCCCGGAGCACCTCGACTACCACGGCACGGTGGAGCAGTACTTCGCGGCCAAGGCCGCGCTGTTCACGCCGGAGCGCTGCCGCCGGGCCGTGGTCAACATCGACGACCGGTGGGGCCGGCGGCTGGCCGACCAGGCCCGGGTGCCGGTGGTGACCGTCGGGCGCAGCCCGCGCGCTGACGTGCGGGTGGCGGAGTCCGACGGGGCGCGCGTGGTCGTCCACGACAACGGCGAGCCGGTGGTGCTGGCGGTGCCGGCAGCGACCGGTCGGCACGCCACCGGCCTGGCGGCGGCCTACGCGGCGGCTCGCCTGCTGGGGGTGTCCGGGCCGGCTGCGGCCCGCGGCCTGGGTGCCGCACTGCCGCCGGGGCGTTTCCAGCGCGTGGACGTCGGTCAGCCGTTCCTGGCGGTGGTCGACTTCGCGCACACGCCCACCGCGGTGGCCGAGCTGATCGCGGCGGCGCGCCGGGCGAGCGGAGGGCGCGTGCACCTGGTCGTCGGTTGCGCCGGGAATCGCGACCGGTTCAGCCGCCCGGAGGTGGGGCGCGCAGCGCTGGCCGCCGACACCGCGGTCTTCACCGCCGACGACCCGGGCGGCGAGGATCCGGCGCAGATCACCGCGCAGGTGCTGACCGGCACGATCGGCTGCAGCGGTGGGGATTTCCTGGTGGAGCACGACCGGCGGGAGGCGATCGCCATCGCCGTCGGCCGGGCGGTGCCGGGCGATGTGGTGCTCGTCGCGGGCCGCGGTCACGAGCGCTTCCAAGCGGTCGGCGGCGAGCAGCTCCCGTTCGACGATGCCGAGGTCGTCGAAGCCGCGCTGGCCGCCGCGGGGTGGACGCGCGAGTAGCTCCCGCGAACGCGAGAGCTACTCGGAGGGTTGTGATCACCTCACCGGGGACGCCCGGCTCGGATGATCGGGTTGGGAGCTAAGGGCTCGACGGGCCGGTCACCAGCGACCCCAGCGGCCCCAGTGGTGCCAGTGGCCCCACCGGTGCCAACCGCCCCACCAGCCACCCCAGTGGCCCCAGCCCCAGCCCCAACCCCAGCCGCCGCCCCAGTGACGGCTCGGGTTGCTGAAGACCGTGCTGACTTTCATCTTGATCCCTCGAAATCCCGGACCGAAGTCCGGATTCGGTGAAATTCCGTCGGATGGTGCGTGCTGCGCGGACTGCAGCACCGGCGCACCTCCGGAGCCGTCGTGCTCGGGCGGGCGGAAGCGCGCGAACTCGTGCTTCTCGGATCCAGCTGGATGCGCGGTATGTGCGCACCGACCACGGTAGGGCCGGAGGACCCCGGCGGAGCAGGGGCTTTCGCCCCGAACACGTCGGGTAGCAAGCGGTTGCACTCCGCATTCGGAGATTCGTCCACCGCGGACCGGACGCCAACGGTTTGCCGTTTCCGCAAGCGCATTTGCCACCGGTGGGATCCGCTCGCATGGTGGTCGCGGAGGTGGTCGAGTTGACCGGACAGTTGGCGGAGAACTACGACGTGGTGGTCGTCGGCGGTGGCGCCGCAGGGTTGAACGGGGCGCTGATGCTGGCCCGGGCGCGGCGCTCGGTGGCGGTGATCGACGCCGGCGAGCCGCGCAACGCACCGGCGGCGGCCGCGCACGGACTGCTGGGCCGCGACGGGATGAGCCCGGCGGAGCTGCTGGAGCGCGGCCGGGCGGAAGTGCGCGGTTACGGGGGCGACGTGATCTCCGGCGAGGTTCTCGCGGTGAACCGCGCCGACGGGGGCTTCTCGGTGCTGCTGGCCGACGGCCGCTCGACGCGGGCGCGGCGGCTGCTGGTGACCACCGGGCTGGTGGACGAGCTGCCGGAGGTGCCGGGGCTGCGCGAGCGGTGGGGCCGCGACGTGCTGCACTGCCCGTACTGCCACGGCTGGGAGGTCCGCGACGGGGCCATCGGCGTGCTGGCCACCGGGCCGATGTCGGTGCACCAAGCGCTGCTGTTCCGGCAGTGGAGCGCGGACGTCGTGTTCTTCGCGGGCACCGCCTCGCCGCTGGACGAGCAGGACGTGCGCAAGCTGATCGCCCGCGGGATCCGGGTGGTGCCGGGCGAGGTCGCGGCGATCGAGGTCACCGGCGACCGCCTCACCGGTGTTCGGCTGGCCGACGGGACCGTCGTCGCGCGCGAGGCGGTGGCGGTGGCGTCGCGGATGGTGGCGCGCGCCGGTTTCCTGGCCGATCTCGGCCTGCGGCCCCAGGAGCACCCCAGCGGCATGGGCGAGCACTTCCCGGCCGATGCCGGCGGGCGCACCGCGGTCCCGGGCGTGTGGGTGGCGGGCAACGTCACCGACCTGGCGGCGCAGGTCGGCGGCGCCGCTGCGGCGGGCGCGGCCGCCGCGGGTCAGATCAACGCCGACCTGGTTGCCGAGGAGGTCGACCGGGCGGTCGCCGGGCCGTTCTCCCCGGAGTCCGAATCGCGGATCTGCGAGCTGGTCGCCGGAGACCGCCGCCACGGTCTGTGAGCGCCTGCCGCAGGTGCGGTGCCCGCAAGGGCACTTCACCGGGTCCGCCGGGGCCGCAGGTCGGCTCCGGCGACCGCCGGTGAACCGCTCGCGCCGATCATGACGTGTACGAGGCATGCCGGAGTTCGACCGTGCCCCGACGGCACCGTGCCGGATCACGTGGCAGCAGGCCCCGATCCCAGCTCCCGGCGCTGCCACCTCTGATCGGAGCACTGGATGACCGGAACGCCGCCGCAGCTGATCGCGGTGGAGGAGTTCTTCGCCGATCCGGTCTTCTCCCACGCGTCGATCTCGCCGGACGGGACGCGCATCGCCTACCTGGCGCCCAAGCACGGCCGGCCGAACGTGTGGGTGCGCGGGGTCGGCGAGGAGCACGAGGACGCGGTGTGCGTCACCAACGACGCCCGGCGCGGCATCAAGTCCTACTACTGGACCGACGATTCGCGCTGGCTGCTGTACCTGCAGGACACCGACGGCAACGAGGACTGGCACCTGCACCGGGTCGACCTCGACGCGCCGGGCGAACCGGCGGTCGACCTGACCCCGCTGCCACCGGGATTGCGCGTGTTCGCCGTGGACCCGGCGAAATCTGCGCCCGGCGACGTGCTGGTCTGGATGAACCGGCGCCCCGAGGCCATCGACGTGTTCCGCGTCGACGTCGCCACCGGCGAGGTGCACCTGCACCTGGAACAGCCCGAACCGGGCGGCACCGTCCTGCTGGACCGCGACGGCGAGCCGGCGTTCTGGTCGGTGCTGGCCGACGACGGCGCCTGCGAGTTCTCCGCCATCGATCCGGAGACCGGTCGCAAGCGGTTCCTGCGCCGCATGGGCGGCCCCGAACACCCGCACGGGCTGCCGCTGCAGATGGTGACGCCCGACGGGACGGGGCTGCTGGTCGGCGCCTACCAGGACTCCGACGACATGCGGCTGGTCCGGATCGACCGGACGACCGGCGCGCAGACCGCGGTCGCGGCGGTGGCCGGGCACAGCCTGTGCACCGCGGGTCTCGCCGGGCCCGGTGCGCCACCGTCCACAGTGTTCACCAGCAGGCGGACCGGGGAGGTCATCGCGGCCCGCTTCGCCGGCGACCGGCCGCGGATCGAGGTCCTGGACCCGCACTTCGCCGAGGTCCACGCGGCGCTGTCCGCGCTGTCCGACGGCGTGCTGCACTCGGTGTCCTCGGACGTGACCGAGCAGCGCTGGGTCGCCACGTTCATCCACGACCGCGACCCGGGGGCGACCTGGTTCTACGACCACGCCACGGGGGAGAGCCGGTTGCTGTTCCGCCCGCACCCGCAGCTGGACCCCGCCGACCTGGCGCCGATGACGGCGGTGGCCTTCCCGGCTCGCGACGGGCTGCGGCTGCCCGCCTTCCTGACGCTGCCGGTCGGCGTCGAACCGCGGGACCTGCCGCTGGTGCTGCTGGTGCACGGCGGGCCGTGGTGCCACGACACCTGGTCCTACAACCCGACGGTGCAGTTCCTGGCCAACCGCGGGTACGCGGTGCTGCAGGTGAACTTCCGCGGCTCCACCGGCTACGGGAAGCGGCACCTCACCGCCGCGATCGGCGAGTTCGCCGGGAAGATGCACGACGACCTCGTCGACGCCGCCGACTGGGCCGTGGCGCGCGGCTACGCCGACCCCGGCCGCATCGCGATCGCGGGCGGCTCCTACGGCGGCTACGCGGCGCTCGTCGGCGCGACCGCCACACCGGACTACTTCGCCGCGGCGGTGGACTGCGCGGGCATCTCCAACCTGGCGAACTTCATGCGCACGCTGCCACCGTTCACCAGGCCCGCCATGACCAACAGCTGGTACCGCTACGTCGGCGATCCCGAGGATCCCGCCCAGGAAGCGGACATGCTGGCCCGCTCTCCGGTCACCATGGTCGAGCGGATCCGCACGCCGCTGCTGGTCGCCCAGGGCGCCGACGACGTCCGCGTGATCCAGGACGAATCGGTCAACATCGTCGAGCCGCTGCGGGCCCGTGGTGTGCCGGTCGAGCACCTCGTCACCGCGGGCGAGGGCCACGGCTTCGAGCACCCGGAGAACAAGGTGCTGCTGCACCGCGCGATCGAGCGGCACTTCGCCGACCACCTCGGCGGTCGCCGCTGCTAGCGACCGTCCTCGGTAGACGGATCGGCCGGAATCGCTGGCCTCGGCCGCGCGCAGCGGGCAAGATCTGCTGGCGTCGCAGGACCTCGGGAGGAGAGTCAGTGAGACCAGGTCGGTTCGGCCGCCGCGCGGCGGCGTTGGGAACAGCGGTGCTGGCCACCGCCGCGCTGTCGGGAGCACCGGTGAGCGCGGCACCCGCCACCGTGGACGTCCGGCTGATCGCCTTCAACGATCTGCACGGAAACCTGGACCCGCCCGCGGGTTCCTCGGGACGGGTCACGCTGCCCGACGGCAGCACGGTCGACGCAGGTGGCGCGGCCTACCTGGCCACGCACGTGGCCCAGCTGCGCGGCGAGGTCCGCAACTCGCTGGTCCTCTCGGCGGGCGACAACATCGGCGCCTCGCCGGTGAACTCCGCGCTGTTCCACGACGAGCCGACCGTCGAGTTCCTCAACGAGCTCGGCGTGGCAGCTTCCGTGGTCGGCAACCACGAGTTCGACGAGGGCTACGCCGAGCTGCAGCGGATCCAGTCCGGCGGCTGCCACGCCGAGGACGGCTGCCAGTTCCGGGAGTCCTTCGGCGGCGCGGACTTCCCGCAGCTGGGCGCCAACGTCGCCTTCGAGGACGGCAGGCCCGCGCTGCTGCCGTTCAGCGTCGAACGCGTCCAGGGCGTGCCGATCGGCGTCATCGGCGTGACGCTGGAAGACCTGCCCGCGATGGTCACCCCGGAAGCGGTGCGGGGCCTGACCTTCGGCGACGAGGTCGAGGCCATCGGCCGCACCGCCGACCTGCTGGACCGCGCCGGGGTCAAGGCGCAGGTGGTGCTGCTGCACCAGGGCGACAACACCGAGGGCGGCGGGCCCGACGACTGCCGCGTGACGCCGGGACCGGCCTCGGAGATCGCCGCGCACGCCTCGCCGAAGGTCGACGTCATCTTCACCGGGCACAGCCACCAGCAGTACAACTGCACGGTCCAGGACCCGGCGGGCAACCCGCGGACGGTGCTGCAGGGCGCGTCCTTCGGCCGGTTGCTGTCGGTGGCCGACCTGACGATCGACCGGCGCAGCAAGGACGTGGTGCGCCCGGAGACCAAGGCCCACAACCGGATCGTCACCCGCGACGTGCCCGCCGATCCCGCCGCGCAGCAGCTGATCGACGAGGCCACCGGCAAGGCCGCGCCGATCGCCAACCGCAAGATCGGCACGATCACCGGCGACCTGCTCCGCGAAGGCGCGCCCTCCGGCGAATCCGCGCTCGGTGACGTGCTCGCCGACGCGCAGCTGGCGGCGACCCAGGCCAACGGCGCGCAGATCGCGATGACCAACCCCGGCGGCATCCGGACCGACCTCGTGCACGCGTCCTCCCCGGCCGGTGAGGGCGACGGCGTGGTCACCTACGGCGAGGCGTACGCGGTCCAGCCCTTCGGCAACGTCATGCAGACCCTGACGCTGACCGGCGAGCAGCTGAAGAACGTGCTGGAACAGCAGTGGCAGGCCGAATCGACGCGCATCCTGCAGGTGTCGTCGACGCTGCGCTACAGCTACTCGGCTTCCGCACCGGCCGGGTCGAAGGTCTCCGGCATCACCGTCGCCGGTCAGCCGGTCGACCCGGCCGCGAGCTACCGCGTGTCGGTGAACAACTTCCTGTCCGCGGGCGGCGACGGGTTCACCGAGTTCACGAAGGGGACCGATGTCACCGGCGGCCCGGTCGACCTGGACGCCCTCGTCGACTACCTGGCCGCGCACCCGGACATCGCGCCGCCACCGGCCGACCGGATCACCGCGACGCCGTAGCCGCCGCCGGGGTCAGGAGCGCGCCGTGGGTGCGCTCCCGGCCTCGGCGCGGAGTTCGCGGAGCTCGGCCCGCAACCCGCGCACCTCGCCGAGCAGGTCCTGCACGGTCGTCGCGCTGTCGTGGCGATCCTCGCGCTCCTTGCTGACCTGCGACTCCATCGCCGACACCGCCACCGCGATGAACAGGTTGAGCACCGTGAACGTGGTGACCGCGATGTAGCCGATGAAGAAGATCCAGGCCAGCGGTTCGGCCTCCATGACGCTGCGCGCCACCTCCGACCAGGCCTCGCCGGTCATCACCTGGAACAGCGTGAACAGCGAGTCGCCGAGGTCGCCGAAGTACTCCGGGGCGACCTCGCTGAACAGCTTGGTGGCGATCACCGATCCCACGTAGAGGATCAGCACGAGCAGCGCGGCGATCGAGGCCATCCCGGGCACGGCGGTCAGCAGCGCGCCGACCACGCGCCGCATGTTCGGGACCGCCGAGATCAGCCGCAGCACCCGCAGGACGCGCAAAGCGCGCAGCACGCCGAAGGTCCCGGTGGTGGGCAGCAGCGAGACGCCGACGATGACGGCGTCGAAGCAGTTCCACGGATCCCGGAAGAACCGCCAGCCGTGGGCGTAGAGCCGGGCGGCGATCTCGATGGTGAACACCGCCAGCGCGATCCGGTCGATGGCGTGCAGCAGCCAGCCGTAGCCGGCCATCAGCGTCGCCGAGGTCTCGCAGCCGAGGGTGAAGGCGTTGACGAGGATGACCGCGATGATGACTCGCTGGAACGCCGGTGCGTCGACCAGCATGCGGACCCGTTCACGCGTGTTCACCGAAACTCCTGGCAGGACTGTGCTGGACGGAAGTTGATGATCAACTTAGCGGGCGGGTCCGGCGCCCGCCGCACACGGTGGCCGCGGTGTCACTCAGCGCACAACGCCGGGTACCGGCACCTGTCCAGCACACCCGCCGCTAGCGCGCCCGCTGTTCGGCGGTCTCCTGCAGCCAGCCCTGGATGCGCCCGGTCCAGTCGGCCGACGGCGCTTCGTCGTGGCTTTCCCGGAACCGGATCTGGTCGGAAGCGGCGATCCGGCTGAGCTTGTCGACCGTCAGCACCACGTCCACGCCCTCGGCGTCCGCGACGAAGGTCAGCCAGACGTCGTTGAGGTACTCGGCCAGCGGTGGCGGCGGGAAGAACTCGATCTCCTGGAAGAACGGCAGCTCCTGCCGCACGCCGTCGAGCCGGTCGGGCGCCAGGCCGGTGCCGCGGAACTGGATGCCGAGCCGCCCGAAGGCGTCCAGCACCGCTGCCTGCGCGGGCAGCGGCTCGATCGCGAACGGGTCGAGATCGCTCTTGGTCGAGAGCTCGTCCTTGCCTGCCTCCGAGACGCGCAGCTCGGTGTGCACGCCCACGGCGATGCCGTCCAGGTGCATGGCCTGCACGTTGCTGATCGGCGTCTCCCACGGCATTGGGCACTCGAACGGGACCACCTTCTCCTCGCCGCCGCTCAGCTCGAAGCGCTCGGCGATCTCGGCGCGGTGGAACTCGACCGCGACCGGATCGCCGTAGCCGTTCTCCACGTGCGCGGCGAAACTCAGCGCGACGTGCTCGACGGTGATGTCCTGCTTGCCCGCCTTGATGCGGACGTCGCCGGTGACGGTCGAGCCGGGGTGCGCGTAGGGCTGGTGCAGCACGGTGTTCACCGCCGGTGCGCCTTTCCCGAGCGAGCCCAGGAGCTTCTTGAAGACCATTCCTGCGGTTCCTTCCTTCGTCCTCGCCTCGTGCGGCTGGACGATCCACAGCGGAGGGTGGGCCGCCCGTCGTCCACGCACACAGGAACGGATCGGGGGAGCACCGAGTTCCGGACGAAGGCGACGAAGATCGTGATCAACACAACATCACCCAATGGCATGAACCGGACATTCCTGCGTGCGCGCTGAGGGGTCGGGCGGGCGGCGAACTTGATCCTCCGAAAGTGTGATTTGGGTCAACTTCACTCGACTGCGGGTTGATCTGTGCGGGCTATACTGCGTGTCCCTTTTCTCCGCTTCATCTCGAGGAGTGACGGCTTCAGTGCCTGCGGCACAATCCCCTGACGGGGGCAGTACCGGGCCGGGACGCGATCCCGGCCTTTCTGAGTTGATGTCCGGTCGTCCGAGGGGCGGTCGGTGATGGAAATCCTGTTGGCCGTTCTGGGTCTGGTTTTCGTCGGTGTGCTCACTTTGGGCACTGGTCTGGCGGTGGCGGCTGAGTTCTCGCTGACTTCTCTTGAGCGCAGCACGGTTGATGCTCATGTGCATGCGGTGGGTGACCGGCGTGCGAGGGCGGTGCAGAGGGCGCATCGGTCGTTGTCGTTTCAGCTCTCGGGTGCGCAGGTCGCGATCACGTTGACGACGTTGGTCACCGGGTATGTGGCTGAGCCGTTGATCGGTGAGTTGATCCGTCCGGTGTTGCTGGCGGTGGGTGTTCCGGTGTCGGCGGCGGGTGCGGTGTCGTTGGCGTTGGCGATCCTGCTGGCGACGACGTTGT
>NZ_FNVB01000019.1 GCF_900108315.1 Saccharopolyspora kobensis | reverse complement strand
GCGGGCACCCGGGATGGGTGCAATTTCAATGGAAATTGAGTCGTCGATTTCAATGGAACTTGCGGTCGTCGTCGGTGTGTTGGTGTCCGACACGCCGGCGGTGGGTCGGGGTTGACGCGATTTCAATGGAAATCAGACGTCTGATTTCCATTGAAATCGCACGGAGGACCTCCTGATCGTGCGGCTTCGCCGGGGATCTACGCGCGGATCTCCGGCGGGGTGCGCACCCAGGTCTCGGCAGTGAGTGCTCCGACAAGCCAGCTGCCGAGAACGATCGAGCCCCGGCCGCCCGAAGGCGACCGGGGCTCGATCTGTTCCCGAACTGACTGCCGCTCCCACCACGAAGCGGACGAGACTTAGGTTAGCCTACCCTGTCATGAGCGCGCAACCCCTCGGCGCCAGAAAGCCAGCACACCGGCTCCGACCAGCGCCGCGACCAGCGAGACCAGCCCGCCGAGCAGGATCGGCCAGCGCGGCCCCAGCAGCTCGGCCAGCCACCCGGAGGCCAGCCCGCCAAGCGGCTTGCCGCCCATGAACAGCAGCATGTAGAGGCCCATCACGCGACCGCGCATGGTCGGGTCCACGCCCAGCTGCACGGTCGCGTTCGCGGTCGTCGTGAAGGTCATGACCGCGATCCCGACCGGGACCAGCGCCCCCGCGAAAAGCTGGTAGCTCGGCATCAGCGCCGCACCGGCCTCCAGCGCGCCGAACACCGCGGCGCCCAACAGCAGCAGCCGCATCCGCGGCCCTCCGCGACCGCTGCGCCGCGCCGCCAGCGCCGCACCGGTCAAGGTGCCCACGGCCAGCATCGTGATCAGCAGCCCGTAGCCGTCGGCGTCGCGGTGGAACACGTTGCGCGCCATCACGGCGAAGGTGTTCTCGAAGTTCATGCCGAAGGTACCGATGAAGAACACCAGCACCATGACCACGGTCAGGTCCGGTCGGCCGAGCACGTACCGCACGCCGGCGCGCAGCTGCCCGCGCTCCTTCGGCGCGCGATCGGCGCGGTGCAGCGCCGCGACGTCCATCAGCAGCAGCCCGGCGACCACCGCGGCCGAGCTGGCCCCGTTGAGCAGGAAGACCCAGCCGGTGCCGATCGCGGTGATCAGCACCCCGGCGATGGCAGGTCCGACGATGCGGGCCAGGTTGAAGGTCATCGAGTTGAGCGCGACGGCGTTGGTGAGCTGCGCGGGGCCGACCATCTCGACGACGAACGACTGCCGCACCGGCGCGTCGACGGCCGCGAAGCAGCCGAGCACGAAGCACAGCACGTAGACGTGCCAGAGCACCGCGACGCCACTGACGTCGAGCAGCCCGAGCACGAGCCCGCACACGCCGAGGGCCGTCTGGGTGGCGATCAGCACGCGCCGCTTGTCGAAGCGGTCGGCGAGCACACCCGCCCACAGCGTGAACAGCAGCGTCGGGAGGAACTGGAGCGCGACCGCCACGCCGAGCGCGGCCGGGCTGCCGCCGGAGAGCTCCAGGACCAGCCAGTCCTGCGCGGCGCGCTGCATCCAGGTGCCGGTCAGCGAGACGACCTGGCCCGATGCGTAGTAGCGGTAGTTGCGCTCGCGCAGCGAGCGGAACATGCCCGCGCTCGTGTCCGATGTGGACACCTGAGTGCGGTTGACCTGATCTTCGCCGGTATCCGTTCCGACGCGTGACCCGGGTTGGTCAACCACTCTGGTGCTTACCGCCTCTCGGTGTGTGCGCTCATCGGCCCGCCAGCCGGTCGATGATCTCCGCGGCCCGGAACAGCACCGCGCGCTCCTCGTCGGTGAGGTCCACCAGCTGCTGGTCCAGCCAGCGCTCGCGAGCGGAGACCTCTTCTTCGATGCGGGCCCGCCCCGCGTCGGTCACCTCGACGATGGCCTGGCGGCCGTCGGTCGGGTGGGCGCGGCGGACGACCAGGCCGGCGTCTTCCAGGGCGGCGATCACCCTGGTCATCGACGGCGGCTGGACGCCTTCCCGCGCGGCCAGCTCGCCCGGCGTCAGCGCGCCCGCCTTGTGCAGGCAGGACAGCGCGGAGAGCTGGGAGAGCGTGATCTTCGAATCGCCGCTCTGCGCGCGCAGGCGGCGGTTCAGGCGAACCACTGCGAGCCGCAGCCGGCTCGCCAGGGTGCGCTCGCGTTCCGCAATATCGGACACGTCGTTAGTCTACCAAACTATATCGGGGGAAAACGGACGAACTGATCCACTCAGTGGCCGTCCACCCTAATGATCCAGCCGCCCGACGTCTCCTGTTCACACCCGAAACGACGCATCACGAGCCCCCGTGCTCAGATGCCGAAGACGGCGCTGATCGGCGCGGCCGCGAAGTACAGCACGAAGGCCGCCGCCACCACCCACATCAGGGGGTGGATGGTGCGGATCTTGCCGGTGAACACCCGCAGCAGCACGTAGCTGACGAAGCCCGCGCCGATGCCGTTGGCGATCGAGTAGGTGAACGGCATGACCACGATCGTCAGGAACGCGGGCAGCGCGATGCTGAAGTCCGAGAGGTCAATCTGCTTGATCTGGCCGATCATCATCGCCCCGACCACGATCAGCGCCGGAGCAGCCGCCTCCACCGGGATGACCTGGTAGAGCGGGGTGAAGAACATCGCCGCCAGGAACAGCAGGCCGGTGACCACGTTCGCCAGGCCGGTCCGCGCGCCCTCCGCGATGCCCGACGCCGACTCCACGAACACGGTGTTCGAGCTGGCCGAACCGACACCGCCTGCGACCGCGCCGACGCCCTCGACGGCCAGCGCCTTGCCGATGCCCGGCAGGTTGCCGTCCTTGTCGGCCAGCCCGGCTTCCTTGCCCAGCCCGGTCATGGTGCCCATGGCGTCGAAGAAGTTCGCCAGCACCAGCGTGAACACCAGCAGAGCGGCGGCCAGCGCGGGCAGCCGGGTCCAGGCGCCGAAGGAGATGTCGCCGACCAGCGACAGGTCCGGCAGCCCGGCGATCTGCTCCGGCACCGCCGGGTAGCCCAGGTTCCAGCCGTAGGGGTTGGTGCCCTTGGACGGCCCGGCGTGGAACACCGACTCGATGATGATCGACAGCACCGTGGTGACCGCGACGCTGATCAGGATGCCGCCGCGCACCTTGCGCGCCACCAGCACCGAGGTCAGCACCAGGCCGAAGACGAACACCGCGGTCGGCCACGAGGCGATCGAGCCCTCGATGCCCAGCCCCACCGGCACGGTGGTGTTGGCCTCGTCCGGCAGCCGCCGCACGAACCCGGCGTCGACCAGGCCGACGAAGGAGATGAACACGCCGACGCCGACCGCGATGGCGGCCTTCAGCTCGGGTGGCACCGCGTTGAACACGGCGGTGCGGAACCCGGTGGCGACCAGGATCAGGATGACGACGCCGTCGATGACCACCAGGCCCATCGCTTCCGGCCAGGTCACCTGCGGCGCGATGGTCACCGCCAGCAGCGTGTTGATGCCGAGCCCGGCGGCGATCGCGAACGGGTAGTTGGCGATGAGCCCGAACAGGATGGTCATCACGCCCGCGACCAGCGCGGTCGCCGCGGCGACCTGCGACACGGGCAGGATGTTGCCCAGCACGTCGCGCTTGGCACCGGCGTCGTCGGCGGAGTAGCTGCCCAGGATCAGCGGGTTCAGCACGATGATGTAGGCGACCGCGACGAAGGTGACGATGCCACCGCGCACCTCGCGGGAGATGCTGGAACCACGCTCTGTGATCTTGAAGTACTGGTCCAGCAATGATTTCTTGCTCTTGGTCTCGTCCACCATCGTGCTTCCCATCACCGCGCCTGAGCGCGCGTCGACCTACCGGAGGTAGCCTGCCTGACGTGGCACAGGACAGCGAACCCACCCCCACCGCAGCAGGTCACCGGCCTGTTCCCCACCTGCCCCGCAGGCTGGCGGACCCGACGCCGGTGGTGCTCACCGGCACCGCGCTGTGGCTCGTCGGAACGGTGGCGTTCGCGCTGAGCGGCAACCTGCACATCGAGTTCTGGACCTGCGTGGCCGGCGTGACGCTCGGCGTCATCGGCTACGGAGTGTTCCGCTGGCAGCGCTCGGCCGCCCGCCGAGGCTCCCGAGGAGCCTGGCAAGGCCTTTCCGGCCTCGACGACTGAGGCGATCACGGCACGGCGAACACCGGCCGCCATCCGCACGCCGTAGGGGGTTCCGCCGTTCCAGTGCACCCCGGGGAGACCGCCCAGCGCTGCTGACCGGTGTTCAGAACGACCGCGACGATGTTGTTCGTCACCACGCGGGCGTGGTGACGAACAACGGGTTCGGTCGAGCCGATCAGCAGGCCGTCGACGATCAGGTGCGGGCTCCGGCTGCGGGAATCCCAGCTCACGCCGTTGCTGATCCATCCCGACTCCAGCTGCCCGGCAGGCAGCCGCGTCGGAATCTCGGCGGTCCGCTTGGACGAAGACGACCAGGCGCTCCGAATCGATCAGCGCGATCGGAGGTTCGGCGGCGAACACCTCCAGCCGCCGGTCCGACTCCGCACGCCCGCGGGCAGCTCCGGTCGGAGGACGAGCAGCTCGTCGCCGCGAGGGCAGCTGAGCGAGTACACCGCCGTCAGCTCGCCGAACCGCGGATTGCACGATAAGTGCGTTTCGGGCAGTAGATCACCTTCGCGGGTCGCAAGATGCCGAATTCACCCATGGATCTTGGCAACCGGCTAACCTGCGAGATCGTCACCAGTTCGGAGACTTGACCAGAAACGCGGGGAGCGCAGCGGAAGTGCCCAAGCTCGACGTCGACCGACTCGAATACGCAATCCTGGCCGAACGCGCCGGCCTCACTCGCATCCCGATGGTCGCCGCGTACAGCCACTACGGGACGCAGGTCCAGGACATACCGAGCGAGTTCAACGCGGCCGAGCAGCGCGTCCGCGACCGCGGCCTGGTCAACCCGAGCGGCGTGAACGACCGGGTCATGGAGCTGCTGGGCATCTACTCGCACGCCAGCGTCGAGTACGACCTCCGCTTCTCCTCGAAGAAGGGCTCCGAGCTCCGCGCGGCGGTCACGAAGGCCAGCAAGACCGCGGTGCGCACCGTCGTCAGCGGCGACCGGATCATCCTGGAACCGGTCCACCCGAACGACCTGATCCCGTCGCTCATCTCGGTGCTCCCCGAGCACCAGCCCGCCAAGATCCGCCCGCCGCTGTCGATCGACCTGCAGGACGTGCGCGCGGCCATGGCCGAAGCGAGCCGCCAGGGCGAGGACCCGCGAGCGATCGAGCAGGCCCTGCGGGCGCGCGGCGTGAACCCGGCGAACTTCCGCAAGATGACGCAGCTGCTCGAAGGTCCGCGACTCGGCCTCGGCGAAGTCGGCGTGACGATCTGGGACGACCGGGGCAAGGAGCACCGCGGCGACCAGACGATCCGGATCATCGACCTGCAGCTCGGGCGGACGGCGGTCTACAACAGCAGCAACCAGCGCATGTTCGCGGGCGCGGACCTGAGCACCTTCACCCGCGTCCTCGGCGAGCTGGCGACGCACACCCGCCGAGCAGCGGCAGAAGCAGCACGCTGGTGACCCGCCATCCGGCGCAACGTGTGCAGGATCACTGGACCAAACGGATCAATCTGACAACAACAGGGAACCGGAAACGGACCAAGCTCCGTCACACCGGTGCGCGAGCGAGCAACGACCTGGCAAGCTAAGCGCAACGTGTACCTGTTCTAGGGGACAAGGGGGTAGGACAAGGTGGGATTCTGGGACGGGATCGTTGACGCCCAGCAGCAGATGGTGCGGAAGGCGACGATCCACACCGCGATCAACGCTGGGGGCTCAGCACAGGCGGCGTCGTTCTCCGTCGACATCGAGCAGATCCCGGGGCTGATCGCCAAGTACGAAGAGGCCCAGGACAAGTTCATGGACATCCTGGAGAAGGCGCAGGAGCTGAAGAACATCGCTCCTCCCGGCGACGATGAGGTCAGCCAGAAGCTCGCCAGCTCGCTGAGCGAGATGGCCGGCAACAACGAGGGATGCCTCGTCTGGGCGATCAACGACGCGCGCATGCGCATCCAGTCGCAGATCGACCAGCTCAAGGCTGCTCAAAGCACCTACCAGAACACCGACGAAGACGCTTCGATCCGCCAGGTCTAAGGACGATCTAACGTGCTACGCCGCGCAACCTTGACTGCTGTCTCACTCCTCGCCGTACTCGGCGCTTCGGCATGTTCGCCGGGTGGGTCCGGCCCCTCTCCGGAACCGACCAGCAACCCGAGCGAATCGGCCGCCACCTCTGAAGCACCCAAGGTCGAGAACCCGAAGAACCTCAAGGCGATCACCAACGCCTGCGATCTGCTGACCGATGAGCAGGTCAAGGCTCTTGGCGGGACCGACGAGCGAAAGCCGCCGGAAGAATCCAAGTCCACGTACGGCGAAACGAAGTGCCAGTGGACGACCGACGCCTTCTCCGCGACGGTCACCATCAACACGCAGTTCGGCGGCGCGGAGAAGATCAAGTCGAACGCCGGAACCCGCGACAACTACGAACTCATCCAGTTCGAGGGGTACACCGGAGCGCGGGTCGACGCGGAATCCACGCTGTGCCGGATCGAGCTGGCTGTGGCCGATGACCAGTCGCTTGAGGTCAACTACTACAAGAACGCCGGTGGAACGCCGGAGATGGACGACCCGTGCGGTTTTGCCGAGAAGATCACCGGCGAAGCGCTGAAGAACACTCCGGGCGCCTGATCGCGTCCGCACTTACCACGACGAAACACGAAAAGGGGGTGTGACCATGGTTCTCCCGATGATCGTTGGTGGCTACCTGCTCACACGTGAGTCTGACCGTGGTAACACGGACGAGATCATGCAGCAGGTGGGCTTCAACCACCCGGAGAAGTACGGCCAGATCCAGGGCGGCCAGGGCACGGGCCATCTCGTTGCCGCGGTGCAGGGCTGGAAGTCCGGAATCGGCGCGGATTTCGAAGAGATCGCACGGATCCTCGACGAAGCCAACTCCAAGGCCGGGGTCGCCTGGACCGGACAAGCGGCAGAAGAGCACGGCAGCTCGCTGAAGCCGATGTCGCAATTCGTCCTGGACGCCAAGGAAGTCTCGACCTCGGTCGGCGACTCCGCTGAGCAGCAGGTTCAGAACTTCGGCCAGGTCAAGAACAGCATGCCCGAGCCGGTGAAGGTCGACGCGACCGACAACCTGCTCGAAAAGGGCGGCGCCTGGCTCGTCGGCGGCGAGACTGACCTGCAGAAGCAGGAACGAGAGGCCTCCGAGAAGGCCCAGGAAGCCAAGCAGTACTACGACAACTACAACCGGAGCGCCCAGAACGTCTCGCAGAACCTGGCGTTCTACCCGAAGGCGCCGGAGATGGCGCTCGACCAGGGCTCGGGAAGCTACGGCACCAACCCGACGGTGGGCAGCATGCCGAACGCCTCCGGGATTCCCGGTGGCAGCGGCTACAGCGGCAGCACCGGCGGTGGCGGCACCGGCTCCACCGGCGGCGGTTTCGGTTCCGGCAGCGGCGGGAACGAGCTGCCCGGTGGCGGGTACACCTCGCCGAACGGCAGCTCCTCGCAGTGGACCTCGCCGACGCCGGGCGGCACCGGCGTGCCCAACATCCCGAGCACGACTCCTGGCGGCCCCAACCTCAACGGCCCCGGTCTCGGCTTGGGCATGATGCCTCCGACCGGTCCGGGCGGCGGCGGTGGCGGTACCGGCACCGGTCGCGGCATGGGCGGCCCCGGTGGCGGTGCGGGTGGCCGTGGCCTCGGCGGGCTCGGTGCCGGTAGCGGCTCCGGTGGTCCGGGCGCTGGTGGCCGTGCTGGTGCTGGCGGCTTGGGTGCCGGTGGCGCGGGCGGTACCTCTGGTAGCGGCGCTGCTGGTGGTCGTGGTGGCGCGGGCGGCATGGGCGCCGGTGCGGCCGGCCGCGGCCAGGGCAAGGAGGGCGAGGAAGACATGGAGCACGAGAACAAGTACTGGGTCGACACCGACGAGGCCTGGGACGACCTGGGCCTGCCCAAGGTCGCCCCGCCGGTCTTCGGCGAGTGACCTGACGCTCCAGCAGAACAACCTGGCCGCGCACCGAATCCGGTGCGCGGCCAGCGCTTTATTCGGTGGCTTTCCGGTAGATCTCGCCCAGCTCCGCCATCGCTTGATCAGCTTTGCCCGCGTCCGCTGGGATCATGTCCACGTCACCGATCCCCGCCATCCCCTTGTAATCCATCACTAGCACCTCGTTCGGCGCTCCTGGGATCTCCATGATCCAGCTGCGGAAGGCGGACTTGGGGTCCTCGACGCCGTGGTCGACGATCACCCGCCTGCCGTTGAAGTCGACGACCTCGGCTTCCGGACTGATGTCCGTCCAGCTCTCGAAGGTGCCCGAGCCGATGTAGACATCGAACAGAATCTGCATGTCCCGTTCCGGGGACTCGTACGAGCAGGTGAAGCCGTTGATCACCACACGCCGGAAGTCCGCTCCCAGGTACCGGGCGATCACCTCATCCGGCGGGTAGGAGCAGAGGTAGAGCGCTCCCCAGTTCCCCGTGGCGGGCTGCTGTGGCAGACGATTGAGCTGCAGAACGTCCTTGAACGGCCGTGGTTCTGGTCGCGCCCACTCGGTGCAGGTAGCACCCATTCGATCCACCGAGGTGCAGGTATTCGTCGTCGCAGTAGGAGCTGGCGGCAGCACGAGCGCCTCCGACTGCTTCCTGGGCGCATCGATCGGGGTCAACAAGAACCACGCGCCCGCAACGACGATCCCGATCGAAGCGATCACCCCGATGATCAGCACCGGAATCCACGCTCGTGACTTCCTCCGCTGCGGCGGCCGCTGCGAGGCTTGTGGTGGGTACTGGTGGGGTTGGTTAGGCGACCAGCCCTGGTACGTCACTTCTGATGCTCCCCTCAAGCACACTGTGCTCCACGTGGTTCGAAGCACTCCCCAGTGGCCTTGTTGACCAGGCCGATCAGCAGTATCTCGGAGCCCGAGCGCAACGACGCAGCGTTCTATCGAACATCACGGAAAACCAGGGCGATCCGTCCGCTTCGAGCTTCAGCGGCACACACGGAGCAGGTAGGGCGGTCGTCCACGGGGCTGAGATCTTCGGGTTCCGCCATGACTCCGCACAGCGCGACGAGGGTTTGTCCTTCGGTTCTCACGTCTTCTTCGGGGATTACGTGGTTCTGGTAACCAAATGCTGTCCAGCAGGCGGACTTCATCGGCTCGCCGGAGTCATCCGCTGATGACTGCGCCATCGATGCCTCCTTGACAGGTAGTCGGTGGCCGGGCGCGGGGAGGGGTTCGCGCCCGGCCACCGGCGTGGGTCGGTGCGGCGGTGGCCGGGGGATGTCGTGCCGCACCGACCCGGCTTCGGGGGTCGGGTTCTTACGACGCTCTACCTGCGGAGGTGGTGGCGTCCGGTGGGCTGGTCGTCGGGGTCACGTTCGGGGAACCGCAGTTCAGGTCCGGTTTCGGGCTGTGCTGGAGGGTCTAGCGCTATGGGTGGTTGCTCGCGGCGGCGCGCAGGAGCACCGGCGTCGGCGGCGTCGCGATGGCGTTCGGCTTCGACGTCGGCGATGAGATGCCACACCGTGTACTCGCCGTCTCCTGTCCCGGCATGCTGACCTGTCGCGAATCTCAAGCCTCCGAACGGAACCTGCGTGGCGATCAACGCGACCAGGAGAACGTTGAACAGGACGAACGTGCTGAGCTGGATCCAGAACATGACGGGGTGTCCCTTCCGCAGGCGGGGGTGGCGCGATGTCGCGCGGCGGCGTGTGTGGCCTGGCCCTCGTGGGAGGACCGTGGTGTCAGGGGTCCTTGTCGGCGAGGTGACGCCAGCACTTCATGCAGGAGCGCTCACGGACCCAGTCCACTTCGGACCGATCGTGCAGCTCGGACGCCGGAGCTTTCGCTCCGCAGTAGGCCTCGACATCCTCAATCTGAGGAACTTTCGTTGCTGCGATAGGGAAAGCGTGACGTCCACCGGTGACCGGACGCCACACGTACCTCAAGTAGCCAGACATCCCGACTCCTTCCGGTTTCTGACGTCGATGAGACAGTCCAAAAAACTTTCACGCAATCTTGTTCACCGCTTTGTGTAATAGCCCCGTCTCATGCCCCGGAATAGCGTGGGCATATGACAACTGCACGTTCTCGTGGACTTGGCGCCGAAGTGCGCAAATTGCGGAAGGACGCCGGACTGAAGCTCGAAGAGTTGGCAGAGCTTTGCGGTTGGTCGCGTGCGACGTTCGGCCGCATCGAGTCCGGCGACAAGGTCCTCACTGGCACCGAGACAGCCATCATCCTCGGAACCCTTGGCATTAAAGGGAGTGAGCGCAAACGGCTGCTCGAACTCGCGCGCGACGCTCATCAACCGCACTGGTGGGAGGTCGGGCATTCCGATCTGCCCGAACTCCTCGTCGGCCTGCTGGAGTTCGAACGCATAGCCACGCAGATCACCGACGTAGCTCTCGGTTTCGTTCCGGGCTTGCTGCAAACCGCCGACTACGCGCGGGCAGTCATCGGCGCAGGAAATGTGAAGGACGATCAACTCGAGTCCAGGGTATCTTTGCGACTCGGTAGGCAGAGCGTCCTGACGCGCCAGAATCCGGTAGCGTTCAACGCGCTGATCGATGAATCTGTCCTGCACCGCCCGATCGGCGGCTACGACGTGATGGCCGAGCAGCTGAGACAGATTGTGCGGGTGTCCCGTCGCCCGCACGTCAGCGTGCAGGTCCTCCCCTTCTCCGCTGGTGCGCACGTTGGCCTCAACGGGAGCCACCTGATCCTCGAGTTCCAGAGGCAACGACCGATCGTCCACCTGGAGCATCGGCGTTCCAGCGTCTTTCTCGATGCTCCCACGGAGACTTCCCCGTTCTTGGAAGCCGTACGTAGTCTGAGCGATGTGGCATTGACGCCAACCGAGTCAGCGGAGCTGATCACGAGCCATGCGGAAGCGATGGAGGGGCAGCATGCAGTCGGTTAGCAACTGGCGGAAGTCCAGCTACAGCGGCGAAGAAACCAACTGCGTCGAAGTCGGCTGGCGGAAGTCCAGCTACAGCGGTGAAGAGGGGAACTGCGTCGAGGTCGGGGCCAGCTCCGAGGTTGTCGGTGTCCGGGACACCAAGGACCGCGATGGCGGCATGTTGGTGTTCTCGGTGCCGGTTTGGGGCGGGTTCTTACGCAGCCTGAAGGCTGAGCGGTTCGGGTGAACCGCTCAGCGCAGCAGGGTTGTCGCTTCCGGGTCCGCTAGGAGGGCCGTCAGGGCGAAGCGCTCGTGCCAGGCGCCTGCCGCCCAGGCCAGGGCTCTGGCCAGGCCGTCCGGGGTTCGCTCCGCGTGGACTCCGCCCGTGTTCTCCACCCACCAGTGGACTCGCTGCTCCCCTGCCGAGGAGCGGACGCGGAGGCTGTCGTGGAGGGTGATCTGGCCGGTCGGCAGCGGGATTCCGAGGAGTTCGCAGGACGCCGGGACGCGGGCCACCTCCGGCCAGCGCTGGGTTCGGCCCTCGCCGACCACCTGCATCGTGTTCTCCTCCGAGGCCAGCGGGAGGTCCAGGAGCTCCGCGAGGGCTTCGGCGTCGAACTGGTCCGGGCTGCCTCCGGCGATCACCAGCGGCGCTTCCACGACGCTGAGCATCCACGGCTCGTCGAGCACCACCGCTCGGCCGGTGCTGACCACCGCGCCCGACACCGAACGCACCATCTCCGGCGGGTCGATCTCGGACGGGTCGATCGTCCGGCACGCCACGGCCTCCGCCAGCGCCTGGTGAGCGCGCAGCGCGGTTCCGGCGCGCACTGTGCGCTCCGGGTCGCCTAGGCGCTCCAAGAGGTCCGCTGCGTCGTCGGTGTCCTCGACGTTGAGCTCGTCTCGGACACCCGCCAGCCGCAGGTGCTCGGCATCCAGGCCCACGTCCGGCACCGGGTCGTAGAGGCCCGCCAGATCTTCGGCTTCCGGAAGCCGCCAGGTGCGCGGCGGGGCGCCGGCGAGCAGCGCGTAGCGCTCGATCCACCAGACCGAGTAGCTGCGCGGTTCTCGCAGCGCACGCAGGGTTTCCGGGTGCTGTGCCAACAGGCGCAGCGCGGCGGGCCACGCTTCGTCGGCGACCAGGTCCAGATCGCGGATGCCGACGAACCTCGGTGGCGGCCAGCTCTCCGGCTGCGCCGCTTCCTGCTCCGCCCACCACAGGTGGATGTCCGGGAAGTCCTCGTCGGGCTCCAGCGGGTCTTCCTCGACCTGCACCGCGAAGGTGTCCAGCACGCCGATCGAGCGCAGCAGCTCGGTCGACCACTCGGCCGCGAACTCCTCGTCGAGCACCGCCAGCGGCCCGTCCTCGCCGATGTACTGCTCGTCCAGCACTTCCAGCAGCGCCGCTTCCGGCAGCAGCAGCTCGTCGGCGCGGCGGAAGTCACCGGTTTCGTCGGGCAGCGCGAGCGCGCCGAGCCACTCGCGCGGGTAGGTGTTCGAGACGAGCTGCAGCACCGCTTCGGCCAGCGGGCGCACGTCGACACCGGCGCGCGCGTCGGAAACGCTGCTGCGCACGGCGTCTTCCAACGACGGCGCGTCCAGCAGCTCCGCCGGTCCGGCCGGGTGCGCGCCCAGCTTCTCCAGCAGCGGGTGCGTGGCGTCGGGGTGGGCGATGCGCAGGCCGGAGATGTCCAGTGTGGACAGCACAGCCGCCGGGTCCGGGTCGGCGTCGCGCTGGCTGAGCAGCACGTCGCGCACGCCGCTGACCGTGCGGCCGTCGGCCAGCGGTACGGGCAGCGCGGTGAACTCCTCGCGAGCCACCGGATCCGCGCCCTCGATCGGCGCCAGCGCGGCGTAGAGGCGGTACCACCAGTGCGGCGGGCGCTGCAGGCCGGTGACCGCTTCGACGATCTCCGCGGCGGCCAGCCGCCGGACCTCCAGCACGAGCAGCGACCTGCGGTGGCTCGCATCGGCGAAGTCGGCTTCCAGCAGGCCGGGCACCACGTCCGCGAGCAGCTCCACCAGCTCCGGGGAGACGTATTCGAGGACCCGCGACTCCAGCGGCGCGACCGGCTTCCCGTTCGCCGCGGGCAGCCACGCCGATACCCGCAGCCGGTCGGTCACGCCCTGCCGCAGCTTGTCGTCCACATCGGACAGCGGGAATCCGGCGAGCGGCACCAGGGCAGTCCGGTGCTCGGGCTCGATCTTCTCGACCAGCGCGGGATAGCACTCGGTGGCGAAGGTCAGCACCGAATCCGCGGCGGCAGAGGCCGCGACCCGCCGCCGGTCCGGCTCCACCGGCACGCTCGCCAGCAGTCGGGCCGGCAACGACAGCCGCTCCTCGGTCGGCGTCGGCGCGTGCAGCACGTCCTCGGCCAGCGGGATCGGAGTGCCGTCGTCGTCCAGTGGAACGGCCCAGGTCACGCGCCATTCAGCGGCGTGCCGGGCCTCCACGCCCAGACCGGCCAGCGCGGCTTCGCCCAACGTGCCCGAGGCGCGGTGCACCAGCCAGCGGTCGCTGCGGACCGGGCCGTGCACGACCAGCCGGTCGGCGTCCAGGTCTTCGCGGCGCCAGGTCTGCGCGCCGATGCTGATCTCGCTCAGCGCGGGCAGCGCGAGCAGCAGGTCGGGCGCCTGATCGGTGAACTCGGCCAGCAGCGCGTCCGCGTCGACGTCCGCGCGCAGCGGCAGCCGAACCTCGGTGTCGAAGCCCGCGGGCGGCTGACCGACCACCGGCCACGGCAGCCGCAGGACCGGCACCTCGCCGGAGCGCTTGGCCAGCTCCTCGGCCGCGCCGGGAAGCTGCGCCACCGCCTGCCTGGTCCGCGCGGCGGAGAACGCGACACCGCCGGTCGTGGACACCACGCTCGGCTCGTCGGAGAACGCCAGCACGGCGGCGAAACCGACGCCGAACCGGCCGATCGAGGTGCCCTCGCGCTTGGCCGAAGCCCGCAGCGAGGCCAGCGCCGCGACGCCGTCAGTGGTCAGCGGTGCGCCGGTGTTGGCGACCCGCAGCTCACCGCCGCTGAGCTCGACGCGCAGCGCACCGCCGGTGCCCGCGGCGTCGGCCGCGTTCTGGGCGAGCTCCACCAGCAGTCGATCGCGGTAGCCGCCGAGCCGCAGGTCCTCCTCGGCGTTCGCGTCCTCGCGGAACCTGGTCGGCGAAGCCTCCCAGGACTGCAGCACGGCCCGCCGGAGCTCGGCCGTGCCGAAAACGTCCGTTTCGTTCACCCGCGCGGCTCGAAGTCGAGGGTGGCGTCGTCGTAGACGATCTCGGCCACCGGCACCGTCGAGGAGGTGTCGACCTCGACCTCGGAGTGCGCACCGCACCCGAACTCGACGCTGACCACCCGGCCGTCGCCGGGCGAGAACTCGTTGGCGCACACGCCGAAGGCGCCGCCCATCGAACCGGCCAGCTTCAGGAAGAAACCGCAGGTCCCGCAGGCCCCCGGGGCCGAGCGGGCGATGTCGGCGCGCGGCCCGAAGTCACCGTTGTGCCAGCGCTCCGCGGCCTCCAGCCGGCCCTCGTGGCTGAGCACCCGCTTGCGGCCCAGGCCGACTTCCTGCGCGACGTCCTCGACAGCCGGGTCGTCGCTGGCCAGGTAGCCGGGTGCCAGCCGCGCGTCGTCCGGGCCGGTCGGCAGCAGATCACCGGGACCCAGGTCGCCCGGCTGCACGCGCTCGCTCCACGGCACCCAGTCGGGCGCGGTCAGCGCCGTCGGGCCCGGCAGCAGCACGACCTCGCTGACGGTCACCGGCTCGCCCGGCCCGACGCTGGCGACGGTGACCGCCCAGCGCCAGCCGACGTAGCCCGGGTAGTTCGACTCGAAGAAGTGCGTCGCCGCGTGCGGACCCTCCGGCTCGACGCCGACGTGCGCCCCCACCGGGGCCGCGGCCTCGGTGTCCAGGGTCAGCACGGGCGAGCCGATCGGGTCGTCCCCCGGCTTGGCCTCGTCCTCCGCCGCAGCTCGCGCGACGTCCTCCGCCGCGGCGAGCTCCGGGTTCAGGGGCTCCGGCTCGTACTGCCCGGCGTCCTCGAACGGGGCATCCGCGCCTGGGCTGGTCATCGGAGCAGGCATAGGCGTCACATGCTCGATTGTGCCGTACGCGGTCGCCGGTGCAGTCGCCCGTGTCAAGCTTTCGGGGTGCGACTGCTCCTGGCTCGACGTGTTCTCTGCGGCGTGGTGCTCACCTTCGGGGTGGTTGCGTGCGCGCCGGTAGTACCAGCGCAGCACAACGGCCAGCACGACGGCGAGCAGACCGATCAGGGCGTTGGGCACGCGGGAAGCCTGCCACACCTTCGAGCTGAGGTGATCCGCGTGCTCCCGCACGACCGCTCCTCGTTCACTCAGGGCCTGGAAATCGCTGGTGGCACCCTCTACGAAGGCACCGGGATGAAGGGCGAGTCGCTGCTGCGCGCCACCGACCTCGCCACCGGCGAACTGCGCCGCGAGGTCGAGCTCCCGGACGATCTCTTCGGTGAGGGCATCACCGTCACGGGTGACCGTATCTGGCAGCTCACCTGGCAGGAAGGGGTCGCGCTGGAGCGCGACCGGGAAACCCTGGCCGAATTGCGCCGAGTGGAGTACCCGGGCGAGGGCTGGGGGCTGTGCTCCGACGGCGCGCGGCTGGTGATGAGCGACGGCAGCGACCGGCTGACCTTCCGCGACCCGGTGACCTTCGCGCCGACCGGTTCGGTGGACGTGCGGGCGGCGGGCGCGCCGGTCGAGGAGCTCAACGAGCTGGAGTGCGTCGGCGGCCAGGTGTGGGCGAACATCTGGGGCAGCGAGGAGATCGTGCGCATCGACCCGGCGACCGGCCAGGTGACGGCGGTGGTGGACGCCTCCGGCCTGCTGAGCCCGGAGCAGCGGCCGGGCACCGACGTGCTCAACGGCATCGCGGCCGTGCCGGGCACCGACGAGTTCCTGCTGACCGGGAAGTACTGGCCCGCTCTTTTCCGAGTTCGCTTCGTCCCGGCCTGATCGTTAGTACGGTCTTTGCGCATGGATGATCAACAAGATTCCGTGCTACCGCTGCACGTGCTCTGCGTGCTCGGTTCCGGGATGGACCTGGACAAGGTGGAGATGGCCGTCCGCGCGGTCGGCGGGCCGTTCTTCGCGCTGGACCGCGACGAGTCCGCCTCCGAGCACGACCCGCGCATGCCCGACGCCTTCGAAGCGTGCCTGGCCGGCCTGACCTTCACCGACGCCGACTGGGACGCGGTGGCCGAGCACGACTCGGTGGCCTACGTGCTGGCCAAGGGCGGCCCGGACGACGCGGCCCACATCTCCGAGCGGATGCTGGCGGTGACCTCGGAGCTCTTCGAGCGTTGGGGCGCGACGGCGATCAAGTCCGAGAGCAGCGGCCTGGCGCACAGCCGCGAGACCTGGCTGGCGCTGGCCGACTCCGCGGACGCCCCGCACGCGCTGCGGCAGGCGTGGGTCAAGCGGCCGATCCTCGACGAGGACGTCCTCTACACCTGCGGCATGCACCTGCTGGGCGTGCCCGACGTGGAACTGCAGGCCGAAGGCCTGCACGACATGGACCGCCAGGGCGAGTGGGTGGAGCTCATCGACGGCCTGGCGGGCTACCTGCACACCGAGGCCCGCGCGGCGGAGATCCGCGACGGGGAGGGATTCCGCCTGGCCGAGGACGCGCCGCGCTGGCTGCTGCGCCAGCAGCCCTGCGACCGCTACCCGGACGACGACATCTTCTTCAACCCCTACGGCTACTGGCGGCTCACCCCGGCCTGACCGGGCCCGGCCGTGACCTGGAGTCGCTGGTCTGGAGTCGCTGGGATCTGGGGTCGCTGGGGACTGGGATCGCTGGGGTCTGGGGTTTGGGCCGGTCGCTGCGCCGCCGGTCGGGGTGCCGGTCGCCTTCCGGCGCTCCGTTTCCGCAGGTGAGAGACCGTGAGTGGTTTGTGGTGCTATAGCCCCTCAAAACGCTCACGGGGCCTGAACAGCGGAAACGGAGATCATGACGGTCCTGCGGTGGATCTCAGAGCGCCGAATCGCTTCTTGATCACCCTGTCGGGTGGAGATCTTGGTCGTAACAGTCGCTGGATCGGGTTAGCGGTGTATCTGCGGGGCCGGTTCGCTCCTCTTTATCCGTGGGGCCGGTGAAAAGCGGCCGAGTCCGATGGAGACCGGAGCGGGGTGAGGCAGGATGACGAGCATGGGTTTGCGACGCCATGACCAGCGCTCGGACTCCCCGCGCGCAGGCTGGGGCGCCGGGCACCGCGGCAAGCGCGGCTCCTACGCCGACGGCGGAGGCGCTGCGCGCTGGGGCGCGCCCCCGGAGGGTGCGGAGCGCGACAGCGCGGAGCCCGTGGAGCGGGAGGCCGCGGAGCCGCGGCGCGAACGCGCGGAGCGCGGTGAGCGCAGGCGGAGCCGGGGCGAGCACGCGGAGCGGGCGGAGCACCGGTTCGAGGCGGCCGACCGGGGCGGCGCGGAGCGCCCCGGGAGGGGCGCGAGGCGGTATCCGTGGGAGGAGGATCCCGACTACGAGCAGCCGCGCAGCCGGTCTCGGCGGCTTCCTCCGCTGCCCGAGGACCACTCGTCCCAGGAGCACGACGAGGAACCCGAGGTCGAGAAGCCTCGTGGGACCGCGCCGCCGAAGAAGCTGACGGTCACCCGGGTCGCCGCCTGGCGGAGTCGCGATCTGACGCAGCGGGCGATGCGGATGTTCTTCTCGCTCGCGCACGCCGACGGTGCCGACCGGTCCGGGCTCGCGAAGTTCACCTATGCCGTGATGGGCAACTACGCGGTGGACGCCGCTATGGCCGTCGCGCTGGCCAACACGCTGTTCTTCTCCGCCGCGACCGGTGAGAGCAAGGACAAGGTCGCGCTCTACCTGCTGATCACGGTCGCACCGTTCGCGGTGATCGCGCCGGTCATCGGGCCCGCGCTGGACCGGTTGCAGCAGGGGCGCCGGTACGCGCTGGCCGCTTCCTTCGCGGTCCGCGTGGTGCTCGCCGCCGTGATGGCGCTGAACTTCGACAGCTGGCTGCTGTATCCGGCCGCGCTGGGCTGCATGGTGCTGTCGAAGTCCTTCGGCGTGCTGAAGGCTGCGATGACACCGCGCGTGCTGCCCTCGCAGATCACGCTGACCAAGGCCAATTCCCGGTTGACCGCGTTCGGCATGGCGGCGGGTGGGATCTTCGGCGCGATCGCGTCGGGCTTCGCGTACCTGCTCGGTTCCGAGGGCGCGCTGTGGTTCATGGCGGCGATGGCCGCCGGTGGCGTGTGGCTGTGCCTGCGGATGCCGGGCTGGGTGGAGAGCACCGAGGGCGAGGTGCCAGCGTCGATCGGTGGTCGGCCGCAGCCGAAGAAGGTGCCGCTGAGCGGGCACGTCGTGGTCGCGCTGTGGGGCAACGGCGGCATCCGGGTGCTGACCGGGTTCCTGACCCTGTTCGCCGCGTTCGTGATCAAGCAGAGCACCCAGCACGAGCCGTTCATGCAGCTGGTGCAGCTCGGGATGGTCGGCGGCGCGGCCGGGATCGGCAGCTTCCTCGGCAACGCGCTGGGCTCGAAGATGCACTTCGGCAAGCCGGACCGGGTGATCAACGCCTGCCTGGGCAGTGCGTTGGTGGTGGCGGTCTGCGCCGCGGTGCTGGCCGGGTTGCCGCTGGCCGTGGTGGTCGGCCTGATCGCGGCGACGGCGAGCGCGCTGGCCAAGGTCTGCCTCGACGCGGTGATTCAGCACGACATGCCGGAGGAGTCGCGGGCATCGGCGTTCGGCAAATCCGAGACGATCTTGCAGCTCAGCTGGGTCTTCGGCGGCGCGCTGGGCGTCCTGCTGCCACCCGTCTACTGGATCGGCTTCACCGTGGTGTCCGCGCTGCTCGCCCTGCTGCTGGCGCAGACGATCACCGCAGGTCGGGGCGGAACCCTGGTGCCACAGCTGAGGCGCAAGGCGGCAACAGCCACCGAGCGGGCAGCCGCCAGGTCGTGATGCAGCCCGTGTGCCGTGTAGACGTTTCCGCTGGTCAGCGACCGTGAGCGCTTTGAGGCGCCAGAGCACCCCAAAGCACTCACGACAGCCCACCAGCGGAAGGAAGCCGAAACGCCCGAACGGCACAAGTCCGGCGAGGGCCGCCCGTGCTGCCACGCACGATGGCCCGGGAACGGGCTTGTAGGCTCGAACCGTGCATCGTGGACTGAAGCCGCTGCTGGCGGTGGCGGGCGTGGCGCTCGTCGCCGGCTGCGCCGCGCCGAGCGAACCGCAGGTCACCTTCTACTCCCACGGGAGGTCGGTGGAGGTCGCGCCCGCGCAGTACTGCGACCCGACCGGGGAGAACTGCACGACTTCACCCGACGCGGTCGGCGACCTGCGGGTTCCGGAGCGCGCTCCGCTGCAGATCTCGGTGCCCGGCAAGGTCGCCGAAACGCCCTGGCAGGTGGTGTTCCTCTACCGCGGGGCCAACGGCGAGGAGCTGGACGGGCGCAGCCCGGTCTTCGCCCCGGACGAGCGGCACGCCTACACGCTCCAGCTGCCGCCGGACGGCACGCGCCTGGAGCACGTCGAGGTCCAGCAGTTCTCGGCGGTGCTGACCGAAGGCGTCGACGGCGGCGTGGACTTCGGCATCGGCGGCAGCTGGGTGCTCAACGTCCAGCAGCAGTGAGCCCTGCTCAGTCCCCGACCAGACCGGCCTCGTAAGCGGTGATCGCGGCCTGGACGCGGTTGTTCGCGCCCAGGCGCTGCAAGATCGCCCTGACGTGCGCCTTGACCGTGCCCTCGGCCAGGAACAGCCGCCCCGCGATGTCCTGGTTCGACAACCCAGAACCGACCAGGCCCAGCACCTCGCGCTCGCGCGGCGTCAGCGCCGCCACCCGCTCCCGGGCAGCAGCGCGCCGGGACAGCGCACCGCCGTTGACCTCGGCGATCACCCGGTGCGCGATCCGCGGTGACAGGTACGCCGCGCCGTCGGCGACCGCACGGACACCGATGATCAGCTCGCGCGGGTCGGCGGCTTTGAGCAGGAACCCGCGGGCGCCGTCGCCGAGCGCCCGCGCCACGAACTCGTCCTCGTCGAAGGTCGTGAGCACCACGACCGCCACCTCCGGCTGCGACCGCGCCAACTCCGCGGCGGCGGCCAAGCCGTCGAGCACCGGCATCCGGATGTCCAGCAGCGCCACGTCCGGCTGGTGCTGGGCGGCCAGCTCGACGGCCTGACGCCCGTCCGCGGCTTCGGCGACCACCTCGATCTCCGGGTCGGTGGCCAGGATCGAGCGGACACCGGCGCGGATCATCGCCTCGTCATCGGCCAGCAGCACGCGGACTGCTCTCCGCGATTCACACAGGCCGTCGCGTTCGGCGCCTGCCTCGCGTTTCGGGGTTTCTCGTGGCTGAGTTGCGTCACGGTCCCCTGAGCTGCGGTTGAGGTGTGCTGCGGTTGGCACGAAGTCACTCACAACTCCTCCTCCTTCAGCGGACCCGCTGATTCTGCCGGACAGGGCAGCCGCGCGGTCACCGTGAACCCCTCCTCCCCCCGTTCCGCGCGGAACGTGCCGCCGAGCAGCCCGACTCGCTCGGCCAGCGCCAACAGCCCGGTACCGCTCCCCGAGACCATCGGCGCGGCGTCGACGGCGGTGTTGTGCACGACGACCACCAGCTCCTCCGGCTCGCGGTCGACCCGGACCACGACCTGGGAGCCCCGCGCGTACCGGGCGGCGTTGGTCAGCGCCTCCTGCACCACCCGATAAGCAGCACGATCCACTGTGGATGGAACGCCGAGCGGTTCGCCCCCGCGGCGCAGCGCCACGTCCATCCCCGCACCGCGCGCCCGGTCGACCAGCGCCTCCACCGGTTCGTCCGGCGGGGACAGGGTTTCCGACGTCTTCTCGCGCAGCATCCCGATCGTCTGCCGCAGGCGGTCGGTGGCCTGCACCGCGGTTGCCCGCAGCTCGGCCGCCGCCTGCCGGTTGGCCTCGGTCGTGTCGGCCGCGAGTTCCAGCGATCCGGCGCGCAGCGCGATCAGCGCCAGGTCGTTGCCGAGCGAGTCGTGCATGTCCGAGGCGATCCGGGCGCGCTCGCGCAGGCGGGCGCGCTCGGCGATGAACTCCTGCTCCCGCTCCATCTGCGCGACGCGCTTGCGCCCGGACTCGATCAGCTCGGCCTGCTGGCGGCGGAACCGGCCGGCCAGCCACGGCAGCCCCACGAACACCGCCAGCAGCACCAAGGTGCCGACCCCGCGCCCGGCGTAGATGGCCAGGTCGACCACTCCCGGCACCGCGGCCAGCGCGAACACGGCCCAGCCGTGCCGCACCGGGAGGTGCCGGCCGTGCAGGTAACCCGCCACGGCCAGCACCACGAACACCACCTGCCGCCACAGCGGAACCACGTCGAGGTCGAACGAGTTCGCCACGCACGCCCCGACGATGACCAGCAGCACCGCGGCATTCCTCACCTGGCCGACCTTAGAGCGCATCTGCGACTCGCCCGCCGTCTCCCCGAACCGAGATCGCAGCTCGCGCGGAGCGCAGCCGCACCAACCGGAACGCCACCGTGCTCACCCCGGCCAGCGCGGCGATCAGCAGCGTGACGGTCAGCGGCAGCGGGAAGTACGTCATCTGGGACCAGGTGACGGTGCGGCCGTTGGTGATGAACGAGACCAGGTCCGGGTAGGCGACGAAGATGGCGAGCGGGATCAGCAACGGCGCCACGCGCAGGGCGATCCGCCGACCGGAACGCCCGGCGTGCTTGGCCGCCCACCGGCGGGATCGCACCGCGCCGAGCACGCCCAACCCGACCGCCACCAGCGAAATCGCTCCCAGCACCAGCTCGTTCTGCTGCCTGCCGCTGCTCACCTCTGGAGGCGTCTTGCCCTCGCTCAGCGCGACCAGGCCCATGAGGATGTCGTAGGTGCTCTCGTGCAGGGAAGCACCGTTGGTCATCACGGCGAAGCCGTAGCCGGTCTCCGGCACGATCGCCTGCAAAACGTTGTAGGTGAACAGGTTGCCCGCGTGCATCAGCATCTCCGGGCCGCCCTCGGGCCGCTCGACTCCCCAGCCCATGCCGTAGTCGTTCACCGCCGACGGGCTGTGCATGAGCCGCAGGCTCTCCGGGCTGACGAGCTGCTGACCCGCGCCGTTCTGCGAGATCAGCCACTTGCCCATGTCCGCGGCGGTGGTGATGACGCCGCCACCACCGCTGTCGTCGTGGAAGCCCGGCATCTCGGCACGGGGAATCCACGCGCCGAACAGCGAGACGTAGCCGTCAGCGGGACGCACTTCGTCGACGCGGCTCGCGCTGGTGCGCATCCCGAGCGGGCCGAACACGTGCTCGCGGAGGTAGTCGCCGAACGGCTGACCGCTGACGACCTCGACCAGCCGGCCCGCGAGGTCGTAGTTGACGTTGCAGTACTCCCAGTGCGTCCCCGGGTCGGCGGCCAGCGACCCGGTGCTCAGGCGCGCGGTGTAGTCGGCCAGCGAACCGGCCTCTTCCAGCGAGTTGATGTCGATGGTGGTGTCGGAGAATCCGGAGGTCTGGTTCAGCAGCTGCCGGACGGTGACCTGCGCCGCGCGCGGATCGGCCATCGAGAAGCCGGGCAGCTGCTCGGCGACCGGTCGGTCCAGCGCGATCCGGCCCGAGTCCACCAGCGTCATGACCGCCATCGCGGTGAACGACTTGCTGACCGAGGCCACCCGCATCGGGGTGTCCGCGGTCATCGGCCGACCTTCGGAGTCGTGGCCGTAACCGGCGGCGTGGACCACCTGGTCGTCCTTGGTCACCACGACCGAGAACCCCGGCAGCCCGGTGGTTTCCAGCGCGTTGGTCAGGTAGTCGTCGATGGCAGGATCGGCCTGCGCGGACGGCGTCGCGGCCAGCCCGATGGCCGCCGCGAGTGCGATGATCATGGCTTTCACGACTGGAAACGCTATGGATCCGGGCACCCTCGGCGGATCGACCGACCGGCCACGACCACCCCTGTCGAAAGGCATAGAAAAGCCGGGCGCACCACGCGGTCCGCCCGGCCTCCGGTGCTTCTCGTCAGCTGCCCGGGTCCAGCTCGCGGGCGACCGCGCGCACGACCTCACCGATGCGCTTGGCGGTCTTGCGGTCCGGGTAGCGGCCGCGGCGCAGGTCCGGCTGCACCTTCAGCTCCAGCAGCTTGATCATGTCCTCGACCATGCCGTGCAGCTCGTCGGCGGGACGTCGGCGCGCCTCGGCGACCGAGGGCAGCGGGTCCAGCAGCTTCACCTTCAGCGCCTGCGGACCGCGACGGCCCTGCGCCATGTCGAAGTCGACGCGCTGGCCGGTCTTGAGCGCATCCACGTCGGAGGGCAGTGCGGAGGCGCGCACGTAGACGTCCTCCCCACCGTCCTGGGTCAGGAAGCCGAAGCCCTTGTCCGCGTCGAACCACTTGACCCTGCCGGTCGGCACTGTCCTCACCGTTCCCTGTCGATGCACTGGCCCGCTCGCAGGCCTCCGTCGTTGCGTCTCCGTCCGTCGCGCGGAGCCGAACAGCCCCGGCACGACGAAAGCGCCCCGACTACGCTTCGCAATGGGACGTGCCGGGACGCGTCATTCAAGCGTACCGCGTACCGGCCTGGGAAGACCCGGCCTTATCGAGCAAGGGTCGCTGCGGCACCCGGCGCAGTGCCTGAATACGCTGCTGGACATGGCAGCTTCCGTGCGCAGGTCCGCAATCCTCCCGGTCTCGATCGCCATGTTCGCGCTGGGTCTGCTGGCCATCATCGCGATCTTCGCGCTGTTCGCCGTCGGTTACGAGAACCTACCCGTTTGGCTGAACCTGGCGACACTGCTGTGCCCGGCGGGCTTCATCTACGGCGTCGTCGCGACCGTCCTGCGCAACCGCCGCCGCTGATCAGAAGCGCTGCGCGAGCCAGGCCGGGAACTCGGTGAGGTCGCGCAGCACGACGTCGGCGTCGGCCAGCTGATCGACGTCGAAGGGCCCGGTGGCGACCGCGACGGCGGTGGCGCCCGCAGCCCGCGCGCCGACGATGTCACCGAGGTGGTCGCCGACGTAGCAGCTCGCGCCCTCCTCGCGCAGCACGTCTCCCTTCGCGGCGGCGAAGACGTCCCCGGCCAGCCGGTCCACCTCCCAGCCGAGGGCCTTGAGGTGCAGTTCCGCGTTCGGCTGGTACTTGCCGGTGATCACCATCGTCCGGCCGCCCAGCTCGCGGACCGCAGCCAGCGCCTCGGCCGCGCCCGGCAGCGCCGTCGTCGCCCCGACCACGACCGTCGGGTAGACGGTCCGGAAGTGGCGGACCAGCCGCTGCGCCATGGCGTCGTCGAAGCCGTAGCCGCGCATCGAGTCGTACAGCGGCGGGCCGAGGTTCGACGCGAAGTGCTCGCCGTCGATGCTCAGGCCGAACTCGCGGTTGAGCTCCTCGATCGCGCGGACCATGCCGGGGCGCGGGTCGATCAGGGTCATGTCCAGGTCGAAGCCGACGATCGGTCCGGTGCGCTGAGCTGCCACGCGAACCACCCTACGGAGCGACAGCCACGCCCTTGACGCGGAACTACCCAGTACCGAAAATCGATTCGTAATCTTTCTCACATCTCGGCGAGCTGGAGTCGTTCAATGACGAGCACGTCCGCGCACCACCGCGAAGGTTTCCACTCCCTGCGAGCCAGCGGTCTGAACTGGGACTCCCTGCCGTTGCGGCTGTTCAGCAAGGGCAACGCGAAGTTCTGGAACCCCGCCGACATCGACTTCACCCAGGACGCCGAGGACTGGCAGCGGCTCGATGAGGACGAGCAGCGCAGCGTGGCCGGCCTGTGCGCGCAGTTCATCGCCGGCGAGGAAGCCGTCACCCAGGACCTCCAGCCGTTCATGGCCGCGATGGCCGCCGAGGGACGCTTCGGCGACGAGATGTACCTCACCCAGTTCGTCTTCGAGGAGGCCAAGCACACCCAGGTCTTCCGGCTGTGGATGGACGCCGTCGGCCTCACCGACGACCTGCACTGGTACGTCGAGCAGAACCCGGGTTACCGGGAGATCTTCTACAAGCTGCTGCCGGAATCGCTGCACGCGCTGCACGCCGACCCCAGCCCGGAGAACCAGGTGCGCGCGTCGGTCACCTACAACCACATCGTCGAGGGAACCCTCGCGCTGACCGGCTACTACGCCTGGCACAAGATCTGCGTCAGCCGCGGCATCCTGCCCGGCATGCAGCAGGTCGTCCGGCACATCGGCGACGACGAGCGCCGCCACATGGCGTGGGGCACCTTCACCTGCCGCCGCCACGTCGCGGCCGACGAGCGCAACTGGGAGGTGGTGGAGGACCAGATGGCCCGGGTGCTGCCGCACGCCGTCGCCCAGGTCCAGTGGCGCCCGGACGACGCGCCCGAGGTCCTGCCGTTCGAACTCGACAAGGACGAGCTCACCGCCTACGCCACGGACCGCGCGACCCGCCGCCTCGGCGCGATCTCCAGCGCGCGCGGCATGCCGCTGAGCCAGATCGACGTCGACGCCTCCCCGGAACGCCTGGAGGACCAGTTCGGCGAGGAGGACGCTGCCGAACTCGCCAAACTCCGCTGACGGCACGCAATTTCAATGGAAATCGCACGTGAGATTTCCATTGAAATCGCGCCGATCCCGACGCGCGTCGGTGTGTCGGGTCCCGACACACCGACGGCGCGCAACTTCAATTGAAATTGGACATCCAACTTCAATTGAAGTTGCGTCAGCCCTGGTCGAGGAGGTTCTTGGCGAGCTCGCGCATCTCCACCTTGCGGATCTTGCCGGTGACCGTCATCGGGAACTCGTCCACCAGGTGCACGTAGCGCGGGATCTTGTAGTGCGCCAGCTTGCCGGTGCAGAACTCCCGCAGCGCCTCGGCCGTCAGCGGCTCCGCGCCCTCGCGCAGCCGCACCCAGGCCATCAGCTCCTCGCCGTAGCGCGCGTCCGGAACCCCGATGACCTGCGCGTCCACCACGTCGGGGTGGGTGTAGAGGAACTCCTCGATCTCGCGCGGGTAGATGTTCTCGCCGCCGCGGATCACCATGTCCTTGATCCGGCCGGTGATGCTGACGTAGCCGTCGGCGTCCATCACCGCCAGGTCGCCGGTGTGCATCCAGCGGGCCGCGTCGATCACCTCGGCCGTCCGGTCCGGCTGCTCCCAGTAGCCCAGCATCACCGAGTAGCCGCGGGTGCACAGCTCACCCGGCGTGCCGCGCGGCACGGTCAGCCCGGTGGCCGGGTCGACGACCTTGACCTCCAGGTGCGGGCCGACGCGCCCCACCGTGGACACCCGGCGCTCCAGCGAGTCGTCGGCGCGGGTCTGCGTGGACACCGGCGAGGTCTCGGTCATGCCGTAGCAGATCGACACCTCCCGCATCCCCATCCGGTCGATGACCTGCTTCATCACCTCCACCGGGCACGGCGAGCCCGCCATGATCCCGGTGCGCAGCGAGGACAGGTCGAACTCGGCGAAGCGCGGGTGCTCCAGCTCGGCGATGAACATCGTCGGCACCCCGTACAGCGACGTGCACCGCTCGGCGGCCACCGCGGACAGCGCCGCGACCGGGTCGAAGCCCTCCGCCGGGATCACCATCGCCGCACCGTGGCTGGTGCAGGCCAGGTTGCCCATCACCATGCCGAAGCAGTGGTAGAACGGCGGCACGATCGCCACCCGGTCCACCTCGGTGTAGCCGCAGAGCTCTCCGACGAAGAACCCGTTGTTCAGGATGTTGTGGTGCGACAGCGTCGCGCCCTTGGGAAAACCGGTGGTGCCCGAGGTGTACTGGATGTTGATCGGGTCGTCGGCGGAGAGCTCGATCGCGGCCAGCCGCTGCGCGTCCGCGCTGGCCCCGGCCAGGCGCTCCCACTCCGGATCGCCCAGGAACACCACCTGCTCCAGGTCGGCGCACTTCGGCCGCACCTGCTCGACGAGATCCACGTAGTCGGATGTCTTGAACGACTTCGCCGAGACCAGCATCCGGATCCCGGCCTGGTTGAGCACGTACTCCAGCTCGTGCGCCCGGTAGGCGGGGTTGATGTTGACCAGGATCGCGCCGATCTTCGCGGTCGCGTACTGGACCAGCGTCCACTCCGAGCGGTTCGGCGCCCAGATCCCGACCCGGTCGCCCTTGCCGATGCCGGCGTCGAGCAGCCCGGTCGCCAGCGCGTCCACGTCGGCGACGAACTCCCGGTAGGTCCAGCGCCGGCCGGTCGCGCACTCCACGAGGGCATCGCGCTCGGGGAACCGCGCGGCGAGCCGGTCGAGGTTCGCCCCGATCGTCTCCCCCAGCAGCGGCACGTCCGAAACGCCCGAGTCGTAGCTCAGCTGGACGGCATCCACGTCGACTACCTCCCCGACGAACACGTGAGACGGATCACCAATCTTGTCCCGCGCTCGGCCACCGGACCACCCCCGAACGCGGGTACGGCGCGCCCGTGCGACGGAAACCGAAGATCCGATTTCCGTTGAACTCGTCCCAACGCCCCGCGCGTCGGGACCCCGACACGCGGGGCGTTGGTGACCAGGGTCGACGTAGGGTTCCGGGGTGCGCGTGTTCGTCGTGGATGCCTTTGCCGACTCCGCCTTCGCCGGGAATCCCGCCGGGGTCGTGCTGTTGGACTCCCCCGCCGATGCGGCGTGGATGCAGTCCGTCGCCGCTGAGCTCCGGCACTCCGAGACCGCGTTCGTCGTGGTCGGCGGCCCGGCGGACGAGCCGAAGCCGCTGCGCTGGTTCACGCCCACCACCGAGGTTCCGCTGTGCGGCCACGGGACGCTGGCGGCCGCGCACGTGCTCGGCGGCGACCAGCGGTTCGACACCCGCAGCGGCGTTCTGACCTGCACCGCACTGGCGGACGGCTGGATCGAGCTGGACTTCCCCGCCGACCGGGCCGAGCCGGTGGAGCCGCCCGACGCGCTCGCCGCCGGGCTTCCCGGCGTCACCGTCGAGGCCGCGGCGCAGGCCGCCACCAAGGTGCTCGTGCTTGCCGCGTCGGCGGCCGAGGTCCGCGCTGTGCGACCGGATCTCGCGGCGCTGGCCACCGTTCCGTCCCGCGGTGTGATCATCACGGCTCCCGGCGACCGTCCGGGCGTCGACTTCGTCAGCCGCGTGTTCTCCCCGCAGGTCGGCATCGCCGAGGACCCGGTGACCGGTTCCGCGCACTGCACGCTGGCCACGTGGTGGGCGGCGAGGCTCCACCGCGACCCGCGCGAGACGACCTTCGTCGGCGAGCAGGCCTCGGCTCGCGGCGGCGTGGTCCGGATGGCGCTGCGCGGCGACCGAGTCGGCCTCCGCGGCCAGGCGGTCACCACCCTCCGCGGCGAACTCCTGGTTTAGCGGCAAAAAAGACACATGGAACCAAACCGGCCAAACCGGCGTCCCAGGTCGCACGAACGTGATCTTGGAGGTTTCCATGCGCCGGGTCCCAACGACCATCGCCGCAGTGCTGGCCGCGACGACGCTGCTGGCGGGGTGCGGCAGCAGCCTGTCCCCCACCGGCAACGTGCTCCGGTCCGAGAGCAACGGGGGCAAGTACCTCATGACTTCGCAGGTCGTCGGCTACGTCGTCAAACCGGAGCTCAGCGGAAAGGGCTCCCCGCTCGGCAAGCACCACATCGCGGTCCTGCTGGAAGTCCGCAACGGTTTCGAAGACCGCCCGGTGGAGGCGAGCAAGTGGCGGCAACCCACCTTCACCGACAACTCGGCGGACGAAGCGGTGAAGGAATGCCCCGCTCGGCTCCTCGGACCGGACTGCGGCCGGACCAGCAAGAACTGGAAGGACGTCGTGTTCCTGGACGCCTCCGACGTCCTCGAACGCCCGGGGAAGCTCACCGGCAGCCGAGGCGGCGTGCAGAACCTGGAACCGGGCGAGCCCTACTACGCGCTGATGCACCGGGAATTCGACGAGGCCATCACGCCTGAGCAGCTGACGATCTGCGCCAAGGTCAGCTCCAGCGAGAAGCGCAAGTCGGAGGACTGCACGCCGCTGTCCGAGGTGCCGGAGCTGCCCGCGGAGATCGCCGAGGCGCTGTGATCCCGGGGTTCCCCTGATTCGCTCCGCGCCGGGAACTGGCACGGTGGGGGCATGCGCCTACTGCTGAACGTCATCTGGCTGGTGTTCGGGGGCCTGTGGATGGCCCTCGGATACGCCGTCGCCGGGATCCTGCTGGCGATCACCGTCATCGGCATCCCGTTCGCGATCGCCTCGTTCCGGATGGCGAACTTCGCGCTGTGGCCGTTCGGCCGGCGTCTGGTGGACGAACCGGCCTCGGGTGCGATGGCGGGGATCGGCAACGTCCTGTGGCTGATCCTCGCCGGGTGGTGGCTGGCGCTCGGCCACATCGTCACCGGCATCGCGCAGTGCATCACGATCATCGGGATCCCGCTGGGCATCGCCAACTTCAAGCTGATCCCGGTCTCGCTGATGCCGCTGGGCAAGCGGGTCGTGGACGCCGACGACGCGTACGCGTTCATGCGCAGCAGGTGACCTTCGGCACAACGGCGTACGAGGGACTGGTCCGAGCGCCTCTCTCCAACGTCAGCCCAACACCGATTTGGGGGTGCCCGTGATCACCGAACTCGAGCTGGAGCGCATCGCAGCAGCCATCGACCGAGCTTTCCGGCACCCCGGGACGGCGGACTGGGCGGCGGTGGAGCGGCTCCGGTTGCACGCCGACCTGCTCGACCGGCTGGCCGCCGCGCAGCGCCACTGGTCCGGCTCGCTGAGCCGGCGCGCGGAGCTGGCGCGGGACGCGGCCGAGCGGATGGCCGACGAGCTCAACCACGTCACCAGCGCCATCGCCGTCGACCTGCCGCACCAGGCCGCCACCCACCGCTAGCCGTCCGTCGCGGTTTCCGCTGGTCAAGTGCCGTGAGTACGTTGTGGCGCCAGAGCCCCACAAAGTACTCACGGACCATGGACGACTGAACAGTCCCCACAGCCGGTCAGGAGCTGAACGGGTCCAGGACGTTGTCGACCAGTTCGGCGACCGAGCCGACCACCTTCGTCGGGCGGTACGGGAACAGCTCGGCGGTCGTCTCGTCGGAGATCCCGGAGAGCACCAGGATCGTCTTCAGCCCCGATTCCAGGCCCGACCGCACGTCGGTGTCCATCCGGTCGCCGATCATCAGCGTGTTCTCCGAGTGCACCCGCAGGTGCCGCAGCGCCGAGCGCATCATCAGCGGGTTCGGCTTGCCGACGTAGTACGGCGCGCGCCCGGTGACCCGCTCGATCAGCGCGGCCACCGCGCCGGTGGCGGGCAGCGTGCCCTCGCGGCTCGGGCCCTTCTCGTCCGGGTTCGTGGCGATGAACCGGGCACCCGCCTCGACCAGGCGGATCGCCTTGGTGATCGCCTCGAAGCTGTAGGTGCGGGTCTCGCCGAGGATGACGTAGTCCGGGTCGCGGTCGGTGAGCACGTAGCCGATGTTGTGCAGCGCCGTGGTCAGCCCCGACTCGCCGACGACGTAGGCCGAGCCGCCCGGGCGCTGATTCTCCAGGAACTGCGCGGTGGCCAGCGCGGAGGTCCAGATCGCCTCCTCCGGCACGTCCAGCCCGGTGCGCAGCAGTCTGGCGCGCAGGTCGCGCGGGGTGTAGATCGAGTTGTTGGTGAAGACCAGGAACGGGACCTCGTTCTCGCGCAGCGCCGCCAGCAGGGCGTCGGCGCCGGGCACCATGTGCTCCTCGTGGACGAGAACGCCGTCCATGTCCATCAGGTAGGTCCAGGGGGAAGGCTCAGTCACGCCCCAGATGATCCTCCGGATAGCGGGTGGATTGCTACCTCAGCCGCCTTGACGGCGAGCCATACCTCGTCACCGGGGCTGAGCCGCAGGTCCGCGACGGCGGCCGGGGTGATGTCGGCGGCCAGCGAGCAGTCCCGCACCACACCGCGCACCCGCACGACGTCGCCGCGCGGCTCGAGCCCGGCCAGCCGCACCCGTAGCGCGTTGCGCGGGCTGCCGCCCGGCGGCTCGCGGTGCACCGCCACCGCGGCGGGCGCGAACACCGCCGCCGCCGGTCGTCCCTGGTCGACGTCTTCTGCGATCCGGCCGCTGAGCACGGTGCCGCCGAACTCGACGCCGTTCGCCCGGGCCACTCCCGGCACCAGGTTGAGCCCGGCGACGCGCGCGGTGAAGGGCTCCTTCGGGCGGGACAGCACCTCGCGGGTCGGCCCCTGCTCCACGATGCAGCCGTCGAGCAGCACCACGAGGCGGTCGGCCAGCACGACCGCGTCCAGCACGTCGTGGGTGACCAGCACGGTCGGCTTCTCCTGACGCCCCAGCACCTGGTGCAGCAGGCCGCGCATGGCGGGCGCGGCGTCCACGTCGAGGGCAGCCAGCGGCTCGTCCAGCAGTAGCAGCTTCGGCTCGGCCGCCAGGGCTCGCGCCAGCGCTACGCGCTGCGCCTGGCCGCCGGAGAGCTGGCCCGGCCGCCGCCCGGCGAGTTCCGAGGCGTCCACTTCGGACAGCCATCGCGCGGCGATCTCCCGCGCCTCCGCCTTGCTCGTCCCGGCCGCGCGCGGGCCGAAGGCCACGTTCTCCAGCGCGGTGAGGTTCGGGAACAGCAGCGCGTTCTGCGCGAGCAGCCCGACACCCCGGCGATGGGTCGGCACCGCGATCCCGCGCTCGGTGTCCAGCCACGGCACGCCGTCGAGCTCGACCCGGCCCCGGTCCGGCACCAGCTGACCGGCCAGCACCGACAGCAGCGTCGACTTGCCCGCTCCGTTCGGGCCGAGCACCGCCAGCACCTCGCCGGGCGCGACGTCGAACTCGGCGCGCAGCGCGAACTCCGCCCGGCGGAGCTCGACGTCGGTCCGCAACCCGCTCACAGCCGTCCTTCCACCGCTCTGGGCCGGGCCACCACGATCACCACCAGGGCCACCACCACCAGCAACAACGACATCGCCACCGCGGCGTCCACATCGGACTGGGCGGTGGTGTAGACGGCCAGCGGCAGGGTCCGGGTGGTGCCCTGCAAGCTACCGGCGAAGGTGATCGTCGCGCCGAATTCGCCCAGCGCGCGGGCGAAGGTGAGCACCAGGCTCGATCCGAGCGCGGGCAGCACCAGCGGCACGGTCACCCGCCGGAAGGTCAGCCACGGCCCGGCGCCCAGCGTGGCGGCGACCTGCTCGTAGCGGCCGCCCGCGGTGCGCAGCGCGCCTTCCAGCCCGACCACCAGGAACGGCATCGCGACGAACGTCTGGGCCAGCACCACGGCCGCCGTGGTGTACGGCAGGCGGACGCCCACGACGTCGAGCAGCTGCCCGAGCGGCCCGGTGCGGCCGAGCAGGTAGAGCAGGGCCAGACCGCCGACCACCGGCGGAAGCACCAGCGGCAGCAGCACGAAGGCGCGCAGCACCCGCAGTCCGCGCATCCGGGATCTCGCCAGCACCAGCGCGAGCGGGCCGCCGAGCAACAGCGACAGTCCGGTGGCGATCAGCCCGGTGACCACCGACAGCCGCAGCGCGTCGAGCGCGGCCGGGCTGAGCAGCAGCCGCGGCAGCTCGGCCGGATCGACCCTGGTCAGCAGCCCGAGGACGGGCAGCATCACCAGTGCCAGGGCCAGCAGCGCGGGTACCCACAGCACCACCGGGACCTGGGTGGAGCGCAATTTCAATGGAAATCGACGAGGTGATTTCCATTGAAATTGCGTCTTCGATTTCAATGGAAGTTGCGGGTCGGTCATGGGGTGCCGAAGCCGTGGCGGGTGAGGATCTCGCGGCCGACCGGGCCGCGCGCGAACTCGACGAACTGCGCCGCCAGCTCCGGCTCCGGAGCACCGCTCACCGTCGCGATCGGGTAGGCGTTGACCGCCTGCCGCGCCTCCGGGAAGTCGATGACCTGCACCTTCTCCCCGGCCGCCGTCGCATCGGTGACGTACACCAGCCCGGCGTCGGCCTCGCCCGCGACGACCTTCTGCAGCACCGACTTGACGTCGTTCTCCTCGCTCACCGGCTTGATCTGCACGCCCGCCGCCTGCGTCACCTTCCGCGTCGCCGAACCGCACGGCACCTCCGGCGCGCACACCACCACGGCGTGATCACCGGCCAGGTCGGCCGGCGAGGTGATGCCCCCCGGGTTGCCGGGCGGGACCACGATCGTCAGCTGGTTGGTCGCGAAGGTCTGCGGAGCGCCGACGAGGTCGCGCACCTTGGTCATGTTCTTCTCGTCCGCCGAGGCGAAGACGTCCGCCGGCCGGCCCTGCTCGATCTGCTCCGCCAGCGTCGAGGAGCCCTGGTAGTCGAACTGCACCCGCACGTCCGGATGCTCCGCGGTGAACCGGTCCCCGAGCTCGTCGAAGGACTCGGTCAGCGACGCCGCGGCCAGCACGGTCAACGTGCGCTGCTGCTCCGAACCGGCTTGGCCGCACCCGGCCAGCAGCACCAGCGCCAGCAGCGCTCCGGCGACGACCTTTGAGGAATGCACGACTCGTTCTGCGTAGCGGTGCGGATAGCGGAACCTCAGCGCCCGCCTGGACTGCGGGATCTCCTCCTGCTGCAGGCCAATGCACGGCGTCGGAGCTGTCCTCGCCAGACGACCGCTGAGAACCCGCGGCGGTGCCGGTTGCGAGGGTGGGTTATGCGCCTGCGGCGCCTTCCAACCGGCGCCAGCTGAACCCCGCGGTCTCCTGCTTCTCCAGGACTTGAGCTTCGGCATCATGCCTCTCCCGGCGTCTCCACCACGACGTTGGTCGACTTGACCACGGCCACCGCCAGCACTCCCGGCCGCAGGCCGAGCTCGTGCACCGCCTCCGTGCTCATCAGCGACACCACCCGGTGCGGCCCGCACTGCATCTCCACCTGGGACATCACCCGGTCCGAGAGCACCTCGGTGACCAGGCCGACCAGCCGGTTGCGGGCCGACCGGCCGACGCCGGAGGGGTCGGGCGTGGAGCGCGCCTGGTCGCGGGCGAACTCGGCGAGCTCGGCCCCGTCGACGACGAGCCGCCCGGCGGAGTCCCGCTGCGCCCGCAGCTGTCCGCCGTCGACCCACCGGCGCACCGTGTCGTCGCTGACGCCGAGCAGCCCGGCTGCTTCGGCAATCCGATAGTGCGGCACGAGGAGGACCATACTTCCGCAGCTGCGGATCAATCCAGGGCAGCGCACCGCGAATCCGGATTCTCGATCAGCTTCGTGGCTTCCTCCGAGCCGGGAACGCGCTGGGCAGAGCGCGTTCGGCTGTCCGCACAAATGCGTTCCCGAGTTCGAAATTCGTCGGTCCGGCGCGTTAGGGTCGTGGGGTGACCGCGGTGGAGCTGGGAATCCCGTTCGTGCGCCGCACGATGGACACGTCCGCACGTCCGGACACCCCGCAGCTGGTGGACCGGTTCGGCCGGATCGCCACCGATCTGCGCGTGTCCCTCATCGACAAGTGCAACCTCCGCTGCACCTACTGCATGCCCGCCGAGGGCCTGCCGTGGCTCAAGCGCGCGGAACTGCTCGACACCGCCGAGATGAACCGGCTGATCCGCATCGCCGTCGAGGAGCTCGGGGTGACCGCGGTCCGCTTCACCGGCGGCGAACCGCTGCTGCGGCAGGACCTGGTGGAGATCATCGGCGCCACCGCCGCGCTGCCCAGCCGCCCGAAGACCTCGCTGACCACCAACGGGATCAACCTCGGCGAGCACGCCGAAGCCCTGGTCAGCGCCGGGCTGAACCGGGTCAACGTCTCGCTGGACACCCTCGACCGCGCGGTGTTCAAGGAACTGACCAGGCGCGATCGGCTCGACGACGTGCTGGCCGGGCTGGCCGCGGCCAAGCGGATGCGGCTGGAACCGGTCAAGGTCAACGCGGTGCTGATGCGCGGGATCAACGAGCACGAGGCCGGCGACCTGCTGCGCTACTGCATCGAGCACGGCTACCAGCTGCGGTTCATCGAGCAGATGCCGCTGGACGCGCAGCACGAGTGGGACCGCTCGCAGATGATCACCGCCGAGGAGATCTTGGAGCGGCTCCGCGCCGAGTTCGACCTCAGCCCGGACGTCGCCGAGCGCGGCTCGGCGCCCGCGGAGCGCTGGCTGGTCGACGGCGGGCCGGCCACCGTGGGCGTGATCGCCTCGGTCACCCGGCCGTTCTGCGCCGCCTGCGACCGGACCCGGCTCACCGCGGACGGACAGCTCCGCTCCTGCCTGTTCTCCACGATGGAGACGGACCTGCGCGGGCCGATGCGCGCCGGGGCCGACGACGCGGAGCTGATCCGGTTGTGGCAGGGCGAGATGTGGGCGAAAGCCGCTGGGCACGGCATGGACTCGGGCGAGTTCGCGCAGCCGTCGCGGCCGATGAGCGCTATCGGAGGCTGAGCCGATGACGACGTGGGCGGAACAGGTCGAGACCGCGGTGCAGGTGCGCTACTTCGCGGGCGCGCGCGCCGCTGCCGGAGTTCCGGAGGAGACGGTGCGACTGGCCGGTCCGGCGACCGTCTCGGACGTCATCTCGGCCGTCCTGGAGCTGCACGGCGACGGGCTGTCGAAGGTGCTGCCCGCCTGCAGCTTCCTGCTCGACGGCGTGGCCGTCCGGGACCGGCTCGCCGAGGTGCCCGCGGAGGCGACGCTGGACGTGCTGCCGCCGTTCGCAGGCGGCTGAACCGCGGCGATCCGACACCTTATTACTGCGCACGCGTGCGGGCGCGCGCGTGCGCGAATACAACATGGCCTGGCGTGTCGTACATTCCCTTTCAGGTGACATTTCGGCATCATCGCCGCCGATGTCGATCTTGCTGCCGAAGCGGCGTCCTTCGACAGCCTTAAGCGAGCCTGATCCAGCGACGCTGATCGCTACCCTCCGCACCGACGCGAACCTTGTTCGTGATCGCTTTCGCACGTCCGCGCACGCCCGCCCGGGCCGGAACGCCACCCCTCCGGGTGGCGCGAGCGAGTGCGGCGGAGGTGGCCGTAGGAGAGCGATGTGGTGACCCACGCCTCACCGACGGTGATCGATCTCGACAAGGAAACGACTTGATAACAACGCTCTGATCAGCAAAAAGAGCTCGGATCGAAGCACCCGTCCCACTTGTTACGTGACCAGCGTCACAGGCAAGAAGATTTGGGATCTCCCCGCCGGTTACGTAGTGTCGCTCCTCGGTCGGCCCCGAACCGATCAGCAAGAGCGGGAAGCCCGCAGCGCCGAACCCTGTCCGGCGGGCTTCCGACCCCCGAAACGAGAAACACCGGACAGGGGCGGGGGACCCAATCCCGGGCTCCCCGAAGCCCTAGGGGTGAAGCCGGTTCCCCCGAGCCGGCCGGGCTGCCTCTCAGCCCGAACCCGACAGCTGACCTCGCAGGCGCGGCAGGAGAGAGGATCATGGCTCGCTACAAGGGCAAGCACCGCAAGCCTTCCAATACCAGCCGCACCGTTGCCCGCGTCGCCGTCGCCGGCGCGGTGGTCGCGTCCCCGATCGCGATCGCCCCGATGGCCAACGCCGCCGACTGGGACACCCTCGCGCAGTGCGAGAGCAGCGGTAACTGGAGCATCAACACCGGCAACGGCTACTACGGCGGACTGCAGTTCAGCCAGTCCACCTGGGCCGCCTTCGGTGGTACCCAGTACGCCAGCAGCGCCCACCAGGCCACCCGCGAGCAGCAGATCGCGGTGGCGGAGAAGGTTCTCGCCGCGCAGGGCGCCAACGCCTGGCCGGGCTGCACCGCGAAGACCAACTGGGCCAGCGGCAGCACCAAGACGAGCACCAAGGTGACGCAGAAGAAGGTCACCGCCAAGACCCAGACCAAGACCCAGACGCAGAAGACGACGACCCCGAAGACCACGGTGAAGACCGGCGGCGGGGACTACACCGTCCAGCTGGGCGACACGCTGAGCAAGATCGGTCAGCAGTTCGGCGTCAGCTACCAGCAGATCGCCGAGCGCAACTCGGACGTCATCAGCGACCCGAACCTGATCTTCCCGGGCCAGCAGCTCGACATCAAGTGATCTGGTCGGCCGGCTGAGCCGGTCGGCGAGGAGTACGTGTCGTACCCCCGACACGGCACGTGCTCCACCCCTCTCGGAACCCCCACCGCACGCCCCCAGCGGTGGGGGTTCCGTCATGTTGTGGCAAGCGCCGAGGGTGGGCTGTGCGCCTGGGGGCGCATGCGACACCTCGAATTCGGTGCCGGGCATGCGCCGCAGTCACTGCGCACTGCTGCGCAGAGGTCGAGCCCTCTCCCCCTGGTCATTCCCGGCCGTCACTCGGCTTTCCGGCTGAGGTGTTCCCACTTCGCCAGCTCCGCGGTGTAGGCGTTGTTCATGCCCTCGACCATGTCGTAGGCCGCCGAGCCGAGGATCAGGTGCTTCGGGGGCTCGGGCATGTTCACCACCTCCACGACCACTTCGGCCGCCCGCTTCGGGTCGAAGTCCTCCGACTCGGCCCACATGCCCTGGAGCCACTCGCGCAGCGGGGCGTACGCCTCGTGCCCCTCGGCCATCGTCAGACCCCGGGTGAACAGGTCGGTCCGGTAGCCGCCCGGCCCGAGGATCGTCACCTTGATCCCGAAGCGCTCCACCTCCATCGCCAGCGCCGCGCTCATCGAGTCGAGCGCCGCCTTGCCCGCGCTGTAGATGCCGGTCGACGCGAAACCGCCGACCGAGCCCATCGAGGAGACCTGGAGGATGTGCCCGGAGCCCTGCTCCCGCATGTGCGGCACGACCGCCTGGCTCACCCAGAGCGCGCCGAAGAAGTTGGTGTCAAGGTGCGTCCGGATCTGCTCCTCGGTGAGCTCTTCGAGCATGCCGAGGATCGCTCCCCCGGCGTTGTTGATCACCACGTCGAGCCCGCCGAACGCGGCCACCGCCCGCCCGACGCCCGCGAAGACCGCCGGGCGGTCCGAGACGTCCAGCGAGAACGCGACCAACCGGCCGTCGCTGGCCGCGACCAGCTCGTCCAGCGGCGCGACGTCCCGGGCGACGCCGACGACGCGGTCACCCGCGTCCAGCGCCGCTTCGGCGAAGGCCCGACCCAGGCCGCGAGCGGCGCCGGTGATGAACCAGGTGCGGGGTGAACTGGTGCGCATGATCTTCTCCCGTCCGAGACGATACGGTTCGTCTCGTTGTTGGGACGAGCATGCACCGCGGTCGGCATCGTGTCAAGACGGAACGTCTCGTTTTGGGTTAGGGTGTGCCCATGGCCCAGGAGAAGAGCCCCAGCACCACCCGGCGCAGCGAGCGGTCCCGGACGGCGATCCTGACCGCCGCGCGCGAACTCGTCAGCGAAGTCGGCTACGCCAAGCTGACGATCGAGGCGATCGCCGCCCGCGCGGGCGTCGGCAAGCAGACGATCTACCGCTGGTGGCCGTCGAAGGGCGCGGTGGTGTTCGACTCGATCCTGTCGCTGAGCGAGGGCGCGGACGACGGCGAGATCGCGCTGCCCGACACCGGCGACCTCGAAGCCGACCTCAAGACCGTGCTGCGCGCGACGGTGGCCGAGTTCGCCGACCCCGGGTTCGAAGCGCCGATCCGGGCGCTGCACACCGAGATCATCAGCGATCCGGAACTGGCCGCGGCCTACCGCGAGAAGATGGAAGCGCCGATGCGCGAGGCGAAGAAGCGGCGCTTGCGCAGCGCCCAGGACTCGGGCCAGCTCGACCCGAACGCCGACCTGGACCTGGTCCTGGACTTCCTCTACGCGCCGCTGACCCAGCGCTGGCTGACGCGCTCGGGTGCGCTCGACGAAGCCTTCGCCGACGCCCTGGTCGACGCCACCCTCCGCGCCTTCAGGGGCAGTTGACCCACTCTTCGGCGCCGTCGTCGAAGACCTGGCGCTTCCAGATCGGCAGCCGCCGCTTGACCTCGTCCACCAGCTCGGAGCAGGCCGCGAAGGCCTGCTTGCGGTGCTCGGCGGCCACCGCGCAGCCCAGCGCGACATCACCGATCTTGAGCAGGCCGATGCGGTGCGAGACGGCGAGCGCGCGCACGCCGTCGAAGCGGGCCGCGATGTCCTGGGCGACCTCGGCGATCACCTCGGAGGCGCTCGGGTGCCCGGTGTACTCCAGCTCCTGCACGCCGCGGCCGCCGTCGTGGTCGCGCACCACGCCGCCGAAGGTCACCACCGCGCCCGCCGCGCGGTGCTCGACCGAGCGGGCCAGTTCGTCGACGTCGATCACCTGCTCGGTCACGTCGGCCCGCAGGACCTCCGCCGCCGCTCGGGCCGGTGCCGCGTGGTCGCCGCCGTGCAGCTGGTCGACGGCGTGCTCCAGCACTCCGTCCAGCACACCGAGGCCGTCCTTGACCCCGCCGCGCGAGCCCGGGAGGTTCACGATCAGCGTGCGCCCGGCGACGCCGGCCAAGCCGCGGGAGAGCACCGCGGTCGGCACCTGCGGCAGTCCGGCGGAGCGGATCGCCTCGGCGAGCCCGGGGATCGGGTAGTCCAGCACCGCCGCGGTGACCTCCGGCGTGCGGTCGCTCGGGTTGATCCCGGTGCCACCGGTGGTGATCACGACGTCCGCGCCGTCGGCGACCGCGCGGCGCAGCTCCTCGCCCACCGGGTCGCCGTCGGGCACCACGACGGGCTCGGGCACCTCGTACCCGCGACCGCGCAGCCACTCGACGATCACCGGCCCGGTGCGATCCGGGTACACCCCGGCCGCGGCGCGGTTGGACGCGGCGATCACCCGTGCCGTCCTCGTCATGGAGACCTCCTGTGTGCGGTCAGGACTCGCGGGTCCAGGTGCCGGTCTTGCCGCCCTCTTTGCGCTCCACCCGGATCTCGTCGAGCGTCGCCGACGGGTCGACCGCCTTGATCATGTCGTGCAGGGCGAGGCCCGCGACCGCGACCGCGGTCAGGGCTTCCATTTCCACCCCGGTGCGGTCGGTGGTCTTGACCGTCGCGGTGATCCGGACCTCCGCCTCGCCCGGCTCCAGCTCGACCTTGGCGCCGGAGATGGCGATCGGGTGGCACAGCGGGATCAGGTCCGGCGTCCGCTTGGCCGCCATGATGCCCGCGATGCGGGCGGTGGCGATCGCGTCGCCCTTGGGCAGGTCGTCGCGGCGCAGCAGGGCGATCACCTCGGCCGTCGTCCGCACCACCCCGGTGGCGACGGCCCGGCGGGCGGTGGCCTCCTTCGCGGACACGTCGACCATCCGGGCAGCACCGGTCTCGTCGACGTGCGTGAGCTCTTCCTGCGCCATGCCCCGAAGCCTAGAGCACCCGGAAACCCGCCCGGAAAAGCGAAGGTCCCCCACCGCCGTTGACGGGAGGGGACCTTCGACGAGAACCGGTCAGAAGTCGATGTCCTCGGCCATGCTCCACGGGAGGGACGAGCCGCCCTCGGCGGACGGTTCGCCGGACTTGGCTGCCAGCGCGGCCTTCTTGACCGCCTCGGCGACCGCCGGGGAGACCGCCGAGTCGAAGACGCTCGGGACGATGAACGAGGCGTTGAGGCGCTCGCCGTCGACCACGTCGGCGATCGCGTTGGACGCCGCGATCATCATGTCGTCGGTGATCTGGTGCGCGTGCGCGTCGAGCAGACCGCGGAAGACGCCCGGGAACGCCAGCACGTTGTTGATCTGGTTCGGGTAGTCACTGCGGCCGGTCGCCACGATCTTGGCGTGCTTCTGCGCCTCGAGCGGGTCGATCTCCGGGTCCGGGTTGGCCAGCGCGAAGACGATCGAGTCGGCGTTCATCGTCGACACGTCGTCGGCGGTCAGCAGGTTCGGCGCCGAGACGCCGATGAACACGTCCGCGCCGCGCACCGCGTCGGAGAGCGCGCCGGTGCGGCCGTCCTTGTTGGTGCCCGCGGCGATGGACTGCAGGTTCGGGTCGGAGTCGCCGCGCCCGGTGTGCACGATGCCGTCGATGTCCACCGCGATGATGTCGGCGGGCTTCTTGTGCTGCAGCAGGCGGATGATCGCCGAACCGGCCGCGCCCACGCCGCACACCACGATGCGGCAGTCGGCGATGTCCTTGTCCACCACGCGCAGGGCGTTGCGCAGCGCGGCGAGCACGACGATCGCGGTGCCGTGCTGGTCGTCGTGGAAGACCGGGATGTTCAGCTTCTCGCGCAGCCGGGCCTCGATCTCGAAGCAGCGCGGGGCCGCGATGTCCTCCAGGTTGATGCCGCCGTAGACCGGGGCGATCAGCTCGACCGCGCGGATGATCTCCTCGGTGTCCTGGGTGTCCAGGCACACCGGCCAGGCGTTGACGCCGGCGAACTTCTTGAACAGCGCCGCCTTGCCCTCCATCACCGGCAGCGCGGCCTCCGGGCCGATGTTGCCGAGGCCGAGCACGGCCGAACCGTCGGTGACCACCGCGACCGCGTTGCGCTTCACGGTCAGGCGGCGGGCGTCCTCCGGGTTCTCCGCGATGGCGGTGCACACCCGCGCGACGCCCGGCGTGTACGCGCGGGAGAGGTCGTCGCGGTTGTTCAGCGCGACCCGGGAGTTGACCTCGATCTTGCCGCCGAGGTGGATCAGGAAGGTGCGGTCCGAGATCTTGCGGATCCGGACGCCGGGCAGCGCGTCGAGGACCTCGGCGAGGTCGTTGGCGTGGTCGGCGGACCGCGCGTTGCAGGTGATGTCGACGACGATGCGATCGGCGTGCGACTCGACCACGTCGAACGCCGTGATGACTCCGCCCGCGCGACCGATCGCGCTGGTCAGATCGCCCGCTGCGGTCGTCGACGGCGGAGCCTCGACGCGCACGGTGATCGAATAACCCGGACCTGGAACCGGCATGGCACACCCCTGTCGAGCGGTACGGCTATGGACTTTGTCGGGCGCCGTTCTCCGGCGGTCCGCCGACCGCCGGAGTGGATCGCTCATCCGGGATGCAAGCCCTGCGGGCCTGCTGAACGACCAGAACTTCACCCAGCACGAAAAATCCTAAAACTTTCCCGAGTGTGAGCGACGTCCGGCCGGTTACTCCTGAGTTGCCCTTGACAACCCGGATTACTTGTTGATGCGCGTGACCGGGTGGACGTAGGGCACGACGTCCTGGTCGAGCGGGAAGGTGGTGCTGCCGAACGGCGACTCCGCACCCTGCTTGTCGGCCCAGAACTCGCTCACCGCGTGCTCCCCGTCGGTGACCTGCGGCCACGTCGGGTCGATGCGGTCCTTGTTGGTCTTGCCGGCCACGTCGTCCTCCTGTGCATTCCGGCTAACGGTGCAGGTCCAGTTTGCCGGATGTGGTGGTCAACCTCATCCAAGGGTGTGCATGCCCATAGTCCGGCGGACCTCCACGACCTGTTTTCGATCTTCAAAGCGGCGCAGCCGCTCAGGCCACCGCTGCGGGTTCTCGGCGCTCGCCTGACGAGGACAGCCCGCTCGCCGCGTAGCGGACCTCCCGGCGTCCAGGGCGCTGAACCCGCACCGCCACGCAGAACGGGTTCGTCAGTGCAGCTTCTAGGGCTCGGAACCGGCGTAGTGCTGGGTATCGTGGTGGGGATGTCTTCGCTTGCGGAATGGCTGCGGGAACGCGGCGACGAGACCCTCGTGGCGCTGCTGCGCGCTCGCCCGGACCTCGCGACGCCGCCGCCCGCCGACACCTCGGTGCTGGCCACGCGCGTCGGGGTGCGCTCGTCGGTGGCGCGGGCCTGCGAAGACCTGGACTCCTTCGCGCTCTCCACCCTCGAAGCGCTGGTGCTGCTCGACGCCGATCTCAAGCCGGTTCCGCTGGAAGCGGTCGCCGGGATGCTGGGCGGCGAGATCACTCCGCAGCAGGCTCGGCGGGCCGTCGAGCGGCTGCGCCGCCTGGCGCTGACGTGGGGCGATGACGACGAGCTGGCCATCTCGTCGGCGGCGCGCGAGGTGCTGCCCAACTTCCCCGCCGGGCTCGGCCGCCGGGCCGAGCACCTGACCGAGGACGCCGCGAAGGCCGCGCTCGCCGATCTCGACGAGGAGGAGCGACGGCTGGTCGGCAAGCTCGCCGCCGGCTCGCCGGTCGGCAAGACCAAGGACGCCGCCAAGCACGTCACGCTCGAGCAGGCGACGAACCCGGTGCAGCGCCTGCTGGCCAAGGGCCTGCTGCTGCGGCGCGACGCCGAGACCGTCGAACTGCCCCGGCAGCTCGCGCTCGCCGTGCGCGGGGATCACCCGATGGGCGAGGTCGAGCCGGACGAGCCGATCCCGGACCTGACCGGTTCCGACCGGTCGACGGTGGACAGCACCGGCGGCGGCGAGGTGCTGGAGCTGCTGCGGCACGTCGAAGACCTGCTCAACGCCTGGGGCGAGGATCCGCCGGACGTGCTGCGCTCCGGCGGCGTCGGAGTGCGCGAGCTGCGCCGCACCGCCAAGACCATCGAGGTCGACGAGGCGCGGCTCGGACTGCTGGTGGAACTCGCCGTCGCGGCCAACCTCATCGCCAACAGCGAAGCCGCCGAACCGCAGTGGGTGCCGACCTACCAGTCCGACACCTGGCTGGCCTCCCCGCCCGAGCAGCGCTGGGCCGCGCTCGCGCAGGCCTGGCTCGACCTGCCGCGGCTGCCCGGCCTGATCGGCGCCCGCGACGAGAAGGACCGCCTGCTCGGGCCGCTGTCCGAAGACCTCCGCCGCCCGCTCGCCCCGAAGGACCGCCGCCGCGTCCTCGACTACCTGGACGAGCTGCCCGGTGGTCACGGCGCCCGGCCCGACGACGTCGCAGCCGTGCTCGCCTGGCGGGCCCCGCGCCGCGGCGGCCGACTGCGCGACGATCTGGTGCGCTGGATCCTCGCCGAGGCGACCGCGCTCGGCATCGTCGCGCTGCACGCGCTGACCAGCGCCGGACGCGCACTGCTCGCCGACGGCGCGGCCGGAGCCGCTCGGCTGCTCGCCGACGCGCTGCCCGAACCGCTGGACCACGTGCTGGTGCAGGCCGACCTGACGGTGGTCGCGCCGGGACGCCTCGAACCGGACCTGGCCATCGAGATGAAGCTCGTCGCCGACGTCGAATCCGCGGGCAGCGCAACGGTTTACCGGATCAGCGACGCCAGCGTCCGCCGCGCGCTCGACGCCGGCTACACCGCCGACGACCTGCACGCGCTGTTCCGCAACCGCTCGCGGACGCCGATCCCGCAGGCCCTGACCTACCTGATCGACGACGTCGCCCGCCGCCACGGCCGCCTCCGCGCGGGCACCGCAGCGGCCTTCCTGCGCTGCGACGATCCGCTGCTGCTGGCCGAGATCATGGCCAAACCGGCGAGCGAGGAGCTCGAACTGCGCCGCATCGCGCCCACCGTCCTGGTCAGCCCGCTACCGCTGGCCGACGTGGTGGAAACCCTGCGAGCGGCGGGATTCACGCCGGTGGCCGAAGGCCCCGACGGCAACGTCCTCGACCTCCGGGAGAGCGGCCGCCGAGTGCGCGGCAAGAGCCGCCCGGCAGCGCCGGCGGCGATCGCGCGCCCGAGCGCGGAGCAGCTGGCGGAGCTCGTGGCGCAGCTGCGCGCGGGAGACCGCGCGGGAGCGGCGCGGCGCGGCAGCGCCGTGAGCCCCGAGCGCGGGCGTCCGAGCGCGGAAGCGACGCTGCAGCTGCTGCGCGACGCGGCGCGGCAGCGCCGGAGCGTGTGGCTGGGCTTCGTGGACACGCGCGGCGTGCGCAGCGAGCGCGTGGTCCGCCCGGTCAGCGTCGGCGGCGGAGTGCTCCAAGGAGTGGACACCACGAGCGAGGAGCTCGGCCACTACCCGCTCCACCGCATCATGACCGTCGCAGTCGTCGAGGACTAACCACCCGACCACCCGGACCGTCCGGTCACGAGCCCCACCCGACCACGAGCCCCACCCGGTCACGAGACCCGTCCGGTCACGAGACCCGTCCGGTCACGAGACCCGTCCGGTCACGAGACCCGTCCGGTCGTGAGGTCCGTCCGGTCGTGAGGTCTGTCCGGACCGGCGCCGTCCGGCCGCGCGGTCCGTCGGTACGCAACTTCAATTGAAATTTAACGTCAAATTTCAATTGAAATTGCCGAAGTCGTCCACCGGCACCGGCGTGTCGCGTCCCGACACGCCGTAGATCCGCAATTTCAATTGAAATCGGATGTGTGATTTCAATTGAAATTGCGGACCGCCTGCGCCCGGCTGGTCGACGGTGCTACTGGGCCGTGGTGGCCATGCGCTGGCGCATGGCGTGGGTGACCAGGGCGATCAGCGCCTGCTTGGTGCTCTCGCGGTTCCGGGCGTCGACGCTGATCATCGGCACCGACGGGTCGATGGTCAGCGCCTCTCGGACGTCCTCCATGCGGTGGTGCATGACGCCGTCGAAGGTGTTCACCGCGACGATGTACGGCAGGCCGCGGTCGTCGAAGAAGTCGATCGATGCGAAGGCGTCCGCCAGGCGGCGGGTGTCGACCAACACCACCGCGCCGATCGCGCCCTTCACCAGGTCGTCCCACATGAACCAGAACCGGTGCTGGCCGGGGGTGCCGAACAGGTAGAGGATCAGCTCCGAGTCCAGCGAGACGCGGCCGAAGTCCATCGCCACCGTGGTGGTGACCTTGCCCGGCGTGGCGCTGAGGTCGTCGACCCCGACGCTGGCCTCGGTCATCACCGCTTCGGTGGTCAGCGGCACGATTTCCGAGACCGAGCCGACGAAAGTCGTCTTCCCGACGCCGAACCCGCCGGCGACCACGATCTTCGTCGAGGTCTTCCGGCCGCCGGGCGTCGTGCGGGGATCAGAGCCTGCGAAGCCCACTGAGCACCCTCTCCAAGAACTCCATGGACGGCCGATCGCCGACGACCATGCCGCTGTCGTGAATCAGAACCAGGCCGGTGTCGGCCATGTCGCCGATCAGCACGCGCACCACGCCCAGAGGCAGGCGCAGGTGCGCGGCGACCTCGGCGACGGAGCGGGCTTCCAGGCACAGCTCGGAGATCGAGCGGTGCTCGGACCTGGACTGGGCCGCCTGGGTGCGGCCGCGTTCGCTGGTGGTGACCAGCGTTTCGATAGCAAGATCATAATCAGTGCGGGTCCGCCCCCTGGTGCGGGCGTAAGGCCGCACGAGCGAACCGCTGTCGAGCCCGTCGTCCTCCGGCCCGTCGATGCTCGGGATCGCCGGCATCGATCCCGAGATCGACGGCATGGACTGCGAAATCGGCGCCATCGGCTGCGAGATCGACGGCATCGACTGGGAGATCGGGGACATCGACTGCGAGATCGACGGCATGGACACCGAAGGCGGGCCGCCGCCGTCGGTCGGGCGCGGCCGGGCCGGCACCTCCGCGGACGAGTCGTAGCCGGAGCCGAACAGGTCGGCTCCGGGGCCGCCGAACAGCGCCCGGTCGTAGCCGCCGAGCGAATCGGAGTTCTGGCCGGACGCGTCGTCCACGAAGTCGTCCTGCCAGGACTCCGCGCTCAGCCTCTTGTTGTAGAGGCGGAACAGGTCACCGTCCCAGCTGGGCTCGGAACCGGTGGTCATGGCGAGCTCCCCTCAGCGTTCTCCAGCCGGAGTCACCGGCGGCCCATGCCCTGCAGCTGCGCGCGCAGTTCCGGCGTGAGCTGCCGCCCGACCCGCTCCACGAGCAGGGTCATCTCGTAGGCGACCAGCCCGATGTCGGCGTTGGGCGCGGCGAGCACGGCCAGGCAGGAACCATCGCTGATGGACATCAGGAACAGGTAGCCCTGCTCCATCTCCACCACGGTCTGGGTCACCTCGCCGGCTTCGAAGCAGCGCGCGGCGCCCTGCGTGAGGCTGACCAGACCGGACGCGACCGCGGAAAGCTGCTCGGCGCGGTCCCGCGGCAAACCTTGTGATCCGGCGAGCAGCAGGCCGTCCGCGGACACGACCACCGAGTGCGCCACGCCGGGAACCCGACGCACGAAGTCGGTGATCAGCCAACTGAAGCTGTTGCTGCTCATCGGTTGCTGCACGGACCCGTTCACTCCTGCTCCTCGGGACGGCTCGGATTCGAGCGGGGTTCGGTGGAAACCGGTTCGGCCTTGGAGTGCCTACCCCGTTTGACACCCTGCTGGAAGTTGGCCATCCGGCCGCGCACGGCGTCCGCCGAGCGCGGGGCGGCTGGCTTGCGGCGCGGAGCCTGCGACGAGCGCGGGGTGACCGAGCCCGGCAGCAGGTTCGTCTTGGGCACCCGCTTGGGCAGCCCGGCCGCGGTGGTCTCCTGGACCTCCGGCGACTGCAGCAGCGCTTCGGCCGCCTTCCAGCCGACGTCGGCGCCGCCCCAGCCGGGGTCGGGCGCGGTGGTGCGCGGGACCTCCGCGACGGGCTCGGCCACCGGTTCGGCGGCCGGCTCCGGCTCGGCGGCCGGGGACGGTGCGGGCGGCGTCGGCTTGGCCTCGGCGCCCAGCGGCGAATCGTCCCCGTCGGACTCGCGGAACCACTGCGAGAGCACGGCTTCGTAGATCGGCAGGCGTTGCGTCGGCGCGTCGTCCATCTCCCAGGAAGCCCCTCTCGGCTCGTCGTCGGCGAACGCCGGCGACGGGCCAGGGGTGCCCTGGACCGGGCTCCCTTCTCGGGCGAAGGTGTCCGGGAACGCGTCCTGCCGGGTTCCGTTGTCGGCGGCGCGCTCGGGGGTCGCCCCGTTCAGCGCGCTGCCGTTGTGCGCCGGTTCGTCCAGCTCGGACGGGAACTCCGTCGGGGTGAACTTCGCGGTCTTCTCCGCCTCGAACGGGCTGTGGAAGAGATCGGCCGGGCTTGCGGGGACCCCGCACTGCCCGTCGGGGACCTCGGCGCTCGGCCACTCCTCGGCGCGGACGTCGTCGGCCGCGGGCGCCTGTTCATCCTCCCACCGGGGGACGTCGGTGGCGCCGAACGAATCGCCGGAGGACAGCGTCACCGAGTACTGGGTCGACAGCTCGGTGCCGGATTCCTCCGGTTCGGGCTCCGGTTCCGGTTCCGGGGTGAAGGCGGTCGGCTGGTCCAGGCTGAGCTGCGGCAGCGGGGCGCGCTCGGTGGGCGGCTCGGAGCGACCGCCGAACGCGGCGGCCAGCCCGAGGTGCGTGCCGGTCTCGCCGAGCGAGTCGCGGCGCTCGTCGCCCCGGCCGCGCGGCATGTCGGGCATCGGCATCGGGCCGTCCGGGGTGATCTGCACCACGAATTCGCCGGAGAGCCGGACCGTGGCGGTCGCGCCGCCCTCCAGGCCGTCGTTGTTCTGCAGCTCGACGCGGATGTCGTGGCGGCGGGACAGCTGGCCGACCACGAACAGACCCATCCGGCGGGACACCGCGACGTCGATCTCCGGCGGCCGGGTGAGCCGCTCGTTGATGTCGTCGATCTCCTCGGCGTCGATGCCCACGCCGCGGTCGCGGATCTCGATGACGAGTTCCTGCCTGCGGTAGGCGGCGCGGACGGTGACCTCGGTGTCCGGGTTGGAGAACACCGTGGCGTTCTCCAGCAGCTCGGCGACCAGGTGCACGAAGTCGTTGACCACGCGGCCCTGGATGGCCAGGTCCAGCGTGTCCACCACGGCGATCCGGGCGTACTGCTCGACCTCGGACACCGCGGCGCCGAGGACCTCGTTGAGCGGCACCGGGCGCATCATCCGGCGGGTGAGGTCGGTGCCGCCGAGGATCAGCAGGTTCTCGTTGTTCCGCCGCATGCGGGTGGCCAGGTGGTCCAGCTCGAACAGGCTGCTCAGCTGGTCCGGGTCCTGCTCGTCCTGCTCCAGCCGGTCGATCAGCGAGAGCTGGCGCTGCACCAGCGTCTGGCTGCGGCGGGCGAGGTTGACGAACAGGTCGTTGATGTTGTTCCGCAGCAGCGCCTGCTCGGAGGCCAGTCGCAGCGCCTGCTGGTTGACCGTGTCGAAGGTGCGGGCGACCTGCCCGATCTCCTCGTTGGTGTGCACCGGAACCGGCGGCACGGTGACCTGGCTGGCCGTGCTCGGGTTCTCGTTCACCCGGCTGATCGCGTCCGGCAGGCTCTGCTGGGCGATCTCCAGCGCGCTGTAGCGCAGGGTGCGCAGCGGGCGCAGCATCGAGCGGGCGATGAACGCCGCCACGCCGAAGGCGACGACCAGCAGCAGCGCCAGCAGGGCGGAGTCGCGGATCAGCGCCCACCACGCGGAGTCGGCCAGCTCGGTGGCGTCCTCGTGGAAGTCGGTGAGCACCGATTCCTCGACCGAGCGCACCAGGTCGGTCCGCTCGCCGGCGGCGGCGCCCCAGTCCTGCGCGGGGACGCCCAGCGAGGCGGACTGGTCGCGTTCCGCGGTGATCAGCGCGGTCTGCTCGATCTGCTCGGTGGTGTCGACCGCGGCGCCGGCGACGCGGGCCGCGTAGAGGGCCTGCTGCTCGGGGTTCGCGGAGTTGAGGAACTCGCTGTAGGCGGCCTCGAACCGGGCGTCGGCGGCGCGCATCGCCTCGGTCTGGCCGGTGAGGAACCGGTCGCGCAGCGCGGCGCTGAGCAGGATCGAGCGCTGCTGGGCGAGCTGCTCCTTGGCCCGGCCCAGCGCCTCGGAGGCTCGCGCGGTCTGGCTGACCTGCGTGTTCACCGCGGCCGTGGCGACCGTGCGGTTGATCTGCAGCAGGTTGTCGACGACCGAGTTGTAAACGACCAGCGTCTGCGGGCTGGTGAAGTTCGCGTTGATGGTGCCGCGCAGGGCGCCGAGGCTGCCGACGCGGTGCATCGCGCTTTCGTACGAGTCGCGAACTTCTGGCGAGAACTCGCCAACGCGGGCCTCGAAACCGCTCAGCTTCGAGACGGCCTCGTCGACCTTGCGGCTCTGCGCCGCGTAGTCGTCGGCCGCCTTCTGGCCGCCTGCGGTGCCCTTGACGGTGGTGAACACGACCGCGAAGTCGCGCTCGCGCTGGAGCTCGTGGGTGAGGTCGGCGGCCTGCTGAGCGAGTTCGACCTGCTCGACGATGGTGCTCAGCCGGGTCTGGGTGGTCAGGCCGTCGTAGACGCGGATGCCACCGACAGCCAGTGCGGCCAACGTCGGCACGAGCAGGACGGCGGCCATCTTGTACCGGAGGCGCCAGTTGCGCAGCCACCACTTCTTGGTGCGGGTGGCTCCCGGGGGCGCATCGGCTCCGGTGTCGGGGTCGTTGTTGAGCATCCCTGTTTCCTGCGCTGCGGCGGACATGTGCGTCACCGCCACGGACGGCTACCTCTCCGCTCCGCGGCGGTGTTGATCATCGTGCTGGGAGTGCGCCCGCGAACCGGCGTCGCCACGCCGAGAACCCACGAGCGGGCCGACGATTCCCCGGCTCGCGCCGAGCAGCCGCAGACCCTGACTCTGTCAGCCGGGCTTGCCATCACACTCCCTGGTCACAACGTGCATCCCCCGAAGCAAGAGGCCAGTCACCTCGACGGGCGAGACTATACTTAACTGGGCGTCACAAGTCAGGCCCCCAACGCAGGCGTTCATCACACGGTCGAGTGGTATGAACAACATTTGGGCCAATAGTGTGACAACGAGCTAGTTACAGCTGGTTGTGGGCGTTTAGTGAAAGTTCTACAGTTCGGGTGCCCCGCCACCGCCACCGCACCGCCGGGGGCGCGCCGACTGCTCCTCACCCGCATCTGAGCAGCCGGTGATCATCGGTACCGCCAACCGGACACAGCGCATCAAGGGGCATGCATGCGCTCGGTTGTCGCGCACCGGACAACCCGGCGCGGTTTTCGCACCATGTCGCACCCCGTATCCGAGGAGGAACACATGAGCCCCGTCCACCGCGCCCTCCCCCGCAGGAGCCTGCTGAAACTCGCAGGCGGAGCCGTCACCGCCGGCGCGCTGCTGGGTACGAGCGGCTGCGGACTCCTCGGCGGGTCGCAAGGGGACAGCGGTGGGAACGACCTGGTCGAGAAGCAGAACCTGCGGGTCGGCGCGCTGCCGATCAACGACCTGGCGCCGCTGCACCTGGCCGTGAAGAACGGCTACTTCCAGGAAGTCGGCCTCAACGTCGAGATCGTCAACGCCAACGACGGTAGCGCCGCGCTGGCCAGCACCATCGGCGGCGACTACGACATCACCTACAGCAGCTACGTGCCGTTCTTCACCGCTCAGGCCAGCGGCACCGCGCCGCTGCGGATCGTCGCCGACTGCGCCTCGGCCACGCCGAACAGCACGGTGATCATGACCTCGCCGAAGACCAACATCCGCAAGCCGCAGGACCTGACGGACAAGAAGATCGCCATCAGCGGTCCGGGCACCATCACCGAGCTGCTGGTCAAGGCCACCCTGGACGCCCACGGCGTGGACTTCAGCAAGGCCGAGCTCACCCCGGTGCCGTTCATGAACATGCCCGCCGCGCTGGACCAGGGCCGCGTCGACGCCGCGATCGTCACCGAGCCCTTCCTCACCATGGCCGCCCGCAACGGCGCGATCCCGGTGGTCGACACCGCCACCGGCCCGCTGGAGGACCTGCCGCTGACCGGCTACGGCGCGACCGCGAAGTTCGTCGACGAGCACCCCAAGACCGTCGCCGCGTTCCAGAAGGTGATGGACCGCGCGGTCGCCGAGGCGCAGGACCGCAGCAAGATCGAGCCGCTGCTGCCGGAGTTCGCGAAGATCGACAAGGAGACGGCGGCGATCATCACGCTGCTGAAGTTCAACTCCCACGCCGACGCGACCCGCCTGCAGCGCGTGCCGCGCCTGATGAAGCAGTTCGGCTTCATCAACACCGACATCAACGTCGAAGAGATGATCGTCACCCCCAAGGCGTGAACCGACCGGCGGTGAGAGCGGAATCGCCGAGCGCGATTCCGCTCTCCCGCCCGCTCCGGTTCTCCTGGGGTTTCCCGGGAATTGGCACCGCGTTGCCGTTCGCCGTTCAAGGTCCGCCCCGAGGACCGCACCTCCCACCACGAATGCTGCAATTCGCGCACACCGACGAAAACCGCCGGGCGCACCACCACAGAGCTGATATCGGGAAATGACGAAAACACTCCGGGGACTGCTCGGGCTGCTGGGCTTCCTGCTCGTCTGGGAAGCCTTCAGCTGGTCCGGAACCGTTCCCCAGCAATACTTTCCGCCACCGTCCACAGTGCTCATGAGGCTCGTCGAGCTGCTCGGCGACCGGAACTTCCTGCTCGACGTGATCGCCAGCGTGCTGGCCTGGGCGATCTCGCTGGGCATCGCCATCGCGATCGCCGTCCCGGCCGGACTGCTGCTGGGCAGCGTCCGCAGCATCCGGGTGGCCACCCGCTCGATCATCGAGTTCCTCCGCCCGATCCCGTCGGTGGCGCTGATCCCGCTGGCGATCGTGCTGGTCGGCGCGGGGCCGGAGACCAAGATCACGCTCGCGGTGTACGCCGCGGTGTGGCCGATCCTGTTCAACACCATCTACGCGCTGGACGAGATCGACCCGGTCATGGTCGACACCGCCCGCTCGTTCGGGCTCGGCCGCGGTCGCGTGATGTTCACCGTGGCGCTGCCCAACGCGGCGCCGTTCGTGCTCACCGGCATCCGGATGTCCGCCGCGGTGGCGCTGATCCTGGTGGTCAGCACCGAGTTCCTGGCGGGCGGCAGCAGCGGCCTGGGCAACTTCGTGCTCGACGCCAGCTCCGGCGCGGGCCGGATGGACCTGGTCATGGCGGGCACGCTGGTCGCGGGCATCATCGGCTACCTGATCAACGAGGCGCTGGAACTGCTGCACAAGCGCGGCCTGCGCTGGAGCACGGTCGATCGGGAGGCAGCGTGAACAAGGTTCAGGGATTTTTGCGCCGCTGGCTGGTCTTCATCATCGCGATCGTGCTGTGGGAGCTGGCGACGCGCTTCGCGCAGAACCCGTTCTTCCCGCCGCCGACGCGGATCCTGGAAGCCGCCGGCCAGAAGTGGTTCAGCGGACCGGCGTCCTCGCTGTTCCTGACCGACGAGGTCTTCAGCGACCTGCTCGCCAGCCTCGGCCGGGTGTTCGCCGGCTGGCTGATCGCGGTGGTCGTCGGCGTCGGGCTGGGCACGCTGCTCGGCCGCTCCCGCACCGGGATGGACTACTTCGGACCGCTGATGGCGTTCATGCGGGCCATCCCGCCGCCGGTGCTGGTCCCGGTGTTCCTGGTGCTGCTGGGCATCGGCACCGAGATGCAGATCACCGTGATCGTCTTCGGCGTGATGTGGCCGATCCTGCTCAACACGGTGGACGGCGTGCGCTCGGTCGACCAGGTCAAGGTGGACACCGCCCGGTCGTTCCGGATCCCGCGCTCGCACTGGGTGTTCGGCGTGGTGCTGCCCGCCGCGACCCCGAAGATCTTCGCCGGGCTGCGGGTGAGCCTGTCGCTGGCGCTGGTGCTGATGGTCGTCTCGGAGCTGGTCGGCTCCACCAACGGCATCGGCTACCGGCTGATCTTCGACCAGCGGGCGTTCGACCTGCCCGCCATGTGGGCGGGCATCGTCCTGCTGGGCGTGCTCGGATACCTGCTGAACACCCTGCTGCTCGCGGTGGAGCGCCGCGCGCTGAGCTGGCAACCGTCGGCGAACGTAGTCGGAGGCTGAATCGTGAAGACCGAAACCAAGACCATGCTGGAAGTCTCCGGGCTCGGCCACCGCTACGGGGGCGCGAACGGCCACCAGGCCATCGCCGACCTGACCTTCCAGGTTCGCACCGGTGAGCTGGCCTGCATCGTCGGCCCGTCCGGCTGCGGCAAGTCGACCATGCTGCGCTCCATCTCCGGGCTGATCAAGCCGACCAGCGGCAAGGTGCAGCTCAACGGCTCCCCGGTCAACGGCGTGCCCGAGGACCTGGCCGTGGTGTTCCAGGACTACAGCCGCTCGCTGTTCCCCTGGCTGTCGGTGCGATCCAACGTGGAGTTCCCGCTGCGCTCCCGCGGCGTGAGCAAGGCCGAGCGGCGCGAGCGCGCCGACGAGGTGCTCGAGTGGGTGGGGCTGTCGGCGGCGGCGAAGAAGTACCCGTGGCAGCTCTCCGGCGGCATGCAGCAGCGGGTGTCGATCGCCCGCGCGCTGGCCTGCCGCCCGGCCCTGCTGCTGATGGACGAGCCGTTCGCCTCGGTGGACGCCCAGACCCGCTTCGAGCTGGAGGACCTGCTGCTGCGGGTGCGCAAGCAGTTCGACAGCACGGTCCTGCTGGTCACCCACGACATCGACGAGAGCATCTACCTGGCGGACCGGGTGTTCGTGCTGTCGAAGTCCCCGGCCAGCGTGGTGGCGGACCTGGAGATCCCGCTCGGCGACGAGCGCGACCAGATCACCACCCGCGAGTCGGAGACCTTCGTCCACCTCCGCAGCGAGGTGGCCCGCCTCCTCGACGTCCGCACCGCAGCGGCCCCCAAGCCGGAGGCGGCGGAGGCACCGGAGCCGGAGGCCGAGGCGGCGACGCCGGAGGCGGAGGCCGACGAGAAGCCTGCGGAGGCGGCAGCCGACTCGGCGGCGGAGTCCGATGTGGACGAGCAGACGTCGGACGCCGACGAGAAGTCCGCGGACGACGCGGAGAAGTCGACGGCGAAGCAGTGGGCTGAAGCGGAGCAGGCCGAAGCGGCCGAAACCGCCAAGCGCAACTGACGAAACAGCCGAAGGGCGCCTTCGACCGGCACAACCGGATCGAAGGCGCCCTTCGCTTTCCCCGACGGAGTCGGGGCGACATCACCGCTCGAACCGACCGGCCTTCACGGCCGAGACGAACGCCGACCACTGCCCACGATCAGCCACGAAGAACCCGGCGGCACGGTCCTTGGTATCGCGCACCGCAGCACCGTCGGCTAACGCACCGACCTCGACGCATGCGGTGTTGTTGCTTGAGTAGCGAGACTTGCGCCATCCAGTTGGCTGTTCCATCACTGCGCGTTCTCCTCAACTCTGGCGATGCAGGCGGCGATGAACTCCATCGAGTCTTCCGGACTCATCGATGCATCACGGAGCGTACTTACGGCATCCACGTAGGTGGCTACGACACCAGGTGAGGTGAGGAACGCTGCGAATCCCAGATGTTCCAAGTGCACCAGAGGTGGCGCCTTCGGGAACTCGAACAGCATGAACTGGCCGCTGTGCGCAGGCATCCAACGCGGCGGCTGCGTCGGGATGACTCGGATGGTCACATTGTCGAGATCGGCGATCTTCTGCAGGTGCCGGTACTGGTCGACCATCGCTTCGGCAGCGATGAGCGGTGCCGTCAGCACACTCTCCAGAATCAGTGCCTCGAAAGTCGGCGCCTTCCGCTTGCCGAGGATGTCACGCCGGGCGGCGCGCATAGCCGCACGTGTTTCGAGCTCACTGGGTGAGCAGTCGACCAGGACAGCCCGCGTGTAGTCCGGTGTCTGCAGCAGGCCCGGAATGACCAGCGGGGCAACTTCAACAATCGCACTGGCAGTGCGCTCGTACTGGATGAGCGTCGCCAGGTCTTGGTGCACGCCGGGGATTCCGGTTCGCAGCCAGTCCGGGCCGCCGTCTTCGCGGGCGAGCTCGACCAGCCTCTCCCGCTCTGCTCCCGGAACACCGAGCGCCACCGCGATCGCCGTTACGTCTTCTGTTGTAACCACGCGGGTTCCCGCTTCACTGCGTGTTACCCACGCATGCGCGCAGCCGAGTATCCGCGCCAGTTCCCGGACGCCGATCCCGGCTTCTTCTCGTGCTTTCCGCAGTTCCGCGCCCAGCGTGCGGGCCTTCGGGTTGCCGGGCCTGGATCGGGTCATGAACCAATCCTAGGTACGCGATCGAGCGCCGATGATCGCCTGGACGAGCGATTGTGCCGACTGGATCAGATCCACCATGCTGGATCTGATCCTGATTGATCCAGTTTCTATCCGATTCCGGAGTGGTGTTCATGCAGGTCTTCCAGCCATATCCCTTCCACTGGGTGCCTGCTGCTGGGCAGCGGCATGCGAGCACTGACCGGCGGCCCGAGGGAGCTTTGGCCTATCCCAGCGGGACTTCCGTGGCGACGCTGTGCCGGGAGCAGGTCATCGCCGACAACTCCGAGATCGGCTGGCTGTGGCCCACCTGCGACAGCTGCAACACCGAAGCGCACCGAATCGCCCGGGAACTGCCCACCACCACGACCGCACGGAGCAACTGACATGGCCACCGCACTGCCCGGCATCATCATGATCACCGCAGGCGTCGCGTTCTACCTGCTCGCGATCTACTGGAACACCCACCGCCCTCAGCACTCCGGCAGCGGCGAAGGCGCACTCACGGTCCACCAGCTCATCGCCCACGTCGAAGCCGAACGCCGCCAACGCGAACGAACCGGCCGCCACCG
>NZ_FNVB01000004.1 GCF_900108315.1 Saccharopolyspora kobensis | reverse complement strand
CGCCGTGGCGGGCCATGCCGCCGTAGGTGTCGACGATGATCTTGCGGCCGGTCAGGCCCGCGTCGCCCATCGGACCGCCGACCACGAACCGGCCGGTCGGGTTGACCAGCAGCCGGGTGTCGGCGGAGTCCAGCCCGACCCGCTCGATCTCCGGGTCGATGACCTTCTCCTTGATGTCACCGGCCAGCATGCCCTCGATGTCGATGTCGGCGGCGTGCTGGGTGGACAGCACCACGGTGTCCAGCCGCACGGCCTGGTCACCGGCGTACTCGATGGTCACCTGCGTCTTGCCGTCCGGGCGCAGGTACGGCAGCACGCCGTCCTTGCGGACCTTGGTCAGCCGCCGCGACAGGCGGTGCGCCAGCGCGATCGGCAGCGGCATGAACTCCGGCGTGTCGTCGCAGGCGTAGCCGAACATCAGGCCCTGGTCACCGGCGCCCTGCTTGGCGATCTCGTCGATCACGCCCTCGACCCGCGACTCGTGCGCGGTGTCCACGCCCTGCGCGATGTCGGGCGACTGCGAGCCGATCGCGACGTTGACGCCGCAGGAGTTGCCGTCGAAGCCCTTGGCCGAGGAGTCGTAGCCGATCTCCAGGATCTTCTCCCGCACGATGGTCGGGATGTCGGCGTAGGCGTCGGTGGTCACCTCACCGGCGACGTGCACCTGCCCGGTGGTCACCAGGGTTTCCACCGCGACGCGCGAACGCGGGTCCTGGCCGAGCAACGCGTCCAGGATCGAGTCGCTGATCGCGTCGCAGATCTTGTCCGGGTGGCCTTCGGTCACGGACTCACTGGTGAACAACCTGCGACCGGTGCGCAGGTCAGACTGCTGACTCACGACTCTCCCTGAATTGCTCCGCATAGCTCCACCGGCCGGTGGCCGACGTGCGTCGTCACCCTACTGACGGTGCAGCTGCCTGTTCACAGCATCCCACAATGTGGATGCCAGCCTGGACTTCGCGCCGAACGGGATCGGCACCTCGGTGCCGTCAGCGCTCAGCAGCCATCCGGCGTTCTCCTCGACCTCGAAGGCCTGCCCGTCGCCGACGGCGTTGACCACCAGCAGGTCGCAGCCCTTGCGGGTCAGCTTGGCCCGGCCGTGGTCGAGCACCGAGGTGGTCGCGTCGCCGGTCTCGGCGGCGAACCCGGCGATCAGCGAGGCGGCCAGCTTGCCCGCGGCGCGCGCTTCGACCAGTTCGGCGAGGATGTCCGGGTTCCGGGTCAGGGCCAGCGGCTCCGGGTCCCGGTCGGACTTCTTGATCTTGTGCTCGACGTGCGAGACCGGGCGGAAGTCGGCCACCGCCGCGGCCATCACCACGGCGTCCGCGCCGTCGGCCTCGGCCAGCATCACCGACCGCAGCTCCTCCGCGGTGCCCACCTTGATCACCCGGACCCCGGCCGGAGCAGCCAGGTCGGCGGTGTGCGCGGCGACCAGCGTCACCTCGGCGCCGCGGTGCGCGGCCACGCGGGCCAGCGCGTAGCCCTGCCGCCCGGAGGAGCGGTTGCCCAGGTAGCGCACCGGGTCCAGCGGTTCGCGGGTGCCACCGGCGGAGATCACCACGCGGCGGCCTTCGAGATCGCGCGGCAGCGCCGCGGGCTCGGCCAGCAGCAGGCGCGCCAGGTCGACGATCTCGGCCGGGTCGGGCAGCCGGCCCTTGCCGGTGTCCGCGCCGGTCAACCGGCCGCTGTCGGGCTCCGCGACCACCACGCCGCGGCTGCGCAGCAGCGCGACGTTGTGCTGGGTCGCCGGGTGCTCCCACATCTCGGTGTGCATCGCCGGGACCATCAGCACCGGGCACCGGGCCGTCAGCAGCGTGGAGGTGAGCAGGTCGTCGGCCTGCCCGTGCGCGGCGCGGGCCAGCAGATCGGCGGTGGCGGGCGCGACGACGACCAGGTCGGCTTCCTGCCCGAGCCGGACGTGCTGGACCTCGTGGACCTCGGTGAACACGCCGGTGCGCACCGGCTGCCCGGAGAGCGCCTCGAAGGTCGCCGCACCGACGAAGTTCAGCGCGGCCTCGGTCGGGATGACGCGGACGCGGTGACCGGACTCGGTCAGCCGCCGCAGCACCTCGCACGCCTTGTAGGCGGCGATGCCACCGCTGACGCCGAGGACCACCCGCGGGCGGTCCTCGGCACGTTCATCCGTCACTCGCCTTCGGTGTGCTCGAGCACGCCGGCGTGGATCTCGCGGAGCGCGATCGACAGCGGCTTCTCGCGCGGGCCCGGCTCGACCAGCGGGCCGACGTACTCCAGCAGGCCCTCGCCGAGCTGGGCGTAGTAGTCGTTGATCTGCCGCGCGCGCTTCGCGGAGTAGATCACCAGCGCGTACTTCGAGCTGACCTGCTCCAGCAGGTCGTCGATCGGCGGGTAGGTGATGCCTTCGGCGGTGTTGGTGGACGGGCTGCTGTTGAGCGCAGCCAGCGCGCTGGGGGTGCTCACGTGAGTGGCTCCTGCTCCTCGTGGACGGCGGCGTGGTGCCGTTGCGTGGGGGGCGCGATGCGGCCCGCGGGGTGCCGGACTTCGGTGGACCGAACTCCGGTGCTGCTCACCGCTGGCTCGTCACAGTTCGCGGCCGAGTATCAATCGTAGCAATTCGCTGGTCGCGGCCTGCACATCGGCGTTGACCACGCTGGCGTCGAACTCGGATTCGGCGGCCAGCTCCTCGCGCGCGGTCGCCAACCGCCGCTCGACGACCTCCGCCGGCTCGGTGCCGCGACCGGTGAGTCGGTCGACCAGCACCTCCCAGGACGGCGGCAGCAGCATGACCAGCTGCGCCTCCGGCATGGCCCGGCGGACCTGGCGGGCGCCCTGCAGCTCGATCTCCAGCACCGCGGGGCGGCCGGCCGCGAGGGCTTCCTCGACGGGCTTGCGCGGGGTGCCGTAGAAGTTGCCCGCGTACTGCGCGTGCTCCAGCATCTCGCCGGCGTCGATCATCCGCTGGAACTCCGCGGTGTTGACGAAGTGGTAGTGCACGCCGTCGATCTCGCCCGCGCGGGGCGCGCGCGTGGTGGCGGACACGCTGAAGTAGATCTCCGCGGACCGCTTGCGCACCTCGCCGAGCACGCTGGACTTGCCGACACCGGAGGGCCCGGAAACGACGGTGAGCCGAGGCTCGCCCTGACGGACGGTCCTCGGCTCAGCGCCGGTTTGTGCGTCGATCACTCGCCGCTGAACTCGGTGAGCAGCGCCTTGCGCTGCCGCTCGCCCAGTCCGCGCAGACGGCGGCTGTTGGCGATCTCCAGCCGCTCCATGATCTGCTGAGCGCGAACCTTGCCAACCCCGGGAAGGGCCTCAAGCAGGGCGGAGACCTTCATCTTGCCCAGGACCTCGTCGTTGTCGGCGGTCTCCAGGACCTCCGCCAGCGTGGTTCCGCCTCGCTTGAGGCGCTCCTTGAGCTCCGCTCGGGCGCGACGGGCGGCAGCCGCCTTTTCCAGAGCTGCTGCCCGCTGCTCCTCGGTCAGCTGGGGAAGGGCCACCATGTCCTCCGTGATGTGGGGTTTCTCTTGATCGGTGCGGCGACGGTACCGAGTCGGCTCGACCGGGTTCCACGGGGGTCCGGTTTTTGTGAGCCTGATTCAACTAGGCCCGCCACCAGGCCCGCTCGTACGAGGCGTGCACGAGCCGGGCGCCGCTGCAAGTACTACCAACAAAGGCGCTGAAGTGCACTAATCTCGGCGAAATTCATCAAATGTGTCCGATTTCCGGGCAGTTGAGCCACGCCGAGGACGTCATCGCAGGTCAAACCGGGGTGAAATGCCCCTCATCGGCGAAGTGATCAAGGACTCGCGAAGATCGAGGCAAATTCCGCTACGTGGAAGTTCCGCATTGATTCAGGCGGTGGCCCGGCCACCGGGATGCCGGTCGCGCCAGACCCAGAACACCGCGCAGGACAGCAGCGCCCACCCGGCGAGCACGAAGAACGGGAACGCGTGCTGGGAGCCGCCGAAGTAGACGGCGGTGTGCAGGGCGTTCACCGTCGCACCCGGCGGCAGCCAGGCGCCGATCAGGCCCAGCGGGGACGGCAGCAGCGGCCACGACACCGCCCCGCCGGACGAGGGGTTGCCGAGCAGCACCATCAGCCCCCAGGTCGGCACCATCGCCCACCGTCCCAGCAGCGCGTTGAACATGGTGAACACCATCCCGGAGCTGAACATCGCCAGCGCCAGGATCAGCCAGGACTCGATGAACGGGAACCGCACGGCCCCCAGCAGCCAGTCGACGACCGCGATCACGGCGAACCCGCCCAGCAGCGCGTAGGCGGCGGTGAACCCGATCCGCTCGGCGGGGTTGAGCGCCCTCGCGTGCACGCTGAGCTGGATAGCGCCGACGAAGCCGATGACGATCGCGGCCAGCGACACGTAGAACAGCGCGAGCCCGCGCGGATCGCCCCGCTGCAACGGCTTGAGGTCCTGCACCTCGACCACCGCGCCGTTGCTCGCACCGACCTGCACCACGACCTGCTCCAGCAGCTGCGCGACAGAAGCCCCGGCAGCACTGGCCACATCCAGCCGGACGGTGCTCCCGCGAACGTCGAGCACGCCGAAGACCTCCTGCTCTTCGACCGCCCGCAAGGCCTCGTCGTAGGAGTACCGGTGCAGCTCGAACGCGGTGCCCGCGGCCTGCTCCATCTCCGCCAGCAGCGCCGGGCTTTCCCGGCCCCCGACGACGGCGAGCGGAACCCGGTGCGGCGTCGGATCGGCCATGGCGAAGGTGTAGGACCCGGCGAAGAGAGCGGCAGCGGCACCGAGGATGAGCACGAGCACGGTCGCGGAGAAGAACGGAGACCGCCGAAAGGCCTCCCACCACCCGTCCGCCTCCACCGAACCCATGCGACGCACTCTAGGTGAGCGACCCACCACCGGCTGTGGCGAACCGCCCGCCCAGGAGGCACATGCCGGAGCTGGCCGCCGAGGGGACAAGGCCTCCAGGCGCTCCGCACAAGATCGGAGCCCGGGTTACGTAGATGGACCTTGGCGCCCGGCCGGCCACCGACTGTCCTGGGTATAGGTGCGGGAGACCATCGAAGCCTCGCTGGCGCACAAGCGAACATGTGCATCTGACGAACGAGAGCCGAGCGGTGCGATCCCTGCGGTGTTGATCGGCCAGAAGTACAACCATTGGTTGAACCATTCGGGTGAGATCCTCCGGGAGCCGGCGATCCGTGTGTCTGATCGGCACATCGTGCGAACACAGCTGGTTACCCTCGGCTACCGACGATCACGCCTGACGAATTGGGGAGTTCGTGTCCAGGGCACCAGAGTTCGACGTCGGCCCGCCAGTCCCGCTCCGATGCGGCGCGGAGCTCGCACATCAGGGGAACACCGAGACATCGACGGTCTCCAGCCGCCCAAGCCAAGCCACCGGGAAAGAGCGGGAGAGCCTGCTTTGCGCCACCGCGACGGTCGCGCACCTGGCCGCCTTCAAGCGCTGCACAACTAAGGAAGGTGGACTGATCTGTGTCCCAACCAGGCTTTGAGGCTGACTACGGGGCGATGCGCGACGCGGCGGGGGCAGTCGAAGAAGCGCGCCGTTCATTGCTGCCCGACGGCGGGAGCTTCGCCGAATCGGTCTCGCTCGACGGCGCCCTCGACTACTGGTTCGGCGGCAAGGGGGCCGGTGGCCCCATCGAGATGCTTCCGATGCAGCTCGACCTCTTCATCAAGGCCGCCTACCAGCCAGCCGTGGCAAGACTAGACGCTTTTCTCAGGACCACGACCGATCACCTTGAAACCCTTACGGATTCCGTCCACGCAGCGATCCGGGAGTACGAGCGGCGAGACCAGGAAGCCATGGACGAGATCGGGAAGACAAATCCACCAGGATAGACAACGAAGGGAATCCCGTTGCCGAATCCGCTCGCCTTCGCAACTCCAACATTCTGGAACAGCTCCCAGAAGATCGATGACCTGCTCGCACAAGCGGGTTCACAACTCGATCCGATCACCTTCCAGCTGCAGCGCGTCGCCAGCATCGACACGGACGAGATTCTACGAGCAGCCGAAAGCGGCTGGGGCTTGGATCCCGACGGGCGGAACGATGACACTTCCGCACTGACCAAGCGACTGTCCTTGGCCATCGACAACGTACTGGATGCCCGTGAGCGCGCCGGCGAAATCTGGCAGGGCCAGGCCGCCGAAGCGTTCAGGAAGACCCTGGAAGGGTTTCGCGACTCGCTACAGCTGCTCCAAGGCCCGAGCGCCAAGGTCGGCGAAACCCTGAAGAAAATAAAAGAAGAGGTCGATCAATCCATATTTGACGTAATGGCGCAAGTGGGATCGGTGGGCAGCTTCGTGGGTGGAATCCTGTCGCTGACCGGAGGCCTGGCGGCAGCCCCCGAACCCCTTGTCACCAAGGTGCTCGCCATCGTCGGCGGAATCATTGCGGTCATCGTGGGCATCATCGGGATGGTCACGAATCTCGTCAAGGCCGAATACGAAAAATTCGACGCGATCCGCAAGTCCTTCGACGCCGCAATTTCGCTGCAACGAGCCATCCCCTAGTCATTCCGGCCCATCAACGTCGAGGAGAGGTTCAGTGTCTTTCGAGACCGAAGCGCGCGTCGCCGAGCTGATGAAGAAGATAGAGCGCAAGGTCGAGATGGCGGCTCAGAACCCGGAGGCCGTCGTATACGGACGGTTCGAGGGCACTTCTTCATCCGGAGTCGTCACTGCGTGGGTCGATGCAGTCGGCAGGGTCGAACGCGTGAGCCTCGCCGCCGGGTCCGCGCAGGAAGGCTCCGAGCAGTTCCTGGCGGACCAGTTCATGGATGCCATCTCCAGAGCCAAGGCCGCCGCGGAGAACCTGGGCATGGAAGAAGGCGCTCAGAGCGAGCCTCCAGCACACCCCGCGCCTGCCCCAACGCCCGAGAACTGGCAGAGCGAAGAACCTTGGGACGAGGGCGGTAGCTTCCTACGCTGACTGACGCCTGTGCAGCCTGAACAAAGGGGACAAGGATGCCCAATCCTGCGCGAAGTCCGCGCACAGCACGCTGGCTGATAGTCGCGGGGCTCTCGCTCGCCGTTATCAGCTCGTCTCTGATCGTGGCCAGCTGGTTCCTGCCTTCGCTGACGGCAGCACCCGGCTATGCGAGCGTGCCAGATGCATGCGAATCCGTTTCACCGCAGGCTCTCCGGCAGGCATTCGGTTCGAACAGGGAAGCAATATCCGAGCGGGATCAAAGTTCGGGCGACAGGCGACAGGGGACCAGTTGCCAGTGGCGCACTGACGGCAGCACTGCACAGGTTCAGAGCGGACGATACGGCCGTTTGGATCTGGACATCACGATCGAGTTCGACTCCACTGGACGTCCGGACGCAGTCGAGGCCGACCGAGCATTGGCGGACGCGGAGCGAGAACCAGGCGCGTCCGTCGTGCAGGAATTCGGTGCACGCGCGATCACGACTCGTACCAGTCGCGAAACCCGACTGGTCACAGGTCGCGCAAATTTGACCGTCGAAGTCAGATACAGCGCCTCCGAGCTCAGCGAGACGCAAGGCGAAACTCCGCTGCCGCCCGGGGAACTCGACGCCGTGGTCCGTCGAGTGGCCCTAGAAGTTCTGATGAAAATGGGCCACCCACAATAGAAACCTCGCAGGGCTCCACGCCGGTTATTAGTCCCGTTCACGCACCAGTCCTTCGCTGTCGCACCGCATTAAAAGGGAACCACGACCAGCTCGTGCGAAACGCTGCCACCGGCACACCTAGCCCGTTTCGCGGAGGCGTTAAGGCAGTGGGGCGCCGCGAGCGGTGATCCAGAGTTCGTACCACTCCTCGTGGGTGAGGCCGGGCTCCTGCTGCACCGCGTCCCGGCAGGCGCGGATGCGGTCGGGCCTCGCGCTGCCGATGACCGGCGCGATGCCTGCCGGGTGGCGTTGCAGCCACCAGAGCACGATCGTCTCCGGCGTCGTGCCCTTGGCCTCGGCGAGTGCTGCGACGAGGTCGGCCGTCGCGTGCTCGGCGGGCGTCTCCTGGCAGCCGGTGAAGCGGCCGCGCGCCAGCGAGCCCCAGGCCTGCAAGGCGATTCCGTTCTCCCGGCAGTACTCCAGCGTTCCCAGCGGGAAACCGTTCGCCGCCGCTGCGGGCGTGTTCACCAGCACCCCGGCCTCGCACCAGTCGCGCCGGTGCAGGCTCATCTCCAGCTGGTTGGCGACGAGCGGCACACCCAGGTATCCCCGCAGGTGCGCGATCTGCTCGGCGCTCATGTTGGACACGCCGAACTGCCGGACCAGCCCCTGCTCGTGCAGCGACAGGAGCGCCTTGGCGACGTCCTCCGGATCGGCCAGGGGGTCGGGGCGGTGCAGCAGGAGCACGTCGATCACGTCGGTGCGCAGCCGGGTGAGGCTCTCCTCCACCCGCTGCACGATCCGGTCACCGCGCAGGTCGTACAGCCCCGGGCGGTCGCCGTCGGGCAGCCGGATACCGCACTTGGTCTGCAGCACGATGCGCTCGCGCAGTCCGGGTGCCCGGGCCAGGACCTCGCCGAAGACCGATTCCGCCTTGCCGTGGCGGTAGATGTCGGCGTGGTCGAACGTGGTGATGCCGACGTCCAGTGCAGCCCGCACCGCAGCCTCGGCCTCGTCGATGTCCGCCGCGCCGTAGGGCCGGGTGTCCCAGGTCCCGCCAAGCCCCATGCACCCGTACAGAACGCGATCAGCCATGAGCCGCATGATTTCACGCGCGGAAGCCTGGCGGGCATCTCCCCAGAAGACCGTCACCGGCGAGCAGCGGTCATCTCCCGGACCGCTGCGGTGGCCAGCCCACCGCCATGTCCAGGTAGCTCACGACGTTGAGCGCAGCAGTTCCGGCTGCGCCTGCCGCGATTCCCGCCAGAACGTTCCGAAGCATGCGGCCGCCCTGAGCGCCGAACCGTCACTCCGCGTTTCGTTCATGCGGCGCCTGCTCGCCCGTCGTCAGCTCGCGAACGGACGGGGAGTGCCCCGGCTTCGCGGGAGCTCCCGCTCGAAACCCGGTGGTTCAGAAGGTCTTCATGAGATCGGCGATCCGGGTGGCCATCCGCTGCTTGTCGATCGGGGCGACGGTGGTCCAGGGCTCCGCGCCGCGGTTGTTCGTCTCGATCATGTACCAGCCCTTCGCCGTGGCGAAGAAGTTCGTCACCATCGGCGCTCGGTGGCGCTTGCCCTGGCCGTCCATCGTCGCCGCCCCGAACTGGGCCCACGCGATCCGCTCGCCGCCGGCCATCTCCACCAGCTGGCGGGCGTCATCGCGCTTCACGCCCTGGCGGGCGAGGCCGTCGGCCATCGCCCGGTCGGAGTTGCCCGCTTCCTTCGCCGCCGCGCTCATCGCCGCGCTGCGCAGCGAAACACCGCGCCCCGGACCGGCTTTCAGGTCGTCCGGCAGCACACCGAGCAGCGAGCGGACCATCGAGTCCACCGGAAGTGCTTGCAGCCGGACGGATTCCTCGGTCAGCACGGCGAGAGTGGCGTTGCCGCGGACGTTGGCGACCATGCCCGTCGTCTTCCGCTCGCCGTCGGAAGTGCGCTCGCCGAAGGTGACGTCGAAGGACCGCTCGTAGCGCTGCAGCGGCAGGAACACGCCGCAGATGTCCTCCTCGCGCATCTCGTTGCCGAATCCGAGGCGGTGCAGCTCGTCCCACGCCCGGCGCTCGACGGCGCGCCGCTCGGACTCCATGATCCCCTCGGGGAGGACGTTGAGCACGATCGGCTTGGTCCCCAGCTTGAAGTGCTTCCACGCCTCGTGGAAGGCCTGCCGCGACAACTCGAACTTCACCGGATGCTCCCCAGCCGGACTTGTGCGGGCGCGCGGGCCCGCAGTGGTGAATGGTGTTTGACGTGCGCTCATCCGAAGGCGGGCGGTGCCGTCTTCGGCAGGCCGTCGTCGAAAGATCCCGCGATCGGCGACGAGGCGATCGGGCGTCTCGTGGTCGGCGTCCCGCCACCCCAGCTCCCGGTGCCGGTCCCCCACCGGCGACGACCGCGTGCCACCGCTGCCGGGCCAGGCGCTCCTGATCTCTCCGGGTCCTGGCCGGAGGTCGACGGTGCCGAGCTCACGGGTCACCGCGTCTCCCGCGCGCTCGCGAAGAACCGCGCGAGCGATTCGACCCGCATCGAGGGCTCGCCGCCCGTCTCGCCGCTCGACGGACGGCTCACCACCGCGGACTCGTCGGCCCCGTCATCCCCTCCGGTCAGGCAGCATCAGAGCTCACTCACCGAACACGGGCGGCGCGACCTTCGGCAGGTCGTCGTCGAAGAACCCGTGGTCGCCCTTGAGGTAGTCGGGAATCGCGTGTTCCTGGTCCTCCTCGCCCTGCTTGCCCTGCGGACGCCCGGCAGCGGCGGCACCGGCCATGCCACCGCGGCCGCCGGCACCACCGGCGCCACCAGCAACGCCAGCGCCACCGGCGCCCGTCCCGGTGCCACCAGGACCGGCGAGCCCACCGCCACCGGCACGTCCACCAGCGCCCAGCGCGGAGCTGCCACCGGCGCCACCGGCACCGAACCCGCCACGGCCACCGCCGCCACCGGGACCGCCGGGAACCCGGTTACCACCGGGGCCGTTCGGGCCACCCTGACCAGGACCGTTGGGTCCGGAGCCACCGGGCAGACGAATCGGGGACGGACCGCCCCGACCAGGTCCGGTCGGCCCAGGACCACCGGGCAGACGAATCGGAGTCGGGCCACCCTGGCCAGGTCCGGTCGGCCCAGAACCACCGGGGACGCGAATCGGAGTCGGGCCACCCTGCCCAGGACCGGTCGGCCCGGGCTGCCGCCACACCGGAGTCGTCCCACCGGGGTTGACACCACCACCGGGGTTGACACCACCACCTGGGTTGACGCCGCCACCGGGGTTGAAGCCCCCGCCGCCCCCGCCGCCGGGGTAGCTACCGCCACCGCCGCCGTAACCGGAAGGAACGGTCGACCCGCCCCCACCACCGGTCCCGGTACCACCGGTCCCGCCGCCACCAGCCCACTGGCTACCGGTGCCGGAAGGCGTGTTGGAAACCTGGGGAACCCCATCAACGCTCGGGTGGCCGGACCCGGCGACAGCGACGTTCATGCCGCTCGTAGGCGGCGGCTCGAACACCGAACTCGCGGCCACGGTGCCCTGCGACGTGCTCTGGTACGTCTGGAACGCCTGGACGGCCTCCTGACGGAGCTTCTCGTTGTGCTCCTTGGCGGCTTCGGCGTCGGTCTGACCGTTCACCATGCTGTCCCAGGTGTCCTCGAACCAGTTGTTGTCCGGGACTTCCTGCTCTTCGCCCTTGCCCGGGATCGAGGACTGCACCCTCCCGAAGGCGTCGCCCTGGTCGGTCATCAGCTGCGACTGGGCCTTGGCGTTCTCCGCGGTGACTTCGGTCCAGAGCACGACCGGCGTGGCCTGATCCCGCATGGCCTCGCCCGACTCGGACTGCATGGACACGTTAGCGCTCTTCAGCGCGTCCTCAACGCGAACCTTCAGGTCCTGGAGGTACTTGTCCTCGGCCTTCCAGCCCTCGGACTTCTCGTACAGACCGTCGGGCGACCCGCCATCAACCCAGCCACGCATCTGCTGGAGGCTGGCACCCTCGAAATCCGCCGGCTCCAAATGCCTGGTGTTCGTCATACCCGCCCCTCACGCACTGGGAAGATTCTGGATCGCAGCCGCGGCGAACTGCTCAGCCTGCTGGCACATGTCAATACCTGGATCAGCCGTACTCGTCCGAAGGATGTTGACGAGCAGATATCCCTGATCAGAAACATCCGCGAACAACACGCAGCCACGTCCGGAGTCGAAACCGGCGACCGGGTAACCCGCGACCTCGCCCCGCTTCGTCGGCTCGCCCCGCCGTCCGACTTCCGCGCTGAAGGTCGAGCCTCCGTCGACGGCGACGAAGGCACCCCATCCGGTCGTGCCCGCCTTCCCCTTCTGGTAAGTGCAGCCGGGTTTCCCGTCCGACTCGCGCTCCCGTGCGGGCTGGTCGGCGCCGAGAGCGGTCGACTGCTGCTCAGTCACGATGGAGCACTTGTCGGCCACCTCGACCGATTTCGCCGGAGCCGTACGAGCGGACCGGGGCTCGCTGGTCGGCGCAGACGGTGTCGATGCGTCGGTGCTTTCAGCAGGAGGACTTGCTTGGCCTCCGCATCCGGCCAAGAGCAAACTGGCCAGAACAGCCCCCGCGGCGAGCCCCTTACGCAAGTTTCCCTCCAAGACTGTCGGCCGAATTCTGATCGTCGATCCTGTTCTGCCGCGCATTGCCGCGAAGGTTCGCGGCAGTGTTCTGGAAGTATTCGGCCAGCTTGAGGTAGTTGTCGATGTAAGCGGAATCGTCACCGGCCGCCACGGTCTGGTACACGCTCGCCGAATTCACGCTCACGGGATCATGACCAGCAGGCGGGACATCAGCGAGCAGCTGAACATCCGCTGCCCTGTCGAACAGGGCTTGGGCCTCGTCCTCGAAGAACTGGGCGAGCTTGTCGATCTGGTCCGGGTCGACCAGCATCGAACCGCCCGCCGCCTGCGACTGAGCCAGAGCAGCCTTGGTCTGCGCGCGCCCCAGCGTCTCCGCCACAGCGACGACCTGCGCCGTCGGGTTGAAGAACCCGCCCTCGCTCATGCGGTGGTTCATGTAAGCCTGGTCCGTCGCGTCGAGCTGGATCTGCTCGCGCTCCCCCTCAGCCACGGTCGAACTCCCCTCGTTCGCCAACCGTCGCGGGGTCGGGCGACGGCCATCCACTTGCCAACGAGGCAAACGTTAACGCACGTGACCGCTGTTGCGGACGAAGCGGACCGAACAAGATTGCGACATTCGAGTGATTTAGGACGCGTAACGTCCGGGAAGTTCCCGTGTTCGCGCAGGTCAGCTGCGGTGTCCTGCTGCACGGACTACGCAGCTCGACGAAAGCCCCGGTTCAGAAGTCGCCATTCGCTCCGGATCGGCGCTGGTCAGCTCCCGTGCGTGCCGAAACGGCGTCCGGCTACGCCGACGGGAGGTTCTGCAGGACCGACTCGGCGACCTTCGCGGCTGCGTCGCAGCTTCCGCCCACCTCGAGCGGAGCTCCGGGCCCGACCAGGGCCGTGAGCTTGAGGCTTCCCGAGTCCGCGACGTCCATCGTCAGGTGGCAGCCCGTTTCGTCGTTGACGATCGCCGACGGGTAGCCCGCGATCGGCAGCTCCTGGGCGCCCTGGTTGGCTTGCACGAACTGCTGGTAGGTGCCGGTGGGATCCGCGGCCACGAACACCGACCAGCCCGGGGTTCCGGGGGCTCCTGAGCGGAATTCGCAGCCCTGCTTGCCGTTCTGCTCCACCTGCTTCGGCTCCTGGTCCAGCACCAGGGTTTTCAGCTGTTCCTCGGTGAGCACGGCGCACGGGTCGGACGTCGGCAGCGCCTTCTGCGGGGCCGATCGGCCGGGCGCGTCCGGTCGGTCGGCCGGGGTCGCACCGGAACTGCAGCCCGCCAGCAGCAGGCCTGCCACGATCACGCCGGCAGCGAGTCCCTCGCGCAAGTTCCGCCTCCTCGGGTCGCGGGCCCCGCCCGCACCGGATCAGTGTCAGCGAACCCTGCCACACGCCGCGAAATTGGCACAACCACTCGCGCGACGACCGGGAACTTTCCCGTTCAGTCGTCGTTGTTCCCGTTCCCGTTGCCGTTGTTCTCGCGAACCTTCCGCCAGTGTTCGCGCAGCTCGTCCCGCTGCTTGCGGTACTCCTCCAACTTCGCCACCTGCTCCTGGTGATCGTCCACCCGGATCTCCGGCAGCGGCGGCGGGACGACCGGCGGATCCGGGGTGACCGTCACGGTGACCGGGGCGGGCGGCTCCGGCAGCGGCATGGTGCGGACGTCCTCGGCGACCCGTTCGGTCGCGGTGAGCAGCGCGCGGGCGGCTTCCGTGGTGAGTTCACCGCGCGCCTGGGCTTCGGCGATCGCGCGGTGCAGCTCGCCGAGCGCCATCTCCGCCGCGGGGCGATCGTTGTTCTCCGCCGCGGCCTTCACCTCTTCCACGTGGCTGAGCAGCTGCTCGCGGATCTGCGGATCCATCGCCCGGGGCTCGCTGCCGCAGCCGGCGAGCACCAGCAGCAGGGCAGGCAGCAGAAGGCGTTTCATTCGCGGATCAGCCCCTCCAGGGTGGCGAGATCTTCCGGCAGCCGCTCCACCCCGGGCGGGCCGGACACCGGCGGCAGCGACGTCGGCTCCGGCGCCGAGGGCAGGGCGAAGAACGCGATGAGCGCCACCAGCAGCACGGAGAACCCGGCGCCGGCGAACAGCCAGGGCTTCGGGCTGCGGCGCGGTTCGGGCTGCGGTTGCGGTTGCGGTTGCGGTTGCGGTTGCAGCTGCGTCACCGGGCGGGTGGGGTGGATGCGCGGGATGACGTCGGTCGACCGACCGGCCAGCAGATCCGCGCACTCGGCCGCGGTCGGCCGCCGGGCCGGATCGGAGCCCGTCATCAGCAGCAGCGCCCGGTGCAGGCCGCTGGGCAGCTCCAGCGGCACCTCCGGCGCGCGGACCAGCCGCGCCACGGCGCTCTCCGCACCGGAACCGGGGTACTCGACCCTGCCGGTCGCGCACTCCAGCAGCACCAGCCCCAGCGCGTAGACGTCGGCCGGATAACCGACCTCACCGCCGCTGACCTGCTCCGGGGACATGTAGGTGGCGGTCCCGATGAGCACGCCGGAACTGGTCATGCGCCCGGCGGCGGCGGCCAGCCGGGAGATGCCGAAATCGGCGAGGTAGACGCTGCCGTCACCGGCGATGAGCACGTTGGAGGGCTTGACGTCGCGGTGCACGATCCCGTTGTCGTGCACGTGGGCCAGCACGTCGGCGAGCCGGGAGCCGATCTCGGCGACGCGTTGCGGCGGCAGCGGCCCGCGGTGGATCTCGTCGGCGAGCGTGCGGCCCTCGACCAGCTCCATGATCAGGTAGAGCTCGTCGGCCCCGGCGCTGAAGTCGTGCACGGTGACCAGGCCCGGATGGCTGAGCCCGGCGAGGATGCGGGCCTCCTCGGCGAACCGCTCCCGCCCCGCGGCATCGGCACCGGAGCGGAACACCTTCGCCGCCACGACCCGCTGCAACCGGGTGTCCATCGCCCGGTGCACATCGGCCATCCCGCCGCTGCCGATGCGGGTACCCAGCCGGTACCGCCCGCCCAGCAGAGGTGCCTCACCCATCGACCCCTCCGGTCCTTGCGCTCCCGGGATTGACACTAGCCGAACCGGAGCACCCACCTGCGGGACGACCGGGGGACGACAGCTACGGAGCAAACGGGTTGACAGCCAAGTGGCGCGCGGTTAGCGGCCCCGTGAACCTCCGGTGCGCCGAAGTGTGCTGGGCGCTTCCCACGGCGTCACCAGCGACTCCTCGGAGGCGCCTGCCGGATCTAGGCGCGGCTTGCTCAACCGCGGTGCTCGCGACGACCAACCGGATCACCTCGTCCGGTCGGCACCAACCGCTGCGAACAGCTAGCGCACCACCGATCGCCTTCGCCGAAACTCCCCCAGAACTCCGCAGTTCCAGCGACTCCGAACGGACTCGGCGCGGTGGCTACATGAAGCCCTTGAGGTGGATCTTGGTGCTCACCTCGATGACGGAGCCGTCCGCGAACCGGTTGATGGAGAATCCGGAACCCGCGGTGGATCGGCCTTTGAGGTCTTCGGCCATCGCTGTGAACCGCTCCGGCGGGCACTCCCAGAGAGTTACCAGCTCCACTCCACCGATCAACGACTCGGACAGCTCTGTCACCGCGCTCACCGCAGAGCGGGCCTTGCCGAGGAACCGCCCGAAGCCCTTGCTGCTCTCGCCCTGCTCCTCGTCCTCCTGCGGCTCGGCCTTGCCCACCACGGAGGCATCGACGACCACCGCGATGCGGCGATCAGTACTGATGAACCACGCTTCCGGCCCACCCGCGACCAGCAGGTCCGCGCATTCCACGGCCGCGCGCTCGGGCGAATCCGCCTGGACCCAGCCGCGGATGGTCGGGTCGTGGACCCATTCATCACCGTGGAAGCGCCCTTGCTGGACCGGGGCCGACGGGTAGAGCACGTCGCCGAGGTCGACGTCGAAGCTGTGCGCCGGAGGGCGGGTCGGCTGGTACGGGGCCTGATGGCGGCCTCCGATCGTGGAACCGAAGTGCACCCGCTCGCGGTCACCGCCGCCGTACCGCTGCAGCTTCTCGCCCTCCTGCAGCCACCCGTCTTCGATCAGCTTGACGAGCTGCTTCTCAGATCGCACGCCCAACACCTACTCCCGGCCGAAGGTCATGGCCAGCAACCGATCCACCTTGCCCGCGCTGTACGCGCTGCCGCCACGACCAGTCAGGTCGATAGTGGATCCGTCAGCGAGCGACACCCGCAGGTACTTCTGCTCATGCCCTCGCACCTTGTACTCGACGGCATCGATGTTCGCGATGATGTTCCTGGGGAACTCCGCATGCACGGTCAGCGCAGGCAGCTCGACCGCACGATGCGGCTGTTGGCTCTGCTCGCTCGAGCCGCCGCTGATCTTCTTCTTCAGGCCGCCCAGCAGACCCGCGCCGGATTCCGGTTCCTTCGCAGATCGTTCGAGCATCCCGAGACGGTGCGATGTCAGAATCCAGATGAACTCGCGCCCGTACTTCTCGTTCGCGCCACTGGCCTGCCATGCCCCCAGGTGCGAAGCAGCCAGGCAATCGCGGTTGCGTCCCGAAACGACAGCCCTCGGAACACTTGGCGTGTTGTTGCCGGTGTCCCCATCGGTCGGCGAGATCGCCTCCAGCGCGAGCCCGGCGACACCACTGGCAACGCCACCGAGCACCTTGCCCGCGGTCCAGCGCTTGTCACCCCGCTCGTCGAGCCCGGAAACCTGGTAGAAGATGTACTTCACCTTCCCCGAAGTGGATTCCATGGGATGACACCAAAGGATCTTCTCGTCCGGAGCGCACCAGAAAGCCCGTGCGGACAGCACTTCGATCACGAGAAACCACGCTCCTGCGCCTGGTTGCGCTGTTCGTCGGAGAGATCTCCCTGGAACCAGCCCTTGCCGGTGTCGTACACCGCATTCGCGCCCTGCTTGATCGCCTCACCGGTCACAACGTCGGTACCGGCGGCCATGGCGGCCTGCCCAACGGTGGCCTTGCCACCCAGAACACCGGTGAGCACATGGGAAGTCGCAGTGCTCGCCAAGCCTTGAACACCCTTGATGTCCTTCACGAACTGATCGCGCTCGGCTTGGAGCAGTTCCTTGGCTTCCCCGGTCGCGTTCGCAATGCGATCGTCCATGTTCCGGAGGGTGTCCGCGTGCTGCTTCTCCACGTCCTGGAGGAATTTGCCGCCCTTGGAGGTGAAGTCGCTTCCGTCTGCCTTAGTGAGGAACTTGGCCACCGGGTTCGAGTCGATCTTGCGTGCGACCGCCTGCTGGATCATGTTGCCTTCGCGCAGCTCGTTCATCTTGTCGATGACCTTGCGGAGCTTGCCCGCTTCGCGCAGTCGCTGCAGCAGCCTCTCGATCTTCTGGAACATCTGGTACAGCTTTCGCTGCACCTGCATGACGCGGGTGGTGATGCGGACGCCGGTGGCTCCCACCTGAACCGCTGTTCCCGCGCTCGCCGCGCCGACCGATGCTCCCGCCGTGATCCACGACGCCGCCAGCGCGGCCAGCCACTGGACGATCAGCCCGATGATCAGCTCGGTGACGGTCTGGATGAAGAACTCGACGACCATGTCGAAGATGTCGGCGATCATGTCCAGCGTGCCCTTGAGGTCGCGGATGTCCGCGGCCAGGGCCTTCACGCCTTCGCCGAACTCGGTCATCTGCTTCCGGAAGGCGTCGCCGTCCTTGCCGATCCAGGTCTCGGCCGTCGCCTGCGCTCGCTGCGGCTCCTGCTCGGCGACCTGATCCAGCCAGCCGGCGACCTTCTCCCAACCCTCACCGGTGGACCGCATCTGCTCGGGGTCGCCGATCGCCCACTCGACCAGCTCGATCAGCGGGCTGAGCACGATGGACACCAGGAAGCCCAGACCGTTGCTCATCAGGGCCTGACCGGGGCTGGTCAGCAGCTCCAGCTGCTCCATCCGCATCGACACCATCGCGACGCCCCACTCGGGCGGGCTCGATGCGTCGGCGAGATCCTGGCCGGCGCCCACGAGCGATGATCCCCGACCGGCGGCCTGGTCGAACCAGTTCTTCTGGTCCCCGTCGCCGTTGTTCAAGGTCTGGAAATCGCCCGGCCCCTGCGGCGCGGTCATCCGGCCAGCCCCTCTCCGGCCTTCTTCAGCATCTCGGAGATCTGTTCTTCGGTGTCGGCGTAGTCCTTGAGCGTGTCGTCGAGCGCCTGCTTGGTCTTGACCAAGAACTCCTGGGCCTTGGTCGCCAGGTCCTGGCACTCCTGGACGCTGTTCAAGTAGATGCTGCTGAGGCCGACCATGTCACCGATCGGCCCGAAGCACTGGTCGTCCACCTGGGCCTGGTGGAGCAGGTCGGCGAGTTGGCCGAACTTCTCGGCCAAGCTCTCCGAACCCTGACCGTGGCCGGTCAGGGTTTCCGGGGTCATCTTCAAGTCAGTCATCGCTGGATCTGTCAGCGCAGGAAGGAGCCTGCTGAGAAGTCGTCGTCATCGTCGAAGCCGGTGTTGCGCCGCGGCTGGTTGGGCGTTGCCGGGGGCGCGGGCGGTGCCTGCCGCGGGGGCGCGGGCGGCGGGGTCGACGACTGCGGCGTGGCCGACGCTTCGTCGGGGGCCGTCGGCTTGATCGCCATGCCCTCCGCCTTGAAGGCCTGCTGGAACTGGTCGTAGTGGTCGCCGAGGATCGGCGCCACCGCGTTGTTCATCTGCTCCGCCGCGCTCGCGGTCGCCTCGCGGATCGTCGCCATGATCTGCTGCTGCAGGTCGTTTGCCGACTGGCGGACCGCGTTCGGCGCCAGGCGCAGGTCCAGCACCGCTCCGGACGGCGCCACCGTCACCGTGACCGACCGGTCCTGGCTGCTCGCCGTGCCCTGCATGCCCTGCATCGCCGACTGCAGCTCCGACGCCTTCTGCGCCTGCTCCTCGAACTTGCGCATCATTTCCTGAATGCGCTCAGACGCACTGCTCACCGTCTGTCCCCTAACGATTCCCGGTCCGTTGCTCCGAGCCTACCCAACGGCCGAGAGCGGCTTCGCCGCTTTGGACACGCGTTCTCGGACGCAAATCAGTCATTCCGGACCGCGGCGTTGCTGAACCGAACGCGGCGGACGATCTGCACGAACACGACGACGATCATGAGGCTGGCGGCGCTCATCAGGACGAACAGCACGTTCAGGCCGGTCTTGTCGTAGCGGTCCGGGAGCAGGACCGTCGTCGGGCCGGTGCAGCTGATCTCCGCCCGGCCCGCGAACCACGCCGGTTCCGGGGCCGGGAGGCGGGAGCTGCGGAAGCTGTTGGCCGGTCGGTCCGGGACGAGCTCCCTCGGTTCACCGGATTCCGGGGTCACCCGGCACTTCACGTACTCGTCGCGGTGGGCCGCCAGGCCGAACGGCCGGCCCCGCTCCAGCTCCACCTGCGCGACGGGATCCGCGGTGGCCTCGCCGCTGCCGAAGACGCGGGCCCAGATGGTCATCTCGGTGGAGACCAGGAAGTAGCCCGCGGTGACCAGCCAGACCAGCACGAGCAGGACGATCCAGCGCAGCACGCGCGGCGGTTTCCTCTTCGCGGCAGCGCCGTTCGCTGTGGGATGCATGCGGATTTCCTATCAGGCGTTCCGATGCAACAGGGCGCCTCCGGTCCGGAACGCCCTGTCCGGCTCAGCGGAGGCGGCCGGTCGTCCCGCCGCCTCATCCATCCAGCCCGACTCCTGCGGATGCCTCATGTCGTGGTCGAACCACAGCCACAGGCCCAGCGCACCGAGCACGACCAGCAGGACCAGCACACCCACCCACACCAGGACGATCACCGACGTCTTGCGGTCGCTCATCGCCAACCCACCACCTCCCCTCGCGAACCCGAGGGAGTTCAGGCGCGCGAGGTCCAGCATGCTCGTCGGATGAAGCGCGAAGGGCACTTCCAAGCGGGTCAGCTGCCTGGAAGTGCCCCTCGCCGTTGCTGATCAGCGGAGGAGGTCGGTCACCTCGTCGCGGATTCGGTGGGTCGCCGCGCGCAGGCCCGCCGGGGTCGGGCCGTGGCGGAGGACGTCCCTGGACGTGGTCGGCAGGACGTTCGGCAGGGCCTCGCCGAAGACCTCGCGGAGGGACTCCACCGTGGCGCCCTGGGCGCCCAGGCCGGGCGCCAGGATCGGGCCGTTGAGCCGGGAGAAGTCCAGCTCGCCGGGGTCGATCGTGGCGCCCGCGACCACTCCTACGTGGCCCATCGGGTCCGCGTCGCGGTTGGTCTCCGCCGCCGAGTCCACGATGTACTGGGCGACCGAGTCGCCGCTGCCGTGGACCGACCGCTGCAGGCCCGCGCCCTCCGGGTTGGAGGTCCGGGCCAGCACGAACACACCGCGACCGGTCTGCTCGGCCAGGCCGATGGCCGGGGCCAGCGAGTCGTAGCCCAGGTACGGCGAGACCGTGATCGCATCCGCCGCCAGCGGGGCGTGCTCGTCCAGGTAGGCCATCGCGTAGGCCGTCATGGTCGAGCCGATGTCACCGCGCTTGACGTCCAGCAGGACCAGCGCACCGGCCTGCTGCGACTCGCGGATCACCTTCTCCAGCACCGCGATCCCGGCCGAGCCGTAGACCTCGAAGAACGCCGACTGCGGCTTGAGCAGCGCGACCTCGCCGGCCAGCGCCTCCACCGCGGTCATCGCGAACCGCTCCAGCGAGGCGGGCGACTCGTCGAGGTCCCAGGCCAGCAGCAACGACGGGTGCGGGTCGATGCCCACGCACAGCGGGCCGCGCGCCTGCACCGCGTCGCCCAGCCGCCGGCCGAAGCTCGCCCGCAGCTGGGCGGTCATCGCCGCTCACCGCCCTGCCGCAGCGCCGCCTGCAGCGCCTGGAGCGGCCGGACGCCGATGTTGCCCTGGATGGCGGCCTCGATGCCCTGCACCGCCGCGGCCGCGCCCTGCACCGTGGTGATGCACGGGATGTCGCGGGACACCGCCGCGGTGCGGATCTCGTAGCCGTCGACGCGCGGTCCCGGGTTGCCGTACGGCGTGTTGATCACCATGTCGACCTCGCCGGCCTTGACCAGCTCGACGATGTCGCGCTCCCCGTCGACCTTCTCGATGTGCTTGCGGACCACCGTGGACGGAATCCCGTTGCGCCGCAGCACCTCCGCGGTGCCGCTGGTGGCCAGGATCTCGAAGCCCAGGTCCGCCAGCCGCTTGACCGGGAACACCAGGGACCGCTTGTCCTTGTTGGCCACCGAGACGAACACCTTGCCGGAGGTCGGCAGCGAACCGTAGGCACCCGCCTGGGACTTGGCGAAGGCCTGCCCGAAGGAGACGTCGATGCCCATCACCTCGCCGGTCGACTTCATCTCCGGCCCGAGCAGCGAGTCCACCCCGACGCCCTCGCGGGTGCGGAACCGGTGGAACGGCAGCACCGCTTCCTTGACCGCCACCGGCGCGTCGATCGGCAGGTCCGCGCCGTCGCCCTCGCCGGGCAGCACGCCTTCGGCGCGCAGGTCGGCGATCTTGGCTCCGAGCATGATCCGCGCGGCCGCCTTGGCCAGCGGTGCGGCGGTCGCCTTCGACACGAACGGCACGGTCCGCGAAGCGCGCGGGTTGGCCTCCAGCACGTAGAGCACGTCGTCCTTGAGCGCGTACTGCACGTTGAGCAGGCCGTGCACGCCGATACCGCGCGCGATGGCCTCAGTGGACCGGCGCACCATCTCGATGTCCTGGCGCCCCAACGTGATCGGCGGCAGCGCGCACGCCGAGTCGCCGGAGTGGATGCCGGCCTCCTCGATGTGCTCCATCACGCCGCCGAGGTAGATGTCGGTGCCGTCGCACAGCGCGTCCACGTCGATCTCGATGGCGTCGTCGAGGAAGTTGTCCACCAGCACCGGGTGCTCCGGGGTGACCTCGGTGGCGCGGGCGATGTAGTTCTCCAGCGACGCTTCGTCGTAGACGATCTCCATGCCGCGCCCGCCGAGCACGTAGGACGGCCGCACCAGCACCGGGTAGCCGATCTCGTCGGCGATCCGCTTGGCGCCCTCGAAGGAGGTCGCGGTGCCGTACTTCGGCGCGGGCAGGCCCGCTCCGGCCAGCACGTCGCCGAACGCGCCGCGGTCCTCGGCCAGGTGAATGGCCTCCGGCGGGGTGCCCACGATCGGCACGCCCGCCTCGGCCAGCCGCTTGGCCAGGCCCAGCGGGGTCTGGCCGCCCAGCTGCACGATCACGCCCGCGACCGTGCCCGAGCGCTGCTCGGAGTGCACGACCTCCAGCACGTCCTCGAAGGTCAGCGGCTCGAAGTACAGCCGGTCCGAGGTGTCGTAGTCGGTGGAGACCGTCTCCGGGTTGCAGTTGACCATCACGGTCTCGTACCCGGCCTCGCGCAGCGCCATCGCGGCGTGCACGCAGGAGTAGTCGAACTCGATGCCCTGGCCGATGCGGTTCGGGCCGGAGCCGAGGATGATCACCTTCGGCCGGTCGCGCTGCTCGGTGACCTCCGACTCGGCCGCCGGGTCGGACTCGTAGGCCGAGTAGTGGTACGGCGTGCGCGCGGCGAACTCGGCCGCGCAGGTGTCCACCGTCTTGTAGACCGGCCGCACGCCCAAGCGGTGCCGCAAGGTGCGGACGCCGTCCTCACCGGCCAGCTCCGGCCGCAGCGCGGCGATCTGGCGGTCCGACAGCCCGGCCCGCTTGGCCCGCCGCAGCAGCGCGGCGTCCAGCACCGCGGCCTCGACCAGCTCGGCGCGCAGCTCCACCCACGCCGCGATCTGGTCGACGAACCACGGGTCGATGCCCGAGGCCTCGTGCACCTGCTCGACCGAAGCGCCCAGCCGCAGCGCGCGCTCCACCGTGTAGAGGCGGCCGTCGTGCGGCGTGCGCAGCTGCTCCAAAGCGGACTCGACGGTGCTGCCGTCGGGGTCGGCCTTGGTCCAGAAGCCCGCCGCCTTGGTCTCCATCGAGCGCAGCGCCTTGCCCAGCGCCTCGGAGAAGCTGCGGCCCACGGCCATCGCCTCGCCGACGCTCTTCATCGTCGTGGTCAGCTCCTGGTCCGCGCCCGGGAACTTCTCGAAGGCGAACCGAGGCACCTTCACCACGACGTAGTCCAGCGTCGGCTCGAAGCTGGCCGGGGTCTCGCCGGTGATGTCGTTGCGGATCTCGTCGAGCGTGTAGCCCACCGCCAGCTTCGCGGCGATCTTGGCGATCGGGAAGCCGGTCGCCTTCGAGGCCAGCGCCGAGGAGCGCGACACCCGCGGGTTCATCTCGATGACGACCATCCGGCCGGTCTCCGGGTGGATGGCGAACTGGATGTTGCAGCCGCCGGTGTCCACCCCGACCTCGCGCAGCACCGCGATGCCCACGTTGCGCATGTGCTGGTACTCGCGGTCGGTCAGCGTCATCGACGGCGCCACCGTGACCGAGTCACCGGTGTGCACGCCCATCGCGTCGATGTTCTCGATCGAGCAGATGACCACCACGTTGTCGGCGTGGTCGCGCATCAGCTCGAGCTCGTACTCCTTCCAGCCGAGGACGCTCTCCTCGATCAGCACCTCGTGCACCGGGGACTCGGCCAGCCCGAAGGAGGCCATCCGCTCCAGCTCGTCCTCGGTGTGCGCCATGCCCGAGCCCAGCCCGCCCATGGTGAAGCTGGGCCGGATGACCACCGGAAGGCCGCGCTCGGCGACGAACGCCCGCACGTCCTCCATCGTCTTGCACACCGCCGACTCGGGCACCTCGCCGCCGACCGAGCGCACGATGTCCTTGAACCGCTGCCGGTCCTCGCCGCGCTGGATCGCCTCGATGTCCGCGCCGATCAGCTCCACGCCGTACTTCTCCAGCACGCCGAGCTCGTCGAGGGCCATCGCGGTGTTCAGCGCGGTCTGCCCGCCCAGCGTGGCCAGGATGGCGTCGGGCCGCTCGGCCGCGATCACCTTCTCCACGAACTCCGGGGTGATCGGCTCGATGTAGGTGGCGTCGGCGAACTCCGGGTCGGTCATGATCGTCGCCGGGTTGGAGTTCACCAGCGAGACGCGGATGCCCTCCTCGCGCAGCACCCGGCAGGCCTGGGTGCCGGAGTAGTCGAACTCGCACGCCTGGCCGATCACGATCGGCCCGGACCCGATGACGAGCACGTGCTTGATATCGGTCCTCTTCGGCATCTCAGCGCGCCTCACTCATCAGATCAACGAACTTGTCGAACAGCGGCGCGGCGTCGTGCGGGCCCGCTGCCGCTTCGGGGTGGTACTGGACGCTGAACGCCGGGCCGTCGAGCAGCCGCAGGCCCTCGACCGCACCGTCGTTGGCGCAGTGGTGGCTGACCATCGCGCGGCCGAAGTCGGTGTCGAAGTGCTCGCCCGGCTCGCCCTCCACGGCGAAGCCGTGGTTCTGCGCGGTGATCGCGACCTTGCCGGTCTCGGCGTCGATCACCGGGATGTTGATGCCCCGGTGGCCGTACTGCAGCTTGTAGGTGCCGCGGCCCAGCGCGCGGCCGAGGATCTGGTTGCCGAAGCAGATGCCGAACAGCGGCAGCTTGCGGTCCAGCGCCTGGCGAGTCAGCTCCACCTGCGCGTCGGTGGTGGCCGGGTCGCCGGGGCCGTTGGACAGGAACAGCCCGTCCGGGCTCACCGACATGATCTCGTCCAGAGTGGACGCCAGCGGCAGCACGTGCACCTCGATGCCGCGCTCGGCCATCATCCGCGGCGTGTTGGACTTGATGCCCAGGTCCAGCGCGGCGACGGTGAACCGCTTCTCACCGATCGCCGGGACGACGTAGGCCTCGGCCGTGGTGACGTCACCGGCCAGCGAAGCGCCGACCATCTCGGCACCGGCCTTGACCGCGGTCACCATCTCCTCGTCGGTGCCCAGCTCCGAGCCGGAGAAGATGCCGCCGCGCATCGCGCCCAGCTCGCGCACGTGCCGGGTCAGGGTCCGGGTGTCGATGCCCGCGATGCCCACGACCTCCTGGCGCACCAGCTCCTCGTCCAGCGAGCGGCGGGAGCGCCAGTTCGACGGCCGGCGGGCGGGGTCGCGCACGGCGTAGCCGGCGACCCAGATCTGCGCGGACTCGTCGTCCTCGTCGTTCCAGCCGGTGTTGCCGATCTGCGGCGCGGTCTGCACCACGATCTGGCGGTGGTAGGAGGGGTCGGTCAGGGTCTCCTGGTAGCCGGTCATGCCGGTGGTGAACACGACCTCTCCGAGGGTCCGGCCCACCTTGCCGTAGGCCTCCCCGCGGAAGATCCGGCCGTCCTCCAGCACCAGCGCGGCCGGGATGTTCTCGCTCATTTCTCCTCCTGCCGCGACTCAGCCGAGCCGCCGGTAGTTTCCTCGGGCCGCGCGGCGGGCGCACCCGCGCCCACGACCTCGTCGGCGGGTGCCAGGGCGCGGATCGCTTCGACCCACTCGGTCTGCGCGTCCTTGTCGTCACCGCGGAACCCGGTGTCCAGCAGCACCTCGCCCAAGCGCCAGGTCACCACGACCAAGCCCGCGCCGGGCACCACCTTGTTGGCCAGCTTGTGGTCCAGGCGGCAGTCCACGACGGACTCGGCCGGGATCCACATGTCGCTGGCACCGGTGCGGCGCAGCAGCAGACCGGCGGCGTAGAGGTGCGCGCTGCCGTTGGCCCGGTGGCCGACGTCGCCCACCGCGATGCGGTCCTGCCAGTCGGTGGCCTTCGTGGTGCCGACGTACATGCCGGTGGCGGCGGGCCGCAGCTCCTCGCCCGGCTCGACCGGCGGCGCCGGGAAGTCCGGCAGCTCAGCGGCCTGGCGCCGGGCCCGGCCGCGCCAGCCGCGCCACATCCCGAAGAACACCAGAGCGGCCAGTGCGGCCAGCCCCACGACCCACAGGGTGCGTTCCATCAGCGCCTCACCTTGCCCTCGTGTGCGGTGAGCCGTCCGCGCAGCAGCGTCGCGACCACCCGGCCCGGCAGCTGCATGCCGTCGAACGGCGAGTTCTCCCCGAGGCTGGCCAGCTCCGCCCCGCGCACCGTCCACTCGGCGTCGGGGTCGACCAGCACCAGGTTCGCCGGTTCTCCCACCTCGACCGGACGACCTTGGTCGGCCAGCCCGGCGATCTCGGCGGGACGTTCGCTCATCACCCGCGCGACACCGCGCCAGTCCAGCAGCCCCGGCCGCACCATCGTCCGCACGACGATGCCGAGCGCGGTCTGCAGACCGAGCATGCCGGGCTTGGCGGCGGCCCACTCGCAGTCCTTGTCCTGCGCGGCGTGCGGGGCGTGGTCGGTGGCCACGCAGTCCACGGTGCCGTCGGCCAGCGCCTCGCGCAGCGCCATCACGTCGGCGTCGGTGCGCAGCGGCGGGTTGACCTTGTTGACCGGGTCGTAGGTCTCCAGCCGGTCGTCGGTCAGCAGCAGGTGGTGCGGCGTGACCTCGGCGGACACCGCACCGGCGGTCTTGCGCGACTTCCACCAGCGCAGGATGTCGGCGGTGCCCGAGGTGGAGACGTGGCAGATGTGCAGCGTGCCGCCGGTGTGCCCGGCCAGCAGGCAGTCGCGCGCGACGATCGCTTCCTCGGCCGGAGCGGGCCAGCCCGCCAGGCCCAGCCGCGCGGCGTTCGCGCCCTCGTGCGCCTGCGCGCCCACGGTCAGCCGCGGTTCCTCGGCGTGCTGCGCGACGACACCGCCGAAGGACTTCGTGTACTCCAGCGCCCGCCGCATGATCAGCGGGTCGTGCACGCAGTGGCCGTCGTCGGAGAAGATGCGGACCTCGGCGGCCGAGCGGCGCATGGTGCCCAGCTCGGCGAGCTTCTCGCCCTTCAGCCCGACCGTCACCGCGCCCACCGGGTGCACGTCGACGAGGCCGACCTCGCGGCCGCGCCGCCACACGTGCTCGACGATCACCGCGTTGTCGGCGACCGGATCGGTGTTGGCCATCGCGAAGACGGCGGTGTAGCCGCCCAGCGCCGCGGCGGCCGAACCGGTCTCTACGGTCTCGGCGTCCTCGCGGCCCGGCTCCCGCAGGTGGGTGTGCAGGTCGACGAAGCCCGGCAGCAGCACCGAGCCACCGGCGTGCACGATCTCGTCGGCGTCGACCTGGAGGTTCGCACCGATCTCGGCGATGACCTCGCCCTCGACCAGCACGTCGACCGGGTCGCCCTCGCCATAGGGGCGGACGTCCTTCAAAAGCAAGCGGCTCATGCCTGTCCCGCCTCTCCGCGATGCACAGTGGTGGTTGCGTCCAGCTCGATCTCGCGATTCGCGGTTTCTCGTGGCCGGTTTGCGTCACGTTCCCCTGAGCTGCGGACGTGCAGAACTCGGGTTGGCACAGAACTGCTCATGCCGAGAGCTCCTCTCCGGCGAGAAGGTGGTAGAGCACTGCCATCCGCACGTGCACGCCGTTGCTGACCTGCTGGGTGATGGCGGCTCGCGGGGAATCGGCGACGGCCGGGGCGATCTCCATGCCGCGCAGCATCGGGCCGGGGTGCAGCACGACCGCGTGCTCCGGCAGCTTGTCCAGCCGCGCCTGGTTGAGCCCGTAGGCGATGGAGTACTCGCGCGCCGACGGGAAGAACCCGCCGTGCATGCGCTCGGCCTGGACGCGCAGCATCATCACCGCGTCCAGCTTCGGCAGCTCCGGGTCCAGCTCGTGGCGCACCTCCGCGCCCCACTGGTCGGCGCCGGCGGGCACCAGCGTCGGCGGTGCCACGAGCACGACCTCGGCGCCCAGGGTGCGCAGCAGGTGCACGTTGGAGCGCGCGACCCGGCTGTGCAGGAGGTCGCCGACGATCGCGATGCGGCGGCCGGCCAGCTCGCCCAGGCGCTCGCGCAGGGTCGCGGCGTCCAGCAGCGCCTGCGTCGGGTGCTCGTGCATGCCGTCACCGGCGTTGACGACCTGCGTGCCGACCTCGTCCAGCCAGCCCGCCAGCCGGTGGGCCGCACCGGAGGCCGGGTGCCGCATGATCACGCAGTCGGCGCCCGCGGCGGCCAGCGTGAGGGCGGTGTCGCGCAGCGATTCGCCCTTGTTGACCGACGAGCTGCTGGCCGAGACGTTGATCACGTCGGCGCTCATCCACTTCCCGGCGACCTCGAAGGAGACCCGGGTGCGCGTGGAGTTCTCGTAGAACAGGGTGACCACCGTGCGCCCGCGCAACGTCGGCAGCTTCTTCACCTCGCGCCCCAGCAGCGTCTGCTTGAGCGTGTCGGCGGTGTCGAGGACGCTGGTCGCGGTGGCCGCGTCCAGGCCCTCGGTGGACAGCAGGTGGCGCATCACTCGTTCTCCAGCGTCTTGCGGTACACCCGCGCCCGGTCGGCTCCACGAACGAGGGAGTGGAAGTCGTCGTTCATTCCGCCTCCTGCCCGGCGTCGCGCCGGAGCACCACGCGGTCGTCCTCGCCGTCGGTCTCCGCGAGCTGCACGGCGACGTCCTCGGAGCGCGAGGTGGGGATGTTCTTGCCGACGTAGTCGGCGCGGATCGGCAGTTCGCGGTGCCCGCGGTCGACCAGCACCGCCAGCTGCACGGCGCGGGGACGGCCCTGGTCGCGCAGGGCGTCGAGGGCGGCGCGCACGGTGCGGCCGGAGAACAGCACGTCGTCGACCAGGACGACCAGTGCGTTGTCGATGCCCTCGACGGGCAGATCGGTGGGCTCCAGCGGGCGGTTCGGGCGCTTGCGCAGGTCGTCCCGGTAGAGCGTGATGTCCAGGGTGCCGGTGGGCACCGTCACGCCGCTGAACTCGCTGATCTTCCCGGCCAGCCGCCGCGCCAGCGGGGTTCCCCTGGTCGGGATGCCCAGCAGCACGACGTCGCTGCCGCCGGTGTCCAGGGCGGTCTTCTCGATGATCTGGTGAGCGATCCGGGCAATCGTGCGCGCAACGTCACCGGCCGAGAGCAGCTCCCGCTGCCCGACCGGGTCCGCCGCGCCCGCCGGTTGGCGTGACGCCACGGTGCGACCTCCTTCTCCGCCTCACTGGACGGATCCTTAAAGGATGGTGTGTGACCTGCCCCGCAGTCTCCGCGGCGAGAACGCCGCCGGACCGCCGGGCTCCCCCGTACGCTATCAGCGCGCAGCGGTCAATCGTCCGGGTGGTGTGGTGGGACTCGCCCCATTGCCGACAAAGACCAACTTGACCTGGTGACGCTGGCGAGCGAACATTACTCTCCGTATCGATCTGAGCTTTGCTCCCCGGTCGGCACTATCGGCTGACGGGGCGAACGAACGGAGAAACGCCACATGGGCGACTACGCCAAGGCGCTGGGCAGCAAGCTCCGCGCTATCCGCCAGCAGCAGGGTCTGTCGCTGCACGGCGTCGAGCAGAAGTCTGGCGGGCGGTGGAAGGCCGTGGTCGTCGGGTCCTATGAGCGCGGCGACCGTGCGGTGACCGTGCAGAAGCTGGCCGAGCTGGCCGACTTCTACGGGGTTCCGGTCGCGGAACTGCTTCCGGAGGGCCGGGTGCCGTCCGGCGCCGAGCCCGCCACCAAGGTCGTGATCAACCTGGAGCGGCTCCAGCAGCTGCCCGCTGAGAAGGTGGGCCCGCTGGCCCGCTACGCGGCCACCATCCAGAGCCAGCGCGGTGACTACAACGGCAAGGTGCTGTCCATCCGCACCGAGGACCTGCGATCCCTGGCCATCATCTACGACATGACGCCGGGAGAGCTCACCGAGCAGCTCATCGACTGGGGTGTGCTTCCGCCGGAGGCCCGACCCGCCCGCGAGGAGTGGGAACTTCGGCACAGGCCCGAAGGGCACCCCGAACCGTCCGGTGAGGGGTGCCCTTCTCGCATCCCCGATCGCGGGGCCGCGAGGGCGCCTCTGCGCGAGTTGCTCGCTCGGAGGCGCCCTTCACCCGACCGGGGCCTGGATGCGGGCATGACGAAGGGCACCTCCCGCCTGGTCGACCGGCGGGAGGTGCCCTTCGGTATTTCACACGTCCGTGTCGGGCGCCTGGTTACTTGACCGTCTTGCGGAGGCGGTTGCTGATGCCCGCGATGCGGCCCAGGATGCCGTTGACGAAGCGCGGCGAGTCGTCCGTGGACAGGGCCTTGACCAGCTCGACGGCTTCGTCGATCGCCACGGCCGGCGGGACGTCCTCGCTCCACAGCAGCTCGTAGAGGCCCAGCCGCAGCACCGAGCGGTCCACCGCGGGCATCCGGTCCAGCGACCAGCCCTCGGCGTGCTGGGTGAGCAGCTCGTCGATCCGGCCGCGGTTCTCCGTGACACCCTCCACCAGGGTGACGGTGTAGTCGGCGACCGGCGGCACCTCCGGGGAGCCGACCCGGTCGGACAGCAGGGTCACCGCGTCCACGCCGCGCTGGTCGGCCTCGTAGAGGAAGTCCACCGCGCGCTTGCGCGCCTTGCTCCGTGAACCCACCTCACACCCTCTTCCCGGCCGCGGTGGCCGACGGGCAGGCGCTCATTTGCTGTTGACGCGGCTGAGGTACCGGCCGTCGCGCGGGTCGACCTTGACCTTGTCACCGGTGTTGAGGAACAGCGGCACCTGGATCTCGGCACCGGTCTCCAGGGTGGCGGGCTTGGTGCCACCGGTGGAGCGGTCGCCCTGCAGGCCCGGGTCGGTGTGCTGGACGACCAGCTCGACCGAGGCGGGCAGCTCGATGTACAGCGGCTCGCCGTCGTGGCGGGCCACCGACACGGTGCTGTTCTCCAGCATGTAGTTCGCCGCGTCGCCGACGACCTCGCGCGAGATGTTGACCTGGTCGTAGGTGTCCGGGTCCATGAACACGTAGTCGGTGCCGTCGTCGTAGAGGTAGGTCATCTCGCGGCGGTCGACGTTCGCGGTCTCCACCTTCACCCCGGCGTTGAAGGTCTTGTCCACGACCTTGCCGGAGAGCACGTTCTTCAGCGTGGTGCGCACGAAGGCGCCACCCTTGCCGGGCTTGACGTGCTGGAAGTTCACGACGGACCAGAGCTGGCCGTCGATGTTGAGCACCAGTCCGTTCTTCAGGTCGTTCGTGGATGCCACGTGGGGATCTTCTCCTGTGGTGATGGCTTCGGGCGTGTTCCGCCGAATCGAGATTCCGGCGGTGTCGGCGCACTGCAGTGCGTCAGACTGCGACGAGCTCCTTCGTCGTCAAGGTGAGGAGCTCCGGCGTGCTGGGACGCACGACCAGCGTGTCCTCGATGCGGACCCCGCCCCGCCCCGCCAGATAAACGCCAGGCTCGACGGTGACCGCCATCCCGGCGCTGATTCTACCGTCTCCCCGCTGGGACAACGTCGGTGCCTCGTGGATCTCCAGCCCGACGCCGTGCCCGAGGCCGTGCAGGAACTGCTCGCCGTACCCGGCGTCCTCGATCACCTTCCGCGCCGCGGTGTCCACCTCGCGCACGTCGGCGCCGTCCTGGACGGCCGCCCGCCCGGCGGCCTGCGAGGTGCGCACCAGCTCGTAGATCTCGCGCTGCCAGTCGGCGGGCTTGCCCACCACCACGGTGCGGGTCATGTCCGAGTGGTAGCCGTCGACCAGCGCGCCGAAGTCCATCTTGACGAAGTCCCCGGTGGCCAGCACCGCGTCGGTCGGCCGGTGGTGCGGAACCGCGGAGTTCGCGCCGAAGGCGATGATCGTGTCGAACGACGGCCCGGCGGCGCCGTGGTCCAGCATCCGCGAGTCGAGCTCGCGGGCGACCTCCAGCTCGGTGCGGCCGGGGCGCAGCCCGCCGTGCTCGATCAGATCGGCCAGCGCCCGGTCGGCGGCGGCGCAGGCCATCCGCAGCGCCTCGATCTCGGTCTCGTCCTTGACCAGCCGCAGGTGCTCGACGTGGCCCGGCGCGCGCACCAGCTCGGCCTTGCCCGCGGCCTCGGCCAGCACGTCGCGGCGGTCGACGGTGACGTGCTGGCTCTCGAACCCGACGCGGCGGTGCTCGGCGGCCGCGGAGCCGATGCGGTCGGCCAGCGTCAGATCGCTCGCCCGGTCGATCACCCGCTCCAGGTCCGGGACCTGCTCCTGGGCCTGCGTCAGGTAGCGGCCGTCGGTGCAGAACACCGTCCGCGACTCGGCACCCGGCTCGTCGGCGGCGTGGACCACCAGCGCGGCGTTGGACCCGGTGAAGCCGGTGAGGTAGCGGATGTTGAGCAGATCGGTCACCAGGATCGCGTCCAGTTCCTGCGCGCGCAGGCGGTCGCGGAGGGCTTGCCGTCGGTGGGAGTGCGCTTCGGACATGTCCGGAGCCTAACCCGCGGACCAGTGCCCGGACCTGGTCAGCTCGGCGGTCGGCGGGAAGCCGCCACGGCCTTGTGCGCAGCGCTTTGTCGGTGCTGAGCGATACGGTTCCCTGCATGAGCGGCGTGCGCCGCTCGCGCTTTTCGGCGAGTGGGCCGTCAACTCGCACCGCCGCGGGTTCTCAGCGTTCGCCGACGAGGACAGCCCGTTCGCCGGGCATACACGAGAACACCGATCCCGCGGCCGGGCGGACGCTGAGGTTCCGCCGCGCAGACCAACCGCTGGAAGAATTCGAGGTTCGGGCATGTCGCTGTCGTGGAGCGTGCTGGCGAGCCCGGTCGGGCCGCTGACCGTGGTGGCCGGTGCGTCCGGGGTGCGCCAGATCGCCTTCGCCGGGCCCGAGGAGGTGCTCGGCGAGTACGACGCGGAGCTGGTGCGCGACACCGGGGTGGCGGCCGAGACCGCCCGGCAGCTCGACGAGTACTTCGCGCGCCGCCGCCGCGAGTTCGACGTGCCGATCGAGTGGGAGCCGATGCAGGGCTTGCGGCTGCACGTGCTGCGCACCCTGTTCGAGCTCGTGCCCTTCGGCGAAGCGGTGAGCTACAAGCGGCTGGCCGAGCTCTCGGGACGACCGGAGGCCTCGCGCGCGGTCGGCACGATCATGGGCAACAACCCGATCCCGCTGATCGTGCCGTGCCACCGGGTGCTGGCCAGCGGCGGCGGGCTCGGCGGCTTCGGCCCCGGCCTGGAGGCCAAGCGGAAGCTGCTGGTGCTGGAGGGGATCATCGAACCCAGCCTGCTCGAACTCGACCTGCTGGAGTCCTAGCGGACGGCGAGGAACAGGTGGTAGGTCGTCTCGTGCCGGCCGAGCCGCACCGGGATCGCCAGTTCCTCGCAGTTGCCGAACACCTCGTGCAGCGCGGCCCGCAGCGCGGGTGAGGTGTCGGCCGACCAGATCGCCAGCGTGCCGCCGGAAGTCAGCTTCTCCGCGCTGCGCGCGAGGAATTCGCCGCGGTAGATCGCGGAGTTGGCGTCGTAGACCAGGAAGTCGGGCCCGTTGTCCACGTCGAGCAGCACGACGTCGAAGTGATCCGGCGGCTGGGCGGCGAGCACCTCGGCGACGTCGCCGAGGTGCCAGCGGACCCGCTCGTCGCGGACCGCGGCGACGGTGTGCGGCACCAGTCCGTCCCGGTGCCACGTCAGCAGATCCGGCTCGATCTCGACGACGTGCGCTTCCTCCACCCGCGGATCGGCCAGCACCTCGCGCAGCGTGAAACCCAGTCCCAGCCCGCCGATCAGCACCCGCAACCGCGCCGCGCCCACGGCGCGCAGCGTGGCGGTGGCGAGTTCCCGTTCGGTTGCGGTGTGCGCGGTGTCCATGACGAACACGCCGTTGACCCGGAGCTCCAGCACGTCGTCCCGGCGCAGCAGCGCGAGTTCGCCACGCTCGGACTCGCCGCGCGCGACTAGTTCTGCCATCGCAGCAACGTTAACCAATCCGCTGACCGGCTCTCGCATCGGCTTTACGATCATCATCGGGGACCGATTCGAGCGTTAGGGGAGCGCATGATCGGCAGACGACTCTTCCTCGCCGGCCTGGCCGTCACCGCGACTGCGGCGACCGCGGCGGCGGGCACCAGGCAGCGAGTGCGGCTGGAGCTGCCCGCGCCGACCGGCCCGCACCGGGTGGGCATCACCGATCTCCACCTGATCGACAGCTCCCGCCCCGATCCGTGGGCGCCGGAGAAGCCCTTCCGCGAGCTGATGGTGACGGTCCGGTACCCGGCGCAGCGCGCGGGCGGCCACCCGGTGGCGCCGCACATGACTCGCGCGCTGGCCGAGCACTTCGCGCGCACCGCGGCCGAGGGCACCGTGGCGATCCCGCCGCAGATCCCGGTGGGCACCGTCGACTGGGCCGCCACGCGGACGCACTCGCACCGCGATGCTCCGGTCGAACTCGGCGGCGGGCCGCTACCGGTGCTGCTCCACTCGCCCGGCCACCTGATGTCGCGGGCCTTCGGCTCGCTGCTGGCCGAGGACCTCGCGAGCCACGGGTACGCCGTGGTGTCGCTGGACCACACGCACGACCCGACCGAGGTGGAGTTCCCCGGTGGCCGGATCGAGGTGAACCGGCAGGCGGATCCGGAGTCGTTCGAGACGTTCAAGCGCGAGATGGCGATCCGGGTCGTCGACGTCGGTTTCGTACTCGGCCAGCTCGGCGGCCGCATCCTGCCCGGCGCGCTGGACCTGGGTTCGATCGGCATGTACGGGCACTCGCTGGGCGGCGCGACGACCGCGCAGTCGATGCACGACCACCCGCGCATCACCGCCGGAGTCGACCTGGACGGTCCGCTGGGCACCCGCGAGGACCCGTGGGGCACGGTGGTCACCGAGGGCCTGGACCGGCCGTTCCTGCTGTTCGCGGCGGATCCGAGCGACCAGGACCACGAGCTGATCAGCGAGTTCTGGTCGAACCTGCGCGGCTGGCGGCGAGCGCTGCAGATGGTCACGGCGGCGCACAACTCGTTCAACGACCTGGTGGTATTCGCCCCGCAGCTGCGCGAAGCGGGCGTCCTCAGCGCGCAGGACATGGACGTGCTCGTCGGCGCGACCGACCCGGCCGACCCGCGCGCGGACGCCAACGCGCTGCGCGCCTACGTCCGGGCCTTCTTCGACCTCCACATCAGGCACCGCGACAACGGCCTCCTCGACGGCCCCTCCCCGGCCTACCCGCAGGTCCGCTTCACGGCCTGAGCCGAACCACGAGCGGTTCCGTTCCCACTGCCCCGTGAGCGTTCTGGGGCGCCACAGCACCCCAGAACGCTCACGACCGATCACCAGCGCGGACGGAGCCGCAGAACCCGACGTCGCGCGCTGCGCCGATTTCGTGCGAAATCGACCGGACATCGGCGGTTTCCGGCAAATGCGGGAACGCCGGTAGGGATATCCCCCGGTGCGGCGCGCACGCCCGGAACCTCGGAGTTGTCCGGAAATGACTCGCCGGTTGCTCCGGATCGGGCAGCGGCCGACGGCGTTCCGGCGTATTGGCGGTTGGTGAGGGCGTTCCCACAATTGTTGCGCTCCCGAACCAATTCCGACCGAAGGGACGCGCCGTGCCCAGCAGACGATCCTTCCTCCGCGGTGTTTCCGCCGCCGCCCTCGCCGTGCCCGCCCTCGGCGGCCTGGCCGCCTCCCCCGCTCTCGCGGTGCCCCCGCTGGCCGGTCGCCGCGCGCCGGAGGTCCCGCTGCCGCTGACGATCGTCAACTCCAGCGGCCAGTTCGACAACGCCTCGATCCACGTCTACGTCGTCGGCACCAACCTCGACACCGGCGAGCAGTCCCGGGTCACCCCGGAGGGGCAGCTGGTGCCGGTCTCGGAGTCCGACAACGGATCCGACGGCTACGCCGACTACGCCATCCCGCTGGCGGGCAGCGGCGACACCCAGCTGAACCTGCCCAGCATGTCCGGCCGGATCTACTTCGCGCTCGGCGAGAAGCTGAAGTTCAAGGTCGTCGTCGGCGGCGACGGCAAGCCCGCGCTGCAGTACCCGGCGGGCTGGGTGGACAGCGACCCGAACTACGGGATCCTGCACGACACCGTCGAGTTCACCCTCAAGGCCGACGGGATGTACTGCAACACCACGATGGTCGACATGTTCAGCGTGCCGCTGTCGATCCACCTGCGGGGCGCCGCGGACCAGACCACCGGCACGGTGCCCGCGGGCGGCCGGGAGCGGATCCTCAGCGGTGTCGCCGAGCACCCCGACTTCGCCGGGCTGCGCCAGGACGACCTGCGGGTGATCGCGCCGGGCCACGGGCTGGACCTCGGCAAGTTCTCCGGCACCTACTACGACTCCTACATCGACGAGGTCTGGTCGAAGTACCAGGGCACCCAGCTGCGGATCGACACCGACAACGGCAAGGTCTTCACCGGCCAGGTCTCCGGCGACACCTTCAACTTCGACGGCGGCGTGAAGCCCATCGGCAAGCCGTCCACGCGGGACGTGCTGTTCTGCGACGGTGCGCTGGCCGCGCCGAACGACGGCATCACCGGCCCGGTCGCGGCGATCCTCGGCGCCGGCTTCAACCGCTCGATCCTGCTGGACTCCGCCGACCAGCCGGGCACCGATCCGGCGGCCTTCTACCGGCACGACATCACCAACCACTACTCGAAGGTGATGCACGAGAACACCGAGGACGGCAAGGCCTACGGCTTCGCCTTCGACGACGTGGCCGGCTTCGCCTCCTACGTCCAGGACAACGCGCCGACGTCGATCACCGTGACGCTGACACCGTGGTGACCTCCTCCGGCGCGCGGCGCCGGATCGACACGGAGAAGGCCGTCGCCAGCAGGCAAAGCAGGCCCGCGCCGTACCAGGCCGCGGCGTAGTCGCCGAACTGGTCGCGCACCACGCCCGCGATGGTGGCGACGGCCGCCGCGCCGATCTGGTGGGAGGCGAAGACCCAGCCGAACACCACCGACGCGCGCGGCCCGAAGTGCTCCCGGCACAGCGCCATGGTCGGCGGCACCGTGGCCACCCAGTCCAGCCCGTAGAACACCACGAACAGCACCATGTTCGCCCCGACCGAGGGCGCGAACAGCTGCGGCAGCACGAACAGCGAGATCCCGCGCAGGGTGTAGTAGACGGCCAGCAGGATCCGCGGGTTGACCTTGTCGGTGAGCCAGCCGGACAGCACGGTGCCCGCCACGTCGAAGACGCCGATCACGGCCAGCAGTCCGGCGGCCGTGGTCGTCGGCATGCCGTGATCGTGCGCGGCGGGCACGAAGTGCGTGTTGACCAAGCCGTTCGTGCTCGCCCCGCAGATCGCGAAACCGCCTGCCAGCAGCCAGAAAGCTCGCGTGCGGGCGGCTTCGCGCAGCGCGCGCAGAGCGTTGGCGGCCGGATTCCCGCTGGCGCGCACCGGTTCCGGCTCCTCGCCGGTCGCACCGAAGGCGGTGGTCCCGAGGTCGGCGGGGCGCTCGCGCATCACCAGCAGCACCAGCAGGGCGACCAGCAGCGCCGTCCCGGCGATGGTCAGCGAGGCGATCCGCCACCCGAACTCGTCGACCAGCACCGCGGCCAGCGGGAGGAAGACCAGCTGGCCGGTCGCGCTGCCCGCGGTCAGCACGCCGCTGACCAGCCCGCGCCGCGCCACGAACCACCGGTCGACCACGGTGGACACGAAGGCCAGCGCCATCGAACCGGTGCCCAGCCCGACCAGCAGCCCCCAGCAGACCACCAGCTGCCAGCTGGCGGTCATGAACACGGTGAAGCCGCTGCCCGCCGCGATCAGCACCAGCGCGAAGACGGTGATCCGGCGGATGCCGAAGCGGTCCATCAGGGCCGCCGCGAACGGCGCGGTCACCCCGTAGAGCAGCAGGTTGAGCGAGACGGCGGCGGAGATGACGCTGTGCGGCCAGCCGAACTCGTCGTGCAGCGGATTCATGAACACGCCGGGCATCGAGCGGAACGCGGCGGAGCCCACCAGGGCGACGAAGGCGACGGCCGCGACCCACCACGCCGGGTGGATGCGCCGCGCGGACGCAGTGCTGATCACCTGACCAGCTTCACCGAAGCGGCGTACGCGAACCAGTGGCCGGAGGGACAAGATGTGAGAAGATCCGGCCACGGCCCTCGTCCCAACCGGAGTCCTGCTTCACCGCATCTCGGGGGCCCGTGATTCAACCCAGCCACAAGAAACCGCGAAACGCGACTTCGATCCCGGGACGCAACCACCACTGGAGAGGCGGAACAGGCATGCCCACCAGCCCGCACCGGATCGCCGTCCTGGGACTGCCCGAGGTCGTCGGCTTCGACCTCGCGATCCCGTCGCAGATCTTCGGCGGCGCCCGCGACGCGGTCGGCGAGCAGCTCTACGACGTCCAGGTGTGCAGCCTGGACGGCGGGCCGATCTCCACGACCAAGGGCTTCGCCGTCCTGCCCAGCGCCGGGCCGGAGCACCTGCGCTCGCCGGACACGCTGATCATCCCCGGCACCCACGTCGAAGGACCGCGCACCGACGGCAGCCTGGACCCGGAACTGGCCGACTACCTGGCCGGACTGCCCGCCCGCACCCGGATCATGTCGATCTGCACCGGCGCGTTCGTGCTCGCCGCGGCGGGCATGCTCGACGGCAGGCCCGCCACCACGCACTGGGCGTACGCCGATGACTTCCGCCGCCTGTACCCGGAGGTCGACCTGGATCCGGACGTGCTGTTCGTCGACGACGGCGACGTGCTCACCTCGGCCGGGGTGGCCGCCGGGATCGACCTGTGCCTGCACGTGATCCGCCGCGACCACGGCAGCGAGGTGGCCAACCGCGCGGCCCGCTCCAGCGTGGTGCCGCCGTGGCGCGAAGGCGGCCAGGCCCAGTACATCGAGCGGCCGGTGCCGGAGCCGGACGGCAACGGAACCTCGAACACCCGCGCCTGGCTGCTGCGGCACCTCGCCGAACCGCTGACCCTCGACAAGATCGCCGCGCACGCCGGGACGAGCGTGCGGACCTTCACCCGCCGGTTCCGGGACGAGACCGGGTCCAGCCCGATGGACTGGCTGCTCCAGCAGCGCCTGGAGCACGCCCGCCACCTGCTGGAATCCACGGACCTGCCGATCGACGCGGTGGCCGAGCAGGCCGGGCTGAGCACGGCGGCCTCGCTGCGCAAGCACCTGCGCCACCGCCTGGGCACCAGCCCGGCCACCTACCGCCGAACCTTCCGCTCCTGAACTACTGCGAGACGCCCGCCTGGATGGTCTGCACGCTGAGCTGGGACTTCTCCGGGTTGGCGCAGCCGTGTTCCTCGAAGTCGAACGGGATGAACAGCGAGGCGGTCTCCTGCGGCGGGTAGATCCGCAGGCCCTTGGCGACCTCCATGCGGCACTCGTCGGGGTCGTAGTTCTCCACCGTGGTGAACTTGATCATGGCCGAGGCCTTGTCGCCGGGTGCCATGTTGACCGCGCCGCCCTTCTTGCCGTCCCGGTACGCGTCCGCACCGATCTGGTGCCCGTCGGCCCCGCCGACGTAGGACACCCCCGGGAAGCCCTGGATGACGCAGTTGTGCGAGCTGGTGTTGGTGAAGATCAGCGGCGTGTAGCGGCCACCGGTGGCGCCGTCGCCCTCGCCGAAGGACAGCGCGAGGTCGGCGGCCTTGCACAGCGGATCGCCGACCGGCTCGTCCGGCGACGCGGCGACGGTCGACGAGGGCGTCTCGTCCCGAGTCTCGTCGCTCGCCGGCGAATCCACCGCGCTGCCACCGGAATCGTCCTGGACGACCGGGGGCTGGGCGTTGTTCACCGTGTTTTGCTCGCCGGATCCGCCAGGGCTGCACGCGGTCAGCCCGACCGCCAGCGCCGCCACCGCAACCGCGAGGAACTTCGCCCGATTCATCCTTCTCACCCTTCCTTGCCCCCGTCTTGCCGATCAGTAGACGCCCGGCACGAGAAAAGGTTGCGACCAAAACTTCTCAACCACCGAGTAGAACCGAACACACCGCCCAAACGAGGCAAACCGTCACTACCCGAAACCACCCCGAACCCCCGACACACCGGCGCACGTCCGACGACAACGCAATTTCAATTGAAATCACACGTCAAATTTCAATTGAAATTGCACTCCGGACGACGGCGGCGGGCTCAGCGGCGGAGGTCGCCGCCGCGCGGGCGGGAGTCCCACTCCGGTTGCGAGACGTCGGTGACCGGTGATTCGTTGGCCGCCGCCACCTCGGGCGCGACCGTCCACAGTCGACCTTCGTCGTCCAGCAGCGCGACCTCGCCGCTCGGCGCGCGCAACGCCTCGGCCCCGGTCCCGATGGTGCCGACCACCGGCAGTTCGTCCACTGCGGACACCCGCCGGTCGAGCACACCGGTGACCAGCAGCTCCGCCACCGAGCGGCGCTCCACCCGGACGCGCTGCCCGTCGTGCACCACGTCGACGGTGCGCGCCGGTGACGGCACGGCGAAACCGTCGAGCACCACGGCCGCCTGCTCCGGCGTGGCGCACCCCTCGAAACCGGTTGCGTCGATGCCGAAGTGGCGGATGTCGGTCGGCGCGGGCAGCAGCGCGGTGGCCCGCAGGACGTCCAGCGGAACCGTGCCGCACGGGTCCGAAGTGGACACCGGAGCGGTGCCGTCGGGACGGCGCACCAGGCCCGGCCCCTCCTGCCACGGGCCGGGGATCAGCACCGGCGGGTAGGGATGGGAGGTGAAGTCGCGGTCCCAGAAGGTGACCGACGTGCCGTCCGCGGTCTGGTGGGCGATCGCGAACGCGTCCAGCGCGGGCGCCCACATCCAGTCCGCGCTGAAGGCGTCCACCACCGAACGGGCTCGCGCGCCACCGGCCGGCCGGAACCCCTCCCCGGTCAACGCCTCCAGCTGCGAGCGGAACTCCGGATCGCGCGCCCGGAGCACGAACTGCCCGGCGCCGTTCCAGCCTGCTCCGGAGGCCGTGGTGTCGGTGAACATCAGGTAGAACCAGCCGTCCAGGTACAGCGCGGAGGGCTGCCCGGCACCGTAGGCGTTCTCCCGGTGCACCTCGCCGGACGGCCGGACGATCGGCGCGCCGCCGGCCTCCCGCCGCCAGGACCGCCCGTCGGCGCTGCTGGCCACGCCGATGGAATTGCCGTGCGCGTGATCGTCGCCCGCCGCACCGGTGTAGTACAGGTAGTAGCGGTCGGCCACCTTCAGCACGGACGGATCGCAGGTGTGCATGCCGTCGAAACCGCCCGGCTGCCCGGAGAAGACCGGCACCGCGGGCGCCCCGCCGGAATCGGTGAACGGCCCGTCAGGACTGCCCGAAGCGGCGTGCAGGACGTCGTCACCGGGCGGGCCGATCCCCGGCAGCTGGCTGCACCACCACACCCGGTACTGCCCGCCGTCGGCCAGCACGGTCGGCCCGTAGTTGTACGGCGCGGGCATGCCGCCCGAGACCACCACGCCGCCGCTGGCGCGCTCCCCACCGACCTCCAGGTCGATGGGCAACCGGCCCGGCTGGGCCCGCGATTCGACGCTCGGCTGAGCGCCGGGCGTGCCCGACACCTGCGTGCAACCGGCCAGCAGCGGCACGCAGACCAGCCCCGCCGCCCAGCGCCACGATCCCCGCACCACGCCCTCCCCCAGAACCGGGCGCGCCTACGCGCTCGCGTGCTCGGCCAGCCAGCGGATCGCCAGCGGGTAGCCCGCGACCCCGAGACCGGCCACCACCGCGGTGGAGATGTCCGACAGGTAGCTGGTGTGCCGGAACTCCTCGCGCTTGTGCACGTTGGAGATGTGCAGCTCGATCAGGTCGGCGTCCAGCTGCGCCGCCGCGTCGCGCACCGCGATCGAGTAGTGCGTCCAGGCACCGGCGTTGAGCACGACCGGCCACCGCTCGTCGGCGGCCTGGTGCAGCCACTGCACCATCTCGCCCTCGTGGTCGGTCTGGCGCACCTCGACCTCGACACCGAGCTCCTCACCCGCGCGCTCGCACATCGCGACCAGATCGGCGTAGGTGGTGCTGCCGTAGACCGAGGGCTCCCGCTTGCCCAGCCGCCCGAGGTTGGGGCCGTTGAGCACCAGCACCTTCACAGCAGGATCCCCGTGGACTTGGCCTCGCCACCGGTCACCGCGGAGTAGGCGGCGGCGATCAGCGACGGGTCCGGGCCCTCCAGCCGACCGGGCTTGGCCAGCCCGTCGAGCACCACGAACCGCAGCACGCCCGCGCGGTTCTTCTTGTCCACCTTCATGCCTTCCAGCAGCTGGCCGAGCGCGTCCGGGTCGTAGCTGGTGGGCAGGCCCAGCATGTCCAGCACCCGCTTGTGCCGGTCGGCGGTCTCGTCGTCGAGCCGGCCGGCCAGCCGCGCCAGCTCGGCGGCGAACACCAGGCCGACGCTGACCGCGGCGCCGTGCCGCCACCGGTAGCGCTCCCGCCGCTCGATGGCGTGCGCCAGGGTGTGCCCGTAGTTGAGCACCTCGCGCAGGTGCGATTCCTTCAGGTCCGCGGCGACCACGTCGGCCTTGACCTGGATCGACCGGCGCACCAGCTCGCCGAGCACCTCGCCCGCCGGATCGGTGGCGGCCTCCGGGTCGGCCTCGATCAGCCGCAGGATCTCCGGGTCGGCGATGAACCCGGCCTTGACGATCTCGGCCATGCCCGCGATCAGCTCGTTGCGCGGCAGGCCCTCCAGCGTCGCCAGGTCGGCGAGTACCAGGCTCGGCTCGTGGAAGAGCCCGACGAGGTTCTTGCCCGCGTCGGTGTTGATGCCGGTCTTGCCGCCGACCGCGGCGTCGACCATGCCCAGCAGCGTGGTCGGCACGTGCACCACCCGCACCCCGCGCATCCAGGTGCCCGCCACGAACCCGGCCACGTCGGTGACCGCACCGCCGCCGAAGGACACCACCACACCGCCGCGGTCCATGCCGATCTTGCCGAGCACTCCCCAGCAGAACCCGGCGACCTGCAGGCTCTTGCCGTCCTCGGCGTCGGGGATCTCCACCCGGTGGGCGTCCACCCCGGCCTCGGTCAGCTCCTCGCGCACCGCCTCGACGGTCGCGGTGATGGTGGGCTGGTGCACCAGCGCCACCGACGATGCGTCGCGCAGGTAGTCGACGAGTTCGCCGAGCAGCCCCCGGCCGACCACCACGTCGTAGGGCTGCTGCCCGGCAACCCTGATCCGCACCGGTTCGGTCATCATCGTCCCTTCGGTGAAGGCGGTTCTGGACAAAGAGAGTACGCAAAGCCGTCCGCGCGGCGGGGCCGACAGCGTCAGGTGCGCGCGGACAGCGCAGCCACGACCTGCGCCACGACCTCGTCGGGTGCGATGTGGTCAGTGGCGATCTCGATCGCGGCCACCGAGCGGTAGATCGGCATCCGGGCGTCGAGCAGCGCCTTGAAGGTGGCGCGCGGGTTCACCCCGGCCAGCAGCGGCCGCGCGGTGGACAGCCCGACGCGCTTGGCGCCTTCGGCGAGGCCGACCGACAGGAACACCACCTGGTGCCCGGCCAGCAGCTCGCGGGTGCGCTCGGAGAGCACCGCACCGCCGCCCAGCGCCAGCACCCCGTCGTGCTCCCGCAGCGCGGTCTCGACGGCGGCTTCCTCCATCGCCCGGAACGCGGGCTCGCCGTCGCTGGCGAAGATGTCGGCGATGGCCCGGCCGCTGGTGCGCACCACGTCCTCGTCGGTGTCGCGGAAGTCGACCTCCAGCTGCTGCGCCAGCAACCGGCCGATCGTCGTCTTGCCCGCGCCCGGCGGGCCGACCACCACTGCCCGTGGCGCCATCACCGCGCCTGCCGCTTCTCGGCGCGCTCGCGCAGACCGGTCAGGTAGCCCTCGACGTTGCGCCGGGTCTCCGGCAGCGAGTCGCCGCCGAACTTCTCCAGCGCGGCCTCGGCCAGCACCAGCGCGACCATCGTCTCGGCGACCACCGCCGCGCGCGGCACCGCGGTGATGTCCGAGCGCTGGTGCATCGCCTGCGCGGGCTCACCGGTCACCACGTCCACAGTGGCCAGTGCGCGCGGCAGGCTGGAGATCGGCTTCTTGGCGGCGCGCACGATCAGCGGCTCGCCGTTGGTGATGCCGCCCTCCAGGCCACCGGCCCGGTTGCTGCCGCGGTGCACCCACTTCGCGCCCTCGTCGGGGTAGATCTCGTCGTGCGCGGCGCTGCCCCGGCGGTGCGCGTTGGCGAAGCCCTCGCCGATCTCCACGCCCTTGATCGCCTGGATGCTCATCAGCGCACCGGCCAACCGGGCGTCGAGCTTGCGGTCCCAGTGCACGTGCGAGCCGATGCCCGGCGGCAGCCCGTAGGCGATCACCTCGACCACGCCGCCGAGCGTGTCGCCGTCCTTCTTGGCCGCGTCGACCTCGGCCATCATCCGCTCGGTCGCGGCGTCGCCGAAGGCCCGCACCGGGTTCTCGTCGATCGCGGCCAGGTCGTCCGGGCCGGGCAGCACGTCGTGCTCGGCGTCCACGCCGCCCAGGCTGACCACGTGGCTGACGATCTCCACGCCGAGCAGCTGCTTCAAGAACTGGCGGGCCACCGTGCCGACGGCGACGCGGGCCGCGGTCTCGCGGGCGCTGGCGCGCTCCAGCACCGGGCGGGCCTCGTCGAAGCCGTACTTCTGCATCCCGGCGAGGTCGGCGTGACCGGGCCGCGGGCGGGTCAGCGGCGCGTTGCGGGCCAGCGAGGCCAGCACGTCCTCGTCGACCGGGTCGGCGGCCATCACCTGCTCCCACTTGGGCCACTCGGTGTTGCCGATGCGGACCGCGATCGGGCCGCCCTGGGTGCGCCCGTGGCGGACACCGCCGATGATCTCCAGCTCGTCGGCCTCGAAGTTCATCCGCGGGCTCCGGCCGAACCCCAGCTTGCGGCGCTCCAACTGGGTCGCGATGTCGGTCGAGGTCACCTCGACTCCGGCCACCATGCCTTCCAACACCGCCACCAGGGCGGGGCCATGCGATTCTCCAGCGGTCATCCAGCGCAGCACACCTGTAGATCCTGCCACGTTCGGTCGCCGGTGAACCCGGCCGGGTGCCCAGTTCACGGCCACGGCGCGAACGCGGTGACCAGCCACGCGGGAACGAGCGCGGCCGGCCCGTGCGGAATCGCCCCGCGCCCCCACCGCGAAGCCGCGACCAGCGTGCCGAGCGCCGCCGCGGCGATCACGGCCGGCACCGCCCCGATGGACACCGCGCCCACCACCAGCCCCAGGCTCCCGGCCAGCTTCACATCGCCCGGCCCCATCGCCTCCGGCCGCACCACCCGCACCAGCAGGTAGACCCCGCCGAAGAGCACCCCGCCACCGATCGCACCGGCCCACACCCCGGGCCGGTGCACCGACGCGACGCCGACCAGCGCCAACACCACCGGGTAAGCGGGCAACGTGAACACGTCCGGCAGCCGGTAGGCGCGGATGTCGCACACCGACAGCAGCACGCCGCCCCACCCGACCACGAGCGGAACGCCCGCCCACCACCAGGGCATCCCACCGGCGATCCGCACCGCCACCGCGGCCCACAGGACTCCGACGCCCACCTCGCACCACCACCGGGGCGCCACCACACCTCGCCGAACAACCCCGAGCACCCACCGCCCGAACCACCCGGCACCGAACCCGACAACGCCCCCGAAGATCCCGATCGCGACAACCATGCGGCCACGATCACCCCGCGGCCCGCCCCACCCCGGCACCACGACGCCGAACACCCGCATGTCGGGACCCCACCACCGGCTCCGAGCGGGGGGGCGCAGTGCCAGCTCCGCACGAAACCGCCCATCACCCGGGTGAACGTCGACTTCTCGCGAAATCGACCACCACCTGGGGTTTCGATGGCGAAGGGCACCGCTGACCGGGTGGTGCCGGTCGGCGGTGCCCTTCGTCCGTGCCCCGATCGGGGAGTTTTCAGGCGGAGACCGTGAAGAGGACGTCGCCGGTGGCGACCTGGCCGTCCTCGCGGAGGTCCGCCAACGCCTCGGGCGCCACCTCCAGGGCGATCACCGGGCAGATCGACGAGTAGCCGTGCGACTCCACCTCGGTCGGGTCCCAGCTGACGATGCGCTGGCCCGCCTCGACCACGTCGCCCTTGGCCACGTGCAGCTCGAAGCCCTCGCCCTTGAGCTTGACCGTGTCGATGCCCAGGTGCACCAGGACCGCGGTGCCACCGGACGAAGCGATCACGAACGCGTGCGGGTGCAGCGTCATCACCGCGCCCGCGATCGGCGCGACGGCGTCGGCCCGCCCGCCGGACGGCTTGATCGCCATCCCCGGCCCGACCATGGCCTGCGAGAACACCGGGTCCGGCACCTCGCCGAGCGCGGTGGCCAGGCCGGCCACCGGGCTGCCGACCTCGACGCTCACCGCAGGTCCTCGATGTCCTCGGCCAGGGTGTCCGCCTCCGGGCCCACCACGACCTGCACGACCGTGCCCTGCTTCATGACGCCGTGCGCGCCGGCCGCCTTCAGCGCCGCCTCGTCGATCAACGAGCCGTCCTCGACCTCGCAGCGAAGCCGCGTGATGCACGGCTCGATCTCCACCACGTTGTCCCCGCCGCCGAGCGCGGCCAGGATCGCCGCGGCCTTGTCCTGAGCCACCGCGTGCTCCCTTCCTCCCGTACCAACGACGCGGAGCGACCGCGTCGCGACGATCTTGCGCCACTCGGTGTCGATGCGGCAACGAAATCGAAGCCGCCTTGACACCCGATCGCATGACGGCGCATTGTTCGCAACCGACTGGTTTAGACCGGACAGTACCAACTCGGTGCGGTCGGTCAACAGCACCGGGCGAACGCGGCGGTGATCCGCCAATGTTCAACCCGGTGACCGGCGTCCACAAGGCGCCGGGCGGCGGAGCAGCAGGACCGGTGGAGGCAACGTGGCCGCGCGGGGAACCGCAGACGAGAGTCGACGCGCTGAAGGTGTGCTGCGCGACGGCCCGATGCCCAAGCACGCCCAGCTGCGGGAGATCCTGCGCACGCTGGCGAGCGAGGAGCTGCTCCCCGGCTCACCCGTTCCCTCCGAGCGCGAACTCGCGGTCCGCTACGGCGTCTCGCGGCTGACCGTGCGCGAAGCCGTCGGTCAGCTGGTCGCCGAAGGACTGCTGGTGCGGGTGCGCGGCAAGGGCACCTTCACCACCCGGCCCCGAGTGGACTCCCAGCTGCACCTCGCCTCGTTCACCGAGGACATGCTCCGCCGCGGCATGCACCCGGAGACCGTGCTGCTGGAGGCCGCCGAGGCGATCCCGCCCGAGGACACCGCCGAAGCGCTCGGTCTCGCTCCCCGCGGGACCGCGTACTGGCTCCACCGGCTGCGCAAGGCCGACGGAGCCCCGATGGCGGTGGAGCGCGGCTGGTACCACGCCGGGCTGCTGCCCGGCCTCCTCCACCAGGACCTGACCGACTCGATGTACACCCTGCTGGACCGCCGCTACGGCGTGCAGCTGGAGACCGGCACCCAGACCGTGCTGGCCGAAGGCGCCGACGCCGACACGGCCCGGCTGCTCGGGGTGCGCCCCGGCAGCCCGGTCCTGGTGTTCCGCCGGATCGCCACCGCGCAGGGCCGCCCGATCGAGGACATGACTTCCTGGTACCGCGGCGATCTGTACCAGGTCACCATGCAGCTGGACCGCGACCCGAGCGGTTCCGGCCAGCACCGCCCGACCATCCGGCCCACCTGATCCTCGAGCCGGATCCCCCGAAGACTCGGTGTCCACGACACAGGAGGTAACGATGAGTGCCAGCGCCCCAGCGGCGAAGGGCAACAAGAAGGGGCTCGCTCAGCTGCAGCGGCTGGGCCGGAGCCTCATGCTGCCCATCGCCGTCCTACCCGCCGCCGCGCTACTGATGCGCCTTGGCCAGGACGACCTGCTCGGCGCCGACGGGCTCGGCGGCGCGCTGTCCTGGCTGCTGCCGGTCGCCGACGTGGTCGGTGCCGCGGGTGGTGTGCTGTTCGACAACCTGCCGATCCTGTTCGCGATCGGTGTCGCGATCGGCTTCGCGAAGAAGGCCGACGGGTCCACCGCGCTGTCCGCGGCGGTCGGCTACCTGGTGCTGGCCGGGGTGATGTGGAAGATCACCGGGACCGAGGACGGCACGGTCTACAACAAGGGCCCCTACGGCGTGCTCGGCGGCATCATCGCCGGCATCGTGGCGGCCGTGCTGTGGCAGAAGTACCACCGCATCAAGCTGCCCGCCTACCTGGGCTTCTTCGGCGGTCGCCGGTTCGTGCCGATCGTCACCGCGGTGGCCACGCTGCTCATCGGCGTCGTCCTCGGCCTGCTCTACCCGATCTTCGACGCCGGGCTGACCGCCTTCAGCAACGCCGTCACCCAGAACGCGGTGATCGGCGGCGGCATCTACGGCGTGGTCAACCGGCTCCTGCTGCCGTTCGGCCTGCACCACATCCCGAACAACGTGGTCTGGTTCCTCTTCGGCGACTACCACGGCGAGAAGGGCGACATCTCCCGCTTCTTCGCCGGTGACCCCACCGCGGGCACCTTCATGACCGGTTTCTTCCCGATCTTCATGTTCGCCCTGCCCGCCGCCGCGCTGGCCATCTGGCAGTGCGCCAAGCCGTCGCAGCGCAAGATCGTCGGCGGCGTGATGCTCTCGACCGCGCTGACCGCGTTCCTCACGGGCATCACCGAGCCGCTGGAGTTCTCGTTCATCTTCGTGGCCTGGCCGCTGCTGCTGGTGCACGCGGTGCTCACCGGCAGCGCGCACATGCTGGTCAACTTCCTGGACATCCACTCCGGGTTCGGCTTCTCCGCGGGCGCCATCGACTACGTGCTGAACTTCGGCATCTCGACCAACTCGCTGTGGCTGATCCCGATCGGCCTCGGCTACGCGGTCATCTACTACTTCGTGTTCCGGTTCGTGATCACGAAGTGGAACCTGCGCACTCCGGGCCGTGAGGATGACGACAACGACACGGCCGAGACCAGCACGGATAATGCCGAGGGGAAGGCCAAGTCGGGCCCCGAGAAGAACTGACCCCGGCAACCGTTTTCCCGATTTCCCCCGACGAACGGAGAGCTCAATGTTCGAGCGACGGGTCACCGTGGCCAGCAAGGTCGGCCTGCACGCCCGGCCCGCGGCCCTGGTGGCGAAGGCCGCCGCGGCGCAGCCGGTGAAGATCACGATCCGCAAGGACGACACCAAGCCGGTGGAGGCGGGCAGCATCCTGGGCCTGATGACCTTGGGCGCGGCCTTCGGCGACGAGGTCGTGCTGGAGGCCGCAGGCGAGGGCGCCGAAGCGGCGCTGGACCACATCGCCCAGCTGGTCGCCACCGACCTGGACAACGCCAACTGAGGTCCCACCCCGACGACGACGGCCCCTCCGCATCGAGCGGAGGGGCCGTCGTCGTACGCGACTCCAACGGAAGTCGGACATCGGAACTCGCGGGCGGTGTCGGCGCGTCGGGCACCCGACACACCGGCGGTGCGTCCGGAACTGCGCAATTTCAATGGAAATCAGACGTGCAATTTCCATTGAAATTGCGTCAGAGCGGGAGCGGGAGCTCGTTGCCGGTGGCCTCGGCCAGGGCGTCGCGCATCACCTGGCGGGGCGCGCGGCGGCCGGTGAACTGCTCGACCTGGCCGAACGCCTGGTGCAGCAGCATGTCCAGGCCCGTCGCCACCCGACCGCCCGCCGCGGTCACCGCCGCAGCCAGTGGCGTCGGCCACGGGTGGTAGACCACGTCGAGCACGCAAGCGGCCTTCGCCAGCTCCGCCGCGCGCTCTCCGAGCGCCCCCGCCGGCAGCGTCGACACCACGACGTCCGCCGCTGCCGCGACGTCCGCGAGCGCGACGCGGTCCAGCCGCTCCACGCGCACCTCCAGCCCCACCCGCTCCGCGGTCTCCGCCGCTTCGCGCGCTCGCGCGGGCTCGCGCACCGCGATCGTCGCCCGGCGCAGGCCGAGCTCCGCGAAGGCCGCCAGGGTCGCGGCGGCGGTGCCGCCCGCTCCCAGGATCAGGCCGCTGTGCCCGGTGTAGAAGCCGCCGGCCGCGCGCAGCGCTCCGACGACTCCGTCGACGTCGGTGCAGTCCGCGGCCCAGCTGCCGTCGGCCCGGTGCACCAGCGTGTTCGCCGCGCCGACCGCTTCGGCCCGCGCGCTGACCTCGTCGGCGACGCGCAACGCCGCGCGCTTGCCCGGCATCGTCACCGACAGCCCGGCCCACTCGGGGCCCAACCCGGCGACGAACTCGACCAGCTGCCGCTCGTCGGCCTCCACCCGCTCGTAGGTCCAGCCGCTCAATCCCAGTGCGGCGTAAGCGGATCCGTGCAGGATCGGGGACAGCGAGTGCTCGATCGGAGAACCGAGCACCGCCGCCCGTCGCTGATCAGAAGGCACCGCGGGCCCGCGCTTCCTCGATGTAGGCCCGGTGCTGGTCGAAGGTCTCGGCGAAGCACGACGTGCCGTCCGGGTAGCACTTCACGAAGAACCGCCAGTTGCCCTCGGTCGGGTTCTCCGCGGCCTCCAGCGCTTCCTTGCTGGCCGTCGAGATCGGCGTCGGCGGCAGCCCGAAGTTCAGGTACGTGTTGTACGGTCCCGGCCGGTCGCGGTCCTTCGGATCGGTCAGCAGGCTCGGCTTGTCCAGCGGGTAGTTGATCGTGGAGTCCATGCCGAGCTCCATGACCGGGTGCGTGAGCCGGTTCTCGATGACCCGCGCGACCTGGCCGAAGTCCTTCGTGATCGCTTCGCTCTGCACGATCGAGCCGATGATCAGCAGCTCGTAGGCGGAGTGCTTGGTGCCCTCCGCCCGCTGCGGCAGGCCCGCGGCCTCCAGCGCCGCCGCGGAGCGGGTGACCACGTCGCGCAGCACGTTCTCCGCGGACTCGCCCGGCTTGACGTCGTAGATGCCGGGCATGATCAGGCCTTCCAGCCGCCGCTTCGGCTCGGCCCGCGAGGCGCCCTCGATCGCCCAGTCCGGCACGCCCAGCGACTTCAGGTCGGCGGTCGCGGCGATGTGGTGCATCTCCTCGGAGGTGGCGCACGTCGGGTTCTCACCGGCGCAGGTGGCTTCGGCGAGCTTGGTCAGGATGCCCGGCGTGTGCCCGTTGTTGGGCGCGAGCTGGTCCTCCAGCCGCATGCCGCCGCGGATGTCCACCCGGCCGACCTTCGCCTTCGGCGACAGGATGTGCGCCACGGCGGCCTCGCCGGACATCTTGCCGCGCATCAGGTAGTAGCCCGGCTGGATGCTGTTGATCTGCCGGTTCTCCTCGGCGGCCTTGGTGAACGCCTTGGTGCTGGCCACCACGTCCTGCTGGGAGAGGGTGCGACCGATGGCGCTGACGGTGTCGCCGGCCTTGACCTCGATGACCACGTCACCGGTGCCCTCGCCGTCGTAGTCGTCGTAGGCGCCGATCTGCATGATCTGGCTGGCGCCGTAGAGGACGCCGACGCCCACCAGCACCAGCACGAACAGCCCGGCCAGCGCGGTCACCAGGCGGCGGCGCTTGCGGCGGCGGAAGCGCTCCGGGTCGGGGGCTCGTCGCCTCCTGTCGTCGGGCTCGTCGGCGAACAGTCCGAGTTCGTCGGTCACGAAAGGTCCTCTCGCGTCTTCCCCCGACCGTCCAAGAACGCCTGCAAGATCTCCACCGCAGCCGCCTGGTCCACCACGGCGCGCTGCTTCTTCCCCTTGACCCCCCGCTGCGAAAGCATCCGGCTGGCGGTCACGGTGGTCAACCGCTCGTCGGCGAACCGCACCGGCACCGGCGCGATGCGCTCCGCGAGCGCCGTGCCGTAGGACTGCGCGATCTCCGCGGCGGCGCCGTGGCGGCCTGCCAGCGTCTTGGGCATGCCCACCACGACTTCCACCACGTCGTGCTCGGTGACGAGTTCGGCGAGCCGCGCCAGATCGCTGCCGCCCGCCTCGTCCCGCTTCAGGGTCACCAGCGGGGTGGCCAGCATCGGGGCGGGGTCGCTGAGCGCGACACCCACCCGGACCGCACCGACGTCGACACCTAGCCGACGCCCCGGTCCGGGTTCCGCCCGCTGGTGCTCGCTCACCCGCCAGCCACCACCTGGTCGACCGCCTTGCGCAGCGCGCCGATCGCGGCGGTGATCCCGGCCGGGTTCGAGCCGCCGCCCTGCGCCATGTCCGGCTTGCCGCCACCGCGACCGCCGACCTCGGCGGCGAAGCCGGGCACCAGCTTGCCGGCCGCGAGGCCCTGGTCGCGGGCCGCGTCGCTGACGCCGACCACGAAGCTGACCTTGCCCTCGTCGGCCGAGAAAAGCGCCACCACGGAGGGGCGGGAGCCGAGCCGGCCGCGGATCTCGCCGGCCAGCGCGCGCAGCGCACCGCCGTCCACGCCGTCGGGCACCTGCTCGGCGACCACGGTCACGCCGTGCACGTCGGTGCCCTTCTCGGCGAGCTCACCGGCGGACTGCAGGACCTGCGCGACGCGCAGCTGCTGGATCTCCTTCTCCGCGGCCTTCAGCCGGGAGACCACGCCGTTGATGCGCTCCGGCAGCTCGTCGGCGGGCACCTTGAACTGCTCGGCCAGCTGGCTGACCAGCAGGTGCTCCTTGCTGATGTGGCGCATCGCGTCCATGCCGACCAGCGCTTCGACGCGGTGCACGCCCGAACCCACCGAGGAGTCGCCGACCAGCTTGACCACGCCGAGGCGGCCGATGCGGGGCACGTGGGTGCCACCGCACAGCTCGCGGGAGTAGTCGCCCATGTCCACGACGCGGACCTGGTCGCCGTACTTCTCGCCGAACAGCGCGACCGCGCCGAGCTCCATGGCCCGGTCCATCGTGGTGGTGAAGGTCTGCACCTCGACGTCGCTCTGCAGGTAGTCGTTGACCTCTTCCTCGACGCCCGCGAGCACGCCCGCCGAGACCGCCGACGGGGCGGTGAAGTCGAACCGCATCCGGCCCGGCGAGTTCAGCGAACCGGCCTGCGCCGCGCGCTTGCCGTAGGCGCTGCGCACCGCCGCGTGCACCAGGTGCGTCGCGGAGTGGGAGCGCTCGATCGCGTGGCGGCGGGCCTGGTCGACCGCGGCCTCCAGCATGGTGTCCACGCCGAGCTCGCCCTCGACGACCTTGGCGCGGTGCACGAACAGGCCCGGCACCGCGCGCTGCACGTCGTGCACCTCGACGGCCACGCCGGGGCCGACCAGCCGACCGGTGTCGGCGATCTGGCCACCGCCCTCGGCGTAGAACGGGGTGCGGTCCAGCACCAGCTCGACCTCGCTGCCCGCGGCCGCGGACTTCGCCGGCTGACCGTCCACCAGCAGGCCCAGCACCCGGCTGTGCGACTGCAGGTCGGTGTAGCCGATGAACTCGGTGGTGCCGTGCTCGTCCAGCAGCGTGCGGTAGGTGGACAGGTCGCCGTGGCCGGTCTTGCGCGCCTTGGCGTCCTCCTTGGCCCGGCGGCGCTGCTCGGCCATCAGGTCCCGGAAGCCCTGCTCGTCGACGCTCAGGCCCTGCTCGGAGGCCATCTCCAGGGTCAGGTCGATCGGGAAGCCGTAGGTGTCGTGCAGCTGGAAGGCCTTGTCCCCGGAGAGCTGGCCGCCGCCGGCCTTCTTGGTCTCGGCCACCGCCACGTCGAAGATCTTCGACCCGGCGGTCAGGGTGGTCAGGAAGGCCTCTTCCTCGTTGCGCATCACCGAGTCGATGCGGTCGAACTCGGTGACCAGCTCCGGGTAGCTCGGCGCCATCGCGTCGCGCACGACCTTGCTGAACTCACCGAGCACCGGCTCCTGCACGCCCAGCAGGCGGGTGGAGCGGATGATCCGGCGCAGCAACCGGCGCAGCACGTAGCCGCGGGCCTCGTTGCCGGGCGTCACGCCGTCGCCGACCAGCATCACGCCGGAGCGGGCGTGGTCGGCGATGACGCGGAAGCGCACGTCGTCCTCGTCGTTCGCGCCGTAGCGACGGCCGGAGAGCTCCTCGGCCTTGGCGATGACCGGGCGGACCAGGTCGGTCTCGTAGACGTTCTCCACGCCCTGCAGCAGGCAGGCCACCCGCTCGACGCCCATGCCGGTGTCGATGTTCTTGCTGGGCAGCGTGCCGATCGGCTCGTGCCCGAGCTTCGGCGAGAGCTCACCCCTGATGTCCTGCATGAACACCAGGTTCCAGATCTCGATGTAGCGGTCCTCGTCGGCGACCGGGCCGCCCTCGCGGCCGTACTTCGGGCCGCGGTCGAAGTAGATCTCCGAGCACGGACCGCCGGGACCGGGCACGCCCATGTCCCAGTAGTTGTCCTTGCCGTCGCGCTCCTGGATCCGCTCGGCCGGGACGCCGACGACGTCCTGCCAGAGCTGCCGCGCCTGGGCGTCCTTCTCGTAGACGGTGACCCACAGCCGCTCCGGGTCGAAGCCGTAGCCGCCATCGGACTGGGACTTGGTCAGCAGCTCCCAGGCGAACTGCATGGCGCCTTCTTTGAAGTAATCGCCGAAGGAGAAGTTGCCCGCCATCTGGAAGAACGTGTTGTGCCGGGTGGTCTTGCCGACCTCGTCGATGTCGCCGGTGCGCACGCACTTCTGGATGCTGGTGGCGCGCGGGTACGGCGCCGGGGCCTCGCCCAGGAAGTAGGGCTTGAACTGGACCATCCCGGCGTTGACGAACAGCAGCGTCGGGTCGTCCAGGATCAGCGAGGCGCTGGGCACCACGGTGTGGCCGCGGCTGCGGAAGTGCTCGGTGAATCGGCTGTTGATCTCGTGGGTCTGCACGGTGGGATCCTCGGGGAGCTCAGGTGTCGGATGGCGCGGTGGCGGCGAGCGGCTGGCGGCGTGGCGCCGGCGTCAGCGACCCGCCCGGCGAGCTCGCCGGGCACCGCCCGAGTCCGGAGCCGCGTCGATCCGCCGGAACTGCACCGTGTCGGCGTTGTTCACGACTTCCTGCAGCTCGTCCTCGCGCTCCTGCATCCCGGCGCGCACCTCGGCGCCGAACGAGCCGACCGCGCCGGCCAGTTCGCGCATCGCGCCGCCGAGCTGCTCGGCCATGCCCGTCGGAGTCGCCTTGCGCGCGGTCTCGTTGAGCTTGCGCATCACCACGGCACCGGCCGCGACCCCGGCGCCGAACCAGAACAGGCGGCTCACTTGCGCCCCCCTTTGCCCTTGCGGCGGAAGTGCCGGCCAGCGGGCTCCTGCTTGCGCTTGCGGCGTGCGCGCAGCGCCTTGCTGACCCCGTAGGAGAACGCCGCCGTCTTCACCAACGGGCCACCCAGTGTAGCCGTGAACAGCGAGGACAACGCCGAGACGTTGCCGCTGATCGTCTTGGCGTTGGCGGTGATCCCGTCCACCCGCTCCAGCTGGGTGTTGACGTGAGTGATCGTCGAATTCGCGCCGGTGAACAGCGGGTCGGAGTTCTCGTGCGCCTTGCGGATCGCGATGGTCGCCTCGTCCAAGGTCCGGCCGAGCTTGATCAGCGGGATCGCCAGCAGCACGACCAGCAGCACGAACGCTCCGGCGGCGATCAGCGCGGCGATCTGCGTGGGCGTCACGTGCCCTCCCGTATTCCACGTCATTTCCGTCAGGCCGGGCCGTTGATTCCCCGGCCTGTTGATCGCCGCTCAGGTTACCGGCACCGCTCCCCCACCTGCGCACCCGGTCGCGGCCGATCGATCGGGTGGAAAAACGCGAGTTCCGCGCGCATTTCTCCGCCCGGATTCAGCCCGCGCGAACTCAGGTCGTCATCGGTCGGTGTTGAGCCGGGCGGCCTGGCGCACGAGGTGATCGCGCTCGGCGACGTTGGCGGCCTTCCGCGCCGCCTCCGAGTACAGCCGCGCCGCGGTCGCCAGATCGCCGTCGCGTTCGTGGAGGTACGCCGCCACCGCCGCGTGGCGGGGCAGGGAGGCGTCCAGCTCGGCGAGCGCGGCCAGGCCCGCGCGCGGGCCATCGGCCTCGCCGACGGCCACCGCGCGGTTGAGCCGGACGACCGGGCTGCCGGTCAAGCGCACGAGCTCGTCGTACCACTCGACGATCTGCGGCCAGTCCGTCTCCGCCGCGGTGGGCGCATCGGCGTGGAGCGCCGCGATGGCGGCCTGGGCCTGGTACTCGCCCAGCCGGTCGCGGGCGAGCGCGGCCTGGAGGATCTCGACTCCCTCCGCGATCATCCCGGTGTCCCACCGGCTCCGGTCCTGCTCCGCGAGCGGCACCAGGCCGCCGTCGGGCGCGGTGCGGGTGGCGCGCCGGGCGTGGTGCAGCAGCATGAGCGCGAGCAGCCCCGCCACCTCGGGGTGGTCGATGGCGGCCGCCAGCTGCCGGGTGAGCCGGATGGCCTCGGCGGAGAGGTCGACGTCGCCCGAGTAGCCCTCGTTGAAGACCAGGTAGAGCACGCGCAGCACGGTGGCGACATCGCCCGGCTGGTCGAACCGCACGCCGGAGACGGTGCGCTTGGCGCGGCTGATCCGCTGCGCCATCGTCGACTCCGGCACCAGGTAGGCCTGCGCGATCTGACGGGTGGTCAGCCCGCCGACGGCGCGCAGCGTGAGCGCGACCGCGGACGACGGCGTCAGCGACGGGTGGGCGCACAGGAAGTACAGCTGCAGCGTGTCGTCCACGCCGGGCGCCGCCACCGGTTCCTCCTCGGCGCGGTCCTCCCGCCGCCGGCGAGCGGCATCCGCCCTGGTCGCGTCGAGGAACCGGTTCCAGGCGACGGTGATCAGCCAGCCCTTCGGGTCCCGCGGCGGGTCGTCCCGCCAGCCGCGGACCGCATCGACCAGGGCGTCCTGGACGGCGTCCTCGGCCGCCGCGAAGTCTGCTCCGCGGCGGACGAGGACCCCGATCACCTGCGGGGTGAGGCTCCGGATCAGCGCCTCGTCCACCCGCATCACTCCGCGATGGTGGGCGCGTGGCCCAGGAACGGGCGCAGTTCGAGCCACTCGTGGATCGGCTTCCCGCCCGCCCCGGGCGCCGCGGAGAGCTCCGCCGCCAGTTCGAGCGCGCGCTCGTAGCTGTCGACGTCGATCACCATCCAGCCCGCGATGACGTCCTTGGTCTCGGCGAACGGGCCGTCGGTGACCGGCGGGCGCCCCTCGCCGTCGTAGCGGACGAAGGTGCCCTCCGGGGCCAGCGCCTGGCTGTCGACGTACTCGCCGGTCTCCTGCAGCCGGGCGGCGAAGTCGTTCATGTACTTCACGTGCGCCGAGATCTCCTCGGGCGTCCACTGGTCCATCGGGACGTCGTTGACCGCGGCCGGCGCGCCGCGGTAGTGCTTCAGCAACAGGTACTTGGCCATGGTGGGCCTCCTCGGTGCGAGTTCGCTTTCACCTCGGGGACGGAGCCGGTCACCGGTTCTCGACATCCTCGCCGAGAATTTTTCCGGCCGCTCTCATCCCACCGGGGTGATCGGCTCCGCGCCGCGCAGAACGGCGGCGACGTTGCGGGCGGCGAGCTCGGCCATGGCGGTGCGGGTCTCGACGGTGGCCGAGCCCAGGTGCGGGGCGATCGCGACGTTGTCCAGCTCCAGCAGCGCGGGCTCGACCGCGGGCTCGTGCTCGAAGACGTCCAGCGCGGCACCGGCGATCCGGCCCTCGTGCAGCGCCTCCGCGAGCGCCTTCTCGTCGACCACGGGGCCGCGGCTGGTGTTGACCAGGAAGGCGGTCGGCTTCATCGCCGCCAGCGCCGCCGCGTCGATGAGGTGGCGGGTCTGCTCGGTGAGCGGGCAGTGCAGGGACACCACGTCGGCGGTGCGCAGCAGCTCCTCCAGCGGCAGGTGGCGCGCGTCGAGCTCGGTCTCCACCTCGACCGGGGCCCGACGGCGCCCGGTGTAGGCGATGTTCATCCCGAAGGCGCGGGCTCGGCGGGCGACGGCCTGCCCGATGTCGCCGAGCCCGACGATGCCGAGCGTCTTGCCCTGCAGGCCGGTGCCGAGCATGAAGCCGAGGTGGAAGGTCCAGGGCTCGCGGGCGCGCAGCAGCCGTTCGCCCTCCCCGAGGCGGCGGGTGACCATCAGCAGCAGGCCGAAGGCGAGGTCGGCGGTCGCGTCGACGAGCACGCCAGGGGTGTTGGTCACGGTGACGCCGCGCTCGGTCACGGCGGGCACGTCGATGTTGTCGTAGCCGACGGCGACGTTGGCCACCACCTGCAGCTGAGGCCCGGCAGCGGCCACCAGGTCGGCGTCGACCCGGTCGTGCAGCATCGTCACGATCGCGTGCGCGCCCCGCACGGCCTCGTGCAGCTCGGGCACCGGGAGCGGCCCGTCCTGCGCGCACACGTGCACCGCTCCGGCCTCCCGCAGCACCTCCACCGCCGACTCCGGCACCGTCCGGGTGACCACGATCCGCTTGTCCACCAACGACCTCCTCGCGACGAATCCGATCGGAACCTACCTGCCCGGGCACGCCCGATCGACCATCGCGAACCGCAGCCGCGACGCCTCCGGCGACAACAGCACGAGCCGTCGCATGCGCACGGCCATCCGTCGCAACCGGCACCGCGGGTTCTCAGCGCGCCGCGCAGAGCGAGTGCGGAATCCGGTCTTCAGCCCTTGCCGCGGATGATGTCGCGGAGCTTTGGCACCCGCTCTCCTAGCGCGCGCTCGGCTCCTCGGCCCGTCGGCTCGTAGTAGTCGCGGCCGACCAGCTCGTCCGGCGGGTACTGCTGGCTCAGCACGCCTTCCGGCCTGTTGTGCGGGTACCGGTAGCCCTGGGCGTTGCCGAGCTTCTTCGCGCCCGCGTAGTGCCCGTCGCGCAGGTGCGGCGGGACCGGGCCGCCCTTGCCCGCGCGCACGTCGCTGGAGGCCGCGTCGATGGCGGTGATCACCGCGTTCGACTTCGGCGCGGTGGCCAGGTGGATGGTGGCCTGGGCCAGCGCCAGCCGTCCTTCGGGCATGCCGATGAACTGCACCGCGTGCGCCGCCGCGACCGCGGTCTGCAGCGCGGTCGGATCCGCCATCCCGATGTCCTCGCTGGCGTGCACCACCAGCCGCCGCGCGATGAACCGCGGGTCCTCGCCCGCCTCGACCATCCGGGCCAGGTAGTGCAGCGCGGCGTCCACGTCGGAGCCGCGGATGGACTTGATGAACGCGCTGGCGATGTCGTAGTGCTGGTCGCCGCCCTTGTCGTAGAGCACGGCGGCGCGGTTCACGGTGGCCTCGACGGTGGCCAGGTCGATGGCCTCGGCGCCGGTCGAGCTCGCCGACTCCGCCGCGGCCTCCAGCGCGGTCAGCGCCCGCCGCGCATCGCCGCCGGCCAGCGCCACCAGGTGGTCTTCGGCTTCCCCGGTCAGCCGCAGCGCCCCGCCCAGCCCGCGCTCCTCGACGACCGCGCGGCGCACCAGCGTGCGGATGTCGTCGTCCTCGAGGCTGCGCAGCTGCAGCACCAGCGACCGCGACAGCAGCGGGGCCACCACGGAGAAGTAGGGGTTCTCCGTGGTGGCCGCCACCAGCAGCACGGTGCGGTCCTCGACCGCGCCGAGCAGCGCGTCCTGCTGCGTCTTGGAGAAGCGGTGCACCTCGTCGATGAACAGCACGGTCGACTCGCCGGAGCGGCCGAGGCGGCGCCGGGCCTCCTCGATGACCGCGCGGACCTCCTTCACCCCGGACGACAGCGCGGACAAGGCCGCGAACCGGCGTCCGGTGGCCAGCGAGACGAGGTTGGCCAAGGTCGTCTTGCCGGTGCCGGGCGGGCCGTAGAGCAGCACCGATGCCGGAGCGCCGCCTTCCACCAACCTGCGCAGCGGTGCGCCGGCGCCCAGCAGGTGCTGCTGGCCGACGACCTCGTCCAGCGAACGGGGCCGCATCCGTGCCGCCAACGGCGCGTTCTCGGCCAACCGCTCACCGGCGCGTTGCTCGGTGTCGGCACCGAACAGTCCCTCGTCGAACAGCCCCTCGCTCACACCCCGACGCTACCGCTCGCCCCCGACGCCCCCGCCCGCCCGGTCGTGGGTGCGCGGCACCCCCGCGCACCCACGAGACGATCGATTCCGCTTCGGGCCGCAGCCGCGATGCGGACAGCCGACACCGGAAACGAGTTCCGCTACCCGCGCCGCCGCGCTGCGGAATCGATCACCCGGGGTCAGCCGACTCTGGCGGGCAGGGCCACCTCGACGGTGCCGTCGCTGCGCCGCCGCTGCGCGGCCCAGTGCTCGACGGCCTGGTGGCAGGCCCGGTCGAGGTGCCGGACCATCGTCAGGTCCAGGTGGACGTGCTTGCCGGCGGGCAGCTTCTCCAGGTGGTCCAGCAGCCGCGGCAGCCGCAGGAAGGTCGCGTTGCCGCCCAGCTCGACGCGCACCTGCTCGGCGTCGTCCTCGGCCTTGACCGACAGCCGGGACACCTCGATCGCGGTCTTGACGATGGCGACGGCCAGCCCGGCGAGCGTGCCGATCAGCAGGTCGGTGGCCACGATCATGCCCGCGGTGAGGATCAGCACGAAGGCCTCGGAGCGGTTCTCCCGGACCAGCACCGCGACCTGCCGCAGTTCGAGCAGCTTCCACCCGGCCTGGATCAGCAGGGCGGCGAGCACCGCCGTCGGGATGAACGACAGCACGCCCGGCAGCAGCACGACGAACAGCAGCAGCCAGCCGCCGTGCATCACGCGGGACAGCTTCGTCTTGGCACCGGCCTGCACGTTGGCGGAGCTGCGCACGATCACCGCGGTCATCGGCAGCGCGCCGAACACGCCGCAGACGGTGTTGCCCACGCCCTGGGCGACGAGCTCCTTGTTGTACTGGGTCTTCGGCCCGTCGTGCATGCGGTCCACGGCGGCGGCGCTGAACAGGCTCTCCGCCGAGGCGATCAGCGCGAAGGTCACGATCGACCCGAGCACCGCCGGGTCGAGCAGCGAGCCCCAGGCCGAGAACGCCGGTGGGTTCAGCGCCGCCAGCAGCGACCCGACCTCCACCTTGTGCACCGGCAGCGCCAGCAGCACCGCCAGCGCGCTGGTGATCACCACGGCAGCGAGAGCGCCCGGCACCAGCCGCACCTTCTGCGGGGCCTTCTTCCAGAAAGCCATGATCAGCAGCGCGAGCCCGGCCAGCGCCAGGCCGCTGACGCCCGCCGGCGTGGTCACCATCGCCACGAGCAGGTCGGGGATGCCGCTGAACTTGGCCAGCGTGGTCTCCGGCTGGGCGAGGCCGCCGACCGGGTAGATCTGGCCGAGGATCAGCACCAGGCCGATGCCGGCCAGCATGCCCTGCACCACCGAAGGCGAGATCGCCCGGAACCAGGTGCCCAGCCTGCTGATGCCCAGCAGGATCTGCAGCACGCCGGCGCCCAGCACGATCACGCCCAGCGCGGCGAGCCCGTGCTGGTCCACCGCCGAGGCCACCAGCACGGTGAGGCCGGCGGCCGGGCCGCTGACCTGCATCGTGCTGCCGGGCAGCAGCCCGACCAGCAGGCCGCCGACGATGCCGGTGACGATGCCCAGCTCGGCGGGCACGCCGGAGGCGACGGCCACGCCGACGCACAGCGGCACCGCCACCAGGAACACCACGAGCGAGGCGCCCAGGTCGGCGCCGAAGGTCTCCTTCGGCCAGCGCGGCACGCCGCCCTTCCGGCGCTGAGCGGGTATTTCGAGTCGAGTCACAGTGCCCCTCCAGGGCGAGTTGAAACGTTTTTCCGGGATGCCGACATCGCGCCGCGTGCTTCGTGGCGCGCGGCGCGGTCGGGGTGCGTGAGTTACAGCGGGAGGAAGTCCGGCTCTTCCGTGCTCTTCGGGCACGTGTAGACCAGGCCGGTGTCGATCTCGTAGAACCAGCCGTGCAGCCGCAGCTCACCGGCGTCGATGCGGTCCCGGATGAACGGGTACTCGCGCAGGGTGCGCAGCTGCTCGAGGATGTGCCGCTTGCTCTCCGAGCGGACGCTGGGGTCCTCGGGGTCGACGCCGGTCAGGGAACCGGTCCCCAGCCAGGTGCACAGCGCGGGGAGCTCCTCCAACCCGCGCCCGGCCACGGTCAGCGCGGTGACCGCGCCGCAGTGCGAGTGGCCGCACACGATGATCTCCGGCACGCGCAGCACCAGCACCGCGTATTCGATGGTGGCCATTTCGCTGGACGCCGAGTCCGGCGCGTATTTCGGCACCACATTGCCGGCGGTCCGCAGTTCGAACAGGGTGCCCGGTTCCGCGCCGGTGATCTGCGAGGGGATCACCCGCGAATCGGAGCAACCGATGAACAGCGCGGACGGTTTCTGCCCGGCGGCCAGCTGCTGCCTGCGGGCAGCGGAAAGCGTGTCCGGGTGACGTCGGGCGTGTCGCACGAAATGTTCGAAGCTCATTGAGGGTCTCCGTGTCGTCGGCATGGAAATGTCGGCGAGCGGGACCGATCAGTGCCGGACCACCTGGAGCACGGCAGGGGAATGTTTAAGCTTCATGAATTCGTGGTAAGGATCGCTCCCAGGATTTGGGAGGATTCGCGCGCGCGGCCGGATTTCGACACCATCGGCGGGTTGCAGCACGCGCGGCAGCGGCTCTCGCCGGGCTTCCGCCCGAGCCCCGCAGCGACGGTTCAGCGCGACGCCGGGCAGCCGCTCGCGGAGCTTCTCGCTGTCCCGGTTCTCCTTTGTCTCGTTGGTTTCCGCAGGCCCCCAGCGCGGCGGTGCGCAGCCCTCGCCGGTGGCCTGGGTCGGGCCCAGCACGGCGAGCGCGATCGACAACAGCAGGAACAGACCCGCTCTCGTCACCCGCCAGGCCTTGCTGTGCACCGAATCCTCCGAAATTGGGCAGCTCGTCCCCCACCGGCGTCATCGACGGTAGAGGGGGGAAGTAGCGAAACGCTGAACTAACGGTATCCGACGACTGCCACCTGAGCGCAAGTCGCAATCCTGGGCCGCCGCGCGCCGAAACCAATGAAGATATGTTAATCAATCGGTTCCGACCTGCGAATTCACCCGACTGCCGGGTGGACACCCCACCTATCACTGCGGTGCGTCAGCAATGTTCGCTACGGAAAGTATCGGAGATGTGACCAGCATTACCGGATCGAGTGTACGGCCGCTAGCTGCCGGAATATGCCGGGACGAAACGTGCCGGAAACGCGCACTGTTCAGCGAACCCGGTAGTGGTAGCGGTGCGCGGTCCGGAAACCCACCGCCGCATAAAGCCGCCGCGCCCCGGGGTTGTCCACTTCGACCTGCAGAAAGAGCCGCGAACCCATCTCGGCCGCCCATCGCGCGCCCGCCCGCAGGAGCGCGGTGGCCACGCCGCGCCGCCGCCAGTCCGGATGCGTGGCCATCCCGTAGACGCCGCACCAGCCCGCCGCCCCGGCGAACATCCCGACGCCGACCGGCATGCCGCCGCGTTCCGCGATCGCGAACCGCACGGGCTGCGGCACCCGGTCCAGGCTCGGCTCCGGCGCACCGCCCACCGCTTCGACCGCGGCCAGCCAGGACGAGCTCGGACGCGGTTCGAGCCGCACGTCGAACTCCCCGGCGGCGCAGGCGACGGACACCGGCCCGGCGTCGGCGAACATGACCTCGGTGGGCGAGACGAGCCGATAACCCCGGTCAGCGAGCGCTGAGTCCAGCTGGGCGTGCCGCTCCAGCGGGCTCACCTGGATGACCGCCGCCGCGCCACGAGCCGCGTAGAAATCCTCCACCCGCTCGACGCCGCCCCGGCTCCAGCCCTGCTCCGGCGGCAGCGCCGAGTTCGAGCGCTTGCGCCGGAGCAGATCGCAGTGCCGCAGGAGCCAGCCGTCCGCCCGCTGCACCGTCGAAGCCGGCCAGGTGGCCACAGCCGCCCGCTCGATCGCCGCGCTGAACGGAACCATCCCCCACCACCGATGCATATCATTCAGGACTATGGATATACATCCAATCAGGTGGTGAGCCGCCCGCGCAACGCGGTTCCCGCTCCGGCGGGACTCACTCCGTGCGGAACGCCGGGTAGGGCTGCAGGTGCAACGCGCCGGCGCCGAAGCGGTCGACCAGCGCGTCGACCACCTGGTCGGCGAACTCCGCGACGTCGTCCAGCCCGGCCGACACCGCATCGGCCCGCAGGTGCCGCCAGCGATCCACCAGCGCCGTGCTGCGGCGCGGCGAGGGCATGTGCATGTCGATGGGCCGGTCGGTCTCGCCGGTGCGCGGCAGGAACCACCACGTCGACACCCAGACCCACAGCAGCTGCGCGTCGAACAGCCGCGGCAGCAGCACGTCGTCGTCGTCCAGCTCCGGCCAGACCTCGGCGATCTCCGACCGCCAGGTGGACAACATGCTCTCGGCGAGGTTGTCCGGCAGCGCGTAGGAGCACCAGGACGACGGGAACGGGTACTGCAGGTACGCCGCGTCCATCGCGACGTCGCGCACGCAGCCCCACTCGAAGTCCAGGAACCGCACCCCGCTGCCGGTCACCAGGCTGTTGTCCGGGCAGATGTCCGACGGGCTGAAGGCCCGGTACCGGCTCGACCGCAGCAGCTCGGTCGCGGCGTTCAGCCGCTCGACCATGCCCGGCGAGGTGTCCACGCCGAGGACCTGGGTGAGCAGCTCGGGCAGCTCGGAGGCCGAGCGCACGATGTCGTCGGCCACCGGATCGGTCCACGACTTGGCGCCCAGCCGCCGCATCAGCGCGTCGAAGTCGGCCTCGCAGCCCGCGGTGGTGCTGTGCAGCCGGCCGAGCGCACGCGCCCAGCCCAGCAGCGCGCGCTCGGCGACGCGGGAGTCGTCGGCGAACAGGACGTCGGCCAGAGTGGAACCGCGTCCGAGGTCCTCGAGCACCAGCAGGCGCTCGCCCGCGTCGTGCGCGATCAGCTCGGGGCCGACCCGCGCTTCGGGCGGCAGCGCCGTGGTGAGCTGGCAGCTCGCCGCTTCGTGCGCGAACGGATCCGACCGGGCTTCCACCGGGCACTCGCCGTAGTGCTTGACCACGACGGTCCTGGGCAGCTCGAAGGGCGACTCGGCGATCCGCACCCGCATGACTACCGAGCGGTCGCTACCGCCGAGATCCTCGGCATCGGCAAGCCGGACCGGTGCTCCGGTCCGCTTGCTCAGCACAGCTTCCGCGGTCCCGACGGTGTCTGTCGCCTCGGTGCTGACCGGGACGCGAACCTCCGGGGGGCCGGTGGTGATCTCCACGCTCATCGTCTCCAGACACTACCCCCACAACATGAACCCGAGCTGCCATAACCGGTCAAGTGACACACAACCGGTCAGCAGTCGTAATCGCAGCGTGTTCGCCCGTGGGCAGCCGTCCGCCACTCCCGCGGCGGCCGATCGGCCCCGTGCGCACTGCCCCTCGACTATGACGGAACGGCGAGCCGTCCAGGTTGCACGGCGATCCTGCCAGCGACCTGTCGGCGAAGCCGTCCGCGCCCCGACAGGCGGCGGCAGCCGGTCGGATCACCTCGGCAAAGCGACCACCTGCGGGTTCTGAGTGGTTTCCCGGCGAGGACGGCCCCTCCGCCGCGTCTCGGGAGAGCACCCGCGACCCGGGCAGCCTCTCGGGGTCCGCCAAGCGACCACCCATGCAGAACGACCACCCCCGCGCTCTTACAGCATTTCCCTGGTGGGGACTCCCTCACCCGGGCGCGCACGCTTGGCTCGGAGCAGGAGCACCACCGTCGCGGACACCACGATGCCCGCCAGGTTCACCGCGAGCTGCGCGATCGAACTGGCGCACTGCACCCAGTCGCCCAGCGTCGCGGCGACCACCGCGTACCCGGCGGCGGGCACCGTCGTGACCGAGATGAACACGCCGACTAGCACGGCCGACTTCGCCGAGGTCAGCGAGAGCATCCCGGCCGCCCCGGCCAGCAACGACACGATCAGCGACGACCAGCCGACCTGGTAGACGAACGACACCTCGCTGTCCGCGGGCAGCGACGTGCTGCTGATCAGCCCGCTCCACTCGCCGCCGAGAGCGGCGGCCGCGGTGACCAGCATGGCCACCGGGAACCCGACGGCCAGCGCCAGCGCGGCCCGCCGGACCAGCAGCCAGCGCCGCGCCACCAGCCCGACCGCGATGGCGGCCAGCGGCCCGAACTCGGGCCCTACCACCATCGCGCCGACGATCGTCACCGGCGAGTCGGTGACCACCCCGACCGCCGCGAGCACGCAGGCCAGGCACAGGAAGGCCAGGAAGGTGCCGGTGAGCCGGGACTCCTCGCCGGTGCGGGCGATCAGCTCGTCCCACACCACCGCGTCATCGGCATCACCGGGCGCGGCGGCCTCGGCCCGCTCCGCGCGCGCCGACATCGTGGTGCCCGCGTCGGTGATGGTCACCGCGCCGACCTCGGTCAGCTCCGAGGCCCGGATCGCGGCCAGCACGTCGTCAGCGGCCTCCCGCGCCAGGTCGACCTCGATCAGATCGCCCGCCGGTTCCAGCGCGCCGCCGCGCACCAGCACGACGTGCGCCGCACCCGGGTGCTGCTGGAGCCCGGCCAGCACACCATCGGTGTACTCGGCCGGGCAGATCACCCGCAGGTGCAGCACGTCGCGCCGCCGGTCAGCCCTGCTTCTCCACGATGCCGGGCGGGAACACCGAGATGCTCTCGTCGCCGACCTTGGCGGCCGGCTTGGCGTCGATGCCCGCTTCCTTGCGCTGCTCGATGGTGATCGGGGACGGCGCCGAGGTCAGCGGGTCGTACCCGCCGCCGCTCTTCGGGAACGCGATGACGTCGCGCAGCGAGTTCGCCCCGGCCAGCAGCATGCAGATCCGGTCCCAGCCGAAGGCGATGCCGCCGTGCGGCGGCGGGCCGAACTTGAACGCGTCCAGCAGGAAGCCGAACTTGTCCTGCGCCTGCTCCTGGGAGATGCCCAGCAGCTCGAACACCCGCTCCTGGACGTCGGAGCGGTGGATACGGATCGAGCCGCCGCCGATCTCGTTGCCGTTGCAGACGATGTCGTAGGCCCAGGCCAGCGCGTTGGCCGGGTCCTGCTCGAAGTTGTCCACCCAGTCGGCGTTCGGCGAGGTGAACGGGTGGTGCACCGCGGTCCAGCGACCGCTGCCGACCGCCACGTCGTCGCTCTCGTCCACCGGCTCGAACATCGGGGCGTCGACGATCCACACGAACGACCAGGCGTCGTGGTCGATCAGGCCGCAGCGCTCACCGATCTCCAGCCGGGCCGCGCCGAGCAGGCCGCGGGCCGCCGAGCGCGCACCGGCGGCGAAGAACACGCAGTCGCCCGGGTTGGCGCCGACCGTCTTGGCCAGGCCTTCGCGCTCGCTCTCGGAGAGGTTCTTGGCCACCGGGCCGGACAGCGTGCCGTCCTCGCCGACGAGCACGTAGGCCAGGCCCTTGGCACCGCGCTGCTTGGCCCACTCCTGCCAGGCGTCGAGCTGCCGCCGCGGCTGGCTCGCGCCGCCCGGCATCACCACGGCACCGACGTAGGGAGCCTTGAACACCCGGAACGGGGTGTCCTTGAAGTACTCGGTCATCTCGGTGAGCTCGAGGCCGAAGCGCAGGTCCGGCTTGTCCGAGCCGTACTTGGCCATCGCCTCGGCGTAGGTCATCCGCGGGAACGGGCGCGGGATCTCGTGGCCGGCCACCTTGCTCCACAGCGCGGCCACGATCGCCTCGCCCAGCTCGATGACGTCGTCCTGCTCGACGAAGCTCATCTCGATGTCGAGCTGGGTGAACTCCGGCTGCCGGTCGGCGCGGAAGTCCTCGTCCCGGTAGCAGCGCGCGATCTGGTAGTACCGCTCCAGCCCGCCGACCATCAGCAGCTGCTTGAACAGCTGCGGCGACTGCGGCAGCGCGTACCAGTTGCCGGGCTGCAGCCGGGCCGGGATCAGGAAGTCCCGCGCGCCCTCCGGCGTCGAGCGGGTCATGGTCGGCGTCTCGACCTCGACGAAGTCGCGCTCGTGCAGGACCTCGCGCGCGATGCGGTTGATCTCGCTGCGCATCCGCATGGCCTTGGCCGGCTCGGCGCGGCGCAGGTCCAGGTAGCGGTGCTTGAGCCGCACCTCCTCGCCGACCTCCAGGTGCTCGTCCAGCGGGAACGGCAGCGGCGCGGACTCGGAGAGCACCACCAGCTCGGTGGCGGTCACCTCGATCTCACCGGTCGGGATCTCCGGGTTCTCGTTGCCCTCCGGGCGGCGGGTCACCTCGCCGGTGACCTGGACGCAGAACTCGGAGCGCAGCCGGTGGGCCCGCTCGGCCATCTCGCCCTCGCGGAAGACGACCTGGGCGACGCCCGAAGCGTCGCGCAGATCGATGAAGATGACCCCGCCGTGATCGCGACGGCGCGCCACCCACCCGGCGAGGGTGACGGTCTGCCCGGCATGACCGGCGCGCAGCGATCCGGTCTCGTGCGTGCGCATCACGGGTACTGAGCTCCTTCTTCCGCTGTTTCAGCGTTTCGACGGCATTGCTTTCGGTTTCGCCGGCACTGCCGGGACCGCAGCGCATGCGGGCTCAGCAGGCAGGACGCAGGCCTTCAAGGCTAGCCAACGAGCCCCGGTGCACGCCCGGCAGGTGCCGCGCGTCGATCCACCGCAGCGCAGCGTCACCGGTCCCGGCCGCCGATCGCTCCCGGTCACCGCGGAGCGGCGCGCGGTTCGTCGCGTTCGCCCGTTCGCCGCAGCGGCACCAAATGGTCGATACCAATTTCGGGCCACGTGCGTCACAATTCACTTGATTCGAAGCACGATCGACGATCGGGCAACGGCATTGTTCGGCGACCGCGAAGCACGGAGGACTTGAATACCAGCTTAAGCCAGCCCTGTTCCGACTTTAGTTGGAGAGGCCAACCGGAACTCGGTCGTTGCGGATCACAGATCCACTGATTAGCGTAAGTTCGGATTCGGCGGACACGAGGAGTAACGATGATCGGCCCGAAAACGGAGGCCCGCCCGACCGCGCAACCGACCGTCCGGACCGCGCAACCCGGGACGAACGCGCTGTCGGCCGAACTCGCCGAACTGCTGCGCACCGGGCCGTTCGAAGTCGCCCTGCGCACCGCGATCCGAGCCAGCCGCCTGAGCCTGGAGCGCATCCAGCACCGGCTGCGCGCCCGCGGCACACCGGTCAGCATCACCGCGCTGAGCTACTGGCAGTCCGGTCGGCGCCGCCCGGAGCGCCCGGATTCCCTGCTCGCCCTGCAGCAGCTGGAACAGGTCCTGGGCGTGCCGGAGAACGCGCTGTCCGCGCTGCTCGGCCCGCCGCGGCCGCGCGGCCGCACCCGCCAGGCACCGGCCGAGGCGCCGCCGCTGAGCGCGCTGTGGTCGGAGAACGAGTCGGCGGCCGAGCTGCTCACCAAGATCGACACCAGCCACGACAGCAAGCTGGCCCGGCTCAGCCACCACGACGTGGTGCACGTCGACCAGCGCGGTGAGCTGCGCAAGATCCGCACCCGCAAGCTGGTCCGGGCCGAGACCAACGGCGTGGACCGTTGGGTGATCATGTTCGACGGCGCCTCCTCCGGGGAGACCCCGCCGATCATCCGGCCCATCCGCTCCTGCCGGCTCGGCCAGGTGCTCACCGATCACGCCCGCGACCTGGTGGTCGCCGAGCTGCTGTTCGACCGCGCGCTCGCCCGCGGCGAGACGCTGCTGCTGGAGTACGAGATCATCGACCCGCCGACCGGCCCGAACGAGGTCGAGCACAGCTTCTGCCGGCTCTTCCGGCTGCCGGTGCGGCAGTACGTGGCCGAGCTGCAGTTCGACCCGGCGCACCCGCCGACCCGTTGCGAGAGCTACGTCGGCGACTCCACCACGCAGGAGGTGGAGCCCCCGAAGCCGCTGACCGTGGACCGGTTCGGCCGCACCCACGCGGTGGCGCTGGACTTCGGGATGGGTGTCTTCGGCGTCCGGTGGCAGCCCGAGGACCAGCTGGGATGCAGCTCGTCCTCCCGCACCACCACCCGTTAGGCGGACCCGACAAAACAGGTACATACGCAGCGTAACTAAATATCCGTCCGCTTCCGAACATCGGTTGAATCCGATGCAAGATCGCCGATTTTTTAACCAGCAGGAAACAGGCGATCAAGTTCCGAAACCGAAAAGCAATCCACGCCCTCCAGCACATTGCCGACTCCAATCGAAAATGATGTGCATCTGCTTTAACCGGTGGATCTCACCCGCGCGGCGCAGCCGGCGGCACCTCACAGCAGGCTGAGCTGCCGCACCTCCTCCACCTCGGCGTCCGACTCCGCGGCGCCGGTGACGTCGCGGAACTGCGGTGACCGCGGCGGCCGGACCCCGTGGCGCCGCTTGGCCTCCTCCACCAGCGCCAGCACACCTCGCTGGTAGGACTTCGGCAGGTACGAGCCGTTGCGGTACAGCCGGGAGTACAGCGGCACCAGCTCGGGATGCTCCCGCTGCAACCAGTCGCGGAACCACTCCCGCGCCCCCGGTCGCAGGTGCAGCAGCAGGGGCACGATCCGCTCGGCCCCGGCGGCGACCAGCTCCCGCACCGTGGCGTCGATCTGCTCGGGACCATCGCTGAGCCCGGGCAGGATCGGCGCCATCAGCACGGTGCACCCGATCCCGGCATCGGCGAACCGCCGCACCACGTCCAGCCGCCGGCGCGGCGACGGCGCGCCCGGCTCGACGGCCCGCCAGAGCCGCTCGTCCACCGAGCCGATCGAGACCGCCACCGACACCGGAGCCACCCCGGCGGCCTGCACGATCAGATCGGCATCGCGCAGGATCAACGTCCCCTTGGTCAGGATCGAGAACGGGTTGGCCCGGTCGCGCAACGCCGAGATGATCTCCGGCATCAACCGGTAGCGCCCCTCGGCCCGCTGGTAGGGATCGGTGTTGGTGCCCATCGCGATCGGCTCACCCGCCCACCGCGGGTGGGCGAGCTCCTTGCGCAGCAGCGCACCCGCGTTGACCTTGACCACGATCTTGCTGTCGAAGTCGTGCCCGGCATCGAGGTCAAGGTAGGTGTGAGTCCGCCTCGCGAAGCAGTACCGACAGGCGTGACCGCATCCCCGGTACGGGTTGACCGTCCAGCCGAACGGCACAGCGGACTCGCCGGGCACCCGGTTGATGATCGACTTCGCCCGCACCTCGATCGCGAAGGCATCCTCGGTGCCCGCCTCGATCGGCACCGGGTCCGGCAACCGCAGACCACCGCGACCGCTCCCCCGCACCGGCTCGGGCAGGTCGAGCGGCAGCGCGGCCTCCGCCACCGGCGAACTGATTCGCTGTCGTTCCCATCGCACGACCCAATTCGAACACAGTTTCGACAACGTGTCGAGCGGTGTTTCCCCACATCAGCCGATCGTGGCCGCGCCCTTCTTCCGCACCGTCGCGGCGGTCACTCGGCCCCGTCCGGATACCCCTGCTTCTTGGTCCACAGCTGGGGTCGGTTTCCGCCGGCGAACTCGTGCACGTAACCGCACTTGTCGCAGATCAGTCCCATGGCGGACTCGTTCGCCCACGCCAAGCCGAAGAACTCGGCGCCGGTCGAGTTGAGCTTGACCTCGCGGGACCAGAACCACGCGTGACCGCACACCAGGCAGCCGAACGCCCGCCCCAGCACGGTGACGAGCTTCGGCTTCGTCTCGAACAAACCCATGAAGACGATCATCACAGCCCGGCGAGCCCGCCCGCAGCCGATCGCCGACGTCCGCATCCCCGAGCAGGTCTCCGCCCATCGTGTGATCCCGGTACGGACGGTGCTCGCAGCGACACCGGTGGGCCTCTGCCGGGGATGCCGTTCGGGGAGTCCGCATAATTGGCCGGTGACCGAGCGCCCTCCTGCCGCTGAGCCGCCCTCGTCCGGTGAGGGTCGCCGCGCACGCCACCGCCGTCCGGACCCGCGTCCCAGCGCCCCGCCGCCCACCGTCGGTCACGGGCACGGCCACGGCCACGGGCCTGCTGATCCGGCTTCGAAGCAGGTCAAGCGCGTGCTGGCCATCGCGCTGGTGCCGTTCGCGCTGGCCGCGATCATCGGCGTGCTGCTGCTGTACCCCTTCGGGCACGAGCAGCGCAGCGGTGCCGATCTCGGGTTCGGGCAGCACCCGGTGAACGCCGAGGTCGTCTCCGCCGTCGCCGGGCCGTGCAGCGAGGGCGCGTCCGAGCAGAGCGAGTGCGTGATCCTCGAGGTGCGGATGCAGGACGGGCCGCTGCCCGGGGAGAGCATCGAGCAGGTCGTGCCCACCGATCCCGGCAGCCCGCGGTTCGCCGTCGGCGACGACGTGGTGCTCAGCTACTCCGGGGCCAACGCGCAGGAGCCGTCCTCCTACCAGGTCGTCGACTTCCAGCGCGGCACTCCGCTGCTGGTGCTGGCGCTGGTGTTCGCCGGGGCCGTGCTCGTGCTCGGCAGGTGGCAGGGGCTCGCCGCCCTCGTCGCACTCGGGTTGAGCCTGGTCGTGCTGGTCAGCTTCGTCCTGCCCGCCGTGCTGGCCGGGGAGGATCCGCTGCTGGTGGCCATCGTCGGCGCCGGGCTGATCATGTTCATCGCGCTCTACCTCACCCACGGCTTCTCCGCGCGTACCTCCACCGCGGTGCTGGGCACCATGCTCAGCCTGGCGCTGATCGGGGCGCTCAGCTCGCTGTTCGCGGCCGCCACCAGCCTCACCGGGCTGGACGAGGACACCTCCAGCCTGATGGGCCTGCTCGGCGCGCCGATCGACGCGCGCGGGCTGCTGCTGGCCGGTGTGGTGATCGGTGCGCTGGGCGTGCTCGACGACGTCACCGTGACCCAGACCAGCGCGGTGTGGGAGCTGCGCAAGGCCAACCCGGCGCTGACCTGGCGGCAGCTGTACTCCTCCGGGCTGCAGATCGGCCGCGACCACGTGTCCTCGGCGGTGAACACGCTGGTCCTGGCCTACGCGGGCACTGCGCTGCCGATGCTGATGGCCTACGCGCTGTCCGGGCGGAGCTTCGGCGAGATCGTCACCTCGCAGGCCGTGGCGCAGGAGGTGGTGCGCACCCTGGTGGGCAGCATCGGCCTCGTCGCGGCGGTCCCGATCACCACGGCGATCGCCGCCGCGGTGGCCGTCCGGGAACCCGCGGAGAACACCCACCGGGCGTCGGTGGCCGACCGGGTCGGGCAGGCCGCGGCCACCAGCGCCGGAACTCCCACCGTGCGCCGCAGGCGCCGCCCCGGGGTGTGATCCCGGGACGGCGTTTCAGTCAGAGCTTGTCGGCGAATGCCGTCCGCGCCTTGCCAGCGGCGTCACCCGCTTGCAGCCACCTGCGCAGGATGATCACCCGCGGGTTCTGAGCGGTTTCCCGGCGAGGACGGCCCCTCCGCCGTGGAGCAGGAGGGGTACCCGCGGTCCAGGGCACCGCTCAGGTTCCGCCAAGCGACCACCCGAGCAGCGCAACCACGAACGAGCTCTCAGCGACCGAGCTCCGCGACGAACCTGGACACCGCGTCGGGGTTGAGGCGCTGCGCCACGCGGCCCTGCGGGGCCGCCGACGCCAGCACGTAGAGCGGGCGCTGCGGAGCCGCGTCGCCGCGCGCTTCCGCGCGCAGCTGCTCGACGATCAGCTGCGAGAGCACCAGGGCTCGGGTGTCGGCGTTGCCTGCCAGCGTGTCCGCCAGCCGCCGCAGCGCGTAGATGCCCAGCTCGCGGCCACCGGTCCCGGCGTACATCGCCAGCGAGACGCTGATCGCCTTGCCCTTCGGCGGCCCGCCCACCAGCAGGTTCACCGTGCGCGCGCCGCGCACGTCGGTGATGAACAGTTCGAGCCGGTCGGCCTCCCGCAACGACACCACCCGGGTGCCCAGCGCGCGGGCGATCACCTGGCCGTCGCGCAGCGACAGGGTCTTGCGGGATTCGACCAGGGCCAGCAGGAGCAGCGGGACCGCCACGATCGCCGCCGCGATGGCGAAGCCCTGACCGCCCGCGAACAGGCCCACGACGCCGCCGAACGCGGCCGCCACGAGGACGGCCGCGATCATGATGTTGCGCGCCCGGGCCCGCACCGTCCTGCGGTCCAGGAGGTCGAGCGAGACGGACTCGGCTTCGCTCATCTGGGCGACTCCACGGCCGCGCGCACCTCGTCCACCAGGTTCTCCAGCGCCACCGCGCGCTGCTCGCCGCTGGCCAGCTCCTTGAGCTGCGCGGTCCCGGCTTCGATGTCGCGCTCGCCGAGCACCAGGGCGAACCGCGCACCGGAGCGGTCGGCGGCCTTCATCGCGCCCTTGAGACCCTTGCCGCCGTAGGCGACGTCGACGCGGACACCGGCCGCCCGGAGGCCGCCCGCCGCCGCGACCAGCCGGCGCTTGGCCGTCGCGCCCATCGGCACGCAGTAGACGTCGCAGCGCGCCGGGTCGCCGACCGAGAGGCCCTCGGCCCGGCAGGCCAGCAGGGTGCGGTCCACGCCGAGCCCGAAGCCGACGCCGGACAGCTCCTGGCCGCCGAGCTCGGCCATCAGGCCGTCGTAGCGGCCACCGCCGCCGATGCCGGACTGCGCGCCGAGCCCGTCGTGGACGAACTCGAAGGTCGTCTTGGTGTAGTAGTCCAGGCCGCGCACCAGGCGCGGGTTCTCCACGAACTGCACGCCCAGGTCGATCAGGTGCGCCTTGACCTGCTCGTAGTGCTCCTTCGACTCGGCCGAGAGGTGATCGACCATCAGCGGCGCGTCGGCGACCATCTCCCGCACCTCGGGCCGCTTGTCGTCGAGCACCCGCAGCGGGTTGAGCTCGGCGCGGCGGCGGGTGTCCTCGTCCAGCGGCAGGCCGCTCAGGAACTCCTGCAGCTTGGCGCGGTAGGCCGGGCGGCAGGTGTTGTCGCCCAGCGAGGTGATCTCGATGCGGTGGCCGGTCAGGCCCAGCCGCCGGTAGCCCTCGTCGGCGATCGCGATGACCTCGGCGTCCAGCGCCGGGTCGTCGACGCCGATCGCCTCGACGCCGAGCTGCTGCAGCTGCCGGTAGCGCCCGGCCTGCGGCCGCTCGTAGCGGAAGAACGCGCCGCTGTAGTACAGCTTCACCGGCAGCTGGCCGCGGTCCAGGCCGTGCTCGATGACCGAGCGGGTCACGCCCGCGGTGCCCTCCGGCCGCAGCGTCACGGACCGGCCGCCGCGGTCGGCGAAGGTGTACATCTCCTTGCTCACGACGTCGGTGGACTCGCCGACGCCGCGGGCGAACAGGGAGGTCTCCTCGAACAGCGGCAGCTCGATGTAGCCGTAGCCCGCGCGGCGGGCGGCGTCGGCCAGGGTGTCGCGAACCGCCAGGAAGTCGGCCGATTCCGGCGGGAAGTACTCCGGGATGCCCTTGGGGGCGGTGAACGTGCTCATGGGTGGAAGTTCTCTGTCCTCGTCAGGAGATGGCGTCGGAAGCGGGCAGTCCCTGCAGGAACGGGTTGCCCGCGCGCTCGCGCCCGATGGTGGTGGTCGGTCCGTGGCCCGGCAGCACGACGACGTCGTCGTCCAGCGGCAGCACCTGGGTGCTCAGCGACTCGAGCATCCGGCCGTGGTCGCCGCCGGGCAGATCGGTGCGTCCGATGGCGCCCGCGAAGAGGGTGTCGCCGGACAGCAGCAGCTGCCCGCCCTCCTCGGTCCTGACGCCGAACAGCACCGACCCGCCGGTATGGCCCGGCGTGTGCGTGACCTCGAAGCTCAGGCCCGCCAGCTCCAGCACGTCGCCGCCTGCGATCTCGCGGACGTCGGTGGGCGCGTCCATCACCAGGCCGTCGCCGAACAGCTGCCGCCCGGCCGGGCCGAGCGCGGAGCCGGGATCGGTGAGCATGTGCCGGTCCGCCGGGTGGATGTGGGCCGGGACGCCGTGCTCGGCGCAGATCTCACCGGCGGAGAAGACGTGGTCGAAGTGGCCGTGCGTGAGCAGCACCGCGGCCGGGGTGAGCCGGCGCTCGGTCAGCTGGGTGCGCAGCGGCTCCGCGGCGTCCTGGCCGGGATCCACCACGACGCAGGGTTCGCCCTCCCCGCGCGCGAGCACGTAGCAGTTCGCCTGCAGCGGTCCTACCGGGAACCCGAGGACAAGCACGGAGAGCGACCTTTCGTTGCGGCGACACCCGACGGCGCGGGTCGGCTGACCCCCAGATTATCGTCCCGCCCGCGCACTCCTCCCGCGTGCCGTGCGGCGCTCAGCCGAGACCGGCGGTGCGGTCGCGCCCGAACCTGAGCGATCCGCCGCCGGGCTCTCAGGAAGTGTCGCAGGGGCACCCCATAAACTCCCCGCACAACATCATGTTCACCGAATCCGGGGAGGGAGCAGGTGCCCAGCAACGAGCAACGTCGCCAGGCGGCCAAGCGGAAGCTCGAACGCCAGCTGGAGCGGAGGGCGGTGCAGGCCAAGCGACGCCGGACGATCACCATCGGCGCGACGATCGTCGTGGTCATCGCGGTCGTGGTGGGCGTCTTCTACTTCACCCGCACCAGCGACGACACCGCCCAGCCGGAGACGCCGCCGCAGGCGCAGCCGGGCGCAACGCCAGGTCCGTGCGCGTACGCGCCGACAGCAGGCGAACCGGCCGCGAAGCCGGTTGGAGCTCCACCAGATCCGGAACCGACCCCGGCCGAAGGCGTCGAGAACGTCACGTTCCAGACCAGCGAGGGTGCCATCCCGATGACGCTGGACCGGTCCAAGGCCCCGTGCACTGTGCAGAGCTTCGAACACCTCGTGCAGGCGAAGTACTTCGACGGCACCGAATGCCACCGCCTGACCACCGGCGAAGGCCTGAAGGTGTTGCAGTGCGGCGACCCAACCGGCACCGGCAGTGGTGGCCCGGGCTACTCCATCAAGGATGAGCCCCCGGCTGATCTCAAGCCTGCGCCCAGCCCCTACGACCGAGGTGGTGCGACGGTCTACCCGCGCGGCACTCTGGCGATGGCCAAGTCCAGCATGCCGAACAGCGGTGGCAGCCAGTTCTTCATGGTCTACCAGGATTCCTACCTGCCACCTGAGTACACGGTCTTCGGCACCGTCGGCGAGGAAGGCCTGTCCGTGCTCGACAAGGTCGCCGCCGCCGGGGTCACGCCCGTCAACGGTGAAGGGGACGGGAGCCCCAACATCCCGGTGAAGATCGAGCGGGCATCCGCGAACGCATGATCGTGTGAAGCATGAGAGCGGTCCCCGCAATGTGAATGCGAGGACCGCTTTCATGTTGTCAAGCCAAAAAAGAAGACCAGCCAGTCACCACGACCAGTGATTCACAGGAAGTCGACGTCGATGTCATCCAGTCCGTGCACCACATAGCCGTTCGGGCAGTAGGCGGCGGACATCTCGTTTTGCCTGACCGTTTCGCCGTAGACCCATTTCCTGGTCAGCGGCGGGCCGACGAACGTGCAACGAATGTACGCTCGATAGGTACCGTCACTGCAGACGACACCCCCACCACCATTCCACACATGCTTGGAGCAGGTCGGCTGCATGACTTCAACATCGGCTTTTGCAGAACCAGTGCCAGATTCGGCAATCGCCGCCGGTGCGACAGTCGCGGTTGCCGCGGCCAATCCCAGCGTCAGGACGGCAGCACGAAACACCCCAGGCTTCATTCTCGAGCATCCTCCAGGAACCAAGATCGTCCAAAGTAAGATCGAAGATCAAGATCATTATGGAGGACGGCTCCAGGACGTCAAGGTCACTTGCACAGAAAACCGAACATTTCGGAAGAATCCCCCCGAACGGCCCAGTGCGTTCCGCTCTGCGGATGTCTCCTGAACCCGCCCGATCAGGCGGCGGAGGTGACGCGGTAGACGTCGTAGACGCCTTCGATGTTGCGGACCGCTTTGAGGACGTGGCCCAGGTGCTTCGGGTCGCCCATCTCGAACGAGAAGCGGCTGACCGCGACCCGGTCCTTCGAAGTCGTCACCGAGGCCGACAGGATGTTCACGCGCTCGTCGGCCAGCACCTTGGTGACGTCGGAGAGCAGCCGGTGCCGGTCCAGGGCCTCCACCTGGATCGCCACCAGGAACACCGAGGACGCCGACGGCGCCCAGTACACGTCGACCAGCCGCTCCGGCGTCCGGCGCAGGTCGTCGGCGTTGGTGCAGTCCGTGCGGTGCACGCTGACCCAGCCACCGCGGGTCACGAAGCCCAGGATCTCGTCGCCGGGCACCGGCGTGCAGCAGCGGGCCAGCTTCGCCCACACGTCGCCGGCGTCCTTGACCACCACGCCCGAGTCACCGCTGCTGCGTCGCTTGCCGCGCAGCGTCGACGGCGTCGACCGCTCCGCGATCTCGTCCGCGGCCTGCTCCGGCCCACCGATGAACTGCACCAGCCGCTGCACCAGGTGCTGCGCGGAGAGCTGCTTCTCCCCCACCGCCGCGTACAGCGCCGTGACGTCGACGTAGTGCAGTTCGCGGGCCACCGCGCCGAGGGTCTCCGCGGAGACCAGGCGCTGGACCGGCAGGCCGAGGCGGCGGATCTCCTTGGCGATCAGCTCCTTGCCGGATTCGATCGCCTCTTCCCGGCGCTCCTTGGCGAACCACTGCTTGATCTTGGCCTTGGCCCGCGGCGAGGCCACGAACGACAGCCAGTCCCGGCTCGGGCCCGAGCCCTCCGCCTTGGAGGTGAAGATCTCGACGACCTCGCCGTTCTCCAGCTTGCGCTCCAGGGCCACCAGCCGGCCGTTGACGCGCGCGCCGATGCAGCGGTGCCCGACCTCGGTGTGCACCGCGTAGGCGAAGTCCACCGGCGTCGACCCCGACGGCAACGTGATCACGTCGCCCTTCGGCGTGAAGACGAAGATCTCCCTGGTCGCCAGGTCGTAGCGCAGCGACTCCAGGAACTCGCCCGGATCGGCGGCCTCCCGCTGCCAGTCGAGCAGCTGCCGCATCCACGCCATCTCGTCGACCTCGACGGCCGCCTGCCCGCCGCTGCCGTTGCGGCCCTTGGCCTCCTTGTACCGCCAGTGCGCCGCGATGCCGTACTCGGCGGTGCGGTGCATCTCGTGGGTGCGGATCTGCACCTCCAGCGGTTTGCCCTCGGGGCCGATGACCGTGGTGTGCAGCGACTGGTACACGCCGAAGCGGGGCTGGGCGATGTAGTCCTTGAACCGGCCCGGCATCGGCTGCCAGAGCGCGTGCACCACGCCCATCGCCGCGTAGCAGTCGCGGACCTCGTCGACCAGTATCCGCACGCCCACCAGGTCGTGGATGTCGTCGAAGTCGCGGCCTCGCACGATCATCTTCTGGTGGATCGAGTAGTAGTGCTTCGGGCGGCCCTCGACCTTCGCGGCCAACCGGGCGGTGTCGAGCTGGTGCGACAGCTCGTCGATCACGGTGCGCAGGTAGGTGTCGCGGGACGGCGCGCGGTTGGCGACCAGGCGCACGATCTCGTCGTACTTCTTCGGCTGCAGGATGGCGAAGGCCAGGTCCTCCAGCTCCCACTTGATCGTCGCCATGCCCAGCCGGTGCGCCAGCGGGGCCAGCACCTCGAGGGTCTCGCGGGCCTTGCGGGCCTGCTTCTCCGGCGGCAGGAAGCGCATGGTGCGCATGTTGTGCAGGCGGTCGGACAGCTTGATCACCAGCACCCGCGGGTCGCGGGCCATCGCGATGATCATCTTGCGGATCGTCTCGGCCTCCGCCGCCGCGCCCAGCTTGACCTTGTCCAGCTTGGTGACGCCGTCCACCAGGTGCGCGACCTCGTCGCCGAAGTCGGCGGCGAGCTTGTCCAGCGAGTAGTCGGTGTCCTCGACGGTGTCGTGCAGCAGGCCAGCCACCAGCGTGGTGGTGTCCATGCCCAGCTCGGCGAGGATGGTGGCGACCGCCAGCGGGTGGGTGATGTACGGGTCGCCGGACTTGCGCTTCTGGGTGCGGTGCTTGGCCTCGGCCACGTCGTAGGCCCGCTGCAGCAGCGCGAGGTCGGCCTGCGGGTGCAGCTCGCGGTGCACGGTGGCCAGCGGTTCCAGCACCTGCTTGACCTGGGCGGCGCGCTGCGCGGTGATCTTCCGCGCCAGCCTGGCGCGGACGCGGCGGGTGGCCGACGCCGGTCGCGGCTCGGCAACCGGCTCGGCTGCCGACGCAGGAGAATCGACGTGTTGGCTCACCGCACGCTCCCGGGATCAGGTGTTGCATTCCCAGGTCCGGGGACCCGGACACTGAGAATAACGCCATCGGGGCTACGCACCTTCCCTGGTGCGGTTGTGATACGCCCAGCGGTCACCTGGTGCAGTCGATCGACCGGGCGACTTCACCCCGACCGATCACCGAACCAGGTGATCAACATGCGTTTTCCGGGGGCCCCGGCGCGTCGGATCGCCCGCGGAGCCGCGAGCCCACCACCGCCTCGGGTGTCGGGTCAGGCCTGGAGCAGCGCCCGGACTTCCTCACCCATGAGCTTGTCGCGGCCCTCCAGCGCGGTGAGCTCCAGCACCACCGCCGCGGCCGCGACCTCCGCACCCGCCTGCCGCACCAGCCGGCAGGCCGCGCCGAGCGTGCCGCCGGTGGCGAGCACGTCGTCCACGATCAGCACGCGCTGCCCCGACCGGAGCGTGTCCGCGGGCAGTTCCAGGGTGGCCCGGCCGTACTCCAGCTCGTAGTCGACGCGATCGGCGACGACCGGCAGCTTGCCGGGCTTGCGCAGCCCGATCACGCCGGTGCCGAAGGCCTGCGCGACCGCCGCGCCCACCAGGAACCCGCGCGCCTCCACCCCGGCGACCACGTCGAACTCGCAGTCCCGGCCCAGCGCCGAGACCACGGCCCGCAGCCCGGCGCCGTCGGCCAGCATCGGGCTGATGTCGCGGAACAGCACGCCCGGCTCCGGGAAGTCGGGCACCTCGCGGATCAGCGCGGCAGCGCGCCGCAGGTCCAGGTCGGACTCGTCGGTGACCTGGACCGCCACCTGCTCGGTCATCGGCGCCGCTTCCCGGAGGGACGACCGGACTTGCCCGCCGGGCGGCTCGGCCGCCGCGACGTGCCCGCACCGGCGGAGACGGCCTGCTTCGGCGCTTCCTCCGGCACGTCCTCGCCCGCGGCCTTGGCGGCGGCGCGCTCGCGGCGCTGCTGAACCTTGACCTCGTGCTCGCGGTACTTCGACTCGCGCATCTTGAGGTCCACCAGCAGCGGCGTGGCCAGGAAGATCGACGAGATGACACCGGCGGTCATGCCGATCAGCTGGACCAGCGCCAGGTCGCGCAGCATGCCGACGCCGAGCATGCCCGCGCCGACCACCAGCAGCCCGGCCACCGGCAGCAGCGCGATGACCGAGGTGTTGATGGAGCGCATCAGCGTCTGGTTGACCGCCAGGTTCGCCGCCTCCGGGTAGGTGCGGCGGGTCAGCCCGAGCAGACCGCGGGTGTTCTCCTTGACCTTGTCGAAGACCACCACGGTGTCGTAGAGCGAGAAACCGAGGATGGTCAGCAGGCCGATCACCGTGCTGGGCGTGACCTCGAAGCCGATCAGCGAGTAGACGCCCGCGGTCACCACGACGTCGTGCAGCAGCGCGACCAGCGCCGCCACCGCCATCCACTTCTCGAAGTAGAACGCCAGGAACACGGTGACCAGCACCAGGAACACGCCGAGCGCGATCAGCGCCTGCTGGGTGATCTCACCGCCCCAGGTGCCGCTGACGGCGCTGTCGCTGATCACCTGCTCGCTCGGCCGCCCCTGGGCGTCCAGCGGCTGCAGCTGGGTGAACAGCGTCTGCTTGACCGCGCCGACCTCTTCGACGTCGAGCGCCTCGGTGCGGATCTGGATGGTCTGGTTGGCGCCGGTGCCGACGACCTGCACCGTCTCCGCCGGGCGCCCCACCGCTTCCCGGAACGCGTCCTGCACCTGGCTGTCGCTGATCGGGCCCTGCGCGCCGACCGCGGGCATCTGCAGCTTCGTGCCGCCCTCGAAGTCGATGCCGAGGTTGAAGCCCTTGAAGCCGATCGAGCCGATGCAGACCAGCACCAGCAGTCCCAGCGAGACGTACCACCGGGCGCGCTTGCCGACGATGTCGAAGGCGCCGGTCCCGACGTAGAGGCGGTGGAAGACGCTCTCGCGGCGGCGGGTGCCTTCGGTACCTGGAGTCGTCACCTTCACGCCTCCTTGGCGGTGGTCGCGGCCTTGCGGGCAGCCCGGTTCTGATTACCGACGCGCTGCACCGCTCCCAGGCCGGAGACCGACGGCTTGGACAGGAACTTGCTCTTGGAGGCCAGCGCCACCAGCGGGTGGGTGACCAGGAAGACCACCACGAGGTCCAGCACGGTGGACATGCCCAGGGTGAACGCGAAGCCCTTCACCTGGCCGACGGCCAGCACGTAGAGCACGGCGGCGGCCAGGAAGCTGACCGCGTCGGCGGACAGGATCGTGCGCCGCGCCCGCGTCCAGGCCCGCGGCACCGACGACCGGAAGGTGCGGCCTTCGCGGATCTCGTCCTTGAGGCGTTCGAAGAACACGATGAACGAGTCGGCGGTGATGCCGATGGCGATGATGAAACCGGCGACACCGGCCAGGTCGAGGGTGAAGCCGACCCAGCGGCCCAGCAGGACCAGCACGCCGTAGACCACGCCGCCGGAGAGCACCAGCGACAGGATCGTCAGGATGCCCAGCAGCCGGTAGTAGAGCAGGCAGTAGACCGCCACCAGCAGCAGGCCGATGCCACCGGCGAACAGGCCGGCCTCCAGGGAGGCCACGCCGAGCGTCGCGGAGACCGTCTCGGCCTCGGACTGGTCGAAGGCCAGCGGCAGCGAACCGTACTTGAGGATGTCCGCCAGGTCGGTCGCGCTCTGCTGGTTGAACTGGCCGGTGATCTGCGCGTTGCCGCCGAGCAGCGCGGCCTGGATCGTCGGTGCCGAGACCACCTCGCTGTCCAGCACGAACGCGGCCTGCTGGCCGACGTTGGCGGAGGTGAAGTCGGCCCAGATCTTGGCGCCCTCGCTCTTGAAGTCCAGCGAGACCGTCCAGCCCGGGTTCTGCTGGTTCGGCGGCACCGCCTGGGCGGTGGCGACCTCGCGGCCGGGCAGGAACACCGGCTCCAGGACGTACTTGAACTCGCCCTCGCGGTCGCAGGTGACCAGCGGCAGCTTCGGGTCGTCGTTGCCGCGCAGCGGGTCGTCGACCGAGCAGTTCAGCGCCTGCAGCGCCTGCATCTGCACGTTCGGGTCGGTGCTCTGCCGGGTGCGCTTGGCCTCGTCGATCTCGCGCTGCTGGTCACCGGGCTGCTGCTGGTGCGCGGCCTGCGGCGTGGTGCCCGCGGGTGGCGTCTGCGCGGGCAGCGCGCTGGTGACCTTGCGGAAGTTCAGCTCCGCGGTCTGCCCGAGCTGCTTGGCCTCCTCGCCGCCCTCGCCGGGCACCGTGATGACCAGGTTGTTGCCGTCGCGGGTGACCTCGGAACCGCTGACGCCCATGCCGTTGACGCGGGTCTCGATGATCTGCCGCGCCTGGTTGAGGGCCTCGTTGCTGGGCGGCTGACCGTCCAGGGTGCGCGCGGTGAGCGTCACCCGGGTTCCGCCCTGGAGATCGATCCCGAGCTTCGGGTACGGGTTGCCGTCACCGGTGAAGAACACCAGCGAGTACAGCGCGGCCACGATCAAGGTGAAGATCGCGAGATAACGCCCTGGGCGGATCTGCCCGGCCGGAGGTGCCACGGCGTTCGTTCTCCTGTCCGGTCTCGAAGCGGTGCACTGGTCGTGTTGCGCAGGCGCGCACCCGGCGAAACCTCGGCCGCTCTCTCGCGGCGGGACAGCGATCGTCCCCCGAGAGAACGTCTGAGAACCCGCGGGTGGTTCGGGCGCCCCTCCCGCCAGGGGTGGGGACACCGCGGTGTCAGTCTGACAGGCCCGGCGCGGGCGTCACCGCACCGGGTGGCGACAGTGCGTCGATCAGCGATCACGCACGGACGCGGGCCCGGAACCGCTGTCCGGTGCCCGCGTCGCTACCTGGTGGGCGGCGTCCGCCGCGCGGGGCCGGCGCTCGGCCCCGGTGCGGACTCCCACCCGTTCGTCAGTTGGTCTTCTGCTGCTCGATCGGCGCGGCGACCTCGGCCTTCGACTCCGTCTCGGGCTCGGCCGGGGTCTCGTCCTTGACCTCCGCGACCTCGGGCGCGCTCTCGGTGTTGACCTTCTCGCGGACCGCCTGGCGCACCCAGGTGGTGGTCATGCCCGGGGCCAGCTCCAGGTCAATGGTGTCGTCGCTGGTGGCCACGACGGTGCCGAACACACCGGAGGTGGTCATCACCCGGTCGCCGGGGGCGATCGAGTTCTGCAGCTTCTGCTGCTCCGCCATCGCGCGCTTCTGCTTGCGCGCCTGGAGGAACAGCGGCACCGCGAGCAGGACGATCAGCAGCGGGAGAATCAGGGAGTTGAGGTCCATCGTGCTCCGTTCAGCGGACGCTTCGGGGCCCAGCCCTCGCAGTACTGCGCCCGAATTGTTCGGATGTTCAAGTCCCAGTGTGCCAGGTCAACTCGGGTCGACGGGCTCTCCCACTGGGTCGGGAGGGCCACCGCAGCCCGCCGGAGCGGGTCCGCGCCTGCCGTGCCGCGCACGACCCGTCCGATCGGCACCGGACGAGACGTGAGGAGGATAACGTCACGCGGCGGAGGCCGATCAGCGCCCCGGTCACCGGCGCTGGAACAGGTTCGGTCTTCAGTTCTCCGGCGGTCGGGCCGTTGGACGCCCCGCGCCGACGCGGTTCCGCGCGCACCCGGCCGGGACGTCGTGCTCCCGGGCCCGCACGGGCGGTTCCGCCACCCGCAACCGCGACTCCCAGCGGAGTCGGGCGGCGGGTCCTCGGACACGGTATCGGCGTTTTGTCACCGTTGGGTCACTCGGCGAAGAGATCCGGCTGCGGGCTCCCCGGCGCGTGCTGCGGCGGGGTGAGGCCCAGGTGGTGCCAGGCGGCCGCGGTCGCCACCCGGCCGCGCGGGGTGCGGGCCAGCAGGCCGGCGCGCACCAGGTACGGCTCGCAGACCTCCTCCACGGTGCTCGACTCCTCGCCCACCGCGACCGCCAGCGTGGAGATTCCCACCGGGCCGCCGTGAAAGGAGTTGATCAGCGCGCTCAGCACCGCCCGGTCCAGCCGGTCCAGGCCGAGCTCGTCGACGTCGTAGACCTCCAGCGCGGCCCGCGCGACCTCCAGCGTCACCGCGCCGTCGGCGCGCACCTCGGCGTAGTCGCGGACCCGGCGCAGCAGCCGGTTGGCGATGCGCGGTGTGCCGCGCGAGCGGCCGGCGATCTCCACGGCGCCGTCGTCGCGCAGGTCGACGCCCAGGATGCCCGCCGAGCGGCGCACCACGAGCTCCAGCTCCTCCGGCGAGTAGAACTCCATGTGCGCGGTGAAGCCGAAGCGGTCGCGCAGCGGTCCGGTCAGCGCGCCGGACCGCGTGGTGGCCCCGACCAGCGTGAACGGCGCCAGCTCCAGCGGGATGCTGGTGGCTCCCGGTCCCTTGCCGACGACGATGTCCACCCGGTAGTCCTCCATCGCCAGGTAGAGCATCTCCTCGGCGGGCCGGGCGATCCGGTGGATCTCGTCGATGAACAGCACGTCGCCCTCGGCGAGGTTGGACAGCATCGCCGCCAGGTCACCGGGCCGCTCCAGAGCCGGACCGGAGGTGACCCGGATCGACGATCCGAGCTCGGTGGCGATGATCATCGACAGGCTGGTCTTGCCCAGCCCCGGCGGGCCGGAGAACAGCACGTGGTCGGGCTGGTCGCCGCGCTTGAGCGCGCCGTGCAGCACCAGCTCCAGCTGCTCGCGCACCCGCGCCTGGCCGATGAACTCGCTGAGCTTGCGCGGACGCAGCGACATCTCGACGTCCTGGTCGGACGCGTCCTGGTGCGCGGTCAGCGAGACGCCCTCGCCGGACCAGTCGGCCTCGTCCTGGTGCATCTGAGCCTGTCCCCTAGCAGTGTGCGTGTCCCGGACCTGGGTTCTTCGTCTTTGAAACGCCGGAGGCGTTCAGCCCGCCCTCGCAGCTCGCACCGCCGCGGGCTCTCAGCGTTCGCCTGGCGAGGACGGCCCGGCCGCCGTGCATCGGTCTATACCTGAAGCCGGGCACCCGCGGTCCAGGCGGGCGCTGAGGTTCCGCCACCCGCACCGCCACGCAGAACGAGTTCGTCAGGCAGTCACATCTACGACCTCACTTCGGTCCGAGCGTGGCAAGCGCTTTGCGCAGGACCGCGGCGGTGTCGAGGTCACCGTTGCCCGCTGCGAGCACCGACTCCACGCTCTGCTCGGCCTGCTTGACCGAGAAGCCCAGGCTCACCAGCGCCTCGGAGACCTCCGTGCGGACCCGGCCGCGATCCGCCGTGACCGCCGGTTCGACCGTTCCGGCCACCACGCCGACCTTGTCGCGCAGCTCCAGGATCAACCGCTCGGCGCTCTTCTTCCCGATGCCCGGCACCTGGGTGAGCACCGTCAGGTTGCCGTCGGCGAGGGCGTGGCTGAGCTGGTCCGGCGAGAGCACCGCGAGCGCGGCCAGCGCGAGGCGCGGGCCGACCCCGGACGCCGTCTGCAGCAGGACGAACAGGTCGCGGGACTCCGCGTCGGCGAAGCCGTAGAGGGTCAGCGAGTCCTCGCGCACGATCAGCGAGGTCCACAGCCGGGACTCCTCGCCCCGCCGCAGGCCGGCCAGCGTGACCGGGGTGGCGTGCACCGCCATGCCCACGCCGCCCACTTCGATCACGGCGTGGTCCAGCCCGATGGACAGCACCGGACCTCGCACCGTGGAGATCATCGGTCAAACCCTCCTGGTCGTGTCTGAACGTTCGTCCTCGCGCGCGGTGTGCTCAGCTCCGCGCATCGCGCGCTCCGGTGGCCTTCGCGGCCGCCTTGAGCCGCGCCCGGTGGTTGCGGGCCAGCTCGGCGGCCCTGGCCTCCGCCTGGGCCAGCCGGTCGGCCATCGGCGCCCGCCACAGGTGGCAGACGGCCAGCGCCAGTGCGTCGGCGGCGTCCGCGGGCTTCGGCGCTTCGGCCAGCCCCAGGATCTTGGTGATCATGATGGTGACCTGCTTCTTGTCCGCCCGCCCGGAACCGCTGATGGCCGCCTTGACCTCGCTGGGCGTGTGGAACGCGACCGGCAGGCCGCGCCGCGCGGCCAGCAGCGCCACGACGCCGGAGACCTGCGCCGTGCCCATCACGGTGCGCACGTTGTGCTGGCTGAACACCCGCTCGATGGCCACCACCTCGGGCCGGTGCCGGTCCATCCACCGCTCGACCTCGTCGGCCACCGCGCGCAGCCGGAGCGGCAGCTCGTCCTCCGGCGGAGTGCGCGCGACACCGACGGCGACGGCCGAAACCGAACGCCCCCGTCCCCCGTCGACCACGCCGAGCCCGCAGCGGGTCAGCCCGGGGTCGACTCCCAGCACGCGCACCACGGACGCCACCTGCCCACGCTCGACCTGAACACTCGTTCGAAACCCTATCGAACCGCGCTGCCCGCCGCCCGCACCGACACGCGCATGCATCCCCCGGGCAGGTGAATCAGGGGCCGTCGGTGCCGGGCGTCCAGCTCTCCGGCAGTCCGCTGTCGGTCAGCACCGGCTGGTAGTCGCGGAACCCACCGGGGGCATCCGGCTGCCACGGGAACTTCGCGTCCTCCGGGCTGGAGACGATCAGCTGCACGGCGGGGAAGTCGGGCCCGTTGTAGACCAGGAACGCGCTGCCCAGGTACTCCGGGTAGTGCTGCAGGGCGACCTTCTCGAAGGTCACCGGGCAGCCCTTCAGGAAGCCGTCGTAGAGCCGGCCGGGCACGAACCGCTCGCCCTGACCCACCCGCTGCACGTAGGTGTTCACCACCGCGTTCGCGACCTCGTCGGGCAGTCCGATCACCACGACCTCGGGCTTGCCGAAGCGCCGCCACGCGCCGACCGAGAAGGCGTACTGCGCACCGTGCTCGTCGCCCGCCACGTGCATCACCGCTGCGCCGTGCTTCTCCGCGGTGTTGACCATCCAGCGGCGCAGTTCCTCATCCGTGTCGACCACGATCGCCATTCTGCCTTGCCGAGCACGCCGCTCCCGCCCGCGGCCGCGAGGACCACCGACGGGAGCGGTGCGGACACGTTCCGGCGCTAGGCGTTGACCTCTTCGAGCACCGCGTCGTCGACGTCGAAGTTCGCGAAGACGTTCTGCACGTCGTCGCAGTCCTCCAGCGCGTCGATCAGCTTGAAGATCTTGCGCGCCCCTTCGGCGTCCAGCTGCACGTTGACCGAGGCCAGGAAGTTGGTCTCCGCCGAGTCGTACTCGATGTCGGCGGCCTGCAGCGCCTTGCGCACCTCGACCATGTCGGCCGGGTCGGAGAGGATCTCGTAGCTCTCGCCCAGGTCGTTGATCTCCTCGGCACCGGCCTCCAGGACCGCCGAGAGCACGTCGTCCTCGCTCAGCCCGTTCTTGGGCAGCAGCACGACGCCCTTGCGGTTGAACATGTAGGACACCGAACCGGCGTCGGCCATCGAGCCGCCGTTGCGGGTCATCGCGGTGCGCACCTCGCCCGCGGCCCGGTTCCGGTTGTCGGTCAGGCACTCCACCAGCACCGCGACGCCGTTGGGCCCGTAACCCTCGTACATGATGGTCTGCCAGTCGGCGCCACCGGCTTCCTCACCGGCCCCGCGCTTGCGGGCGCGCTCGATGTTGTCCATCGGCACGGAGTTCTTGCGCGCCTTCTGGATGGCGTCGTAGAGGGTGGGGTTGCCATCGGGATCGCCCCCGCCGGTGCGGGCGGCGACCTCGACGTTCTTGATCAGCTTCGCGAAGAGCTTGCCGCGCTTGGCGTCGAGGGCGGCCTTCTTGTGCTTGGTGGTGGCCCACTTGGAGTGGCCGCTCATCTCTCCTCCGTCTTTCTACGCGTGCGCTGCCGAATCCAGCCGCGCGCGGACGATCTGTACGAAATAGCGGTGCACGCGTTCGTCCCCGCCGACCAGCTCCGGGTGGAACGAAGTGGCGAGCACCGATCCCTGCTGAACCGCGACGATCCTACCGACGCCGGACGAGCGCTCGGTGCCGTCCGGGTCATCCCCCCGCACATCGGGCACCGTGGCCAGCACCTCGATCTCCGGTCCCACCTCTTCCACCCAGGGTGCCCGGATGAACACGGCGTGCACCGGCCCGTCCGGCACTCCGGCGAAGTCCAGGTGGGTCTCGAAGGAGTCGACCTGGCGGCCGAAGGCGTTGCGCCGCACGACCATGTCCAGCGCGCCCAGCGGGCGGACCGCGGGCAGCTCCGGGTCCTGGTCCGCGACCTCGCGGGCGAGCATGATCATCCCGGCGCACGAGCCGTAGGCGGGCAGCCCGGCGGCGAGCCGCTCGCGCAGCGGCTCGTACAGCTCGAAGGTGTCGAGCAGGCGGGTCATCGTGGTGGACTCCCCGCCGGGCAGCACGATTCCGTGCACCGCGGCGAGCTCCTCGGCGCGCCGCACCGGGCGCGCGTCCGCTCCGCAGCGCTCGAGCGCGGCCAGGTGTTCGGCCACGCCGCCCTGCAGCGCCAGGACGCCGATCACGGGGTTCGTCACATCTCCGATTGTCCTGCACGCTCCTCGGCGGGCGAAGACCGGGACCTGCGCACCAGCCACCAGCCGGCGAACAGCGCGACCACCACGACCGGCACCGCGTAGAACGAGGCGCGCACCGCCAGCTCGTCGGAGAAGGCCGCCAGCACCACGATGAGCAGCAGGAACGCCAGGACGATCCAGTTCGTCCACGGCGAGCCCGGCATCCGGTAGGGCGGGCGGACCAGCTCGCCCAGCGCCGCGCGCTTGCGCAGCTTCGCCTGCGCGATCAGCAGCGCCGCCCAGGTCGCGATGACGCCCAGCGAGGCGATGGAGGTGGCGATGTCGAAGGCGTCCTTGGGGACCACGTAGTTGAGCAGCACGCCGATCAGGAACACCGCGCCGGTGAACAGCACCGCGCCGAAGGGCGCTTGGCGGGAGTTGAGCCGCGCGGTGAACGAGGGCGCCTCGCCGCGGGTGCCCAGCGAGCGCAGGATCCGCCCGGTCGCGTACAGCCCGGAGTTGCAGCTGGACAGCGCGGCGGTGAGCACCACGAAGTTCATCACGTCGCCGGCCCACGGGATGCCGATGCTGGAGAAGACCGTCACGAAGGGGCTCTGCTCGCCGTTGTACGACGTCCACGGCAGCACCATCGCCAGCAGCAGCACGGAGCCGATGTAGAACACCGCGATCCGCCACACCACGCCGTTGATGGCGCGCGGCATCACCTTCGCCGGGTTCTCGGTCTCCCCCGCGGCGATGCCGGCCATCTCCATCGAGGCGTAGGCGAACATGACGCCCTGCATGCTCATCAGCACCACGGGCAGCCCGTTGGGCGTGAAACCGCCGTGGTCGACGAGGTTGTGCGGGCCGGCGGTGCCGCCACCGACCTCGGCGCCGGTGACCACCAGCGCCAGGCCGACGAACAGGAAGGTCACGATGGCCAGCACCTTGATCACCGCGAACCAGAACTCCAGCTCGCCGAACAGCTTCACCGACAGCAGGTTGACCGCCAGCAGCACGGCCAGGCAGATCAGCGCGGTCACCCACTGCGGGAAGTCCGGGAACCACTTGCCGATGTAGATGCCCGCCGCGGTGATCTCGGCGATTCCGGAGCCCGCCCAGTTCAGGAAGTACAGCCAGCCCGCGGCGAACCCGGCCCACGGGCCGATGAACTCGCGGGCGTACTCGACGAAGCTGCCCGCCACCGGCCGGTAGAGCACGAGCTCGCCGAGCGCGCGCATCACGAAGAACGCCGCGATGCCGCACAGCAGGTAGGACACCACCAGCGCAGGGCCGGCCTGGGCCATCCGGCCGCCCGCGCCGAGGAACAGGCCGACGCCGATGGCCCCGCCCATGGCGATCATCTGGACGTGCCGGTTCTGGAGTCCCTTCGCGTAGCCCTCTTCGTCGGTGCGGTGGATGGGCGCGGTGGCCAAGGGCGTGTTCCTCCCGTGGCGGGAGCCGGGTGCGGCCGGCTCCAGGTTCTACCCCGGCGCAGCAAGTCGTTGCGCCGGATGGGCCAGGGGAACCTTAGACAGCGCCGCCGGGAGCTCGGACTCGGGGTGGAACAGCAGGTCAGGGCCGTGAGCGGTTCGGGCGACGAAACGCCCAAACCGCTCGCGCGAGGCCCTTCACGCCGCCAGTTCGAACAGGCGCAGCAGCGCCGTGGTGCCCGCCGCGGCGACCACGACGAGCACGAACGGCGCGCGCCGCCAGGCCAGCACGCCGCCGACCGCGACACCGGCGAACCGGGCCCAGCCGGCGAACCCGCCGGATTCGAACAGCGCACTGGTGGCCACGAAGGCCCCGAGCAGCACGATCGCGGCGATCGACATGAGCTGCTCCCACTGCGGCGAGATCCGCAGCCGCCCCCGCAGCAGCGGCCCGGCCAGGCGCATCGCGTACGTTCCCGCGGCCAGCGCGAAGACCACTCCGAGCGTCATCGGGTCCCCTCCAGCTTCTTCGGCAGCGGCAGCACCGCGGCCACCCCGACCAGCGCGACCATGACCGGCAGCCCCTCCGGCAGCAGCGGCGTCGTCAGGACCGCGATCAGGGCGCCCACCGCCACCGCGCGCAGCGTCCGGAACTCGCGCAGCGAGGGCATGATCAGCGCGAGCAGCGCGGCGGGCATCGCCGCGTCGAGCCCGAAGGCACCCGGGTCGCCGACGCCTTGGCCGAGCAGTCCGCCGAGGAACACCGACGGCGCCCAGGCGCAGTACAGGGCGATCCCGGTGAGCCAGTAGGCGCGCCGCTTCTGCTCCGGGGTCCGCTGCGCCATCGCGAAGGCGACGGCCTCGTCGACCATGAGGTGGCTGCCGATCAGCCGGGACGGCCAGCCGCGGTCGAGCAGCCCGCCGACCGCGAGGCCGAACGGCAGGTGGCGGGCGTTGAGCATCAGCCCGCTGAGCACCGCGGTGATCGGGGCCGCGCCCGCGGTGACCAGGCCGACCGCCATGAACTCGGAGCCGCCGGCGAACACCACCGCGCCCATCAGCGTGATCATCCACAGCGGTACGCCCTTGCTCACCGCGATCGCACCGAGCGAGGCGCCCACGATGGCCATCGCCAGCGCCATGGAGAGGACGTCGCGCACCAGCGCATCCCGCCAGAAACTCGTTCGCGTTCGCTGAACCGTACTCACGTTCGCTAGCATGAACACAGCAGAGTGCGTTCGTCAAACCGAATTGAAGGACCGACAGAGCGAACACCGATGAGTGAGACAGAGAACACCCCGTCCGCGCCGCTGGAGACCATCGCCGCCTCCCTGCGCCGCGAGCGCGATCGCGCCGGGCTGACCCTGACCGAGCTCGCCAAGCGCGCCGGGATCGCGAAGTCCACGCTCTCCCAGCTCGAATCCGGCACCGGCAACCCCAGCGTCGAGACCCTGTGGGCGCTGGGCGTGGCGCTGGGCGTGCCCTTCAGCCGGCTCGTCGACCCGCCGACCCCGCAGATCCGGGTGATCCGCGCGGGACAGGTGCCGATCGTGCGCTCCGAGCAGTCGACCTACGCGGCGGCCCTGCTGTCCTCCGGCGAGTCGGGCGCGCGCCGCGACCTCTACGTGCTCGAACTCGAACCGGGCGGCGTCCGGCACGCCGACGCCCACATCCCCGGCTCGGTGGAGCACGTGATCCTCACCGCGGGCCGCCTGGTGGCGGGCCCGGAGGACAGCCCGGTGGAGCTCGCGGTGGGCGACTACGTCTCCTTCTCCGGCGACGTCCCCCACCGCTACGAGGCCCTCGCCCCCGGCACCACCGCGGTCCTCCTCATGGAACACCGCTGACCACCCGCCCCGACCTGGGCCGAGCGCGCGGGCCTGCGGACTCGGCCGGTGGTCACTTGCGGGTGAGCAGGTGGTCCGGGATCGGCTCGTAGCTCTCGAAGTTGCGGGTGAAGGTCGCGCTGCCCGAGGTCAGGGAGCGGACGTTGACCGGGTAGCGGATCAGCTCGCTGGCGGGCACGTGCGCGCGCACCACCGTCCAGCCGCCGTCCTCCGGTTCCGTGCCGACCACCTTGCCGCGGCGGCTCGACAGATCGCCCAGCACCGCGCCGAGGTGCTCGTCGGGGATGTGCACCGCCACCTCGTCGACCGGTTCCAGGGTGATCAGCCCGGCCTGCTCGGCGGCGGCCTTCAGGGCCAGCGCGCCCGCCGCCTGGAACGCCGCGTCCGAGGAGTCGACGCTGTGCGCCTTGCCGTCGACCAGCGTGACCCGCACGTCCACCAGCGGGCAGCCCTCGTTGATGCCCTTCTCGACCTGGGCCCGCACGCCCTTCTCCACGCTCGGGATGAACTGGCGCGGCACCGCGCCGCCGACCACGCGGTCGGCGAACTCCACGCCGGACCCGCGCGGCAGCGGCTCGACCTCGATGTCGCACACCGCGTACTGGCCGTGCCCGCCGGACTGCTTGACGTGCCGCCCGTGCCCCTTGGCGGGCTGGGCGAAGGTCTGCCGCAGCGGCACCTCCACCGGCACCGTGTCGATCTCCGCGCCGCCCTCGCGCAGCCGCTGCAGGACCACGTCGGCGTGCGCTTCGCCCATGCACCACAGCACCAGCTGGTGGGTCTCGGTGTCGCGCTCCAGCCGCAGGCTGGGATCCGCGGCGACCAGGCGGTTGAGGTTGCGGGCCAGCGCGTCCTCGTCGCTGCGGGTGTGCGCGGTGACCGCGATCGGCAGCAGCGGTTCCGGCATCGGCCACGGTGTCAGCAGCAGCGGGTCGGACGGGTCGGAGAGGGTGTCGCCGGTCTCCGCCGAACCGATCTTGGTCAGCGCGCACAGGTCACCGGCGATGCAGTGCGTCACCTCGCGCAGGTTCGCGCCCAGCGGCGAGTACAGGTGCGCGACGCGCTCGTCCTCGTCGTGGTCCGGGTGCCCGCGGTCGGCCATGCCGTGGCCGGAGACGTGCACCGGGCGCTCCGGGCGCATCGTGCCGGAGAAGACCCGCGCCAGCGAGACCCGCCCCACGTAGGAGTCGACCGAGGTGTGCACGACCTCGGCCGCCAGCGGCCCGGCCGGATCGGGCGTGAGCGCGCGCGGATTGCGGCCGTGCGGGTCGGTGAACTCCGGCAGCGCGTGCTCCAGCGGTGAGGGGAAGCCGCGGACGATGCCGTCGAGCACCTCCGCGATGCCGATCCCGGCCGTCGAGCACACCGGCAGCACCGGGTGCAGACCGCCGCTGGCCACCGCCTTCTCCAGGTCGGCGATGAGGGTGTCCTCGTCGATGGGCTCGCCGTTGAGGTAGCGGTCCATCAGCGACTCGTCCTCGCTCTCGGCGATGATCGCCTCGATGAGCTCGCCGCGCGGCTGGTCGATCCGGGCCCGCACCCGCTCGTCGGCGGGCCGCAGCTCACCGGATTCGTAGATGCTCTCGGTGACCAGCCCGACCAGCCCGGTCAGCTCCCCGTCCGGGCCGTGGTGCGGCAGGTACAGCGGCAGCACTCCGCCGCCGAAGGCGTCCTGGCAGGTCAGCAGCGCGGTGTCGAAGTCGGCGCGCGGCTGGTCGAGGCGGGCGATGAGCACCGCGCGGGGCATGCCGACGGCCGCGCACTCCTGCCAGATCGCCCGCGTCGCCGGATCGATGCCTTCCGCCGCGGCCACCACGAACAGCGCGGCGTCGGCGGCGCGCAGCCCGGCCCGCAGCTCACCGATGAAGTCGGCGTAGCCGGGCGTGTCGATGAGGTTGATCTTGATGTTGCCGTGCTGGATCGGCGCGACGGCCAGGCAGATGGACCGCTGCTGCTCGATCGAGGCGGGTTCGTGGTCGCACACCGTGGTGCCCTCGGTGACCGCGCCGGTCCGCGGGATCGTCGCGGTGGCCGCCAGCATCGCCTCGGCCAGGGTGGTCTTGCCCGCCGCCGAGGGCCCGACGAGCACGACGTTGCGGATTTCGGCCGGATCGGAGGGGGCCGGGATCGCCGGCCCTCCTACTGTGCCGCTCTGCTTGCTCCCCATGAGAACTCCTCGCACGCTCCCGGCAACCGATTGTGTCTCCGATCACACACCCGTCGCCGAGCCCGTGCAAGGCCGCCACCGGCCCGTCAGCCTGCGGTGCGGCGGCCGACGATCAGCGCGCTCATCACCAGCAGCGGCACCGACCACAGCGCGGCCGCGACGTAGCCGCCCGGTGCGGGGAGCAGAGCACCGCCGGGCGTGGCGGCGGCGAGGAGCAGTCCGGCGAGCGCGCTGCCGATGCTGAAACCGGTGCTGCGGACGATCTGGTTGATGGAGAGCACGCTCGCGGTCTCGGCCTGCGGAACACCGGCGAGGACGAGCTTGGGCATGACCGCGGAGATCCCGCCGACGCCGAAGCCGAGGACGGCCATCGCGATCAGGACGACCACGAGCGAGCCGGTCGCGGCGGCGAACACCAGCGCGGCGAGCACCACGGCGGCTGCGGCGATCGGGTAGGCCCGCCGTTGCGCGCGAGCGGGCAGCACCTTTCCCGCGAAGAAGCCGAAGGCGGAGAACGGGATCAGCGCGGCACCCGCGGCCACTCCCGGGAGCGCGAACCCGTAACCGGCGTCCGCCGGGGTCTGCACGTAACGGGTGAGCAGGCTGAACAGCAGGTACGTGCCGATGCCCGCGACGAGCATCGCGGCGTTGGCCCGGAGCACGGAAGCCTGCCCGAGCAGCCGCAGGTCGACCAGCGGCGCGGCGGTTCGGAGCTCGAAGGCCGCCCACGCGGCGAGGATCGCGATCGCACCGGCGAGGATGCTCGCGCCCAGCCAAGGGTTGCGCCACAACGAGGGCTCGGCGATGACCAGCAGGACGCCGAGCGTCCCCGCGCCGAGCAGGAGAGCGCCGGTCACGTCGATCTTCGGGCGCTCCCCCGGTTCCTCGCGCGGGAGCACGCGCCATGCCACGACGAGCGCGACCGCCGACAGCACGAACCCGAGCGCGTACGCGGCGCGCAGGCCTGCGAGCTGGTCGAGCAGGCCGATCAGCGGGTAGCCGACGCCGATTCCCGCAGTGGACGCCACGGACAGGGCAGCGATCGTCGTGGCGGAGCGCTCCGGAGGAAGGTGCGTGCGGGCGACGCTCATGAGCAGCGCCACCACCGCGACTCCGAGCCCTTGCAGCCCTCGCCCGATCACCAGGGCCGCGAAGGGCAGGGGCAGCGCGGTCAGCGCCCCGCCGATCGCGACCAGGGCGAGGGTGACCAGGATCGCGGCGCGCCGGTGCGGACCGCTGCCGAGCCTGCCGAGGACGGGCCCGACGATCGCGCCGGTGAACAGCGTGATCGTCAGCGTCCACTGCGCGGCCTCCAGCGGCACGTGCAGGCCGGTCGCGACCGCCGTGATCAGCGGTGCGCCGACGCTCCCGATGACCGCGCCCATGAGCGCGACCACCACGAGCCCGGGCCCGAGGCGGCCGCTCACCGGTTCCGCTCCGCCGTGATGTGCTCGAACAGGCCTGCGTTGATCCGGGTGCGCACTCCCTCCGCCCACCTCCCGTCGGTGTGCTCGACGTCCAGCGCGGCACCGGAGTTCAAGAGCATCCCGAACGCGAGGAACGACTTGACGGTCACCGGTTCGAGCCCGGTGACGTCGGCGACCGCGTCCCACATCCGCGCGAAGCACTCCCGGACGGCCTCGCGCACCTCCTCGTCACCGCACGCGGCGAACCCCTGGAGCTGCAGCAGCAGTCCCGTGCGATCCGAGAGCAGGTCGTAGTACTGCGCGCCCATGGCGGCGAGCGCGTCCAGCCCGGCCCGGTCCCCGGCGGCATCCCGCATCGCGTCGGTCAGCCGGTCGAAGGCCGCCCGGACCAGCTCCAGGAACAGCGCCTTCTTCGTCCCGAACATCCGGAAGACGTAGGCCTGCGTGATCTCGGCGTCCCGGGCGATCGCCTCGGTCGACGCACCGTGCAACCCGTGCGCGGCGAACTCCGCCGCAGCGATCTCCAGCACCTGAGCCCGCCGCTCAGCCCCGCGCATCCGCTGCACCATGCGAAATAAGTTACTGGTTACTAACTACTCACTTCAACGTCCTCTCGTTCCGGACCCGCGGCCGCGACGGCCAACAGGCCGCACCGCAGCACGTGCCGCAGGCGCATAACCCACCCACGCCACTTGCACCGCCGCGGGTTCTCAGACGTCGCAGCCCGCTAGCCGTGCATTGGACGCGGTCCAGGCGGCGTCTGAGGTTCCGCTACCCGCACCGCAGCGCAAACCGGGCCCGGGAGATCTACGGCGAAGTGGACTAGTGGAAATCTGGATTAGTGGACCGTGTTGGTGGTCCAGTTGGGCTCTACTCTCGATTCGGCAGAACACCGAGAGGAAGGCCGAAGGTGACTACCGTCGACGTCAAGGACACCGCCCGCACCTCCCAGACCGGGACCGACGGGGTCAAGCGGGGCATGGCCGAGATGCTCAAGGGCGGCGTGATCATGGATGTGGTCACCCCGGAGCAGGCCAAGATCGCCGAGGCCGCTGGTGCGGTCGCCGTGATGGCTCTGGAACGGGTGCCCGCCGACATCCGCGTGCATGGCGGCGTGGCCAGGATGTCCGATCCGGACATGATCGACGGCATCGTCAACGCCGTGTCGATCCCGGTGATGGCCAAGGCCCGCATCGGGCACTTCGTCGAGGCGCAGGTGCTGCAGTCGCTCGGCGTGGACTACATCGACGAGTCCGAGGTGCTCACGCCCGCCGACGAGGTCAACCACATCGACAAGTGGGCGTTCACGGTGCCGTTCGTGTGCGGCGCGACCAACCTCGGCGAGGCGCTGCGCCGGATCTCCGAGGGCGCGGCGATGATCCGCTCCAAGGGCGAGGCCGGCACCGGCAACGTGGTCGAGGCGACGCGGCACATGCGCCAGATCCGCGCCGACATCCGGCGGCTGTCGGTGCTGGACGACGACGAGCTCTACGTGGCGGCGAAGGAGCTGCGCGCGCCGGTGCAGCTGGTCCGGGAGATCGCGCGGACCGGGAAGCTGCCGGTGGTGCTGTTCACCGCGGGCGGCATCGCGACCCCGGCGGACGCGGCGATGATGCGCCAGCTGGGCGCGGAGGGCGTGTTCGTCGGTTCGGGCATCTTCAAGTCGGGCGACCCGGTCAAGCGCGCGGAAGCGATCGTCAAGGCGACGACGTTCTACGACGACCCGGACGTGATCGCGAAGGTCTCCCGGGGCCTCGGCGAAGCGATGGTCGGCATCAACCTGGACGACCTCGCCGAGCAGCAGCGCTACGCCCAGCGCGGCTGGTGACGACGCCACGACCACGCAATTTCCATTGAAGTTGCACGTCCAATTTCAATGGAAGTTGTGCCCTGTCGGCGTGTCCGACCACGACACGCCGGTGCCCGTGGACGGCTGCCGCAAATTCAATGGAACTTTGCCCTCTGATTTCCATTGAATTTGCGGGCACCAGGCCCGGGTCGACGGAGGGTCAGCTGTTCTCGTTGCGGGTGCGGGCCGAGCGGTGGACCGCGGCCAGCCGCTGGACGATCGTGATCACGGTCAGGAGCACCAGGAGCCAGATCGCCACGTCCAGGACGTACGGGACGCCGAGGCCGTGCAGGCCGGTGCCGACGAGCACCACCAGGAAGCGCTCGGCCCGTTCGGCCAGGCCGCCGTCCGCGCTCAGCCCGTTGGCCTCCGCGCGTGCTTTGACGTAGGAGATCACCTGCGCGCCGACCAGGCAGATCAGCAGGCCGAGGCCGCGCGCGCGGTCCACCTCGACCACCAGCGACCACCACACCAGCGCGCCGAACAGGGCCCCGTCGACGAGCCGGTCGCAGCTCGCGTCGAGCACTCCGCCGAACCGGGTCGCGCAGCCCCCGGCGCGGGCCATCGCGCCGTCGAGGATGTCGAAGAGCAGGAACACCGCGACCACCACGGTGCCCACGAACAGCTCGCCGCGCGGGAAGAACCACAGCGCGGCCGCGATGCTGGCGACCGTCCCGGTCAGCGTCACCGCGTTCGGCGACAGGCCGAGCCGGACCAGGCCCGCGCCGATCGGGTTTGTCAGTCGGGACATCGAGGCCCGCGCGAAGATGTTGAGCATTGCTTGAGGGGTCAGCCGCCTGTGCTTGTCGTTTGCCGTGCCAGCAGACTAGCCCGCGCTGATCACGGGCGTCGGCGGACGCGGCCGTCGGTGATCTCCGACACAGGGCGGAATCATTGAAGGTTCAATGTTGTTCGTGCAGGTCAGAACTCCCCGCTGCGGAGGCGCGCGGCAGGTCGGAGTTCGGAGCCGACTCGCACGCCACACCTTTGGAGACAGCATGACCGCCACCGAGCAGATCCCCGGCTACGTCGCGGGCACCTGGGACATCGACAGCGTCCACTCGGACATCCAGTTCACCGTGCGCCACATGGGCGTGGGCAAGTCCCGCGGCCGCTTCGGCAGCTTCCAGGGCGAGATCGTCACCGCGGCCGACCCGCTGGACTCCTCGGTCACCGCGACCATCGAGACCGCCTCGATCGACACCGGCAACGCCGACCGGGACGCGCACGTGCGCAACGCCGACTTCCTGGACGTCGAGCAGTTCCCGACCGCCACCTTCCGCTCCACCGGCGTCCGCAAGGACGGCGAGGACTTCGTCATCGACGGCGAGTTCACCCTGCACGGCGTGACCAAGCCGGTGTCGCTGGAGACCGAGCTGGGCGGCTTCACCGAGGACGGCCTGCTCGGCCTGTCCGCGAAGGTCGTCCTCAACCGCACCGACTTCGGTGTCGGGCAGCCCGGCGGCGCCCTGATCGGCGAGAAGGTGACCATCACCCTCGACATCGAGGCCAAGCTCCGCGGCTGAGCCGCCGAACGCGGAACGAGGGCCGGGGATCGCTCCCCGGCCCTCGTCGCTGTTGCGCGATTTCGATGGAAGTTCGACATCGAATTCCATTGAAATCGGACGTGAGATTTCAATTGAAATTGCGCGGAGATCAGTCCGCGGTGGCCCAGGCTTCGGCGAGGAGGGCTCGGGTTTCGCCGAGGAGCTGGGGCAGGACCTTGGTGTGGCCGATGACCGGCATGAAGTTCGAGTCACCGCCCCAGCGGGGCACCACGTGCTGGTGCAGGTGCGCCGCGATGCCCGCGCCCGCCACCGGCCCCTGGTTGAGCCCGATGTTGAACCCGTGCGGCGCCGACACCCGGCGGATCACCCGCATGGCGCGCTGGGTGTACTCCGCCACCGCCACCGTCTCCGCCGCGGTCAGCTCGGTGTAGTCGGCCACGTGCCGGTACGGCAGCACCATCAGGTGACCCGGGTTGTACGGGTACAGGTTGAGGATCGCGAAGACCAGCTCGCCGCGCGCCACGATCAGCGTCTCGGCGTCCGGCCGCCCGGACTCGAGCAACCGGCAGAACGGGCAGCCGTCGCTGTCGTCGCCGTCCGGCTTGTTCTCGCCCTGGATGTAGGCCATCCGGTGCGGGGTCCACAACCGCTGCAGCGCGTCCTGGACCCCGACACCGGGCTGCTCGGTCAGCTCCGGCCCGGCGTTCACGCCGTCCCCACCTGGAAGTTCTCCGCGGTCGGCGAGGCGTTCTCGCGGCGCTGCACCCAGTCGACGAGCGCGTCGACCGCGGTGTCCACCGGCACGCCGTTGATCTGGGTGCCGTCGCGGAACCGGAACGACACCGCGCCCGCCTCGACGTCCTTGCCGCCCGCCAGCAGCAGGAACGGCACCTTCTGCGTGGTGTGGGTGCGGATCTTCTTCTGCATCCGGTCGTCGCTGGTGTCGATGTCGACGCGGATCCCCTTGGCCCGCAACGACTCCGCCACCTGCTGCAGGTGCTCGACGTGCTCGTCGGCGATCGGGATGCCGACCGCCTGCACCGGCGCGAGCCAGGCCGGGAAGGCGCCCGCGTAGTGCTCGGTGAGCACGCCGAAGAACCGCTCGATGGAGCCGAACAGCGCCCGGTGGATCTTGATCGGCCGCTGCTTGCTGCCGTCCGGCGCGGTGTACTCCAGGTTGAACAGCTCCGGCAGGTGGTAGTCGACCTGGATGGTCGACATCTGCCAGCTGCGGCCCAGCGCGTCCTTGGCCTGCACGGAGATCTTCGGGCCGTAGAAGGCCGCGCCGCCCGGGTCCGGCACCAGTTCGAGGCCGGACTCCTCGGCCGCGGTGCGCAGCGCCTCGGTGGCGACCTCCCAGCTCTCGTCGTCGCCGACGTACTTCTCGTCGTTGCGGGTGGACAGCTCCAGGTAGAAGTCGTCCAGGCCGTAGTCGCGCAGCAGGTCCAGCACGAAGCCCAGCAGCGACTTCAGCTCGTCCTGCAGCTGGTCGGGCGTGCAGTAGATGTGCGCGTCGTCCTGCGTCATGCCGCGCACGCGGGTCAGGCCGTGCACCACGCCGGACTTCTCGTACCGGTACACCGACCCGAACTCGAACAGCCGCAGCGGCAGCTCGCGGTAGGAGCGCCCGCGGGAGCGGAAGATCAGGTTGTGGAACGGGCAGTTCATCGGCTTGAGGTAGTAGTCGACGCCCGGCTTGCGCAGCTCGCCGTTGGCGTCGCGCTCCTCGTCGAGGTGCATCGCCGGGAACATGCCGTCGCGGTACCAGTCCAGGTGACCGGAGGTCTTGAACAGCGTGTCCTTGGTGACGTGCGGGGTGTTGACGAACTCGTAGCCGGCCTGCTCGTGCCGCTTGCGGGAGTAGTCCTCCAGCTCGCGGCGGATGATGCCGCCCTTGGGGTGGAACACCGGCAGCCCGGAGCCGATCTCCTCCGGGAAGGAGAACAGGTCGAGCTCGGCACCGAGCCTGCGGTGGTCGCGGCGCTCGGCCTCGGCCAGCAGCTCCAGGTGCTCCTCCAGCTTCTCCTTGGACTCCCACGCGGTGCCGTAGATCCGCTGCAGCTGCTGGTTGTTCTGGTTGCCGCGCCAGTAGGCCGCGGCGACCCGCATCAGCTTGAACGCCGGAATGAACCGGGTGTGCGGCACGTGCGGCCCGCGGCACAGGTCGCCCCAGACGACCTCGCCGTGCCGGTCGATGTTGTCGTAGACGGTCAGCTCGCCGCCGCCGACCTCCATCACCTCGCTGGTGTCCACATCGGACTTGAGGTCGACCAGCTCCAGCTTGTACGGCTCACCGGCCAGCTCCTGCTTGGCCGCCTCGACCGACTCCAGGCGGCGGCGGGCGAACTTCTGGCCGGACTTGAGGATCTGCTTCATGCGCTTCTCCAGCGCCTGCAGGTCCTCCGGGGTGAACGGGCGGTCCACGTCGAAGTCGTAGTAGAAGCCGTCCTTGATCGGCGGGCCGATGCCCAGCTTCGCGTCCGGGAACAGGTTCTGCACCGCCTGCGCGAGCACGTGCGCGGCGGAGTGGCGGATGACGCTGCGGCCCTCCTCGGTGTCGGCGGCGACCGCCTCCACCTCGACGTCGGCCTCCGGCGCCCAGGCCAGGTCGCGCAGAACGCCCTCGGCGTCGCGGACGACCACGATCGCGTCCGGGCCCTTGGACGGCAGCCCGGCCTCGGCCACGGCCGCGCCCGCGGTAGTGCCCGCCGGAACCTTCACCCGGAGAGCTTGCTGGGCTTGGGAAGGCTGTACGGACACGTTCACTCCTCGGCTGGGCCGGTCGCCGACCGGCGCGGACACGCTTCGCATCACGATGCTATCGGCTGGTCGCGGACGGTTTTCGGCCGCCACCCGCCGCCTCAGCCCTGCTGCTCCAGCACCAGCTCCGCCAGCTCGAGCGCCGAGACCAGACCGCCGGTGAACGGCCCCATCGCCAGCGACACGCCCAGCTCGCGCAGGCGGCGGGCCTGCAGGTCGTCGCGCACGCCCGCGGCGCTGACCGGCAGGCCCAGCAGCTCGGCCGCGCCGCAGGCAGCCGACACCAGGTGCGCGTCCAGCGGGGCCGGCCCGTCGGGCTCGGTGAAGCTGTCCAGGTGCGGGCCCTCGATGCGCGCCATGCCCAGCGGCACGTCCTTCAGCCGCGGCACCCGGGCGTAGTCCTCGCCGAACTCGTAGACGCACAGCCGCAGGCCCATCTCGGCGAGGATCTCCAGCGTGTCCAGCGGGTCGCCCTGCGCGTCGAACAGGCTCGACTCGGGCAGGCCGAGCGCCAGGTACCCGCCCGGCAGCCCGGTCTTGCCGAGGATGCGCTGCACGTCGGCGACCAGCTCGGGGTCGCGGCAGTGCCGCGGCGACAGGCGCACCGCGGCGATCGGAGCCACCGGGCCCAGCCGCTCCACCCAGCGCGCGGCCTGCTCGCAGACCTGCTCCAGCGCCCAGCTGCCGAGCCGGGTGATCAGCCCGGTCTCCTCGGCCAGACCGAGGAAGCGGTCCTCGCTGAGCTCGCCGAACTCCGGGTGGTCCCAGCGGACGGTGGAGGCGGCTCCGACGTACCGGCCGGTGGCCAGCTCCACGATCGGCTTGTACTCGACGAACAGCTCGTACTGCTCGATCGCGGCGGGCAACTCGGCGGAGAGCTTGAAGCGGTCGCGCGCCTGCGCGTTGCGCTCCGGGTCGAACAGCACCCACTGCGCCCGGCCGTCCTGCTTGGCCCGGTAGAGGGTGATGTCGGCATCGCGCAGCAGCGACTCGGCGTCGGTCCCGGCGACCGGGCGCTCCACGATCCCGACGCTGGCCGAGGCGCTGAGCTCGTGGGAGCCGATGCGCGCGGGCTGGGTGATCTCCGCCAGCAGCGTCTCGACCAGCGCCACCAGGTCGCCGGAGCCGGTGGAGTCCGGCACCAGGACGACGAACTCGTCGCCGCCCATCCGCGCGGCCAGCGCGCCCCGAGCGGCGGCCTGCAGCCGCTGCGCGACGGTGCGCAGCAGCTGGTCGCCGATCGGGTGGCCGAGGCTGTCGTTGACCGCCTTGAACCCGTCCAGGTCGAAGAAGCACAGCCCCACCCGCCTGCCGGGGCGCGTCTCCTCCAGCGCCTTGTCCAGGCCCGACTGCAGCTGGGTGCGGTTCGCCAGGCCGGTCAGCGGGTCGTGCACGGCCTGCCTGCGGAACTGCTCCTGGAGCATGTGCCGGTCGGTGATGTCCTCGTAGAGCACCACCTGGTAGTCGGGTTCGCCGCGGGCGTCGCGGACCAGTGAGGCCGACAGCTGGGTCCACACGTGGGAGCCGTCCGGCGCGGTGAACCGGGTGTCGAGCTGGTAGCGGTCGTCGCTCGCGCCGACCAGGCCGTCGTTGGCGGCCTGCAGCTCGGCCACCCAGTCGGCGTCGGTCAGCTCGAAGATGGTGTGGCCGACCAGTTCCTCGTCGCTGCGCCGGAAGATCCGGCGCATCGCGGCGTTGGCCTCCTCGATGGTGCCGTCGAGCCGGACGACGGCGATGCCCAGCGCGGAGGAGATGACCACGGCGCGGGAGCGGGCCTCGCTGGCGCGCAACGCCTCCTCGGCGGCGTCGCGAGCGGCCGAGGCGGCCCGCTGGATCAGCGCCTGCTCGGCCAGCGTCTGCTCGCGCAGCGCCCCGGCGTACCCGGCGGCCAGTTCGCCGAGCACCTCGATCAGCCGGGCCGGTTCGGTCGCGCGGAGCGCGGGCAGCGCGGTCATCAGGTGCTGCAGCGTGCCGGACAGCGCCGCGGAGTTGGTGAAGTGCACGTCGACCAGCCGCTTGCCGACGCCGGATGCGGCGGAGATCGGTCCGCCGTCGAGCGCGGCCAGCAGGTCCTCCAGGCACCGGGCCAGGAAGGTCTCGAGCTCGGGGCGCCCCATCGCGACGTAGCTGGTGTGGATGACCCGGCGGGTCCACTCCTTCACCACTTCGTCGTGTCCCGGCGCCCCGCCGGAGGCCTGAGCTGGCAAAGAGATCACACCTTGCGTCCGACTGCGCCGTAGACGATGGACCGCTCCGGCTGCTCCCAGACGTCCTCCTCGGTGTCCGGCCGCCAGTCCGGGACGTAGACCACGCCGGGCTCGACGATCTCGAAGTCGCCGATCAGCTCGGCGACCTCCTCGCGGGTGCGCAGCGTGACCGGGTTGATGCTGTCCTCGTAGAGCTTCACGAGGCCTTGCACGCCCTCCATGTAGTGGTCCCCGGTGACGTGCGAGAAGCCGAGGTAGCTGCCTGCCGGGAGGCGCTCGTAGTAGCGGCGGATCACCTCGCGCGGGTTGCTGCTGTCCGCGACGAAGTGCACCAGCGCGACCATCATGACGGCGATGGGCCGGCTGAAGTCGAGCATCCGCCGCGTCTCGGGCGCGTCCAGGACGCCCTCGACGTCGAGCAGGTCGGCCTGCACGATGGTGGCCCGCTCGGTGTCGCCCAGGATGGCGCGGCTGTGCGCGACCGCGACCGGCTCGTTGTCCACGTAGACCACGCGGGATTCCGGGTCCGCGGCCTGGGCGATCTCGTGCACGTTGCCCACGGTGGGGATGCCCGAGCCGATGTCCAGGAACTGCCGGACGCCCTGGTCCAGGCAGTAGCGCACGGCGCGCCGCAGGAACGCCCGGTTGTTGATCGCGATCTCCTGGACGTTGGGCACCACTTCCATGACCTTGCGCCCGAGCTCGCGGTCCACCTCGAAGTTGTACGCGCCGCCTAAGTAGAAGTCGTAGCACCTGGCTGCGCTGGGCTTCTCCAGGTCGACGCCCTCGGGCGCCCAGTCCGGCCGCTGCTGCATCTCGCGTGACCTCCAGCCGTTGGTCCGCCCGGCCACCGAGATCATCTCTGCGTCGTCGAGCGAGGTAGCCACCGCGACCGGAACGTTGATCAAGCGGCGATCCTACTGTCACCCGCCGCATCTAGTCACGCACTCTGCGTTCCGGACGATCGGATCCGCGCTCCGGTATGAGCATTGTCACCGTCCGCATCGCGAGATCCGGGGTAAGGGATACCTAAGCTGGAGGCGTCTTGGTGGACGCCCACCGGGCCCAGTCGTGATGGGCCAGTCAGCGAGCACTCCGGGCCGGCCGAGGACCGTTCGGGGTAGGAGGAGATGGAATGACTCGCCCTCTGCGGGTAGCGATCGTCGGCAGCGGACCGGCCGGTGTGTACGCGGCCGACATCCTGACCAAGTCCGAGACCCCGGTCGAGATCGACCTGCTGGACCGGATGCCCGCGCCCTACGGTCTGATCCGCTACGGCGTGGCGCCCGACCACCCGCGCATCAAGGGCATCGTCAGCGCGCTGCACCGGGTGCTGGAGAAGCCGGAGATCCGCTTCCTCGGGCACGTGGACTACGGCGTGGACGTCAAGCTCGACGACCTGCGGCACCACTACGACGCGGTCATCTTCGCCACCGGCGCGGACCAGGACCGCCCGCTGGACATCCCCGGCATCGACCTGCCGCACAGCTTCGGCGCCGCCGACTTCGTCTACTGGTACGACGGCTACCCGGAGGCGCCGCGCGAGTGGACGCTGGACGGCGAGCAGGTCGCGGTGATCGGCGCGGGCAACGTGGCGCTGGACGTCGCCCGCGTGCTGGCCAAGCAGGCCGACGACCTGCTGAGCACCGAGATCCCGGAGAACGTGCACCGCGGTCTGAAGGACTCGCGGGTCACCGACGTGCACCTGTTCGCCCGGCGCGGTCCGGCGCAGGCCAAGTTCACCCCGCTGGAGCTGCGCGAGCTCGACCACCAGGACGACGTCGAGGTCATCGTGCACCCCGAGGGCTTCGAGCTCGACGAGGCCAGCGAGGAGGCGATCCGCACCAACAACCAGGTGAAGACGATCGTCAAGACGCTGCAGGACTGGGCGCTGCGCGACCCGAAGAACAACACCTCGCGGCGGCTGCACCTGCACTTCCTGCGCGCGCCGGTCGAGGTGCGGGGCACCGACCGGGTCGAGGGCTTCAAGGTCGAGGTCATGGAGCTCACCGGTGACGGCAACGTGCGCGGCACCGGCGAGTACGAGACCTACCCGGTGCAGCAGGTCTACCGCGCGGTGGGCTACCTGAGCTCGCCGCTGGCCGACATCCCGTTCGACCACGCCGCGGGCGTGGTGCCCAACGACGGCGGCCGGGTGCTGGACCTGGACGGCGAGCACATGCCCGGCGTCTACACGACGGGCTGGATCAAGCGCGGCCCGGTGGGCCTGATCGGCCACACCAAGGGCGACGCGCTGGAGACGATCAACAACCTGCTGGCCGACCTGGAGTCGATGCCGCGGGCGGAGGACCCGTCGGCCGAGAGCATCCTGCGGCTGCTGGAAGAGCGCGGCGTGGAGTACACGACGTGGGAGGGCTGGGGCCGCCTGGACGCCCACGAGAAGGCGCTGGGCGAGGCCCAGGGCCGCGAGCGGGTCAAGGTCGTCCCCCGCGACGAGATGGTGCGCATCTCCCGCGCGGAGTGAGCTTCTCCCGCTCCCGCAGTGCTTTTCGACGGCACCTCCGACCGCCCGGTCGGAGGTGCCGTCGCAGTCGATCTGCTGGCCGGGTGAAATCCGGGAACGCGGCCCGGGCAACCGGGTGAAACTCCGCGTCGCGGTTCCGGCCGTCCCTATCGTCCGAGCCATGAGACTCCCCACCGAGCCGATCGGCAGCATCCCCCGGCCGCCGGAGCTGCTCCGAGGCCTCGCCGAGCACGCCGCAGGGCAGATCGATGACGCCGCGCTCGCCGAGCTCCAGGCCCGGGCGACCGCCGACACGCTGACCAGGCTGGCGAAGCTGGGCTGCCCCGTCGTGGTGGACGGCGAGCAGCGCAAACCGAGCTTCCTCACCTACCCGATCGCCGGTCTCGACGCCCTCGCCCCGGACGGCGCGGTCATCCCGTTCGCCGACGGGCACACCAGGCAGCTCCCCCGCCTGACCGCGGGACCGTTCCGCTACCGGGTCCACGCCGACAGCTTCCTCCGCAGCGCCCGCGAGCACACCGACCTGCCGGTCAAGCAGGCGATCATCGCCCCGTCCGCGCTGAGCCCGCTCTACCCGGCTGAGGGCATCGACGGCTACTCCCGCGAAGCGTTCCTCCAGGACCTCGCCGACGAAGCCGAAGCCGACGTCCGCCGCTGCCTGGAAGCCGGTGCGCACCTCGTCCAGCTGGACTTCACCGAGGCCCGGCTGTCGCTCAAGCTGGATCCATCGGGTGGCCTGCTCGACGACTTCATCGCGCTGAACAACTCGGTGCTCGACCGGTTCGGCCCGGAGGAGCAGGTCCGGATCGGGGTGCACACGTGCCCCGGCGGGGACCACGATTCGACGCACAGCCTGGACGTGGACTACGCGGGGCTGCTGCCGAAGCTGTTCGACCTGCAGGTCGGCAACTTCTACGTCCAGCTGGCCAGCGAACCGGACCCCGAGCGGGTGCTCGGCGCGATCGCCGACCGGCTGCGCCCGGGGATCCGGGTGTTCGTCGGCGTGACCGACCCGATCGACCCGCGCATCGAGACGCCGGAGGAGGTGCGCGACCGGGTGCTGGCCGCGGCCCGCCACATCCCCGCGGACCAGCTGGGCACCTGCGACGACTGCGGCTTCTCCCCGTTCGCCGACGACACCTCCACCTCCCGCGAAACGGCCTTCGCCAAGATCGAAGCCCGAGTCCGGGGAACGGCCATGGCCGCTGACGCCCTCGGCCTCTAGCGCACTCGGCAGGGCGATCCCCGCGTGCCGGGCACTTCGGCGAGGTGCCCGGCACGCGGGATTCAGCGCCCGGGGAAGCGCCGGAAGCGGATGGTGTGGTCCCAGCCCGCGGTCACCACCAGGTCACCGGGCCAGTTGTGCGCGATACCGCTGATCACGCCGCGATGACCTCCGACCGGGTCGCGCAGCTTCTCCCGCGTCTGGAGGTTCCACACGTCCAGCTGGTTGGCTCAGCCCTCCGGGGCGTACCCGGCCGCCGCGAGGAGTCCGTCGGGGCGGAACGCCAGGCAGCAGGTGTTGATCGACGTGGCGGGGAACCGGTCGATGACCTTCCTGGTGCCCGCGTCCCACAGCCACACCTCCTTGTTCCAGCAGGCGGTGGCGATCATCGCCCCGTCGACCGGGCTGTAGGCCACGGCTCGCACCGTCTCCGGGTGCACCAGCGCATCTCCCCACTGCTGCTGGGTTTTCAGGTTCCAGATCCGGACGGTCTTGTCGTTGCCCGCGGACGCGAGGAAGTCCTCTTCCGGGTGGAACGCCACGCTGTGCACGCCGGTCCCGCCGTGCCCGGTCAGCGTGCCGCGCGCGGTGCGCCGCTCGGCGTCCCAGAGACGCACCTCCTCGTCGTGACCGCACGTCGCCAGCATCGCGCCGGTCCGGTCGAAGGCCACGCCATCGACCCAGTTCCCGTGCTCCGCGGGCAGCTCCCCGATCAGCCGGCGGGTCCGCACGTCCCAGAGCAGCACCTTCGACCCCGATTCCGCCCGCTCCACCGAGCCGACCGCCAAGACCGCGCCGTCCGGGCTGAACGCGAGGCTGCGAGTCATCGCACCCGCGTCGAGCGCGGGCAGCTCCTGCCGGCTGCGGGTGTCCCACATCCGCAACGTCCGGTAGCTCCCGGCGACGAGCAGGTCCCCGGCCGGGCTGAACACCACTGCTTCCGGGCGGTCCGGGGCGGTGGGCACGACCGCTGGCGGCTGGGGCCCGGCGTCGGCCGGTGCCTGTGGAGTCGCCGAGGGCCGGACGAGCGTGAAAACCCCCCAGCCGCCGGCACCGAGAACGCCCGCGCCGAGCGCTGCCTTGAGCACGCCTCGACGGCTTCTCCTCGGTGGGTTATCAGGCCACTGCGGCGCATTCGGCATCGCGGCGCGGTTGCGGACCAGCGCGAGGCTGCCTCCGCCGTCCGTGGTGCGCATGGTCGGAACCGGGTTGCCCTGCACGCGCATCTCGCGTTCCAGCAGGGCGAAGATCGCGTCCAGGGAGAGCAGCTCGGGCTCGCCCGGAATTCCGTTGCGCAGCAACTTGACCAGCTCGCCGCTGAACGCGGTGAACTCGGCGCCGTCAGGTGCCAGCGACACCTCGTTGCCCGCCGAAGAAGCCAGCGTGACGGTGCCGCTGACGGCCGTCGCCTCGGCCACCGCTTGCCCGACCGGCGACATGAAATCGCCCACCGACCGGCCGCTGAAGCAGCAGTCCAGCACCAGGATCCGGTTCTTCGCCGTCTTCCAGCGCATGACACCGCGAACGCGCTCGAAGTCCAGCGCTTCGATCCACAGCCGGTCCGCGTCGTCCGCGGTGCTGTCGGGGAGCCCCGGGTACAGCTCGGTGGCCTTGGTGCCGACGAGCCCGTGACCGGCGTAGTAGACCAGCAGCGTGTCCGTCGCCTCGAACGCCGCCGAGCGCAGCACGTCGTAGGTGGTGGCAACGCCTTTCGGGTTCTCCACGACCACGCAGTGCTCAGGAGCGAAGCCGCCGGTGCGCTCGTCGGTGAGAGCACTGCGCAGGGCGTGCAAGTTGCCGTGCACCGCAGGCAGCTGGGGCAGGTGTTCGTAACGGCTGGTGCCGATCAGGACCGCGCGCGAGCGGTCCCGATCAGGAAGCGTCGGCGGCATCACCGCGCCTCTCCGCGGGCTCGGCCAGCTCCGCCACCTTGTTCAGCACCGCCTCGGGGTCCTCCGCATCGCTCACGAAGACCTCGACGGTGCGGCCGTCCGGGCCGGTGATCGTCGCGCTGACGTCGGGACGGCGGTGCTTCAGCCAGATCTGCAGCGTCTTCGCCAGCGCGGTGACCGATCCCGCGGCGGCCAGCGCGACCCACAGGTCGATGCCCATCCCCATCGCGCCGCCGACCGGATCGCCCGCTCTCGCCGACACCTGTTCGCCCAGGTCCGCCGCCAGCAGGTCGGAGAGGTCCTCGAAGTCCTGCGGATCGCCGTCGACCGAAACCCTGATTCGCACGCCGGCCCCCAATTCGCCGTTCGCAGTTGCACCAGGTGACGGCGCGTGAGCGTACCGTGAGATCAACTTCCGGCCGTGCGCACGCCGATCTGCCAATATGCCGAACGTTGTCCGGCCTGTCGGCCGCTGGAGGTACTACGGTGTCGGTGACGCCACTCGCATCGCGCAAAGGACGGGCACGTTGACCGAGATCCCGGACACCACGCCAGCCGAACTCGAAACCGCCCTGCAGCGGGCCGCCGAAGCCGCCGAGGCGTTCGGCTCGCAGTCACCCGCCACCCGCGCCCGGCAGGTCCGCGCCGTCGCCGACGCGCTCGACGCCGCCTCCGGCGAGCTCGTGCCGCTGGCCATGGCCGAGTCCAACCTGTCCGAGGGACGGCTGACGGGCGAGCTCAAGCGCACCACCTTCCAGCTGCGGCTGTTCGCCGGTGTCCTCGACGATGGCGGCTACCTGCAGGCCGCTGTGGACGGCGCGGACCCGGATTTCCCGCTGGGCGCCAAACCGGACCTGCGCCGCGTGCTGGTACCGGTGGGGCCGGTGCTGGTGTTCGCCGCGAGCAACTTCCCGTTCGCGTTCTCCGTCGCAGGCGGCGACACCGCCTCGGCGCTGGCCGCCGGCTGCCCGGTCGTCCTCAAGGCGCACCCGGGGCACCCGCGGCTTTCGGTGCGCACCGGCGAGATCATCACCGCCGCCCTGGCGGAATCCGGTGCCCCGGACGGGGTTTTCCACGTCGTGCTCGGCCTGGAGACCGGCGCTGTGGCGCTGCGGGATCCCCGGGTCAAGGCGGCCGCCTTCACCGGATCGGTGCCGGCGGGCCGGGCGCTGTTCGACATCGCCAACTCCCGCCCGACACCGATCCCGTTCTTCGGCGAACTGGGCAGCCTCAACCCGGTCTTCGCCGCGCCCGGCGCGATCCGCGCGCGCGGCGCGGAGATCGCCAAGGGCTACGTGACGTCGTACTCCGGCAACGCGGGCCAGCTCTGCACCAAACCGGGCCTGCTGTTCCTGCCCGCCGACCACGGCCTGGACGAGGTGCTCGCCGAGGAGTCGAGGGCCGTGGCGGCGCACAAGATGCTCAACGAGCGCCTGCACGAGGGCTACTGCAACCGCCGCGCCGCGGTGACCGAGGTGCCGGGAGTGCGGGTGCTGGCGGAGGGCAGCACCGACGACGGCACCGCGCCGACGCTGCTGACCACCGACGTCGCCACGCTGCTGGCCAACCGCGAGGCGCTGCTGGAGGAGGTGTTCGGCCCGCTGTCCATCGTGGTCACCTACGCCTCCGAGGACGAAGCCCGCCGAGCGGCCGAAGCCTTCGAGGGCAACCTCACGGCGACGCTGCACGCCGAGGATTCCGATGCGGAGTTCGCCGCGAGCCTGGTGAGCCGCCTGCGCGACCGGGCGGGCCGCCTGCTGTTCAACGGCTGGCCGACGGGCGTCGCGGTCTCCCCCGCGATGCACCACGGAGGCCCCTACCCGGCCACGACGGACGCCCGCTTCACCTCGGTGGGCACCGCCGCGATCGACCGCTTCCTCCGCCCGGTCACCTACCAGAACGTCCCGCAAGCCCTCCTCCCGGAAGCCCTCCGCGACGAGAACCCCTGGGGCATCCCGCAGACCAGGCACGAACCGGCGTGAGCGCTCCGGATCAGCTCTTGATCCGGTAGGTGATGTGGGTGACGAGGGAGGCCGGACGGGCCGAGACGATCTCCATGCCCTGGGACGGGACTCCGTCGAAGAGGCGTTCTCCCGCGCCGAGGACGACCGGGGCGACGTGGGTGCGGAGTTCGTCGATCAGGCCCTCGCGGAGGTACTGGTTGATCGTGGCCGCGCCTCCGGCGATCGCCACGTCGCGGTCGCCCGCCGCCTCCTTCGCCTGCTTCAGCGCCGCGTGGATGCCTTCGGTGACGAAGGTGAAGGTGGTGCCGCCGCCCATGACCAGGGATTCGCGCGCGTGGTGGGTCAGGACGAAGACCGGTGCGTGGTACGGCGGCTCCTCGCCCCACCAGCCCTTCCAGTCCAGGTCCCACTCGCCGCGTCCCGGGCCGAACATGTTGCGGCCCATCACGTAGGCTCCGGCCGCGGTGACCGCTTCCAGCTCCGCCTCGTTCTCCTCCGGGGTCTGGAACATCCAGGAGGTCAGCTGGTCGACCGGACCGTCGCCGAACGGCTTGTCGGCGGTCTGGCCGGGGCCCGCGACGTACCCGTCGGCCGAGACGGCGATGTCGCACACGACCTTGGTGCTCATGTCTCCTCCTGCGATGCTTATCTGGTTGCACGTTGCAATCGGTGATAATCTAGAACTTACCGACTGCGGATTGCAAGCAGTTTCTTCTGGCGATGGGAGGAGCCGGTGAAGGACGAGCACCGTTCCGGGTGTCCGATCAACCTCTCCCTCGAGGTGCTCGGCGACAAGTGGTCGCTGATCGTCATCCGGGACCTGATGTTCGGCAACCGGAGGCACTTCCGGGAACTGCTGAACAACTCCGAGGAGGGCATCGCCTCGAACATCCTCGCCGCCCGCCTCCAGCGCCTCACCGAGGAAGGCCTGGTGTCCAAGGCGCCCGATCCCAGCCACAAGCAGAAGGTGATCTACAGCCTCACCGAGCCGGCGATCCAGCTCGTCCCCGTGATGGCGCACCTCGGTGCCTGGGGACGCCGTCACATGCCGGTGACGCGAGAGCTGGCCATCCGAGCCGAGCTGCTCGAACGCGGCGGCCCGGAGCTGTGGGCGGAGTTCATGGACGAACTGCGCGAGCAGCACCTGGGCATCCCGCGCCCGGAGGGCGCGGAGTCGGTCTTCGACCGCCTGCGCGCGGCCTACGAAACCGAACTCGCCCGCGGCTGATCCGACGCGTTCCCGCTGGTCAAGGACCGTGAGTGTTTTGTGGTGCTATGACCCCGCAAAACGCTCACGGGCTGCCACCTGCGGAAAGGGACGGTAGCTGGCGATCGTGACCGAGGCCGTCGGCGCGAGGGGCTTCGGGAGGGCCGCGATCCGGGCTCGGAGGGCCTCGGGGTCGGCGTGCCAGGCGCTGGGACCCATCGCCACCACCGCTTCGGCCTCCGGCTCGGCCAGGGAGAGGCGGAACTCGCAGGTCCGCTGCTCGATCAGCTCGAAGTGGTCGGCCAGCTGCTCGGTCAGGCGCTCCTGCTTGCGCTCGTCGACCTTGAGCAGCCCAAGGGCCGACACCAGGTCCGCCAGGTGGTCGCCGTTGGGCACGACCACCACGAGCCGCCCGTCCGGGCGCAGGACGCGGTGCATCTCAGCGGCGTTGCGGGGCGCGAAGACGTTCAGCACCGCCGAAGCCGCACCGGTGCGAACCGGCAGCGTCTGCCAAGCGTCGGCGACAGCAGCACCCATGCGCGGGTGCGCTTTGGCCGCGCGGCGCGCGGCGTACTTCGAGACGTCCAGCGCGAGCCCGATGCGCTCGGAACCTTCGAGAGCACGAGCGAGGTAGTAACCGGTCCCGGCCCCGATGTCGACCACGCATCCCTCGACGCCGGACAGCGCTTCAGCCGCTGCGTCGGCGATCGGTGCGTAGTGCCCGGCGGCCAGGAAGTCCGCGCGGGCCGCGACCATCGCCGCCGTGTCACCGGCGACCTTCGTGCCGCCGGGCAGCAGGCTCACGTAGCCCTGGCGGGCGACGTCGAACACGTGGTTCGCCGCGCAGCGCAGGCTGTTGCCGGTCCGGTCCAGGTCGGCACCGCAATGCGGGCAGGCCAGCACCGCCACCACGTCGTCCAGCAATCCAGCCCTCCACAGCGCATCGTCGACAGGCGATTGTAGAAGTCCGAGGCGCGAGCACCCGCGCGGAGCACGCTCGGCGCGAGCTGGGACGGTGGGCACGATGTGGGATTGGGCAGCAGCTCCCGACTACTGGATCGCGCGCTTCGCGGTCGCGCACCTGGTCGCCATCACCTACCTGCTCGGATTCGTCAGCGCGCTGCGGCAGTTCCGGGGACTGCTCGGCGAGCGCGGGCTGACCCCGATCCCCCGCTTCCTGGCGCACGTGCCGTTCCGGGAATCGCCCAGCCTGTTCCACCTGCACTACTCCGACCGGTTCTACGCGGGCGTCTGCTGGGCCGGGATCGCAGGCAGCGCGCTGGCGCTGTTCGCCGACCTGGCGCCGCTGTGGGCGTGGCTGGTGCTGTGGACGCTGCTGTGGCTGCTGTACCTGTCGATCGTCAACGTCGGGCAGGTCTGGTACTCGTTCGGCTGGGAGTCGCTGCTGCTCGAAGCCGGGTTCCTGGTGATCTTCCTCGGCCCGGCCGGGATCGCGCCGCCGACCCTGGTGGTCTGGTTGCTGTGCTGGCTGCTGTTCCGGGTGGAGTTCGGCGCCGGGCTGATCAAGATGCGCGGCGACTCCTGCTGGCGCGACCTCACCGCGCTGTACTACCACCACGAGACCCAGCCGATGCCCGGCCCGCTGAGCCGCTGGTTCCACCGGCTCCCCCGCCAGGTGCACCAGGTAGAGGTGGTGGCCAACCACTTCACCCAGCTCGTCGTGCCGTTCCTGCTGTTCGCGCCGCAACCGGTCGCCACAGCGGCCGGGCTGGTCGTGGTGGTGACGCAGGGCTGGCTGATGCTCAGCGGGAACTTCGCCTGGCTGAACCTGCTGACCATCACGCTGGCCTGCTCGGCGATGAGCTCGGGCCCGTTCGAGCCGCCGCCGATGGCCGGGCTGCCGCCGTGGTTCGCCGTGCTCGTGCTGGTGCTGGCGGTGGTGTTCGCGGTGCTGAGCTACGCGCCGGTGCGCAACATGCTCGGCAAGCGCCAGGTGATGAACCGCAGCTTCAACAAGCTGCACCTGGGCAACACCTACGGCGCGTTCGGCAGCATCACCCGCACCCGCTACGAGGTCGTCGTGGAGGGCGCTGCCGACGTCGACGGCCAGTGGCGGGAGTACGGCTTCAAGGGCAAGCCCGGCGACCCGCACCGCCGCCCACCGCAGGTCGCGCCCTACCACCTCCGCCTGGACTGGCTGATGTGGTTCCTCGCGCTCTCCCCCGGCTACGGCCGCGCCTGGCTGCCCGGCCTGATCAAGGCGCTCCTGCGCAACGACGAGCACGTCCTGCGCCTGCTGCGCCACAACCCGTTCCCGGACCGGCCGCCGCTGCTGATCCGCGCGGATCTGTACCGCTACCGCTTCACGACGCGCGCCGAGCGCCGCGAGACGGGCGCCTTCTGGATCCGCACCCGGGTCGGCGACTTCGTCCCGCCGCTGACGCTCGACGACCTGCCGTGATCTGCCACGATCCGGCGTGGTGGCCGCTCGATGTCGCGCTACGCCCCCGAGCCCGAGCGTCGCCGAGCCGATGCCCTCGGCGACTACGGCTTCAGCACCGAGTTCTGCGGCTCAGCCCGCGGCCGCGGCTTCCAGGGCGGCGATGTCGAGCTTGCCGTCCATGGCGAGCATCGCCTTGATGACGCGGTCGGCCTTCTCCGCGTCCGGGTCGGTGATCAGCTCGTAGAGCCGGTTCGGGACGATCTGCCAGGACAGGCCGTACTTGTCCTTGAGCCAGCCGCAGGGGCCGGGCTCGCCGCCCTCGCCGAGCTGCTGCCACAGGCGGTCCACCTCCTCCTGCGATTCGCACCGGACCTGCAGCGAGACGGCCTCGGTGAAGGTGAACTGCGGGCCGCCGTTGATGCCGACGAACTGCTGGCCGGCCAGCTCGAACTGCACGGTCATCACCGTTCCCGGCGTCCCCGACCCGGCCTCGCCGTGGCGCAGCACCTGCGTGATCCGCGAGTCCTCGAAAATGCCGGTGTAGTGCGCCGCGGCCTCCTCGGCCACGCCGTCGAACCACAGGTTGGTGGTGATCTTCTGCTCGATCTTGGCCATCGCGATCTCCCGTCCGCTCTCGCACCACTATCGGTGCGGACGGGTAGACCGGCCACCGAGCCGGAAGTCATCGGTCGGGCGACTCCGCGCACCGGGTGAACGATTTCGCGCGGATCACCACGACGGGCGCAGCGGGTAGTGCGCGTCGGTGTCGTCGAGGCGGACGCCGAGCACCTGGTGGAGCTGGACGATGTTGCGCTCGAAGCCCAGCCGGCAGGCCGCCATGTACAGCCGCCACACGCGCGCCCGCTCGAGCCCCACCTCCGCGACCGCATCGTCCCAGTGCGCTTCGAGGTTCTCGCACCAGCCCGCCAGCGTCAGCGCGTAGTGCTCGCGCAGGTTCTCCTCGTGGCGCACCTCGAAGCCGTTGTCGTTCATCGCCGACACCAGCGTGCCCACCGGTTCCAGCTCGCCGTCCGGGAAGACGTAGCGGGTGATGAACTTGCCCGGCCGCGCCCCGAAGCTGCCGTCCGGGCGGGTGATGCAGTGGTTGAGCAGCCGCCCGCCCGGCACCAGCTTGTCGTGCAGGAACGAGAAGTACGACGGCAGCTGCGCCAGGCCGATGTGCTCGGTGAGCCCGATCGAGCTGACCGCGTCGAACCCGGTCTCGGGCACGTCCCGGTAGTCCAGGTGGCGGACCTCGGCCAGGTCGGCGAGGCCGCGTTCGGCGATCGCCTTCTGCGCCCACTGCGCCTGCTGCCGGGACAGCGTCACGCCCAGCGCGCGGACCCCGTAGTGCTCGGCGGCGTGCATCACCATGCCGCCCCAGCCGCAGCCCACGTCGAGCAGCCGCATGCCCTCCCGGAGCCCGAGCTTGCGCGCCACCAGGTCGTGCTTGGCGAACTGCGCTTCCTCCAAAGTGGACTCCGCGGTCGGGTACACCGCGCAGGTGTAGGCCATCGACGGGCCCAGCACCCACTCGTAGAACCTGTTGGACACGTCGTAGTGGTAGGAGATCGCCTTGCTGTCGCGGCGCTTGGAGTGCCGCCAGCCGCCCGACGGCCGGTGCTCGACCGCAGGCGGTTTCACCGGCCACCACAGCCGGTACCCGGCCAGCTTCACCAGCAGTTCGCGGCGCAGGCCCGGCGGGATGTCGTGCAGCGCCACCGACGGGAAGGCGGCCAGCGCGGTGTACATGTCGCCGTGCACCTCCAGCGCCCCGGTGACGTAGGCGCGGGCGAGGCCGAGCTCGCCGGGAGCCGCGGCCAGGTGCGAGAGCGCCAGCGGGGAGCGGACTTCCACGCCGATCTCGGCGCCGGGCGGACCGGTCCGGCTGCCGTCGAAAGCTCGGATCTCCACCGGGGCTCCGCCCCCGAGGACGCGCGCGAACACCTCTGCCCAGCCCATCAGCGAATCCCCTTCCTCACTTCTCCCGCACGCACTTCTCGTACAGCCCGGGCAACCGGCCCGCCGGGTCGTAGCGCTCCTTGAGGCGCTGGTAGGCGGGCCGGTTGTAGAGCCGCCAGAACTCCTCCTCGGTGAAGTAGGAGTTGGAGTACAGCGACTTGTGGCCGTCCAGCTCGGTCACCACGCGCTCGATCGCCCGGTTGTGCCGCCCCGGCGCCTCGCCCTTGCGCAGCGGCACCGTCGACCAGAACCCGACGTTGATGTACAGCTCGTCGGGATCCATCGGGTACAGCGGCCAGCCCTTGGGATCGCGCAGCTGCACCGGGCACAGCCAGACCGGCGAGATGCCGATGTCGCGGTGGAAGAACTCCAGGAACTCCGGCAGCCGGTCGACCGGGATCTCCACGTCCTGGATCACCGGCTCGTTGACGCCGCGACCGCGCAGCACCGCGAGCCGGTCGGTCACCGCGTGCCTGCGGTCCCAGGCCACGATGCGGCGGTAGACGTCGGAGCGGCGGTAGCGCTGCGGCCAGAACCGCCGCACCAGCGGGCGCTGCGCGCCGAACGCGCGGGAGCACCAGAACCAGTCGGTGTCCCAGCGCCACAGGTAGTCGTGGATGCTCAGGTGGTCGGTGCGCCGCTGCTGGATGGAGCGGTAGTAGATCTGCTGACCGGTGTAGTCGCTGGTGAACGGCGCCTCGTCCACATAGGACCCGATGGTCAGGTACTGCTCGCGGGCGCTGAACACGGTGCCGTCGAGGAAGTCGACCGGGTGTCCGTCGAAGGTGCGGTCGCGGCAGATCTGCGCCAGCGCCGCCGCGCACTCCCGAGCCGTGTCGAACCGGACGTGCTCCAGCCGCACGTGCGGGCGGACCTGCTCCAGCTCGATCTCCAGCCGCAGCGCGTAGCCCAGCGTGCCGTAGGAGTTGGGGAATCCGCGGAAGAGCTCGGCGTGCTCGTTGTCCGGGCGGGCGCGCACCACCTCGCCGGAGCCGGTGAGGATCTCCAGCTCCCGCACCGATTCGTGCGGCAGGCCGCTGCGGAACGAGGTGGACTCGATGCCGAGCCCGGCCACCGCACCGCCGAGCGTGATCGTCTTCAGCTGCGGCACCACCAGCGGGATGTGCCCGGACGGCAGCAGCGCGTCGACGATGCGCTCGTAGGTCGCCATGCCCTGCACCTGCGCGGTGCGGTTGGCGGTGTCCACCTCCAGCACCCGGTCGAAGCGGCCGACGTCCAGGCCCGGCCCGGCCGCGGGATCGCGGAACCGGAACAGGTTCGAGGTGGGCTTGGCCAGGCGCACCGGCGCGCCTGCGGGCAGTCGCGCGTACTCCGCGACCAGCGCGGTGACATCGTCGGAATGGCTGCCTGCAGCGACTGCTCCCCGATCGGCCATGCCTCGACTCTATTGCCGGGGCTGCCCGCGAGCATCCCGCTTTTCCGGCGGCCCACCTGGCGCGGTGACAGCTGAATCCGCCGGAACGCCCCGCTGACGACCGCGAAAACCGCAGGTGGCGGCCACCGGCGCGGGGCTACCGGGCGAACCGCTCCGCGACGGCCGAGCGCACCGGGAATTCGATCACTTGGACGAATCCCGAACGGAGCTCAGCCAGCGCGACGCAGCGCCCAGGCGTGCAGGCCGCGGAAGCCCTGGACCTTGGTCGGGCCGAGCGGGATCAGGCGGTAGTCCGGGTGCCCGCGCAGCGAGGCCGCAAGCTCGCGGTCCACCAGCGCCGATGCCGGGCGGGCCACCGAGGTCAGCCGGCTGGCGATGTTCACCGTCGAGCCGTAGACGTCGCCGAAGCGGGCCAGCACCTGGCCCTGCGCGAGCCCGATGCGCAGCGGCGGCAGCAGGTCGTTCTTGGCGATCTCCTCGTTGAGCGTCAGGGCGATCTCGGCCGCGTCGGCGGCGGTGTCGGCGACGAACAGCACCTCGTCGCCCACCGTCTTGATCACCCGCCCGTGGTTCTCCGCGACCACGCCCCCGGCCAGCGACTCGAAGCCGTCGATCAGCCGGGCCAGCTCCAGCTCGGTGAAGTCCCGGATCAGGCGGGTGTAGCCGACCAGGTCGGCGAAGCCGATCACCTGCAGGCGCTCGTCAGCACCCGGGTCGCGCTCGGCGAGCTCCCGCGAGGCGGTGGCCGCCAAGTGCCGCCGCCACACGTAGTCCTGCATCCGCTCCATCACCGGCAGGATCACCGAGGCGACCTGGGCGGTCGTCTGCACGTCCACCGCGAACTGGTCGCCCAGCAGCGACTTGAAGATGCCCACCTGCCACTCGGCCAGCCGGGACATCGTCTGCGCCAGCGAACGGGCCACCGCCGACTCCAGCTCGGGCGGGATCACCTCCGCCGAGACCAGCTCCACCAGCGAGCGCAGCGCGGCGACGTCGGCATCGGTGAACACCACCGCGTCGTCGTCCACGTGCGCGAACCCCATCGCCTGCCAGAGCTGCTCGGCGCGCTGCACCGGCACGCCCGCGGCATCGGCGACCTGATCCTTCGTGTAGCGCGGGGCGCTGCCGAGGATGGTCTTCTCCATCTCGTCGCCGCGCGCGGTCGGCCTATCGCGTGGTTCGGACAACGAGCACATCGCATTCAGCTCGACGGGACACCTCGGACGGCACCGAGCCGAGGATCCGCCCCTTCAACGTGTTCAACCCGCGGCTGCCGACCACCATCAGGTCGGCGCCCTCCCGCTCCGCGGCGGACAGCAGCACGCCGATCGGCGCGCCGACCGCGGCGGAGGTGTCCACCGCCTTCGCGCCGGCCTGCCGGGCGACGTCGGCGGCGTCGCGCAGCGTGGCCTCGGCGGGCGCCGAGCCGACCACCTGGAAGGCCTCGTCGCCCAGCTCGTCGCGCGCCTGCTCGACCTCGCGGTCCGGGGTCGGGTAGTAGGCGCACACGATCACCAACCGGGCTGCGGAATCGCCGGCCACGGCTCCGGCGCGGGCCACCGCGCGCAGCGAGGGCTCCGAGCCGTCCGTCCCGACGACCACGGTGCGGTAACTGGACATCGCACTCCTACTTCCACTGGCTGATCCTGGCCTGGCACCGGCGTGAACCCTAACGATCGCGATGCCACCCGGTCACGGTTCGCGAAGCACCGGGTCCAGCTGTGAGCGGACCGACACGCCCCCACCGGCCGTTTTGTCGTGACGGCCAAACCATACCGGGAACTCTCATCCGACCCCACAACATGATCACGCACCGCAGCCGCGTAGGTTTCGCCAACAACGTGCAAACCCTTTGGTGATCCACGACACGGACGACGTTGCGCGGGACGTTCGCCGGGCCGAATCACGCCATGTACGTCACCCTTTCGCGCAAGAGAAAGCACCAGGAGTAGAACCGTGACCTCACCAAGTCTCCAGCCCGGGCGGGGGATATTCCGTCGCAAGCCGATCGACACCATCACCGAGGACACCGGTGGTGGCGGCCTCCAGAAGTCGCTCGGCCTGTGGCAGCTGACCGCCATCGGCGTCGGCGGCATCATCGGTGCCGGGATCTTCTCGCTGGCGGGCGCGGTGGCCAACGAGAAGGCCGGTCCGGCGGTGCTGATCTCGTTCCTCATCGCGGGCATCGCCAGCGCGGCGGCGGCGTTCTCCTACGCCGAGTTCGCCGGCATGATCCCCAAGGCCGGTTCGGCCTACACCTACGGCTACGCCGTGCTCGGCGAGGTCGTCGGCTGGCTGATCGGGTGGGACCTGCTGCTGGAGTACACCGCGATCGTCGCGGTGGTCGCAATCGGCATCTCCGGCTACTTCAACGAGCTGGTCGGCTTCATCGGGCTCGACCTGCCCGCCTGGATGATGGGCGCCCCCGGCACCGAGAACGGTGCCGCCCCGCCCGGCAGCTACAAGATCAACCTGTTCGCGGCGCTGCTGTGCCTGCTGATCGCCTTCATCCTCAACCAGGGCATGAAGAGCGCCGCCCGGTTCGAGACCTTCCTGGTGTACCTGAAGGTCGGCGTGGTCCTGCTGGTGATCGTCGTGGGCGCGTTCCACATCGACGCGGGCAACTACAACCCGTTCTTCCCGTACGGCATCAGCGGCGCGTTCGCCGGGGCCGCGACGGTGTTCTTCGCGGTGTTCGGCTACGACGCGATGAGCACCGCGGCCGAGGAGTCCAAGGACGCCCAGCGGCACATGCCGAAGGCGATCATGTACTCGCTGGGCATCTCGATGGTGCTCTACGTGCTGGCCTGCCTGGTGCTGACCGGCATGATCCCGTTCCAGCAGATCAGCAGCGAGAGCGCGTTCGCGTCGGCCTTCTCCGACGTCGGCCTGCCGGTGCTGGGCGCGATCATCGCCATCGGCGCGATCCTGGGCATCCTGACCGTGCTGTTCACCTTCATGATGGGCGTGACCCGCGTCGGCTACGCGATGAGCCGCGACGGGTTGCTGCCGAAGTGGTTCGCCAAGACCCACCCGGTGCGCAAGGTGCCGAGCCGGTTCACCTGGCTGATCGGCATCGCCTCGGCGCTGATCGCCGGCCTGCTGCCGATCGGCGAGGCAGCCGAGCTGACCAACATCGGCATCCTGCTGGCGTTCGTGATCGTCTGCGCCGCGGTGATCGTGCTCCGCTACAAGCGGCCCGACCTGCCGCGCGGCTTCAAGTGCCCGGGCATGCCGATCGTGCCGATCATCGGCATCGTGTTCTCGATCTGGCTGGTCACCTTCCTGGCCCCGGAGACCTGGCTGCGCTTCGCCGCCTGGTTCGCCATCGGCCTGGTGATCTACTTCGCCTACGGCTACCGCAAGTCGAAGCTGAACGAGGCGAACGCCGACAGCTCCGAGCAGTGAGCTGACCCCCGGCCCCGACGCCGGACCCCGCAGAACGCCGGATCGCCCAGCGCGGTCCGGCGTTCTGCCGTCCGGCCTCTGCCGCAATTTCAATGGAAATCTCACCTCAGATTTCAATTGAAGTTGCGCAGGCCGTCGGCGCGTCGGCGCACGACACACCGGCGGTGCAGGCGATTTCAATGGAAATCGCACTCCGTGGAAGTTGGTCTCCGCGATGCGGAAGGGCACGATCGATCCAGGATGTTCGCTGCGTCTCAGCGTGGAGTGGATCACAGCGCGGCAGGCGTTCAGCGGCTTAGGGTTCCGCGGAAAGTTCCTGCCGGGCCTCAACGCTGAGGGGTGCCTGTGACACGCGTTCGCGAGCTGAGCCCATATGTCGAATTGCACCGGGACCAGTGGCGGGAACTGCGAGATTCCCTGCCGCTGTCGCTGACCGAGGACGAGCTCGACGACCTGCGCGGGCTCGGCGAGCAGGTCGACCTGGCGGAGGTCGCCGACGTCTACCTGCCGCTGTCGCGGCTGATCAGCCTGCAGGTGGCCGCCCGCCAGCGGCTGCACCAGACGACCACGACGTTCCTCGGCGAGGAGACCGGCGGCACCAAGGTGCCGTTCGTGATCGGCATCGCGGGCAGCGTCGCGGTCGGCAAGTCGACCACCGCGCGGCTGCTGCGCACCCTGCTGGCCCGCTGGCCCGACCACCCGCGCGTGGACCTGGTGACCACCGACGGCTTCCTCTACCCGAAGGCCGAGCTGGTGCGCCGCGGCCTGATGCACCGCAAGGGCTTCCCGGAGAGCTACGACCGGCGCGCGCTGCTGCGGTTCGTCACCGAGGTGAAGTCCGGTGCCCCGGAGGTGGCGGCGCCGCTGTACTCGCACGTGGCCTACGACATCCTGCCCGGCGAGCACAACGTGGTGCGCCAGCCGGACATCCTGATCATCGAGGGGCTCAACGTCCTGCAGCCGGCGCCGAGCCTGGCGGTGTCGGACCTGTTCGACTTCTCGATCTACGTCGACGCGCACACCGAGCACATCGCCCGCTGGTACGCGGACCGCTTCCTGGCCCTGCGCAGCACGGCGTTCGCGAACCCGGAATCGCACTTCCACCACTTCGCGCAGCTCTCCGACGAGGAGGCCCTGGCCGAGGCCGGTCACCTGTGGCGCACGATCAACGAGCCGAACCTGGTGGAGAACATCCTGCCGACCCGCCCGCGCGCGACCCTGGTGCTGCGCAAGGACGCGGACCACTCGATCAACCGGGTCCGCCTCCGCAAGCTCTGACGCCGCTCGCGGTCCGTCCGGCCCGTCGGGGATGGGGCCGGACGAACCGCACGCCCTGCCGCTGGGGGCGACAGGGCGCGACGCTTCCGGAGACCTGCTTCGGGGGGAGAGAGCGGTCAACCGGTGCTCGCTCCACTGGGCGAGCTCCATCGAGAGTGCCGCATCGAGCCGCGCGGCGGACCGGTGCAATTACCCACATGAGTACGTATTCGCGGAGAAGACCGACACGGAGCGCGAGGTCCGCTCACGCCCCGTGGCCGGAAATCGTTGGCCCGGAGCGGAATCCGTCTCTAGCATCCGGTGCATGTCGTCAGCTGATCTGGCCCGCGATCCCCTGCCGCTCCTCGGCCGAACCGCGCTGGTGACCGGCGTCAGCCGCAGACAGGGCATCGGGTACGCGATTGCCCGTCGTTTGGCGGCGTACGGCGCTTCGGTCTTCCTGCACCACTACCGGCCGCACGATCTCGATCAACCCTGGGGCGGCGACGATCTCGACGCGGTTCACGCCGGTGTCGCCGAACAGCTGGTGCCCGAGGCCCGCATCGCCGAAACCGGGCTGGACCTCGCCGAACCCGAAGCACCGCAACAACTGGTGGACGCGGTGGTGGCCGAGTTCGGGCACCTGGACGTCCTGGTCTGCAACCACGCGCGCAGCGGTGGGGACGGGGAGCTGGGCGAGCTCGACGCGGCCATGCTCGACGGGCACTGGGCGGTGAACACCCGCTCGTCGATCCTGCTGGCGCAGGCGTTCGCGGCACAGCACGACGGGCGGCCGGGCGGCCGGATCGTGTTCATGACCTCCGGCCAGCAGCAGGGCCCGATGCCCGGCGAAGTCGCCTACGCCGCCGCCAAAGGAGCGCTCGCCGAGATCACCACGACCCTGTCGGACCAGCTGGCGGACGCCGGCATCACGACGAACACGGTCAACCCGGGCCCGGTCGACACCGGCTACCTGGACGAAGCGACCTGGCGGACGATCCGCCCGATGTTCCCGTACGGCCGCTACGGCGAGCCGGACGACCCGGCCCGCCTGATCGCCTGGCTCGCCACCGACGAAGCCCGCTGGATCACCGGCCAAGTCCTCAACACCGAAGGAGGCTTCGGCCGCTGGCGCCCCCGCGCCTGAGATGCGCTGCCCATTTCGCTCGAAATCGACCGCTACGGGACCGAAGGTCCGGTGACCGCGCTCAGCCTCGGGCTGCCTGGTCGTGGAGGTTTCCCGCCGTTCCGGGCACAGCGGCGAGCGCCGGATGTGGTCATCTCGGGCGAACCGCTTCACCGCGTACCCGAGGTGCCAGTGCCCTCGCGGGCGATCACGACCGGCTTCGCGGTCGGTGCAGGGGTTCGCCACCCGTGTTGATCTCAGCGCCGAGGAGCGCCGCATGTCCGTTGGAAACGTCCGAAGCCGCCGCTTGTTGCTGAAGAAGCGGGAACCGGTGCAACTGGTGGCCCGGTTCGCCGAGGTGGCCGGGTGGGAGTACGTCGGAGCTCTCGATCGGGACCCCGATCAGCTCATCAACCACGAGATGAAGTGGCAGGTCGACGCTTCCACGTCGGTGCACTTCATCGTGGACGACACCGGCGTCGACCAGTCCGGCGAGCTGCGGTACCTCGTCGTGCTCGGCGCGGACCGCGAGCAGGTCGAGCAGGTGCGCAAGTCCGTCGAGGACGCGCGGATCGACGTCTGGAAGCCCGCCGAGCTCAACCGCATCGCGGACCTGAGCTTCGGCAGCGGCCTGCCCGACGAACAAGTCCGCGCGATGCTCCGACTGGGCTTGGGCGCCCCGCTGACCGCGACGCCGAAGGTCGAGGCGCTCTTCGAGCGCGGAACGCGGGACCCGGAACCGATCGTCCGGTTCGCCACCCTCCACGCGATCGCCCAAGCGGAATGGCCCGGATGCCTGGACCTCGTGCGAGGTCTCGCCGACGACGAGCACCCGGACGTCGCCGAACTCGCCGAGATGGTCGTCCAGGCCTTCGCCGACGAAGGACTGGCCTGACCGGCCAACCGGACTCACGACCGCCGGGTTCGACAGCCCAAGCGAGAGGTGCGGCGACGAAGCGAGCTCCACACCGCTGCCAACCCGCGCGGATGGCGTGGGTTTCGTCCCCTGTCCCCTCCGTTTCTGCCGGTACAGCCCCGTGAGTGTTTCGGGGTGCTATAGCCCCGCAAAACACTCACGGGGCTTGACCAGGGGAGACGGGGCCGATTGCGCGCGGGGCCCCGCTCTGGGCTCGCGCTCAGCAGCCTCCCGCACGGATCAGCGCACAAAGAAGGACCACGAATGCGACTCGCCGACGGCACAGCCATCGAGAACCCCACCAGGCACGAGGAACTCCTGGCCGGGGCACTGTCCGAGCTCCGGGAGCATCCCGCGATCGACGTCCTCCGGGACACCCTGGTGGTGCAGCCCGACGCCATCGGTGCCGACGCGATGCCGGCGGCGAAACTGGCCGCGGAGAGCATGGAGGCGGGCGCCATGATCGCGGATCTGAGCGACGTCGTGGTCGACCCCGCGATCGCCGAATCCGCCCCGCGGTTCGGCAGGTTCGCCGGCCACTGGCGCGCGAGCGACGAGGCAGCGGGCCTGGCCGGCGAATTCCGGCTTCCGTACTTCTTCGGTGCGCTCTTCGAACCGGCGCCGCCACTGGCCTGGGAGGGAACCCCGGATGACGAGCGGGAACTCCTCGCGCAGTTCCGGGAGATCGACGGGCACCCGCGAGCCGGCACCGGCCTGATCGCGGCGGTCCGCGTCGAGCCGCACCGGACCCCGCTGGAGATCTGGGTGTGGGACGCCCGGATCGGCCCGCTGCAGATGGACCTGGACTACCTCGGCTACCTGGAAGCGCTGGCGCTGACGAAGGGCACCTTCGGCTGGCAGTACTTGTTCACGCGCGCATCGCTGGCGAGCGTCGACTTCCGCCACACGGCGAAGGACATGGCGACGATGCTCCGAGTCTTCCCCGAGCTCTTCCCGAACCACGACTACGCGCCGCTGCGGGCACGTCTCGAAGCCCGGCTCTGAGCGCCTCACGGACGGCGGGTTCGGCGGGCCAGGAGGAGCTGGAGGTGGGCGTTGAGGCGTTCTGAGGGGTTGGACAGGTCCACGCCGGTGATCTCGCCCGCGCGGCGGACCCGGTAGCGGAGGGTGTTGGGGTGGACGTGGAGGCGGTCGCTGGCCGCCCGGACGTCGCCGAACGCCTCCAGGTAGGCCAGCAGGGAGCGGGCCAGGCCCGTGCCGTGTTCCGCGTCGTGCTCCTGGAGGGCCGTCAGGCGGGCGTCGCGGAAGCGCTCGTTGCTCTGCAGGACGGTCAGGAGCTCGCTGATCACCACCTGGGCGCGCACGTCGGAGATCGTCGCGATCTCCGCGTGCAGGTCGTGCGTCATCGCGTCGAGGATCCGGTCCGCTTCGGTGCGGGACTCCGCCACCTCGTCCAGGGTCCGCACCGCCGAACCCACGCCCACCTGCACGCGGGCCCGCAGGTGGTGCTTGGCCGCCGCGACGATCTCGCGCGTCAGGCTCAGCGTCGAGGCGCTCGCCGAGCGCTCCGCCAGGTCCGGCAGCAGCACGTAGACGCGCGAGCCGATCGTGGTGACCAGCGCGCTGCGCCGGTACGCCGAGGCGTGCACCGAGATCAGGCTGGTCATCTCCGCGCGCTGCAGCTCCAGCTCGGAGCGGTCCGCGTTGGGTTCCGACGGGCGCAGCGTGAACACCACGACCACCGCCGGTTTCGATGCGTCCGCGCCGATGTTGTCGGCCACCGACTGGGCGTCGATGCGGCCGTCGAGCAGGCCGGTCAGCAGGTTCTCGCGGAAGCGCGGGCCCGCCGTGGCCTCCGTGCGCTGCCGGACGAGCTGCAGCGCCGCCACTCGTGCCGCGCCGAGCAGCGCCCGCTCCGAGCGTTCCGAGAGCGGCCGGCTGCTCTCCTGCACCCAGATCGACCCCAGCGGCTGGGCTCCCGCGTGGATGCCCACCGCCATCCGCCGGCGGATGCCCAGGTCCGGGCGCTCGTCGATGCGGACCACGTCCTCACCCGCGCGCAGCCGCTGGTACACGCCCCACTCGCGGAGCATCGCCAGGTACGGCTCGGGGCCCTGGCGGCCCAGGATGGACAGCCTGCGCAGCTCGTCGACCTCGTCGTCGGAGCGCGAGTAGGCCAGCACCCGGCTCGCGGTGTCCTCGATCGAGACGATGCCGTCCGTCATCGCCGCCACCGTCTGGGCCAGCGAGAACAGGTCGCCGAGGGCCTCCCCCACGTCGGCGTCGGTGGTCAGCCGGGCGTTGTCGATCGCGGAGCGGGCGAAGGACTCCAGACGCTCCCAGCGCACCTCCGGCCGGACGCCGAGCAGCGCGATACCGCTGTCGATCGCGGTGTCTCGCAGCACTCGCACATCGGTCTCGACGCCCACCTTCACCGCGACGGCCACCGCGCCCTCGCGCGCGGCCGCCCGCACCAGCCGCACCGCAGCCCGCCCGCGGGCGCCGATCACCAGCACGAAGTCGCCGCTGCGACCACTGCCGGACTCCTCCTCCGGGTCGACAATGACCACGTCGCGCACCTCGACGTCGAAGCCGCGGGGCGCGGCGAGCACGTCGACCAGGGGTTCTCCGACGGCGATGAGGAGCTGGCGCAACGGCACCCCGGCCACGGCGACGCCGACCGCATCGACCTCGACTTCGCGCACTCCGAACCCCGCTTGTTCAACCGGACAACCCGATACGGACAACGATAGCCGAACGGACAAGCTCCACCGGCTAACGAAACCTTAACCTCCCAAGTAACAGCGGCTTTCCCGCACGACAGCGACTTCTCACAAGGAGGCGACTTTGGCCATGGACGCCATCACCTCGGTCCCGGTTCCGTACAACGAGCCGGTCAAGGGCTACGCGCCCGGATCGCCGGAACGCGAGTCGCTGCAGAAGCGCGTCGCCGAGCTGGAGTCCGAGCAGGTCGAGCTGACCCAGACCATCGGCGGGGTGCAGCGCCTGGCCGGTGGCGACCGCTTCGACGTCGTCCAGCCGCACGACCACGCCCACGTGCTGGGCACCGCCGCGCAGGCCACCCGCGAGGACGTCGCCGCCGCCGTGCAGGCCGCCAAGGACGCCGCCCCGGCGTGGGCCGCGACCTCGTTCGACGAGCGCGCCGCCGTGCTGCTGCGCGCCGCCGACCTGCTGGCCGGGCCGTGGCGCGACACCATCAACGCCGCGACCATCCTGGGCCAGTCCAAGTCGGTGCAGCAGGCCGAGATCGACGCCGCCTGCGAGTTCATCGACTTCCTGCGGTTCAACGTGCACTACGCGCGGCAGATCATCGCCGAGCAGCCGCGGTCGGTGCCCGGTGAGTGGAACCGGATGGACTACCGCCCGCTGGACGGGTTCGTCACCGCGATCACGCCGTTCAACTTCACCGCCATCGCGGGCAACCTGCCGACCGCACCGGCGCTGATGGGCAACACCGTGGTGTGGAAGCCCACCCCGTCGCAGCAGTTCGCCGCGCACTTCACCATGCGGCTGTTCGAGGCCGCCGGCCTGCCGCCGGGCGTGATCAACCTGGTCACCGGCGACGGCCACGCCGTCTCCGAGGTCGCGCTGACCGACCCCGGTTTCGCCGGCCTGCACTTCACCGGTTCCACCGCCACCTTCAAGAAGCTGTGGCGCCTGATCGGGGACAACCTCGACTCCTACCGCAGCTACCCGCGCATCGTCGGGGAGACCGGCGGCAAGGACTTCATCGTCGTGCACCCCTCGGCGGACCCGGCGCCGCTGGCTGCGGCGTTCGCCCGCGGTGCTTTCGAGTACCAGGGCCAGAAGTGCTCGGCGGCCTCCCGCGCCTACGTGCCGCGCTCCATCTGGGAAGGCGGCCTGCGCGAGGAGCTGGCGGAGCTGACCCGCAGCATCCGCTACGGCGACGTCACCGACTTCTCCTACTTCGGCGGCGCCGTCATCGACGCCCGCGCCTTCGCCAAGCACAAGGCGGCGCTGGACCGGGCCAAGGCCACCGACACCATCGAGGTCCTGGCGGGCGGCGGCTACGACGACTCGGTCGGCTACTTCGTCGAGCCCACCGTGCTGGTCTGCAGCGACCCGGGCGACGAGGTGTTCACCACCGAGTACTTCGGGCCGATCATCGCCGTGCACGTCTACGACGACGCCAAGTACTCGGAGATCCTCGACGTCGTCGACGGCTCCAGCCCCTACGCGCTGACCGGCGCGGTGTTCGCCACCGACCGCAGCGCGATCGACGAGGCGCACCGCAAGCTGCGCGGCGCGGCGGGCAACTTCTACGTCAACGACAAGCCCACCGGCTCGATCGTCTCCCGCCAGCCCTTCGGCGGCAGCCGCGCCTCGGGCACCAACGACAAGGCCGGTTCGCTGCTGAACATCCAGCGTTGGACCAGCCCGCGGGCCATCAAGGAGACCTGGGACGCCCCCACCTCCATCGGCTACCCCCACATGGGCTGACGGTGCGGGGCGCCTTCGGGCGAGTCATCCGCCCGAAGGCGCCCCGCACCCCACCCCGACTCCCCCTCCGAACCCTCGCCGGTGTCGGCCCGCAACGGCACCGGCGACCGCGGCACGCATCCAGCAGGCAACGCGGAAGGCAGGAGATTCCCCCACCCCGAAACACTTTCACCAGAAGGAGAGCCGCGATGCTGCGCAGCACCTTGCTGGCCGCCGCCCGTTCCCAGGGCGTGCGCCGTCTCGTCGAGGCCAACCCGCTGACCAAGCCGGTCGTCAAGCGGTTCGTCGCCGGGACCACCCCCGAGGACGCGGTCAGCGCCACCCGGGCGCTCCGCGACCAGGGCATGCACGTCACCCTCGACCACCTCGGCGAGGACACCCTCGACGCGCAGCAGGCCGATGACACCGTCCGCGCCTACCAGCGGATGCTCTCGGTGCTCAAGGCCGAGGGCCTGGCCGACCGGGCCGAGGTGTCGGTGAAGCTCTCCGCCGTCGGCCAGTTCCTGCCCACCGACGGCGAGAAGATCGCGCTGGAGAACGCCCGGCTGATCTGCGAGGCGGCGGCCGACGCGGGCACCACGGTCACCCTCGACATGGAGGACCACACCACCACCGACTCCACCCTGGGCATCCTCCGCGACCTGCGGGTGGACTTCCCGTGGACCGGCGCGGTGCTGCAGGCCTACCTGCACCGCACCGAGCAGGACTGCCGCGACCTGGCGACCGAGGGTTCGCGGGTGCGCCTGTGCAAGGGCGCCTACTCCGAGCCGGCCTCGGTGGCCTACCAGGACAAGGCCGAGGTGGACCGCTCCTACGTGCGCTGCCTCAAGATCCTGATGGAGGGCGCCGGCTACCCGATGGTGGCCAGCCACGACCCGCGGATGGTCTCCATCGCCACCGACCTGGCCGCGCGGGCCGGGCGCGACGCGGACAGCTTCGAGTACCAGATGCTGTACGGCATCCGCGCCGAGGAGCAGCGGCGGATCGCGGCCGAGGGCGGCAAGCTGCGCGTCTACGTGGCCTACGGCGACGAGTGGTACGGCTACTTCATGCGGCGCCTCGCCGAGCGCCCGGCGAACCTGGTGTTCTTCCTGCGCTCGCTGATCACCCAGAGCTGACGCGGCGCCCCCGCAGCGGGCCCGGTCCGGATCGCCCCCGGACCGGGCCCGCTTTCGTGGGGATGGCCACAGCCCGTACGAGCTCCGTGCCACCGCAAATACCCTGGAACGGCAAGGTCACGAGCGGGAAGAGGGATTTCGTTGACGCCCAGCTACTTCGAACGGCTCGACGCGAACCGGTTCAAGCCGACCGCCCACGCCAGCGGCGCGTGGCGCAGCGACGAGCAGCACTTCAGCCCGCTGGGCGGCCTGCTGGTGCACGCCATCGAGCGCTCCGGGGAGCGGCCGGGCCTGCAGATCAGCCGGGTGAGCTTCGACATCCTGGGCAAGATCGACCTCGACGAGTTCGAGGTGCGCGTGGAGACGCTGCGACCGGGCCGGACCATCGAGCTGGTGGAGGCCACCGCGATCATCGGCGGGCGCCCGGTGGTCCGCGCCCGCGCCTGGTTCCTGTCGGCGCAGGACACCAGCGCCGTCGCCGGCGGTGCGCCCGAGGCGCTGCCGCACCCGGACACGCTGGAGCCCTGGCCGATGAGCTCGCTGTGGTCGGGCGGGTTCATCGCCTCGCTGGAGGCCCGCACGGTCGGCGAGCCGCAGCTCGGACGTGCCACGGCGTGGATGTCCACCTCCTACGACCTCGTCGCGGGCGAGGAGGTCAGTGCGCTGGCGTCCTACATCGCGCTGGTCGACACCGCCAACGGCATCGCCGTGCGGCAGCCGCCGACCGAGTGGATGTTCCCGAACGTCGACCTGACGATCCACCTGCACCGCCAGCCGGAGAGCGGCTGGACGGGGCTGGACACCAGCGTCGTCTTCGGCAGCGACGGGCGGGGCATCACCACCACCGTCCTGCACGACGCCCGCGGTCCCGTCGGCCGCGCGGAGCAGATGCTCACCGTCCGCCCGCTGACGCAGTGACCGCACTTTCCGCAGGTGGCAGCCCGTGAGTGTTTCGCGGGGCTATAGCACCCCAAAGCACTCACGGGCCCTGAACTGCGGAAACGGTGCCCGTTAGGTGTGTGCTGCCTGCCCGGGCGTGTGCGGCGGGGATCACGTCGGCCCGCTCGGGTGCCGCCGTTAATCTGAATCGTGAAGGAGTTTTCGGATTTTCGGGGTGGGCATGGGTAGGCCGTTGGCAGCGCTGTTCCGGATCGCCGTGCTCGTCGCCGCTGTCAGCGGGGTGTACCTGACCTCGAAGAACGGCTTCGCCAGCTCGCTGGTGTACTTCACGATCCAGAGCAACGTGCTCGTCTCGGTCGTCTTCGCCTGGGCGTCGTGGGCGACGGTGCGCGGCACCGGACAACCGCCGGCCTGGCTGAAGGGCGGCACCACGCTCTACATCACCATCACCGGCCTGGTCTACAACCTGGTGCTCGCCGACGCGCCGTTCCAGATGGGCGCGGGCACCTCCGACTTCTCCGACCAGCTGGTGCACGTCATCACGCCGGTCGCCGCCGTCGTGGACTGGCTGCTGTTCGACGAGCACCGCCGCTTCCGCTGGGCCGCCGCGGTCGCCTGGCTGGTCTACCCGGTGGGCTACCTGGTGTTCGCGCTGGGCCGCGGCACCCTGCTGGGCACCGGCTACCCGTACCCGTTCATCGACGTCGACGTCATCGGCTACGACGGGCTCGCGCTGAACCTGCTGATCTACGGAGGCGCCTTCTGGCTGCTCGGCCTGGCGCTGGTGGCCGTCGACCGCGCCCTGCCCCGCAACACCACCGCCCCGGAACCGGAACCGGAACGCCTCGCGGCCTGACCCGTCGGGCACGTTGGACTCGGCGGCGGTGGAGGTTGTCAGCGCTGTGATCGCGAAGGCGCAGGCCAGTCAGCATCGCCGGCGCTGCTCACGGCGTCGATCGCGACTCCGGCCGACAAGCGGCTCGGTCCAGGTCGGCCGCGCACTCGCCCTGAGACCGTGATCGGCTACAAGGCCTGCTCATCCCGAGCCGGACTGCGGGCTCGGGCGACACCCGCAGCCCGCGGACCAGCTCGCTCACAAGCAGTGGCGCGAGATCGACCTACGGCTTCGGCAGCGGAGACACGGCCTAGCGCAGCTGCACACCCGGCCCGAGCGGGAGGCCGAGGCTGTACCAGAGCGCGAAGAAGCCCGACCACGCGACGAGGATGGCGAAGGAGACAGGGACGGTGAACGACATCAGCGTGCCGATCCCCGCGCTCCGGCGGTACTGCTGGACGAAGCCCAGTGCGAGCACGAAGTACGGGCTCATCGGGGTGACCGCGTTGGTGACCGAGTCGCCGATCATGAACGAGGCCATCGCGGCCTCTGGCGGCAGCTGGACGTACATCATCATCGGCACCACGACCGGGGCGAGGATCGCCCACTGCGCCGAGCCGCTGGTGACGACCAGGTTCAGCAGGCTGATCGACACGATGATGGCCAGCATCACCACCAGGTGCGGGGCGTCGATCGCGTTGAGCAGGTCGGCGCCGTGGACTGTCAGCACCGACGCGATCCCGGTCCATTCGAAGTAGGCCAGGAACTGCGCCACGGCGAAGAACAACACGATGACCGACGCGACCCGGCCGACGCCGTCGGCCATGATCTTCGGCAGGGACGACAGCGACGGCACCGTGCCCAAGGCCTTGCCGTAAGCAAACCCGATCAGCGCGAAGAGCAGCGCGATGAACACGCTGACGTTCTCGATGACCACCGACCGCACCACGCTGCCGTCCTCGCCGAGCAGCGGGGAACCGGGGATCAGCAGGAGGGCGGCAACGGCGAGCACGAAGGCGACCGCGATGACGGCGACCCGCAGCAGCGCCCGCTTCTCCGGTGTGGTCAGCCGGACTTCGTCCTCCTGCCCCACCGGTGCGCTTTCCTCGGTCTGCAGGTCAGGTCGTTTCGCCAGCACGAGCTCCACGACGAGGGTGATCACCGCGGCCAGCAGCAGCGACGACGCCGCGAAGAAGAAGTAGACCGCCACCGGCGTCACCACGTACTGCGGGTCCACGGCCTGCGCGGCCTGGGTGGTGAGCGCGGCCCGGATGGCGTCGCTGGGGGTGGGCAGCGGGCTGGCGTTGAACCCGGCTGACACGGACACGTAGGCGACCATGACGCCGAGGACCGGGCTTCGCCCTGCCGCGCGAAAGGCGAGCGCGCCGAGCGGGATCATCACCAGGTACGCCGAATCGCTCATGATGTGCGCGACCATGCCGGCGAACGCGATGGCGAAGGTGACCCAGCGGCCGGACAGCCGGATCACCGTCAGCCGCAGGATCGCCTCGAGCAGGCCGCTCTTCTCGGCCACGCTGACGCCGAGCAGCATCACCACGATGACCGCGAGCGGTTTGAACTCCGCGAAGTTCTCCAGCGCCGAATCCGCGGCGAAGCCGATGCCCTCCAGGGACAGCAGGCTCTTCACCGCGACGACCTCACCCGTTTTCGGCAGGGTGACGGAGACGTCGAGAACGGACAGGACAAGACTGACGACCCCGAGGATCCCGGCGAGGATCCAGAAGAGCCAGAACGGGTGCGGAAGTTTGTTCCCGACCCGTTCGATCGCACCGATGACGCGGAACAAGCCGGTCAAGCGTTCGTTTCCGGCTTCGGCGACACTGCCTTTGCGGTCGGTCATTGGCTGCAGCCTTCCGTGTGGCCGACTACTGTTCGCCCAGCTTGACCGGGCGGGAAACGGCCGGGAGATCGGACCGCCGCACGCCGGCGAACCGGCTGGGGCGGAAGGGTTTCAGGAGTTCCTGGCTTTCGCCGGTGAGGATCTCGGTGGCGACCAGGCGGCCGAGCAGCGGCGCCAGGGTGATGCCGCCGTGGGAGGCGAGGCAGTAGGTCCGCGCGTGCTCGCCCGGGTAGCCCGCGATGGTGTTGCCGTCGGCGGGCAGTGCGCGGAAGCCCACGCGGAAGTCGATTTCCGGGGCCTGCCCGGGATCGGCCAGCAGGGCGGTGAGCCGCCGGGTCATCTCGGTGGCGATCTCGCTGCCGGGTGCGGGTGGGCGGGACGGGTCGACCTCCGGGTTCAGGTCGAGCGCCTGCACCACGGTGGGCGCGCCGGCGCCGGGCCGCAGGTTCAGCTTCGGGGTGTGCACCACGCAGCCGATGTCGAGCGCCGGGGAGCGGACGTATCCGAGCAGGCCGATGATCGGCGATCCGCGCCCGGTGTCGGTGATCATCGGGATGTCGAGGCCGGAGCGGGCCGCGAGGTCGTCGGTCCACCGCCCCGCGGCCAGCACCACCCGGTCGGCGGTGTGCACTGTGGCATCGGCCAAGGTGACCGAGGCCCGATCCGGCCCTTCGCTGGTGGACAGCACTTCCCCGATCGAGAGCACCGCGCCGTGCCGGACCGCGTCAGCCAGCAGGTTCTGCACCAAGCGGTCCGGGCGGACGTAGCCCTCGGTGGGGAAATGTGCGATCGCCGTGGTGTCATCGGGAATCCGGATCCCACGAGCGATGGCCGCCGCTTCCGCACGGGTCACCCAGCGCGTCGGATACCCCAGCCCCTGCAGGCGTTCCACGTTCTCCACCAGCTCCGGCTCGCTTTCGGCCGCGGCGAACTGCACACCGCCGCTGCGGAAGTACGCGGGTTCGCCGGGCAGTTCCCGGGCGAGCTTTTCGTGCTCCGCCATGCCCGCGAGGTTCAGCCGGTAGTAGTCCGGGTCCGGTTTGCGGTTCGAGTTGGTCCACGCGAAGGTGGTCGAACTCGTGCCGGCGCCCGGTCCCGTGCGGTCCAGCAGGAGAACTTCCTCGCCGGACACGGCAAGCGACCGCGCGACACTGGCACCGAGCACGCCGGCCCCGACCACGATGACCTTCATCGGAGTTCGCTCCTTCACAAGTGGTGGCTACGCTGGGAATTCGACGAAGAACTCCGCCGTTCCCGGGCGGATCAGGGCCGTGACGATCTCGATCGCGGTCCCGTCGGGGGCGCGCAACTCCCGACGCCGCCGCAACGTCGGCGTCCCGGCCTCGCTGCGGAGCAGCTCGGCGTCGTGCTCGTCGAGGACCACCGGGTCCAGGTAGACCCGAATCCGGTCGATCGGAACCCCGCGGTCGCGCAGGTACGGCAGGGAGACGAGTTCCGCTAGATCCTCGTTCAGCAGCTCGGGTGCCGCCGAGAACAACACGACGTGCCGCTCGACGGTGCGCGGTTGGTCGTGCAGGTCCAGCTTGCGCCGCACCAGTTCCACCACCGCGGTGTCGCCCTCGGCTCCGGGCAGCTCCAGCACGGCGTCGGCCGCCCGGACGACCCGGGCGGAAAGCACTTCGTGCCGCCCGGGCACACCTTTGACGTGCGTTTCCGGGGACGCGTAGCTGAGCAGGTTGATCTGCTGGCGCACGTCCGCGACGAACGTGCCCTGGCGCCTCCGCCGCACGGCCAGCCCCGCATCAGCGAGGTCGTTGAGGACCCGCTGGGCGGTCACACGGCTGACCCCGTACGTCTCGCACAGTTCCATCTCGGTCGGCAGCTTCATGCCCGGGGACAGCGTGCCCGCGTGGATCCGGTCCTCGAACTCCCGCCTGATCTTCTCGTGCAGCGTCGGCATGCGTAGACCGTACAAATGGCCAATTGTTAGGTCAATAGCCATCAAGAATCACGAGAGGACTGATGGACGGCCACGGGCGGGTGCCCGAGGCGGTCGACGACCGCGGCGCGCAGCAGGTCAGTCGCCCACCCGCTCCAAGCACGCGGCCGACTTCACCCGCCGGATCGGGCCTCTGGGCCGAACGCGTGAACCGGGCGGCGGGAAGATGCGAGACTCCCAGTGCGAATCGCGGGCTTCCGCGGCGCGGTTCGAGGGCTGATCACCTGCGACGAAAGGGCCTGAGTTGCCGCGCATCGGAGTCACCGGGCACTTGAACCTCACCGCCGCCGGCGCCGCGCTCGTCCGGTCAGCGCTGGCGGCCGAGCTGGCGCAGCACCGCGGCGGGCTCGTCGGAGTCACCTGCCTCGCTCGCGGCGCGGACCAGCTCTTCGCCCGGGCGGTGCTCGACGTTGGCGGCACGTTCGAGGTCGTCCTGCCCGCCGCCGACTACCGGGAGCACGAGGTGCGGGCGAACAACGCCGCCCAGTTCGACGAGCTGATCGGCAAGGCGTCGAAGGTGCACACGATGCCGTTCGAGGAGTCCACCCCGGAGGCCTACATGGGTGCCGGTGAGCACGTCCTGGACATCGTCGACGAGATGATCGCCGTCTGGGACGGGCAGCCGGCGGCCGGGCGCGGAGGTACCGGCGACGTGGTGCGGGCCGCGCGCGAACGCGGCATCCCGGTCACCGTCGTGTGGCCGGACGGCGCGAGCCGCGGATGAGCCCGATGCGCGGCACCCGTGCAGCGCAGAGCCGCCGCCCCGATCCGGAGCAGCGGCTCGGCAATCCACAGTGGACTATGCTCAGCAGAGCTTGGGAGTCAGGCTGAATCCGACGTCGAGGACGTTCAGGTTCTGGCCGACTCCGCCGCATGTCTCGGCCGCGCGGTTCTCCGTGGTGGCCTGGGTGGCCGAGATGGCGTAGGAACCGGCGAGAACCGCTGCGGCGAATCCGGCTGCGGCGGCGAAACGGGCGATGGCTCGGTGCATCGACTTCTCCTCACGAGTTGGGGTGCGATCACCAACTTGCCGGAGATCAACGCCCGCGCTCGTTCATTGCCACCAATGAGCGTCACGCGAAACTTCCTCAACCCCGTTCGCGCCGTCTGGCCCGGTGATTGGCGACGTTGATGCGGTTGCCGCACAGGCCCGGCGTGCAGTAGCGACGGCGACCCGCCTTGCTGGTGTCGACGAAAACGCCGTCGCACACCGGCGAAGCGCACGGCCGGAAGCGCTCGTGCCCCAGCGCGCGCAGCGCGCCCAGCAGGCCGAGCCCGGCGAGCACCGCGAGTTCGTCGGCGAGGGACGCGCGCGGAGCCGTCTCGACCTGCCACTGCCACCTGCCATCGGCATCGCGCCCGAGGACGGGCCCGGCGCTCGCCCGCCGAACCAGCTCCCCTGCTGCTTCGGCAACACCGTCCTCGTCCCGCGCTTCGAGGACGGCGCGCAGCTCGCGGCGGAGTTCGAGCACCTGGACGAGGTCTTCCGCCACCGGCTCGTGATCGAGGCCCCGCTCGGCGAGGAATCGTCCCAGCGCAGCGGGGTCGACCAGCACTTCACCACTGATGCGGCGCACCTCCGGTGCGCTGTTGACGAGATCGGCCGCCAGCGCCGCACCGCGCGCGTAATCGCTCAAATCTATTTTCAACCCTTACCTCTTCCGCTATGGTAACCGCTGAAAAGCTGATTAACACCTTACCTGGGAGGTTCGATGCGATCCACGCACTGGCGGCTCGACCAGCGGGTCCGCGTGTCCGGCGGCGACGTCGCCACCGGCGTCTTCGGCGAGGGCCCGCCCGTGGTGCTGGTGCACGGCACGCCCGCCTGGTCCTACCTGTGGCGCGACGTCGTCCCGCTGCTCGCCGAGCGGTTCGCGGTGCACGTGTGGGATCTGCTCGGATTCGGCGATTCCCGCCCCGATCCGGGGATCGCGCCGTCCATCGCGCGGCAGGCGCGGACGCTGGCCGAGCTCGTCGAGCACTGGGGCCTGGACTCGCCCGGCCTCGTCGGCCACGACATCGGCGGCGGCACCGTGATCCGCGCCCACCTGGTCGAGCGAGTGCCCGCCCGCCACCTGGCGCTGCTGGACGCGGCGGTCATCGGACCGTGGAACACGCCGTTCACCGAGCACATGCAGCGCCACGAACAGGCCTACCGGACGATGCCGCAGCACGTCTTCGCCGACATCATCGCCCCGCGCATCCGCACCGCCGCACACCGCATGTCCGACGCCTCCGCGGCGGCCTACCTCGCGCCGTGGGCGAGTGACGACGGGCAGCAGCGGTGGATCGACCAGGTCGCGGCGATCGGCTTCGAGGACACCCGCGAGGCCGTCGCCGACCTCCACCGGATCACCGCGCCGACGCTCGTGCTGTGGGGCGAGCACGACGAATGGCTCGCTCCGGCGGTGGGCGATCGCCTCGCCGCCGCCATTCCCGGCGCCCGGCGGGCCACCGTCGCGGGTGCCGGGCACTTCATCGCCGAGGACGATCCGCAGGGCACCGCGGCCGAACTGATCCGCTTCTTCGAAGCCGATCGGTAGCCGGATTCGGCGGCGGTTCCACGTGTTGACCGATTCCGGAATCACTGCTCGGCAGTGGAGTCCGCGCACTGCCGCCGAAGCCGCACACGACCGATAACCCCAGTTCAGAGCGGCTCTGTGTGCAAAGCGCCGAAAAAGTCAAGTCCGCGAGAGGCACTATTCCCGGCTATTTGTCAAATTGCCGGGACCGTGGAAATCCCGGATTGTTGCCGGTACTGTTCGCAGCACGGGAAATCGCGGTCGGGGATGTCTTGCGCTCTTCGACGCCCGCTGGACGGAGGATCAACCATTTCCGCTCGACATTCCGGTGCTCCAGAACGGTTGCAGGCGACGTTCCGGCCCGGAGCGGCCGAACTCGCGCTCTGGGGAACGGCAGATCCCGGGAAAGCGGCCCGGGATCTCGGCTTGCCGGACGGCTACGAGGACGAGCTGACCACCGTGCTGCCCGCCGACGGGACGATCGCCGCGGCGGAAGTGCCCGCCGTCGTGGTGCCCGTCGCCGACGCGCTCGCCCCGCTCGCCGGGATGCCCTCGCCGGACCGCTGGCCCGCGTGGCAGCGGCCCGGCGACTCGCTGATCGTCTGGAGCGCGGCGGCGAAGCTGGCGTTGGAGCAGGTCGCCGCCGGACACCTGGTGCCCGGCGTGCGCGACGGCGCGGCGCGCTGGCGGCTGGCGAACCTGCATGACGACCGGTTCGCAGCGCTGGCCGCCGCGATGCCACCGGCTGCGCACGCGTTGCGCCGCGATGGCGGCCTGTGGGGCGCGTCGGAGATGCTGGCCGCCTTCGGCGACGCCGTCGCGGACGCGTGCGCGCGGGGCGCGGCGATCACCAGCGACAACGCCTGGATCACCGCGCTGACCGGGCCGGATCCGGCCGTCGAACTCGACGGCGCCGCGCTCCAGGAGTGGGGCCGGGCGCTGCCGTCCGCCCCATCGCCCGGCGGCGACCTGGAACTGCGGCTGGAAATCCCGGCCGAGGACGAGAGTCCCTGGGTGCTGACCTTCCACCTGCGCACCGACGACGAGGTGCCGGTACCGGCCGAGCGCGTCTGGTCGAACCTGCCCGGCCCGCCGCAGGACGCGCTGGTGCAGGGCCTGGCGGAAGCCGCGCGCATCTTCCGGCCGCTGGACGCGGCGCTGTCGGAGCAGCGACCCACCGAGGTGCGGCTGGACATCGGGCAGGCCGCGGAGTTCCTGGCCACCGGGCAGCCGGAGCTGGCCGCCGCGGGCATCGCCGTCGAGGTGCCGACCGACCTGGCCGGAGTGCGCCGGCTGCGGGCCCGCCTGCACGCCTCGGACGGCCAGGACTTCCGGTGGGAGGCCGTGGTCGGCGACGAGGTGCTCAGCGCCGACGAGCTCGACGAGCTGATCGCGCTGGGCCGCCCGCTGGTGCGCTGGCGCGGTCGCTGGGTCCGCGTCGACGCCCGGGAAGCGGCGGACGTCCGCACCCGGCTCGGGACGGCGCACGCGCTTCCGGAGTCCGAAGCGCTGGCCGCCGTGCTGGAAGGCAAGCGCAGCACCGAGTTCGGCGAGGTCGCCGTCTCCGCCGGTGGCCGGTTGCGGGCGCTGGTGGACCGGCTGGGCGAACCCCCGGCGGAACCACGGCTGACCGGCGTCGACGCCACGCTGCGCGACTACCAGCTGCGGGGCGTCGCGTGGTTGCAGAGCATGGCCGAGCTGGGCTTCGGCGCGGTGCTCGCCGACGACATGGGCCTGGGCAAGACGCTGCAGACCATCGCACTGCTGGCCGGCCGCGCCGGGGACCGGCCGCAGCTGGTGGTGTGCCCGACCTCGGTGGTGGACAACTGGCAGCGCGAGCTGCGCCGGTTCGCGCCGAAGCTCGCGGTGGTGCGCCACCACGGCCCGCGGCGGCCGATCGATCCCGCCGCGTTCGCGCCGGGCGCCGTGGTGATCACGACCTATCCCCTGCTGCGCTCCGACGTCCAGCTGCTGTCCGGTGTGGACTGGGACGTGGTGGTGCTGGACGAGGCCCAGCAGATCAAGAACCAGGCCGGTCAGACCGCCCAGGCCGCCGGGCGGCTGCGGGCCCGGGCCCGCGTGGCGCTGACCGGCACGCCGGTGGAGAACCGGCTCGCCGAGCTGTGGTCGATCATGCACTTCGCCAATCCCGGCCTGCTGGGCGGCTTCCACCGGTTCAAGGAGCGCTTCGCGGTCCCGATCGAGCGGTGGCACGACACCGACGCCACCCGCCGGCTGCGCTCCGTCGTCGCGCCGTTCCTGCTGCGCCGCCGCAAGTCCGAGGTGGCCACCGACCTGCCGCCCAAGGTCGAATCGGTGGTCACCTGCGCGCTGAGCGACGAGCAGGCCGCCCTGTACCGGCGGGCGGTGCGCGAGACGCTGGACGCAGGCCTGGGCACGGGGATCGCGCGGCGCGGCCGCATCCTGAAGCTGCTCACCGCGCTCAAGCAGATCTGCAACCACCCGGCGCACTTCCTCCGCGAATCCGGTCCGCTGCCCGGCCGGTCCGGCAAGCTCACCCGCGCCACCGAGATGCTGGCCGAAGCGGTCGCCGCCGAGGACCGGGCGCTGGTGTTCACCCAGTACCGGGCGATGGGCGAGCTGCTGGCCGGGCACCTGGCCGCCGAGCTGGGCCTGCCCGAGGTGCCGTTCCTGCACGGCGGGCTCAGCACCGCGCGGCGGCAGGCGATGGTGGACGCCTTCCAGCACGACGACACCGCCGCGCCGGTGCTCATCATCAGCCTCAAAGCCGGTGGCACCGGCCTGAACCTGACCCGCGCCACGCACGTGCTGCACTACGACCGCTGGTGGAACCCGGCGGTGGAGGACCAGGCGACCGACCGCGCGCACCGCATCGGCCAGTCCCGCCGCGTGCACGTGCACAAGCTGGTCGCGCACGGAACGCTCGAAGAGCGCATCGCCGAACTGCTGGAGCAGAAGCGCTCGCTGGCGGACTCGGTGATCGGCAGCGGTGAGTCCTGGCTGACCGAGCTGAGCGACGACGCTCTGCGCGAACTCGTCGAACTGTCCACGGAGGACTGATGTCGAAGAAATCGGAAGCAACGGCCTTCGGCGTCACCTGGTGGGGGCGGCGCTGGCGGCGCGCGCTGGAATCGCTCGGCGCCACCTATCCCAACCCGCGCCTGCCGCAAGGGCGTCTGCTGGCCCGCAACGGGGCGGTGCGCGACCTCGTCGTCGCACCGGGAACGGTCAGCGCGCAGGTGCACGCGCGCAACAAGGTCCTCCCCGTGACGCTGACGCTGCCGGTGTTCACCGACACCGAGTGGCGGACCGCGGTCGCGGCGCTGACCGGGCAGCTCCGGCACGCCGCCGCGCTGCTGCGGGGCGAACTGCCCGAGGACGTCGACGACACGTTGCGCGAGGTGGACCTGTCGCTGTTCCCGAAGACCGGCGAGCTCGATTCCACCTGTTCCTGCACCAGCCGCGCCAAACCGTGCGCGCACGCGGCGGCGGTGCACTACGTGCTGGCGCCGGTGCTGGACTCCGACCCGTTCCTGCTGACCCGCCTGCGCGGCCGCGACCGGGACCGGCTGCTCGCCGAGCTCCGCGCGAGCCGCTCCGCGCCGGATCTGGACCCGGCAGCGCTGTTCACCGCTCGCGGCGATCTCGCGGCCATCGAGGTCCACCCGCAGCGACCCGACGAGCGGATCCCCGAAGCGCTGCACCTGCTCGGCCGGGCCCCGGGCCTCGACGAGCGCGCCTGGCAGCAGCTGATCACCGCCGCCCAACGCGCCCGCATCCGCGCCTGGGAACTCGCCGGTGGGTCGTGAGTGCGCAACAGTGCTCGAGCACTGTTGCGCGCTCACGACCGCTTGCGGTTGAGGAACTCGGTCATGTATCGCTGGGGTTCGCCGGTGTCGAAGGCCGCGCCGAACTCGGCGACGCTCTCCGCGATCGCTCGCTCGACGGGCAGCTCCTCCCAGGAGCGCAGCAGCTTCTTCTGCTGCCGCACCGCGGACGGCCCGAACTCCGCGAGGCGGCGGGCGGTTCGGGCCACCGCGGCGTCGAGCTCCTCCGGCGGGACGACCTCGTGCACCAGGCCCCACGACAGCGCGGTCTGCGCGTCGATGTTCTCCGCGGTGAGCATCAGCCAGTCGGCGCGGCCGGTGCCGATCAGCCTCGGCAGCAGCGCGGCGTGGATCACCGACGGGATCCCCACCGCGACCTCCGGCATCCCGAAGCGCGCGGTGCTGCTGCCGATCCGCAGGTCGCAGGCCGCCGCCACCTCCACGCCGACGCCGAGGCACCAGCCGGGCAAGCGGGCGATCACCGGCGCCGGGAAGTCGCGGACCGCCTGGCACAGCGCGCGCAGCCCGTCGATGAACACCTCCGCGGCACGGCGGTCCAAAGTGGACATCTCGGTGATGTCGGCACCGCCGATGAAGGCCCGGTCACCGGTGCCGCGCAGCACGAGCGCCCGGACCTCGGGCCGAGCGGCCAGCTCGCCGATCGCCGCGGTCACCTCCGCGCCGACCGCGCTGTTGACGATGTTCAGCGCTTTGGCGTTGCGGATGGTGACCGTGGCGACGCCGTGGTCGTCCACGGAGCCGATCGCGTGCTCGGTGCTGCTGATCTCGTTCAACGCCGCTCCGTCCGCCGGTGGGTACCTCGCGGAGCGACCCTAAGCTCCCGGACCCCCGACGACCAGACCCAACTCCGCACCGCTAACGATCCGCCGCTCACCCGGCGTCGACTTCGCGCGGAATCGACACCGGCCCGGGTGGCGGGACTGGGTCAGGGTTTGACCGCGACCGCGCCGTACATGTGGACGTGCTCGTCGGCGGTCCTCCGCGCTTCGGCGTCCGGGTGCCAGTGGTTGACCAGCACGACACCGGGATCCAGCACGTCCATGCCGTCGAAGAAGCGCTCCACCTCGGCCTTGGTGCGGGACTTGAGCGGGATGCCGTTGGCGTTGTAGGCCGCCACTCCCCGCCTGACCTCGTCCGGGGCGCTGACCTCGGTGGTCATCGACAGCGCGAGCGCGCTGCCGCTCGGCAGCGGTTCGACCATCCGCCGCACGAGTTCGATCGCCTCGTCGTCGTCCGGGATGAAGTGCACGATCGCCAGCAGGCTCAGCACCACCGGCTCGTCCAGGTCGAAGGTCTCCGCGAACTCGGCGGACCCGAGGATCGCCGACGGCTGGTGCAGGTCCGCGTCGACGTAGGCCGTCCGGCCCTCCGGCGTGCTGGTCAGCAGCGCGCGGGCGTGCACCAGCACGATCGGGTCGTTGTCCACGTAGAGGACCCGCGATCCGGGATCGACGGACTGCGCGACCTCGTGCAGGTTCGGCGAGGTCGGCAGGCCCGTCCCGACGTCCAGGAACTGGCGGTAGCCCCGTTCGGCGAGGAATCGCGTCACCCGGCACATGAAGTCCCGGTTCGCCCGCATCGACTTCGGCAGGTTCGGCCAGTCGGCCGTGATCGATCCCGCCGCATCGCGATCGGCGGCGAAGTTGTCCCGGCCGCCCAGCAGGTAGTCGTAGATCCGCGCCGAGTGCGGCACATCCGTGCGCAGGTCGACCGGCGGGCGCTGGTCGGCCGATCTCTTGGCTGCCCATTCCACGGGACGCTCCAGGGTTGATCACCTAGTGGTCCGGACCACTGTAGCCCGTCCGGACCACCGTTGGCGGTGCGAGCCCGGCGACCGGGATCCGCCGGCGGCGTCAGGCCGGGACCGGCTGCGGGAGCGGGCGCACCGGGGCGGGAACCGGCTCGGGTCGCGCCACCTCCGGGCGCTTGCGGTCCACGGTGCCCAGGGTCGCGGCCAGGGCGATGCCGATCGCCGCCAGCGCCACGCCCACCAGGTTCGGCGCCAGCAGGCCGAGGCCGTGCGCGATCACCAGGCCGCCCGCGTAGGCGCCGATGGAGTTGGCGATGTTGAAGGCGGACTGCAGCGCCGCCGACACCAGCGACGGCGCGCCACCGGCCTTGTCCATCACCAGCGCCTGCATGATCGGCGCGACCATGAAACCGACGGCCCCGATGGCGAACACCGTCACCGCCGCGGCCACCTTGTTGCCGGAGGTGAAGGTGAACAGGCCCAGCACCGCGGCCACGCCGACCAGCGCCGCGTAGACGCCGGGCATCACGGCCTTGTCCGCGATCCGGCCGCCCAGGAAGTTGCCCGCGGTCATGCCGAGCCCGGCCAGCGCCAGCAGCACCGTGACACCCGTCGGCGAGTAGCCGGAGACGTCGGTGAGGATCGGGGTCAGGTAGCTCAGCACGGCGAAGGTGCCGCCGAGCCCGAAGGTGACGATGGCCAGCGCCAGCCACACCTGCGGCGAGCGGAACGCGGCGAGCTGCTCGAGCACGGCGGACTGCCCGGCCACCGGCCTGCCCTGGTCCGGCACCAGCCGGGCGATGGCGGCGACGCCGGCCATCCCGATCACCGCGACCACGGCGAAGGTGGCCCGCCAGCCGAACTGCTGCCCGAGCAGCGTGCCCAGCGGCACGCCGACGACGTTGGCCAGCGTCAGCCCCATGAACATCATCGACACGGCCTTGGCCCGGTTGCCCGGTCCGGCCATGGTGGCGGCCACCACCGCTCCGGCGCCGAAGAAGGCGCCGTGCGGCAGGCCGGTCAGGAATCGGAAGAACACGCCCACCCCGGCGCTGGGCGCCAGCGCGAAGAGCGCGTTGCCCGCGGTGAACATGCTCATCGTCAGGACGAGCATGGTCTTGCGGGACAACCGGGCACCCAGCAGCGTGAGCGCGGGTGCTCCGACCACGACGCCGAGGGCGTACCCGGAGATCAGGTTCCCGGCGGTGGGGATGGAAACGCCGAGCTCGGCGGCGGCCTGCGGCAGGACGCCCATCATCACGAACTCGGCGGTGCCGATGCCGAAGGCGCCTACGGCGAGTGCGACCAGCGCGAAGGGCACAGTTCTCCTCTCGGGGAAGGACGGGAAGTCGGCGGGCGGTTCGCCGCGTTTCGGGGTCACGACGAACTGAATCGATAAAGAGCCACTCCGAGAACGAGGACAGCCGTCCTCGTCGGATTCGAGCCCCCATCGGCTGCCCGGCATCCAGTCTCGGCGCTGGCCCCCGGCATGTCCAACCAGAACGAGGTGAACCGAAACACGGAGTAGCCAAACCCCGGGAATCACGTAACCCACATAGGTGAGCGTGACGGCTGCGTGGCGCTACGCACCCTTCACATCAGCCTGCTCGATTACTCTGCGCTGTCAGCGAGGCCCAGCACCAGGTCGTAAGCCTGGCGTCGGGACCAACCCGCCGAATCGATCAGCGCGCGCGAGATCGTCTTCTGCGAGACGCCCTGCCCGAGCAGGGCGCGGATCAAGCCGGGCGCGTCGACGTCGGTGTCCTCGCCGGTGGCGGCGACCGGGGCGAGGCAGCAGAAGATCTCGGTGGAACCACCGGGTGGCAGCTCCGAGGTGGTGCCCAGCCACGGGCGTTCCGAGTTTCCCGCGGAGAGCACGGCGGCTCTGCGCTCTCCGGCTTCCTCGGCGATCCCCGGCAGCTGGTCGGCGGCACACCGGAAGACGACCGCGGCGTTGGCGTGCTTGCGGACGGCTTTGACGATGGCCCTGCGGTTGGTGTCGTCGACCAGCAGCACCGGAGCCCCGCTCGGGCAGATCGCGGCGACCGCCAGCTGCGCGGGCAGGCCGAGCACTTCGAAGGGCACGTCCTCGGTCGCGGCGAGTTCGGCGACGACGTCGCTCCGAGCGCTGACGGCGGACACCACCAGGACGCGCTCTCCGCGTTCCAAGGCGGCGCGCAGCTTTCCCCGGTCGGCCTTGCGCGCGTCGGCGACCACGCGGTCGGCGTCCTTCACCCCGGCGACCAGCGCGCGGGCCGGTTGATCCTCGACCAGGACGTGGTCCGCCGACGCGACTTCGGCGGCGAGCCGCGAACTTCCGCTCTCCCGCGCGTGGAACAGCACCAGCCCGCCGGCGGCCTCGGCATCGCGCTCGACGGTGATGTCCACTTCGGACTCGGGATCGCGGAGGACGTCGAGCAGATCGCGGGGCAGCGCGCTCGCCGCCAGATCGGCGTCGGTGGCCAGCGTGTTCGCCAACCGCTCGGAACTCCGCCGCACCACCGCAGTCGTTCCGGGTCGCCACATCGAGTTGGCCACCGCGCGGACGGTCGCGCTGCGATCGCCGACGCCGATGGTGATCCGCACCGGACCGGCGATCCCCGGCGCCCCGGCCTCGACCACCTCGGCGGCCACTCCCACGACGCAGGTCGCGCGCGCGGTGATCTCCGGATCGACCGCGAACTCCAGGGTCTTGCCGTGCGTGGCGCGAATGTCGCCGTGCCCCCGGCACTTCATGCGCAGCAGCACGTCCGCCATCACGCCCTCCGTCACTTCCCGATGACGCCCGTGAGCCCGAGCACGTCGAGCTCGTCGCGCGTCGAGCCCAGCCGCCGGGTCCACGACGTGGCCAGCGCGTCGAGCTCTTCGGCGCCGAAGTACCTCGCCTCGTTCAGCGTCCACCCGCCCGCCGCGTAGTAGGGCGCGAGCTGCTCCATCGCCGAATCCGGGGTCGGCTCTGGGTGATCGCCCACCTCCGGGACCGGCGGGCGCCACGCGTGCAGGTTGAGCGTGACCAGGAACTCCGCCCCGGGCACGCAGAGCCGCGCGAGCCCCTGCAGCATCTCCGCGTCGGAACCGAGCATCCCGCGCAGCAGGCTGCCCCACGGCATCAGCGAGTGCAGCTCCGTGACGCTGTGCAGCTCGGCGGGCGGCTTCTCCGCGGCCGCCCACACGCAGATCAGGTTCGGCGCACCGCCCTTCGCCGGGGACGCCTTCGCCTTCCCGGCGACCTTCTGCATGTTGTCCTTGGCCGCGTCGAGCGCGATCACCAGGGTGTCCTGCGCCGCGCGCGCGAGCTTGTAGGCGTGCTTGGCGTTGCCCGCCCCGACGTCGAGGATCACCCCGCCGGAGTACCGCTCCACCATCTCGTCGAACTGCTCCGCGGAGAACTCCACGACGTTCTTGCCCACCACCCTGCGCATGCGCTCAGTCTAGAGACCACGACTTCCGGGTCGCGGAGCGCGCGGGTTCAGCCGGTGCGGAAGGCACCGCCGAGATCGGCGGCCCATTCGGACCAGTTGCTGGAGGAGGGAACGCGTTGGTAGGCCCGCTCCATGCCGCCCGTCTTGCCGATCGCGTGCACCACGAACCGGCCCTGCGAGTCCTGGATCACCGACACGGCCCGCGCGACGTTGCCACCGCGGTCCTGCCACTCCGACCACTTCACGCGGTCCACCCCGGCCTGGTAGACCTCCCGCAGCACCCCGCCGCGGTCCAGCACGTGCACCGCCACGCCGCCCCTGCGGCCGGTGGTGGCGAACGGCTTGCCCTGCAGCCTGCCGCCCAAGTCCTCCCAGCCCACCCACGCGTTCGACGCGGCATCCGTCTCGACGTTGTGCGCCAGCGAACCGCTGCCGTTCAACGCGAAGACCCGGAGCCTGCCTTCGAGGTCCATGACCACCGCGGGCGGGCCTGCCGCGGAGGCGCCCAGCTCCTGCGGAACGTGCCACTCGGCAGCGGAGGTGCTGGCCTGCGAGATCGTCCGCAGCTGCCCGTCCGGTCCGGAGGCGAAGATCCGCAGCTTGCCCTGCGAATCCCGGTAGAGCGCCGGATCGTGCGCCGCGGGCGCCGGCAACCGCTGCCACTCGCTCCAGGTGTCGGCGACGACGGCGGTCTGCTGGAGCACCTGCAGCGAACCGTCCGCGCCCCGCGCCACCACGACCAGCTTGCCGTCGGCGTCCTGCGCCACCGCAGGGGTTCCCACCAGCTGCGCGCCCCCGAGATCGCGCCACCTGCGCGTGCCGTTCAGGGCGGGTTCGAGCCCGCGGTTCTGCAGGAGGCGGCCGTCGGTGCCGACGACGAACGCGGTCATCTCGCCGATCGCGTTGGTGGCCAGCACCGGATCGCCCGCGGCGCTGGCGCCCAGGTCGACCCACCCGTCGAACTCGGGCCCGCTGGGCCGGTCGGTCTGGGAACTGGTCAGCACGCTCCCGCTCGTGCTCGTCGCGACCAGCACCACCCGCCCCGAGCCGTCCAGCCGGGACGGCGCCCCGGGCAGCGGCGACACCCGCAGCGACGGTGAGGTGGGGGAAGGTTCTCCGACGACGCCGCCCGGGCTGTACTCGCCCGTGACCGGCGCCTCGAGACCGGCCGGATCGCCGGGAGGAACGGGCTGCTCCACCACCTGGCTGAAGACCACGATCGGTGCCGCGATCAGCACCAGACCGCCGATGCCGGCCAGCGCCAGCAGCTTGTGGTCGTTGTGCCGCCGGACCGGTGGCATGGGCATCGTCCGCTGGGTCTCGACCGAGAGGGGTTCCGCGCCGGGGCCGGTCTCGGCCTGCTGCGACTCCCCGCGCCCGCTGGACGGGCGCTCCGATCGGCCGCGACCCGAGAACAGAGGCACTGCCACCCCATCCCTGTAGTGTGGTCATCGCTGAACGTCACACTAACGGGTAGCGCCATCGCGCGGGGTGCACTCCGGGTACGTGATCACCGCCTCGGCCGCAGCCGCTCGCCGACGGCCCTCAGATGACGCCGGCGCGCAGTCCGTAGGCGACCAGGTGCGGCCGGTTGCGCACGTTGAGGCGGCTGGTCATCGCCTGGATGATGTTCTTCACCGTGCGCTGCGAGTAGCACAGCCGGTTCCCGATCTCCTCGGTGTCCAGGCCGTCGGCCAGCAGGCGCACCACGTCGATCTCGCGCGGTGTCATGCTCGCGGAGTTCAGCCCGAGCGGCGCCAGCACTTCCTGCTGCAGGTCCTTGACCTGCCGCAGCAGCTCGCCGAGCAGGTTCGGCGGCAGCGCCCCGCCACCACCGGCCGCGAGGTCGATCGCGCGCACCAGCCGCTCCTCGGTCGCCGCGCCCCGGTGCAGCACCGCCACCACCCGGCATTCGACCAGGCTCAGCAGGTGGGAGCGGTCGAGTTCGCTGGCCACCAGCACCACCGGCGCCGAGGACCGGGCGGCCGCCCGGCGCAGCGCGGCGGTGGCCGCGGCATCGACCCGCTCCGGCGCGAACACCAGCACGTCGACGTCGTCGGGGTGCTCGTCGCCCGCGACGAACACCTCCAGGCGCGCCATCAGGCTCTGGGTCAGGCCGTTCAGCGTGATGGGGTCCGACGCGCAGACGGCCACCCGGGTCCGTTCCTCCGAAGCTTTCCCGGCCGCCCGGTCCGCCGGGCGCCTCGCCAATCCGGTCTGGGAAGTCATCCTCGTTCACCCTCCGAACCTGAACCACGAGAAGCAGTGCGCCGCGCCGCTCGCGAACGAGGCGGAGCGGACACCACGAGTCTGCGGAACATCGACGGCGCCGAGGGACGAGGAGCGGCCGCGCCGGGATATCCCCCACTTGGCCGCGTGGTGCTTCCGGGTTCAGGCCTGTTGCGCGGCGCGGGCTCGGGTACCTCCGGGCAGCGCTCCCGCTCGATCTCGCGGTCCAGACGATCGAGCGCGTCACCGCGCTGGCCGCCGAGAAGAGGTCTCGGAGGACCGGATCGGGTGGGCAGCCGGTGGGCTGTCCACCCTTTCGGTTCGCCGGGGCAGCGGTATCCGGACCTCGAAGCGGCAGCCACCGGGCACGTTGCGCACCGAGATGCCGCCGTCGTGGGCCCGCACGATCTCCTGCGCGATGGCCAGCCCGGGCCCCGCGGCGTTCCAGCCCGCCTCGAAGACCGATCCGAGGTCGCACTCCGGGATCCCGCCGCACTCGTCGGCCACCGACACCACCGCCTGACCGCCGGTCTCCCGCACTCCGACGGAGATCACCGCGCCCGCCGGACTGCACCGGATGCCGTTCACCAGCAGTGCGTTGAGCACCCGGGTCATCGACCGGTCGTCGACGCGGACCAGGACCTGCTCGACCACCTCGGCCCGCAGCCGGATGCCGTTCTCACCGGCCAGCGCGCCGAGCGAGGCCACCTCGTCGCTGACGAGGTCGTCGAGGGCCACTTCCCGCGCCTCCAGCCGGTTCTCCCCCGCTCGGGCCCGGGAGAGCTCCAGCAGATCGTCCACCACGCCCAGCACCTGCTCGGCGTCGGTGCGGATCTGCCTGCAGCACGTTGGGAGTTCACCGGCCGCGCCGTCCTCAATGGACTCGATCAGGCGCTGGATCCGGTGCACCGGGTCGCGCAGGTAGCGCGAGACCCAGGTGATCAGCCGACGCCGCGATGCTTCCGCCGCCCGCTCGCGCAACCTGGGGCTCGTCGGCTCGTCGCGGGCCGTGCTCAGCTCTCGCGCCAGTTCGGCGTCCGGCGGCGGGTCCCCGGCCCGGTGCGTCTCGCCGACCGGTCGGCAGCGGCCCGCCGGCACCGTCCGGACGAGCAGCAGTCCGATCAGGACGGCCACCGCACCGGCCACCAGGTTGATCACCACGTGCGCGGTCGGCGACACCTCGACAGACCGCGCGATCAGCACCGCGGTGACGGTGCCGGCGTTCATCGCGCACACGGTGATGCCGGTGATCGCGAGCAGCGAGAGGCCCACCGGGTGAGGGCGGAGCAGGCGCAGCGCCACGACGCCGAGCAGCCCGACGCCCGCCGACTCCGATATCGCGACCAGCGCGATCAGCACCGCGTTCACGCGAAGACCGGCTCGTCGACCTCCTCGGTGCGCTCGCCCGTCGCCACGAAGACCCCGACCCGGCCCGTCAGCGTCCGGGACAGGCCACCGCGCACCGCCGCCCGGGCCCGCCCCACCGGGTTCTCCGCGGCCCGCGGCCGGACTTGGTGCGCCGCCGGTTCAGCCTGGTTCATCCGCGTCCATCCTCAGAGCTACGACCGGCCGCGCACCCCGGTCCGGGCACGACCATCGCCCCAGCCTGCCCCGGCGCGAACCGTCCGAGCGGGATCCGGCCGTCGCAGCGGGATTCCCCTCACGTGCGAGGCAGAACGCACGGTCGGCCTCGCCGCTCGGTCAGCCGCTGATCCGCCTGGCCCGCAGGTAGTCGATCACGAGCCGTTCGAGGTCCGGCCGCTGCCCTTCCCAGCCCGCCGCGAGCGAGCCGGGAGCGCGGACGAGCGCGCGCTGCTGCCTGCCCGTCCGGCTCGCGTGGATCACCGCTCCGGGAAGGGAAGAACCGTCGCCGGCCGGGCCGATGACGTCCAGGTGGTCGTCGAGCAGCTCATCGACGTCACCGCTGAGCAGCACCTCGCCGGCGTGCAGCAGCACGAGGTGATCGCACACGTCGCGCAGCTCGCCGAGCGAGTGCGAGGACAGCACCACCGTCATCCCGCGCTCGGCGACATCGGCCAGCAGCAGCCGGAGGAATTCCTCGCGGGCCAGCGGATCGAGATCCGACATCGGCTCGTCGAGCAGCAGCAGCTTCGGCAGCCTGCCGAGGCACAGCGCGAGCGCGAGCTGGGTGCGCATGCCCTGCGACAGCGAACCGACGCGGCTGCTGGGATCCATCTCCGGGTGCGCGGCGAGGGCTTCCTCGACGCGCTCCGACGACCACCGCTCGTTCACCGCGCCCACCGCCCGGATCATCTCCGCGATGGTGAAGTTCGCGTACAGCGGGCGGTGCTGCGGCAGGATCGCCGCGTCCGGGTGCAGGCGGCCGCGCACCTCGTCGCCGAACACCCGCACCTCTCCCGCGGACGGACGGATCAGCCCGGCCGCCAACCCGAGGAAGGTGCTCTTGCCCCCGCCGTTCGAGCCGACCAGCCCGACCACCTTTCCCGCGGGCAGCTCGACGGTGCAGTCCCGGAGAGCCGGTTTCCGGCCGTAGCTCTTGGACAAACCGATGGTGCGCAACGCGCTCATTGTGCGTTCGGCCCCTCAACGTTGGAAGTGCTCGTCCCGGACGGCCGCGTAGAGCGCGTCGACGGCCTCCACGGCGAGACCGCCGCTCTTCGCACGGCTCATCCACTCTTCCAGATCGCGCCGCAGCGGCGCCTCGACGGCGGTCAGCTCGCTCGCCAGCGAACGCGTCACGAAAGTCCCCACCCCGCGCCGGGCCTCGACCAGCCCTTCGCGTTCGAGCTCGCGGTACGCCTTGAGCACCGTGTTCGGATTGACCGCCGTCGCCTCCACCACCTCACGCGCGGTGGGCAGCCGATCTCCGGGCCCCAGCAGGCCCAGCCGCATGGCCTGTTCGACCTGCTGGATGATCTGGACGTACGTGGAGACCCCGGAACGACGGTCGATCCGGAACTCGATCATACGGCCCAGCATAATCGGCCCCGCTCATCCGAGCGCGGAACCCGGCGCCGGTTCAGTGCTGCCGTTGCAGCGTCCACGCGGTCCCCACCAGCAGCAGGACCGCGGCGAGGCCGAACGCGGCGAACTCGGCCAGCTGCAACCCCGGCGCCGCGGACGGGAAGAGCACGTCGGCGTACGACCCGACCACGCCCTTCTCCGCGTAGCAGGCGGCGAAGTCCGGAGTGGACCCGTCCGGCGGAGTCGGGCAGGCGGTCACGTCCGTCAGCTCCGGGCGCAGCAGCTGCCCGTCCTTGCCGAGATAGCCGGAGTCCAGCACCATGATCCCGAAGTCACCGGGCACCGGGCTGCTCATCGGGTCGGCGTTGGTGAGCCGCTGCACCGGCAAGAAGTTCGGGGCGACGTTGGTCACCACGGTGCGCAGCACGATCAGCGCGCCCAGCGTCGTGGACAAGGCCATCAGCGAACGCCGCATGACCGCGCCCAGCATCGCGCCCAAGGCGAAGGCGAACAGCAGGTGCGCGACGGGCATGGGCCCGGTGGTGTCGAGGTTCAGCCATTGGAAGGGACTGGTCCGCTCCGGGCCCAGCATCCCGGCGGCCGCCACCCACCGGTCGACGAGCAGCTGGATCACCACCACCACGAGCGCGGACGGCAGCAGCAGCACCGCCACCTTGGTGCTCATCCAGCGGAGCCGGCTGACGGACTGGGTGAAGGCGAGCACGTGCGTGCCGTGCTCGAGCTCCCTGGCGAACAGCGGAGCGCCGAAGAACGCACCCATCAGCACCGGGAGGGCGAAGACCGCCCCTTGCCCGAGCTTGATCAGGTCGAACCACTCCCGCTGGAACTCGGTCCGCGCCGTCGCGCAGTCGGGAGTCCGCTCGTAGACCGACAGGCACGCCTGCAGCCCGAGCTCGCCGATGCGACCGGTCATGCTGGAATGCAGCAGCAGCACGGCCGCGCTGCCGAACAGCAGTGCGGCTGCCAAGGTGATCAGCTGGGCGCGGTGCTGGCGCCAGGCGACCCAGATCATGCCGCCACCTCCGCGTCGTCGTTGTTGCGCATGTAGGCCAGCGCGATGTCGTTGAGCCGGGGCGCCTGCTCGCGCCATCCGGGCGCTGCCACCGGAGCGCTCCGCTTGGTGATCAGCACCTGCTCCTGCCCGGAGCGCACGCTGTCGACGACGTCGCCCGACGCAACGGGCGGCTGCCCGGATCCGCGCAGAACACGATGCCCCGCAACGAGATCGGCGACCGGACCGTCCAGCCGGACCCGGCCGTTGCCCAGCAGCACCAGGTGATCGCAGACCGTTTCGAGCTCCTCCAGCACGTGCGAGGACAGCAGGACCCCGATGCCGTGCAGGCGCGATTCCTCCTGCAGCGTGCGCATGGTCGCTTCCCGGGCCAGCGGGTCGAGCTCGGCCAGGGGCTCGTCGAGCATCAGCAGACCGGGGCGCTTGCCCAGCGCCAGCACGAGCGCCACCCTGGTGCGCTGCCCGCCGGAGAGCTTGCCGACCTTGGCCTCGAACGGCACCTCCGCCGCGCGGATGAGCTGCTCGGCGTACCCCTGGTCCCAGCGGGTGTTCATGCGCGCGGCGAAGCGCAGCGACTCCGACACCGTCAGGCCCGGGTAGAGCGGCTTCTGCTGGGCCACGTAGGCGACCTCCTCGGGCGCACCGGTTCCGCTGGGCCGGCGCCCGAACACCTCGATCGCGCCTTCGGTCGGCTTGAGCAGACCGGCGATCAGGCCCATCAGAGTGCTCTTGCCCGCCCCGTTGTGGCCGACCAGCGCGACCACCCGGCTCTGGGGCAACGACAGCGAACAACCGCGCAGCGCCCACCCGCGGCGATATCTCTTGGCCAGCTGGTGGGCCCGCACCGCGGGCACCTCTCCCGAGCTCATGATCACCCTGCCTCGTCATTTCACTAGATAACTAGTGAAATGGTACACCGGCGCTCGGGCACGTTGTCCGCGGATCGCGGGAACTCCGCCGAATCATCCGCAGAAACCCTTGTCCACCAGCGGATTCGGGCCCGTGGAAAAACCCGCGTCCGCGCGAGCACGACCCGGAACGGGCATCGGACCGGCCGGACTCGTCGTGCGGCCGGGGCGTCTCCCCACGCGTCCCGGCCGCACCGACGTGGCGGCGACGGGTGCCGCTCCGGACGAGTACGGCCACCGCCTCGGCTGATCACGCTGCCGGGCGGTTGAACGCCTGGCCGTGCCGGCGGTTCGCCATCACCACCAGTCCCACGCGCGAGCGGCAGCCGGACTTGGCGAGCAAACGGGTCACGTGGCTCTCCACGGTCTTCTCGCTCAACCCGAGCACGGTGCCGATCTGCCGGTTGGTTCGCCCGGTGCCGATCAGCTCGACGATCCGCTCCTCGGTGGCGGACCAGGCGCGCGAACGCCCGGTGCGGTGCTCGCGGACCGGCGCGGGACGGGCGAACGAGCCCGCTGCGGAGGGTGTCCGCAGCGCGTTCCGCCCGACGGGAAGCCGCCGCAGCGGCGCGACGGCGGCGGCCAGCGCCGGGCAGGCGCAGCGCAGCCGACCCCACGAATCGACCACCAGCAGCCCGTTCTCGACCAACCGGTCCACCATTCGCCCGCACTCGACGACGCCGCTGCCCAGAGCCACCGAGATCGACGGGAGGTCGTCGACGTCCAGCGCGCCGTCGGCCACGGCGAGCAGGCGGATCGCGAGCTCACCGAGTGAGCGGGCGCGGCGCAGCAGGTCGTGGTCGCCGGGCAGCGCGATGGGCGAATCCGGGTCGGTCAGGGTGAGCGGGCCGCCGACCGAGTCGACGAGCCGCCCCTGTTCGCGCAGCAGGTCCAGCGCGGTCAGAACCGCGCCGGGGTTGCCGAACAGCTCGCCCAGCGCCGTGCGCAGGGCCCGGAGGGCGACCTCGTCCAGTCCGGCCACCGCCGCGATGTCCTCGTCAGCCAGCGGTTCCAGGTCCAGCACTTCGTCGGCCATTTCCAGCAGTTCCGCGGCCCTGGCCGGTTCGGCGTCCGCGCGCATCGACGTCACCAGCAGGCAGCCGGGGCGCCGCGCGGCGAGCAGCAGCGCGGCGGGCTCGGCGATCTCCAGCGCGTCGTCGACGAACACCGCCGTCGGGCCGAGGGCACCGATCCGGCCGAACACCCGGCCCAGCTCGGCGACCACCGCGGGGAACCCGTCCTCGGCCTCGCACAGCCGCACCAGCGCACTTATCCCGTCTATCAGGCCGGGATCGCCCAGCCGGTCGAAATCGCGGCGGAGCGCTCGGACGACCACGTCGACGCCGTGCAGATCCCGCCCGCCGACCTGGATTTCGGCGACCCGAACGCCGTGGGAGCGCCAGCGGCGGCTCGCCTCCTCCAGCAGCCGCGTCCTGCCGATCCCGGCGGAACCGCGCACGACCACCAGCCGACCGCGCTGCGCACCGGAGCGCAATGCCGACCGCAGCACCGCGAGCGCGCCGTCCCTGCCCTTGAACCGCGGCTGTTCCCGCCCCATGACGACCGTCCTCACCGTAGCCACCGCTTTCCCGAGAAGCGCTGGGCGGACGTTATCGCCGCCCCCGCTCAGCACGTCGCCACGCCAAGGATCGTGAATGACAGATTTTAGAACCTGGCAATGTTTCCGAACTCGCCAACCTCCGCGAAAGAAACTCTTAATGACCTTCTCATCGTTCCGGCACGAACTGCTCCGGCGGCGCTGGCAATACTGGATCTCGTGCTCATCCCCGCATCCGCGATCCAGCCCGGCGAACGCGCCCTGCCGACTCTGCCGCAGGTCACCGGCACCGGCGACGGCCCGGTGCACGTCTCTGCCCGAACGGCCGCTCCGGGTGTCCGTTCGATCGGCCGCGACGATGTCATCGCCCGCGTGATCGACGTCTGCGACCGCCCGGCCATTCCCGCGGTCGTGGTCACCGGACCCGCCGGAACAGGTAGGAGCACGGTTCTGGCTCGAGTGCGGGAAAAGCTGGTCGAGGCCGGAATCGCGACAGCGGAAATTCGCATCCCCAGCGCGGTATCAGATCTGCCGAACCTCGTGACGAGATTCTCCGACGGCCTCGGCCTGCCGCTCGTCCGCGATGAATGCGCGCGCACCGCGTTGAGCCGGGTGGTGAGCAGCCTGGCCGCGCGCCGCGACCGCCTGGTGGTCTTCCTCGACGACGCGCACCGCCTCGGCAGCGATGCCCGCACGGCCCTGTCCTCCTCGATCAGCGCGCTGGCGGGCTCCCCGGTCACCTTCGTGTGCGCCGCCCGCGCGCTCGACCCCGACGTGGCTGCTCTGGTGCACGAGGAACGTCTCCGCCCGCTGTCGGCGTCGGCGGTCGAGGAGCTGCTCACCGACCTGCTCCGGGCCAAGCCCGCGCCCGGTCTGGCGAGGTCGATCCGCAACTCCTGCGCGGGAATTCCCGCGGTCGTGCGCGCCGCCGTCGAGGGCTACCAGCGGGCGGGCAGCCTGCGGATCGTCGACCAGCAGGCCCACCTGGTCCGCAGCGCGGCCGAACTGCCGGTCGCCCACCCGCTGTTCGCCGAGCTGAAGGCGTCCTGGCCGGTGATCAAAGCGCTGGCGGTGCTGCATCCGCTGGGCAGCGCCGCCCCGGCGCTCATCGCCGAGGCCGTCGACACCGATGAGCAAGCCGTCGACGAAGTGCTGCACGAGCTCCGCGAGGCAGGCGTGGTGCTGCCCGGACGTCCGGCGGGCAGCTGGCGCTTCCGCGCGCCGATGCTCGCCACCCTGCTCACCGCCTGCCTCGGCCCGTTCGAGCGGCGCCTGATCGCACAGCTCGCGGTGAACGCGCTCCAGCAGGGCAGGGCGATCTGCCTGTCCCCCGACTACCTCCCGGAACGGCTCGTGGACGCGGGCAAACCGGCGGACCCGGAACGCACCGCGGCGACCCTGCTGTCGGCAGCGGCCCGCACCGAGAACGGCGAGCGCGCCGACCGATGGCTCTGGGCGGCGGCCGGGCTGTTCACCGACCCTGCACGGCGCGCCGAAGCACTGCATCAGCACGCCGTGACGTGTGCGCGGCACAGGCGCTTCGGCTCCGCCGTCCAGTCGGCCGAAATCGTGCTGCGCAGCCCTTCCGACCACCTCACGCCGGATTCCTCGCAGGAACTGCTGATCACCTACGTGATCGGGCTGGCGGGCAGCGGCGCCACGGCCGCCTTGCAGGCCCTCGTGGAGGACGGCCGGGGTTCGGTCCCGGGCGGCGAGGAGAACCGGATCACCACCCGCGCGGCGGCGCTGTACATGCTCAACCGCTGGCAGGAAGCGCGCGAGGCGCTCGCCGACCACGCGCCGACCTCCGAGGTGCTGTCGCGCACCCTCTCGCTCGCGGGCTGGCTGGACGTTCCCGCGCCCTCGACCGCGATCGGGGCCAGCTTCGCGGGCCGGTGGGACGAGGCGCTGGACCTCGCCAGGGCCGACCTCGCCGCAGCGTCGGCCCACGTCCACGGCCCCGAGCGAACCGCGACGTACCGGGAACTGGCGGGAATCCTCACCGCCCGCGGCCAGCTGAACCGCGCCCGCGCGGTCCTCGACGACGCGCGTTCCCAGCACCTCCTGCTGCCGCACCTGCTGGCGGTCCCGGAAGCCGAGCTCGAAAGCACGCTCGGCGCGACCCTGCGGGCGAAGAACCTCATCGAGGAGGCGCTCCGCTTCGCGGCCGGGAACGGGATCACGGCGGGCACCGACGAACTGTGGCTGCGGCTCGCCGAAACCGAAGCACAAGCCGGAAACCCGGCCGCAGCACGGCGATGCGCCAACCGGCTCCAGCAGGTCGCGGACCAGCTGGGCACCACCGCCGCACGGCGCAGCGCGCTGCTCGCGCGATTGCTGGTGCAGCCGGATCCGCGCACCGCAGCGGAGGTCATGGAGCTCGCCAAAGCCCGCAACCGCCCGTTCGAACTGGCCTCCACCTTCGCCGCCGTCGCCGGATCCGCTGCCGGGACGCAGAAGCTCGTCCACACGGCGTACGAGATGTTCGGCGAGCTGGACGCGCTGATCCCGCGCGCACGACTGCGCAACCTGATGCGAGCCCGGAACATGACGGTTCCGGGTCGCAGCGCGACCGTGGCCGAGAACGAGCGACTGCTGGCGGCCCTGATCACCGAAGGCCTGACCAACTCCCAACTGGCAACCGTCCTGGGCACCAGCGAGAAGAGCGTGGAAGGCCGCCTGACCAGGTTCTTCAACAAGACCGGCTACCGCTCCCGAACAGAACTCGCAGCGGCGACGCTCAACGGCACGGCGAACCCGGCGGCATGAGCCCGACGTGTTCAGGAAGCGTCGACCGATGGCGCTGACCGAAAGGACACTCACCTCATGGCTTCCGAATCGCTCTTCCAGGAACCGGTCGTCGAGCCGGGCAACGCCCGCGAACTGGCTCCCGACCTGATCGTGATCCCCGACGGCGGCGTCGAGCTCGTGCCCAACATCGGCATCATCGGCGGCAGCCACTCGGTGCTGGTCGTCGACACCGGCATGGGCCCGCGAAACGCCGAGAAGGTCCTGGCCTTCGCCGCCGAGTACGCCAAGGGCCGCCGGCTGTACCTGACGACGACGCACTTCCACCCCGAGCACGCGTTCGGTGCCCAGGTCTTCGCGGGCGAAGCGACCTACCTCGTCAACAGCGCCCAGGCCGCGGACCTCGCGCACAAGGGGCCGGGCTACCTGGAGATGTTCCGCGGCCTCGGAGCCCCGGTCGCGCGCCAGCTGGAGGGCGTCGAGCTGGTCGCGCCGGACGAGACCTACCCCGAAGCCCGCGATCTCGACCTGGGCGGCAGGATCGTGCAGCTGCGAGCCACCGGACGCGCGCACAGCAAAGGCGACCAGGTGGTGACGGTTCCCGACGCCGGAGTCCTGTTCACCGGAGACCTGGTCGAAGCGGGCCAGTTCTCGATCTTCCCGTGGTTCCCGCCGCACGACACCGACGTCTCCGGCCTCCGCTGGATCGAGGTGATGCACCGCCTGATCGACACCGACCCGGCCCTGGTCGTCCCCGGGCACGGCGAAACCTCCGGGCCCCAGGTGCTCACCGACGTCCGCGACTACCTGGAGCTCCTCCGCGACGAGACCTGGATCCGCCGGGACTCGGCGGTCAGCGAGGAAACCACCGCCGCCGAGGTCAAAGCCCTGATGCTCGAACGGCACCCGGACTGGACCGGTCAGGAGTGGATCGAGAATGGAGTGGCCTGCCTCTGCGCCGAACACGCCTGACGAGGTCCTCCCGCGAGCATCGGCCACCACCTGATCGACTCGCACTGCTCGCGCCGGTGCTCCCGGGACAACTCCGACCTGGAATCCACGGAATTCCAGGGCCGCCGTCACAGGCCGGCGCGGGCGACCTCCCGGGAGTCGCCCGCGCGTGTCAGCTGCGGGTGAGGGCTCGGTAGGGGACGAAGCGCTGGAAACCGAGGCCGGTGAGTCCGGGGGTGTTCTCGATCATCCGCGGCACGGTGTCGTCGGCGCCGAGCATGCCGTCCACCACCGCTTGGTGCGCCGCTTCGTCGGCGAACTCCGCGTAGTTGACGACGCTGGTGCCCTCGATGCCGACGTGGAAGTGGTTCGAGGACATCCCGCCGATGGATCCGTCCGGCAGTTCGGCCGCCTGCCAGGACAGCAGCCGGTCCACGAAGGCCCGGCCGGTCTCGGCGGTGTCGGTGCGGAAGGACACCACGACCACGCAACCCGGGCGGAGGGAGCCGCTGTCGACCCTGCTGCGGTACAGCCGGTAGTCGGTCACTCCGTTGCGGCGGATGCCGGGCACCTCGTCATCGATGCTCTTGACGCGCTCCGGCGGGTCGGCTTCGCGGAACGCCGCCACCGCCGCCTCGTCCGTCCACTGCGAGTAGTGGAGGACGGTTTCGCCGTCAGTGCCGAGGAGAACGCTGTGCCGCAGCAGCCCGGGCGGCCACGTTCCTTCCGCCCACGCCTCCAGCACCGCGTCGGCCGCCGCGCGCTGGCGCTGCGGGTCGTCCAGCGACCAAGTGCTCATCAGCACCACACCCGCTTCCGGAGCGCCGACCTCGGGCACCGGGTCGGTGAACTCGGCCGCGCGCCAGCGCAGCCAGTCGCGGAAGGTGCGGGCGGGCCTACCGGTGACCTCCCGCACCGCGTCGGTGACCGGCTGCGGAGTCCCCAGCGACGCCCGGAAGTTCTCGCGGAACGCCTGCGCGTCGTCCTCGTCGAAGCCCATGGCCAGCAGCCGCTGCTGCCACTGGTCGTCGGACAGCTCGGCCCACCGCAGCTCCGCACCGGTCTCCTCGCCGATCAGCCGGACCCGCTCGACCGGGCTCAGCAGTTCCGGCCCGGTCAGCTCGTAGGCGGCTCCGGCGTGCCCTTCCTCGGTCAGGGCGCGGACGGCGACCGCGGCGATGTCCCGCTCGTCGATCATGGTGACCGGATGATCGCCGAGCACACCGCGCACGACGTCTCCAGCGCGGGCGGCCTCGGCCCACTCCAGCGCGTTCGCGGCGAACGCCCACGGCCGCAGGAAGGTCCACCGCACTCCCGCGCGCTCGATCGCCAGCTCGATCTCCCGGTGCGCCCGGCCGATCGGTTCCTGCTGCTCGTCGAGGTCGTCGCGGACCGCGGCGGAGGACAGGAACACGATCCGGTCGACGTGCTCGGCGAGCAGGTCGACCAGCTCGCGGGCCGTGCCGGTGTCGTCGAGGCGCGGCCAGACCAGGAAGGCCGCGCGCACTCCCGCCAGGTGCGGGCGCAGGGTGTCCGGGACCGCGTGGTCGCCCTGGACGACCTGCGCGGCGCTCGGCAGCCGCGCGGCCCCGGGGTTGCGGGTCAGGGCGCGGACCGGTGTCCCGGCCGCCACCAGCCCCCGCACGACCTGCCGCCCCACATTGCCCGTCGCTCCGATGACCAGCACCGCGTCTTGCTCGTTCATGGAGGTCACGCTAGTGATCCGGCGGCGGGCTCGGCATCCGTCAGGTGACTGGTCCGGACTAGGGTGGTGGAATGCTTCACGGCCGGGACGAAGAGCTGGCCGCGGTCGACAGATTGCTCGTCGGCGCCCGCACGGGGCGCAGCGGTGTTCTCGTGGTCCGCGGCGAGGCCGGGATCGGCAAGTCCGCGCTGCTGGAGCACGCCGCGGCGGGCGCAGCCGACATGCGCGTGCTCCGCGGGGTCGGGATCGAGTCCGAGGCACCTCTGCCCTTCGCCGGGCTGCACCTGCTGCTCAACGGCCTGACCGACCGCATCGGCGAACTGCCCGAGCTGCAGTCGACAGCGCTGCGGTCGGCGCTCTCGCTCGCCCCTGCACAGGGCAACGACCGGTTCCTGGTCGGGGTGGCGCTGCTGACGCTGCTCGCCGAACTGGCCGAGGAACAGCCGCTCCTGTGCATTGTGGACGACGCGCACTGGCTGGATCACGCTTCGAACGACGCGCTCCTGTTCGCCGCGCGCCGGCTGGAGGCCGAGCCCATCGCGCTGCTGTTCGCGGCTCGCGACCTGCACGCACCGCCGTTCCCCGCGCACGGCGTCGCCGAACTGCGGTTGGCACCGCTGCCCGAGGCAGCCGCCCAGCGGCTGCTCGACGAGCACGCCGGTGATCTCCCCCGCCACGTTCAGGCGCGAATAGCTCAAGACGCGCGCGGTAATCCGCTCGCGCTGCACGAGTACTCCGCCGCGCAACGCGCGGGCAGACCGACCGCGCAGCCCACGCCGCTGCCGACGCACAGCCGCATCCAGCAGGCCTTCGCCGGCCGGATCGAGGAGCTGCCGGCCGCCACCCGGACGTTGCTGCTGGTCGCGGCCGCGGAATCCACCGGTCGGCCGGATGTGGTGTTCGAGGCCGCGCGGAAGTTCGGCACCGGTGTCGCGGATCTGGCCGCCGCCGAGCACCAGCGGCTGGTGCGCCACGTCGACGGCAGGCTGGACTTCCGGCACCCGCTGATCCGGTCCGCGGTCTACCAGTCGGCCACGCTGGGCGAGAAGCTGGCCGTGCACGCCGAACTCGCCGAGGTCTTCGAGCGGCGGCACGACATCTGCCAGCGCGCCTGGCACCTGGCGGCCGCGACCACCGGGCCGGACGAGGCGGTGGCGGCCGCGCTGGTCGAAGCAGGCGAAGCCGACCGCGCGCTCGGCGGCTACGCCTCGGTCGCGGCGGCCTACGAGCGGGCCGCAGCGCTGAGCCCCGACCCGGAGGATCGCGGCGCCCGGCTGCTCACCGCCGCGCACGCGGCGTACGAAGCAGGGCAGAACGAACGCGTGAGCGCCCTGGCCGGCGAGGCCGCGGTCCACCTGAAGGACCCGGAGGCGTGGGCCGAGTGCCAAACGCTGCACGCAACGCTGGCCGACGACGCCGGCAGGCCGCTGGAAGCGCACCGGATTCTCGTCGACGAGGCGGCCACCGTCGCCGAGCACGACGAACGCGCTGCGAGCCGAATGCTGTTCTTCGCGGTCGAAACCGCCTGGATGGCAGCGGATTTCGACGCCGTGGCGCGCATCCGGACGTTCGGCGGCGACGAAGTCGATCTCCTTGCGAGAGCTGCGCTCGGCTTGAACGCACCGCACCCCGACGGCCTCGACGACGGGGTGTCGGCACTGCGCGAGCTGATCGACGCAGGAACTCCGTGCCTCAAGGTCGCCTGGTGGCACCTGCTGCTGGGCGATCACCGAGCCGCCCACGACTGGTCCCTGACCGCCGAGCGGGAGACCCGCTCCCGGGGCGCGGTCGGCTCGCTGCTCCACGTGCTCGGCGTGCTCGCCCGCACGCAGCTCCACCAGGGGCAGCGGCACGATGCGCTGGCCAGCGGCACGGAGGCGCTGCGCATCGCGAAGGACATCGGCCAGCGCCGGGCCGTGGCCCACGCGTCGACCGTGCTCGCCCACCTCGCCGCGATGGACGGTGACGAGCAGCGCTGCGCGGACCTGGCCGCCGAAGCACGGCGTCCGGGACTGGGGCACAGCTACGTGCGCGCGGCCTGCGCCCTCGGTCTGCTGGACCTCGGCCTCGGCAGGCACGAGGCGGTCTGGGACCGGTTGAGCACCCTGGTCGACGGAGCGAACCGGATGGACGCGCTTTCCGCGGTGCCCGACCTGGCCGAAGCGGCCGCGCGCTTGGGAAGGCGCGTGCACGGGCCCGTGGAGCGCTACCTGCGCTGGGCCGAGCTCGTCGAGCAGCCGTGGGCGCGCGGAGTCGCGCAGCGCTGCCTGGCCCTGCTCGGTCCGGCCGACGAGGCCGAGCACCGGTACGCCGAAGCGGTGCGCCTCGGGCGGCAGGCGGGCGGGCGACCGTTCGAGCTCGCGCGCACCGAACTGCTCTACGGCGAATGGCTGCGCAGGCAGCGCCGCCGGGTCGACGCCCGCCCGCTGCTGCGATCGGCGGCCGAGGAGTTCGAACGGCTCGGCGCCGAGCCGTGGGCGAAGCGGGCGCGAGCCGAGCTGCGCGCGACAGGTGAAACGCAGCTCGCCCAGACGCCCGACCTGCTGGGCGCGTTGACACCGCAGGAACTGCAAGTCGTGCGACTGGCCTCGGAAGGGCTGAGCAACCGGGACATCGGCGCGCAGCTGTTCCTCAGCCCGCGAACCGTCGGCTACCACCTCTACAAGGCGTACCCGAAGCTCGGCATCGCCTCCCGGAACGAACTGGCCCGCGTGCTGCAGAACCGGACGCCGGATCAGGAGACGACCCCGGCGGCGCATGAGCGAGCAGCCCGCTGAAGCGGAGCCTTTGACGGCCCGGCCGGTTGCGCGGCGGACGGCGTCGTCCGCCGCTCCGGTCGTCAGCTCAGCTGGATCTGCGGGTTGTGGAGCTCGAACCAGTGGTACAGGTCCAGCGCGCGGTCCAGGCTGTGCCGGGTCGCCCCCGGCATCGCGGCCGGGTCCATCTCGGCCGTCCGGCGCAACCAGCCGCGATCGATCAGCTCGAAGACCGGGTGCGCGGAATCGGCGTGCAGCTCCCGGGCCTGCGCTTGCATCGCCGCGGCGTACCCGGGGTCCTGGGTCGACGGGTACGGGCTCTTGACCCGGCCGACGACCGAGGGCGGGAGCACGTGCTCGGCCGCGCGGCGCAGCAGGCTCTTCTCCTTGCCGTCGAAGGTCTTCATCGACCACGGCGTGTTGTAGACGTACTCGACGATCCGGTGATCGCAGAACGGAACCCGGACTTCGAGGCCGACCGCCATCGAGATGCGGTCCTTGCGGTCGAGGAGGACCCGGACGAAGCGGGTCAGGTGCAGGTTGCACACCGTGCGCATCCGGCGTTCCTCGGCGCTCTCGCCGTCCAGGTGGTCGATGCGGGCGACGGCGGCCGCGTACTCGTCACCGATGTAGGCGGGCACGTCGAGGTGATCGCGGACGTCCGGGCGCAGGAACGCCGTCCGGTCGGTGCTGACCGCGTTCTGGAACGCCAGCCACGGGAAGGTCGTCGTGTTGCGCGGCGAGTCGTCGTGGAACCACCGGTAACCGCCGAACACCTCGTCGGCCGACTCACCCGACAGCGCGACCGTGGATTCGGCCCGGATGGCCTTGAACAGCAGGTACAGCGAGATGTCCATGTCACCCAGGCCGGTGGGTATGTCCTTGGCGCGCACGGCCGCGCGGCGCACCGCGGGATCGGTGAGGTCGGCCGGGTTCAGCACGACGTCCTGGTGCGCGGATCCGACCAGCTTGGCCACGTCCCGGACGAACGGCGCGTCCGGGGCGTCGCGCAGCTCGTCCGGCTGGAAGTTCTCCTCCTGGCCCGAGAAGTCCACCGAGAACGTCCGCAGCTGCTCGCCCTGCTCGGCCAGCCGCGCGGCCGCCATGCCGGTGATCGCGCTGGAGTCCAGGCCCCCGGAGAGCAGCACGCAGCGGGGCACGTCCGCGACGAGCTGGCGGTCGACGGTGTCGACCAGCAGCTCGCGCACCTTCGCCACGGTGGTCTCCCGGTCGTCGGTGTGCGGCCGGGTCTCCAGCGTCCAGTACACCGAAGTGCGGATCCCGCCCGCGTCCACCCGGACCACGGTTCCGGGTTCGACCTCGTGCACGTCCTTCCACAGCGACCAGCCGGGTGCCTTGGTGAAGGCCATCAGCTCGCGCAGCCCGGTGGAGTCCACGACCCGCGGCACCAGCGGATTGGCCAGGATCGCCTTCGGCTCGGATCCGAACAGCACGCCGTCCGGGGTCGGGGAGTAGTAGAAGGGCTTGATCCCCATGCGATCGCGGATCATCACCAGCTTCTGCTCGCGCTCGTCCCAGATCGCGAACGCGTACATCCCGTTGAGCCGCCCGGCCAGCCCTTCGCCCCACTCCAGGTAGCCGCGCAGCACCACCTCGGTGTCGCTGTCGGTGCGGAAGCGGTGTCCTCGACCGCTGAGCTCGGCGCGCAGCTCGGTGAAGTTGTAGGTCTCCCCGCTGTAGACCACGACGACCGATCCGCCCGGCGTCTCGGCCTCCATCGGCTGGGTGCCGCCGGGGAGGTCGATGACGGCGAGCCTGCGGTGCCCGAGCGCGACGTTGCGACGCACCCAGGTACCGGTCTCGTCCGGCCCCCGGCAGGCCATGGTCGCCGTCATCTCGTCGATGACGTGCCGCTGGCCGACGAGGTCGGCTCCGTAGGAAACCCAGCCGGTTATCCCGCACACTGCAATGTCCCCTCTCGGTGGTGCATCGGACGGTGCCGCGCCCGGCGGAACCCGCAGGACGCACGGCGATTTCCCCGCGAACTCGGTTCTTCCACGTTCGTTTCGCTTCCCGGCCCGCTCAGGCCGGGTCGACTGGGCGCGATGGCTTTCGAAGGGATGGGAAGCTCGAAGCACGCGGCGGGAGGCGAGCAGCAGCGCTCGTCCCGCGTTCACTCGAATGTCGTTGCAGGAGGCCGAATCGACACTTCGTTCTGATGACCAGGGGCCGTTCCGGCTGTCGCCCCGAGCGATCTCAAGCTAACAACAGGAGAGCGGATTTGTCGAACGCCAAACGAACGATTCCGGGTGGCGACACGCCCAGCGGCGCAACTGCGACCCAGGTACGGCCACCGATCATTCGCAAAACTGGGAAATACCGGATCGACGGGAACCCCAGCGCCAGGTCATCGAGCAGAATTCAGGCTTCGCAGGCCTCGACGTGCGCCTGACGTCATGCCTCGACGCCCTGGCGAAAACCTCTCAACTGCAAGGACTTTCGCCAAGAACGCCGAGAGCACCACGCGGAGAGCCCGTTGGCCGCTACGTCCAGTACACCGGACGGCCGACCCGCGCCCGCACTACCCCGAACGCTGAACAGCACTGCACCGAAGTTCCGATGTCGCGGTGATGTCAACGGCGGATTCAGAAATCGGGCGCACCACCCAACAATTCACCCTCGCAGGCAATTCGACTGATGCTCATCAGGCGGCAGGTAGCGAAATGCGAGTATTTCCTGCCATTCCGCGCGTCAGCCTCGACCCCGCACTCACCTTGGGCTAGGGTGTCGGCACCGCCTGCGCGCGAGGTAGCAGTCCGGCGAGTCCCGGCCCCGCGACGCGCAGATCTAGCGAATCGAAGCCGTCAGCCGCCCACTCAGCGAGCGGCAGGATCGGCGAACTCGGCGACTCCCCCGCCCGCGGCAGGCAGGCGAGGACGTCGGCACACCGCTGGCGAACCAGAACCCCGAGCCCGCGGGCGGTTCCACACCTACGAGCAGAATCGAGACGACGATGACCTGGTCGATACCCCGGATCACCACCGGCGCTGAACGCCTGCTGCTGGAAAGCACGCTCGACCGCAACCGGGCCGAGCTGATCAACGCGGTGCGCGGGCTCTCCGAAACGGAGGCCCGGCGCCGCCTCGTCGCGTCCGCGACCACGCCGATCGGACTGCTCAAGCACGCCGCGGTCGCCGAGCGGATCTGGTTCCAGCACGTCCTGGCGGGCGTGCCCGAGAGCGAATGCGATGGCGGCACGACACCGCGCGATCCCAGCTTCCGCGTCGCCGACGACGAGACCGTGCCCGAGGTGATCGCCGAGTTCGAGCGGGCGAGCGAACGCTCCCGCGCGATCGCCGCCGACTTCGACCTCGACGACACCACGACGCACCCCGATCTCGGCGAGGTCAACCTGCGCTTCATCTACCTGCTCCTCGCGGAGGACTTCGCGCGCCACGCCGGCCACGGCGACATCCTCCGCGAGCAGATCAAGCACCCGGCACCACCCATCACGATGACTCGGTGACTCGCCGCCCGGGCGCGCGGCCTCGGGCCGGGCTTGCGCGCACCAGCGAGCCGACCGCCGGAGAGGCGCTCAACTGCCGCCGCCAAACGGGGTTGAACTCTTCCCGGCGTCCGTGATAGATGTTTCTCCAGTGTCGCGTGACGGCGTCGAGTGGACGGCGTCGGCATGGAGGCACCGTTACCGAGGAGACCGCTATGCGTCCACGTCTCAAGACCACCTGAGCGACGCCGGAGCCGTTTCGGCTCCCCACAAAGCGGTCCACATCGGATTCTCCTCCTCCGCCCCGCTGCGGGCGATGAAGGCACGTTCCCGCACGCCCTGACCGGCAGAGCCCGGCTGCGCGCGCTGACCGGACGTCCGAGCCGACCGCTGCGTCACCCTCACTTCGGAACAACCCGTCGCCGCGCCCGGCTGTGCGCGCACCCCAGCACGCCCGGTGCACCGGGCTGGAAACCGGCCCGGTCGCCCACGAACACTGAACAGGAGACACATGCCAGCAACCTTCAACCACACCATCATCGCCGCCAAGGACCGCAACGAATCGGCGGCGTTCTACCGGGACGTCCTGGAAGCCGCCGAGGCGCCGTCCTGGGGACCGTTCGCCAACATCATGCTCGACCAGGGCGTGATGCTGCAGTTCGCCGAGCCCCCGGTCGATGAGATCCAGATGCAGCACTACGCCTTCCTGCTCGACGACGAGCACTTCGACCGGGCCTACGCGCTGCTGCGGAGCAGGGGCATCGAGCACTGGGCCGATCCCCAGCAGACCCGCCCGGGCGAGATCAACGGCGAGCACGGCGGCCGTGGCGTCTACTTCATGGACCCGGCCGGCCACGCCCTCGAACTGATCACCAGGCCGTACCTGTAGATGTCAGCGGAGCAGGCGGAGGCGCCCGTCCGCGGCGGCGTGCTGTCGGGACTGGATTTCGGCGGCCGGGGCACGAACGTGCTGCTGGTCCGCGGCAGCGGTTCACAACGCCGCGGTGTGGCGCGACGTGGCGGCCCGCCTGGTCGGGCAGCATCGGGCAACCACAACGTGCCGATGACGCGTCCCGCCGAACTGGCCGTGATCATCCGCGACCTGGCCACGGCCACCTGACACGCACCCGGTACCTGGGTAGCACGGCGCCGCGATCCTCCGTCCGGGGTCGCGGCGCCACGACAGGTGCCCGACGGGTGCCCGCTTCAGGGCTCGACGAGACCGGCGAGTGCGTTGAGGCGCAACGGGATGCTGCCCTTGAGGTGAGCGACGTCGTCGGCGCCGTCGCCGGTCCAGGCGAGGAAGGCGTACTGCTCGGTGTGGGTGAGCAGGGTGCCGGTGGTGGTGGCGGCGAACTCCAGGGTGAGCAACGAGACCCAGCGCAGGACACCGTTGACCACCGCCTCGTAGGACGCCACGATCCGCTCGCCGTCGACGATGTCGTGGAACCGGGCGACGTTGGCGATCTGCTCGACCGTGCCCGTCGGCGCGAACGAGCCGGTGAGCGACTCGCTCCCACCGACCCGGAAGTCGAGCTCGTGCCTGCTGTCGCGACCGGGGATCAGGTGCCATCGCGACCGGATCTCCGGATCGGCGTACCCGGCCCACACCCGCTCGACCGGCGCCGCGAAATCACGCTCGACGGAGAACATCCCGTGGATCATGCCGGGACAACCCCGACGCGGAGCCGAGCTATTCCCGAACCGGCGAGTTCTCCTGCCCGCGCCCGGTCTCCGCGCAGTGCTGGTCGTTGTCCAGCGGTCGCGCACCTGCGGGTTTCCAGGCCGGTGTGCTGGTGAGCAGAGCGTGCGCGGTGTTGATGAGCGTGTTGCGGCGGTCGTGACGACGGGTGGCCAGGGCGACCAGGGCGGTCCGGGTGGCGGGCTGGAAGCCGAGGTAGGCGATCTGGCCGAACGTGGAGCCGCCGTGGAAGTAGACCGGGCCGTGGGCGGTGTGATCGAGGAACCAGGTCAGCGAGCGGCCGGGAGCGCGGCGCGGCCGTGACACCGGGTGCGGGCTGCGCACGGCGCACAACGCCTCGCGCAGGGGTGAGGATTCGGGCGTGAGATGGGCTTCGAGGTAGGTGAGCAGGTCGCCTGGAGCAGCGCGGACGGCGCCCGCGGATTCGACCGCGCCCAGCTCGATCGGGGGCGCTGCAGTGGTGCCGTTGCGGCGGTGACCCTCGGCGTCGGTGCCGGGCGGCCCGGGTGTCAGGCGGATCTGCCGCAGCCGCATCGGTCGCAGGACGCGGTGGGTGAGCAGGTCCGCGTAGGCGAGGCCGGTCACGTGGGTCAGGGCGTGGGCGAGGACGGCGGCGGCGAAGTTCGAGTAGCGCCAGCGGGTTCCGGGCCGGGCGCGGCTGCCGTGGCGGTGGAAGGCCGCCAGCAGCCGCTGGCGGGTGAGAGCGGCGTAGGGGTTGCTGTAGCCGCCGGAGATGAGGTGCAGGTAGAAGGCCGGTTGGCGGGGTATGCCGGGCAGCCCCGAGGTGTGGGTGATCAGGTGCCGCAGCGTGATCTCCGCGCTGGCGCGCTGCCGACCTGGTGGGGTGGGCAGGCATTCCCGGGCCGGGGTGTCGAGGTCGAGGACTCCGGCGGCGGCCAGGTCGGCCAGCAGCAGCCCGAGGAAGGTCTTGGAAGCCGAGCCGATCTCGTAGTGCAGGTGCTGCCGCGACCGGTCGGAAGGCGCGGTGCCGGTGGTGATGATGGTCCGGTGGCCGTGCTCGGACAAGGCGAACACCACGTCGGGGGCGTCGACGAGATCGGCGGCCTGCTGCAGGCGCTCGGCGAGTGCGGTGGTGGGCTGGGCGGTCACGGGGCGGTCACCAGAGCGGTGAGCGCGCGGGAGGTCGCCAGCGTGGTGGCGAAGGCAGCGACCAGGGTCGGGTGGTAGACCAGCTCGAACACTTCCCCGGCATCGCCGGTCGGCATGTCGCCGGTGGCGGGCAGAGCTCCGCCGGGCGCCTGCGCGGCAGCCAGCGGGCCCCAGCTCGCGCTGTCCAGCGCAGGCCGCGGCAGGCAGGCGTCGGTGGCCAGCAGCTCGCCGAGCAGGTCCCACTGCCTGCGTTCGAGGCATTCGTCGATCCAGACCGGCAACCACAGGTCGAGGTAGTCGGCGATCTCGCGCGGCACTCGATCCGGGTGGGCGCCCCAGTCGGTGACGTAGAAGACGGTGTGGGTGATGGCGTAGGCGACGTGGCAGTCCACCGTCCACGGTTCCGGGAACCGGCCCAGCAGCGTTGCCCGCAAAGCATCGTCGAGGTCGCCGGCGGTGGACAACCCGAGCCGGCGCTCGGCCAGGACGATCCCCAGTTTCCGGTGCGGCACCGCCTCCGCGGCCGAACAGCCCCGCAACGGCCGCAGGACGCGCAGCGTCTCTTCGAGGCCGGGATGGCCGTAGCCGCGCTCGTGGAAGTGGACGTAGACCTCCATGCACGCCGAGGTCAGCGGCGCCTGGCGTTGCACCCGTTCCAGCACGTCGCCGGCGTCGAGGAGATCCTTCCAGGCGAACTCCAGCAAGCTGCGGGCGGTGGCGTCCTGCTGGGAACCGGCGACTCCTTCCCGCAGCAGGACGGCGGCGGCCATGGCCAGCTCGCCCACCGGCTTCAACGCCTCGACGGGATCGTCCGCGCGGGGGCGGAAGTGCTCCCGGTGGCGCGCCAACCACTCCCAGATCCGTGCGCCGAGCCGGTGCAGCAGTGCCGGTGAGCTCATCGCAGCCTCGCTTCGCGGAGGAGTCGTGCTGCCTGCACGTGCAGCCGGACCCGTGCCTCGCCCGAGCCGCCGAAGCTCTCCACGAACTCCAGCCCCTGGGCCAAGCCCAACGACGCCGGCCCGCCGCCCAGGGCAGCCAGCCACCGTCCGGCCCCGGCGGCCTGCAACCAGTCGCCGCGGCGCACTGCGCGGGCGAATCCCCGCGCCAGGTCACGCACTCGCGGGGCTGCCTGCTCGGTCAGCGCGCACCGCAGACCAGGTGCGGCCAACGACGCCAGTTGCGCCAAGCGGTGCGTGAGCACCGGCCAGGGCACCGTCGCCACCCACGTGGAATCCGGTTCTCCCAACGGCGCGGCGTTACCGGTGCCCCCCTCGGCCGCGTGCAGTGCCGTGCGCAGGCCCCAGTGCGTCCAGGCCATCGACACCGATGTCTCCGCCGCCGAGCCGCGCCGAGCAGCTGCCCGGAGGAGGTCGAGATCACCAGCGGCCGGAGCGATACCGCGAAAAGCCCGTGGAGCAAGCACATCGGCACCCAGGACGCGCACCGCCCCCACCATCAACGGAACCGGCACACCCGCCCCGGTCATCGGCTCCAGCACGCCGTCGTGGTGCCCGCCCCGCAGGGCGGACACCACCGACAGCGCGCAATCCTGGACCGCCTCGGCAAGACGGGCACCAGTGCTGGCGCGTTCCATCAACCGCCACCCGTCACTTCTTCGGGCGCGGAAGAGGCGAGGAGAGAATGAGGAGCCAACTGGTCAACGGGCTGTCCCGGAACTCCCCTCGCTGTTCGGCGAAACCGACCAACGCCTCCACCTCGGCGGTGACATCCTCGACTTCAGCTGACTTCACGGGTTCGACAGCGACCTTCATCCGGCTCATCTCCTCGACGATCTGACCGGTCGTGCACCGTGGAGAACCACGCCCCGGGGCATCCGGCCCCGAAGACCTCCACAACAGCCAGAACCGCCAGCACCCGCAACAGCAACGCCCCCATCCAGCGAGACCGGCCCCACGGACGAGGGCGGCTCACCCCACGACCAGGCGAAGCAGGCCGGAAACCTTTCGGAATCCCAATGCGCTGAAAGACCATCGCCGCGATGAACAACGCAGCCGATCTCGCAGTGCGGGCACGGCCGAGCGACCGCTCGCGGTGACCGTGGCAGGAGAACGCGAACATCCGCAGCGTCGACGGGGTCGGCGGTGCGTCCCGACTCGTCAACGGGTGCAGCGCAGGTCGTCCGGCGGGGTCAGCCCGACCACGCGCTGCCACTCCTCCGCGGTGATGTCCCGGCCCGCGGATTCGCAGGCGTGGCGCTGCCATTCCGCGGGATCCAACGGCCACCGCAGCAGTTCACCGCCGGTGGAGGCGCTGAGCAGTTCCCGGGAATCCGCGCTGAACTCGACCGTGCTGATCTGCCCGGTCTCACCCCGCAGGCTCCGCTCGGGCCTGGGCAGCGGCACCACCCCGAGGCGCTTGCCCGACGGGAGGTCCACCAGCACGACGCCACCGTCCGCGCGCAGGCCGGCGAGGAACCGTCCGTCCGGCGACACCGCCAGCGTGTCCTGCGCGATGTCCGCACCGTCCAAAGTGCGTTCCAGGTGCCGGTTCTCGACGTCCCACAGCTCGATCAGACCGGTCTCCCGCTGGACGAGCAGCCGCCCGTCCGGGGTGAACTCCACTCCCCTGGCGCCGACATCCCCCTGCAGCGCCGCGGAAATCCCCGTTCGGAGATCGACGACCAGCACCTGATCGGCGTCCGACATAGCGACGTGACGCCCCCGGGCGTCCACCGCGGTCTGGGCCGAGTGGACGTCATCGGCGGTCCAGCCCGGCCACCCGTCGAGGCCGAGGTCCTGCAGGACCTCGCCGTCCGGCAACGCGCGCACGACGATCCGCCCGGTGCGGTCGGCGAACACGGCTCGACCGCCCTCGACCACGCGGGCCGTCATCCCCGGCATCGGGGTTCCGGTCATCTCGCCTGCCGGTGGTGCTTCCCAGTCGCTCAGCAACCGCGTCAGGCCGCCGTCGTAGAGCCGTGCGGCACCGGAGTCCTGCACCATCAGGATCCCCGTTCCGTCCGGCGCCCACGCCGCGCGCCCGCTCTCGTAGCCGAAGTCCAGATCGTCCACCGCGTTCCCGCGCAGGCGCACCCGAACGGCGGTGTCGTCGCTGAGCTCGGGCGTGACGAGCAGCTGCTCACCGGTCGGCGACACCGCCAATCCGGGCTTGCCGGGGAACATGGTGCGGTCGCCCAGCAGGGCACCCGTGCGGTCGGCGATCAGCGACGGCTGCGCGAGATCCCACACCACGATCGAGTTCCCGACCGCGGCCGCCAGGAACCGGCCGTCGACGGAGAACACCAGCGAACCCACGCGATCGGTGCCGCGCAGCTCCGTCAGCAGCGGGGTGCGCGCCGAGCCGAGCTCCTCCGTCCCGCCCACCTGGACCACACCCGAGAGCACGATGGCGAACCGCTTCCCGCCCGGTGCGATCGCGACGGCTTCCGCCGAGGACGCGATCGGCAGCACCAGTTCGCTGGTCGCCCCGCCCACGGTCGGCCCGGTCCGCGCCGGCGGTTCCCCGGCGGCGATGGTGTTCAGCCGGTTCTCCCACAGGTAGCCGTAGGTGTCCGCGTTCGGCGAGTAGGCGGGGGTGTAGTTGTTGGCGGGCGCGACCGGCCCGGCCGTGGACAGCACGCGGAGATCGGGCAGGGACAGCCCGACGCGGACCCCGTCATAGGCGCCCACCTGCACCGATGACGGGTCCGGGAAGACGAGCGCTGCCGCATCGCTCACCACGTCGACGGCGCGACCGGCTTCCGCACCGGTAGCGGCCTCGTACACCACGAGCTCGGACGGGCTCGCGATGCCGGCGTTCTCGCCGGTGGTGCTCACCACGAGCCAGCGACCGTCCGGCGACAACGCGATCCGGCTGACCTTCCGCCCCGGAACGACCTGCACCGGCTCCTGCGCACCACCGATCCGCACCGCGGTCCCGTCGGTAGCGGCGACCACCGAGCCGTCACGACTCGCGGCGACACCGGACGATTCGCGCAGGCCGGATGCCCACTCGCTCGGCTTCGTGCGAACGGCCTCGGCGATGGGCCATCGAAGCACGCGGCCGTCCGCGGTGCCCGCGATCAGCGATTCGTCCTGCGAGAGCAGGGTGGTCACGGCGCTGCCGGGCTGCAGGTAGCCCGCCAGCCGCGGGGTGGCGGTCACCGCTCTCAACATCGCTGCGCTCGACTCGGTGCTCGGGATCGCCTTGAACGCCTCCACCGCGAGCAGCTGGCTCAGATCCAGTTGCGTGGACTGGGTGTTGCTCGATTCGGAGGTGAGCAGCCGGGCCATGGCGATGGACGCGCGCTCCTGCGCCAGCCCGCCCTGGTACACCGCCACCGAGCCGGCGATCAGCGAGAGCACCAGCAGCAGCACCAGCGCCGACACCGCACCCCACGCGGTGCGCAGGTTCCGCCGGTGCGTGCGGATGTGCTCGCCGACCAGCTCGTCCTTGGACAGGCCGCGCAGCGGGGCGGCGATCTCGGCAATGGACTCGCGGAAGCGCGGATTCGCTCGGTCGACCTGCTCCTCGGCGTCCAGCCAGGTGAGATCCACCCACCGCGGTTCCTGCTCGAACGCGCCGCGCAGCACCGCGGGCAGCGCGGTCGTGCGCGACCAGTCGAAGTCGTCGCCGTCCCACACCAGCGAGCCGTCGACGAGCACGATCAGCAGCGTCTCGGGAGATCGCTCGCGCAGCCAGAACTCGACCTCCTTCGCGACCCACTCGGATCCGGCCGCCTCCGGCGAGGCGAGCAGGACGAACCAGCGCGAATCCCGCAGCCCGCGCTCGATCGTCGCCCAGAGACCGGGATCGGCGGACAGGTTGGTCTCGTCGCGGAAGACCCGCAACGCCCGCCCCCGGTACCAGGGCTTGGCGAACCGCTGCAGCTCGTCCTGCACCGCCGGAGCGAGCTTCGCGCTGAGCGCGTGGCTGTAGGAGATGAACGCGTCGTACCCCTGCTCCCGCCTCACCGGACCCCCAAGTCTGCGCACAGGAACAACGCACTCTACAAGCCGGAGATCGCCCTGGAATCCGCCAACAGGGCTGCGCCGAGCGGAAACCGCTGAGCCGCAACGCAGTTGGCACAACGATCGCCGCGCGAGCGCTGCAGTTCTCCACCGACCGACGCCTGGCGATCAGGCGCGTTCACCTTGCACGCTCGTCGGAGCCGCGCAGAGCAGGGCCGAATCGCGGGCGAGGCGGTCGGCAGCGATGCGACCCGTACGCGTTGTTCAGCAGCCGCGCCCTGTCACCGCGTCATCGCTAGGCCTCCGCCTGCGCGGGCGCTGCCGTCCGGGCGGCGGTGAACAGCGCGTTGACGGCCGCGTGGACCTGGTCGGTGACGACCTCGGGCGTGGCGGCGTCGAGCTTGCCGTCGAGGTGCAGGAACGCCAGGCCGTGGACCACGGCCCACACCGCGTTGGACAGCGCCGCCGAATCGGCACCGGGGAAGACGCCCCGGACGACACCGCCGACGTAGTCCCAGATGGCCGCGGTCGCGGCGACCCGCTCCTCGTTGTTCGGATCGCAGGCCTCGGCGAACATCACCCGGAACATGGCCGGGTGGTCGAGCGCGAAGCGGACGTAGGCGACGGCGATCGCGGCGAGGTCGTCGGGGGTCGCGGGCGAGGGGTGGGCCGCGGCCAGGTGCCCGGCGAGTTCGCGGTAGCCCTCCGCGGCGACCGCGGAGACCAGCGCGTCGCGGTCCGGGTAGTGGCGGTAGGGCGCCGTCGCCGACACACCGGCCCGCCGCGCCACCGCACGCAGCGACAGCCCGGCGCTGCCGTCCTCCTCCAGCAGTTCTCGCGCGGCTCGCAGGCACGCGGCGCGCAGATCGCCGTGGTGATACGAACCTTGCGACATAGAACACGCTCCCCAATGTTTACAGCGCTCACATCCCTCGCTTAATGTAAGCGTTGCACACATCGTAGGCGGTGGAACTGTGAGGGGTGAACTCGATGGCTGACGAGCTGTTCTCGCCGCTGCACCTGCGGTCCGGAGCGACGCTGGTCAACCGGGTCGCGAAGGCGGCCATGGAGGAGAACATGGCCGGCGGCGGCCAGTTGCCCGACGAGCGGCTGCTGGCGCTGTACCGGCGGTGGGCAGCAGGCGGCACCGGCCTGCTGATCACCGGCAACGTCATGGTCCACGCCGAGGCGCTGACCGGCCCCGCCGGCGTCGTGCTCGACGATGCCGCACCGCTGGAGCCGTTCATCGAGTGGGCCGAGGCCGGCAAGGCGGGCGGCGGATCGGTCTGGATGCAGATCAACCACCCCGGCCGCCAGGTCGAGGCCGACATGCCCGGCGTGGTGTGGGGCCCGTCGGCGGTGGGCGTCGACCTGGGCAGGCACAGCAGCCGCTTCGGAAGTCCCGTCGCCATGACGCCGGAGCAGATCGAGGCCACCGTGAACCGGTTCGCCGTCACGGCAGCGCGCGCCGAACAGGCCGGATTCGACGGCGTGGAGATCCACGCCGCGCACGGCTACCTGCTGTCGCAGTTCCTGTCCCCGCTGTCCAACCAGCGCACCGACGCTTGGGGCGGGACGCTGGAGAACCGGGCCCGGATGCTGCTGGACGTCGTGCGCGCCGTCCGCGCCTCCGTCTCGCCCGCCTTCGCGGTCGCGGTGAAGCTCAACTCCGCCGACTTCCAGCGCGGCGGGTTCGACGCCGACGACGCCCGGCAGGTGATCGCGATGCTCGAACCGCTCGGCGTCGACCTGGTCGAACTGTCCGGCGGCAGCTACGAAAGCCCGGCGATGACGGGCAACGCCGCGGATTCGCGCACCCGCGCCCGCGAGGCCTACTTCCTGGAGCTGGCGAAGGATCTGGTCACGACCAGCCCGCTCCCGCTGATGCTCACCGGCGGCATCACCCGGCGGGAGACCGCTGAGAAGGTGCTCGACAGCGGTGTGGCGCTGGTCGGGATGGGCACCGCGCTCGCCGTCACCCCGGACCTGCCCGACCGCTGGCGGCACGGCCGCGAGGCCGACCGGAAGCTGCGGCCGGTGACCTGGTCCGACAAGGCTCTCGCCTCGGCCGCCAGCATGGCGCAGGTCCGCCACCAGCTGCGCCGCATCGCCCGCGGAAGGCGTCCCACACCGGGCACCCACCCGGCGTACGCCCTGGTCCGCGAGCAGCTCCAGCAGCGGCGGGCCCTGCGCCGCTACCGCGCCTGGCTGCCCGCGCAACAGGGCACCGCGCCTGCGGGCCGACCCGCGTAAGGCGACCAGCAGCCCGTTGACCTGCGTGAAAGCGCAGATCAACGGGCTCTTTGGCATTCCGGCGCCAGCAACCGAACAGCCAGCGGGGAGGGCACCGATCCCGACCGGAAGCACCATTGTGGACGGTGCAGGCCGGGACCGATGCTCTCGCCCACCTAGCTCCGGGCCGGAACCGAGGTCGGGACGGGCATGTGCAGGGCGAGTTGGCCTTCGGTCACGACGTCGAGCTGAACGGCCCTGATCGGCTTGAGCGACCGCAGGTCGTCGGACATGCGGCCCTCGCCGGTCCGGAGACCGACGTCGCGCGGGAAGCTCGCGGCCCCGGCCGACAGCACGTTGGTCTGGCTCGAGGTCGAGCGCCACGCACCGTTGATCGTCGTGTACGCGGTGAGCGAGGAGACGCGCTTGCCGCTCGGATAAGCCTTCTGAGCGGGCGTTGCCACCGCGAGCGACAGGTCCGTGCCGCCCGCGTCGTTGGCCACGCGAGCGGCCGTCCGGTCGGCGTCGATGCTGACGTCGAGGTCGGTGACCCACTTGGGGAAGCCGTAGCCGTCGTGGCCGCGAACCTGCGCGATGTCGGTGCTCACCGGCAGGGACAGCACGTGGGAGTGGAGGTGCTCGTTCTTGAGCGCGGCGACGAGGTCGACGAACCCGAGCCCGCCGTGCCGCGCCGGCCGGACCGCGATCCCGACGGCGGCTTCGGTGTAGAAGTCGATGTCGCAGACGTCGTAGCGGAAGAACATCACCGAGATCAGGCCGAGGCCCGGGGCGACCTCCAGCGGTGCCAGCTCACCGGGCAGGCGGCTGCGGATCGCGCGGGACCGGGCGAGCATCGTGATCCGGGCGGTGGAGATCCGGTAGTAGAAGTTCGGGGTGAGCGTGGTCCCGATCGGCGAATCGACCTCGGTCTTGGGCAGCTGCCGGAAGAAGTCCACGCTGCTGACGCGAGGATCGCGGGCGATCTCGTCGAGATCGGTGTTCATCCGGTACCGGTCGTACAGACCGCCCTTCGGGACGGCGACTTCGCGGCCGCCCAGCTCGACCTCGACGACGCCCTGCCGGGTCGATGACCCGCTCTGCTCGGTCGACGGCATAAGCGCAACTCCCTCATCAAATGTTTGCGGTGCTCACATCACCCTATGGCGAGATGTGAGCGCCGTCAACTTTGGCGTCGAGGACCGATGAGCCGCGCGAAGCCGTCTTCGCGTCGTGGCGGCGCGGCTGCCTCAGCTGCCGTGCAGCGCCGTGCGCAGGGCGTCGACAGCGAGCGTGCGAGCGACGTTGGCGGCGCGGGTGTCGCGCAGGCTGTCCAGGAGGAGGAAGTCGTGGACCATCCCGGCCACGCGGACCGAGGTGACGTCCACGCCTGCCTCGCGCAGCCTGTTGGCGTACTGCTCCCCCTCATCCCGCAGCACGTCGGCCTCGTCGGTGATGACCAGAGTGGTGGGCAGACCCCTGAGCTGCTCCAGGGACGCCTGGAGCGGCGATGCGTACACCTCGGCGCGCTGCGCGGGATCGGTGGTGTAGGCGTCCCAGAACCACTTCATGCCCTCGCGGGTGAGGTAGTAGCCCTCGGCGAACTGCACGTAGGACGGGGTGTCGAAGTCGGCGTTGGTCACCGGGTAAAGCAGCACCTGGGCCTTGAGGTCGATCCCGCCGCGCTCCTTGTTCATCAGCGCGAACACCGCCGACATGCAGCCGCCGACCGACTCGCCGGTGACGGCGATGCGCGAGGTGTCCAGGCCGTGCTCGGCGCCGTGCCGCACGACCCACTGGCCCACGGCGTAGTTCTGCTCGACCTGGGTGGGGTACTTCGCCTCGGGCGCCCGGTCGTAGACGGGGAACACGCCTGCGGCGCCCGCGCCGACGGCCAGTTCGCGGAAGAGGCGGTCGTGGGTGGTGTCGTCGCCGAAGACCCAGCCGGCGCCGTGGATGTAGAACACCACCGGCAGGGCCCCGCTCGCGCCCTTGGGCCTGATGATGCGGGTGCGGACGGTGCCCCACTCACCGGCGTCCACCTCGACCCACTCCTCGTCGACGTCCGGGCGGGGCACGCTCTTGTCGCTCTGCAAGCCGAGCAGGATCTCGCGGCCCTTCTCCGGCGGGACCTCGTAGATCCGCGGGTGCGGATCCGTCGCTTCTGCCAGCTCCTTCGCGGCAGGTTCGAGATGAGGCGTGATCGGTGGCGGAATCACAGGCATGTCGGCTCCACGTGGCAGGTCGTGCGGCCCCGGCGGCCGCGGCTGATGGTGGTCGCCCCCAAGCGGGCAAGCCCACTCCCATCGTGGAACGCCATCCGCAGAGCGCAACTCGCAAGCACGACCGCCACCCCACAGCGGTGTCCCCATTCGCACCAGCCACGTGCACTGCGCCGCGCTCCACCGCACCTGGACACCGAGTCCACAGTGGATCAGCCACGGCGTGGAACTCGAAATGGCCTGCCACTCGACCCCGCGCTGCGCGTGCGCACCAGCAACATCAAACGGCTGAACGTGATTCGCGGCACCCAGCGCCGACGCAGCACGAAGGCGGTACCCGTCACCGCCTGACACTGCCTCCCTCCCCACGGGAAGCCCACCACCCCGGTCCGCCGCATACATCGACGAACTGCTGCCCGACATCATCGACGGCACCATCGAGCCCGGCAAGGTCTTCGACGCCACCACCGACCTCGACGGCGTTCCCACCGGATACCAGGACATGGACCAGCGCAAGAGCCTCAAGGCCCTCATCCGGCCATGACGCCCGCCTGCGACGAACGGGTGCGGCGTTGCGCCGCGTCGACACCGGGAGTTGGTGCCCGGGCAGGCACCAGCTCCCGGTGCGGTCAGGAGATCCTGCGGCGGTAGGTGACCATGGCGAAGAGGTACGCGACGACGAGGATGCCGACGCACCACGCTAGGGCCGTCCAGATACCGGTGCCGACCGGCTGCTGGGTGAACAGGGCTCGGACGGTGTTGACGATGGACGTCACCGGCTGGTTCTCGGCGAAGGCGCGCACCGGACCGGGCATGGTCTGCGTGGGCACGAAGGCCGAGCTGACGAACGGCAGGAAGATGAGCGGGTAGGAGAACGCACCCGCGCCGTCCGCGGACTTCGCGGTGAGTCCCGGGATGACGGCGACCCAGGTCAACGCCAGGGTGAACAGGATCAGGATGCCGGTGACCGCGAGCCATTCCGGCACTCCCGCCCCCGAGCGGAATCCCATGAGCAGTGCGACGCCCACGACGACCACGAGCGAGATCAGGTTGGCGACCAGCGAGGTGAGCACGTGCGCCCACAGCAAGGCCGACCGCGCGATCGGCATGGACTGGAAGCGCTCGAAGATCCCGCTCTTCACATCGTTGAAGAGCCGGAGCGCGGTGTAGGCGATGCCCGACGCGATCGTGATGAGCAGGATGCCGGGCAGCAGGTAGTTCACGTACGAGCCCGCCTCTGTGCTGATCGCGCCGCCGAACACGTAGACGAACATCAGCATCATCGCGATCGGCATGATCGCGGTGGTGAGGACGGTGTCCAGGCTGCGCGTGACGTGACGCAGGGATCGTCTCAGCAGGGCGGCGGTGTTGCCGAAGAAGCGCTCGGTCATCATCGCTCCTCACTCATCGGTGCCGGCATCGCGGTCGTGCGGGCGTCGCCGTCGGCGCCGACGACGGCGAGGAAGACTTCCTCGAGAGTCGGTTGCTTCTCGACGTACTCGACCTTGGCGGGCGGCAGCAGCCGCTTGAGTTCGGCGAGGGTGCCGTCGACGATGATCCGGCCCTCGTGGAGGATCGCGATCCGATCGGCCAGCTGTTCGGCCTCGTCCAGGTACTGCGTGGTGAGCAGCACCGTCGTGCCCTGGTCGGCGAGCTGCTTGACGGTGTGCCACACCTCGATGCGCGCTTCGGGGTCGAGTCCGGTCGTCGGCTCGTCGAGGAAGATGACCGGCGGGTTCCCGACGAGACTCATCGCGAGGTCGAGGCGGCGGCGCATGCCACCCGAATACGTCGATGCCCTGCGCGTGGCCGCGTCGGTCAGCGAGAAGCGCTTGAGCAGGTCGTCCGCGATCGCGCCTGGGTTCTTGAGGCCCCGCAGTTCGGCGACGAGCACGAGGTTCTCCCGCCCGCTGAGGATCTCGTCGACGGCGGCGAACTGCCCGGTGAGGCTGAAGGACTCCCGCGCGTCCGCGGCCTGCGTGGTGACGTCGAAGCCGTTGACGCCGGCCGTCCCCGCATCCGCCTTGATCAGCGTGGACAGGATCCTCACGACCGTGGTCTTGCCCGCCCCGTTCGAGCCGAGGAGGGCGAAGATGCTGCCCCGCGCCACATCGAAGTCCACACCGCGCAGCACCTGCAGCGTCTTGTACGATTTCTCCAGGCCCCGCACGCGAATTGCAGGTCCCTGCACCTGATTGACTTTCATCCGGATATCCATCCTCTTCTCCGTCACGGCTTTTCGCTCACGACGCGATCGATGGCGCTGTTCCGAGCAGATGCCTCGACGAACTCCGCGGGGCCGCCACTGACGAATTCGGTGCGCAGCCGCCCGCCCCGAAAAGTGTTGCAAGGGAATCGAAATCAGAGACCACGCTGTCGCTGTCGGCCTGCGCGAAGCACATCGGATAGCGCTCGATCACGTCGACCGGCGCGCGTTGGTTCTGGGGAAGCTGTCACACCCGCGCCTTGCGCGAGCGCCGCCCGCTTCTCAGCTCGGGCGTTATGGGAGGACGCCCAGCACGAGGGCGATGGTGCCACCGGTCTGCGAGAGGAACGTGGTACCGGCGTGCATGCCCATCGAGAGCCGAATGTCTTTCTTGCGCCAGACCAGCCAGACTGCCGGAAGAAAGAAGATCGTCTTCGACAGGAACGTCCAAGGTGCCCAGAGGTGGTACACCGCGAACAGGAACGCGTTGAGCACCGGCGCTCCTCGGCCTACCTGGGGCAGTCGGGGCAGCAGGAAGCCGCGGAAGTAGAGCTCTTCGATCAGCGGGAAGGCCAGGCCGGTCAGCGGAATGCAGGATCCCAACGCGATGATCATGACATGCCGCGGGTACCCGGCGAGGTAACCGGTGACGCTGCCCGCGCCCTCGAACGGGACCCACGCGAACAACCACTTGTTGATCACGTCGTCCAGGGGTATGAGCGCGGTCGACACCACCAGCATCCACACGATGAGGGGGATGACGATGGCGATGAGCTTGCCGCGCGAGATCGGCCTGCTCCGGTAGTGCACCACCCCGCGAAGCGAGAACCGCCCGTTGCGCCGACGGCCCAGCCACAGCAGCAGGCCGAGCTCGAACGGCGCGAGGGCCACGCACATGGCGATCGCCCAGCCCAGGAACGACGGATAGCCCCACGACTTGACCATTGGCCCGGTGAAGAGCAGGAACACAGCGACGATCAGCGCCCCGGGAACGAGGTGGAGCGCGATCGAGAGCGGCAGGGAGTGGCGGTCGGCCAGCAGTCGATCATCCAGTCGGTCCGGTCGACCGACTTCGGCGGTGATCATCGATCTTCCTCGTGGTCGAGGTGGCGACGCAGTAGCGACGCGCGGCGCATTCGATGTGGGTACGAGGCCGGTGGTCGCCACCGCCACTTCAAGGCGGTCACCTTCGCGGCAAAGCCGCTCACTTCCGTGCCGGACATGGTCATCTACCTCCTTATTGGAAGGACCTCAGCCGTCATGGGAGGAATTCGGGGCGACGCGTGTCATTTCCCGGCCGTACCGGGCTTTCCGCTGATGGACTCCTGGTAGATGTCCGCGTAGGTGGGAGAGCCCTCGATCAGGCCGTCGCAGAAGGCGGCGACGTCGTCGCCGATGAGTTCCAGGACCCCCTTGCTCGCCGCAGCACCTTCCTCGAAGAAGTCGACGATCTCCGGGAGCAGGGGCCCATCGGCCAAATCGACCGGCCCGACCTTGAAGAGGTACCGCTGCATCTCCTTGTAGACGATCTGGTAGTCCGGAGGGAGTGCCTTGACCCGCGCCATGTGCGCCCGCCACTGCCTCTTGCCCTCGATGATGTCCTGGATGCCCACGTCAGCCTCCCAACCTGCCCAATTTCCTCGCGACATTCCTGTTCAACTGCTCGCGCCACCGGTCGCGGTAGTGCCGACTCCGCTCTCCGCCGGCCACCGCCGCGCAGAAGCCCTCGATGTCGTCGCCCAGCACCTCGTGAACGCTCTGCCCGTCGGACGCCGTCTCTTCGAGCAGTCCCAAGACGCCGTCGAGAATCGGCGTCAGGTTGCGGCCGGTGAAGTCCGAGTAAGGGGAAAGACGCTCCTTGATCTCTTCCCACGCCGCCCGGTGGTCGGCGGGCAATGCCTCGGCTCTGACTTCGAACGCCTTCCACTCCCTGGTGAGATCGCTGCCCGTGATGGTCTCCCAGAAGTTCATCTCCCACCTTCCCTGAGCTTGTCGATCCGCGCTGTGATGTACTCCCATTTCGCCCAGAACGCTGCGAGTTCCTCGCGTCCCGCGTCGTTGAGCGCGTAGAACTTGCGCGGCGGCCCCTTCTCGGACGGCCGTTTCGTCACCTGGACGAGCCCGTTCTTCTCCAGCCGCAGCAAGATCGTGTAGACCGTTCCCTCGACGACGTCGGCGAAACCGAGTTCGTTCAGCCGCCGCGTGATGGCGTACCCGTAGGTCTCCTCGCTGCTGATGACTTCGAGCACGCAACCCTCGAGCGTGCCCTTCAGCATCTCCGTCAGATCGTCCATCGCGTCCCCTGCAGCTCTCCCAGTACTCAGTATCACTGAGTACCACTACAACGTATCACAGAGTAGTGAAGTCTTGGCAAGCTCAGGGAGATGGCCGTTGCGCAGTGACGGCCCCGTCCAGCGCGAAGAACCCCGGCGACAGCCCGAGGGAAACAAGCGCGGCCGATCGAAGTCGTGCTCGCGACGCGAGGAGGAACCCAGCCCTCACTGAGGTTTCGTGCGCATCTCTTCCTCAGCCCGGTTTCGACTTCGGGAGCCTCCCGAATCAGCTCGGCGCCGCCGAAACCGGGCACAGCGAGGATCCCGACCGGTCACGCGCAACCGATTCCCGACTCGCCGCCGTGCGTCTCGCGAACGGCAACACGAGTCGGGACGGGTGGGCGGCATCGTGGTAGCTCTCGTGGGCCAGGAAGGAGTTGTGGCCATCGGCGACCTGTTCGGCGTACAGGTGGGTATTGGAGAGGCGAAGTGATGACCACGCCGCTGGGCCGTTCAGGCACCACTTCAGGTGCCACGGCACAGAAAACCGGACTGCCGGTGAAGCCGAAAAAGCACCGCGCCCCTGACTCTGCCGGTCAGGGGCGCGGTGCATGCGTGGGCGATACTGGGATCGAACCAGTGACCTCTTCGGTGTGAACGAAGCGCTCTCCCCCTGAGCTAATCGCCCTTGTTCTGTTGTTCTGCCGCCGTTCCCGGCGACATGAAGAACAATACACGACCGGTTTCAGGGCCCGAACAGGGGGGAGGCCAACCAGCTCCAGCGCAGGCCGAGCCAGCCTCCGACCGTGCCGAACAGGCCGAGCAACCACAGCGTGACCAGCACGATCACGCAGGTGCCGCCCATCACCGCGAGCTTGGTGGCGAGGTTCTGGCGGCCGAGCCAGTCCACCCAGCGGCGGTAGTGGCGCTTGGCGAAGCCGTTGACGCGGCCGGCCCAGTGGAACTCGGTGGCGAGGATGCCGAGCCCGGCGAAGACCACCAGCCAGCCGGGGCCCGGGTACGGGATCATCACGATGCCCGCGGCCAGCACCAGCCCGCCGATCACACCGATCGCCACGCGGTAGGCAATGTTGAAGCCCGCCCTGGCGCGGAGGCGCTCGCGGAACATCCAGAGGCGCTCGCGCAGGCTGGGCTTTCGGTCGTCGTCGGTCGCCGGTCCCGCGGCGGCGGGGCGGGTTCCCGGCTCGGCTTCGTCGGTCAGGGCTCCACCTGTAGGTCGTGCGTCGTCTTCGGACGGGCCTCCGCGCCCGCGGAGGTTCCCGTTCGGCCAGAATACGATCCCGCCGCTGCCCCGGGCACGTTTCGCGCGTTCCCGGCGCGGCCCGATGTCAAGCCGACAGTCGGGCGTCAGCGCACCCCTGCGGCCGCGGAAATGTGATCGGTCTCATGGGTCGCGGCGGGGGCGGCCGGGCCGTTCGGCCCTGTCGCACCGCTTCGATCCTGGTCACACTGTGACACCAGTCTCGACCGGGCGTTCGGCCGCACGCCTGCCGCACGGCGACGAGGCCCCGCGACATTAGCCCGATCCGGGGACACGCGGTGGCGAGCGTCTCATCCGGCGCCCGCGCGCCCTCCTGAAGGAGGGGGTCGATCCCCTATTCTTGAGCGGACGTCAAGCAGACTCGGCGGAGCGGCAAACCCGGTGGTCAAGCCGGGCGCGAAGGCGAGTTCCGCGAGACGGGGGCGACGGATCGAAGACCGGACGCGGGGCCGTTTCGCTCGGTTACGGAAAGTAGCTGAGCGTGGTCGCCGATCGAGTTCTGGAACTACGGCTCAACGCCTCTGCCGGACTGTTCGCAGTGGATCTTCCTCTGGCGTGAACAACGGGCCTGACGCGTCTCGGAACGAGGGCGCGCGACCCGCGGTCACCCCGAACCCGGAGGCCATCGTGAACACGCACCGCATCCAACCGATAGCCCAGCGAATTGCACCCTGCCCCGTACGGGTGATCTGAGCGAAAGTCGCGAGCGTGCGAGCCCGTTGAGGCGTCACAACTGTGTTGCCCGGTCGATAACCAGACCGGGGGGAGCAGAAAGGGGAGAACAATGCGTAACGATCACGTGACACTGCGTTCCACCGCGGTGTTCGATCTCTTGGCTCCGCAGACACCTGCCGTGCCGGTCCAGGTCGAGCTGCGCTACGACACCCGCGACCCGTACGCGGTGGTGGCCGCGTTCCGCACCGGCCGCGCAGGCTGGGTCGAATGGGTGTTCGCCCGCGACCTGCTCGCCGACGGGCTGATCGCGCACGCCGGCGAGGGCGACGTGACCATCCGCCCGGCCGTCGACGACCCGGAGGTCGTGGCGATCGAGCTGAGCTCCCCGTCGGGCCACGCGGTGTTCGAGGCCTCCGCGCAGGAGCTCGCCGACTTCCTCGACCGCACCTACGACGTGGTGGTCCCCGGCAACGAGAACCTGTGGGTCGACGTGGACGAGGCGCTGACCCGCCTGCTTCCGCACGACCTCGGCTGACCAGGGAAAACAGGCTCGGCGCGGACCGTGCCGGGCGTCTGGTGGACCCCCCGTTGATCGCGATCTCGGGCGTGGTCTAAAGTTCTCTGTGCAACGCGGCGGACGGGCCCCCGGAAGACCCCGGAACCAGAAGTCGCAGGCACGCGGATGTAGCGCAGCTGGTAGCGCATCACCTTGCCAAGGTGAGGGTCGCGGGTTCGAGTCCCGTCATCCGCTCTGGATCCTCTGGCGTTCCAGCCGACCCAGGTGTGGATGCGGAGTCCGGCGGAGTGGCCGAGTGGCTTAGGCAAGGGCCTGCAAAGCCCTGTACGCGGGTTCGATTCCCGCCTCCGCCTCGCGCGATTAGCTCAGTGGGAGAGCGCTACCTTGACACGGTAGAGGTCACTGGTTCAATCCCAGTATCGCGCACCAGTTCTTTCTTCAGCCCGGCTCTTCGGAGTGGGCTCGTCGTCATCCCGCTAATGACGATGCGGTTCACAAACCGCCTGATTCAGTGAATTTCCCGCAGAACACCTGTCGACGCGTTCTGCCACTTCCGAATCTTTGGGACGCACACACCACTCCGGCCCGCTCACCGCTTGAGGCAAAGGTTCCGACCGCCGCGCGGTCACGCGGGATCGGTGCTCAACAGGTGGTCGTCGCCCGGGCGCGGGTCTCCTCGGCTGTCGGTGTTGTTCGTGAGGATCCACAGCTTGCCGTCCGGGGCGAGGACCACGTCCCGCAGACGGCCGAATTCGCCGGTGTAGTGCTCGACCGAGGTCGCCGGGGCGGCCAGCGGGATCTCGCGGATCCGCTCGCCGCGCAGGTTCGCGACGTAGGCGGTGTCCCCCGCGATCGTCATGCCGCTGGGGCTGGCGTCCGCGGGCGACCACTGCTGCACCGGGTCGACGAACTCGTCCCGGTGTGCGATGCCCTCCACCTCGGGCCAGCCGTAGTTGCCACCGGGTTCGATGATGTTCAGCTCGTCCCAGGTGTTCTGGCCGAACTCCGTGGCGTACATCGTCCCGCTCGCCGACCACGCGATGCCCTGCGCGTTGCGGTGGCCGTAGCTGAGCACGAGCGAACCGGGGAACGGGTTGTCCGGCGGGACCCCGCCGTCCGGGGTCATCCGGAGGATCTTGCCCGCCAGGGAACCGAGGTCCTGCGCGCTGTTGCGGACCTGGGCGTCACCGGTGGTCGCGTAGAGCATCCCGTCCGGACCGAACGCGATGCGGCCGCCGTTGTGGTTGCCGGCAGCGGGGATTCCGCCGAGGATCACCCGCGGTGGGCCGAGTCGCAGCGCCCCCGCACCACCGGTGAGCTCGTAGCGCTCGATCCGGTTCTCCTCGCCTGCGGTGAAGTACGCGTACAGGTGCTCGCCCCGCACGGCGATGCCGAGGAGCCCGCCTTCGCCGGTGCCCTCGACGCCTGCGATCGTGCCGATCTCGCGGGCGTCCCCGGTCGGGGAGAGCTCGACGATCCGGGCGGTGTCCCGCTCGCTGATCAACGGGGTGCCTTCGTGGAACGCGATCGACCACGGCGCCGCGAGTCCGTCGGCGACCACCGCGGGTCGGCCCCAGCGGGATTCCGGTGGTGCCGTGACCGGAGTGGTCGTGCACGAGGCCAGGGCGAGCAGGGCAGCGACGAGCGGGATCACCCGTCGGGCAGTCATCCCGCGCTCATCGGCCATGCCTCAACGGTAGGCGAGATCACCACCGCGGCGGAATCCCTCCAGGACGCTCTCGTCGGCCGGGTGAGGTGAGGCGGTCCGAATCCGTTGCAGGGCAGCCGTTTCAGGCCAGTACGACGCGACACGACCGGGAGTCGCGGCAAACGATCACCCACCCGCTCCCGGGCCCCGGCCGTGAGCACCACCCAAGAATCTCGATAACGAGATACTTGACGGCGACAGTCCCCTGCTGGTTCTATCTCGACATCGAGACAAATCGAGGACGGATGACATGGCCACCAGCACCACCAGCGCACTCGCGGTGCCCCTCCGGGCGCCGGCGCCGCTGCGCGACGTGGCGCTCACCGCGCTCGCCCCCGCGTGCTTCGGAACCGTCTACGCCGCAACGGCTCTGCTGCTCCCGCCGGATCGGCCGCTGCTGGCCGGGGCGATGCGCGCCCTGCCCGCGGGGCTGCTCATCCTGGCCCTCACCCGGACGCTCCCGCGCGGGAAGTGGTGGCCGAAGGCGATCGCGCTCGCGCTCCTCAACGTCGGGGCGTTCTTCCCGCTGCTGTTCCTCGCCGCCTACCGGCTGCCCGGCGGGTTCGCCGCCGCGCTCGGAGCGCTGCAGCCGCTGGTCGTCGCCGCACTGGCGGCGTTGCTGCTGAAGACCCGCACCCCGGGCCGGATCCTGCTCGCCTTCGCGGTGGCCGCGATGGGAGTAGGGCTCATGACGATCACCGCCGTCACCGCGCCGGATCCCGTCGGTGTCGCCGCGATGCTGGCCGCGACTTCGATCATGGGCTTGGGGATCGTGCTCGGGAAGAAGTGGGGCTCACCGGTCCCGCCGCTGACCATGACCGGCTGGCAGCTCACCATCGGCGGGCTCGTCCTCTGGCCGCTGACGCTCGTGGCCGAAGGGCTGCCCGCGACGATCAGCGCCCAGAACGCGGCCGGGTTCGTCTACATCGGACTCGTCGGCACCGCACTCGCCTACACGCTGTGGTTCCGCGGCGTGCAACGACTCGCCCCCACCGCCGTGTCCCAACTGTCCACCGTGAACCCTCTCGTCGCGACCGCCGTCGGGTTCGTCCTGCTCGGCCAAGCCCTCACACCCTGGCAGATCGCCGGATTCACCATCGCACTGCTCGCCCTAGTGGCGGGTCAGTCAATGAACAGGAGCACGAAATGACCGTCCCCGAGCACCACGTCCTCGCCCTGTCCGGCAGCCTGCGCGCCGGCTCCTACAACACCGCGCTGCTGCGGGCGGCTCGCGACCTCGCGCCGGGTTCGATGTCCGTGCACGTCCACTCCGGCCTCGGCGATCTGCCGCTGTACGACGAAGATCTGGAGCAGCACCCGTTCCCGGAGGCCGTGCACGACCTGCACCGGCAGATCCTGCGGGCAGACGGGCTGCTGATCGCGACGCCGGAGCACAACGCGGCGATCCCCGCGGCGCTGAAGAACGCGATCGACTGGATGAGCCGCATGCCCGGCGGATCCGGGATGAGCGGGAAGCCGGTCGCGGTGGCGGGTGCCTCCCCGGTGCTCTCGGCACGGTGCGGGCCCAGCTCGGCCTGCGCCAGATCCTCGCCAGCATCGGCGCCGAAGTCCTCGCCAAGCCGGAGGTGGTGGTGTTCCGCGCGCACGAGCGGTTCGACGGCGACGGGGCCCTGACCGACGAGTTCACCCGCACGGTGCTCACCGACCTGCTTTCCGAGCTGGCCGCGCGGATCAAGCGGGGCAGCTGATGGCCCGGAACACCGGTGCCACCGCCCGGTTCTGAGCACCATCGGGCGCACCCCGTCCGCCGGTGCGGGCGGGGTAACCTCGGCATCGAGGTAAGGAGCGGAGATGACCGACAGCGTCGACGTGATCTTGGATCTGTGGCGCGACGAAGCGCCGGAACTGGCCGACGACCTGTGGCCGGTGGCGATCGTGGGGCGGATCCAGCGCCTGTCCCGCATCCTCGACCGCGCGCTGAAGGCCTTCTACGCCGAGCACGGCCTGGAGGTGTGGGAGTTCGACGTGCTCACCACGCTCCGGCGCTCCGGCCCTCCGTACGAGCTCACCCCCGGCGCACTGCTCGACGCGGCGATGATCACCTCGAGCACGGTCACCAACCGCATCGACCGGATGGAGTCCAAGGGCCTGGTCGAGCGCATCCGAGACACCGACGACCGCCGCTCGGTCCGCGTCCGCCTCACCGAGCGCGGGGCCGAGGTCGTGGACCGGATCTTCCGCCTCCACCTCGCCAACGAAGCAAGGCTGCTCCCGGACTACAGCCCCGCCGACTACGAACACCTCGTCGGCGAACTCCGCCGCCTCCTGGAGCACCTCGACGACCAGCTCGACCGCGACCGCGCCACCTCCGCGCCAGCGGCGAGGAAACCACGCTGACGACGGCTGTTCACCAGCCGCGGGCGCCGTCCCGCTGCTCGCGCAGGATGTCCGCGTGGCCTGCGTGGCGGGCCGTGTCCAGCGCGACGTGGCAGAGCGCCCAGCGGAGCGTGTAGTCGTCGGCGGTCTGGGCGCCGGTGCTGTCCATGTCCAGCTCGTCGATGATGCGATCGCTCTCCCGGCACGCCTCCCGGTAGCGCTCCAGGAGCTCGGCCAGGCTCTCGGTGTCGGCGACGATCCAGTCGCCGTCCGGGTTCTGCTGGTCGAACGGCATCGGGATCTCCCGGCCGCCGAGGACGATCTGGAACCAGTGCTGCTCCACGGTGGTCAGGTGCTTGACGATGCCCGCCAGCGAGGTGTTCGACCGCGTCGGGTTGTACCGGGCGTCGTCGTCGGAGAGACCGGCCGTCTTGCCCAGGACGGTCTTGCGGCCGAACTCCAGCCACGCCCGGAGCATCTCCTTCTCGCCGAGCCCGTGCTCGGGGATCTGGCGTTCCACTGCCTCTGCGCAAACCGGAACGTGCTGTGCCATGTGAGCACTTCCCTTTCCTGGGCGGAAGAACGGCATCGGATCCGGATGCGGATCACGACGATCAGCATAGGGCGAACCGCGTCGGTGGCGGCGGAACGCGGCCATGCGGGTGGAAGGCGATCCCTCCTCGCCGCTGGCCGGGAACCGCTCGGCGAGCCCAGTTCAACCGCTGCAGCGGTCGGACGATTGCTGCCGTTCGGGCACTTCTTCGGCGATGGTGAGTTTCACCCGATCAGAAGGCCGCCATAGCAGGCCGGAAAGCTTCAGCCCCGCACGTCCGCCGGTTCGCGGCGCAGGAGGCCTCGGCGTTCCAGGACCGCCGCGCCGGTTCCGCCGAGCACACCGACGGCGAGCAGGGCAAGCCACGGGAGCCAGCTCAGCGCGGAGTTGGCCGTGGCGTCGAGCAGAGCTCCCGCCAGCCAGCTCACGCCGGCCGCGACCAGGCTCGACACCAGGTAGTAGAAGCCGTAGTAGGTGCCCGTCAGCCGTTCGCTGCCCACGATCGGCAGCAGCTCCATCGCGAACGGGTTGGTGATCGCCATGCCGACCGTGAACAGCACCGTGGTCAGCAGCACCGGCAGGCACACCAGCGCGATCCGCGTCCAGTCCGGCTCGGCCGACGCCGCCAGCAGCGGACTGGTCAGCAGCACCGGGACGAAGGAGATTCCCATGCACGCCAGGCCGAAGGCCACCGACTGCCCGGGTGTCCACCGGCCGCGGCACCAGCGGGTGATGCGGACCTGCCCGGCGATCCCGATCACGGTGGACACCACGAACACCGCGGCCACCGACTCCGGGAGGCCGGACACCCGCTGCGCCTCCAGCGGCAGCACCAGGTAGAGCTGGTTGTAGAGCCCGAAGTACGCCGACAGCGCGAGGGTGAACACCAGGAAGCGCCGGTTGGTGACGACCTCGCGCCAGCTCCCCAGGACGCTGCCCCGCTGCGGTTCGAGCTCCTGCTTCGGCAGCACGACGATCTGGGCGGTGGTCAGCACCGCGAACGCGATGCACGCCACCAGCGCGATCAACCGGAAGTCGACGGCGAGCAGCGCGGCACCGAGCAGCGGCCCGACGAGCGTGCCCGCGTGTGCGAAGACGTTGAACACCGCGAACGCCTCGGCCCGCTTCTCCCCCGCCTCGTGCATGAGGTAGGTGCGCACCGCCGGGTTGAACAGCGCGCCCGCCAGGCCGGTGAGCACCGCGGCGGCGAACAGCCCGGGCAACGAGGTGAAGACGCCGAACAGCCCGAAGGAGACCACTCGGAGCGCGCAGCCGGTGATGATCATCGGTCGGCAGCCGAGCCGGTCCGCGGCGGTGCCGCCGAGCAGGAACATGCCCTGCTGGCTGAGGTTCCGGACGCCGAGCAGCAGGCCGATCACCGCCGCGCCGTAGCCCAGGTCCTCGCTCATGTAGGTCGCCAGGAACGGCAGCAGCATGTAGAAGCCCACGTTGATGCCGAACTGGTTGATCATCAGCAGCTGCGCGGCGCGCGACAGCTGCCGGAATCCGGTCGTGCTCACCGGTCGTCCTCCCCGCACACCCCGCAGTCCACCCCGGCGCCGGTGCGCGACGGGCAAGGATCCTCGATCGCGCCGGTCCTGGTCCAGCCGGCGGATTCCACTTCGGACGGTCTGCGCGCGGCGGGGACCAGGCCGTGCTCGGCCAGGTAGTCGTCGTCGTAGATGGTGTGCCAGTAGCGGTGCGGGCCGTCCGGGAACACCCCGCACACCGCCGCCGAGCCGAGTTCCGCCGCGCACCACGCGGCGACCAGCGCGACCGCGCCCGTGCTCCACCCGCCGGTCACGAAGGATCCGGCCGCCAGCCTGCGGCACGCGTCGGCCGCCTCCGCCGGGCCGATCCAGTGCACCTCGTCGAAGACGTCGTAGGCGACGTTGCCCGGGTGGATGCTGCTGCCCAGCCCGCGCATCAACCGGTGCGCGGCGGGCTGCCCGAACACCGTCGAGCCGGTCGAGTCGACGCCGACGATCCTGATTCCCGGCCACCGTTCCCGCAGCACCGAGGCGATCCCCGCGCTGTGCCCGCCGGTGCCGACGCTGCACACCACCACGTCCAGGTGCTCGAACTGCTGCGTCAGCTCACGGCCCATGCCGAGGTACCCGGCGGGGTTGTCCGGGTTGCCGTACTGGTCCGGCCAGTACGCGCCGGGCAGCTGTGCGAGGAGCTCGGCGACCCGCTCCCGGCGGGCGCGCTGCCAGCCGCCGACCGGGTGCGGATCACGCACGATCTCGACGCGCGCGCCGTGCGCCCGCAGCATCGCCCGCGTCATGGCGTCCAGCTCCCGGTCGGCCACGATCACCACCGGGTGGCCGAGCGCCGAGCCGACGCAGGCCAGGCCGATCCCGAGCGTCCCGCTGGTCGACTCCACGACCGTGCCGCCGGGGAGCAGCTCGCCGCGGCTCCGGGCGCCCTGGATCAGCGACAGCGCGGCGCGGGCCTTCATGCCGCCGGGAGCGAATCCTTCGAGCTTGGCCCAGAAACCGGGGTGCGGCCGGGGCAGCGGTGCGTCAATGCGCAGGACCGGTGTGTTGCCGATCAGGTCCAGCACGGAGCCGCACCTGGGGCCGCCCTCGGTCCAGCGGAGGTCGATGGCGGTCACCGCGGTTCTCCCGCGTAGCAGTGGATGTCCGTGCCGTCCCCGCTCAGCCAGAAGAACGGGTAGGGCTCCGCCGACAGCGCGCGCACCTCGGCTCCGACCATCTCCCGGAGCACCGCCGCACCGGTCTGCGCGAACATCACCAGCGGCAGTCCGCGTTCGCGGCAGAGCCCGGCTATCTCGTCGAACGTCCCGTTGCCGAGCACCATGCCGGAGGCCAGCACCGCCTGCGCGCCGGAGATCGCCTCCCGGTGGTCGAGCAGCACCGGCTCGCCCCACTCGGTGCGGCCGCCCTTCAGATCGCACGGGACCGGGCTCGCGCCGCGCTCGCGCAGGGCCGCGAGCAGCGAGTTCACCACCCCGATCACCGCGACGGAGCCGCCTGCCGGGACGAGTTCGGCGACCGCGCGGGCACGGGCCATCGACTTCTCCAGCGAGGTCCCGCCGGGGATGCGCACGGTCCGGGCTCTCGGGTGCCCGGCGTGCGGGGTCAGGTCGGCCAGGTAGGCGTCGAGCACGGCGACCCGGACCGCCGGGTCTTCGTGCTCCAGCAGCTCGGCGACGCTGCGGCCGACGAGGTCCTGCACCGATCCCGGTTCCAGCCGACCGGGTTCGACGGCGCAGGATCCCACCGCGCCGCCGATCCGCGCGCTGAGCACGCAATTGGTGTAGCCGAAGCCGCGCCCGGCGTGCTGTGCACTTTGGACTGTCGTGAACACGACCGAGGTCATGGCGGCGCGCAGGCGCCGTTCCTCGGGTCGCGCGATGTCGGCGGCGCGAACCCGCTCGACCACTGCGCGCAGGGCCGAGTGCGAGATCCGGGCCGGGGAGAGCTGAGCAGGAAGCACGGGACGTCTCCACGGGAGTCGGTGACCGGCGCGGCGGACCGCACCGGTGACGGGCTGGTCAGGCCTGCTTCTCCGATGAGTGGAGCTCTTCACCGCACTGCACTGGCAGCGATGGCACGCGCACGTCGATTACCTCCTCCGGGGCTCCGCGACCCCGTGCGAATCGGCACGACGGCGTCAGTATCCTGACTCGCGGATCAACGCTGTTCGCCTGCCTTCCCACTGCGCGAGCAGCGGTGGCGGGGTGGCGGCAGCTCCCCGTTCACAGTGGCGGGACCGTGCCGGATTCGCACCGGCTTCCTGCGCACCGTCGCATGAACCACTGCGGACGTTCGCAGCGCGCGGCCCGGGTGTCAAGATCTCCGCACCCAAGATCACCCCGGTGCCGCACCCGAGCTCTCCGGAACGACCATTGTGGACCTTGATCGCTCACCGCCGCTGATCGATCGGTGCCGGACATCGCAATTTCAATTGAAATCGCACACCCCGGAACGACCACCTGCCCGCTCGCACCCGACGGCACCGCTGGCCAGGCCGTCCCGGTATCGCCGCCGAATCCTTTCGGCGGACAGGTTCTCCGGGTTTGACCTTCAAGCGAGTTGAAGGCCGACAATCGCTCCCATGGACGACGAGCTCCTGAACATCGGCGCCTTCGCCCGGCAGGCCGGGTTGACGCCGAGCGCGCTGCGCTTCTACGACGACTGCGACGTGCTGCTCCCCGCGCACGTCGACGCGGTGACCGGGTACCGCTACTACTCCCCCGGCCAGCTCTCCCGCGCCGTGCTGCTGCGCCGGTTGCGGGCGGCGGGAGTGCCGTTGCCCGAGGTCGGCGCGGTGCTCGACGGCACCGCTGAGCAGGCCCGTGCCGCGCTGACGGCACACGCGCAGCGAGCTCGGGACGTGGCGGCGGCCGCGCAGGCCGAGATCGGGGAGATCCTGCGCTCGCTGCCGGGCGGTGAGCGTCGGACGCTGGTCCGCCTCGGCGGAGCGGAGCTGTCCAGCGCCGTGCGCCAGGTGTCACCGTCGGTCGCCGGAGCCGCCGCCCGGGCGGAGTTCCCGGTGCTGGGCTGCATCCTCGTCGAGCTCGACGAGGAGGTGCGGCTGGTCGCCACGGACCGCTACCGGCTGGCGGTCCGGACGCTGCGCCCGGCGTTCACCGACGGCGCCGCGACGAGGCTCGTGGTCGACGCCGCCGAACTGGCCGACATCGCGTCCTGGGCGCTGCCGCTGGCCGAGGTCGGCATCGAGGTCGACGACCGGGGCGCCCGGTTGCACGGCAGCGGCCGGTCGCGTGCCCTGCCGACCTGCGACGAGACCTTCCCCGACTACAAGCTGATCCTGGACGACCTGCCCGAGCCGGAGAACCGGGTCATCACCGACCGCAGCGCCCTGTGCGCGGCGCTGCTCCGGTCGCCCGGCCCGGTCGTCCTGCGCACCGACGACGGACGCCTGCTGATCACCGACCGCGACGGGAGCACCGTCGAGCGGCCCGCCGTGCACACCGGGCCACCGCTGCGCATCGCCTTCGATCCGGCGGTGCTCGTCCCGGCGCTGGAGGCCGGTGTCGGGCCCGACGTCCTGCTGGAGTTCTCCGCACCGGACCGGCCGGTGGTGGTCCGCTCCGCCGACCAGGGCAGCTTCACCACCCTGGTCATGCCCGTGCGCTGAACACCCGACTTCGAGAGGAATCCGACCGTGAACCCCGACAATCCCGTCGTCCAGCTCTGCTCGCAGGGCATGCGGGCCGAGGCCGAAGGCCGGGACGACGACGCGCGCGAGCACTTCCAGCAGGCCTGGGAACTCGCCACCGACGACTACGAGGCCAGCATCGCCGCCCACTACCTCGCCCGGCACCAGCCGTCTCCCGAGCGGGCGCTGCACTGGAACCGGGAGAGCCTGGCCCGCGCGGAGCGGGTCGCCGACGAGCGGGTGGCCGGGTTCTTCACCTCGCTGCACCTGAACCTGGCGAAGTCCTACCGCGACCTCGACCAGCACGACCGGGCGCAGGAGCACTTCGCGCTGGCCGCCCGGCACATCGGCGACGTCCCGCCCGGCCAGTACGCGGACTGGACCCGGTTCGCCATCGCCGAAGGGCTGCGCCCGGTCAACCCCGCCGCCGAGCTGATCGACGACCTGATCGCGGAGTTCTGCGCCCGTCGCGACCTGAAAGCGCTCGCCCTCGTGCTGCCCGCGCGGCTCGGCGATCTCGGCACCGACGACGACCGCGCGCGCCTGCGCACCGCCCTGCACATGCTGCACGCCGCTCGCTGGCTGCCCGCCGCCGAGCAGGACTCGCTCGGCCGGGCGATCACCGCGCTGACCCCGGCCTGACCGGCCACTGTGGACGGAGTGGTCAGTCGCCGGGCCGGTCCCGGCCCTTCCACTTCGGCCGGACCCGGTCGTCCGAGGCGCTCGACGACCGCTCGGCGGCGGGCGAGGCCGGCAGGCGCAGCAGATCCGGTTCCTCCGACCGGTCCTCGAAGAGCCGGTCGTGCGCCACGATGTTGCTGGGCAGCCGGACGTAGGCCACCGTGCCCTCGCCCGACGCCTCGCGCAGTTCCACCTTGATGCCGCGGCGGGAGGCCAGCACGGCCACCACGAACAGGCCGAGGCGGGAATCGCCGCGCAGCGTGATGTCCTCGAACTTCGGCTTGCTGGCCAGCAGGACGTTGGCCTCGTCGCGCTCGGCCGGGCGCATGCCCATGCCCGCGTCCTCGATCCGCACCAGCACACCGCCGCGCGTGGTGTCGCCGCAGTAGACGTGCACCTGCGACTCCGGCGCGGAGAACGACGTGGCGTTGTCCATCAGCTCGGCCAGCAGGTGGATCACGTCGCCCACCGCCGCGCCGACCACCGAGAGATCCGGCGCCCGGTGCACCTGGATGCGGTCGAAGTGCTCGGTCTCGGCGACCGCCGCGCGCACCACGTCGGCCAGCCGCACCGGCTTGCGCCACTTGCGCCCCGCCTGCACCCCGGCCAGCACCACCAGGTTCTCGGCGTTGCGGCGGGCGCGGGTGGCCAGGTGGTCCAGCTCGAACAGCCCGGCCAGCCGCTCCGGGTGCTCCTCGTTGCGCTCCATCCGGTCGAGCACCTTCAGCTGGCGGTGCACCAGGCCCTGGTTGCGGTGCGCGATGCCGAGGAAGACCTTGTTGAACCCGGCCTTGGCGTGGTTCTCCTGCACCGCGGCGGCCACCGCCGTGTGGTGCGCGGTGTTGAACGCGTCGGCGACCTGGCCGATCTCGTCGGTGCCGTAGTCCAGCGGCGCGAGCTCGGCCTCGACGTCGACCTGCTCGCCGCGCTCCAGCCGGGCCATGATGTCCGGCAGGCGCTCGTGGGCGAGCCGCAGCGTGTCGTCGCTCAGGCTCGCCAACCGGGAGACCAGCGTCCGGTCCACCAGGCCGCGGGCGACGCGGGCCGCGAGCACGATGCTGACCAGCACGACCAGCAGCCCCACCAGGCTGATCGCCAGCACCTCCAGGAGCCGGCTGTTGCCGTTGTCCAAGCCGAGTTCGACGCCTTCGCGGGCCTGCTGCTGGGCGACCTCGATCAGCTTCTCCGAGACCTCGGCGGTGACCTGTCCCCACTCCACCGGATCCACCGGGGTCACGCCGGGCCGGGGCGGGCGTTCGATCAGCTCGTTCTCGAAGGAGACCAGCTTCCGCCAGGCCTCGCTCGTGGTGAGCTGCCGCAGGAGCGCGGCGCCGTTCGGCTCCATGACGGGAAGGTTCGTGTCGAGCCTGGCGTGGTAGGAGCCGACCAGGTGCGCGAACGCCACGTGATCGATGTCGCCGAACCCGCCACCGGCCAGCGCGGCGCTGCCCAGCGACGCGGCCTGCGACATCTGATCGGCCGCCCGCACCACCTCGCTGCCCGCAAGTCCGGCGTGGCTGGCGGCCAGGTCCGGCACGATCCGCGCCTGGGTGTCGAACAGGTCGGCCCAGGCGTCCAGCAGCCGGTTGTAGTAATCGAAGGTCTCCTGGCGCGAGATCGCGCCGGAATCCATCCCGGCCCGCCGCTCCGGGAGTTCGGCCAGCAACCCGTCCAGCGTCCGGACCTGACCGGCGATCGCCTGCGGCGAATCGTCGATCAGCCCGTCGAAGTTCGGCCGCGTCTCCGCGAGCGCCGCATCGGTCCGGGCGCGCTGGGCGGCCATGGCGGCCGGATCGCTGCCCGGGCGGCTGAAGCGCTCCAGCGCCATGCGGCGCTCCGCCTGCAGCTCGACCAGGCTCCGGCCCGCCGGGAGCGAGGCCTGCTGGACCCCGCGGGCGACCATCACGGCGTAGAAGCCTTCGTAGATCGTCAACGAGGAGAACCCGAGCCACAGGACCAGCAGGATCACGCTGGGCACCAAGCCGACGCGCGTCAGGCGGGCCCGGATCGTCTTGTACTCGCTCCCGGAACTGCTCGTCCGCGCCACAGTGCTCCGCAACCGTCGAACCGACCCAGTGTGCTCCCGCAGGGGTGCCCGCGCTGCCTTCAGCGGGATTCCACCACTTGGCCCAGTGCGGAGCGCCGATCGGCGGCGTCCCGCTCATGCAACCCTCGGCAGGATGTCCGCACCATAGCACAGGGTGATCGAACGGCTACGCGAATCCGGCTGCGGTACGAGGAAATCCGGTGCCGAGAACCTGTCGGCGAAGCCGTCCGCGCCTGTGCGAGCGGCGCCAGTCCCTCGCACAGGCCGACCACCCGCGGGTTCTGAGCGGTTTCCTGGTTTTCGTTCATACACCAGGAGAGGCACCCGCAGTCCGGGGAAGCGCTCAGATTCCGCCGAGCCACCACGCACGCAACTCGACCACCAACCGGCTTTCAGGAGTCGAAATGCGGTTCGGTGCTCAGCAGCGGCGTTAGATCTTCGCCCGGTGCGAGGTCTCGGGGATCGACGCCGCGGCTGAACAAGCGCGCGCCGGTGGTGCCGCCGAGCTCGGCGCGCTCGCCGCGCACGCGCAGCCAGGAACCCTCGCGGACGCCCAGCACCGGCACGTCGTTGTCCTCCAGGAACTCCGCGATCCGCTGCTCCCGGGTCTCGCCCATGTGCGTGCTGCCCGGGTCGGGATCCACGTAGTGCGGGTTGATCTGGAACGGCACCAGCCCGATCGCCTCGAACGACGGCGGCTGCACGATGGGCATGTCGTTGCTGGTGCGCAGGGTCGGGCAGGCCATGTTGGTGCCCGCGCTGGCCCCCATGTACGGCGTGCCGCCGCGCACCGCATCGCGCAGTGCGGCGACCAGGCCGAGCCGGTGCAGGGCGGCGAGCAGCCGGAACGTGTTGCCACCGCCGATGAACACCGCCTGCGCGTCCCGGACCGCGGCGACCGGGTCGGCCGACCGGTGGATGCCGTCGACGGTGATGCCGTGCGGCCCGACCGCGTTCTGCACGGTGGCGGTGTAGCCGTCGTGGTCCCGCTTGGCGAACGGCACGAACAGCAGCCGGTCCCGGCCGGCCAGCAGCTCGGTCACCGCGGGCATGGCGTGTTCGAGAAAACCGGTGCCGTGCTTCACCGAACTGGACAGCAGCAGCAGTTCCACGTCGCTCTCCTCCTGATCGACACCCGGTGTCATCCGTGATCCGACCGCGACTCCCCCACGATCCACAGTGGACCGGGGCAGTTCCGCCCGGCACGCGGCTCAGCGGCGGTAGTCCTCCTGGAGCTGGGTCCGGCGGACGATCCCCGCCAGCGCGCTGCTGACGACCGTGACGATCAGCGCGCCCCAGAACGCTGGCCAGAAGCCGTCCACGTGGAAGGGCAGGCCCAGCTGACCGGCCAGGTAGCTGGTCAGCCAGAACAGCAGCGCGTTGACCACCAGGCCGAACAGCCCGAGGGTGATCAGGTAGAGCAAGCAGCCCAGGGTCTTCGCGATGGGCTTGAGCACCACGTTGATCATGCCGAAGATCACCGACACCGCGAGCAGGGTGAGCACCTTGGCGGCGGTGTCCTCCCCGGACAGGTCGATGCCCGGCAGCGCGGTGGTGATCCACACCGCCACCATGGTGATCAGCAGCTGCAGCAGAACTGCCACGTCAGGTCCCCCTACGATTCGTCCGCGAGCGGCGCGAACCGCTCGCCCTGCTGTTGAGCACGTCCACCGCTCACCGCGGGTTCACCTCGCCCGCCCGCCGGCACGTGCTCGCCGCCGGCGGTTCCGCGATGCGAAACGACCACTGGAACTCCCTCCGGCGTCTCGACCATGAACGATCCCGACGCTACCTGGCTTCCGGGGGCCGCGCGCCGCTCCGGCGTCAGCGGAACAGGGTCGTCATCAGCTCGCGGACGTCGCCGCCCGCCTCGCCGTGCGCCTCGGCGAACCGGAAGACCAGGCCTTCCCGCAGGCCCCACGGGCAGATCTCCAGCTCGTCCACGCCGATGGTGCGCAGGATGAGCTCCGCCACGATCGCACCGGCCAGGATCCGGCGGGCGCGGCTGCGCGAAACGCCGGGCAGCGCCGCGCGCTGCGCCTGGTCGAGTTCGGCCAGCCGCGGGATCCAGGGGCGCAGCTTGGCGCGCGAGAGGCGGTCGGGGTGGCGGGCGAGGCGGTCCGGCGTGCTCTCGGTGAGCACCGCCAGCTGCCGCAGCACCTTCGACAGCGCCACCGGATGCCCCAGGTCGGTCTCGGCGAAGCGGCTCAGCGAGCGCGGGATGGTGCGCCGCACGGCCTCGACCAGTTCCTCGACCTGTTCCGGGCGCGGCGGGTCGTCCGGCAGGTACTGCCTGGTCAGCCGCACCGCACCGAAGGGCAGCGACACCACGTCGGTGGGCTCCAGGTCCAGCCCGGTGGCCACGTCGATGGTGCCGCCGCCGATGTCCACAGTGGTCATCGGCTGGCCGCAGCGCGCGTGCCAGCGCCGGGCCGCGTGGTAGGTGACGGCGGCTTCGTCGCGGGGGCTGAGCACGCCGATCCGCACTCCGGCGGCCTCGCTGAGCTCCTCGCGCAGCCGTGCGCCGTTCGCCGCGTCGCGCACCGCGGACGTGCCGAACGCGACCAGCGCGTCCGGCCGCTGGTCGGCGGCAGCGCGCACGCAGTGCTGCACCGCGCGCACCGCCAGCTCCACGCCGCGCTCGTCGACGACGCCGTCGACACCGGTGCGCTCGGCGAGGCGGGTGCGGGCCTTGACGCTCCAGTCCGCCCGCGGCATCCGGGACCGGCCGAGGTCGACGATCTCCAGGCGCGCAGCAGTGGAGCCGATGTCCAGCAGAGCGAGCTTCATGCCCGGCCCACCCGCGCACCACGCGGCCTGTTCGGCGCTTCGATGCGGTAGCGGGGCGACATGCTCCCATTGTCGGGGCCCGAACGTCCGGAAAAACGGCCAGAACGACCTTTTCCTGAGATTTCGGTCACACCCGCGCCGGGCGAGGCGATTCCCGCCGCCCCGTACTCGGCGGTAACCTCTCCGACGACCTCGGCGGCGTGGCCGGCTGGACAGCGCCGCTGCCGCAAACCGGAAGGGACGGCCGATGCGCATCGGGATGCCGCTGAACTACAGCGGGGGCTTCAAGGAAACCGTCGACGACCTGGCCACCTACGAGAAGGCCGGGCTGGACATCGTCTACGTCCCCGAGGCGTACTCGTTCGACGCGGTCAGCCAGATGGGCTTCATCGCCGCCCGCACCGAACGGCTGGAGATCGCCTCCGGCATCCTGCAGATCTACACCCGCACGCCCACCCTGACCGCGATGACCGCCGCGGGCATGGACTACGTCTCCGACGGCCGCTTCACGCTGGGCATCGGCGCGTCCGGGCCGCAGGTCATCGAGGGCTTCCACGGCGTGCCCTACCACGCCCCGCTGGGCCGCACCCGCGAGATCGTCGACATCTGCCGCCAGGTGTGGCGGCGGGAGAAGGTGGAGCACAGCGGCAAGCACTACTCGATCCCGCTGCCCGCCGAGCAGGGCACCGGGCTTGGCAAGCCGCTGAAGCTGATCAACCACCCGGTGCGCGAGCGCATCCCGATCATGATCGCCGCCATCGGCCCGAAGAACGTCGAGCTGGTCGCCGAGATCGCCGAGGCCTGGGAGCCGATCTTCTACCTGCCGGAGCGCGCGGGCGAGGTCTGGGGCGAGCCGCTGGCGGCGGGCAAGGCCAAGCGCGACGCGTCGCTGCCGCCGCTGGACGTGGTCGCCCAGGCGCCGCTGGCCATCGGCGAGGGCCTGGACGACCTGCTCGACTTCGTCCGCCCGCACGTGGCTCTCTACGTCGGCGGGATGGGCGCGAAGGGCAAGAACTTCTACAACAACCTGGCCCGCCGCTACGGCTACGAGGCCGAGGCGGAGCTGATCCAGGACCTCTACCTCAGCGGCCGCAAGGAGGAGGCGGCCGCGGCGGTGCCGCGCGACCTGCTGGAGAAGACCTCCCTGATCGGCCCGGAGAGCCACGTCAAGGAGCGGCTGGCCGCGCTGAAGGAATCGGGCGTGACCACCCTCAACGTCACCCCGATCGCCGGTGACTCCGCGACCCGCGCCAAGCTCATCGAGCAGGTCAAGCAGCTCGCCACCGACATCTGACCGGCTGGGGCGCCCGCCGACCGGGCGCCCCGGCGCAGTCGCCCTCCTCGGCCGTCGAGGCCGGGGGCGTCATCCGGCGTTGAGGACGCGGACCGGCTCTCCCCGCAGGTGCGCCGCGATGTTCTCGACGGTGTCGGTGTAGAAGGCCCGGTAGGTGTCCTCGGTGACGTAGCCCAGGTGCGGGGTGAGCACCGTGCGCGGCGTGGTGCGCCACGGGTCGTCCGCCGGGAGGGGCTCGTGGGCGAAGACATCGATGCCCGCACCGGCCAGCCGTCCCTCGTGCAGCGCGGCCCGCAGCGCGGCCTCGTCGACGATCGGCCCGCGCGAGGTGTTGATCAGGTAAGCGGTCGGGCGCATCAGCGCCAGCTCGGCGGCACCGACCAGGCCCCTGGTCCGGCGGCTGAGGACGGTGTGGATGGTCAGCACGTCGGAGGCGGCGAACAGCTCGTCCTTGTCCACCCGCCGCGCACCGGCCGCCGCCGCGGCTTCGGCGGTGAGGTTCTGGCTCCAGGCGATCACGTCCATGCCGAACGCCTTCCCGACGGCGGCGACCTGCGAGCCCAGCCGCCCCAGCCCGAGCACGCCCAGCGTCCGCCCCACGACCTCCAGGCCGACGCCGCGCTGCCAGCCGCCCTCCCGGATCGACCGGTCCTCCTCCGGGATCTTGCGCAGCAGCGCGAAGATCAGCCCCCAGGTCAGCTCGGCGGTCGGCGCCCACGCGCGCTCCGCGCCGGCTCCCCCGGTACCGGAGACGACGACGCCCAGCTCGCGCGCCGCGGCCATGTCGATCGACGCGTTGCGCATGCCGGTGGTGACCAGCAGCTTCAGGTTCGGCAGCGCCGCGAGCACCTCGCGCGGGAAGGCGGTGCGCTCGCGCATCGCGGCGACCACCTCGAAGGGTTCCAGCCTGCGCACCAGCTCCGCCCGGTCGGCGATGTGCTCGTGGAAGAACTCGACCTGCGCGGGCAGCGAATCCCAGTCCGCGTAGTCCCGCGCGACGCCCTGGTAGTCGTCCAGCACCGCAACCCGAATCGCCATGCCCCCGATCCTATGGGGCCGACCGGGCGGGGACACCCGTCTGATCGCGCCGCTCCCGCCGGAAGCGGGAAACTGGCGGGGTGACTTCGACGCTCCTGCACCTGCTGCCGCTGAGCACCTTCCAGGCCGACCGCGACTCGCCGATCCACGTCGCCAGCCTCCAGACGGACGGCTTCGTGCACTGCTCGCAGGACGTGCGCACCGCACTCGCCGTCGCCAACACCGTGTTCCGCCCGGCCACCGAGCCGATGATCGCGCTGGAGCTCGACCCGGCGAAGCTCTCCGCACCCGTGCGCTGGGAGCCCGCCAACCCCTCGCCGCCCTACAGCTTCTCCCCCGACCAGCTGTTCCCGCACGTCTACGGCCCGCTGGATCGCAGCGCGGTGATCGGCGTCCGCTACGCGCGGCGCGATCCGGCGGGCGACTTCGTCTCGCTGGAGACCCGCAACCGGACCGCCGAGGAGTTCGACCTGCTGCCGCACCCGTCGGGCGGCTGGCACCGGCGCACCTGGACCAGCCCGCAGGGCGGTTCGCGGCCGGTGGCCACGGCCGGCTACTTCCTGCTGCCGCCCGCCCAGCGCTCGGCCTGGCGATCGGTGGACTCCGACGTGCTCTGGCTGTGGCACCGGGGCGGCCCGCTGATCCTCCTGCTGGGCGGCGACGGGCCCGAGCCCGCCGAGCCCGAGCAGCGCGTGCTGGGCGCGGGCGCCGGCCAGTCGCCGCAGCTGGTCGTACCGGGCGGCGTCTGGTACCGGGCGCAGGCCGCCGCGACGGTCGAAACGCTCGTCAGCTGCGTTGCTTCGCCCGGCGCGGAACCGGTGTAGGCCGGTCGAAGGACCGTCGCGGGCCGGGCTTGCGCATGGCGCCGGGACCACCGGCCGGAACCCGGCGCGGCACCGGGATCGCGTATCGCCACCGGACCACCAGCAGGTTGGGCCGGACGACCTGGCGGTGCCTGCCCCCGGCGGGCGGGCGTCTGCCGAGCATCCGGTGCTCGACCCAGGACATCAGCAGCGGTGAGCCGAGGAGCGCACCCAGCCCGATCGTTGCGGCCAACGCGAATCCAGCCAGCGAGTTGATCACCGGCACCCACCCCCCGTGTGCGTAGCACCGGGCCACCTCGTTTTCGGCGACTGGCACGAGCGCGCCGACCGGCACCGCACCGGTGCGGGTGAACGGGGGCCCTTTGGACTCACCGTAGGACGGGCTGGTCGGGGCTGCTGGGCGCGTCCGGCCTGGTCGCCCGAACAGGTGATATCGGATGCGGATTCCTTGATCGGGCGAACCGCGTGGAACGGGCGCTACCATCGGATATCGGGAGTTCCGACCGCGTTTCAGCGGTGTGACCTGGCCCTCGACCGGGCAACCGAGCAGCAGCGGGGTGCGTGTTCGGCACCAGCCGCCCAATTCCGACGAGCGCAGTTCGCACCGGGGACGGACCGCGATCGAAGCACGGGGAGGTAATCGGGTCGTGAGGGGTTACGCCGTCCACCTGCTTTTCCACCTGCTGGCCATCGCGGCCGGTGCCGGCTGCGGCGCGGCGGGCGCGCTCTGGTGGTCCGGCGGCGAACCCACCGGCCTGTGGCTGGCGATCGGCGCCCTGATGATCGGGATCATCGTGCTAGTGCTGGAAGGGCTCTACATCAGCGCGAGCCAGCCGCCGCGCGCACCGGCCCCGCCCCCACAGTCGCGTCCGCGGATACCGGTCCCGCAGCGCCCGCGCGAGCGCACCCGGCCGGACCTCGAACCGGTCGCCGCGCCGTCGGAGACGCTGCTGCAACCGGCACCGGAAGACGCCTCGGTCGATCAAGAGACCAAGACCTCCGCGCTGGACGCCCTCAACTCGCTGAGCACAGCCGACCGGCCGAGCGCCAAGTCCTGAAAGCTGTTTCCGGCTCACCTTGCGTCGCGGTGCGAGCGCCGACGGCGGCTAACGCCTCTGGGGTTCAAGACAATGACCAAACCGGTCGCAGCAGGGCGAGCGCCAAGTCCTGGAGCTCCCGCGCAGATGGCCGCACCGCGTCGGCCACCTGGCCGCAAAGCACGCATGAACGGCTAGGCGCGCAACCTGATCGCACTCCGATACGTCTTACGACGCAAGATCAACGATCAGGAGTGCCACACGATGCCTACGCAGGACCATGCCGTCCTGGCCCGGGACGTGCGACGCCGGTTCGGCGCGGTGGAGGCCGTGCGCGGAATCGATCTCGACGTCCCCTACGGCGAGGTCACCGCCCTCGTCGGGCCGAACGGTGCGGGCAAGACGACGTTGCTGCTGATGCTGGCCACGCTGCTGGCGCCGGATTCCGGCGAGCTGCGGGTGGCGGGTTCCGACCCGGTCGCCGATCCGCTCGCGGTGCGCCGCAAGCTCGGCTGGATGCCCGACACCTTCGGCGTCTACGACCAGCTGACCACCCGCGAGTACCTGGCCTTCTTCGCCGACGCCTACCGGATGCCCGCCACCGAGTCCCGCGCCCGGGTCGCCGAGCTGCTCGCCCTGGTGCGCCTCGCCGGATTCGCCGACCAGCCGGTGCACGTGCTCTCACGAGGCCAGAAGCAGCGCCTCGCGCTGGCTCGCGCGCTGGTGCACCGGCCGTCGGTGCTGCTGCTCGACGAACCCGCTTCCGGGCTCGACCCGCGCTCCCGCGTGGAGCTGCGCGACCTGCTGCGCGCGCAGGCGGGCGAGGGCACCGCGGTGCTGGTGTCCAGCCACATCCTGAGCGAGCTGGCCGAGATCGCCGACCGGGTCGTGTTCATCAACGGCGGGCAGACCGCCGGGCAGCACCGGATGGACGAGCTCGACCACCGCGCCGCGTGGCGGGTGCGGGCGGTCGCCGGGGATCTGCCCGCCGCGCTGGCGCAGCGCGAGATCGCCCACACCGCGCACTCCGCGGGCATCGACGTGCAGGTCGAGTCCGAGCAGGCCGCGGCGGAGCTGCTCGCCCAGCTGATCGCCGACGGCGTGCGGGTGTCCAGCTTCGCCCCGGTCGGCAACCACCTGGAGTCCGCCTACCTGGCCTACACCGAGGAGCGCCGATGACCCTCAGCGGGATCAAGATCGTGGCCGCGCAGGAGTTCCGGGTGCGGCTGCGCACCGGCCGCTGGCGCTGGCTGCTGATCGCGTGGGTCGCCGTCATCGCGGCGTTCACCGGGCTGCTGCGGTACGGGCTGGGAGTCGCGCGGTCGACCTCCGACGTCGGCATGGACCACATCGGCCTGCCGATGTTCGGCAGCCTGATGCTGTTCGTGCTCGGGCTGGCGCTGCTGGTGGCCCCGGCGCTGGCGGCGCAGTCCGTCAACGGCGACCGGGAGCGCGGCACCCTCGCCACGGTGCAGGTCACGCCGCTGACGGCGTGGGAGATCACGCTCGGCAAGTTCGCGGCGTCCTGGACGACCGGGTTGGTCTTCCTGGTGCTGACCCTGCCGTTCGCGACGTGGGCGATCCTGGAGGGTGGCGTGGGCCCGCTGCGCGCCGTCGCGGTGATCGTGGTCGTCGCGCTGCTGATCGGCGTGATCTGCGCGATGGCGCAGGGCCTGTCGGCGCTGTTCGCGCGCGGGATCACCTCGACGCTGATGTCCTACCTGCTGGTGTTCGCGCTGACCGTCGGCACGGTGATCGTCTTCTTCCTGTCGCTGCCGCTGACCATGACGGAGAAGCACTACGCGATCGAGGGGCAGACCTACACCTCCGACGTGCCGCAGCCGGAGCTCGTGTGGTGGCTGATGGCACCGAACCCGTTCGTCATCCTGGGCGATGCGGCCCCGGCCCCGCCGATGCAGTACAACCCCTACACCGGCAAGGACGAACCGGTCGTCGAAGGGGACCCGCTCAGCGGCATCGGCCTGATGGCGCGCACCATGCGCTCGGACGTCGAGACCTACCGCCCCGACGCGCTGGCGTCGAGCCCCGCCGTGTGGCCCTACGGGCTCGGGTTCAACGTGCTGGCGGGCGGCGGAGCGCTGTGGCTGAGCGCGCGCCGGCTCCGCACTCCCGTGCACAAGCTGTCCCGCGGCGTGCGGATCGCCTGATCTCCCGGTGCGTGCGGTACCGGGCGGTACCGCACGCACCGGTCAGCGGATCGGGATCGGCTGACCGCGCTCGGATTCCGGGCGGGGACCGAAGATCCGGCGTTCGGCGGCGGTGATCGGCACGTCGTCGATGCTGGCCTCGCGGCGGCTCATCAGTCCTTCCGCGGTGAACTCCCACAGCTCGTTGCCGTAGCTGCGCCACCACTGCCCGGTCTCGTCGTGGCACTCGTACTGGAAGCGCACCGCGATGCGGTTCTCCCGGAAGCTCCAGAGCTCCTTGCGCAGCGCGTAGTCCTGCTCGCGGGCCCACTTCTGGCGCAGGAACTCGACGATCTCCGCGCGCCCGGTGACGAACCGGTCGCGGTTGCGCCACACCGAGTCCACTGTGTACGCCGCGGCGACGCGCTCGGGATCCCGGGTGTTCCACGCGTCCTCGGCGGCCTGGACCTTCTGCGCGGCGGTGCGCTCGTCGAACGGCGGGAAGGGCGGGCGGGACATGGCAGGGCCTCCTCGTGGAGAACGGTCGTTCTCCGGGTAGCGTAGAGAACGACCGTTCTCGCCACAACCCCGGAAGAGCACCGCATGGACCGCGACGAGGCCGCCGACAAGCTGCTGGACACCGCCGAAGCCCTGTTCTACGAGCGCGGCATCCAGGCCGTGGGCATGGCCGAACTGCGCACCGCCTCCGGCGTCTCGCTCAAGCGCTTCTACCAGTGCTTCGCCTCCAAGGACGAGCTGGTCGAGGCCTACCTGCGCCGCCGCGACGCGCGCTGGCTGGCCGCGCTGGCCGCGCACGTCGAGCGCAGCGGCGAGCAGCCCGTGCTCGCGGTCTTCGACCGGCTGCACGAGTGGTTCGGCGAACCGGGCTTCCGCGGCTGCGCGTTCCTCAACTCCTTCGGCGAGCTCGGCGGCGTGGCGCCCGCGGTGGCCGAAATCGCCCGCGAGCACAAGCGGGCCCTGCACGACTACCTGCGCGAACTCACCGAGCGGCTCGACGTGGCAGACCCCGGCCGGCTCGCCGAGCAGCTGCTCATCCTGGTCGAGGGCGCGATCGCCACCGCCGCCGTGCACGGGCGGGCCGACGCCGCCCGCGCCGCGCGATCCGCCGCCGCCGCGCTGGTCGACGCCGCGCCGCGAGAACGGGTGACCGGGGCCACAATTCAGTACTGAGGCGTGCGGGCCAACCCGACCTGCCGGGGCGAGGGTGAGGAGGCCACCCATGTCCATCATGCGTGTCAAGTCGGTCGAGCAGTCCATCAACGATGCGGAAGCCCCGGAATTCCGGCTCCGGCGCGTGCTGCGCGCCGTGGACCTGCTGGGCATCGGCATCGGCGCGATCATCGGCACCGGCATCTTCGTGCTCACCGGGGTGGCCGCGGCCACCGACGCCGGGCCGGGCATCTCGATCTCGTTCGTCATCTCCGGCATCGCCTGCGGGCTCGCCGCGCTGTGCTACGCCGAGTTCGCCTCGGTGGTGCCCGTCGCCGGCTCCGCCTACACCTTCTCCTACGCCTCGCTGGGCGAGTTCTTCGCCTGGCTCATCGGCTGGGACCTGATGCTGGAGTTCATCATCGGCGCTTCCACGGTGTCGGTCGGCTGGTCGCAGTACTTCGTCGAAGCGCTCAGCGCGATGGGCCTGGCGCTGCCCGAGGCGCTGACGGCCGCGCCCGGCGCCGGTGGCGTGGCGAACGTGCCCGCCGCGATCATCGCGCTGCTGCTGACGATCGTGCTGGTGATCGGCATCCGGCTGAGCGCCGCGGTCACCAACGTCGTCGTGGCCATCAAGCTCGCCGTGGTGCTGTTCTTCATCATCTTCGGCGCGTTCTTCGTCAAGACGGCCAACTGGAGCCCGTTCATCCCGCCGCACCAGCCGCCGGAGCCCGGAACCGTCGCCGCGCCGCTGGAGCAGCCGCTGATCAGCGCGATCTTCGGCCAGACCGGGTCGTTCGGGCTGAGCGGCCTGGTGGCCGGTGCCGCGCTGGTGTTCTTCGCCTACATCGGCTTCGACATCGTCGCCAGCGGCGCGGAGGAGACCCGCAGGCCGCAGCGGGACATGCCGATCGGCATCCTCGGCTCGCTGGCCGTCTGCTCGGTCCTGTACGTGCTGGTGTCGCTGGTGATGACCGGCATCGTCAAGTACGACCAGCTCAACACCGCGGCCCCGATGGCCACCGCGTTCCAGGCGATCGGCGCGCCGTGGGCGGTCGGGCTGGTCTCGCTGGGCGCCATCGCCGGGCTGACCACGGTGATCCTCATCCTGATGCTGGGCCAGGCCCGGGTCGGGTTCGCGATGAGCCGCGACGGGCTGCTGCCGGTGTGGTTCGCCAAGGTGCACCGCAAGTACCGCACGCCGTACCGGATCACCGTGATCACCGGCATCGTGGTGGCGATCATCGCCTCGCTGACCCCGATCAACGTGCTCGCCGAGATGACCAACATCGGCACGCTGTGCGCCTTCGTGCTGGTGTCGATCGGCGTGCTGGTGCTGCGCCGGACCCGCCCGGACCTGCCGCGGGCGTTCCGGGTGCCGTGGGTGCCGGTGATCCCGGTGCTGGCCGCGGCGGCCTGCCTGTACCTGATGCTGAACCTGGAGGGCTGGACCTGGATCCGCTTCGGCGCCTGGATGCTCCTCGGCCTCGTCCTCTACTTCGTCTACAGCAGGCACAACAGCCGCCTCGCCCGCGGCGAGACCATCGAAGAAGCCGCCGACGACCTATGACGGCATCACCCGGGGCCGCGGCTCAGGCGCGGAGCTTCTCGTCGACGTAGCACCAGGTCCAGGACTCGCCGGGTTCGAAGGAGCGGACCACCGGGTGCGCGGTCTCGTGGTAGTGGGCCGTGGCGTGCCGGTGCGGGCTGGAGTCGCAGCAGCCCACGTGGCCGCACTCCGTGCACATGCGCAGGTGCGCCCACGCGTGCTCGCCCGCGGCCAGGCAGTCCTCGCACCCGTCCGCGCGGCTCGGTTCCGGCGCTCGGTCGGCCGCATCGCGCAGGTGCGCGCAGCTGGTGGACATCGCAGGCTCCCTCTTGGTGCGTTCGGGCGAGAATGTCGTCTCGACGGTAACCGCGCGGTTCGGCCTTCCGCACCAACACGGAGCGACCATGCACGATCTTCCCGCACTCATGGCACTGCTCGCCGGGTCCCTGGGCGTGACCGCGGTCGCCCGGCGCATCGGCCTGTCCGCGCCGCTGGCGCTCGTGGTGGTCGGGCTGGCGGTGTCGTCGATCCCCGGGGTGCCGGACTACGCGCTCGACCCGGACGTGGTGCTGCTGCTGATCCTGCCGCCGCTGCTGTACTCCGCGGCGCTGAACAGCTCCACCATCGGCATCCGGGCGAACCTGCGGCCGATCGGGCTGCTGGCCTTCGGACTGGTCCTGTTCACCACGGCCGTCGCCGGGGCCATCGCCTGGTGGCTGGTGCCGGACCTGCCGGTGAGCGCGGCGCTGGTGCTCGGCGCGGTGCTCGCACCGCCGGACGCGGTCGCGGCCATCTCCATCGGCCGGCGGCTCGGGCTGCCGCGCAAGATCATGACGGTGCTCAGCGGCGAGAGCCTGGTCAACGACGCGACCGCGCTGACCGCGTACCGGGTGGCCGTGGCCGCTGCGGTCGGCGTCGGCTCGTCGCTGCTGGGCGGCGTCGGAATGTTCCTGATCGCCACGGTGGGCGGGGTGGTGATCGGCTACGCCATCGGCTGGCTGGTGCAGCGGATCAGGCGGTTGCTGCGCGACGACCTGCTGGAGAGCGCCACCGGGCTCATCGTGCCGTTCTTCGCCTACCTGCTCGCCGAGGAGGTAGGCGCCTCCGGCGTGCTGGCCGTCGTGGTGGCGGGCCTGTACCTGGGGCACCACGCGACCTCGGGCAGCGCCGCGACCCGGTTGCAGGACCGGGCGGTGTGGAGCGCCGCGGACACGCTGCTCGAAGCGGTCGTGTTCGCCCTGATCGGACTGCAGCTGCGCAATGTCGCGGAGAGCGTTTCGCTGGACCTCGGGCCGCTGCTCGTCGCCGGGTTGGCGCTGACCGCCGGCGTGGTGCTCGCGCGGGTGGTGTGGGTCTTCCTGGTGATGTACCTGCCGGAGCTGCTGCGCGGCCGCCGACCGAGCTGGCGGGACAAGGTGGTGGTGTCGTGGGCGGGCATGCGCGGCGTGGTGTCGTTGGCGGCGGCTTCGGCGATCCCGACCGCGACGCTGAGCGGGGAACCGTTCCCGCACCGCTCCGAGGTGCTGTTCCTGACGTTCTTCGTCACCCTGGCGACCCTGCTACTGCACGGCAGCACGCTGCCCTGGCTCATCAACAAGCTGGACGTGCGCGGGACCGAGGACTACACCGATGCGCTCGCCGAGGCCGAAGCCCAGCACAACGCGGCCCGCGCGGCGCGAGAGCGCCTGGACGAGCTCGCCGCGGAGTCGGCGCTGCCGGAGAACGCCGTGGAGCAGCTGCGAAGCGCAGCGCAGCAGCGCAGCAACCAGGCGTGGGAGCGGCTGGGGCGATCGTCCGACGAAGTCGGCGAGAGCCCGACGGCGGCGTACCGCCGCCTGCGCGGCGAGATGCTGGCCGCGGAGCGGGCGGTCTTCGTGCAGTTCCGCGACAACCGCCGCATCGACGACGAAGTCCTCCGCCGCGTGATGCACCAGCTCGACCTGGAAGAGCTCTGGCTCTCCCGCGACTGACCCGGGCCCAGCGCACCACCGGGCGCCCCTGCAATGGCGCACCGCCGGGGTGATCCTGCGATGGCGCACCGGGGTGATCCTGCGATTTCAATTGAACTTGCCCACGGTCCCGGCGTGTCGGACGCCGACGCGCCGGGCTGGCAGGCAATTTCAATTGAAATCAGACGTCCGATTTCAATTGAAATCGCGGCGGACCCCGGCCTCAGACCAGGAAGCCGAGTTGGGAGGAGAGCTCCTTGGCCGCGATGCGCATCGCTCCCACGACCTCTCGCATGCGCTTGCGGGAGAAGCGGTAGGACGGGCCCGAAGCGCTCAGCGCCGCTATCACCTCTCCCTCCTGGTTGTAGACCGCCACCGCCGCCGCGTTGAGGCCGAGCTCCAGCTCTTCGTAGCTCGTCGCGTAGCCGTCGCGGACGATCAGCTCGAAGTCCTTGCGCAGCTGGCCCGCGCTGGTGACGGTGCGGGTCGTGTAGCGCTCCAGCGGCCGGGCCAGCAGCTCGTCCTGGTCCTCGTGCGGCGCGTGCGCGAACAGCACCTTGCCGCTGGAGGTGGCGTGCAGCGGCGTGCGCTGGCCGACCCAGTTGTGCGCGGTGACCGCTGCCGTGCCGCGCGCCTGGCTGATGTTGATGGCGACGTCGTAGTCCCGGATCGCGATGTTGACCGTCTCGCCCAGGTCGGCGGCCAGCGACTCGCAGAACGGCCTGCCCAGCCTCGGCAGGTCCATGCGCTCGGTCGCCGCCCCGGCCAGCCGCACGATGCCGAAGCCGATGGCGTACTTGCCGCGCTCGCCCAGCTGCTCGACCAGGCCGCGCGCTTCCAGCACGCTGACCAGCCGGGACGCCGTCGACTTGTGCACTCCCAGCTCACCGGCGATCTCGGTGATGCCGGCTTCTCCGTTGCGCGCCAGCAGTTCCAAGACGGTCACAGCCCGATCGACGGACTGCACCAGAGCGCCAGAACTCCTCCCGCGTGATTCAGCTGCGCTACTCACCGGTCAACCGTATCCGCTCGCGGTGCACATTCCAGAACCGTCCAGCTCTTCGCGTGGGCGGGGGCCTCGGCGGCCGCCCCAACTGCGAGATCGGAAAAGCTCATCCGTTGTCCCTCTTGACGTTGTCGCGGCCAGAGGGTCAGATTTGTTGCACATACTACGCGCTGTTCCTCATTGTGCAACGGAGGTCGGCTTGTCGTCATTCTTCGTGGCCGCACCGGCCGTGAGCGCCGCATGAGGGCGGTCGCCGTCGTCGGTTCCTCGGTGGCGGGCTGGCGAGCCGCTCAGGAGCTGCGCGAGCAGGGCTTCGACGGGCGGCTGGTGATCATCGGCGCCGAGCCGCACCGGCCGTACGACCGGCCACCGCTGTCCAAGGAATTCCTCGCCGGGAAGCTGCAACCGGAGGAACTCGCGCTGGGCAGCGAGCAGGAGGAGGCCGAGCTGGCCGCGGAGTGGCGGCTGGGCATCGCGGCGGTCCGGCTGGACACCCGGCGCGGCGCGGTGGTGCTCGCCGACGGCAGCGAGGTCCGCGTGGACGGCGTCGTGCTGGCGACCGGTTCGGCGCGGCTGAGCCTGCCCGGCGGGGGCGAGGTCCCCGGCTGCCACCGGATGCGCACCATCGACGACGCGCTGGCGCTGCGCGAGGACATCAGCGCCGGTGCGCGGGTCGTCGTGGTCGGCGGTGGGCTGATCGGTACCGAGATCGCCTCCAGCTGCCGGGCGCTGGGCGCTCAGGTCACGCTCGTCGACGCCCAACACCTGCCGCTGGCGCGAACTCTCGGCATCGAGCTGGCACCGCTGTACTTCGCGCTGCACGAGGACCACGGCGTGCGGGTGCGGTGCGGAACGCCTGCGATCCGGGTGCTGGCCGAGGACCGGGTGACCGGCGTCGAACTGGCCGACGGTCGGGTGCTCCCGGCGGACGCGGTGGTGGTCGAGGTCGGCGCGGAACCCGCGACGCGCTGGCTGCGCGGTTCCGGCCTGAAGCTGCGCGACGGCGTGGTCACCGATTCCGGTTGCGCCACCGCGATCCCGAACGTGGTGGCCGTCGGCGACATCGCCCGCTACCGGCCGCCGCACCACCGCCGCACGGTGCGCAGCGACCACTGGTCGACGGCGATGAACCAGCCGCCGGTCGCGGTCCGCAACCTCCTCGCCGGGCGGACGGTGGCGGACTACACCGGCGTCCCGCACTTCTGGTCGCGCCAGTACGGCTCGACGTTGCAGTTCGCGGGCTACGCGGGCCCGAAGGACCGGATCACCGTGGTCGACGGCTCGCTGGCGTCCCGCCGCTTCGTGGCCGCCTACCACCGCGGCGGCCGCCAGGTCGCGGTCCTGGCGATGAACAGCCCCAAGCAGTTCACCACCCACCGCCGCCGCCTCACCACCACGCTCACCACCGCGAGCCGCGGTGAAGGACACCTTTGAGGAACCTACTCGCTCCGAGGCGCCCTTCACCAGCTCCGGCTCACCCTGCGGTGAACTCCTGCATGGCGTCGAGGAGGAGATCCACCAGGTAGGAGGCGAAGGAGTTGCGGACCAGGAGGCGGTAGGAGGGCTTCCGGTCGAGGCACCAGAGGATCGCCTGGGTCCTGCCGACCAGGGTCTGCGCGCAGCGGGCCGGCGGGAACGCCCTGGGATGCAGGTCCAGGGAGCAGACCTTCTCCAGGACGTCGCGGGCCCTGGGACCGGACAGGCGCAGCGCGGTGCGGTTCGCCGATACGTCCACTGTGGACCCGAGTGAGTCCGCGAGGGCTTCGTCCAGGGCTGGCAGCAGCACCGGCGCTCGGCCGTCGGGTCCGACCAGGAGCCACTCGTCGGGGCCCAGCCACAGCGCCGCCGCGGTCTCGTCGCCGGAGACCAGGTTCGGTTCGTGGTGCGGCAGCGCCAGGTCCAGGGCGTGCTCGATGCGGGCCACCGCGGGGCTGCCCGGGTGCACCCGGAGGTTCACCTGCGTCAGGAACGGCTCCTCGGCCAGCGCGACGGCCGGCCCGCTGCGGGCGGCGAGCTCGTCGGCCCGCGCGGCCAACGGGCTGCGGCGCAGGGTGTCGGCCTTCCGGCCGGCCTGACTAGCGACCGTCACGGCGGGCTCCTTCCACGTCGTAGAACACCGGATCGGTCACCTCGACCGGGATGCGCCGGCCGCCGACCGGCACGTGCAGCACCTCGCCGATGCGCCCGCGGCCGCCGCGGACCAGCGCCATCGCGAAAGTGCGCTCCAGGATCGCGCTGCGGTAGCTGGAGGTCACGTGCCCGAGCATCGGCACCGGCGGCGTCAGCGGCACGTCGGGCTCCACCAGGTGCGCGCCCTCCGGCAGCAGCTCGCCCGGGTCGACCGGGAGCAGCCCGACCAGCTGCTTGCGGTCGGCGCGGGCGGTGTCGGGGCGGGCGAAGGAGCGCTTGCCGATGAAGTCCTTACGCTTGGAGACCACCCAGTCCATGCCCAGGTCGTGGGGTGTCACGGTGCCGTCGGTGTCCTGGCCGACGATCACGAAGCCCTTCTCCGCGCGCAGCACGTGCATGACCTCGGTGCCGAAGGGCGTGATGCCGAAGTCCTGCCCGGCTTCGCGGACCGCCTCCCACAGCGCCAGGCCGTACCAGGACGCCACGTTGACCTCGTAGGCCAGCTCGCCGGAGAACGAGATCCGGCTGATCCGGGCCGGAATCCCGTTGCCCAGCACGGTTTCCCGGAACTCCAGGAAGCCGAAGGCCTCGTTGGAGACGTCCAGGTCCGGGGCCAGCCGGCCCACCACCGCGCGCGAATCGGGGCCGACCACGGCCACCGCGGCCCACTGCTCGGTCACCGACGTGCAGTGCACGGCCAGGTGCGGCCACTCGGTCTGCAGCCACTCCTCCAGCCACTCCAGCACCGCCGCGGCCCCACCGGTCGTGGTGCTCATCAGGTAGCGGTCCTCGGCCAGCCGCATCGACACCCCGTCGTCGAAGACCATCCCGTCGGCGCGGCACATCACCCCGTAGCGGGCCTTGCCGACCTGGAGCTTGGCGAAGGCGTTGGTGTAGATGCGGTTGAGGAACTCCGGCGCGTCCGGCCCGACGACCTCGATCCGGCCGAGCGTGGACACGTCCTGCATCGCGACCCCGGTGCGCGCGGCCAGGCACTCGCGGTGCACCGCGGCGGCCATGTCCTCGCCCTGGAGCGGGTAGTACCGGGGCCGCTTCCACTGCCCGACGTCCTCGAACTCCGCCCCGTGCGCCACGTGCCAGGAGTGCATCGGCGTGGTGCGCACCGGATCGTGCAGCGCTCCCCGGTCGCGCCCGGCCAGCAGCGCGAACGGCACCGGGCTGTGCGGCGGCCGGAAGGTCGTGGTGCCGACCTCGCCCGGCGACTCCGCGCCCAGCGCCTCGGCGATGATGCCGATGGCGTTGACTCCGGAGGTCTTGCCCTGGTCGCTGCCGGTGCCGATGGTGGTGTAGCGCTTGACGTGCTCGACCGAGCGCATCCCGGCGCCGATCGCCCGCCACACGTCGGCGACCGTGGCATCCCGCTGCAGGTCGACGAAGTGCTGCGTCCACTCCGCCGGTTCGCCGGACTCCCCAGGCACCAGCCACACCGGCCGCGGCGCGCTGACCGGCCGGTCGCCGGCCACCGGCGGCACCGGCGGGGCGGCGATCCGGAAACCGCTGGCGGTGGCGGCTTCCGCGCCCGCGGCCAGCCCTTGGGCGAGGCAGCCCGCGAGGTCGTAGGTGCCGCGCGCCGCCCCGATCACCTTGGGCCGCCCGGCTTCCTGCTCCGGCACGAACCCGGCCACCAGCCGGTCCCAGCGCAGCGCACCGCCGGCCTGGCTGAACAGCTGCACCGCCGGGTTCCACCCGCCGCACACCGCGAGCAGATCGCACTCCACGTCGACCGGTGTTCCCGCACCCTCGACACCGCCGATGCGCGCCGACGTGATGCGCCGGTCGCCGGTGGTCCCGATGACGGCGGAGCCGGTGAACACCTGCGCTCCCAGGGAATCCGCCAGGTCGACGAGCCGCTGCGGCGGCTCCGGGCGCGTGTCGACCACCGCGCGGACCCGGGCTCCGGCGGCGGCGAGATCGGCCGCGGTCAGGTACGCGCTGTCGGACGTGGTGACCACGACCGCGTCCCGGCCGGGCAGCACCGCGAACCGCTTGAGGTAGGTGCGCACCGCCGAGGCGAGCATGATGCCGGGCCGGTCGTTGTCGGCGAAGACCATCGGGCGCTCGTGGGCTCCGGTGGCCAGCACCACCCGCTGCGCGCGCACGTGCCACAGCCGCCTGCGGTTGCCGCGCCGCTCGGCGACGAGCAGGTAGTTGTGGTCGTAGAGGCCGACTGCAGCGGCGCGCGTGAGCACCCGCATCTCCGGCATGTCCACGAATTCCCTCGCCGCGCGGGCGATCCACTCCCCCGCGCTGCGTCCGTCGATGCGTTCGGCGCCGTCCAGCAGCGCTCCGCCGAGCTCGCGGCCCTGCTCGACCAGCAGCACGCGCGCCCCGCTGCGCCCGGCGGCGAGCGCGGCGGCGATCCCGGCCGGGCCCGCGCCGACGACGACCACGTCGGCGTGCGCGTACTTCTTGTCGTAGACCGCTGGATCCGGTGCGCCGCTGAGCCAGCCGACGCCGGACAGGCTCGCCACCTGCAGGCCGTCGTGCAGTTCCAGCGCGGTGGCGGGCACCATCGGCTCCGGGCCGCCGCTGAGCACCTGCACGAGCGCGTTCGGCTCGGTGCCGTCGGCGGTGACGATGCCGCGCGGCCGGTCCCGGTAGATCGACGGGCCGACCTCGATGCGGCCGTTGGCCAGCAGCGCCGACGCCAGCGTGTCACCGGGGCGGCCGGTGAGCTCGATGCCGTCGACGGAGAACCGCAGCGTGCGCGAGCGGTCGATGCGACCTCCCGCCGGAAGCCGTGTCATGGCACCACCTTCTCGGGACGCATCTCGTTGGTCGCGGTGTCGCGGACGACGTTGAACCAGCGGCGGCAGCCCGCCGCGTGCACCCAGCGCTCGTGGAACGTCCCGCGCGGGTTGTCGCGGACGAACAGGTATTCCGCCCACGCCGCGTCGTCCAGCTCGGCGGGGTTCTCGGGGTGGTCGACGTGGGCTTGGCCGCCGTAGTGGAACTCGGCCTCGTCCCGGTCCCCGCACCACGGGCAGTGAATCAACAGCATCGAGCGCTCCAAACTCGCGAATGTTCCTCGTACTCCGCAATTTCAATTGAAATTGACCCGCGAATTTCAATTGAAATTGCGTCAGTGGGCGACGGCGGCGGCTCCGTGCTCGTCGATGAGGGCGCCGGTGGTGAAGCGGTCCAGGCCGTAGGGCTCGTTGAGCGGGTGCGGGCGGCCGGTGGCGATGGTGTGCGCGTAAACCCAGCCGACGCCCGGCGTCGCCTTGAAACCGCCCGTCCCCCAACCGCAGTTGAGGTAGAGGTTCTCGTACGGCGTCGGGCCGATGATCGGCGAGGCGTCCGGCGTGACGTCCACAGTGCCCGCCCAGGTCCGGATCACGTGCGCTCGCGCGAAGATCGGGAACAGCTCCAGCGCCGCCGCCATCTGCCGCTCGATCACGTGCACCGAGCCGCGCTGGCCGTAGCCGTTGTAGCTGTCGATGCCCGCCCCGAGCACCAGCTCGCCCTTGTGCGCCTGGCTGCAGTAGACGTGCACGTGGTTGGACATCACCACGCACGGGTGGACCGGCTCGAGCAGCTCGGACACCAGCGCCTGCAGCGGATGGCTCTGCAGCGGCAGGCGGAGGCCGAGCTGATCGGTGAGCAGCGACGTGCGCCCGGCAGCGGCGAGCGCGACGCGGCCGGCGCCGATCGGGCCGAGGGAGGTCTTGACGCCGGTGACCCGGTCGCCGTCGAGCCGGAACCCGGTCACCTCGCAACCCTGGATCAGGTCCACGCCCATCTCGTCGGCCTTGCGGGCGAAGGCCCAGGCGACGTGGTCGTGCTTGGCGATCCCGCCGCGGCGCTGCAACGTCGCGCCCAGCACCGGGTACCGGACGTCGGCGGAGAGGTTCAGGATCGGGCACAGCTCGGCGATCTCGGCGGGCTCGACCCACTCCGCGTCGATCCCGTTGAGCTGGTTGGCGAACACCCGCCGCCGCGAGTCGCGCACCTCCTGCTCGGTGTGCACCAGGTTGAGCACGCCGCGCTGGCTGAGCAGGAAGTCGTGGTCCAGCTCGGCGGGCAACCGCTCCCACAGGTCCAGCGCGTGGTCGTAGAGCGCGGCGCTCTCGTCGAAGAGGTAGTTGGAGCGGATGATCGTGGTGTTGCGGGCCATGTTGCCGCCCGCCAGCCAGCCGCGTTCGAGCACCGCGACGTCCCGGATGCCGTGGTTGCGCGCCAGGTAGTAGGCAGTCGCCAGGCCGTGCCCTCCGGAGCCGACGATCACCACGTCGTAGTGCCGCTTCGGTTCGGGGTTGCGCCACAGCCTGGGCGGCGGTTCGGGCAGAGGAGTGGAAACCACCGCGGCCTCCAAGACGGGAGTGACCAGGGGGAACCGTGTTGTGCGTACTGATATATCAGTCTGTCGGGTAGGCTACGAGACGTGTCCGCAGGCGTCAATTCCCGATCCGGCCCCTCGCAGGCCGAGCGCGCCTACCTGACGTTGCGCGACCTGATCCTGACGCTGCGGCTGCCGCCCGGCGCCCCGGTGGCCGAGGAGCCGCTGACCGGTGAGCTCGGCATCGGCCGCACGCCGTTCCGGGAGGCCGTCAAGCGGCTGGAGTCGGAGTCGCTGGTGGCGATCTACCCGCGGCGCGGCACCTTCGTCACCGAGGTCAACATCACCGACCACGCGCTGATCGCCGACGTGCGCCGCCGCCTGGAGGGGCATGCCGCGCGCCGCGCCGCCGAGCGGGCCACCGACGCCGAGCGGGCCGAGCTCGACGAGCTGCGCGCGCTCGTCGAAGATCTCTCCGGCGACCAGCCGGTGATCATGGACGTCGACGCCCGGGTGCACCGCACGATCTACCGCTGCACGCACAACCGCTACCTGGAGAGCACTCTCGGCCAGTACTACAACCTGGCCCTGCGCATCTGGCACCTGTTCTTCGACCGCCTGCCGAACGTCGCCGAGCACGTCGGGGAGCACGCGGCACTCCTCGAAGCGATCGTCGCCGGGGACACCGACCGCGCCGACCGGATCGCGGTCGCCCACGTCGACCACTTCGAGAAGTCCATCCGCCGAGCGATCTGACCGGTCGTGAGTGCTTTGCGGGGCCATAGCACCCCAAAACGCTCACGGCAGTTGACCAGGCCGAGCCGCGAATTGGCCCTGTCGTGTCCTTGACGTGCGCCCTTGCCGAGGAGCACCGTTGCGGTAGACGCAGTGGGTTGTCGTAGACGCAACAAGGCGGCAGCTATGGATACCAGCGCCCAAGTGCTCCTGATCGGCGCGGGCATCGTCGGATGCAGCACCGCTTACCACCTCGCACGCCTCGGCGTCACCGACGTCCTCGTCGTCGAGCAGGGACCGCTGTTCGCCACCGGAGGTTCCAGCTCGCACGCCCCCGGCCTGGTCTTTCAGACCAACCCGTCGGAGACGATGAGCAGGCTGGCCGCCCGCACGGTCGAGACCTACGCAGGCCTGGAGCTCGACGGCCGCCCCTGCTTCCACCAGGTCGGCGGGATCGAGGTGGCCACGACGCCCGAGCGCTGGGACGACCTCAAGCGCAAGCTCGGCCTGGCCACCGCGTGGGGCATCCGCGGCGAGCTGCTCGACCCGCGGCAGGTCCAGGAGCTGATCCCGCAACTCGACCCGACCCGCGTCCACGGCGGCCTGCACGTGCCCACCGACGGCATCGCCAAACCGGTTCGCGCCGCCGAGGCCATGGCCCGCGAGGCCGAGCGGCGCGGCGTTCGGTTCGCCGCCAACACCGAGGTGACCGGCTTCGACGTCCGGGACGGCGAGATCCGGGCCGTGCGCACCACCCGCGGCGACGTCGCGGTGCGGACCGTGCTGTGCTGCGCGGGCATCTGGGGCCCGAAGATCGGCAGGATGGCCGGGGTGTCGATCCCGGTGCAGCCGCTGGCGCACCAGTACGCGGTGACCGGCCCGGTGCCGGGCCTGGCGGGCGCCCGCGGCGAGGTGGACCAGCCGATCCTGCGGCACCAGGACCGCTCCATGTACTTCCGGCAGATCCACGACCGCTGCGGCATCGGTTCCTACCGGCACCGCGCGATCCCGGTGGACAGCAACGACATCCTGCCCACGGCGACCGACGGGAGCGAGGCGCCGTCCGAGGGCGGCGGTTGGAAGGGCATGGCGTCGGTGCAGCCATTCACCCCGGAGGACTTCGCCGGGCCGTGGGAGGACGCCCGCGCGCTGCTGCCCGCGCTGCGGCGCACCGAGATCACCGAGGGCATGAACGGCCTGTTCCTGTTCACCGCCGACGGGATGCCGGTGCTCGGGCCGTCCAACGAGATCGGCAACTTCTGGGTCGCCGAGGCCGTCTGGATCACCCACGCCGGCGGCATCGGCGAGATGATGGCGCAGTGGCTGACCGGGCAGGTGCCCGAGATCGACCTGCGGCAGGCCGACCTGCGCCGCTTCGAGGACTTCGCGCACAGCCCGTCCTACGTGGCCGAGCGCGGCGCGCAGAGCTTCCGCGAGGTCTACGACATCATCCACCCGCAGCAGCCGCCGGAGCACCCGCGCCCGCTGCGCACCAGCCCGTTCCACGACCGCCAGCGCGAGCTCGGCGCGGTGTTCCTGGAGGCCAACGGCTGGGAGCGGCCGCACTGGTACGAGAGCAACAAGTCCCTGGTCGACGGACGCGACGTCGTCCAGCCTGGCCCGTGGGCAGGGCGCTACTGGTCCCCGATCGTCGGCGCCGAACACCAGGCCACCCGCGAGCGAGTTGCGATGTACGACATGACTTCCCTGAGCAGGGCGGAAGTCACCGGGCGCGGTGCGCTCGACCTGCTGCAGCGGCTGACCACCAACCAGCTCGACCGCCCGCCCGGCTACGTGACCTACACGCTGATGCTGGAGCCGACGGCCGGGATCCGCGCGGACATCACCGTCGCCCGCCTCGACCGGGACACCTTCCAGGTCGGCTGCAACGGCCCGCGCGACATCGCCTGGCTGCGCGGGCACGCCGACGAGACCGCGCAGGTCCGCGACATCACCGGCGGCACCTGCTGCATCGGGCTGTGGGGACCGCGCGCCCGCGACGTGCTGGCCGCGCTGGCCGATCGCGACGTGTCGAACCAGGCGTTCCGGTTCTTCCGGGCCAAGCGGCTGCACGTGCGCGAGGTGCCGGTGATCGCACTGCGACTGTCCTATGTGGGCGAACTCGGCTGGGAGCTCTACACCTCCGCGGAGTTCGGCCGACGGCTGTGGGACTTGCTGGCCGAGGCGGGCGCCGAGCACGGCGTCTTCCCCGGCGGGCGCGGCGCGTTCAACGGGCTGCGCCTGGAGAAGGGCTACCGGGCCTGGGGGGTGGACATGTGGAGCTCGCACGATCCGGACGAAGCCGGTCTCGGCTTCGCCGTGAAGACCGACAAGGGCGATTTCATCGGTCGGGACGCGCTGCTGCGGCGGCGGGAGAACGCGCCTCGGCGGCGGCTGTGCTGCCTGACGATCGACGACGGCACCGTGCTGATGGGCTCGGAGCCGGTGTTCGCCGGCGGTGCGCCCGCCGGGTTCACCACGAGCGCCGGCTACGGCTACAGCGCCGGTGCCAGCCTGGCCCACGCCTGGCTGCCCGCCGAGCTGGCCCGACCGGGCACCTCCGTGCAGGTGTCCTACTTCGACGAGCGGCATCCGGCGACGGTCGCCGCTGACCCCGTGTTCGACCCCGAGATGAGCAGAATGCGCTGCTGAACATCGCATTCCCGCGATCCCTGCACAACGCCCGACCGCGCTGACCGACCAGCGGCGCGGACATCGGCTACCCCGGAGGAGGCGGCCATGCCACACCTCTCCTCACCGGAGCCCTGCTCAACCGCACCTCGGGAGACCGTTATGCGACCCAGCCACGAGAAACCGCGAAACGCGAGATCAACCCCCAACGCAACCACCACTGCAAAACGCGGAGAGGCGGAAAAGTCATGACCACCAATCCGAACCCCGGTGTCCTGCTCTACCCGCGGTTGCGCAAGTCACCGTTCTTCTACGCCTCGCAGCGGCACGGCGTCGGCCTGTACAGCGTGTACAACCACACCTACCACCCGCGGCACTACGGCGATCCGGTCGGCGAGTACTGGGCGCTGCTGGAGGGCGTGACGCTGTGGGACGTCGGCGTCGAGCGGCAGGTGGAGATCACCGGCCCCGACGCGTTCGAGTTCACCAACATGCTCGTGCCCCGCGACCTGACCAAGTGCAAGGTCGGGCAGTGCAAGTACGTGTTCGTCACCGCCGAGGACGGCGGCATCATCAACGACCCGGTGCTGCTGCGGCTCGGCGAGAACCACTTCTGGCTGTCGCTGGCCGACAGCGACGTGCTGCTGTGGGCCAAGGGCCTGGCGCACAACCTGGGCATGGACGTGCGGATCCACGAGCCCGACGTGGGGCCGGTGCAGATCCAGGGCCCGAAGTCGCGGGACGTGATGGCCGGCCTGTTCGGCGAGTCCATCCTCGACGTGCCCTACTACTACGCGGTGGAGCGCGAGCTGGACGGCATGCAGGTGGTGGTCTCGCGCACCGGGTACACCGCCGAGCTGGGCTACGAGATCTACCTGCACGACGCGAGCCGCGACGGCGTGCGGCTGTGGGACGCCATCTGGCAGGCCGGTGAACCGCACGACATGCGGGTGATCGGGCCGTGCCACATCCGCCGCATCGAGGCCGGGATCCTGTCCTGGGGCTGCGACATCACCTACGACACCAATCCGTTCGAAGTCGGCTACGGCTTCGAGAAGACCTGGATGGTCGACCTGGAGCAGGAGGCGGACTTCATCGGCAAGGCCGCGCTGCGGCGGATCAAGGCCGAGGGCATCAGCCGCAAGCTGGTCGGCGTGGAGATCGGCGGGCCGGGCGTGGGCTCGTTCAACGACGGCGAGATGGTCGACGTCTTCGACGTGCACGATCCGAAGGGCCTGCGCATCGGCGAGGTCACCTCGGCCTGCTACTCGCCGCGCCTGGAGCGCAACATCGGCTACGCGATGGTGCCGATCGCCTACGAGGGCCTGGGCACCGAACTCGTGGTGCACACCCAGCACGGCCCGCAGGACGCGGTCGTGGTGGAGAAGCCGTTCCTCGACCCGACCAAGGACATCCCGAAGCGCCTGATCCGCTCGGCGTAACGGCCGACCCGGACGGAAACCGGCAGCAACGACTGGAGGAGGTGAACAGCGATGACGTCAGATGCTGAACTCCTGCAGCAGTCGCTGAACAACGCGCGGTTCGAGGTGCTGCCGCTGAAAGGCGTTCTCGCGCAGGCGGAACTGCTGCCCGCGGGCACCACCGTGACGGTCACGGCCTCGCCGGGCAAGGGCATCGAGGCCACCCTCGACCTGGCGGCCGGGCTGCGCGATCGCGATCTGCACGTGGTCCCGCACCTGGCGGCCCGGATGATCGGCGACCGCGCGCACCTGACCGCGCTGCTGGACCGCACCGACGACCTCGGCATCACCGAGGTGTTCGTGGTGGCCGGAGATTCGCAGGTCCCGCGCGGCGAGTTCCCGGACGCGCTGGCGCTGCTGCGCGCGATGGACGAGCTCGGACGCCGTCCCGACCGCGTGGGCATCACCGGCTACCCGGAGCCGCACGCGTTCATCCCCGACGCCACGACCGTCCGGGCCATGAACGAGAAGGCCCGCTACGCCGACTACGTGGTCTCGCAGATCTGCTACGACCCGCAGGCCGTGGCGTCCTGGGTGAAGGCGGTGCGCGCCCGCGGCGTGCTGCTGCCGATCCACCTCGGCGTGCCCGGTGTGGTGGACGTGCACCGGTTGCTGCGGATCTCGCTGCGGATCGGGCTGGGCGAGTCGATCCGCTACCTGCGCAAGCAGCACGGCGTAGTGTCGAAGTTGCTCACCCGCTACACGCCGGAGGAGCTGTTCGACGGGCTCTCCCCCCACCTCGTCGATCCTTCCTGCGGCATCGCGGGCTGGCACTTCTTCACCTTCAACGAGATCGCGAAGACGGTGCAGTGGCGCCACGACCTGATCGCCCGGCTCAGGGAGGTACCCGCATGAACATCCCCTCCGACCTCGACATCTCCCGCAGCACCTCCCTCGAACCGCTGGAGGACGTCGCGGCGCAGCTCGGCATCGGCGCGCACCTGCTGGAGCCGTACGGCCGCAACGTCGCGAAGATCTCGCTGGAGGCGCTCGACGAGCTGCCCGCCGAGCCCACCGCCCGGTACGTCGTGGTCTCGGCCATCACGCCCACCCCGCTGGGCGAGGGCAAGACGACCACGACGGTGGGGCTCGGGCAGGCGCTGCGGCACCTCGGCAAGCGCTCCGCGATCGCGATCCGGCAACCGTCGATGGGCCCGACCTTCGGCATCAAGGGCGGCGCGGCCGGCGGCGGCTACAGCCAGGTGGTGCCGATGGAGGCGCTGAACCTGCACCTCACCGGCGACATGCACGCGGTGACCGCGGCGCACAACATGCTGGCCGCGATGCTGGACAACCACCTGCACAAGGGGAACGCGCTGGGCATCGACCCGCACCGGATCACCTGGCGGCGGGTGCTGGACGTCAACGACCGCGACCTGCGCAACATCGTGACCGGCCTGGGCGGCCGGGTCGACGGCACGCCCCGGCAGACCGGCTTCGACATCACCGCGGCCAGCGAGGTGATGGCGGTGCTGGCGCTGTCCACGTCGCTGCAGGACATGCGGCAGCGGCTGGGCCGGATCGTCGTCGGCTACACCCGCGACGGCGAGCCGGTCAGCGCCGAGCAGCTGCGCGCGGGCGGCGCGATGGCGGTGATCATGCGGGAGGCGATCAAGCCGAACCTGATGCAGACGACCGAGAACACGCCGGTGCTGGTGCACGCGGGCCCGTTCGGCAACATCGCGCACGGCAACTCCTCGGTGGTGGCCGACCGGATCGCCAGCCGCTGCGCGGACTACCTGGTGACCGAAGCGGGCTTCGGCGCGGACATGGGCGCCGAGCGGTTCTTCAACATCAAGTGCCGCACCTCCGGGCTGCGTCCGGACGCGGCGGTGCTGGTGGCCACGGTGCGCGCGCTGAAGGCGCACTCCGGCCGCTACAAGGTGGTCGCGGGCAAGCCGCTGCCCGCGGCGATGCTGGCGGAGAACCCGGACGACGTGCGAGCGGGCGCGGCGAACCTGCGCAAGCAGATCGACAACATCCGGCTGCACGGCGTCTCCCCGGTGGTGGCGATCAACGCCTTCCCGACCGACTACCACAGCGAGCACGAGGCGATCCGCGAGATCGCCGAGGCCGAAGGCGCCCGGGTGGCGGTCAGCAACCACTACGTGGACGGCGGCAAGGGCGCGGTGGAGCTGGCCGAAGCGGTGGTGGCGGCGGCCGAGGAACCGAGCGGTTTCCAGCTCCTGTACCCGGATTCGGCGGACCTGCGCTCGAAGATCGAGACGATCGCGACGAAGGTCTACGGCGCGGACGGCGTCTCCTACCTCCCGGCGGCGGCCCGAGCCCTGGACGGCTACGAGGCCAACGGCTACGGCAACCTCCCGGTCTGCATCGCCAAGACCCACCTCTCCCTCAGCTCCGACCCGACCCTCCTGGGCGCCCCGACGGGCTGGACCCTCCCGGTCCGCGAAGTCCGGGCCTCGGTGGGCGCGGGCTTCATCTACCCGATCTGCGGCGAGATGCGCACCATGCCGGGCCTGGGCTCCCACCCGGCGGCCGAGTCCATCGACATCGACGAGCACGGCCAGATCACCGGCCTCAGCTGACCGGTCTTCTCACGGTGGAGGGCGCCTTCGGGCGAGCAAGTCGCCTGAAGACGCCCTCCACCTGCTCGGAGAAACGGGTTTCTTCCTAGGAGATCGGGGATCGAGCCCACTACCCGACGGGCTACGGGTCCACGTCGGGAGTGCTCACCGGCGATTGTCGATCAAGTCGTCGGACGGTTCTGCCATGCTGCTCCGCAACGCTTCCGATGACTGAAAGCAGTGACATGACCGACCTCTCCCCGTTGGACGACAACGGGCACGCGCTGCCGCTCCCGCCCGATCCCCTGAGCCCGATTCCGGACGCGGTCGAACGCGAGCTGGCGGTCTACCGGGCAGGCGATGCCGAGCAGGCGCGGACCACGTTGACACGATCGCCGAGTCCGGGCGCACTTCGGTCGCCGGGCACGCGGCGATGGCCCTGGCAGGCATCGAACTCGCCGAACACGGCCTCACCGACCGCTGCAGGACATGGCTGGAACGGAGCGCCTCGGGCGAGGATCCCTGGCTCGGCCCCCTGGCCATCGTGATGCTCTCCTCGCACTTCGAGGAGCACGTCGCGGACTCGGAGCTCTTGCTGGGCAGCCTCGCCAGCCAGCTCACCGGAGACCTGGCGACCGCGAGGCAGGGGTTCGAACAGGCCATCGCCGAACACGGGAGAGCGTCGGCGGCGCTCGACGCGGCCGCGGCCAACGGTGAGTTCAACGACGACCTGGCGATCACGATCGGGCGCCGGCTGTACATCACCAACATCCTGCTGGGCAACTTCCTGATCCAGAACGACGAATCGGCCGCCGCCCTCGAACCGCTGAGGGATTCGCGCTCGAGTTGCGACGGCCTTCTCGCGGCCTACGCCAGCTACCTCGAAGCACACGTGCTCATCGAGCAGAAGAACGCGGAGCAGGCCGCCGAGGTGCTCCGCTACGCGATCGACGAGGCCCGCCCGAACAGCCCCTGGGCCGACGGGGAGCTGACCCCGTGGGTCTCGATCCGGTACGGCGAGCTCCTGGCGAGCGAACCGTGGATGGACGTCGTCACCGACCAGGTCGAGGCGAACCACGTGAGCGTGGGCACCGTGGTCCGGAATCCCTTCGAAACCGCCCTCCACTTCAAGAAGTCGGGGGAGACCGCGCTCGCCGACTTCGTCCACCTGTTCCCCGGGGACTTCGAGCCGGTGCACGCCGCCCTGGAACGCCTGAAGACCTGGAGCGACGAGCGATACGAACGCGCCCGCAGGCTCGTCCTCGTACTCCACCAGTTCGTCGAAGACCCCCACGACTCGGACCAAACGCAAGGCCTGGCAGAGCTGCGCAAGGAGCTCGATCTGCCCCTCCCCCGCTGAGCACCCGCGGTTCAGCCGGAAAGGCCCGGCCGTGCAGCGTCGTGCTCACCGGCGTGCGGCCGCCTTCGACGGTTCGAACGCGTCGCACTCCTCGGCATCCGCACTGCTGCGGTCACGGCCAACGAAGTCCCGCGGAACGGAACGCTGCGCGTGCGTGCCGCGTATCAACCCGCGCGCAGCGCGACCGGTTCGGCGTTCGTCCGGTCGGGCGATCAGTCGTGGATGCCGAGGCGGAGGTGCTCGATGTGGTAGACCGCTTCGTCGAGGAGCTGGGCGACGTGGTTGTCGTAGAGCGAGTAGACGACGCTTCGGCCCGATCGGTTGCCGACCACCAGGCCGAGGGAGCGCAGCAGGCGCAGCTGGTGGGACACCGCTGATTGCTCCATGCCCACCGCTTCGGCCAGCTCTCCCACCGACAGCTCCCGCTGGCGCAGTTCGCTGAGGATCAGCAGGCGGGACGGGGCGGCCAGGGCTTGGAGGGTCTCCGCGACGGAGGCCGCCGAGGCGGCGTCCAGCCGTGCCGTTGGCGTTGCCTCGCGCTTGACCCCGTGACCCATGCACGGCAGTCTAGCGACCGCAGGATATATGAATGACTGATCAGGCGTTCATGTATTCTCCTCGTCCGGCAGCGAGCCCGCTGCCCCGACGTCGAAGGATCCGCGATGACCGCAGTCACCGACCGAACACCGATCCGGACCGAACCGGCACCGTCCCGCCGCGGCCTGCTCTCGCTACCCGAAGCGCGGTGGGCCACCGCGTCGCTGGTCGCGTTCCTGCTCGGCCTCGCCGTGCAGCTGCTCGGCGGACCGACGTGGCTGTTCTGGGGGCTCTACCTGGCCTGCTACGCCACCGGCGGCTGGGAACCCGCCTACGCCGGGCTCCGAGCGCTGCGCGAGAAGACGCTGGACGTGGACCTGCTGATGATCGTCGCGGCCCTGGGCGCCGCCGCGATCGGGCAGATCACCGACGGCGCGCTGCTGATCGTCATCTTCGCCACCTCGGGCGCGCTGGAAGCCTTCGCCACCGCGCGCACCGAGGACTCCGTCCGCAGCCTGCTCGACCTCGCCCCGGAGACCGCGATCCGCCTCCGCGACGGCGTCGAGGAGACCGTGCCCACCGCGGAACTCCAGGTCGGCGACGTGATCGTGGTGCGTCCCGGCGAGCGGATCGGTGCCGACGGCGAGGTCGTCGACGGCTCCAGCGACGTCGACCAGGCGACCATCACCGGCGAACCGCTGCCCGCCGCCAAGCAGCCCGGGGACGAGGTGTTCGCGGGCACCCTCAACGGCACCGGCGCGCTGCGCGTGCGCGTCACCCGGGACGCCTCGGAGTCGGTCATCGCGCGGATCGTCGCGATGGTCGCCGAGGCCAGCGAGACCAAGGCACCGACGCAGCTGTTCATCGAGAAGGTCGAGCAGCGCTACTCCGTCGGCGTCGTGCTGGCCACGCTCGCGGTGTTCGGGATTCCCCTGCTGCTCGGCGACGACCTGGAGAGCGCGCTGCTGCGGGCGATGACGTTCATGATCGTCGCCTCGCCGTGCGCGGTCGTGCTCGCCACCATGCCGCCGCTGCTGTCCGCGATCGCCAACGCCGGGCGGCACGGCGTGCTGGTCAAGTCCGCGGTGGTGATGGAGCGCCTGGGCCAGACCGAGCGGGTGGCGCTGGACAAGACCGGCACGCTCACCGAGGGCGCACCGCGCGTGGTGAGCGTCGAGCCCGCCGCAGGCCACGCTGCTGATGAAGTGCTGGCGCTGGCCGCCGGCGCGGAGCGCCTCAGCGAACACCCGCTGGCCCGCGCCGTCGTCGCAGCGGCTCAGGAGAAGAACGTGACGATCCCGGCCGCCGAGGACTTCCAGTCCACTCCGGGACACGGGGTGTCGGCGACGGTCGGCGGACGCGAAGTCGCCGTGGCCAGCCCTCGCGGAACCGGAGCCGCCGAGCCGGACACCGGGCACACGGCGGTGGTCGTCACCGTGGACGGCGAGGTCGCGGGCGTGATCGGCATCGCCGACCGCCTTCGCCCGGACGCCGCTGCGGCGGTGTCGGCCCTGCGGGAGCTGACCAGCGCCGAACCGGTCCTGCTGACCGGCGACAACGAGCGCACCGCCGCCAAGGTCGCCGCCGAGGTCGGCATCGCCGACGTGCGCGCGGGCCTGCTGCCGGCGGACAAGGTCACCGCGGTCCGGGAAGCCGCGCAGCCGACGATGGTGATCGGCGACGGCGTCAACGACGCCCCGGCGCTCGCCGCCGCGCACTGCGGGGTCGCGATGGGCCGCGCGGGCTCGGACCTTGCGCTGCAGACCGCGGACGTGGTGGTCGTCCGCGACGAGCTGGCCGCGGTGCCCAAGGTCGTCGGCCTGTCCCGCCGCGCCCGGCGGCTGGTGCAACAGAACCTGGTCATCGCGGGCACCTTCATCACGGTGCTCGTGGTCTGGGACCTGGTCGGCCACCTGCCGCTGCCGCTGGGCGTGGCCGGGCACGAGGGCTCCACGATCATCGTCGGCCTCAACGGCCTCCGCCTGCTCAGCGAACGCGCCTGGCGCCGCAGCTGACCGCTGTCGTGGCGCCACGGGGACCTCGTGGGACGACGACGAACGCCGCAGCGTGCACGCCCGGCTCGTGGAGCTGACCGCGGCATTCCCCGGCGTGCGGGTGGACGATTCGCACGGCCGCACCGGATTCCCGTTGCGCGGCAGGCGATTCGCCTGGCCGCCCGTCGACCACCACAGCGACGGGTGGCTGGGCCGTCAAGGTCCTGCGCGGTGAGCAGGAGAGCCTCGTCGCCCAGGACGGAACCCGCTACTTCGCGCCCGCCTACCTGGCCGCACGACTGGATCGGCGCGAACCTGGACGAGGCGTCCGCACCGGACTGGACCGAGATCGCCGGGTTCCTGGAACAGGCCTGGCGGATGAGCGCGGCCAAGCGCGCGATCGCCGAGCACGACCGCTCCTGAACGCCGAACCCACCACCGCGCCGACGGCCGTCACCCGGGGACGTTCGCCCGGGTGACGGCCGATTTCGCGCGAAATCGGCGCCGGGTCCCGGGACGGTTGAACGTCAGCGGACCACGACGACCGGGCAGGCCGCGTGGTGGACCAGCTTGAGGGCCACCGAGCCGACCATCATGCCGGTGAAGGCTCCGTGGCCCTTGTTGCCCACCACCAGCAGGTCCGCCTGCTTGGACAGGGCGACCATCTCGTCGACCACGTGGCCGCGGACGAGGCGCGAGCGCACGTCCACCGACGGGAACTCGGTCTTGATCCCGTCCACCACCGCGTCCAGGGACTTCCGGGCGCGCTGCTCCAGCTCGGCGTCCGAGGTCGGCAGGCGGTAGCCGAACTGCACCGGCTGGTGCCAGACCATGGCCGCGTGCACGATGCCGCCGACCTCGCGAACCTGGTTGGCGGCCCAGCGCAGCGCCCGGACCGACTCGTCCGATCCGTCCACACCGACAAGGACGGTCTGCGGCATCGCGAGCTCCTCCCGACGGGGATCAGTCGATCACGCCCGGATGGTAGGCCAGCAATCCGGCCGACGCCACCGCCGTCGGGAACCGCCCCGGCGCGATCTCGGTGCCCGAATGCTCGTGAGCGTTCCGGGGCGCTCTGGCACCTCAAAGCACTCACGGGCGGGGCCACCTGCGGCAACGCACCCGGCCGACGCCGGTTCGGGCCAGTATCAGAGCTGGTTGACGTCGGTGATCCGCAGGACCGCGGTGCCGGCTTCGTCGGAGGCCGCGAGGTCGACCTCCGCGCTGATGCCCCAGTCGTGGTCCTCGGCCGGGTCGGCGAAGACCTGCCGGACGAGCCAGCGGTCCGCTTCCTCGGTGATCATCAGCAACGCCGGGCCGCGCGCGTCCGGACCCGCACCGATCTCGTCGTGCTGCTCGTAGTACTCATCCAGCGCGTCCGCCCACGCGTCGGCGTCCCAGCCGCTGTCGCCGTCGAGCTCGCCTAGCTCGTCGTAGCGGCGGCGCGCCGCGAGCTCGACGCGGCGGAACAGCGCGTTGCGCACCTGGACGCGGAAGGCGCGCTTGTTCGCCGTGATCCGCTCCGGGCCTTCGTCGACCGGCACGACGGCCGTCGGCTCGGCGCCCGGGTGCCGCAGCTTCTCCCACTCGTCGAGCAGGCTGGAGTCGACCTGGCGCACCAGTTCGCCCAGCCACTCGATGATGTCGGTGAGCTCCTCGGTCTTGGCGTCGTCGGGCACCGTGTGCCGCAGCGCCTTGTAGGCGTCGGCGAGGTAGCGCAGCACCAGGCCCTCGGAGCGGGCCAACCCGTAGTGGTTGACGTACTCCACGAAGTTCATCGCGCGCTCGAACATGTCGCGGACCACCGACTTCGGCGACAGCTCGTGCTCGCCCACCCACGGGTGGCCCTTGCGGTAGGTCTCGTAGGCGGCGTCGAGCAGTTCGGCGAGCGGCTTGGGATGGGTGATCTCCTCCAGGAGCTCCATCCGCTCGTCGTACTCGATGCCCTCGGCCTTCATCTGCGACACGGCCTCGCCGCGGGCCTTGAACTGCTGCTGCGACAGCACCTGCCGCGGATCGTCCAAGATGGACTCGATGACCGACAGCACGTCCAGCGGGTAGCTGGGCGATTCGGTGTCGAGCAGTTCGATGGCGGCCAGCGCGAACGGCGAGAGCGGCTGGTTGAGCGCGAAGTCGAACTGCAGGTCCATGGTCACCCGCACCCGGCGGCCCTGCTCGTCGGGCTCGTCGAGCTGCTCGACCACGTCGGCGGCCAGCAGCGCGCGGTAGATCGCGATGGCCCGCAGGATGTGGCGGCGCTGCGTCGGCCGGTCCTCGTGGTTGTCCTCCAGCAGGTGCCGCATCGCCGCGAACGCGTCGCCCGGCCGGTTGATGACGTTGAGCAGCATCGCGTGGTTGACGGTGAAGCTGGAGCGCAGCGGTTCCGGCTCGGCGGTTTCGAGCTTCTCGAAGGTCTTCTCGCTCCAGGACACGAAGCCCTCGGGCGCCTTCTTGCGCACCACCTTGCGCTTCTTCTTCGGGTCGTCACCGGCCTTGGCCAGCGCGCGCTCGTTCTCGATCTCGTGCTCCGGCGCCTGCACCACCACGTACCCGGCGGTGTCGTAGCCCGCGCGGCCGGCGCGCCCGGCGATCTGGTGGAACTCGCGCGCCTTCAAGTGCCGGGTGCGCACCCCGTCGTACTTGGTCAGCCCGGTGATCAGCACGGTGCGGATCGGCACGTTGATGCCGACGCCCAGCGTGTCGGTGCCGCAGATGACCTTCAGCAGCCCGGCCTGCGCCAGCTGCTCGACCAGCCGCCGGTACTTCGGCAGCATCCCGGCGTGGTGCACGCCGATGCCGTGCCGCACCAGCCGGGACAGCGTCTTGCCGAACCCGGCGGTGAACCGGAAGTCGCCGATCGCCTCGGCGATCTCGTCGCGCTGCTCGCGGGAGGCCACCTTGACGCTCATCAGCGCCTGCGCCTGCTCCAGCGCCGAGGCCTGGTTGAAGTAGACGACGTAGACCGGGGCCTGCTGACCGGCCAGCAGCTCCTCGATGGTCTCGTGCAGCGGCGTCTTGGCGTAGCGGAAGGTCAGCGGGATCGGCCGCTCGGCGCCGGCGACCACCGCGGTCTCCCGGCCGGTGCGCCGGGTGAGGTCCTTCTGGAAGAAGGTGACGTCGCCGAGGGTGGCCGACATCAGCACGAACTGGGTGCGCGGCAGCTCCAGCAGCGGCACCTGCCAGGCCCAGCCGCGATCCGGCTCGGAGTAGAAGTGGAACTCGTCCATCACGACCTGGTCCACGTCGGCGAGCTCGCCGTCGCGCAGCGCGATGTTGGCCAGGATCTCGGCGGTGCAGCAGATGATCGGCGCATCGGCGTTGACGCTGCTGTCGCCGGTCATCATGCCGACGTTCTCCGCGCCGAAGACGTCGACCAGCGAGAAGAACTTCTCCGACACCAGCGCCTTGATCGGCGCGGTGTAGAAGCTGCGCTTGCCCGCCGCCAGCGCGGTGAAGTGCGCGCCGGTGGCCACCAGGCTCTTACCGGAGCCGGTCGGGGTGCTCAGGATGAGGTTCGCCCCGGTCACCACCTCCATCAGCGCCTCTTCCTGCGCCGGGTACAGCTCGATGCCCTGGTCGGTGGTCCAGGTCACGAAGGCGTCGAGCAGCGCATCGGGGTCGGGCGTGTCGGTCGCGGGGAGGTGGTCGGTGAGCTTCATCGTCCCTCCATCGTCCCTGCACAACCCCAGCCGAATCGACCCGGGGTGGCCGAAGCCACCTCTACCGCGATCCGGTGCCGCCGTACATCGCCAGCCGGTGGAGCGCCGCGAGCGCGTCGTCGACGGGGTGGGGCTGCGGCCTGCCCGCGGCGTCGAGGCGGTTCCACCGCTGCAGGTTCACCGCGACCGACATCTGCCGCTTCCCGTCGGCACGGGTCATGCTGATCGCGCCGGCGCCCCAGGTCGAGCCGCCGTGCCCCCAGAAGGTCTCCTGGCCCCGGGCTTTCGCGGGGTGCAGGCCCAAGCCGTAGTCGATCACCTCGCCCTCCTGGGAGATGACCGAGGTGGTGCGCCGCATCTGCTCCAGCATCGGCAGGCCGACGATCTCACCGGCGAACAGCAGCCCGAAGAAGCGGTTGAGATCCGCGACGGTCGAGATCAGCGAGGCCGCGGGCCCCACCCACGACATGTCGAAGACGCTGTAGTCGCGCGGCGGGTCGATCATGCCGAACCAGGATTCGTAGATCCGGGAGTGCGGTCCGGCCACGTGCGCGTCGTCGGGGAGTTCGGTGTCCCGCAGCCCCGCGCGCTCGATGACGTCGCGGGTGATGCACTCCTCGGCCTTGGTGCCGGTGACCTGCTCCAGGAGTTCGCAGAGCAGCAGGTAGTTGGTGTTGGAGTACAGGCCGGGAGTGCAGCCCGGTGCGCCGAAGGCGGGCGCGGCGAGGCCCAGCTCGATCAGTTCGACGCGGTCGAACCGCGTGAAGCGGTGATCGTCCAGGCTCTGCGGCCGGGTGTCCTGCAGCGCTGGGAACGCCTTGAGCGACGGGTAGGCGTGCGGGAGGTATTCGGCGAGGCCGCTGGTGTGGTTGAGCAGCATCCGGACCGTGATCGCCGCGCCGCGCTCGCCCGGGACCAGCTGCGGCAGGTAGCGGCCGATCGGCGCGTCGAGCTCGATCTGCCCGTTCTCCACCTGCTGCAGCACTGCGGCGGCGGTGAAGGTCTTGGTGATGCTCCCGACGCGGTGCCGCATGTCGGCGGTGACAGGACGGCCGGTGGCGAGATCGGCGACTCCGGCGGCACCGCGCCAGATCTGATCGCCGTCGCGGACCTCGGCGAACACTCCCGGCACGCCGGCGCGGTGGACGTCCTCGATCGCGGCGTTCAGCTCTGCGGGATCCAGCGACTTCGTCATGAGGTGTGCCCTTCCAGGGGTGAGCATCTGCGCGCGAGCCGCGTCAAGACGCCCGGTGAGCGCATGTCCTCATTATGCACGCGGTGCGTGCAATGGCGAGTGCACGACCGTGTGCATCGGTTATGCTTGGTCGGACGAGAGGGGTGGGATGACTGGTCGCAGACGTTGGTCGACCGAGGAGATCCTGGACACGGCGGCGGAGCTGCTCCGCACGAGCGACGCCGAGTCGTTCAGCGTGCGCAAGCTCGCCGCGGCGCTGGGCACCGATTCCTCCAGCCTCTACCGGCATTTCCGCAGCAAGACCGAACTGCTGCGCGCGGTCGCCGACCGCATCCTCTTCGAGGCGATGGACGGCTACCTGCCCAAGGGCGACTGGAAGCAGCGCATCACCACCCTGGCACTGCGCTTGCGGGACACCTTCGGCCAGCAGCCCCAGCTGGCCGCGGTCTGGGGGCGCTACGCCTCGGGCGGCACCGGCTCCCGGCTGGTCATCGAAGAGGCGCTGCGCGCACTGCGCGCATCAGGCCTGCCCGATGAGGAGATCCCGACGCGCTATCACCGGCTCGCGGTCCTGCTCGTGGCGCTGATCGCCGCCGAGGCGGGGGTCAGCACCCGCACGCCCGAAGAGCACGAGCAGGGGATGGAGTTGTTCCGCGTCGCGGTGCTCGGCGCAGATCCCGAGTCCTTCCCGGCCTTGGCCCACTTCGGCCGCGATCTGCGCCCTCTCGGGACGGACCGCCGCGCGGCGTTCGAGGAGATCCTCGCCGACCACCTCGCCCAGATCGAGGCGTCGATCCCCTGACGCTCCGCAGTTCCGGGTGGAACCGTGCTCGTCGGACCCGCGACGAATGCGCACGACTCGCTCCGCCGCGAGGAGAACCTGTGCAATTTCAATTGAAATCAGAGGTCTGATTTCAATTGAAATTGCACAGCATCCCGACGCGCCGGCGGCGTGTCCAGGACCGGGTGCTTGGGCGGGAGCACGGTTTCCGGGCCGGCGGGCCGGGGACGGGCCGGGGCGCGGGTTCGTCCGGGCCCGGCGGAAAAGGGGCGGGCCACCGGTTCGCACGCTGGTGTTGCGGGGCCGGGATCGGGGACGATTGGGTGCGGACGGGGAAAGCTGTGCGGGAGGAGGGTGCCATGCCGAGCCAGAACGTGCGGTTCATCGGCGGGCCGCTGGACGGACGGATGCAGGACCTCCGGGATTCGGAAGCTGTCGCGGGCCGGCTGCTGCGGCACATCCACCTGCACGACGGCCCGAAGATCGAGACCCAGTACGAGCTGCACTACTCCGCCGAGGCGGGCTGGGTCTACCACCACTGCCACCCCGGGTCGTGAGCGCGGGTACCGGCTGCCGCGCTCACGACCGCCGGTTCAGCACGCAGGAGCGATCGGACCGTCCGATCCGGTGTAGAGGAATCCGTCGCTGATCCAGCCGCCGACGTCCCGCTGGTTCCACAGGTCGGTGCGACCCCAGACGCCGTCCACGAAGTCACCGCGCGCGGTGCACTTGATCCGGACGACGCTGCCGTCGGGCAGCTCGTCGACGACCGGCGCGCTCAGGCGCGGCTCGCTGCGCACGTTCACCGAGGTGTTCTGCCCGCTCTCGACCACCCCGGTAGGAGTGCTGGTGCCCTGGCCGTGGTTGGTGATCCGGCCACCGGTGCCGACCTGGGTGCCGTTGCGCTCGGCGTAGCCGCCGTAGGCCTGGGCGCCTTCGCGGAAGGTCCAGCCGCCGATCGTCTGGCCGTCGACCTTGGTGTGGGAGTCACCGCGCAGCAAGGAGAAGTGCACGTGCGGGCCGGTGGTGCTGCCACCGCAGGGCAGGCCGACGTCGATGCGTCCGAGGTAGTCGCCGTAGGCCACCGGCTGGCCGTCGCCGAGGTCGGTCAGTCCGGTCATGTGGTAGTAGGTCGTGCTGAAGCCGTTCTCGTGCACGACGCGGACGAGCCCGCTGCCGTTGCGCAGGCAGCTCTTGTAGACGCGGCCGGCACCAGCCGACAGCACCTGCCCGTTGCCGCCGTTGAAGTCCAGCGAGCTGAACGGGCGGCTCTGCCCGCTGTCGCCGTGCGGCCCGCCGCCCATCCACCAGGCGACGCCCTCCGCCCACGGCAGCCCGAGACCGGTGTCGGCCACCGCGACGCGGCTGTTCTCGTAGTTGCGCGCGAACAGCTGCTTCTCGCCCTCGCTGACGACATCGGCGGGCGCCCGCTCGACGGCCTCGACGAACTCGGCCGTGCCGTCCAGCTCGACCTGCCAGCCCTGCGCTTGGCGGTGCGCGACGAAGATCGCCGTGTGCGGGCCCGCGTGCTCCACGTCCGGTGCGGGGATGGTGGTCGTGCCGAATGCCCAGCCCTGGTCGTTCGAGCGGGTCGGCTCCACCAGCGGCTCGGCCAGCACCGGCGTGCCGAAGTCCGCGCTGGCGGCCGCGCCGCGCTCGGCCAGCATCGCCTCCCGCACGGCCGAGTCGAGGTCCGCCTGGCCCGCACCGCTGGCCGGTGCCACGAGTATCGCGGTCACCACCGCCGCGCCCGCGGCCACGCCGATCGCACGTTTGAGCAACATGCCGCCTCCTGGAGGAATCGGGGATCGCCGAACGGCGTCGGCCGCAGGGTTTTTCGGCGCGAGCGCCGGAATCGGGGCGCCCTGCTCCGCGATCGGCTCCACCACAAGGAACCGCTACCGCGCACGGCCGTCAAGATCACCGCGGGCGGCGGGCCCGGGTGCTTTCGGCGGGAAGATCCCGAATCGGCGGTTCCTCCGCAGGTGAGCGGATCGACGCCCGCAGCACCTCGCCGACCGCGAGGCGCGCATGTGTGAAAACCCCGTTGTTCCACAGAATTCACCACGCGGACGCGCTCAGGCACCCACGATCGTCCGAAGTCGAGCGGCATGGGCGTGCACGTGGCATGACCAGGCGATCGCGTCACCTCACCAAAAGCCCCCTGACCACCCTCACCCGGCGAGTGGTCAATCGACCGCGGCCCGGATGAGCCGGATCAGGTGGTGAAGGCCCAGACGTGGACGACCGGCCGGGCCGGGTCGGAGCGATCGACCAGGAGCTCTCGGAAGACCGCGTTCGGTCGCCCCGGCCCCGGCGAGAGCTCGTCGGAGCCCGAGGCGAAGTCGGTGCCGACCGGCGCTTGCGGCAGCGGCTCGTAGGTGACGTCTCGGCCCGGCTCCAACGGCGTGCGGAACTGCGAATCGGCCAGCAAGCGATCCACGGCTCCGGCGTCGACGGCCACCGCGACCTTGTAGAAGGAGTCGATGCCCTGGCTCGCATCGACGCCGAGCACCTCCCCGCCCGGAGGAACGACGACACCGCTGAACGCCAAGGCCTCGTCCACCGGGGGTGGAGCGTTGCGGGACCGGCCGTCGGCGCAGCCACCGCTCACGACCGCACCGACGAGGAGAATGATCAGCAGAACAACGCGCATCAGCTGATCACACCATGGACTCGGCGCACGGCGGCGCGATGACCACCACAACCCGCCGAACCCCAGTGCGAACACCCTCGCGACTTGCGCATTCGTCGCGGTCATCACGGCCGGGACCGTGCGCTTGCAAGACGAGCGCCGCTTCACCCGTTCCCGGTGAGGAAGCGGAGGAGGACGCGTGCCGGGCCACCTAGACCGAGAAGCCCGGCACGGCTGGCCAGGAGGCTGCGACCGCCGCACTGGCGCGGTGATCGCGCAATTGTCGGGTTCCGCCAAAATCGGGAGCTCGGCAGCGCGGGAGTCCACAACCGGGTCAGCCGTCCGGGCTCTTGCGATGCGCGTCACAGTTCTGATCAGGTTCGATTTCCGGACACCGGCCTACCATCTGTTCCCATGGTGGCGCACTCGAAGTCGAGCGGCGTCGGGCCGGAGCTGGCCTTGGCTGCCGAGTTCCCGGAACCGACCCACGAGCAGTGGCAAGCCCAGGTGCAGAAGGTCCTGCAGCGGTCGGGTCTGGTCGGCGAGCACGAGGCCGGGCCGGTCGAGGACGTGCTGGCCACCAACACCTACGACGGCATCACCGTGCACCCGCTCTACACCGCGACCGCGGGCGAGCCGGGAGTGCCGGGGCTAGCGCCGTTCGTGCGGGGCGCACGCCCGCAGGGCAGCGTGGCCGAGGGCTGGGACGTGCGGCAACGGCACGAGCACCCCGATGCGGCCGAGACCAACCGCGAGATCTTGGCGGACCTCTACAACGGCGTGTCCTCGCTGTGGCTGCGGCTGGGCCGCGGCGGCCTGGCGGTCGACGACCTCGCCGATGCGCTCGAAGGCGTCCACCTGGACATGATCGGCGTGACGCTCGACGCCGGTGCCGACTTCGCCGCCGCCGCGGAGGCCTTCCTCGCGCTGGCCGAGGAGCAGGGCGTGCGGGGCAGTGCGCTGCGCGGCAACCTCGGCGCCGATCCGCTGGGCTGGCAGGCCCGGACGGGACAACCCGGTGACCGGGAGGCCGCGATCGCCCTCGCCGAGCGCAGCAGGGCGTTCCCGGAGCTGAAAGCCCTGGTCGCCGACGGGCTGCCCTATCACGAGGCGGGCGGCTCTGACGCGCAGGAGCTCGGCTGCTCGCTGGCCGCCGCGACCACCTACCTGCGGTGGCTCACCGACGCCGGGCTGGACGTCGACACCGCCGCCGGGCTGCTGGAGTTCCGCTACGCCGCCACCGCCGACCAGTTCCTCACCATCGCCAAGCTGCGCGCCGCGCGGCGCCTGTGGGAGCAGGTGACCCGCGCCTGCGGTGTCGCTGAGCAGGCGCGCGGCCAGGTGCAGCACGCGGTGACCTCCTCGGCGATGCTCACCCGCCGCGACCCGTGGGTGAACATGCTGCGCACCACGATCGCCTCGTTCGCCGCGGGTGTGGGCGGCGCGCAAGCGGTCACCACGTTGCCGTTCGACACCGCGCTCGGGCTGCCGGACGCCTTCGCCCGGCGCATCGCGCGCAACACGCAGTCGCTGCTGCTGGAGGAATCGCACCTGGCGCAGGTGATCGACCCGGCCGGTGGTTCCTACTACGTCGAATCGCTGACCGACGAGCTGGCGAAGGCGGCCTGGGCCTGGTTCCAGCGGATCGAAGCCGCCGGTGGCCTGCCCGCCGCGCTGGAGTCCGGCCTGATCGCCGACGAGCTGGCCGCCACCTGGGAACGACGGCGCACCGCGATCGCGCACCGCGAGGACCCGATCACCGGCGTCAGCGAGTTCCCGAACCTCGACGAACCGCCGCTGGAGCGCGAGCCCGCGCCGGAGCGGCCCGCCGGTGGCCTGCCCGCGCACCGCTACGCCGAGGACTTCGAGCGGCTGCGCGACGCCGCCGACGCCCAGCCGCAGCGGCCGACCGTGTTCCTCGCGACGCTCGGCCCGCTGGCCGCCTACAACGCCCGCGCGTCGTTCGCGCGGAACCTCTTCGCCGCGGGCGGTGTCGAGTGCGCCGACGCCGGCGCGACCGAGTCCACAGAGGACGTAATCGCCGCTTACTCCGGTGCTCCGGTGGTGTGCTTGTGCTCCAGCGACAAGGTTTACGCCGAGCGCGCGGCGGAAACGGCGGAGGCGCTGAAGCGGGCCGGGGCGCAGCGCGTGCTGCTGGCGGGCAAGCCCGGTGACCTGGCCGGGGTGGACGGGTTCGTGTTCACCGGGTGCGATGCGCTGGCCGTCCTCACCGACGTCCACGACCAGTTGGGAGTCCGACGATGACGCAGATCCCGAACTTCGCCGACGTCCCGCTGGACAGCCCGCCGACCGCCGGTCTCCCCCGCTGGCAGGAAGAGGTGCTCGCCGCCACCGGCAAGGAGTCCGACGCGCTGGTGTGGGAGGCGCCGGAGGGCATCGGCGTCAAGCCGCTGTACACCTCGGCCGACACCGAGGGCCTGGACTTCCTGCACACCTACCCCGGGCTGGCGCCGTTCCTGCGCGGGCCGTACCCGACGATGTACGTCAACCAGCCGTGGACGGTCCGGCAGTACGCCGGGTTCTCCACCGCCGAGGAGTCCAACGCCTTCTACCGCCGCAACCTCGCCGCCGGGCAGAAGGGCCTGTCGGTGGCCTTCGACCTGGCCACCCACCGCGGCTACGACTCCGACCACCCGCGCGTGTCCGGTGACGTGGGCATGGCCGGGGTGGCCATCGACTCGATCCTCGACATGCGCCAGCTCTTCGACGGCATCCCGCTGGACCGGATGAGCGTGTCGATGACCATGAACGGCGCGGTGCTGCCGGTGATGGCGCTCTACATCGTCGCCGCCGAGGAGCAGGGCGTCGCGCCGGAGAAGCTGGCCGGGACCATCCAGAACGACATCCTCAAGGAGTTCATGGTCCGCAACACCTACATCTACCCGCCGCAGCCGTCGATGCGGATCATCTCCGACATCTTCGCCTACACCTCGCAGCGGATGCCGAAGTTCAACTCCATCTCGATCTCCGGTTACCACATCCAGGAGGCCGGGGCGACCGCCGACCTGGAGCTGGCCTACACGCTGGCCGACGGCGTGGAGTACCTGCGCGCCGGGCGGCAGGCCGGGCTGGACACCGACGCCTTCGCGCCCCGGCTGTCGTTCTTCTGGGGCATCGGGATGAACTTCGCGATGGAGGTCGCCAAGCTGCGCGCGGCCCGCCTGCTGTGGGCGAAGCTGGTCAAGCAGTTCCAACCGCAGAACCCGAAATCGCTGTCGCTGCGCACCCATTCGCAGACCTCCGGCTGGTCGCTGACCGCCCAGGACGTCTACAACAACGTCGTGCGCACCTGCGTCGAGGCGATGGCCGCCACCCAGGGCCACACCCAGTCGCTGCACACCAACGCGCTCGACGAAGCGCTGGCGCTGCCCACCGACTTCTCCGCGCGCATCGCGCGCAACACGCAGCTGGTGCTGCAGCAGGAGTCCGGCACCACGCGGGTGATCGACCCGTGGGGCGGCAGCTACTACCTGGAGCGGCTCACCCAGGACCTCGCCGAGCGCGCCTGGGCGCACATCACCGAGGTCGAGGACGCGGGCGGCATGGCCCAGGCCATCGACGCGGGCATCCCGAAGCTGCGCATCGAGGAGGCCGCCGCCCGCACCCAGGCCCGCATCGACTCCGGCCGCCAGCCGCTGATCGGCGTCAACAAGTACCGCTACGACGGCGACGAGCAGATCGACGTGCTCAAGGTCGACAACGCCGGCGTGCGCGCCCAGCAGCTGGAGAAGCTGCGGCGGCTGCGCGAAGAACGCGATGGCCAGGCCTGCGAGGACGCGCTGCGGCGCCTCACCGCCGCGGCCGAGGCGTCGATGTCCGACGAGCGCCCGAACGACATGGCGCACAACCTGCTCGCGCTGGCCGTGGACGCGGCGCGGGCCAAGGCGACCGTCGGCGAGATCTCCGACGCGCTGGAGAAGGTCTTCGGCCGCCACTCCGGGCAGATCCGTACGATCACCGGCGTGTACCGGGACGAATCGGGGCCGTCGGAGCAGCTGGAGGCCGCCCGCGAGCGGGTGGAGGACTTCGCCGAGGCCGAAGGCCGCCGCCCGCGCATCCTGGTCGCCAAGATGGGCCAGGACGGCCACGACCGCGGCCAGAAGGTGATCGCCACCGCCTTCGCCGACCTCGGCTTCGACGTGGACGTGGGCCCGCTGTTCCAGACCCCGGCGGAGGTGGCCCGCCAGGCCGCCGAGTCCGATGTGCACGTCGTCGGCGTCTCCAGCCTCGCCGCCGGGCACCTGACGCTGGTGCCCGCGCTGCGCGACGAGCTGGCCGCGATCGACCGGGAGGACATCATGATCGTCGTCGGCGGCGTCATCCCGCCCGCCGACTTCGACGCGCTGCGCCAGGCCGGGGCATCGGCGATCTTCCCGCCGGGCACCGTCATCGCCGACGCGGCCCTGGGCCTGCTGGACGAACTCCGCACCCGACTCGGCCACTGATCATGCCGCGCACCATCGACGTCCAGGACTACGCCAAGGGCGTGCTCGCCGGTTCCCGCACCAAGCTGGCGCGGGCGATCACGCTGGTGGAATCCACCCGCGCCGACCACCGCGCGCAGGCCCAAGAGCTGCTGGGCGAGCTGCTGCCGCACAGCGGTGGCGCGCACCGCGTCGGGATCACCGGCGTGCCAGGCGTGGGCAAGTCGACGTTCATCGAGGCGCTGGGCTCGATGCTGACCGCCGCCGGGCACCGCGTCGCGGTGCTGGCCGTCGACCCGTCGTCCACCCGCAGCGGCGGCAGCATCCTCGGCGACAAGACGCGGATGGGCCGGCTGGCCAGCGACCCGGCGGCGTTCGTGCGGCCGTCGCCGTCGGCGGGCACGCTCGGCGGCGTCGCGCGCGCGACGCGGGAGACCATCGTGCTGATGGAGGCGGCCGGTTTCGACGTGGTGCTGGTGGAAACCGTCGGCGTCGGGCAGTCCGAGGTGACCGTGGCGGGCATGGTCGACTGCTTCCTGCTGCTGTCCCTGGCGCGCACCGGAGATCAGCTGCAGGGCATCAAGAAGGGCGTCCTGGAGCTGGCCGACATCATCGCGGTCAACAAGGCCGACGGCGATCACGCGACCGAAGCCCGCAAGGCGGCCCGCGAGCTCCGCGGCGCCCTGCGCCTGCTCACCCCGATCAGCGCGAGCTGGACACCGCCGGTGCTGACCTGCAGCGGCCTGCAGGGCCTGGGCCTGGACTCGGTGTGGGAGCAGGTGGAGCAGCACCGCGCGGTGCTGACCGAAACCGGTGAGTTCGCGGAGAAGCGCAGCCGCCAGCAGGTCGAGTGGACCTGGGCGCTGGTGCGCGACCAGCTCCTGTCCGAGCTCACCCACCACCCGGGCGTCCGCGAGATCCTCGGCGAGGTGGAATCCCAGGTCCGGGCGGGAGAGCTGACCGCGGGCCTGGCGGCAGAACGCCTGCTGGCGGCCTTCCGGAACGGCTCCTAGTCGGTGGCCGGTTCGGCCGGCACGAACCGATGCCACCGACGCTGCTGCTCATCCGGCTCTTCGCCGTCGGTGGTGGTCAGCTGCCACGCCGGAAGCCCCCGCAGCCAGCCCTGATCGGCCACCCAGCCGGGTGCGAAGATCCGGGCCTCGGCGAAGTCCGGTTCTCCCAGCGCAGCGTTGTCGAACCACGCCGCGTCCTGGAACTCCGCCTCGCGGAACGAGACGATGCCCTGGAACCGCGATTCACCGAACGAGGCGGAGTCCTGGAAATGCGCTCCGGCGAAAGAAGCCTCAAAGCGGAACTCCGTCGCATTGAATGAGACCGCAGCGTGAAACTCCACCTCCCGAAATGAAACCGTGTCGCGGAACACCGCCTGGCGGAAGGTTCCCGTACCACTGAACCGTCCTTCAGCGAAGGAAGCAGGACCGTGGAAGTCAGTCCCGTCGAAGGAAGCCGCAGTGCCGAACTCTACCGAGCGGAAGGAAGCCGCACCGCGAAACACCGCCTCATCGAACCGGGCCGCGTCGTGGAACTGCGCTCCACCGAACAGAACGCCGCGGAACCGGGCCTCGCGGAACGAAACCGCGCCGCGAAACACCACCTGCTGGAAGGTAGCTTCGCCGCTGAACACTGTCCCGTCGAACAAGGCGTTGCGGACTCTGCATCCCGCTATGTCCCATTCGACGAGCTCGGCTCGGGTGAGGTCGAGGTCCATGTCGCCCCAGAACTTCTCCTCTTCATCCGCTCCGGGACGGAGATGGGCGGTGAGCAGCCGTTGTGCGGTGAGCCGCACCTGGAGTTCCTGATATCTTTCAGCCCGCAACTCCATATCGGTCGCGTCGGGCGAGGCGAAGGGCATGCGCAGGTAGGCGCACAGCAGGTCCACGACCGTCTGCCGGTGGCCGGGGTTGTTCTGGCCGAGCCGTTCCAGGGCGTGAAGCGCCGCCAGGCGCACCGGAGCCTTGTCCGAACCCAGCTGCTCCGCGGCGGAGGAGTACAGCTCGGTGATCCGCCTTTCCGCGGCATCGTGCCGGGCGTCATCAGCGGCGCGCTCCTTCTGGGCAAGATCCCGCTCGTTCTGGGCCAGCTGCAACTCGGTGGCGCGCTGCCGCCGCGCGGCCAGCAGGAGCGCAGCCGCGCCGCCGGTGCCGACGACGATGCCGCCCGCCAGCTTGACGATCTCCAGCCGGACCTTGTCCTGCGGGCTCCCGCCGCCGTACAGCGCCATCAGCGCCCACATCGAGACCGCCGCCACCACGAGCAGCACCAGCGCCCCGATCCAGATCGACCGGGCGGGCATCACGGAAACGCGCCCGACCTCGTGCCGACGCCACTTCCACCACGAACCGATCATGCCGATGAGCATGCCACCCGCCGTGCGCGCACGACGTCGGATCGTCACCGGAAGGCCCGCCGCGGCGCTAATGTGCACGCCATGGACTTCAGCGTGACCAGCACGCGGCTGCCCGACGACGTCGCGCTGATCGCGGTCAGCGGTGAGATCGACGTCTACACCGCGCCCGCCCTGCGGGAGCAGTTGGTCGACGCGGTGGACGACGGTGCTCGCCGGTTGATCGTGGACCTCGGCCAGGTCGATTTCATGGACAGCACCGCGCTCGGCGTGCTGGTCGGCGGCCTGAAGCGGGTGCGCGCCGTCGACGGTGACCTGGTCGTGGTGTGCACCGCGGACCGGCTGCTCAAGACCTTCCGGATCACCGGCCTGGCCGAGGTGTTCCCCATCGTGCCCGATCTCCCCTCCGCCCGGTCCTGGCGCGCGTGAGGCCCGGCCGGGCCGGGGAGGATACTGGGGCGGCACCGACCACGACCGGGAAGTGATGGACCATGCGGATCAGCGTTGACGCCAACTCCGACGTGCCGCCGTTCGAGCAGGTGCGGTCGAGCATCGCCGAGCAGGTCCGCAGCGGCGAGCTTCCGGTGGGCGCCAAGCTCCCGACCGTCCGCGCCCTGGCCGCCGAGCTGGGCATCGCGGCCAACACCGCGGCCAAGGCCTACCGCGAGCTGGAGCAGGCCGGTCTGATCGAAACACGCGGCCGCGCAGGCACTTTCGTCTCCGACGCGGGCGACCGGACAGCGGCCCGAGCAGCCGAAGCAGCGGCCACCTACGCCCAGATCACCCACGCCCTCGGCATCCCGGCCGACGAAGCGCTCGCCATCGTCCGCGCCGCCCTGAAGGCCTGAAGCCGCCCCGGCACCGGCTTGGACCGATCGGGCGAGGGACGATCGGGGGGGCGGTTCGTGCTGTCGGGCAACGGTTTTGCCGCCGAACACCCGATCAGCGACAGCCCGGTGGCGCGGTAGCCTGCTGGGGAGGTGTTGCCGTGTCGATCGGCGGCTACCGAGATCTCCGGAGTTCGGCCACCGGCGAGGTCCGGCGGAAGGTCTTCCCCGGACTGCCCCACCTGCTCCGCGCACGACCAGGCCGGTCAGATCCCCCGAGGAGGCGCTGTGCGCGCGACCGAAAGCGAACTCCCGGAGTTCCCGTTCACCACCGCCGACGGCAGCAGCGACCGGGAACGGGTGTTCCGGCTGCGCGAGGAACGGCCGATCTCCAGGGTCGTGCTGTCCGGCGTGCCGGTGTGGCTGGTCACCCGGCACGCCGACGTCAACGCCGTGCTGGTCGACACGCGGTTCAGCCTGGCCCGTGCCATCGACCCGGGCATCCCGCGGCTGGGCACCGTGGAGATGATGCCGGGGCAGCTCCTGGCCACCGACCCTCCGGAGCACACCCGGCTGCGCAAGCTCGTCGCGAAGGTGTTCACCTCCCGGCGGATCGAACAGCTCCGGCCGCACGTGCAGGACGTGAGCGACCGCCTGCTGGACCGGCTCGCCGGGATGACACCACCGGTCGACCTGATCGAGCACTTCACCGCCGCGCTGCCCATCGAGATCATCTGCGAGCTGCTCGGCGTCCCCCATCAGGACCGCGACCGGTTCCAGGACTGGACCGAGCGCATCCTCACCGTGTCCGGGCTGACGGAGGAGGAGGTCCAGTCGGGATGGGCGCGGATGACCGATTACCTCGCCGGACTCGTTTCCGGAAAGCGCCGCGCTCCCACCGATGACCTGCTCGGCATGCTGACCGCGGCACGCGACGAGGACGACGTGCTGGACGAGAGCGAACTCGTGCTGCTCGCGCTCGCCCTGCTGATCGGCGGGTACGAGACGACCAAGAACCAACTGGCGAGCTCGGTGGCGATGCTGCTCACCGAGCATCCCGATCAGTGGCAGCGGCTGATCGCGGACCCCGAGCTCGTCCCCACCGCGGTGGACGAGCTGCTGCGCTACGTCCCGCTGTTCGGCTACGAGGTGACCTTCCCCAGGGTGGCCACCGCGACGGTCGAGCTGGGCGGGGTGACCATCGCCGAGGGCGACACCGTGCTGATCTCGCTGACCTCCGCCAACCGCGACAAGGCGGTCTTCGACGGCGCCGACGAGTTCGACCCCGCCCGCGTGCCCAACCGGCATCTGGCCTTCGGCAACGGCATCCACCGCTGCCTCGGCGCACAACTGGCGAAGATCGAGCTGGAAACCGGCCTCAGCGGCCTCCTCCGGCGCTTCCCGCAGCTGCGCCTCACCGACGACGAACTGCGCTGGAAGACCGGCGTTTTCGTCCACGCCCTGCACCGGCTCCAGGTCGCGTGGTGACCGCTGGCCCGACAGGCGTCGATCCCGAACCGCCCGCGCCCGACCACCGCAGAGGAGATGTTGTGCCCGCGACCGCGAGCGAACTCCCGGAGTTCCCGTTCACCACCGGCGACGGCAGCATCGATTTCGACCGGTTGCGCGCCGGGCCACCGGTCACCCGGGTCCTGCTGTCCGGTCAACCCGCCTGGCTCGTCACCGGCTATGCCGAGGTCAACACCGTGCTGGTCGACACGCGGTTCAGCCTGGCCCGGGCCATCGACCCGGGCATCCCGCGGCTGGGCACCGTCGAGCTGCCACCGGGCATGATCCTCGCCACCGATCCACCGGAGCACACCCGCCTGCGCAGGCTGGTCGCGAAGGTGTTCACCGCGCGGCGGATCGAGCAGCTGCGGCCCCGCGTGCAGGAGGTGACCGACCGGCTCCTGGGCGAGCTCGCCGGGATGACACCACCGGTCGACCTGATCGAGCACTTCACCGCCGCGCTGCCCATCGAGATCATCTGCGAGCTGCTCGGCGTGCCTCATCAGGACCGCGACCGGTTCCAGGACTGGACCGAGCTGACCTTCACCGTGTCCGGGCTGCCGGCCGAGGAGGTCCAGGCCGGGTGGAGGCAGCTGTCCGGTTACATCGCGGGACTGGTCGCGGACAAGCGCCGCTCACCCGCCGATGACCTGCTCAGCCTGCTCATCGCGGCGCGCGACGAGGACGACCGGCTGACCGAGGACGAACTCGTGCTGTTCGGCCTCACGCTGCTCAACGCCGGGCACGAGACCACCAAGAACCACTTGGCGAACTCGGTGGCCGTGCTGCTCACCGAGCACCCCGACCAGTGGCGCGAACTCGTCGAGCACCCCGAAGTCGTCGGGCCCGTGGTGGACGAGCTGCTGCGCCACGTCCCGTTGGAGGGCTTCGCGGTGAACCTGCCCAGGGTGGCCACCGCTGCAGTCGAGCTGGGCGGGGTGACCATCGCCGAGGGCGACACCGTCCTGGTCTCGCTGGCCTCGGCCAACCACGACGCCGCGGCGTTCGACTCGCCCGACGAGTTCGACCCCGCCCGCACGCCCAACCGCCACCTGACCTTCGGCAACGGCATCCACCGCTGCCTCGGCGCGCAACTGGCGAAGATCGAGCTGGAGACCGGCCTCCGCGAACTCACCCGGCGCTTCCCGCAGCTGCGCCTGACCGACACCGAACTGCACTGGAAGACCGGCGTTTTCGTCCGGAGCCTGCACCAGCTCCAGGTCGAGTGGTGAATCTCCGCCCAACCACAGGAATATTCAGATCGTTATTGCCGAAAACTGGTTCGCGACAGGAATTTTGCAGGTCGTCGAAGTTGGGCGACCCATCCGCGTCGTCCTCCATCCGGGCAACGGCCGATCAGGCGATGGATTCCTGCTACCGGGCAAGGCTTTCGCCACCCGAAATCGCGATCGGCGGTGAACCGGCACGGCGGTAGCCTGCTGTGGAACGACGCTCCGGCGCGAGGAGGCGTTGTGCGCGAGACCGAACTCCCCGAGTTCCCGTTCATCGCTGCCGACGGCAGCAGCGACACCGCGCGGGTCGCCCGGCTGCGCGACGAGCAGCCGATCTCGCGGGTCCTGCTGTCCGGCGAGCCGGTCTGGCTCGTCACCCGATACGCCGAGGTCAACGCGGTGCTCGTCGACACGCGGTTCAGCCTGGCCCGCGCCGCGGATCCGGACGTGCCCAAGATCGGCACCTTCGAGCTGCCACCGGGATTGATCCTCACCGCCGACCCGCCGGAGCACACCCGGCTGCGCAGGCTGGTCGCGAAGGTGTTCACCGTGCGGCGGATCGAGCAGCTGCGGCCCCGCGTGCAGGAGGTGACCGACCGGCTGCTGGACGAGCTCGCCGGAATGACACCACCGGTCGACCTGATCGAGCACTTCACCGCCGCGCTGCCCATCGAGATCATCTGCGAGATGCTCGGCGTGCCCGGCGCCGACCGGCCTTCCTTCCAGGACTGGGCCGAGCGGATCCTCACCGTGTCCGGCCTGCCGGTCGAGGAGGTCCGGGGCGGATGGGCGGAGCTGTCCGGCTACATCGCGGAACTCGTCGACGAGAAGCGCCGCTCCCCCACCGATGACCTGCTCAGCCTGCTCATCGCGGCGCGCGACGAGGGCGACCGGCTGAGCGAGGAGGAGCTCGTGCTGTTCGGCCTCGCGCTGCTCAACGCCGGGCACGAGACCACCAAGAACCAGCTGGCGAACTCGGTGGCCGTGCTGCTCACCGAACTCCCCGACCAGTGGCGCAAGCTCGTCGAGCACCCCGAAGTCGTCGGGCCCGTGGTGGACGAGCTGCTGCGCCACGTCGCGCTGCCCGCCTACGAGGTGACCTTGCCGAGGGTGGCCACCGCGGCGGTCGAGCTGGGCGGTGTGACGATCGCCGAGGGCGACACCGTGCTGATCTCGCTGAGCTCGGCCAACCGCGATGCCGCGGCGTTCGACTCGCCCGACGAGTTCGATCCGGCCCGGGTGCCCAACCGCCACCTGGCCTTCGGCAACGGAGTGCACCGCTGCCTCGGCGCGCAGCTGGCGAAGATCGAGCTGGAGACCGGCCTCGGCGAACTCACCCGGCGCTTCCCGCGGCTGCGGCTGGCCGACACCGAACTGCACTGGAAGACCGGGGGTTTCATCCGAGCTCTGCACGAACTCCGGGTCGAGTGGTGAACCGTCACGGCGCCGGCAATGTGACCCGGTGCCTCCGCAGCCGCGCCAGGCCGATGCCCTCCGCGTCGGTCAGCACGGGGTCGCTGCCCTGCGCTGCAGCGCAGGGCAGTGCCCGGTCGGTCTAAACTGCCGGATCATTCGCCGGCGGCAAGCAAGAGGTTCGGGCATGGCAGAGGTCGTACTGTTCCACCACGCGCAGGGATTGACCCCCGGAGTCACCGCTTTCGCCGACGTAATCCGCGCGGCCGGACACACCGTCCACACGCCCGACCTCTCTTCGACGGGCGCACCTTCGACTCCCTCGAGGAGGGCAGCGGCTACGTCGAGCAGCTCGGCTTCGGAGAGATCACCGAGCGCGGTGTCCGCGCGGCCGAAGCACTGCCCCGGGAAGCTGTTTACGCCGGTTTCTCGCTCGGTGTGCTGCCCGCCCAGAAGCTGGCGCAGACCCGGGCGGGCGCGCGAGGAGCGCTGCTGTTCCACGCCTGCATCCCCGTTGCGGAGTTCAGCGCGGCATGGCCTGGCGGTTTACCGGTGCAGGTGCACGGGAAGGAAGCAGATCCGTACTTCGCCGAGGACGTCGGCGCTGCCCGCGCCCTCGTCTCCGACTGCGCTGATGCGGAGATGTTCCTGTATCCGGGAGACCAGCACCTGTTCGCGGACAGTTCCCTGCCGTCCCACGACCCGGACGCTGCCGAGCTCCTGACCCGGCGGGCGATCGAGTTCCTCCGCTCGCGGTAGGCGCCCGACGCGGCGTGAAGCTCAGGCCACCACCGCGAGCAGTGAGGTCACCGCGTGGCTCAGGGCCGGGTCGCCCTGCGCGTCCGCTCGCCGGCGGGCTTCGGTGACGGTGATGCCCCTGGTCGCGAGCCGCCAGAGGTCGTCGGGCCGCACGGTGACCGTGGCCGCCGGTTCACCGCCGGGCTCGGCCATCCGCCAGCCGCCCTCGTCGAACGCCGCGCACCAGGTGCCGCCCGGCGGGCCGGTGACGACGACGTGGACTTCGGTGCCGTGCGGGCGGGCGACCTCGCTCAACGCGTGCGGCAGCCCGCGCAGGAACGTGTCCAGCACGGGGCGCACCAGTTCGGGCCCGTCGGCGCCCGGTCGGCCCACCGCGTCCCGGATCTGCTGCTGGTGCACCCAGAACTCGGTGTACTCGCGGGCGATGTCCAGCCAGGCCGGGCTCGGGCCGGGCCCGGCCCACGACACGTCCAGCGCGGCCGGGCCGGTGAGGTCGAAGCCCGTCCAGAGCCGGTCCAGCTCCGGTCCGAGGTGGGCCAGCAGCTCGATCATCAGCTCCGGGCTCAACTGCCGCGCCGCCCGGACGAATTCGTCGTTGACGCGGGCCAGGTAGCGCGGCAGCGTCTCGTCGTTGGCGAAGACCGCACCGCCGAAACCGTCCCGGCCGCCCGAGATCCGCCGCACGTAGTCGTTCAGGACGTGCCCGACGATGTCGTGCACGTCCCATCCCGGGCACACCGTCTCGCGCGACCAGTCCTCGGCGCTCAGCGAGCGGAGCAGCGCGAGCAGCTCCTCCCGCTCCTGGCCGAACAGGGGGCGGACGTCCAGCACCGGCCCGAACATCGTCATGCCGGGATGTTCCCACCGCCCGCGCCCGGCGGCCACCGAATTTCGGCCGCTCAGCCCACCTCGCCCTGCAGCCCGCGCATGGTGTCGATCTCGGACTGCTGGGTCACCAGGACGTCCGTGGCCATCGCGTGGACCTGCTCCTCGCGGCCCCGGGTCAGGACGTCGGTGGCCATCGTCAGCGCGCCCTCGTGGTGGGCGATCATGAGCTGCAGGAAGAGGCGGTCGAAGTCGGCGCCGGTGGAATCCCGCAGCTGCGCGAGCTGTTCGGGCGTGGCCATGCCCGGCATCGTCGCGTGATCGTGGCCGGTGGGGTGGCCGTGTCCACTGTGCTCCTCGCCGAAGCCGCGAGTGTCCAGCCAGCCCTGCATGGCACCGATCTCCGGGCCCTGCGCGCCGCCGATGCGCTCGGCCAGCGCGCGGACCTTCGGGTGCTGCGCGCGTTCCGGTGCCAGCGCCGTCATCTCCAGCGCCTGCTCGTGGTGCGCGATCATCATGCGCAGGTAGTCGGCCTCGACGTCGACCGGGACGCCCGCGTCCGGCGCGGCGCTCGCCACCACCTGCGGCTGGTCGCCCGGTGCGCCCGGCAGCACCACCTTCGGCGGTTCCGGCTGCTCACCGGCACATCCGGCGAGCCCAGCAACCGCGATCAGCAACGCGGCGGTCAACCGGCGCATCGAGTCCTCCTATCGTCGTTCCTAACCCACCGGAGCCGCCGCGCAAAACGCGTCCGCCAGGTGGGATCCAGCTGGAAAAGCCGCCAACTGGCCTATTGGGTCCAGAACCGGGCAAAACAATACTGATCTCCGGCGGTGTTCTCGACACCGCTGGTTGCAGCTGCTCTGCGACCGACCCGAGCAACAGGGGTGGTTTGGTCTTGAAACGTACTTCCAGGTGGCGCGCGTTAGGCGCGTCCGTCGGCGTCCTGTCCCTCGGTCTGGCCCTCGCGCCGGCGTCTGCGGCGACCCCGGCCCACGACGGCCCGGAGCAGGCCGCGGTGCAGACCGTGGCCGCCCCGGCCGGCGACGTCCTCAAGAGCGACAACATCAAGCACGTCGCGAACCTGCCGAAGCAGGAGCCGTTCAACACGCTGGAAGCCTTCGGCACCGACATCGCGTTCAAGGGAGACCACGCGTACGTCGGCAACTACGACGGGTTCGTCGTCTACGACATCAAGAACCCGAAGAAGCCGTCGGTGCTGACCCAGGTCGCCTGCCCCGGCGGCCAGGGCGACGTCTCGATCTCCGGCAACCTGCTGTTCCTCTCCGTCGACTACCCGCGCACGAACGACACGTGCACCAGCCAGTCGACCACCGCGGCCGACCCCAACGGCTGGGAGGGCATGCGGATCTTCGACGTCAGCAACCCGGCCGAGCCGCGCTACGTCTCCGCGATCGACACCGCCTGCGGTTCGCACACCAACACCCTGGTGCCGGACAAGGCGGGCAAGGACGTCTACATCTACGTCTCGTCGTACGGCCCGCGCGCGGAGTTCCCGCACTGCCAGCCGCCGCACGACCAGATCTCGATCATCAAGGTGCCGCTGGCCAACCCGGCCGAGCCGGTGCTGGTCGACGCGCCGGTGCTGTTCCCGGACGGCGGCAACCCCGGTTCGGGCACCGTCAGCCAGACGACCGGCTGCCACGACATCACCGCGTTCCCGGAGAAGGACATCGCGGCCGGCGCCTGCATGGGCGACGGTGTGCTGCTGGACATCTCCGACCGCGAGAAGCCGCGCGTGATCGAGCAGGTCCGCGACGACGTGAACTTCGCCTTCTGGCACAGCGCCACCTTCAACAACGAGGGCACCAAGGTCGTCTTCACCGACGAGCTCGGTGGCGGCGGCGCGGCCACCTGCAACGCCAAGACCGGCCCGACCCGCGGTGCCAACGGCATCTACGACCTGACCGGCTCGGGCGACGACGCGAAGCTGGAGTTCCGCAGCTACTACAAGATCCCGCGGCACCAGGCCGACACCGAGAACTGCGTGGCGCACAACGGTTCGCTGATCCCGACCAAGGACGGCGACTACATGGTGCAGGCGTGGTACCAGGGCGGCGTGTCGGTGTGGGACTTCACCGACTCGGCCAACCCGAAGGAGATCGGCTACTTCGACCGCACCGCGTTCAACCCGGAGAAGCTGTCGACGGCGGGCTCGTGGTCGGCGTACTACTACAACGGCCACATCTACTCCAGCGGCATCCAGGAGGGCCTGGACGTCCTGGAGATCAACGACCCGCGGACGAACAACGCCAAGAGCGTGAAGTTCGCGGAGTTCAACCCCCAGACCCAACCGGTCTACCAGCGCTGACCCGCTGACCTCCGGAACAGGGCCTCGCCAACCGGCGGGGCCCTGTTCGCGTTTACTGGGCAAGTCAGTACCTGAAGCCGCCCTGCCACTCCACACAAGTCGGCCGCACGCCGGTGCGGCAGAACTCAGCTACGGCCTCGCGCACAGCCTCCAACGGCAGGGATGCCGAGCGCGAAAGTCGATTCCGTCGGTGTCCAGCGGCAGGACAGGTGTGCGCTCATCCGCATCGGGGTTAAGCGAGTCGGCCAAACCGTCCTCTGCACCGGGCTGGAAGTAGTTCAGCGCTCCCCACCCGGTCTCGACATCGCTGGACACCCGCAGCCGCCCGAATCAGGGAACGCAGGTCCGTCCTCTTCCCGGAAGGATCGACACGGGCGATCCCACAGGTAGACCTCGCACACAGGCTGCGGCGGATCCTCCACGATCGTGCGCACCGACCCAGCCACCTCGGCATCAGTGTGCGCGTACCAGAACTCGTGATGGAACACTGCGGTGACACCGGTCAGCGCCTGCGTTTGAGTCATGGTCTCGCCTTCCCGTGAATCTCGAACCGCCCTCTCGCGCCTGGCTCCCAGACTGCCATCACCGAATCTTCCGGACGGACGGCAGCGAGCCGGAGCAGGACCACGATTACCCGCACACAGTCACCACTACGGCGATAAGCTGTCACCGCTACCATGTGTGGTCGACGCAGATCGGAGTCTTACTCCGAGCTCCGGTCTGTGGTCGGGGGGCACAGATTGGAGTTGTATCTGTGCTAACGATGAATATGGCGTTGTGCGGCGTCGTCCTGGGGGTACTTATCGATCGGGCGTTAGTGCTGTGGTTCTTGCGCTACGTCTACAACCGCGGCGGGACAGCTCACGTGCGGGCAGTAGCCGAAGCGGTACGGGAGTCACGCAGGCGTGAACCGTTGTTAGGGCTGCTGCAGCGACGCCGCTAGCTCGTGCCCCTCTGCTCGCGCAGAGGGGCACTGCTGTTTCATCGGTCCTGGCTGAAACACGTTCGACGTGAAACTTCGATCACAACGGATACGCCATCCGAGCTACGGGATCAATCTCAACCACGTGCGTCGATCTTGGCTTGTCTAGGGTTTGCGGTGCATTGGAACCGAGGAACGGAGCCGCATGGGGGACGGGTTTCGCGTCGACCTGCCTGCCTTAACCCGGGCCGCAGAAGGCGTGCAGGACACCATCGACTCGATGAACAGGAAAAAGGTCGCCGATATCGACTGCCCTTCAGAGGCCTTCGGCCACGATCGCTTGGCCACAACGGTGCATGAGTACTGTGATCGCTGGGACCAGGGCGTGAGCAACCTTACCGAGGATGGGCAGGAGATCGCCGGTCGGTTAGCCCACTGCGTCGAGGTCTACCGGCAAACCGACGAGGCCGCCCGCTCTCACTTCGAGGGCATCCTGCGGCGGACCACTGGCGACGATCCGGCGGCCGAGTGATGGCCGAGCTCGGGACGACCACCGACCCCAGGGCCCTCGTGCCGGGTTTTCCGGACGCGGTGCGCGAGACTGCGGCTGCGATGAGGGCGTATGGAGAAAACCTGCTCGAAGCAGGCTCGGGCCTACAGCGCATCGAGACCTCGGAAGGCTGGGAAGGCGAGGCAGCTGACCAGTTCCGCTCGGCTTTCGACGGTGAGCCAACGAAGTGGCTGGAAGCTGGAGATTGCTTCGATGAAGCCGCTGAGGCTCTGGAGCAGTACGCCGGAACCCTGGCTTGGGCGCAAGAACAAGCCAGAGAAGCGATCATCCGTTGGGATGTAGGAGAGACGGCAACCAACTACGCCAAGACTCAGCACGATCGCGCGGTCGCGCAAGCTCAGGAGCAAGCACCACCCGGATCCCCTTCGGTCAGCATGCCGTTCCATGATCCTGGCGAAGCAAAGCGACAAGAAGCTCGCGAGATCCTCGATCACGCACGAAGCCAGCTCGCCTCCGCAGGTGATCAGGCCGCCGATATCGTTGGCCGAGCCCGTGACAAAGCCCCGGACCGAAGCTGGTTGGAACAGGCTTGGGACGCTGCTGGCGCTGTGGCCGGTGCTGCGGTCAACGCCGTGGCCTCCTTCGGTAACGCCATGGTGAATCATCCCGAGATGGTCGCTGGACTGGTGGGAGGTGCGGCGCTCACGGCAGTCAGTGCGGCGGGCGAGACCGTAGGCGTCGCGCTGGATGCCACTGGTGTCGGTGCGGTCGCTGGTGTGCCCCTCGGAGCTGTCTCGACTGCTGGTATCGCCACCGGCATCGGGACGATGGGGGTAGCGATGGCCGGGCTTGCCTCCGAAGCCGCGGGCGACGACTACTCCGAAGTCGTGGCCACTGACGAGGCCGTCGAGGCGGAAGAGTCAACGCAGGACCCGTCGGAGCTGTCGCCGTCAGATCGGCGTTCCGTCGACTCGTATGAGAGGCTGATCAAGGAACACGAAGACAAGTTGGATGCGTACAAGCGTGATCCGGAGGCATTCGATAACAAGGGCATTCTCAAGAATGCTCCGAACGACGAGGTACGTCAACGGATTATCGACGGCCGCGTGAGGCATCTGGAGAAAGAGATCAATACTTTCCGAGAAAACATCGACAAGATCTACAAGGGTGCACAATGAGCGACGACGAGTCCGTGGTTTCAGTCGAGGTCTTGCGTCGGGTGCTAAACCAGGCACTCGATAGCCTGCAAACAGGAACGGGTGGCACCGTTGAACTCGACAAGGACTTCTTCTGGTCGATCCCGGCGGATGTGGCATACGACGTCTACACCCAGCCGAACCCAGACCAGCTGACGGTCGGTCAACTCTCAGAGTCGTGGAACAACCTTGTCCAGCTGGGCGCGCGCGGTGAACCCGTTCCTCCGTATGCGCTGGTGTGGATCGCCGATGTTCTGAAAGCGTTGGGACACCAGGCTGGCTGACGGCCAACACGTCTAAGGTGCCCTGCCGATGGTGCGTGCGGGGCACCTTTAGACGTCGCGGAAGTCCAGTCGGAGCGGACCAAACGGCGGCAACTGCGTCGAGGTCGGTTTCAGCGCTGATGCCGCGTTGACCGGCGTGCGTGACACCAAGGATCGCGCGTACGGGACGCTGGTTTTCGATCGTCAGCGTTGGGCGACGTTCGTCGCCGCTGTGAAGACCGGAGACCTCAACGCCTGACGCTGAACACGACGGCGCCCGCCCGGTACTGGTCCCTACCGGACAAGCGCCGTTGCACGTGCGGACCTGCGCGTTGCTTCACGCGAGAGTGTGCCAGACACAACCACATCCGCGATCGAGCCGACACGATGAAGGGCTAGAACTATGGACCTTTCTCACGCCTCTTGGCGCAAGTCCAGTTACAACGGCACGGAGACCAACTGTGTGTCGAGATCGGCCGCATCGGCGCGACAGAGCAGCGATACGCGACACGAAGAACTGCGACGCTGGTTACCTGGTCACAGCCCCGGGGGCATTGGTCGAACTTCATAAATGCCGTCAAGGCCGACCGGTTCGGCGGGTGAGCGGGTCGGGTCCGTGAGTGGTTTGGGGGGGCTATAACGCCCCAAAACGCTCACGGACCACGGTCTAGGCTTGACGCGTGGAGTGGTCCGAGGACGAGTACGTCGATTACCTGCGGGGTGAGCGGACTCAGTACGCGTGGGTCATGCGCCACTACGGCGGTACGACTGCAGAGCAGGCCGAGGCCGCTGCTGCTCAGCGGTATCCGTACGAGCCTGCCGACAAGCCTTACCGTGGGCTCGTCTTTCACGACGAGGCGTGGCACTGGGCGATGCTCGCGCTGCACGGTGAGCAGTACTGGGCTCGGCATCCCGAGCTCGTCGATCCTCCTGCCGCTTACCGGGAACTCGGCTAGTGCCGCGTCAGGCAACGTTCGCCCTGTTGTGACGCGCCGTCCGGGTCGAGCATCTCTGCGCCATCGCCGACCAACGCAGCCTGACCTGCAACGGGAAGCGGCAGCGTCACCACAGGTGCAGGAAGCTCCGGACGTCGTCATAGCCGTCCTGGGCCCGACCATCCACGTCCGCCGGATCTGCCTCAGCCCGCGCCGCCAGCGACTCCGCCAGCGCCAGCGCTTCATCACTGAGCTGCCCGAAGCGCCGAGCGGTGTGTCCCAAGCACAGGCCGGCCAGCCCAAGCAGCGGACTACCCGATACTGCGCGCGTCCCGACCTGCACACACCAGTGTTCGATGAACTCCGCGTCGTCGTCGTTCAACGCGATCCCGACCAGCGCACTCGCTGCCTCGCCCTCCGCCGAGCGGTCACGCAGAGCCCGCTCGATCGTCTCGGCCACCACCTCGTGGGGCAGCGCGGCGGGGTTCTCGAAGCTCGGACGAGAGTGCACCCCGCGAGACTACGCACCCCGCGCGACCGGCAAGCCCCAGGAGAACGGTGCCTGATGCGGCACTAGTTCTCGTTGAGGAAGTCCGAGACGTCGAAGGAGCACAGGGGTCCGCCGAAGCGGGGGCCCGATGCCACCTCGCAGCCGATCTCGCGCCAGGCCTCGGCTTGCTGCTCCGACTCCACGCCGCCGACCCACAGCTGCGCGCCGCAGGCTCGGGTCAGCGGGACCAGGCTGCGGATCGCCTGCACTTCCGGGAGGTCCGTCGATTCCGCGTTGTGCAGTATCGAGACCAGCTCGTCGGCCAGGCGCACCGCGTCCACCGGGAGCTCGCGCAGCAGCCGCAGTTCTTCCGGGGAGCCCTGGAAGTCGTGCAGGGAGGTCTTGATCCCGCGGCTGCTGAGGAACCGGACGTTGTCCCGGGTCTCCTCGTTGTCGCCGCTGATCGCCACCATCGGCAGGCACAGCCGCAGCCAGCCCGGGTCGACGTCGCCGGTGTCCAGCACGCGGTGGATCACCGCCGCCAGATCGGGGTCCTGTCCCTGGTTCGGGCTCAGCGCCACGTTCAGCTGCACCCGGTGCCCGTCCGCGTGCCACTCGCGCAGCTGCTCCCAGGCGGTGGCCACCATCCAGTCGCGCAGGGACAGCGTCACGCCGGAGCGCTCCGCCAGCCGCAGGCACTCCTCGTGCTCCAGCGTGCCGTTCTCGCTGGTGTCCCAGCGAAGTCCCGCCTCCAGCGCGATCACGCCGGATCCGTCCAGGCGCACCAGCGGGCGGTAGACCACGTCGAACTCGCCCTGCTCCAGGCCGCCCGGCATCACCGCGGCCAGCTTGGACTCTATGCGCTCCTCCGGCGCCCGGTCCGGGTCGAACAGCGCCCACTGCCGCTTGCCCGCCGCTTCCGCGCGCCGGAGCGCGACGTCGGCGGCCCACAGCATGTTCGACGCTTCCGCCTCGGCCACCTGCCGCTGCACCACGCCGACGCTCGCCGACGCCGCGATGCCCTGGTCGCCGACGTAGACCGGCTCGGCGAGCAGGTCGTTGATCATCTTGACGACCTCGGGGACCTTCGGGGTCTGCTCCTGCTCCCACACCAGGATGGCGAACTCGGTGCCGCCGAAGCGCGCGACCAGCGCCTCCTCGTCCTCGACCAGCTGCTCCAGCCGCCGCGCCACCGTCTTGATCACCAGGTCGCCGACCTCGTAGCCGAGCCCGTCGTTGATCAGCTCGAACCCGTCCAGGCCCAGGTGGTAGAGCGTCATCCGGGAATCGCGCGGGAAGTTGGCCAGCGCGGTCTCCAGCCGGGTGGAGAAGTACTGCCGGTTGGGCAGCGCGGTCAGCACGTCGTGCAGCGCCTGGTAGCGGAACCGGGCCTGCAGCATGTGCAGCTCGGTGATGTCCTCGACCATCGTCACGAAGTGGCGAGGCGCGCCGTCCGAACCGCGCAGCACCGAAACCGCCAGGTACGCCCACGCTTCCTCGCCGTTGGCGCGCAGCAGGCGCTTGCGGTCGCTGAGGCGCTTGGCGCTGCCGCCCTCGGCCAGCTCGCCGTACGCGGCCGACAGGTACTCGGCGTCGTCGGGGTGGAACAGGTCGTGGATCGTCATCGACGTCAGGGCCTGCTCCTGGTAGCCCAGCGTGTGCTCCCACGCCGGGTTGACCTGGACGAACCTGCCCTCCAGATCGCAGATCGCGACCCCGATCGGCGTGGTGGTGAACACCTCGCCGAAGCGCGCCTCGCTGGCCGCCAGCTCGCGGTCGGCCTTGAGCTTCGAGCGCAGCAGCGCCCGCTTCAGCGTCTCCTGCTGCACGAACGTGCTCTCGCGGTCCGCGGCGGCGTAGCCGGCCGCGATCGCGGCGACCAGCTCCAGCATCCGGTGCACGTCGTCGACGCCGAACCGCTGCACCAGCGCGTCGCGGAGCAGGTCCAGGCTCAGCGGCAGGCTGCTCTCGCCGGTGGCGTGCATCTCCACCAGCCGGGTGCCGACCTCGCGGCCGGTCTCCTCCAGCACCGACGGGTCGTCCAGCGCCGCCACGATGCGCTCGACCAAGTCCTCCAGCGTCTGCTCGACGGTCGCGCGGGCTAGCGGGATGTAGGAGGCGGTGCTCAGCTCCGCGGCCCAGCGCCGGGCCACCTCGGCCCGCCAGTCGGCATCGCGCCGCTGGGGAACCAGCACGCTCGGCGGCTCGTCCGCCGTTTGCTCGCTCATCTCACCCGTCCAGCAACGTTCGTCGGCGTTCGCCCCGGTCACACCTTTCCCGACATCTTCGTGGAACCGGCTCGCGCCCCCCGCGACCGCCTCATGGCTTGCGTCCCACCCCCGCGTAGATCTGCGAGCCGCCTGGCTCGTCGGCGGCCTGCTCCGGCCGGTCCGGCCGCCACAGGGCGGTGCCGACCACACCCGGTTCCACCAGCTCGAAACCGGTGAACAGCTCGGTGACCTCGGCGTGCGTGCGGGTGTGGATCGGGTCGGCGCTGCGCCGCATCACCTCGACCACGCCCGCCATCTCCTCGGGGCTGATGTCGGCGGTGAAGTGCGAGAGCGCCAGGTAGCTGCCGGGAGCCAGCGCGTCGCGGTAGCCGGCGATGACGTCCGGTGCGCCGGCCTCGTGCGGCACGAAGTGGAAGACACCGGCCATGATCAGCCCGATCGGCTGGTCGAAGTCCAGCAGCCGCCGGGTCTCCGGGTGCTGCAGGATCGCTGCCGGATCGGTGAGGTCGGCCTGCAGGATGGTGGCGTTCTCGTTGCCCTCCAGCAGCAGCTGGCTGTGCGCCACGGCGACCGATTCGTAGTCCACGTAGACCACGCGCGCCTGCGGATCGGCCGCCTGGGCGATCTCGTGCACGTTGCCGACCGTCGGGATTCCCGAACCGACGTCGAGGAACTGCCGCACGCCCTGCTCCGCCATGAAGACCACGGCGCGGCGCAGGAAGGCGCGGTTGAGCCGCGCCACGTCGCGCGCGCTGGGCAGCGCGATCAGGAACCTCTCGGCCAGTGCGCGGTCCGCGGCGAAGTTGTGCGCACCGCCGAGCAGGTAGTCGTAGAGCCGCGCCGCGCTGGGGACTTCTTCGTCGACACCCTCGGGCACCCAATTCGCTGGTTCGGTCACGTCCGCCTCGCATTCGCACCGTTGCGTGCCGACCAGACTACTGGGTGACACCACCCTGCCCCGCAGGGCGTAATGCCGATGCAAGATCGGTATCGGTGGAGGCGGCCGTTCAGCCCACCGGGCTATCGCCGCTACGCAGATCGGCGAGACCGCCGGTCCCACCGCTCACTGGCTCGGCGGGACCGGCTCTCCGCCTAACGCCGCCAGACGGTGCCCCGGCGCTCGTACTCCACGACCGCCTCCACGCTCAGCGCCACCTGCGCCCCGAAGTTCCGCTCCAGCAGCCAGAGCGCGAGATCCAGCCCGGAGGTGATGCCGCCGGAGGTCACCAGGTCTCCGTCGTCGACGACCCGGCCGGGCATGATCCGGCCGCCCTGCCGCGCGAGCTCCTCCTGCACCAGGTGGTGGGTCGTGCACGGTCGGCCGCGGGTGATCCCGGCCGCCGAGAGCAGCATCGCGCCGGTGCACACCGAGGCGAACACCAGTCCCGGTCGCCGGGCCCCGCGCAGCGCGGCCGGGAGGTGACCGCGCTCGATCTCCCGAGGTACCCCGGGGGTTCCGTCGGGCATCCCGTAGCCGCCACCGGCGACCACCACGAGGTCGGCCTCCTCCGGCGCCCACCCGTCGGCCGCGATGCGGGTGCCGAACGCGGAGGTGATGGTGCCGGGCCCGGCACCGGTGACCAACCTGGTCTCGATGCGGGCCCCGGTGTGCGCGGCGTGCTGGAAGACCTCGTTGGGCGCGATGAAGTCCAGGTCGTCGGCGCCGTCGAAGACCAGCAGGTGCACGCGGAACGGGTTGCGCCGCAACGGTTCGGCCTGCGCGGCGGCCGGGACGGCGGCGGCCGCGGTGACCGCCGCACCGGCCGCGAGGAGTGATCGTCTGTCCATGACATCGATGCTGATCTCCGCCGCCGGAGAGCGACAGCTCCGGAGAGGACGTTCTCCGTATGCTTCTGGCCATGCACGTGGTGGGCGTGGCCGCCTTCGACGGCGTGGTGGGTTTCGACCTGGCCACGGTGTGCCAGGTCTTCGCGGCGGCCCGGCCACCCGGTCGGGACAGCCCCTACGAGGTGCGGGTCTGCGGCGCGCCCGGTACCCGGGTGACGGCGGTGGGCGCCGACTGCTTCCAGCTCACCGCACCGTTCGCGCTCGCCGAGTTCGCAGCGGCCGACACGATCCTGGTGCCCGGCGTGCAGGACTGGACCCGGCCGTGGCCGCCGGAGGTGCTGGAGCTGCTGACCGACGCCGCGGCGCGCGGCACCCGGATCGCGTCGATCTGCACCGGCGCGTTCGTGCTCGCCGCGGCGGGGCTGCTGGACGGCGCGCGGGCCACCACGCACTGGAACGCCGCAGGACACCTGGCCGAGACATATCCGCAGGTCGAGGTCGACCCGTCGGTGCTGTTCGTCGACAACGGGCAGGTGCTCACCTCGGCCGGCGTCTGCGCCGGGGTGGACCTGTGCCTGCACCTGATCCGCCGGGACCACGGTTCCGCCCTGGCCGCCCGCACGGCCCGGCTGATCGTGATGCCGGCGTTCCGCGAGGGCGGGCAGGCGCAGTTCATCTCCTACGAGCTCCCGAGCGGCAGCCTCCGCCCCACGATGGACTGGATGCGCGCCAACCTGCATCGGGATCTGCCGCTGGCCGAGATCGCCCGGCGGGCGAGCATGAGCGTGCGCACCCTGAACCGCCGCTTCCGCGACCTCACCGGTACGACGCCGCTGCAGTGGCTGGTCCTGGCGCGGGTGCACCGCGCGCAAGAACTCCTGGAGACCACGGACCTCCCGGTGGAGGATGTGGCCCACCGCTCCGGCTTCGGCTCCGCGGCGACCCTGCGCCGCCACTTCGCCGACCGGGTAGACACCACGCCGACCGCCTACCGCACTGCGTTCCGCGAGCGGTCGGCGCGCTGAACGCTTCCACAGCCGATCACGACCAGCGCTGCGGTTCCGCAGGTGGCTGCCGTGAGTGCTTTGGGGTGCCATAGCGCCCCAAAGCACTCACGGCACCTGACCAGCGGAAACGGAGCGCGGTGCGCTTCAGTGCGCTTCTTCGAGCGTTTCGCCTTCGGCGACGAGCGCGTTCAGCGCCGCGATGTCGGCTTCGGAGAGTTCGACGTCGACCGCCGCGGTGTTCTCCTCCAGGTGCTCGGGCGAGGAGGTGCCCGGGATCAGCAGGACGTTCTCGGCGCGGCGCAGCAGCCAGGCCAGCGAGATCTGGGCCTGGGTCGCGCCGTGGCGCTCGGCGATCCCGCGCAGCACCTCGTCCTCGCGCGCCCGGCTCTCGACGAAACCGGAGCCCAGCGGGAAGAACGGGACGAACGCCGCACCGGATTCGGCGGTCTTGGCCAGCAGGTCCGCCGCCGTGCGGTTGACCACGTTGTAGAGGTTCTGCACCGCGGCGATCTCGGTGTGCCGCTTGGCTTCCTCGTACTGCTCGACGGACACGTTGGACAGTCCGATGGCGCGCACCAGACCCTGCTCGCGCAGCTCCGCCAGCGCACCGAGCTGGTCGGCCAGCGCGATCCCGCGGTCCACCGTGTGCCGCAGGTAGACCAGGTCCAGCGCTTCCAGGCGCAGCCGGCGCAGGTTGTCGTGCACCTGGGCGCGGAGCGCGTCCGGGTGGTTCAGCGGCAGCCACCCGCCCTCCTGGTCGCGGTAGGCGCCGATCTTGGTGGCGAGCACGAGGTCGTCGGCGTAGGGGTGCAGCGCCTCGGCGATGAGCTCGTTGACCACCCACGGGCCGTAGAAGTCGCTGGTGTCGATGTGGTCGATGCCCAGTTCCGCGGCGCGCCGCAGCACCCGGATCGCCCGGTCGCGGTCGGCGGGCGGGCCGAACACCCCGGGGCCGGCCAGCTGCATCGCGCCGAATCCGACCCGGCTGACCTGGAGGTCCGCGGTCAACTGGAACACGCCGCCCAGGGCGTTGGAAGCACTCGTCACGCCGCGATGCTGCTAGAAAACGCCAGCTCCGGCAAGGAGCGCAACCTCACACCTGCGGCATCAGCAGCAGCCAGGTTCCGCCCAGCACGAGGGCGACGAGGCCGAGCAGGAACCAGAGCACCAGCCACAGCCCGGCGAGCACTCCCGTCATGCGGGCGAGCTGGTCGGCGTCGGAGTTGGCGGCCCGGCCGCACGAGCGCTTGCGACTCAGCTCGGAGATCGGCCGCAGCCCGCCGATGAGCAGGAACCAGCTCAGCAGGGCGCAGCACAGCGCCTGCCAGGCCGGGGTGGCGAACCAGGAGACCGCGAACAGCGCGCCGCCGGTCATCAGGATCGACAGCACGCCGTAGGCGTTGCGGATCGCGATCAGCATGGCCGCCAGCAGCGCGATGCAGCCCCACAGCATCACGTGCGCAAGGTCGACGGTGACCAGCCACGCGCCGCCCAGCCCGAGCAGGGAGACCGCCGGGTACCCGGCGAAGAGGGTGAGGACCATGCCCGGTCCGGTCGCCTTGCCGGTCGACACGGTGAGCCCGGAGGTGTCGGAGTGCAGCCGGATGCCGTTGAGCTTGCGCCCGCTGAGCAGCGCGACCACCGCGTGCCCGCCCTCGTGCGCGATGGTCACGACGTTGCGCAGCGGCAGCCAGGTGGTCCGGTTGAGCACCAGGACCAGGGAGACCAGACCGGCGATGAGGGCGGCGACGTTGCCCGAGTCGAGCAGCTGCGCGGACCACTCCCGCACTAATTCGTCCACAGTAGACACCTGGCGTTCGGGGTTGGGATCGCGCCCCAGCCTAGCCGAGGCATCCGGCCGCTCCCACCGGCAGACCGCCGCGCAACTTCAATTGAAATCAGACGTCCGATTTCAATTGAACTTGCACCTCGTCGGCGCGTCGTCCCCCGACATGCCGACGAGTGTCGGGATCTACGCGATTTCAATGGAAATTCGACCTTCGATTTCCATTGAAATCGCGGCATGACTCACCCGGACGGAGCCGGTTACCCACGTCCTCGGGCTGTCCGGCGCCTGGCCACCGACGTGCGGGCACCCGTGTGCGGGCACCCACCTCCTCAGTCGGCGCCGTTGCGATGCACTGCGGTTTTCTCCGAAACTGCATCTCACGTCGAAGATCGGACGATGAGTTCCGGGGTGATCGCCGTGCTGCGGGGAGTCGCCGCGTCGTCGGCCAGGCGGGCGTCGAGGATGCGGACCGCTTCGGCCGCGATCTGCTCCTGCGGCTGGCGGACCGTGGTCAGGGCCGGGCGGGAGAGCTCCGCGTAGGGGATGTCGTCGAAGCCCGCGACCAAGACGTCCTGCGGCACCCGGACGTCGTTGCTCGCCAGCTCGCCGAGCACGCCCAGCGCGATCGTGTCGTTGCCGCAGACGATGCCGTCGGGCAGTTCACCGCGCTGCAGCAGCAGTTTCGCCGCCCGCTGGCCCCACTCCTTGCTGAAATCGCCCAGCAGCACGTCATCCCCGTCGCCCGCCGCGCGCCGGTAGCCGTCGAGACGGGCCTGGGCGGCCGAGTCGGTCGGCTGCGCGCCCACGAACACCAGGCGCTTCGCACCGCGCTCGGTCAGGTGCCGCACCACCTGCCAGACACCTGCCTCGTTGTCCACGCCGACCCAGCTGCTCGCGAAACCGTCGACCCGCAGGTCGAGCTGGATCACCGGGATGCGCGCCGCCGCCGTGGCCAGCACTTCGCCGCTGCGCTCGCGGTGGCACGGGATCAGGATCAGCGCGTCGACGCGGCGGTCCAGCAGGGCGCGCACCTGGCGCTGCTCGACCTCCGGCTCGTAGTGCGAGTTGGCCAGCAGCAGGCTGCGCTGGCCGTCGTGCAGCTGCTTCTCGATCGACTCGACGAGCGTGGCGAAGAACGGGTTGGCGATGCGGGGCACGACCATGCCGATGGTGTGCGTGGTGCGGCTGCGCAGCGATGCCGCCACGACGTTGGGCTCGTAGTCGAGCTCGCGCGCCGCCGCGAGCACCTTGTCGCGGTTCTCCGCCCGCACGCCGCGCTGCCCGGACATCGCGCGCGACGCGGTCGCCACCGAGACCCCGGCCCGCGCCGCCACATCGTGGATCGTGACGCCCACGCCACCTCCTCCGCTCGCAGCCGGGGCGCACCGTCGCGCCGCGGCCGATCGGAGTGTAATCGGTTTCGCAGCCGTTGTGCCGCTTGACAGCAGATCTCCCATGGTTCATCGTGGCCCAGCTACGGAAACCGATTACAGTTTCCGCGCTCAACGACGAGTGGAGCTGACGGTGATGGCCGACGACGGGCACCTGGAGCTGATCGGGGTCTCCAAGACCTACCCCGGTGTGCGCGCCCTGGACGCGGTGGACTTCGACCTGCGCCCCGGCGAGGTGCACGTGCTGCTCGGCGAGAACGGCGCCGGCAAGAGCACGCTGATCAAGATGATCGCCGGCGCGCACCGGCCGGACACCGGCGAGATCCGGGTGGACGGCCGCCCGGTGCGGTTCCACGGCCCGGAGGACGCCGAGCGGCTGGGCATCGCCACCATCCACCAGGAGATGGCGCTGGTCCCCCAGCTGACCGTGGCCGAGAACATCTACCTGGGCCGGCCGCCGCGCCGCTTCGGCGTGATCGACCGCCGCGCGATGCGCCGCCGGGCCGCCGAGCTGATCGAGCGCATGGGCCTCGACCTGCACGTGGACGCCGTGGTCGGAGAGCTCGGCGTCGCGCACCGGCAGCTGGTGGAGATCGCCAAGGCGCTCAGCCTGGACACCCGCTTCCTGATCATGGACGAGCCGACCGCGGTGCTCAGCCGCGCCGAGGTGGACCGGCTGTTCGGCATCGTCGGCGACCTCACCGCGCAGGGCGTCGGCGTGGTGTTCATCTCCCACCTGCTCGGCGAGGTCGCCGAGATCGGCGACCGGGTCAGCGTGCTGCGCGACGGCGCCAAGGTCGCCGAGGTGCCCGCGGACACCGATCCGGACGAGCTGGTCCGGCTCATGGTCGGCCGCACCGTCGACCACCAGTACCCGCCGCGCGAGGCCGAGATCGGCGAAGTGCAGCTGGAGGTCCGCGGGCTGACCAGCCACGGCGTGCTGGCCGACATCGGCTTCACCGCGCGGGCCGGCGAGGTGGTCGGCATCGGCGGCCTGGTCGGCGCGGGACGCACCGAGCTGGTGCGCGCGCTGTTCGGCGCCGACGGCTACGACGAGGGCGAAGTGCTGGTCGGCGGCGAGCGAATCCCGTCCGGCGACATCGCCGCGGCCCGCGCCGCCGGGCTCGCGCTGGTTCCCGAGGACCGGGCCGGTCAGGGCCTGGTGCTGGGCGCGTCGGTGGCCGAGAACCTGGGTCTGGCAACGCTTTCCGACCGCACCCGGGCCGGGCTGGTCGACCTGGCCGGGCAGCGGCGCGCGGCCGCGGAGTCGGTGCAGCGGCTGCGGATCCGCACCGCCGGGCTGGACCAGCCCGCGCTGACCCTCTCCGGCGGCAACCAGCAGAAGATCGTCATCGGCAAGTGGCTGCTGGCCCAACCGCGGGTGCTCATCCTCGACGAGCCCACCCGCGGCATCGACGTCGGCGCCCGCGCCGAGATCTACGAACTCATCAACGAACTCGCCCGCGCGGGCACCACGGTGCTCGTCGTCTCCAGCGACCTGCCCGAGCTGCTCGGCCTCAGCGACCGGGTGCTGGTGCTGGCCGACGGACGGCTGCGCGGCGAGCTGAACGGTGCCGAGGCGACCCAGGAGCGCGTGCTGGCGCTCGCCGTCTCGGCGGAGCACACCGGAGGAGAAAGCGATGCCTGACAACGAGGTCGGCACCACCCCGCGCTGGCGGGCCGCGCTCGGCCGCGCCGGCGGACCGCTCGGCGGGCTGGTCGTGCTGGTGGTCCTGCTGGCGCTGTTGTCACCGGACTTCCTGACCGCGAACAACCTGCTCAACGTGGGCGTGCAGGCGTCCGTGGTGGCGGTGCTGGCGTTCGGCATGACGTTCGTGATCGTCAGCGGCGGCATCGACCTGTCGGTGGGCAGCGTCGCCGGGCTGGCCGGGATCGCGACCGGCTGGGCGGTGACCTCGGCCGGGCTGCCGCTGTGGCTGGCCGTCCCGGTCGGCCTGGCCGCTGGTGCGCTGGCCGGGCTGGCCAGCGGTGTGCTGATCACCGCCGGGCGGGTCCCGCCGTTCATCGCCACGCTGGCGATGCTCAGCGTGGCGCGCGGCCTGGCACTGGTCATCTCCGACGGCAGGCCGATCGGGGTGGACGGCTGGCTGACCGAGATCGGCAGCGGCGAGCTGTTCGGGGTGCTCCCCTACCCGGTGCTGGTGATGCTGGCGATCGGGCTGATCACGGCGTTCGTGCTGCGGCGCACCTACACCGGGCGCGCGATGTACGCGATCGGCGGCAACGCCGAGGCGGCGCGGCTCTCCGGCATCAAGGTGACCCGCCAGCGGCTGCTGATCTACGCGCTGTCAGGGCTGTTCGCCGCGGTGGCGGGCATCCTGCTCGCGGCTCGGCTGTCCTCCGCGCAGCCCGAGGCGGGCACCGGCTACGAGCTGGACGCGATCGCAGCGGTGGTGATCGGTGGCGCGAGCCTGGCCGGTGGTGTCGGATCCGCGCTGGGCACCTTCGTCGGCGCGCTGATCCTCGCGGTGCTGCGCAACGGCCTGAACCTGCTGGACGTCTCGGCGTTCTGGCAGCAGGTCGTCATCGGTGCGGTGATCGCCGCGGCGGTGCTGTTCGACACCGTGCGCCAGCGTCGGCGCAGCGGGCGGCGCGGCCCGGGGCTGCTGCGCACACCGGCGGTCCGCCGTGCGACGGCGGCGGTGACCGCGCTGCTGGTGGTGGCCGCGGGCTGGGCGGTCTACCAGCGGCAGAACGCCGCCGACGACGGGCGGCTGCAGATCGCGCTGTCGGTGTCCACTTTGAACAACCCGTTCTTCGTCGACCTGCGCGAGGGCGCGCAGGAGGAAGCCGATCGGCTCGGCGTCGACCTGCGCGTCACCGACGCCTCCGAGGACGCCTCGCAGCAGGCGAACGCGGTGCAGAACGCGATCGCGCAGAACGTGGACGCGATCGTGGTCAACCCGGTGGACTCCGACGCGGTGGTGCCCTCGGTGCAGGCGGCGAACGCGGCGGAGATCCCGGTGATCGGCGTGGATCGCGCGCCCAGCGACGGCATCGTGGTCACCACCGTCGCCTCCGACAACCTCGCCGGTGGCCGCCTGGCCGCGCAGCAGCTGGCGCAGCTGGTCGGCTCCGGTCCGGTGGCGGTGCTGGAGGGCCAGCCCGGCACGTCCGCGGCGCGGGAACGCGGCCAGGGCTTCACCGAGGAGATCCGCAACCACCCGGGCATCCAGGTGGTTGCCTCGCAGCCTGCGGACTTCGACCGCACCCGGGCGCTGGACGTCATGCAGAACATCGCGCAGGCCCACCCGGAGATCCGCGGTGTCTTCGCGGCCAACGACGAGATGGCGCTGGGCGCGATCACGGCGCTGGGCTCTCGAGCGGGCACCGACGTCAAGGTCGTCGGCTTCGACGGAACACCGGAGGGCCTGGCGGCGGTCCAGGCGGGCACCGAGAGCGCCGACGTGGCCCAGCAGCCGAAGCTGCTCGGCAAGGCGGCGGTGGAGCAGGCGGTCCGCGCGGCCCGCGCCCACGACCTCGGCCCCGGCGCCCCGACCAACATCCCGGTCCAGGTGGTCACGAAGGAGACCGTGGAGGCCTTCCTCCGCGGCCAGTGATGCCCGGTATCGCCGACGCGACCGATGCGTGATCGGTCGCGTCGGCGATGTGCCGGAGCGGGTGCGCGCCCGAAGCTGGCAGGCATGATCAAACGACTGCTGGCCGGCCTGCTGGCCGTGGCCGCCGTGCTGACGGCACCGGCCCCGGCGCTGGCCGCGCCGCCACCCGGTCTCACGGGACTCGAGGAGTGGATCGACGACCACGTCGCCGCCGCCATGGCCGAGGAGGGGATTCCCGGCGCTGCCGTCACCGTGATCGCCGGTGGCGAGCAGATCATCAACAAGGGCTACGGGCTGGCCGACGTCGAGAAGGGGATCCCGGTCGACCCGGACCGCAGCCGGTTCCTCGTCGGCTCGCAGGCCAAGCTGTTCACCGCGCAGGCCGCGCTGCAACTGGTGCACGAGGGCAAGCTGGACCTCGACACCGACGTCAACGAGTACCTGAGCACGTTCCAGATCGAGGACACCTACCCCGGGCAGCCGATCACGCTGCGGCACCTGCTCACCTACACGGCCGGGTTCGACGAGGACCACATGGTCGGGATGCTGGCCCACCAGGAACCGCTCGCGGAAGGACTGGCCGAGTACCAGCCCGCCCGGGTCAGGCCGCCGGGATCGGGCGTGGTCTACAACAACTACGGCATCGCGCTGGCCGGTCACCTGGTCGAGATCGCCTCCGGCATGCCCTACGCCGATTACGTCGAGCAGCACGTCTTCCGGCCGCTCGGCATGAACGACTCCGACGCCCGCTGCGGCGGCAAGGGCGACACCGTCGCCCACCTCGGCGATGGCACGCCCACCGAGGCGACCTGCGGCTACATGATCCCCGGCGGCACCGGCCCGACTTCCACGCCCGCCGACATGGGCCGCTACATGCTCGCCCAGCTCACCCGCGATCCCAGGCTCGGCCCCGGCATCGCTGCGGAGATGCAGCGCCAGCAGCACACCGAGCACCCGGGGCTGCGCGGCATCGGCTTCGTCTTCGAGCACATCCAGCACAACGGTCACCCGCTGCTGTTCAAGGGCGGCGAGATGCCCGGCATGAACTCCTACATGCTGTTCGTGCCGGAGCTCGACCTCGGCATCAACGTCGTCTCCAACGGCGACGGCAAGGGCGGCGAGGGAATCGACGGCATCGAGCTCGTGGAGGCGCTCGTCGACACCTACCTCCCGGCGAAGGCACCCGCCCCGCGCACGCCGATCCACGCCGACGTCGACCAGTACACCGGCTGGTACCAGGCCGGGCGGACCAGCCGGTTCAGCATGTACAAGGTCAAGGCGCTGTGGCGGGAGCCGGTGCACGTCACCGCCAACGGCGACGGCAGCATCCGCACGACCGGTCTGTCCGGCGGGCCGAAGGACTGGGACCAGGTCGAGCCGGGCCTGTTCGCCGAACGCGGCGGGTGGGGGCTGATCGCCTTTCCCGAACCGGGGCAGCTCGCCATCGACGGCAGCACCAACGTGTTCGACCGGATCGGCGTCGTCGACCTCCCGCAGCTGCACCTGGGGATGCTCGGCCTCGGAGCCGCCACCGGGCTGCTCGCGGTTGCTCGCCGATGACCAGGAACTCGTGCGCTCCGGGTTCGCGATGATCCTGGACGCCCAGCCGGACATCACCGTGGTGGCCGAGGCCGGTGACGGTGAGGCCGCGGTCGAGGCGGTCCGGGTGCACCGGCCCGACGTCGCGCTGCTCGACATCCAGATGCCCGGGCTCGACGGCATCGCGGCGACCGAGGCCATCTGCTCGGCTACCGCGACCAGGGTGGTCATCCTGACCACCTTCGACCGGGACGACTACATCTACCGGGCACTGCACGCGGGAGCCAGCGGTTTCCTGCTCAAGGACGTCCGGCGCGACGACCTGGTGCACGCCGTCCGGGTGGCGCACGCCGGGGAGTCCCTGCTCGCCCCGGTCGTCACCCGTCGCCTGATCGACGATGTCGTGCGGCGCGGTCTCCACCCGTCCGCCCCGCCCACCGGGCTCGACGCGCTGACCGCCCGGGAGCGGGAGGTCCTGGTGCTGCTCGGCCGCGGGCTGCCCAACCCGGAGATCGCCGCTGCGCTGGTCGTCAGCGAGCACACGGTGAAGACCCACGTCAGCAACGTGCTCAGCAAGCTCGGGTTGCGCGACCGGGTCCAGGCGGTCATCTGCGCCTACGAATCGGGCCTGATCAAACCCGGCGCTCGGTGATCGGCCGTCAGTCGAAGTAGGCGGGGACGTCGAGAGCTCCGCCCGCGGCTCGGAACTCCGCGTCGACCGCCTCGCGCAGCGCCGCGTCGGTCAGGTAGTCCACTGCGGTCAGAGCGAGCCCCACCGCGCCGTCGAGCACCGCTCGATCTCCTGCCGGACTTCCCGCCGCTGCGGCGAACTCATCGGTGTGCAGGGCCAGGTTCGGGTCGCCGAGGCCGATCATCGGGTGGATCGCCGGGACGCGGTAGCTGATGTTGCCGAGGTCCGTCGAGCCCGTCAGGTACTCTGGGACCACACCGCGCGGCAACGACGTGCGGCCGCGGCGGACCTGGTGCTCGGCCCAGCGGGCGGCCAGCTCGTCGTTGTGCCGGATCGGCAGGTAGGCCGGGTTGTTGTCCCAGTTCAGCTCCACGCCGCAGCCCGTCATCGACGCCGCGCCGTGCGCGATGGCCTCGATCCGGGATGCCAGGTCGCGCAACGACCCCGGCTCGGCGGAACGCACGTAGAACAGCGCTGCGGCGCGGTCGGGCACCACGTTGGGGCGCTTGCCGCCGTCGGTGATGATCCCGTGCACCCGGTCCGTCGACGGCATGTGCTGGCGCAGCGCCGCGACGCCCTGGTATGTCGCCACCACCGCGTCCAGCGCGTTGCGGCCCATGAACGGCTGCGCGGCGGCGTGCGCGGCCACGCCGTGGAACACCACCTCGACCTGCCGCCGCCCCAGGAACGGGTGGGTGGCGATGTCGTGCGAGAACGGGTGCAGCATCACCACCGCGTCGACGTCGTCGAACAGACCCGCGCGGGCCAGGTGCTCCTTGCCGCCACCGCCTTCCTCGGCCGGAGTGCCGAACAGGCTCACCCGGCCTCCGGTCGCGGACACCGCCGATGCCGCGGCGAGGAATCCGCCGACCGCCGCCGAGCAGATGATGTTGTGCCCGCACCCGTGCCCGATGCCCGGCAGCGCGTCGTACTCGGCCAGGACTGCCACGTGCGGACCGCCGTTGCCGACCGACGCGCGCAGGGCGGTGTCCAGCCCGCCGACGCCCACCTCGACGTCGCATCCGTGGCGGCGCAGCAGCTCCGCGGCCTGCCCGGCGGACCGGTGCTCGGCGAACGCCTCTTCCGGATGCGCATGCAGGTCGCGGCTCAGCGCGACGAGGTCGTCCGCGTGGCCGTCCACCCACTCCTCGACCTCCGCGCGCAGGGCCTCGTCGGCCCCGGCGTGGTCGGAACGGATCGGCGCGGCCGCGGCCACCGCCCGCTCGGTGGCGGCGGAAACGGCGCGGAGGTAGGAGTCGTCCGGCTGCACAGGCTTCGTCACACCCCGACTCTAGGTGCCCGCCCTCGGCCCCGGGGAGCCTCAGCACCTGCTCACCCCGCGAGACGTTCCGTTTCCCCTGGTCAAGGACCGTGAGCGTTTTGCGGTGCTATGACGCCACAAAACACTCACGGGACGCCACCTGCGGAAATGCGCAGACAGCACCGAGCCGGCCCGAGCGCCCTAGCATCGCGGCATGCGCGCAGTGACGATCACCGATGGCCGGTTCGAGCTCCGCGAACGCCCGGACCCCGCCCTCCGGCCGGACCAGGCCCTCATCGCCGTGCGCGGCGCCGGGCTCAACGCCGCCGACCTGCAGCAAGCACGCGGGGACTACCCGGCTCCCGCCGGCTGGCCGTCCGACGTCCCCGGACTGGAAGTGGCGGGCGAAGTCGTCGAACTGGGCTCCGCCGTGCGCAACGCCCGCATCGGGGACCGCGTGATGGCCCTGGTCGGCGGTGGTGGGCACGCCGAACGCATCGCCGTCCCCGCGGATCTGCTGCTCCCGGTGCCGGACGACGTCTCGTGGGCGCAGGCCGGTGGCTTCCCGGAAGCGTTCAGCACCGCGTGGGACGCGCTCGTCTCCCAGGCAGGCATCGCGGCCGGGGACCGGGTCCTGGTCACCGGCGCAGCCGGCGGGGTCGGCACCGCGATGGTCCAGATCGCCGCGGTCTCCGGCGCCGAGGTGGTCGCCAGCGCACGTCGCACCGAGCTCCACGACCGGATCGCCGAGCTGGCGGCCGGGCAGGTCGAAGTGATCGTGCCCGGCGAAGAAGCGGGCCAGTTCGACATCATCGTCGAGCTGGTCGGCGGCGAGAGCTGCCTGGACCGCGTCGAGTTGCTGCGCTCCGGCGGACGCCTCCTCGTCGTGGGCGTCCAGGGCGGCACGACCGCGCCCCTGAAGATGTTCGACCTCATGCTCAAGCGAGGCCGCCTCATCGGAACGACCATCCGCGGTCGCAGCCCGGCGGAGAAGGCCTTGCTGGCAGGGCACATCCGGTCGCGGGTCGTCCCGCTCCTGGCGCGGGGCCGGATCCAGGTGCCGATCGATTCGGCCTACCCGCTGCAGCACTGCGCCGACGCCTACGCGCGCCTGGCCGCTCCGGGGAAGTTCGGCAAGGTGCTCCTCCTCCCCTGAACCCGCGACCTTGACACCGTTGGCTAACGCTGTTGCGGGGATACGCCATCGAGCCGGATCAGATGGACCACGCGCTGCGCGCCGTGCGCAGGTCCTTCCACGGTTTCGCCACCCTGCAGGCCGCGCACGGATTCCAGTGGTCCGCCGACGTCGACGAGAGCTTCGGGTGGCTCGTGGACCTCGTAGACCAGGGCCTGCGCCGGTCCACATCGGACTAGCGCGAGTCCCGCGGCGTCGGCCCGAGAACCCGGTGCGCCAGCAGCGTCCCACCGACCACCGCCGACGGGATCACCACCAGCTGCAGCACCGGGACCAGGCACAGCAGGTAGGTCGGCAGGCCGAAGCCGAAGGTCGCGGCCCGGTAACCGCGCAGCGCCCGGCGCCGGTCGGCGAGCTTGAGCCCGCGCCGCGAGAAGACCAGGCCGACCATCTCCAGGGTGATCAGCCACGCGCCGAACAGCGCGCCGAGCACCAGCGCGGCGATCTGCCCGGCCACCGGGATGAACCCGATCGCGAAGAGCACGATCGCGCCGGTCAGCGCGATCAGCACCAGCTTCACCGAGTCCTTCACCCCGCGGCCGAGCTGCCGCAGCACGCCCGCACCGTCGTCGGAGGTGTCCAGTCCCAGTTCCTCTTCGGCCTTCTCGGCGATGTGCTCGTAGAACGGCCCGCCGATCAGCAGCGTGATCGCGATGAACGACACCGAGGCCAGCAACGCGGCCGAACCGACCAGGGCCACGCCCACCAGGATCCGCAGCGCCCGGCGTCCGACATCGCCCCAGCCATCGGCGAACGGCGTCATCCAGCCGACCAGGTCACCGCTGAAGTAGATCAGCGTGCCGAGGCAGCCCAGCAGCAGCACAGCGCTGATCAAGGCGGGTAACGCACCGAGGAAGAGCAGCTTCGGGCGGCGCAGGATGAGGCCGAACCCGGTGCCCAGGGCGCGGAATCCGGCGAGGAACGAACTCATCAGGGCACATCTCCAGTCCGGGGTGTCGATCGACAGACACCGTACCGGCCGCCGGACGTGCCCGGTGCGCGATCAGCGCACGACGCGGTGGCGCCGGTGGTGGTGCCGCCCCGGCCTGGCGTTGCGCGCTCCGAACGGGCCCGGATTGCGCCGGTCACCGCGGCGGTTGGCGTGCAGCTCCACCAGCAGGACGTCGGGATTCTCCCCGGCGTGACTCCGCCAGAGCATCCGCAGCAGCTCGTCCTCGGCGAGCACCCAACGGCGGTCGAAGACGTCATCGTCACTCATCGCGACTCCAACGCTGGTTGATTGCGTGTGCGATCGCTCTCCCCGACACGATACGCCCCCGCGGCTCCCCGGTGATCCGGTTCACCAGCGGATCACCGACGCCTTGAGTTAGGTTAGCCTTTCTTCCAAGAGATGTCGGACTACTAAGGACGCGGAGATGACTCCTCCCCCAGCAGCTGCCCGCAGCATCGGCCGGCGGGGCTTCCTGATCGGCGCCACCGGCGTGCTCGCCGCCGCCGGGCTGGCCGCCTGCGGCACCAGCGGCGCACCCGGCGAGGCGGACAGCCCGCAGGGCGGGCCGGGTTTCCCGACGAGCATCCCGAACCGGTACGGAACCGCGGAGATCAAGGCCGCCCCGCAGCGGGTCGTCAGCCTCGGCATCACCGACCACGACGTGCTGCTGCCGCTGGGCGTCGTCCCGGTCGGGCTGACCAAGTGGGGGCCGTGGGAGAGCGGCGTCGGCCCGTGGGTCGAGCCGATGCTCCGCGGTGAGAAGCCGAAGATCTTCGGCAGCGAGGTCGACGCGGAAGGCGTCATCGCCCTCGCCCCCGATGTCATGCTCGCCCTGCAGAGCGCGCTGACCCAGGAGCAGTACAACCGGCTGACCAGCTTCAACCCGGTGGTGGCGCAGCCGCCGGAGGCGATCGACTACGGGGTGAACTGGCGGGTGCAGGCCGAGACGATCGGCCGGGCGCTGGGCAAGCAGGACGAGGTCGCCAAGCTCGTCGCCGACACCCAGGCCCGCATCGACCGGACCCGCGAGGCCAATCCGCTGTTCCAGGGCAAGACGCACGTCACCGTCCGCACCGACTCGGCGGGCACCTACGCGGCCTACACCAAGCAGGACGCCCGGACCGCGCTGCTGGAGCAGCTGGGTCTGCGGCTGTCCCCGGCCATCGAGGGCCTGGACAGCGGCGGCAAGTTCAACGTCAAGATCAGCAAGGAGCAGGTCTCGCTGCTGGACGCCGACGTCGTCATCGTCACCACGGCGAAGGCGACCGACGTGGAGGCGGTCCGCAACGACCCGCTGCTGAACAACCTCCCCGCGGCCAAGCGGGGTTCGCTGATCCTGCTGGACGACTACGACCTGACGATGGCCCTCGGCTCGGCCACGGTCTCCAGCATCCCGTTCGCGCTCGACCACCTCACGCCGAAGCTCGTCGATGCCCTGAGCTGACCGGAACCACCGCGCGCTCAACGGGCCCCAACCCGCAATTTCAATTGAACTTGCACCTCCGTCGGTGTGTCGGGCACCCGACACACCGACGGAGCGTCGGATACTACGCAATTTCAATTGAAATCGGACGTCTGATTTCAATTGAAATTGCGGCGCCGACGCAGGGTCCCGGACGGTGTCGGCTGGGGACTCCGCCGCTCAGCGGCGGCTTCCGGTCAGCGCGCAGTCCGGGCGGGACAGGTCCAGCTCCGAGCCCGCGCCGAGGCAGGCCGGGATCAGATGGACCTGCTGGCCGTAAGCGCGCCCCCGCACAGCGGTTTCGGTCCCGTCCGGCCCGACCTCGCACGGGTTGTTGTCGGTGCACTGCTCGCCGTCGCGGTTGTGGGTGTTGTGGACGCCCACGACCGTGTTTCCGTCCGGCGCCAGCAGCGCCGAACCGGACGTGCCGGGCCAGGGAGCGCAGTCCGGGCCTGCGGCGTAGCGGATCGAATCGTCCTGCTGGTAGCCGCCTTCCCGCAGGTGCGGGACCACCGCCTCGGCGGTGCAGCCGAACCGCCGACTGGTGTAGGCCATGGTCAGCGGCTCCCCCGCGCGCACGGGAGCGGACGCGAGCTCGAAGACCTTCGCGCCTTCGTCGGCGAGTTGCCCGTAGGTCTTGTCGAGGCGGTACAGCGCGATGTCGGTACCGGTCATCGTCGCGTACACCAGCCGGCTCGCGCGGGCGGTGGTCTGCGGGTAGCCCTGCGGATCGGCGATGGGCACCTCGAGGTCCGCGGGCCGGTCCACCAGCGCCTTCCCCGGTTCCGGCCGCTCCGCCGCGCAGTGCCCGTTGGTCAGCAGCAGCGCCGGGTCCTCGGGCCGGGCCGTCGGAGTGCGGACCACCGAGCCCGCGCAGCCGTTGAGCTCGACCGCGCCCTCCACGTTCGGGACCTGGTCGTCCGGAGGCACATCGGTGCCGCTGATGATCCCGTTGATCCAGTCGGCGTGCCTGGTGACGTCGGTGAACAGCGTCGGCGAGTTCACCCCGCCGGGCCCGCTGACCACGCCCGCGATCGCCCACTCGCCGCCTTCGCGGACGAGCGCCGGGCCGCCGGAGTCCATGTTGCTCGACGCGACGCTGCCGTCCCGGCTGCCGATGCACAGTTCTCCGGGGTCGGTATCGCGGCAGGCCGAACTCGGCTGCACCACGGTGTCGGCCTCCCGCAACTTCTCGGTGAAGCACCGGGGATTGTTGCTGTTGTCGCAGGTCATTCCCCAGCCCATGATGCGCACCGGGGTGTTCTCCGGTGGCGTGGCCGAGGCGATCCGCACCGGTTCGGCGCGGACCGGGGTGCGCAGGTGCAGCAGCGCCAGGTCCTTGCCCCAGAAACCGCCTTCGTCCTCGTGGGTGGCCAGCCGGTAGTAGTGGTCGACCTCGGCGACCTCTCCCCCGGCACCGGTGTCCAGCGACCCGATCCGGACCTGCCAGCCGCGCGGCACGCCCACCCGAGCGCCCGTGGGATTCTTACCGGCGCAGTGGCCGGCGGTCAGAACCCATTGCGGCGCGAGGACTTCCACGCCGCAGCCGTGCCCGTCGGGATGCGGCGACTTCGGGAAGGACGGCTGGAACGAGCCCATGAACGCATACGGCTGGGCTGACTCGGAACCACCCAGCACGGCCTGTGCGGGCACGGCGCCCACCAGCGGAGCGGTCAGCGCGAGCACCGCGCCGAACAGCAGAGATCGACTTCGCATGTCCTCCACCGTGGCCGGGCGATGTCCGCACGACTCGATCACCGCGTGACAGTTCTGCTACAGAACCCGGTCCACGCACCGGACACCCGCACCGGTCCGGGGCTCGGCGATTTCAGTGGAACTTGCGGACACCGTCGGGGTCGACGCAATTTCAATGGAAATCAGACGTCGAATTTCCATTGAAATTGCGGAAGTTCTCCTCCGATGGAATGAGTTGTCCACGTCCGTCGGCGTGTCGAGCGCCAGGTGGGCCGACGGATGCCGTTGCAAGGGGGCCGTGGTCGGCCGCGACTCCCTGATCCGGTGAAAGCCCACGGGGACGTGGCGGCGGTGATCGTCTTGGTGGTTCACTTCCTGCTCGATGCCCAGCCCGAGGAGGAGTTCCGTGGCCATTGGTGCCCGTCTCGCGTCGTTGTCGCTCGCCCTGGTCCTCGCCGCGCTGCCGCTCCCGGCCAGCGCCGATGAGCACACCGGCAGATCGTGCGCGTCCACTCTGGACTGCAGCGCGGCCGAGCTGGAAGCGCTACCGCTGACCGAACGGCTCGCGTTCGTCCGCGCCGTGCAGGACCGGGTATCGGCGGAGTACATCCCCGGTTTCCGGCACTGGCGCAACATCGAGGGCATCATCGGCTTCTTCATCGAGAAGGGCTTCGGCGAGCGGGGTTCCTGGGTCTCGCACGTCGACTCCGGCATCCTGGAGGGCATCGAGCGCGGCACCGCGATGGCGCTCGGCCTCTCCGCCGACGACGGCGGAAACCCGGGATCGCAGCTGTGGGCCGACTACCTCCGCCGCATGCACCGCGGTGAGCTGACCGACCGCTGGGTGCACGACCCGGCGTGGGGCAACGCCGAACAGGCCTCGACCGAGCACGGCCTGCGCCTGGCCGAGGCAAGCGGCGCCCACCCGAGCCGGATCGACTGGCAGATCTTCCAGTTCAGCGAGCTCTACCGCTGGATGCTCCGCAACCCGCAGGCCGCGCTGCTGATGCTCAACGACCACCTGGACCGGACGACGGGTGTCCCGCTGGTCCCGGTCGACTTCCTGCGCTGGTTCACCGACGTGACCACACCGGTCCCGGCCCACCGAGGCGCCCACGTGGCGCACGACCTCGCGGTGCCCAGCCCGATCGGAGCCCCGATCAGCACCCTCCAGCTCTTCCTGGCCTACGCCCCCGAACTCACCCGCGCCTACCGCGAAGAAGCAGCCTGAGAAACCACGTCGCGAGCGCTGCCGGGCGCAGGAGCCGTCGAAGCGATGCCGATCCCGGGCTCTTGCGGCAATCGGCATCGCTTTCGACGCGAGCTGCGGTTTCGCACCGGAGCCGATTTCATGAGAAAGCTCTGTCGCCGGCGTTCACCGCGAGAACCTCGGACGTGAAAAGGCCCCTTCCACGAGATTCGGGGGTCTTCGCGGAAGGGGCCTTGGCCTCACCAGGTGTCAGGCGATGATGCGGATCGGGTCCTCGAGCAGTGCCGTGAACTGCTGGAGGAACGCCGCACCCACCGCGCCGTCCACCGCTCGGTGGTCCGCCGACAGCGTCACGCGCAGGATCTTGCGGGCCACGAACTCGCCGTCGCGGACCTGCACCTCGTCGCGGGCCGCGCCGACCGCCAGGATCGCCGCCTCCGGCGGGTTGATCACCGCGCTGAACTGCTCGATGCCGAACATGCCCAGGTTGGAGATCGAGAAGGTGCCGCCGGACATCTCGTCCAGCTTCAGCTTGCCCTCGCGGGCGCGCCCGGCCAGCTCCCGGCTCTCCGTCGCGATCTCCGAGACGCTCTTGCGGTCGGCGTCCTTGACCACCGGCACCACCAGACCGCCCTCGATCGCCACCGCGACGCCGAGGTTGATCCGCTTGTGCTTGAGCAGCTTGTCCCCGGCGAAGGAGACGTTCACCGACGGGTTCGCGCGCAGCGCGGTGGCCACCGCCTTGACGACCAGGTCGTTGACGCTGACCTTCGGGCCGCCCGCGGCCGCCAGCCGCTCGTTGAGCGTGCCGCGGAACGCCATCAGCTCGGTGACGTCGATGGCGCTGGTCAGGTAGAAGTGCGGCGCCTGCTGCTTGCTCTCCGTCAGGCGCTTGGCGCTCACCTTCTGGATCTTGTTGAGCGGGACCTCCTCGACGTCCTCGCTCGCCGCCACGACCGGAGCGGCCGGAGCAGCGGCGGGGGCGGCCGGGGCGCTCGGGGCGGCGGCAGCGGCGGCCTCGATGTCGGCGCGGATGATCCGGCCGCCGGGGCCGGTGCCCTGCACCGTGGCGAGGTCGACGCCCTTCTCCTTGGCGACCGCCTTGGCCAGCGGAGACGCCTTCGGCTTGGAGCCCTGCTCGGCGGGCGCAGCAGCCGGAGCCGGGGCAGCGGCCGGAGCCTCAGCGGCCGGGGCCTCGGCAGCCGGGGCCGGCTCGGCGGCCGGGGCGGCGGGCGCCGGGGCCGAAGCGGCTTCCGCCGCCGCGCCGGAGCCGTCGCCCAGGACGCCGATCGGGGTGCCGATCGGCACCGTCGCGCCCTCCTCGACGAGGATCTTCTCCAGCACCCCGTCGTCGTAGGCCTCCAGCTCCATGAGGGCCTTGTCGGTCTCGATCTCCGCGATCACCTCACCGCGGCTGACCTGGTCGCCGACCTTCTTGCGCCAGGTCGAGATCACGCCCTCCTCCATGGTGTCGGAGAGCCTCGGCATCTGAATCTCAGTCATCGTCTTCCTCGGGTGAGACAGGCCTCAGCGGCGGCGACCGACTGCGTCCAGGGTCTGGTGGATCGCGGTCGTCAGGGACTCGGCGGACGGGAGCGCGGCGCGCTCCAGCGGCTTGGCGTAGGGCAGCGGCACCTCCGCCGCCGCGACCCGGCGGACCGGGGCGTCCAGGTAGTCGAACGCACCGTCCGAAATGGACGCGGCGATCTCCGCACCGATGCCGTAGGTCAGCCAGTCGTCCTCCGCGACGACGGCGCAGCCGGTCTTGCGCACGGAGTCCACGATGGTCTGCCGGTCCAGCGGCCGCAAGCTGCGCAGGTCGATGACCTCGGCGTTGATGCCCTCCTCGGCGTGCAGCTTCTCGGCGACCTGGTGGGCCACCAGCGCCATCCGGGAGTAGCCGATGAGGGTGATGTCGGTGCCCTCGCGGGTCACCTTCGCCTTGCCGATCTCGGCGGGCTCGACGACGTCGGGCACCTCGCCCTTGGTGTTGTAGAGCGCCAGGTTCTCCAGGAACAGCACCGGGTCGTTGTCCCGGATCGAGGCCAGCATCAGCGCCTTGGCGTCGGCGGGCGTGCTCGGCGCGACGACCTTCAGGCCCGGCACGAAGGCGTAGTACAGCTCGATGTTCTGCGAGTGGGTGGCGCCCAGCTGCTGGCCACCGCCGCCCGGCGTGCGCAGCACCATCGGCACCGGGGTCTGGCCGCCGAACATGCCGTAGATCTTGGCCGCGTGGTTGACGATCTGGTCCAGCGCGATCAGCGAGAAGTTGATCGTCATCAGCTCGACGACCGGCCGCAGGCCCAGCATCGCCGCGCCGATCGCGGCGCCGACGAAGCCCTCCTCGGCGATCGGGGTGTCGCGCACCCGCTTCTCGCCGAATTCCTTCAGCAGCCCAGCGGTGATCTTGTAGGAGCCTTCGAAGATCCCGATTTCCTCGCCGATGAGGAGGACGTCCTCATCGCGCAGCATTTCCTCGCGAAGCGTGTCGTGCAACGCTTGGCGGTACGTGATGACGGCCAAGGGTGTTTCTCCTGGAAAAGAGCAATGGGGACCGCGAGTGGTTTTGCGGCGGTCGGCCGCAAAACCACTCACGGATCAAGTGGCGGGGTGTCGCAAATACCGCGACGGTTCCTCTCGCGGAACCCGGAGTGGCGTCAGAAGACCGGGTCGGCGGGAAGCCGTCGCGAATCGTTGGCCACCGGGGTGGCGTAGGTGTAGTCGAACAGCGTCGACGGGTCCGGGTGCGGGCTCTCGTCGGCGAAGGCGACCGCCGCGTCGGCCTCGGCCTGCGCCTTGCGCTCGATCTCGACGGCGGTGTCCTCGTCCATGAGGCCCGCCTCGATCAGCTGGGCGCGGAAGTTGGCGATCGGGTCGGCCTCCTTGGCCTTCTCCACCGACTCCTCGCTGCGGTACTTGGCCGGGTCGACCACCGAGTGGCCCTTCAGCCGCTCGCTGACGCACTCCAGCAGGGCCGGGCCGCCGCCGTTGCGGGCCTGCTCGACCAGCCGGGTCGCCGCCTCGCGGACCGCCAGCACGTCGTTGCCGTCCACCCGCTCGCCGTGCATCTTGTAGGCCGAGGCGCGCTTGAACAGCTCCGGCTCCGCGGAGGACTTCTCCACCGTGGTGCCCATGCCGAGCTGGTTGTTGATCACCACGAAGACCACCGGCAGGTTCCACAGCGCCGCGATGTTCAGCGACTCGTGGAAGGCGCCGATGTTGGTGGTGCCATCGCCCATCTGGCACATCACGACCTGGTCGCCGCCGCGGTAGTCGATGGCCAGCGCGGCACCGGTGGCCAGCGGGATCTGGCCGCCGACGATGCCGTAGCCGCCGAGCAGCCCGGCCTCCACGTCGAACATGTGCATCGAGCCGCCCCAGCCCTTGGAGGTGCCGGTGGTGCGGCCGTAGAGCTCGGCCATCACGCGGCCGGGCTCGATGCCCTTGGCGATCGCGTAGCCGTGCTCGCGGTAGTTCGTGTAGAGCAGGTCGGTCTTGCGCAGGGCGCGCATCAGGCCGACGACGGTGGCCTCCTCACCGAGGTTGAGGTGGCAGTACCCGCCGATCTTGGCCTGGGTGTAGCCCTGCGCCGCGCGCTCCTCGAAGCGGCGGATCAGGGTCATCTCGTGGAAGTAGTCCTGGAGCAGCTCCGGCGACTCCCCGGTGAAGCGTCCGCCGCCGGAGCCGCGTACCGCACCACCGCGCCGCGACTTGGCGGTGCTGCGGGTGGCCGGCTTGCTGCGCGTGGCCGTCTGTGCCATCACAGTCCCCTTTCGGAAAAAAGCCTTGTCTTCAGCGCTTCTTCGGCGGTGCGACGTGGACCGGCAGGCCGAGGGCGTTCATGGCCGCCTCCATGCCGATCTCACCCAGGGTCGGGTGCGCGTGGATGGTCTCGGCGAGCTCGTCGAGGGTGGCCTCCAGGGCCATCGCCAGCGCGCCCTCGGTGATCAGGTCGCTGGCCGAGTGGCCGATGATGTGCACGCCCAGGACCTCGCCGTACTTCTTGCCCGCGACGATCTTCATGAAGCCCTCGGTGTCGCCGTAGCTCTGGGCGCGGCCCAGCGCGGCGAACGGGAACTTCGCGGCGATGACGTCGTGGCCGGCGTCCTTGGCCTGCGCCTCGGTGAGGCCGACGCTGGCGATCTCCGGGTGGGTGAAGGTCGCGGCCGGGATGACGTTGTAGTCGATCGCGGCGTGCTGCCCGGCGATCGTCTCGGCCGCCACGACGCCCTGGTGGGAGGCGACGTGCGCGAGCAGCGCCTTGCCGGTGACGTCACCGATGGCGTAGACGTGCTCGACGTTGGTGCGCAGCTTGTCGTCGACGGTGATGAAACCGCGCTCGCTGGTGGCCACCCCGGTCTTGTCCAGGTCCAGGCTGGCGGTGTTGGGCTTGCGGCCGACCCCGACGAGCACCACGTCGGCGTCGATCTGCTGCGGCTTGGCGCCGTCCACGGTGACCTTCAGGCCGTCGGCGGCCTGGTCGACGCGGGAGACGGTGGCCTCGGTGAGGACCTTGATGCCGCGCTTGGTGAACGAGCGGCCCAGGGCCTTGCCGATCTCGGCGTCCTCGGCGGGCACCAGGGTCTTCTGCATCTCGATGATGCTGACCTCGCTGCCGAGGGTGGCGAACAGCGTCGCCCACTCGGCGCCGACCGCGCTGCCGCCGATGATGGCGATGCGCTTGGGCACCTCTTCCAGGCCGAAGGCGCCGTCGGAGGTGATCACACCGGGCAGGTCCGCGCCGGGCAGCGGCAGCTGCACGGGGACCGAGCCGGTGGCGATGATGACGTCGCGGGCCTTGACCTGCTCGATCGGCTGCGCGCCCGCCGGCTCGGCGGCGTAGCGCGGGCCCTCGGCGCCCAGCGGCGACTCACCGGTGGCGTAGACGTCCACAGTGGTCGGGCCGGTGAACCGGGCGTGGCCGTTGATGACGGTGACGCCGTTGCTCTTCAGCAGCCCCGCGACGCCGTCGGTGAGACCCTTGACGACGCTGCTCTTGCGGCGCCGGATGGCGTCGTAGTCGACGCTCACGTTCTCGACGTTGATCCCGAAGTCGGCCGCGTGGAGCACGGTCTCGTAGACCTCGGCCGACCGCAGCATCGCTTTGGTCGGGATGCAGCCCCAGTTCAGGCAGACCCCGCCGGGACGCTCCTTTTCCACCACACCGACCGAGAGGCCGCGCTGCGCGGCCCGGATCGCGGCGACGTACCCACCGGGGCCGCCACCCACCACGAGAAGGTCGAACTCCTGCACTTCGCTGTGCTCCTTTGAACGCACGCGCCGGTTACGGAAAGCCCGGATCGACGGGCAATTCTCACTCAGAGTGTCGTGAGCACGACCACTCCCGCGCTATGCCCGCTCGCCCAGACTTCTTCCGGCGCAACTGTGCACACCGCACATTTCCCAGCGTGACGCACACAACATGTAACGCCGATGCTACCCGGAGTGATCGAGACGCTCGTCACACACCCTCGGAGCACCCCAGGCGGGAAACGGCAAGTGCTGCGACCAGCCCGCCGCCGCACCGGCGGACAACCGCCACCAAAGGCGGTTTGTCCGTTTATCGTCGTTGCACAGTTGAGATCACCGAACGGGCGTTCCGCGAGAAGTCGTTCACCGACCCGGCCCGAGCCGGTAGCTTAGGTGAACCTAACTCCCTGGAGGTGCGCGTGCGCGACGCCGAGTTCGACCACCTGCTGCACTGGGTCCCCGACGTCGGGGCCACCGCGCGCGAGTACGCGGCCGCCGGATTCCCCGCCCACGTCAACGAACCGCTGTCGGGATTCCAGAACGCCGGTTGGCGGCTGGACGAGCGCTACGTGGAGATCCTGACCGTGGTCGACGAGGAGGCGTTCGCGACGTCGCCCTACGCCCCGGCCTGGGAGCTGCTGCGCCCGGCGGTCGCGGCGGCCGGCGGCGGAGGCGCGCTGACCTTCGCGGTCAACGTCCCGGACGCCGCGGCGACCGCGCAACGCCTCCGCGGCCTCGGGCACCGCGTGGTGGAGGCCCCGGTCTCCTTCGGCGACCTGGGCTTCCTGGAGGTGTTCGCACCCGGCACCCCGTCGTGGGCACCGTTCTTCATCACCTACGACCCGCCGCGCGAACAGCTCCTCGCGCAAGCCGGACCGGACGCCTTCGACCCCGGCCCGCACGACCTGGAAGCGCTGGTCGTCGAAACCGCCGACCCGGCGCGGGACGCGCGCTGGCTGGGCGAGCTGCTGGACGTCCCGGCGACCGGCGCGGAGGTGCCGCTGCCGGGCGCGCGCGTGGTCTTCGAGGAGGGCCCGGCGGAGCGCATCACCGGCGTGCTCGTCAGCGGCACGGGGCCGGACGTCGTGATCGGCGGCCTCCGATTCCGGCACCGCACGCCGACGGCAAAGGACCTCGGTTCGTGAGCACCGCCGTCCCGGCTCAGCGCTTGACCACGTGCAACGTGCAAAGCCCGCGCGGCCCGGTGGTTTCGCGCCAGACCTGCAACCCCGCGGCCCGGCACTGCTCGGTCAGCCAGGCGGGAGGCAGGCGGAGCTTGGGGTAACTGCTCACCTCCAGCGCCCAGCCGTTTCCGGAGCGGACGTGCAGGAGATCGTGGACCAGCACGGTGTTGTCGTCGACGTAGTCGAGGAAGCAGGTCAGGATCTTGTCGGCCTCGCTGCGCACGGGGAGGAACCGGTCCGTGCCGCCCAGCTCGCCGGTCAAGTCGCGGAACGTGGCGACGAAGTGACCACCCGGGCGCAGCGCACCGGCGACGTGGCCGATCAGCGCGGACACGTCGGCCGTGGTCGGCAGGTGCGTGAGGGTGTCGCCCATGCACACGATCGCTGCTGCCGTTCCGGGCTCGACGAGGTCGGGGAACACCGCGCAGATGTCGCCGCGCACCGGCTCGATCCTCTTCTCCGGCGCCAGCTCCGCCGCGTGCGCCTCGAGTTCGTCGAGCAGCTTGGCACTGGTGTCCACCGCGATCACCGGGCTGAAGCCGAGCTCGGCCAGCGCCAGCGACTGCGGACCCGGGCCGCACCCGAGATCCACGGCGATGGTGTCGTCGGCACCCGCTCGAACGCCCAGCTCCCGGAGCAGCTCCGCCTGCGCCGAAGCAGCAGCCCGGATGTCGCCGCCGAGCATCCAGGTGTAGTGCTCGGCGAGCAGCCGGTCGTAGTGGTCGGCGGCGCTCACGCGGCACCGCTCAGCTCGCTGCCCAGCAGCGGGAAGCGCTTGGTCAGCGCGGTCACCCGGTTCCGGGGGCCGAAGACCGCCACCGCCACCTGGTCGACCTCGCTGCCCCGGACCTCGGACAGCGCGCTGAGGTAGTCGTCGTAATCGCGGGCGCGGCGAGCGACCTCGTTGAACCCGACGACGGTCAGCTCGTCGCGCTGCTGGGCGCGGTCGTGCAGGTTCCGAAGCTGGTCGGCGTCGGCCACCAGCACCGGGACGGGGTTCGGGTTCAGCCCGGCGTGCACTCCGCCGGAGGCGTCCTCGCCATCGGCGGCGAGCAGGTGGGGCAGCCGCGCACCCATGCTCAACCCCACGACGACAGCGGCGTTCACCGCCGCGTTCGCCTCCAGGTCCGACCGGACGACGAGAACCAGCTTGGTCGGCAGTGACACGACTTCTCCCTCGAACATTCGATCCGCGTACAGCGAAAATCGTATGCATCTGCGCGGGGCGTAGACCTGAATTCCGACCACATGGTTGAAATCAGTGGCATCATGCCGGTCGTGGACGAACTTGATTCGGCGATCATCCGGGAACTGCAGGCAGATGCGCGGCAGTCCAACCGCGAACTCGCCCGCAAGCTGGGCATCGCCCCGTCGACCTGCCTGGAGAGGGTCCGCAGCCTCACCCACCGCGGCGTCATCCGCGGCTACCACGCCGAGATCGACCTGACGGCGCTCAACCGCGGCGTCCAGGCGTTCATCGCCGTCCAGGTGCGGCCGCTGAGCCGGGCCGTCATCGACGCCTTCAAGGACGCCGTCCGCGGGATGCCCGAGGTGCTGGCGGTGTTCGTGCTGGCCGGGGGCGACGACTTCCAGCTGCACGTGGCGGTCCAGGACCTCGACCACCTGCACTCGTTCCTCGTCGACCGGCTGAGCAAGCGCCGCGAGATCGTCAGCTTCCGCAGCTCGGTGATCTACCAGCGCGAGCACAACAACGTGCTCAGCCCGCTACCCGCCGACTGAGCGCGGCCTTCACTCGCGCAAGCCGTCGCGCAGGCGCAGCGCCGAGAGGGCCAGCGAGAGCGAGACGTAGGCCGTGCGGCCGTGCAGGGGCTGGCCGATCAGCGACGTGATGCGGTGCAGGCGGTTCAGGACGGTGTTGCGGTGGCAGTGCAGGCGCACCGCCGCGTTCGCCGTCGAGCAGTTCTCCTCCAGCCACGCCGCCAGGGTCTCCAGCAGCATGTCCCGCTCCCGCACCGGCAGCTCCAGCACCGGGCCGAGCTGCGACTCCAGCAGGCGCTGGGCCAGGTCCGGCGACTGCACGAGCAGCGCCTCCGGGAACCGCTCCTCCAAGGTCACCAGCTCCGCCGCGCCGTAGGAGGACGTGCCGAGCGTGGTCATCGCGAGCTGGTGGGCCAGGCCCACTTCGGCCAGGCCGCGCACCGTCGGCGACACCGCCACCCGGCCGCGCGCCAGCGGGCGCAGCGCGTCCAGCACCAGGTCCTTGTGCCGCTGCTCCAGCGCCACCAGCCCGACCAGCGAGTCGGCGCGCACCTGCCACACCGACCGGACGTGCAGCGCGCTCAGCGCGTCCTGCTGCCCGCGCAGCGCGAACCCGCCGTCGTCGGCCATCTCCGCGACGATCACCAGGTAGGCACCGCCGGTGGGCAGGTCGAGCTCCTTGGCGGTGCGCTGCGCGAAGGCGATGTCCCGGGCGCGACCGGCCAGCAGGTCCTCCACCAGGGCGTGCCTGCGCTGGTCGTCCCGGCGCACCCGCTCCAGCTCGGTGTTGCGGTAGGACGTGGACAGCGTCGAGGACAGCCCGTCGATCACCGTCCAGACCGAGGTCGCCACCCCGAGCATCGCGTCGGGGTCCGCACCGTCGTGGTGCGCCTGGTCGACCAGCGCCTCCCACACGATCCGGCCGCCGAGCCGGAAGGTCCGCAGCATGACCTCCAGCGGCACGCCCTGCTCGGCGCGGCGGCGGCCGATCGCGGCGGCCACGCTGTCGCCGTCCGGGCCGGCCACCGAACCGCTGAGGATCTGCAGGATGCGCCCCAGGTACTGGCGGCAGCCCTCCCACAGGTCTTCCTTCGGGACCGGGCTGTAGTCGGTCCACTCGGGGTTGTCGGTGAAGATGGCGGCCATCAGCCGCTCGGTCAGCGCCGGCACGTCCTGGAGCCGGGCTCCGGCCAGCGCGTGCGTGACATCGGCGGCGTTCTCGGCAGGATCGACTACCACGCCTGAAACGATACCGGCCGCGGACCGCCTCCCACCGCTGCGCGACCGGCGGTGATCGGAACGGCCGAAGACGTTGCCGCGTCCAAGTGCCCGGCCGCCCGTCGCCGGGCAGTTCTGGTCGTGGAGCAACCACTCATCGGCTCGGAGGTCCTCGTGGAACCACATCGCGCGATCCAGACCGACCACCACCACGGCGCGCGGGTCGCCTGCGGGCACCTGGCGCGGGGCGGCGCCGCCCCGACATCTGTCCACTATGGAGCATCACCGGCGGGCCGGAGGCGCAGCGCCCGCGATCGGAACCGGCCGTCCGCGGCAGGTGGTATCAAGTTGCCCGTGACAGGCGACACCACCACCGGCACGCCGCGGGAGGCGTCCGAGCGGTGATCAACGCGGCGATGCGCGCACAGTCCCCGCGGCTGCCCGACGAACTGGCCGGCCGGCTGCGCGAGTGGATCATGACCGGTCGGCTCCGGGCCGGCGATCACCTGCACCTGGAACGGCTCGCCGAGCACCTCGGCGTCAGCGTCACCCCGGTGCGCGAGGCGCTGCTGGCGTTGCGCGGCGAGGGATTCGTGGATCTGGAGCCCCGGCGCGGGTTCACGGTGGCGCCGCTGAGCCGCCACGACTTCGCCGACGCCCACCGCGTGCAGGCCAGCATCGCTGGCGAGCTGGCCGCCCGCGCCGCGCCGCGGATCACCGCCGAACCGCTGGCCGAGCTCGACGCGCTGCTGGACGAGATGCGGCTGGCGGCGCAGTTCGTGCTGGCCGACATGGGCGGTGTGGTGACCCGCTTCCACGCGGTGCTGTGGCGGATCGCGGATTCGCCGAAGCTGTCGTGGTTCCTGGGCATCGCGACGCGCTACGCGCCGCAGCACGTCGCCGCGGCGGTGCCCGGCTGGCGCGAGATGGCGGTCACCGATCACCAGGTCCTGCTGCTCGCGATGCAGCAGCACGACCCGGTCGCCGCGCGCTCGGCGATGCACGAGCACGTGGCCCGCACCGGAGAGTTACTGATCCATCACCTGCAGCAACTGGGACTCTGGTCGCACGACCCGGAAACCGGCCCCCACCAGGGAGTTCCGCATCACACCGGGAACAATGGCCCTGTTGGCTAACGTTGTCGCCCCCGGTGGCGACACCAAGGTGGGACGCCGTTCGAGGCGTCGCCGCACTCCGCCCAATCCCTACGCGAGAAATTCGGGGGCCCACGCCATGCAGAGCAACAGCCGCACCATTGTGTCGGTTGTCGGAACCGTGATGATGGTCGTCACGACCGTCCTGCTCGCCACGTGGAGTCCCAGCAGCCCTTCGGAAACCCAGCTCCCGGTGCAGCCGGCCGCAGCCGAGATCGGCCGCTGAGGCTTCGCGTCGTCAGGATTCGCGGATCACGTCCTCGGGGCGTTTGTCGTTGCGCAGTCCGGAGAACCTCGGGTGCCGGAGCCTGCCGTCCTCGGTCCACTCGGTGAACCCGACCTGCGCGACAAGAACCGGCGACACCCAGTGCGCACCCGGCTCGGGCACCTCGTCGGCGAAGGGCGAGGTGGCCCGGGCCAGGCCGTCCAGCTCGGCCCGCAGGTTCCGCAGCGTCCGCTCGTCGTAGCCGGTGCCGACCTTCCCCGCGTAGCGCAGCCGCCCTTCCCGGTAGTAGCCGACCAGCAGGGCGCCGAAGCCGGCCCGGGCGCCCTTCGGATCGGTGAACCCACCGATGACGAACTCCTGGTCGGTCACGCACTTGAACTTCAACCAGTCGCGGCTGCGGCCGCCGCGGTAGGGCCGGTCCGCGCGCTTGGCGATCAGCCCCTCCCACCCGCGCCGGCACGCCTCGCGGAAGAACTCCTCGCCGTTGCCGACCCGGTGCGCGCTGAACCGCAGCGGATCGGTGAACTCGAAGCACTCCCGCAACAACCGCTTCCGGGTGCGCAGCGGCAGCCCGGTCAGGTCGACGCCGCCGAAGGCGATCAGGTCGAACACGTAGTAGAAGACCGCCACCCCGGTGCGCCGCGCGGCGGCCGGGTCGGTGAGGTGGATCCGCTTCTGCAGCCGGGCGAAGCTGGTCCGGTCGCCCTCGAAGGCGACCACCTCGCCGTCGATCACGAACCGGTCGGCGCCCTGCGCGACCAGCGCGTCCACGACCTCCGGGTAGGCCGCGTCGACCCGCTTGCGATTGCGCGACCACAGCACCGGCCGGTCACCGTCGCGCCCGGCGATCACCCGGACGCCGTCGAGCTTGCGCTCGAAGAGCCAGTCCGGCCCGGAGAACCGGTCGCCGGTCAGGGTGGCCAGCACCGGCTCGTGCCAGGTGCCACCCCGCCAGCGCCGGAGCCCTGCCTGCTCGGATTCGTCGACCAAGCGCAGCGGATCGCTCATCCGACCATGCCAACTCGCTTCGCCGCGGACGGCAAACCGACCTGAAGCTGAGAACCGCCTGTGAGCCGCCTGTGAGTTCCACCCCGAACGGGTTCACGAACGAGTGAATGCGAGAAACTGGACTCAACCCCCTGGACCTGGCTGTTAGGTGAGAGCACTCGATGTCGAAGAACAAGAATCCGCTGACCAAGGGAAGCGGGCTGTCCACCAACGTCATCCTCACCGCGATCGTCGCCGTCGTCGCCGTCGCGGTGATCGGCGGCGTGCTGTGGTTCAACCGCGATGGCGGCAGCGCTCCCGAGGAGCCCACCGGCCCGCCGGTGGCGGCCGAGCTGCTGCGCAAGCCGGACAGCAACCTGCTCGTCGAGTCGCCGGAGAGCAAGGTGACCGTGGTCGAGTTCCTCGACTACCAGTGCCCCGCCTGCTGGGGCTACTACACGAACATGACCAAGCAGGTCGAGGCCGACTACGCGGGCAAGATCAACTTCGTGGTGCGGAACTTCCCGTTGGACATGCACCCGCTGGCCCGGCCGGCCGCGCAGGCCGCCGAGGCCGCCGCGCTGCAGGGCAAGTTCAAGGAGATGTACCACGCCATCTACGACAACTACGAGGCGTGGGGAAGCACCCCGGACGGCCAGGTCAGCAGTGACGCGGCCAAGGCCCGCGGGCTGTTCGAGCAGTACGCCCAGCAGGCCGGCCTGGATCTGGAGAAGTTCCGCGCGGACGTGAACTCGCCGCAGGTCAACGCCAAGATCGACGCCGACTCCGCGGACGGCAAGAAGGCCGGTGTCGAGGGCACGCCGACGATCTTCATCAACGGCAGGCAGTTCAAGCCCGGCGACGACGTGCAGACCTGGGAGCAGCTCAACCAGGCCTTCCGCAGCAAGCTGGACGCGGAGCTGGCCAAGTGAGCGCCGCCCACGCCGTCGAGCGGGACGCGACCGAAGCCCCGGACGTGGCCCCGCAGCCCCGAGGCCTGGGCTGGCTCTACGTCGTGGGCGGGCTCATCGGGCTGGCCGGTTCGTTCGCGCTGATCGTCGAGAAGCTCGCGAAGCTGGCCAACCCCGGCTACGTGCCGACCTGCAGCATCAGCCCGATCATCTCCTGCGGTTCGGTGATGGACAGCGCCCAGGCCGCGGTGCTGGGCTTCCCGAACCCGCTGATCGGCGTGGCCGCGTTCCCGGTGGTGGTGACCACCGGCGTCGCGGTGCTGGCGGGTTTCCGCCCGCCGCGCTGGTTCTGGCTGGGCATGCAGGTCGGCACCACCCTGGCGGTGGGCTTCATCCACTGGCTGGTGGTGCAGAGCCTCTACGAGATCGGCGCGCTGTGCCCGTACTGCATGGTCGTGTGGGTCGTGACCATCCCGCTGTTCTGGTACACGACGCTGCACAACCTGACCGCGGGCAACTTCGGCGGCGGCCGATCCACCGGCGTGGCGCTGGCCCGGTTCCACAGCTTGCTCCTCGTCGTGTGGTATCTGGTGATCGTGGTCCTGGTGCTGCTGCGCTTCTGGGACTACTGGAGCAGCCTGCTGTAGCCGTCGAGCGCCCGTTTGTTCGGTGCGGGGCTCGGGTACCAGGTGACTGCGAGTGATGATTGGTCGCGCCAGACCGACCGAGACGAGGTGGCCCGGGATGAGCGTGGAACGCGAGGTCGCGAGGGGAGAGCCGATGACCTCCGCGGCGAACGTGGTTGAGGTCCGCATCGCGGCCGAGCCCGCCCAGCTGGCGGTGATGCGCGCGGTGGTCGGCGACCTCGCGATGCGCGCGGACTACGACATCGACTCGATCGCCGACCTGCGGCTGGCCGTGGACGAGGCCTGCTCCTCGCTGATCCGGCTGGCGGCCCCGGCATCGACGCTGGTGTGCCGGTTCCGCAGCGACGGCGATGCGCTGTCGGTCACCGCCGAGGTTCCCAGCGACGACGCATTCGGCCCGCGCAAGGATACGTTCAGCTGGCGCGTGCTCAGCGCTCTTGCGGACGTTGTGTCAACCTCGGTCGAGTCGGATCCCGCTGCCGCCGACGGCAGCCACCTGGTGCGGATCGAGTTGACCAAGGGACGGACGGCACACGTGTGAGACGAGCGGACTCCAAGCCAACGGCACATTCGCGCAACGAGCGCTACGACCGGCTGGCGCCGCTCTTCGGCGAGCTCGCGAAGCTGAGCAAGCAGGACCCCCGCCACTCAGCGCTCCGCGACAAGCTGGTCACCGAGCACCTGCCCGTGGCCGAGCACATCGCCCGCCGCTTCAGCCACCGCGGCGAATCGCAGGAGGACCTGACCCAGGTGGCCACCCTCGGCCTGATCAACGCGGTGGACCGCTTCGACCCGGCCCGCGGCGTGGACTTCCTGTCCTACGCGGTGCCGACGATCATGGGCGAGGTGCGGCGGCACTTCCGCGACACCGGCTGGGCGGTGCGGATGCCCCGCCGGCTGCAGGAGCTGCACCTGTCGGTGTCGGCTGCGATCGCCCGCCTGTCCCAGGAGCTGGGGCGGGCCCCGGTGCCCAGCGAGCTGGCCGAGCACCTGGGCATCAGCACCGACGACGTGTACCGCGGGCTGGAGGCGGGCAACGCCTACCGCAGCGCGTCGCTGGACGAGCTGCTCACCGACACCGACGAGATCCCGCTGGGCGATGCGATCGGGTCCGACGACGCCGAGCTGGCCGAGGTGGAGAACCGCGAGATGGTGCGCCCGCTGCTGCAGGAGCTGCCGGAACGGGAACGCCGGATCCTGGTGATGCGCTTCTTCCGCGGCATGACCCAGACCCAGATCGCCGAGCAGATCGGCATCTCCCAGATGCACGTCTCCCGGCTGCTCTCCCGCACCCTCAGCTGGCTCCGCCAGCGCATCGAAGAGGAAAAACCGGCCCGCACCGGCGCGGACTAGCTAGCCCCAGGCGTGGACTGCGGGCAACCCTCGACGAGAGACACGGCCCTCACTGGACTGCGGGAACCCGGCCAGCACTTGTGCCAACCGGAGCCCCGCCCAACCGCATCTCAGGGGACCGTGACACAACCCAGCCCCAAGAAACCGCAGAACGCGAGATCAACCCGAAACGCAACCACCACTGAAAATCGCGGAGAGGCGGGACTGCGAGACGGGAGGGAGCCGCCCGGAACCCGTCGGGGGATTCGGGTCCCGGGCGGCCGCTCGGGGAGGTGCTCACTACACCTCGATGCCGCGGGCGCTCAGCCACGGCAGGGGGTTGATCTTGCTTCCGCCCACGTGCACCTCGAAGTGCAGGTGCGGGCCGGTGGACTGGCCGCGGTTGCCCATCGTGGCGATCTGCTCGCCCGCGCCGACCTGCTCGCCTTCGCTGACGTCGATGGTGTTGATGTGGCCGTAGACGGTGATGGTGCCGTCCTTGTGCTGCAGCCGGATCCACTGGCCGAAGCCGCTGGCCGGGCCTGCTTCGACCACGGTGCCCGCGGCCACCGCGCGGATCGGCGTGCCGATGCTGTTGGCGATGTCGATCCCGTTGTGGTTGGTGCCCCAGCGGGCACCGAAGCCGGAGGTGAAGGTGCCCTCCGCGGGTTTGACGAAGCCGCTGGCGGCCTTGCGGGCCGCTTCCTCCGCGGCGCGCTCGGCCTCGGCCGCGGCGCGCTCGGCTTCCTGCCTGGCCCGCTCGGCCTCCGCGCGGGCCCGCTCGATGGCCTCGGACTTGTCGATCCGGCCCGATTCCTCGACCGAGTCGGTCGCGGTCTCCTGAGCGAGCAGCTGGACCGAGGCCGGGCTGGACGACGTGCCGGTGAGCGCCAGGCTCAGCTTCTTGCTCGCGGCGAGCGGGTGCACCGCTGCGCTGCGCTCGGGGGCCTCGGTCTCGCCGGCCGTGGCCAGCGGCTGGCCGACCGCGGCGAAGGCGCCGCCGGCCACGACTGCGGCGACGACCTTGTTCCGTAGCGGGAGGGCGGCCTTCGGGGGATGGCCGCCCTCCTTGCGGTGCTTGCCCATCTTCACCTTCCGTCTCGGGGAGATCCGGCCACTTCCCGCTCGGGGGAGTGCGGGTAACACCTCGTCGGGGGTCGAGATGTTGCCGTGACCGAACCGTGACGTACGAGCGGAGAAAGTAGCTGAGGGTTATCAACAGACGCAAGCATTAGCCCGTTCACCTGAACATCAAGCCACGGACGACGTGCACACGATCACTCTCAGTGCCTACCGAAGATGACCATCGGATAACGGCCGCGGCCGCCGACCGACACCCGAACGGCGCGACCCGGGGCGCGATCAACGCGCCGCGAGGACGATCAGCGGCACGCGCGTTTTCGCAGGTCCACATCCTGATCGCGAGCGCGGTCGCAACGAACACGCAGCACGGAAAGGGTTTTCCCGAGTCCACTGAGGACGGTGTTGGTGCGCGGTCGGAGCGCGGCGCGGACGACCGCCGCGAGGAGGTCGGCTACCGCCAGAAGTGGCCTTGCGCACAGGCCCGGCGATCCCGGCAAACCGGCCTCCCGCACTCTGAGAGGCGGTGCCACTCGATCGCGGGATCTGCTTCACTGTCCGGCATGACGCCTGGTGATCAGTGGCGGCTGCTCGTGCAGCGCCTCCACGTCGACCTCCGCCGCGTCACCTCCGCAGGGTGTCGGTGCGCGCGGTAGCCCCGCCCGCACTCCACAACTCCCCCGTTCCGGCTGCGCATCGCAGCGCGCGCCCGCGCGCGCCGGTTTCGGCTCCCCCTCGCACCCACGGAGACATCGTGCAAGCGTTCCTGATCTTCGCGATCGGTGGTTTCATCGCGCAGCTGGTGGACGGCTCGCTGGGCATGGCCTACGGCGTCACGTCCACCACCATCCTGCTCGCCGCCGGGATGAGCCCGGCCCTGGCCTCCGCCTCGGTGCACCTGGCCGAGCTGGGCACCTCGCTGGCCTCCGGCCTGTCGCACTGGAAGTTCGGCAACGTCGACTGGCGCGTCGTGCTCACCCTCGGCGTGCCGGGCGCGATCGGTGCGTTCCTCGGCGCCACCGCGCTGAGCAACATCTCCACCGAGGCCGCCGAGCCGTGGATGTCGACGGTCCTGCTCGCGCTCGGCCTCTACGTGCTGGCCCGGTTCGCCTTCCGCCCGCTGCGCCGCCGCCAGCTCACCGGCGTCAGCTCCAAGCTGCTCGCCCCGCTCGGCCTGGTCGCCGGGTTCGTGGACGCCACCGGCGGTGGCGGCTGGGGCCCGGTGGCGACCCCGACGCTGCTGAGCACCGGCCGGGTTGAACCGCGCAAGGTCATCGGTTCGGTGGACACCAGCGAATTCCTGATCGCGGCCGCGGCCAGCCTCGGCTTCCTGCTCTCCCTGGCGAACCAGAACCTCTCCTGGACGACCGTGGGCGCGCTGCTGCTGGGCGGCGTGATCGCCGCGCCGCTGGCGGCGTACCTGGTGCGCATCGTGCCGATGCGACTGATCGGCGTCGGCGCCGGCGGACTGATCGTGCTCACCAACGCGCGCACGCTGATCAAGGACTTCGACCTGCCCGGGCCGTCGCACACCATCATCTACTCGGTGATCGCGGTGGCCTGGATCGCCGCCATCGCCTACACCGTCCGGGTGATCCGCGCGGAGCGCCACCAGCCGGAGGCCGACCCCGCCGACGCAGCGGAGGCGGTGCGCGGCTGAACCGTCCCCGGGATGGCGGCTTCACACGGGGCCGCCATCCCGTCGAGAATTCACCACAACCATCGACGCAAGCGCACGACGCTGACTCAGAGCGAAGGTTTACCCACGTGCCGTATCGCTGAGATCAACCGAACGAGTTACTGTTCGGTAGACCGTGTGGAAGCCCCCCGACACACGGTAGGTGCCCCGGGTGGGGAGTTTTCGCACTCCGCGCCCGGGGCACCGCTCCCCGTACCACGGCCTTTCAACGCGACCGCCAACGTTTCGCGATCAAGTGTGCACCGGCTCGTTGGTATATTCCAAGCCGCCACGCGGCCCAATCCTCGCAACCTCTTCAGCGCATCGGATCTGCGGCAGCCGACCTCGCACGACGCGGCCGGATCGCACCCGGCCACCGCTGGGTATCGTGCGGCCGAACGCGGATCCCACGGAGGCGAGATGGCACCGCAGGTCACCGGCGCGAAGCGGTACTGGCACCTGCTCAGCCGGTTCGCCGCCGCATCGGTGGTGGCCACCGCGATCAGCCAGCTCGTCTTCCTGCTCGTCTACGCCCTCGGCGCGGCTCCGGTGGTCGCAACGATCACGGCGTGGCTGGCGGGCGCCATCCCGAACTTCACGCTCAACCGGCGCACCTGGGGCAGCACCGGCCGGGCGGGCCTGCGCGGCGAAATCCTGCGCTACGCGATCATCTCGGTGACCACCGCCCTGCTGGCCGCCCTGGCCACGCACAACGCCGAAACCCTCGCGCAGGCCTCGTTCCCGGACACCCGCAGCGCGCAGGTCGCAGTGGTCTGGGGAGCGTTCCTGGGCACCTACGCGGTGATGTTCGTGATCAAGTTCTTCCTGGTCGACCGCCTGGTCTTCCGCCGGAAGCCCTGACGCGGTCAGCTCCTGGGAACCTGTCCGAGCCGGCGCGAGTGCGCGTGCACGGCCCGCACCCATCGCGTGACGGACGGACGGGTGATCAGCACCAGCATCGCGATCACGACGGCCGCCAACCCGACCCACACCAGCATGGTGACGAGATCGGGCCCGTCCCCGCGCCCGCGGATCGACCGGAACACGCCGAACCCGGTGACGGCCACCGTGACGCCCCCGGCCAGGGCCATCGTCCCGGTGCTCGGGAACCGCCGGTGCAACAGCCGGACAACGCCCAGCACGTGCACGACGCCGACCAGCCCGACGATGCCCGCGAGCAGCACGACGGCGACCTCGCCACCCCCGCTGGCCCCGGCGAGCCCAGCGACCAGGGTGTAAACAGCGACCCCGAGCACGACAACCGCAACGACCCCGCCCAGCACCGCAGCGGTGAGCACTGCGCCCGGCCGCCGCGGAACCCCGTCAGCGGGCGGCGGAGCCGGAACAGGCGCCTGCGGATTCCCCGGCCAAGATGGCTGCGACATAGCCCGCTCCTGCCCACGTCGGCGATGCGCCGGATCCTAACGGCTTTCCCGCCCGGGAATCCCGGATCGGAGCGATCCGCTCCCCTGACGTACGCCTGGGCCCGGAGCCGAGCCGTTTCGCGCGGAACCGCCACCTCACCGCGACGACGGCCGACCGCCCACGGCTTCGAGCCCGAAAGACGCGATGGCCCCCGGGAGTTCCGGGGGCCATCGGGGTTTGCGGGATCGCCGGGTCAGTTCTTCTTGTCGCCCTTGCCGCCGAAGAACTTGTCCTTGACCTGGTCGATCTTCTCCTTGTTCTTGGGGTCGGTGGCGTACTTCTTGGCCTGGTCGATCACCTTCTTGCCCTGCGGGCTGCTGGCGAACTCGGTGACCTTCTTGAACAGCGACATCGTTGCTCCCACCACGTCGGTGTCACGGTTTGCCACCAGGGTACCCACGCAGCGGGCTCAACCGAGCACTCCGCGCACCGAGGCATGCCCCTTCAGCAGGTTGCGGGCCAGCGTCCGGCGCTGGATCTCGTCGGTGCCCTCGAAGATCCGCAGCAGCCGCAGGTCGCGGTACCAGCGCTCGATCGGCAGCTCCTTGGTGTAGCCCATGCCGCCGTGGATCTGCAGCACCCGGTCGACGATCTCGTTGGCGCGGGTGGCGCCGTATAGCTTGGCGATCGACTGCGCGTGCCGGGAGTCCATGCCCTGGTCGATCTGCCACGCCGCCTGCAGCACCAGCCAGCGCAGCGCCTCGATCTCCACCGCCGAATCCGCCACCATCCACTGGATGGCCTGGCGATCGGCGATCGGCCTGCCGAAGGTCTCGCGCTGCTTGGCGTACTCCATGCCCATCTCGACCAGCCGCTCGCAGGCGCCGAGCGCCCGCGCGGGCAGCATGTAGCGCCCGCGGCCGATCCACTGCATGGCGAGCTTGAAACCGTGTCCGACCTCGCCGAGGACGTTGCCCTCCGGCACCCGCACGTCCTCGAAGACCAGCGCGGCCGGCTGGCGCTCCCACGGGCCCATGATGTCGATCGGCTCGGACTTCCAGCCCATGTCGCGGTCGGCCAGGAAGCAGGTGACGCCGCCGTTGGCGCCCTTCTCCTTGTCGGTGACCGCGAAGACCATCACGAAGTCGGCGTCGATGCCACCGGTGATGAACGTCTTCTCGCCGTTGATCACCCACTCGTCGCCGTCCTTGACCGCCGTGGTGCGCAGGTCCTTGGCGTCCGAACCGGCCCCCGGCTCGGTGATCGCGAAGCAGGACTTGCGAGTGCCCTCGATGGTCGGCAGCAGGTAGCGCTGCTGCTGCTCGGAGTTGGCGTGGAAGAGGATGTTGTCGGCGGAACCGCCGAAGCGGAACGGCACGTAGGTGCGGCCGAGCTCGATCTCGATCAGCGCGGACAGCACCGCCGACAGGCCCATGCCGCCGTACTCCTCGGGCGTCTGCACGCCCCAGAACCCGGCCTCCCGCGCCTTGAGCTGCAGCTCCCGCTGCTCGTCCTTGGTCAGCCCGCGCTCCCCGGCCCGCTCCCGGCGCAGCACCTCCGGTTCCAGCGGCACCAGCTCGCGCTGGACGAAGTTGCGCACCCAGTCCCTGATGTCGCGCTCGGTGTCGGTGAGCGAGAAGTCGACCATCGCCGGATCCCTTCCTGCGGCCATCTAACTAACATCGTTAGTTTTGTGGCAGCCTAAGACGGTCCCGGCGAGCGCCGCAAGGGATCCGACGAGGAGAAGACGTGCCCCGACCGACCACTCCCCGGCTGTCGCCGGACCGCATCCGCCGCGTCGGCCTGGAGATCATCGACGCCGACGGCCTGGAGGCGCTGTCCATGCGCCGCCTCGCCGAACGCCTGGGAGTGCGCGCCGCCTCGCTGTACAACCACGTCTCGACCAAGGAAGACCTGCTGCACGAGATCGCCGACGACGTGATGGCCGCCGTGGACGTCACCGGCTTCGAGCAGGACTGGACGACCGGACTCCGCGGCTGGGCCCGCTCCTACCGCGCGGCCCTCGTCGCCCACCCCAACCTGGTGCCGTTCCTGGCCTACGGCCCGGCCCGCCGCGAGAACGCCCTGCGCCGGGCCGACGCGGTGCACGGCGGACTGACCAGCGCGGGCTGGCCGCAGCGCTACGCCACCATGATCGGCGCGTCGACGAAGTACCTGGTGGTGGGCTCGGCGATGGGTTCGTTCAGCGGCGGCTTCCCCGACGACGCGGAGCTCTACGGCGACCGCTTCCCGCACCTGAACAAGGCCCACCTGCTCCGCGAGCACGCGGCGGAGATCGACGCGGCCAGCTTCGAACTCGCCCTGGAAGCCCTGATCGACGGCCTGACCAAGCAGTACCGGGAGCTCAGCGGAACCGGTTCGGGTGATGAACCGAAGAACGAACCATAAATGGTTCGCGCAGCGGTTCACCCCTCCCCTACCCTGGGCGCATGACCACGAGCTTCACCGTCAGACTCGACGACGAAACCGAGCGGAAACTGGCCGCCCTCACCAAGGACGGGAGTTCCCGCAATACAGCCATCAAGTACGCCATCGACGTCTCCTACCGGGCGATGCTCAACCAGCAGATGACGTACGAGTCCGCCGCGCTCCTCAAGGATCCCGAGGACCTCGCCGAGATCAGCGCCGCGCGTGAAGCGATGGGTTCCGGCGATGCGTGGTGACATCTACGAGCTGAAATCGAGCCCGGGTGCCAAGGGCCACGAACAACGGGGGCCTCGCTTCGCGGTGATCCTCCAGTCGGACGCGCTGCTGACTTCGACGGTCATCGCTGCACCGACGTCGACCAGTGCCCGCGCGGCGGGGCACCGGCCGGAGATCCGCATAGGCGAGGAACGCACACGCGTCCTGGTGGAACAGGTCCAGGCAATCGATCCGGAAAAGTGCTTCGGCCCGCTGGCCGGGCGGTTGAACCGCAGTGAAATGGAGGAGATCGACGATGCACTGAAACGAGTGCTCGGCCTCTCGGCGCCCTGGTGATCGCGAATTTCCGTCACGCATCGGGACGCGAGGGCTTTCACCAGGACGGTTCGAGATCACTCGCCCGTCCGGTTGACGTGGGTCACCCGGGGTTCGTAGCGTCCATGGCGCAGAACCGAATAGCGCGCCCACGACGTCGTGCGGGAGAGACCTCGGCCCATCGGGACCGGGGCGCCGAAGGAGCAATACTCCCCAGCAAACTCTCAGGCACCGGCACCGCACGGCACCAGGCGATCACGGAGAAAAGCAGGAGCACGCGCTCCTCGCCCACGGTGCAAGCCGCCTCCCGAGGTGGCGAAACTCTCAGGCCAATGACTCCGGGGAGACCGCCCGACCAGCGCAAGCCCGCGCGGGTCGGGGTCGAGGCGTCCCCGATAAGGTTGGGCTCAGTGAGCTGACCGGCCCTCGACTGCCGACCGGCGCCCACCAGGAGGAGTCCCCACATCATGTCGTCGCCACGACGGACGCCCTTGCACCACGTGCACGAAGCGCTCGGAGCCACGCTCACCGAGTTCGCCGGTTGGCAGATGCCGCTGCGCTACTCCGGTGACATCGCCGAGCACAACGCGGTGCGCACCGCTGCGGGCCTGTTCGACCTGACCCACATGGGCGAGATCCGGATCAGCGGTCCGGAAGCGGCAGCCGCGCTGGACCACGCGCTGGTCGCCAACGCCACCGCCATCACGCCGGGCCGCGCTCGCTACACCATGATCTGCAACGCCGCGGGCGGTGTGCTGGACGACCTGATCGTCTACCGCCTCGGCGAGCAGGAGTTCCTGGTGGTGGCCAACGCGGCGAACGCCGCCGTGGTCTCCGCCGAGCTGGCCGAGCGGATCAGCGGGTTCGACGCGCAGCACGAGGACGTCTCCGACGACTACGCGCTGATCGCGATCCAGGGCCCGAACGCGGTGGCGATCCTCGCGCCGCTGACCGAGACCGACCTCTCCGGCGTCAAGTACTACGCCGGCTACCCGGCCAAGGTCGCGGGCAAGGACGTGCTGCTGGCGCGCACCGGTTACACCGGCGAGGACGGCTTCGAGCTGTTCACCGCGCCGGGTGACGCCGAGGCCGTGTGGCAGGCGCTGACCGAGGCGGGTGCCGAGCACGGCCTGCAGCCGGCCGGGTTGTCCTGCCGCGACACGCTGCGCCTGGAAGCCGGGATGCCGCTGTACGGCAACGAGCTCTCCGCCGACCTCACGCCGTTCCACGCGAACCTCGGCCGGGTGGTCAAGCTCGACAAGACCGTCGACTTCGTCGGCAAGGAGGCGCTTGCCACCGCCGCGGAGAAGCCCACCGAGCGCACCCTGGTCGGGCTCAGCACCGACCAGCGCCGCGCTCCCCGCCACGGCTACCGGGTGCTGGACGCCGAAGGCGCCGAGATCGGCGTGGTCACCAGCGGTGCGCCGTCCCCGACGCTGGGCCACCCGATCGGGATGGCCTACGTGGACCGCGCCCACAGCGAACCCGGCACGCAGCTGCAGGTCGACATCCGCGGCAAGGCCGTCGCGGTGCAGGTCGTCGAGCTGCCGTTCTACCGCCGCAACGCCTGACGGGCCTGTCGGCGGAGCCGTCCGCGCTCGGGCGAGCGGCGGCAGCCGCTCGGACCACCTCGGCAAGGTGACCACCGGCGGGTTCTGAGTGGTTTCCTGGCTAGGACGGCCCCTCCGCCGTGTATTGGTCGTACATCAGGAGGGGCACCCGCAGTCCAGGGAAGCACTCAGGTTCCGCCGAGCGACCACCCACGCAGACCGGCCGCCAACAGGCACTGAGAGAAACAACAGGAGGCAAACAGCATGTCGACACCGGACCTGTTCAACGGCAACTTGGCCGCGGTGGACCCGGAGGTGGCGGCGGCGGTCGGCGCCGAGCTCAACCGTCAGCAGACCACGCTCGAAATGATCGCCTCGGAGAACTTCGCACCGCAGGCGGTGCTCGAAGCGCAGGGCTCGGTGCTGACCAACAAGTACGCCGAGGGCTACCCGGGCCGCCGCTACTACGGCGGCTGCGAGCACGTCGACGTCATCGAGCGGCTGGCCATCGAGCGGATCAAGGAGCTCTTCGGCGCGTCCTACGCCAACGTGCAGCCGCACTCCGGCGCGCAGGCCAACGCGGCGGCGATGTTCGCCCTGCTCAAGCCGGGCGACACCATCATGGGCCTGGACCTGGCGCACGGCGGCCACCTGACCCACGGCATGCGGATCAACTTCTCCGGCAAGCTCTACAACGTGGTGCCATACCACGTGAGCGAGGACGACCACCGCGTCGACATGGACGAGGTCGCCCGGCTGGCGCGGGAGAACAAGCCGCAGCTGATCATCGCCGGCTGGTCGGCCTACCCGCGGCAGCTGGACTTCAAGCGGTTCCGGGAGATCGCCGACGAGGTCGGCGCCAAGCTGATGGTGGACATGGCGCACTTCGCCGGTCTGGTGGCCGCGGGCCTGCACCCGAACCCGGTGCCGCACGCCCACGTCGTCACCACCACCACGCACAAGACCCTGGGCGGTCCGCGCGGTGGCGTGATCCTGTCCTCCGACGAGGAGTTCACCAAGAAGTTCAACTCCGCGGTGTTCCCCGGCCAGCAGGGCGGGCCGCTGGAGCACGTGATCGCGGGCAAGGCGGTCGCGTTCAAGGTCGCCGCCGGCGAGGAGTTCAAGGACCGGCAGCGCCGCACCGTCGAGGGCGCGCAGGTGCTGGCCGAGCGGCTGCTGGCCGACGACGCCAAGGCGGCCGGGGTGCAGCTGGTCTCCGGCGGCACCGACGTGCACCTGGTGCTGGTCGACCTGCGCGACTCGGAGCTGGACGGCCAGCAGGCCGAGGACCGGCTGCACGAGATCGGCATCACGGTCAACCGCAACGCGGTGCCGAACGACCCGCGGCCGCCGATGGTGACCTCCGGGCTGCGCATCGGCACCCCGGCGCTGGCCACCCGCGGCTTCGGCAAGGCCGAGTTCACCGAGGTCGCCGATGTGATCGCCGAGGCGCTCAAGCCTGGCTTCGACGAGACCACCAGCGCCAAGCTGCGGGCCCGCGTCGAGGCGCTGGCCGCCAAGCACCCGCTGTACCCGAACCTCTGACGGTTCAGCACTCCGCGGCCGGTGCGCGCAAACCCGCTTTGCGCGCACCGGCCTTTTCGTGCTGAGATCTGGGTCACTCCATCGCGGTATTCAGCCGCGATAGAACGTCAATTTGTTTCACAATTCCCCATTCGCACCAGAACTGCCTCGGTGCACCATTTTCCCCTTTCGTCGGAGAATGCCGCGCGGCGGAGGAAAAGGCTCGATCTCAACTACCCCGAATCTCTTGCCAGCACCGACCGGATGCCGGAGTATCTGCGCAGTTCCAGCGAAACACGCTGACGGACAACGCGTTGCGGGCCGTGCGGTCGCACACCGAGAACCCGGCCCCGTTCTGGAGGAGTCCACTTCGATGAGCCAACCAGCGACCGAGGAGTACCGGAAGGATCTGAGCACCCGGCACATCAACATGATCGCGATCGGCGGGGCGATCGGTGTCGGGCTGTTCCTCGGTTCCGGAAAGGCCCTGCACCAGGTCGGCACCGGCCTGATCCTGATCTACGCCATCGCCGGTGTGATGATCTTCTTCGTCATGCGGGCCCTCGGCGAACTGCTGATGTACCGCCCGGTGAGCGGATCCTTCGCCGAGTACGCCGGTGAGTTCGTCGGCCCGTGGGCGCGGTTCGCGGTCGGCTGGGGCTACTGGCTGGTGTGGATCGTGACCGGCATGGCCGAGATCACCGCCGTCGGCAAGTACTTCCAGTTCTGGTTCCCGACGGTGCCGCAGTGGATCCCGGCGCTGGGCGCGCTGGTCGTGCTCAGCGGGGTCAACCTGATCGCGGTGAAGCTCTTCGGCGAGTTCGAGTTCTGGTTCGCGCTGATCAAGGTGATCGCCATCATCGGGCTGATCGTGCTGGCCGCGGCGATTCTGGTCTTCGGCTTCAGCGACCTCGGCCCGACCGCCTCGCTGAGCAACATCTGGGCCCACGGCGGGCTCTTCCCCAACGGCGGCGCGCAGGCCCTGCTGGCCTTCCAGATCGTCATGTTCGCCTTCATCGGCGTGGAGATGGTCGGGCAGACCGCCAGCGAGAGCGCCAACCCGCAGAAGGTGCTGCCGCGGGCGATCAACGCCGTGATGTGGCGGATCCTGATCTTCTACGTCGGTGCGCTGGTCGCGCTCACCGCGCTGGTGCCGTGGTTCCAGTTCCCCGCCGACAGCAGCCCGTTCGTGCACGCCTTCACCCTGATCGGCATCCCGGCGGCCGCCGGAGTGATCAACTTCGTGGTGACCACCGCAGCGCTGTCGTCCTGCAACAGCGGCATCTACTCCACCGGCCGCATGCTGCGCACGCTGTCCGAGGAGGGGCAAGCTCCCCGCGCGGCCAGCCGGCTCAGCGGCCGCGGAGTGCCCGCCCGGGCGATCGCCGTGACGTTCTGCGCGATGTTCATCGGCGTCGTGCTCAACTACTTCGTGCCGGAAGAGGCGTTCACCTACATCACCAGCGCCAGCACCGCCGGTGCCATCTTCACCTGGGCGATGATCCTGATCGCCCACCTCGGCTACCGCCGCAAGATCGCCCGCGGTGAGATCGAGGCGGGCCCCTTCCGGATGCCGCTGGCCCCGTACTCGAACTACGTGGTGCTGGCCTTCCTCGCGATGGTCGCCGTGCTGCTGGCCTTCGACGCGGAAACCCGCATCGCCCTCTACATCACCCCGGTCCTGGCGATCGCCATCGGCATCGGCTACGTGGCCTCGCGCAAGCGCCAGCAGGAACGCACTCCCACCCGCAACTGACCCACCCAGTCGGCCCGGCTCGCTCTCCAGCGCGCCGGGCCGACGCACGTCCGGGTGATCACTCGACCCCTGGTCGGCCGGGGCTATTCACCGCCCTCGGACTCCAGGTAGTGCAGGACGGCGAGGACGCGGCGGCTGTAGCCGGTGGCCCGGGGCAGGTCGAGCTTGTCGAAGATCGCGTTCGCGTGCTTCTCCACCGCGCTCTGCGAGATGTGCAGGCCGGCCGCGATCCCCGCGTTGGTGCGGCCCTGCGCCATCTGGTCGAGGACATCGCGTTCGCGCGGCGTCAGCGCCGCCAGCGGATCGCGATCACCGGTCGACAGCAGTCGGCGGACCACCTCCGGGTCGAAGGCCACGCCACCGCCGGCCAGGCGCTGGAGGGCGTCCAGGAACTCGTCGACCTGCACCACGCGGTCCTTGAGCAGGTACCCGACCCGGGCCGAGTCGCCGGTGAGCAGCTCGACGGCGTAGCGCTTCTCGACGTACTGCGAGAGCACCAGCACGCCGACGTCGGGGAACCGGCGGCGGATCTCCAGCGCGGCGCGCAGGCCGTCGTCGGTGTGCGTCGGCGGCATCCGCACGTCGACCACCGCGACGTCGGGCCGGTGGCGGTCCACTTCGGCCAGCAGGCTCGGCGCGTCGCCGACCGCGGCGAGGACCTCGTGGCCCTCCTCCGCCAGCAGGCGCGCCAGGCCTTCCCGGAGCAGCGTGGCGTCGTCGGCCAGGATCACGCGCACGGCAACTCCGCGGTGATCACCGTCGGTCCGCCGACCGGACTGTCCACTGTGAACCTCCCATCGAGCGCGGCGACCCGCCGCGCCAAGCCGGAGAGGCCGGCACCGTCGGCGACGGCGCCACCGGCACCGTCGTCGGTGATCTCGGCCACCAGCCACCGTCCTTCCCGTTGCACCCGGATGGAGACGATACGCGCGTCGGCGTGCTTGGCCGCGTTGGTCACCGCTTCCGAAATCACGAAGTACGCCACGGCTTCGACCTCGATCTCCGGCCGGGATTCCACCGCGTAGTGCAGCTCCACGCGCATTCCGGCGCGCTCCGCCAAGGCTTCCAGCGCGGGGTGCAGTCCGCCCGCGTCCAGCGCCGCCGGGTACACGCGCCACGCGACGTCGCGGAAGTCCCGGAGCACTTCCTGGGATTCCTGGTGCGCCTGCGCCAACAGCTCTGCCGTCCGGTCGCCGTCGCCCGCGCGCCGAGCGCGGCCGATCAGCAGGCCCAGCGCCACCAGCCGCTGCTGGACGCCGTCGTGGAGGTCGCGTTCGATGCGGCGGCGCTCCTCGCGGATCGCGGCGACGACGTCGGCGCGCGTGACCGAGAGCTCCTCCACCCGGCGCTGCAACCGCTCGGCCCGGTCCGGTTCGAGGAACCGCCGCGCCAACGCCCGGTCGAGCGCCCCGACGCCGATGAGACCGGCCAGCGCCAGGTAGCCCATCACCGCGCAGAAGACGGCCAGGTAGACCGTGAGCCAGAACTTCTCGCCGGAGGACCGGCCTTCCAGCGGATGCGATGAGGTCCACAGCTCGCCGAACTCGGCCACGGAACCCACCGCGCCGTAGCCCAGCAGAAGCAGCAGGACACCGCCGAGCAGACCGACCAACCCGCGCAGCGCCAGGTACTGCAGCGCCCGCGCACCATCCGGTTGATCGGCGTGCGAACTGCCGAAGTAGCGCGCAAGACGCCGACGTTCGAGCTCGACCAGCGCACGCGCACCCCGGAAGGCCAACGCGCGCGACCGGGGCCAGAGCAGCACGAGGGCCGCGCACAGCACGTACACGAGCTCGATCAACGCCGTGCACGCACCGAACGCCACTCCCAGGAGCCCCCAAAGCCACCGCCGCATGCCCGAAGCCTAAGCACGACGACGACCTGCGGTTTTCCGCACCCCGGCCGGGCGAGCGAAAACCCGTGGCCGCCAACGGACTCGTTCACGTAGCCTCGCCCGCGGAGGAGATGATCGTGCGACGTGCGAAGAGCGGTCCCGCGCGGGTCCTCGTCGTCGGTGATGTGCACGGTGAGTTCGAGCTGCTCGCGAAGTGGTCGGACGCCGTTCGCGCCTCGCACGGCCCGCTCGACGCGATCCTCGCCGTCGGCGACGTCGAGCCGAACCGGGACGAGGCGGACGCGGCGGGTGTGCGCAGCCCGGCGAAGTACCGGAAGGTGGGCGATTTCCCCTTCCTCGCAGCGGGTTTGCTCGACCTGGGCGCTCCGCTGCACTTCATCGGCGGCAATCACGAGCCGTGGCCCGCGCTCGACGCGGCCGGGCCCGGCCAGTGGGCCGAGGACGTGCACTTCCTCGGCCGGGCGGGTGCCGCCGAGGTCGCCGGGCTGCGGGTGGCGTTCCTGTCCGGCATCTACTCGGCGAAGATCACCGATGTGCCGAAGGCGCACCGGGAAACCGTGCGGGACCGCGTCCACTACACGGCGGAGGAAGTGCGGATCGCCGGACGAGCACGCCGACCGGTCGACGTCCTGCTCACCCACGACTGGCCGTCCGGGATCGCCGGACCGCACCGGGAGCGCCCGGTGGGACGCCCGGAACTGCGCGAACTGTGCGAGCGGGTCCGGCCGAAGTGGCACTTCTGCGGGCACATGCACCACCGCCACCAGGCCCGCATCGGCGCCACCGACGTCGTGTGCCTCGGCCACATCTCCGACGGGCCGGATGCGCTCGCCCTCGTCGAACGGCGGCCGGACGGGGAGCTGACCCTCGTCGAGCACGTCGACGCCCGCCTCTGACCCGAGGGGTGCGGTTTTCCGCACCGGGGTTGTGCGCGATGCCGCAGCGAAGTCGCCGGGGAACCGCATTCCACACGGCAGCGCGGATTTCTAGCGTTCCGGGCATGAACTTCCTCGCACAGCCCGAAACCACGACCGGCGGTCTGGTCGGGTGGGTCACCGACCTCATGGAGACCATCGGCGGCCCCGGCGCCGGACTGGCGGTGGCGCTGGAGAACCTGTTCCCGCCGATCCCCAGCGAGGTGATCCTGCCGCTGGCCGGGTTCGCCGCGGCCCGGGGCTCGATGAGCCTGCTCGGCGCCATCCTGTGGACCACGCTCGGCTCGGTGGTCGGCGCGGTGGTGCTGTACTACCTCGGCGCGTGGCTCGGCCGGGAGCGCACCCGCGCGATCGCGGCCCGGTTGCCGCTGGTCAAGGTGGCCGACGTCGACCGCACCGAGGCGTGGTTCGCCCGGCACGGCACCAAAGCGGTGTTCCTCGGCCGGATGGTGCCGATCTTCCGCAGCTTCATCTCGCTGCCCGCCGGGGTGGAGCGGATGCCGCTGCTGCCATTCCTGGTGCTGACCGCGCTCGGCAGCCTGATCTGGAACACCGCGCTGGTGCTGGCCGGCTACTTCCTCGGCCACAGCTGGTGGCTGGTGGAGTCCTACGTCGGGATCTTCCAGAAGGTCGTGATCGTCGCGGTGCTGGTCGCGGTCGCCTGGTTCGTCGCGAACAGGGTCCGCCGCCTCCGCCGCGCCCGCGCCTGATCAAAAGCCCGTGAGCGTTTCGGGGTGCCATGGCGCCCCGAAACGCTCACGGGTTCTTCTCGTCCGGGCGCGCTCATCGGCGATGGCACAACCGACGTTTCCGGCTCCGATGACGACCACGCGGGGCATGGGTGCCTCCAGGCTCGAAGCAGTGGGAGTTGTTGCGCGATGCGCGCCGAGTTCTGCTACGGGCAACACGATCACCGACGCTCCCCGTCGTCGGCAAGGGCGCGAGCCGCGTTTTCCCGCCGCGTAACACGGATGGACGTCATGAACGACGAATCGGCAGAACCCCCTTGACGCACCCCGGACCCGAGCCGCACATTGTTGCGCATAGCACTCCGTGTTCCGGATAGCGCAACGGAGGTCCTGATGCTCGAAGCCTGCTCGATGTCCGACCTGCCGCCCGGCGAAGCCGTCCGCATCGAGGCGCACGTGCCGATCGCGGTGTTCAACGTCGACGGCGAGCTGTTCGCCATCGACGACACCTGCACCCACCAGGACGCCTCCCTCGCGGAAGGCTGGGTGGAGGACTGCCGGGTCGAGTGCCCGCTGCACGCGGCCGCGTTCGACCTGCGCACCGGCCTGCCGTGCGGCCTGCCCGCCAAGCGCCCGGTGCGGACCTATCCGGTGCAGGTCGCCGACGGCGTGGTCTACGTCGAGACCGAGGCGGCGGAAGTCGCGTGAGAACGGTCGCGATCGCCGGTACGCCGACGTCACGGTGGTGCAGGCGCTGAAAGCGCCCGAAGCTGTTCGCCGGGCGTCGCGAGCGGCTGTCCGGCGGAACCCGGGCCAGCGCCGGATCGTTGGGTGCACGTGGAGACCGCGCTGATGCTGGGCATTCCCGGCATGACGCTGCTGCTGGTCGCGGTCGGCGGCTACGAGATCGTGCAGAAGCGGCGCGGGAAGCGCTCCGGAACGCCGCTGGCCGGGACCTACGTCGACGAGGTCACGGCGCTGTTCTACGGCACCAAGCGGATGGAGCTGGAGCACCGCGATTCGACGTCGATGATGCGAGACGAGGAGGGCGACGGGGCACCCGGCGTCGACCTGGACGGCCGCAGGATCGTCCTGCGCCGGGAAGACCTCTGACGCTCAGGCCGCGACGTCCTTCGCCGGCTCCTCCGCGGCGGCGGCCTCGGGCTGCTTGGTCCCGCGACGGCGGCGCAGCAGCCAGATCGACACGCCGATCACGACCACCGCGGCCATCAGGATCCAGCTCGTCCGCCCCAATGCGTCCTCGATGTACTTCGCCGACGCCCCGGCCAGCCAGCCGATGCTCACGTGCGTCGCGGACCAGGCGATCGCCCCGATCAGCGAGGACACCGCGAACTTCGGGTAGGACATCCCGCTGGTCCCGGCCGCGGCGGGCATCAGCGTGCGCACCACCGGCAGGAATCGACCCACCAGCACCGCACCGATGCCCCACTTGCGCAGCAGCTGCCCGGCCCGGTCCCAGTGCTGCTGGCCGAGCTTGCGCACCACCTTGGTCTCGCGCATCTTCAGCCGGTAGCGGCGGCCGAGCCAGAACCCGATGTTGTCGCCGACCGTCGCGCACACCGCGACCACGCCGGCCAGCACGAAGAAGAAGCCGAGATCGGTGACCGCGGCGGAGGCGATCAGCAGCCCGCTCTCGCCCGGCACCAGGAAGCCCAGGCCGATGGTGCACTCGCCGAGCACGAGAGCTCCGGTCACCAACACCAGCAGCGGCTTCGGCAGACTTCCGACAGCTGCCAGGACGTCACTGATGAAGGTCACGGGACGAGCTCCTAGGCATGGGACTTCGACGACAGCCATCACGCTACCGGCGTAACGGTGACGAGGTCTCGGCAATGCCCCCTACTCGACCCTGAGACTGGACTCACACTTTCGACTAGGTGTAGCGCCACTACCTGTGCAAACAGCTGGCCCCGGAGCGCCCGCGCGAGGACACCGGCGCGCTCTTCCCGGAACGGGAACGCTGTCCGGAACGGTGCGCCGCCTCAGTTCAGCAGGCCTTCACCCAGGAGCATTCCAGCGCCCCCTCGTCGATCCCGGTGGCCGGGTCGTCGCGCTGGATCCGCGGCTGCGGCACCCGCGTGCGACCGCGCGGCTGGTCCTCCGCGCCGCGGTACTCGGCCAGCCGGACGGCGATCGCGTCCTCCAGGTCCTTCGGCGAACCGGACACGAAGTCGTTGAACACCACCGAGAACACCAGCTCGCGGCCACCGGCCGTGGTGACGTAACCGGACAGCGAGGTGACTCCGGTCAGCGAACCGGTCTTCGCGCGCACGTTGTTCTCCGCCGCCGTCCCGGCCATCCGGTTGCGCAGCGTGCCGCCGACCATGCGGTCCGCGACGCCGGCCACCGGCAGCGAGTCGTACCAGGCCGGGAACCAGGGGCGCTGCCGGGCGTTGTCCAGCAGCACGGTCAGCTGCTCCGGCGTCACGTTGTCCATCGTGGACAGACCGGAGCCGTCGACCAGGCGCAGCACCTCCGGCGACAACCCGAGCTCGCCCAGCCGCTCGGTCAGCACTTCCAGGCCCGCCGCCCAGCTCCCCTCGCCGCGAACCTCCCGCCCCATCGCCTTGACGAGCACCTCCGCGTGCCCGTTGTTGCTCAGCTTCATGAACGGCACGAGCAGCTCCCGCAGCGGGATCGACTCCCGTTCGGCCAGCACCCGGGCACCTTCCGGCGCCGTCCCCTCACCCGCGTTGCGCACCCGCACACCATGCGCGGCCAGAGCGCGGGTGAACAGATCCGCGGCGTAGGCGGACGGGTCCGGCACCGTGGTGAAGTCCTCGACCGGCTCCGCACCGGCAGGCACCGTTCCGCTCACCACCACGCGCGACCCGCCGTGATCGCGCTGCACCAGCACGTCGGGCTCTTCGCCCTCGGCGGAGGTGGTCGTCCGGTTCTCGATCCGCACGACGTCGGTCGCCGGGTCCAGCCGCACCTCGGCGGGCGCGCCCTCGACGGTCGGGCTGACGCGCACGATCGCGGTTCCGGCGTCGAAGTCGGTGTTTGGCGAGGCGGTCAGCGCCGAGACCGGAGCGGCGTAGTAGTACGGCTCGTCGTCCCAAGCCCAGCCGGTGCCCAGCGGCACGTCGTCGAACCAGGTGTCGTCGGTGCGCAGGCCGCCCTGCACGAAGCGGATGCCCGCCGCCGCGACCTGCTCCGCCAGCCGGTCGTAGTCGGCGGCGAGCAACGTCGGGTCACCGGTCCCGCGCAGGTGCAGGTCACCGAGCAGGACCGGCCCGGCCTGCTGAGCGCCGGTGACCACCTCGGTGCGGAACCGGTAGTCCGGGCCGAGCGCCTCCATCGCGGCGGCCGAGGTGAGCAGCTTCGCGTTGGACGCCGGAGTCGCCCGCGCCGCGGCCTGCCTGCTGTAGAGGACCTCGTCGGTGGCCGGGTCGCGCACCACCACGCCAGCGTGCGAACCCGCCAGCCGGGGATCGGCGAGGATCTCGTCGAGATCGACGCGCAGCGCGTCCGGCCCGGTGGGCGCCGCCCCGGACGGCGCCACGAAGGCGAACGGAATCCCGACCGCGACGACCAACCCGAACGCCACACCCCAACGTCGACGCATCGCGCAGCTCCCTCACCTCGCCCGACCAGATCATGCAGCGTAAGCAGATCGACACGGACGGTCAACGAAACCGCGCCCCACCAACGGAAACCGACCCCACCGAGCACCCGAACCGCCGAACCCGCTCCCCCGTCCAGCCGCCCCGGCACGCCGCCCCGACCAGCCGCCCCGGCACGCCGCCCCGGCACGCCGCCCCGGCACGCCGCCCCGGCACGCAATTTCAATTGAAATCAGACGTCTGATTTCAATTGAAATTGCGGAGGTCGCCGCTGCCGTCGGCGTGTCGGAGGGCGACACGCCGACAGTCCGCAATTTCAATTGAAATCGGAGGTTAGATTTCAATTGAAATTGCGCGACCGCCCGGCGCACCACGGGGCTGTCGGGGGCCGGAGACGCCGGCGGGCCGCGGCTTCATGGGAAGCCGCGGCCTCTTCCGGGCAGGTGGTGCAGGTCAGGCGACTGCGATGGAGGTTGCCATGGCCAGGAGGGCGCCGCCGCAGCAGCGCTCGAAGACCTTGCGGCGGCGGGGATCGGCCAGCAGGGCCGCCAGCCAGCGCACCGACGGGACCACGATCAGCCACCACGCCGCGAAACCGCTCACCGCGACCGCGCTGAGCAGAGCTGCCTGCGTCATCGGGTCGGCTGCCGGGTCCATCGCCTGCGGCAGCAGCGTCAGGAAGGTCAGCATGACCTTGGGGTTGAGCACATCGGTCAGCAGCCCGCGCAGGAACACCGCCCGGCCCGAGGCGGGAACCTCCACCGCGCCGGGTCCCTCGGTCGCGGCGGCACCGGCCTTGCGCAGGATCTGGAAGCCCATCCAGGCCAGGTAGGCGACACCGATCGCCTTCACCACGAGCAGCGCGGCCGGGACGGCCACCACGAGCGCCGAGAGCCCGAGCGTGGCAGCCGTCGCGTGCACCAGCAGTCCGCAGGTCGATCCGGCCGCCGCCAGCCAGCCCCACCTCGCCCCGGTCGCCGCGTTGCGGGTGACCAGCACGAAATCGGGCCCGGGTACGACGACGATCACCAGCAGCGCCAGCAGGAACGGCCCCCAGGCGATGTGCACGACTCCTCCTTCGAAAGAAGTGGTTGGGAAGTGCCGCCATTCTCGGCTTCCCGTTCGCCGCCTCACCACCAGCGCCGTAGCATCTTCGGATATGCAGGACTCCGTAGAACTGGATTCGGTTGACTGGCAGATCCTGGAGGAGTTGCAGAACGATGCGACGCTGCCGAACCGGGTGCTCGCCGAACGGGTCGGGCTGGCCGCCTCCAGCTGCCTGCAGCGGGTCCGCCGCCTGCGCGAACAGGGCGTGATCACCGGGTCGCACATCGACGTCAACCCGGCCGCGACCGGACTGGCGCTGGAGGCGGTCGTGGCGATCAACGTCCGCCCGCACACCCGGCAGGTGGTCGACCAGTTCCGCGAGTTCGTGATGAAGCAGCCGGAGACCCGCTCGCTGCTGCACGTCAGCGGTCAGGCCGACTTCCTGCTGCACATCGCGGTGGCCGACACCAAGCACATGCAGGGATTCCTGGTGGACAAGCTGGCCTCGCGCACGGAGGTCCGCCACTTCACCAGCTCGATCGTCCTGGAGCAGCTGCACACCAAGGCCCTGACGCCGCCCCGGCACCTCCGCCCCAAGCGCCGCCGCCGCAGCTAGCTCCGCACCGGGACACGGGCTCCGCTTCCCCAGGTCAGGCCTCGTGAGTGTGTTGACGGGTCATAGCACCACAAAGCACTCACGGGCCGCCACCAGCGAAAACGGCCCGGGCAAGGACATTTCGGCCGGAACGAGGTGCTCCCGGTCGCTCCGGTTGCCCAGCGGACGCTTGGTTGCGCCGTCGGCCGGACGCCTCCACGGTGGACAGGATCGTCACCGAGCGGGAGGACGGTGCTGTTGGCGGAGCAGGCAGAGCACGTGCTGGGTTTGGTCACCGATCCCGACATGCCCACGCAGGTCGGGCAACGCACCGCTGAGCGGGTCACCGAGTGGCTCGGCAGGCGCACCGGGCACCGCTGGACGATCGACGTGCGCTGCGATCCTCTCACCGCAGGCCACGACACGAGCGAAGACCTCCTCGACTCCGTCCAGCGGCACTGCGAGGAGCACCGCTGGGACTTCGCGATCTGCCTGACCGACCTGCCGCTGCTGCTGGCGAAGGGGCCGCTGCTGGCCGACGTCAGCACGCGGCGCCGGGTCGCGCTCCTGTCGCTGCCCGCGCTCGGCGCGTTCCGGACCTACCACCGCACCCACCGCATGCTGACGCGGATCCTGGACGACCTGCTGCCGGACAGCAGCGACGAGGCGCCGAGGCGGCTGGGCTCGGTCCACCGCACGCACCACGACGGCCCGGTCGACGTCCGGTACACCAACACCCGGCTGCGCGGCTGGCTCCGCCTGGTCTCCGGGATGGTGCGGGCGAACCGGCCCTGGCAGCTGATCTGGGGACTGTCCAGCGCGTTGGCGGCAGCGCTGGCCGCCGCCGGGTTCGGCATGTTCACCTCGACGGTCTGGCAGCTCGGCGACGTGCTGAGCCCGCTGCGCGCGCTGACCACGACGGTCTTCGCACTCACCCTGATGACGGTGTGGTTGATCGCCGCGCACGGGTTGTGGGAACGAGTCGGCCGCCGCGCGGTCCGGGACCGGCGCCTGGCCGTGATCTACAACGCCTCGACGATCACCACGCTGTCGTTCGGCGTCGCCTGCCTCTACGCCGTGGTCTACCTGGTGAGCCTCGCCGGTGCGCTGAGCCTGATCGACGAGGGCGTCCTGGCCCGCACGCTCGGCCACTCCGCGGACTGGTCGGCGTACGCGCGGCTGGCGTGGATGGTCGCCTCCATGGCGCTCATCGCCGGCGCCCTCGGGTCGAGCCTGGAGACCGATGCCGCCGTGCGCCAAGCGGCCTACGGCTACCGCGAGGAGCAGCGCCGCGCCCAGCAGGCCGAGTCAGAGGACTGACCGTCCACCGCACCACGAGAACGGAACCCAGGCGGACGCTGAGGTCCTGCCACGCAGGACGAGCTGCCGGGAAGGCGTTCAGTCCCCGACGCGGAGCAGGCCCTCTTGGACGACGGTGGCGACCAGCTGGCCGTCGCGGGAGAAGAAGCGACCGGTGGCCAGGCCGCGGGCGCCGGAGGCGCTCGGCGAGGCGCAGTCATAGAGCAGCCACTCATCGGCGCGGAACCGGCGGTGGAACCACATCGCGTGGTCCAGGCTCGCGCCGCTGACGTTGTCCAGGCCCCAGTACACGCCGTGCCGGGCGAGCACCGCGTCCAGCAGGGTCATGTCGGAGGCGAACGCCGCGGTGCACACGTGCAGCAGGTCGTCGTCCGGCAGCACGCCGTCCGCTCGCATCCACACCTGGCTGCGGGCTTCGCGCGGGCCGTTCTCCCGGCTCACCCACGGCGGGTCGGTCACGTAGCGCACGTCGATCGGGCGGGGCTGCGCGCGCCCGAGCGTGTCGATCAGCGAACCCACCTGCTCGCCGAAGGTCGGCAGCGTTTCGGGGTCCGGCACCTCCGGCATCGGCTCGGCGTGGTCGATGCCGCCCTCTTCCACCTGGAACGACGCCGACAGCGAGAAGATCGCCTTGCCGTGCTGCACCGCCACCACCCGGCGGGTGGTGAACGAGCGGCCGTCGCGGGTGCGGTCGACCTCGTAGACGATCGGGACGCTCGGATCACCGGGCCGGATGAAGTAGGCGTGCAGCGAGTGCACCTGCCGCTCCGGCGGCACCGTGCGACCGGCCGCGACCAGCGCCTGACCGGCGACCTGCCCGCCGAACACGCGCACCGGCGAGGAGGCGGGGCTGACACCGCGGAAGATGTTCTCCTCGATGCGCTCCAGGTCCAGCAGGGCCACCAGGCTGTCCAGCACCGGCTGGCCGTGCGGCATGCCGTTGACGTCCAGCGGGACGTCGTCCCGCAAGCGGGTTCCCGCCGGATCTGCGGCGGCGGCTCGGGCCGCTTCGGTCACAGCGCGCTCCTCATGTCGTACACCGGGACGGCCGGACGGGAGCGCCGGGTGGCTCCCGTCCGAGAAAGCGGATCAGACGTGGTCTTCCTCGCCCAACCGGTGCACGCGGATGAGGTTGGTGGAACCGACCGTGCCGGGCGGCGAACCCGCCACGACGACGACCATGTCGCCCCGCTGCGAGCGGCCCAGCGACAGCATCGCCTGGTCCACCTGCCGCACCATCTGGTCCGTGGTGTCGACTTTAGGCACCAAGAACGTCTCAGTCCCCCAAGTGAGAGCCAGCTGACTCCGCACCGACTCCTCGGGGGTGAACGCCAGCAGCGGCAGCCTGGTGTGCAACCGGGCCAACCGGCGCACGGTGTCGCCGGACTGCGTGAAGGCCACCAGGGCCTTGGCGTTGAGGCGCTCGCCGATGTCGCGCGCCGCGTAGGAGATCACGCCGCGCTTGGTGCGCGGGACGTGGCTCAGCGGCGGCGGCGCGGTGGATCCTGCTTCGACCGCTTCGACGATGCGAGCCATCGTCTGCACGGTCTCCACCGGGTAGCGGCCGACGCTGGTCTCCCCGGAGAGCATCACCGCGTCGGTGCCGTCGAGCACCGCGTTGGCGACGTCGGAGGTCTCCGCGCGCGTCGGACGCGAGTTGTTGATCATGGAGTCGAGCATCTGGGTGGCGACGATGACCGGCTTGGCGTTCTCGCGCGCGATCCGGATCGCCTTCTTCTGCACCAGCGGCACGTGCTCCAACGGGAGTTCGACGCCGAGGTCACCGCGGGCGACCATGACGCCGTCGAAGGCCAGCACGATGGCCTCCAGGTTGTCCACCGCTTCCGGCTTCTCCAGCTTGGCGATCACCGGAACGCGGCGCCCGACCCGGTCCATCACCTGGTGCACCAGGTCGATGTCGGCCGGACTGCGGACGAAGGACAGCGCGATGAAGTCCACGCCGAGTTCCAGCGCGAACTCCAGGTCCTCGATGTCCTTCTCGGACAGTGCGGGCACCGAAACGTCCATGCCCGGCAGCGAGATTCCCTTGTTGTCCGAAACCGGACCGCCCTCGGTCACCTCGCACACGACGTCGTTGTCCTCGACGCCGGTAACGACCAGCCCCACCTTGCCGTCGTCGACCAGCAACCGGTCGCCGCTCTTGGCATCGTTGGCGAGGCCCTTGTAAGTGGTGGACACCCGGTCGTGGGTGCCCTGGACGTCGTCCACGGTGATGCGAACGATGTCGCCGGTACGCCACTCGACCGGCCCGGCAGCGAACTTGCCGAGTCGGATCTTCGGTCCCTGCAGGTCGCCGAGAATGCCCACGGCGCGGCCGGATTCCTTGGCCGCGGCCCGGACCATCTCGTAGACCCGCTGGTGATCGGCGTGGCTGCCGTGGCTGAAATTCAGCCTGGCGACGTCCATTCCGCTGCTGACGAGCTCTGCCATCTTCTCCGGTGAGGCAGTGGCAGGGCCCATGGTACAAACGATCTTGGCTCGTCGACTCACATCATGCCAGCGTAGTCTGTTGACCGGTGTGCGCAGCACGCGCCATGCCCGGCGTCAGGCCCAGCGGGGAGATCGTTGCTGGATCATTACAGAACGCAGCTCACCCGGATACCCTTCGGGATCGCGGTGCTGGCGAGCCTGCTCGTCCTGTTCATGCCCGCCTCGGGAGTGCCGAGCGCGCCGCCCGGCACCGACAAGGTGGTGCACTTCGCCCTGTTCGCGGTCCTGGCCGCCACCGGCCGGTTCGCCGGTTTCCCGACGGCGAAGCTGCTGGCGGCGCTGGTCGGCTACGCGGCGGTGTCGGAGGTCCTGCAGGGCGTGCTGCCGATCGGTCGCAGCTGCGAACTCGCCGACGGCCTGGTGGACGTCGCGGGTGCGGTGACCGGTTTGGCCGTCGCGATGCTGCTGCGGAAGATCAGCGGCGCTTCTTCGCGGTGACGCCGATGTGGTCGGCGCACCACTGGTTGAGCTCCCGCACTTCCTCCCAGGACCGCCGCACCCGGTCCAGACAACTGCGGTCGTGCAGCGAGTCGTCGGGTTCCCAGCGCCGGCAGGCGTAGAGCGTCCGGTGCCGCAGCAGGTCCAGCCGCGGGTGATCGGCGGCGAACCCGCGCGGGCGGCTCTTGAGCACCTCACCGGCGATCTCCCACCCGGACGCGGTCAGCGCGTCGAGCAACCGCCGCAGCCGCTCGCCGTGGATCTCGGTGTCGACCGCGGTGCGGAGCCGGGCGAGCTGGTCGGACTCGGTGTGGAAGCACCCGCCGGCGACGAGCATCCCGGCGGCCCCGACCTCGACGTAGTAGGCCCCGCCGCCGCGCCCCTGCTCGATCACGGCCCCGCAGTGCGTCTTGTACGGCGACTTGTCCCGGCTGAACCGCACGTCCCGGTGCGGCCGGAACACCTTCCCGGTCCCGAAGCCGGGTCCGAACTCGGGCTCCAGCTCACCGATCAACGCCTCCATCGGCGCCCGCACGTGCTCCCGGTAAAGAGCCAGGTTGTCGCTCCAGAAGGCCTTCGAGTTGTCGGCCTCCAACCCGTCGAAGAACTCGACGGCCCCATCCCCAAAACCCTCGAACCGCACGCCACAAGCCTATCCACCGCACGTTCGGCGACCGGAAGCCGTGACATCACCCTGGGCGTGACCGCGATTACGCAACGCTTCCGCGAGCTGCGGCGATCTAGGAGGAGATCGGGCAGCAGCCCGCATACCAGTGACAACCGGACAGGGGACCTCCATGACCCAGCAGCACGCCCCGTACCCGTACGCGCAGCCGCAGAGGGCGAGGTTCAAGGGGCTCGCGATCGCCGCGCTGGTGCTGGGCATCGTGGGTGTGGTCGGGTCGATCATCCCGATCCTGAACAACGTGACGGCGCTGGCCGCGCTCGTCGGCCTGGTCCTCGGCGTGATCGCGCTGTTCGGCACCAAGAAGGTGATGGCGGGCATCGGAGCCGGCCTGTGCGTTCTGGCGATCGTGGTGACGATCGCGATGCAGGCGCTCTTCCTCCGCGAGCTGGACAAGGCGCTCGGCACCAGCGTTCCCGAGAACGGCCAGGTGGAGACGACCGGCGAGCCGGCCCGCCTCGGGTTCGGCGAGGCGCACAAGTGGTCCACCGGGGAGGTCTTCTCGATCTCGCAGCCCCGCCCGCACACCCCGTCCAACGAGTTCTTGCAGGCACCGGAGGGCAAGCGGTTCGTCGAGTTCGACGTGACGATCCGCAACGAAGGCGATCAGGGCTACAACGTCGTCGTCTCGTCGCTCACCGTCCAGCACAACGGCCACGTCGCCCAGCAGAACTACTTCGCGGGCGACCCGTTCCCGAGCGCGCAGGTCCCGCCCGGCGGCGACGTCACGTTCACGTCGGTGTTCGAGATCGGCAGCGAGCCCGGTGAGCTCCAGATCTCGGTGCAGCCCACCCCGTTCGCGAAGGACACCGCGTACTTCGTCGGACAGGTCTGACCCGAGCGGTGCGGGTGAAGGCACCTTCCGCCCACGTGCCCGGCGGAAGGTGCCTTCACGCCGCGAGCGCGGCCAGCAGAGGCCGATCAGGATCGGGGCCGCGTTGATCGCGCCGTGGATTCGCAGGAGCGGCCACAGCGTGCCGGACGACGAGCCGCTTCCCGCAGATCGCGCGCCACGCCTCAAAGCGGCCGTGCTGCTGGCTTCGGCCGGTGCTCTTCACCGTGCTGCTCTGGTTCGCCGATCCGGAGCCGACGCACGCGGTGCTGAAACTCGTGCTGCTCCTGGCCGTTCCGGCAGTCCCGTTCCCGACGAGGACCGCGACTCCGGCAGCGGGCCGACGTGCCACGTTGAGCACGTCCGCAACATGTCGCACAGCCGTGCGATGCGCGGCTAACTTCCGGATCGCCGGGAGAGCCCGCTCAGCCAGAGCTCCACCTCCGGCACGCGCTCCAGCGTCCAGCCCGGGACCCCGTCGACCTCCACGTCGGGTTCCGGGAACGGGTGCTCGGAGTTCGCGGGGTACTGGCCGAGCCACTTCGACACGTCGCGGCGGGGCACGCCGAGCTGCCGCGCGAGACCCGATACGCCCAGGTAGTGCTGGGCGGTCATGACTCCGGACCGTGCATGTCGACCCCCGGTGGACGGACGGCAACATTGTCCGGCTCCGGGGCGGACTCCACCACCGGCCCGGGGAAGGCCCGCCGGTAGACCTGGCGGGAACCGCCCTCCGGCCCCGGGTCCGCGGGCTCGGCCGGAGCGAAGCCGAGCCGTTCGTAGAAGGTGCGCGCACCGCTGTCGACCGCGCCGGGGTGGTCGGGGCCGAAGGTGATCACCTCGATCGTCCCCGGATCGGGCCCGAACCGGCGCATCGCCTCGGTCAGCAGCGCGCGCCCGACCCCGCTCCCCCGCGCCCGGCCGGACACGACGAGCCAGTGGACGCGGCGGACCGGGGGCTCAGCGCTGAACAGCATCCCGCCGACGATCTCCGAGGTCTCCGCGACCAGCGCCGCGGACCGGCGGATCCGCCCGCGCACGGCGCGGTGGAAACCGGGCTCCTCGACCATCGGCCCGAACCAGTGCTCGACCTGGGCGGCCAGCCGGAGGAAGCCCGGGAAGTCCCGCTCCTGTGCGAGGCGGATGATCATCCCGGCAGTCTGCCAGCCCCGGCTCAGCTCGGTCGCTGCCGCTCTCCCTTCTCCGAGGAAGCGCGGATGGCGTCGAGGACGCGGTGCAGGCGCAAGGCCCTGTCAAAGCCGGGCGCCGTCTGCTCACCGGTCCGCAATCCTTCGGCGATCTGGGCGTAGGTGGCCGCGACGTTGCGGGCTTCCTCGGTCACCGCTCGGGCCGGAGGCAGCTCGACGAGGCTCCACGGGCGTCCGGGCTCGCTCGGGCGGCGCAGTTCGAGATCGCTCATCTGGATCTGCGTGCCGCGCGGGTCCTGCCGACCGCTGGAGGCGATCGCCAGACTTCCCCCGGTGCCGACGATCTCCACGAGCACTCGCGGGTCCTCGGCTTCGGCGTCGCGGACGGTGGCCGACAGCACCGCGCCCGACGCCGACCTGGCGTTCAGCACGAGGTGGTCCGGGCTGTCCACGGGTACCTCCTCACCCGTTTCGGCCACGACCTGGTGCGGGTGCTGCGACGACAGGTCGGCGGACAGCTCGGTGATGTCGCCGATCAGGTGCTCCAGCACCGACAGGACGTGCCCGCCGTGGACTTCCAGCAGACCCGCGCCATTGGCCGACCGCAGCGTGTAAGCCGCCCACGCCGGAACCCGGCCCGCCGCACCCTTCCCCCGCGCGCTGTGCACGGTCACCGAGGTGATGCGGCCCAGCTCGCCGCGGTCGATCAGCTCCTTCGCCCGCACCACCGCCGGAGCGCGCAGCGCCTGGAGGCCGATCACGTCGTGCACCGCGGCCTGCCGCGCGGCTTCGACCAACACCTCGGCCTCCTCCGTGGTGCGCGCCAGCGGCCACTCGCAGTAGACGTGCTTGCCCGCGTCGAGCGCGGCCCGGACCAGCTCCAGGTGCTGGGGCACGCGCACCGCCACGACGACCAGGTCGACGTCCGGGTGGCCGGCCAGCTGCCGCGCGTCGGTGAAGGCGTGCGCGGCCCCGAACTCCGCGGCCGCGCGCTCGGCGCTCTCCCGACGGCTGGTGGCCACCGCGGTCAGCTCGTACTGGTCGAGCGAGCGCAGCGCCGGGACGTGCGCGCGCACCGCCCAGCCCCGTTCCGGGTTGGCTCCGATGATCCCGACCTTGATCCTGTCCACGACGCCTCCGAACCGGACTCGCTCAGTCCGTTTTTCTCCGACAAAACCGGACTCCAGAGGTCCGGTTGTGCGCGGAGTCTAACCGGACTCACCGAGTCCGGTTGTTAGGGTGAGCCGGTGACCGCGGTGGAGAAGCTGCTCGGCGAGACGGCGCGGGCGGACGCCCAGCGCAACGTGCGACGTCTCGTGGCCGCGGCCCGCGAGGCGGTCGCCGAGGTCGGCGTGGACGTGACGGCGCACGAGATCGCCCGCCGGGCCGGGGTCGGCATCGGCACCTTCTACCGGCGGCTGCCCTCCCGCGAAGCCCTGCTGCAGGCCGTCGTCGAGGACACCGTCTACGAGATCGTCGAGCTCGCCCGGGAGGCGCTGCGCGACCCCGATCCGTGGCACGGGTTCTGCACCTTCGCGGCCGAGTTCGTGCAGCTGCGCGCCATGAGCTGCGGCATCAACGAGGCGCTGGGCACCGACTGCGCGCTGTCCCTGGACGCCCCGCTGGAGCAGTTGCGGGAGCAGATCAGGCTGCTCGTCGAGCGCTGTCAGCAGTCCGGGGCCATGCGTGACGACGTGCCCTGGCAGGACGTGCCGTTCGTGCTGACCTCCGTGATGACCGGTGATCGCACGATCGGGTTAACCGCCGCGGACGACCAGTGGCGGCGGAACCTGCGCGTCGTGCTCGCCGGGTTGCGGGCCCAGCAGCTTCACACCTCTGAGTGAATCCGGCCGCGCAGCCGCGCGACGCCCCGGCTGCGGGCTGTTCCGCTCACCACACTTCTGGGTGACGAGGCGTGCGCTGGGACAAGATCGCAGGTCAGAGCCCATTCGGGCGGTTAAGCTCGTGGAGTGGTCACCACTGCGCGAGCCCGCGTGCGGGAGCCGGCGGGCAATCTCCCGGCCGACGTCACGAGCTTCGTCGGCCGGCGCCGTGAGATCACCTTGACCAAGCGGCTGCTCGCCGAATCCCGGGTCGTCACCCTCACCGGCCCCGGCGGCGTCGGCAAGACGCGGCTGGCCATGCGGGTCGCGGGCAACATGCGCCGCTCGTTCCGGGACAAGGCGTGGTGCGTCGGGCTGGAGGACGTGCGGGACGGCTCGCTGGTCGTCGACGCCGTCATCGAGCAGCTCGCCATCGGCGTCCCGAGCGCGGGCGAGGACCTCGACACCGTCGTCGAACAGCTCAAGAACCGCGAGATGCTGCTCGTGCTGGACAACTGCGAGCACGTGGTCGACGACGTCGCGCTGCTGGTCGACGCGGTGGTGCGGTGGTGCCCGGGCGTGCGGGTGCTGGCCACCAGCAGGCAGTCCCTCGGCGTCGCCGGGGAGGCCACCATGGTCGTGCCGCCGCTGCAGGTGCCCGACATCGAGCACCTCCCGCCGCCGGAGGCCTACGAGCAGTTCGCCTCGGTCCGCCTGTTCATCGACCGGGCCAGGGCCGCGGTGCCCGAGTTCGAGGTGACCACCGACAACGCCACCGCGCTGATGCGCCTGTGCTACCACCTCGACGGCAACCCGCTGGCGATCGAACTGGCCGCGGTGCGGTTGCGCTCGCTGTCGCTGCAGCAGTTGGAGGAACGCCTCGCCGAGCGGTACGACCTGCTCACCGAGGGCCGCCGCGGTGCCCCGGCCCGGCAGCAGACGCTGCGCGCGCTGATCGACTGGAGCTACGAGCTGGCCTCCGAGCAGGACCGGCTCGCGTGGGCGCGGATGTCGGTGTTCTCCGGCACCTTCGACCTGGCCGCCGCCGAGCACGTGGCGAGCAACGGCCTGACCGGCTCCGACGTGCTGGGCGCGATCCACTCGCTGGTGGACAAGTCCGTGCTGCTGCGCGAGGAGGACGGCGGCGAGGTGCGCTTCCGGCTCCCGCACGCGCTGCGCGAGTACGGGCAGGACAAGCTCGAGGAGTTCGGCGAGCTGACCGCGATCCGGCAGCGGCACCTCACGTGGTTCAGCGATCTCGCCGGGCGCTTCGCCGCCGACTGGATCGGCCCGGACCAGGTCGCCTGGATGCAGCGGCTGCGCAAGGAGCAGGGCAACCTGCGGACCGCGCTGCAGAACGCCGCGGCGGACCCGGAAACCGCGGGCACCGCGCTGGGCATGGCCACCGACCTCTGGCAGTACTGGGTCATCCGCGGGCTCAACGGCGAGGCGCGCCACTGGCTGGAGCAGGTGCTGGCCAACACCCCGCGCGAGGTGCCCGAGCGGGTGCGCGCGCTGCGCGTCAGCGCGTGGTTCGCGCTGCTGCACGGTGACCTGGACAACGTGCAGTCGATCCTGGAGCAGGCGACGGTGCTGGCCACGCAGCGCGGCGAGGAAGCGGAGAAGCCCTACCTCGCGCTGGTGCGCGGGCTCACCGCGTTCGCGGACAACGACACGGCGCGGGCCGCCACGTTGGTGGAGGACGCGCTGGGCCAGTTCCGCAAGCGCGAATCGCTGGCCGGCGAGCTGTTCGCCCTGTTCGGGCTCGGCATGATCAAGGGGCTCGACGAGTCGGCCGAAACCGGGCTCGCGCTGCTGGCCGAGGGCATCCGGCTGTCCTCCGAGCACGGCGAGCTGTACTGGCAGTCCTACGCGCTGTGGGCGTCGGCGCAGATCGAGGCGCAGCACGGGGATCTGGAGCGGGCCGATGCGGCGGCCAAGAAGGCGCTCCGGCTGCAGTGGCAGCTGGACAACCGGCTCGGCATCGCGTTCAGCATCGACACCCTCGCCCGGATCGCGCAGCAGCAGGGCAAGTACGACCGCGCCGCCCGGCTGTTCGGCGCGGCGGCGTCGGTCTGGGACGTCGTGCGCGCCACGCCGGGCTTCTGGGCCCGCTTCGCCGCCGACCACGACGAGCACCAGGCGCAGACCCGCACCGCGCTGGGCGAGGAAGCGTTCCAGGAGGCGTTCGACCGGGGCCGGGGCCGACAGCTGTCCGTTCAGCAGATCGTCGACTTCGCGCTGGAGGTCAAGCGGCACTCGCGGGTGCGCACCGAGGAGAACGTGCACCCGATGCCGCTGACGCGGCGGGAGCGGCAGATCGCGGACCTGGTCGCGCGGGGCAACACCAACAAGGAGATCGCGGAGAACCTGGTGATCGCCCAGCGCACGGTCGAGGGACACGTGCAGAACATCCTCACCAAGCTGGACTTCTCCTCCCGCGCGCAGATCGCCGGCTGGGTGACGGCCCAGCGCACGGCGAGCGAAGCGAGCGACACCGTCCCGCGCTGAACCCGCCCGGCACGTCGACGGCGAGCGGACGTGGAGACGGCCTTGGCACGGTTTCGCGCGAAATCGCCCTCACCACCGCGTGCGCAACTGGCGATTTCGCGCGAGATCGCCGACCATCCCGCCCGCTTCTCGGCGCGGAGGCCGACCGGTGCGGACGACTCGATCGACGGCTTCGTCATCAGGATCACGGGGCGGTGCTCCCGGACTGTTGTGCGAACCACAAAACCTCACGTTGAGTAGTTAGCCAATCCGCGCTTAGTACTCCGTTTGGGCTAATCTAGGTACCTATGTACGTGCAAACCTCGGTGCGCGTGCACTCTCCGTGCCGGAACCTGGGTTCTCGTGACCCCCGAACCGAAATCCCCCGACAACCGCATCCTCGACGACCGAGATCCCCGGCCGACCGGTTGGCACCGTTGGGAGAGGGCGGTGCCGAACACGGCGAGCTGGCTGCGTGCGGCATTCCTCGGCGACAAGTCCGACCGGCAGCACCGCGTCGCCCCGAAGACGCGGGCGCTGCAGCTCGGCACCGCGGCGGCCGCCTTCGGCGTGCTCGGCGTGGTCACCGGCGTCGGCGGCCCCAGCACCGAGCAGCCCGCGGTGGAGACCGCGGCCGTGGTCACCCCGATCGACCAGGCCGTCCCGCTCCACGTCCCGGCCCCGCAGCCGGCCGCCGACCCCCGTCCGGCGGCCCCCGCACCGGCCGAGCAGCCCGCCCCCGAGGCCGCTCCCGTGCCGGAGCAGCGGGCGCCGGAGGCCAAGCCGGTCGACCAGATCGGCGCCTGGATCGACGAAGCCGTCCACGTCATGGAGCAGAACGGCGTCTCGCGCGACCAGGTCGACACCGAGGCCATCCGCATGATCATCATGCACGAGTCCAACGGCGACCCGAGCGCCACGAACAACTGGGACTCCAACGCCGCGGCCGGCACCCCGTCGATCGGTCTGATGCAGACCATCGAGCCGACCTTCGAGTCCTTCGCGCTGCCCGGCCACGAGGACATCTACAACCCGGTGGACAACATCATCGCGGCCACCCGCTACGCGATCGCGCGCTACGGCTCGGTCGCCGACGTCCCCGGCGTCTCCGGTGTCCGCTCCGGCGGCAGCTACCTCGGCTACTGATCACCCCGACGCACCGCACCCAAGTGAACCCGTCCCTCCCCCGACCCGTGCGCACCAGCCCCGCCGCTGCGGCGCACCGACCGGAAAACGCAATTTCAATTGAAATCAGACGTCAGATTTCCATTGAAATTGCACAACTCCCGACGCACGTCGGCGTGTCAGGGCCCCGACACGCCGGCCGCCCGCCCGGTGCCCCGAGCCGTCCCCAGTCCGGCTCGGGGCATCCGGCCGTCGACCGCGGGTCAGCGGGACGCGGCCTGGGCACCCGCCAAACCGGAGAGGGTTCCTTCCAGGGCTTCGGCGACCAGCTCTCGCATGGCCTCCTCGGCGCGGGCCCGATCACCGCTGCGGATGCACTCGGCGATCTCGCAGTGCAGGCGGACGGCGACCGGGCGCGGATGCTCCGGCATCAGCCCGTGCCCGGCCCGCCAGGTCAGCAGCTCCTCGACCACCTCGTGCAGCTGGGCGAACATCTCGTTGCCCGAGGCCCGCAGCACCAGCCGGTGGAACTCGACGTCGGCCGCCATGAAGGTGTCCAGGTCGCCGGAGCGCGCCGTGGCCACCATCCGCTCGGACAGCGCGACGAGCCGGGCCGCGTCCTCGTCGGCCGCGCGCTGGGCCGCTGCGGCCGCGGCCATCGGTTCGACCGCGGTGCGCAGCTCCGCCAGGGTCTTGAGCTGCGCGGTGCGGTCGGCCGCCAGCAGCCAGCGGATGAGCTGCGGGTCGAAGGCGTTCCACTCCTCGCGGGGGCGGACCACGTTGCCGACCCGCTGGCGGCCCACGACCAGCCGGATCGAGGCCAGGCTGCGCACCACCTCGCGGGCGACGCTGCGGGAGATGCCGAACCGCTGCTCCACCTCGTCGGTGCGCAGGACGCTGCCGGGCGGGTGCGTGCCGGCGGCGATCTCGTGTCCCAGCACGTCCAGGACCCTGCCGTGCAGCCCGCCGCCCATTTCGCCCCTTTCGCCGCTGAACGCACCAAACATAAGCGGCTGGACGGGGGTGACGGGCACAACAGGCATACTTAATCGGTCAACATAGCAATAAAGTCATACTTATTGCTTAGGCTGTGCCGCGCACCAGCTGCTCAACGAGGAGCCCCTCCATGCCAACCAGCCTTTCCGGCGGCCTCGCCGCCGTCCTCGCCCAGGCGCCGCAGGCCGGCGGGTGGACCCCGCACGACACGCGCCTGCTGATCGCGGCCCTGGCGGGCATCGCCGTCATCGTCGTGCTGATCAGCTGGGCGAAGCTGCACCCCTTCCTGTCGCTGGCCCTGGGCGCGACCACGCTCGGCGTGGTCGCCGGGATGCCGTTCACCGATCTCGTCTCGACCTTCACCGAGGGCCTCGGCAAGACCGTCGGCGACGTCGGCCTGCTGGTCGCGCTCGGCGCGATGCTCGGCAAGCTGCTCACCGACACCGGCGGCGCCGAGCGGATCGTGGAGACGGTCCTGCGCCGCACCACCGACCGCACCCTGCCGTGGGCCATGGTGTTCATCGCCGCGCTGCTGGGACTGCCGATGTTCTTCGAGGTCGGCGTCGTGCTGCTGGTCCCGGTCGTGGTGATGGTGGCCAGCCGGTCCGACCAGCCGATGCTGCGCATCGGCATCCCCGCGCTGGCCGGGCTGTCGATCCTGCACGGGCTCGTGCCGCCGCACCCCGGCCCGCTGGCCGCGGTGGACGCGCTCAACGTCGACCTGGGCACCACCCTCGCGCTCGGCGTGCTGGTGTCGATCCCGACCGCCATCGTCGCCGGGCCGCTGTTCGGTTCGTTCATCGCCAAGCGCGTGCAGCTGCCGCCCGCCACCCACCTGCTCGGCAAGTCCCCGGTGGAGACGGCACCGGAGAAGCGGCCCAGCTTCTTCGCCGCGGTCGCCATGCTCCTGCTGCCCGTGGTACTGATGCTGGGCAAGTCGGTGGCCGAGCTGCTGCTGGCCGAGGACAGCTTCGGCTACCTGGTGCTGGACACCGTCGGCACGCCGGTCGTGGCCATGATGCTGACCGTGCTGATCGCCATCGTGGTGCTCGGCACCGGCGCCCGGTTCAGCCGCAACCGGCTCTCCGAGGTGGTCGGCGGTTCGCTGCCCGCGATCGCCGGGATCATCCTGATCGTCGGTGCGGGCGGCGGCTTCAAGCAGACCCTGGTGGAGTCCGGGGTGAACAACATGATCACCGACCTGGCCACCGGGGCGCACCTCTCGCCGCTGGTGCTGGGCTGGCTGATCGCGGTCGGCATCCGGGTCGCCACCGGTTCGGCGACGGTGGCCACCATCTCCGCGGCCGGCATGGTCGCGCCGATGGTGATGGGCCTGCCGCCCGCGCAGGGCGCCCTGGTGGCGCTGGCCATCGGCTCCGGCTCGCTGTTCCTCTCGCACGTCAACGACGCGGGGTTCTGGCTGGTCAAGGAGTACTTCGGGATGACCGTCGGGCAGACCCTCAAGACCTGGTCGGCGATGGAGACGCTGCTGTCGGTGACCTCCTTCGCGGTGATCCTGGGCCTGTCTGCGGTGCTGTGACCACGGGGTCGTGAGCGCCTTTCGCGCTCACGACCCCGCTCCGAGCGCGCGGTATATTGGTGGGTCGGGCCGACCTGCGAGTCGGGCTTGCCCCAATTCCCCCTGAGTACCGAGGTGGCGCAGTTGTCCAATGCCCGATCCGATCGGGATGCCGTCCGCGCGCAGGAGATCGCAGCCGAGCAGCAGTACCTCACCGTGCTGTACGACAAGCTGGACGCCCTCCGGCAGGAGACCACGCAGCGGTTGAAGGACACGCTGCGCGACAGCGGCGGCCCGCCGCAGGCCCGCACCGAGCGGGACATCTCCACCCGGATGTACACCGACAAGCTCACCCAGCTAAGCGCGGTGGAGCACGGGATGTGCTTCGGCCGGCTGGACCTGGACAGCGGTGAGACGTTCCACGTCGGCCGGCTCGGGTTGTTCGACGAGGACAACGAGTACGAGCCGCTGCTGCTGGACTGGCGCGCGCCGGCCGCCCGGCCGTTCTACCTGGCCACGGCGGCGGCTCGCGACGGCGTGCGCCGCCGCAGGCACCTGCGCACCAGCTGGCGCAAGGTGCTCGACTACGAGGACGAGGTGCTCGACCTCGACGCCGCCGAGCAGGGCAGCGACCTCGGGCTGGCCGGGGAGGCCACGCTGCTGGCGCGGCTCGACGCCCGCCGCACCGGGCAGATGCAGGACATCGTCGCCACCATCCAGGGCGAGCAGGACCGCATCATCCGCGCGGGCATGAACGGCGTGCTGGTGGTGCAGGGCGGACCGGGAACCGGCAAGACGGCGGTGGCGCTGCACCGCGCGGCCTACCTGCTGTACACGTTCCGCGAGCAGCTGTCCAAGCGCGGTGTGCTGGTCGTCGGCCCGAACGAGACGTTCCTGCGCTACATCGGGCAGGTGCTGCCCTCCCTCGGCGAGACCGGCGTGCTGCTGTCCACTGTGGGCGGTCTGTACCCGGGGATCACCGCGACCGGCGCGGAATCCGCGCGGGCGGCCGAGATCAAGGGCCGCGAGTGCATGGTGGAGGTGCTCACCGCCGCGGTCCGCGATCGCGAGCAGGTGCCCGCCGACCACGTCGAGGTCGTCTTCGACCGCGAGCCGCTGCGCATCGACCGCAAGACCGCCACGCAGGCCCGCACGCGCGCCCGCCGCGCGCGCAAGCCGCACAACCTGGCGCGCCGGATCTTCCGCAACGAGATGTTCTCCGCGCTGACGCTGCAGGTCGCCGACCGCCTCGGCCGCGACCTGCTCGACCGGCGCGACCTGGACGAGATCAACGTGGAGCTGCGCGCCGATCCGGCGGTGGACCGGGCCCTCGACGAGCTCTGGCCGGAGATCACCCCGCAGCAGCTGCTCGACGAGCTGTTCAGCTCGCCGGAACGCCTGATCACGGCCACCCGCAAGCACCTCGACGATGAGGAGCGCGAAGAGCTGCAGCGGGCCGCGGGCGCACCGTGGACTCCCGCCGACGTGGCGCTGCTGGACGAGCTCGCCGAACTGCTCGGCGAGGACGACGCACAGGCCCGCGCCGAGCGCGAACGCCAGGAGCGCGAGGAACTCGCCTACGCGCAAGGCGTTCTGCACATCATGGAGCAGGACGAGGAGATCGCCGACGAGGAGCGGTTGCGGGTCTCCGACGTGCTCGACGCCGAGCTGCTGGCGGAGCGGTTCCGCGCCCGCAGCGACCTGACCGCGGCGGAACGCGCTGCCGACGACCGCACGTGGACCTTCGGGCACGTGATCGTCGACGAGGCGCAGGAATTGTCGCCGATGGCGTGGCGGGTGCTGATGCGCCGCTGCCCGAGCCGGTCGATGACGCTGGTCGGCGACGTCGCCCAGACCGGCGCGCTGGCCGGGGCGAGCTCCTGGCACGACGTCCTGCACCCGTACGTGCAGGACCGCTGGAAGATGGTCGAGCTGACCGTCAACTACCGCACTCCGGCCGAGATCATGGACATCGCGGCCGAGGTGCTGTCCGAAATGGACACCGAGCTGGAGGCGCCGACCTCGGTCCGGACCAGCGGGCACCAGCCGTGGTCCCGCCGCGTCGACGACCTCGCGACGGCGCTGCCGGAAGCGGTCACCGACGAGCTGCGCGAGGTCGCCGACGGCCGCCTCGCGGTGCTGATGCCGCCGCAGGTGCTGGCGGAAATCGGCCCGCAGCTGGCGGATTCGCTCCCCGAGGCGGCGATCGGCACCAGCGCCGACGACCTGGACGCCCCGGTCGCCCTGCTGACCGTGGAGCAGGCCAAGGGCCTGGAGTTCGACGCGGTCCTGCTGGTGGAACCGGCCGCGATCGCCGAGGAGTCCGAACGCGGTCTCAACGACCTCTACGTGGCCCTGACCCGGGCGACCCAACGCCTCGGCGTCCTCCACACCGACGAGCTCCCCGCGGTCCTCCGCGGGATCTGACCTCCGGCCCGAGGGGCGCCACGCGGCGAGGTGCCCCTCGAACGCTCTCCCTTGACAGGTGGGTGAGCGCTCACCAACTATGGTGAGTAAGTGCTCACCAACCGTGCCCGGAACGACCCGGCCGGTCAGGGGAAGGAACTACCGTGGTGCGAAAGCGCATCGTGTCCGGTAAACGGATCATCGCGTCGGTGTGCGTGGTGCTCGCTGCGACCTTGGTCGTGACAGGTGTCGGCGGGTACTTCGCCTTCCTCCGCTCGCCGGCCAACACGCCGGGCGAGGCCTGCGGGAGCCCGCGCCCAGCGGTGGTCGCCGCCGGCGCCAGCATCACCCGCGGCACGCTCGGCGGTGACTGGATCGGCTCGCTGCGCAGCAGGCCCGATCTGGTGGGCTACGAGTTCGTCAACGCGGGGATCAACGGCAACACCAGCGCCGATCTGCTCGCCCGCATCGACACCGACGTCGTGGCCTGCCGACCGGTCGCGGTGACGATCCTCGTCGGCACCAACGACGTCCGCGACGGCGTGCCGCTGGAGCGGTACCGGGGCAACCTCGCGGCGATCACCGCCCGGATCCAGGACCGGACCGGCGCCCGGATCGCCCTGATGTCCTTACCGCCGATGGGCGAGGACCTGAACGCGGAGATCAACCGCAGGCTCGCCGACTACAACCGCGCGATCGAGGAGACGGCGGCGAACGCCGGAGTGGACTACCTCCCGGTGCACGAGCGGATGGCGGAGATCGTGGCCCAGCGGGAGAACCGGACGCCCTACGACTTCAGCTTCCTGCTGGCGCTGTCCGCCGCGACCCAGCACTACGCGTTCGGCCGCAGATGGGACGACATCGCCGCCAGCGGCGGCCGGGAGCTGCTCATCGACCACATCCACCTCAGCGACCGCGGCGCGGCAGTGATCACCGAACTCGCCGCGGACTGGCTGTCCCGGACCCCCGAGGCGTAGCGAACTCACCGCCGGCGAGAGCCGTTACCAGATCGAGAGCTTCGAACGCTTCTGATCGGCGTCAGGTGGCGGTGCGGCGGCGGTTCGCAGCTCCGGGAGCCGGTCGCGGAGGGCCGCGACGCCGAGCGGGATGAAGACCAGGCACACCGACACCCCGCCGCCCAGCACTCCCAGCGGAATCGCGCTTTCCTTGAGAACTCCCATGAAAACCCATCCGAACAACAGCAGCAGGGTGCCGCGCACGAGCCCGAGCACGCCCGCGCGCCAAGCACCGAGCACGAGCAGCAGCATTCCGAGGATCGAACCGGCGGAGGCCGTGACCGGGATGCGCCACAGCCCGTAGGACAGGTCCACGTAGGAGCTCAGCACGAAATCGGTGGCCTGCTGCAGGCCGATCCGGTCGACCAGCTGGAACGCGGTCAGGTCGACACCGGAGAAGTACAAGCGGGCGAACAGCGAGATGACGAACAGCGTGCAACCCCAGAACGCGAGTCGCGGGCAGCGCGCGGCGACGAGCCGGGCGAAGGCGACCACCGCCGGGAACAGCAGGATGGTGCCACCCGCGAAGAGCGCGTACCCGGCCGTGACCAGCGAAGGGTGCTGGGCGTAGGCGGCCAGCTGGCTCGGCGCGTCGAAGGTCTGCGCGGCGAAGTACGCCTCCTGCTGCGGGGAGAACTCCGCAGCCCGCGCACCGAGGTGCCTGACCAGCAGTCCGGCCAGCCACACCAGCGGACCCGCGATCAACGCCGCCCCGCCGATGAGCCGGCCAGGGGGCCAGGCGTTGGAGAACTGCTGATCCGGTCGGACACCTGCGAACGGCGATGACTTCGTCACGAGGCCTCCACATCCTTGGTGCGCCCCAACAGTTGTAGCCGTTCATCGCCGACAGCACGGGCGCTTCGGGGGCGAAACGCCGGAAAGGGCGCAGCCGGCTTCAGCTGCCCGACTGCTCCCGATCGGCGTGCCTCGCGGGCGCGGTGAGCAGACCGGCGAGCGCGTCGGTCAGCCAGGACAAGCGCTGTTCGTCCACGACACCGGCCTGCTCGGCGTGCTGTTCGAGGTCGGCCGTGCCGGTGATGAGCAACCGCCCGGCGAGTTCGACCCGGTACCGCGCCACCTGTTCCGGCATCCGCGCGGCCAGCAGTTCCCCGAGCAGCTCGATCACCTGCTGCGCGCTTCCCGTCAACCCGTACTCGGGCAGCGTCTCCAGCGTGTGACCGGCGTGCTCGTAGAGCCTGGCGAGGAATCGCGCGTAGTGGCTGCCCGGTCGCGCGGCCTGTTCGGCGAACGGGCGCGCGAGGACATCGCACAGGTGCCACGGGTCGTCGTCCACGCGGTCGGCCCGGATCTCGTCGAGCAGCTCGGTCCGGCGCTGGTCGATGTGCGCGAGGCGGCTGGTGAAGATCGCGCCGATCAGCTTCGGCTTGTCCCCGAAGTGGTAGTGCGCCGCCGCCACGTTGCGCTGTCCCGCCGCCGCGGCGATCTGCCGCAGCGAGACGCCGTCGATGCCGTGCCGGGCGAAGAGCCGTTCGGCGGCGAGCAGCAGTTCCGAGCGGGTGTCCACCCATCCAGTCTGATCAGCCGGAACACCTGCGTCAATGTCGTGTAAAACACTCGCTTTAGCAGTCTAAAACAGTCGCTTTAATTGTTTTCCCGCAGGCACAGTGGAGTTGCGGAGGGATCGAGACGACCGATTCGGAGGCAGTTGTGAAACCGTTGAACAGGCGGAAGTTCGTGGTCGGCGCCGGAGCGACCGCCGCAGCGCTGACGCTCACCTCGTGCACGACGACCGCGGGACCCGTCGGCGGCGCGGGCAGGCGGTTCCCGACCGACACGACCGGACTCCCCTACGGCGACCGCACCGACTTCGCCAACGCCGACCGCGGATTCCTCGGTGCCCTGGAACCGGGGAAGGTCAAGGGCGAGGACGGCGCCGTGGTCTACGACGCCGACGCCTACTCGTTCCTGGCAGGCGACGTTCCCGGCACCGCCGACCCCAGCCTGTGGCGGCAGGGCCAGCTCGCGTCGCGCCAGGGGCTGTACCAGGTCTCGGACCGCATCTACCAGGTGCGCGGCCTGGACCTAGCGAACATGACGTTCATCGAGGGCGACACCGGGGTGATCGTGATCGACACCCTCACCTGCAACGAGACCGCAGTTGCCGCGCTGGGCCTCTACCGCGCGCACCGCGGCGACCGGGCCGTCACCGGAGTCATCTACACCCATTCGCACGTCGACCACTTCGGTGGCACCGAAGGGATCCTGCCGCCCGGCCACGCCGTTCCGGTTCTCGCTCCCGAGGGCTTCATGGAGCACGCCGTCGCCGAGAACGTCTACGCGGGAACCGCCATGAGCCGCCGCGCCGCGTACATGTACGGCGACCACCTCGACGTCGCGCCGGACGGCCAGATCGGCTGCGGTCTCGGCCAGGCAGTGGCCACCGGGACGAGCAGCCTCGTGCCGCCGACCGAATCGATCACCGAGACCGGCCAGCGCCGGACCCTCGACGGCGTGGTGATCGAGTTCCAGCTGACACCGGGCACCGAGGCCCCTTCCGAGATGAACATCTACTTCCCGGAGCTGAAAGCGCTGTGCATGGCGGAGAACGTCGCGCACACCATGCACAACATCATCACGCTGCGCGGTGCCCAGGTGCGAGACGCCCGGCAGTGGTCGCGCTACCTGACCGAGACCCTCGTGCTGTTCGGCGACCAGGCCGAGGTCCTATTCGGCAGCCACCACTGGCCGACCTGGGGAACCGAGCAGCTCAACCGAGCGCTGGCCGAGCAGCGCGACCTGTACGCCTACCTGCACGACCAGACCCTCCGGCTGATCAACCAGGGCCACACCGGCGACGAGATCGCCGAACTCCTCGAACTGCCACCGGCCCTGGAAAACGCCTGGGCCGTCCGCGGCTACTACGGATCGCTCAACCACAACATCAAGGGGATCTACCAGCGCTACATGGGCTGGTTCGACGGGAATCCGGCCCACCTCTGGGAACACCCGCCCGTCGAGCAGTCCAAGCGCTGGGTGCAGGTGATGGGCGGTGTCGCGGACGGGATCAAGCGCGCCCGCTCCTACGCCGATCAGGGCGATCTGCGCTTCGCGGTCACGCTGCTGAACCACTGCGTCTTCGCCGAGCCGGACGACGAGAAGGCCAAGCAGGAGCTCGCGAAGATCTACGAACAACTCGGCCACGGTGCGGAGAACGCGGTGTGGCGGAACTTCTACCTGTCGGCGGCCAAGGAGCTCCGCGAGGGCAAGAAACCGGCGGCCCTGTCCAGCAGCAGCCCGAGCATGCTGACCGCGCTCAGGGTGGACCAGCTGATCGACTCGGTGGCGATCCGGGTGAACGGCCCGAAGGCGTGGGACCGCACCATCACGATGGACTGGAAGCTGACCGACGAGAACAAGATCTGGCACCTGCGCCTGTCCAACGGAGTCCTGACCCACCACAGCGACACCACGCCCGACCCCGCCGCGCAGCTGACCCTGACGATGACGAAGCGCCAACTGCCCGCCCTGCTCGAGAACCAGGACCGGACCGGCATCGACCACCGAGGCGACCTGACCCACCTCCAAGCCCTCGTCGAAGTCCTCGACGAACCAAACCCCGACTTCAACATCGTGACCCCCTGACACCCCAACCGCTCCCGCCCCGAGGGATGACCTCGGGGCGGTCAGAGCCCCACGACCCAACGATGTCCGCCGCCGCAATCGCCGATCCACATAGGACGGATCGCGCGCTCTTCCCGGTCAACCGGAGTGAGAGCCGGGATGCGCGAAGGGCGCCCTCCGCCAATGGTTCTGGTGGAAGGCGCCCTTCGGGGTAGTTGGTCAGACCGCGAGCGGCAGAGCCGTCGGGTGGACCGGGGACGGGAGCTGGGAGGAGCCCGTCAGGTGGGCGTCGACCGCGTTGGCCACCGAGCGGCCTTCCGCGATCGCCCAGACCACCAGGGAAGCTCCCCGGTGGGCGTCTCCGCAGACGAAGACGCCGGGCGTCGTCGTCTCCCAGTTGGAGCCGCAGCCGATCGTGCCCCGCTTGGTCAGGTTGATGCCCAGGCCGTCGAGGAGCGGCATGTGCTCGACTCCTTCGAAGCCGATCGCCAGCAGAGCCAGGTCGCAGGGCAGTTCCTGGACCTCGTCGGAGACCGGGACGACCTGGCGGCGGCCGTTCTCGTCGCGCTCGACCTTCACCTCGCGCAGCCGGACCGCGCGCACGTTGCCCTCGTCGTCACCGACGAACGACTCGATCGCCACCGCGAACCTGCGCTCCCCCGCCTCCTCGTGCGCCGGGTAGGTGCGCAGGACGTACGGCCAGGTCGGCCACGGGGAGCGGTCGTCGTCGCGGGTCGTCGGGGGCTGCGGGTAGTTGTCCAGCTGGGTCACCGACAGCGCGCCCTGGCGGGTCGCGGTGCCGTAGCAGTCCGCTCCGGTGTCTCCGCCGCCGAGGATGATGACGTGCTTGCCCTGCGCCGAGATCGGCGTCGGGCCGTCGCCCTCGCACTCCTTGTTGGCCGGGACCAGGTGCTCCATCGCCAGGTGCACGCCCTTGAGCTCGCGGCCCGGGATCGTGGTGTCGTCGCGGCCGCGCAGCGCGCCGACCGCGAGCACCACGGCGTCGTAGCCGGCGCGCAGGTCCTCGACCGTCAGGTCCACGCCGACCTCGCAGCCGGTGATGAACTTCGTGCCCTCGTCGCGCATCTGCGCCAGCCGCCGGTCCAGGACGGACTTCTCCATCTTGAACTCGGGGATGCCGTAGCGCAGCAGGCCGCCGATGCGGTCGTCGCGCTCGTAGACGGTCACCTCGTGCCCGGCGCGGGTCAGCTGCTGGGCCGCGGCCAGCCCGCCCGGGCCGGAGCCGACCACCGCCACCCGCTTGCCGGTGTGCGCCTCCGTCACCTGCGCGGTGACGTGATCGTTCGCCCAGCTGACCTCGGCGATGGTCTCCTCGACGCGCTTGATGGTCACCGCGCCACCCGCCTCCGGGGAGATCGCCAGCACGCAGGCCGCCTCGCACGGCGCGGGGCACAGCTTGCCGGTGAACTCCGGGAAGTTGTTGGTGGCGTGCAGCCGGTCGCCCGCCGCCTGCCACTGGCCGCGGCGCACCATGTCGTTCCACTCCGGGATCAGGTTGCCCAGCGGGCAGCCCGCCGAACCGGAGTGGCAGAACGGGATGCCGCAGTCCATGCACCGCGACGCCTGCTCCGACACCTGCGCGGTCAAGTCCTCGGTGGACAGCGCCGCGTAGACCTCCTGCCAGTCGCCCAGCCGCTCGTCGGTGGGGCGCTTGGGGGCGTCGGCCCGGGTGTGCTTCAGGAATCCCCTCGGGTCAGCCACGGGAAGCCTCCATGATCGCCTCGTCGATGTCGCGGCCCTCGATCTTGGCCATCCGCATGGCCTCCAGGACTCGCTGGTAGTCGCGCGGCATCACCTTGCGGAACGCCGCCGAACGCCGCGGCCAGTCGCCGAGCAGCGAGGCCGCCACCGCCGAACCGGTCAGCTCGCGGTGCTGCTGCACGATCTCGTGCAGCCACTTGAGCTCCTTGGCGCTGGGCCGCTGCAGTTCCACCATCGCGGTGTTCACCCGCACCGGATCCAGGTCCAGCACGTAGGCGATGCCGCCCGACATGCCGGCGCCGACGTTGCGGCCGGTGCCGCCCAGCACCACCGCGCGGCCACCGGTCATGTACTCGAAGGCGTGATCACCGGCGCCCTCGGAGACCAGCAGCGCACCGGAGTTGCGCACCCCGAAGCGCTCGCCGACCCGACCGCGCAGGAAGATCTCGCCGCTGGTCGCGCCGTAGCCGATCACATTGCCCGCGATCACCTGGTCCTCGGCGGCGAACGCCGAATCCGGGTGCGGGCGCACCACGATCCGCCCGCCGGACAGGCCCTTGCCGACGTAGTCGTTGGCGTCGCCGACCATGTCCAGCGTGATGCCCGGCGGCAGGAAGGCGCCCAGCGACTGCCCGGCCGAGCCCTCCAGCTCGACGTGGATGGTGTCGGTGGGCAGGCCGTCGCCGCCGTAGCGGCGGCTGACCTCGGCACCCAGCAGCGTGCCGACGGTGCGGTTGACGTTGCGCACCGGCAGCTGCAGCTTCACCGGGCGGGCGTCCTCCAGCGCCGCCTCGGCGAGCTGGATCAGCGTGCGGTCCAGCGCGCGGTCCAGGCCGTGGTCCTGCTCGCGGACCCGGCGCCGCACCGTCGAGTACGGGGTCTGCGGCTCGGCGAACACCGGGGTCAGGTCCAGGCCCCGGGACTTCCAGCTCTGCACCGCCTCGTCCACGCCGAGCGCGGAGACCTGGCCGATCGCCTCGTCCAGGGTGCGGAAGCCCAGCTGCGCCAGGTACTCGCGCACCTCCTGGGCGATGAACTCGAAGAAGTTGACCACGTGGTCGGCCTGACCGGTGTAGCGCTTGCGCAGGTCCGGGTTCTGGGTGGCCACGCCCACCGGGCAGGTGTCGAGGTGGCAGACGCGCATCATCACGCAGCCCTCGACGATCAGCGGCGCGGTGGCGAAGCCGTACTCCTCGGCACCCAGCAGCGCGGCCACCACGACGTCGCGGCCGGTCTTGAAACCGCCGTCGACCTGCACCGTGATGCGGTCCCGCAGGCCGTTGAGCAGCAGCGTCTGCTGCGTCTCGGCCAGCCCGACCTCCCACGGCGTGCCCGCGTGCTTCAGCGAGGTCAGCGGCGCCGCACCGGTGCCGCCGTCGTGGCCGGAGATCAGCACCACGTCCGCGTGCGCCTTGGACACACCCGCCGCGACCGTGCCGACGCCGATCTCCGAGACCAGCTTGACGTGCACGCGGGCGTGCTCGTTGGCGTTCTTCAGGTCGTGGATCAGCTGCGCCAGGTCCTCGATCGAGTAGATGTCGTGGTGCGGCGGCGGCGAGATCAGCCCGACGCCCGGTGTGGAGTGCCGGGTCTTGGCCACCCACGGGTACACCTTGTGGCCGGGCAGCTGCCCGCCCTCACCGGGCTTGGCGCCCTGCGCCATCTTGATCTGGATGTCGGTGCCGTTGACCAGGTATTCGCTGGTCACGCCGAAGCGGCCGGAGGCGACCTGCTTGACCGCCGAGCGCCGCTCCGGGTCGTAGAGGCGGTCGACGTCCTCGCCGCCCTCACCGGAGTTGGACTTGCCGCCGATGCGGTTCATCGCGATCGCCAGCGTCTCGTGCGCCTCGGCGGAGATCGCGCCGTAGCTCATCGCGCCGGTGGAGAACCGCTTCATGATCTCCGAGGCCGGTTCGACCTCGTCGATGTCGATCGGCGCCCGCCCGCTGTTCAGCTCGAACAGCCCGCGCAGCGTGCCGCCCTCGGCCGACAGCCGGTCGCACTCCGCGGTGTACTTGCGGAACACGTCGTAGCTGCCGGTCTTGGTGGAGTGCTGGAGCAGGAACACCGTCTCCGGGGTGAACAGGTGCAGCTCGCCCTCGCGGCGGTAGGCGTAGTCGCCGCCGACCTCCAGCTTCCGGTGCACCCGCTCGGTCGGGTTGTCCGGGTAGGCGCGGCGGTGCCGCTGCGCGACCTCCTCGGCCAGCACGTCCAGCCCGACGCCGTCGAGCTTGGAGGTGGTGCCCTCGAAGTACTCGCCGACCAGCTCGGCGGACAGCCCGACCGCCTCGAAGACCTGCGCCGCGGTGTAGGCGCCGACGGTGGAGATGCCCATCTTGGACATCACCTTCAGCACGCCCTTGACCAGCGCCTGCACGTAGTTGCGGATCGCCACCTTCGGCCGGAAACCGGTGATCTGCCCGGTGGCGATCATGTCCTCGATGGTCTCGAACGCCAGGTACGGGTTGACCGCCGCGGCGCCGTAGCCGAGCAGCGTGGCGATGTGGTGCACCTCGCGGGCGTCACCGCTCTCCACCACCAGCGCCACGCGCAGCCGCTCCTTGGTCCGCACCAGGTGCTGGTGCACCGCCGAGACCAGCAGCAGCGACGGGATCGGCGCCCGCTTGTGGTCGGAGTCGCGGTCGGAGAGCACCAGCACGCGCGCACCGGCGGCGATGGCCTCCGAAGCCTCCTCGCGGACCCGCTCGATGGCCTCGGCCAGCGCCTCGCCGCCGCCGTCGACCTCGTACAGGCCGGACAGCACCGCGGAGGCGAAGCCGGGCAGGTCGCCGTCGTCGTTGACGTGGATGAGCTTGGCCAGCTCGTCGTTGTCGATGACCGGGTTGGGCAGCAGGATGTGGCGGCAGGACGCCGCCGACGGGGCGAGCAGGTTCTGCTCCGGGCCCATCACGCGCGCCACCGAGGTGACGATCTCCTCGCGGATCGCGTCCAGCGGCGGGTTCGTGACCTGCGCGAACTGCTGCACGAAGTAGTCGTAGAGCATCCGCGAGCGCTGCGAGAGCACGGCGGGCGGGGTGTCGGCGCCCATCGAGCCCAGCGGCTCGCCGCCGCTGGTGGCCATCGGCGCCAGCAGCAGGCTCAGCTCCTCCTCGGTGTAGCCGAAGGCCAGCTGGCGGCGCACCACCGACTCGTGCGTGTGCACCACGTGCTCGCGGTCGGGCAGCTCGTCGAGGTTCAGCAGCCCGGAGTGCAGCCACTCCTCGTAGGCGTGCTCACCGGCCAGCTCGGACTTGATCTCCTCGTCGTCGACGATGCGGCCCTGCGCGGTGTCGATCAAGAACATCCGGCCCGGCTGCAGCCTGCCCTTGGCCACCACCTGGGCCGGGTCGAGGTCGAGCACACCGGTCTCGCTGGCCAGCACCACCCGGTCGTCGGCGGTGCGCCACCAGCGCGCCGGGCGCAGGCCGTTGCGGTCGAGCACCGCACCGACCAGCGAACCGTCGGTGAAGGTGACGCAGGCCGGGCCGTCCCACGGCTCCATGAGGCTGGCGTGGAACTGGTAGAACGCCTTGCGCTTCGGGTCCATCTCGGCGTGGTTCTCCCACGCCTCCGGCACCATCATCAGCACCGCGTGCGGCAGGCTGCGCCCGCCGAGGTGCAGCAGCTCCAGCACCTCGTCGAAGGACGCCGAGTCCGAGCCGTCCTCGGCGCAGATCGGGTACAGCCGGGACAGCTCACCCGGGATCAGGTCGGAGGCCAGCAGCGCCTCGCGGGCCCGCATCCGGTTGCGGTTGCCGCGGATGGTGTTGATCTCGCCGTTGTGCGCCACGTAGCGGAACGGGTGGGCCAGCGGCCACGACGGGAAGGTGTTGGTGGAGAACCGGCTGTGCACCAGCGCGATCGCGCTGACCAGCCGCTCGTCGGTGAGGTCCGGGAAGAACGCGGGCAGCTGCTCGGTGGTCAGCATGCCCTTGTAGACCATGGTCCGGCTGGACAGCGACGGGAAGTAGAGCTCCAGGCCCTCCGCCGCGGCGGCCCGCTCGGCGCGCTTGCGCAGGCAGAACGCCAGGCGGTCCAGCGCCACGCCCGCCTCGTCGCGCTGCCCGGCGACGAGCAGGGTCGCGAAGTGCGGCATGCACTTGAGCGCCGTGGTGCCCACGCCCGCCTTCTCCGGGGTGGTCGGCACGTCGCGCCAGCCCAGCACGCGCAGCTGCTCCTCGGCGGCGACCTGCTCGATCACCTCCACCGCGCGGCGGCGCTGGTCGGGGTCGGCGGGCAGGAAGGCCATGCCCGCGGCGTAGCGGCGCTGCCCGGCCTCGTCGGCCGCGGGCAGCTCGACACCGGCCTCGGCGCGCAGCAGCTCGTCCGGGAGCTGGACCAGGATGCCGGCACCATCACCGCTGGTCGGCTCGGCACCGGCGGCGCCGCGGTGCTCCAGGTTCGCCAGCGCGGTCAGCGCGTCGGCGACGATGCCGTGCGAACGGCGGCCGCGGATGTCGGCGACCATGGCGACACCGCAGGAATCCTGCTCGGCAGCCGGGTCGTACAGGCCCTGGGCTGCTGGGACGGCGGAGAAGACCACTGCGCAGACCTCCCTCGTCATTCTCGTGCTGGAAGTCGGCGGCCGACTGGCCTGACTTCATGACTTCTGGGCACGGGACGGCGCTGGCCCGCAGATTCCGGTGTCACGACAGAAGTTTTCCGGGCTTTCGAAAGCCCGCTCGCGACCGGAGCGTTCAGAGAACTTTAACAGCCACGATACCCGGAAGCAGCAATCCAGAAGTGATGCTGACCATGTTGTTGTAACGCACCCGTGTGGGTTAAGAGCCCGGTCACAGCGCCGCCTCTCCCAGTTCCGCCTCTCCGCGTTTTTCAGTGGTGGTGGCGTTCGGCGTTGATCGTGCGTTTTCGAGGCTCCCCGGGCTGGGTCGCGTCACGGTCCCCTGCGGTGCGGTGGGGTGGGGGCTGGCTGTGCGGGCTGTTCGTGCGCGCTTCCCGTGCGGGAATACTACGAGAAAGAGTGCTCCGGTGAACACCGTCCGTGGCCGGATCCGGCCACTCGGTCGCCACCTCGGCCGCCCGTGCCCGACGACACCCCGCAGCCGCTCGGCGGGTTGATCGACCCCTGATATCTTTGCAGCTCAGAGTGCCCGGCCACGGGTGCTCGCGGGACGCCAGCGCCAAGCGAAACCGGTGCGAACCCGGTGCTGTGCCGCAACTGCGATGGCCCGGTGCGCCACCGGGCACGAGCCAGGTCGCCTTGCGCGTGGTGTCGATGTCCGCCACTCCCGGTGCAGGGGTGCGGTGTCGGCTTCCCCGGCCGCGCCCCCGTGCACCGGCCGAAACGTAGGGAAGACATGACCCGGCTCCGCCGACTCGCCACCCTGCTGCTCGCCGCGCTGGCCCTGCTCGTCGGGGTCACGGCCTGCGCCACCCGACCTCACTCCCAGACCACCGCCCCGGCCGACGACCCGGCTTCGGCGTTCCCGGTCAAGGTGCAGCTGCCCGGCCAGGAACCGGTGACCCTGCCGCAGCAGCCGAAGCGGATCATCTCGCTCTCCCCGACGGCCACCGAGACCCTCTACGCCATCGGCGCCGGGGACCAGGTCATCGCGGTCGACCAGTTCTCCAACTTCCCGGCTCAGGCGCCGCGCAGCGACCTCACCGCGTTCAACGCGGACGCCGCGGCCGTCGGCGGGCACAACCCCGATCTGGTCATCGCGCCGGACAGCTCCAGCCAGCTGGCGCAGGGCCTCAAGGCCGCCAACGTGCCGACCCTGCTCACCCCGGCGGCGGCGAACCTGGACGAGGCGTACCGGCAGATCGAGGTGCTGGGCCAGGCCACCGGGCACACCCAGCAGGCCGCCGAGCTGGTGGCCAGGATGCGCGCCGAGATCGACGAGATCGTGCGCGACACCCCGAAGCCGCCGGAGCCGCTGACCTACTACCACGAGGTCAGCCCGGACCACTACACCGCGACTTCGACCAGCTTCGTCGGCAACGTCTACAGCCTGTTCGGCCTGCACAACATCGCCGACCCTGCGGGCGGCGACTTCCCGCAGCTGTCCGAGGAGCACATCCTGCAGGCCAACCCGAAGCTGATCTTCCTGTCGGACGTCAAGTGCTGCCAGGTCACCTCCGCGTCGGTCGCCGAGCGGCCGGGCTGGAACACCCTGGACGCGGTGCGCACGCAGCACGTCTTCGAACTCGACGACGACATCGCCAGCCGGTGGGGCCCGCGAGTGGTCGACATGGTGCGCTCCATCGCCGATGGGGTCTCCAAGGCGCAGCAGGGGTGACGGGCACTCCCCTGACGCAGACCAAGCTGCGACCCCGGCACCTGGTGCTCGGGGTCGCGGCGCTGGTGGCCAGCGTCCTGCTGTCGGTGCTGCTCGGGGCGGCCGAGCTCGGCTGGCAGCGGGTGTTCGCCGAGATCGTCGCGCAGCTCACCGGCGGCGTCTCGCCGCTGTCGGAGCGCGAGGCGGCCATCCTCTGGCACCTGCGGGTGCCCAGGGTGGTGCTCGCGGTGCTGGTCGGCGGCGCGCTGGCGGTGTCCGGCGCGGCGTTCCAGGGCGTGTTCCGCAACCCGCTGGCCGACCCGTACCTGCTGGGTGCGGCGGCGGGCGCCGGTTTCGCGGTGACGCTGGTGATCACCGGTGCGCCGCACGCCGCGCTGTCCGTCCCGGTGCAGGCCGCGGCCTTCGCCGGCGCGCTCGGCGGGGTCGGCCTGACCTGGCTGGTCGGGCGTTCGGCGGGGCGCGACACCGCGACGCTGGTGCTGGCCGGTGTCGCCGTCGGTGCGTTCCTCACCGCCGGGCAGACCTTCGTGCAGCAGCTGCGGGTGGATTCGCTGCAGCAGGTCTACATGTGGATCCTCGGGCGGCTGTCCACCACGGGCTGGCGCGAAGTGCTGATCGTGCTGCCGTACCTGGTGCTCTCGGCGGTCGTGCTGTGCGTCTGCGCGCGGCTGCTGGACCTGCTGGGCACCGGTGACGAGGAGGCCGCCGCGCTCGGCGTGCACCCGGGACGGGTGCGGCTGCTGGTGCTGGTGGCGGCATCGCTGGCCACCGCGGCGGCGGTGTCCACGGCGGGCCTGATCGGCTTCGTCGGCCTGGTCGTGCCGCACCTGGTGCGGTTGGCGATGGGCGGCAGCTTCCGGATCATCGTGCCGATGTCGCTGCTGTTCGGCGGCGTGTTCCTGGTGCTGGCGGACATGCTGGCCCGCACCCTGCTGGCACCCGCGGAGATCCCGATCGGCGTGATCACGGCCTTCACCGGAGCCCCGTTCTTCGCCGCACTGCTCCACAGGAGGCGCGCATGAGCAGTCCCGCCCCTCGGCGATTCACGGTGGCGGCCGCCTTTGCAGTTGATCTTGCGTTCGCGGGGTTCTCGTGGCCGGGGTGCGTCACGTTCCCCTGGGGTGCGGTCGAGCAGGAGGCGGGACTGGCATGAGCCGATTGGAGGTGTGTGAGCTTTCGGCGGGTTACCGGCGTGCCGCGGTGATCTCCGGGATTTCGACCACTGTGGACACCGGGGGTTGGCTGGGCATCATCGGGCCGAACGGTTCCGGCAAGTCGACCCTGCTGAAGGCGATCGCCGGACTGGTGCGCCACAGGGGCTCAGTGCTGGTCGACGGTCGGCCGCTGGCCGAGCTGCGCCGCCGCGAACGGGCCCGCGCGATCGGCTACGCGCCGCAGATCCCGCAGCTGCCGATCGGCCTGACCGTCACCGACTACGTGCTCCTCGGCCGCACTCCGCACCTCGGCCCGCTGGGTCGCGAGGGCGCGAGCGACCTGGACGTGGTGCGCTCCCTGCTGGACCGCCTGGACCTGGCGCGCCTCGCGGATCGCCAACTGGCCACGCTCTCCGGCGGCGAGCGCCAGCGCGCGGTGCTGGCCCGAGCCCTGGCCCAGCGCGCGGGCGTGCTGCTGCTCGACGAGCCGACCACCGGCCTGGACGTCGGACACGCGCAGGCCCTGCTCGACCTGATCGACGAACTCCGCCGAGAGCTGGGCACGACGGTCGTCATGACGCTGCACGACCTGACCCTGGCGGCCCAGTACGCAGAACGCCTGCTCCTCCTGGACACCGGCCGCCCGGCAGCCGAGGGCACCCCCACCGAGGTCCTCACGCCGGAAGTCCTCGAGAAGCGCTACACGGCTCGGGTCACGGTCCTCTGCACCCCCGACGGCTCACCCGTCATCGCCCCGATCCGGGGTTGACGACAGCTCCCGTCGCCACGCGGCTTGCCGATCCGCCGGCGGAAGACCGGCTAGAACCTCCCATGCGCCTTCGACCTCCTGACCGGTGACCCGGTCGCACCGACCACGTCGTCCTCCCCGTCACTCGAACTGACCATGCCCGAATAATAGCGTCGACGCGATATCGCGTCGACGCTATTATCGGCTCGTGCCCCACGAAGTCGGAGGTGAACGATGGACGCTCGTGCTATCGCCAGAAGTCGAGCACTGGTACAGGAGTTTGAAGACCCGGGACCGAGCCACAGCGGATCGAATGTTCGACCTGCTCGCGGAGTTCGGGCCGCTTCTCCGCATGCCGCACAGCAGGCATCTCGGAGGTGGTCTGCGCGAACTCAGGTTCCACTGCGAAGGAGTCGATCGCCGGGTGACCCACTTCCTCGACCCGGACCGTCTGGCGGTCGTTCTGACGACGATCCGGAGCAGCGCCCGAACGAACGGCGCGAAGTCGTGCGCGCCCACTCGGTCATGAAGTACGAGCGGAGGGGTTCGAGATGACCTGGAAGAAGCTCGATCAGATTCGGCGCGAGAAGCCGATCACCGATCAGGAGGAGTACGACGAGTCGTACGCGGAGGCATCGCTGGCGTTCTCGCTGGCGCGCCTGGTGTACGGGCTGCGCACGCAGGCCGGGCTCACGCAGACCGAGCTCGCGCGACGGATGGGCACGACCCAGTCCTCGGTGGCCCGGTGGGAGAGCGGCGGCAGCATGCCGACGATCGACCTGCTGGATCGCCTCGGGCAGGCTGTCGACGTCCGCTTGGAGCTGGTGGCGTCGCCGAACGACGACACCAAACCCAAGGACACCAGCAGCAACGCGGTCGCCTTCGGTTCCCGGTAGCGGCCCGGCCGCGCAGGGCGGCAGAACGAGACGGGCCGCGCACTCAGCGCGGCCCGATGCTCAGTCCTTCTCGCTCTTCGCGCCTCCGGCGCTGCGAGCCTGCGAATCGCCTCCGGCGTCCTCGGCTTTCGCCTCGGTCGCCTCCGGCTCCTCCGCCTCCGGCTCCTTCGGATCCGCCCCGTCGGCCTTCGCCTCCGGCTCGGCCTTCGGCTCGTCCTTCGCGTCGACCGGCTCCGCCGGAGCTTCGCCGGACTCCGGCTTGCCCTTCAGCAGCTCCGGGTCCTCGCGCTTGCCCCGCACCATCACCAGGTAGAGCACCGCGCCTGCGAAGACGATCAGGGAGGTGAAGACGTTGATGCGGATGCCGAGGATGAGGGTGGCGTCGTCGGTGCGCATCATCTCGATCCACAACCGGCCGAGGGTGTAGCCGGCGACGTAGAGCGCGAACACCCGGCCGCGACCCATCCGGAACTTGCGGTCGGCCCAGATGACCAGGCCGAAGACCAGCAGGTTCCACAGCAGCTCGTAGAGGAAGGTCGGGTGCACGACGGTGATCGGGGTGTGGTCCAGCGCCACGCCGCCGATGGGGTCGTTGAGGCCGGTGGCCGGGTCGACGCGCCGGTAGATCTCCAGGCCCCACGGGACGGTCGTTGCCGCGCCGTAGAGCTCCTGGTTGAACCAGTTGCCGAGGCGGCCGATGGCCTGCGCCAGGATGATGCCGGGCGCGACGGCGTCGGCGAACGCGGCCAGCGGGACGCCCCGTCGGCGGCAGCCGATCCAGGCGCCCACCGCGCCGAGCGCGACGGCGCCCCAGATGCCCAGGCCGCCCTCCCAGACCTTGAGGGCGTCCAGCGGGTTGCGGTCCGGGCCGAAGTACTTGTGCCAGTCCGTGGCCACGTGGTAGAGCCGACCGCCGACCAGGCCGAACGGCACCGCGAAGACCGCGATGTCGATGACCGTGCCTTCGGCGCCACCGCGCGCCACCCAGCGACGGCTGCCGATCCAGACCGCGGCGACGATGCCCGCGATGATGCACAGCGCGTACGCGCGCAGCGGAACCGGGCCGATGTACCAAACCCCTTGCGACGGGCTCGGGATGTTGGCCAAGAACGAATTCGCCGTGGCGGCAACCGGGGCACTCACGGAGCTAACGGTATCGGTCGCCCCAGCGCGGAACGCGCGGCCCCCGTGATGCACGAGCGAGCACCGGAACACTCCCCCGCCACCTGCGGCGAACAGCCCAACAAGCACACCCGATCGGCCTACGCCCGGAGTCTTCGGACTCCACGGCACCCGAACCGGGATGAGGTGTCAATTTCGCCCGAAATTGACACCTCCCGGGTGACGCCGGGCTTCAGCGGCTGCGAACGCCCCGGGCCAGTTCCGCGGTGAGGTCGCGGACTCCGGTGACGCCGCCCTGCTCCGCGGCGGTCACGAAGGCCGAGCCGACGATCACCCCGTCCGCGTAGGCCGCGATCTCGGCCGCCTGCTCGCCGGAGCGCACGCCGAGGCCCACGCCGATCGGCAGGTCCGTGTGCGCGCGGGTGCGCTGGACCAGGCCGGCCGCCGCCGAGCCGACGGTGTCGCGGGCGCCGGTCACGCCCATCACCGATGTCGCGTAGACGAATCCGCTGGTGGCCTTCGCGGTCAGCGCCAGCCGCTCCTCAGTGGAGGACGGGGCGACCAGGAAGATCCGGTCCAGGCCGTGCTCGTCGGTCGCGGCGATCCAGTCCTCGCCCTCGTCCGGGATCAGGTCCGGGGTGATCACGCCGAGCCCGCCCGCGGCCTTGAGGTCGCGGGCGAAGGCGTTCACGCCGTAGCGGTGCACCGGGTTCCAGTAGGTCATCACCACCGCGCGCCCGCCCGCCTCGGCGATCGAGGAGACCACGTCGAAGGTGTCGCGCAGCCGGAAGCCCGCGCGCAGCGCCTTGTCGCTGGCCGCCTGGACGGTGGGGCCGTCCATCACCGGGTCGGAGAACGGGACGCCGACCTCGACGATGTCGCAGCCGGCGGAGCCGTCGCCGGTCAGCATCGCGCCGAACAGCTCCTTGGACTCCGCCACCGTCGGGAAGCCGGCGGGCAGGTAGCCGATCAGCGCGGCGCGCTGCTCCTCCCGGCAGGTCTGGAAAACCTCGCGCAGGCTCACCGCGCACCCTCCTGAGCCTCGTCGACGAGCCCGAAGTACTTCGCCGCGGTGTCCATGTCCTTGTCGCCGCGCCCGGAGAGGCTGACCACGATGATCGCCTCCGGCCCGAGCTCCTTGCCGAGCTCGATCGCCCCGGCCAGCGCGTGCGCGGACTCGATCGCCGGGATGATGCCCTCGGTGCGCGAGAGCAGCTTGAACGCCTGCATGGCCTCGTCGTCGGTCACCGACCGGTACTCGGCGCGGCCGGTATCCTTCAGGTACGAGTGCTCCGGCCCGACGCCCGGGTAGTCCAGGCCGGCGGAGATCGAGTAGGCCTCCACGACCTGCCCGTCGTCGTCCTGCAGCAGGTAGGAGCGGGCGCCGTGCAGCGTGCCGGGCGTGCCCTCGCCGAGGGTCGCGCCGTGCTCGCCGGAGTCGATGCCGTGCCCGGCCGGTTCGAAGCCCACCAGCCGCACGTCGGCGTCGTCGATGAAGCCGTGGAAGATGCCGATCGCGTTGGAGCCGCCGCCGACGCAGGCGACGACCGCGTCGGGCAGCCTGCCGGTCAGCGCCAGCGCCTGTTCGCGGGCCTCGTCGCCGATGACCCGGTGGAAGTTGCGGACCATCATCGGGAACGGGTGCGCGCCCGCGGCGGTGCCCAGCAGGTAGTGGGTGTGGTCGACGTTGGCGACCCAGTCCCGCAGCGCCTCGTTGATCGCGTCCTTGAGGGTCGCCGAGCCGTTGCTGACCGGGATGACCTCCGCGCCCAGCAGCCGCATCCGCGCCACGTTGAGGGCCTGCCGCTCGGTGTCGACCTTGCCCATGTAGATCACGCACTCCAGGCCGAGCAGCGCGCAGGCGGTGGCGGTGGCCACGCCGTGCTGCCCGGCGCCGGTCTCGGCGATGACCCGGCGCTTGCCCATCCGCTTGACCAGCAGCGCCTGACCCAGCACGTTGTTGATCTTGTGCGAGCCGGTGTGGTTGAGGTCCTCCCGCTTGAGCAGGATCCGCGCGCCGCCCGCGTGCTCGGCGAAGCGCTTGGCCTCGGTCAGCAGCGACGGGCGACCCGCGTAGTTGCGCAGCAGATCGTCCAGCTCGGCCAGGTACTCGGGGTCCTGCTGCGCCTTGGCGTACTCGGCGGCCAGCTCGTCCTGAGCGGCGATCAGCGCCTCCGGCATGAACCGGCCGCCGTAGTCACCGAAGTGCCCGCGCTCGTCAGGGTCGTGCCCTTCCGGCACCGCCTTGCCCTGGCGGTGTGCGCGCGCGGTATCCGCCCCCACGGTCATTGCCCTACCTCCTGTGCCTCGCCGACCCCGTCCAGCCCGGTCACCGGCTCGGCCGCGGGCATGCGGGGTGCGACCCGGCGGTCACCAGCTGGGTGACGGCCGTCTTGGGATTGTCGCTGGTCACCAGGCCTTCGCCCACCAGCACCGCATCCGCGCCCGAGCCCGCGTAGGCCATCAGGTCGCTGGGCCCGCGAACTCCGGACTCGGCGATCTTGAGGACGTCCTGCGGCAGACCCGGCGCGATCCGGCCGAACACGTCGCGGTCCACTTCGAGCGTATGCAGGTTGCGGGCGTTGACGCCAATCACTTTCGCGCCGGCCTCCAGCGCGCGGTCGGCCTCCTCCGCGGTGTGCACCTCGACCAGCGCCGTCATGCCCAGCGACTCGACCCGGTCCAGCAACGCTTCCAGCGCGTTCTGCTCCAGGGCCGCGACGATCAGCAGCACCATGTCCGCGCCGTGCGCGCGGGCCTCGTGCACCTGGTACGGGCTGACGATGAAGTCCTTGCGCAGCAGCGGCGTGCCGACGACCCGCTTGCGCACCGCGTCGAAGTCGGCCAGCGATCCGCCGAACCGGCGTCCCTCGGTGAGGACGCTGATCACCCGCGCCCCGGCGTCGGCGTAGTCGGCGGCCAGCTCGGCCGGTTCGCCGATCTCGGCCAGCTCGCCCTTGGACGGGCTGCGCCGCTTGACCTCCGCGATGACGCCCACGCCCGGCGCCTTCAGCGCGGCGAGCACGTCGTGCGGCGGTGCCGCCGCCGCGGACAGCTGCTTGATCTCGTCGAACGGAATCGCGGATTCGCGAACTGCAAGATCCTCGCGAACGCCTTCGATGATGGATTCCAGAACGGTCACGCGAACACCTCGCCGGCCCTGCCCCGAACAGCTACCCGCAAGTCCCTGAACCACGAGTTGGATGCGCAGATGAACTCATTGCGCTCGATCACGACACTCCCCTTCCCGCCGTGCCGTCGCATGGCCGATGCTAAACCTCGCCCGGGCCCCGGCCCATCAAGGGGTGTCCGGAACGTCCCAGCGCAGCAAGGACCTTCGGCCCTTGTGCACGGGTGGTGCGGGTGTTCGGAACCGTACCGAACTGGGTTTTCCGACTTCACGGGGAAACTTGAAATAAATTCAGCGATCCTGGTCGTCGGTCGGATCGCGACCGGCGTCCAGGTCCTGCCACATCTGCCGGTCCGGATCGTGGGATTTCCGCTTCGCCGTCGCGGGCGCCGAGTACTTGGCGCCCATCGCCGGCATTCGCCCCGCCCGGAGCAGGACCAACACCCCGGCGACGACCAGCAGCACCGCGGCGACCAGCACCAGCAGCGGCCCGTAGGGCTGCGTGGCGACCTCACCGACGGGCGCGCTGCCCGGCGGTGCCGACGGCGCGCTCCGCACCGCCAGGCCGCCGCTGAAGGCCTGCACCGACCGCCAGACGAGCGCGGCGCCCGCGACGAGCACCAGCACGCCCACCACGCGCCGCAGCCAGCCGCCGGTGGCGAGCACCGCCGCCACCGCGGCCAGCGATGCCAGCGCCATCGGCACCAGCTCCGGACGCAGATCCGCGCCCGTCAGCTCGACCAGGACCTCGTTGCCGAACGAGCCGCGGAACAGCTGCTCGGCCCAGGTCAGGCCGCTGGCGCCCCACAACGCCCCGGCGGCGGCCAGCGCCAGCAGCACGACCAGCCACAGCAGTCCCCTGGACCGGCTCGGTTCAGATCCCGGCTCGGTGGTCAACCCGCTCCTCCGTCACCTGCTCGCCGCCCGGCCGGGCCAGCGTCTCCGCCGTCGCGACCGCGTTGAGCACCGCGCGCGCCTTGTTCAGGCACTCCTGGTCCTCCGCGACCGGGTCCGAATCGGCCACGATCCCGCCGCCCGCCTGCACGTAGGCCCTGCCGTCGCGGACCAGCGCGGTGCGGATGGCGATCGCGGTGTCGGCGTCCCCGGCGAAGTCCAGGTAGCCGACCACGCCGCCGTACTGGGCGCGCCGCGTGGGCTCCAGCTCCTCGATCAGCTCCAGCGCGCGCGGCTTGGGCGCGCCGGACAGGGTGCCCGCCGGGAAGCAGGCGGCGATCGCGTCGAAGGCCGTCTTGTCGTCGGCCAGCTGCCCGGTCACCGTCGACACGATGTGCATGACGTGGCTGTAGCGCTCGATGCGGAAGAAGTCGACGACGTGCACCGAACCCGGCTTGCAGACCCGGCCCAGGTCGTTGCGGCCGAGGTCGACCAGCATCAGGTGCTCGGCGCGCTCCTTGTCGTCGTTGAGCAGCTCCTTCTCCAGCAGCGAGTCCTCGTCCTCGTCGGCACCGCGCCAGCGGGTTCCGGCGATCGGGTGCGTGGTGGCCTGGCCGTCGCGCACCGTCACCAGCGACTCCGGGCTGGAGCCGACGATGTCGAACGGGGTACCGCCGTCGGGTGCCTCCAACCGCAGCAGGTACATGTACGGGCTGGGGTTGGTGGTGCGCAGGACCCGGTAGATGTCGAGCGCGTCGGCGCTGGTGGACATCTCGAAGCGCTGGGAGACCACGACCTGGAACGCCTCGCCGGCCCGGATCGCCTCCTTGGCCTTCTCCACCGCCGCGTAGTGCTCCTCCGGCTCGCGGCGGCGGACGAACTGCGGGCTCGGGCGGGAGAACGCCGCCACCGTGGGCGCCGACGGCGTGCACAGCTGCTCGGTCATCTCGTCCAGCCTGCGCACCGCGTCGTCGTAGGCGGCGTCCACGCGCTCCGGGCTGTCGTCCCAGTTCACCGCGTTGGCGATCAGGGTGATGGTGCCCTCGTGGTGGTCCAGGGCGGCCAGGTCGGTGGCCAGCAGCATGACCAGCTCGGGGATCCGCAGGTCGTCCTCGGTGAGCTCGGGCAGCCGCTCCAGCCTGCGCACCGCGTCGTAGCCGAGGTAGCCGACCATGCCGCCGGTCAGCGGCGGCAGGCCGGGCAGCGGATCGGTCTGCAGCAGCCGGACCGTCTCGCGCAGCGCCTGCAGCGGGTCGCCGCCGGCGGGCAGGCCGGTGGGCGGCGTGCCGGTCCAGTGCGCTTCGCCGTCGCGGACGGTCAGCGCGGCGGCGCTGCGGGCACCGACGAAGGACCATCGCGACCAGGAGCGCCCGTTCTCGGCGGATTCGAACAGGAACGTCCCGGGGCGGTTCCCGGCGAGCTTGCGGTACACCCCGAGCGGGGTCTCGTCGTCCGCGAGCAGCCGCCGCACCACCGGGATCACCCGGCGGTCCGCGGCGAGGGCGCGGAACTCCTCGCGTCCGGGACTGATTGAGCCGATATCACCGTCGCCGACCATGCCGACATTGTGCCGCGCACCCGTTCCGGCCCGCGCGCGCCCTCCTGACCGCTTTGCCCCAGGACCGTCGCAGCGGCCAGGATGAGCGGGTGAGCAGTGGAACGAACGGCACCGAGCCGAAGCGGCGCGGACGGCGGCGCAGCGGTGCCGACACCAAGGCCGCGCTGCTGGCGGCGGCGCGCGAGGTGTTCACCGAACAGGGCTACGACGCGGCCACCGTCCGCGCCATCGCGGCGCAGGCCGGCGTGGATCCGGCGATGGTCAACCACTGGTTCGGCGGCAAGGCCGGGCTGTTCTCCGCAGCGGTGCACATCCCGGTGAACCCGGCGGAAGTGGTGCCGCAGCTGCTGGCCGGAGACCGCGAGCAGCTGGCCGAGAGGCTGCTGCGGCGGTTCCTGACGGTGTGGGACAACGCGGAGGGCGGCCAGTTCGCGGCGCTGGTGCGCAGCATCGCGACCAACGAGAACGCGGTGGCGATGCTCCGGGAGTTCATCCAGAACGTGATGTTCGAGAAGCTGATCAAGGCGCTCGACGTGGACCAGCCGGATCTGCGCGGGGCGCTGTGCGGATCGCAGATCGTCGGCCTGGGCATGGCCCGCTACGTGGTGCGCCTGGAACCGCTGGCCTCCGCCGACCACGACACGGTGGTGGCCGCGGTCGGCCCCAACCTCCAGCGCTACCTCACCGGCGCGCTCGACTGAGCCCGCTGGTACCGAGGACCACCGGCGCGTCCGGCGCGGACGAACGGCTCCGTCGCCGACGGCCAGACCTCCGCAATTTCAATGGAAATCAGCTCTTCGATTTCAATGGAAGTTGCACACCTCACCGGCGCGTCGTCCGCGGACACACCGGCGGGGTGTCGGGAACGACGCAATTTCAATGGAAATCAGACGTCTGATTTCCATTGAAATTGCACCCACGAGGCCGCCGTCCCGGCGCGCCCAGCACGGGCCGGGGTCGGGACCCGGAGACGGGGTCGGGACCGGAGGCGGGTCGGGACCGGAGGCGGAAGCGGGGTCGGGACCCGGAGGCGGAAGGGAGGCCGGGGCCGAGGTTGGGGTTGCGGTTGGTCGGAGGGTGGTGTGTTAGGGCTTGGCGGGCAGCAGGGTGTCCGCGTCGAAGCAGGTTCGGTCGCCCGTGTGGCAGGCCGCGCCCCGCTGGTCCACGACCAGCAGGATCGTGTCGCCGTCGCAGTCCAGGCGGACGTCGTGGACCTGCTGGGTGTGGCCCGAGGTCTCGCCCTTGACCCAGTACTGCTGGCGGCTGCGGGAGAAGTAGGTGGCGCGGCGGGTGGTGAGGGTGCGGTGCAGCGCCTCGTCGTCCATCCACGCCATCATGAGCACCTCGCCGGTGCCGCGCTGCTGCGCGATCGCGGCGACCAGCCCGTCGGCGTTGCGCTTGAGGCGAGCCGCGATCGCCGGGTCCAGACCGCTCATCGCACCGTGATCCCTTCCGCCCGCATGGCGTCCTTGACCTCACCGATCCGCAACTGTCCGAAGTGGAACACGCTGGCCGCGAGCACCGCGTCCGCACCCGCGCGCACCGCGGGCGCGAAGTGCTCCACCGCTCCGGCGCCGCCGCTGGCGATCAGCGGCACGTCCACGACGGCCCGCACCGCGCGGATCATCTCCAGGTCGAAACCGGCCTTGGTGCCGTCGGCGTCCATCGAGTTCAGCAGGATCTCGCCGACGCCGAGCTGCTGGCCCCTCGCCGCCCACTCGACCGCGCAGATGCCGGTGCCGCGCCGCCCGCCGTGCGTGGTGACCTCGTAGCCGGAGGCCGTGGGCTGCCCGCCCTCGGGCACCCGGCGCGCGTCGACCGACAGCACCACGCACTGGGCGCCGAAGCGCTGCGAGGCCTCGCTGAGCAGCTCCGGCCGGGCGATCGCCGCCGTGTTGAGGCTGACCTTGTCCGCCCCGGCGCGCAGCAGCCGGTTGATGTCCTCGGTGCTGCGCACGCCGCCGCCGACGGTCAGCGGGATGAACACCTGCTCGGCGGTGCGGCCGACCACGTCGAAGGTGGTCTCCCGGTTGCCGGAGGAGGCCGTGACGTCCAGGAAGGTCAGCTCGTCGGCGCCCTCCGCGTCGTAGGCCCGGGCGAGCTCGACGGGGTCGCCCGCATCCCGGAGGTCGGTGAAGTTGACGCCTTTGACGACCCGCCCCTGATCGACGTCCAAGCAGGGGATCACACGCACCGCAACGGCCATGCCACCAGGGTAGAGACACGGCCGCGCGGCGCGGTGCACGGGGCGTTTTCGCGCGGAACCGTCACTCCCGCCTCAGCGAGCACGCCGGTTTCGCGCGAAAACGGCGGTCAGCCGCCCCAGCCGACGTACGGCCGGACGGTGGGGTTCTCCGTCGGCGGGACCGCCGCGCAGTGCGTGCCCTCCGGCGGCACGACGCCGTCGACGAAGTACCGGTCGGCGGCCGAGGTGGTGCACTCGCCGCGGTCGTAGACGCCGTGGCCCCAGCCGTCGTAGGTCAGCAGCGTGGCCTGCTCGACGTGGCGGTCCACATTGGTCGCCCAGTTGTACCCGGTGGCCGGGTCGTGCTGGGCGTTGAGGACCAGGATCGGGGCTTCGGTGCGGATCTGCGGCACGTGCTGCGGGTTCTGCACCGGCGACGGCCAGTCGATGCAGCCCCACGCGACGCCGCCGCCGAGGCCGAACCGCATGTGCGGCGCGGCTTCGTTCTGCCGCTGCCACTCCTGCGCGTACCGCTCGGCGGAGTCGATGTCGATGTTCCAGTCACCGCAGAAGGCGGCGACGCTGTGCGGGATGGTCTCGGGCAGCGCCAGCGCGGTCGGGGCCGGCCGGTCGTCGCGCAGCGCCTTGAGCTGGTCCGCCAGCTGCTGCCAGTTCGGCCCGTAGAAGGCGCCGAGCGTGCTGCTGCTCAACTGCACCGGACCGATCGGTGTGCTGGGATCGCCCGGCGCGTGCAGCTCCCCGGCCTCAGCTCGCTCGTAGAGCTCGTCGTAGACCGCGCCGACGTCCTCGCCGTGCAGCGCGCACTGCGCGTCCTCCGCGCACCACTTCGCGAACTCGGTGAAGGAGTCCTCCGCCGTCTCCGCTTCGGTGACGAGGAATTCGCCCGCGCTGAGGCTGTGGTCCATGACGCTGTCGAGGACCAGCGCGCGGACCCGGTCGGGGAAGTTCTCCGCGTACATCTGGCCGACGAGCGTGCCGTAGGAGATGCCGTAGAGGCTGAGCTGCTCCTCGCCGAGCGCCTGCCGGAACGCGTCGATGTCGCGCGCGACGCTGACCGCGTCCATGTGGTCGATGATCGGCCCGGTGCGGGCGCGGCAGTCCGCGGCGACCTCCCGGTTGTAGCGCTTGATCTCCTCGAACTTCTCCGGCCCGCCGGGCAGGATGTCGGGCCCGGCCAGCACCAGCTCGGTGTCGCACTGCAGCGGGTTGCTGCGGCCGAAGCCCCGCGGGTCGTAGCTGACGATGTCGAACCGCGAGCTCAGCTCCGGGGAGAACGGCGAGCCCGCGAGCAGGCTGTCGACGCCGGTGCCGCCCGGTCCGCCGGGCATGAAGACCAGCGAACCGATCCGCTGGTCGGCGTCGGTGGCAGGGCGGCGCGCCACGGCCACCTCGATCTGCTCGCCGCCCGGATTCGCCCAGTCCAGTGGCACCGGCAGGGTCGCGCACTGGACCTCGGCGTTCTCCGGGCACGGCTGCCAGTCCAGCGCGGGCGCGGGCGCGGCGACCACCGGAACGGTGGCGCCCAGCGTCGCACCGGCGGCCAGCAGAACTCCGAGGGCGGACGTCATCCCTCGTCTCATCGAGACCTCCGATCGCGATCCGCATTTCGGATCTCGGTCGCGATCGTGCCGATCCGCGCCCCGGAGTGGATCAGGCTTTTCCCCGAGCCGACCCGCATTCGCCCTGACCAGCGGCAGGGACGCTGGGCCGAACGGACGACGTCAGGGGTGCATCCGCGCCCCCTTGAGGATCTTGTCCACCGCGTTGCGGGGCCCGTGCACCGCCAGCCCCACCAGGTCGAGCTGCTCGGTTCCCACCGCCCGCACGGCGGCCCGGTTGTCCCGGTCGTTGCCGGTGCCGAACAGGTCCGAGGTGAACACCGCGGTGTGCAGCGAGCGGGCCAGCGCCTTGCGGTGCGCGGCGCTAAGCACCTCCTTCGCGCCCTCGAAGACCAGCACGGGCTGGCGGAACATCGGCAGGTGCTCGACGCCGTCGGCGTCGGCGTAGGGCTCGCCGATCAGCTCGGGCACCGCCGTGCCGAGCCCGCTGACGACGAAGGCGGTCACGTTCAGCCGCTGCCAGCTCGCCAGGTCATCGCGCAGCAGCACGGCGATCTTGGTGTCGAAGCGCACGTTCTCCGTTCCCATGCCCCGATGCTGCGACCTGCGCGCACCCGCCGTCTTGTACGTTCTTCACATGGCGTCCCGGCAGGAGATCACGGCGTGGCGCCCCTCGGTCCCGGGCGTCGTGGAGGTCTTCCACGCCCACTTCACCGAGCACGAGTACCCGCTGCACGTCCACGACGCCTGGACGCTGCTGATCGTCGACGACGGCGCCGTCCGCTACGACCTGGACCGCCACGAGCGAGGGACACCGGACGGCACGCTGAGCCTGCTGCCGCCGCACGTCCCGCACAACGGTTCCCCGGCCACTCCGCGCGGCTTCCGCAAGCGCGTGCTCTACCTCGACACGACGCAGCTCGACGAGAGCTTCACCGGTCCGGCCGTCGACGGCCCGGAGATCACCGACGTGCTCCTGCGCAGGCACATCGAGCAGCTGCACGCCGCCCTCGCCCACCGGGGCGACGAGTTCGAGGCGGAAAGCAGGCTGGCCCTCATCACCCAGCGCTTGCGCGAGCACCTGCGTCCCCGGCTGGTCCCCGGAGGCCCGGCGGATGACCGCGGAACAGCGCACGACCTGCGCGACCTGCTGGACTCCCGGCTCCGGGAGAGCACCACGCTGGCGGAGATCGCGCGGCTGCTCCACGTCCACCCGGCGCACCTGGTGCGGGCCTTCAGCGCCGCGTTCGGCATCGCACCGCACCAGTACGTGACGTCGCGCCGCGTCGACCTCGCGCGCCGGTTGCTCCTCGAAGGACGGCCACCGGGCGAGGTGGCGGTCGCGGCCGGTTTCTACGACCAGTCCCACCTCACCCGGCACTTCAAGCGGGTCCTGGGCACGCCTCCCGGGAGGTACGCCCGAGCCGGGCGCGGCCGCGGGTGATGATCAGCTGACGGCGGCCAGCGCCTCTTCGAGGGTGAAGTTCTGCGCGTACAGCGCCTTGCCGACGATCGAGCCCTCCAGGCCGAGCGGTGCCAGCTTCGACAGCTCCACCAGGTCGTCCACGCTGGACACACCGCCGGAGGCGATCACCGGCGCCTCGGTGCGGTCGCAGACCGCGCGCAGCAGCTCGGTGTTCGGCCCCTGCAGGGTGCCGTCCTTGCTCACGTCGGTGACCACGTAGCGGCGGCAGCCGGCCGCGTCCAACCGCGCCAGCACCTCCCAGAGGTCGCCGCCGTCCTTGGTCCAGCCGCGGGCGGCTAGCCGGTGGCCCTGCTCGGTGATCCGCACGTCCAGGCCGACCGCGACCCGCTCGCCGTACTCGGCGACCACGCGGTCCGCCCACTGCGGGTTCTCCAGCGCCGCGGTGCCCAGGTTGACCCGCGCGCAGCCGGTGGCCAGCGCGGCCTCCAGCGAGGCGTCGTCGCGGATGCCGCCGGAGAGCTCCACCTTCACGTCGAGCTTGCCGGTCACCTCGGCCAGCAGTTCGCGGTTCGAGCCGCGGCCGAACGCCGCGTCGAGGTCGACCAAGTGGACCCACTCCGCTCCCGCGCGCTGCCAGGCCAGCGCGGCCTCCAACGGGTCGCCGTAGGAGGTCTCGGAACCGGCGGCGCCCTGCACGAGGCGGACCGCCTGCCCGTCGGCAACGTCAACTGCGGGAAGCAACGTGAAGCTCACGCCCCAACCCTACTGTCCACGCCCCGACCGCACCCCGGTCACCCCGGATGGTGTCAATTTCGCGCGAGATCGACACCGCGCCGGGTCAGCGGCGGGAGCGCTCGGAGTGCAGGACCGCCACGACCGGCACCGCCAGCACGATCAGCACCAGCAGCAGCACCGTCCACAGCGGGAAGCCCGCCTGCAGCAGGTAGGGCGCCGCGATGCCGGCGATCATCCCGAACGCCAGCACGGTGGCGATCAGCTTGACCGCCCGCTGGCCGAGCATCCCGTGCTTGCGGGTCACAGGGTGTCCAGCCAGTTGCGCAGCAGCCGGGCGCCCGCCTCGCCGGACTTCTCCGGGTGGAACTGGGTCGCCATCAGCGGGCCGTTCTCCACCGCGGCGACGAACCGCTCGCCGTGCTCGGCCCAGGTCACCAGCGGCGGCTTGATCGAGTCCGACGGCTCCAGCTCCCAGCGGCGCACGCCGTAGGAGTGCACGAAGTAGAACCGGGTGCCAGGTTCCATCCCGGCGAACAGGACGCTGCCCTCCGGGGCGTCGACCTCGTTCCAGCCCATGTGCGGCAGGACGTCGGCCTGCAGCCGCTCGACGGTGCCGGGCCACTGGCCGCAGCCGTTGGCCTGCATGTCGTGCTCGACGCCCTGGTCGAAGAGCACCTGCATGCCGACGCAGATGCCCAGCACCGGCCGGTCGCCTGCCAGCCGGTGATCGATGATCTTGTCGCCGCCGACCTCCAGCAGGCCCCGCATGCAGGCCGCGAACGCCCCGACGCCGGGGACCACCAGGCCGTCGGCCTCCACCGCGGCACGATGGTCGGCGGTCACCTCGACGTCGGCCCCGACGCGCTGCAGCGCGCGCTCGGCGGAGCGGAGGTTGCCTGATCCGTAGTCCAAGATGACGACTCGTGCCACGGTCCCAGGCTACCGGCGCAGGCGGTCACCCCACGTCGCGGGCTTGGAGGCGCTCGGAGTCGATGCCCCACGAGAGGATCCGCTTCGGACGGATGCGGATCACGTCGCCGCTGAGCCCGCCCTCGGTCGACCCGACGCCGAGCAGCGCCTCCGCCTCCCCGCGGATCTCGATGCCGCGGACCCGCCACGGCGTCCGCGACGCGATGTCGTCGACCACGAACGTCACGCGCGGATCCCGCAGCACGTTGCGCCACTTCTGCGACTCGGCGTTGTGGTAGCCGGGAACGTCGATCGTGCCGTCCGGGCCCAGGTGCACGCCCACCGGCCGGGCCTGCGGCTCACCGCCGGGTCCGAGGGTGCACAGCCGCCCCAGCGACTGCCCTTCCAAGTAGTCGATCTCGGCCGGGGTGAAGGTCATCGGGCGGCTCCGTCCAGGAAGTGCCGGATCGACGCGGCGATCGCGGTCGGGCTCAGGCCGTGCGCGGCCTCGTGCTCCTCGGTCGTGCCGTACGCGCGCAGCTCCCGGTCGCGGCGCACGCCGAGTGCCAGGGCCCGGTGCGGGATGTCGGCGAGCGCGTCGTTGATCTCGTGCGTCGAGGTGCCGCGCAGGTACGGCTCGACCAGCACCACGTCGGAGGTCGCCGCGTGCACCGCCGCGCGCAGCCCGGCGGCGTCGAACGGGCGGATGGTCGCCGTGTAGAGCACGGTCACGTCGATGGCCGCGGTGGCGGTCAGGACCGGGCCGAGCATCGGGCCGACGGCCAGCACCACGCCCTTGCCGCCGGTTCGCACGGTGTGCCAGCCCGGGCCGGTCACCAGCGGTTCGGCGTTGACCCGCTCGGAGAGCCGCAGGTAGACCGGCTCGTCACCGGGCAGCGCCGAGCGCAGCAGGGCGTCCACCTCGGCCGGGTGGCCGGGCACGTGCACGGTCCAGCCGGGCAGCGTGTCGATCAGCGCGACGTCGCCGGGCGCCATGTGCGTGCGTCCGGCGGTCGGGTAGTCGAAGGACGCACCGGTGCTGACCACGATGGCGCCGACGCCCTGGTGGCCGAGGTCGAGCTTGAGCTGCTCGAACGGGCGCTCCACGACGAACGGCGTGATCGAGTGCACCACCGGCCGCAGGCCGGTCAGCGCCAGCCCGCCGCCGACGCCGACCATGGCCTGCTCGCGGATGCCGACGTTGAGCACCCGGCGCGGGTGCCTGCGCGCGGCGTCCTCGAAGCGGTCGGCGGAGATCTCGGCCAGCACGACGGCCACCCGCGGGTCGGTGTCGAGTGCGTTGTCGATGGTCTGCACGAACTGCTCGCGCATGGTGGTGGCGATGGTCGGGGCGCTCATCACTGCTCCTTGGGTTCGACTTCGGCGACCACCGCGAGCGGGCGGTCCGGGTGGGTGTCGGTGAGGGCGCGGCGGAGCGCGTCGTGGTCGCGGCCGTCGACGGTGTGCACGGCCCAGCCCTCGCGGGCGAAGCGGTCGGCGATGCCGCCGGGCCAGCCGGTGCTGGAGGAGCTGTTGTCCACCACGACGGTGGTCAGCTGCCCCAGTCCCCAGCGCCCGGCGACCTGGATGGCCTCGTGGTTGCTGCCCTCGTCGAGCTCGGCGTCGCCCACCAGCACCACCACCCGCGGTCGGTCGCGGTCCTGGGCGCGCAGGCCGAGCACCACGCCGAGGCCGAGCGGCAGGCCGTGCCCGAGGGAGCCGCTGCCGATCTCCACGCCGGGGGCCAGCACGCGGTCGGGGTGGAAGCCGAGCCGGGAGTCGAACGCGCCGAAGCCCGGCAGCTCGGCGGGGTCCAGGAAGCCCTTGGCGGCCAGCACCGCGTAGAAGGCCATCGGGCCGTGCCCCTTGGACAGCAGGAAGCGGTCGCGGTCGGGGTCGTCGATGCGCTGCGGGTCGACCGACAGGACCTGGTCGTAGAGCACCCACAGCACGTCGAGGGTGGAGGTGGCGGCGACATCGTGCTTCTCGTCGCCCGTCATGGCGCTCATCAGCGGCCGGAGATCGGCGTAGCCGTACGTCGTCGTGATCGTCATACGACCAGGGTGGAACTTCGAGCGAACTGGAGGTCAAGCCCCGTTCCGGGGAAAATACCTCCACCATGCTCCAAGTGTTTGAGCTAGCCTGGCGGACGTGTCGAAGCTACCCAAACTGCTGACCATCGGTGAGGTCGCGCACCGCAGCGGAGTCGCGCAGACCGCGCTGCGCTTCTACGAGGACCGCGGTCTGATCAACAGTACCCGGACCTCCGGCAACCAGCGCCGCTACGACCGCGGAGTGCTGCGCCGCCTGGCCTTCATCCGCTCCGCGCAACGCGTCGGGCTGAGCCTGGAGCAGATCTCCGAAGCGCTCGGCACGCTCCCCGACGACCACGCGCCGACCAAGGCGGACTGGGCTCGCCTGTCCCGCCGCTGGCGCGACGAGCTGGACGCCCGCATCGACGGCCTGCAGCGCCTCCGCGACCGCCTGACCGGCTGCATCGGCTGCGGCTGCCTGTCGCTGCGCACCTGCGCCCTGCACAACGTCGACGACAGGATGGCGGAATTCGGCCCCGGCGCACCGGGTCTCCGCCCCGCCGCCGACAACCGCTGACATGCCCCGTGAGCGGTTCGGGGCGCTATCGCACCCCAAAGCGCTCACGGCGTCTCAGGCTTCGCCGATCCAGCGGTAGGTCATCTCCGGGCGGCCCACGCCCCCGTAGTGCGGGCGGCGTTCGGCCATTCCGTTGTGCACCAGGTATTCCAGGTAGCGGCGAGCCGTCACGCGGGACACTCCCGCCGCTTCGCCGACGGTGCCCGCCGCCGCACCTCCCGGTGCCGCGCGCAGCGCCGAGACCACCGAGGCGAGCGTTTCGTCGCCCATGCCCTTCGGGAGGGCCGCGCGGTCCACGCCGCGCAGGGTCGAGAAGGCGCGGTCGATCTCGGCCTGGCCGCTGACCTCGCGGTCGTGCCCGAGGCTGGTCCGGAAGCGCGCGTAGTGCTCCAGCTTCTCCCGCATCGCCGCGAAGGTGAACGGTTTCAGCAGGTACTGCACCACGCCGCTGGACACCGCCGCGCGGACCACCTTCAGCTCCCGGGCGGAGGTCACCGCGATGACGTCGGCGTTGCTGCCCGCGGTGCGCAGCGCGCGCGCCACCTGCAGGCCGTCCATGTCGGGCAGCCGCAGGTCCAGCAGCACCAGGTCGACCGGCGTCCGCTCGACGAAGCGCAGCGCCGCCTGCCCGGTGCGGACCCGCCCGGCCACCGCGAACCCGTCGATCCGGTTGACGTAGGTCTCGTGGGCCTCGCCGACCAGCGGATCGTCCTCCACCACCAGCACCGAGATCACCGGGGCACGTCCGATCCGGCGGGCAGCAGCACGGTGAACACCGCACCGTCGTCGCTGGTGACCTCGATGCTGCCGCGATGCCGCCGCACGCTCTGCCCGACCAGCGCGAGCCCGAGCCCGCGCCCGGAGTCCTTCGTGGACCAGCCGCGCTCGAACAACCGCTGCGCGGTCTCCGGATCCACGCCCGGCCCGTTGTCGGCCACTCGCACCAGCACTCCGTCCGAAGTGGACCGAACGGTGACCGCCACCCGCGGGCTCGGGCGCTCCACCACGGCCTCCACCGCGTTGTCGATCAGGTTGCCGAGGATCGTCACCAGGTCGCGCGAATCGATGTGCGCCAGGTCGACGTCGTCGATCTCGGTGTCGTCGGTGAGCACCACCTCGACCCCGCGCTCCCCCGCTTCGGCGCTCTTGCCCAGCAGCACCGCGGCCAGCACCGGCTCCGCGATCGCACCGACGACGCGGTCGGTGAGCTGCTGGGCGAGCTCCAGCTCGGCGGTGGCGAAGGTGACGGCCTCGTCGGCGCGGCCGAGCTCGATCAGCGAAACCACGGTGTGCAGCCGGTTGGCCGACTCGTGGGCTTGAGAGCGCAGCGATTCGGCGAAACCGCGCATGGAGTCCAGTTCCCCGCTCAGCGCTTGCAGCTCGGTGTGGTCCCGGAGGGTCACCACGGTGCCGAGGTCGCGGCCGCCGCTGCGGATCTCCGAGGCGTTGACCAGCAGCACCCGCTCGTCGGTCAGGTGCACCTCGTCGCGCACCGCCCGTCCCGACCCGAGGCTGCCCACGAGCGACTCCGGGAGCTCCAGCTCGGACACCGGGCTGCCTTCGACGGCCAGCGGGTCCAGGCCGAGCAGCAGACCGGCCCCGTCGTTGCACAACGTCACCCGCCCGGCCGGGGAGATCAGCAGCAGGCCCTCGCGCACCGCGTGCAGGATCGCGTCGTGGTACTCGTACATCCGGCTGAGCTCCGCGGGCCGCAAGCCGTGGGTGTGGCGGCGCAGCCGGGCGCTGACCAGGTAGGTCAGCAGCCCGCCGATCAGCAGCGCCGCCGCCGCGACCAGCACGAGCACGCTGACCTGCTTCTCCAGCTCCAGGGAGATCGAGCGCACGGTGATGCCGTCGGAGACCAGCCCGATCAGCCGGTGCCCGTCGTCGTGGACCGGCACCACGGCGCGCACCGAGAAGCCGAGCGTGCCGGGGAAGATCTCGGTGAACACCTGCCCGGCGACCGCCTGCTCGATGTGGCCGAGGAACGGCTGGCCGATGCGCGCCGGATCGGGGTGGGTGTAGCGGATGCCCTGCGGGGACATGATCGTGATGAAGTCGACCCCGGTGTCGGCGCGCACCCGTTCGGCCAGCGGCTGCAGGGTCGCGGTCGGGTCCGGCGCGACCAGCGCGTCCCGGACGCCCGGTTGGGCGGCCAGCGTGCGGGCCACCGCCACGACCTTGTCGCGGGCCGCGCTCTCGTTGCGCTGCTCCGCGTCGTACCAGGCCAGGGCGGTGCCGGCGAGCACCACGACGGCCACCACCACGACCTGCAGCACGAACAGCTGGCGGGCCAGGCTCCACTGCGGCCGGACGCGGCCGAACCAGTTGCGCGCATCGGCAGGGGACATGGCGGATCCGGAGGACGAATCGAGCGGGGACCCCAGGAGGCTACACCACTCGCGACCTGCGGAAACCCGACCACCTCGGCAATTTCGCCCGCCCGCGCTCCGTTTCCGCTGGTGAGGGCACGTGAGCACTTCGGGGCGCTATAGCACCTTAAAGCACTCACGGCACTTGACCAGCGAAAACGGAGCCGGATCGCGCTATGACACCAGGGCCGGGCTCCGCCGGGCGAAGGCGGGAGCGCGTTCCGGGCGGATCCCGATGCCGCCGATGTAGCCGGTCAGGCCGCGCAGGGCCGGGAAGCGCCGCAGCAGTCGGAGCAGGAGCGGCAGGTCGTGCTCGTCGAGCGTGCCGTCCAGCGCGGGACGCAGCAGCATCTCGTGCTCGCCGCGCTGCGTCCGCTGCGCCACCGCCACGGGCAACGACCGCCGCCGCTGGATCTTCGCGAGCACGCTGGTGGGCGCTTGACCGCGGCGCAACGGCCCGGCCAGGAGCCGTGCCGCGGCGACGGCGTCCTGCACGGCGATGTTGACGCCGACGCCGCCGACCGGCGACATCACGTGCGCGGCGTCGCCGATGCACAGCACCCCGTCGCCGTACCAGCGCCGCAACCGGTTCATCTCGGTTCTCAGGAGCTTCACGTCGTCCCAGGTCCGGACCGATTCGAGCTGGCGCTCCGACCAGCCGAACAGCTCGGCCAGCCGCGTCCGGAACACCGAGATGTCCTGCGCGCGAAGGGTTTCGTCGCTGCCCTTGGGGATGAGGTAGGCGGTCTGGTAGTAGTCGCCGCGGTCCATGGTCACCGACGCCTGGCCGCCGCCGAACCGGCCGAAGACCTCGCCGTCGGTGGCGCCGTCCGCCTTGGCCACCCGCACCTGCCAGACGTCCATCGGCACCTCGAAGTCGACCGATCGCAGGCCGGCCGCACGGCGCACCACCGACCCGCGGCCGTCGCAGCCCACGGTCAGCGGTGCCGCGAGTTCGCGTTCCGCGCCGTCGGCGTCGAGGTAGCGCACGCCGGTGACACGTCCGGCATCGGTGCGCAGCCCGGTCACCTCGCGGCACATCCGCAGGTCGAAGGAGGGCTCTTCGGCGGCGGCCGCGGCCAGCAGGTCCAGGAAGTCCCACTGCGGCACCATCGCGATGTGCCGGTGCGAGCCGCGCAGCCACCGGAAGTCGGCCATCACCACGGTGGTTCCGCCGACCTGGATCCGCATCTGCTCCAGCCACCCGGCCGGGAGCCGCGCGAACCGCTCTCCCAGCCCGAGCTCGTCGAGCAGCCGCAGCGTCGAGGGGTGCACGGTGTCGCCGCGGAAGTCGCGCAGGAAGTCGTGGTGCTTCTCCAGCACCGTCACCTCGACGCCGGCGCGGGCGAGCAGCAGGCCCAGCATCATCCCGGCCGGTCCGCCGCCGACCACGCAGCACTGGGTCCGTTCCACCTCGCAGTCCCGCCTCTCCGGGTTCTTCAGTGGTGGTTGCGTCTGTGGCGATCTCGCGTTCGGCGGTTTCTCGTGGCTGGGTTGCATCACGGTCCCCTGATGTGCGGTTGAGCAGGACTCCGGTTGGCACACGGCGTGCCGTGCCGCCACGCTAGCAGAAACTTAGAGTGACTCTAATTTTGCATCCGCTGTAGGATCGGCGCCCATGACCGGACTGCGCGAGCGCAAGAAGCGGCGCACCAAGCAGGCCCTGATCGACGCCGCCCTCCGGCTGTTCGACGCCAAGGGCTACGACAGCACCACGGTCGCCGAGATCGCCGCGGCCGCGGAGGTCTCGCCCGCGACGTTCTTCAACTACTTCGCCACCAAGGACGAGGTCGTCTTCGCCGACGACGCGATCTACCTCGAACTGCTGCCGCAGGCCTTCGCCGACCGCGCCGGCGAAAGCCCGGAGGACCTGCTGCTGCGCGCGATCGACCGGCTCAGCACGGCGGAGTCCTGGAGCTTCCCGCTCGACCACGAGCTCACCCGCATCCGCGCCCGCCTCATCGCCGAGGTCCCGGTTCTGCGCGCAGGCGCGCTGCTGCGCAACGCGACGCTGCAGAAGCAGCTCGCGCACGCTCTCCGCGACGCCTGCCCCGAGGTCGACGAGTTGACCGCCGCTGCCCTCACCGGCGCGCTGCTGGGCGCGATCGACGCCGCCATGCACGCCGACCTCGCCGCTTGGGGCAGCACGTCCGACGTCGTGCGGAGAGCCGCCGAGATCGCGTTGCGGGGCCGGAAACATTTGTGAACACAATGAACACAAGCGTGACGACAGTGTTGCCGGGCACAGATAGTCTCTCCCGGCCACACCGTGACCTGGGCCACGGAGTGGACCTCTAGTGTGACCCGGCCCGCCCAGGTAGGAGCGCAACAGTGGCAAGCAACGACGCTGCGGCACCACGTCGCCGGGACCGGACGCACTACCTCTACATCGCGGTGATCATCGCGGTGCTGGCCGGTATCGCCGTCGGGTTCCTGGCCCCCGATCTGGGCAAGGCTCTCAAGCCGCTGGGCAGCGGCTTCGTCGAACTGATCAAGATGATGATCTCGCCGGTCATCTTCTGCACCATCGTGCTCGGCGTGGGCGGCGTCCGGCAGGCCGCGAAGGTCGGCAAGGTCGGCGGCCTCGCCCTCGGCTACTTCATGATCATGTCCGTGGTGGCCCTGGTCATCGGCCTGCTGGTCGGCAACGTGCTGCACCCGGGCGAGGGCCTGCACATCAGCGACGAGATCCGCGGTCAGGGCGCTGAGCAGGCGGGCAAGGAAGCCCAGAGCACCACCGAGTTCCTGCTCGGGATCATCCCGAAGACGCTGGTGTCCTCGCTGACCGAGGGCCAGGTGCTGCAGACGCTGCTGGTCGCGCTGCTGGCCGGTTTCGCGCTTCAGGCGATGGGCTCCAAGGGTGCACCGATCCTGCGCGGCATCGAGCACATCCAGCGCCTGGTGTTCAAGATGCTGGCGATGGTGATGTGGGCGGCCCCGGTCGGCGCGTTCGGCGCGATCGCGGCGGTGGTCGGCGCGACCGGCGTGGAAGCGCTCAAGGGCCTGGCCGTCATCATGCTCGGCTTCTACGCGACCTGTGTGCTGTTCATCTTCCTGGTGCTGGGCCCGATGCTGTGGATGTTCGCGCGGGTCAACATCTTCTCGCTGCTGCGCTACCTGGGCCGCGAGTTCCTGCTGATCGTGTCCACCTCGTCCTCGGAGGCGGCGCTGCCGCGGCTGATCGCGAAGATGGAGCACCTCGGGGTGAGCAAGCCGGTGGTGGGCATCACGGTGCCGACCGGCTACTCGTTCAACCTCGACGGCACCATGATCTACCTGACGATGGCCTCGCTGTTCATCGCCAGCGCCCTGGGCGACCCGCTGTCGCTGGGCGAGCAGGTGGGCCTGCTGCTGTTCATGATGATCGCCTCCAAGGGCGCGGCCGGGGTCAGCGGCGCGGGCCTGGCGACGCTGGCCGGTGGCCTGCAGTCGCACCGCCCGGAGCTGCTCGACGGCGTCGGCCTGATCGTCGGCATCGACCGCTTCATGTCCGAGGCCCGCGCGCTGACGAACTTCGCGGGCAACGCGGTGGCGACGGTCCTGATCGGCTCCTGGACCAAGGAGATCGACCGCGACCAGATGAAGCAGGTCTTCGCGGGCGAGAACCCGTTCAACGAGCTGTCCTTCGTGGACGACCACGAATCCGGCCCGAAGGACGAAGAACCGGAGAAGGCAGCGACCAAGAGCTGACCGCACCGACGGAAGGGCACCTCCCGGCGAACCGCCAGGAGGTGCCCTTCCGCTTGTCTCGGAGCGGGGGCGCCGGGATCTACCCGTAGATCATCCAGCCGATGCCGCCGGCGATGGCCATGACGGCCGCGACGGCGAGCATGATCGCGAACCCGCGCGCGGTCTTCCACGTCGCGTAGACGCCACCGACGAGGAAGCCCGCCAGCGCGAGCAGGAGGATCGGGAGAACATCGCCCATGCCCGGCAGCGTACCGGGGCGTCCTGGCCGATCAGCCGGTGACTCCGGGGGCGCCGTTCTCGGATCGGCCGGTGACGTGGCGGCGGAACGTCTTGTCCTGGGGCGTGGTGATCTCCACGTCGTACCAGCCCTGGTCCGTCGGCCACTCCAGCGGCTGGGCGCCGCCCGCCGCGACGCGGACCTGCTCCTCGTGGACCACGTAGCCGGTCGAGCGCAGGCGGAGCGTGATGTCGGCCGATCCGTCGTTGCGCAGTTCCAGCGCCAGGCCGCGGGCGGTGTGGCGGGTCTGGACGTCCACGCCCGCCGCCTTGCCGCTGCGCGATCCGCTCAGCTCGAACCAGAACCGGTTCGGGCCCTGCACCGCGAGGCGGTACTCCTCGCCGACCGGCACCGTCACCACCTGCTCGCCGAGCACGTCCACATGGGACGGTTCGGGGAGTTCGCCGGCGTACGGGTAGATCGCGAAGTGCGCGGACGCAGTGCCCACGTTGCCGAGGCGCAGCGTCACCGCCTCGCCGTTCAGCACGCCCGAGACCTGCGGCTGGTACGGCAGCGCGCGGGCCGGGCGGCGGCCCTGCTCCTGCACCGGAAGCGCCTGCTCCGCAGGGGGTTTCGGGTGCCAGCGATCGATCGGCTCGGGCACCGGGCCCGGTTCGGCGGGCTTCGGCGGTTCGGCCGCGTTGTCGAAGTCGAACACCGAGGTCAGGTCGCCGCACGCGGTGCGCCGCCAGGAGCTGATGTTCGGCTCCTGCACCCCGGTCCAGCGCTCCAGCAGGCGCAGCACCGAGGTGTGGTCGAAGGTCTCGGAGTTGACGAACCCGCCGATGGTCCACGGCGAGACCACGGTCATCGGCACCCGCGGGCCGAGGCCGATCGGCTGGCCCTCGAAGTGGTCGTCGCCCTCCCCCGACTCCGGCTTCGGCGGCACCGGCGGCGGCACGTGGTCGAAGAAGCCGTCGTTCTCGTCGAAGTTGAGCAGCAGCGCGGTCTTCGGCCACACCTTCGGATCGGCGATCGCGTCCAGCACCCGGTAGATCAGGTTCGCGCTGCCGACCGGCGTGGAGCTGCCCGGGTGCTCGGAGTCGGTCGACGACGGCACCAGCCAGACGACCCGCGGCAACCGGCCGGCGGCGATGTCGGCGCGCAGCCGCTCGACCAGCGTGCCCGGCTCGCTGCGGTACATCGCGCGGTCGAACAGGCTCCGCTCGGCGTCGGTCAACGCCGCCCGGCCCGATTCCAGCTGGCCGAGCAGCCGCTTCCGCTCCTCGGCGGACTTGTCGAACAGCGCGTTGTAGAACTCCTCGGTGGTGCGGAACTTCCCGTCCACCGGAGCGAGCACCTTGCGCCCGATCTCCTTGAAGGTCTTGAAGTACTCCACCGAGTTGTCGGTGAAGTTGTCCCACTCCTGGTAGATCTGCCAGGACAGCCCGGCCTGCTCCAGCCGCTCCGGGTAGGTGGTCCACTCGTAGCCGGCGTGGTCGTAGTCGTAGGCGGCGTTGGTGACCGCGCGCTCGCTGCTGCCCGGCTCGTACCCGGTGGTGCCGGAGAACAGGTAGTTGCGGTTCGGGTTGGTGGAGCCGAACACCGAGCAGTGGTAGGCGTCGCAGAGCGTGAAGGTGTCCGCCAGCTCGTACTGCAGCGGGATGTCCTGCCGCTCGTAGTAGGTCATGGTGGCGGCGGTCTTCGCGGCGACCCAGTCGTTGTTCCAGCCGCGAGCCCAGGCCTTGCCGCTGCCGCCCCAGCTGTGGTCGAGGTCGCCGAGGTACTGGATGTCGGAAACCGGTCGCCCCTCCCGCTCGGCGCCCTGCCGCAGCGAGAACGGCAGCACCTCGCCACCGGCCTTGGGCTGCTGGAACACCGAGCGGCCGTCGGGCTGCCGCAGCGGATGCCGGTCGCCGAACCCGCGAACGCCCTGCAGCGTCCCGTAGTAGTGGTCGAAAGACCGGTTCTCCTGCATGAGCACGATGACGTGCTCGAGCACGTCCAGGCCGCCCTGGGGAACCGGCTGGGCCATGGCCCGGTGCAGCGAAGGTGGCAAAAGCGAAGCAGCAGCAGCGCCACCGACCGCACCAGCGGCCCCGGCGAGCACCCGACGGCGAGAAACCTCAGTCACAACGGGCCATCGTTATCGACGGAACCAACGGTGGGGAGACCCCGTAGTGACGCAAGGGTAAACCACCCGAGTCATCCGAACGGCGCAACGCCCAGCGTCAACCGGACTACTCTCCGTGTCAGACCCGGCCCGAACCGCACCCGCTCCTGCTCGGTCAGCCGCCGAACCCCCTGCCAGCCGAGCACGGTGACGTCCCCGTCGTCCGCGTAGAGCGTCGCTACGACGTGGCCGGAATCCAAGTCCCGCAGCGCCGTTGGTCGCCGGGAACCCCGAGGCCCGCGCCGCAGAGCAGCAGCGCGAAATCGCGCAGCGGACGTTCCTGACGCGCCACCGGACTCCCCCTCTGACGACAGTGCGGAGAGTGCCGATCAACGCACTCTCCGCACTGTCGTACCAAAGGAGGAAGGACGGCGGGCACCTTGTCCGCGAACGCCGCCCGTCACCCCGAACCGCGCTACAGGGCGCCCTTGGTCGACGGGATCACTCCGGCGAAGCGGGGGTCCGGTTCGACCGCCGCTCGGAGGGCTCGGGCGATCGCCTTGTACTGGGCTTCCGCGATGTGGTGGGGGTCCCGGCCGTGGATCACGCGGACGTGCAGGTTGATCTGGGCGTGGAAGGCCAGGGACTCGAAGACGTGGCGGTTGAGGACGAACGGGTAGTTTCCGCCGATCGTGAAGCTGTTGTACTGCTCCGGTTCTCCCGTCAGGACGCAGTACGAGCGGCCCGAGACGTCCACCGCCGCGTGCGCGAGGGTTTCGTCCATCGGGATCCAGGCGTCGCCGAAGCGGCGGATGCCCTTCTTGTCGCCGAGGGCCTGGCGCAGGGCCTGGCCGAGCACGATCGCGGTGTCCTCCACCGTGTGGTGCGCGTCGATGTGCACGTCACCGGTCGACTTCACCTTCAGGTCGAAGGCCGCGTGCGTGCCCAGGGCGGTGAGCATGTGGTCGTAGAACGGGACCGTGGTGTCGATGTCGACCTGCCCGGTGCCGTCCAGGTCGAGCTCGACCAGCACCGAGGACTCCCTGGTGCTGCGCTCGACCCGGCCCACTCGGGTTCCCGGCTGGAATGTCACTGCTCGATCTCCTCGCTCACTGCCTTGCCGGCCGCCAGGAAGGCGTCGTTCTCCTCCGGCGTGCCGATGGTGACCCGCAGGTGGCCGGGGATGCCGACGTCGCGGATCAGCACGTCGGAATCCAGGAAGCGCTGCCAGGCGCGGTGCGCGTCCGCAAACCGTCCGAAGAGGACGAAGTTGGCGTCGCTGGGCACCGGCGAGAAGCCCATCGCGGTCAGCTCGCCGACCACCCGCTCCCGCTCGTCGATCAGCGCGCGCACCGAACCGAGCGTCGCATCGGCGTGGCGCAGCGCGGCGCGCGCGGCCGCCTGCGTGACCGCCGACAGGTGGTACGGCAGGCGCACCAGCAGCAGGGCGTCGATCACCGCGGGCGCGGCGGCGAGGTAGCCGAGCCGGCCGCCGGCGAAGGCGAACGCCTTGCTCATGGTGCGGCTGACGATCACCTTCGCCGGGTACTGCTCGATCAGCTCGATCGCGCTGGGCCGGGCGGAGAACTCCGCGTAGGCCTCGTCGACCACGACCACGCCGGGTGCGGCGTCGAGGATCGCGCGCAGGTCGTCCTGCGACACCGACTGGCCGGTGGGGTTGTTCGGGCTGGTCACGAAGACCACGCTCGGCTGCATCTCGGCCACGATCCGGGCCGCTTCCGCGCCGTCCAGGCTGAAGTCGGCGCGCCGCGGGGCGGGCACCCAGTCGGTGCGGGTGCCCGCGGACAGGATCGGGTGCATCGAGTACGACGGCTCGAAGCCGAGCGCGGTGCGGCCCGGCCCGCCGAAGGCCTGCAGGATCTGCTGCAGCACCTCGTTGGAGCCGTTGGCGGCCCACACGTTCTCCACGGCCAGCGGCACGCCGGTCGCCCCGCTCAGGTAGGCGGCCAGGTCGGTGCGCAGCGCCTTGGCGTCGCGATCGGGGTAGCGGTGCAGCTCAGCAGCCGCTTCGCGGACCGCCGCGGTCACGTCGTCGACGAGCTCCGGCGGCGGCGGGTAGGGGTTCTCGTTGGTGTTGAGCCGGACCGAGACGTCCAGCTGCGGTGCGCCGTAGGGGCTGCGGCCGCGCAGGTCCTCCCGCAGCGGCAGGTCGGCCAGCGCGATGTCGGCGCCCAGCACGTCACTCATGTTCCAACCTTCGGGTCTTCAGCCGGGAAAGCGAGCGGTGATCGCCTGGCCGTGTGCCGGGAGATCTTCGGCGTTGGCCAGCGCGACGACCTTGTCGGCGACGTCTCGCAGCGCCTGCTCGCTGTAGGAGATCACGTGGATGCCGCGCAGGAAGCTCTGCACGCTCAGCCCGGACGAATGCCGGGCGCAGCCGCCCGTGGGCAGCACGTGGTTGGAGCCCGCGCAGTAGTCGCCGAGCGACACCGGCGCGTACGGGCCGACGAAGATCGCGCCCGCGTTGCGCACCCGCGCGGCCACCGCGTCGGCGTCCGCCGTCTGGATCTCCAGGTGCTCGGCGGCGTAGGCGTCCACCACGCGCAGCCCGTCCTCCACAGTGGACACCAGGATGCAGCCGGACTGCTCGCCGCCCAGCGAGGTGCGGATCCGCTCGGCGTGCTTGGTCTGCGCCACCTGGCGCTCCAGCTCGGCGTCGACCGCGTCGGCCAGCTCCGGCGACGAGGTCACCAGCACGCTCGCCGCGAGCGGGTCGTGCTCGGCCTGGCTGATCAGGTCCGCCGCCACGTGCGCCGGGTCGGCCGTGTCGTCGGCGAGCACCGCGATCTCGGTCGGCCCGGCCTCCGAGTCGATGCCGATCATGCTGCGCAGGTGCCGCTTGGCCGCGGTCACGTAGACGTTGCCCGGACCGGTCACCATGTCCACCGGCGCCAGCTCCGCGCCGTCGGTGTCCTGGCCGCCGTAGGCCAGCAGCGCCACCGCCTGCGCGCCGCCGACCGCCCAGACCTCCTCGACACCGAGCAGCTGCGCGGCGGCGAGGATCGTCGGGTGCGGCAGGCCGCCGAACTCCGCCTGCGGCGGGCTGCACACCACCAGCGACTCCACCCCGGCCGCCTGCGCCGGGACCACGTTCATCACCACACTGGACGGGTACACCGCCAGCCCGCCCGGCGCGTACAGGCCGACGCGGGCGACCGGCACCCAGCGCTCGGTCACGGTGCCGCCGGGCACCACCTGCGTGGTGGTGTCGGTGCGCCGCTGGTCGGCGTGCACCCTGCGGGCGCGGCTGATCGACTCCTCCAGCGCGGCGCGCACCTCCGGGTCGAGCTCTTCGAGCGCGCGGCGCAGCTCCGCCGCGCCCACCTTCACCCGTTCCGGTCGAACCCCGTCGAACTTCTCGGTGAATTCCAGCACCGCGGGCACACCCCGGTCGCGGATCTCCTCGATCAGCGGCCGGACCCGATGCAGCACGTGCTCCACGTCCATCTCGGCGCGCGGCAGCGTGGCGCGCAGCTCGACGGTGGACGGAACGCGACCGCGCAGGTCGGTACGGGTGAGCATGAGCGTCCTTCCCGGGGCTTCGAGGTTGCACCGACCAGGGTAATCGCCGCCACCGGTGGCTGTCCCCGAGCCCGGGCGGCGGTCACACCGGCCCACCTATCCGGGATAGATGTTGACGGGCGACCATTGTTCGCCAGTGGCTTGCCAACCCCGGTGCACTCCTACAACCTCTCCACGTCACAACCAGTGATCGATCGGAGACCCGATGTTCAGCTCACGGCGCAAGGCAGTGACCGTGGCGGCCGCCGCTTGCCTGGTCCTGCTGGCCCCGTTCTCGGCCAGCGTGTCCGCGGAGCCGACGTCCGCCGCACAGGACCCGGCGATCTACACCGTCCCGAACACCGACAGCACCAGCCGCACCGAGATCAACCGAACCGGTGCGCAGGTGATCGGGGTCCGCGACGGCGTGGCCACCGTGGAGGCCACCCCCGAGCAGGCCCAGCGGCTGCGGGCCGCCGGGTTCGTGATCGGCGAGGGCACCGGCCTGGGCGAGGCGCTGCAGCGGATCAACCGCGGGCAGGCCGCTCCCGGCGACTTCCCGCCCGGCTACGAGGGCTACCACAACTACGACGAGACGGTCGCCGAGCTCGACCGGATCGCCGGTGCGCACCCCGACATCGCGGCGAAGTCCAGCATCGGCAAGTCCGTCGAGGGCCGCGACATCCCGGTGCTGAAGATCAGCGACAACGTCGGGCAGGACGAGGACGAGCCCGAGGTGCTGTTCAACTGCAACCAGCACGCCCGCGAGCACCTGACGACGGAGATGTGCCTGCGCATCGCCGACCGGTTCACGTCCGGCTACGCCTCCGACCCGGCGGTCAAGGAGGCCGTCGACGGCCGGGAGATCTGGGTGATCCCGATCGTCAACCCGGACGGCAAGTCCTACGACATCGAATCCGGCGACTTCCAGGGCTGGCGGAAGAACCGGCAGGACACCACCGGCACCGACCTCAACCGCAACTGGGGTTACAAGTGGGGCTGCTGCGGCGGTTCCAGCGACGACCCGAACGCCGAGGACTACCGGGGCACCGCCGCGTGGTCGGCGCCGGAGACCGCGGCGATGCGCGACTTCATCGACTCCCGGGTGGTCGGCGGGGCCCAGCAGATCAAGGCCGCGATCGACTTCCACACCTACTCGGAGCTGGTGCTGTGGCCGTTCGGGCACACCTCCGACGACGTCACCGAGGGCATGACGCAGGAGGAGTACGACCGGTTCGCGCGGGTCGGCGGGGAGATGGCCCAGTCCAACGGCTACACCCCGCAGCAGTCCAGCGACCTCTACGTCACCGACGGCGACAGCCTCGACTGGATGTGGGGCCAGCACAAGATCCTGGCCTACACCTTCGAGATGTACCCGGCCAGCGGCGGCGGCCTGGACGGCTTCTACCCGCCGGCCGACGTGATCGAGAAGGAGACCACCCGCAACGACGCCGCGGTGGACATCCTGCTCCGCGAGGCGGGCGCCTGACCTGCCCCCGAGCACGAACGGCCCGGGACGCCGCACCGGCATCCCGGGCCGTTTCGCGTGTCCGACGGGAGCTCACCGGGCTGAACGGTCGCAGTGGTGGGGTTGGGGAGCTGCGGCGGTGGTGATAATGGCGGCATGGCTGCCGAACCTGGTCCGACCACAGTGGCCGAGCACGCGCTCCTGCGGCGCGGGACGTGGGTCATCTGCCCGCTCGTCGGTGCGCTGCTGCTGCTCCTGCTTCGGCTGGCCTCGGGGTGGGTCGCCGGGTTGCCGTGGGCGCCGTTCCAGGGCGTGTTCGAGCTGGCCGCTTCGGTGGCGGATCCGTGGGGCACCATCGGCGCCGTCGCGATCGGCGCGTTCATCGGCTTCGGGTTCGCCGGGCTGTTCGCGAAGGAGCGGCTGACCGTGATCGTCGCCCCCGAGCGGCTCACGCTGGCGATCGGCGACACCGAGCAGCACCTCGACCGCGACCAGGTCGACGCGGTCTTCGTCGACGGCAAGGACTTCGTGGTGCTGGACGCCGCCGGCGCCGAACTCGTCCGCAGGCAATCCGAACTGGATCGCAAGGAGCTGCGGAAGGCCTTCACCGAGCACGGCTACCCGTGGCGCGACGGAGATCCGCACGAGTACCGGTTGTGGGACGACGACAGCTCCGAGCTGCCGCTGCGGATCAACGCGCTGCTGGCCGACCGCGAGCGCGCGCTGCGCAAGCGCGACCACAAGGAAGCCGCGCTGCTGCGCGCGGAACTCGCCGAGCGCGGCATCGTGGTGCGCGACTCGCAGCGCCGCCAGTACTGGCGATCGGTCGCGTCGTCCTAGCCGATCACGCCTGCTGGAGGGTGAAGCGGTTGCCCTCGCTGTCCAGGAACGTCGACCACCAGCCCCACGGCTGCTGCACCGGCGGCTCCGGGAACTCCACGCCCTTGGCCGACAGCTCCTCGTAGGTGCGCTGGACGTCGTCGCTGTAGAGGAAGAAGGTGGCGGTCGGGACCCCGTCGCCGTGGTCCCGGAAGACCGCCCGGTCGGACTCGCTCGCGCTCAGGATCAGCACGGAGCTGCCGTTGGGCGCGGTCACCTCCACCCAGCGGGTGCCCTGGTCGTCGTAGGCGGCGTCGGTGGTGAGCGCGAAACCGACCGTCTCCGTCCAGAACTTCTTCGCGCGCTCCTGGTCGCGCACCGGGACGACCGCCTTGCTGATGCCCTGGATGGCCATGCGCTGTCCCGCCTCTCCGTGCTTTCAGTGGTGGTCGCGTTTCGAGTTGATCCCGCGTTTTGCGGTTTCTTGTGGCTGGTCTGCTTCACGGTCCCCTGATGTGCGGTTGAGCAGGGCTCGGCACGAGGGGCACCAAGGAACATCATGCCCGAGCCGGGTGAGCCGTGTCGTGCGGCAGTGCCGTCCGGTCCCGGGTGTGAGAATCGAGAGGTGGACGGTGTTGTCTGGAACCTCGCGCTGGTGCTGCTGTTCGTGCTGTTCGGCGGGTACTTCGCCGCCGCCGAGATCGCTCTGGTGTCGTTGCGCGACAGCCAGGTGCGCAGGCTCGCCGAGCACGACCGGCGCGGCGCCCGCGTGGCGAAGCTGCGGGCGGACTCCAACCGGTTCCTCTCCGCGGTGCAGATCGGCGTCACCTTCGCCGGGTTCTTCGCCTCCAGCTACGGCGGCGCGACCATCGCGGTGCGGCTGGAACCGGTGCTGCAGGGCTGGGGGTTGCCGATCGGGCTGGCCGCCTCGGTCGCGCTGATCGTGGTGACGCTGTTCGTGTCGTACCTGTCGCTGGTGCTCGGCGAGCTGGTGCCCAAGCGCCTCGCGCTGCAGAAGTCCGAGGCGGTCTCGCTGGTCACCGCCGGTGTCCTGGACCGGCTGGCGAGCCTGTCGCGGCCGGTGATCTGGCTGCTGTCGAAGTCGACCAACGCGGTGGTGCGGCTGCTGGGCATCGATCCCCGCGCGCACGAGGAGCCGGTCAGCGAGGAGGAGCTGCGCGACATGGTGCGCACCAGCGAGCAGCTGACCGTCGAGGAGCGCCGGTTGCTCAGCGACGCCTTCCGGGCCACCGACCGGGTGCTCGGCGAGGTGATGGTGCCGCGCACCGAGGTCGACTTCCTGCACCTCACCACGACGGTGGCCGACGCCATCGACGAGGTGGCGGGCAAACCGCACTCCCGCTACCCGGTCATCCGCGACACCGCCGACGACGTCGTCGGGTTCGTCCACGTCCGCGACCTGCTGACCAGGGCGCACCGCGAGGACGTGCGCACCATCGGCGAGCTGACCCGGCCGGTGACCGCGCTGCCCGCGAGCAAACCGGTGCTGGCCGCTCTGTCGCAGATGCGGCGCCGCGGCGGGCACCTGGCCGTGGTGGTCGACGAGTACGGCGGGACGGCGGGCATCGTGACCGTCGAGGACCTGGTGGAGGAGGTCGTCGGCGAGATCTGGGACGAGTACGACCCGAGCGCGGCGCCGGTGCGGGCCAAGAGCGACGGCAGCCTGGAGGTCGACGGGTTGCTGCACCGCAGCGATTTCGAGCAGCAGACCGGCATCGCGCTGCCGGACGGGCCGTTCGACACGGTGGCGGGCTTCGTGGTCAGCCGCCTCGGCCGGGTCCCGGAGGAGGGCGACTCGCTGGCCGCGCTCGGCCACCGCTTCACCGTCCGGGCGATGGACGGCCACCGGGTGTCCCGAATCCTGGTCGCCGAACTAGACGACCAACCCTGATCCCCCGGCGCACCCAGCTCTGATCCCCCGGCGCACGCGGACGGACCGGCCGCCGGAGTGATGGACATGCGCAATTTCAATGGAAATCAACTCCACGATTTCAATGGAACTTGCGCACCCCGTCGGCGCGTCGGGAGCCGACACGCCGACGGGTGTCGGGATCTCCGCAATTTCAATGGAAATCAGACGTCCGATTTCAATTGAAATCGCATGAGAACGGCGACGGCCCCTCCGACCGCGTTGGCCGGAGGGGCCGGAAGCTTCCGCCGGGTCAGGACAGCAGCAGGAACAGCGCTCCTACCACGATCCCGATGACCACCACGGCGGCTGCGACGATCATCACCGCGCGCATCTTCGGGCGGTCGTCGCGCACCTCGCTCTGGGCCCGCTCCCGCCACTGCATGAAGGTGGTGCCTTCGCCCTCGCTCACCGTCGACTCCTCGGGTCCGTCGTCACTTACCGAGCGGTTCCCCGCAACCGCGCACGGCTCCACCTTGTCACACCGCCTCGCCGCTCAGGCGCACCACGTGCTCCGCCCAGTGGGCGAGCAGGTCCTCGTCGTGGCTGATCGCCAGCACGCCGGTCCCGCGCTCGCGCACCCGCCGGTCCACGACCTGCACCAACGCCGCCGTGGTGGAGGCGTCGAGCATGGCGGTCATCTCGTCGCAGATCAGGTACCGGGGCCGCAGCGCCAGCGCTCGCGCCAGGCACGCCCGCTGCAGCTGGCCGTCGCTGACCTCGTGCGGACGGCGTGAGAGCAGCTCCGCGGTGAGCCCGACCTCCTCGGCCAGCTCGTCCACGTCACCGGTCGTCCCGGTGGCCCGCAGCGGCTCGGCGACGACCTCGCGCAGCGTGAACCGCGGATCCACAGCGGGCCGCGGGTGCTGGAAGACGATCCCGATGGCCGCGCGCTGCGCCTTCGGCGTGGCGTGGCGGTAGCCGCCGACGGGCGCGCCGTCGATCGAGACCTGCCCGGACCACGGTTCGTGCAGCAGGCCGAGCACCCTGGCCAGGGTCGACTTGCCGCAGCCGCTGGGCCCGGCCAGCCCGACCACGACGCCGGTGGGCAGCTCCAGGTCGACGCCGTCGAGCACCGGCTCGCCGCGCCGGTACCCGGCGACGACGCCGGTCGCGCTCAGCACGGCGGGTGCGCGGCGACCCAGCGGCCGCCGTGGTCGATCAGCTCCGGATCACCCGTGCACGGCGCGAAACCGGGCACGTCCGGGCAACGTTGGCAGAACACGCAACCCCATTCCCGTTCGATGCGGTCCAGTTCGGTCAGAACGGGCGGGTGGCCGGGGATCGGCCGGAACCCGCCGTCGGGCAGTGCGGCGAGCAGCCCCGCGGTGTACGGGTGCCAGGGCTCGGCCAGCACTTCGGCGGCCGGCCCGGCCTCCACGATGCGGCTGGCGTACATCACCGCGATGTCGGTGGCGACCCGCCGGGCCGCCGCCAGGTCGTGGGTGATCATCAGCACCGCGCGGTCCTCGGTGGCGGTTTCGGCGAGCAGGTCCACGGTGCGGTGCACCAGCGGCCGGTCGAGCCCGGTGGTCGGCTCGTCGGCCAGCACGATCTGCGGGTTCCCGGCCAGCGCCAGGGCGAGCGCGACCCGCTGGGCCATGCCGCCGGACAGCTCGTGCGGATACCGGTCGAGGGCGGCGGGATCCAGTCCGACGCGTTCGGCGAGCGCATCGGCGTCGGCCGGCCCGTCGAGGGCCCGGATGGTCTCGACGAGCTGGCTGCGCGCGGTGCGCACCGGGGTCAGGTGGGTGCCCGCCGACTGCGGCACCAACCCGACCATCCGCCCGCGGACCTGCCCGGCCAGCACCGGTTCGGGCGCGGACAGCAGCTCGATCCCGCCGCGCAGCAGCGCCTTCCCGCGCACTTCGGCGTTGCCGGGCAGCAATCCCAGCAGCGCCGAGGCCAGCACGGACTTGCCGCAGCCGGATTCGCCGACCAGCGCCAGCACCCGGCCGGGCCGCAGCCGCAGCGTCGCGTCGGTCACGGCGCGCACCTCCGCCTGCTGCCCCAGCAGGAACCGCACGGACAACCGCTCCAGTTCCAGCAGCGCCTCACTCATCCGACGACCTCCGAACTCGTGCCCGTTCCCCGGCCGCTCGGCGCCGTGTGCGCAATTTCAATGGAAATTGGACGTCTGATTTCCATTGAAATTGCGTGGGATCCGACGCGCCGTCGGCGTGTCGGGTGCACGACACACCGACCGGTCGTGCAAGTTCCATTGAAATCGTGGATGTGATTTCCATTGAAATTGCGCGGTTCCGGTGCGGCGGGGCACCGCCGGGCATGGCGGGCCGTTGTCCGCGCTGTGCGGGTTTCGCTTGCTCCGGGCGTTTTCGCGGTCACAGGGCCAGCTCCGATCGGCGTCGGGGCACGACCCGGTCGCGCCAGGTCGCCGCCAGGCCGGACACCGCCAGCGTGGTGGCCACCAGCAGCAGCGACGGGAAGAGCACGATCCACCAGGCGCCCAGCAGAACGGCTTCGCGGCCGTCGCCGAGGATGTTGCCGATGCTGGCCAGGTGCGGCGGTAGGCCGAGCCCCAGGAAGCTCAGCGCGGTTTCGTGCCACACCGCGTGCGGCACGAGCAGCACCGCCGACAGCGCCGCCTGCGGAACGATCGCCGGCAGCAGGTGCCGCACCAGGATCCGCCACCGCGACGAGCCGCCCGCGATCGCCGCGTCGACGTACGGGCGGCTGCGCAGCGACAGCACCTCGGAGCGCACGATGCGCGCCACCGTCGTCCAGTGCGTCAGCGCGATCGACAGGATCACCGCGCCCAGGCTGCCCCGGTACAGCGCGACGATCACGATGCCCAGCAGCAGGTGCGGCACCGAGTTCACGGTGTCCACCGCGCGCATCAGCAGCCGGTCCGGCCAGCCGCCGAGCGCCCCCGCGACCGCGCCCACCAGCGAACCGAGCACAGTGGACACCAGTGCGCTGAACCCGGCCACCAGCAAGGAGATCCGCAGGCCGGTCAGCGACTGCACGAACAGGTCCCGGCCACCGGAGTCGGTGCCGAACGGGTGCGCGAGGCTAGGCGCGAGCCGGATCGAGTCGTAGCGCACCGACTCGCTGCCGAACAGCAGCGGCACCGCGAAGGCGCCCAGCACGAGCACCGCGAACGCCACCAGCGAACCCCAGAACCGGGCCCGCGGGTGCGCCCGGGTGGTGCGGGAGCGACCGGCAGGCCGCCACGTGGTCTCAGCCATCGGCGGCCACCCTCGGGTCGAGCAGGATCGCGGCGATGTCGGCGAGCAGCGAGCCGAGCAGCACCGCCGCGGTCGCCACCAGCGTCAGGATCGCCAGCAGCGGGTAGTCCACCGCGGTCGCCGAGGTGACCACCGCCGCGGCCAGCCCTGGCCAGGAGAAGACCTCCTCGACCAGCACCGCGCCGGTGACCAGCTCCGGGATCCGCGCGCCGATGAGCGTCACGAACGGCAGCAGCGCGGTCGGCAGCGCGTGCCGCAGCACCACCACCCGCTCGGCGAGCCCGCGCGCCCGCGCACCGGTCACGTGGTCCTCGGACAGCGAGGTCAGCATCGACTGCCGGACGTGCAGCACCAGCCACGGCGACTGCGAGACGCCCAGCACCAGCGCGGGCAGCACCAGGTGCTTGGTGACCTGGCCGAAGGAGGCGGCCTGGCCCGCATCGGTCAGCCCCGCCACCGGCAGCCAGCCCAGCCCCAGCGAGAACACCGCGATGGACAGCAGCGCCAGCACGAACGGCGGCACGCCCTCCAGCGCGTGGCCGATGGCGGTGACGAACCGGTCGACCCAGCCGCCCTGCCGCCACGCCGCGACCGTGCCCAGCACGAGCGCGAGCACCACCGCGAACGCCAGGCCGGTCGTGGTCAGCAGGAGCGTCCACGGCAGGCGCTCGGCGACGACCTGCGCGACGGGCTGCCGGAACGACCGCGACACCCCGAGGTCTCCGCCGAGCACGCCGCTCAGCCAGTTCCAGAACTGCACGAGCACGGGATCGTCGAGCCCGAGCTCGGCGCGCACCCGCGCGACGTCGGCCGCGGACGCGCCGAAGATCTCCACGCCGTAGTACTGGTAGACCGGGTCGAACGGCGAGGCCGCGGCGAGCAGGAACACCCCGAGCGCCACGATCACCAGCACCGGCACCGCGAACCCGATCCGCCGCAGCACCAGGCGGCCGATCGCACCGCTCATCCCTGCGGTTTCCAGGCCTCGACGTTCCACCACGGACCCCAGGTGGTGCCGTGCGTGTGCGGCTCGACCGGCGGCTGGTAGCCGGTCCACCCGCCGTCGCGCATCACGTAGCTGTGGTCGATGAACGCCAGGTACACCAGGCCGGGATCGGCGACGTAGGCGCGCTGGGCCTGCCGGTAGAGCTCCGCGCGCTTGGCCGGGTCGAGTTCCTGGCGGGCGCCGTCGAGCGCGGCGTCCACCTCGGCGTTGCGGTACTGGCCCGGGTTGTTGTAGGTCCCGGTGCCGATCACCGACGAGTGCAGGCTGTTGTAGACCTGCGGGTCGGGGTCGATCGGGTTGCCGCCGCCCAGCACGATGCCCTCGTTCGCGATCCGCGCGGCGACCGCGGAGCGGTCCACCCCGGCGAGGTCGACCTGGATGCCGACCGCCTTGGCGTCGGAGGCGAACGCGGTGGCCAGGTCCTTGCGGAGGCTGTCGTCGGCGAAGTACATCACGGTGAACCGGGCGGGCACGCCGCCGCGCTCGCGGATGCCGTCCGCGCCCGGCCGCCAGCCGGCCTCGTCGAGCAGCTTCTTCGCCTGCTCCGGGTCGAAGGCGAAGCGGGCGGCGGGTTCGAAGTTGGCGCCCATCGACTCCGGCACCGGCGCGTAGGCGGGCTTGCCGTGGCCGCCCAGCAGCGCCTTGATCATGCCCTCGCGGTTCACCGCGAGGTTCAGCGCCTTCCGCACCGCGGGGTCACCGGCGGCCGGGTGCGCGTTGGGCAGCGCGATGCTGCGGAAGTCGGCGGTGTTGTGGTGCACCGTGCGGTAGCCGTCGCGGCCGACGCTCTCGGCGAGCACCGGCGGCAGCACCGTGCCGTCGAACTCGCCGGAGGCCAGGCGCTGGGCGCGGGTGTTGTCGTCCTTGGCGAAGACCACGGTGATCTTGCCGATCGCCGGGGCGCCGCCCCAGTAGTCGGCGTTGCCCTCCCAGGTCATCTGGTCGCCCTGCCGCCACTCGACCAGCTTGTACGGGCCGGTGCCGACGGGCTTGGTGTTGAGCTCGGAGCTCTCCTGCGGCTGCGGCGCGGCCAGCTTCTCGTTCGGCACGATGCCCAGCACCAGCTTCGACGGCCAGGCCGAGTACGGGATCTTCAGGTCGAACCGCACGGTGTGCGGGTCGAGCGCGCGCACCTCGGCGAGCATGTCGTAGTCGGAGCTGATGGTGGAGGCGTAGGCGGGATCGATCGCCGCCTTGTAGGTGGCCACCACGTCCTCTGCGTCGAACGGCGTCCCGTCGTGGAAGCGCACGCCCTCGCGCAGCTTTACCGTCCAGGTCTTGGCGTCCGGGGAGGACTGCGGGGCCTCGGCGGCCAGCGCGGGCCGCAGCTCGGTGCGGCCGTCGAAGGCCAGCAGGCCGTCGTAGAACTTCGCCGCGCCTTCCGCTCCGTAGCCCAGCAGCGGGTTCAGGCTCTCCGGTTCGAAGCCGTCGGCGAGCAGCATGGAGCCGGGATCGGCGGACCCCGGCGAGGTCGGCGCGGCGCACCCGGCACCGAGCAGGGTCAACGCGACTGGAACGGCGATGAGCAAGCCACGACGATTGAGCACGCCTGAACTCTAAGCACTGCTGCAAATGTTTCTCAATAATGGTGACCTTCCTCGCCTGCACCGGAAATCCGGAATGGGCGATTGGTCCGCCGTGAGCGCTTCGCGGTGCCGCAGCGCCGCGAAGCGCTCACGGGCCGTCGCGCTCACGCCACCGGGTCGGGCATGCGGTCGAGGCGGTACTCGCAGGCGATGGTGGCGCCGGTCTTCGGGTCGCCGAGCTCCACCCGCCAGGAGCCGGCGAACTGGTCGACCGCCGAGTCCATCGGGATGGTGCCCGACAGCAGCACGGTGCCCGGCCGCAGCAGACCGCGCTCCCGCAGGTCGTCGAGCCAGTACTGGGGCGAGAGCAGCTCCGCCAGGGTGCCCCGCTGGATCTGCTCGCCGCCCGCCCAGGCGGTCAGGGTGAGCTCGTCGACGCGGTCGGCGACGTCGACCAGCCGCCACGCCTGGCGCCCCAGCACGTCCGGCCCGGCCTGCTTGCTCCACGCGACGCCGTGCACCTCCAGCGCCCGGTCGGTGTGGTCGCAGGCGACCGTGAGCAGCACGTCGCGCTCCTCCGGCCCGGCGATGACCAGCGCCCACTCCGCTTCTCCGGAGGTGCGGTCGTGCTGCACCGGGACCGCGTCCGGCTGCATCGCCAGGTACGGCGCGACCGGGTACAGGCACGGCGTGCTGGTCGGCGCGGGCACGCCGAGTTCGGCGAGCTCGGCGACGTGCGCGGCCACGTCGTCCTGGCTGCGGCCGGCGTAGCCGCCGTTGAGCAGCGTCGTCACCGACACCTCGACGACTTCGCCGTTGACATCGAAACGCAGTGGAAACACAATCCCCTCCAAGGCGGCATACCGGTTGTATACATTTAGTATCACAGCCACCCGCACCTCTGCGCGGCAAGCCGACGACCTGGTACGACAAGGACCTCGATGACTCAAGCCATCCCCGCCACCACGCGGCCACCCCGCAAGGATCTGATCAAGGCGTTCGTCGCGTCGCTGAGCGGAACCTCCCTCGAGTGGTACGACTTCGCCGCCTACTCGGTGGCCTCGGCGCTGGTGTTCGGCCAGCTGTTCTTCCCCAGCCACGATCCGCTCTCGGGCACGCTGCTGGCGTTCTCGACCTACGCCGTCGGCTACGTCTCCCGGCCGCTGGGCGGCTTCGTCTTCGGCCGGCTCGGCGACGTGCTGGGCCGCAAGCAAGTCCTGGTCATCACGCTGCTGGTCACCGGCGTCTCGACGTTCCTGATCGGACTGCTGCCCACGCACGGCCAGGTCGGGGCGCTCGGCGCGGTGCTGCTGGTGATCCTGCGGTTCGCGCAGGGCGTGGGCATCGGCGGCGAGTGGGGCGGCGCGGTGCTGCTGTCCAGCGAGTTCGGCAGCGAGAAGCACCGCGGTTTCTGGGCGTCGGCGGCGCAGATCGGCCCGCCCGCGGGCAACCTGATGGCCAACGGCGTGCTCGCGGTGCTGGCCGCGACGCTGACCCAGGAGCAGTTCATGTCCTGGGGCTGGCGGGTGGCGTTCCTGCTCTCGGCCGTGCTCGTGCTGTTCGGCATGTGGATCCGGGTGAAGCTGGAGGAGACGCCGGTCTTCAAGGAGCTGCAGGCCAAGGGCGAGCAGGCCGGTGCGCCGGTGCGCGAGGTCTTCACCCGCGAGCCGCGGGCGCTGGTCTCGGCGATCCTCTCCCGCGTCGGCCCGGACGTGCTCTACGCGCTGTTCACCGTCTTCGTGCTCACCTACGCGACGCAGGAGCTGGACATGCCCAAGAGCTGGGCGGTCACCGGCGTGATGCTCGGCTCCACGCTGCAGCTCGTGCTGATGCCGCTGGCCGGTGCGCTGTCCGACCGGATCGGGCGCCGCCGGATCTACGCGGTGGGCGCGATCGGCGCGGGCGTGTGGCCGTTCGTGTTCTTCCCGATGGTCCAGGGCGGTTCGGCGACGCTGCTGGTCATCGGCGTGATCGTAGGCCTGGTGTGGCACGCGCTCATGTACGGCCCGCAGGCGGCCTTCGTCTCCGAGCAGTTCAGCCCGGCGCTGCGCTCCACCGGATCGTCGCTGGCCTACACGCTGGCGGGCGTCATCGGCGGCGCGCTGGCACCGCTGCTGTTCACCGCGCTGTTCGCCCACTTCGGAACCTGGATCGCTCCGGCGGCGTACCTGGTGGCGACGTGCGCGGTGACGCTGATCGGTCTCGCGCTGGGTCGCCGCGACGCGCAGTGAGGTGCTCGTGAGCGGTTCGGGACGCCCCGAACCGCTCACGGCTCAGCCCTCGATGAGAACTTGCTGGGTGGCCGAGAGATGGCTGGTGATCGCGGCTTCGGCGGCTTCGGCGTCGCCCGCGACGAGCGCGTCGACGATCGCCTCGTGCTCGACCAGCACCGCCTTGCGGCGGTCGCCGCGGGCGAACAGCGCCACGATGCCGGCGCGGATCTGCCGGGCCCGCAGCCCGTCGTAGGTCTTGCTCAGCATGTCGTTGCCGACGGCGCGCACCAGCGCCGAGTGGAACCGGTGGTCGCGGTCGATGAACGCGCGGTCCTCGCCCTCACCGGCGAGGGCGCGCTGGGCGTCGAGCTCGGCGCGCATCTCGGCTTCCGGGACCGCGTCGAGCTCGATGGCGCGCCGGGCCGCGTAGCACTCGATCATGGCGCGGATCTCGAACAGCTCGCGGATCTCGCGACCGCCGACCGGCGCGATGTAGGCGCCGCGCTTGGGCACCAGCTGCACCAGCTCCTCGGCGGCGAGCAGCAGCAGTGCCTCCCGGATCGGCGTGCGGGACACCCCGATCTCGTCGGCCAGGGCCTGTTCGTTGACGAACTGCCCCTGCATCGACGGATCGCTGAGGACGGTGTCCTTGAGGTGGTCGTAGGCGAGTTCGCGTCCGGACGGCAACGAGTACCCCTTCTTGCATATCGCTGGTATACAAAACATGGTAACGGTTGTGGAGGATGGTTATGCGGATTGCGTTGTGCCAGATCGTGACCGGCCCGGACCCGAAGGCCAACCTGGAGCTGGTGGCCGACGGCATCCGACGGGCCGCCGAGGCGGGCGCCGATCTCGCGGTGTTCCCGGAAGCGACCATGGCGTGCTTCGGCGTCAAGCTCGGCCCGCTGGCCGAACCGCTGGACGGACCGTGGGCCACCGAGGTGCGGCGCCTGGCCGATGAGGCGGGCATCGCGGTGGTGGCGGGCATGTTCACCCCCGCCGCCGACGGCCGGGTCACCAACACGCTGCTGATCACCGGCCGCGGCCTGGACACGAGCTACGACAAGATCCACCTCTTCGACGCCTTCGGCTTCGCCGAGTCCGACACCGTGGCCCCCGGCGCGGAACCGGTGGTGGTGGAGCTCGACGGCACCAAGATCGGCTTCGCGACCTGCTACGACATCCGCTTCCCCGGCCTGTACACGGCGCTGGCCGACCGGGGCGCCGAGGTGATCGTCACCTCGGCCTCCTGGGGCTCCGGCGAGGGCAAGCGCGAGCAGTGGGAGCTGCTGGCCCGGGCCCGCGCCCTGGACTCGACGTCGTGGGTGGTGGCCTGCGGCCAGGCCGACCCGCGCAGCATCGGCCGCGAACCGAGCGGCAAGGCCCCGACCGGCATCGGCCACAGCCTGGTGGCCACCCCGCTCGGCCAGATCCACGCCCAGCTCACCGACTCCCCGGAGGTCCGGGTCGTCGACGTCGACCCGGCCGCAGCGGCCCGAACCCGCGAAGCCATCCCGGTCCTCGCCAACCGCCGCATCTGAACGAGCTGGAGGGCCCTTCGACCTCGGACGGTCGGAGCGGCCCTTCACCTCATGAGGCCAACGAGCGACCTCGTGCTCCGAGCACGCCGCTCGACGCGGTTCCGGGAAGTAGCGACCCGGTCCTCCCGATGCCCTGCACGGCATGTCGGAAGTGCGGTAGACAGTAGCCGACAGTAGCCATCCAGTGCTGGTAGGGAGAAACCCGGTATGCCCGATTCCGAGGACGTCCAGATACGGGGGTCCGCCGTTTCCGACGAGATGGACACGACCGTGCCGCACGCGGCCCGCGTCTGGAACTTCTGGCTCGACGGCAAGGACCACTACGCGGTCGACCGCGCCGCCGGCGAGGAGTTCCTGCAGGTGTTCCCGGGGATGCGGACGGCCGCGCAGGCCAGTCGGGGCTGCCTGGGGCGGATGGTCCGGCACCTGGTCGCCGAGTGCGGCGTGCGGCAGTTCCTGGACATCGGCACCGGCCTGCCGACCGCGGAGAACACCCACGAGATCGCGCAGCGGGTGGCCCCGGAGAGCCGGATCGTCTACGTCGACAACGATCCGCTCGTGCTGGCCCACGCCCGCGCGCTGCTGACGAGCACGCCGGAGGGGGCCACCCGGTACATCCACGCCGACGTCCGCGAACCCGAGGCGATCGTCGAAGCCGCCCGCGAATTCCTGGACTTCGACCGCCCGGTGGCCCTGATCCTGTTCGGAATCATGGGCCTGATCCCCGAGTACGACCGCGCACGTTCCATTGTGGACACTTTGCTGGCGGCGCTGCCGGCGGGCTCCTACCTGGCGCTGTTCGACGTCGACGACACCGATCCCGGAGCGGTGGACGCGGCGCGGCGCTATGCGGAGTCCGGCGCGATCCCGTACAACCACCGCACGCCGGAGGAGATCGCCGGCTACTTCACCGGCCTGGAGCTGGTGGAGCCAGGTGTCGTCCGGTCCGGCCAGTGGCGCGCCGAGGCCCCGGAGCTCGCGCAGCAGGACACCACCACGCTGGCAGGGCTGGGACGCAAGCCCTGACGCCCGCCTCCGCAACGGGACCGTGAGTCTTCTTGGTTGTCACCTCACCGGAAAGGCTCACGGCCCGAACGCGCGCTCTCGCCGTCACCTGGTCGTCGACCGGGTGCGGCGGCGGTAGGCGAGGTAGGCGAGGACGGTGCCCGCGATGAGAGCCGCGGTGGTGAGCAGGCTGGCTTCGATGCCGAAGCCGCCGCCGGTGAGCAGGTCGGCGCTGCCCGGCGCCCCGCCGATGCTCAGCACGGTCGTCCGGACGTCCATGCCGGAGACCTGGATGCCGTAGACGTTGCCCTGGCACCAGTTCCACACCGCGTGGAAGGCGCAGACGCCCCACAGGCCGCCCTCGGCCAGCGCCCAGAACGCCAGCAGCAGCGCGATGAGCAGGATGTTGACCAGGGCCACCACCGTCACGTTCGGGTTGGTGCCGTGCAGCAGCGAGAAGACCACGGCCTGCAGGACGACCGCTGCGGTCAGGCCCCACTTCCGGAAGGTGACCTGCATCAGGTAGCCGCGCGTGATGATCTCCTCGGTGCTGGCCTGCACCGCGAACCCGATGAGCGCGACGAACGCCGCGCCCACCCGCGCGGTGTGCACCGCCCCGACGTCGAGCTGTCCACTGAGGAGGTTCACGCCGACCGGCACGCCCAGCAGCACCACGGCCACCCCGGCGCCGATCGCCAGGTGCAGGCCGACGCGCGAAGCGGGGAAGAACCCGACGCTGCCGAACGGCCGCCCCTCCTTGAGCCGGATCCACAGCGCGAGCAACCCGGCGATGCCGACGAAGCTGAGCAGCATCGCGAGCTGATCGGTCAGCTCCACCGCCCCGCCCAGCGCAGCCGCCGAAGCCCCGAACAGCGGGAACAGCACCAGCGCGGCGAGGACCTGCCCGACCAGCAGGCACACCACGACCACGACCAACCCGACGATCGGCCCGCTGGGCCGTTTCGCGCGCTCGATCCCGCCCAACAACGGCGACGGCAGCAAGAGGCTCGATTGGGCATTCGTCATGCCTGAATCATCCCCGACCACCCCACGGCAAACACATCGAGTAGCATTCTGTAACTCCGAGTGAACGACCCGTCTCGCGCGATCCCCGAGGCAGGTCATTGCGGCTACGCTGGTCCAGTAATCGTGGGGAAAGGGGCTCGACAATGACCGCACTTCCCGACTGGATGGCCTTGCCGCCCGAGGGGCTGAGCGCTGCGGACTACGAGGCGCTGCCCGAGGAAGTGTGCCGTCACATCGAGATTGTCGATGGAGCCATCGTCGTGACCCCCGCCCACCGTCGGCTTCACCAGAGAATCGCTCGCCGACTGGCGGGTGAGCTGGAGCAGGCCGCTGCCCCCGAACTGACCGTCGATACGGGCGTCGATCTTCGACTTCGGGACGTCCCGCTGCTCAACCGCCGCCCGGATGTCGTCGTCTACGACTCCGCGCTGCCCGACGACGCGCTGCTCAGGCCGCAGCACTGCCTACTGGTGGTCGAGGTGATGTCACCGGGGTCTGTTACCGCTGATCAGACCGACAAGCCTGCCGAATATGCCGCCGCAGGCATCGAGCACTTCTGGCGTGTCGAGAGCGACGCTCAGGACGACCGGTGCCTGACCGTGTTCCGCTACCGCCTGGATCCCACGACACGGCTCTACGCGCTTCTCGGCGCGGACACCGACAAGCTGTCAGTGTCCGCGCCCGTAGAACTCACCATCGACTTCGACTCACTGCTGTAAACGGCTCGCGCATGATGCGGCCTCTTCGGCACCGGGTGGTCACATGTCGAGGCCGAGGTCGAGGGCCGGGGAGGAGTGGGTCAGGCCTCCGACCGCCAGGTACTGGACTCCGGTTTCCGCGTACTCCGCCGCCACTTCGAGGGTGAGGCCGCCGGAGGCCTCCAGTTCCGTGCGCGGGGAGACCTCGGCGACGCGGCGGACCGCTTCCGCGCACTGGTCCGGGGTGAAGTTGTCCAGCAGGACCAGGGACACGTCCTCGGCCAGCACCGCGTCGAGCTCGTCCAGCGTGCCGACCTCGACCTCCATCGGCAGGTCCGGCGCGTGCGCGCGGCAGGCCCGCACCGCGGCCACCACCGAGCCCGCCGCCACCACGTGGTTGTCCTTGATCAGCAGCGCGTCGCCCAGGCCCATCCGGTGGTTGACGCCGCCACCGCAGCGGACCGCGTACTTCTGCAGCACGCGCAGGCCGGGCAGCGTCTTGCGGCTGTCCCGGATGCGGCAGCCGGTGCCCGCCACCGCGTCCACCCACGCCGCGGTGGCGGTAGCGATGCCGGACAGGTGGCACAGCAGGTTCAGCGCCGTGCGCTCGGCCGTGAGCAGGCCGCGGACCGGGGCTTTGACCCGCAGCGCGCAGTCGCCCGGGGCCAGCGCGTCGCCGTCGGAGCGCTCGGAGAGCACCGCGTAGGCTTCTGCGCCCAGCACCTCGTCGAGGACCATCCGCACCACCGGCAGGCCCGCGAGCACACCGGCGCGGCGGGTGTTGAAACCGGCTTCGGCGACCGCGTCGGCGGGCACCGTCGCCACCGTGGTCGCGTCCGGGCCGTAGCGCAGGTCTTCGGCCAGCGCGGTGCGCACCACCTCGCGCGCGTCGTCGATGTCGATCGTCATGCCGCCGTCCTCGCAATCCCGGCCGTGGTGTGGATGAGCCATCCCGATGCGTCCAGCCGGAACACCGTGCTGCGCCGCCAGCGCAGGTCGTCGGTGTCCGGGAAGTCCGAGCGGCGGTGGCAGCCGCGGGACTCGGCGCGCTGCCGGGCCGCGGCGAGCAGCGCCTGCGCGGTCATCAGCATCGACGCGTCCTCCACCGCTTCCCTGGTCCGCAGCGGGCGGACGATCGCCGCGCCGTCCAGCGCTCTCGTGGCTGTGGCCAGGCCTTCTTCGGAACGCCCGATGCCCGCGTGGCGGCTCATGACCGTCTGCAGCAGCTCGCGGTCGACCACCGCGAGCGCGGGCGGGCTGACCTCGCCGACCGGCTTGCGGGTCAGCAGGCCGCAGCACAGGTCCTTGGCCACCGCCTCGGCCGCGCGCGCCCCGACGACGAGGCCTTCCAGCAGGCTGTTGGAGGCCAGCCGGTTCGCGCCGTGCAACCCGGTGCAGGCCACCTCGCCCGCCGCGTAGAGCCCGGACACCGAGGTTCGTCCGTCCACACTGGACATCACGCCGCCGCACGAGTAGTGCGCGGCGCTGGCCACCGGGATCGGTTCGCGCACCGGGTCGATCCCGGCCGCCAGGCACGCCGCGTGCACCGTCGGGAACCGGGCGGCGAAGCCCGCGCCGATGCCGGTCGCGTCCAGGAAGACGTGTTCCGAGCCGGTTTCCGCGGCGCGGCGGTTGATCGCCGCCGACACCACGTCGCGCGGCGCGAGGTCCTCCAGCGGGTGCTCCCCCGCCATCACGCGGCGACCGCGCACGTCGACCAGGACCGCGCCCTCGCCGCGCACCGCCTCGGTGATCAGCGGTCGGCGGCCGCGCGGGCCACCCGGCGTGTAGAGCACCGTCGGGTGGAACTGCACGAACTCCAGGTCCGCCACGGTGGCACCGGCCCGCAGCGCGAGCGCCACACCGTCCGCAGTGGACACCTCGGGGTTGGTGGTGGCCGCGTAGAGCTGGCCGAGGCCGCCGGTGGCCAGCAGCACCGCGGGTGCGCGCAGCACTCCCGGCCTGCTCTCGCCGTCCATCGCCAGCGCCCCCGCGATCGAGCCGTCCTCGCCGCGCAGCAGCTCGACCACGCAGTGCTGCTCCAGCACCGGGATTCCGCCGCCGCGCACCGCGTCGGCGAGCGCGCGCTGCACCTCCGCGCCGGTGGCGTCGCCGCCCGCGTGGATCACGCGGAACGCGCTGTGCCCGCCCTCGCGGGTCCGCGCCAGCTCGCCGCCGGTTCCGACGTCGAAGCGGGCACCGGCCGAGCGCAGCCGGTCGATCGCCGCCGCACCGCCGGCCAGGATCTCCCGCACCGCCGGGCGCGAGCACAGCCCGACGCCCGCGGTCAGCGTGTCCTCGACGTGCTTGGCCAGGCTGTCGCCCGGGTCCAGCTCGTCGGGCCGGACCACGGCGATGCCGCCCTGCGCCCAGCTCGTGTTGCCCGCGTCGACCGAGTCCTTGCTGACCACCAGCACCCGCAGACCCAGCTCGCGGGCCCGCAGGGCCGCGGTCATGCCCGCGACGCCGGTGCCGACGACGAGCAGGTCGGCGCCCGCTTCCCAGCTCATTCGCCGCCTCCGGGCTTGCCGATGGCGATCATCCGCTCGACCGAGGCCCGCGCGCGGTCGGCGACGTCGGTGGGCACGTGCACCTCGTCGGCGCCCTCGCGCAGGCAGCGCAGCAGCGCGGCCGGGGTGATCATCTTCATGTAGCGGCAGGAGGCCCGGTCGTTGACCGCGCGGAAGTCGATCTCCGGTGCGGCCTTGCGCAGCTGGTGCAGCATGCCGACCTCGGTGGCGACCAGCACCGACCGCGCACCGGTGTCGCGCGCGGCGGTCAGCATGTCGCCGGTGGACAGGATCTTCACCCGCTCCGGGGCGACGGTGCCCTCCCCCGCCAGGTACAGCGCCGAGGTCGCGCAGCCGCACTCCGGGTGGATGAACAGGTCCGCGTCCGGGTTCGCCGCCGCGCGCTCGGCCAGCTCCGGGCCGTTGATGCCCGCGTGCACGTGGCACTCGCCCGCCCAGATGTGCAGGTTGTCCCGGCCGGTCTCGCGCTTGACGTGCGCGCCGAGGAACTGGTCCGGGCAGAACAGCACCTCGCGGTCGGCCGGGATGGAGCGCACCACGTCGACCGCGTTGGACGAGGTGCAGCAGATGTCGGTCTCGGCCTTCACCTCGGCGGTGGTGTTGACGTAGGAGACCACGACCGCGCCGGGGTGCTCGGCCTTCCAGGCGCGCAGCTGCTCGGCGGTGATCGAGTCGGCCAGCGAGCAGCCGGCGCGCTCGTCCGGGATGAGCACCGTCTTCTCCGGGCCGAGGATCTTGGCGGTCTCGGCCATGAAGTGCACGCCGCAGAAGACGATCGTGCTCGCGCTGCTGCTGGCCGCGATGCGGCTCAGCGCCAGCGAGTCACCGGTGTGGTCGGCGACGTCCTGGATCTCGGGCAGCTGGTAGTTGTGCGCCAGCAGCACCGCGTCCCGCTCGTCGGCCAGCGCGCGGATCTCGCGGGCCCAATCGGCGTCGGCCCGCACTCCCGTGTAACCGGCGTCGGTCCGCTCCCAGGTGGCAGTAGCGGCCATGTCGTCCTCCTCGCCGGATCCCCCGGTCGGCTGGCCAGGGAGGTCCGTTCCACACCCCGGATCAACCGCTCCGAGGTTTTCGCCTTAGAATCGAAAACGTGCCACATCCTAACACCGCAGGTCACCCGAACGAGAGCGACGCTGGTCACGAAGTGCTCGCCGGAGTCCTGCAGGTGCGCGACGACCAGCTGCAGGTGATGCTCTGGCAGCGGGCACGGGAGCCGGACGTGCACCGGTGGTCACTGCCCGGCGGGCGGCTGGCCGCCACCGAGGACGTGGAGACCTCGATCCGCCGCCAGCTGGCCGAGAAGGTCGACGTGCACAAGCTCTCCCACGTCGAGCAGCTCTCGGTGTTCAGCGCGCCGCACCGGGTGCCCGACCGCCGCGTGGTGGCCACCGCGTTCCTCGGCCTGGTGCCCTCCGACGTCGATCCCGAAGTCCCCGCCGACACCCGCTGGCACCCGGTCGAAGCGCTGCCGCCGACGGCCTTCGACCACGAGCAGATCGTGCTGGCCGCCCGGGACCGGCTGCGCGCCAAGCTGTCCTACACCAACATCGGCTTCGCCCTGGCCCCCGCCGAGTTCACCGTCTCCGAGCTGCGCGGCATCTACTCCGCGGCGCTGGGCTACCAGGTCGCGCCGACCAACCTCCAGCGCGTCCTCACCCGCCGCGGCGCGCTGGAACCCACCGGCCGCACGCTGCCGGCCGGCCCGGCGGGCGGCCGCCCGCCCGCGCTGTTCCGCTTCACCAGCCGCGACCTGCAGGTCACCGACCCCTTCGCCGTCTTCCGCCCGCCGAGCTAGGCCTCTGGCAGGATTCCGGCAATGCAGGTGACTCGCTTCGACGTCCTGGAACCGGCGCTGCAGGGGCGGCTGAACTCCAACACGGTGGCCCGGCTCGACGGCGTCGAGACGTTCGCCGAAGTCCTCGCCGCCATGGACGAGCTGCGCGCCGCGCACGCTCCGGCGCGGATCCTCTGCACCCTCGACGACGTCGACCAGTGCGCGTACACCAGCGGCCACGCCTCGTTCGACGACCGGCTCTGGTTCGACACCGAGGACAGCGACGACCCTGCCACGAGGCATCGCGCCGACAACGCGCGCACCGCGCACATCGCCGCGGCCCTCGACGCCGGGGGCATCGCGTGGGAAGCGCTCCCCGGCTCGCGGGTCGGCGGAGAGCAGGACGCGGCGGCGCTGGTGGAGCTGAACCGCGACCCGGATCAAGCGCTCGACGACGTGGTGCTCGTCCAGCGGGTGCCGGTGGCCCGCGACGACCTCGCCCTGGCAGCCATCCCGAACGGCTACTTCACCGGCGACTGGGACACGTTCCAGAACCACGCCGTGGTCCGGAGGATGGCCGCGCACGGCTACCGCCACATCGGAACCGGCGCCGAGCTGCTCGCCTTCGACCGCGAGAGCGCGCCGACGCCGGAGGCAGCGCGAGCCGTCGTCGCCGACCTCGTCCACCTCTACGGCGCATCCGGCTCCGACTGCTGGGTCCAGCTGACCGCGCTGCTCGCCGAACGGCGCTTGCTGATCATCGGCTACGGCGAGGACTTCGCCGAACGACCGGCCTAGGGCCGCAGCGAGTCGAGGTGGCGGGAGAGCACGCGCACCGCCCAGTCCGGGCCCTGCTCGTCGGGCTCGTAGACGAGGTGGACGGCGAGGCCGTCGAGCAGCGCGTGCAGGCGCCACGCCTCGACTTCGACATCGCTGCCCGCGGCCAGGTCGACGCCGTTGTCCAGCCGCTCGACCATCCACCGGCACAGGCCCCGCAGGGCGCGGTGCGCGTCGTCGCGGGGCTGCTTGAGCCTGCCCTCGGTGTTCGCCGCCGTGAACAGGGCGATCGAGACCTGCATCTCCGCGGTGCGCTCCGCGTCCAGCGGGAGCAGCTGGGCCGCCATCTCCTCGACGGTCGCGCGGACCGTCGCGCGCGGCGGCAGCGCGGAGATCCGCCTGCTCACCCGCTCGCTGACGAAGTCCATCAGGAAGACCAGGAGTTCGTCCTGGGTGGGGAAGACGTGCCGCACCGAGCCCGCGGACAGACCGGCCTCGGCGGCGACCGCGCGCACCGACACCTGCGCCACCCCGTCGCGCAGGATGATCTGCCACGCCGCCAGCGCCAGTTCTTCACGACGCTTCCGGTGGTCGATCAACTTCGGCATTCCGACATCCTAGCTAGCACAACCTCGCCAACATAATCCGCTGTGGAAGCACACGCGTACCACCAAAAACCCAACTCGCTCCGCTGGCTGAGCCCGGCTTGCGCTGCCCTCGCGCTCGGTTACGCCGCGCTACCGGTGGTCATGGCGCTCGCCCCGGGAACGACTCGCGAGTCGGTGCTCCGGAGCAACCCGGAGCTCACCGGCACCGCGGTGGACTTCGCCGTCGCCGCGGCCATCGGCTACTCCGCCGCGGTGCACGCCATCAGCATCGCGCTGCTGGTCTGGTTCACCGCGGCGACGCTGCGCGGACGCCGCTGGGGCCGGATCGCGCTGACCGTCCTGCTGGTGCTGGCGACCGCGGGCAGCTTCGCCTCCTGGGACGCCGGCCTGCAGTTCCAGTGGTCGGTGATCCTCAACAACGCCCTCCACCTGGTGCTGCTCGGGCTCGTCTGGGTGCCGCGATCGGCCCGCCGGTTCTTCGCCAGGACCTGACCGGTTCCGCGTTCGCGGGGCCGGTCCTTCACCCGGCAAGTAGGTTGGTGGCGTGTTGGACGTCTTGCCGCTGTTCCCGCTGAGCTCGGTGCTGCTGCCGGGTGGTCACCTGCCGCTGCACGTCTTCGAACCGCGCTACCGGCAGCTGGTCGAGGACCTCGTCGGCGAGTCGTTGCCGGACCGCAGGTTCGGCGTGGTCGCCATCAGGCAGGGCTGGGAAGTCGGCGAGGACAACGTGGACTCGATGTACGACGTCGGGTGCTCCGCCCTGCTGGACCAGGTCCGCGCACTGCCCGGCAACCGCTACGACGTCAGCGCCGCGGGCGAGCGGCGGTTCCGGCTGCTGCAGATCGACCGCGACACCGCGCCTTACCTGATCGCGCACGTGCAGTGGCTGCCCGACACCGAACCGGCCGACGACTCGCCTGCCCGCCGCGAGCACCTGACCACCGCCGCCCGCGCTGCGCACCAGCGCTACCACGCCACCGGACTGCGCGGCGGCAACCGGGAATTGCCCGACGCCGACGCCGCGGAGCTCTCCTACCTGCTGGCCGACGACTGCGTGCTGACCGTGGAGGACCGGCAGGACCTGCTGGCCGAGACCGATCCGCTGGTGCGGCTGCGCAACGTCCGCCGGCTGCTGCTGCGCGAAGCGGAGTTCCTCCGCGAACTGCGCGCCGTGCCCGCGCCGCTGGCCGAGTTCACCCAGGGCACGAGCGTCAACTGACCTGGGGCGATCACGTCTCGTCGGCTGGTTAGGATCACTCCATGTCCTCACCTGGTGGTCATTGGGGTTCGCACGAGAGCGGTCAGCAGTACGACCCGCTGACCGGTCAGCCGGTGGGCGGTGCCCAGTACCCGCAGCCCGACGCTCAGCAGTACCAGGGCTTCGGCGCGTACGGCCAGCCGCAGCAGCCCCAGTACCAGCAGTACCAGCAGCCCCAGTACCCGGGCATGCCCGGCGGCTACCCGACGCCGCCGAAGAAGAGCAAGGGTCCGCTGATCACCGCGATCGCGCTCGGCGCGGTGGCGCTGATCGCCATCGTCACCACGGCCGTCGTGCTGCTGGTGCCCAGCGGCCAGCAGGCCTCACCGACACCGCCGCCGAGCCCGAGCACCACCAAGAGCACCCCCACCCGGACCACCACCGCGCCGCCGAGCGCGGCCAACCCGGACCTGCAGCCGGTGGTCCCGGGCTGGCAGGTGGTGCGGGTGCCCAAGCGCACCGCGCTCTACGACGTGCCGCTGGCCGGGTGGGAGCTGGATCCCGACCCGGAGAACATCCAGGCCTACGGCCCGCCGGACGACCCGGTGACGATGACCGGTGTCGCCGACTACATGGTCGGGTTCTGCCCCGGCGATCCCCGCAGCTACCGCGCGACCTCGGGCGTGAGCGCCCGCAAGGGCCCGGACGACACCACGGTGGCCAACGAGACGCTGGCGAAGCTCGTCCAGCACGCGCACAGCCGCGACGGCATCGCGCCGATCGTCGAAACCGGTGCGCCGGAGCACATCCAGCTTCCCGGCAACGTTCCCGCCGTCCGCGTCACCGCGCGCGTCACGCTGCCCAAGCCGGGCGCGTGCGACGCGGCCACCGCGCTGACCAGCGTGGTGGCGACGAACAGCGACGGGCAGAGCTCGGTGGTCATGATGGCCACCGCCGACCAGGGCGTCGAAGGCGCGCTGAGCCAGGAAGACCTCAACAAGCTGACCGGTTCGCTGCGCGCCGCGCCCTGATTCCCGGCTCGCGGGAGAACGCGCGTCCCGGCCCGGGGCGCGCGTTCTTCGCTCGAGATCAGGGCAGGCGACGACCGAGGTCGTCCAGGCCGTTCCAGGAAGCCGCGAGGCCGTAGCCGAGGGCGAGCGCGAGCGGTTGCGCCAGCAGGACCCAGTTCGTGCCGATCTCGGGCGCCACCGCGATCAGGTCGCCCAGCTGCGGGTTCGTCGGCATCGGGTACAGCCCGGAGGCGAACGAGACACCCATCTGCACGCCGAGCCAGGACGCCACCAGCGAGCCGAGCGCGCCCGCGATCAGCAGCACCGGGCCGCGGCGGCGGCGCACCCACCAGAGCACGGAGGACGTGAGCAGCCCGAGGCCGAAGGTCAGCAGCGCGAAGATCGCGATCGCGTCGAAGCCGTGGTAGCTCTCCACCAGCAGCGGGGTCAGCGAGCCGTTCGGCCCGAGCACGCTCTGCTGCGGCGGCGCCAGCCGCGACCACACCCAGCCCGCGGGCAGGCCGAGCAGGGCGATCAACGACACCGCGCTCACCGCGGGCAGCAGGTCGGCCTTCACCACGACGCGCGGCACCGGCGGGGCGGCGAGCCGGGGCAGCAGGTGGTCCAGCTCGGTCCCGACCCGCTCCGGGACGGCACGAGTGCCGTGGAATTCGTGGGGACTCTCCGCCACCCGCCGACCTCCTCAGTGGCGTCGCACCGCGATGCGGACCGCGGTGGCTCCGGGCACCGGATCGCGGCTGAACCCGCGACCCGGAAACGGCGACCGGCCGTTCCGGTCACCCTAGCGCTACGCCGCGCACCGCCCGCATCACCCGATGGCGGGGTCTGCGGCGCACATCAACTATTCTGCGCGGGCCCCCATGTCAGCTACGCCGAAGGACGCGTGAAGTGGCGGGAATCCTGCCGAGCATGAAGTTGACCGGACCGAGCCCGATCGACGAACCGCGGCGGGACTCAGCGGTCCGCCTGCCGCTGCGCAACACCGTCGCCGAGCTGCTGCTGGGCACGGTCGTGGCCGTCGTGGTGAGCATGCTGCTGCAGTTCGCGGCCGCCCGCCTGAGCATCAGCGAACCCAGCTTCGCCCCCGAGGCGCTCGCCGCGGTGGGCAGCGGGGTGGTGCTGGCCGTGCTGTTCCTGGCGCTGGCGCTCGGCCACCGCCGCTCGCCGCGCTGGCTGCGGCTGTTCGGGTCCTGGGTCGCGCTGAGCGCGTTCAGCACGCTCGCACTGGCCATCCCGCTGCAGGCCACCAGGTTCTACTACGGCGGGTCCTCTGTGGACAACGGCTTCCGCATGCAGTACATGACGCGGATGGCCAGCACGCCCGGCCTGGCCGACATGAACTACGCCGACACCCCGCCCTACTACCCGGGCGGCTGGTTCTGGCTGGGCGGCCGGTTCGCCAACCTCCTCGGCTGGGAGGGCTGGGCCGCCTACAAGCCGTACGCGCTGACCTGGGTCGCGGTGAGCACCGTGGTGGCGTTCACGCTGTGGAGCGTGGTGGTGCGCCGCCGCATCGCGCTGCTGGCCGCGATCGCGACCGCGCTGGCCGGGATGCTGCACGGCGTCGAAGAGCCCTACGCCTGGCCGTCGGCCGCGTGGCTGGCGCCGGTGGCGGTGCTGGCCTGGCACGCGCTGCGGCGGCGCGGCCCGGCTCCCCGGTGGACGCTGGTGTGCATCGGCGTCTACGTCGGATTCGCCTCGATCACCTACACCCTGCACTTCGGCTTCGCGGTGCTGATGATCGTGACGATGGCGGTGCTCATCGGCGCGTTCCGGGTGCACCAGGGCCAGCGGCTGTGGCCGACGGTGCGGCAGCTGTTCCTGCGGCTGCTGCCGATCGGGCTGGTCAGCCTGGTCATCGCGCTCGTCGGCTGGCTGCCCTACCTGCTGGCCACCAGCTTCCTGCTGAACAACCCGCGCAGCGCGGCGCTGCACTACCTGCCCGAGGACGGCGCCTTCCTGCCGGTGCCGATGATGCAGGGCACCGCCTTCGGCGTGCTGTGCCTGGCGGGCCTGGTGTGGCTGCTGGTGCGCTGCCGCCGCAACGAGGTCGCGGCGTCGATGCTCACCATCGTCATCGCGGTGTACTGCTGGTTCGTGCTCTCGACGCTGGCGCTGATCGCCAAGACCACGCTGCTGGCGTTCCGGCTGAACGTGATCCTCGACGTGGTGCTGGCCGTGGCCGGGGTGTTCGGCCTGCTGGAGCTCATCGGCTACCTGCGCCGCAGGTTCGACGCCCGGCACGCGCTGCAGATCAGCATGGTCGCCTGCGCGCTCGGGATGCTCGGCGCGATCACCATCAACCAGGGCGCGATCGGGGTCGCGCTGCAGGACTCGGTGAAGGCCGCCTACCAGGACTACTACCCCACCGGCGACAACGCGATGGGCCAGCGCGACCCGGACGAGCTCGGCTCGTGGACCGACGACGAGGTCCGCGCGGTCGCCGAGCTGACCGGCCGCGCACCGGAGCAGAACCTGCTGCTGAGCACCGACTACAAGCTGATGTCGTTCAAGCCCTACTGGGGCTTCCAGCAGGAGACGCCGCACTACGCCAACCCGCTCGGCGACTACGACGAGCGGGCCGCCGAGATCCACCGCTGGACGACCGCCCGGACCAGCGAGGAGTTCCTCGGCATGCTCCGCAGCAGCGAGTTCCGCACGCCGAACGTGTTCATCCTGTCCAACCCGGCGAGCCCGCACTCGGACGTGGAGCTGCCGGAGAGCGAGGAGGGCAAGCTGGTGCTGCAGCTCAAGGGCGACGCCTTCCCGCAGCTGCCGAACGTCCGCGACTACGACGTGTACTTCGACCCCGCGGTGTTCGACTCGCCCGAGTTCGTCCAGCGCGAGGTCGGCCCGTACACGGTGATCGCCCGGCGCTGAGCCTGCGGTTCCACGCGGAGCCAGCAGCTCCACGGCTCCGTTTCCGCTGGCGGAGACCCGTGAGTGCTTTGGGGTGCTATAGCCCCCCAAAGCACTCACGGGACCTGAGCAGGTGCAACGGAGCCGACCAGTGCCTGCGCTGCACTACACCGCCGCGGGCTGCGGGGTCGTGGTGCGGCGGGTCCGGTAGTTCAGGGCGGCCAGGGCCAGCGCGACCGACCACAGGGGCCAGAGCAGCATCGGCAGCCAGGCCATCGGAGCCACCGAGAGCGCCGAACCCGGTATCGCGGCGACGCTCAGGATCTCCTTGGCCGCCGTCATCACCAGCACCGACACCGACAGCGCGGCCACCACGGGGAAGTTGACCGGCACCTCGCGGCCCGCGACCCGCGGCATCCAGCGCGGCCAGCGCTCGCCCCACGGCCGGATCAGCCCCCAGGTCAGCACCGCTCCGCCGGTCGCGGCCACCGCCAGCCCGAGCCCGGCGCCCTTGCTCGCCGAGTCCATCGGCACGGCGAAGCCCGGCACGTTCAGCACCATCAGGAAACGCGTCGCCGCGTAGACCAGCGGCGCGATCATGGCGACCTTCGTCCACCGCGCGGTGCGGATCCGGGCCAGCTCGTGAGACGCGGCCCCGTCCGGCGACGACCGGGCCACCACCGTCCACAGCAGACTCGCGGCGGCCACCGCCATGGCCAGCTGCATGAGCAGCGGCACCGAGAGGTAGGCGGCGAGGTTGTCGACGTGGCCGGTCACCGCCGAGACGACCATGAACGGCAGGTAGCCGATCGCCGCCAGCGCACCGGAATCCAGCAGCAGCGCGAACACGCCGAGCGCGGCGATCCGGACCGCGGCGCCGATCCGCCCGCCGCGCACCACGGCGGCGGCGATGATGAGCGCGCCGCACGCGATCATCACCAGATCCGCCGCCGGCTGCGGCAGGAAGGCCAGCGAGCGCCCGGAGGTGGTGCCCGGTGCGGCCAGCGGGTTGGGCGCACCGACGGCCCAGCACACCAGCGGGATCACGAGCAGCGCCAGGCCGACGATTCCGGTCGCCCAGCGGGAGAAGCGGTGTTCCTCGGTTTCGTTCATGGCCGCAATGCTCGCCGGGAACCGGGGTGCCGAACCTCCTCCGCGACGGACCGATCTCCTCCTCCTGGAGGAGGAGATCAGCTCCGCACCACGCCGTTCTCGTAGGCCCAGATCACCGCGTGCAGGCGGTCGCGGACGCCGAGCTTGCGCAGGATGCTGCCGACGTGCGTCTTCACCGTGGTCTCGGCCAGGTGCAGGGTGGCGCCGATCTCGGCGTTGGAGCAGCCGCGCGCCAGCTCCACCAGCACGTCGCGCTCGCGCCCGGTCAGCGCTTCCCACGGCGGATCCGGTGGCTGCGGCGCGGACCTGCGGGCCAGCTCCAGCAGGCTGCCGGTGGCGCGCGGCGAGACGATCGAATGACCCTCGTGGACGGTGCGCACCGCCGCCACCACCTCCTCGCCCGGGGTGTCCTTGGTCAGGAAACCGCTGGCGCCGGCGCGCAGCGCGGCGAACAGGTTCTCGTCCAGGTCGAAGGTGGTGAGCACCAGCACCCGGGTGCCCGGCAACTCGGCGGTGATCAGCTCGGTGGCCGCGATGCCGTCCAGGTCCGGCATCCGGATGTCCATCAGCACCACGTCCACCCGGTGCGCCCGGCACGCGGCCAGCGCCTCCCGCCCGGTCGCGACCTCGGCGACGCAGGTCAGGTCGTCGTGCAGCCCCAGCACGGTGGTCAGCGCCGAGCGGATGAGCTGCTGGTCGTCGGCGACCACCACCCGGATCGTCATCGCGGTGCTCCCGGCAGGCCGAACCCGGCCCGCACCTCGGTTCCGCCACCAGGTGCGCTGCGCACGTCGAAATCGCCTCCGATCTGCCGCATCCGCTCGGCCATGCCCGCGATGCCGAACCCACCGCCCGCGGCCAGGTCAGCCGAGGTGCCCGGACCGTCGTCCGAGACCGTCACGGTAAGCCGGTCCGCCGCCCAGTCCAGCACCACCCGGCACGTCACCTCCGGCCCGACGTGCTTGAGCGCGTTGGTCACCGACTCCTGCACGATCCGGTAGACGGCGTGCCGCTGCGCGGTGTCGATCTCCCGCTCGGTGCCGCTGCTGACCAGCTCGACGGCGGCGCCCGCGCGGCGGAACGTCTCGACCAGCTCGGCGAGGTCGCCGTCCGCGGGCGCGGGCTCGTCGCCGGTGCGCAGCACGCCGAGCATGCTGCGCAGCTCCCCCATCGCCTGCCGCCCGACCTCGACCGCCGTGCCGATCATCTCCCGCGCCTTCTCCGGATCGCGGTCGAAGACCAGCCGGGCGGTGTCGGCCTGGGCCAGCACGACCGCCAGCGAGTGCGCGGCCACGTCGTGGATCTCGCGGGCGATCAGCCGGCGCTCGGCGGCGGTGGCCTCGCGCACCTGCTGCTCGCGCAGCAGCTCGGCCTGCGCCGCCCGCTCCTCCAGGGACCGCACGTAGGCCACCCGGATCCGCTGGTAGCGGCCCAGCGCCCAGGCCGCGAGCACCGATCCGAACGCCGCGGTCGCCAGCACCCCGGCCGTGCCCAGCGGGTCGAACGGGAAGCCGATCACCCCGCGCACGACGCTGATCCCCGCGCCGAGCAGACCGCAGGCGACCGGCAGCGCGGAGCGCTCGGTGTAGGCGACGACCGCGTACAGCAGCACCGGGTGGATCAGCGAGAACGGCAGCAGGATCGGCGGCACGCCCTGCTCGCCGATGTTCGGCAGCGCAACCAGCCCGAGCATCAGGGCCGAGCCGACGACGAACGCCCCCGTCGGCCGGATGCGGCGCACGGCCAGGCAGCCGGTGAGCCCGACCAGGATCGCGATCACCGCGGCCGCCACGGCCGGATCCGCGTCGCGCACCGTGCTCAGCGACGCCGCCCCGACGACCGCCCCGCAGAGCACGGACACCGAGCCGTCGACGAGGAACCGGTGATCTGTGGTTGAAGTCCGCACTGCGCCAACGTATCCGCCCGCGGGCGCGCGGACCTCCTCCTCGAGAACGAGGTCCGCGATCCACTGTGGTTCCCGGCCACCCTCCGCTCCGACGACCGGCACCTCGGGAACCTGCGCAATTTCAATTGAAATCAGACGTGCGATTTCAATTGAAATCGCGTCGCTCCGGGCGGGCGGAACGGGGAGCGGTCGCCCGCGGGGCCGCGGGCCGGCCCCGTCACGCGAGGTGAGTCCGGGAGAACTCGTTGAAACTGGGTCCACCGGAACACTCGGGCGGACGGGGGTGCGATGAGTCTGGAGCAGTTGTACCTGGTGCTGCTGGTCGGCGGGCTCGTGCTCCTCACCGGCGCGGTGGCCGCGCTGCTCGCCACCCGGCTCGGCCTGCCCAGCCTGCTGCTCTACCTCGGACTGGGCGTGGTGCTCGGCGAGGACGTGCTCGGCATCGAGTTCCACGACACCGAGATCGTCCAGAGCCTGGGCACCGCGGCGCTGGCGGTCATCCTCGTCGAGGGCGGGCTGGCCACCCGGTGGTCCGACATCAGGCGGCTGATCGCGCCCGCCGCGCTGCTGGCCACGGTGGGCGTCGGCATCAGCCTGGTGGTCACCGCACTGGGCGCGCATCTGCTGCTGGGCATCGACTGGCAGTTATCGCTGCTGGTGGGCGCCATCGTGTCCTCCACCGACGCGGCGGCGGTGTTCTCCGTGCTGCGGGTGCTGCCGCTGCCGAGGCGGCTCGCCGGGCTGCTGGAGGCGGAGTCCGGTTTCAACGACGCGCCGACGGTGATCCTGGTCCTGCTGTTCAGCACCGTCCCGCTGGAGATCGCGCCGCTGGAGATCGCGCTGAACCTGGTCTACCAGCTGGCGGTCGGCGCGGTGATCGGGCTGGCGATCGGCTGGGGCGGCGCGCAGGTGCTGCCGAGGCTGGCGCTGCCGGCCGCCGGGCTGTACCCGGTGGCGACCTTCGGCCTCGGCGTGATCGCCTTCGCCGCCGGTGGCGCCGTGCACGCCAGCGGGTTCATCGCCGCCTACCTGGCGGGCCTGGCCCTGGCCAACACCGGCAGGCTGCCGCACCGCTCGGCCACGCGCTCGTTCGCCGAGGGGCTCGGCTGGCTGGCGCAGATCGGGCTGTTCGTGCTGCTCGGCCTGCTGGTCACGCCGAGCGAGCTGCCCGGCGAGGTGTTGCCCGCGCTCGTCATCGGGCTGGTGCTGCTGCTGGCGGCCCGGCCGCTGTCGGTCGTGCTGCCGCTGCTGGGCTTCGGCGTTCCGTGGCGGGAACAGGTGTTCCTGTCCTGGGCGGGACTGCGCGGCGCGGTGCCCATCGTGCTGGCGACCTTCCCGATCGTGCGGGGCGTGCCGGGCAGCGAGCGGGTGCTGGACATCGTGTTCGTGCTGGTGGTGGTGTTCACCCTGGTGCAGGGGCCCAGCCTGCGCCCGCTGGCCAGGCTGCTGGGCATCATCCCGCGCGAGGCCACCCGGGAGATCCAGGTCGACTCGGTGCCGCTCAACGTCGTCGGCGCCGAGCTGCTGACGATGACCGTGCCGCCGGGGTCGCGGCTGCACCACACGACGGTGGTCGAGCTGCGGCTGCCCGAACCGGCGGTGATCCCGCTGGTCGTGCGGCGCGGCCGCGCCTTCGTCCCGATGCCGGACACCTACCTGGAGATCGGCGACGAACTGCTCGTCGTGACCACCGTGGAGCACCGGGCGGCCGCGGAGCGCCGCCTGCGCGCCGTGAGCCGCCGCGGCAAGCTCGCCCGCTGGTTCGGCGAACGCGGCGACCCGGACTGACCTCCCCGCGGCACAGGGCCGCCATCGGTGCCGTTTCCGCTGTTCAGCTCCCGTGAGTGCTTTGTGGTGTCACAGCCCCTCAAAACACTCACGGGCCGCCACCAGCGGAAACGGAACCTCAGCGCCCGGCAGGGTGGACCGGGAAGGTGCGCAGGCCGTGGATCAGGGTGCTGAAGCGCCACTGCACGTCGTCCAGCGATCCCGCCGCGGTGAGGTTCGGGAACCGCTGGATGAGGCCGCGCAGCGCGGTGTGCGCCTCCAGGCGGGCCAGCTGGGCGCCCAGGCAGAAGTGGATGCCGTAGCCGAAGGCCACGTGCCCGTGCGCGTCGCGGGTGATGTCGAACCGGTCCGGCTCGGGGAACTGCTCCGGGTCGCGGTTGGCCGCGGCCAGCCCGACCCAGACGATCTGCCCGGCCGGGATCTCCACGCCGCCGATCGTCATCGGCTCGGCGGTGAACCGGAAGGTCCCGTGCATCACCGGCCCGTCGAAGCGCAGCATCTCCTCCACCGCGCCGGTCACCAGCTCCGGATCGGCCCGCAGCGCGGCCCACTGGTCGGGGTGGCGCAGCAGGTGCAGCACCCCGTTGGCGATCAGGTTGACCGTCGTCTCGTGCCCCGCCACCAGCAGCAGGAACACCATCGCGATCAGTTCCTTGTCGCTGAGCCGGTCCTGGTCCTCGGTGGCGTCCACCAGCGCGGTGACCAGGTCGTCGCCGGGTTCGCGGCGCTTGACCTCGATGAGTTCGGCGAGGTACTGCGCCATCTCCGCCGCCGCGACCCCCGACGCCTCGCGGTCGGAGGCGTCGAGCAGCACGTTCGTCCAGGCGCGGAAGGCGTCCCGGCGGCTCTCGTCGACGCCGAGCAGCTCGGAGATGACCTGGATCGGCAGCGGGAACGCGAAGGAGTCCAGCAGGTCCACTTCGGACTGGCCCGCCATGTCGTCGAGCAACCGCTCGGTGATCTGCTCGACGCGCGGGCGCAGCGCCTCCACCCGGCGGCTGGTGAAGGCCTTGACCACCAGCTTGCGCAGCCGGGTGTGGTCCGGCGGGTCCATGTTGAGCATGTGCGAGGCCAGCGACTCCTCGAACTCGCGGCCGCCGGAGTCCGGTGGCACGTTGGCCGCGATCACCTCCTGGATGCGGGTGACCTCCTTGCGCAGCCGGGGATCGGTCAGCGCAGCGCGGACGTCCTCGTAGCGGGTGATCACCCAGACCGGCAGGCCGTGCGGGGTGACCATCCGCTGCACCGGCGTGACTTCGCGGATCTCGGCGTACCGCGAGTGCAGGTCTTGCACGAAGGCGGCGTCGAAGACGGGAACTTCGGTGTGTGCCTCGGTGATGGACATCGGATTCCTTCGCACTAGGCAGTCGTGACCCCTGCGCTCCAGTGAACCCCGTTCACCACGACCTGTCACACGAAGCTGAGAGCCCCCTCAGCGGGATCGCGCCCCGCAGGAACGAACGCATAACGACCCCTACTGCTCGCCCGGCCGATCGGTGAGGATGCAGCCGACCGACCCTGGCCGCCGACCGGAGGAGCCCGAAGTGGTCGACCACGACGCAGCAATCGCGGCAGCACTCGCCGAACTCGACCTGGACGCCAAGGCCCGGCTGCTCGCGGGCCGGGGCATGTGGTCGCTGCCCGCGCTGCCCGAGATCGGCCTGGCACCGCTGGTGATGTCCGACGGGCCGATCGGGGTGCGCGGCGTTCGCTGGAGCGCGAGCGACCCCTCCATCGCCCTGCCCAGCCCCACCGCGCTGGCCGCCACCTGGGACCCGGAGCTGGCCCGGCGCGCCGGACACCTGCTCGCCCAGGAAGCGCGGCGCAAGGGCGTGCACGTGCTGCTCGCGCCCACGGTGAACCTGCACCGCTCGCCGCTGGGCGGGCGGCACTTCGAGTGCTACTCGGAAGATCCGCACCTGACCGGCGAGATCGGCACCGGCTACGTGCGCGGCGTGCAGGAGGGCGGCGTGGGCACCACGGTGAAGCACTTCGTCGCCAACGACGCGGAGACCGAGCGATTCACGGTCGACAACATCGTCGGCGAGCGGGCGCTGCGCGAGCTCTACCTGGCACCGTTCGAGGCGATCGTCAAGCAGGCCCGCCCGTGGGGCGTGATGGCCGCCTACAACTCGGTGAACGGCCCGACGATGACCGAGCACGCCGGGCTGCAGAACGAAGTACTGCGCGGGGAGTGGGGTTTCGACGGCTGCATCGTCTCCGACTGGTTCGCCGCCCGCCACACCGCGCGGGCCATCCGGGGCGGCCTGGACATCGCCATGCCCGGTCCCCGCACGGTTTACGGCGAGGCGCTGGCCGCGGCGGTCCGCGCCGGCGACGTCGACGAGTCCCTTGTGGACGATGCGGTGCGCAACGTCCTGCGCCTGGCGGCCCGCGTCGGCGCGCTGGAGGGCGTGCCTGCGGCGGTGCCGCCCGAGCAGCGGCCCGACCGGATCGACGGGCACGCGCTCGCGCGGGAGATCGCCCACCGGGCTTTCGTCCTGGTCCGCAACGAGAACCGCGCGCTGCCGCTCCAACCGTCGGCCGACGTCGCCGTGATCGGCCGCGCAGCGCGGGACGCCCGGGTGCTCGGCGGCGGTTCGGCCCAGGTGTTCCCCGACCGCGTCGTGTCGCCGCTCGACGGGCTGCGCGCCGCGCTGCCCGACGTGACCTTCGCCGTCGGCACCGAGATCAACGACGAACTCACCGCCGCCGGAACGGGTTTCGCCCTGCGGGCCGTGGTCCGCGATGCGGACGGCCGGGTGCTCGGCGAGGAGGCGCTGCCCAACGGCATGGTGCAGTGGCACGGGGACTTCCCCGAAGGCGTGCGCTACGACGAGCTGCACAGCGTCGAGATCACCGGCACGTTCACGCCGCAGGACAGCGGCAAGCACACCTTCGGCACCAAGGGCCTCGGCGGGTTCGAGCTCACCGTCGCCGGTGCGGTCGTCTTCGACGGCGAGCACTCGGCGGACGGCCGCGATCCGTTCGACGTGTTCTTCGACGCCCCGGTGCCGCGCGCCGAGGTCGAGCTCACCGCGGGCGAAGCGGTCGAGGTCAGCCTGGTCAACGTCGTCCCCAAGACCACCGCGGCGCTGGACTCGATCGCGGTCGGCCTCGCCCACCGCGGCCCGCAGCGCGACGCCGAGGAACTCCTCGACGAGGCCGTCGCCGCCGCGCGGGCAGCCGGGACGGCGATCGTCGTGGTCGCCACCACCGACCGGGTGGAGAGCGAGGGCTTCGACCGCACGAGCCTGCGGCTGCCCGGCAGGCAGGACGAGCTCGTGCGGCGGGTGGCGGCGGTGAACCCGAACACCGTGGTGGTGGTCAACTCGGGTTCGCCGGTGGAGATGCCGTGGCGGGACGACGTCGCGGCCGTCCTGCTCAGCTGGTTCCCCGGGCAGGAGGCCGGCGCCGCCCTCGCCGACGTCCTGCTGGGCGTCGAGGAACCGGGCGGTCGGCTGCCCACCACCTGGCCGACTCAACTGGCCGACGCACCGGTCACCCGGGTGAGCCCGACCGACGGCCGACTGCACTACGACGAAGGCGTTTTCATCGGCTACCGGGCCTGGCAGCGAGCCGGAACCGCTCCGGCGTACTGCTTCGGCCACGGCCTGGGATACACCGACTGGCACTACGAGTCCGCCGAGCTCACCGCACCGGAAGGCCCGGACGAGCTGGCCAGGATCACCGTGCGCGTGCGCAACACCGGCGACCGCGCCGGACGCGAAGTCCTCCAGGTCTACCTGGCGGTGCCGGAGGCGGACGCCGTCGAACGCCCCGCCCGCCGCCTCGCCGGTTTCGCCTCGGTGACCGCGGAACCCGGCGCGACCGCCGAAGCGACCATCGCGCTGCCCCGCCGCGCGGCCGAGATCTGGGACGAGAGCGCCGGCGCCTGGCGCCTGATCCCGGGCACCTACACGGCGGAAACCGGCCACAGCCTCGACGACCTGCGCCTGCACACCCCCGTCCGAGCGACCTGACGAACCGCCCCCGCACGCACCGAACGCCGTCACCCGGCCATGCGTCGATTCCGCACGAAATCGACGCCGCCCCGGGGGCGGTTCAGCCGTGGACGTCGCGGCGGAGCGATTCGGTGGCGTGCTCGCGGAAGCGCCGCGCCGCCAGCGAGAGGTAGCCGTTGCGGCGCCACGCGAAGGACAGCGTGCGGTAGCAGTCCGGCGAGTCGATCCGCACGAACGCCACCATCCCCAGCTCGTGCCTGCTGGCCATCTCCGGGAGGAACCCCACCCCCAGGCCGAGGCTGATCAGGAACGTGGTCGCCGCCAGCTCGTTGCCCTCGGAGACGACGTTCGGGCGCAGGCCCGCACGGGCGAACAGCCGGTCGGTCAGTTCGCGCTGCCAGAACTCGCCGTTGGTGGTGATCACCGGTTCACCGGCGAGTTCGGCGATGTCCACGCTCGCCCGCGAGGCCAGCCGGTGGTCGAACGGGACCGCCAGCATCGCCTCCTCGCGCAGCACCTCGGCCGTCTCCAGCTCCGGGTCGTCGATCTGCTGCGATGCCAGGCAGAGGTCGACCTCGCCCCGCCGCAACCGCTGCAGCATCCGCACTCCCGACGACTGGGAGATCCGCACGTCGGCCTCCGGGTGCTCGGCCCGGAAGGCGACGAGCGCCGAGGCCAGCGTCAGCAGCGTCTCGGAGGCGACCGAGACGCTGCCGCGCACCGGCCCGGCCGCGTCGGCGAGCTCCTGCCTGCCGTCGTCGAGCTCGGTCAGCGCCCGGTCCACCCGGGTCAGGAAGGCCGCGCCGTAGCTGTTCAGCCGGATGTGGCGGCCCTGCCGGTCGAACAGCGGCACGCCGAGCTCCTTCTCCAGCCGCGCGATGGTGCGCGACAGCGACGGCTGGGACACCCGCAGCTCGGCGGCGGCCCGGCTGATGTGCTCGTGGCGCGCGACGACCTGGAAATAGCGCAGCGGCAGCAGATCCATGGCCCCATCATGCCTCCAGGGGCATGAGTTCATCGCAGAATTAGTCTTGGAAGGCATCGGAATCCGGCTCTACCGTCGCGATCGGGAACAGAGATCTCCAGGAAGCGACAATGGAACCGTCCACTTCGGCCGCACCGGCCAAACCCGCCCGCGGCAAGGAACGTCCGGCGCTGATCGGGCTGCGCGCCATCGCCACGGCGCACGCGATCGCGATCTTCGGGCAACCCGTGTTCGCGGGCGTCCTCCTCAGCGGCGACTACGACATGCTGCACACCCACGCCGTGGGCGCGGACGTCGTGTACTACCTGTGCATGGCCCAGCTGGCAGCCGCGATCTTCCTCTGGGCGCGGGGCGGCCCGCGCTGGCCGAGCGCGGTGACCGGGCTGGTCCTCCTCGGCGAGACCGGGCAGTACTTCGCCGGGATGTTCGGCGCGCTCGACGTGCACTTCCCGCTCGGCGTCGCGCTGATCGCCCTGACCACGACCGCGCTGGTGGCGCTCTGGCGCCCGAGCACGCTGGGAGTCGCGCGATGATGGGACGCCGCCGCTTCCTCGGGCTGACCGGCGGCGCCGGGCTCGTGCTCGCGGCGAGCCTCGGCGGCCCGCAGCTGCTGCCCCGCCGAACCTCGGCCGGCGCGGTGCTGCGCAGCGCGGTGCCGCTGCCCGCGCCGTTCCAGCTCCCGCTGGTGATCCCGCCCGTGCTGGCACCCGCCGCGCGGGAGGGCGGTGCCGACCGATACGAGATCACCGCGCGCGAGGCGACGGCGGAGATCCTGCCCGGCCTGCGCACGCCGATCTGGGGCTACGAAGGCGTTTTCCCCGGCCCGACCATCGAAACCCGGCGCGGCCGCACCGCGATCGTCCGCCACCGCAACGAGCTGCCGGTGCCGACGGTGGCGCACCTGCACGGCGGCCACACCCCGCCCGAGTCCGACGGCTACCCGACCGACCTGGTCCTGCCCGCCCGCGGCTGGAGCCACGGCCACCACGGCATGCACGACCCGCGGGCCGTGATCACCACCGGCACCCGCGACTACACCTATCCGCTGGACCAGCGCGCCGCGCTGCTCTGGTACCACGACCACCGGATGGACTTCACCGGCCCGGCCGTGTACCGGGGCCTGGCCGGGCTGCACGTCGTCCGCGACGACGAGGAGGACGCCCTCCCGCTCCCGCGCGGAGACCGCGAGATCCCGCTGCTGATCACCGACCGGGCCTTCGCCGCGGACGGCTCGTTCGACTACCCCTCGCTGGATCCGACGCTGACCACCGTGCCCGGCGTGACCGACACCTACGCGGCAGGCGTGCTCGGCGACGTCGTCCTGGTCAACGGCGTGCCGTGGCCGGTGCACGAGGTCTCCGCGACTCGCCACCGGCTGCGCGTCCTCAACGCCTCCAACGCCCGCCGCTACGAGCTCGCCCTGGACCCGCCACCGCCGGACGGCCCGGCGTTCGTGCAGATCGGCTCGGACGGCGGCCTGCTGAGCTCACCCATCGGCCACGAGAGCATCACGACGGCCTCCGCGGAGCGCCACGACGTGATCGTCGACTTCGGCCGCTACCCGGTGGGCACCGAGGTCACCCTGGTGAACCGGCTCGGCACCGGGCCGACCGCGCAGGTGATGCGGTTCCGCGTCGCCCGCCGCGCGCCCGAGGACTCCGCCATCCCGGCCCGGCTGTCCGAAGTGGAGCCATTGCGCCGCGAACAGGCCGTGGTGACCAGGGACTTCAGCTTCCGCAGCGGCCATCACGGCGACCGGCGGGGCTGGCTGATCGGCGGCAGGCCGTTCGACACGGGCTACGTGGCGGCCCGGCCGCGCCTCGGCGACGTCGAGATCTGGCGCTTCGTGGCGGACCTGCACCACCCGATCCACCTGCACCTGGCCAACTTCCAGGTCCTCTCCCGGGGCAACCGCGAACCGCGCCCGCTCGACGCGGGCTGGAAGGACACGGTCGACCTGGAGCCGGGTGAGGCGGTCGAGGTCATCACCCGCTTCGAGAACTACCGCGGCCGCTTCGTCTTCCACTGCCACAACGCCGAGCACGAGGACATGGGCATGATGGCCACCTTCGAAACCGTGTGACCGAAACCCGTGAGCGCTCCGGGGTGCTACAGCGCCCCGAAGCGCTCACACCCGCGTGACCTCCGCTGCGGCGCCTGAGCACCTGTCTTGGTCTTTGTCTTTTGAACGCCGGAGGCGTTCAGCCCACCCTCGCAGCTCGCACCGCCGCGGGTTCTCAGCGTCCGCCTGGCGAGGACGGCCCGGCTGCCGTGTATTGGTGCCGGGCGCCCGCGGTCCAGGCGGGCGCTGAGGTTCCGCTACCCGCACCGCCACGCAAAACGAGCCCGGAAAACCTCACACGGTCTCGAAGCAACCAGCGCCGAGGAGTCCCTTGAGCTCGCCCTGCAGGCCGCTCTCGGTGGAGACGAAGTAGTCGCTGGACAGCGCCAAACGGGTCACGCCGCGCGGGCTCTGCAGCTTGAGGTGCACCGGCGTCGTGCCCGAGTGCGCTTGCAGGGTCCGCTTCAGCTCCGCCACCAGCGACTGGTCCACCCGGCCCACCGGCACCTTGATCACGAACGCCGGGTCGGTGCCCGGGTCGGTCTCCGCGGCCGAGATGTCGATCGGCACCGCGTCGGAGGCGAAGATGCTGATCTCGCCCTCGCGCTCGTTCACCCGGCCCTTGACCGCCAGCGCGTTGTCCTCGATCAGGCAGTCGGCGAACATCTCGTAGGACTGCGGGAAGAACAGCACCTCCACGCTGGCGTCGAAGTCCTCCAGCGTGACGATCGCCCACGGCTTGCCGTTCTTGTTGATGCGCCGCTGGATGCCCGAGATCATCCCCGCGATCTTGGGCTGCTCCTTGTCCTTGCCGAAGCCGGTCGGCCCGATCTCCCCGCCGACGAGCGCGGCGATGCTGGTGTCCTGGTACGGCGCCAGCAGCCGCTCGGCACCGTCCAGCGGGTGCGCCGAGACGTACAGGCCGAGCATCTCCCGCTCGTAGGCGAGCAGCTGCTTGCGCGGCCACTCCTCGTCGGTGAACTGCAGGTGCGCGAGCGGCGAGGTGTCATCGCTGGGCCCGGAGTCATCGGCTCCGCCGAACAGGTCGAACTGGCCCATCGCCTCCTGCCGCTTGAGACCGATCACGGCGTCGACCGCGGCCTCGTGGTGCTGGACCAGCGCCATCCGGGTGTGCCCGAGCGAGTCGAACGCACCGGCCTTGATCAGCGATTCCAGGACCCGCTTGTTGCACGCGGTGATCTCGGCCTTGTCGAGGAAGTCGGGGAAGGAGGTGTAGCGGCCCTTCTCCTGGCGGGTCTTGACGATCGACTCGACCACGTTCGCACCGACGTTGCGGATCGCGCCCATCCCGAACCGGATCCGGCCGTCGACCGCGGTGTGCTCGACGACGGACTCGTTCACGTCCGGCGGCAGCACCCGGATGTTCATCCGGCGGCACTCGGACAGGTAGATGGCGGTCTTGTCCTTGTTGTTGGCGTTGGCGGTGAGCAGCGCGGCCATGTACTCGGCCGGGTAGTGCGCCTTGAGGTAGGCCGTCCAGTACGTCACCAGGCCGTAGGCGGCGGCGTGGGACTTGTTGAACGCGTAGCCGGCGAAGGGCAGCACCGTCGCCCAGAGCTGGTCGATGGCCTCCTTCGAGTAGCCGCGCTCCTTCATCCCGGCCTCGAAGCGGGCGAACTGCTCGTCCATCACCTCCTTCTTCTTCTTGCCCATCGCACGCCGCAGCAGGTCCGCTTGTCCGAGCGTGTAACCGGCGACCTTCTGGGCGATGGCCATGATCTGCTCTTGGTAGACGATCAGACCGTAGGTCTCGCCGAGGATGTCCTTGAGCGGCTCGTCCAGCTCCGGGTGGATCGGCTCCACCGGCTTCTTGCCGTTCTTGCGGTCGGCGTAGTCCAGGTGCGCGTTGACGTCCATCGGGCCCGGCCGGTACAGCGCCACGCAGGCGACGATGTCGCCGAACCGGGTCGGCATCATCCGCTTGAGCAGGGACTGCATGCCCCCACCTTCGAGCTGGAACACTCCCAGGCTCTCACCGCGCCCCAGCATCTCGTACGTCTTGACGTCGTCGAGCGGGATCTCCAGCGGCTCGATCTCCGTGCCGTGGTTGGCCTTCACCATCCGCACGGTGTCGTCGATGGTGGTCATGTTGACCAGCCCGAGGATATCGATCTTGAGCAGGCCGACCGCCTCGCACTGCGGGCCGTCCCAGCCGGTGATGATCTCGCCGTCGTCCCGCTTCCACAGCGGGAGCACGTCCAGCAGCGGCTCGCGGGAGATGATGTGCGCGCACGCGTGCACACCGGCGTTGCGGATCAGGCCTTCCAGCCCCCGCGCGGTGTCGAAGATCTTGCCGATCTGCTGATCGTTCTCGATCAGCGTGCGGACCTCGGCGGCCTCCGGGTAGCGCTCGTGCTGCGGGTCGACGATCCCGGACAGCGGGATGTCCTTCGCCGCGATCGGCGCGGGCAGCGCCTTGCTGAACTGGTCGGCGAGCTGGAAACCGGCCTGCCCGAGGTGCACGCGGGCAGCGTCCTTGAACGCCGCCTTGGTCTTAATGGTGCCGTAGGTGATGACCTTGGCGAAGTACTCGGTGCCGTACTTCTCCTTGGCGTACTGGATGACCCGTTCGCGCTGGCGCTCGTCGAAGTCGATGTCGATGTCCGGCGGCGAGTCGCGCTCGGGGTTGAGGAACCGCTCGAACAGCAGGCCGTGCTGCAGCGGGTCGATGTCGATGATGTGCAGCACGTACGACAGCAGCGCGCCCGCCGCCGAACCACGGCCCGGCCCGACCCGGATGCCGTTGTTCTTGGCCCACCGGATCATGTCGCCGACGACCAGGAAGTACGAGCTGTACCCCTTCTCGGTGATGACCTTGAGCTCCCACTCGAGCTGGTCGCGGTACTCCTGCGTGAAGCTGTCGCCGGGGAACCGGGTCGGGATGAACTCCTCGACCTCGTCGCGCAGCACCTCCACGTCGGTGCGGCCGGCCTGGATCTTGGCCTGCGGCATGCGGTTGGTCGCCGCGAAGGCCTCCTCGTAGCCCTCGACCATCTCGGTGATCAGCAGCGTGCTGTCCGCCGCACCGGGCACCTCGGCGTCCCAGTACTCGCGCATCTCGGCCGACGACTTGATGTGGTAGCCGTCACCGTTGAACTTGAACCGGTCGGTGTCGGCGAGCATCGACCGGGTCTGCAGGCACAGCAGCGCGTCGTGGTGCCCGGCCTGGTCCGCGGTGACGTAGTGGCTGTCGTTGGTCGCCACCGTGCGCAGGTCGAGCTGCTTGGCCAGGTCCAGCAGCTCGCCGCGGATGTTGCGCTCCATCTGGATGCCGTGGTCCATGACCTCGATGAAGAAGTTCTCCGGCCCGAAGATGTCCTTGTAGTCCGAGGCGGCCTGCAGCGCCTCGTCCTTCTGGCCGAGCCGGAGCCGGGTCAGGATCTCGCCCGCCAGGCACCCGCTCGTCGCGATGATCCCCTCGGAGTGCTCGGCCAGCAGCTCCTTGTCCATGCGCGGCTTGCGGAAGAAGCCCTCCATGGACGCCAGCGAGGACAGCTTGAACAGGTTGCGCAGCCCGGTCGAGTTCTTCGCGAGCATCGTCATGTGGGTGTAGGCACCCGCGCCCGACACGTCGCCGCTCTCGCCGTACTCGTCCAGCTCCCGCTTGCCGGTGCGGGCCCGCTCGCCCCAGAACACCGGCTTCTTGTGGAACCGGCTCTCCGGGGCCAGGTACGCCTCGATGCCGATGATCGGCTTGATCCCGCTCTTCTTGGCGTTCGAGTAGAAGCTGTGCGCGCCGAACATGTTCCCGTGGTCGGTCATCGCCACCGCCGGCTGCTCCAGCCGAGCGACCTCGGCGAACAGCGCATCGTGCTTGGCCGCACCGTCGAGCATCGAGAACTCGGTGTGGACGTGCAGGTGAACGAAGGGGTCGACAGGCACGGGGAAGTCCTCCTTCGCGACAGCTTCCGGGAGAGTCGCCAGCCTAACGCGCACACCCGGTGTGACCGCCGATTCCCCCGGCGTTGCGTGCGTTTCCGCCGCGGCGCGCGGTGAGCAGGCGCGGAACCGCCGGCGAAATCCGTGCCGTTTACGCACGGGAACTGCCGAGCGGGTAGCGTGGCACGACGTGGCTGGCCCTGATCCCGTGGACGTGCGACTGCTGAGCGTCGTCGCCGAGATGGGCCGAGCGGCGGTGCCCGAAATCGCCGGTCGGCTCGGCATGGACGTGCGTGACGTCGCCGCGCGCCTCGCTGCCCTCTCCACCACCGGTCTCCCGCTGATCGTCGGCGTCGAGTGCGACCCGCAGGCCATCCGCAACGCGGTGGCCGCCGCGCAGCACTGGGCCGCGCAGAACAACATGACCAGCGGCCCCTACCCGGTGTCCGGCCCCAGCGGCGCGCACCAGGTCCCCTCGGGTTCCTACCCGCAGCCCACCGGCGGCTACCCGATGCCCACCGGCGGCTACCCGGCGCCCGGCTACGGCACGCCCAGCGGACCGCAGCGTTTCGTGCCCGGCCCGCCGCCGACCTCGTTCCCGCAGCAGCCCGCCCCGCAGGACCCGATGAACGTCTGGGGCCCGCCCGGATCGGCCGCGTGGGCGCGCGGCGACCAGCAGGCGCCGCAGCAGCCGGTGCGCACCGGCAAGGTCGGCAGCAAGCTCGACGTGGAAGGCCTGGAGGGCGAGCGGATCACGATCCTGCTGGTCGAGGTCGTCGACCCGGCGGACTACCTGTTCACCGCGGCCGGCTACGAGCTCAAGGAGGGCGAGCGCTCGGTGGTGGTGCACACCGAGCTGACCAACCGCGGCCAGACGCCCTTCACCTCGCTGCCCGACCTGTACCTGGAGCTGATCGCCAAGGACGGCTCGGCGGTGACGAAGTCCCCGGTGTCGCTGTCCTCCCGCCCACCGCACCGGATCGGCGTCCCGCCGGGCGAAACGGCGGGCGGCCACACCGTCTACGTCCTCCCGGACTCCACCGAGCTGACGGCGGTCCGCTGGACGCCCCGCCCCGGAGACACCCAGCGAACCCTCACCTGGGACATCACCGACCTCTGAGCTCCGGCGCTCGGCTCGCGCTGCGGAGCGGGCCACTGATGCTTCGCTAGCGGCGACCGTTCTGCCTGGTGAGGGCCCGTGAGTGTTTTGGGGTGCCATAGCCCCTCAAAACGCTCACGGTCACCTGTGGGGCTGAATGGTAGGACGAACCCCCTGCACGTCGGGCCGGAGCATTCCCACCGACCGGCGACCGCTGTTAATACTGGTGATCACCACTCGCGGATACCTCTGTCCTAGTGATCCACCGCGGCCGAACGGGCGTGGGGCCTTGCGGTTCGTTCCGCGTTGTGGACATCTGGAGTCATGAGACCCGTTGTGTCAACCGGGAGCCCTGCTCATCCGCACCCCAGGGGACCGTGATGCAACCCGGCCACGAGAAGCCGCGAAACGCGAGTTCAGCTCCGGGCGCAACCACCGCTGAACATCCCGGAGAGGCGGGACAGCGCACCAGCGTCGGTGTCCCGCGCGAGTCGGCGCCGGGTGAGCGCCGGGTCGCGCTAGTCCCGAGCGTGGTCGAGCGGCTGTGCGCGCAGGGCCTCGAAGTGCGCGTCGAGCCCGGGGCCGGGCAGGCCGCGCTGATCCCCGACGACGCGTTCGCCAAAGCGGGCGCGCACCTCGCCGACCCGTGGTCGGCCGACGTGGTGGTGAAGGTCAACCCGCCCAGCTCCGAGGAGATCGGCAAGCTGGCCCGCGGCTCGACGCTGATCGGCTTCCTCGCCCCGCTGACCGACCCGGACCTGGCGCCGCGGCTGCGCGCGGCCGGGGTGACCGGGTTCGCGCTGGAATCGGTGCCGCGCATCTCCCGCGCCCAGTCGATGGACGCGCTGTCCTCCCAGGCCAACGTCGCCGGGTACCGCGCGGTGCTGCTCGCGGCCTCCGAGTGCACCCGCTTCTTCCCGATGCTGACCACCGCGGCGGGCACCGTGAAACCCGCTTCGGTGCTGGTGCTCGGGGTCGGCGTGGCCGGGCTGCAGGCGTTGGCCACGGCAAAGCGGCTCGGCGCCCGCACCACCGGCTACGACGTGCGGCCCGAGGTCGCCGACCAGGTGCGCTCGGTCGGGGCGAAGTGGCTGGACCTGGGCATCTCGGCGGTCGGCGAGGGCGGCTACGCGCGCGAGCTGACCGAGGAGGAGCGCGCCGAGCAGGCCCAGCGCCTGAGCGCGGCGATCAGCGGCTTCGACGTGGTGATCACCACCGCCCTGGTGCCGGGCCGCCCGGCTCCTCGGCTGGTGCCCGCCGAGGCGGTGCGCCGGATGCGGCCGGGCAGCGTGATCGTCGACCTGGCGGGGGCGGCGGGCGGCAACTGCGAGCTCAGCGAGCCCGGCCGGACCGCGGTGGACCACGAGGTCACCATCGCCGCGCCGCTGGACCTCCCGGCGAGCATGCCGGAGCACGCCAGCGAGCTCTACGCCCGCAACGTCCGAGCACTGCTGGAGCTGATGCTGGTCGACGGGCGCCTGGCCCCCGACTTCACCGACGAGGTCCTCGCCGCCGCCTGCATCACCCGATCAGAACCAGGTGACGGGCACTCCGGCTGAGCCCGGGTGCCCGCACCCCCAATCCCGGGAGGAGGGGGCGATGTTCCTGGCCGATCTGGCGATCCTGGTGCTGGCCGGCTTCGTCGGCTTCGCGGTGATCTCCAAGGTGCCGAACACGCTGCACACGCCGCTGATGTCCGGCACCAACGCCATCCACGGCATCGTGCTGCTCGGCGGCGTGCTGGCGCTCGGGTCCGGTGTGGACGATCTCGGTTCGCAGCTGCTGGCGCTGGTGGCGATCATCTTCGGCACCATCAACGTGGTCGGCGGTTTCCTGGTCACCGACCGGATGCTGGGCATGTTCAAGCGCAAGCCGGAAGCCGCGCGGAAGGACGCCGAGAAGTGATCACGCTGCGGTCGGTCCTCTACGTCCTCGCCTTCGCGCTGTTCATCTACGGCCTGATGGGCCTGACCGGGCCGCGGACCGCGGTGCGCGGCAACGCGATCGCCGCGGTCGGCATGGTGATCGCGGTGGTCGCCACGCTGCTCACGCCCGGGCTGGGCAACTGGGGGCTGATCGTGCTGGGCCTGGTGGTGGGCGCGGTGATCGGCGTCCCGGCGGCGCGGCGGGTGCGGATGACCGCGATGCCGCAGATGGTGGCGCTGTTCAACGGCGTCGGCGGCGGCGCGGTGGCGCTCACCGCGTGGGTGGAGTTCCGGGAGAGCGCCGGTTTCCAGGGCGCACCGGCGTTCGTGCCGATCGCCACGCTGTTCGCCGCGATCATCGGCTCGATCTCGTTCTGGGGTTCGCTGGTGGCCTTCGGCAAGCTGCAGGAGATCGTGCCCGGCCGCCCGATCACGGTGGGCCGCCTGCAGCTGCCGCTGAACGTGCTGCTGCTGGCCGGTGCGGTGGCGTGCGCGGTGCTGATCGGCCTGGGCAACGACGTCGAGCTGCTGCTGATCGCGGTGCTCGTGCTGGCCGGGCTGGCCGGGATCGCGGTGGTGCTGCCGATCGGCGGCGCCGACATGCCGGTGGTGGTGTCGCTGCTGAACGCCTTCACCGGGCTGTCCGCGGCGGCGGCCGGGCTGGCGCTGAGCAACACGGCGATGATCGTCGCCGGGATGATCGTCGGCGCCTCCGGTTCGATCCTGACCGATCAGATGGCCAAGGCGATGAACCGCTCGATCCCGTCGATCGTCGCCGGTGGCTTCGGCGGGACCGCCGACGCCGCACCGGCGGCCGCCGGTGGCACGGTGCGCTCGGTCAGCGCCGCGGACGTGGCGATCCAGCTCGCCTACGCCGGGCAGGTGATCGTGGTGCCCGGCTACGGCATGGCCGTCGCGCAGGCCCAGCACGCGGTGCAGGACATGGCGAAGCTGCTGGCGGACAAGGGCGTCGGCGTGCTCTACGCGATCCACCCGGTGGCCGGCCGGATGCCCGGGCACATGAACGTGCTGCTCGCGGAGGCGGACGTGCCCTACGAGCGGCTCAAGGAGATGGACGAGATCAACGACGAGTTCGCCCGCACCGACGTCGCGCTGGTGATCGGCGCCAACGACGTCACCAACCCGGCGGCCCGCACCGACCCGAACTCCCCGATCTACGGCATGCCGATCCTCGACGTGGACCAGGCCAGGACGGTGATCGTGCTGAAGCGCTCGATGCGAGCGGGCTTCGCCGGCGTGGACAACCCGCTCTACGTGGACCCGAAGACCTCGATGCTCTTCGGCGACGCCAAGTCCTCGGTCCGCGAAGTGGTCGAAGAGCTCAAAGCCCTGTGACGCCCGTCAGCTTTCCTTCCGGCGGAAGCCGATCCTTCGAATTCCACCGATCTTCTCATCTTGGTCGGGCTCGCAGCCGCGACGACCAACGTGCCCAGAGCGGGAAGTGGTCGCATGCGCCGCAGGCGCATAACCCACCCTCGCAACTCGCACCGCCGCGGGTTCTCAGCGTTCGCCTGGCGAGGACAGCCCGTTCGCCGTGTATCGGACATACATCAGAACGGGATCCCGCAGCCAGGCGGACGCTGAGGTTCCGCCACCCGCACCGCCACGCAAGATGAGCCTGGAAAACCTCAGCTTTCCTTCCGGCGGAAGAAGTCCAAAGGGCTGGGGCGCTTCGAGCGCTCCGGCTTGTTGCGGCTGCGGTACTCCAGCTTCGGCCAGTCCTGGGCCTCGCCGCGCGGCTGGGCGGGTTCCGGGGCGCCGAAGACCGACGGCGCCGCCGAACCGACGTCCTCGGCGCTGATCACGTCGCCGAGGCTGTTGAACCCGTGGGGCGGGGTCTCGGCGTCGGCTCCCGGGTCGATCACCGGCATGCCGTTCGGCGGCGTCGGCGCATCCGAGCCCTCGAACGATCTCGACTGTGCCATCAAGCCCCCTTGGTCGACAGCTGGACTTCCCGTCACAGTACCTGGTCAGCGGTCCTGATCGCGGAGCTCGTCGAGCACGTGCTGCAGGTCGTCCGGGTAGTGGCTCTCGAAGGTGACCCAGCCGCCGGACGGGTGCTCGAAGGACAGGCTCCGGGCGTGCAGCCACTGCCTGGTGATCGCCAGCTTCCGCGCCAGGACCGGGTCCGCGCCGTAGGTCAGGTCGCCGACGCACGGGTGCTTGATCGCCGCGAAGTGCACCCGGATCTGGTGCGTGCGGCCGGTTTCCAGCTTCACGTCCACCAGCGAGGCGGCGCGGAAGGCCTCCACCGTCTCGTAGTGCGTGATGCTCGGCTTGCCGCCGGTGACCACGGCGAACTTGTAGTCGTGGCGCGGGTGCCGGTCGATCGGCGCGTCGATCGTGCCGCGGCTGGGATCGGGGTGGCCCTGCACCACCGCGTGGTAGCGCTTGTCCACGGTGCGCTCCTTGAACGCCCGCTTGAGCACCGAGTACGCGTGCTCGCTCTTGGCCACCACCATCACGCCGGTGGTGCCCGCGTCGAGCCGGTGCACGACGCCCTGCCGCTCGGCGGCTCCGGAGGTCGCGATCCGCACGCCCGCGGCGGCCAGCCCGCCGACGACCGTGGGGCCCTCCCAGCCGGGGCTCGGGTGCACCGCGACGCCGATCGGCTTGTTCACCACCACGATGTCGTCGTCCTGGTGGATGATCTCCATGCCCTCCACCGGCACCGCGACGACCTGCAGCGGCTGCTGCGCCGGGGGCAGCGTCACCTCCAGCCACGAACCGGCCACCAGCCGGTCGGACTTGCCCACGACGTTGCCGTCGAGCAGCACGTCACCGGATTCGGCCAGCGTGGCCACCGCGTTGCGGGACAGGCCCAGCAGCTTGGACAGGCCCGCGTCGACCCGCATGCCGTCCAGCCCCTCGGGCACCGGCAGGTTTCGAAGATCGCTCACGAGTTGTTCTCCGCCGCCTTCTTCTTCCGGTGCACGGTGCCGTCGTAGTCGCGGCCCATCAGCGACAGCAGCACGATCAGCACGCCGCCGACGACGATGCAGCTGTCGGCGATGTTGAACACCGGCCACACCGCACCGCCGGGCGCGAGGATCGAGAGGAAGTCCACCACGTGGCCCTCCAGCGGGCCGGGGGCGCGGAAGATGCGGTCGACGAGGTTGCCGCACGCACCGCCGAGCACCAGCCCGAGGCCGACCGCCCAGCCCGGCGAGCGCAGCTTCGGCGCCAGCCAGATGATCACGCCGACCACCACGATGGCCAGCAGTGACAGCAGCCACGTCAGGCCGGTGGCCAGCGAGAACGCCGCGCCGGGATTGCGCAGCACGTCGAGGTAGAGCAGTCCGCCGAGCACCTCGACCGGCGGTTCGCCCTCGAGCTCGGCGACCACGACGACCTTGGTGAGGATGTCGAGCCCCAGACCGGCCACCGCGACCGCGAACAGCAGCGCCAGCAGCTTCGCGGACTTGCGCGGGCGTTCGACCGCCGCAGGCGCGTCGCCGGACGTCTCGGCGGTCTCGGCCGGGACCTCGGGCACCTGTTCGGCGGCTTCCCCGTGATCCACCGGCTCCGCGGATGACTGCTTGGGAGAGGACTGCTCGCTGCTCACGCCCCCATTGTCCCTGAACCGCACCGGCCGCATCGCAGCAGTACCGACTCCGCAACCGGCCGATCACCCGGCGCGGCCCGACCGATGCAATTTCAATGGAAATCAGACGTCCAATTTCCATTGAAATTGCGCCGTCCCGGCCCGCCACCGGCGCGTCGGGCACCGACACGCCGACGGTCCCGCAAGTTCCATTGAAATCAGGGACACAATTTCCATTGAAATTGCACACCGACCGCCCGGGGTGGGCGGCTCAGCGCAGGAAGTCGGGGAGCGGGCGCGGGTCGTCGGCCGGCGTCCAGCGGCCGTCCACCTGCTCGTAGCGCCAGTCCGGGCCTTCGGCGACCAGCTTCCGCAGAGCGCGGACCAAGCGGTCGACGTGCTCGGTCGTGGTGCCCAGCCCGATGCTGACGCGCACCGCGCGGCCGGAGTCCGAACCGGCCCGCGACAGCAGCCCCCGGGTGGCCAGGTGCGCGCAGAACAGCCCGTCGCGAACCCCGATGCCGTGCTCGGCGGACAGCGCGGCGGCGAGCAGCCCCGGGTCCTGGCCGTCGACGGTGAAGCTCACCACGCCGACCCGCTCGTGGTCGGCCTCGAACAGGCACAGCTCGCGCAGCCCCGGCACCTCGCGCAACCCGGCCCGCAGGCGGCGCAGCAGCGCCTCCTCGTGCGCGACGACGTCCGACCAGTTCGCCGACAGCTCCTCGCAGGCCTTGGCCAGCGCGTGCACGCCGACGGTGTTCGGCGATCCGGCCTCGTGCCGCTCCGCTCCGCTGGTCCAGCTCACCGCGCGCTCGTGCACCTGCCGTGTGGCGCCGCCACCGGCCAGGTAGGGCTCGGCGGCGTTGAGCCAGTCCGCGCGCCCGACCAGCGCACCCGCGCCGAACGGCGCGTACAGCTTGTGCCCGGAGATCGCGACGTAGTCGACGTCGAGCTCGGTGATCCGCACCGGCCGGTGCGGGGCGAGCTGCGCGGCGTCGAGCACGGTCCGCGCACCGCGGCGGCGCGCGACGCGGGCGAGCTCGGCGACCGGCCACAGCTCGCCGGTGACGTTCGAGGCACCCGTGATCACCGCCAGCCGCGGGCCCTCCGGGCATTCCGCCAGCGCGGCGTCCAGCGCGGTGACCGCCTCGGCCGGAGTCGCCGGAGCAGCGATCCGCCGCACCCGCGGACCGGTCCAGGGCAGCAGCGCGGCGTGGTGCTCGGTGTCGAAGACGACCACGGAGGTGCCCCGTGGCAAAGCCTTCGCCAGCAGGTTCAGCGCATCGGTGGTGTTGCGGGTGAAGATCACCGAGTCGGTGCGCCGGGCTCCGACGAACTCGCGCAGGACCTCGCGCGCACCCTCGTAGACGCGGGTGCACACCTGGGAGGCGAAACCGGCCCCGCGGTGCACGCTGGCGTACCACGGCAGCAGCTCGTCGACGGCCTTCTGCACGCTGCTCAGACAAGGCGCGCTGGCCCCGTGGTCGAGATTGGCGTAACCGATGCTGTCCCCGTTGACCAGCGGCACGCGCAGCGCGCTGCCCGCCACCGCGGGCACGCGGTGGTCGGCGGTCGACTGGGTCGGGATGCTGACTACGGCAGAGGTCATGACGCCCCTCCAAGGCCTCATCGGACCCGTCCGGGGGCCCGCGCTTGCCGGGTCGCCCTGCGCGACCGGCCAGGTCCTCACCCGGGGCACCCCACCGCGGTTGGAGGGTTGCCGGCCAGCGAGCCGGGGCTTCGCGCTGGCGCTCATGACCTTCGGAACAGCACTTTAGGAAAACGTCCGCGCCACGGGCAACACCGGTTCCCGAAGCGTGGGAGAGGCCTCCGTCACACCAACTTCCGGCCCGGGTGGCGCCGGCGTACCGACGCCACCCGGGCGCAGCAGGTTCAGACTCGGGCCACCGACACCGAGATCTCGGTGCCGTCACCGACCGAACCGGTGGAGCCACCGGCCGCGTCACCGGCCTCGACCGCGTCGGCGAGGGTTTCGGCCGCGATGAACTCGCGGTGCGCCGCCACCGCGGACAGCACCTCCTCCGGCGCCGAGACGGTCACCGTGATCCGGTCGGAGACCTGGAAGTCCGCCTCCTTGCGGGCCTGCTGGACGACGCGCACCACGTCGCGGGCCACGCCTTCGGCGGCCAGCTCCGGGGTCACCTCGGTGTCCAGCACGACCAGGCCCAGGTCCGCGGGCAGCGCGGCGGCCGCACCGGGGTCGGTGGACACCAGCCGCTCGCTGAACTCGCCGTCCTGCAGCTCGATCCCGGCCGCGACGACCGCACCGCCCGGGGTGCGGCTCCACTCGCCGGCCTTCACCGCCTTGATCACCTTCTGCACGTCGCGGCCGAGCCGCGGACCGGCCGCCCGCGCGTTCACCGCGATCTCGAAGTGGCCGTGCTGGGCCACGTCGGTGGTCAGCTCCAGCTCCTTGACGTTGATCTCGTCGCGGATCAGGTCGGCGAACGGCCGCAGCGCATCGGCCTCCGCGGTGGCTACCACGAGCTTGGCCAGCGGCAGCCGCACCCGCAGCTTGTTGGCCTTGCGCAGCGCCGACGCCGACGAGCACACCTGGCGCACCTGGTCCATCGCGGTCACCAGCGCCGCGTCCGCGGGCAGCTCGTCGACCAGCGGCCAGTCGGTCAGGTGCACCGAGCGGCCACCGGTGAGCCCGCGCCACACCGCCTCGGCGGTCAGCGGCAGCATCGGCGCCACCACCCGGCTGGTCACCTCCAGCACGGTGTGCAGGGTGTCGATGGCGTCGCGGTCACCGGCCCAGAAGCGGTCGCGGGAGCGCCGCACGTACCAGTTGGTCAGGACCTCCAGGAAGTCCCGGACGGTGTTGCACGCACCGGCGAGGTCCAGCGAGTCCATCGCGGCCTGCACGTCGCCGACCAGCTCGTGGGTCTTGGCCAGCACGTAGCGGTCCAGCACGTGCTGGCTGTCCACCCGGAACCGACCGGTGACGCCCTCGGCGTTGGCGTACAGCGCCAGGAAGTACCAGGAGTTCCACAGCGGCAGCACCGACTGGCGGACGCCGTCCCGGATGCCCTCCTCGGTGACGACCAGGTCGCCGCCGCGCAGGATCGGGCTGGCCATCAGGAACCAGCGCATCGCGTCCGAGCCGTCGCGGTCGAAGACCTCGTTGACGTCCGGGTAGTTCTTCTTGGACTTCGACATCTTGAGCTTGTCGTCGCCCAGCACGATGCCGTGCGCCACCACGTTGGTGAACGCCGGGCGGTCGAACAGCGCGGTCGCGAGCACGTGCAGCAGGTAGAACCAGCCGCGGGTCTGCCCGTTGTACTCGACGATGAAGTCGCCCGGGTAGTGGTGCTCGAACCACTCGGCGTTCTCGAACGGGTAGTGCACCTGCGCGAACGGCATCGAGCCGGACTCGAACCAGCAGTCCAGCACCTCCGGCACCCGGCGCATGGTGGACTTGCCGGTCGGGTCGTCCGGGTTGGGCCGGGTCAGCTCGTCGATCTCCGGCCGGTGCAGGTCCTTCGGCCGCACGCCGAAGTCGCGCTCCAGCTCGTCCAGCGAGCCGTAGACGTCGGTGCGCGGGTGGTTCGGGTCGTCGGAGACCCACACCGGGATCGGCGAGCCCCAGTACCGGTTGCGGGAGATGTTCCAGTCCCGGGCGTTCTCCAGCCACTTGCCGAACTGGCCGTCCCGGATGTGCGCGGGCACCCAGTTGATCTGCTGGTTGAGCTCGACCATCCGGTCCTTGAACTTGCTGACCGCCACGAACCAGGACGACACCGCCCGCTGGATCAGCGCGTTGTCGCAGCGCCAGCAGTGCGGGTACGGGTGGTCGTAGGTCTCGTGCCGCAGCAGCAGGCCGACGTCCTTGAGGTCGCGGATGATCTGCTTGTTGGCCTCGAAGACCTGCAGGCCCTCGTACGGCGGCACCTCGGCGGTGAACTTGCCGTGGGCGTCGACCGGCACCACCGGTTCGATGTCCGCGGCGTCGGTGACGACCTTGTCCTCCTCACCGAAGGCGGGCGCGATGTGCACCAGTCCGGTGCCGTCGTCGGTGGTGACGTAGTCGGCGGCCAGCACCTGGTGGGCGTTCTCGCGGCCGACGAAGAAGTCGAACGGCGGCTGGTACTTCGTGCCGAGCAGGTCGGAGCCCTTGAACCGCTCGACGACGTGCTCGGCGACGTCCTCGCCGAGCTCCCGCGCGTAGGCGCTCAGCCGCGCCTCGGCCAGCACGTAGCGTTCCGAGCTGTTGCCCGGTGCGACGAGCACGTAGTCGACGTCCGGGTGCACCGCGGCGGCGAGGTTGGACGGCAGCGTCCACGGCGTGGTCGTCCACGCCAGGGCCAGCGCGCCGTCGTAGGCCTTGCCCGGCGCCTGCAGCCGCAGGCCCACGGTCACCGCCGGGTCCTGCCGCTGGCGGTAGACGTCGTCCATCTTGGTCTCGGTGTTGGACAGCGGCGTCTCGCAGCGCCAGCAGTACCAGAGCACCCGGAAGCCCTCGTAGACCAGACCCTTGTCCCACAGGGTCTTGAAGGCCCACATGACGCTTTCCATGTAGTCCAGGTCGAGCGTCTTGTAGTCGTTGTCGAAGTCCACCCACCGCGCCTGCCGGGTGACGTAGTCCTCCCACTCGGCGGTGTAGCGCAGCACCGAGGTGCGGCACGCGTCGTTGAACGCGGCCACGCCCATGCTCTCGATCTCGGACTTCGAGGTGATGCCGAGCTGCTTCTCCGCCTCCACCTCGGCGGGCAGCCCGTGGCAGTCCCAGCCGAACCGGCGCTCCACCCGGCGGCCGCGCATCGTCTGGTAGCGCGGCACCACGTCCTTGACGTAGCCGGTCAGCAGGTGCCCGTAGTGCGGCAGGCCGTTGGCGAACGGCGGGCCGTCGTAGAAGACGAACTCGTTGGCACCGTTGGTCCCGGCCTCGCGGGCCTGCACCGAGGCCCGGAAGGTGTCGTCGCTCGCCCAGAAATCCAGCACCTGGCGCTCGATGGCCGGGAACGCGGGCTGGGCAGCCACGCCGCGCTCACCGGCGTCGCCGAACTGAACCTTGGGATATGACATCGCGGATGCGCTCCTCGCGGTGTGTGTCGTTGCCGCCGCACGAGCACCGAGACCTCGGTGCCCACGCGGGGACGACACCTCGTGCGCGTGCTCCGCACGAGATCCGCGGTACCACCCCGCTTGCCGCCGGCGAACGCCGACGACCACTCGTTGCCAGCTGTGACGGGCTGGACCCGTCCGGTTCTACTGAGGTGCCCAGCACCCGTTCTTCCGGAAGCTCCCCGGTGATGGCCGGATCATCGCCTTGGTCCCACCAGCGTACCGGGCCCCCGCCACCGGTTTTCACCGGTCCGACCCCGAAGATCGGTCGGGCCGCGACCGCGACCGCCAACGCGGCGCACCCGGAAGGTGTCGCATGCGCGGCCTCCGAGGTTCCGCCACCCGCACCGCCTCGCCGAACGAGCCTGGAACACCGCAGTTCAGGAGCGGCGGACTTCCGCCGCGATGGTGGCGTTGGGGGCGCACAGGCCGCAGGGCGTGAAGCCCAGTTCCCGGGCTTCGCCCAGGGTGAGCTTGATGGTCTTGCGCGTGCCGATCCACTCGCAGGTGCGGACGTGGTAGCGCGGGCGCTCGTCGATCACCAGCACCTGCGCGTCCGGCCTCGCGACCTCCGCCGCGTTGCTCCGCTCCTCCGCCGGTTCCTCGCCGACGTCGGCGAACGGCGGCTCCGCGCTCTCCCGCTTCGCCGCCTCCCGGCGGCGCCGCACCCGGTCCACCACCAGCAGCCCGACCGCGACCGCGCTGGCGAACACCGACAACCACGCCAGCTCGGCGTCCCCGCCGACGACGGCGCCGATCAGCACGCCCGCCGCCAGCAGGACCAGTCCCAGCACGATCAACAGCACGCGATCTCACACCTCTCGCGCCCCGGAAGCACACCAGCGGCGACGGGCGCGCCGCCCGTCGCCGCCGATGCGGACAGTCTCGTCAGCCTGCTTCGGCCGCACGTGCCCCGAAGCTGTAGCTGGCCTGCTGACCGGAACGGCTGCTGCTCTCGGCAGGCGCCGCCGATCCCCGGTCCTGCAGTTCGCGCAGCTGCGACTCCAGGTAGGTCTGCAGTCGAGTGCGGTACTCGCGCTCGAACGTGCGCAGGGTCTCGATCTTCTTCTCGAGGGCGTTCTTCTCCGACGTGATGTTGCCCATCACCTCGGCGTGCTTGCGCTGAGCGTCGCGCTCCAGGTTGGCGGCCTTCTCACGGGCCTGCCGCTCCAACGTCTCGGCCCGCGTGCGGGCGTCGTTGAGCATCGTCTCGGCACGGGTCCGGGACTCGTTGACCATGCTGTCGGACTTCGAGCGCGCTTCCGAGAGCAGCTGCTCGGACTTCGTCCGCGCTTCGGCCAGCATGCCGTCGGCCTCGGCCTTGGCCTCACCGGTCAGCCGGTCGGCCATCTCCTGCGCGAGGCCCAGCACCTTGGCGGCCTGCACGTGGTGGTCACCACCGGGCGAAGTCTGCTCGGCAGCGGTCGGCGCCGGGACCGGGGTGAGCCGGCGCGGTTCCTCCGTCGGGACCGGGGTCGAGGAAGCGGACGCCGCCTGGCTGCGGGCGTCCTCCAAGTCCACCTGCGCGGTCTGCAGCTGGGACTCCAGCTGCTCGACCTGGCCGCGCAGGTCGTTGTTCTCCTCCACCAGCCGGGCAAGCTCGGCTTCAACCAGGTCGAGGAATGCGTCCACCTCGTCCTCGTTGTAGCCCCGCTTACCGATCGGAGGTTTGCTGAACGCGACGTTATGCACGTCGGCGGGGGTCAGGCCCACAAGATCACCTCACGCACTCCTCGGCTGCGGGTAGCCCGGGTTCCCCGTCACCCGGGCTGCACCAGTCGCATCAGTATGAACACGACCAGCAGCAGCACCATAATCGATAGGTCCAGTCCGACGCCGCCGATCCGGACCGTCGGAATCACCCGACGCACCAACTTTACGGGTGGGTCGGTCACTGTGTAGATGCTCTCCAACGCGATTGCAACCCCCCCGACGGGCCGCCAATCGCGAGCGAACACTCGAACGAGTTCGATCACGATACGGGCCGTGAGCAGGAGCCAGAAGAAGAACAGAACGTAAAACAGGACGATCTGCACCGGGTTCACGCCTCAACTGTGCCACCACTCACCCGTAGTTGAAAAAGGCACCCTCGGCGAGCCGCCGCTTGTCCTCCGCCGCGACGTCCACGTTGGGCGGTGAGAGCAAGAACACGCGGTTGGTCACCTTCTCGATCGAGCCCCGCAGCGCGAACGCCAACCCGGCGGCGAAGTCGACCAGGCGCTTCGCGTCGGCCTCCTCCATCTCCGTCAGGTTCATGATCACCGGCGTGCCGTCCCGGTACTGCTCGCCGATCGTGCGCGCCTCGCTGTAGCTGCGCGGGTGCAGGGTTGTGATCTTGCTCAAGTTGAACTGGGTGCCCGTGTCGGTGACCGCCCGCAGCCGCGAGACGTTCTCGCGCGGCTGGTCGGTGGGCAGCGCGCTGCTGCGCGCCGGGGGCTCCGCGGCCCACTGCCGTCGCGGGCGCGACGCCGGTGGTTCCCGGTAGTCCTCGACGAAGTCCGGCTCGGCGTCGGCTTCCGCCTGGTAGCCCCCGCGGGTGCCGACCCGGCGCCGGGTGCCCCGATCGGCGGGGCCGTCGTAGGTGTCGCGGTCGGAGTCGGCGTACCGCTCGCGGTAACCGACCTCGTCGTCGTAGTCGTCGACCTCGTCGGCCGGAACCATGCCGAAGTAGGCCTTCAACTTGTGCAAAGCGCTCATCGGCATGCCCTTCCTCTTGCGACTCCTACCACCGAGCACGAGGAGGCCGACCCTCGACCCCCTCTGTCCTGCGGCTACGGCGAGGTTAACCGCCGCCCACCGAGCAACGCGGTTCCGACACGCACCCGGGTCGAGCCGTGGGCAACGGCACTCTCCAGGTCGCCGGACATCCCCGCCGACACCTCGACAGCTTCGGGGTGATCTCCCCGTAACCGCTCGGAGATCTTGGAAAGTGTGTCAAAGGCCACAGCCGGGTCGCCACCCAGGGGGGCGACCGCCATCACACCGCGCAATCGAAGATCACTCGTCAGTGTGATCATATCCGCCAGCGCCGGGACCTCGTCGGGCCGACAGCCCCCACGCCCCTCCGACTCGTCCAGGCTGACCTGCAACAACACCTCCAGAGGGTGTGTTCGGTCACCCGCGTCGAGGGCGTTCGCGGTGGCCTTGCGCAGCGCCTCGACGAGCCGCTCGCTGTCCACCGACTCGACCACGTCCGCCCAGCGGACCACCGATCGCGCCTTGTTCCGCTGCAACTGCCCGACCATGTGCCAGCGGGCCGGCGCCTCCGGGCGGAGCCCGGCGAACTCGGCGACCTTGCCGCGCGCCTCCTGCTCGCGGTTCTCCGCGAACTCGGTCAGCCCCAGATCGGCCAGCAGCGCCACGTCCGATGCCGGGAAGGTCTTCGTCACCGCCAGCAGCTCGACCTCGCCGGGCTCGCGCCCCGCGGCGCGGCACGCCCGGTCGACCCGCGCGCGCACCTCGCTCAACGACTCCGCCAGCTCCGCCCGGCGCAGTTCCTCGTTCACTCGGCGTCCTCCGGCTCGGCCCAGATCACCGCGGCGAACCGACCGGTGCGCCCGTTGTCCCGGCGGTGGCTGTACAGCTCCGGCGTTTCCATCGTGCAGCGCGGGTCCACCCCGATCTTGGCGATGCCCACGGCGGCCAGCTGCTCCCAGAGCCCGGCGCGCAGGTCCAGCCCCGGCGTGCCCTTGCGGGTCTTGCACGCGCTGCCGGGCAGGTGCTGCTCCACATCGGCCTGCATGTCGGCGGGCACCTCGTAGCACTCACCGCACGCGGCCGGGCCCAGCAGCGCCTCCACGCGGTCGAGGCGGGCACCGGCCTGCTGCATCGCCTTGAGCGCCGCCACGAGGACTCCCACCCGCGCTCCGACCCGTCCGGCGTGCACCGCGGAGACGACGCCGCTCTCCGGGTCTCCGAGCAGCACCGGCACGCAGTCCGCGGTGAGCACGGCCAGCGCCAGGTTCGGCTCGGCGGTCACCAGCGCATCGGCGGCCTCCACCGGCTCGGGCCGCGGGCCGTCGACGATCGTCGCGGTGCGGCCGTGGATCTGCTCCATCCACACCAGGCGGTCCTCGGGCAGGCCGATGCCGTCGGCCAGCTTGCGCTGGTTCGCGGCCAGCGCCGCCGGGTCGTCGCCGACGCGGCCCCCGAGGTTGAACGAGTCGAACGGCGGCCGGGAACTCCCGCCCTCCCGCGTGGTGATCACGCGCCGGATCCGCACTGCTGTCAGCCTCCCCGTACATGAATCGACACCGGGAGCGGTGCCGCTCCCGGTGTCGATTCTCGCCCATGCACCGCTGCCCCGGGCGGTGCGTCCGTCCGGCCCCGGTTCCAGCGGGCCGGGCCGCACGCCTGTTTTCGGTTGTGGTCTTGTCTTGAAACGCCGGAGGCGTACAGCCCACGCTTGCACCGCCGCGGGTTCGCAGCGGCCGCCTGGCGAGGACAGCCCGTTCGCCGTGCATCGGACGTACAGGAGAACGGGATCCCGCAGCCAGCCCGGCGCTGAGGTTCCGCCGCCCGCACCGCCACGCAAAACGAGCCTGGAACAGCTCGTTTGCTTCAGCGGCGCATGAACGGCGGTATGTCGACGTCGTCGTCGGTGTCGTCGTTGACCGGCACCGCGCGGTTGGTCAGGCCGCTGCCGGGGCGGGTCGTGGAGCCGCCGTGCGTCGGGTAGCCCGTGCCCCGCGTGGTGGGCACCGAGATGCTCTGCTGGCCGGTCGCGGAACCGTCGCTGCCGAACAGCCCGGACCGCTGGCCGATGTCCGGCCGCTGCCGCGCCGGCTGCTCCGGTTCCGGCTGCGGCGGGGTCGCCGGCTGCGGGGCCTGGGTCGGCTGCGCGGCCTGCTGCGTCTGCTCCGGGGCGGCGACCGGCTGCTCCGCCTGCGGCGTCGGAGCCGGGGCAGGCGGCGGCGTGGCCACCGGGGTGGACTGCACCGGCTCCGCCCGGGATTCGACGACCTGCGGCTGGGCCGGCTTCTCGGTGCTCGGCGCCGGCTCGGCGTCCTCGGTGCGGCCGCCGACCTTGGTCGGTTCGAGCTTCTTGTGCGTCGGGGTGCCGGAGTCGAACCCGGCGGCGATCACCGTCACCCGGACCTCGTCGCCGAGCGAGTCGTCGATGACCGTACCGAAGATGATGTTGGCCTCGGGGTGCGCGGACTCCTGCACCAGCGACGCCGATTCGTTGATCTCGAACAGCCCGAGGTCGGAACCACCGGCTATGGCCAGCAGAACGCCGTGCGCACCCTCCATGGACGCCTCCAGCAGCGGCGAGTTGATCGCCTTCTGCGCGGCCTGCACGGCTCTGCCCTCGCCGCTCGCCGAACCGATGCCCATCAGCGCGCTGCCCGCACCGGACATGACGCTCTTGACGTCGGCGAAGTCGAGGTTGATCAGACCCGGGGTGGTGATCAGGTCGGTGATGCCCTGGACACCGGAGAGCAGCACCTCGTCGGCGGAGCGGAAGGCGTCCATCAGGCTCACGCCGATGTCGCCGAGCTGCAGCAGCCGGTCGTTCGGGATGACGATCAGCGTGTCGCAGCAGTCGCGGAGCTCCTTGATGCCCTGCTCCGCCTGAGCCGCGCGCCGCTTGCCCTCGAAGGTGAACGGACGGGTGACCACGCCGATGGTCAGCGCGCCGAGCTTGCGCGCGATCGACGCGACGACGGGCGCACCACCGGTGCCGGTGCCGCCGCCCTCGCCGGCGGTCACGAACACCATGTCGGCGCCCTTGAGGACCTCCTCGATCTCTTCCTTGTGGTCCTCGGCCGCCTTGTGGCCGACCTCCGGTGCGGCGCCTGCTCCGAGACCGCGGGTGAGTTCGCGGCCGATGTCGAGCTTGACGTCGGCATCGGACATCAGCAGGGCCTGCGCGTCGGTGTTCACCGCGATGAACTCGACGCCCTTGAGCCCGACCTCGATCATGCGGTTCACGGCATTGACGCCGCCGCCACCGATGCCGACGACCTTGATCACCGCGAGATAGTTGTGCGGGGGCGTCATCGGATCCGCCTTCCTGATCGTGGCTGGAGTGCTCTCTGCGTCGACCGCCGGGATGGTCGCTGGCCGGTCGCCGCCGATTCCGGTCCCCCTGGTCGCCACGGCTCGGGTTCGCCTCGTGCGGCCGTTCCCGTGCCTGATCCGGACCGTAGGCGGGGCGACGTCGGTGCGTCCAGCAGCCACGCCGGGATCCGTACCAGGTGTGTTGCGCCGCGCACCTCGTCGCTTTTCCTATCGACCGGTTCCGTCGTTGCCCAGCGGGTCCGCCGGCGGAGTCGCAGCGAGCCCAGTTCGTTCCTCCCCTTGCGGTGGTCGCGTCGCGGACGCGATCACCACCGACACCGTACCTGGCCACCGCCTCACCCGGTCGAGGCAGGCAGAAGTGCTGATCTCGAATTCCGATGCCGAGGTCCCGACGCCGCGTCGGAAACACCCGGACGCGCCGCGGGAATCCCGACCGGAGGTGTCCGGATTCGGTGTCACGGTCGGAGCTCGACCGATTGGTGAGCCAGGAGGAACCCGAGGCATGACAGGACAACTGCACGGCAAGGTCGCGCTGGTCGCCGGAGCCACCCGCGGAGCGGGGCGCGGCATCGCCGTGGAGCTCGGAGCGGCGGGCGCGACGGTGTACGGGACCGGGCGCAGCACCCGGGCGCAGCGCTCCGACTACGACCGGCCGGAGACCATTGAGGACACTGCCGAGCTGGTGACCGCGGCGGGTGGCACCGGCATCGCGGTCCAGGTCGACCACACCGACCCGGACCAGGTCCGCGAGCTGATCCGGCGGATCGAGGACGAGCAGGGCCGGCTGGACGTGCTGGTCAACGACCTCGGCGGCGAGCACCTGATGGACTGGGACAACCCGATCCTCTGGAAGCACGACCTGCACAAGGGGATCCAGCGGTTGCGGGTCGGCATCGAGGCGCACATGATCACCGCGCACTTCGCCCTGGGCCTGCTGAGCCGCCGTCCGGGCGGGCTGGTCGTGGAGCTCACCGACGGCACCGCCGAGATCCACGAGGAGTACTACCGCAGCGATTGCGGCGCGTTCTTCGACATCGCGAAGACGTCCATGCACCGGCTGGCGCGTGCGGAGGGCGAAGAGCTCCGCGAGTTCGGCGGCACCGCGGTCTCGCTGACCCCGGGCTGGCTGCGGTCGGAGATGATGCTCGACCACTTCGGCGTCACCGAGGAGAACTGGCGAGAATCCGCCACCGCGCCGGAGGGCTTCGGGATCGCCGAATCGCCCGCCTACATCGGCCGCGCGGTCGTCGCCCTGGCCACCGATCCGGACGTGGCCCGCTGGAACACGCAGTCGCTGTCCAGCGGATTCCTGGCCAAGACGTACGGCTTCACCGACACCGACGGCTCGCAACCGGACGCCTGGCGCTACATCCAGGAAGTCGAGTGGCCCGGCAACCCGGGCTCTCCCGACGACTACCGCTGATCAACGGCGCCTCCGGGCAGCTCGCCCGCCCGGAGGTGCCCTTCGCCGGAGTAGAGCTCGGTGAGGCGGTGGGCGGCAGTGGCGAAGCGCCGGCGGAGCCGGGCTGGGGCGAGGACTTCGACTTCCGGGCCGAGCGCGAGCAGCTGGTCGTAGGCGACGTCGAGGGATTCGACCGGAAGCCGCGTGCTCACCCAGCCGTCGGGGCCCGGTTCGCCCGCCGCCGCTTCGGCCGCTTGCGCTCCCGCGGGATCCGCGGCCACGTGCAGCTTGCGCAGACCGGCCGGGCTGATCCGGATCTCGACGGTCTCGCGCAGCAGGGAGCGGGCGAACTCCTCGGACTTCTCCTCCCAGAACGCGCCCAGGTCGAAGTCCGCGTCCCGCTCGAACGGTTCGTCGCCCACCTCGACGGTCCGGAAGCGGTCCACGCGGTAGCTCAGGAATCGCTGGTCGCGGCGGGCGATGACGTACCAGACACCGGCTTTGAGGACCAGGCCGTGCGGTTCGAGCTCGCGCCGCACCACTCGGTCGTCGCGCGCGTAGGACGCCGCGATCCTGAGATCCGACCACACCGCGCGGCTCAGCTCCGGGAGCACCGCGGGCGTTTCGGCGCTGCGGAACCAGCGCGGCGCGTCGAGGTGGAAGCGCTGTCCCACGCGCTCAGAAGCGTCGCGGAACGGCGCGGGCAGCGCGGCCGATGCCTTGCGCTGCGCGGCCGCGACGGCCTCCCCCAGGCCCATCTCAGCCGCCGCAGTCGGCACTCCCGACAGGAACAGCGCCTCGGCTTCGGCCTGGTGCAGCCCGGTGAGCTTCGAGCGGTAGCCGCCGAGCAGCCGGTACCCGCCGGCCCGTCCGCGCTCGGCGTAGACCGGCACTCCGGCCTCGGCCAGCGCGAGCACGTCCCGCGCGACGGTGCGCTCCGAGACCTCCAGCTCGCGGGCGAGTTCCGGCCCGGTCATCGAACCCCGCACCTGGAGCAAGCACAACAACGAGACCAACCGCGACGCCCGCACACCGCGAGAGTACCGATCCGCCGACCTCGTCACGTCCGGTTCAGCCCGGTCTGTCAGGGTTCAGCTCGTGTCAGGCACTCCCGAATCGCAGTTGGCACCGCGCTGGCGCCGCGGGCGAACCCAGCTCCTCATCGCGCTCGCCGTGCTCCCCCTGCTGGTGACCGGCATCTGCGCGGCTCTGGCGGCGATCGCGATGGCCGCCGGTACCGGTCCTTGGGCCGCACTGCCCGCCGCCGGTGCGCTGGTGGCGGCCGCGATCCAGATCGGCTGGCTGGTGCGCAGCGGCGGCACGGATCCGTCGAGCGCGCTGAAAGTCGCCTTCACCGCCGGTGGTGCGACCGTCCTGGTCGGACTGATCCCGTCGGCCGGGATGGCCGGCGGCGCCCTGGGCGGGGCGCTGGTCGCCCTGGGCCTGGCGCTGGTCGCGGTGAGCTGCGTGCTGGCCGCCCGAGGCCACCGCACGATGCTGCAGCCGCTGGTGCCCGAGCTCGGCTCGATGCCCGTGCGGCTGCGCATCGCCACCCGGTTCGCCATGGACTCGGCGGATCTGGTCAGCAGCAGCCTGGTGATCGACCTGGACCGGATCGAGTGGACGGCGCGCAGGCACCGCGCCAACGGCGGTCCGCGGGTGGACGTGCCGGTGCCGTTCCACCAGCTGCGCGGCGCGCGGCCGATCGTGCTGCCGACCGCGCAACCGTGGCTCTCGCTGCCCGACGGCACCGTGCTGCACGCACCGGCCGGCCCGGCGGTGGTGCTGTCCACCGCAGCGGGCGAGCGGATGGTGCCGGTGCACGACGCCGCTCTGCTGGTGGCCCTGCTGGAGCGTCGCGTCGCGCGCTGGCAGCGGGCCGCGTGATGGCCGGTTCCACCCGGGTCGGGAATTTTGTGTGAATGACGTCTCGGAAGCCGTTTTCCGAGATACGCGCCCTCTGCGCCATTCCTCCGATTACCGTGCTGAACGCCGAATCGACCGGAGGAACGCATGATCAACCAGGATCCGCTGAAAGCCGCGGACGAGCTGGAGAAGTGGGCGCAGGGCCTCGAGCAGCGCGCCCAGCAGTACACCGAGCTGCAGGACAGGCTGAACGCCACCACTGCGCGCGCCAGCTCCCCGGACGGAGCGGTCGCGGTGACCGTCGATTCCAACGGGGTGCCCACCGAGCTCCGGCTCAACGAGCAGACCCGCGGCATGGATCCCGCGCGGGTTTCGGAACTCCTCATGACCTGCATGCGGCAGGCGCAGGCGCAGCTGCGCTCCAAGGTGACCGAGCTGGTGCAGAGCACGGTTCCGGGCGAGGACGCGCCCGCGCTCAACATCATCGCCCAGTACGAGTCCCGCTTCCCGGCCGCCGAACCCGCCGACCCGAAGCCGGTCGGTGACGACGACGAGGACTGGGGCGACCAGTCCTTCATGCGGTGAGGGGGCGACGATGACCGACGGATTCACCATGCACGTGGACCAGGTCCGCGCGCACGCCGCCGAGGTGGCGGGGCTGGCGGGCAACGCCGACACCGCCGCCGACGCCGGTTCCCAGCTCGCCGACCTCAACGACGCCTACGGCCTGTTCTGCCAGCCGTTCGCCATGATGCTGAAGGCGCCGCAGGAGATCGGCGCCAAGTTCCTGCAGACCTCGGCCGAACAGCTGCACCGGATGAACCGCGACCTAGAGGAGTCGGCCGCGGTGATCGAGGAAGCCGACCGGAAGGCCGCTGAGGCGTTCACCAAGCTGGTCGACGAGGCCGCTTCGATCGTTTCGGGAGGCCGCTGATGACGCTCGGCATCGACGAGTCCTCGGACAACCCGCTGATCGAGGACAGCACCGACGTCCGCAACAACTACCTCCAGGACGCGAACCCGCTGGAGAACATGGGCGCCCCGAGCCAGGATTCGGGCACCGGGTTCATGACCGGCGTGACCGCCTTCGAGGCGGGCTGGGCGATCGCCGAGGGCGTCGACAAGGGCGACTGGAAGATCGCGGTCAGCGGCATGGTGGCGCTCGGGCTGGACGTGGCGGGCGCGGCCATCGACCCGATCGCCTACGTCGCGGGCCAGCTGTTCTCCTGGATGCTCGAGCACATCGAGCCGGCCCGGGCCGCGCTGCACGCGCTGTCCGGCAACCCGGACATGGTCAAGGGCTACGCGGCGTCCTGGACCAACGTCGAGAAGCAGATGACCGAGGTCAGCACCCAGTACCGGAGCGCGGCGGCGGGCACCGCAGAGGCCTGGCGGGGCAAGGCGTCGGAGGCCTACCGCAAGCAGGCGGAGACGCTGGCCGGGCTGTGCAGGGAAGCGGCGGGCGGCGCGCACGCGATCGCGGGCCTGACCACGGGCATGGCCGAGGTCGTCAACGGCGTGCGCACCGCGGTCCGCGACCTGCTGTCGGCCATCGCGGGTTCCCTGGTGAGCTGGGCGATCGAGCTGGCCTGCACCGTCGGCGCGGCGGCCCCGCTGGTCGTCGCCCAGGCGACCAGCAAGATCGCCCAAGTGGTGCGGATCGCGGGCCAGCTGATGAAGGCCCTCGGCAACGCGCTGAAGGACGCCGTCACCTGGCTGGTCGTGATCCGCGACCTGTTCGACGGCCTGATCCGAGCGGCCAACCAGCTGCAGTCGGCCTGAGCGGAGGGTCAGCGCAGGCCGGTCGTCTTGAGGGAGGCGACCAGCCAGCGCTGGCCCAGCAGGAAGACCAGGATCGTCGGGAGGGCCGCCAGGACCGCTGCCGCGATCACGTAGTGCTGCTTCGAGGCGTACTGGCCCTGCAGGGAGGCGATGCCGACCTGGACCACTCGCAGGGATTCGTCCTGGGCCACCGCCAGCGGCCAGAGGAACGAGTTCCAGTTCGCCAGGAAGAACAGGACCGCCAGGGCCGCCAGCATCGGGCGGCTCAGCGGGAGGATCACGTGCCAGTAGATCCGCCAGTGGCCGCAGCCGTCCAGCCGCGCCGCTTCCTCCAGCTCGCGGGGTACGCCCAGGTAGAACTGGCGCAGCAGGAAGATGCCGAAGGCGTTGAACAGGCCGGGCACGATCAGACCCGCGTAGGTGTCGACCATGCCCAGGCCGCGCACCACGATGAACAGCGGCACCAGGATCACCGGCAGCGAGATCAGCAGCGTGGCCACCACCGAGGCGAACGCCAGCCCCCTGCCTCGGAAGGACATCCGGGCCAGCGCGTAGGCCGCCATCGAGTGCAGGAACAGGGCGATCACGGTGACCGTGACGGCCACGAACGCGCTGTTGGCGAGGTAGCGCAGGAACGGCACCTCGGTCAGCACGTAGATCACGTTGTCCAGCGTCAGCTCGCCCGGCCAGCCCAGGTCGTAGAGCTCCGACTCCGGCCGGAACGCGCTGAGCAGGAACCACAGCAGTGGTGCGACCACCAGGAACGCCAGCAGGTAGGCCGCGACGGCTTTCCCGCGCACCCTAGTCATCGAAGCGACCTCCCCTGGTCAGGGCGAACATCGCCGCGGTGATCGCGCCGAGCGCGACCACCAGCAGCGCGCAGATCGCCGCCGCGTAGCCGAACCTGCCGAACTGGAAGGCCTGCTGGTAGGCGTAGAACACGACGGTCGTGGTGGCGTTGGCCGGGCCGCCGGAGGTGGTCACGAAGACCAGGTCGAACACCTGCATGCCGGTGATCGCGTTGATCGTCGAGGTGACCAGCACGAAGAAGCTCGTCGGGCGCAGCATCGGCCAGGTCACGTGCCGGAACCGCTGCCAGGGCCCGCCACCGTCCACAGTGGCCGCGTCATAGTACTCGCGCGGGATGTCCTGCAGGCCGCCGAGGAAGATCAGCATCTGGTAGCCCATCAGGAACCACACGCTGATCAGCACCAGGGTTACCAGCGCCAGGCTCGGATCGCCCAGCCAGGACACCCCGTCCAGCCCGGTCAGCTTCGCCAGCGCGCCGGTCTTGTCGGTGAGCAGGAACTGCCAGAGCAGGCCGATCACCACCAGGCTCACCGCGTTCGGCAGGAACAGCGCCGCGCGCACCGCCCCCACCCCGCGGAAGTGGTCCTTGACCAGCAGCGCCAGCCCGAGCGAGGCGAAGAACGCCAGCGGCACGAACAGCGCCGCGTAGGCCGCGGTGATGCCGAAGCTGCGCCACAGCAGGCCGTCACCGGCCATCAGCCGGAAGTTGTCCAGCCCGGCCCACTCGACGTTGCCGAAGCCGTCGACGCTGAACAGCCCCACCACCAGGGCCATCGCCGTCGGGATGATGATGAACAGCAGCAGGCCGATGCCGTCGGGGGCGAGGAACCCGAAGGCCGCGGCGGCGTCGGATCGTCGTCGGCCGTCCAGTTCCTGTCGGCGAATGCCGTCCGCGCTTGTAGAAGCGGCGCCAGCTCGCATCCCGCTATGCAAGGTGACCACCGTTTCCTGGCGAGGACGGACCCTCCGCCGTGCATTGGACATGCATCAGGAGGGGCACCCGCAGTCCGGAGAAGCTCTCAGGTTCCGCTAGATGACCACGTGAGCAACGCAACCGCGAATGGACTCTCAATTGATCGGCGCTCCGTCGTAGGTGGACAAGAACGTGTCGATCTGCTGGGCGGCGGCCTCGGCCGCCGACACCGGGTCACCGCCGTCGAGCTGGCAGGACTGCACCGCGTCGGAGATGGCGCGGTAGATCTCCGGCGGGTAGCGCGGCTCCGGCCGGGCCTGGGCCATCACCTGCTCCTTGAACACCCGCATCGGGCCGCTGTCGAAGGCCCCGTGCTGCTCGGCGGCGCGCTGCACGGAGTAGCGCGGCGGCAGGTTGGTCTTGGCGACGGTGTTCCAGCGGCGCATCCGCTCGATGCACGCCGGGTCGGCCGATCCCAGCGCCCACACCACGAACTCGGCCGCGGCCTGCGGGTTGGCGCTCTGCGCGTTGGCGACCATCGCCCAGCTGCCCAGGGCCGTGGTGTAGGAGCCGCCCGCCGGGCTGGGCATGGGGATGACGCCGTAGCGGAAGTCGGGGGCCTGCTCGGCGATCTCGGCGATGCCCCAGATGCCGAGCTGCTGCATGGCGCAGTAGCCGTCGGAGATGTTGGAGATCGAGTCGTTGGCGCCCGAGCCCTTCACCCGGCGCGGTGCGACGCCTGCGGTGACGGTGTCCTGCCAGAACTTCAGCGCGGCGTGCACTCCCGGCCCGTTGAACGCCGCTCGCCGCTGGTCCGGCGTGAACACCTCGCCGCCCGCCATCCACATCGACTGGTAGAAGGTGAAGTTCTGGTAGTAGCCGGGATTCGTCTCCAGCAGCATCCCGAACCGGTCGGGTGTGGTCAGCCGCTCGGCGACGGCGAGCAGCTGGTCCCAGGTGCGCGGCAGGTCGCCCTCGGCGAGCTTGGCCTGTTCGAAGGCCGCCTCGCCGTAGTAGAGCGCGAGCGGTTCGATCTCCATCGGCAGGCCGTAGACGCGGTCGCCGACCAGGCGGGTCTGCAGCACCTGCGGCAGGAAGTCGGCGCGCACCTCGGGTGTCAGGTGCGGCGTCAGGTCGAGCAGCGCGCCGCCGTTGTGGTAGCGCAGGAAGTCGCCGGGGCTGAGCAGGAAGACGTCCGGACCGGCGCCCGCGCTGAACGACGTCTGCAGCGTGGGGCCGGAGGTGTAGTCCTTGGTCGGCACGTAGCGCAGCCGGACCTTGACCTCGTGGGTGGCGTTCCACTCCTCGGCCAGCTGCACGAACCAGTCGCTCTGCGACTTCTGCTGCCCGCCGGGCCCGTAGAAGTTCCAGAAGGTGATCTCGTTCGGGTTGCGCGACGGGCCGCACCCGGTCAGCACCGGAGCGGCCAGCGCCGCGGCACCGACACCGCCGAGGAACGAGCGTCGGCTGATCGCCCTGCGCGCGCGAGCCACTCGATCACTCCTCCGAGTGAGGAAAACGATTGCTCGAACGCTAGGGATCACTCGCTGCCCGGGTCAATGGGCCATTGGTGCCCACCTGCGCAGGAAGATCGAACCCAGGCCCTTCGGGCAGGACCGGGTGGCGGCCCGGGCAGGGTCACTCCGACGGGAAGTGCGCGGTCTGGATCAGCTGCGGGCCGCGGAGCCGTCGGCTCGCCAGGACTCCCCGGCCCGGCGGGAGGTGACGGGGCTTGATGTTCGCCACCAGCCGGCCCTCCTCCTTCTCCGCGCTCATCACCAGCCCCGGGCTCGACGTCTCGCGCATCTTGGTGATCAGCGGCTCGTACAGCGCCCGGCCCGCGCCACCGGAGCTGCGGGCCAGGACGACGTGCAGTCCGACGTCACCGGCCACCGGCACGAACTCCGCCAGCGGCGCCAGCGGGTTGTTGCCCTGCGGGGCCACGATGTCGTAGTCGTCGACCACGACGAACAGCTCCGGCCCCTTCCACCAGGAACGGCTCTTCAGCTGCTCCTGCGTCACGTCCGGACCCGGCAGGCGCTTCTTCAGCGATGCGGTGACGTCCTTGACGTTGCCGCGGAGCTGCGACTCGACGACCGAGTACTCCAGCAGGTGACCGGTTTCGAGGAAGCCGAGCATCGTGCGCCGGTAGTCGACGAGCAGGATCAGCGCTTCCTTGGGCGTGTACCGCTCGGTGATGCCCCTGATGATCGTGCGCAGCAGCGACGTCTTGCCCGACTCCCGCTCGCCGAACGCGTAGAAGTTCGGCTCGGCGGCGAAGTCCAGGTAGACCGGGGCCAGTTCGTCCTCGTTGAGGCCGATCGGCACCAGCTTCGGGTTCGGCTGCTGCTCCGGACGCGGCAACTGCTCGTGCGGCAGCAGCTTCGGCAACAACCGGACCGGCGGCGCCGGGGCGCCCGACCAGGAGCTCCGCACCCGTTCGGCCAGTGCGGCGACGCCCTCGGCGAGGTCCTCGGTGTAGGACGCCCAGTCCGGTCGCGCACCTAGCTGCGCGCCGTCCACCCGCGGCAGCGCGGTCAGGAAGTGCAGTTTGGAGGCGTGCAGACCGCGTCCCGGTCGGCCGTGCGGAACCTTTGCCGCGGACTTGCGGTCTATCTCCGATTCGCTCGGGTCACCCAGGCGCAGCTCGATGCGGGTCTGCATCAGGTCCTTCACCGCGGGGCGGATCTCCGCCCACCTCGTCGCCGTGACGACGACGTGGATGCCGTAGGCGATCCCGGTGGCCGCCAGGTTCAGCACGTCGTGCTCGAACTCCTCGAACTCCTCGCGGAACGTCCGCCACCCGTCGATGACCAGGAACGCGTCGCCGTAGTCGTCGTCGGGGAACGCACCGTTGCGCTTGCGGTTGCGGTAGTCGGTCATGCCCTCGACGCCGTGCTGCTGGAACCAGGCCTCCCGCCGGTCCAGCAGCGCCCTGAGCTCACCGACGGTCCGGGCGACCAGCTCCCGGTCGCGGCGCCCGCCGATGCCGCCGACGTGCGGGAGGTCGCGCAGCGCGAACAGCCCGCCGCCGCCGAAGTCCAGGCAGTAGAACTGCACCTCCGATGGCGTGTGGGTCAGCGCCAGCGAGGCGATCAGCGCGCGCAGCGCGGTCGACTTGCCCGAGCGGGTGCCACCGACGATCGCGGCATGTCCGGCCGGGCCGCTCAGGTCCACCAGCATCGGTTCCTGCCGCTGGTGGTACGGCACGTCGATCAGCCCGACCGGCACCTGCAACCGCCCGGCCGTCCCGGCCTCCGGCAGCAGAGCGTCCAAAGTGGGCGGCAGGTCCAGCGGCGGCAGCCAGATCTCGCGGGCTCGCGGGCGCAGGTCGCGCACCCCGGCCAGCACCTCGTCCGAGAAGCTCGCGCCGGAGTCCGTCGGGCCCGACGCGTAGGCCGCGCGGAACCGGACCATCCCACCGGGGTGCTTCAGGTATCCGTGACCGCCGGAAGCAGGCAGGTCCGCGGCGTCCGGCTCGCCGATCGCCGCGCGCGATTCGGCAGCGCTGAAGGTCTTCAGGCCGATCCGGTAGGACAGGTGCGCGTCCAGACCGCGCAGCCTGCCCTCTTCCAGCCGCTGCGAGGCCAGCAGCAGGTGGACCTGGAGCGAGCGGCCCAGCCTGCCGATCATCACGAACAGCTCGATGAAGTCCGGCTGCTGCGCGAGCAGCTCGGAGAACTCGTCGACGACCACGACCAGCGCGGGCAGCGGTTCCCGGCAGCGCTCGTCACCGGCCGCGGCCATCCGCCGGTAGTCCCAGACGTTCTTCGCACCGGCCTTGTTCAGGACCTCCTGGCGGCGGTTCAGCTCGCCGGACAGCGCGTCGGCCATCCGGTCGATCAGCGAACCGTCGCTCTCCAGGTTCGAGATGACCGCCGACACGTGCGGCGACGCGGCGAAGTCCTGGAACGTCGCACGGCCCTTGAAGTCGATGAGCACGAAGTTGAGCTCGGTCGTGTCGTGCGCCGCCATCATGCCGAGGACGAAGGTGCGCAGGAACTCCGACTTGCCGGAACCCGTCGCGCCGACGCACAGACCGTGCGGGCCCATCCCGCCCCGCGCCGTCTCCTTGATGTCGAGCTCCACCGGGCGTCCGGACTCGTTCACGCCGAACACGACCTTGTACTGGTCCTCGACCGGACGCGGCGCGCGCTCGCCCAGGTTCCACAGCTCGGCCGGGTCCACCGGCACGGCGAAGGCGTCCTGCGGCGCTTCCAGCGCGACGCTCGGCCGCTCCAGCACCTCGAAGAGGTCGACGAGCTCCTCCTCGGCGTCCATCTTCGGCAGCGCCACCCGGAACCGCTGGCGGCCGGACAGCGCCCAGCCCGGCTCCGCGGGCAGCGTCGCGGCCAGCTCCGGGTCGATGCGCGAGGTGGTGGGTTCGTCCAGGGTGAGCTCGATGTGCCCCTGCAGCAGCAGCGCCACCTGGCGCGGGATGTTCTCCCACTGCCGCGCGGTGAGGACGACGTGCACGCCGCAGGCCAGGCCGCGCTCGGCGATCTTGCGGATCGACGTGGTGAAGTCCGGGACGTCCTCGGCGAAGGTCTCCCAGCCGTCGACGACCAGGAACACGTCGGCGTGGTCGATGCCGGGCATCCGGTCGGCGCTCTTGCGCCGCAGCGCTCGGTAGGTGTCGATGCTCTCGATGCCGTACCGGTGGAACAGCTGCTTGCGCTGCTCGATGAGCGCGGCGACGTCGCGGAGCACCGCCTGGGCTCCCGCCAGGTCGATCGCGTTGGCCACGACGTTGTCCCAGCGCTGCATGCCGACCAGCCCGCCATCGCTGTCCAGGCAGTGGAACCGGACCTCCGTTGCCGGATGGGTCGCGGCGTGCCCGACGATCAGCGTCCGCAGCAGGGTGGACTTGCCCGAGCGGAACCGGCCGACCACCGCGAGGTGTCCCTGGTGGCCGAACGGGTCGATGCGCACCAGGTCGCCGTGGTGGCGGTCGACCTCGTGCGCCTTCCCGATCGGGACTCCAGGTGCCGCGGAATCGGGCGCGATCAGCTCGCCGAGCAGCAGCTTCGCCCCGCTCTCGCCCGACAACTGGCGGCGCGCGGCCTTCGCGATGCGGATCGCGCCCTGGCCCACCCCGCCGTTCTTGGGCGTCTGCTGCCCGATGGCGCGGACCTTCCGCGACGCGAACTGGTACAGCTCCTCGGCCGTGATGACGCCGTCGCGGTCGCTGTCGGCCGCGCCGGTGCGCAGGCCGTCGATGAGCGCGGAGGTGAACGCGCTGGCCGACACCGGCTTGTTGAGGACGAGCTTCTCCTGCTCGTAGGCGTACTCGATCTCGTTGGTCGCGGTCATCACGTAGACACCGCCGCCCAACTGCTCCTCGACGTCGATCGCGGTCGAGGAGCGGGCGATGATGTCGTTGGTGAACACGCCGCTGTAGCAGCAGTCGAGGACCACCGTGGCGGACTGCGCCTGGCTCTCCCGGATCAGCCGCTGCACGACCACGGCCGGGATCGCGGTGGAGTACGGCAGCTGCAGCTCGGTGTTGCAGGCGGCGAAGAACAGCTCGCCGTGGTCGTTCTTGATGCCGTGCCCGGAGATGAACAGCAGCACCGTGTCCTCGGACGTGCGGTCGCGGAACAGGGCCTCGATCCGCCGCTCGATCTCGGCCTTCGACTCGTTGACCGCCATCACCGCCGAGTCGAAGGCCCCGATGGCCGGATCGGCGAGCAGATCGCGCAGCTCGTGGGCTTCCTGCACCGGCGAGCGCAATCGGCGCAGGCCGGGATCGGTGTAGTTGGAGGTCGCGACTAGCAGCGCGTGCCGGGCACCCACCGGGTCACCGCTCGGCCGCGCGCCGGGCTTCCTCGTCCCCGGCGAAGAACTCCGCCAGCCGCTGCTGGACCTCGGCGGAGGACGCGGTCACGGTGATCTCCTCGCCGTCGGCCTTCTTGACGGTCACCGAGCGGCTCGCGGACCGGTTGATCAGCGCGACGAGGACCTTGGTGACGGCGGCGACCGTGCCGCCGGAGAGCGTGCCGGTGATGATCAGCTCGGCGAGGTGGGCGCCGACGCCGGCCTTGCTGCCCTGCGGGGCCTCCTCCCGCGCCCGCCGGGACTCGATGCCCGGCACCGCGCGGAGATCGCGGGCCAGCTGGTCGTGCAGCTGGTGCAGCCGCTGCGGCGGAGCGGTCGGCTCGTGGATGCTGATCCTTGCCTCGGCCATGACCCGCTCCCAACGCCTTCCACGATCTAGCCAGCCATGTATATCAAAACCTGCTCACCCACCGTGCCCGATCGACGACTCCGGCGGCCAGGTCGGTCACGTCGCAGGCGCTCCCGGCCACGGCGGATCAGTTCGCGCTGGTCAGGGCCCGTGAGTGGTTTGTGGCGCTATAGCACCCCAAAACGCTCACGGCAGTTGACCTGGAGAAGTACGACCTCCGGCGGACGAGTGCTGAGGCCTTGGTCTGCCGGAGCGTTGGGTCTCGGGACCGCCGTCAGGACACCGTCGGCAGAGCCGGGGTGGTCACGTCGTAGACCTTGCCCGGGCGGGTCAGCAGGGCCGGGAGTATCGCCGCCTTCTTCTCCGCTTCCTCCTGGGAGCCCCACTCGATCTGGCGGTCGCCCTTGAGCAGCAGGCGGATGTCGTTCGGGTTCTCCGCCAGCACCGCCGTGATCTCGCCGCGCACCGGTTCCGGCACCGAGGTCAGCACCAGCATCCCGGCCTTGGTCGCCGGGTCGGCCTGGGAGGCTTCGCGGACCTTGAGCTCCGGAAGGCCCGCCGGTGGCTCCGGGACCGTCTGGAACGGCATCCCGCTCGCGTCCACCAGCTGGATCCCGTTGCGCGCCACCAGGAACGCGGCCGGGAGCCGTTCGGTGATCCGCACCTGCACCGAGGACGGCCAGGACAGCGTCACCTCGGCCGAGGCGATCTTCGGCACGGTCTGCAGCTGGTCGCGGATCTCGCCCGCGTCGACCTGCAGCATCGGTGTCCCGGTCTCGATCCCCGACGCCCGGACCACCTCGTCGTGGTCGAGCGAGGTGTTGCCCAGGACCTCCACCGACCGCACGCCCAGCACCGGCGTGAAGTACAGGACGAGGGCCAGCACGGTCACCGCGGCCAGCACCAGCGGCAGCGCCCAGCGGCGCCACTTCGGTGCGATCGACGCGCCGCCGCGCACCGGGCGTCCCCGGGTGCTGCGCACCCCGGGCCGCTCCCCCGCGCGGCGGCGCGTCGAAGTCACCCGCGGACCTCCGGGATGTCGCGGTCGATCTCGGCGAGGATCTCCGCGCCGAGCATCGTCACGTCCCCGGCGCCCATGGTCAGCACCAGGTCACCGGCGCGGGCCAGCCCCGCGACCAGCGGCGTCACCTCGGTGAAGGACGGCTGGTAGTGCACCTTCCCGGCGGGCAGCGGGATCTGGTCGGCGATCAGCTTGCCGGTCACACCGGGCTGCGGGTCCTCGCGGGCACCGTAGACGTCGAGCACGACCACCTCGTCGGCCAGCGCCAGCGCGGTCGCGAACTCCGCGGCGAAGGACGCCGTGCGGGAGTACAGGTGCGGCTGGAACACCACGACCAGCCGGCCGTCGGCGGCCACCGGGCGCGCCGCCCGCAGCTGGGCGTCCACCTCGGTCGGGTGGTGCGCGTAGTCGTCGTAGACGCGGATTCCCCGCGCCCGCCCGCGGAACTCGAACCGGCGCCGCACGCCGCCGAACGCGGCCAGCCCGTCGAGCAGCCCGCCCAGCGGGGCGCCGAGCTCCAGCCCGGCCAGCAGCGCGGCGGTCGCGTTGCCCGCCATGTGCTCGCCGGGGACCGAGACCTGCACGTCGATGCGCTCGCCGCCGAGCTCCACGGTCGCCACGCCGGTGCCCTGCTCGGCCCGGTAGTCGACGAGGCGCGCGTCCGCCGCGCCGGTCGCCGTCTTGCCGTAGCGGCGCACCCGGACCCCGGCGGCCTCCGCGCGGTCGGCCAGCTCGGCCGAGCCCGCGTCGTCGGCGCAGGCGATCAGCACGCCACCGGGCTCGATTCGCTGCACGAAGTCCTCGAAGACCTTCGTGTAGGCCTCGGCGGTGCCGTGGTGGTCCAGGTGGTCGGGCTCGACGTTGGTCACCACCGCCACCGACGGGGAGAACACCAGGAACGAGCCGTCGCTCTCGTCGGCCTCGGCGACGAAGATGCTGCCGTCGCCGTGGTGGGCGTTCGCGCCCGACTCGTTGAGGTCGCCGCCGATGGCGAACGACGGGTCGAACCGGCAGTGCTGCAGCGCCACGGTCAGCATCGACGTGGTCGAGGTCTTGCCGTGGGTGCCCGCCACGCAGGCCACCCGGTGCCCGGCCATCAGCGCCGCCAGCGCCTCGGCGCGGCGCAGCACCGTGATGCCGCGCTCCTGCGCGGCCACCAGCTCGGGGTTGTCGGGGCGGATCGCGGTGGAGACCACCACGGCCGTCGGCGCGGCGTCGAACTGGTCCAGGTTCTCCGCCCGGTGCCCGATGCCGATGTGCGCGCCCTGCGCCCGCAGCGCGAGCACGGTCCGCGAGTCGCGGGCGTCCGAGCCGGACACCTGCTGGCCGCGGGCCAGCAGGATGCGCGCGATGCCGCTCATCCCGGCGCCGCCGATGCCGACCAGGTGCACCCTGGCCAGCACGGCGTCGACGTCTGACGTTGCGGTCACTGGCCGGCCACCTCCAGCACGATCTGCGCCAGCACGTGGTCGGCTTCCCGGTGCCCGGTGCCGAGGGTCGCGCGGCTCATCTCCTGCAGCCGCTGCGGGTCCAGCGCCAGCGGCAGGATCTCGTCGATCACCTTCTGCGAGGTCATGTCCTCGTCGGACACCAGCCGCGCCCCGCCGGTGGCCACCACCGGCTGCGCGTTGAGCGCCTGCTCGCCGTTGCCGTGCGGCAGCGGCACGAACACCGCGGGCAGCCCGAGCGCGGAGACCTCGGCGACCGTCATCGCCCCGGACCGGCACACCACCAGGTCCGCGGCCGCGTAGGCCAGGTCCATCCGCTCCAGGTAGGGCACCGCGTTGTAGACCGGCGCGCCCATGATCTGCTGCACCGCGAGGGTGTTCTTCGGGCCGTGCGCGTGCAGCACGCCGATCCCGGCCCGGCCCAGCGAGGCAGCCGCACCGGAGAACGCCGTGTTCAGCGTGCGGGCTCCCTGCGAACCGCCGAACACCAGGATCGTCGGGGCGTGCGGGTGCAGCCCGAAGTGCTGGCGGGCCTGCGCCCGCAGCGCCCAGCGGTCCAGCCTGGTGATGGACTCGCGCAGCGGGATCCCGATGGTCTGCGCGCCCGGCAGCCCGCTGTCCGGGGTCGCCGACAGCACCCGCTCGGCGAACTTCGCGCCGACCTTGTTGGCCAGGCCGGCGCGCGCGTTCGCCTCGTGCACCACGATCGGCACCCGGCCGCGGGCGGCCAGGTAGGCGGGCAGCGACACGTAACCGCCGAAGCCGACCACCACGTCCGCGCCGACGCGGTCGAGCACCGCGCGGGTCTGCTTCACCGAATCCCGCACCTTCAGCGGCAGCTTCAGCAGGTCGACGTTGGGCTTGCGGGGCATCGGCACCGGCGGGATCAGCTCCAGCGGGTAGCCGCGCGCGGGCACCAGCCGGTTCTCCAGGCCGCGCTCGGTGCCCAGCGCGGTCACCCGGACGTCCGGCCGCAGCCTGCGCACCGCGTCGGCCAGCGCCAGCGCGGGCTCGACGTGCCCGGCGGTGCCGCCACCGGCGACCACGACCGACAGCGGGCGCCGTGCCGCGGCAGCACCCCTGGGGTCGCCCAGCGCGCCCTGGTCGATGCGGGCCGTCTGCTCGCCGCTCAACGGTGTCCTCCTCGTGTCTGCGCCCGGGAGCCGGGACCGCTGCGCGCACCGCGCGCGCGGGTGTCCCCGCCTCCCCGGCGTGTTGCCGCCGCGCCGGAGCCCTTCGCTCCCGGTCGGCTTCGTGGGGTGGGTCGTGCCGGACGACGCTTGGCCGGCGGCCGGTACGGCGCCGGGGTGGGCAGCCGCAGCAGCTTGCCGACCCTGCCCGGTCCCAAAGACCGTAGCGCGGCGATCGCCTCGGGTTCGTGCCGGGCGAAGTTCGCCAGCAGGCCGAACACCAGCATGCTGGTCACCACCGACGATCCGCCGGAGGAGATCAGCGGCAGCGGCAGCCCGGTGGTGGGCAGCAGGCCCACCACGTAGCCGACGTTGATGATCGCCTGGCCGACCAGGAAGGTGGTCAGCGTCGCCGACACCAGCCGGATCCACGGGTCGGTGTTGCGGAACGCGATGCGCATTCCCACGTAGGCGGTGGTGCCGTAGAGCGCCAGCACGATCGCGCAGCCGACGAACCCGAGCTCCTCACCGATCACCGCGAAGATGAAGTCGTTGTGCACGTTGGGCAGGTACTGCCACTTCGACCAGCCCTGCCCCAGCCCGCGGCCGAACAGCCCGCCGTCGGCCAGCGCGAACAGCGCCTGCCGGGCCTGGAAGCCGTTGCCCGTCGGGTCGGACATCGGGTCCATGAACGCGGTGATCCGCGCCATCCGGTAGTCGGCGACCATGGCCAGCGTCACACCGGCGGTCAGCGCGCCCAGCATCGCCATCAGGAACAGCCGCAGCGGCGCCCCGGCGAACCACAGCAGCGCCAGCAGCACCACGAACAGCGTGATCGTCGAACCGAGGTCGGGCTGCAGCATCACCAGCGTGAACATCAGCAGCGCGGCGGGGACCACCGGCACCAGCAGGTGGCGGTACTGGTTCATCAGGCCGCGCTTGGTGACCAGCACGTGCGCGCCCCACAGCGCGAAGGAGACCTTGGCGAACTCCACCGGCTGGAAGGACACCCCGGCCACGATGAACCAGCTCTGCGCGCCGTTGACCTTGGCGCCGAGCGGGGTGAGCACCAGTGCCAGCAGGCCCAGGCAGATGGTGAGCAGGATCAGGCTGTAGCGGCGCATCAGCTTCACCGGCACCCGCATCGCCGCGTAGAACAGCACCAGCCCGGCGATGCAGTACATCACCTGCTTGGTGAAGACGCTGTAGGACGAGCCGTCCTTGTTGAACGAGTCGACGCTGGAAGCCGAAAGCACCATCACCAGGCCGAAGACCGTCAGCAGGCCGAAGACGGCCAGCAGCAGGTGGAACGACGCCAGCGGCCGGGTCAGCCACGCGGTCAGCGGGGACAGCGCGGTCAGGCCGGCGCGCTTGCGGCCGCCGCGCGCGGTCTTGGTGGCGGTGGGCACAGCGGATCACCCGCCGTGCGCGGGCGCCGTCGGGGTTTCGGCGAGGACTTCGCGCACCGCGTCGGCGAAAGCGCGTCCCCGGTGGGCGTAATCGGTGAACATGTCCATCGAGGCGGCGGCCGGGGCGAGCAGCACCACCGAACCCGGGCTCGCGAACTCGTGGGCCGACCGGACAGCTTGCAGCATGCCAGCATCGTCCCCCGCCGACACCTCGCGGACCGGCACATCCGGGGCGTGTCGGGCCAGTGCGGCGGCGAACTGCGCCCGGTCCCGGCCGATCAGCACCGCGGCGGCGAGCCGGTCGGCGTTGGCGGCGACGAGCTCGTCCACGTCCGCGCCCTTGAGCAGGCCGCCCGCGATCCACACCACGCGGGGGTGCGCGCGCAGCGCGGCGTCGGCGGCGTGCGGATTGGTCGCCTTGGAATCGTCCACATAGGACACACCGGCGGCTTCGGCCACCGGCACCGACCGGTGGGCGCCGGGCTGGAACGCCCGCAAGCCCTCGGCCACCGCACCCGGCTGCACCCCGTGGGCGCGCGCGAGGGCGGCCGCCGCCAGGGCGTTTGCGACGTTGTGCGGGCCCGCCGGGTGCACGTCGGCCAGCGACGCGAGCACCGCCCGGTCGCCGAAGGCCCGATCGACCAGCTGCCCGTCCTCGACGCCGAGCTGGTCCTGCCGCGGAGCGCCGAGCGTGAAGGAGACCGTCCGCCCGTCGGCCGCGGCGACCAGCCGGGTCGACCACTCGTCGTCGGCGTTGGCCACCGAAACCGCGTTGCCCGCGTAGACCTTGGCCTTGGCCGCGCCGTAGGACTCCAGGTCGCCGTGCCAGTCCAGGTGGTCGGCGGCCAGGTTGAGCACGACCGCGGCGTGCGGCTCGACCGACTCCGACCAGTGCAGCTGGAAGCTGGAGAGCTCCACGGCCAGCACCGCGTGCCCGGCGCGGACCGCGTCGACCACCGGCAGCCCGACGTTGCCGCAGGCCACCACGTCGACCCCGGCCGCGCGCAGCACCGACTCCAGCATGCTGACCGTGGTGGTCTTGCCGTTGGTGCCGGTGACCGCCAGCCAGGTGGCCGGGTTCTCGGTCTCCCGGTCCAGCCGCCAGGCCAGCTCGACCTCGCCGATCACCTCGACGCCGGCGGCGGTGGCGGCCGCCAGCAGCGGCGCGTCCGGCCGCCAGCCCGGGCTGGTGACCACCAGGTCGGTGCCGGCCGGCGGCTCGGCGAGCCCGGCCACCAGCTCCGCGCCCTGCGACTGCAACGAGGCGAGGGCGGCGAGCCGATCGGCGGAGCCGTCGGTGACGGTCACCGACGCGCCCGCCGCGAGCAGCGCCTCGGCGGCCGAGCGGCCGGACACCCCGGCTCCGGCCACCAGCACCTGCAATCCCTGGAACCGGCTTGCCACCACGCCGTCGTCACCCCGTCTCGTCCGTCACCCGGCCCGACGCCGGGCCACCACCCTGCCGAAATCCACGATTTCAATGGAAATCAGGTCTTCGATTTCAATGGAAGTTGCGCGCCGTCGGCGTGTCGCGCACCGACACGCCGACGGTGCGTCGGGTTCTGCGCGATTTCAATGGAAATCAGACATCCAATTTCCATTGAAATCGCACCACACCACTACCGGGCCAGGGCGAGCCAGTCCGCGTAGAACAGGCCGACGCCGAACATGCAGCTGATCCCGGCGAGCACCCAGAAGCGGATGATCACCGTGGTCTCCGCCCAGCCGGCCAGCTCGAAGTGGTGGTGGAACGGCGCCATCCGGAACAACCTGCGCCGGGTGGTCCGGAACACCACGATCTGCAGCACCACCGACAGCGCCTCGACCACGAACACACCACCGATGATGATCATCAGCAGCTCGGTGCGGGTGACCATCGACAACCCGGCGACCAGGCCGCCGAGCGCCAGCGAACCGGTGTCGCCCATGAAGATCTTCGCCGGTGCCGCGTTCCACCACAGGAACCCGACGCAGGCCGCCATCGCCGCCGCCGCGACCACCGCGATGTCCAGCGGGTCGCGCACCGTGTAGCAACCCGGTGCCGGGCCGGAGACGGCGAAGCAGTCGTTGCGCAGCTGCCAGAACGACACCAGCACGTAGGTGGCCAGCACCATCGCCGCGGTGCCGCCGGCCAGGCCGTCCATGCCGTCGGTGAAGTTGACCGCGTTGGACCAGCCGCTGATCGCCACGTAGGCGAAGATCACGAACCCGATCACGCCGAAGGAGATCACCGAGATGTCGCGCAGGAACGACAGCTCCGTGGACGCCGGCGTCACGCCGTGCTCGTTCGGGAACCGGATGGCCAGGATCGCGAACAGCACCGCGGCCACCAGCTGGCCGACCAGCTTCGCGGTCTTGTTCAGCCCGAGGTTGCGCTGCTTGCGGATCTTGATGAAGTCGTCCAGGAACCCGACGATGCCCAGCGCGGTGGTCAGGCCCAGCACCAGCAACCCGGTGACGGTGGGCTGGTCGCCCATGATCAGGTGGGTGGCCAGGTAGCCGCACCACATGGCGACCAGGATCGCCACCCCGCCCATGGTCGGGGTGCCGCGCTTGGCGGCGTGCTGGCTCTGCACCTCTTCGCGGATCTCCTGGCCGAAGCCCTGCCTGGAGAAGACCCGGATCAGGTACGGGGTGAACAGGATCGAGATGACGAGGGCGACCGCGGCCGCCACCAGGATCGGCTTCACGCCGTCTGCCCTCCCGTCAGCAAGGCGTCGGCGACCCGCCACAACCCGACGGAGTTCGACGCCTTGGTCAGGACAACGTCACCGGGACGCAGCTCGGCGCGCAGCAGCGCGACAGCCGCATCGACGTCCGGCACCAGAACCGACTCCTCTCCCCACGAGCCCTCCAGCGTTGCCGCCTGGTGCATCGCCTGGGCCTGTTCGCCGACCACCACCAGCCGGTCGATGTTCAGCCGGACGGCCAGCCGTCCGATCTCGTCGTGCGCCTCGGTCTCGGCCTCGCCGAGCTCGCCCATCTGCCCGAGCACCGCCCAGGCACGGCCGGGACGGCCGCGGGTCATCGCGGCCAGCGTCTTCAGCGCGGCGCGCACCGACTCCGGGTTCGCGTTGTAGGCGTCGTTGACGACGGTGACGCCGTCGGAGGTCTCGCTGACCTCCATGCGCCGCGCGGACACCCGCCGCACCGAGCTCAGCCGCTCGGCGACCTCTTCGAGGGTCGCGCCGAGCTCCAGTGCGACCGCCGCGGCGGCCAGCGCGTTGCCCACGTGGTGCTCGCCGAACAGCGGCAGCGTCACCCGCGCCGAGCCCTCGGCGGTGACCAGCGTGAACGTCGGCCGCGCCTGCTCGTCGACCTCGATGTCCTCGGCTCGCACGTGCGCGTCGGGGCGCTCCCCGACCAGCACCACGCGGGCCTTCGTCCGCTCGGCCATCGCCGCGACCAGCGGGTCGTCGCCGTTGAGCACCGCCACGCCGTCCGCGGGCAGCGACTCGGGCAGCTCGCCCTTGGCCTGCGCCACCGCTTCCTGCGAGCCGAACTCGCCGAGGTGCGCGTGCCCGACGTTGAGCACCACGCCGATGCGCGGCGGCGCGACCTGGCACAGGTTCGCGATGTGCCCGACGCCCCGCGCGGAGAGCTCCAGCACCAGGTGCTTGGTCCGCTCGTCGGCGCGCAGCACGGTCCACGGGTGCCCGAGCTCGTTGTTGAACGAGCCGGGCGGCGCGACCGTCGGTCCCATCGGTTCGAGCAGCTGCGCGATCAAGTCCTTGGTGGACGTCTTGCCGGACGAGCCCGTCACGCCGACCACGGCGAGCTGCGGCAGCCGGTCGACCACGTACCGGGCCAGCTTCGCCAGCCCGGCCAGCACCGCGGCACCGGAGCCGTCGGCATCGCCGGCCAGCGCCAGCGCGCCCGAGCGCTCCGCGGCGGGGATGGGCGGCACGAGCACCGCCGGTGCCTCGACCTCGCGCGCGGCGAGGACGCCGACCGCACCGTCGGCCACCGCCCGCGCGGCGAAGTCGTGCCCGTCGACCCGTTCGCCCGGCACGGCCACGAACAGCCCGCCGGTCTCGATCTTGCGGGAGTCGAACTCGACGCCCGCGCTGACGATCTCCGAGCCTTCCGCACGATGAAGCCCGCCGCCCACCGCACGCGCGATGTCAGCGAGGCTGAGCCGGATCAACTTGCCTCCACTCCGTCTTGCGGGTCACCCGCACCCGGTCGGCTTGCGCGAACGCGAATGGTGCGTCCGCTACGCCTCTTCGTTGACCTGCCCCCGACGAACATCGGTCCCTTCTGGGTCCCTAAGCCTATGGCGGAGCGCGGCGGCCAGTTCCTCCCGGTCGGAGAACGGGTGCACCACGCCCGCGACCTCCTGCCCGGTCTCGTGGCCCTTGCCTGCGACGACCACGATGTCGCCGGACCCGGCGCGCTCCACCGCCGCGGCGATGGCCGCGCGCCGGTCGCCGATCTCGACGACCTCGCCGCGCTCGCCCGCGGGCACCTCCTCCGCACCGGCGAGCATGGCGGCCCGGATCTCGGCGGGGTCCTCGGTGCGCGGGTTGTCGTCGGTGACGATCAGCAGTTCGGAGCGCCGGGCGGCGGCCTCGCCCATCAGCGGCCGCTTCGCGGTGTCGCGGTCGCCGCCGCAGCCCAGCACGACGATCACGTCGCCGTCGACCTGCGCGCGCGCCGCGTCGAGCACCGCGGCGACCGCGCCGGGCTTGTGCGAGTAGTCGACGACGGCGGTGAAGTCCTGCCCGAGCGCGACCCGCTCCATCCGGCCGGGCACGTCGACCTCGGCGAGCCCGCGCTCGATGGCCCAGGTCGGCACGCCCGCCGCGTGCAGCGCACCGATGGCCAGCAGCGCGTTGGCGACGTTGAACGGGCCGGGCAGCCGCAGCCGGACGTGCAGCTTGAGCTCGTCGGGGCCGTGCGCGGTGAAGGTCTGCTCACCGGTGGCGTAGGCCTGCACGTCGGTGGCCGACCAGCTCGCGCTGCCCTCGGTGGACACCGTGACGGTGCCGTCCTTGACCAGCCGGCGGCCCCACTCGCCGTCGACGCAGACCACTTCGTGCTCGGCGCGGCCGTCGAACAGCAGCGCCTTGGCCTGGAAGTAGTCCTCCATGTCCCGGTGGAAGTCCAGGTGGTCCTGGGAGAGGTTGGTGAAGGCTCCGACGGCGAACCGGGTGCCGGACACCCGGCCCATGGCCAGCGCGTGGCTGGAGACCTCCATCGGCACGAACGTGACCCCGTGCTCGACCATGACCGCGAGCAGCGCCTGCAGGTCGGGAGCCTCCGGGGTGGTGAACGCGCTGTCCAGCCGCTCCCCGGCGATGCGGGTCTCGACGGTGCCGACCAGCCCGGTGCAGAACCCGGCGGCCTGCAGCGCGGACTCCAGCAGGTAGGACGTGGTGGTCTTGCCCGAGGTACCGGTGACGCCGAGGATCTTGAGCTTGCTCGACGGGTCGCCGTAGATCAGCGCCGAAGCGGTCCCGAGCACGCCGCGCGGATCGTCGTGCACGAGCACGGACACGCTGCCGTCGAGGACCGCCGGGTACTCGGCGAGCCCGGCCCGGTCGACCCCGGCCTGATCGGTGAGCACCGCCACAGCGCCGGCCTCCAGCGCGCTCTGCGCGAAGTCGGCACCGTGCACGCGAGTGCCGGGCAGGGCGGCGAACAGATCACCGGGCCGGACGTGCTGAGCGCGCAGCGTCGCCCCGGACACCGGCGTTGGATCAACGCTGCGACCAGGGACGCGAAGGACTCGCGCGCCGACGGAATCGGCGAGTTTCTCGATCTCCACCGGCTCCACGTGGGAAGGGCGCGGCGGAGCTGTGGCAACCGCGGAAGGCACGTCGCGACAGGCTACCGGTACCCCCTGAGCCCGCATCCCGATGGTCACCCGCGCAACCGGCCCTACGATCGCTGGACCGAACAGCGCAATCACCGCTCATCCGCGCATCGGCGCTGCGCAGGTGCAGTAGAACTCCCGTGACTCGAAATTCCAGGGGGAGGAATGTCGTCAGGTTTCGGCGCGGATCCGGCGCAGGCAGACCGCGCGATCCGCGCGTGGGCGCAAGGCCTGCAGGAGAAGGCGAACCGGGTCGCGGCGATGCAGCAGGAGATCGGCCGCATCCGCATCACCGAACGAAGCCGCTCGGTGACCGTGACCATAGACGCCGAAGGAGTTCCGGTCGACGTTCGGTTCGCGGATCAGCGGACGTCCGGAGCAGAGCTGAGCGCGGAGTTCATGGCGGTCCTCCGCCGAGCCCAGTCGCGCATCGCGGAACAGGTGACGGAAACCACCCGCGCCACGCTCGGCGACCAGGACCCGACGACCGCGAACGCGGTGACGGCCAACTACCGCCAACGCTTCCCGGCAGCGCCACCGCCGGCCGGGCCTGCTTCCCCGCCGCCGACTCCGGCATCACCGCCACCCGCTCCGCCGCCACCCGCTCCGGCCCCGCCGCGACCGCCCGAGCCGCCGGCGCAGGCCGGCCCGGTCCAGGCCCACGGCCCGCACGACGACGGCGACTTCAGCGACGAGACGTTCCTGCACTGAGGGGGATCAATGGCTGGCGGATTCCAGATCCCGCCGGACCGGCTGCGCGCGCACGCGGATCGGCTCGACTCCCACGCCGCAGCGCTCGGGCAAGCCGCCGACGCCGGGCGCAGCGTTCAGCTCGACACGGACGCCTACGGGCTGATCTGCCAGTTCCTGCCTCCGGCGCTGAACACTGCGAGCGACATCGTGCTGCAGACGACATCGGCAGCGCACGACGCGATAGCGGCGCTGTCGACCTCGCTCCGCGACGCCGTCGCGGACCACGAGGCGACCGACGCCGAGATCGCCGCCGCGCTGGACCGCATCGCCGACGAGCTCGGCGGGTGAGCCGGTGAGCGACAACCCGCTGGTGACCCAGCCGCAGGACTCCTCGGAGTGGTACACCGGCATCGGCATCGTGGAAGCCGTCGCGGACGTCGGCGCGGCGATCGAATCGGGCGACTGGGCCCAAATCGGGTACGCCATCCTCGGCACCGGCCTGGAGGTCCTGTCGGCGATCCTGGACCCCATCGGAACGACGGTGGCCTGGGCGGTCGGCTGGCTGATCGAGTACGTCCAGCCGCTCACCGACATCCTCGACTGGCTGGCGGGCAACGCCGACGCAGTGGCGGCCCACGCCCAGACCTGGCGCAACGTCGGCGATTCCCTGCAGACCACCGCCGACGCCCTGCAAGCCGACGTCGCCCGCGACACGGCGGGCTGGACCGGCGCCGCGGCGGATGCCTACCGCGCCCGCCTGGCGACGACGACCGAACTCATCCGCGCGCAATCGGAAGCGGCCAAGGGACTCGCCTCCGGCACCGAGATCTCCGGAATGCTCGTGGGAACGATCCGCGAAGTGGTCCGCGACCTGATCGCCGACTGCGTCGGCAGACTCGTCTCCTGGGCCATCGAAGCGATGACCGGAGTGGGCATCGCGGTGGTGGCGGTCCAGGCGACGGCCCGCATAGCCCGCTGGGGCGCCAGGATCATGGAGGTAGTCCAGAAACTCCTGCGCGCCCTGTCGAACCTGCTCCCCCTCGTCCGAAAACTAGCGGACCTCCTGACCAGGATCCGAAAGATCCTCAACGAAATAACCCACGGCAACCCCCTCCCGAACCCACCGACCAAACCCCCGAACCCCCCGAACAACCCGCCGCCGAAGGACCCGAACGACCCCAACGACCCGCCAGACGACCCACCGGGAAATCCACCGCCCGGCCATCCCGACCCGGACGATCCGGATCGCAGGGCCGGTCACGAGCACCTGCCCAGAACCCCGACCAATCCCGACGAGCCGCATCCTGAGATGACCCCCTCGGAAAAACAGGCTCATGCACAGTACCTGGACGGACTCCAGAAAAAACACCCAGAAGATTTCGACAACTGGCGCCACAACGATCCAGCTCACCTCGGAAAATCATCTCCAGGGACGGTAAACGAAAGTCGAGTCGCGCTCGACATGCGAGAAAACGGCCGACTCCCCGAAAACCTGGTTCGTCCAACAGATCCCGACCACGGCGACTTCATGGATCCCAAAACGGGAGAACGGTGGGACATAAAGGGGTTCTACAGCGACTACCCCGAACACGTCCCGGAAGCACACCGCAGGTACCCGTTCAAAAACGCCGTCACACCGGAATCGTTCGTCGAGTCCTTGACCAAGGAATTCGAGGGCGGAAACAAGGTCATCCTCGACACACGCCACGTGAACGGGGATGCGCTAGAATTCATGACCAGAATAGTCGAGGAAAACGGGTGGGAAGATCGTGTCCTCTGGTATCCATGATTGGCGACCTCGCCGCTGGCCCAGCAATCCCGAGGTCGCCGAGGATCTCCGCAAGTGGCTCGCCGGGGAAGCGCACGAGCTCTTCTACGCGCTGGATGCCGACCTGCGCGGCGCCGACCTCACAGGTGGCGATCTCACCGGAGCCTGGCTCACGGGAAGCAACTTCACGGAGACAGTCCTGCGCGAAGCGGTTCTCATAGACACCGAGTGCACCGAGGCCCGCTTCACCAGAGCAGATCTCAGCAACGCGAACTTGGCAAAATCAAGCGCGGACAGGGCGAACTTCGTCGGATCAACACTCACCAGCGCAAACATGGCAAAGATCTCAGCCATGGGAGCCAACTTTCACGGAGCGAACCTCAGCGGCGTGACCCTTTCAGCATCCCTGCTCGCCGAAGCCGATTTCAGCGAGGCCAATCTGGCCAGATGCAGGCTGGGCAGCAGCTCACTGCGCAATGCCGTTCTTTCGCAGACCGCACTTGACGGAGCCACCGGGAATATCCTCGGCCCCGTAGTCGTTGAAACGTCGCCGCGCAGAATCACTCTGGACGGCTCCGAACTCGAGCGATGGTTTCGCAGCCGAGGTGCGGACATCATCGTTCAACGGACTGATCACGAGAGCACGGCGGAGGACAGCTCAACTCCAACGGTTTACTTGCAGATCCTCGCCCCCACCTTCCAGCCTCTCGTTACAGCATCACCAGCAATCCACGTCGATCTGCCGCACTCGCAGGTGAACCAGTGGTTCCGGCAGCTGGGCAGGGGGCCTGGGCAGGTGGTGGAGGTCGACGTCAGCAACATGCCGTCCGCCCAAGCACTCGCCCACACCATCTCGCCCAGCTCAAGCACTCTCACCGAAGCGATCTCTCAGGTTCCGGCGAAGGCACTGCTGTTCACCAAAGTAGAACAGCTCGGCGTGAAGAACCGCCCGGTCCTCACCGAACTGCTGCACGCCCTGCCGACCGCACTCGCCAACCGCAAGGCCAACAACGCACCGATCCACATCGGACTCGTCGACCTCTCATCGGCCAAAGCCGACATCGTCCTCGCCGAACTCCAAAACGCCCCAGCCGAAGGCATCGACGAACCCATCACCGTCCACGACTACCCCGCCATGCCATGAGCAGCCGATGAGTGGAACTAAGCTGCTTCCGCCTGGTTCTAGCAGATCCCCAACTCCGTGACCGAAACCGAATGGCAAAGGTGCGAACGGGAGTTCACTGATCGCCCCGCTCCTCGCACCCCACATCCGGCCCGAGTGCTCAAGGCAGGCCCTGAACAGCGGTTTCCCCGGGCTGCGGGATGCAGCCCGGGACCGGGCCAAGCGCGGCTTCTAGCCCCTTCCCGGCCCGGGTTCATCGGCTGTTCAGGTCAACTTCCTGGTGTTCGGCAGGGGTGATCGCTAGCGTGTCCCTCCTGGATGTTGCCGATCAACGAATTCCAGGAGGTTCTCGTGAACATCCGACGGATCGCGCGATTAGCCGGCGCCTGCGGTGTCGGTGCGGCGCTGGCCCTCGCCCCGCTCGCCGCCCCGGCCGTGCTCGCCGAACCCGCTCCGCAGGCAGTTCAGGTCGCCGCCGCGCCCGGCGACGGCACCCCGCAGGGCGCCATCGAGTGGTACAAGGCCCGCATCGGCGACAGCTCCCTCGAGGGCTACTGCGAGATGGCCGCCGAGAACGCCTACGGCACCACCGGCGTCTGGCCGTCCGCCATCGCGCACTGGAACGGCGCGATCAGCGCGGGCAAGGCCCACACCGACGGCTCCACGCCGCCCAAGGGCGCGTTCGTCTACTGGAACATCAGCCAGTACGGCCACGTCGGCATCGCCGACGGCAACGGCGGTTTCTACGCCACCAGCGTCGGCGGCGCGATCGGCCACGCCGACGACGTCTCCTACTACAACAACTACCTCGGCTGGAGCGACCCCCAGGTCCCCGGCCGCGGCTGACCGCCGGCGGACGGCGTCGATCTCGCGCTGAACCGGCGTCCCGCACGCAGGCGTGGTGGCGATTTCGCGCGAAATCGCCACCACCGCGATACGAAACCCGGCCGGGTCAGTGGCCGTCCCGGGGGACGTAGCTGCCGGAACCACCGACCAGGAAGTCGAGGTCCGCTCCTTCCGAGGCCTGGAGGACGTGGTCGTAGTACAGGCGCTGGTAGCCGCGGGCGTGCGGGTTGTCCGGGGCCTGCCATTCGGCGCGGCGGCGCTGCAGCTCCTCCTCCGGCACTTCCAGGTCCAGGCGGCGGTTGGGGACGTCGATGCTGATCATGTCGCCGGTCCGGACGAAGGCCAGCGGGCCGCCCGCCGCCGCTTCCGGGGTCACGTGCAGGATCACCGTGCCGTACGCGGTGCCGCTCATCCGGCCGTCGGAGATGCGCACGATGTCGTCGAAACCGCGGTCCTGGACCTTCTTCGGCACCGGCACGTTGGCCACCTCCGGCATGCCGGGGTAGCCCTTCGGGCCCGCGTTGCGGACGACCAGCACCGTGTTCTCGTCGACGTCCAGGTCGTCGTCCTTGCACACCGCGTAGTACTCGTCGACGTCCTCGAACACCATCGCCGGGCCGCGGTGCTCCAGCAGCCGGGCCGACGCCGCCGACTGCTTGACCACCGCTCCGCCGGGCGCCAGCGAGCCGCGCAGCACCGCGGTTCCGGTGCCGACGGCCTGGAACGGCTCGTCGAACGGCGTGATCACCGAGCGGTTGTGCACCTCGGCGTCGGCGATGTTCTCGCCCATCGAACGCCCGGTGACCGTGATCGCCGACCGCACCACGAGATCACCGAGCTCCTTGAGCACCGCGGGGAGGCCGCCCGCGTAGCAGAAGTCCTCCATCAGGAATTCGCCGCTGGGCTGCAGGTTCACCAGCGTCGGCACGTCGCGGGTCAGCGTGTCGAAGTCGTCGACGGTCAGCTCCACCCCGACCCGCTTGGCGATCGCGATCAGGTGCACCACGGCGTTGGTCGACCCGCCGATGGCCGCGTTCGCGCGGATGGCGTTGTTGAACGCGTCGCGGGTGAGCACGTCGGAGGGCTTGAGATCCGCTTCGACCATCTCCACGATGCGCTGGCCGGTCTGCTGCGCCGCGGCGTAGCGGCGGGCGTCGACCGCCGGCCACGACGCCGCGTACGGCAGCTGCATGCCCAGCGCCTCCACGATGCACGCCATGGTGGAAGCAGTGCCCATGGTCATGCAGTGCCCGTTGGAGCGGGACATGCAGCCCTCGATGAAGTAGCACTCGTCCTGCGTGATCCGGCCCGCCACCAGGTCGGCCTCCGCCTGCCACACGGCGGTTCCCGAGCCGATGTCGGTGCCCCGGTACTTGCCGTTGAGCATCGGACCACCGGTGAGCATCGCGGTGGGCAGATCGACGCTGGCCGCGGCCATCAGCAAGCCGGGCGTGGTCTTGTCGCAGCCGGACAGCAGCACCACCCCGTCCAGCGGGTTGGCGCGGATCGTCTCCTCGGCCTGCATCGCCAGCAGGTTCCGGTAGAGCATCGTGGTGGGCCGCATCAGCGTCTCGCCCAGCGCCATGTTGGGGAACTCCAGCGGGAACCCGCCCGCCTGCCACACCCCGCGCTTGACCGCCTCGGCGATCCGCTGCTGGTGAGCGTTGCAGGGCGCCAGCTCGGACCAGGTGGTGCCGATGCCGATCACCGGTCGCCCGTCGAAGACCTCGTCGCTGTAGCCCTGGTTCTTGACCCAGGACCGGGCGGTCATCCCGGCCCTGCCGTGTGCTCCGAACCAACTCGCGCTGCGCCGCGGCATGCGCCCTCCTAGCTGAGTGGCCTGTGAGCGCGACGAAACCAGCTCGGTCACCGCGATGCAACAGTCCATCCGAGGTGCCGGACAACGATTGCGATGCCGAACGGCTGATTGACGCGCGCCGATCGACACCCCTAACCTCGTGCCCCACATCACGGACGTTGTTCGGGATGTCGAACCACCACCTCGACGAGGAGGCAGGGTGCACACCGGAGAACGGACGTCCGACGAGGCTCTGACCAGCGCGATCCGGCAGGTGATGATCCGCCTGCTGCCGTTCCTGTTCTTCATGTACGTGATCGCGTTCCTGGACCGCGTCAACATCGGCTTCGCCAAGGAGGAGTTCCAGGCGCACGCCGGGATCTCCGAAGCCGCCTACGCGCTCGGCGCGGGGCTCTTCTTCATCGGGTACGCGCTGTTCGAGGTGCCCAGCAACCTGATCATGATGCGGGTCGGCGCCCGCTGGTGGATGTGCCGGATCATGGTGACCTGGGGCCTGATCTCCGCGGCGATGGCGCTGGTGAACGACGAGTTCCTGTTCTACCTGCTGCGCTTCCTGCTCGGCGTGGCCGAAGCCGGCTTCTTCCCGGGCGTCATCCTGTTCATCACCCACTGGGTGCCGCAGGCCTACCGGGCGCGCTGCAACGCGATGTTCTACTTCGGCATCCCGCTGGCCTCGGTGCTCGGCGGCCCGCTGTCCGGCATGCTGCTGGAACTCGACGGGGTGGCCGGAATCCTGGGCTGGCAGTGGATGTTCGCGGTGGAGGGCCTGATCGCCTGCGTGGTCGGGGTCTGGGCGTTCTTCTACCTGGACAACAAACCCGCCGATGCCCGGTGGCTCACGCCGGACCAGCGCGACGCGCTGCAGGGCGCAGTCGACCGCGAAGCCCGGGCCAAGCAGGCGCACAGCCCGCACCGGCTCCGGACCGCGCTGGTGGATCCGCGAGTGCTGTACTTCTGCCTGATCTACTTCCTGATCCAGTGCAGCGTCTACGGCATGACCTTCTACCTGCCGACGCAGGTGGCCGGCGTGGTCGGCAGCGAGGTCGGCCTGCTCGTCGGCCTGGTGACGGCGATTCCGTGGACCATCGCGCTGCTGGTCAACATCGCGGTGTCCACCGGCGCCGACCGCCTGCCCCAACCGAAGAAGCGGTTCGTCGCGGCGGCCTGCGTGGCCGGTGGCTCCATCGGCATCGCGGCCTCGGCGTACTTCGCCGACCCGGTGCTGGCGATAGCCGGCCTGTCGGTGGCGGCGGCCGGCTACATCTCGGTCCAACCGGTGTTCTGGACGTTCCCGGCGGCCTACCTGACCGGAACGGCCGCGGCGGCGGGCATCGGCCTGATCAACTCGCTGGGCAACCTGGGCGGTTTCGTCGCCCCGGTGGCGAAGAACTGGATCGAGCAGACCCTCGGTTCCGAAACAGCGGGCCTGTACCTCCTCGCCGTCTGCGGCCTCGCCGCAGCAGCCCTGTTCCTGACCCTCTCCCGCACCCCGGCGGACGAAGTCTCCTGACCACCAGCGCTCCTCCGGCGAAAAGCGCTACGGGGTCGGGAGTTGGAGGACTTGGAAGGGCGCTTCTTCCTTGGACAGCGGGAGTTGGTAGCGCTGGGTCAGGAAGGCCGCGATGTTGCGGAACAGGGGCGCCGCCGAGGACCCTTCCTGGGTTCCGTAGGCCGGGCGGTCCAGCATCAGGCCGATCACGAAGCGCGGACTGTCCGCCGGGACGACACCCGCGAAGGTGATCCAGTGCTTCGAGTTGCTGTAGCACTTGCAGTCCGGGTCGTACTGCTGGGCCGTTCCCGTCTTGCCCGAGACCTGGAATCCCGGCAGCGCCGCTCCCGGGCCGGTGCCGCGGTTCGGCTGCGGGGCGTCCTGGACCACCGAGCGGAGCATGTCCTTCACCGTGTGCGCGGTTTCCGGGCTGACCACCCGGACGCCCTCCGGCCGGGGGCGTTCGACGCGCTTGCCGTCCTCGCCGATCTCCGCGGCGATGATCCGCGGCGGCACCCGGACACCGTCGTTGGCGATCGCCTGGTACATGCTCGCCATCTGCAGCACCGTCATCGAGAAGCCCTGGCCGATCGGCAGGTTGCCGAACGACGAGCCGGACCACTGGTCGGGCGGCGGCAGGACTCCCGCGCTCTCGCCCGGCAGGCCGACGCCGGTGCGCTGGCCCAGCCCGAAGGCGCGGGCGAAGTCGTACCAGCGCTGCTCGCCCATCTGCTGCGCGGCCATCAGGGTGCCGACGTTGGAGGACTTGCCCATCACGCCGGTGAACGTCATCGGCACCGTGCCGTGCGGCCACGCGTCGCCGACCGTGCGGTCCGCGACCTTGATGCTGCCCGGGACCTGCAGCACGGTGTCCGGCTTCATGACGCCGGTCTCGATCGCACCGGCCGCGGTGATCAGCTTGGCCACCGAGCCCGGCTCGTACGGAGTGGTCACCGCCGGGTTCCCGGTGTTCTCGCCCCACGGGCCGTTCGGGTCGAAGGTCTTGTCGTTGGCCAGCGCGTAGACCTCACCGGTCTTGGCGTCCAGCACCACCGCGCTGGCGTTCTTGGCCTGCGCCTCGCGCGCGTAGTCGGCGAGCTCGCGCTGCAGCATGTACTGCACGTCGGAGTCGATGGTCAGCTCCACATCGGACCCCGGCACCGCCGGCTCCAGCTCCCGGGTGCCGGGGATGACCAGGTCCGAGCCCAGCGCGGTGTCGGAGACCTGCTGGCCGTCCTTGCCCGCCAGCACCGAGTCCATCGAGAACTCCAGCCCGATCTGGCCGCGCAGCTTGCCGGGCACCTCGTCCTTGCGCCAGTTCGCCGCGCCGATGATGTTCGCGGCCAGGTCACCGCCCGGGTACTCGCGGGTGGCCTGGTACTCGGAACCGATGTGCGGGTACTTCTTGGTGATCTCCCGGGCCTTGCTCGGGTCGATCCGGGGGCCGAAGTAGGTGAACCCGACGTCGCGGAAGAGCGCGTCGAGCACCTCCTGCTCGGAGATCACGCCCGGCAGCTCCCGCGCGATGAAGCGGGCGACCTCCTGCTTGTACTCCGCCGAGGTCGGCTTGCTCGGGTCCTTGGCGTGCTGCTCGTCGAACGTCTTGGTGAGCAGGCGCGGGTTGGCGTAGAGCTGCCGCGCCTCGCTGCTGAAGGCCAGCACGTTCCCGGTGCGGTCCACGATGGACCCGCGATCGGCCGGGATGACCGAGCGGTCCAGCCGCTGCTTCAACGCCTTCTCCGACAGCGCGCTGGCCTCGAAGCCCTGCACCTGGATCAGCTTGGCGCTGGTCAGCACCAGTGCGATCACCAACAGCATCCGCCCGACGCGCAGTCGCCGATTGCTGCCCGCGACGTTGGTGCGCGCGGTGCGGCCGCGGATGACCTTGGTCGGCCTGCGAGCCATCAACGCGCCCCCGCAGCTGCCTCGACCGGCGGCTGCTCACCCACCGGCGGCTGCTGCCCGGCGGGCGGCTGGCCCTGGGGCTGTTCAGCGGGCGGCGGCCCGGCGGGCGGTGCCGGGGGCGGCGGTGCCGACGCCTTCTCCGGCTCCCCGACCACCACCACGGTGCCGTCCGGCAGCGTCACCAGGTAGGCCGGAGTCGGCCCGGGCACCATGCCGAGCTCGTCCACGGCGCGCCGCTGGATCGCCGGCGGCGAGTCCAGCGAGCTCACCTCGCGCAGCAGCTGCTCCCGGCGCTCGTTCAGGCTGGCGATCTCGGCCTCGCCGTGCTGCAGCTCGTAGCTGCCGCTGACCGCCGCGATGGACAGCCACAGCGTCGCGGCCAGCCCGACGGCCAGCACCGACATCACCACGACCACCAGCGGGAACCGCGCGAGCGTCACGCGCTCCTGCAGCTGCCTCGCCCTGGTCTTCGGCTTGGCCGAGGTGGGCCGCCGCTCCTCCGCACCGGTGCGCAGCTGGCGCGGTCGCCGCACCGACGGCTCCCGCGTCGAGCGCTCCCGGCGCTCCTCGCGGCGCGCGTAAGCGCGCTCCGCCGCCGCCGACCGCGACCGCGGCTTGTCCGACTTCGTCGTGGCGGCCTTGGCCGTGGTCTTCTTGGCGGCCGACTGCGAACCCGACCGCGAAGCGGACTTCTTGGCGCGTGCAGGTGCTGTCATGCTGCCGCCTCTCCGCGATTCACAGTGGTGGTCGCGCTCCGGAGTGATCTCACGTTGCGCGGTTTCTTGTGGCCGGGTTGCGTCACGGTCCGCTGAGGCGCGGTGGCGCGAAACTCGGCTTGCCACAGGCCACTCATGTCTTTCCTCCGCCGAGTCGTTCCGCGGCGCGCAGCCGCACCGAGGCAGCCCTCGGATTCACCTCGACCTCCTGCTCACCGGCGATCTCGGCGCCCCTGGTGAGCAGGCGGAACTCCGGCCCGTGGCCGGGCAGTTCCACCGGCAGGTCGACCGGCGTGCGCGACTTCACCCGCTCGGCGAGCGCGCGCTTGACCATCCGGTCCTCCAGCGAGTGGTAGGACATCACCGCGATCCGGCCGCCCACCGCCAGCGAGTCCAGCGCCGCGGGCAGCGCTCGCTCCAGCACGTCGAGCTCGGCGTTGACCTCGATGCGCAGCGCCTGGAAGGTGCGCTTGGCCGGGTGCCCGCCGGTGCGCCTGCTGGCCGCGGGCACCACGTCGTAGAGCAGCTGCACCAACCGCGCGCTGTTGGCGAACGGCTCCTTCTGGCGCTCCCGGACGATCGCCGCGGCGATCTTGCCCGCGAACTTCTCCTCGCCGTAGGTGCGCAGCACGCGCGCCAGCTCGTCCGCGGCGTAGGTGTTGAGCACGTCCGCCGCGGTGCGCGGCGCGCCCGGGTCCATCCGCATGTCCAGCGGAGCGTCCTGCGCGTAGGCGAAACCGCGATCCGCCTCGTCCAGTTGCAGCGAGGACACCCCGAGGTCGAACAGCGCTGCGTCCACCTCGGACAGTCCCAAGTCGACGAGCACTTCGGACCACTCGTCGTACACCGCGTGCACCAGGTGGATCCGCGACTCGAACGGCGCGAGCCGTTCCCCGGCCAGCCGCAGGGCGTCCGGGTCGCGGTCCAGGCCGACCAGCGTCAGCCCCGGGTGCGCGGTCAGCATCGCCTCGGAGTGCCCGCCCATGCCGAGCGTGGCGTCGACGACCACCGCGCCCTCGCGGGACAGCGCTGGTTCGAGCAGCTCCAACGTCCGGTCCAGCAGCACCGGCACGTGCTTGTCGCGGGCGGACCCGCCCTGTTCATACCGCTGTTCGGCCACGGCGGACCCTCCCTCCCGCGTGCCGTTCCCGATCTGCTCCGCCAACCGCCACGCGCGGGCCCGCAGGCCCGCGCGTGGCGATGTCGGTATTGCCGGCCCCGTCAAGGGCTCGGCGGTGCCGGGATCCGGCTGGACATGTTCTGGTGTCCCAGTGTCTCGCGTGGACGTCCGGATCCCGTCAGGTCCCCGCCCGCCCGTCGCGTCCTGGTGCCGGGGAAGATGCACCAGGCGTGCGAAAGCCGAGCGGACCGAGGCCTCACGAAACCCGAATCGTCGCCATCAACGCCTGCACTGGTCAGAAGACGCCCGGCAGCACCTCCTCGCGCGCTTGCGCATAGCCCTCCTCGTGCTCGTCGAGGTAGCTCTGCCACCTCTCCGCCTGCCAGATCTCCAGCCGGTTGATCGCGCCGATGACCACGCACTCCTTGGTCAGCCCGGCGTAGCGCCGCAGCTCGGTCGCGATCTTGATCCGGCCCTGCCCGTCCGGCTCCTGCTCGTCGGTCCCGGCGAACAGGTAGCGCTGGTAGGCGCGGACCGCTTCGTTGGTGAAGGGAGCCTCGGCGACCTTGCGCGCCATCTGCTCGAACTCGTCGCGCGGGAAGACGTAGAGGCAGTGGTCCTGTCCCTTGGTGACCATCAGCCCCCCTGCCAGTGCTTCCCGGAACTTCGCCGGCAGCGTCAAGCGCCCCTTGTCGTCGAGCTTGGGGTGATGGGTGCCGAGAAACATCCCGGTCCACCTCCCCCGACCCCGGACCGCTCGTCCTGCGACCCGGACCCCGCCGCCGCGGCACTGCGACCCCGACGAGGACCTTCCACCGGTCGTGCTCAGCGGTGGCCGGTGAAAAGCAGTAGGACCCCCGTTTGCCCCACCTTCCCCCACAGTACCCCACTTCACACCACCGTCAACACGAAACGCACCAGTCCATCCACCCCCTCCCGCCCCATTTGCGCAGGTAGTGCCCTGTGGTCCGGAAGTGGGGGGCGTCACCTGCCCGACCTTGATCAACCCCTTCGAGTGCGCGGTTATGCTCAGTGCGCGCCCAGCCCCGCCGCCGATCGCGGCCCGCCCGGTGGGGATGAGTGGGGCGACGGCGGATGGGAGCGGGGTGGCCCGCCGGGTTCCGCCGGTTTGGCACACTGCACGTGCACTCCGCCCCGGACCCAGGAACCGGGCGCGAGGTGTCCCGCAGGAGACATGGAGGCGCCTTGAGCGACACTCGCGCGCTTTCCGCTGCTGCGGGCGCCCCGCGAGTGGCAGCGGAAACCCGCTCGGGCGGACCCGGGCGCCGCGACGAGCAGGAGGTGGCGTGACGCCCAGAGCCGAGTTGTCCGGTGCCCCGACGACCGGTGCCTGCGACGCACCGGAGACGCCCGGGGTGGACCAGCTGCACGCGACCGTCCAGCGCATCGCCGCCAACGTCGAGCAGGTGCTGGTGGGCAAGCCCGAGGTGGTGCGGGTCGCGCTGGTCACCCTGCTGGCCGAAGGCCACCTGCTGGTGGAGGACGTGCCCGGGGTCGGCAAGACCTCGCTGGCCAAGGCGCTGGCCCGGTCCGTCGACTGCACGGTCAGCCGCGTCCAGTTCACCCCCGACCTGCTGCCCAGCGACATCACCGGGGTGTCGGTGTACAACCGGCGGACCGAGAGCTTCGAGTTCCGGCCCGGCCCGGTGTTCGCCAACATCGTGGTCGGCGACGAGATCAACCGCGCCTCGCCCAAGACGCAGTCCGCGCTGCTGGAGTGCATGGAGGAGAAGCAGGTCACCGTCGACGGCGAGACCTACCCGCTGAGCGCGCCGTTCATGGTCATCGCCACCCAGAACCCGATCGAGATGGAAGGCACCTACGCGCTGCCGGAAGCCCAGCGGGACCGCTTCACCGCCCGGGTGTCGATCGGCTACCCGGACCTCAAGGCGGAGCTGGCGATGGTCGACGAGCACGCCGGGCACGACCCGCTGGCCGACCTCCGGCCGGTCGCCGACGCCGCCGAGGTGCAGGGCCTGCTGCAGGCGGTGCGCCGGGTGCACGTCTCGCCCGAGATCCGCCGCTACGCGGTCGAACTGGTGACCGCCACCCGCCAGCTGACCGAGCTGCGGCTCGGCGCCTCGCCCCGGTCGACGCTGCAGCTGGTGCGCGCCGCTCGCGCGCAGGCCGCGCTGGCCGGACGCGAGTTCACCATCCCGGACGACGTGCAGGCGGTGGCGATCCCGGTGCTGGCCCACCGGCTGGTGCTGACCAGCGAGGCCCGCGCCGCCCGCCGCTCCACCACCGAGCTGGTGCGGCAGCTGCTGAGCCGGACCCCGGTGCCGCGCGGCGACACCGAACGCGAACGCGGGTAAGGGTGCTCTCCGGCCTGACCATCCGCGGGCGCTGCCTGTTGGCGGCGGGCGTGGCCGCCGGTGTCTGCGCGCTGGTCCTGGACGAGCGGGACCTACTGCGGGTCTCCGCGTTCGTGATCGCGCTGCCCCTGCTGGCCCTGCTGCTGACCAGCCGGACCCGGTTCGGCATCGCCGCCCGGCGCGAAGTCGTCCCGGTGCGGATCCCGGTCGGCGGCCGGGCGACCGTGCGGCTGCACCTCTCCGCCAGCGGCCGGCTGCCGATCGGCGGGCTGGCGCTGGAGGACAACACCCCCCACGCGCTCGGCGGCAGGCACCGGTTCCGGCTGGACGCGGTGCCCAGGCACGGCGGCACGATCCTGGAGTACCCGGTGTCGCCGGCGCTGCGCGGCATCCACCACATCGGGCCGCTGCGCACCCGCATCGACGATCCCTTCGGCCTGGCCGAGTTCGAGCGCGAGCTGGCCGATCGCAGCCGGCTCATCGCGGTGCCGCACGTCGTCCGGCTGACCGGGCTGCCCGCCGGGTCCGGCCTGGGCACCGGTGAGGACGGCGCGACGCGGCTGCGCGCCGGGCACGGCGAGGACGACGCGGTGGTGCGCCAGTACCGGCACGGCGACGACATCCGGCGCGTGCACTGGAAGTCCACCGCGCGGCGCGACGAACTGATGGTGCGCGTCGAGGAACGCCCCTGGCACGCGGGCGTCACGGTGCTGCTCGACCGGCGCTCGGCGGCGCACCGGGGAACCGGGGCGCGCAGCAGCCTGGAGTGGGCGGTGTCCGCGGTGGCCAGCTTCTGCCTGCACCTGCACCAGCACGGGCAGCAGGTGCAGCTGATCACCGAGGACTGCGCGCAGCTGGCGACCGGCGCGGAGACCTCCGGCGAGGGGCACGACGACGCGGTGCTGGACGCGCTGGCCGCGGTGCGCGCCTCGCCGCAGCGCGACCTGGTGTTCTCCCGCGACCCGGGCGCCGGGCAGGAGCTGATCGCGGTGCTCGGCGAGACCACGACCGCGGCGGTGGACGAGCTGACCAAGCTCCGGCCGCAGGGCACGCGGAGCCTGGCGGTGCTGCTCGACGTCCGCTCCTGGAACGGCGAGGGCGGCGGTTACGACCCGCAGCTGGCCGCGCGGCGGCTGCGGGCGGCGGGCTGGACCGCGGTGGTCACCCCCGGCCCGGCGACCGCGATCAACACCGTCTGGCAGCAGCTGTGCCGGGAGACCACCGCACCGGAATCGGAGGTGCTGCCGTGACCGAGCACCGGATGACCGCCGCCATCGACACCTCGCTGGTGACGACGGCGGCCGCCGCCTTCTCGGTGCTGTGCGCGTCGACGGCGTTCGCCGGCGTGCTGGCCGACAGCCGCTGGGTCTTCCCCGCGGTGCTCACGGTCCTCACCGTGGCGGCGATCGGGGTGCTCGGGCGCAAGCTGCGCTGGCCGCTGACCGCGACCGCCTTCGCGCAGCTGGCCGGGGTGCTGGTCGTGCTCACCGCGCAGTTCACCGAGCAGGCGGTGCTCGGGTTGCTGCCCGGCCCGGCCGCGATCGGCGAGCTCGGCGGGTTGCTGTCCGCTGCCGGTGAGCTGATCCGCACCGGGGTGCCCCCGGTCGCCGCCGAACCCGCGCTGCAGACCCTGGTCTGCCTGGGGCTGGGCGTGGTGTCGGTGATCATCGACGTCATCGTGGTGGGACTGCGCAGCCCGGCGGTCAGCGGGTTGCTGCTGCTGTGCGTCTTCGCCATCCCCGCATCGCTGTCCGAGACCATGCTGCCCTGGTGGACCTTCGTCGCGGGCGGGCTGGGCTTCGCCGTGCTGCTCGCCTCGGGCGGTCAGCACCGCCGGTGGCGCAGCCACGAGGACCGCGAGCAGCTGACGCGCGCGCTGTTCGGCCCCACGACCGCGTCGGTGGCCGGGGTCGCCGGGGTGATCGCGCTGCTCACCGGCGTGGTGTTCACCGGTGTCGGCACCGAGGGCCGGTTGCCCGGAGCGATGCCCGAGCAGCTCGGCGGCGGCACCGACGGGATCGGGCTGCAGCCGTTCACCTCGTTGCGCGGCCAGCTCAACCGGGACCGGGAGGTGGAGCTGTTCCGCGTCCGCGGCCTGCGGGAGCCGACGTACCTGCGCGCGTTGACGCTGCGCAAGTTCAACCCGGAGCGCGGCTGGGAGCTGGAGGGCCTGACCCAGGGCGTCGAGGCCAACGGCGAGCTCCCGCTGCCGGAGGGCACCGACATCGGCGAGGGCAGCGCCGAGCGGGTCGAGGTCCAGCCCGTCGGCTACCGGGATCCGTGGCTGCCGGTGTTCGGCGTGCCGCGCTTCCTGTCCGGGATGGGTGTGAACTGGCGCTACGACCCGGCCGCCGGGATCGTGTTCACCCAGACCAACCAGGAGAGCCGCGCCTACATCCAGCAGCTGATCGTGCCCGACCCGTCCCCTGACCAGCTGCGCGGGGCCGACGGGCCGCTGCGGATGGCGCCCGAGTACCTGGACGCCACCGGGATCCCGCCGCAGGTCACCGACCTGGCCCGCAGGCTGACCGCGAACGCTCCCACCGCGTTCGACAAGGCGGTGGCGATCAACCGCTACTTCACCGATCCGCGCAACGGCTTCCGCTACGACCTGCGCACCGCCCCGGCAGGTGGCGGTGACGCGCTCTCCGAGTTCCTGTTCCGCGGCAAGCGCGGGTTCTGCGAGCAGTACGCCTCGTCGATGGCCGCGCTGCTGCGCGCCGTCGGCGTCCCGTCGCGGGTTGCCGTCGGGTTCACCGCCGGATACCGCGACGGCGACGAGCGGGTGATCACCACGGAGGACGCGCACGCCTGGGTGGAGGCCTACTTCCCCGGCTGGGGCTGGCAGACCTTCGACCCGACGCCGCTGAGCGACGGCCGGACCGCGCTGCCGCAGTACCTGGACAGCGAGCTGCGACCGGAGCAGCAGCCGGTCCCGGCGCCCGGCCAGGAGCTGCCGAGCACGCCGCCGACGACGGATCCCGCACCGGGCGACGAGCGCCCGGAGGACGGCTCCGACGTCGCGCCCGCGGATCCGCGGGAAACCGAGCAGAGCAGCCCGTGGCCGGTCGTCCTCGGTGTGCTGGTGCTCGGGCTCGCGCTGCTCGCGGTGCCCGGCGTGGTGCGGGAAGTGCGGCGTCGGCAGCGCTTGCGCGCGGTCGCCGCGGGGTCGGCTGGGGCAGCCTGGCGAGAGGTGCTCGACGAGTTCCGGGACCGCGGCGCCCGGCCTGCCGCGACGGACACGGCGCGCCAAGTGGCCACCAGGCTGCTCGAACACCACGGCCTGGACGAGTCCGGCGCGAAGGCGATGCGAGCGCTGGTCACCGCGGTGGAGCGGGAGTGGTACGCCCCACCGGGAGGCCAACCGGACGGCTCGCTGCCGGAAACGCTGCACGAGGTGCTGAACAGCCTCCGCCGAGGTGCCCCGCTGGACCTCCGCTCACGGCTCTTCCCGCGCTCGGTCCTCCAGCAACTCCGCCCGGCCACCACCTGACGCCCCGGCCGGGCCCGCGCGGGACACCACTACGGCTCCGTTTCCGCTGCTCAAAACCCGTGAGCGTTTTGCGGGGCCATGGCACCCCAAAACACTCACGGCACACAACCAGCGGAAAAGAAGCCGCAAAAGCCACGAGAAACCCCGAAAACGCAAGACAACGCCCCTCCGCAACCACCACTGCGAATCGCGGAGAGGCGGGACCGTACAGCGATCGCCGCCAGGGGTGGCCTGGCGGCGATCATCGCTTCGGTCCTACTGCTCGAAACGCCTTCGGAAGCGCTCCTCCATGCGCTGGGCGAAGGAGCTGCGTCCGGTGCTGCGGTTCGAGCCCCGCTTGGGGCGCCCGCCACCGCCGTTCTCCGGCACCGACTCGATGTCGTCCCCGCCACCGCGCAACGCGGACAGGACGATCACTGCTCCGCCGAACATCACGAGGAAGCCGACCACGCTCAACACGGGGATGTCGGCCGGCCGCAGAGCCGGGATCACCGCACCGATTACCAGCAGGGCCAATCCGAGCGCGAAGACGGCGATGCCCTGCATCCTCCGGCGTCGGGATGGGCGCTGCAGTCGTCCTCCGCGCACGGTGGAGGCGAACTTGGGGTCCTCGGCGTAGAGCGCGCGCTCGATTTGTTCGAGCTGTCGCTGCTCGTGCTCGGAGAGTGGCATGACTCCTCCTCCGGCACAGGGGTCTCAGTGGCGCCGGAGACCGGGATGATCGACTCATCCGGACTTGGGGACCGGCGAACGCTTGGGGGCGTCACCACTGAGGATACGGTTCCCGCGACGCGAGTACTACCCGGTCCTGGTAGGTAGCTGTGCGAGGTTGCCGACATCATCCCCTCGGGGCAGCGATCACCGCGCGGCCGTTCCCCGCTCAGGACGCATCGCCCCAGCTCACCCGGCTGCCGGACCATTGCACCACCGGTCCGGCCGCACCGCCGGTCACGCCGCGTGGCCGGAGATCAAGCGCGCGCGACGGCGTGCAGGCGGGTCGCGATGTCGCGCAGCGGGGGCCGAACGGCCGCAACGCGCTCCAGTTCCGCCATCGCGTCGGCCGCCCGCGGGTTGTTGTCCAGCACCGAGCCGGGCACCAGATCGCTGAGCACCGCCTGTCCCTGGATCCGCTCGACGGTGAACCCGCCTGCGGTCAGCACCCGCTCCAGGCCTTCGGCGTCGAACCGCCGCTGGAGGGTGTCCGATGCCGGGTCGAGCCGGCCGTCGGCGTCCTGGATCAGCTGCAGGGCGTCGGAGACCCGGCCGGCCAGCGCGCGTCCGATGACCGCCGCGTAGCGGTTGGCGACCAGCACCGACAGCACGCCGCCGGGAGCCGTCGCGGCGGCCAGCGCGGCGACCGCGGCCTCGACGTCGTCGACGACCTCCAGCACGCCGTGCGCGAGCACCAGGTCCGCGCCGCCCTCCGGGGCCAGCGCAGCCAGCGCGTCGGTGTCGCCCTGCAGCGGGGTGATCCGGTCGGCCACCCCGGCGTCGACCGCGCGCCGCTGGAGCGTGGCCAGCGCGTTCGGGCTGGGATCCACGACCGTCACCGCGCAGCCCTCGGAGGCCAGCGGCACCGCCCACACCCCGCTGCCGCCACCGACGTCGAGCACGCGCGGCGGTTCTCCGCCACGTCGGCGCCGGACTTCGGCGAGTTCGGCTTCCAGCACCTGGTGGACGGCGTCGGATCTCATGGCAAGCAGCGTAATGGCCGGTCGCGGGCATCTCGCGGCGGCGTGGCGATCGCCTCAGCGCGCCGCGCGGCCGCCTCGGCGGATCGTGCGCGAAAACCCGGTCGCAGCATCCGCTCTGCCGCGATCGGAGCAGTGCCGGGAGTCCCGGAACACCAACTTCGGCCGCAGCGGAGACCAGTTTCAGGGACGAGTTCTGAGATGGTGCCGAGTTCCGTAGGCTACGTGCGTGCAGACCGTGGCAGTGCTGAGCCTCAAGGGCGGCGTGGGCAAGACGACCGTGGTGCTCGGTCTCGCCTCGGCCGCCATGCGTCGCGGCGTTCGGACGCTGGTCGTCGATCTCGATCCGCAGTGCAACGCGACCTCGTGCCTGGAACCGGAGGAGACCACCAAGGGGCTCAGCGACGTGCTCGCCGATCCTCGTCCGGAGGTGCTCCGGGAAGCCGTGAGCGGCAGCTCGTGGGGCGAGGAGGTCGACGTCCTGGTCGGGTCCGAGGACGCCGAGAGCCACAACGGCCACCACGACGAGGAGCACCTCGCCCGGCTGACCACCGCACTGTCCGAACTGGACGGTCTAATCGAGGACGGCGAGCTGCCCTACCAGCTGGTGCTGCTGGACTGCCCGCCCTCGCTCGGCAGGCTGACCCGCTCGGCGCTGGTCGCCGCCGATCGCGCGCTGCTGGTGACCGAACCCACGATCTTCGCGGTTTCCGGCGTGCAGCGGGCTTTCGAAGCCGTGCAGGCCGAGCGCAAGTCCACCAACCCGAAGCTGCAGCCGCTCGGCGTGATCGTGAACCGGGTGCGCCCGCGCTCGCACGAGCACCAGTTCCGCATCGACGAGCTGCGCGACATCTTCGGCCCGCTGGTGCTGCCCGTCGCGCTGCCGGACCGCTTGGCGGTGCAGCAGGCCCAGGGCGCGTGCATGCCGATCCACCAGTGGGGCACACCGGGTGCGCGCGAAGTGGCGCTCGCCTTCAACCTCGTGCTCGCCCGCACGCTCCGCGCAGGCCGCCAACGCCGACCGGACGAGGACGAGCTGGAAGAGGACGAGTGAGCGGGCCGAGCCCTGCTTGACCCCGAAACGCGAGCTCGACCGCAGAACGCAACCAACACCGTGCACCGCGGAGAGGCGGAACCCGTGAGCAGCGCAACTTTCACGGCCTTCGCGCTGGTCGCCCTGATCGGCGTGCTGACGCCCGGTCTGGACACCATGCTGATCCTCCGGCACTCGCTGCTGGGCGGGCGCTGGGCCGGGGTCGCGACGGCCTTCGGGATCAATCTCGGCTGCCTGATCTGGGGAACGGCCAGCATCGCCGGGCTGACCGCCCTGCTCACCGCGTCCCAGCTGGCCTACGACATCGTGCGCATCGCGGGCGCGGCCTACCTGCTGTGGCTGGGCGGCTCGGCGCTGTGGAAGTCGTTGCCGCGCAACCAGGTCGCGCAGCCGGAGGAGCTGCCATCGGCGTCGGCCGGGCTGACCAGCTGGGCCGCGCTGCGGTCCGGGATGGCCACGAACCTGCTCAACCCCAAGGTCGGCGTCTTCTACATCAGCCTGCTGCCGCAGTTCCTGCCCGCGGGGCCGGCGGCGTTCACCTGGGGTCCGCTGCTGGTGGCCACGCACATCTCGATCGGCCTGCTGTGGTCGACGGCGCTGGTGTGGATCGCCGGCCGCGCCCGAGCGCTGTTCCAGCGCCGCCGGGTCCGCGCCTGGCTGGACCGGATCACCGCGACGGTCCTGGTCGGCCTCGGCCTCAAGATGGCCGTCCAAGGCTGAGCCCCGGGTCGCCACCTCCCGAGCAGCCGCCGTGCCCGGTGCACAGTGGACCCAACTCGCCTTCGGGAGGCGATTTCAATGGAAATCAGACGCCTGATTTCCATTGAAATCGCGCGCACCAGGGCTCAGGCGCGCTGCGGCTTGTTGCGGACGTCGGCGATGTGGCGCAGCACCGGGTAGACCAGGACGATGCCCACCGAACCCCACACCATGCCGGTCACCCGGAGCTCACCGACGTGCAGCGTCAGGTCGCCGACCCCGGCGATCACCGCGGTGCCCAGCACCACCAGGTTCACCGGGTCGGCGAAGTCGGTCCGCCCGTCCAGCCAGATCCGCACGCCCACCATGGCCAGCATCCCGAACAGCACCAGCGTCGCGCCGCCGAGCACGCCCATCGGGATGGTGTTGATCAAGGCCGCCAGCTTCGGCGAGAACGAGAGCACGATGGCGGCGATCGCCGCGACCATGCAGGCCGCCGTGGAGTACACCCGCGTCGCGGCCATCACCCCGACGTTCGCCGCGTAGCTGCTCAGCGACGAGCCGCCCGCCGCACCGGACAGCGTGGTCGCCAGCCCGCCGCTGATCAGCGCGTCTCCCACGTGCGGGTCGAGGTCTCGGCCGCTCATCGCCGCCACCGCCTTGAGGTGCGCCACGTGCTCGGCGACCAGCACGATCACCAGCGGCAGCACGAACGGCATCACCGCGATGTGCACCTGCGGCGCGATGAGCTGCGGGAGGCCGATCCACGGCGCGTCGGCCAGCTCCGCGACGCGCTCCGGAACCAGGTGACCGGCCAGCGCCGCGTAGCACCACCCGACGAGCACGCCGATCAGCACCGCGGCCCGCGCCGCCATGCCGCGGCTGATCACGATCAGCAGCACGACCGTGCCCAGCGTCAGCGCGGCGGGCACCCGCTGCTGGTCGAAGGACGACACCGACTGCGGGGCGAGGCTCAGGCCGATCATCAGGACGATCGCGCCGGTCACCACGGGCGGCATCGCCGACTCCAGCAGCCGCACGCCCAGCGCCTTGACCGCGACGCCGACGCTGAACACCACGATGCCGACGACCACGATGCCGCCGAGCAGCGCGGCGGGGCTGGCGCCGGCTTCCTTCGCCGCGGCGTTCAGCGGGACCACGAAGGCCACCGAGGCGCCGAGGTAGCTGGGCACGCGGTTGCGCGTCAGCAGCAGGAAGAGCAGGGTTCCGAGGCCGGACAGCAGCAAGGTCGTGCCGACCGGGAATCCGGTGAGCAGCGGGACCAGGGTGGTGGTGCCGAACATCGCCAGCAGGTGCTGCACGCCGAAACCGATGGTCAGCGGCCAGCTCAGCCGCTCCTCGGAGGCCACCACCGCATCGCGCACCGGGCGTCGACCGTTGCCGTGCACGGTCCACAACGCCACGTCGCCTCCCCCGAGCCACCCGTTCAGGCGGGTTTCATGTCACGGCCTGTGATGATGAGGGAAGATTACTATTTCGCATCGCACAATCAAGACATGCACCAGCAGAACCATCGCTACCAGCAGTGATGGCGTGTCGCATCGGGCACTTCTCATCCCGAGCGGTTACCGGCGTCCCTCGGGGCCGAACAGCTCCCGCAACCCGTCCGCCAGTCCGGCCAACCGATCGGTCGCGTCCTGCAACAGGTGCTTCTGCTCGGAGGCTCCGCTGGCCGCGACCGCGCGTCCCGCAGCGGCCACCAGCGCGCCGTACCCGTCGACGCCCTCGTCCAGCTCCGCCCGGAGCCGCTCGACGTCCGAGCGCAACGCGGCCTTCTCCCCCGCGGGCGCGTGCGGGATCGCCGCTTCCACGGCGATGAGCCGCTCCGCGCCCCGCCGCAGCTCCGCGGCCGCGCTGTCCGCCGTCCCGCGCGCGTCCACCGCGGCGCTGCCCGCACCCGCGGCCGTCAGCTGCGCCAGCGCGCCGTGCAGGGTCTGCTCGGCATCGCGCAGCCGCTGCATCGGTTCCCGCGCCGCCGATCCGTACGCCGGGAGCGCTACCGGCTCCGGAGCGGCATCGGGCAGCGGGGTCCGCTTGAGCCGCCGGTACTTCATCCCGGCGCCGACAGCGGTGGCCCCGCCGAGCACAGCGAGGCCACCGAGGCCGAACGTCGTCACGTCCTGCAGGAAGAAGCCGGCCGAACCACCCCAGTCCCACAGCGCGGGCACGTACGCAGAGGTCGCCGCACCGGCACCGAGCACGCCCGCGGTCGCGGCGCTACCCGTCGCGGTCCGCCGAGCGCGGTTCCGCTGCCGGATCGCGCGCGCTCGCGGATCCCGCCACCTGGCGATCGTCCGGCGCACCGCAGCCATGCCGGGACCGCGCAGCTGCTCGATAGCGGCCTCTCCCAGCTGCGCCAACTCCTGTTTGCGGGACGACTTCACCCTGCGCTCGCTCAGGCCTGTCCGGCCTGCGGGTTCTGCTGCTGCGGGTTGGCAGCGGGCTCGGCCGGGCTCTGCGCACCACCGATCTGCTGCTGCTGACCGCCCGTGACCTGCTGCTGACCGGTGCCCATCGAGGCGCGCAGCTGCGCGAGGCGGCTGGCACCGGCGGCGTCGATGGACGCCTGCTCGACCTCCAGCATCCGGCCCTGCACGCTGTTCTGCGCCAGCTCCGCCTGCCCGAGGGCGGTGGTGTAGCGCTGCTCGATCTTGTCCCGAACCTCGTCCAGGGACGGCGTGTTGCCCGGCGCGGCGACCTCGGTCATCTGGCGCATCGAGGCGGAGACCTGCTCCTGCATCTTCGCCTGCTCCAGCTGGCTGAGCAGCTTGGTGCGCTCGGCGATCTTCTGCTGCAGCACCTGGGCGTTGCGCTCGACGGCCTTCTTGGCCTGCTCGGCGGCACCCAGCGACTGGTCGTGGAGGGTCTTGATGTCCTCGACGCCCTGCTCCGCGGTGACCAGCTGGCTGGCGAGCTGGGTGGCGGTCTCCTCGTACTTCTGCGCGCTCGCCTCGTCACCGTTGGCCCGCGCCTGGTCCGCCATCACCAGCGCCTGCCGCGCCGACGCCTGCAGCTTCTCGACCTCGCCGAGCTGGCGGTTGAGCTTCATCTCAAGCTGGCGCTGGTTGCCGATCACCGAGGCGGCCTGCTGGGAAAGCGCCTGATGCTGCCGCTGGGCTTCCTCGATGGCCTGCTGGATCTGCACCTTCGGGTCGGCGTGCTCGTCGACCTTCGACGAGAACGCCGCCATGAAGTACTTCCACGCCTTCACGAACGGATTGGCCATCTCCTCCGCCTGCCTTCTTCTGCTGCTGCTCGGCTGCCCCACCGCCGACACAACGCACCAGGCGTGTCGGCTGGTTCCATCGTGTCAGGTAGTCGGGTCCGCTTCCACCAAACACGGTAGATCTCCGGGATCGCCCGGAGTCACGCCTAAGATCGAACCAGCCCGCCCCCGGGGGCCGCGCACCGGGTACCGGAAAAACGGTCGTGAGTGCCGAAACGGGCGAAACCCGCTCCGGCACCCACGACCTGACATCTGCTCTTGTGCGCCCGGCGCGGCTCGGCACCTGCCGCCGCCACGCCGGACGAGCCTGGAGAACAGGCCTCTACGCTGCTACGACAACTCCGCCCGGCTTGCGCACCGGGGCGCTGATGCGCTGGCTGAGCACCGGCTGCAGGCGCTCCGCGCAAGCGCGCGCGTCCGCATCGGCCAGCTGCTGCTGGGCGAGCTCGGTCTCGGTCAGCTCGGTGCCGATCAGACTGGGCACCAAGCGGTCCCCGTCCATCTCGGCGGCCCGGTCGACGCCGGATGGCACCAGCATCGTCTCGTCCAGGTCACCGGCCACGGTCACCAGCAGCTCCGGCAACGGCAGGTCGAGGGCGTCGCAGATCGAGGCGAGCAGCTCGCTGGACGCCTCCTTGCGGCCCCGTTCCACCTCGGAGAGATATCCGAGGCTCACCCGGGCAGCGCGCGAAACGTCCCGCAAGGTCCGAGACTGTGCGGTCCGGGCGCGGCGCAGTCGGTCACCGACCGCCTCCCGCAACAATACGGTCATCGCGCGCCTCCCTTCCTTCGTCGCCTACCGCGTGCACCACGCGTGAACGCTCCCTACGTTACTCATCCCACGGCCCGAACGAGAACGATCGTGGACAAGTCCGCCGAGGGCGAACGCCCGGCGCCCGATCGAACCGGTCCGGCTGGACGCCGCGTTCCGCCTGCGCACGACATCCTCCCGGATCAACGCAGCAGATCCGCGAAGTGTTCCAGCGCCACCCGAACGGCCGCAGCCCGCACGCCGTGCCGGTCACCCGGCAAGCGCACCGAGTGCACCACCGCGCCGCCCGGCCCGGCGAACCCGAGGTGCACGGTGCCGGGTGCCACGCCGTCCTGCGGATCCGGCCCCGCCACGCCGGTCAGCCCGATGCCCCAGTCCGCCCGGCACCTGGTGCGCGCACCGTCGGCGAGCATCTCCGCGACCCGCGGGTGCACCGCGCCGCACTCGGCGAGCAGGTCGGAGTCGACGCCGGCCAGCTCGGCCTTGAGGTCGGTGGCGTAGACGACGAGCCCGCCGCGCACCACGTCGCTGGCCCCGGGCACGTCGGTCAGCGTGGCGGCCACCAGCCCGGCGGTCAGCGATTCCGCGGTGGCGACCGTCTCGCCGCGCTTGCGCAGGACGTCGAGCAGGTCCGCCACCTGCGAGAACGGCAGACCGACCGGTTCCAGGATCATGCGCCGGCCTTGGTCCGTCCCGCGGCGCGCAGCCGGACCGCGCGGACCACGTAGTCGAGCCCGGTGCCGACGGTGACCAGCACCGCCGCGCCCATCAGGACCCAGCGCGGCAGGTCGGCCCAGGCGCCGAGGGGCATCAGGTAGAGACCGATGGCCAGGGCCTGCAGCAGCGTCTTGATCTTCCCGCCGTAGCTGGCCGCGATCACGCCGTGCCGGATCACCCAGAACCGCAGCAGCGTGATGGCCAGCTCGCGGCCGATGATCACCCAGGTGACCCACCAGCCGAGGTCGCCGAGCACGCTGAGGCCGATCAGCGCGGCGCCGGTGAGCGCCTTGTCCGCGATCGGATCGGCGATCTTGCCGAAGTCGGTGACCAGGCCGCGGCGGCGCGCCAGGTCACCGTCGATGCGGTCGGTGATCGAGGCGACCGCGAACACCCCGGTGGCGATCCAGCGCCACAGGTCGTCGTGCCCGCCGTCCCAGAACAGCGCGACCAGGAACACCGGCACCAGCGCGAGCCGGGACACGGTCAGGATGTTGGCGATGTTGACCAGCGGTACCGGCTCGGGCCGCACCGCCTGCGGGTTGGATGCCGCGCCATCGGCCGTCATGGTTGCTCCCCGGACCGGTCCTCCGCGGGCGCGCCACCGACCGGGCGAACGACGAGGTCCACGCCCTCGCTGTCCACCACCCGGCACCGCAGCACTTCACCCACGCCGACCTCTCCAGCATCTTCGACGAGGCACTCCCCGTCCACCTCCGGCCCCTGATGGTCGGCACGCCCGACGACCTCGCCGTCGTCGATGCGCTCGACCAGGACCCGCACCTCGCTGCCGATGCGGTCCTCGGCGCGCTGCGCGATCAGCTCGTCGACCAGGTCGGAGAGCTTCTCGACGCGCTCGTCGACGACCTCGGGGTCGAGCTTGTCGGCGAACCCGGCCGCCTCGGTGCCGTCCTCGTCGGAGTAGCCGAACACGCCGACGGCGTCCAGCCGGGCGCGGGTGAGGAAGTCCTGCAGCTCGGCGAAGTCCTCCTCGGTCTCGCCGGGGAACCCGACGATGAAGTTGCTGCGGATGCCCGCCTCCGGCGCCAGCTCGCGGATCTGCTCGATCAGCGCCAGGAAGGACTCGGTGGAGCCGAACCGGCGCATCCGCCGCAGCACCGACTCGCTGGAGTGCTGGAAGGACAGGTCGAAGTAGGGCGCGACGCCGGGCGTGCTCGCGATGGTGCGCACCAGACCGGGCCGGGTCTCGGCGGGCTGCAGGTAGGAGACGCGGACCCGCTCGACGCCCTCGACCTCGGCCAGTCGCGGCAGCAGCAGCTCCAGCGCGCGCGGGTCGGCGAGGTCCTTGCCGTAGGAGGTCGAGTTCTCGCTGACCAGGAACAGCTCCTTGGCGCCGTGCTCGGCCAGCCACACGGCCTCGCCCAGCACCTCCTCGGGCTGCCGGGACAGGAACGAGCCGCGGAAGGACGGGATCGCGCAGAACGAGCAGCGCCGGTCGCAGCCGGAGGCCAGCTTCAGCGCGGCGACGGGCGAGTCGTCGAGCCGGCGGCGCGCCACCGAGCGCGCGGCGGGCACCCAGCCGTGGCCGGGCACCGCGACCTCCGCTGCAGCGGCGGGACGGGCGACCGGGGTGATCGGCAGCATCTTGCGCCGGTCCTGCGGCTGGTGGGCCTGGATGGCCTTGCCCGCGAGGACGTCGTCGAGCCGGTCGGCGAGCTGGCCGTAGTGGTCGAAGCCGAGGACCGCGTCGGCCTCCGGCAGGTGCTCGGCGAGCTCGTTGCCGTAGCGCTCGGCCATGCAGCCGACCGCGACGACCTTCGCGCCGGTGTCGGAGGCGGCGAGCAGCGTGTCGACGGAGTCCTTCTTGGCCGATTCGACGAAGCCGCAGGTGTTCACGACCACCACGTCGGCGGCGTCCTCCGCGTCGACGAGGTCCCAGCCGCGGCTGTGCAGGTTCCCGGCGAGCTCTTCGGAGTCGACTTCATTGCGGGCGCAACCGAGCGTGACCATGGCGACTCGGCGGTGATTCTGCTCGGTTGACATGCGTCGAGCCTAACGTCCAGGTGTTGCGGCCCTGCCTGAACCCGGCCCTCGCGGACGACGACGTCACCCGGGGTGCGCGCGATGGTGGTCGAGATTACCACCCGGAGCACCCGCCTTATGGTTAGGCTTACCTAACGTGAACGCTCCGGTAGAGATCCGCCCGGCCCGAGTGCGCGACGTCCGCGACATCAAGGCGCTGATCGACCACTACGCCGGGAAGGTGGTGCTCGGCAAGGACCTCGTCACGCTCTACGAGGACGTCCAGGAGTTCTGGGTCGCCGAATCGGACGGCGTCCTCGTCGGCTGCGGCGCCCTGCACGTGCTGTGGGAGGACCTCGCCGAGATCCGCACCGTCGCGGTGGACCCGACGAGCAAGGGGCGCGGCGTCGGGCACGCGATCGTCACCCGGCTGATCGCGGCGGCCGCCGAGCTCGGCCTGGCCAGGATCTTCGTGCTCACCTTCGAGACGGAGTTCTTCGGCAGGCACGGTTTCCTGCCGATCGCCGACACGCCGGTGCCGCCGGAGATCTACCAGGAGATCCGGCGCTCGCCGGACGAGGGCGTGGCCCAGTTCCTCGACCTGGCCCATGTCAAGCCGAACACCCTCGGCAACACGCGGATGCTGCTGCACCTCGGCGCGTGCTGAGCAATCCGGTGGCGCGCGGCGCTACCATGCCCCCATGAATGACTATGCGCCATCGGCGATAGCGATTCGGCGGGCGCGGATCGCCGACGTCCCGGCGATCAAGACGCTGGTCGACACCTACGCGGGCGAGGTGCTGCTGGCCAAGGACCTGGTGACCCTCTACGAGGACATCCAGGAGTTCTGGGTCGCCGAGCTGTCCGAACCCGGCCGTGCGGCCCGCGTGGTGGGCTGCGGCGCCCTGCACGTGCTCTGGGAGGACCTCGCCGAGATCCGCACCGTCGCGGTGGACCCGGCGACCAAGGGCACCGGCATCGGCCACCGCCTGGTGCGCCAGCTGGTGGCGCTGGCCCGCGAGCTGGGCCTGGCCCGCGTCTTCGTGCTGACCTTCGAGACGGAGTTCTTCGGCAGGCACGGCTTCCGGGAGGTCGACGGCGCGCCGGTCACCCCGGAGGTCTACGAGGAGATGCGCCGCTCGGTCGACGCGGGCGTGGCGGAATTCCTCGACCTGGCCAACATCAAGCCCAACACCCTCGGCAACACCCGGATGCTCCTCAAGCTCACCTGATCCCGGACGCGGTGCCAGCACTTGCGACCAGAGACGAAAGTTTTTCACGTAAGTGATCACCGGGCGCGGCACAACACCGTCGAAGGGGGGAGCGTGCAGCGGAGCTCGATCGGTTTGGCGGCCGCGACCAAGGTTCTCGCGGGCTGCGCGTCCGCCGACGAGAGCGCTGACCAGCTCTACGCCCGGCAGGGCTGACGAGCAGTTCGCCGCCCCGGCGCCGCCACCGATCGGCCCAGCGGAGGTTCCACCTTTCTCGTGCAGGTTGCTCAGCTTCCCCGCGAACATCACCCGCACCGGCTATAACACGGTGAGCGATCACTCCGGATCCGAGGAGCCCTGCCGTGGAACGATCCCCCGCTCGCCGTGGCTTGTTCACCACCGCCGTCGCCGCCGGGGCGCTGCTGCTCACCGCCGGCACCGCGCACGCCGACCTCAGCCCGGGAGAACTGCGCAGCACCACCGACCAGTACCTGTTCGAGCTCTCCCTCGACGACTTCACCCGGACCAGGGCCGAGCAGCCGCACGCCGACCAGCTGGACTGGTCCTCCGACGGCTGCTCGATGTCGCCGGACGAGCCGCTGGGCTTCAAGTTCCGCACCAGCTGCGACCGGCACGACTTCGGGTACCGCAACTACAAGAAGCAGGAGCGGTTCACCGAGCCGAACCGCAAGGAGATCGACGACAACTTCCGCGACGACATGTACACCGCCTGCGGTGACAACCTGGCGTGCAAGGGCACCGCGAACATCTACTACTTCGCGGTGCGGGAGTTCGGCGGCGTGAGCGGCTCCACCGCCGAAGCCGTCGAGCACGCGCAGATCCAGCAGCTGCCGTCGACCGCCGACGAGCCGCTGAGGTTCCAGGCGGTCAACGCCGCGGGCCACCTCGTGCAGATCACGGCGACCGACTGACCGAGAGGGGGCGTGCCCGGGCCAGGCACGCCCCCGACGTCCTACTCGGACAAACTCGTCGTGTAGTAGGCGGTGGCGGTGGGCACCGAGAGCACGCCGTCGAACGCCGCCACGACCGGCGTGGGCATGTTCTCGCTCTGCGCCCGGATGCCGACCAGCTCCTCCGGCCCGCCGCGCAGATCGGTGAGGGTCACCTCGCCGCCGCGCCCCGCGTCGACGAGCGCCGCTTCGACGCTGCCCGGCGCGGGATCGGGCATCTGCACGTCGACCACGTCGAACCCGGCCTCGGCGGCCGCGTTCGGGTAGATCTCCGGGATCCGCTCGGCGGTGTGGGTCTGGGCCAGCGCGCGGTAGCCGTCGCCGAGCATCCGGGCCAGGTAGTGGCCCAGCGGCAGCAGCGCCAGCTCATCGCCGAAGAACACCGGGGACTTCTGGACGTGGTTGTTGTGCGCGGCCAGCGCGATGCGCGTGCCCGCGGGCAGCCGGTCGAGCCACCAGCGCATCGACTCGGCCATGTGGTGGTCCCTCGCCGACGGGTCCGCGAGCAGGCCGTCTCCCGCGAAGAAGCTCCGCATCGCGCCGAACATGTAGTCCGCGCGCACGGCGGTCTCCAGGTGCCGCAGCGCCACGTCGTAGCGCTCCTGATCGCTGCGCGACACGTAGAGCGGCTCCATCGACCGGACCCGCACCAGCAACCGCGCCAGCGACGCGGTCAGCGCGTCCTGCTCCGCGGTCGCCAGCCCACCCCACCTGGGAGCGGCCACGGCGACCGACGTGCCGGTGATCCGGTCCGAGATCGACAACGCGGTGTCGATCCGCGAAGCGGCGTCCGGGTCGACCTCGCGGAGGTAGTCGGCCACCGGTTCCAGCGCCGGGCGCAGTTGACCCCCGGCCACCGGGGTGTCCAACCCGGCGAAGCGCAGCGGGTGCCCGCTGGTGCTGTTGTGCTCGCGCAGCCAGCGCACGAGCGCCGGGTTCACCCCGGCGTTCGTGGTCCCCGCCAGGCCTGCGAGTTCGGCTTCCCCACCGCTGCCGCGCAACCAGTGGTCCAGCGCGATGCCCTCGCTGAACCCGAACTCGAAGGTCAGGACCGTGAAGCCGCAGCGCTCGGCGAGGAAGCGCAGCATCCGCTGCCGGGTGTCGGTGAACTCGCGGACGAAGTGGGCGCCTTCGCCCAGCGCCACGACGCGGGCGTCACCGATGATCTCCCGCAGCGGTTCGAGGTCGTCCAGCGGCGCGTCGGCGTCGAGGCTGGTCAAGGTGTGGGATCGGGCGCGGAACCAGTCCGCGGGCGTGCGGTCGTTCGTCATCCCTCGTTCGCTCCTCGGGTTTGGTGTGCAAGAAGGTCACCGAACGGGAGGGCGGATCCGGCTCATCAGGCCGGGCAGCGGGCAGCGACCGGTCGCGGGTTCGCCCGCACCGGTGTTCCGCTCCTCCCGGGGAGGAGCGTCAGAGGAAGAGACTGCCCGTTGCCATGCTGCGAGATTAGCAACTCGTTCGCGGAGGTAATGTCGCACCGCGACGAAGGGAGCTCGAATGGTCAAGCGGCAACTTCCGCGCTGGTCCGAACTGCGTCCGCTCCTGCGGGTCAAGCCACCGCAGTTCAACCCCACCGAGCGCCGGCTGTCGGCCGCGCACTCCATCGCCGACCTGCGCACCATCGCCCGCCTGCGCACACCGCGTGCCGTGTTCGACTACACCGACGGCGCCGCCGAGGGGGAGATCAGCCTGCGCCGCGCCCGCCGGGCGTTCCGCGATGTCGAGTTCCGCCCGTCGGTGCTGCGCGACGTGTCCGCTGTGGACACCTCGACCGAGATCCTCGGCAAGCCGTCGAAGCTGCCGTTCTCCTTCGCCCCCACCGGTTTCACGCGGATGATGAACCACGAGGGCGAACCGGCGGTGGCCCGCGTCGCCGAGCGCACCGGCATCCCGTACGCGCTCTCCACGATGGGCACGACGTCGGTGGAGGACCTGGCCGCCGCCGCGCCGGAGGCCCGCAAGTGGTTCCAGCTCTACCTGTGGAAGGACCGCGAGGCCAGCCGAGCGCTGGTCGAGCGCGCGCAGGACGCGGGCTACGAAGCGCTGATCCTCACCGTGGACACGCCCGTCGGCGGCGCGCGGCTGCGCGATGCCCGCAACGGCCTGACCATCCCGCCGGAGCTCACGCTCAAGACGATCGTGGACGGCGCGATGCACCCGGCCTGGTGGTTCAACCTGCTCACCACCGAGCCGCTGACGTTCGCCTCCTTCCACCACTGGTCGGGCACGGTGCACGACCTGATCAACTCGATGTTCGACCCGTCGCTGAACTACGCCGACCTGGAGTGGCTGCGGGAGCTCTGGCGGGGCCCGCTGATCATCAAGGGCATCCAGAACCCCGACGACGCCCGCCGCGTGGTCGAGCTGGGCGCCGACGGCGTGATCCTGTCCAACCACGGCGGGCGCCAGCTGGACCGGGCGCCGACCATGCTGGAGCTGCTGCCGGCGGTGCGCGAAGCGATCGGCGACCGGGCCGAGATCCTGCTGGACACCGGCATCACCAGCGGCGCGGACATCGTCGCGGCGATCGCGCTGGGCGCCGACTCGTGCCTCATCGGCCGCGCCTACCTCTACGGCCTGATGGCCGGTGGCGAACGAGGTGTGCAGAAGGCGGTGGACATCCTCAGCACCGAGATCGTCCGCACCCTCCAGCTCCTCGGCGTCCGCTCCATCGCCGATCTCGACCGCACGCACGCGGCGCTGCGCCGCTAGCCGCTCCTGTCCGGGCGGGGGTGGGCCTTCAGCAGCCACCCCCGCCGGAATCCCCACCGCCACCGCCACCGCCACCACCGGAATCCCCACCACCACCGCCGTCGGAGGAGTCCCAACCGGCGTAGTACCCGCCGACGCCCGCCGATCCGCCGCGGGCGGTGCCGCGGCGCTTCCGGGGCCGGCGCGCCGGAATCCAGTACTCCACCCGGTCCCAGATCAGGCCGCCCGCGATCAAGAGCACGAAGAACAGCCCCACGTAGGCCATCACGTCCATCCCGCCGCCTCCTCGCCGTTCGTCGACAGCAAGAACGCCGGTGCCGGACGTCGCGTTGCCGTTCTCGCCGCGGCGAACGGGTGAATCAGCGGCCGGGGCGCGGATCGATCAGGTGGGTCTGCGGAGGTGCGGCCGTCGTGGCACCGTCGATCGGGCCCGTGGCGTGGAACGCCTCGCAGGGGCCGCCGATGTACTTCTCGAAGTCCGTGGTCACGTGGATGACCGAATCGCCGTCGCTGGTCGGCAGCAGTGTCGGGCTGAAGTTCCGGCAGGAGCTGCCCTGGTTGTAGCTGATCTGCACCGGCGACGGGATCTCCCGCCAGCCGCGGGCCAGGTCGGACGGGTTGTCGTTGACCATCAGCGTGCGCCCGTTGCCCGGCGCCCAGCCGCCCTGGTCGTTGGCCAGCATCTGGTAGGCCAGCAGCAGTCGGCCGTTCGGGTTCGGGCCCGGCGCCCAGGCGATGGTCGGCGTGCCCAGCGGTTGACCACCGGTCTCCGACAGGACCTCGGTGCCCAGGTCGTACGGGTCGCCGAAGTCCCAGCCGTCCTGGGAGGTGCGCGTCCAGATCGTGCAGATGTGCACCGGGTCGTAGTTGCAGACCTCGTAGGCCATCACGTAGGTGCCGTCGGGCAGCTGCCGCACGCCCGCCATGCCGGGGCGCACGGTGAACTCGTCGTTCTTGATGGTCTCCCGCAGGTCCGTCCAGTTCCGGCCGTCGGCGGAGCGCATCTGGACCATCTTCTGGTCGTGCTTCGGATCGCCGTCGTCGGAGTAGAACACGACCAGGTCGCCCTGCTTGGAAACGGTGAACTCCGGTTCCCACACGCCCGGCCCCACCGGCGCCTGCACGATGGTGGACAGGAAGCTCCAGGTGCGGCCGTGGTCGTCGCTGCGCCACAGGCGGATGCTGCTGCGCCGCTCCTCCGGGTCGGCGCCGACGCCCGCGGTGCCCGCCCACAGCAGCGTTCCGGCGGGCATGTCGCCGACCTGCTGCGGCAGTTCGTACAGCGTCGAGCAGCACATGCCCTTCTCGTCCGCGCCCTCCGGATCGCGGATCTCGCCGACGGGCTGGAACGTGGCGCCGTCGTCGTCGCTCTCGTAGACGACCGCGAATCCGGTGCGGTCGGCGTAGGTCGTCATGCTGACCAGCACGCGGCCGTTGGCCTCACCGGAGTTCTGCAACCGCACCAGCCGGGGATAGCTGCTGCCCCCGGCGCGCAACAGCTCCCCTCTGTCCACATCGGAGGGACCGGCGTCCCCGGCGGCCACCGACTGGAATCCGGCCAGCAGCAGCACCGATAACGAAACCGACAGGACGGCGCGTAATTTCCGGACGAGCATGCGCGAACCTCACGAAATCGCGGCGGACAAATACCGTCAGCGCGCCGGAGAATATCTCAAACATCGTGAAATTCGGTCGGTTCCAGAATTCCGTTCAGCGCAATCACGATTCGCAAACGGAGCAGTGCGAAGAGACCGGGAAAGCCGGCTGAAATGCCGGTGAAAACGGGAAGAACGCGGCACGTGAGCGTTTCGGGGCGCCTTAGCACCCCGAAACGCTCACGGCCTCACTCCTCGTCCGGGGACGGCCCACCGCGGATCGAGTACAGCGCGTTCTCCAGCTCATCGGGCTTGACCAGCACCTCGCGGGCCTTCGAGCCCTCCGACGGGCCGACCACACCGCGCGACTCCAGCAGGTCCATCAGCCGGCCGGCCTTGGCGAAACCGACCCGCAGCTTGCGCTGCAGCATCGAGGTGGAGCCGAACTGGCTGGTCACCACGAGCTCGGCGGCCTGCAGCAGCACGTCGAGGTCGTCGCCGATGTCGGAGTCGACCTCCTTCTTCTCGCTCGCCTTGGCCGCGGTGACGCCGTCGGTGTACTCCGGCTCGGCCTGCTCCTTGGTGAAGGAGACGATGCGGTGGATCTCGTCGTCGCCGACGAACGAGCCCTGCACCCGGGCCGGCCGCGACGCGCCCATCGGCAGGTACAGCGCGTCGCCCATGCCGATCAGCTTCTCCGCACCGGGCTGGTCAAGGATGACCCGCGAGTCGGTCAGCGACGAGGTCGCGAACGCCAGCCGGGACGGCACGTTCGTCTTGATCAGGCCGGTCACCACGTCCACCGACGGCCGCTGGGTGGCCAGCACCAGGTGGATGCCCGCGGCACGCGCCTTCTGCGTGATGCGCACGATGGCGTCCTCGACGTCGCGCGGCGCGGTCATCATCAGGTCGGCGAGCTCGTCGACGATGGCCAGGATGTACGGGTAGGGCCGGTACTCCCGCTCGCTGCCCAGCGGCGCGGTGATCTCGCCGGACTTCACCTTGCGGTTGAAGTCGTCGATGTGCCGCACCCGGTTGGCCTGCATGTCCTGGTAGCGCTGCTCCATCTCCTCCACCAGCCAGGCCAGCGCGGCGGCGGCCTTCTTCGGCTGGGTGATGATGGGCGTGATCAGGTGCGGGATGCCCTCGTAGGGCGTCAGCTCCACCATCTTCGGGTCGATCAGGATCATCCTGACCTCCTGCGGCGTCGCCCGCGCCAGCAGCGACACCAGCATGGAGTTGACGAAGCTGGACTTACCGGAACCGGTGGAACCGGCCACCAGCAGGTGCGGCATCTTGGCCAGGTTCGCGGTGACCATGTGGCCTTCGATGTCCTTGCCCAGGCCCATCACCAGCGGGTGGCTGTCCTTGGTGGCCTGGCTGGAGCGCAGCACGTCGCCGAGGCGCACCATCTCCCGGTCGCTGTTGGGCACCTCGATGCCCACCGCGGACTTGCCCGGGATCGGCGCCAGCAGCCGCACGTTGTCGGTGGCCGCCGCGTAGGCGATGTTCTTGGTGAGCGCGGTGATCTTCTCGACCTTCACGCCGGGGCCGAGCTCGACCTCGTAGCGCGTCACGGTCGGGCCGCGGGTGAACCCGGTGACCTGGGCGTCGATGTTGAACTGCTCCAGCACCGCGGTGATCGCCTCGATCATCGCGTCGTTGGCCCGGCTGCGGTTCTTCGGCGGTTCGCCGTCGGTGAGCACGTCCAGCGGCGGCAGCTTGTAGTCGCCCTCGACGCTCCGGCTGATCTGCGGCTTGTCGCTCTTCTTCGGCTTCTCCGGAGCGGGCTGGTTCGCCGGCACCACGGCCGCGGCCTTCGGCTTGACCGGCTTCGGCTCCTCCGGAACGTCCTCGATGGACAGCTGCGGGTCCTCGTCGGCCATCGCCGCCTGCCGCCGCCGCGAGGGGCGGCGCAGCTTGACCTCGGTCGGTTCCGCGTCCTCGGCCTTCGACCGCGACCGCTTCGGCTCGTCGGCTTCTTCCTCGGCGTCGCCGCCCCGCAGCCAATCACCGATGTCGCGCACCGAGGTGCCGGTGAGCACCAGCAGCCCGAACAGCCCGACCAGCACCAGCACCGGAACGGCGACCCAAGGCGTGAGCCCGTACTCCAGCGGCCCGCCCGCGACGAAGCCGAGCGCACCACCGGCGTGGGGCCACTGCTCTGGTTCCAGCGGGGCACCGGAAGCGATGTGGATGACGCCGAGCGTGGTGAGGATCAGCAGCATCGAACCGATCACCACCCGCGGCCGGGCCTCGGCCGTGCTCTCGGTGCGCATCAGCACGATCGCGACGCCCAGGAGCACGAGCGGCAGCACGACGGCGGCCGAGCCGATGATCGAGCGCAGCGCCAGGTCGAAGCCGTGGCCGACCGGCCCGCCCGCCTGCCACCAGACGCCGGCGGCCGCGATCACCGCGGTGGCCAGGAAGACCAGCGCCAGCCCGTCGCGCCGGTGCGCCGGGTCGAGCTCGCGGGTCTTGCCCATCGCCCGCACCACGCTGCCCACGCCGCGGGCCACGCCACCGCCGCGGGACTTCGCCGGGCGCTTGGCGGGCTGGCGGCGCGGCGCGTGCGTCGAGCCGCGCGGTTTGGCCGTGCTCTTGCGCGCGGTTCCCGACTTCGCGCGGGGTTTGCCCTGACCCGATCCGCCACTGCGGGACGCGGAGCCGCTACTCTTCGTGGCGCTCTTGCTGCGCGCCGATCCACGTCCCCCGTTCGATGTCCGGCTCGCCATACCCCACACGGTATCCGCACCCGCCTCTCCCGTCACAACAGCCACGGCGAACAGCGGCTCGGACGCTTTTCTCGGGCGTTCTCCCCCATTCAGGGCATCGGGCGTGAGATCCTCGGAAATCATGGTTGCTCTTCCGACCGGTCCGCACGAGCCGACACGCCGAACCGACCGCGAGAAGCTGTTCCGCGGCGCGCCGCTGCTGTGGCGCGCGCTGATGCGGGTGGACCGGGCGATCATCGGCATCACCGGGCGGCTGGAAGTCACCGGTGACGTGCCGGACGAGCTGCGCGGCAAGCCGCTGCTGCTGGCCGCCAACCACATCGGCAACCTGGACGCCCTCGTCCTGATCGCGGCTTGCCGGACCCGTCGGCTGGCGCCGCGCTTCCTGGCCACCGGCGGCCTGTTCGACACCCCGGTGCTGGGCGGGGTGCTGCGCCGCTGCAGGCACGTCCGCGCCGACCGGGGCAAGAGCACCGCAGGCGAGGCGATGGACCGGGTGGTCGCGGCCCTGACCAGCGATCACCACCCGGTGCTGGTGTACCCGGAAGGCCGCATCACGCTGGAACCGGACATGTGGCCGGAGCGCGGCAAGACCGGCGCGGCCCGCATGGCGCTGGCCTCCGGCGCGACCGTGGTGCCGATCAGCCAGTGGGGCGCCCACGAGGCGATGTGCTACGGCATGGTCCGCGTGGAGAGCGCCGCTGACCTGCGCATCCTGCTCACCTCGTGGCTGCGCGCGGTCCGCCGCCGACCGCGGCTGCGAGTCCACTTCGGACCGCCGGTCGACCTCACCGACCTGTCCGCCGACCGCGTCGGCGACGCGACCCGCGCCCGCGACCGCATCATGCGAGCGATCACCGACGGCCTGACCCCGCTCCGCGCGGGCGAGCTCGGCGCGCCCCACCACCAGGACCCGACCCGCCCGGCCACGGACAAGCCCAGCCCCTGGCGGCCCTGATCAGGCCGATCGGCCGCGGCCGTGCGGCCGATCGGCGGGCATCCACATCGGACGTTGTTCAACTACCGGTAGTTGTGCGGTCACGCTGCTGGTGAGGGCGTGACATCTTCCGAGGAGATCGTGTTATGTCCGCTTTCTCCTGATCGGAAGGCACGCCCGTGCGATCGTCACGCAGACTCGCGCTCCTCCTCCCGCTCGTCCTCACCGCTGTCCTGGCGTTCACCGTCGCCGGGGCCCCGACCGCCCTCGCCTTCCCGCCCGACGTGCCCAGCAAGGCCGAGGTCCAGTCCGAGCTCAACGGGCTGACCGTGCGCACCGAGGGCTCCATGACCGGCTACTCCCGGGAGAAGTTCCCGCACTGGAAGACCGTCTCGGGCACCTGCAGCACCCGCGAGCAGGTGCTCAAGCGCGACGGCGACAACGTCGAGGTCGGCTCGGACTGCTACCCCACCTCCGGCAGCTGGTACAGCTACTTCGACGGCGTCACCAGGACCTCGCCGTCGGAGATCAGCATCGACCACATCGTCCCGTTGGCGGAGGCCTGGCGCTCCGGCGCCAGCGGCTGGAGCACCGCCAAGCGCGAAGCGTTCGCCAACGATCTCGACGGCCCGCAGCTGATCGCGGTGACCACCGAGATCAACAGCACCAAGGGCGACCGCGACCCGGCGTCCTGGAAGCCCCCGCGCACCAGCGCGCACTGCGGCTACGCGAAGTTCTGGATCCACACCAAGCACCGCTGGCAGCTCACCCTGCAGAGCGCCGAGAAGTCGGCCCTGCAGACGATGCTCAACACCTGCTCGTACTAGCCCGCCCCACTGATCCGCCTCTCCGCGATTTTCAGCGGTGGTCGCGCTTTGGCGGTGATCCCGCGCTTTCGGGGTTTCTCGCGGCTGGGCCGCGTCACAGCCCCCTGAGATGCGGCCGGGTGAGCCTCGAAACCTCGATGTGGTCCGTTTCTGCTGGTAGGGGTCCGTGAGTGGTTTGGGGTGCTATGGCGCCCCAAAACGCTCACGGGCACTGAGCAGCGGAAACGGACCCTGATCAGGGCCTCTCCGGGCGGAAGTCGCCCGGACAGAGCAATTCTCGCCAACGGCGGGGCCTGGGCGCGGCATCGCGTTTACTGTCCACATTGCTCACCTGGTCGGTGGGCGCAACCGGACGGACGGGGGCAATCGTGCGAAAAGTCGTCACCGCCGGGATCGCGGCCGGGCTCCTGGCGAGCCTGTCACCGGCGATCGCGAGCGCGGCACCGGAGTTCGACCCGGCACCGGTCCAGTGGGGCCCGTGCTCCGACGAAGGACTGCAGAAGGCCGGTGCGGAGTGCGGGACGGTGCAGGTACCGCTGGACTACGCCGACCCGGCGGGTGAGCAGATCTCGCTGGCGGTCTCCCGGGTCAAGCACACCGTGCCCGAGGACCAGTACCAGGGCGTCATGCTGGTCAACCCGGGCGGGCCGGGCGGTTCCGGGCTCGGGCTGTCCGCGCTCGGCGCGTACGTGCCCAAGAACGCGGGCGCGGCCTACGACTGGATCGGCTTCGACCCGCGCGGTGTCGGTGCCAGCGAACCCGCGATCTCCTGCGACCCGGGCTACTTCTCCTACGACCGTCCGCACTACCTGCCCACGACGCCGGAGCTGGAGCAGACCTGGCTCGACCGCTCGGAGGGCTACGCCCGCGCTTGCGGCAACACCGGCAAGCTCCTCGACCACATCAAGACCACCGACGTCGTCGAGGACATGGACAGCATCCGCAAGGCGCTGGGCGCCGAGCAGATCAACTACTACGGCTTCTCCTACGGCACCTACCTCGGCCAGGTCTACGGCACCCTGCACCCGGAGCGGATGCGCCGGGTGGTGATGGACGGCGTGGTCGACGTCGAAGACGTCTGGTACCAGGCCAACCTGAACCAGGACGTGGCCTTCGACCGCAACATCAAGATCTTCTTCGACTGGATCGCCCAGCACGACGCGACCTTCCACCTGGGCACCACCGGCGCGGAGGTCGAGAAGCTCTACTACGAGCAGCAAGCCGCGCTGGACGCGCAACCGGCGGGCGGCGTGATCGGCCCCGACGAGTGGACCGACCTGTTCCTGACCGCGGGCTACTCGCAGTCGGCGTGGGACAGCCGCGCCAAGGCGTTCGCGGGCTGGGTCCACGACGGCGACTGGGAAACGCTGAAGAAGATCTACGACAGCGCGAACCCGCCGGGCGACGACAACGGCTACGCGGTCTACCTGTCGGTGCAGTGCACGGACGTGAAGTGGCCGCAGAGCTGGCCGAAGTGGCGCAAGGACAACTGGGAGACCCACGAGAAGGCGCCGTTCGAGACCTGGGCCAACGCCTGGTACAACGCCCCGTGCCTGTTCTGGCCGGCGAAGCCGGGCAAGCCGGTCGAGGTGGACGGCAGCGGCGTCGAGAGCGCGCTCCTGATCAGCGAAGAGCTGGACGCGGCAACCCCGTTCCCGGGAGCCCTGGAAGCCCGCGAGCGCTTCCCCGGAGCGAGCCTGATCAGCCTCCCCGGCGGCACGACCCACTCCGGCTCCCTGAGCGGAAACACCTGCCTCGACGACCAGATCGCGGACTACCTCCGCACGGGCGAGCTTCCGCCGCGCAAGCCCGGTGAAGGCCCGGACACGACGTGCGAGCCCCTCCCCCAGCCCACCCCGGAGGGCGCGAACACCCTGTTCAGCAAGCGCCCGCAGCAACCGGAATTCCTCCAGGAGGCCCTCCAGGCCAACTGGCGCTGACGCGGGTTCCCGCTACGCGACGGCCCGGCACCACGGTGCCGGGCCGTCGCACGTGGCGATCAGGCGTCGCCGTTGAGCATGGCGGCGGTCAGGACGTTGCCGGCCACGCCCCAACCACCGTCAACGACCTCGTCGACGACAACGACCGTGGTCGGCCGCGCCCGCTCCCCGTAGATCTCGGCGTACAGGTCGGTGGTGCGTTCGATGATCTTCTTCTTGTCCGCCGCGGTGATGGTGTCGGCGGGGACCTTGAAGTGCGCGAATGGCACGGGTTTCCTCCTGGGGTTGTGTTGGGTGAGCGGTTCGGCGGGCCGCTGCGTCGGAACAGAGCCGGGCGTCACACCATGCCGCCGTTCGCGCGCAGGATCTGGCCGTTGACCCAGCGGCCCTCGGCGCTGGTCAGGAACGCGACGACAGCGGCGATGTCCTCCGGGGTGCCCAGGCGCTCCAGCGGCGGTGCCTTGGCCAGCGACTCGACCTGCTCCTCCGTCTTGCCCTCGAGGAAGAGCTCGGTTGCGGTCGGGCCCGGGGCGACGGTGTTCACGGTGATGTCGCGCCCGCGCAGCTCGCGCGCCAGGATCAGGGTCATCGCCTCGATCGCGCCCTTGCTGGCGGCGTACGCGCCATAGTCGGGGAACTGCGTGCCGACGACGGAACTGGAGAAGCACACGAGGGAACCGCCTGCGCGCAGGCGCTGCGCGGCCAGCTGGGCGACGACGAAAGCTCCGCGGACATTGGTCCGGTGCAGCTGGTCGAGGACGTTCAGGTCGAGTTCGGCGATGGGCGAGAGCGCCAAGCGCCCCGCAGCGTTCACGACGACGTCCACGCCCCCGAACGCCGCCTCCGTCCGGTCGAAGAGCGCTGCGACGGCGTTCTCGTCGGCGACGTCGGCCTGGACCGCGAGCGCCGTGCCACCGGCGGTGGTGAGAGCGGCCACCGTCTCCTCCGCGGCAGCGGCGTCGGTGGCGTAGTTGACGACGACGGCCCAGCCGCCGGAGCTGAGCCGGTGGGACACGGCCCGGCCGATGCCGCGCGAGCCCCCGGTGACGACCGCGACCCGGCCGACCGCCGCACTGGTGGTGTCGGTGGAAGTCATGCCTCCACGGTGCGGGGCACCTGCGGGCGGTACCAGGGGATGGCGTCCCCTGTGCCGGCTGCCCCAGCTGTCCCAGACTGGTGGTCGTGAAGTCCGCGAAGCACACCGAGCTGGGCGCGTTCCTCCGATCCCGGCGCGAGCGCATCCGCCCCGAGGAGGTGGGGCTCGTCCGCGGCCCGCGGCGCCGCGTGCCCGGGCTGCGCCGCGACGAGGTGGCCCAGCTCGCGGGCGCGTCGGTGGACTACTACAACGAGCTGGAACGCGGCGCCGGCTCCCAACCGTCCGAGCAGATGCTCGCGGCCCTCGCACGGGCCCTGCGGCTGACCGCCGACGAGCGCGATCACCTCTACCACCTCGCCGATCGCCCGGTCCCGGTGCAGGGCGGCCTCTCCTCGCACGTCCACCCCGGCATGCTCGACCTGCTCACCCGGCTGACCTCGACGCCAGCCCAGGTCATCACCGATCTGCACGCCACTCTCGTGCAGAACCCGCTCGCCGTCGCCCTGCTCGGCGACCAATCGGGCTTCCACGGCCAGGAAGCGAGCTTCATCCACCGGTGGTTCACCGACCCCGAAGCACGGCGGATCTACCCCGAGGAGGACCACCCGACGCAATCCCGGGCGTTGGCCGCCGACCTGCGGGCCGCAGCAGCGCGCCGGGACGCCCGCGACACCGAAGCGAGCTCGCTGATCGCAACGCTGCTCCACCGCTCTCCCGAATTCGCCGAACTCTGGGCCGAGCACGACGTGGCATTCCGCCGCAACGACCGAAAGCGCCTCGTCCACCCCGCCCTGGGAGTCCTCGACGTCAACTGCCTGCACCTGTTCAGCGAAGACGGCCGCCAACGACTCCTCTGGTTCACCCCCGCGGTAGGCACGGACAGCGCCGACAAACTGGATCTCCTCGCCGTCATCGCCACCCAGCGACTCACCGACCACGGGGACTGAAACCACCGCGAACGGCTGTTGGGCGCTGAGAACGGGGCTGACTCGCGGGAGGCAGCGCCGTTCGCGTTCACGACACCCCTAGTCACGCACTGCGACGTTCAGGTGAACGGCTGGCCGACTCAGCAGCCTCGATATGGTGATCAGCGCCATAGTGTCGACCGAGTCAACCTGCTGTGGTCACGCGCGGTGATCACACAAAATGGATCAGCAACCAGAGAGCGTCATGAGAAGGGGGACATTCACATGACCGGATTCCGGGTAGACCCAGACTCACTGCGCGAAGCGATCGCGGATTTGAAGGCGGCACAGAAACGCGTAGTGGCACTTCGGCGAAAGGCCGCAAGCATCGACGCTGGCGAGCTCACCGCTGGCGACCGGGCCACGCAGATGTTCAAGGAAGCAGTCAAGCAACGGGCCGTCGGCGACGCCGGATCGCTGGAAGCCTTCGCCACAGCTCTTGCCGACAAACTTGATGCGAAGATCCAGGGGTATGAGGAGACGCTCAAGGAGTACGAGTCGCTGGACGACGCCGCAAGCGTTGACCAGCGCCGTACCGCCCCGCAGGCGTGAGAATCTTTGTTGATCGCGAGGAGTGACGTGTTGAAACGCGGTGCCGTTCTCGGCGCAAGCCTGGTCATGGCCGTCCTGCTGGCGGCGTGCGGAACCCAGACACCGGAGCCCGGTGGAGAACAGCCATCGCAGAGCACCCCACCCGCGTCCGGTACGCAGATCAGCAATCCCAAGGACGCCGCCACAGTCCCGCCCTGCGACCTGCTCCCACCGGATGCGGCAACAGGCTTCGGGCTCGAACTCCCAGGGGATGACGAGTCGGACGATTCGCGCCGGGCCTGCGGCTGGTACTCCGCCGATCAGAGCGAAAGCCTGGGTTTGGCAGTGCTCCCCGATCGCCCGCTTTCGTCCTATCTGGACAATCGGACGCAGTTCGCAGACTTTGCAGAACTCACCATCGCGGGCCACCCGGCTGTTCGCGCGAACCGGAACGATCCCAAGACACAGGGAACCTGCGACATCTTCCTTGCCACCAAGGAAAACGAGATCCTGAGCTCGCAGACATATTTTTCCGACAAGTCCAAGGACGCATGTGGTCTTGCGCAGCAGGCTCTCGAAGCCGCTGTGCCTGCCCTTCCTTCGGCGAAATAGCGATATTGGGGGAAAGAAGTGACGACACCGAGCTTGAGTATGGAGCCGTGCTACCTGAGCGCGGCCAAGGAGTACCGGACCCAGATGGGCGGGGCTCCTGACGCTTCAGCGCTGCCCTCGCCGACGGGAAACGGGGCGGAGCAGTGGGGTGAAGTCGCCGATGACTTTCAGGGCCTCGTAGGTGACGTCGAGACTGCGCTGCGCAAGGCGGAGACCGCGCACCAGGGCAAGGCCGCCGACGCCGCCAACGCCTCGATCGCCGAGGTGATGCCGCTCGCCGAGGCGGCCGCCAACACCTCGCAGGGCATTCGCAGCGCGGTCCAGATGCAGGACGACAACCAGCGGCACACCTTCACCTCGTTGCCCGCCCAGGGGGAGACGCTGCCCAGCGGCAAGGAGGCCGTCCTCGATCCGCCGCAGAAGGGGTGGGTCGAGGACTGGGGTCTGGATTCCAACCCGATCACCGGCTGGATGAGCGACTACGAAGAGCGCCAGGAAGCCTTCGCCGAGACCAATCAGCAGGCGACCGACGCCATGACGCAGTACCGGGCGCAGACCGAAGCCGCCATCGCTCAGATGCCGGAGTTCAAGCCCGCTGACCAGCCGCCGCCTCCGCCGCCGCAGAACTCCACTCCGTACCCGAGCACGCCCAGCGGTTACTCGAACACCCCGTCCGGCTACACCAGCGGCAGCGGGATCACCTCGGCTCCGGCGGGCACTTCTTCTTCGTGGGCTTCGGTGCCGAGCCCGACGCCGTCCTACTCCCCCACTCCTTCCGCTCCTCCGGCCGGCACCTCGCCGGTGTGGGCGACGCCGACTCCCGGACAGGGGCAGGGGCCGGGGCTTCCGCCCGGGGTCGTTCGCGGGCCGGACGGAACGCTCTACCGGCAGAACCCGCAGACCGGTGCGTGGGAACGGCAGAACCCCTACAACGGCCGCTGGGCTCCGTCGCCTAACGGCGGCCCCGGCAGCGGACGCGGCCCGGGCGGTGGGCCCGGCGGCGGCATGCCGCGCGGGGGTGGCGTCGGTGCCGGTGGTGGCAACCAGCTCGGCGCCGGTGGGCGCGCGGGCGCGGGCAGCCTCGGCGGGGGCATGGGCTCCGGCTCAGGCGCCAACGGCCCCGGCGCAGCGGGTGCCGGCGGGCGCGGTGCCGCCGGTGGCATGGGCGGCGCTGGCGGAGCCGCGCGCGGCAAGCAGGGCGAGGAGGACCAGGAGCACGAGCGTCCCGGCTGGCTGCAGGAGCAGGACGACGTCTTCACCAACGACATGGACAAGGTCGCGCCGCCGGTCTTCGGCGACATGCCCAACGGGGGACGGTGATCGTGGCGGGGCGCGAACTCAGCCTCTCCCCCACCGCCGCTACCTACCTCTGCACCGAGTTCGACCTGCAGCTGCACCCGCTGCTGCGGGTCGGCTGGCTGCCGGTGGAGGCCACCGACGACGACCGTCGCGCGGCGGCCGAACGCGGGCGGCAGCAGCTGGCCCAGCAGGGCCTGCTCGACGGCGGTGATCTCCACCCGTTCCTGGAGGACGCCATCCAGCTGCTGGCGCGGCCGCCGCTGGCGGTCGGGGTCGCCGTCAACTCCCGGGAGGGCGAGAGCTTCAACGCGGTGCTGGTGGAGCACGGTCGCAGCACGATCCAGGCCTACCAGGCCGACGGCGACGCGCAGAACGCGCTGCGGGACATCCGCATCAAGCGCCACGAGCACGGCGGCCCGGCCGGCAACGCGGTGAACCTGCTCGGCCGGATCACCGCGGGCGAGGGCGTTTCGGTCTCGGTGCCCTACGAGCAGCTGGACCGGGCGGGCAAGCGCATGAGCAGCGGCGAGGGAACCTTCGGTTCGGCGTTGTCCGCCAACGGGATTCGCGGCAACGACGCGAAGACCCTCGTGCAGGCCTTCTCCGCGAAGCGGACCCTGGAAGGGCTGTTCACCGTCCGCGCCTACGACCAGAAGGTACGCCGGATGCACACGCTGCCGTTCAACGTCCAGTTCTTCGCCACCGAAGCGGGCTGCTTCCTGGCCCAGCGCAAACCGGGCCGCGACGGCCGCGAGTGGTACACGCTCGCTCCCGCCGACAGCCGGAAGCTCATCTCCTCCATCGAGGAGATGATCAAGGTGCTGACCAGGCCGGCCGCGAGGATCTGACGCGGTTCCAGGTGCAGCAGAAGGGCCGGCCTCCGGTGGAGGTCGGCCCTTCTGGCGTGCGTGAGGTTGCTGTCAGCCTTCCCAGATCGGGGCGTTGACGCAGTAGTTCACCTGCGGCGAGCCGATCGGCGCGACCAGCGCCAGGACGCCCACGTTGTTGCCGCACAGCTGGATCGGCAGGAGGCTGACGTTGTTGTCGTTCAGCAGGTTGATCCCGTCGTTGTCGTAGCTGTCGGCGAAGGCCGGGGAACCGATCGCCAGCAGGGCAGCCGTTGCGGCCGCAGCACCGAGAAGCCGAGTCGAAGTACGCACCTGAAGACCCCAATCCTCCGATTTGGTGGTTCCGCCGGTCCGCTGGTCCCACGTCGGGGTGGGTACCTCCCGCACCGGCGTCATCCACCCTGGCAGCCGATCTCCACCGCGGCCTGTCGTGTCCCTCCAAAGTGGATCGCAGACCACCCGGTGGCGATCCACACAACGCGGAGTAATCGGAGAATTGGGATCAACGAACCGAAATCACCCCTCGGACGGGTGAGCGAATCAGGCGCCGACCGGGAGGACGTTCGGCACGATCATCGGGCGGCGGCGGTACTTCTCCGCCACCCAGCGGCCGACCACCCGGCGCACCGCCTGCGCGATCCGGTGGGTGTCGGTGATGCCCTCCGCCTCGGTGCGGGCCAGCTCCATCTCCACCAGCGGCACCACGTCGTCCAGCGCCTTCGGGTCGTCGGAGAAGCCCCGGCCGGAGATCGTCGGCGACGACACCGCGCGGCCCGTCGCGGCCTCCACCGCGACCGTGATCGCGATGAACCCGCCCTCGCCCAGCACCAGGCGGTCGGACAGCGTCGACTCGCCCACGTCGCCGACGGACAGCCCGTCGACGTAGACGTGCCCGACCTCCACCCGCCCGGCGATGCTGGCGATCCCGTCGAGCAGGTCGACCACGACACCGTCCTCGGCGATCACCACGCGGTCCGCGGGCACGCCGGTCAGCCGGGCGAGCTCGGCGTTCGCCCGCAGGTGGCGCCACTCGCCGTGCACCGGCATCACGTTGCTCGGCCGCACCGCGTTGTAGAGGTACAGCAGCTCACCGGCCGAGGCGTGCCCGGAAACGTGCACCTTCGCGTGTCCCTGGTGCACCACCTGTGCGCCCAACCGCACCAGGCCGTTGACCACGCCGAACACCGCGGTCTCGTTGCCGGGGATCAGCGAGCTGGCCAGCACCACCGTGTCACCGGCGCGGATGCTGATCTGCTTGTGCTCCCCGCGCGCCATGCGGGACAGCGCGGACAGCGGCTCGCCCTGCGAACCGGTCGAGACGAACGCGACCTCGTGCTCGGGCATCTCCAGCGCATCAGATAGGTCGACCAGCAGGCCGTCCGGCACGTTCAGCATGCCCAGGTCCGCCGCGATGCCCATGTTGCGGACCATCGAGCGCCCGACGAAGCAGACCTTGCGGCCGTGCGCCTCGGCGACGTCCAGCACCTGCTGCACGCGGTGCACGTGGCTGGCGAAGCAGGCCACGATCACCCGCTGGGTGGCCTTGCCGATCACCCGGTCCAGCACCGGCCCGATCTCGCGCTCCGGCGTGACGAACCCGGGCACCTCGGCGTTCGTGGAGTCGACCAGGAACAGGTCCACGCCCTCGTCGCCGAGCCGGGAGAACCCGGCCAGGTCGGTCAGCCGGCCGTCCAGCGGCAGCTGGTCCAGCTTGATGTCACCGGTGTGCAGCGCCACCCCGGCCGGCGTGCGGATGGCCACCGCGAGCGCGTCCGGGATGGAGTGGTTGACCGCGAAGAACTCCAGGTCGAAGGAGCCGTGCTGGCTGCGCTGGCCCTCGGCGACCTCCACCAGCACCGGGCTCAGCCGGTGCTCGCGGCACTTCGCCGCCAGCAGCGCGAGAGTGAACTTCGAGCCCACCACCGGCAGGTCCGGGCGCAGCCGCAGCAAGAACGGCACCGCGCCGATGTGGTCCTCGTGGCCGTGCGTGAGCACCAGCGCGTCGATGTCCTCGAGCCGGTTCTCGATCGCCCCGAAGTCCGGCAGGATCAGGTCCACGCCGGGTGCGTCGTCCTCGGGGAACAGCACGCCGCAGTCGACGATCAGCAGCCGGCCGCCGTACTCGAAGACGGTCATGTTGCGGCCGACCTCGCCGATGCCGCCGAGCGCAACGACTCGCAGCCCACCCTCGGCCAACGGGGATGGTGGAGCCGAAGAAATCGGCGTCACCGGGTGGTACTCGGTGGCTGTCGCCTTTGCGCTCAACGCTGGTTCACCTCTGTGCGGCGTCCGGATTGACCAATACCAGGCCAGCATCCCACAGGTCGCTGGTGATCAATCGCACCTGCTCCTCGGTAGCGGCCGGCAGCGGCAGCCGCGGCTGCCCCGTCTCGTAGCCGCACAGCCGCAGCGCGGTCTTCGAGAAGATGACGCCGCCGACGAAGTTCATCGACCGGTACACCGGCAGCAGTCCGTTGTGGATCTCCCGGGCGCCGTTGATGTCACCGGCCTCGTAGGCGTCCAGCATCGAGCGCAGCCGGTCGCCCACGACGTGCCCGATCACGCTGACGAAACCGACCGCGCCGACCGACAGCCACGGCAGGTTCAGCGGGTCCTCGCCGGAGTAGTACGCGAGGTCGGTGGAGGCCAGGACCTCGCTGCCCGCCAGCAGGTCGTGCTTGGAGTCCTTGACCGCCTTGATCCGCGGGTGCTCGGCGAGCCGCTTGAGGGTGTCGACCTGGATCGGCACGACCGAGCGCGGCGGGATGTCGTAGAGCATCACGGGCAGCTCGGTGGCGTCGGCGACCGTCCAGAAGTGCTGGAACAGGCCCTCCTGCGGCGGCCGGGAGTAGTACGGCGTGACCACCAGCAGGCCGTGCGCACCGGCGTGCTCCGCGGCGCGGGCCAGCTCGACGGAGTGCTCGGTGTTGTTGGTGCCCGCACCGGCCACGACGGTCGCGCGGTCCCCCACCGCCTCGACCACGGCGCGCAGCAGCTGCGCCTTCTCGTGGTCGCTGGTCGTGGGGCTCTCACCGGTGGTGCCGTTGACGACCAACCCGTCGTTGCCGACGCTGTCCACCAGGTACGTCGCCAGTTCCTGGGCGAGTTTGAGGTCGAGCTTCCCGTCCTCGTCGAACGGCGTGACCATCGCGGTCAGGACGCGGCCGAACGGGCGGCCCGGAATCGCAGTGGGGCAGGCGGTCATGGCCCTGACGCTACCTGGTGACTTCCCTGTTCAGAGCGCCCGGACCGGGGTCACCGAACATTCCGGAAACCCCGAGTCCCGCACCCGTTCCCAGCCGTGCATCTTCCGGCTGAGCAGGCCTGTTGCTGCGGAGTTTCCGGCGCTCGGGTCAGAACGAGCGGCGCAGGTCCTCGACTGCGAGCACATCCGCCTCGTTGCCGTCGAACGTGACCTTCGCAGCACGTCGGCTGAACGCGTGCAGGAGCAGCTCGCTCGGCTCGCCGCTGATCCGGACCGTGCGCGGCCCGCTCTTGGCCGCGATCTCGGTGCCGTCCGGGCGGCGCAGCACCACGCCCACCGGGCTGCGCCCGTAGAACACGCGCGCCACCCGGCTCAACGACTTCCACAGCGCGTCCTCGCGGGCCGGGTCCGACGGCCGCGGCTGCCAGTCCGGCTGGGCGCGCCGGACGTCCTCGTGGTGCACGTAGAACTCAGCGGCGTTGACGGCCTCGTCCACGCCCGCCAGGCCCATCGGGTTCCACTTCGGCGGCCCCTGCCGCACCCGGTCGACCAGCTCGGGCCACGGCAGCGCGCGCAGCTCGTCCTCGATCCGCCCGCTGCGCTCGGCCAGCGACTTCAGCAGCTTTCCGGCCAGCGCGTCCGGACGGCGCTCGCGCACCACCAGGTGCACGGCGAGGTCCCGCGTCGTCCACCCCTCGCACAGCGTCGGCGCGTCCGGGCCGAGCTGCTCGAGGAGATCGCACAACTGCTGACGTTCATCGCTGGCCACACCCATGTGCCCACCTTAGTGCCTGCCGCCGCGGGCTTTCGATCATCGGGTGACGGAGGTCTGCAGCTTGTCGCCGTTGGCGCTGAACACCGCGCAGTAGACGGACTGGTCGGCCGGGCTCGGGCCGCTGCTGCTGGACGCGCTGCTGTCGGCCAGGTCCGTCCAGGTCTGCTCGGACGGGATCAGCGCCACGAAGCGCAGCGCGGTCTGCTTGCCCGGCGCGAGGATCTTGTCCGAGTCGAAGTAGATCGAGCAGTAGCCCTCGCCGTAGCGGGCCAGCGCTTCCTCGCCCGGGTAGCGCAGGTCGTCGTCGCTGGAGCTGAACGGCGTGGACTCGGTGACCAGCTCGAAGTCGTGCGGTTCCGAGCACGACACGCCCTCGGTGAGCTGGGCCTGGGCCGCGATCTTGCCGACGCCGCACTTCTCGTCGTCGAGGCTGATCATCTCGATGTCGCCGCCCTTGCCGTAGGTCAGCGTCGGCTCCATCGCGATCGGGTCGCTGTTGCCGACCAGCGCGAACCGCCCGACCAGCAGCCCGGCCGCGAACAGCACCAGCGCGGTGACGCCGCTGGCGATCAGCCACGGCCGCAGCCTGCCCTTCGACTGCGACACCGACGCGACGCGGGTTCCCGGCCTGGTGCTCTCGGGCGCGCCGTTGGCGGGCACGCTGTCCAGCAGCGCCCTGACCTGGGGGCCGGTGAACCGCGCACGCGGGTCGTTGATCAGCAGGCCGGTGATCACCGAGCCGACGACGCCGTGCGGGCGGGAGAGCTGCGGCGGTTCGTTCAGCACCGCGTTCAGGGTGGCCGCCGTGGTCTGGCGCTCGAAGGGCATCCAGCCCTCGACGGCGAAGAACAGCGTCGCGCCCAGGGACCACAGGTCGCTGGCCGGACTCGCGTCCGCGCCCTGCAGCCGCTCCGGCGCCATGAACGACGGCGAGCCGATGATCGCGCCGCTGGTGGTCAGCCGCGGGTCGTCGAGGGTCTGGGCGATGCCGAAGTCGGCGAGCTTGACGCGGCCGTCGGCGACCATGATGTTGCTGGGCTTGACGTCGCGGTGCACGATGCCCGCCGCGTGCGCGCTCTCCAGCGCGGAGACCACCTGGCGGGCCAGGTCGGCGGCTTGCTCGGGGCGCAGCGGTCCGTGCTGGGCGACGTACTGGTTGAGCGTGACCGCCTGCACCAGCTCCATCACGATGTAGGTGGTGCCCGCCTCGGCGAGCACGTCGTGCACGGTGACCACCGCGGGATCGTTGAGCCGGCCGGCCGTGCGCGCCTCGCGGAGCACCCGCTCCTCGTAGACCTGCCGCTCGGCCGGGGGCACCCCGTCGGGCAGGTGCAGCTCCTTGATCGCGACCTCGCGGCCGATCACCTGGTCCCAGGCCCGCCAGACGATGCCCATGCCGCCGCGGCCGAGCTCCTGGATGACCTGGTACCGACCGCCGATCAGCCTGGTCTGCGCACCCGACCCGACCTGCTCCACCACGGCGATGCCTCCACCCGTACTCAAGTGCGACCACGAAGCGCAATGACCTGCACCTCGGCGTTCATCCAATCAGATGAACGACGTGCTCACTTGGACTGCGCCGAATCGGGAGAAGTTCCCATCGAACCCGAGATCCGGCTCACGACGCTCACCCGCGCGCGCAGCCGTTCTTCCTCGCCGAGCCCACTGGTGCGGGAGTCAGCCCTCGGACACGAGCGGGCTGGAGGCGACCTCGGTGCCGTCCCGCAGCGCGGTGATCTCGAAGTCGCTGAACACGTTCGGCGCGGCCTTCTGCAGCTGCCGCAGGCACTCGACGGCCAGCGCGCGGATCTCGACGTCGGCGTGCTCGGAGGCGCGCATCGCGATGAAGTGCCGCCAGGCCCGGTAGTTGCCGGTGACCACGATGCGCGTCTCGATGGCGTTGGGCAGCACCGCGCGGGCGGCCTGCCGGGCCTGCTTGCGCCGCAGCGTCGCCTTCGGCTCGTCGGCGAACTTCTCCTCCAGCGCGGCCAGCAGCTCGGTGTAGGCGGCCACGCCGGCCTCGGTCGCCCGGACGAACTTCTCGTGCAGCTCCGGGTCGTTGGCGATGACCTCCGGCTCGACCACCGCGGCGTCGTGCTCCGGGACGTAGCGCTGCGAGAGCTGCGAGTAGGAGAAGTGGCGGTGGCGGATCAGCTCGTGGGTCAGCGAGCGGGACAGGCCGGAGAGGTAGAACGACACCGAGCCGTGCTCCAGCACCGACAGGTGGCCGACCTCCAGGATGTGCCGCAGGTAGCCGGCGTTGGTGGCGGTGGCCGGGTTCGGCTTGCCCCAGGACTGGTAGCACGCCCGGCCGGCGAACTCGGCCAGCGCCTGCCCGCCGTCGGCGTCGGTCGACCAGGCCACGTCCTCCGGCGGGAGGAACTCGGTCTTGCCGACGAGCTGGACCTTCGGCCGCACGATCTCGGTCACTGCGGGCGGACCCCTTCCTTGCTCCGCTCGGCGGTCGACGACCGCCGCACGCGACTACTCCGGGTGCCGCCCGAGCCTAGTCGCCGAGGCCCCGTGACACCGGATGACACCATCGAGTCATTGCGTGACGCCACGGACGATGTCACCATGGCGTCATGGATCTGAACCCCTACATCGACCAGCTTCGCTCGGACCTCGGCTCCGCCGCTTCCGCCGGGGACGACCAGACCCGGCAGACCGCGGCCGTGCTGTCCGGCGCGATCGAGCCCGCCGCCCGGCTGGCCATCATGAACGCCCTCTCCGACCTGGCAGCGGAGGTGACGACCCAGCTGGACGGCCCGGTCGTCGACATCCGGCTGGACGGACGCGACGTCCGGGTGGTGGTCAGCGGCTCCGGCCAGGCACCGTCCGCCGACGAGGAAACGGAGGAACCACCGCCACCGCCACCGCCCAGCGGTGAGAGCGGTGACATCAGCCGCATCACGCTCCGGTTGCTCGAAGAGATCAAGTCGCAGGCCGAGCAGGCCGCCGCGACCCAAGGCGTGTCCTTGAACACCTGGGTCGCCCAGGCGGTCCAAGGCGCGCTGCACACCGGACGACCGCGCGGGCCGTGGGACAACCCGCGGCGCGGGCGCGGCGGCAGGCAGTGGGGCCCGCCCGGTGGCGGCCCGCGCGGCCACTGGCGCGGCGAGCCCGGCTCGCGCATCCGCGGCTGGGTAGAGGGCTGAGGGGCGGTGCGAACGATGACGAACAACGACATCCCCTCGCCCGACCCGGACGAGCCGCGGGATGACGAGAACCGCTCGGCCGCCGAGGAGAAGCTCGCCGAGCTGGTGCGGAGCCAGGACTTCGACACCGCCGGGCCGATCAGCATCGACATCGGCAACAGCCTCGGCCCGGTCACCGTCGAGCTGGCGGACACGACGGTCACCCACGTCGAGGTCCGGCACGATCCGGCGGCGTCCGGACCGGACTGGCGCAGCGGGCTGAGCGGACTGCTGAGCTGGGTCACCGAGCAGTTCGGCGATGCCGGCATCCGCACCGGCGGCGGTTTCCCCGGGTCGCAGGAGCCGGTCGCCGAAGCGGTTCGCCAGACCCGGATCGACCTGACCGGCAGCCGGCTCGCCATCCGGACCCCGGCGACCTCGCCGCTGCGGAACGTCCCGCTCGCGGTGAAGGTGCGCGCCCCGCTGGACTCGGAGGTCGGGGTGCACACCAGCTCCGGCGAGGTCCGCGTCGCCGGGCCCGCCGGGCGGGTCAACATCCAGTCCGGTTCGGGCACCACGTCGGTCGAGCAGGCTGCCGACCGGGCCACCGTGCGGTCCGGTTCCGGCCAGCTCCGCCTCGGCACGATGGCCGGCGGGGTGCACGCCCGCAGCGGCAGCGGCGACATCGAGATCAGCTCGCTCGGTGCGGCGTCGTCGGTGGCCACCGGCAGCGGGAACGTCTGGTTCGGCACGGTGTCGGCCGACGTGCTGGCGCGCTCGGGCAGCGGTGACCTGACCGTCGCGGACGCGACCGAGGGCCAGGTCGAGCTGATCACCGGCTCCGGCGAGCTGCAGGTCTCGATCCACCGCGGCACCGCCGCGGAGGTGGACCTCACCTCGTCGACCGGCAGCGCGAGCAGCGATCTGGTGGTGTCCGACGAAGCGCCGGAAGAGGAACCGAAGCTGCGGGTCTTCGGCCGGACCGGGACAGGTGATGCCATGCTGACGACCGCGACCTGACGGAATCGCAACGCTCGACCGCAGCGGCGCGCGGTGGTCACCGCGCGGTGCCGGTGGATCGGATGTGCAGCACGATCCACCGGCTCCGCACCTCGGCCGGTCACATGTCGACGGCCTCGAAAGGTGGCAGCATCGCCTGTGCTTCCACTCCGCGGGCCCACAGGCCGATCGCGAACGCCGCGGTCGCTTCCAGGAGCGGGGCACGTTCCAATCCGCCACCGTCGGCGGGCTCGCAGCCGATGTCGGTGACCAGCGAGCGCACGATCTCGACCGCGCCCGCATCGTCGCCGCACAGCGGGACGAGCAGCGGTCGGCCGTCGAACGAGGGTGGCGTCAGGCGCCAGATCGACTCGTGGCAGAGGTTGAACGCCTTCACCACCTTCGCACCGACAGCCTGTTCGGAGATCTGCTCCGCCATCGATGAACCGGCCGGGAGGTCGAGGACGAACCGGCCGGGGTCGACGGCGTTGCTGCAGTCGACCACCACCTTGTCGCGGAACGAACCGGACTCGGCACCCGCTGCGGACAGCACCTCCCGAACCGCTCCGGACAGGACCGCGATCAGGACGACCGACCCGAATTCAACGGCCTCGGCGAACGTTCCGGCCCGCACCGACCGTCCGAGGTGCTGGGCGAGCGCCTCGGCCTTCGCGGGTTGTCGACCGCCGACCATCAACTCATGGCCCGAGGAGGCCCACTGCGCGCCGAGCGCGGCGGCCATGTTGCCAGTGCCCAGAATTCCGATCCGCATTGCAGTTGCTCGCTCTCATCCAGCGGTCAGTTCGACGCCGCCGAACCTAAGCGGCGCAACAGGTACCACTCGGTTGCTTTCGAGCGGGCGAGGATGACACCACGACGGGCGAGGAGAAACCGATGACCGAGCTGTTCCCCGGGCAGGACGGGTTCATCGCCGACTGCCGCGCGCGGTTGGCGTTCGACCTGCTGTCGAACACGTGGAACCCGGTGGTCGTCTGGGTCCTGCGCAACGGTCCGCTGCGCCCGGTCGAGCTCCAGCGGCGGATAGGTGGCATCCGCACGAAGGTGCTCGCCGAGACGCTGCGCCGCCTCCAGCAGAACGGCCTGGTCACCAGGAACTCGTACCGGGAGGCACCGCCACGGGTCGAGTACCACCTGACCGAGCTCGGCGAGAGCCTGCTCGAACCGATCGAGGCGCTCGGCGCGTGGGCGGCCGAGTACGGCGACGAGGTCGTCGCGGCGCAGGAACGCGCCGAAGGAGCTCGGACCGGCTGATGCTCCGGCCGAAGTTCAGCGGGTGACCGCGCGGAGGGGCTTGGCGAGATCCCCCCGGTCGCCGATGACGACGTCGTCGAGGCCCAGCCAGGACGCCATGTCGCGCAGTGCGGCCGCCAGTTCCGGGACGACCTCGCCCAGGTCGGAGCCCGGTTCGGCGAACGCGCCGGGCACCCGCAGCACGCCTGCGGCGCGGTCCGCCTTCAGGTCGACGCGGGCCACCAGTTCACCGTTGAGGAGGAAGGGGAAGACGTAGTAGCCGTACTTCCGCTTGGGTTCGGGAACGTAGATCTCGATGCGGTAGTGGAAGTCGAACAACCGCTCCGCGCGCGAACGCTCCCAGATCAGCGGGTCGAAGGGGCACAGCAGCGCCCGGCCGGTCACCTTGCGCGGAATCCGCGCCGCGGAGTGCCGGTAGGCGGGCTGCCGCCAGCCGTTCACCGAGACGGGTTCGAGCACGCCTTCCTCGACCAGCTGGGCCACCGCCTGCTGGGACTGGGACGGGGAAAGCCGGTAGTAGTCCCGGAGATCGGGTTCGGTGGCCACGCCGAGCGCGTGCGCGGACCGCTCCACCAGCGCCCGGATCGCCTCGTCGTCCTCCGGTTCGTGGCCGAGGACGTGAGCGGGCAGCACCCGCTCGGGCAGGTCGTAGAGGCGTTCGAAGCCGCGTCGGGTTCCGGTGGTCAGCTCGCCCATCGCGAACAGCAGCTCGCAGACGCGCTTGGTGTCGGTGCGGTTCCACCACGGGCCGCGGCCTTGGCGCTCGCCGCCACCGAGCTCGCGCTCCAGCGCGCCCGCACCGATCGGGCCGAGGTCCTTGACCGCGGCCAGCACGTCGTTGACGAGCTCCGGTGAGCGTTCGAGGAGCTCCCGGCTGCGCCGCCGCCACGCCCCGCCGTACTCCCGCATCCGCCAGCGCAGCAGCGCCCAGTCCTCGATGGGGATGAGCGAGGCTTCGTGCGCCCAGTACTCGACCAGCAGCCGGGGTTGCCGCGCCCGGTGCGACCAGGCCGCGGTGTCGACCAGTTCGGGAGCGTAGGCGCCCAGCCGGCTGAACAGCGGCATGTAGTGGGCGCGGACGGCGACGTTGACGGAGTCGAGCTGCAGCAGCTTGGTCCGGGACAACGTGCGCAGGAGGTGCCGCCGGGTCACGTCGCCGCGCGGCGGCTGGTCGGCGAATCCCTGGGCGGCCAAAGCAACTCGGCGAGCGGTGTCGCGGCTCATGGTCTGCACCTGCCCGATGGTGCCAGCGAGGCCCGACAGCCCGACGGCGGGTCGCACCGCGCAGTGCCGGAACGCGCACGCTGCGTTGAGCGCGAGTCGATCCCGCCCGCTCGACGAGCCGGCGACCGTCACAGCCGGTTCACCGGCGTTGTCCAGCAGCGCGGGCGTTCTCCACCATCTGGTGTCCGATCCGCCACGCACAGCGACCGCAGCAACCTCTAGATTGACCGCATGGCTGATGCCGAAGTGCGGGAAGCGGTGCCGTCCGATGCCGTGGAGGTCGCGCGGATCCAGTTGACCACCTGGCGGACCGCGTACACCGAGCTGCTGCCCGCCGAGGTGCTGGACGGCTTGGACTCCGCCGCCGCCGAGCAGGAGTGGCAGCAGGCGTTGACCGAGGGGCCGGTCACCGTGCTGGTGGCGACCGAGGGCTCCTGGGTGGTGGGTTTCTGCGCCGCCGGCCCGGCGCCGGAACCGGAGATCGCGGCGGCCAACGGCTCGATGCCGCCCGACGCGAGCACCGTGGTCCTGGTCAGCGCGCTCCTGGTGGAGCCGCGCTGGGGGCGGCGCGGGCACGGCGGGCGGTTGCTGGGCGAGATGGCGCAGCGATTGGCCGCGACCGGTGCCACCCGGGGCGTCGTGTGGGTGCCGGAGGCGGATACCGCGTCGATGGCCTTCTTCCGCAGCGCGGGATGGGCCCCGGACGGTACGGTGCGGACGCTGGACGCCGGTGGGCGCCCGCTGCGGGAGCTGCGGTTGTCGGGTTCGCTGGAACTCCAGTTCAAGACTTCGTGAACGCGCTCTTCCGCTCGACTGAACCTTTCACCCCGATTGGTGGCCGAAGCCGCGATGACCGACGCACCGCATCCGGGAAGGCGCAGGCTCCGCACGCGCACGACCTGCAGCTGTCGCGCGGATTTCGGCCGGAGCGGGCTCGCTGAGCAGCACGTGCTCGAATTGCTAGCCTTCCGTCAGCTGGTCTGAACGCGCTGGGGGCGAACGTGCTGACCGTCATCGGATTGCTGTCCACCGCCTTCGGGGTGTCGGTGGCGTCCGCGCTGCTCCCGCTGATCAGCGTCGAGCTGTTCGCCATCGGCCTGGTGCTCAACGGCCCGGAGATCCCGTGGTGGCTGCTGGCGGTGGTGATCGCCACCGGCCAGATCGGCGGGAAGCTGCTGCACTTCTACGCGGCGCGCGGGGTGATCCGGCTGCCGAAGTTCTTCCGCCGCAAGAACACGGGCGAGAAGGGCGGGCGATGGCGCGAGTGGCTGGAGCGGTTCCGCGCGAACTGCCAGCGGCGTCCGGTGTGGACCGGCGCGGTCCTGCTGGTCAGCGCCACGGCGAGCCTGCCGCCGTTCGCGGCGGTGGCGGTGATCGCCGGCTGGGCGAAGGTGCCGCTGTCCACGTTCGTGATCACCGGTTTCATCGGGCGCTTCGTCCGGTTCGGCGCCCTGGCCATCGCCCCGGGCGTGATCGTCGCCTGGTTGTGACGCCGCCCGGCATGCGCCGGCACCGGGCCCGGCGGCGCCCGAGGTCGAGCCGGTCCGGGCCGGACCGTGCCCGCGACGGGATGCGCCGGGCCCGGTGAGCGGGGTCAGATCAGCCCCAGCCTCTTCGGCACCCCGCTGAGGGAGTCGATCAGTCCGAAGACCGGCACGCCCAGCGGCGCGAAGGTCCACTTGTTGTTCAGCTCGCTGGTGTCCGGTTCGTCGACGACGGCGACGCCGTCCTGGCGGGGCGCCTCGGCGAGCGCCGCCGGGGCGGCGCTGAGCAGCGCGGCGCCGGTGAGCACAGCGGCGGTGAGGGCGCGGCCGGTGTTCCGCTTGGTCATGGTGGTTCCTCCGATCACGGGTTCAGGACGTCGAAGACCGGTGCGAGCAGCTGGGTGGGCAGCTGAACCGACGGTTCGAGCAGGGAGCCCAGGTCGACGCCGGGGAGCACCCAGATCGGCTCGGCGGTCGCGACGCCGCCGGTGAGCAGGCAGGCGGTGATCGCGGTGGCGGCGACCGCGGCGAGCCTGCGGATGGTTGCGGACATGGTTCCTCCTTCTGTCTGGCCGGTTCCTGGTGGTCCGGCCGGGTTCGGTCAGCCGTTGCCGAGCGGGCCGGAGATGGCGACGATGGTTCCCTTCGGGATCCACTGGCCCGCCGCGGTGCTGCCGTGCTGGTGGGTGGGCATCTGCATGACGTCGACCTGGGCCGACGCGTAGACGGAGACCGCGCCGGTGACGTGCTCGCCGCGGGCCGCGAGCCAGCGGCGGAACCCGGCGAGCGAGGGCGGTTCGCCGCCGAAGCGCGCGGCGAGGGTCATGCCGTAGGCCAGCGAGCGCTGGTCGCGCGGGTCGAACCGGAGCGGTATCGAGACGCCGGGGACCTTGTTCACCACCGGGCCGTGCAGCAGCCAGGGAGCCAGCTGCACGCCGTAGAGGTAGCTCGTGCCGCGGTTGGCGTCGTCGAGCGCTTCGGCCGCACGGGACCAGCCGGACACCACGAGCAGCGCACCCTCCCGGTCCTCGCGGAGCGGAATGCCGCGCTGCTGGGCCGCAGCGGTCACCAGCTCGGTGGCGGCGCGTCCGCGAGGTGAGTCGTCGCCGACCACGTTGATCGACGGGACCGGGACTTCGGCGAGGTATCCGACCAGCTTCCCCAGCGCTTCACCATCCTCTTCGGACAGTTCGGCGGACGGGCAGCGGTCGAGGACGCCCGGTGATCCGGCGGCGAATCCGCCCAAGGCGGCGCTGGCGCATTCAGCGCCGTCCGGCCCCACTGCGTCGGGCAGCGCGGGCAGTTCACCCGCGTCGAGATCCACCGACGCTTCTTCAGCGCCCCGCCGCACGAGCAGATCGCTGCGGCCAGCAGGCAGGTCGATCTCCGCCCAGGTCCCGGAGCTCCCCGGGCGGGGCACCGCGCGGGCGAGTCCGGCAGCGGTCTCCACCACCACTTCCAGCCCGGCACTCTCCGGGAAGTGCACCAGGTTCCGCCCCGGTCGGTGCGGGCTGACCAGCACCGACGTTCCGGCCGCGGTCACCACCCGGGGCACTCCGGGCACGGGCAGGTCGGCCGGTGGCGGAAGTCCTGGCAGAGCCGTCCACGCGACGGTCGCGACCAGCACGCCCGCCGCGCCGAACCGGTAGCGCTGCCGCACATCGCGGAGCACGACGGTCAGCACCAGCACCGCGAGGGCGGCGACGGCAAGGACGAGCATCGTCGCGCCGTGCGCGCTCTCCACCAGGCGTCGGTCGAGGAAACCGGACGCCAGCAGCTGCGCCGTCCCCGCTCCCGCCAGCGCGATCGCGGCGGTCAACGCCACCGGCCCGGGGCGCAGTCCGCTGCCGGATCGCCACTCCCCCGCGGCGATGCCGAACCAGACCACCGCGACGGCGGCGAAGACCGTGTCGAGGAAGAACTCGAACGAAGCGTGCTCCAGCGCGGCCTCGGCGATGAGCAGCAGGGCCAGCGCGAAACCCAGGTAGGTGGCCGCCGTCCGCCAGCGCAGCGAGGCCGGCACCGCGAGCGCGAGCAGCGCGTGCGCGACGGCGAAGCCGATGTCGATGTCGAGCACCACGGCGGAGCTCGCGCTGGCCGCGGCGGCGAGCGCCGCCGCGCCCCAGGCGAGCCGGGGCCGCACTGCGACCGCCGGGCGCAGCAGGCCGATGCCCGCCACCAGTGCGGTGCTGGTCAGCAGCACCACTCGCAGCACCAGTCCCAGCAGGTCCACTTCGGACGCCGCGAGGTGGGAATGCATGTGCTCCACCGCTTTCTCGTGTTCGGAGGTTCAGGGATCCGCGCCGGTGGCGCCGGGCGTGCGGAGACGGCGCCACCGACGCGGTTCAGCGGGCCCGCCGCGCGACCGGCAGCGCCGCGCGGCGGGTTCGCGATCAGCCCTTGAGGTCCTCGTCGGCGACCACGAACAGCTCCGAGTGCGGTTTGGCGTTGCCGAACTGGCCGTGCGGCCAGGTCTTCCGGTTGAAGTTCACGCCCACCTCGCCGGTGACCTCGTCGCGGAAGTCCTCGTCGAGCGAGACCTTCCCGTCCGGCCCCAGGTGCACGAGGTTGACCTTGTGGTCACCGTCCAGTCCGGAGCGGGCGACGAAGTAGTTCGACACCGCGAGCCGCCGCGGCTGCTGGGTCTCGCGGTAGTAGCCGTCGTCGTCGAGCACGAAGTTGTCGTAGGCGCCCCAGTGCGGTCCCGCGCCGGGCTGGCCGGGGTTGATCGGCGTCGCCCCCGCCAGGGTCGGGCAGTCCGCCTCGGCGCCACCGTGCTCGGCTTCCTGCTTGGTGTCGATCGAGCACCGGTAGTCGGTGCCCGCCGCGACCAGCTTCGAGATGTCCAGCACGTAGACGCCGCCGGTGGTTCCGGGGTCGTCGGCGCCGAAGGTGCCGGGCTGGCGGCCCTGGATCGCGCGGTACAGGAAGCGGTCGTCCGGGCTGGTCTGGATCCAGCCGCCGTTGGAGCTCCCGCCGTTGCGGTCGTTGGCCGCGTCGAAGCCCGGTGCCGCGGTGCCGTCGTCGAACACCTGCCGCCACTGCGGTTCGGCGGCGGTGATGTCCGGCGTGTAGAACACCGCACCGCCCTGCATGGTCTGCGCGAAAGCGCCCTTGTGACCGGGCAGGTTGGTCACGGTCGTCTCCATGACCGCGCGGCTCTCCTGGTGCAGCGGGTCGTTCGGGTCGGCGCGCGGGCCGTCGGGCAGGTAGGACACCGCCTTGAGCTTCGGGTGGTTGCGGTCGGAGATGTCCCAGGTCCGCACGGTCGGTCGCCGCAGGTACGGCGACGGCGCCTTCACCGGGTCCAGGATGATGTTGCGCGGCTCCACGTAGTCCGCGGTGACCAGCGTGTTCAGGTCTTCGCGGGCCTGGATGCCGTGCGGGTTGGCGCAGGTCGGCTGGCCGAGCCGCGGCAGGTTGGCGCACAGCTTCTCGTTGTCGCCGCCCGGCGTCGCGGCCGGTGACTGCGAGAGCACCTTGGCGTTCTCGTCGAACCGGACCACTTCACCGGGGCTGCCGGCGAAGCCGTTGCCGATGTGCACCGAACCGTCGTCGTAGCGGTACGGGCCGGGCGCGACGGGCCCGCCCATGTAGGTCGCGTACGCGGTGCCGTCCTTGAGCACCCAGTACGCGTCGGGCACCGAACCGCCGAGCGTCTGCGACGGCAGGCTAATGCCCTTCAGCTTCACCGACGGCAGTGCGGTGACGTCGAAGGCGTAGGTCGCCGCGCCGAAGAGCGCACCGGCGTAGATCGTGTCGCCCTTGTGCCAGACGTACTGCATGTGGTGCGGCTCGTTCTCCACCAGCGGCCCGACGGTGATGGTGTTGACGACCTCGCCGTACCCGGGAGATCCCGGGGTGGCGTCGATGACCGCGAGGAAGTCCGGGCCGGGCAGCGAATCCGCGACGTCGCCGATGCCACCGGTGAGCGATCCGGGCAGGTCGCGGACCTTCGGCACGGCGGTGTCGGCGATGTTCTCGTCACCGGCCCACACCAGCAGCCATTCCTTGCGCTTGCCGTCGGACCGGGACTTCTCCAGCGCGCTGGTCACCAGGTGGTTGGTGACCGTGTAGTCCTTGCCGTCGGCGCCCTTGATCGAGTGGGTGGACACTTCGACGTCGGCGTAAGCGTCCTGCACCGGCAGCGTGACCGCGCCGACGGCCAGCAGTGCGGCGCCCAAACCGGTGGACAGTCTTCGGTATCTGCTCTTCATCAATGCTCCGAGAATCGGTGTGTGGCCCTGATTCGGGCGTGCCGGAACAGCCGTGCGGCCGGAACAGGGCCGCACGACGGGGAATCGGGCGATTAGCTGCCGAGCTCTCGACGCGCGGCCAAGAGCGCTTCGTTCTCCTAGTCCTGCCGTGGACCGGGAACGCATGGCCCGGCTGCGCGACCGCGGTGGCGAATTCGAATTGCCGCGCAGTGGTGGCGGGGACTTAACGCACGCGACAGAGCGCGCTGGCCTGCTGCACGAGATCGACGTGCAGGCGAGCGACGAGAGTGCCGAACCTCGACATGGCAGGAATGATCGGCACACCGCGACCGGGTGTCAACGACCAACCACTTGCTGAGATCGGACCTGTCCGTCACCGACGAATGCGCCGCACTCGACGGCATTCACCCGAAAAGAGGTCGTGGATTTAACACCGGGTCGGTATTTCGGCGCCGCAGAAGAGAAAAACGCTCGTGAGCGCGGAATGCGGTTCCGCGCTCACGAGCTTTGCTCAGCTGAGGTGTTCCCGGAGCGCTGCGGCGCCGGATTCGGCGAGCCAGTCGGTGAAGGTGCGCAGTCCGGGGTGGATCACGCGCAGCGCTTCGATGTCGGCGTGCCAGCGGTTGCCCGCCGCCCAGCTCTCCTTGGTCTCGGCGATTCCCGGGCCGACCGCGGCGGCTTCCTCGTCGGTGAGCTGCTCGTACCGGACCGGGATGCCGGTGGCGGCGGTGATCGCAGCGGCGGCCTCCACCGGGGTCGGCTGGTCGCCTGCCAGTTCCAGCGTTCGCCCGGCGAACCGGGCCGGGTCGGCGAACGCGAGTGCGGCGAACTCGGCGATGTCCGCGAGGGCGATGATCTGCATCGGCTCGTGGGGCGGGAACAGGTGCCGGTGCACGCCGCCCGAGATGCCGTCGATGCCGACCTCCGCCGGGATGAAGTAGTTGGTCATGAACCGGACGGGCCGCAGCACGGTGGGCATCGCGACCCGGTCGCGCAGGTACCGCTCGATCCTCGCTTTCGCGGCTGCGCCGGGGAATTCGATCGACGCCGTGGCCACCGTGCTGAGCACGACCTGCTCGACGCCCGCCCCGACCACCGCGTCGATCAGCGTCCGGACGCGGGTTTCCTCGAGGTCGGTCTTGCCCAAGGCCGTCTGGAGCGGCGGGATGGCGAAAACGGCTGCGACGCCGTCGAGAGCGGGCGGCAGGCTCTCCGGCTCGTCGAAGTCGCCGACCGCGAGCTGGGCACCGGCAGCGGCCAGCGCCGCGGCGGCCGGGGCGGTCGCGTCGCGGACCAGGGCTCGCACCGGTCGGCCATCGGCCAGCAGGCGGCGCGCGGTGGCGCTGCCCTGCTGGCCGGTGGCGCCGGTGACCAGGATCGGTGAGGTGTTCATGACGTCCGTTCCGGAAGTGTTGGATACTGGCACGATCCGGAATGGTCGACCCGCTTCCACCCGGCGGACAAGGATTGCGTGACATGCCAGCAGTTCCCGGCGCCGAACGTGCCGATGCCCGGCGCAACCGGGAGGTCGTGCTGCGCGCGGCGATGCGGGCCTTCACCGAGGGCGGACTGGAGGTGTCGCTCGGCCAGGTGGCGCGGCGCGCCGGGGTCGGGGCCGGAACGGTCTACCGGCACTTCCCCAGCAAGGAAGTGCTGGTAGAAGCGGTGCTCGCCGAGCACGTCGCGGAGCAGGTGGCGGCGGCGGAGCAGTGGGCCGACCGCGCCGAGCCCGGTGACGCGCTGTTCGGCTTCCTGCTCGAAGCGATCGGGAAATCGGCTGAGCGCAGGCACTTCTGCGATGCGTTCGCCGCTGACCGGAGCTGGCCGCGGGCCGTGTTCACCGCGGCGACGGAGAAGTTCGACGAGGCGCTGGATCGCTTGCTGCGCAACGCGAAGCAGGCGGGGGCGGTGCGCGACGAGGTTCGGGCCGATGATCTGGCCGCGATCATCATCGGTGGTGCCGCGCTGCGCTCGGCGCACCCGAACCGGGCGCGGAGCGCACGGCTGGTGCGGCTGATGCTGGACGGGCTGCGCACCGTCACGGAAGACGGATCGTTTCGTGACACATCCGCGCGGCGGCGTCACGGAACCGGGGAGCGCTGCGCGGAGTGCGGCGCCCGGCTGGACATCCGGCCCACCGGGCGGCCGGCGCGCTACTGCGGTGCGACCTGCCGGCAACGCGCCCGCCGCCGGCGTGCCTCCGGCTGATCAGCTCGGCCGGTCCTGGCGTTCCATCTCGATCGCGCGGCGCATCGCCTTGCGGCCCCGGTTGCGGTCACCGGCGAGGTCGTAGGCCTGCGCCAGGGCGAACCAGCGCCGCCAGTCCGCCGGGTCGGCTTCGAGCTCGGCCTGCTTCTCGTCGAACCACGCGTCCGCGGCTTCCCGCTCGACGCGACCGGACGGCCGCAGCGGCAGGTGCGAGACGTCCGGCAGCGCGCCCTCGTCGTGCAGCCGCCGGGCCAGCCGCTCGGTGCTCGCGCCGAAGCGCAGCTGGTCGGCCACGAGCACCGCGCCGAGCACCGGCAGCACGAAGATCGCCAGCCCCAGCGCGATGAACACCGGCTGACCGCTGACGATCATCGTGACGGCGCGCTGGCCCATGATCACGAGGTAGACCAGCAGTGCGGCCGCCACCACGAACGCGGAGGTCCGCGGCGTCAGGAACCGGCGCTGCTTCGACTCGGACAAGTCAGATCCCCAGCAGCGCGTCGAGCCCGACGGTCAGGCCGGGCCGGGTGCCGACCTCGCGGACCGACAGCAGCACGCCCGGCATGAACGAGCGGCGGTCGAAGGAGTCGTGCCGGATCGTCAGCGTCTCGCCCTCGGTGCCGAACAGCACCTCCTGGCTGGCCACCAGACCGGTCATCCGGACCGAGTGCACGCGCACACCGTCGACGTCCGCGCCACGAGCGCCGTCGAGCTCCTTGGTCGTGGCATCCGGCGCCTCGCCGAGCCCGGCTTCCGCGCGCGCCTGGGCGATCACCTGCGCGGTGCGGGCGGCGGTCCCGGACGGGGCGTCGGCCTTCTTCGGGTGGTGCAGCTCGACGATCTCGACGGATTCGAAGAACTTCGCCGCCAGCTCGGCGAACCGCATGGACAGCACCGCGCCGATGGCGAAGTTCGGCGCGACGAGCACGCCGACCTCGGGGCGCTCGGCCAGCCAGGACCGGATCTGCTCCAGCTCCGCGGCGCCGAGACCGCTGGTGCCCACGACGACGTGGATGCCGTGCTCGACGCAGAACCGGACGTTGTCCAGCACCGCGTCGGGGTGGGTGAGGTCGACGGCGACCTGCGCACCTGCCGAGACCAGGCCCGACAGGTCGTCCTCGCGGTTGATGGCGGCGACCAGCTCGGTGTCGGAGGCCTCGCCGACGGCGCGCACCGCCTCGGATCCCATCCTCCCGCGGGCGCCCAGCACACCGACCTTGATGCTCACGTGACGACTACCTCTCCACCCGATGCCGAGACTCCCCCGAGTCTATGCACCGTTCCCGGCCTGGATCGGACGCACCCCGGAGGGCTCCACCACAGTTCCCACCACCCCGGACCGACCGGCCCGGACTCCGACAACCACCACCCGGATCCCGTGGAGATCCCGATCCCACCCGCACGCCGACACACCGACGGCGCGTCGGAATCCACGCGATTTCAATTGAAATCACACGTCCAATTTCCATTGAAATCGCGCGCAATCCGCGGCGCGCCGGACGCCGGCGCACCGATCCACGCAAATTCAATTGAAATCGAAGACGTGATTTCCATTGAAATTGCGCCGACCCGGCCGGGGAGCACCCGCGGAGGTCAGATGCCGTCCGGGAGGTCTTCGAGCGAGTCGTAGGGGCCGACGACCGCGGTGGTGAGGGGACGGCGGAGCAGTTCCGCAGCGAGCTCGGCCACGTCCTCGGCGGTGACCGCGTCGATGCGCTCCAGCGTCTGCTCGACCGTGAAGTGGCGGCCGTAGTTCAGCTCGGTCTTGCCGATGCGGCTCATCCGGGACGCGCTGTCCTCCAGGCCGAGCACCAGGCCGCCGCGCAGCTGACCGCGGCCGCGCTCCACCTCTTCCTCGGTCAGGCCGTCCGCGGCGACGCCCGCGAGCACCCCGCGGATCACCGTCGCGACCTCGCCGAGCCGGTCGGGCGTGCAGCCCGCGTACACCGAGAAGGTGCCGGCATCGGAGTACGCGGTGGTCGAGGAGTAGACCGAGTAGGCCAGCCCGCGCCGCTCGCGGACCTCCTGGAACAGCCGCGAGCTCATGCCACCGCCGAGCGCGGCGTTGAGCACCCCGAGCGCGAACCGGCGCTCGTCGTAGCGGTCGAAGCTGCGGCAGCCCAGCAGCAGGTGGGCCTGCTCGGTGTCGTCCGGCTGCAGCACCAGGCGCTTCTGCTGCGGCAACCGGGCTCGCCCGGTGCGCGGCGGCGCGGGCAGCTCGTCGCCGGTCAGGCGGTCGCCGATGGCCTTGCGGATCAGGCGCAGCACCCGGCCGTGCTCGACGTTGCCCGCCGCGGCCACCACCATCTTCGGCATGGAGTAGCGACTGCGGTAGAAGCCGTGCACCCGCGCCCGCGTCATCGCGGTGATCGAGTCCTCGGTGCCCAGGACCGATCTGCCCAGCGGGTGGTCGCCCAGCACCGCCGAGTTGAACAGCTCGTGCAGCAGGTCCTCGGCGTCGTCGTCGCGCATCGCGATCTCCTCGAGCACCACGCTGCGCTCGACGTCCACGTCGGCCTTCGCGTTCACCGCGTCGAAGACCACGTCGCACAGCATGTCCACGGCCATCGGCAGGTCGCGGTCGAGCACGTGCGCGTAGTAGCAGGTGTACTCCTTGGCGGTGAAGGCGTTGAGCTCGCCGCCGACGCCGTCGATCTCCTGCGCGATGTCCACCGCGGTGCGCTTCGCGGTGCCCTTGAACAGCAGGTGTTCGAGGTAGTGCGCGGCGCCGGCCTGCGGTTTGCCCTCGTCGCGCGAGCCCACCCCGACCCAGATCCCGACCGACGCCGAGCGGACGCCGGGCACCGGTTCGGTCACCACCCGCAGCCCGCCGGGGAGCACGGTGCGCCGGACTGCGGCGTCCCCGCTGCGCCCGAGCACCCGGGTGGTCCCGGGACGTTGCAGGTGGCCACCGACGTTCTTCTTCTGCTGCTTCATGTCCCCACGGAAAGGTCGGGCGGGCTGTGCACCCATGACGATACGGCCCGCCCCGGAAGTACCGGGACGGGCCGCATCGAGGATCAGTCGCAGATCACTGCTCCGACTTCTCGGCCTCCGGCTCGGCGGGGGCCTCGGACTTCTCGTCCTCGTCGTTGACCAGCACCAGGCTGATCTTGCCGCGGCTGTCGATGTCGGCGATCTCCACGCGCAGCTTGTCGCCGACGTTCACCACGTCCTCGACCTTGCCGATGCGCTTGCCGTTGCCCAGCTTGGAGATGTGCACCAGGCCGTCCTTGCCCGGCAGCAGCGAGACGAACGCGCCGAACGCCGCGGTCTTGACCACGGTGCCCAGGAAGCGCTCGCCGACCTTCGGCAGCTGCGGGTTGGCGATGGCGTTGATCTTGTCGATCGCGGCCTCCGCGGACGGGCCGTCGGCGGCGCCGACGTAGATGGTGCCGTCGTCCTCGATGGTGATCTCCGCGCCGGTCTCCTCGGTGATCGAGTTGATCATCTTGCCCTTCGGGCCGATGACCTCGCCGATCTTGTCCACCGGGATGCTGATGGAGGTCACGCGCGGGGCGTGCGGGCTCATCTCGTCGGGCTTGCCGATCGCCTCGGCCATCACCTCGAGGATGGTGAACCGGGCGTCGCGGGCCTGGCCGAGCGCCTGGGCCAGCACCTCGGACGGGATGCCGTCCAGCTTGGTGTCCAGCTGCAGGGCGGTCACGAAGTCCTTCGTGCCGGCGACCTTGAAGTCCATGTCGCCGAAGGCGTCCTCGGCACCGAGGATGTCGGTCAGCGCCACGTAGTGGGTCTTGCCGTCGATCTCGTCGGAGACCAGACCCATCGCGATGCCCGCCACCGGGGCCTTCAGCGGCACACCCGCGTTGAGCAGGGACAGCGTCGAGGCGCAGACCGAGCCCATCGAGGTGGAACCGTTGGAGCCCAGCGCCTCGGAGACCTGCCGGATGGCGTACGGGAACTCCTCGCGCGTGGGCAGCACCGGCATCAGCGCGCGCTCGGCGAGCGCACCGTGGCCGATCTCGCGCCGCTTCGGGCTGCCGACCCGGCCGGTCTCACCGGTCGAGTAGGGCGGGAAGTTGTAGTGGTGCATGTACCGCTTCGTCGTCTCCGGGGACAACGAGTCGATGGTCTGCTCCAGGCGCAGCATGTTCAGCGTGGACACACCCAGGATCTGGGTCTCGCCGCGCTCGAACAGCGCCGAGCCGTGCGCCCGCGGGATCACGCCGACCTCGGCGGACAGGCTGCGGATGTCGGTCAGCCCGCGGCCGTCGATGCGGACCTGGTCGCGGATGATCCGCTGCCGCACCAGCTTCTTGGTCAGCGAGCGGAACGCGGCGCCGAGCTCCTTCTCCCGGCCCTCGAACTGCTCGCCCTCACCGGTGGCGACCTTCTCCAGCACCGACGCCTTGATCTCGTCGAGCCGGGATTCGCGCTCCTGCTTGCCGCCGATCTTCAGCGCCTCGGCCAGCTCGGTGGAGACGGCCTGCTCGACGGCGGTGAAGGCGTCCTCGGCGTAGGCCGGGAACACCGGGAACTCCTGGGCGGCCTTGCCCGCCGCCTGCGCCAGCTGCTGCTGCGCGTGGCACAGGGTCCGGATGAACGGCTTGGCGGCCTCCAGGCCGGCGGCCACGACCTCTTCGGTCGGGGCCTGGGCGCCCTCGGCGACCAGCGAGATCGTCTTCTCGGTGGCCTCGGCCTCGACCATCATGATCGCCACGTCGTCGCCGACGATGCGGCCCGCGACGACCATGTCGAACACGGCCCGCTCCAGCTGCTCGTGGGTCGGGAACGCGACCCACTGGCCGTCGATCAGCGCCATCCGGGTGCCGCCGATCGGGCCGGAGAACGGCAGGCCGGAGGCCTGCGTGGACGCCGACGCGGCGTTGATCGCCAGCACGTCGTACAGGTCGCCCGGCGCCAGGCTCATCACGGTGACGACGACCTGGATCTCGTTGCGCAGGCCGTCCACGAAGGACGGGCGCAGCGGCCGGTCGATCAGCCGGCAGGTCAGGATCGCGTCCGTGGACGGGCGGCCCTCGCGGCGGAAGAACGAGCCGGGGATGCGGCCCGCGGCGTACATCCGCTCCTCGACGTCGACGGTCAGCGGGAAGAAGTCGAAGTGCTCCTTCGGCTGCTTGGACGCCGTGGTGGCCGACAGCAGCATGGTCTCGTCGTCGAGGTAGGCGACGACGCTGCCCGCGGCCTGCTTGGCCAGCCGTCCGGTCTCGAAGCGGACGGTGCGGGTGCCGAAGGCGCCGTTGTCCAGCACCGCGGTCGCTTCGTACACACCCTCGTCGATCTGGGGTTCGGTCAAGATGACTCCTCTGTCCTCACGAGGCCCACGGCAGGTGCATCCGGGTCGTGGTCCGACGAGGCCGGCCATCGATCGAAGCCCCCGGGAACGTCCGTTCGGACGACTTGCCCGGCAGCCACTACCGAGGACCGGCGGACGCCTGCCCGGTGCGTACCACCGTGAGCGCTCTTCATAGTTGCCACGGCGCCGAAGCGCCGGTCATGCACCGAGGGGAGCGGCCCGGCGGCCACTCCCCTCGGCGTTGGTCAACGGCGCAGGCCGAGACGCTTGATCAGCGAACGGTAGCGCTCGATGTCCACCTTGGTCAGGTAGTTGAGCAGGCGGCGGCGACGACCGACCATCAGCAGCAGGCCACGACGCGAGTGGTGGTCGTGCTTGTGCTGCTTGAGGTGCTCGGTGAGCCCGGTGATCCGCTTGGTCAGCAGGGCCACCTGGGCCTCCGGCGAACCGGTGTCGCCGTCCTTGAGGCCGTACTCGGCCAGGATCTGCTTCTTCTCTGCAGTGGACAACGCCACGAGTTGACTCCTTCGATGTCCCGTGTCAGCTTGCACCCGGCCGACCCGGCCGGGACGGGCCCGGTGCTCGAATCGAACACCTGCCCGGAGCCGGCCACCACGGACTGCAGCCGCTCCACCGGTCAGGATATCAGGGAGCACTGCTCCTACCGGGTCAACCCGATGACGCGCGCGTCACCCCGACCCGGTGCGCGATGCGGTACTCCGGGCCGCTTTCCCGCAGGTCACTGCGCACCACGGTCAGTTCGCGCGGCTGCCACCAGGGCCCGGCGTAGCCGGTGAACAGGCCGGTCAGCAGCTCTCGGGCGGCCCGCCCGGCCACCCAGCGGGCGATGGTCAGGTGCGCCCGGTAACCGTGCGGATCGCCGCCGGCCGCGCGCACCAGCTCCCGCAGCGCGCGGTCGTCCTCGGCGGTCTCCGGCTCGACGCCGATCCACAGCACACCGCGGAACGTCCCGCTGCCCGCCAGCCGCAGCCGCGGCGGCGCGAGGTCGGTGGCCAGCAACCGCGCGACCCGGCTCTCCAGCCGCTCGGTGACGTCGTCGAGATCGGCGTCGTCGCCGTGGAAGCACAGCGTCAGGTGCCAGCGCTCGGACCCGCTGATCCGGAACTTCCGCAACCCGGCCGTCGCCGCGGCCAGCCGGTCGCGATCGAGCCGGTCGACAGCGGAGGTCAGGTGGCGCAGCGCCGCCTCCGACGGCCACAACGCGGTGAACAGGCGCATCCGACGCCCCTTCCTGGCGATGGTGGTCCTACGACCATCGCACTCGGCGGGCTCAGTCGCCGTTGGCGGCGCGTCGCAGCAGGCCCGCCAGGCCCGGGTAGCGGCCTTCGAGGATCGACGCCGCGGCCTCCAGCTCGTTCGGCTTCGCGACCTCGCGCAAGATCGGCCAGGCCGCTTCCTCGCCGTTCGCCGCGTGCTTGACGGGCAGGTTGTCGCGCCCCACCGACGGCTGGGACTGGCGGACGTCCTCCAGCGCCTGCTTGATCGCATCGGGCTCACCGGCGGCGACACCGGGGATGAGCACCTTGCGCTCCAGCATCACCAGCCGGGCCAGCACCTGCGGGTTGCCGATCTTGGCGCGACGGCCGCTCATCACCTGGCTGAGCATCGGCGCGCTGATGCCGAGCACGTCGGCGAGCTGGGCCTGCGAGATGCGGAAGGCAACGACCAGGCGGCGCACCCGGTCGCCCAGCGGTTCGCCGTACCACTGCCGCTGCAGGGCCAGGTTCCGCTGAACGCTGCTGCTCTCCGCCACCTTCGCTCCCCCGATCTCGGCACCGACCCGATCACGCCTGGCCGTTCCGGCTCTGAATACTGCCAGGTCATCGGCCAGATGTGAGCGCGAATCGGAAACCTGCCCAGGGCGTCTTGAGCCGCTCGGCTGCCGGGATTGCTCCATCCGGGGAGTCGACATGCCGGGTGTCACCCGTCCACGGCCAGGATGCGCCGGGTCTCGGCGACGTCCTGGTGCATCTGCTCGATCAGCGCGTCCACGCTGTCGAAGCGCTCCATCGCGCGCAGTCGCTGCACGAAGTCCAGGTCCACGTGCTCGCCGTAGAAGTCGGCGTCGATGTCGAGCACGTAGGCCTCGACGGTGCGCTCGGTGCCGGAGAACGTCGGGTTGCTGCCCACCGAGACCGCGGCGGGCAGCGTGCGCCCGGGATCGCGGGAGCCGCGGTGGCGGTGCGTGAACCAGCAGGCGTAGACGCCGTCGGCCGGGATCGCCGCGTGCGGCGGGGTGGACAGGTTCGCGGTGGGGAAGCCGAGCTCCTTGCCGCCGCGCCCCGCCCCGCGCACCACGATGCCCTCCAGGCGGTGGTCTCGGCCGAGCGCGGAGGCCGCGGCGGCCACGTCACCGGCGTCTATGCACGAGCGGATGTAGGTCGAGGAGAACGTCACCGAGGCGCCCGCCGGATCGTCGGCCCGCCGCACCGGGCCGGACACCAGCGCGTCGGACTCGACGTCGAAGCCGAACCGCTCCCCCAGCTTGGCCAGCAGCTCGATGTTGCCCGCGGCCTTGTGCCCGAAGGTGAAGTTCTCGCCCACCACGATCTCGGCGGCGTGCAGCTTCTCGACCAGGATGGCGTGCACGAACTCCTCGGCCGGGATGCGGGAGACCTCGCGGGTGAAGGGCAGCACGCAGAACACGTCCACGCCGAGCTGCTCGACCAGTTCCGCGCGCCGCCGCAGCGTGGTGAGCTGCGCCGGGTGGCTGCCCGGCCGCACCACCTCCGACGGGTGCGGGTCGAAGGTCATCAGCACGCAGGGCACGCCGCGCCGTCGCGCCTGCCGCACCGCGTGCGAGATGAGTTGCTGGTGCCCGCGGTGCACGCCGTCGAAGACACCGATGGTGACCACGCACCGTCCCCAGCCGCCGGGAAGCTGCTCCAAACCACGCCATCGCTGCACGACCACGCAGCCTACTGCGCCACCGGGAGAACGTTGGGAAGCCATGGCCCGTGCTGCGACTCACAGCACGAGGTCGTGAGTGCGAAAGCGTGTCGGAACACCGTTGCGCACTCACGACCCCGGGCGGTCAGCTGACGCCTGCGCCGAAGGCCGAGATGTCCACGGTGGAACCGGCGCAGAGCGAACCGAGCACGTCCTGCTCACCGGTGTTCACCGCGACCTGCACCGCGTCGGCCCAGTCGTCCGAGCCGACCAGGTTCAGCGCGAGCTCGCTCGGGATCGACCCGCAGCCCTCCGCAGCGGTCCACTTCAGCGACAGGACCGCCTGGTCGTATGCCGGGCCCGGCATCGGCACGCGGGACGGTGCGGGTTCGAGGGTGTGCTGGACGGTCGTCGCCAGCGGCCGGCCGTTCTCGTCGAGCACCCGGAGGTCCGGGTACCGGTCCAGCACGCAGGGGTCGCTCGCGTCCTTCTTCGTCACCAGCAGCGTTCCCTCGCCGCCCGTCGGGCTCGCCTCCCCGGACTGGTACTGCGCGGTGAGGTCCCGCCCGGTGCAGGGCCGGTCCTCGTCCGAGCGCCCGTTGTCGCCCGAGTCCTCGGTCTGCTCGCCGGTCGTGGCCTGCTCGCCCGCCTCGACCGACTGCCCGTTGATCTGCGGTTCCGGGCTCGCGGGCGACTGCCCCGAGCCCGCCGCGCATCCGCTCAGCGCCAAACCCGCCGCCAGCACGACGGTCGCCCCGACTACTCGCTTGCGCATGCTGCTACCACTCCCTCGTCGTTCGTTCGGACTCGGTCGTGGGACGGCTCGGACCGTCGCAAGTTCCAGAAGTGTGGCGCGGGTCACCGAAAATACGTGCGAATCAAGGGATTCCGGTCAATTCGCCGGGATGATCACCAGCACCGGCTTGGCGGTCCGGCCGCGGTCGCGGACCAGCGCCACCGCGCGGCCGTCCGGGTCGAACATCCCGTAGGTGCCCTCGACGCCCGCGGCGGGCACCAGCTGGCCGTGCGAGAGGGCGCGGGCGAGGGTGGCGTCGACGTCGCGGCGCGGGAAGGCCGTCGCCACCGCCTCGTCGAGGCCCATCGACAGCCCCGGCTCCGCCTCCAGCTGCTCCAGGGTCCGCGCGGTGGCCAGCCCGAACGGGCCGACCCGGGTGCGGCGGAGCTCGCCCAGGTGACCGCCGACGCCGAGGCCGGCGCCCAGGTCGCGGGCCAGCGCCCGCACGTAGGTGCCGGACGAGCACTCGACCAGCACGTCGAGCTCGGTGGTGCGCTCGGTGCGGCGCAAGCCGAGCACGTCGAAGCGGGAAACGGTCACCGGCCGCGCCGCCAGCTCGACCTCCTCGCCGCTGCGCACCAGCTCGTAGGCCCGGCGCCCGTTGATCTTCACCGCGCTGACCGCGCTGGGCACCTGCTCGATCTCGCCGGTGAGCTCGGCGATCCCGGCGCGGACCGCCGACTCGTCGACGGCGGAGGCGTCCACTTCGGACAGCACTTCGCCCTCGGCGTCGTCGGTGCTGGTCGTCGCGCCCAGCCGGATGGTGGCCAGGTAGGACTTGGTGTCCAGGGCGAGGTGGCCGAGCAGCTTGGTGGCCCGCTCCAGGCCCAGCACCAGCACGCCGGTGGCCATCGGGTCCAGGGTCCCGGCGTGGCCGACCTTGCGGGTGCCCATGATGCGGCGGACCCGCGAGACGACGTCGTGCGAGGTCATCCCCGCCGGCTTGTCGACCACGAGCAGGCCGGGCGGAACGGTGGGGCGTGCTTTTCGGGAGTGCTCGGACACGACGCACCATCATTCCCGACCTCGCGCGACGATCACCGCGAGGGGTCGGACGAGCGCGGGCGCGACGATCTAGGCTTGATCCCGGACTAGGAGGTTGACGTGGCGTTCCGACAGATCCGGCGATTCGGCGATCCGATCCTGCGCATGGCGGCCGAGCCGGTCACGGAGTTCGACCAGCGGCTGCGCACCATCGTGGCGGACCTGCTGGACACCGTCGACGCGCCCGGTCACGCCGGGGTGGCCGCGCCGCAGATCGGCATCGGCGTGCGGGCGTTCAGCTACAACGTGGACGGCGAGATCGGCTACGTGATCAACCCGGAGCTGGTGGAACTCTCCGAGAAGACGCAGGACGGCTACGAGGCCTGCCTGTCGCTGCCCGGCCTCGGATTCGACACCCGCCGCGCCCAGCACGCGGTGGTGCGCGGCGTCGACGCCGACAACGAGCCGGTCACCGTCTCGGGCAGCGGCCTGATGGCGCGCTGCCTCCAGCACGAGACCGACCACCTCGACGGCAAGGTCTACATCCAGCGCCTCGACCCGCAAACCCGCCGCGAGGCCTTCCGCCAGGTCCGCGAGCAGGACTGGTTCTGGCAGCAGTGAGGCGGCGGCTCACGCCGTGGTGGGCTGCGTCCTGGTCGCCCCGGTGACCGCCCAGCGGCCGGAGCGGGCGCGCAGCAGCAGCGTCACCAGGCGCAGGACCATGAACATCGACAGGCCGGTCCAGATGCCCGCGAGCCCCCAGTCGAAGGCCAGCGACAGCCAGATCAGCGGCAGGTAGCCGATGAAGGCGCTCAGCAGCGTCGCGGTGCGCAGGTAGGCCGCGTCCCCGGCGCCGAGGAAGACGCCGTCGAGCGCGAACACGACACCGGCGATCGGCTGCAGGAGGACGAAGAACCACCAGGCGTGCGGCACCTCCGCCAGCACGGCGGCGTCGGAGGTGAACACCGAGGGCAGCGGCACGGCGAGCGCGGCGAACAGCACGCCGAGCACGATCCCGAACACCAGGCCGTACCAGGTGATCTGCCTGGCGATGCCCTGGGCGCGCGACGCCGAGCCCGCGCCCAGCGCCGCTCCGACCAGCGACTGCGCGGCGATCGCCAGCGAGTCCAGCACCAGCGCCAGGAACGCCCAGAGCTGCCAGACGACCTGGTGGGCCGCAGCGGCGTCAGCACCGGTACGGGCCGCCACCGACGTCGCCGACAGGAAGCACACCTGGAAGGCCAGCGTGCGCAGCACCAGGTCACGGCCGAGGCCGAGCTGGGCGCGCATCAGAGCCGGCTGCGGCTTCAGCGACACGCCCTCCACGACGAGCGCCCGGATGAACAGCGATGCGGCGATGGTCTGGCCGACCAGGTTCGCGACCGCCGAACCCTCCAGCCCCCAGCCGAAGGGGTAGACGAACAGCGGGCACAGCACGGCCGACACGCCGTTGCCGATCAGCACGTACCGCAGCGGGCGAGCGGTGTCCTGCACGCCGCGCATCCAGCCGTTGCCCGCCATCGTGATCAGCACCAGCGGAGCGCCGCACAGCGCGATGCGCAGCCAGACCGCGGCGGCGTCGGCGATCGGCCCCGGCCCGGCGAGCAGCTCGGCGACCGGGACCGCCACCAGCTGGGCCAGCAGCATGAGCGCGACGCCGACGGCGACGCCCAGCCAGGTGGCTTGGACGCCTTCGGCCACCGCGTCCTTGCGACGGCCCGCCCCGTGCAGTCGCGCGGTGCGCGCCGTGGTGCCGTAGCTCAGGAACGTCAGCTGGCTGGAGATGAGCGTGAACAGCGTGCCGCCCAGCGCCAGACCGGCCAGCGGGACCGCGCCCAGGTGGCCGACCACCGCGGTGTCGACGAGCACGTACAGCGGCTCGGCGGCGAGCACGCCGAGCGCCGGAACAGCGAGCGCGAACACCTTGCGCGGTGCGATGCGCTCCCCTGGTTCGGACACACTTCCTCCAGGTCGTTGCCTGCTCTGGTCGGTGGGCGGTGTCGCGCGAAACCGTCGCGCCACGCCTGCCGGGTGGTGATGTCGCGCGAGAACGGCAGCCGATCCGCGCGAGCTAAGCTGCGAAAGAGGGTTTCGCCCCTGACAGCACAGGCTACGGTAAGGACCGCAGATGGACAACGCTGATTACGTCGCCGTGGCTCTCCGGATCGCCAACGCCGATCTGAGCAGCCTCGACGCGGTGCGCGCCGCGGTCCACGACGAACCCTGGTGGGCCGATCGACTCGGCGAAGCGGACCTGCCGGTGCTGCGCACGGTCGCCGACGGCCTGCGCCGGGCGCTCGACGCCATGGTCGGCGGCGACGGCCGAACCGTGCTCGCGGAGATCAACGCGCTGCTCTCGGCGCATCCGCCGCGCCCGCGGCTCTCCGGCCACGGCGGCCGCAACGGCAACCCGAACTGGCACGTCCACGTCGCGGGGCCGGACGCCCCGGCTGTCGACGAGGTCGCGGCAGCGGCGGCCTGGGGCCTCGCGCAGGGCGTCGTCCACCACGGGACCGACCGCTGGGGCCGCTGCCAGGCCGACGGCTGCGACACCTACTACCTGGACACCTCGACCAACCAGGCCAAGCGCTTCTGCTCACCGCGCTGCGCGAACCGCATGCACGTCGCGGCCTTCCGCGCCCGCCGCCGCGAATGACCGACGCCTCCAACACCCGGCGCACCGGCCGAGCCCTCAACATCACGCAATTTCAATTGAAATCAGACGTCCAATTTCAATTGAAATTGCGTCTTCGTCGGCGTGTCGGGGGACGACTCGCCGACGACTCGCGCGACTTCCATTGAAATCGCGCAGGTCGGGAGGTCGGGGTCAGCCGAGGAACGGGGCTTCGTCGAGGGCCTTGCGGATGGACTCGATGATGTCCTCCGGCTTGCCCTGCGCCGTGAAACCCGAGGCCAGGCGGTGACCGCCACCGCCGCAGGCCGCCGCCGCGTGGCCGACGTCCAAGCGGCTGTCCGCGCGCAGCGACACCGACCACGTCTGCGGCGCCATCTCCTTCAGCACCGCGGTCACCTCGGCCTCGCTGGTCGTGCGCAGAACGTCGATGACGCTGTCGAGCTCCTCGCTCCGCAGCCCGTCGGAGTCGGCCAGCCGAACTGTGGCGTGCACGAACCCGAGCCCGCGCGCGGCTGAGGGCTCCAGCTCAGCGGCTCCGAGCACACCGGCCAGCATGCCCATCCAGCCGAACGGGTGGGTGTCGAGCAGCGGTCGCGTGGTCGCCTCCGGATCCACCCCGGCGCGCAGCAGCCGCGCCGCCACCTCGTGGGTCCGCGCGCTGGCGTGCCGGAAGGAGCGGGTGTCGGTGACCAGCCCCGCGTACAGGCACCGCGCGATCGGCAGGTCCAGCTCCGCGCCCAGCTCGTCGAGCAGCCGCAGCACGATCATCACGGTCGCCTCGGCGTGCTCGTCGACCACGTGCAGCGTGCCGTAGCGCGTGTTCGAGACGTGGTGGTCGATGACGATGACATCGCCACCGGCCTCGATGGTCCCGGCGACCCGGTCGGCCAACCGGCCGAGCCGCTGCAGGCTGCCGGTGTCGCACACCACCAGGGTGGGCGGCGCGGCGGGAACCTCGTCGACGGGCACCACGAGGCCGTCGCCGTCCAGGTCGCGCAGCGAGGCCGGCGGCAGGTCCGGCGTGCCGAACGACACGCGGACGGTGCAGCCCCGTCGCCGCAGCGCCCGGCCCAGCGCGAGCGCGCTGCCGAGCGCATCCGCGTCCGGGTTCACGTGCCCGAACAGCGTCACGTCCGTGGCGTCGGCCAGCTTGCGGGCGGCCGCCACCACAGCCGGTGCGACGGGATCCGCCGCGACTCCGGACCGGTCGTCTGCTTCGGGTTGCCCGCGCACAGGTTCACCTCCACGGCATGGGCGGCCGCTGCGACCGCCCGTGCACAACGCACCTGATGCTGCGCTGCGACTCAACCACTCTGTGGCCCACGCCGCACATCGGCGTCGGAAAACGACTCCGATTCCGCACCGTCGGTGTCGGCCTCGTCATCGTCGGTGCTGGTCCGGTACGGATCGGCGTCACCGGCGTGCGCCGCGCCGGACGCCAGCCGGGCCACCTCCGCGTCGGCCTCCTTGGCCTTGGCGAGCAGCTCCTCCATCCGCCGCGCGTTGTCCGGCACGGTGTCCGCGACGAACGTCAGCGTGGGCGTGAAGCGCACGCCGGTCTGCTGGCCGACGCGGGAGCGCAGCACCCCCGTCGCGCTGGACAGCGCGGCGGCGGTCGAGGCGTAGTCCGCGTCGTCACCGAAGACCGTGTAGTAGACAGTGGCATCCCGCAGGTCCGGGGTGACCCTGGCGTCGGTGATGGTCACCATCGCCAGCCGCGGGTCCTTGACCTCGTGCTCCAGCCCGGACGCGACGATCTGGGCGATCCGCTTGGCGAGCCTGCGGGCGCGCGGAGCATCAGCCACGGCGCACCTCCTTCGAGAAAAGTTCAGTTCAGTTGAAGCGGCCCGGGCCGCCGTTGACACCCGCGATCGGGCGGGCGCAGAGGTTCCACGACCCGCAGGCCGCGGAACCGCTCAGTCCTCTGGTCCGAGCATGCGCTGGCGGGCCGAGAGCAGCTCCAGTTCCGGGCGTGCGGCGACGAGCCGCTCGCACGCGTCCAGCACCTCGCGCGCGTGCGAAGCGTCGCCGGAGACCACCGCGACGCCGATCAGCGCGCGGCGGTACAGATCCTGGTTGCCCGCCTCGGACACCGCGACCTCGAAGCGCCGCCGCAGCTCGGCCACCACCGGCCGGACCACGGCGCGCTTCTGCTTCAGCGAGTGCACGTCGCCGAGGAGCACGTCCACTTCGAGCACACCGACGTACATGGGTCCCCCAAACCGCGAACGCAGGGGGCCGTCAGTCCGACGACCCCCTGCGCACTGCGACTCAGTCGCGCGGCTTCTCGCGCATCTCGTAGGGCTCGATGATGTCGCCGACCTTGATGTCGCTGTACGACCCCAGGGTCAGACCGCACTCGAAGCCCTCGCGGACCTCCGTGGCGTCGTCCTTGAACCGCTTCAGCGAGTTGACGCTGAGGTTCTCGGCGACCACCACGCTGTCGCGCAGGAGACGTGCCTTGGCGTTGCGCTTGATGACGCCCTCGGTGACCATGCAACCCGCGATGGTGCCGACCTTGGAGGACTTGAAGACCTCGCGGACCTCTGCCTTGCCGAGCTCGACCTCTTCGTACTCGGGCTTGAGCATGCCCTTGAGCGCCTGCTCGATGTCCTCGATGGCCCGGTAGATCACCGAGTAGTACCGGATCTCCACGCCCTCGCGGTTGGCGACCTCGGCCGCCTTGCCCTCGGCCCGGACGTTGAAGCCCAGGACGATGGTGTTCTCCGCGGTGGCGAGGTTGATGTCGGACTCGTTGATGCCACCGACGCCGCGGTGGATGACCCGCAGCTCGACCTCGTCGCCGACCTCGATCTTCATCAGGGACTCTTCGAGCGCCTCGACGGTACCCGAGTTGTCACCCTTGATGATCAGGTTCAGCTGGTTGGTCTCCTTGAGCACCTTGTCCAGGTCCTCGAGGCTGACGCGCTTGCGCTTGGCCGCGTTCTGGGCCTCGCGGATGCGAGCCCCGCGGCGGTCGGCGATCTGCCGCGCCACCCGGTCCTCGTCGACCACCAGGAAGGTGTCACCCGCACCCGGCACCGACGTGAAACCGATGACCTGCACCGGCCGCGACGGCAGCGCCACGGGGACGTCCTCGTCGTTCTCGTTGATCATCCGGCGGACGCGGCCGTAGGCGTCCCCGGCGACCACCGAGTCTCCGACGCGGAGCGTGCCTCGCTGCACCAGCACCGTGGCCACCGGGCCGCGACCGCGGTCCAGGTGGGCCTCGATCGCCACGCCCTGCGCCGGCATGTTGCGGTTGGCCCGCAGGTCCAGCGTGGCGTCCGCGGTCAGCAGGATCGCCTCGAGCAGGCTGTCGATGTTGGTGCCCTGCTTCGCCGAGATGTCGACGAACATGGTCTCGCCGCCGTACTCCTCGGCGACCAGGTTGTACTCGGTCAGCTGCTGGCGGATCTTCGCCGGGTTCGCACCCTCGACGTCGATCTTGTTGACCGCGACCACGATCGGCACACCGGCCGCCTGGGCGTGGTTGATCGCCTCCACCGTCTGCGGCATGACGCCGTCGTCGGCGGCGACCACCAGCACGGCGATGTCCGTCGACTTCGCACCGCGGGCACGCATGGCGGTGAACGCCTCGTGACCCGGGGTGTCGATGAAGGTGATCGGGCGCTCGTTGCCCTCCAGCTCGGTGACGACCTGGTAGGCGCCGATGTGCTGGGTGATGCCACCCGCCTCACCGGCCTGCACGTTCGCCTTCCGGATGGTGTCGAGCAGTCGCGTCTTACCGTGGTCGACGTGACCCATCACGGTCACCACCGGCGGACGCGCCTGCAGCTCCTCCTCGGAGCTGTTCGGGTCGCCGTAGCTGATGTCGAACGACTCCAGCAGCTCCCGGTCCTCGTCCTCCGGCGAGACCATCTCGACCTTGTAGTTCATCTCCTGGCCGAGGAGCTCCAGCACCTCGTCGGAGACGGACTGGGTCGCGGTGACCATCTCACCGAGGTGGAACATCGCCTGCACCAGCGAAGCCGGGTTGGCGTTGATCTTCTCGGCGAAGTCGGTCAGCGAAGCACCGCGGCGCAGGCGAACGGTCTCGCCACCACCGCGCGGGAGGCGGACGCCGCCGACCGACGGCGCCTGCATGTTCTCCATGTACTCCTGGCGCTTCTGCCGCTTCGACTTGCGGCCGCGCTTCGCGGGACCACCGGGACGGCCGAAGGCACCGGCCGTGCCACCGCGGCCACCGGGTCCGCCCGGACGGCCACCGCCGCCGGGACGACCGCGGAAGCCGCCGCCTGCCGGGGCGCCACCGCCACCGGGCGCGCCGCCACCGCCGCCGCGGAAGCCGCCGCCACCGCCACCGGGACGACCGCCACCGCCGCCGCCCGGACGGCCGCCGCCGCCACCGGGGCCGCCACGACCGCCACCGCGGCCACCGCCGGGTCCGCCACCGCTGCGCGGCGGGCGGGGCGGCATCATGCCGGGGTTCGGACGCGGGGGCATCATGCCCGGGTTCGGACGCGAACCGCCGTCACCGCGCGGAGCACCGCCCGGGGCCGGAGCCGAACCGGCGCCCTGGCCACCGCCCTGACGGCGCTCGCCGCCCTGACGACCGGGGCCGCCCTGGCCACCGCCCTGACGGGGACCGGGCCCCGGGCGCGGCGGACGCTGCTGCGGCGCACCGCTGCCGACGCCGAACGGGTTGTTGCCGACGCGCGGCTGGCGCGGACCGGGCTTGGGCGCCTTCGGCCGCGGCGGAACGGTGCCACCGTCCGCCTCGCCGTGGGGCTTCGGGCCCGGCTTCGGACCGGGCTTGGGGCCCGGCTTGTGCTCGGTCTTCGCGGCCGGCGCCTGCTCCGCGGGCTTGACCGGCGGCTCGGGCTTGACCTGCTGCGGTTCCGGCTTCACCTGCTGCGGCTCCGGCTGCCGCGGACCCGGCTTCGGGCCGGGCTTGGGGCCCGGCTTCGGCGCGGACGCCTCGGGGCGCGGGCCGGGCTTCGGGCCCGGCTTCGGCACGCCCGAGTCGGAGCGCGCGGGCTTGTCCGCCGGAGCGGGCTTGTCGCCGCCCTTCTTGGACGACTTGTTCAACGCGTCGCGCAGCCTGCGGGCCACCGGGGCCTCCACGGTGGACGACGCGGACTTGACGTACTCGCCCTGCTCGGCGAGCTTGGTCAGTACTTCCTTGCTGGTAACACCGAGCTCTTTGGCGAGCTCATGTACGCGGGCCTTGCCTGCCACTGCTCTCCTCATCTGGGTGAGGCCGGGCGGCAGTCCCGCTCGACCTCGTCCTATCGCCGATGCGCGTTCATGGCTTCAGCTTCACGGCTGATTCATGACGGGTCGACCTGCTTTCCATCAATTGCCTGGCGCGGGACGGATCCCGCGTCGGTCCTGTCGTGAGCCGCGTGCTGCGGTCGCCCGGCACCGATGTGCTCGTGCACCGCCGAGGCGTCGAGTGCTCCTCGCACGCGAAACGCGCGTGGGAACGCCCGGCGCCGCTCGGCCAGACGCAGGCATGCCGGATCGGGGTGCAACCAGGCTCCCCGGCCCGGCCGCCGACGTCGCGGATCGGGAACGACGACGGAGGGAACCCCGTCGCCACCGGCGACCACGCGCAGCAGCTCAGCAGGCGACGTCCGGGTGCGACATCCCACGCAAGTACGCACCGGCCCACGACTCTCGTCGTGCTCGCCGGACACACGTGTGCGGATTGTTGCTCCCCTCGCGTCAGCCTGCCATCGATTCTAACCCGACGACGTTACTCGGCCGAACCCGCGGTCTGCACACCGTCCACCGCGGGGTCCAGACCCGCCGCGGGGTCCGGGGCGCTGCTCGGGCTCGTGCTCGGATCGGCGTCGCTGCGGATGTCGATGCGCCAGCCGGTCAGCCGCGCGGCCAACCGGGCGTTCTGGCCCTCCTTGCCGATCGCCAGCGAGAGCTGGAAGTCCGGCACGACCACCCGCGCGGTCTTGGTGCGTTCGTCGACGACCTCCACCGAGACTACCTTGGCCGGCGACAGGGCGTTGCCGACGAAGGTCGCCGGGTCGTCGGAGTAGTCGATGATGTCGATCTTCTCGCCGCCCAGCTCGCTCATCACGTTGCGCACCCGCGCGCCCATCGGGCCGATGCAGGCGCCCTTCGCGTTGACGCCGGAGACGGTCGAGCGCACCGCGATCTTGGAGCGGTGCCCGGCCTCGCGCGCCACCGCGGGGATCTCCACGGTGCCGTCGGCGATCTCCGGGACCTCCAGCGCGAACAGCCGCCGGACCAGGTTCGGGTGCGTCCGCGACAGCGAGATCTGCGGGCCCCGCGCGCTGCGCGAGACGCCGTAGACGTAGCACTTGATCCGGGTGCCGTGCTCGTAGTTCTCCCCGGGCACCTGCTCGGCGGCCGGGATCACGCCCTCGCTGTCGCCGACCTGCACGACGACCATGCCGCGCGAGTTCGCCCGCGCGTCGCGCTGGATGACACCACCGAGGATCTCGCCCTCCTTGGTGGCGAACTCGCCGAAGGTGCGCTCGTGCTCCGCGTCGCGCAACCGCTGCAGGATGACCTGCCGCGCGGTGGTCGCCGCGATCCGCCCGAAGCCCTCCGGGGTGTCGTCCCACTCCTCCTGCACGCTGCCGTCGGCGGCCAAGGTGTGCGCGAGGACTCGCACGACGCCGGTCTTGCGGTCCACCTCCACCCGGGCGTGCGGCTCGTGGCCCTCGGTGTGGCGGTATGCGGTGAGCAGTGCCGATTCGATCGCTTCAAGGACCGTCTCGAACGGGATGTCCTTGTCGCGCTCGATCGCACGCAACGCCGCGATGTCGACGTTCACCTCGACTCCTCCGTGTCTTCCCGGTCGTCTCCCGCCTGGGAGACGCCGCCCGCAGCCCGCTCCAGCTTGACCAGATCCTCCGCCGGTGGCTGCTGGAATTCCACCTCGACCACCGCGCGCTCCACGTCGCGGTAGGACAGCCTGCGCAGTTCACCGCCGGTCAGCACGGTGACACCGTCATCATCGGCTTCCCCGGCGCGGGCCACCAGCTGCTCGCCGCCGGCCAGGCGGATCTTGACCAGGCGGTAGCGCGCCCGGCGCCAGTGCCGGGGCCGGGTCAGCGGCCGGTCCACGCCCGGCGAGGTGACTTCGAGCGTGTAGGAGCCGGCCAGGACGTGCTCGTGCTCGTCCAGCACCTTCGACACCTCCCGACTGATCTCGGAGATGTCGTCGAGCCCGACTCCTTCGTCGGAGTCGATGACGACCTTGACCAGGCGGCGGCGGCCGGCCTGCTGCACGCCGAGCTCCTCCAGGTCGAAGCCCGTCCGAGCCACGGCCTCGGCTACGACGGGCTCCAGCTGCGCGGTGATCTCACCACGCGGCGGGCTGGACACGTTGGCACTCCCAAGTTTCAATCGCGGTCTGTTCAGACCTGGCGGCGGCGCGGCGCCGGACGGCGCGCGCGGGGTCGGCGACCAGTGCTGCACGTGCCGGTCGCGGTCGCCCAGGGTATCGCGTCCCTCGGCACCCGAGCGCGCCGTGGGATCCCTACGATCGGCGGATCGCGCCGGGACCGAGTGGATCAGGCCCCGGTCGGTGCCCGGACGCCGGTCGACCTGGTCGCCTGGCAGGATAGGCCGACGTGGAATCCCCCTCGCGAGCCCGGTCGGCGCTGGGCAGGCGAAGCGTGCTGCGGTTGATCGCCGCGACCCCGGTCGTGGCCGCGCTGGGCACCGCGTGCAGCTCCGCGCCCGACGAGCCGGACCAGCTGCTGGCGCTGGCGAACGCGGCGAAGTCCGACGCCCGCTTGGCCGAAGCGGTGGCGCGGTCGCACGCGAAGCTGGCCGACGTCGCCAACGAGATCGCCACGGCGCGCAACACGCACGCGGGCGCCCTCCAGCAGGAGATCGACCGCCTGAACCCGCGCGATCCCGAGGACCCGCCGTCGGTGCCGGACGCACCGCCGCAGCAGGCGCCGGGATCGGCGAGCGCGGCGTCGCAGGCGCTGGTCGAAGCGCTGAACAGCGCCCGGGACCAGGCGGCGGGGCTCGTGCCCGCGCTGCCGGACTACCGGGCGGGGCTGGTGGGATCGATCTCGGCGAGCTGCGCGAGTCTGCTGGAGGTGCTGAGGTGACCGAACTCTCGGACGCGGAGGGCACGGCGCTGCGCAGCGCGCTGAGCGCGGAACACGCTGCGTTGTGGGTCTACGGCCTGGCCAGCGCCTACGTCGGCGAGAACCGCGTGCGCAGCGCGATCGACGACGCGCAGGAGCAGCACCGCAGGCTGCGCGACACGGCGGAGAAGGTCATCCGCGGCGCGGGGCAGATCCCGCCGTCGGCGCAGCCCGCTTACGACGTGGGCGAGCGGGTGAGCGACCAGGACTCCGCGATCGGCCTGCTGATCAAGGCCGAGGGCGACTGCCAGGTCGGCTGGCGCTCGGTGCTGGAGAACACCGACGACCCCGGGTTGCGCGGCACCGCGCTGGACGGGCTGACCACCTCGGCGACCCGAGCCACCCGGTGGCGGCTCACCGTCGGCCAGCAGCCCGCGGCCCAGGCCTTCCCCGGTCAAGCCTGATCCCGGTCAGCCCTTGTCCTGCGGCCAGCCGAGCTTGAGAGCTTCTTTCGAGACGTCGAGCAGGCTCGGGTCCTTGTTCGTCGTCTTCTTGTCGTAGTACGCGGAGTCGCCGATCACCACGAGGTTGTCCTGGCGCTCCGAGGCGTAGGCCTTGTCGGCGAGCTTGGGCAGGTCCTGGGTGTTCTGGATGCCGTCGTCGACCAGGTCCCGGATGTTGCCGGTGTTCTCCTCGGCGGTCAGGTCGTTGAGCCGCTGCGCGCTGTCCGCGCTCCGCATCTGCACGGTGACGACCGAGGTCAGCACGCGGGTGCCGTCCGGCAGGGTGGTGTTGTAGAGGGCGCGGGTGAGGTGCTCGCACTCCTCGTTCTTGAAGAACTCCTGGATCTTGTAGTCCGAGACGTTCTGGCAGCCGAGGAATCCCTCTTCGCGGCGGATCGGCTGGAAGTCGTACTTCGTCGCCAGCGGCGGCGTCTCCTCCGGCTCCGGCGCGTCCGGTTTCACCGCGAGCCAGATCAGCCCGGACACCAGCGAGATGGCGAGCAGTCCGGCGCCGCGCAGGGCCCAGCCCATCGGCGTGATCTTGCTCCGCGACGACGGCGGCGGCGGCTCGGGCATCGGCTGCCTGCTGGTCCCCGGGTTGGTCGTCGGGCGCACCGGCGGGTTGACCGGCTGCGGCGGCAACTGGTTCGCCTGCTGGTACCCGGGCGGGTTCGTCTGCGGGTGCACCGGCGGATTCGTCGGCTGCTTCACCGGGGGGTTCGTCTGCGGATGCACCGGCGGGTTGGCCTGCTGCGTCGGCGGGTTGGTCGGCTGCTGCGCCGGGCGCGGCGGGGGCGGGAAGACCGGCCGGGTGCTCTGCCCGGGTCCGGGGTCGACCGGTGCCCGATCCGGCTGTATCCGCGAGTTGTCGCGGCGGAGCGGAGCGGTTTCGCGCTGCGTGTCGGCTTGTTCACCCGTCATGTCTTCGGGTGCACCTCTTCGGTCGGGCACGGAGACTTACGGTAGCGGTTGCGGATTACGAGACGGACACCCCGGACGTTCCTCCCAGCGCCCGAGCGGCCAGCTCGACGTCCGCCCGGGTGTTGTACAGGTGGAACGCCAGGCGTGCGCGACCGGCTCGCGCGGCGCAGGCGACCCCGGCTCCGGTGAGCTTCGCCACAGCGTCCGGTACCTGCACCGAGACGATCGGCGAACCGGCCGGTGGCAGGCCCAGCGAGGCCAGGAACTCGTCGGCCAGGCCGGTGCAGTGCGCGGCCACCGCCGCCATGTCCAGCCCGGCCAGCCAGTCCAGCGCCACGGCCGCGCCGACCTGGGAGAACCAGGTGGGCGAGAGGTCGAGCGCGCGGGCGTCGCCCGCCAGTCGCAGGGGCAGTCCGTAAGTCGACGTCCACGGGTCCTCCGTCGCGTACCAGTTGGCGCTGCTGGGGCGGAGCTCCGGCGCATCGGGGTGGATCGCGAGCCAGGCCGTCCCGCGCGGCGACATGAGCCACTTGTACGCCGCGCTGACCACCCAGTCCGCCCAGCCGAGCTGCAGCGGCATCCAGCCGACGGCCTGCGTGGCGTCGAGCAGCACTCGCGTCGAGCTCGTCTCCGAGGTCTTCCGCAGCGCGTCCAGGTCGACGATGCGGCCGTCGCTGGACTGCACCGCGCTGACCGCGACCACGTCGTGGTCGGCGGCGCGCGCGGTGATCTCCTCCAGCGGCACCGCGGTCACCTGCACGCCGCGGTCCTGCTGCGCGGCGAACGGGAAGAGCACGCTGGTGAAGTCGCCCTCGGCGACCAGCACCCGCGCGCCGTCCGGCAGGCTGGCCGCGACGAGCCCGATGAGCTGGGACGCGGTGGCGCCGATGGCCACCCGGTCCGCGGTGGTCCCGATCAGCCGCGCGAAGGCGGCGCGGGCGGTGGCCACGGCGGGCTCGAAGTCACCGGGCCCGTCCAGCCCGCTCCCCCACCGGCGCACCGACTCGGCGACCGCGCGGGCCACCGCGGTGGGTGGGATGCCGATGCTGGCGGTGTTGAGGTAGCCGTCCGGGACGTCGAACTCGGCGCCGAATGCCTCTCGCATCTCCGCATCCTCGCACCGGACCCGTCCGTTCCGGAACGGTTCGCGCCCCGCGAGTGCGCGGCTGTGCGCTGACGACGGGAGCGGGTGCGTAATACCGTGGGGCCATGCGCAGCGAGGAGATCGAGGTCCGCACCGGGTCCGTCGAGGCCGTCCACGACCTGGGCGAGGAGTGCGAGCGGTTCCTGCGCTCGGTGTCGGCCGGCGACGGACTGCTCAACGTCTGGGTGCCGCACGCGACCGCGGGCCTGGCGATCATCGAGACCGGCGCGGGCAGCGACGACGACCTGCTCGCGGCGCTGCGCGAACTGCTGCCCAAGGACGACCGCTGGCGGCACCGGCACGGCTCCCGCGGGCACGGCCGCGACCACGTGCTGCCCGCGATCGTCCCGCCGTACGCCTCGATCCCGGTGCTGGGCGGCCGGATGGCGCTGGGCACCTGGCAGTCGGTGTGCCTGGTGGACACCAACGTGGACAACCCGGTCCGCCGAGTCCGCCTCTCCTTCCTCCCCGGCTGACCCCGCGCCGAAATCGACGCGACGCCTGACGCGGACGTCGTTTCCGCAGGCGGCGGCCCGGTCGTTGCCGCGCGAGGGGTGCGATCGGCGCCTTCGAGGGTCTGCACCGGTGCGGGCGGGGCGGAAGCGGATCTTGCGCGGTTCGTGTTCGCGCGCGCACTCTTTGCGTTCGTGGTGACGACAGGGGTGAGCGGGCGGCGGCTCGGCCGCGTGGTGTCCGCGGGCGTGGTCGGGACGACCGTCGAGTTCTACGACTTCTTCCTCTACGGTGCGGCGGCGGCGACCGTGTTCGGGCCGGTCTTCTTCCCGCACTCCGATGGCCTGCTGGGCGTGCTGCTGGCGCTGGTGACCTACGCCGTCGGGTTCGCCGCCCGGCCGCTGGGCGGGCTGGTGTTCGGGCACTTCGGCGACCGGGTCGGGCGCAAGCGGCTGCTGGTGATCAGCCTGGTGCTGATGGGGTCGGCGTCGGTGCTGATCGGTCTGCTGCCGGGCTACGAGCAGATCGGGATCGCCGCTCCGCTGCTGCTGACGGCCCTGCGGCTGGTGCAGGGCTTCGCGCTCGGCGGCGAGTTCGGCGGCGCTGTCCTGCTGGTGGCCGAGCACGGGCCCCGGGAGCGGCGCGGGTTCTGGACGGCCTGGCCGCAGACCGGCGGGCCGCTGGGCAACCTGCTGGCCACCGCCTCCCTCGCGGCCGTCGCCGCGAGCACCACGGCCGCGCAGTACTCCGCCTGGGGCTGGCGGATCCCGTTCCTGGCTTCGATCCTGCTGGTCGTGGTCGGCTTGTGGGTCCGGCTGCGGGTCGCCGAGTCGCCGCTGTTCCAGGCCGTCGCCGACCAGCGCCGCGAGGCGCGGGCACCGGTGCTGGAGGCGTTGCGGCGGTATCCGCGCGAGGTGTTCGCGGCCTTCGCCGCACGCGTCGGCGAGAACGCGGCGTTCTACGTGTTCACCGTCTTCCTGCTGGTCTACGCGGGGAGCATCGGGCTGCCGACCGCGATCACGACCGCCGCGGTCACCGTCGGTTCTCTGGTGCAGGCGCTGGCGATGCTGGCCGGTGGCGCGCTGTCGGACCGGCTGGGGCGCCGCCCGGTGGCGATCGGCGCGGCGCTGGCGTGTGCACTGTGGACACTCGTGTTCTTCCCGCTGGTCGCCGGTCACCAATCGGTGCTGGTGTTCCTGGCGGTGGCGATCGGCCTGCTGCTGCACGGGACGTTGACCGGTGCGCAATCCGCTTTCTACGCCGAGCTCTTCGGCACCTCGGTGCGGTATTCCGGTGTCTCGCTGGGCTACCAGGCGGCGACCGTGCTGGCCGGTGCGGCGGCACCGCTGGCGGGTACCGCGCTGCTGCGGACCACGCAGTCGCCGACGCCGGTGGTGATCCTGCTGGTCTGCTGCCTGGCGCTGACCGTCGTCGGCATGGCCGTCGTTCCCGAAACGGCTCGCCGCGAACTGACGTCCTGAGCGCGGCTGGCACGATGGATCCGTGACGCGACTCGTGCTGTGGGACATCGACCTGACCCTCATCGACGCCCGGGGCTTCGGCCCCCGCTGGTACCGCCGCGCGCTGGCGGCGGTCACCGGCCGCGAGCTGCAGCAGATGCCCGACACCGCGGGGCGCACCGAACTGGCGATCACCACCGACGTCCTGGAGAACCACGGCGTCGCCGCCGACGAGACCACGATCGCGGCCATGTTCACCGCGCTGACCAGCGCTGTCGCCGAAACCCGCGATGAGCTGGCGCAGCGCGGGAGCGCGCTGCCCGGGGCCGCGCGGGCGCTGGAGGCGCTGGCGGTGGAACCCGGGTTCGTGCAGACCCTGGTGACCGGGAACCTCCCCGAGGTGGCCTTCCACAAGCTCGAATCCTTCGACCTGCACCGCCACGTCGACTTCGAGATCGGCGGTTTCGGCGCCGGTTCGGTGCACCGCCACGACCTGATCGCGGACTCCGTCGCCAAGGCCGCGGACCGGGCGGGCGCGGCGATCGGCGCCGACTCGGTGGTGGTCGTGGGCGACACGCCGCACGACGTCGCGGGCGCGCTGCGCTTCGGCGCCGTGGCGGTCGGCGTGGCCACCGGCGGCAGCACCGAAGCCGAGCTCCGCGCCGCCGGCGCCCACGCCGTCCTGCCGGACCTGTCCGACACGGGTGCCGTGCTCACCGCCCTGTCCTGAGCCTCACCAGGCGGCGGCCACCAGCATCCCGGCGCCGAGGAGTTCGACCCAGAAGTAGAACCAGACCGGGTAGAACGGGGTGCGGCGGTCGGCGAACCTGGACACCACCCGCCCCGCGGCCATCCCGAGCAGCGCCGCCGCGACGGTGATCGCGATGCCGCTGCGCATGCCGGCGATGTCCAGCACGGCCACCACCAGCACGGCGGCGATCGCGATGCCGAAGCCGCCGTAGACGGCGCGCACCTCGGAGCGGCTTTCCGGCGCGCTGACGTCGATCGCGAACGGCTGCAGCAGCGCGGCCGGGGCGATCAGCCCGAACATGCCCAGTCCGGCGAAGAAGGTGGTCACGATGACCAGGAATGCTGCGTCCACTTCGTCCCTCCCAACGAGATCGCCGACAACGATGCGGGAGCCGGTGACCGGGGCGCTTCCAGAAACGTGCTCTGCCGAGCGCGGCGCGGTGTGGCTGCTGCCGGGCGAAGCGCTCTACCGCGGACCGACGCTGCGGCTCGACGAGCACACCGGAGCGGCGTCCTGCCTGGTGATCGGCATCGACGGGCCGCTGCGCGTCGCGGTCGGCGGCAGCGTCGAGCACCACCGCAGCGTCTTCATCCCGCCGCGGCTGACCTGCCAGGTCACCCCGACCGGCCGCCTGGCCTGCTACTTCCTCGAACCGGGATCACCGCAGGAGCGGGCCTGCCTGGCGGTGCTGCGGCCAGGTGAGGGGATCCGCGCCGGGCACCGGCACGAGCGGGAGCTGGCGGAGCTGGCCGGGTCGCTGACCGAGCCCGGTGGCCTGCAGCGGTGGGTGGAGCGCGCGACCGGCGACGCCGAGGTGCGGCGGGACGAGCGCATCACGGCCGCGGTCGCGATGCTGAGCGCGGAGCCGGATCTCTCCGCCGCGCGCCTGGCCGCCGCGGTCCACCTCTCGCCCGCGCACTTCCTCCGGCTGTTCAAGCGGGACACCGGGACCACGCTGCGCCGCTTCCGGTTGTGGGCGCGGATGCTCGTCGCCGGTGCGCACATCGCCGACGGGGCCGACCTGACCCGGGCCGCGGCCGCGGCCGGGTTCGCGAGCCCATCGCACTTCAGCTCGGTGTTCCACGCGATGTTCGGGCTGGCCCCGAGCCGGCTGCTCGCCGTCCCGCTCGACGTCCACGTCCGGCAGCGCGAAGCCCCCGGAGAACCGGCCTCCGGGGGCTTCGCGAGGTGAGGCGTCAGCCGCGCACGGCGTTGATGACGTGCTCGACCGCGTTGTCGACCTCGATCTCCGCGCGGTCGCCGGAGCGGCGGTCGCGGACCTCGACGACACCGCGGGTCAGGCCCTTGCCGACCACCAGGATCGTCGGCACGCCCAGCAGCTCGGAGTCGGCGAACTTCACGCCCGGCGACACCGTGCGGTCGTCCAGGACGACCTGCACGCCGGCCGCGTCGAGCTCGGCGGCGATGGCCTCACCGCGCTCCCGGACGCTGTCGTCCTTGCCCGCGATGACCACGTGCACGTCGGCGGGCGCCACCTCGCGCGGCCAGATCAGGCCCTGCTCGTCGTGGCTCTGCTCGGCGATCGCGGCGACCAGGCGGGACACGCCGACGCCGTAGGAGCCCATGGTGATCCGCTTCGGCTTGCCGTCCTGGCCCAGCGCGTCCAGCCCGAACGCGTCGGCGTACTTGCGGCCGAGCTGGAAGATGTGGCCGATCTCGATGCCGCGCGCGGCGACCAGGGTGCCCTGGCCGTCGGGCGACGGGTCGCCCTCGCGGACCTCGGCGGCCTCGATGGTGCCGTCGGGCGTGAAGTCCCGGCCGCACACCAGGTCCAGCACGTGGTGGTCGGTCTTGTCCGCGCCGGTGACCCACGCGGTGCCGGTGACCACCCGCGGGTCGACCAGGTAGCGGACCCCGTTGTCCTGCAGCGCCTTCGGGCCGATGTAGCCCTTGACCAGGAACGGGTTGGCGGTGAAGTCGGACTCCTCCAGCAGCGCCACCTCGGCGGGCTCCAGCGACGCCTCCAGCCGCTTCATGTCGACCTCGCGGTCGCCGGGCAGCCCGATGGCCAGCAGCTCCCACTCCTCCGCGCCGGGCCGACGGGTCTTGACCAGCACGTTCTTGAGGGTGTCGGCCGCGGTGAACTTGCGGTCGGTGTTGGCGTTGAGGAAGTCGACCAGGGTCTCGATGGTCGGCGTGCTCGGCGTGTGGTGGACCTCGGCGGCGGGCTTGCCCTCGATCGGCTCGGCAGGCGGCGCCGGGGTGATCACGGCCTCGACGTTGGCGGCGTAGTCCGACCCGGTGCTGCGCACGAAGGTGTCCTCACCGGTCGGGCTCTCGGCCAGGAACTCCTCGGACGCCGAGCCGCCCATCGCGCCGGAGGTCGCCGACACGATCACGTAGCGCAGGCCGACCCGGTCGAAGATCCGCACGTAGGCGTCGCGGTGCAGCTGGTAGGAGGTGGACAGGCCCTCGTCGTCGATGTCGAAGGAGTAGGAGTCCTTCATGACGAACTCGCGCCCGCGGAGGATGCCCGCGCGGGGCCGCTCCTCGTCCCGGTACTTGGTCTGGATCTGGTAGAGCATGACCGGGTAGTCCTTGTAGGAGCTGTACTCGCCCTTGACGGTGAGCGTGAACAGCTCCTCGTGGGTGGGGCCGAGCAGGTAGTCGGCGCCCTTGCGGTCCTTCAGGCGGAACAGCAGCGGCCCGTACTCGGTCCAGCGGCCGGTGTTCTCGTAGGGCTCCTTGGGCAGCAGCGCCGGGAAGTGGATCTCCTGCGCGCCGATGCCGTTCATCTCCTCGCGCACGATCTCCTCGACCTTGCGCAGCACCCGCAGCCCGAGGGGCAGCCAGGAGTAGATGCCCGGTGCGATGCGGCGGACGTAGCCGGCGCGGACGAGCAGCTTGTGGCTCGGCACCTCGGCGTCGGCCGGATCCTCGCGCAGGGTACGCAGGAACAACGTCGACATCCTCGTGATCACGGCTACTGGCTCCTCGTCCGGGCTGATTCGTCACCGGCAGGGTAGCGAGTCCCCCCGGGGTCACCACCAGCGGATTACCGCTCGGCGGGCCGGTGTCGGTAGCCGCCGCTAGCGTGCGGCCATGAACCTCGACATCGCCATGGTGACCATCGACTGCGCGTCGCCGCGGACCCTCGCGGAGTTCTGGACGCAGGCCCTGGACACCTCGGTGGCCTTCGAATCCGACGAGTTCGTGATGCTCGCGCCGAACCGCGAGGGCGGTGTCCGGATCGGATTGCAGCGCGTGCCCGAGCCGCGCGCCGGCAAGAACCGCGCCCACGTCGACCTCAACACCACCGACCGGGAGGCGGAGGTGCGCAGGCTCGTCGATCTCGGAGCCACCGAACTGGCCGAGAACGCGACTTACGGCTTGACCTGGACGGTGCTGGCCGATCCCGAGGGCAACGAGTTCTGCGTGGGCTCCGATCACTGAGCCGATCGGCCCATTGTCGGGCCGCTCGTCCTGCGGTTCCCTCGATGTCAGGCACGCATCGCCAGGGGGTTCGATGTCCACTTCGCAAGCCCGCGACGGCCAGAGCCGGCTCGCCGAGCTCGGCCTCAGCGCCCGGTTGGTCGCGCAAGGCGCGCTGACCTGGTACTTCGCCAAGCGCGGCGATCTCGTCGCACGCCTGCTGCACGCACCGTGGCGGGACGACCCCTACCCGGTCTACCGGCAGCTGCGGGAACGCGGGCCGCTGGTGCGCAGCAAGCTGGGCACGCTGGTCGCGACGACGCACCAGCTGTGCGACGAGATCCTGCGCGACCGGCGGTTCGGCGTGCGCACCAGCGACGGCTCCTACGGCGATCCGACCGCGGCGGCCGTGGAGCTGCAGCTCTCGCTGCTGGAGCTGGACCCGCCGGAGCACTCGCGGCTGCGCAAGCTCGCCGCCCCGGCCTTCCGGCCCCGCCGCCTGGAGACCTACCGGGAGCGCATCGAGCAGATCGCCGACGAGCTGCTCGACGGGGTGCGCGGCGAGTTCGACGTGATCCGCGACTTCGCCGGGCCGCTGCCGATCCGGGTGATCTGCGAGCTGCTGGGCCTGCCACCGCTGGACGCCGAACGGCTGGCGCACCACGGCAGGGTGCTGGCCGGCTCGCTCGACGGGATCCGCTCGGCCCGCCACCTGCGGCAGATGCGCGAGTCGTTCGCCGAGCTCGACGGGATCTTCGACCGGCTCATCGAGCAGCGCCGGGCCGATCCCGGCGACGACGTCGTCAGCGACCTCGTCGCGGCGCTCGACGAGGACAGGATCACCGGCACCGAACTGGTGCAGCTGTGCGACCTGCTGCTGGTGGCGGGCTTCGAGACGACGGTGAACCTGATCGGCAACGGCACCCTCGCGCTGCTGCGGCACCCGGACCAGTGGGCCCAGCTGCGCGCGGACCCGGACCTGGCGCCCGCGGTGGTCGAGGAAACGCTGCGCTGGGACCCGCCGGTGCAGATGACCATGCGCATCGCGCACGAACCGGTGGAGCTGGCCGGCCGTCGGCTGGCCGCGGACACCCCGGTGCTGGCCCTGCTGGCCTCGGCGGGCCGCGACCCGGCGGTGCACCCGGAGCCGGAGCGGTTCGACATCAACCGCCCGGACCGCGCCGAGCACCTGGCCTTCTCCTCGGGCATCCACTACTGCCTCGGAGCGCCGCTGGCCCGCATGGAAGCCGAGGTCGCCTTCCGCGCCCTGGCGACCCGCCTCCCCCACCTCCACCGGGCAGGAGCGGCAACCCGCCGCCCGACCTCGATCATCCACGGCCTCGACGCCCTCCCGGTAACCGGCCGCACCCTCAGCCCCACCTGACGAAAGGACGCAATTTCAATTGAAATCACACCCTCGATTTCAATTGAAATTGCACCCGTCGGCGCGTCGGGCACCCGACACGCCGACGGCACGTCGGATGTTGCGCAATTTCAATTGAAATCACACGTCAAAATTCCATTGAAATTGCGCACGTCCACCACCAACGGGTGAACTCGGCCATGGATTTGCGCCGAGGTGTATCTGCTGCAGGGTTCCGCGCCTCTGTATGTACGTGACTCCTGCAACTCCCCCTCCCGAGATCGAGACCAAGCCCTACGACGTCTTCCTCCGAGCCGAGGCCATCGAGGCCGGGTTCAAGGACCGGCACCTGCGGAGCAGCGAGTTCCGCAGGGTCCTGCACGGCGTTTACACCACTGGCGACACCCAGCTGACGCACGAGCTCAAATGCGCGGCAGCAGCCCTGACGCTGCCGCGGGGATCCGTCATCACCGGACGCTCAGCGGCCACGCTGCGCGGTGTCCCGCTGGCGGACTTCGGAGCCCCGGTGGAGGTGATCGTGGCACGCGAGGACGGCATGCTCCGCCGCAGCGGGCTCCGCTGCACCACGTCGCGGACGTTCGACTTCGAGCACTCGCCGTGGCGCGGGATCAGGGTGGCAGGATTCCCGCGCATAGCCCTCGACCTCCTCAGACAGCGTTCGATCGCCCACGCGGTGGGGTACTGCGACGCGCTGCTGCACGCCGGTGCGATCACGGTCGATGAGATAGCGGGGTTCCTCGTCGGCCGGAAGGACCACGGCATCAGCAGGGCGCGCATGCGGCTCGACCACCTCGACGGCCGCGCGGAATCGGTACCGGAGTCGATCTTGCGCGTCGAGTTCGCGCTCCGCGGTTTGCACCCGATCCCGCAGGTGGAGATCTTCGACGGCGAGGACTTCGTCGCTCGCGTCGACCTCGCGTTCGAGGCTGCGCGGGTCGCGGTGGAGTACGACGGAGGGTGGCACGCGGACCCGGCTCAGATCAAACGCGATGAGGTTCGGCGGAACCGGCTCGCCCGCCTCGGGTGGATCGTCGTCGTGGTGACCAGCGATCAGCTCCGGAACGGCTTCGATCAAGTCATCGCGAGGGTCGAGTCGGCGCTTCAGGGTGCAATTTCCATTGAAGTTGCACGTGAGATTTCAATGGAAATTGCGTGACTCGTCGCACACCCGGGGCGCCGACCAGGCCGTTCGTCACGAACGCTTACCCTGGTGGTGTGTTGGTTCTGCTTCCTCCTTCGGAGACCAAGTCGGCTGGTGGTCGCGGTGCGCCGCTGGACCTGGGCGGGCTCTCGCACCCGGAGCTGAACGACACCAGGCGGCGACTCGCCGATGCGCTGTCCACTTTGGCCGGTGATGTGCCCGCGAGCCTGGCCGCGCTGGGGTTGTCCGAGCGGCAGGTCGAGGAGGTCCAGCGCAACGCAGAGCTCTGGGACTCGCCCACCGCCCCGGCGCTGGAGCGCTACACCGGCGTGCTCTACGACGCCCTCGACCTGCAGTCGCTGTCCGCGGTCGAGCGCAAGCAAGCGGATTCGCGGCTGGCGGTGGCCTCGGCGCTGTTCGGCCTGGTGCGCGGCACGGACGCGATTCCCGCTTACCGGCTTTCCGGTGGCAGTGCGCTGCCCGGCACGGGCACGCTGCGCAGCGTGTGGCGACCGGTGCTGGAGCCCGTGCTGGCCGCTGCCGACGACCTCGTCGTCGACCTCCGCTCCGGCGCTTACGCCGCGCTGGCGAGGGTTCCGGGGGCCGTCGATGTCCGCGTGCTGTCGGAGGACGCATCGGGCAAGCGCAAGGTCGTCAGCCACCACAACAAGGCGCACAAGGGAAAGCTGGCGCGGGCGCTCGCCCAGTCACCGGACGAGCCGGAGTCGGTCGACGACGTCCTCGACGTGGCCCGCGCCGCCGGCCTGCAGGTCGAGCGCGAGGCCGACCGCAAGCTCTGCGTCGTCGTGCACGGCTGATCCCTCGCCGCGAAACCGCAGGTCAAAAACCAGTTGTCAGCTCGGGTGGGCTTCGGCCAAGCTGGTTTCGCTCTGGAACGCATGGGAGGAAGGGAGGTTCGTCATGGTCGCCGTTGTGACGGTTGTGCGCGCCGGTTTCGCGCACCGAGGGATCCGAACCTTTTCTCCTCCGCCACGGTTGCGCTGAGCTCGGTGCTCGGGCGGAGGTCTCCGCCCTGAAGGAGCATCCGAGTTGTCCTCGTACGAGCAGTACGACCACGATCTCTTCCGCAACGTCAAGAAGTCCAAGGCGCGCAAGCCCAAATCCGCCAAGCGGCAGCGCTTCGACGACGAACCGGTCCGGCGCGGCCGGCTCACCGAGGAGGAACGCGACCGGCTCGCCGCGCTGCGCGACGAACCCGAGCCGCAGCCGCTGCCCGGTGGCGCCGACCGCTGGTCCACCTGGGACACCGGGGATCGCGGCCCGCAGCCGCACCCGTCCTGGCTGGTGACCGAGCTGGCCGCGCTCGACCACGAGCTGGGCGTGCTCAAGACCGGCAAGGAGGCCGACGTCCACCTGCTGCGGCGCGCGGTGCCCGGTGGCGACTCCTGCCTGCTGGCCGCCAAGCGGTACCGCGACACCGATCACCGGATGTTCCACCGCGACGCCGGCTACCTGGAGGGCAGGCGGCTGCGCAAGTCCCGCGAGATGCGGGCGATCGAGCACCGCACCTCGTTCGGGCGCGGCATGATCGCCCAGCAGTGGGCGGTGGCGGAGTTCAGCGTGCTGTCCGCGCTGTGGCTGACCGGAGCTCCGGTGCCGTACCCGGTGCAGCGCGTCGGCACCGAGGTGCTGCTGGAGTTCATCGGCACCCCGGACGGCACGGCCGCGCCGCGGCTGGCCGCGTTGCGGCCCGACGCCGACGAACTCGACGAGCTGTGGTCGCAACTGGTCGAAGCCCTCATCGCGCTGGCCGAGCACGGCTTCACGCACGGCGACCTGTCCGCCTACAACGTGCTGGTGCACGACGGGCGGCTGGTGCTGATCGACCTGCCGCAGGCGGTCGACCTGGCGGCCAACCCGCTCGGCCTGGACTACCTGCGACGTGACGCACACAACATCGCCGGGTGGTTCCGCTCACGCGGCGCCGACGAGGCCCGCACCGATCCCGACCTGCTCGCCGAACGCCTTGCCACAGCGGGAAATCTGCGCTGGTGAGCAACCGCTGATCGGCCCGGACGCCTGGCTCCGGCAGCCGGGTCGATCAGCTAGACTCGAAGCAGCAGAGCCGGGATCACCGGCCAGTGTCCGCTGCGACACCCTTTGACCACCTATCGGCGCCGACGCGCCGGGCTCGTCCTCGTGATCGCCCGCGGACATCCGCGAAGCCTCCCCGCGACGTGCCACTTCCGGGAGTTCTTCGTGCCATCAAGCTCGTCCACCACCTCCGCACGCTCGCCCCGCCGGCCGCGCCGCCGCCGTCCGCAGGGCGGCAAGCCGCAGCAGCAGCCGAAGAAGCGCAGCCTGTTCGACGAGGTCGGCGTGACCGCCGTCGACCCGGCGCCGTTCGCCGACCTCGGGCTGCCCGCCCGGCTGGTGCGCGCGCTGGCCGACAACGGGATGTCCGAGGCCTTCCCGATCCAGGCCGCCACCATCCCCGACGCGCTGACCGGCCGGGACGTGCTCGGGCGCGGCCAGACCGGCTCCGGCAAGACGCTGGCCTTCGGCCTGCCGCTGCTGGCGATGCAGCAGGGCAACGCCCGGCCGATGCACCCGCGCGGCCTCGTGCTGGTGCCGACCCGCGAGCTGGCCACCCAGGTGACCGATTCGCTGAAGCCGCTGGCCAAGGCCCTCGGGCTCTACGTCCGCGAGGTCGTCGGCGGAACCTCGTTCAACCGCCAGGTGGACACGCTGCGGCGCGGCGTGGACGTGCTGGTCGCGACGCCGGGACGGCTCGCCGACCACGTCCGGCAGGGCACCTGCGTGCTGTCCGAAGTGGAGCGCACCGCGCTCGACGAGGCCGACCAGATGGCCGACATGGGCTTCCTGCCGCAGGTCCGCGAACTTCTCGACCTGGTCCCGGCGGACGGTCAGCGGCTGCTGTTCTCCGCCACCCTGGACGGCGACGTCGACAAGCTCGTCGACCGGTACATGACCGAGCCGGTGGTGCACTCGCTCGCGCCGCCCGCGGCCAGCGTCGACAGCATGGAGCACCACCAGTTCCTGGTGTCCGCGACGGACAAGCAGGCCGTGCTCGCGCGCATCGGTGCTCGCGAGGGCCGCACGATCATGTTCGTGCGCACCAAGCACCACGCCGACCGGATGGCCAAGAAGCTGCGGGCGGCCGGAGTTCCCGCGGGTGCGCTGCACGGCGGCAAGGCGCAGAACGCCCGGACGCGCATCCTCGAGGAGTTCCGCAGCGGTGAGACCTCGACGTTGGTGGCCACCAACGTGGCGGCCCGCGGCATCCACGTGGACGACGTGAGCCTCGTCGTGCACGTCGAGCCCCCGGCCGATCCCAAGGACTACCTGCACCGGGCCGGTCGCACGGCCCGCGCGGGCGCGACGGGCACGGTGGTCACCCTGGTCACCGACGACCAGCGGGAAGCGTTCCGCACCATGGCCGCGCAGGCCGGTGTGAAGGCCAAGACCACGACCGTCCGACCCGAAGACGCCGAACTGGCCCGCGTCACCGGCGCCCGCGAGCCCAGCGGTGTCTCGCTCGCCGCGCCGAAGCAGCGCGACACTCCGCGCAGCCGCGGCGCGAACCCGCGCAACGCCAAGCGACCGGAGCGCACGGCCAACGAGCCCAGTCGGCGGCGGCGTCCCACCGAGCGCGGTCACGACGACGGTCGGCGCTCGGACAACGGCAACCGCCGCGGACAGGCACCGTCCGGGCGCAGCGCCCGGCGCGGCAACCGCGGTGGCGCCCGGCAGGCGTGACAGGAGGAAACGTGGCCCGCCGACTGGAGAACTCGAGCGAGGAATTCCTGCAGTTCTGGCAGGAACGCCACTTGAGCACGCTGACGACGGTGCGCCTCGACGGCACGCCGCACGTGGTCCCGGTCGGGGTGACGCTCGACGTGGCGACGGCGACCGCACGGGTGATCTCCTCCGGCACGTCGTACAAGGCTCGGCAGATCCGCGCCGCCGGGCCCGGTGGCGCGCAGGTCGCGGTCTGCCAGGTCGACGGGCGGCGGTGGTCCACCCTGCAAGGAGTGGCCGTGGTGCGCGATGACCCGGAGGCGGTGGCCGATGCCGAGCACCGGTACGAGCAGCGCTACAAGAAGCCCCGCCCGAACCCGTCCCGCGTGGTGATCGAGATCTCCGTGACGAAAGTCCTGGGCAACGTCTGAGAGCACTGTCAGCGTCGCCGTCCGCGCTTGTGCAAGCGGCGGCAGCCGCTCAGAACCCGCAGTTCGATCACCTGCGGGTTCTGAGTGGTTTTCTGGCGAGGACGGCCCCTCCTCCGTGCATCAGGAGGGGCACCCGCAGTCCGGGGAAGCAGTCAGGTTCCGCCAAGCGACTGCCCGAGCAAAGCAACCCCCTACAGGCTCCGACCGGGGTCGTGGTGAGGTGGTGCGGTGAGCGTCCACCAGGAACAGCCGGAACCAGTGCACGTCGTCGGCATCGGCGCCGACGGCGCTGCGGGCCTGTCCCCGCACGCCCAGGCCGTCGTGAACTCCGCCGAGGTGCTGTTCGGCAGCTCGCGCCAGCTCGATCTGGTCCCCGGGGCGACCGGGCAGCGGGTGGCCTGGCCCACGCCGTTGCTCCCGGCGCTGCCCGGTCTGCTCGCCGAGCACGCCGGTCGGTCGATCTGCGTGCTGGCCAGCGGCGATCCGATGTTCTACGGGATCGGCGCCACGCTGGTGAAACTCCTCGGGCCGGAGCGGGTGCGGATCATCGCGCACCCGTCGTCGCTGTCGCTGGCCTGCGCGCGACTGGGCTGGCCGGTGCAGGAGACCGCGGTCGTGAGCCTGGTCGGCAGGCCGGTGGAGCTGCTGCACCCCCGCGTTCAGCCCGGGAACCGGTTGCTGGTCCTCAGCTCCGACGGCAGCACTCCGGACGCTGTCGCCGCGCTGCTGCGGGAGCGCGGTTTCGGGCCCAGCAGCATGACCGTGCTCTCGGATCTCGGCAGCGAGCGTGAGCAGCGCACCACCTCCACCGCCGACAGCTGGGAGCACTCCGCGGGTCCGCTGAACGTGATCGCGATCGAGTGCCGCGCAGCTCCCGGCGCGAGGACCCTGCCAGTCACGCCGGGTCTGCCGGACGAAGCCTTCGAGCACGATGGTCAGCTCACCAAGCGCGACGTGCGGGCGATCACGCTCGCCCGGCTGGCCCCGTGCGCCGGGCAGTTGTTGTGGGACGTCGGTGCGGGGGCCGGTAGCATCGCGATCGAGTGGATGCGCAGCGATCCGTCCTGCCGGGCGATCGCGATCGAGCACCGCGAGGACCGGGCTCAGCGCATCACCGCGAACGCGAAAGCGCTGGGCGTTCCCGGGATCCAGGTGATCACCGGCGCGGTGCCGCACGCGCTGGACGGGCTGGACGCGCCGGACGCGATCTTCGTCGGCGGCGGTGGGACCGCACCAGGTGCGCTGGAGGAGTGCTGGTCCGCGTTGCGCCCGGGCGGGCGCCTGGTCGTCAACGCGGTCACGTTGGAATTGGAGACGTTGGTGGCCGACTGGTACCGCCGCATCGGCGGCGAACTGGTCCGGATCTCGGTGGAGCGCGCGGCGCCGATCGGTGGTTTCACCGGCTGGCGGCCCGCGATGCCGGTGACGCAGTGGGTGGTGGACAAGCGATGACAGTTCGTTTCGTGGGCGCCGGGCCGGGCGCGGCGGACCTGATCACGGTGCGGGGCCGCGATGTCATCGCCGCCTCGCCGGTGTGCCTGTACGCGGGCAGCCTGGTGCCGACCGAGCTGCTCGAACACTGCCCTCCGGGGGCGAAGCTCGTGGACACCGCGAAGCTGACCCTGGACGACATCCTCGCCGAGATGCTGGACGCGCACGTCGCCGGACTCGACGTGGCGCGGCTGCACTCGGGTGATCCGTCGGTGTTCAGCGCTGTCGCCGAGCAGATGCGCCGCCTGGACGCAGCCGGGATCCCCTACGAGGTGGTGCCGGGCGTCCCGGCGTTCGCCGCCGCGGCGGCCGCGCTCAACCGCGAGTTCACCGTCCCCGGCGTCGGCCAGACCGTGGTGCTCACCCGCACGTCCGCGCGCGCGACGCCCATGCCGGAGCACGAGAACCTGGCCACGCTGGGCCAGAGCCGCGCGACGATGGTCCTGCACCTCGCGGTCAACCGGATCGAGGAGCTCGTCGAGGAGCTCCTGCCCAACTACGGCGCGGACTGCCCGGTGGCCGTGGTGGCCAACGCGAGCCGCGCGGACGAAATCGTCCTCCGCGCAACGCTTTCCGACATCGCGGCGCAGGTTCGGGCGGCGGGCATCGTCCGGACGGCCGTCGTCGTGGTGGGCGAGGTCCTGACGGCGTCGGAGTTCCCGGACAGCCACCTCTACTCCGCCAACCGCTGCCGCGACTGATCTCACCGATCCTCGTCCCCGGCAGCTGAACCAGGGTCACGACGCGTCGAGACCCGGGGACGGCTTCCGCGATTTCAATGGAATTCAGACATCTGATTTCCATTGAAATCGCGCGGATCCCGACGCGCCGTCGGCGTGTCGGTGGTCGACACGCCGACGGTGTGCAATTTCAATTGAAATCGAAGCGCTGATTTCCATTGAAATTGCGGCTTTCTGCGGTCTGGGGGTGGGTTAGGCCGGGGCGTGGCCGACTACGGTGCCCGCGCGGTCGATGACCACCACGTCGACCTCGATCGGGGCGCCGCGGAGGGTTTCGAGGCAGAACTGCCGGGCCCGGTGCGCGATGAGGTCGCCGAGCGGGATGTTCGCGTCGGTGCAGAGGTGCAGCGCTTCGAGGGCCGTGTTGGCCCCCGCGATCCTGGTGACCAGGTCGGAGCCGCCGCCCGCTTCGCCGACGATGGCGGCGAGCCGGGCGAAGTCGACCTGGGAGCGCTTGGAGTGCAGGTCGAGGTGGCCGTCGGCGAGCTTGGAGATCTTGCCGATGCCACCGGCCACCGTCAGCCGCGGGACCGGGTGCCTGCGCAGGTACTTCAGCACCGCACCGGCGAAGTCCCCCATGTCCAGCAGCGCTTCGCCGGGCAGGTCGTGGAGCTGGGCGGCGACCTTCTCCGAGGTGCTGCCGGTGCAGCCGGCGACGTGCTGAAGGCCTGCCGCGCGCGCCACGTCGACGCCGCGCCGGATGCTGTCGATCCACGCCGAGCAGGAGTACGGCACGACGACGCCCGTGGTGCCCAGAATGGACAGTCCACCCAGGATTCCCAACCGCGGGTTCCAGGTGCGCCGGGCCAGTTCCGCGCCGCCGTCGACGGACACTTCGACGATGACGTCGCCGCTGCCGCCGTGCTCCGCGGCGACCCGCTCGACGACCTCGCGCATCAGCTGCCGCGGCACCGGGTTGATCGCCGGTTCGCCGACCGGCAGCGGCAGCCCCGGCTTGGTGACGGTGCCCACCCCGTCACCGGCGCGGAAGACCACTCCCGCCCCGGGTTCGGCCGGCCGCACCGTCACCGACACCAGCGCGCCGTGCGTCACGTCGGGATCGTCGCCGGCGTCCTTGACCACGCCCGCCGTCGCGAAGCCGTCACCCAGCTGCTCGCGGGCGAGCGCGAAGGCCGGCCGGTGGCCCTTCGGCAGCACGATCTCGACCGGGTCCGGGAACGTCCCGGTCAGCAGGGCTGTGTAGGCGGCGGCCGTGGACGCGGTGGCGCAGGCCCCCGTCGTCCAGCCGTACCGGAGGCCCGATCCCTCCGCGCGTCCGCTCATCGCCGTCTCCGAACTAGTGCTCCCGTGAGTGCTTCGGTGCGCTCCAGCGCCCAGAAGCACTCACAGCCCTCACTGGGCCTTTCATTTCCTGGTCGCCTACCGCAGCCATGACGACCGACATGACCGGACCACGGAAGCAGGCGCACAACCCACCCTCGCAGCTTGCACGGCCGCGGGTTCTCAGGCTGTGCCCGCCCAGACTGGGCTCTTGGCGAGGCCACTCCCGTTCGCCGCGCATTGGACATGCACAAGAACGGGATCCCGCGGTCCATGCGGCGTCTGAGGTTCCGCCACCGGCACCGCCGCGCAAAAGGAGCAGAGAAGCCGCAGTGGAAGAATGCGCCACATGCGCGTGCTCATCCTCGGCGGCACCGGCGAAGCCCGAGCGCTCGCCGGACGGCTCCACGAGCGGCCCGACCTGCACGTGACGTCGTCGCTGGCCGGCCGGGTCCGGGAGCCGCAGCTGCCACCCGGCGACGTGCGCGTCGGCGGGTTCGGCGGACCGGACGGGCTGGCCGACTGGCTCCGGCGGGAGCGCGTCCGCGCGGTCGTGGACGCCACCCACCCGTTCGCCCGGACGATCAGCGACAACGCCGTGGCAGCGGCGCAGCGCGCGGGGTGCCCGCTGCTGGTGCTGCGCCGTCCCGCCTGGGAACCGGAGAGCGGCGACGACTGGCGACCGGTGCCTTCGATGGCCGCTGCCGCCGAGCTGCTGCCGGAGCTGGGCGAACGGATCTTCCTCACCACCGGCAGGCAGGGCCTCGCCCACTTCGCCGGGCTCGACCTCCGGTTCCTGGTCCGCACCGTCGATCCACCGGAACCACCGCTGCCCCCGCGCACCACGGTGCTGCTCGCGCGCGGCCCGTTCACCGTCCACGACGAGCTCGCGCTGCTGCGGGAGCACCGCATCGAGGTGCTGGTCAGCAAGAACAGCGGCGGTTCGATGACCAGCGCGAAGCTCACCGCGGCCCGCGAGCTGGGGCTGCCGGTGGTGATGGTGCAGCGCCCGCCCCGGCCCGACGTGCCGTCGGCCGGGACCGTCGAGCAGGCCGTGGCCTGGCTCGATGCCGTGCCGCGCGATCACGCCGGGTAGCGCCTCGGCGTGAACACGACCTCGCGGCCGTCGGCGCCCGCGGTGATGCGCGTGGTCGAGGACCCGATCAGCAGCAGGCATCGCATGTCCACATCGGACTGATCGAGATCGGCGAGGCGCACCGTCCTGATGCTCTCCTCCGGGCCGCCGACGTCCCGCCCGATGACCACCGGCGTGTCCGGCGACCGGTGCTCCAGGACGGCGTCCCGCGCGGCCGCGACCTGCCAGGTCCGGCTGCGCGAGGCGGGGTTGTAGATCGCCATCGCCAGGTCGGCCGCCGCGGCGGCCCGCAGGCGCTCGACGATCACCTCCCACGGCTTGAGCCGGTCGGACAGCGACAGCACGCAGAAGTCGTGCCCCAGCGGCGCGCCGACGCGGCTGGCCACCGCCTGCGCCGCGGTCATCCCGGGCAGCACCCGCACCGGCACGTCCGAGCGCTCCGCCGCGACCTCCAGCACCGCGCTGGCCATCGCGAACACGCCCGGATCCCCGGACGAGACCACGGCGACCTTCGAGCCGCGCCGCGCCAGCTCCAGCGCGAACTCCGCCCGCTCGGCCTCGACGCGGTTGTCCGACGCGTGCTTGCGCTGCCGCGGGTTGTCCGGAACCCGCGCGAGGTACGTGGTGTAGCCGACCAGGTCGTCGGCCTCGGCGAGCGCCGCCTGCACTTCCGGCGTCACCCACTCGCGCCCGCCGGGCCCGAGCCCGACCACCACGACCTCACCCCCACCTGCACCTCCAGCGCCCGGCGTCGATTCCGCGCGAAACCGACCGTCACCCGGGCGAACCGCGGCGTTGGCCGGGCCGGGGAGCAGGGCGAGGGAGAAGTACGGGACGGTGTCCGGGTCGACGTCGGCCAGCGGCAGGTGGCGCTGGCGGTCGGTGGTGGCGCGCTCGACGTACCAGGCCTCGTCGAGTCGGCCCGCCTTCTCGAACGCCTCGCGCACGCCGTCGAAGGTGCGGCCCAGCTTGAGCACCGCCGCCGCGTCGGTGGCGGCGAGCCGCTCCGCGAGGACGTCCGGCGGGAGCGTGCCCGGCAGCACGGTGAAGGTCTCGTCGCGCTCGGCCAGCGGCCGTCCCAACGCCGCCGAAGCGCCGCTGATCGAGGTGATGCCGGGGATCACCTCGGCCCGGAAGCGCCCGGACAGCCGTTTGTGCATGTGCATGTAGGAGCCGTAGAAGAGCGGGTCGCCCTCGGCGAGCAGGACGACGTCCCGGCCCGCGGACAGGTGCGCGGCGAGCCTGGCCGCGCAGTCCTCGTAGAACTCGTCGATGGCGCCCTGGTAACCGCCCGGGTGGTCGGTGGTCTCGGTGGTCACCGGGTAGACCAGCGCTTCCTCGATCTGCCCCGGCCGCAGGTAGGGCTCGGCGATGGATCGCGCGATGCTCCTGCCGTGGCGGGCGCTGTGGTAGGCGATCACCTCGGCGCGCTCGATCAGCCGGGCGGCCTTGACCGTCACCAGTTCCGGGTCGCCGGGGCCGAGGCCAACGCCGTAAAGCGTGCCGTTGCTGCTCACTCTTCCTCGCTCGCGATCGCGTTGATGGCGGCAACCGCCATGGCGCTGCCGCCGCGGCGACCGCGCACCACCAGGTGCTCCAAGCCGCTCGGGTGCTCGGCCAGCGCGTCCTTCGACTCCGCCGCGCCGATGAAGCCGACGGGCAGGCCCAGCACCGCGGCGGGCTTCGGGGCGCCGTCCTCGATCATCTCCAGCAGCCGGAACAGCGCCGTCGGCGCGTTGCCGATCGCGACGACGGAGCCGGCCAGCCGGCCGCGCCACAGCTCCAGGGCCGCCGCGCTGCGCGTCGTGCCCAGCTCGCGGGCCAGCGATGGCACCTGCTCGTCGGACAGGGTGCAGATCACCGGGTTGTCCGCGGGCAGGCGGCGCCGGGTCACTCCGGCGGCGACCATCGCGGCGTCGCACAGGATCGGCGCACCGCGGTGCAGCGCCTCGCGCGCGTTGATCACCACGTCCGGGGAGAACGCGAGGTCGTCGACCAGGTCGACCATTCCGCAGGCGTGGATCATCCGCACCGCCACGCCGGCGACCTCCGGCGGCAGGCCGTCCAGCCGGGCTTCCGCGCGGATCGTGGCGAAGGAGCGGCGGTAGATCTCCGCGCCTTCCCGGACGTATTCGGGCACCCCGCGGTAGCGGGCAGCGTTCTCGTTCACACATTCCTCCGTGCCGCGCCGAGCGCGGCGGATACCTGGTCCACATCGACCGCCGAGGTCCACGTCGCGCCGTCGAGACCGACCTCGTAGCCGGCGCCGGTGGCCAGCACTTCCACGACGCGTCCCGGCGGTCGGCCGCAGCGCCGCCCGCATCCCGACCAGTGCACCGGCAGGGCACCGGCCGGTGCCGCGCGCCGGGCGTCCTCCCGGACGTCGGCCAGCGACTTCGCGCACCCGGGACGACCGGCGCACGTGGTCACACCGACCCCGTCCGAAGCGGGGTCCACGAGCAGTCCGCGAGCGCCGAGCTCCGGCAACCACCGATCGGCTTCGTCCGGTCGCACGCCGGGCAGGACGACGGTCCGCCACGGCGTCAGGCGCAGCTCGCCCGCGGCCTCGGACGCGGCGGTGATGATATCCACCTGCTCCGGGGTCAACCGGCCCAGTGGCGCTCCGGCCACCGCGGAGACCGTCCCGTCAGGCCGGAGCACGCGTCCGACCTGCGCATGCGTTGGCGGGACCGCGGGCGCCGGCGCGGGCGCGGCGGTCGCGCCCAGCCGTTCGGCGATCCGCCGTGCGCCGCCGTCGAGTTCGGCCAGCCGCCATGCCGAGCAGCCCTGCGCCGCTTTCTCCGCCAGGAAGGCCTCCGCCGCGGTGATGGCGGCTGCGGCGGCCTGCCGCAGGGGCGCGCGGATCCCGGAGTCCACGTCGGCGAGCAGCAGCGCCGCGGTGTCCGCGGTCAGCGCGCGCAGCCCGACATCGGCACCGAGCGAGCTGACGTCCCCGCTGCCGTCGTCGACCGCGAACAGGAACCGCCCCGGCAGCTCGGCCAGGGCCGGGTCGGCGCAGAGCGCCTCGTCGAGCTCGGCCGCCACCGCCCGCACGTCGATCAGCTCGCGGCCGTCCGCGGAGGGCGAGCCGATGATGTTGCGGACCCGCTCGTGCGTCGCCGAGGGCAGCAGCCCGGCTCCGCGCAGCCGCGCGGCCAGTTCCTGCTCCGCTCCCGCCGGCAGGCCTCGGACCTGCACGTTCGCCCGGGAGGTGAGCTCCAGTCCGCCGTCGCCCAGCGCCGCGGACTCGGCGAGCGCGCGGACCTGGGCCGGGGTGAGGGAGCCGCCGGGGACGCGGATGCGGGCCAATCCGCCGTCGGCGGCCTCGTGCACCCGCAACGCGCCGGGACACCCGTCCCGCTCCGGTCTGGCTCCTCGCAACACCCGGCTGATACTACGGACCGGGGTAGTTGCGGACGCAAACCCAGCCGGGTGCGACGCGCATCATGGCGGCACGTCTTGACGTAAGATCGCCTCGTTGCGGAGAGTGGTCGCAACACCCAGCGGCGACATGTGGAGGAAGCCGGTGCGAATCCGGCGCGGTCCCGCCACTGTCACCGGGGAGCGAACTCCTTGATGCCACTGTCCACATTGGACGGGAAGGTGGAGTGAGCGCTGATCCGGGAGCCAGGAGACTCCGGTCGCCGCGACCTGCCAACCGGGGCGAGGACCCCGAGAGAGGTGCCGTCATGCGCTGCGCACGCGCGCCCTGGTCCAGCGACGCCGGTCGCCGACCCGAGGAGCGACCCGCATGATCCTGCTTCTGTCCACATCGGACACCGACCTGCTCAGCGCCCGCGCCGCCGGCGCCGGGTTCCGGCTCGGCAACCCGGCCCGGCTCGGCGTGGACGACCTGCCGCCGCTGCTGGAGGGCGTCGACCTCGTCGTGGTGCGGCTGCTCGGCGGCCGCCGGGCCTGGGAAGAGGGCCTGGACGCGCTGCTGGCCGGGCCGCGGCCGGTGGTCGTGCTCGGCGGTGAGCAGGCGCCGGACGCCGAGCTGATGGAGTGCTCGACCGTCCCGGCAGGCGTGTGCGCCGAAGCACACCGCTACCTCGCGCACGGCGGCCCGGACAACCTCGCCCAGCTGCAGCGTTTCCTCTCCGACACGATCCTGCTCACCGGTCACGGCTTCGAGCCGCCCGCGGAGACCCCGACCTGGGGCGTGCTGGAGCGCACGCCGCGGCGCACCGAGGGCCCGACCGTCGCGGTGCTCTACTACCGCGCGCACCACATGGCGGGCAACACCGCCTTCGCGCACGCGCTGTGCGATGCGATCGAGGACGCGGGCGGGCAGGCCCTGCCGCTGTTCTGCGCCTCGCTGCGCACGCCGGACCCGCAGCTGATCGAGCAGCTGGGCAAGGCCGACGCGCTGGTCGTCACCGTGCTGGCCGCGGGCGGCACCAAGCCCGCCACCGCTTCGGCCGGTGGCGACGACGAGGCCTGGGACGTCGGCGCGCTCGCCGAGCTCGACATCCCGATCCTGCAGGGGCTGTGCCTGACCAGCAGCCGCGCCGCGTGGGAGGACAACGACGAAGGCCTGTCCCCGCTGGACATGGCCACCCAGGTGGCGGTGCCGGAGTTCGACGGCAGGCTGATCACCGTGCCGTTCTCGTTCAAGGAGAACGACGCCGAAGGACTGCCGGTCTACGTCGCCGACCCCGAGCGCGCGGCCCGCGTCGCCGGCATCGCGGTCCGGCACGGCCGGCTCCGGCACGTCGCGCCGCAGGACAAGCGCCTTGCGCTGATGCTGTCGGCCTACCCGACCAAGCACTCCCGGATCGGCAACGCGGTCGGCCTCGACACCCCGGTCAGCGCGGTCCGCCTGCTGCGGGCGCTGCGCGAGCAGGGCTACGACATCGGCCCGGCGGACGGCCCCGACGCGCTGCCCGGTGTCGCCGGGCAGGACGGCGACGCGCTGATCCACGCGCTGATCGCCGCCGGTGGCCAGGACCGCGACTGGCTGTCCGAGGAGCAGCTGAGCGGCAACCCGGTCCGCATCCCCGCCCGCCGGTACGCGGAGTGGTTCGCGACGCTGCCCGAGGACCTGCGCGGCTCGATCGAGCAGCACTGGGGAGCGCCGCCCGGCGAGCTGTTCGTGGACCGCTCGCAGGACCCGGACGGCGAGATCGTGCTCGCCGCCGTCCGCGCGGGCAACGTCGTGCTGATGGTGCAGCCGCCGCGCGGTTTCGGCGAGAACCCGATCGCGATCTACCACGACCCGGACCTGCCGCCGAGCCACCACTACCTGGCCGCCTACCGCTGGCTGATCGACGAGTTCGGCGCGCACGCCATGGTGCACCTGGGCAAGCACGGCAACCTCGAATGGCTGCCGGGCAAGACCGCGGGCATGTCCGCCTCCTGCGCCCCGGACGCGGCGCTGGCCGACCTGCCGCTGATCTACCCGTTCCTGGTCAACGACCCCGGCGAGGGCACGCAGGCCAAGCGCCGGGTGCACGCCACCCTGGTCGACCACCTGGTGCCGCCGATGGCCCGCGCGGAGAGCTACGGCGACATCGCGCGGCTGGAGCAGCTGCTGGACGAGCACGCCAACATCTCCGCGATGGACCCGGCGAAGCTGCCCGCGATCCGCAGCCAGATCTGGACGCTGATGCAGGCCGCCAAGCTGGACCACGACCTCGGGCTGGACGAGCGGCCGCACGACGCGGAGTTCGACGACATGCTGCTGCACGTCGACGGCTGGCTGTGCGAGGTCAAGGACGCCCAGATCCGCGACGGCCTGCACGTGCTCGGCGACGCGCCGACCGGCGAGGCCAGGGTCAACCTGGTGCTCGCGATGCTGCGGGCCCGGCAGATGTGGAGCGGGCAGAGCGCCGCGCTGCCCGGCCTGCGCGAAGCGCTCGGGCTCGCCGAGGACGGCAGCGCGGCCCGCGAGCAGGTCGACGACGTCGAGACCCGCGCGCACGCCCTGGTCCAGGGCATGGAGGACCGCGGTTGGGAGGTCGCTGCCGTTCCGGCGGTGTGCCGGGAGGTCCTCGGCGAGGACAACGACGCCGTCGTGGCGGTGCTGGGGTTCGCCGCGACCGAGGTGGTGCCGCGGCTCGCGGCCACCACCGACGAGATGAGCGCGACGCTGCACGCCCTCGAAGGCGGTTACGTGCCCGCCGGTCCGAGCGGATCGCCGCTGCGCGGGCTGGTCAACGTGCTGCCCACCGGACGCAACTTCTACTCCGTCGACCCGAAGGCGGTGCCCAGCCGCTTGGCGTGGGAAACCGGTTGGGCCATCGCGGAATCCCTGCTCGACCGCTACCGCGCCGACACCGGCGAGTGGCCGCGCTCGGTCGGGCTGTCGGTCTGGGGCACCAGCGCGATGCGCACCTCCGGTGACGACATCGCCGAGGTGCTGGCGCTGCTGGGCGTCCGGCCGACCTGGGACGAGGCCTCGCGGCGCGTCAACGGGCTGGAGGTGATCCCGCTCGACGAGCTGGCCCGCCCGCGCATCGACGTCACCGTCCGCATCAGCGGCTTCTTCCGGGACGCCTTCCCGCACGTGGTCGCCCTGCTCGACGACGCCGTGCGGCTGGTCGCTGCCCTCGACGAGCCGGACGAGCAGAACTTCGTGCGCGCGCACGCGCGGGCCGACCTCGCCGAGCACGGCGACGAACGCCGCGCCACCATGCGGATCTTCGGCTCCAAGCCGGGCGCGTACGGCGCCGGGATCCTGCCGCTCATCGACAGCCGGAACTGGCGCGACGACGCCGACCTGGCCGAGGTGTACGCGGTGTGGGGCGGTTTCGCCTACGGCCGCGAACTCGACGGCGCACCGGCCCGCGCGGACATGGAGAGCGCCTACAAGCGGATCTCGGTGGCGGCGAAGAACACCGACACCCGCGAGCACGACATCGCCGACTCCGACGACTACTTCCAGTACCACGGCGGCATGATCGCCACCGTCCGCGCGCTGACCGGCAAGGCCCCGGCGGCCTACATCGGCGACAGCACCCGCCCGGACTCCATCCGCACCCGGTCGCTGACCGAGGAGACCTCGCGGGTGTTCCGGGCCCGCGTGGTCAACCCGCGGTGGCTGGCGGCGATGCGGCGGCACGGCTACAAGGGCGCCTTCGAGCTCGCGGCGACGGTGGACTACCTGTTCGGCTACGACGCGACGACCGGCGTGGTGGCCGACTGGATGTACGAGAAGCTGGCCGAGACCTACGTGCTGGACGAGGAGAACCAGAAGTTCCTCACCGAGTCCAACCCGTGGGCGCTGCACGGCATCACCGAGCGCCTGCTGGAGGCGGCCAACCGCGAGATGTGGCAGGAGCCGGACCCGAACACCCTGCAGGCCCTCCAGGAGGTCTACCTGCAGACCGAGGGCGACCTGGAGGACGGCCCCCAGCGCTGAACCTCGCGCGCTGCGCGAAACCCGACGGTTTCGTGCAGCGCGCTTTTCAGATTCCCCTCCGCGCGCGGAAGGATTTCCGGCTCCGGTCGCTCCTGCGTCACCCGGCGTTCGCATCCCGGAACAACACTCACATCGGCCGTTGCCCGGTGTCACGTTGCTCGGATGCAGGCATGGCGCTTCCTCAGCGGCCATCCACCTCTTCCAAGGAGCCGCAGCCCCATGTCCAACGCCCGCTCGCGGATCAGCCGTCCTCGACGGCACCGACTGGTCACCGCGATCTCCGCAGGACTCGTCCTGACTTCGGCGGTGCCCGCCGCGGCGGACGGCTCGGCGCCCGATCCCGTCCCGGTGCAGCTGCTGTCCATCACCGACTTCCACGGCTACTTCGGCGACTACACCACGACGGTGCCGGGCGCCCACGCCGGTGACGCGCCCCAGACCGTCGGCGGCGGCGCCTACCTGGCAGCCCACCTGGACCGGCTCCGCGACCGGGCCGCCCTGCCCGAGGCGAACTCGATCCTGTTCTCGGCCGGTGACGACTTCTCCGGATGGCCCGGCGAGACCGCGTACTTCTGGAACGAGCCGACGATCGAGTACCTCAACCACATCGGCCTGCGGTTCTCGACGATCGGCAACCACGAGCTGGACCGCGACCTCGACTACCTGCGCCACATGGTCGACGGCACCTGCGAGGGCCGCCCCGACGGCGACCTCTGCTTCACCGACTCCACCGGCGAGGAGTTCGCCGGAGCCGACTTCGACTACTACTCCGCGAACGTCGTCGACGGCGCGACCGGCGAGCTGATCGCGAAGCCGTACCACGTCGAGCAGGTCGACGACGGGCGCGGCGGAACGCTGCCCGTGGGCTTCATCCACGCGACCACGAGCGGCACGCCCGACGAGGGGCTCTCGTACTGGCCGTCCGACCAGCTGCGCTTCGAGCCGGAAGTCGCGGCGATCAACCGGTACGCCGCCGAGCTCCAGGCCCAAGGCGTGCAGGCCGTCGTCGCCACCGTCCACGAGGGGTTCTCGCAGGCCGGTGACTTCTACAACGACTGCACGAATCCATCCGGGCCGGTGGTCGAGATGAACGAGCAGATCTCGCCCGCCGTCGACGCCATCATCACCGGGCACTGGCACGCCCTCGGCAACTGCACGTTGCCCGACCCGGCGGGCGATCCCCGCCCGGTCGTCGAGGCCGCCAACCACGGCCGCCTCATCAGCGAGATCAACCTCCAGCTGGACCCCGCGACCGGTGACGTCCTGCGCGACCGGACCACCTCCACCAACCACGCCAACACCCGCACCGTGACCCCGGACCCCGAGGTCCTCCGGATGGCCCGGTACTGGCGCGACCGCTTGGAGCAGCGCAAGAACGAGCCCGTCACCGACATCGCCGGTGACCTCACCCGCACGTCCGCCGACGCGGAGGAGTCGAGCCTCGGCAACGCCACCGCCGACGCGTTCCGGTGGGCGGCGCGGCGGGACGGCGGCGCCGACATCGTGATCGTCATGCCGAACACGCTGCTGCGCGACGTCGACCACGCCCCGACCGCCGGCAATCCCGCCGACGCTCCCGGCCGCGTGCTCTTCGGCGAGCTGATGTTCGGTGTGATCCACGAGAAGGGCGGCTTCGGGGCAGCCCTCACGAGCGGTGAGCTGACCGGCCGCGAACTCGCCCAGCTGCTGGAGAGCCAGTGGCAGCGGGCCGACGACGGCTCCACCACCTTCCAGCCGCTGGCCGTCTCGAGCAACGTCGAGTACCGATACGACCCGGCGGCACCTGTCGGCGAGCGCATCGCCTTCGGGCAGGTCCGCATCGACGGCAAGCCGCTCAAGCCCAACGCCACCTACCGGGTCGCGACGCTGTCCAAGGACTTCGCGCCCCAGCGCGCCGTCCCGGGGTTCACCGCCCTGTTCAACGCCCGCGACCAGCACCGGACGGCCTACTCCGGCCCCGACGCGCTGGCCGGGTACCTGCGCGCGCAGGCGCCGCTCGCCCCTCCGGCGCTCGACCGGGTCCGGGCGAAGTAGCTCGCTCGCGCCGCGCGGGCACCCAGCGTCCGCGCGGCGCGGACGGGAACTACCGGCGCGCTTCGGGTGCCAGGTCGGCGACCGGGCCGATGACGATGGTCGCCGGCGGCTTGATGCCCGCTTCGCTGATCGCCTCGGCGACCTCGCCCAACGTCGTGCGGAGCGTCTTCTGGTTGCGCGTGGTGCCTTCCTGGACCACCGCGACCGCGGTCTTCGGGTCGCGGCCGTGCTCGGTCAGGACCGCCGCGAACTCCGCGATCCGCTTGACGCCCATCATCAGCACGATGGTTCCGCGCAACCGCCCGAGCGCGGGCCAGTCCACGAGCGACTGCTCGTCGTGCGGGCCGACGTGGCCGGACACCACCACGACCTCGTGCGCGACACCGCGGTGCGTCACCGGCACGTCGGCCGCCGACGGCGCCGCGAAAGCGCTGGTGATCCCGGGGACCGCGGTCACGGCGACGCCCGCTTCGACGCAGGCCAGCAGCTCCTCGAAACCCCGCCCGAACAGGTACGGGTCACCGCCCTTGAGCCGCACCACGAACTTGCCCGCCTTGGCGTGCTCGATCAGCAGCGAGTTGATGACGTCCTGGTTCGCCGCGCGCCCGTAGGGGATCTTCGAGGCGTCCACCACCTCCACGTGCGGGCCGAGTTCTTCGAGCAGCTCGCGCGGCGCCAGCCGATCGGTGATCACCACGTCCGCGCGGCCCAGGAGCTGGCGGCCGCGAACGGTGATCAAGTCCGGGTCGCCGGGGCCGCCGCCCACCAGCGCCACACCGGCCGCGGGCGGCTCGGAGTTCTCGTCGACCACGCCGGTCCGCAGCGCCTCCACGAGCGCGTCGCGCACCGCGGCCGAGCGCCGGTGCTCACCGCCCGCCAGCACGCCGAGCAGCAGCCCGCCGTGCTGCGCGACCGCCGGGGTGACCGCGGTTCCCCCGGACGCGTCGTCGGCCCGCACGCAGAAGACGCGGCGCTCCTCGGCCTCCGCCGCGACCGCCGCGTTCACCTCGCTGCCGGTCGCGCACGCCACCGCGTACCAAGCGCCTTCCAGGTCACCGGCGGCGTAGGGGCGCCGGTGCCAGGTCAGCTCGCCCGCGGCCGCCATCGCCTCGACCGCCGGCGTCGCCTCGGGCGCGATGACCTCCACCCGCGCACCGGAGTTGATCAGCCGTGGCACCCGGCGCTGCGCGACGGTGCCCGCGCCGACGACCACCACCCGCTTCCCGGTGAGGTCCAGACCCGCGAAGTAGTGGTGCTCAAGGTGCTTGGTCATGCAGCCCGCCTCTCCGCGATCTTCAGTGGTGGTTGCGTCCGGGATCGAACTCGCGTTTCGCGGTTTCTTGTGGCTGGGTTGCATCACGGTCCCCTTTGGTGCAGTTGAGCAGGACCCGGGTTGACACGAGGGGGGTCGTGTCCGTGGTCCATGTCGTGCTTCGCCCCGGCGCGCCGGGGCCCGGTGCTCGAGGTGCGTGGTCGGCCACATCGTCGTGGCTCACGATCACCGCCTGACCGCACGGCGCCGGCAGGCGCGGCTCGTGGTCGCCGGTCACGCGAGGCGCGGCGTCCGCCAGAGCGCGGTTGGCGACCATCCTGCCATGAAAGCGGCCGGGATCAGACAGCCGAACAGCGCCTGCGGCGCGCAACACGTCACCTGCTCCCGGAGCTCGACCGTCCATCGTGGACGAACGGGGCGTTTCCCGACACCACCGGCCAGACCCGGTGACGCCGGTCACCCCGCCCGGCGACGTCCGGGCCGGAACCGCGAAGTCCCGGAGCAGCGGATCGCGGCTCCATCCGGAACCGTGTCGTCTCCGCCCCCGGCGGGTACTCCGGATGGATGAACATCGGCCTTTCGCGGTGCGAGGAGCGCGCGCATGCTGGGGCTACGGCGACCTGAAGGGCCTGCACCAGCGGGCTGACGGGGACCAGGAGGCGACCATGAACGAGACCCACACCATCACGTTGAACCTGCAGGTGGTGGAGGCCGGCGCGAAGACCACCGCCGACGTCGGCTTCACCACCCCGTCCGGCCAGGCGCTGCACGGCCACGGAACCGCGCGACGCCACCCGGACGATCCGGAGGTACCGCAGATCGGCGACGAGATCGCGATCGCCCGCGCCCTGTTCGAACTGGCGCACAAGTTGCTGGACAACGCGGCGACGGACATCGGCGAACGCCTGCACCGCCGAGTGCACCTCCCCGCCTGACGCGCGGCGGCCCGGCCGCACGCTCCCGGCTGGACCGCCCGTCGATTTCGCGCGAAACCGCTTCCGCGACTCCGTTTCCGCTGGTGGCGACCCGTGAGCGCTTTGGGGCGCTATGGCACCCCAAAACGCTCACGGGACAAGCGGAAACGGAGTCTCAGGTGTGGATCTTGAGGACTTCCCGGACCGCTTCGGCGGCCTGGCGGGCGACCCGCGCGTCCAGGCCCGGGCGGGCCCGGACGCGCAGCGGGGCCGGTCCGAGGCGCGGCAGGTCTTCGCGCACCACCAGGCCCTCCAGCCTCGGCTTCACCGAGGGCAGCAGCGCCACGCCGAGCCCCGACCGCACCGCCGCGAGCACTCCGGCCAGGTCGGCCGCCTCGCACACCAGGTCCGGCTGCCTGCCGAGCCCGGCCACCGCGCCGACCGCGAGCCGCCGCGTCACGCACGGCTCGTCGAAGACGACCATCGGGAGCGGTTCGTCGGGAGTCGGCGGTTCCCAGTCCGGCGCGGCGAACCACTCCAGCTCGAACTGCCCGGCTTCGCGGTTGCGCCCGCCGTCGAAGTAGTCGATCAGCAGCGCGATGTCGATGCTGCCGCGGTCGACGGCGTCCGCCAGCCGGGCCGTGCGGTCGAGCCGGAACCGCACCTCCCACGACGGGAAGGCCGCGCGGAGCCGGGTGGCCAGTTCCGGGAGCAACCGGTCGGCCGCGTGCTCGGTGGAGCCGAAGACGAGCGCGCGCGGCTCTTCGGCGCCGAGCCTGCGCAGCGCCGAGTCGTGCACTTCGAGAATGCGCCGGGCCTCGGCCAGCAGCAGTTCGCCCGCCGCGGTGAACCGCGCCTGCCGCCCTTCCCGCGCCACCAGCTTCCGGTCCACCACCCGTTCCAGCTTGCGCACGTGCTGGCTGACCGCGGACTGCGTCAGCGACAGCGCGGTGGCGGCCCGGTGGAACCCGCCGCAGTCGGCCACCGCGACCAGGCTCCGCAACGCGACCACGTCCAGCACAGCGCTCATGCCCATCACGATAACCGATCAGCGAATGCGATCGATCGCGATCACTTATCGTCGTTGGACGCGAGCCCGGGGCCAGGGCGAACCTGGGATCATGAAGAGCATCCCGCTGTCGCTGGCAGCGCCGATCGTGTTCATCTGGGCCAGCGGATTCCCCACCGGGAAGCTCGGCGTCGCCGCCGCTCCCCCGTTCCTGCTGACCACCGTGCGCCTGACAGCGGCCGCCGCGCTGCTCGCGGTGATCGCGAAGTTCTCCCGCGCCGCCTGGCCGCGCGGCAGGCGGCTGGGGCACACGGCCGTCTCCGGGATCCTCACCTACGGCGCGCAGTTCGGCGGCTGCTACGGCGCGATGAGCATCGGCGTGCCGGCTTCGGTGACCGCGCTGGTGATCGCCATGAACCCGGTGCTCACCGCGGCGCTCGCCGCCGTGCTGCTGCGGGAGCGGTTGAGCCGGGCGCGCGTGGCGGGGCTCGTCCTCGGAGTGCTCGCCGTGGTCATCACCCTCGGCGGCCAGGTGCTCGCCGAAGGCACTCCGAACCCGGGAATCCTGCTCGCCCTGATCGGGCTCCTGGGGTTCTCCGCGGGCGGGCTCTACCAGCAGCGGTTCTGCGGCCCGATCGACCCGCGAGCGGGTGGAGCGGTGCAGTCGGCGGCAGCGGCCGTCGCCGTCGGCGTGCTCGCGCCCTTCGAGCACGGCCAGGACGTGCACTGGGCGCAGGCCACCGCGGTGCTGGTGTGGCTGGTGCTGGCGGGCTCGGTGCTGGGCACCACCTGCTACCTGCGGGCGGTCGCCGTGGGCGGGGCGAGCCGGGCGAGTTCCCTGTTCAGCGCCGTGCCGCCGGGCGCGGCGCTGCTGGCCTGGCCGCTGCTCGGCGAGACGCCGACGCCCGCGGTCCTGATCGGCATCGCCCTCGGCGCCGCGGCCTGCCTGCTCGGCACCCGCCCGGAGCCCGCGGCGCGCCGCGCGCGCTCACGGCTTGAAAGCACTCTCAGCGTGTCCGTACATCAGGAGGCGCACCCGGAAGCACTCAGTTCCGCCGAGCAACCACCCGCGCAGAACAACCACTAGGAGGATCTGAGGTACTCCAGCACGGCCAGAACCCGGCGGTTGGTGTCCTCCGAGGTGGTCAGGTCGAGCTTGCCGAAGATGCTCGCGATGTGCTTGCTCACCGCACCTTCGCTGACCACCAGCTGCTGCGCGATCGCCGCGTTGGACCGCCCTTCGGCCATCAGCGCGAGGACGTCGTTCTCCCGCTCGGTCAGCCGCTGCAGCGGAGTCGTGCGGCGGGCGACCAGCTTCGCGATCACCTCCGGGTCCATCGCGGTGCCGCCTGCGGCGACCCGCCGCACCGCGTCGATGAACTGGTCGGCGTTGAAGACCCGGTCCTTGAGCAGGTAGCCGACGCCACCGGCGCCGTCGGCCAGCAGCTCCCGCGCGTACAGCTGCTCGACGTGCTGGGACAGCACAAGCACCGGCAGACCCGGGATCTCGCGCCGCGCGGACAACGCGGCCCGCAGGCCCTCGTCGGTCTGGGTCGGCGGCAGCCGGACGTCGACGACCGCCACGTCCGGCCGCTGCTCGACCAGCGCCCGCTCCAGCTCCGGCCCGGTCTCCACGGCGGCCACCACCTCGAAGCCGTGCGCGGTGAGCAGCGTTCGCAGCCCGTCGCGGAGGAGGAAGAGGTCTTCGGCTAGGACAACGCGCACGGGATCTCCATCGTCGCCGCGGTCGGCCCACCGGGCGGGCTGGTCAGCTGCAGGGTTCCGTCGAACGTACCGATGCGGCGCAGGATTCCGGTCAGCCCGCCCCCGGATTCCGGCGAGGCACCGCCCCGGCCGTCGTCGGTGACCACCACCCGCAGCACCGGCTCGGCGTAGCGCAGCTCGACCCGGATGGACTCCGCCCCGCTGTGCTTGATCGCGTTGGTGATCAGTTCGAGCGTCGCGAAGTAGGCGGCGGTCTCGACGGCGGACGGGCACCGGCCCGGCACGTCGGCCTCGACCTCGATCGGCACGACCAGGTCCAGCGCCACCGCGCGGACCGCGTCGACCAGCCCGCGCTCGGTCAGCACCGGCGGCCGGATGCCGCGGACCAGGGCGCGGAGCTCGGCCAGCGCCAGGCCCGAATCCGCCTTGGTCTCGCCCAGCAGCTCCTTGGCGCGCACCGGATCGCGGTCCACCAGCTGTTCGGCGGCCGAGAGCTTCAGCCCGAGCGCGACCAACCGGGCCTGCGGACCGTCGTGCAGGTCGCGCTCGATGCGCCGCAGCCGGGTGTCCTCGGCCTCGGTCGCGTCGGCCCGGGTCTCGGCCAGTCGACGAACCCGCTGCGCCAGCTCCGCGCTCTCGGTCGGGGCGAGCAGCAGCTTCGTCCAGCGGCCGTGCAGGCGCAGCAGCAGCGGAGCGAGGGCCAGCGCACCGGCACCGGCCAGCAGACCCAGCGGCATCCCGAGCAGCGGCGTGTCCGCGAGCCACTTCGCGGGCGCCCACACCTGCTCCCACGGCGATCCGAACTCGGCGAAGAAACGGCCGACCCACACCCAGAACGGGATCCACAGCCCCCACAGGAAGACCCAGCCGAGCACGGCGAGCGGCGCGAGCAGCAGCGCGGTGACCGGGCCGTCGCCGAGCAGCCACAGCAGGTCCCGCCCGGTGGCCGGATCGGTCATCGCGCGCCGGTAGCGGGCACGGTGCAGCGCCGCGCGCGGCGAGGACTTCAGCTCGCGACCGGCCCGGTAGAGGCCGTCGGCGGTGGGCACCGGCTCGACGAGCGGCTGGTACAGCTCCCCCACCGGGATTCCCGACCACTTCCCCGCGAGCCGCCTGCCGAGCCCGGCCAGCCGCTGCGCGAGCGCGTTGCACCAGGGCCACCACAGGTGCAGCCCGAGCACGTGGGCGAGCACGAACAGGACGACCACCAGCACACCGCAGACCAGGTTCAGGACCGCCAGCGGGACGAGCAGCGCGAACTGCCAGAGCGCCCGCAGCCCGCCGTTGACCCACAGCTGCCACCCGCGCGGCTCGACCACGCCCAGCCGCGAGCGCGTCCACCGCCCGTAGAGCCGCAGCACCGGCTGCCCGCCGATGACCGCCAGCAGGCCCAGCACCGGGCCGACGACCGTGTTGAGCAGCAGCCAGCTCAGGTCCTGCCCCGTCGCCGGATCCTCCGACACCCACTCCACCCGCCGCAGGTACCGGGGCACGCGAGGTGTCCGGTAGACCATCCGGTCGTGCCGGTACCAGCCCTCCGCGTCCGGTTGCGGCTCGGACGGCGGCGGGAGGTACGACGACTCGACCGGCGCCTCGCACCAGTCACCGGACAGCCTGCGGGTCAGGTCGATCGCGCCCCGGCACCACCCCACGATCCGCTCGCCCAGGGCCGGGATTCCCAGCATCGACACGAAGGGCGCCAACGTGTAGGCCGTGAACAGCAGCGGCCCGGGCAGCGCCAGCAGCGCGAGCACCAGGCCTCGCCCGGCAGTTCTGATTCGCATGGGTCGATTCTTTTCGGCGGCGACGGTGTTGACCTTGCAGCTGGTTCCCGACCCGGGGTGGAGTTATCTCCACCCCCGACCGGCAGCCAACCGCATACCGCCGGTTCCGCAGCGAGCCTAACGTCACCGCCATGCCCTCCCCGAACTCGCGGGAACAGGCGGACTTCCGCACCTGCGACCTGCCCCGGCGGACCGGGGCGCAACTGGCCCGCCTGGCCCGCAGCCCGCTGATCGCGCTCTGCGGCCTGGCCGTGCTCGGCGACTTCGCCGCAGGCACCGCGCTGATCATCGCGGCCATCGCGCTCGCGGCGCGGCCGGGCCCCGATCCGATCGCCCGGTTCACCGCGGACCTGCTGGCAGCGCTCGCGGTGGTGCTCGTCGCCGCGGCCCGCGCGACCACTCCGGCGGAGGCGTCCGCGCTGCTCGTGGCGGGTCCGCTGTCCGCGTTGGCGGTGCTGACGGTCGGTCTGCTGTGCGCGCGCCGCCCGCTGCTCGCCTCGATCCTGTTGCTGCCCGGGCTGATCCCGGGTCTCCACTTCACCGCCTCCGGCGCGGCGATCCAGGCGCTGCACGCAGCCAGCGCGGGTGAGCGGCCTGCGCACCTGCTCGTGCTGATCGGCTACGCCCTGGTGGCGGGCAGATCAGCCGACCGCCTCCTGAATGCGCTTCCACGCGGCGAGCACGTGCCTGCGCTCGGTCTGCGGCGAACCGACGGCGAACCGCAACACCGTCCGACCGTCCACTTTGGTGTGCGTCAGGTACAGCTCCCCGGACTCGTTCAGCGATTCCATGATCCGGTAGGTGCGTTCACCGGCCTCCTCGGTGGAGAGCTCCGGGAAACGCGGCCAGAAGCACACCAGCCCGAGCGGGTGCGGCTCCAGCAGCTCGAACCGCGGATCCTCGCGCACCCAGCCGGCGAACTCCTGCGCCAGCCCCACTCCGGCGCGGATGTGCTCGCGCAGCCCGGCGGCCCCGTACCAGCGCAGCACTGACCACAGCTTCAGCGCGCGGAAGCGGCGGCCCAGCGGCACCTGCCAGTCGCGGTAGTCGATCACCTCGCCGGAAGCGGTGGCGGGGTTGCGCAGGTACTCCGGCAGGATCGACAGCGCATCGATCATCGGCCCGCGGTCGGCCAGCCACAGCAGGCTGCAGTCGAAGTTGGTCAGCAACCACTTGTGCGCGTTGGTGCAGTAAGAATCGGCGAACTCGGCGACGCCGTCGTTGATCCAGCGCAGCTCCGGGCACACCGCCGCAACGCCCGCGTAAGCCGCGTCGACGTGCAGCCAGATCCCGCGCGCCCGGCACACCTCGCCGATGGCGCGGACGGGATCGATCGCGGTGGTCGACGTGGTGCCGATGGTCGCGCACACCATGGTCGGCACGGCACCGGCGGCGAGGTCTTCGGCGATCAGGGCGTCCAGGTGCGCCGGATCCATGCCGAGGGTCTCCGGATCGACGGCGACGACCCGGACGTTGTCCGCGCCGATACCGGTCATCCGCGCGGCCCGTTCCAGGGACGAGTGGGTGTGCTCGGAGACGTAGAGGGTGTGCCGCCGCGCGATGCCCCGCTTCGCGACCTCGCCGCCGGCCCGCTGGAGCGCGGCCAGGCAGGCCACCAGCACAGCGCTGGACGCGGAGTCCTGGATGACGCCGCCACCGGCCGCATCGGTCCGGAAGTGCTCGGGCAGCCCGAGCAGCTCGGCCATCCAGTCGACCACGACGGTCTCCAGCTCGGTGCAGGCCGGGCTGGTCGCCCACACCATGCCCTGCACGCCGAGACCGCTGGAGAGCAGATCGCCGAGGATCGACGGGCCGCTGGCGTTGGCCGGGAAGTAGGCGAAGAAGTTGGGGTGCTGCCAGTGCGTCACCCCGGGCATCAGCAGATCATCGAGGTCCCGCAGCACCGCATCGAAGGATTCGCCCTGCTCAGGAGGATGCGCGGGCAGCTGGGCCCGGACCTCCCCCGGCCGCACCTGCGACCGGACCGGATGCGACTCGACACCGGAGAGGTAGTCGGCGACCCAGTCGACGACCTGCTTGCCGAACGCCCGGAACTCCTCCGGAGACATGTGCCCGCTCACCCCGCCAGCCTGCCACCCCCGACCGGCCCCGACCACTGGTCCCTGCGTGCTTCAGAGTCCGTCGAACCGGTCGAAGTGACACGCTTCGGCGAACTGGGGACACCCGTTTCCGGCCCCGCCCAGCCCGATCAGCAGATCCTCCACGGACCGTGGATCACGGCGGTAGCGCGAGACCTGTCGGGTCAGCGCCCGGAAAACCGCCCCGGGCGAGAGGTCGTACAGATCGAGCAAGAACTCGTCCTGGTGCGAGGCCGCGACGTCGTAGCGCTCCAGCGCCGCCGGAGGGAAATCACGGAGGTCCTCCGTGACGATCACTTCCGCATTGCCACGGACCGCGGCGGCGAGAACGTGGCGATCCTTGTGATGGTTCGCCATGCCGTCCACCAGGTCTTCGCATCCGGCCACCTCTGCGCCGGGAAAGTGCACCCGCATCTGTTCCAGGCGGTGTTCAACGGCATGCTCCGGAACTCCGGAGCGCACGAGGTTCCGACGCAATTCCTCCAGCACGTCGGCAGACCAGAGCGGTCGGTACACGTCGTCCTCAGCGATGCTGAGCAGCGACTTGAACAGCACGCACGTATCGAGGAAGGCTCGGATCATCCGTCGTGGTTCAGCGTTCCCGGTCCGAGTCGTTCAGCCGCTCGACGTGTGAGTCTGCAGGTACCTCGTAAAGCCCCGCTTCCTCCGACACGCGGACCATCTCGTCCAGCCCCGCTGCGCGGGCCCGTCGAGCGCGTTCTCGTAGGCGAGCAAGTCGTCCAATCGAATCCGGCGGTGGCGCCCCGGCTGCTCGTACGGGATCTCGCCGGATTCGAGCAGCCGAACGAGCGTGGGACGGGACACGCCGAGCAGCTCCGCCGCCTCGCCTGTGGTCAGCACTGTGTGCCTCGGCGCGACCGTGATCGCAAGACCGCGTGACAGTGCGTAGACCACGTCGTGCAGCACGTCGTACAACTCGTCGGGCAGATCTATCCGCGAGCCATCACGGGTGATCAGCGCAGACGCGTTGCCCTGCACATCCAGCGCGCGCAACAGCCCGAGCAGCTCATCGGCCTTGGCCGGTGGCAGAACCGTGCGTTCACCCGTCCCCCGCATGGCCACCGCGTTAGCAGCGAAACGAACAAAACGAAAGCCGGGCCGCCGCCGGGTCAGGGGGTGTCGGTGGCCATCCAGCGGTAGCCGCGCGGGGTGACCATGCGGTGTCCGACCACAGTGGACTGGGAGGAGCCGACGACGATCGTGGTGGACATGTCCACCTCCGCCGGGTCGAACTCGCCGATCGGGGCGCACCAGACCCGCTGGCCGGTGCGGGTCGCCCGCTGGACCGCACCGACCGGGGTCGTCGCCGGGCGGTGCTCGGCCAGGATCTCCAGCGCTCGGGCCAGCTGCTCGGAGCGCGGGTTGTAGAGGCAGACCACCAGGTCGCCCTCGGCCGCCGCCCGCACGCGGCGTTCGATGACCGCCCACGGCGTGCGCAGGCCGGACAGGCTGATCAGCGCGTGGTCGTGGCCCAGCGGCGCGCCGAGCAGGGCCGACGCCGCCAGCACCGCGGTCACGCCCGGCACGCCGACGACCTCGATGTCGACGTCCGCCTTCTCCAGCGCCGGGCTCGCCATCGCGTGCACGCCGGCGTCGCCGGAGCCGATCAGCGCCACCGCGCGGCCCTCGCGGGCCAGCTCGACCGCTTCGACGGCCCTCGCCTCCTCCTCGCCCAGCCCGGTGGCGCGCACCTCGGTGCCCGGGCGCAGCAGGTGCCGCACCTGGTCGACGTACTGGTCCAGGCCGACCACGACCGAGGCGCGGCGCAGTTCGACGTCGGCGCGCGGCACGCGCAGGTCGGCCGCTCCGGGGCCGATGCCGATCAGCGCCAGCCTGCCCCGGGGGCGGATCCGGGCCGCGGCGACCGTCACGCCGTCGCCCTTGATCTTGGCGGCGACCAGCTCGACCGGCGCTCCGAAGCCGAGCTCGGCGGCGGCGTGCAGCGCCGAGGCCTCCGCGACGCTGGGCGTCCCGGCCCCGGCCTGCACCGCGGGGCTCGGGTTGGGCACCTCGACGGCGGCCAGCACCTCGGCCGGGTAGGTCAGCAGCGACAGCTCGTCGCCGCCGTCCGCGGAGTGCCAGAATCCGAGGTCCTGCACCGCCTCCAGGATGCCGCCCTCCTCGGCCTTGCGGTCGACGCTGGCGATCGCCCGGATCGCGCGCGGGTCCAGGCCGTGCTCGCTGTCCAGGCGCGCGATCGTCTCGGTCACCGCGGTGCGCGAGATGCCGCGCGCGGAGCCGACGCCCACCACCAGGGTGCGCGGGATCAGGCGCAGCGTGTGCTCCTCCACCGCGGTCGGCCGGCGGTCGTCGATCACCACCGTGCACAGCGGCCTCTCGACGTCCGGGGACACGTTCGGCGGCAGGGCGGGCAGCGGGAAGCCGTGCGGGTTGACCAGGCGCACCGGCAGCCCGTCGAGCACCGCCGCACCGCAGGCGACCAAGTCACCGTCCACAGTGGCGTCGAGCTGTTCGACCAGCTCGTCCAGCGGCGTGGTGCCCGCACCGCCGGTGGCCGAGGTGACCACCGGCTGGCAGTCGAGCACGTCGGCGACCTGCTCGGCGAGCACGTCGGCACCACCGGCCTGCGTGCCGGCCAGCGCGATCGCGAAGCGCCGCTCGTCGTCGACGCAGACCACGCCGGGATCGGTGCGCTCGTCGCGCAGCAGCGGCGCCACAAGCCGCACCGCCGACCCGCTGGCCAGGAAGAACACCGCCGCGTCGAGGTGGTCCCAGAGCCGCCGCACGGCGGACCCGATCGGCCCGTCGGCGACGACCGCGTCCGGCCCCAGCCGTGCGGCGAGCTCGGCGGCGGACCGCCGTCCCGCCGCGGTCACCGCGAACAGACCGATCACTGCTGCTCCCCTGCCTGGCCGACACCGCTCACCCGCATGTTCCCACCCGGCGTGAGCGGCGGTGGCGGCTACTGCTTCTTGCAGCCGGAGATCAGGACCACCGGGTTCGCCGCCTCCAGGCGGGACGCCCCGTCCGGGAGCTCCGCGAGGCGGGCCGCGGAGAGCTGGACGCCCTCCACCTCGTAGCCCGCCGAACGCAGCGAGTCGCGAGTCGCGCCGACCCGGTCCAGCGCGGCCAGCGCCACCACGACGCGGGCCGCCCCGGCGTGCGCGCAGGCGGTGACGACATCGCTGCCGCCGGAGCCGACGAAGATCGAGTCCGGCCGGGGCAGGTTCCGCAGCACCTGCGGCGATTCGCCCTCCTCCACCCGGACGTCCACGCCGTGCCCGGCCGCGTTTGTGATCAGCCGCACCGCCTGCGTCTCGTCGGACTCCACCGCGATCACCGCCGCGCCCAGCCGGGCGCACTCCACGGCCACCGAGCCGGAACCCGCGCCGACGTCCCACACCAGCGCTCCCGGGCGCGGCGCGAGCTTGGCCAGCGCCACCGCGCGCACCTCGGCGCTGGTGATCATGCCATCGCGGTGCGAGAACTCGTCCTCGGCCAGCGCCCAGCCGGTGGCCGGCGGCACCGGCTCACCACCGGCGATCCAGCCGCGGTGCGGCACGTCGTCCAGATCGGCCAGCGACAGCACGATGTTCGGTTCGCGCCAGGTGCGCTTGGCCGCCTCCGCCGGATCCAGGGTGACGATCGACTCGTTCGGCCCGCCCAGGTCCTCGGCGACCACCATGGTGCGCCGCCACCCGGTCAGCCCCGAGCCGATCTGCGCGGGTCCGGCCTTCGGCGCGGTCGTCAGCACCACCACGGCCGGGCGCGCGCGGCAGACGTTGATCGCGCGGCCGAGGTCCTGGCCGCCGGCGTTGACCACCACCACGTCGTCCCAGGAGCGGCCGATGCGGGCCATCAGCTGCTGCACGCTGGAGGTCGACGGCAGCACCGTGCACCGGATGCCGCGCTCGCGCAGCGCGCGCACCGCGCCGAAGAAACCGGGATCACCCGAGGCCAGCACCACGCCGTGCTCGTCGCCGGAGAGCGCGGACAGCGCGTTCAACGCCGGTTCCAGCGGGCCCAGCTCCAGCCTGCGCGCGTGCTCGGGCGCATGCGCGTCCAGGTGCCGCTTGCCCCCGACCACCAGCCGAGCCGACTCCAGCTCCTGCTCAGCGCCCTTGGGCAGGGCGCCGCCGTCGATCCCGATCACCGTGACTGCCACGTCACCCACCTCACCTCGGCAGCCGCGACCGCGCGTTCCACCCCGAACGCGCGACCGGCGGCCGCACACCTCGCTGAACTGCTCCCATACTGCTGCCTCCGGCCACCGAACCGGTGCGCACACGCCGCGTCCACTTCGGACGAAGCGGTTCGGATCACTCGCCCTGCTCGTCCGGCTTGGCCGCGGGCTTGCGCTTGGCCGCGGGCTTCGCCTTCGCCGCCGTCGCGGATTTCGCCCGCTTGGCCGCGGTGGTCTTCGTCGTCTTGGTCGCGGTCCGCTTGGCCGGGGTTGCCTTCGCGGTGGCCCGGGTCGTCGTGGTGCTCGCCGCGGAGGTCCGCCGCGACTTCGGCGCGGCCTCGACGGCAACGGGCTGCTCGCTGACCGCGGATTCGACGGCTTCCGCGGGCTCGGCCACGGCCTCATCGGCGAACAGCTGCGACTGCGCCGCGTCCACGCGCGGCACCGCGCGGGTCGCCGCGACCCGCGCCGCTCCGCGAGCGCTCTCCTGCCAGTCGCGCACCGCCCACCAGGCCACGTCGGAGTCCTTGACCCCGTTGGTGCCGCGCGGCTTCGCCGGGCCGGGCTCGACGCTGCGGCGGCGCGGAGCGGTCGGGCGCAGCGCGCGCCGGGCGACCGGCTCCGCGCGCCGGAAGTGGTAGGAGTTCGTGCGGGAACCGGCGAGGCTCTTGCCGACGATGAACAGCGCGTTGCGCCAGAGCTTGCGCTGCTTGACGGTCTTCTCCAGCTCACCGATGGTGGTGCGCACCAGCAGCTCGTCGGGCCAGCTGACCTTGTAGGCGACCAGCACCGGCGTGTCGTCCGGGTAGCCGCCTGCACGCAGCTCCTCGACCAGCTGCGCGGTGCGCGAAGCGGAGAGGTACAGCGCCATGGTGGTGCCGTGCTTGGCGAACTCGCGCACCTCCTCGCCTGTGGGCGTCGGCGTCCGGCCGCCCTCCAGGCGGGTCACCACCAGCGACTGGGCGACCTCGGGCGCGGTCAGCTCGCGGCCGACGGCGGCAGCCGCCGCGGAGAACGCCGCGACGCCGGGCACGATCTCGACCTCGACGTTCATCCGGGAGCACGCGTCGTGCTGGTCCTGGACGGCGCTCCACATCGACGGATCGCCGGAGTGCACGCGGACGACCTTGAGCTTGTCCCGCTCGGCGCGGCGGTAGATCTCCAGCGCCTCCTCGCGGGTCAGGCGGGAGGAGTCGATCAGCTCGGCGTCGCCGCGGGCGTGCTCCTGGATGCACTCCGGCGCGACCGCGCTCGCCGACCACACCACCACGTCGGCCTCGGCGATCCGCCGCGCGCCGCGGACCGTGATCAGGTCGGCCGCGCCCGGACCGGCACCGATGAACGAGATCCGGCCAGTCACCATTGCTCTCCTCTTCCGCCTCGGGGTGGAAGTACCAACACAGCGGACGAATGCGGCGCGTCGTCCACTTCGGACAGCGGGCGCGGGCACCCGGCGCTCGGCACGCGGCTCACCGGGCCGCCGCCCGCTTTCGCAGGCCCTGACCGTACCGCGTGGCCACGGCCCCTCCCCCAGCGCGGTCACGTCCCGCGCAGCGCTTGTCACGGCACGTGATGCGCCCGCACCGAAAGGCCTCGAACCGGTGATCAGCTGCGTTGCAGCGACGCGCGGCACGACCTCGGTCGGTAACCGCGCTGGGCCGACCGTGCGGGCTGCGGACGGCGAGCGCCCGGCGTGGCGAAGCCCACGCTGCCGTCCTGATCACGCGCACCGCGCCACGAACCGCTCGACGGAGCCGGGCTGCCCGGCGGGATGGGTGTGCAAGTAGGAGGCGTGCACGCCGCGGTCGACGAAACCCTCGCGCTGCGGCCCCGCACCGCTCCGCCAGAACCACGCGGGTGCTCCGGCGGCGGGCTCCAGGACGGTGCGGTGGAACTCGTGCCCGCTCACCCGCGAGCCTTCCGCGAACAGCGCGGAGTCGGCAGCGGCCACGGCATCCCGGTAACCGAGCGTCAAGCGCGACGACATCCGCGCCCGCGCGTCGAGCACTCCGCACAGCGGATGCCCGTCCAGCTCCCGGGACAGGTACAGCAGTCCCCCGCACTCGGCGTGCACCGGCGCACCGTCGGCGGCGAACGCGGCGACTTCCCGGCGCAGCGCGGTGTTCGCGGACAGCTCGGCCGCGTGCTGCTCCGGGAATCCGCCCGGCAGCACCAAACCCGCGGCGCCCTCGGGCAGCCGTTCGTCGTTGAGCGGGTCCACGACGGCGATCCGGGCACCGGCGGCTTCGAGCAGTTCGACGTGCTCGGCGTAGGCGAAGGTGAACGCCCGGCCACCGGCCACCGCGACCACCGGCGAACCTTGCGGCGCCACTTCGTCCCGCGGGTTCCAGGCGGGCCCGGGCAGTTCCGGAGCCGACCGCGCGATCTCGGCGACGGCGTCGAGATCCACCGACCTGGCAACGATTTCCGTCATCGCCTCGACCGCCCGCACTGCCTCGGTGCCGTGCTCGACGGCGGTGACGAGCCCGAGGTGCCGGGACGGGACGGCGAGGTCGTCGGCGCGCGGGATGGCACCGAGCACCGGCAGCCCGGCGGCGTCCGCGGCCTCGCGCAGCACCTCCTCGTGGCGCGGCGAACCGACGCGGTTCAGGATCACGCCCGCCACCCGGACCTCGGGCCGGTAGCCGCGGAAACCGTGCAGCAGCGCGGCGAGGCTGTGGCTCTGCCCCCGCGCGTCGACCACCAGCACGACCGGCGCGTCCAGCAGCTGCGCCACGTGCGCGGTGGAACCGGCCGCCAGCCCGTCGCCGGAACCGATGCGGCCGTCGAACAGCCCCATCACGCCTTCCACCACGGACAGCTCCGCCGCCCCGTGCCGGAACAGCGGCGCGATCCGCTCCTCGCCGACCAGCACCGGATCGAGGTTGCGCCCCGGGCGCCCGGCGGCGATCCGGTGGTACCCGGGATCGATGTAGTCCGGGCCGACCTTGAACGGCGCGACGTCGGTCCCGCGCCGCCGCAGCGCTCCGAGCAGCCCGGTGGCCACGGTCGTCTTCCCCTGCCCGGAGGCCGGTGCCGCGATCACCACCCGGGCATGGGACGGGGACGGTCCGGTCACCACTCGATGCCCTTCTGGCCCTTCTGGCCGTCGTCCATGGGGTGCTTGACCTTGGTGGTCTCCATGACGAGGTCGGCGGCGTCCAGGAGCGCCCGCGGCGCGTAGCGGCCGGTGATCACGACGTGCTGGTGGCCGGGGCGGTCGCGCAGGGTGGCGACCACCTCGTCGACGTCGATCCAGCCCCAGTGCAGCGGATAGGTGAACTCGTCCAGCACGTACATGCCGTGCTGCTGCTCGCCGATCCGGCGCGCGATCTCGCGCCAGCCCTCCAGCGCGGCGGCGGCGTGGTCCTCCTCGCTGCCCTTCTTGCGCGCCCAGGACCAGCCCTCGCCCATCTTGTGCCACTCGACGGGGCCGCCCTCGCCGGTCTGCTCGTGCAGCCGACCCAGCGCGCGGAACGCGGTCTCCTCGCCGACGCGCCACTTCGCGGACTTGACGAACTGGAACACCCCGATCGACCAGCCCTGGTTCCAGCCGCGCAGCGCGAGCCCGAACGCGGCGGTGGACTTGCCCTTCATCTCACCGGTGTGCACCACGACCAGCGGCCGGTTGCGGCGCTGGCGGGTGGTGAGTCCGTCGTTCGGCACGCTGGAAGGCTGTCCCTGAGGCATACCCAGACCCTAACCAATTCGGTCGTGAGCGCCGGTGCAGCAGCCCCGGCGGACCGCGGCTGCGATCCCCTCACCGCTGCCGGAACGCGGCCAGCTGTTCGTCCAAGTAGCGGGCCAGCCGCGGTTTGTCGGCCGGGCTGAAGGTGTTCCAGCGCTGGCCGTCGTGGTTCTGGCGGGTGGTGACGCTGTAGCGGCCCTCCTCGGTGTCCCGCCAGCCGACCGCGGGCAGCCGCACCTGCCGGCCGCTCGCGTCGACGCCGCTCACCACGAAGTAGCCCACGCTGCGCACCGGCAGCGCCATGATCCGCTCCACCTTGCGCAGGTCCCCGCCACCGCGACCGGAAGCGCTGGGCTGCGCGGCGCTGAGCCAGGAATCCGGCTCGGCACCGGGTTCGGGCTGCGGCTCACCGGCGACGGAGACGGTGCCGGTGTCGAGCTTGCCCGCGGGTACTTCCGGCAGCAGCCCGACGCAGATCCGCGCCAGCCCCCGGACGTCGGCGAACTCGACCCGCACGCCCCGCTCGTCCTGGATCGCGACGACCCCGGTCCGGCCTCCCGCGACCACCCGGGCCCGGAAGACGGTGTCCGACCGGCCGTCGTAGGAGGTCACCGCCACCGAGACCTCCGAGCGGTGCAGCAGGTTCAACGCTTGCTCGAGCTCCGGCTCGGCCCGGCCGCGATCGGCGAGGCGGCGCTGCTCGAGATCGGCCCAGACGCTCTTGCGGAGCCTGCCGCGCTCGTCGAGGGTGGCGCTGAAGTGCGGGATCTCGAACGGCGGCTGCCGCAGGTTCAGCCGCAGGTCCTCGCTGAGGATGTCCACCGCTTCGGCGGACAGAGTGAACGAATTGATCACCATTCCCCCTGTGGGCGCGCGCCGATTCCCCGGAAAAACATCGGTTTTCCGGGAAATCGAGCGGAACAGTCGAAGTTATTCGCCGAAAACCGGCGGTGCGACCTTCGGCAGCCCGAGGTCGTCCCAAGCCTCGTCGGTGTCGAGCACGTACTTGCTCTCGTGCTCGTTGTCCTCCTCGGAATTGCCGCCCTGGCCACGGCCCGCGGCCCCGGCGCCCATCCCGGCACCACCGCGGGCACCGGCGGCACCGGCACCACCAGCACCGCCGCCGACCCCGGCGCTCCCCGCGGCGCCGAACCCGCCGGCACCGGCCCGGCCACCGGCACCGAGCTGGTTGCCCGCACCACCGACGCCGCCGGCGCCCAAGCCACCGAGCCGACCGGCACCACCGGCACCGCCGCCACCACCGGGACGGCCCATGCCACCGGCACCGCCGGGAGCGGTGCCCGGACGCCCCAGGCCGCCACCGGGCCCGGGCCGCTGCTGGCCGGGCGGGAGCGGGGCCCAGTTGCCGTTGTAGGGATTGCGCCGCTCCCACTGCCCGGTGCGCGGGTTCCACCGGGTGTCGGACCCGCCACCGGAACCGGTCGGCGTCTGCTGCCACACGGCGTTCGTCTGGCTCGGCGACGGGGGCGGCGGCGGAACCGAGGAGCTGCCGGGCCCGCTGCCCTGCCCCGTCGGACTCGCCCAAGCCGACTGGGTGACCGCGGGCGTGTTCGAAACGTTGGTGGACGGGTCGACCGTCCCGATCGGCCGCCGCGTCTCCGGCGGCGGCCCGACCTCGTCCGGCCCCCGCGGCGCCGGCACGAAAGCGGGAGTCTGCGCCGCGGCCCGCCCGAAGTCGCCTTCCATGGTCGACATGACCTGGGCGGCTTCGGCGTGCGCTGCCTGGCTCTTCTCCTGCTTCTCGATGATGTCGTTCGCCCGGCTGATCGCGGTGAACGGGTTGGGATCGGAGAAGTAGTTCTTGAGCTCCTGCTTCATGTCGAACTCGACGACCTCGGGCATCGAGTTCTTGGCCCGCTCCCCGGCCTCGGCCTGCATGCCGATCTGGTTGGCGGTCAGCTGAGCGGCGTTCCCGGAGTGCGCCATGTGCTCGGCCAGCTGCCCGACGTGCTTGCGCATCGCATCACCGGCCTCCCCCCGCCAGGTCTCCTCCGTCTTGGCCGCCGCTCTGCTGATCTGATCGGCGAAGTCGAGGAACTTCTCACCGTGCCCGTGGTAGATGCGGCCGACGTCGTGCACCGCGGTCGGATCGAAGTTCTCCTTGACGAACCGGTCCATCTCCTTGTGCTCGAAGGAGAGGTAGTGGGTGTTGCCGAGCTCCCCGGGCTTCTCCCGCAGCTCCTGGTCCGTGGCCAGCGCCTGCGCCTGCTCCTGCCCGTACTTGGTGGCTTCCTGCTTGGCGTAGGCCTGGGACAGCGCCTGGTTCAGCGCATCGCCGACCAGCCAGACGTCCGAGACGTCGGAGTACTTCTGCTGCCCCTGCTGGTAGGCCTGTTGCTCGACATCTGCGATGTACTGGTTTCCACCACCCGGCGGCGACGTCATGACTTCCCCCAATTCCTTTTAAGTTCTCTGCAGACCTGTCAGTTCTTCGGAAGGTTCGCCAACACCAACGGCGCAGCCTCCTGCACCGTCTGGCATGCCGCTTCGGTGTCTTGCACAACCGAGCTGACCTGGATGACCCCCTTGGAAGAGAGGGGGAAGAACGCACCGCAGTCGCCGGGACCAACGAGCTCGCGCACGCGCTTGCCGTCCACACCCGCGACGGAGACCGTATCGACGGTGCCGTCCGTAAGGTTCATCTCGTCCACGGTCTTGTCGCTGTGCACGACGACGGAAATAACCCCTCCGGCAACCTTGAAGTCGCACGCAGGGGCTCCAGCGATCCGTTTGGCTTCTCCTGAACCTTCGATGCCCAACTTCGTCGCATCGGCCTGGTTCAACACCTCACAGGGATCAACAGCCTCTGCCACGCTGCTTCCAGGCGACGCGCTCTCACTGGTTTCAGCTGAACCACTGCCGGTTCCGCCGCTGCCCGGTGCACCGCAGCCCGCAGCCCCCACCACGAGAAAGACGGCCACGCCAGCGATCACAGACTTCGACATCGACCTACGCACCTGAGTAAACCCCGTTCTCAATCCCGCACGCCGATACTGCCAGCGTTGCCCTCGTCCACATCCTGGTAGAGCTGGATCCCCTTCTTGATCGCCTCGATGACCTCGGGCACCCGCTCCTTCATCTGCAGGATCAGCTCTTGGTACGACTTTCCATCCCCACCTGCCGCCACCTGCTTGTTGAACTCCGCGATCGCCTTGCCCCCCGGGCTGTCACCCAAAGGCGTTCGCGATTTCAAGGTGAGCAAATCCGACTGCATCGACGGCAGAGCGTTGTCCTGGAAGTCCTGGAAGATCTTGATCAGCTCGTTGCCCGCCTCGGGCGTGACCGTGAACGAGCCGCTGTTGGCCGCGCTGATGATGCCCTGCATTGCGTCGTTGGTAGCCGCAAGACCTGCGACCGCCCCACCGATCGCGCCGAATGCCTCCGCCATCGGAACCCCACCCCCAGGTAAGTCCGTTCCGGCCTCAAACGGATAGGAACCTAGCACCAGCTTCCTCGCGCGTAGGTCACGAAGAAGCCATTTCGCAACCCGGGGCGCAAATCGCACACCAATGGAGCAAACCCGCTTCCGCCGAGGAGGCCAGCCGGTTCACTCCCACCCGCCGAAGTGGTCCAGATCACCGATCTCGCAAGGCGCGCGTCCGCGAGCATGGACGGGTCCTACACCGGAGGAGTCGTTCGATGTCGTCCACCAGGCCACCTCTGGTGCTTTCCGCCGCCACCCTCATCTCCAACTTCGACCGCTTCTCGGTCACTCCGATGCTGGTGCTGATCGCGTTCGGGATGCAGGTTCCGCTGGCGTCGGCCGTCGCGGCCGCCAGCGGTTACTTCCTCGCCTACGGGCTCATGCAGCCGGTGTGGGGAATGCTGTCGGACCGGTTCGGTCGTATCGTGGTCATGCGCGGCACGCTGCTGGGCGCGGCGGCCGCCGGCATCGCGTCCGCGCTGGCGCCGAACCTGGTCGCGCTGGTCATCGCGCGCGCGATCGCGGGCGGGTGCATGGGCGCCATCGTCCCGTCGTCGCTGACCTACGTCGGGGACACGGTTTCCCCGGAACTGCGGCAAGGCGCGCTCTCCGACCTCATGGCCGCCTCGGCGCTGGGCACGGCGATGGCCACCGCGGTCGGCGGTGTGCTCGCGAGTTTCCTCGACTGGCGGCTGGTTTTCGCGATTCCCGCGCTCTGCTCCGCGCTGTGCGCCGCGCTGATCGGCAGGCTTCCCGAGCCGGAGCGCGCTCAGGTCGGCGGCGTGCGCAAGCACCTGAGCACCGTGCTGACGAATCGCTGGGCGCTGCTGGTGTTCGGGCTGGTCTTCGTGGAAGGCGCGGTGCTGCTGGGCATCCTGACGTTCCTGCCGTCGGCGCTGGTGCACCGCGGTGTCGACGTCGCCGTGGCGGGCTTGGCCGCGGCCACCTACGGCATCGGCGTGTGGGTGTTCTCCCGCGTGGTCAAGGCGCTGGGGCGGCGGCTCGCGGTGTGGCAGCTGATCGCGATCGGCGGTTCGTCGATGGCGATCGGCTACCTGGTCGTGACGCTGCGGACCGACATCGCGGCGGTGGTGGTCACGGCGTTGCTGCTCGGTGGCGGCTGGTCGTTCATGCACTCGTCCCTGCAGACCTGGGCCACCTCGGTGGTCCCCGAAGCCCGCGGGCTGGCGATGGCGCTGTTCGCCTCAGCCCTGTTCCTCGGCAGCGCGACGGCTGCGGCAGCAGCCGGCCCGTTCGCCGAAAACGGCTCCTACGCACTGCTCTTCGGCGCCGCCGCGACGGTCGCGGTCCCGCTGCTGATCACTGCGTCCGCGTGCCACCGCCGCTACCAGTCCCGCACGACCGTCTGAGCGGCGCACCACCACCGCTCCCGACTCCGGTGCAAAAAGGGCCCCCGCACTCAACCGGCCTGGGGGTCGCCGGGAGCGCGGGGGCACTTCGCAAGTCCACCCCTGGGGGTCAGGTGGACGGCAGTCACCGTACCAATCCGACCAGCGGGTCGGTACTCGCAATCTGCAATCTCGTAACCAAAACGAGATCAAGCGGCCTGCGGGCGTTCATCCCGGACAGCGCGCACCACACCCGCGACGTTCTCCGCGGAGAGCTCTTCGAGCCGCAGGCACGGACCACCGAGAGCAGCGGCCAGCTTGGCGGGCAGTCCCAGCCGGACCATCCCGCTCTCGCAGTCCACGACGATCGATGCCGCCCCCGTCCCGGCCACCAGGCCGGCGGCCCGCAGCGCATCGGCCACCGCGCGCTGAGCGCGATCACGACCGCTCAGCCCGGAATCAACCGCCACGGTGGCCTTCCCGTCGGTGAGCAGCACGACCAGCGCGCGGCGCTGCGGATCACGCGTCCGCTCCCGCTGCACCACCCGCTGGACCTGCAACAACCCGTCGGCGAGCGGGGTGCGGCCACCCGTGCGCAGCCCGCGCATGCGTGCCGCCGCGATGTCCACAGAGGACGTCGGAGGCAGCGCGAGCTCCGCCGAATCACCCCGGAAGGTCACCACGCCGACCTTGTCCCGCCGCTGGTAGGCGTCCCGCAGCAGCGACAGCACCGCGCCGCTGACGGCGGACATCCGCTCCCTGGCGGCCATCGACCCGGAGGCGTCCACCGCGAACAGCACCAGGTTCCCCTCGCGCCCTTCCCGGATGCCGCGCCGCAGGTCCTCGGACCGCAGCACCAGTCCCGGACCGCTGCGACCCCGTGCGACCTGGTGCGGTGCAGCGGCCGCCAAGGTCGCCGCCACGTGGACGCCATGTCCTTCCACAGTGGACGGCCGCGTCGTCCGGCCGCTCCGCGAACGCGACCGCGAGCGCCGTCCCGGCGCCCCGTCGCCGAGTCCCGGCACCTCCAGCAGCCGCGCCCGGAACGCCGGCGTCGGCGCCGCCGGCGCCTTGTCCGCCGGTGCGCGCCCGTCGCTGCGCTCCTCCGCGCCGCTTCCGCCGGACGGCTCCGCCGGCTCCTCCGGAGCCTGCCCACCGCCGTCCGGGCCGTCCGGCCCGTCCGGCGGCTCCGGCCCGTCCTCGGCGTGCTCCGCCGCCTCGGCGAGCGCTTGTTCCAGCTGGTCCTCGGCCATGCCGGGTTCGTCGAAGGGATCCCGGCGGCGCCGGTGCGGCAGCGCGAGCCGGGCGGCTGCCTCGACGTCCTCCGCGACGACCGCGTCGGCTCCGCGCCAGGCCGCGTGCGCGATCGCGGTGCGGGCCAGCACGAGGTCGGCGCGCATCCCGTCGACGTCGAAGGACGCGCACAGCGCGGAGATCCGGCGGAGTTCGGCGTCCGGCAGCTGCACCCGCGGGACCCGGTCGCGCGCGATGCGGATGCTCTCGGCCAGCTCCGCGTCGGCCTCGGCCCACTTCGCGGCGAATCCGGCCGGGTCGGCTTCGAAGGCCAGCCTGCGGCGGACCACCTCGGTGCGGGTGGCGACCTCCCGCGAGGCCGCGACGTGCACGGTGAGGCCGAACCGGTCGAGCAGCTGCGGCCGCAGCTCGCCCTCCTCCGGGTTCATCGTGCCCACCAGCAGGAACGACGCCGCGTGCGAGACCGAAACGCCCTCCCGCTCGACGTGCGCGCGGCCCATCGCGGCGGCGTCCAGCAGCAGGTCGACCAGGTGGTCGTGCAGCAGGTTGACCTCGTCGACGTACAGCACGCCGCGGTGGGCGGCGGCGAGCAGACCGGGCTGGAAGGCGCGGACGCCCTCGGTCAGCGCCCGCTCCAGGTCGAGCGAACCGATCAGGCGGTCCTCGGTGGCGCCCACCGGCAGCTCGACGAGCTGCGCCGGGCGCTGCGCCGCGGTCGAGCCGTGCGGCCCGTCCGGGCACTGCGGGTCGGGGCTGGTCGGAGCGCAGCCGAAGCGGCAGTCGGAGATCACATCGAGCGGCGGCAGCAGCGAGGCGAGCGCGCGCACCACGGTGGATTTCGCCGTGCCCTTCTCACCTCGCACCAGCACTCCGCCGATTCGCGGGTGCACGGCGTTGAGCAGCAGCGCCAGCCGCAGATCGTCGTGGCCGACGACGGCCGAGAAGGGGAAGCGCGGAGCAGCGGTCATGCCGGGTTCCTTCCTCGGGGTGCGGACGCCCCGGTGGCGGGAACAAGGGGGTGCAGTGTCCTGACTCCCGGATCTCCGCGCCCCTCCGGCCTTCCCAGGTCGCCCCGGTGGCTCTCGGGGGAGGGCCGCTCCCCGGTCACAGTGGCGCCGACCGTGCCGGATTCGCACCGGCTTCCTGCCGCACCCCTTGCATTCGGATCATGGAGCATCGTCGCAGAACCGGCGCGGCGGACCAACCGCGCGAGACGCGCACCACTGCGATCACGCCCGGCGGCGCGGCTCCCGGCGCATGTCGACGTGCGGAATGCCGTCCTCGAGGTACTCCTCGCCCTCCTCGACGAACCCGAAGGAGCGGTAGAACTCCTTGGCGTAGGTCTGCGCGGCGAGCACCGCGGGCGCGTGCTGCACCTCGGCGACGGCGGCGCGCATCAGCTTGCGCCCGAGCCCCAGCCCGCGCGCGGACTTGGCGGTGCACACCCGCCCGATCCGGAAAGTGCCGTCGGGATCTTCCAGCAGCCGCAGGTAGCCCAGCACGTATCCGTCGGCCGAGTCGATCCAGAAGTGCCGGGTGGTCTCCTCCAGATCGCGCCCGTCCAGCTCCGGGTACGGACACTCCTGCTCGACGACGAACACGTCGACGCGCAGGCGCAGCATCCGGTAGAAGTCCTCGGCGTCCAGGTCCGCGGTGTAAGCGCGGTGGACGGCGGTCGCGAGCGGCTGGAGGGTCATCCCTACTTGGATATCACAACGGGGTCTCGAAACCCGCATTCACCTGCACCGGAGTAGTCAACGCCACTCCCGGCGGAAGCTGCTCCGGAGAGGGCTCCCGGTCATCCGGTGGCCCCGAGGCGGCGAGTGATGCGGTCCGGCAGCGGGTACGGCTCCTCCTGCGGCAGACCCGCCCGGGCCGCTTCGAGGTCGCCCGCCGCCACCAGCTCCGCCACCCCGCGCATCACCGGGGTGACGTCGGCGATGCCGGTGATCCAGTCGTCCACGTAGCGGTGCACCGCTTCGCCGCCGAGTCCTATTTGGATGGACCGGTGCCCCAGCGGCCGGAGGCGGAGGTCCCGCTCCGGATCCCACTGGACCCGCACCGGGCTCGCCCGCTGCTGCTCCGCCCACTGCTCGCGGGTGCCGTGGGTGTCCGGCTCGAAGTGGCTCAAGCCGGCGTGCTCGAGCGCCCACTCGAAGCCCTCGCGGGTGATCTCGACCGCGAGCACGCGTTCCTGGCCCGGCTTGGTGGCCCAGCCGCAGCGGTAGGCCATCCACCGGAACGACGGCTTGATCCACGTCATGCGCTCGCGCTTGAACGGCGGCGCGAACGTCCCGGCCGCCAAGGCCGCGTCGGCGATCTCCGCCGAGTACGCCTGGTAGACCGTGATCGACGTCGCCGTGTGCTGCGCCCGGACAGCGCGGTACCCGGTGCTTTCCTGATCTTTCACACCGCTCAGCCTGTGCCAGGCCGAGCGGTGCCTTCAACCGGTTTTCCCGGAGCCCTGATGGTGGTCGCTTGGCGGAGCCCGAGTGCTTCCCCGGACCGCGGGTGCCCCTGCTGATGTGCGACCGGCTCCGCCGACAGCGCTCTCAGAGCTGTTCGGCGAGCTCGTCGGCGTAGCTGGACAGGCGGGTGTAGACGCCCGGGGTGTTCGGCCGACCGCAACCCGTGCCGTAGGAGACCACCCCGATCAGGCGGTTGTCCGCCACGATCGGGCCGCCCGAATCCCCGGCGCACGCATCGCGGCCGCCTTCGGGCACTCCGGCGCAGAACATGCTCCGCGGGTCGTAGTTCGGGTAGGCGGCGCGACAGGACTCGTCGGTCGTGACCGGGACGTCCACCGCGCGCAGGGTCGTCGACGGCCGGCCCGATTCGCTGGTCTTGCCCCAGCCGTAGACGCGGCCGACCGTGCCGGGCCGGTACGGCTCGGTCTCGCCCTGCTCGACCACCTCCAGCAGCGGCTGGCGCAGCGGCCGGTGCAGCGTCAGGACCGCCACGTCGTCGCCGCTGGTGTAGCCGCGGAAGCCGGGGTGCACCCAGACCCGGTCCACCTCGGCGACCGTGCCGTCGGTGGTGCTCAGGTCGGTGCGGCCGGCGATCGCGCGCAGCCGCTGCGGCTCGCGCTGGCCGCCGGTGAGCGGTTCCTGCATGCAGTGCGCCGCCGTGACCACCTTGATCGGGGTCAGCAGGGTGCCGCCGCAGAACTGGCGGCCCTGGTCGTCGGTCAGGGCGACCAGCCACGGGGCCTCGTCGATGGTGGCCGCGGTACCGCCGAGCACCCGCGCCTGCGGTTCCTCCGCCGCGCCCGCCGTCGCCGGGTACACACCGGTCAGCGCCGCCACCGCACCGGTGATCACGAGCCGTCGCACTGCGGTCCCGGTCCTGCCACGCGTCACCTCGGGCCTCCCACTGTCGCCGATCTTGCCGACGGCACACCGTAGTCACTCGGGCACCGGGACATTACGAGGCGCAACTCACAGGGTGTCAGGAAAATATTTCGTTAAGATGGATGACGCCGGGAAATTTTACTGAGGGTGTCACTGTCGACCGCTGCTCATCCTTCCCGCGTCACCACGGACCCGGAGCACCTCCCTGCACCGGGTCCGCGAACTGCGCCTGAACAGGTGACAGATCCAACCCGATCAAGTGATCAGCACCTTCGTGCTGCCCTGGAGGAGGAACCGTGCTCGTGGACCTGACCCCGCTGCCCGCCTTCCTGGTGGCCAGCGTGGTGGTCGTGCTGACACCCGGCGTCGACGTCTTCCTGCTGCTGCGGACCTCGCTCAACCGCGGTCGCCGGGCGGGGATGCTCGCGCTGGCCGGGATCCACACCGCGAGCATCCTGCAGGTGGCGCTGGTGATCTCCGGGCTCGGCGCGCTGGTCACCAAGCACCCCGCCGTGCTGTCCGCGCTGAAGTGGATCGGTGCCGCCTACCTGGTCTACCTGGCCGCGTCGATCCTGCGCGGGCTGTGGCTGACCAGGAAGAAGAGCGCCGAGGGCACGCTCAGCGGGCCGCCGGTGGACAACTCCAACCCCTACCTGCGCGGCCTGTTCAGCAACCTCACCAACCCGAAGATGCTGCTGTTCAGCCTGGCGTTCCTGCCGCAGTTCGTGGGCTCGGCGCCGCAACCCGCGCTGCAGCTGGTGATGCTCGGCGTGGTGTTCCTGGTGCTGGCCCTGATCTGGGAGGCCTCGATGGTGCTCGGCGCCGCGAAGATCGCCGACCGGCTACAGAACCCCCGAGTCGCGAAGTCGCTGGATGTGGTCAGCGCGGCGGCGTTCCTGACCATCTCGGTCGGGCTCGTCGCCGGCTGACACCGCCGCGGTGGTGATCAGCGCGAGGCCGACCAGCACGAGCAGCAGCACCTGCGCCGAGGCGACCGGGGCCAGCAGGCTGATCGCGAACGGCGTGCAGAAGCCGAGGTAGGCGATGCACCAGAACACGGCGGTGAGCCGGGCCAGTCCGGCAGGCCCGGCGATCCGGCCCACCACGGTCAGGCAGAAGGTCACGGTGAACCCGTACCCGGTGCCCATCAGCAGGCAGGCCACCAGCGCCCACCAGGGCAGCACCCACATCGCCGAAACCGCCGCCAGCGCGAGCCCGGCCGCGAGCACCACGAGCCCGACGACGGCCGGAACGCGCTCGCCGCGGCGGGCGATCCGGCGCGCGATCGGCTGCACCACCGCCCCGAGCCCCGGCGTGATCAGCGCGGTGACACCGGCGTAGACGGTCTCGAAACCGGGCAGGTCGCTGGTCACCAGGCCGGGCAGCGTCCCGAACGCGACCGTCGGCCCGACGAACACCCACGGCGCGACCGGCAGCACGAGCCGCCGGAACCGCGGATCCCCGATCCCGCCGCCGCGCGCTCCGGGATCGCTCCCGGCCGAACGCGTCTCCGGGCAGGACAGCGCCAGGACCACACCGGCCACGGACAGCAGCAGGTGCGGCAGATAGGCGATGACCAGCGGATGCGGCCCCCACTGCGCGATCAGCGCGGAAACCAGGCCGCTGATGCTGAAGCCCATCGAGAGCATCACCCCGGCCCGGCGAGCACCGGCACCGTCCTCGACCGCCGTCCCGAACGGCGGGTGCGACAGCTCCCGGACCCACGCACTGCCCGCGGCCAGCACCGCGCCCGTGCTCAGGCCGGTCAGCAACCGCCCCACCGCCAGCCAGACCGGCACGTCGACGCCGAGCATGAGCGCCACCGTCGCCACGGCGTTGATCGCGACCGCGACGAGGACGACCGGGCGCCGGCCCCGGCGGTCGGCCAGCGGGCCGCCGAGCAGCAGGCCCGGCAGCAGCCCGACCACGTAGAGCGCGAGCAGGCCCGTCGTCGCGTTGGCGGACAGCCCCAGGTCGTGCTGGTAGACGCCCAGCAACGGCGAGAACTGATTCGCACCCCAGCCCGCGGCGGTCATCAGGAACGCCGCGGGCAACCACTTGTTCCGCACAGCAGTCGTTCTAAGCCGCCGGGGCGCCCCGCCGCACCAGGCGTTCAGGATTCGTGAACGCGGCCGTGATCCTCGCCTCGCGCGACGGTTCCCCGGCGATTCCGGCGCCCGCGCTTCGTACGCTGCGGGTATGGACCTGCGTCGGTTGACGTCCTTCCTGGCGGTCGCGGAGGAAGGCCACTTCGGCAAGGCCGCCGAGCGGCTGTTCCGGTCGCCCGCGTCGGTCACGGCGCACATCAAGCAGCTGGAGCACGACCTCGGCGTCCAGCTCCTGGAACGCTCGCCGGTGCGGCTCACCCCGGCCGGCGAGCGGTTCGTCGGGCACGCGCGGGGCCTGCTGGCCGCGCTGGACGCGGCGATGGCCGACGTGGCGGAGGCCGGGTCGGCGCGGACGTTGCGGGTCGGCATCATGAGCAACGGCTCGGCCGAGCTCACCCCCGCCGCCGTGCAGGCGTTCCAGCGGGCCTGCCCGGAGGTACCGGTGGAGTTCGTCGCGCTGGACTTCACCGAGCACGTCTCGGCGCTGGTGCAGAACCGGGTCGACGTGGCCTTCGTCCGGCCCGCTCCGGTGGACGAGCGGATCGCCGTGGACGTGGTGACCACCGAGCGGCGCATCGTGGTGGTGCCCGCGTCCTGGGAGCTGGCCGACGCGGCGGCCGCGACCCTGGATGACGTGCTCGAACTGCCCTACGTCAGCCTCCCCGAGCACACCCCGCGCCAGTTCAGCGACTACCTCTACTTCGCCGACGCGCGCGGCGGGCTGTCCCCGCACCGCAGCCGGTCGCACGCGGTGACCCCGCACGAGGTGCTGACCACGGCCGCCGCCGGGCGGGGCGCCGGTTCCGCGCTGGAGTCCTTCCAGCGGTACTACCCGTGGCCGGGCACGGTCTGCGTGCCGGTGCTGGACGCGCCGCCCGAGCACAGCGTGCTGGCCACCCGCTCGGACGACCGGAACCCGGCGGTGCGGACGTTCCGGTCGCTGACCACCAGCCTCGCCCGCGAGCTCGGCCCGCGACTGCGGCTGGCCTGAGCGGCGGCTCCGCCCTTCCGGCGCGGCCCGATCACCGCTGCCCCGCCAAGCCCTCCAGCAGCAGCCGGGCGTTGGCCCGCACGTGTTCGACTTCGTCGCGCTCGGACAGCCCCCGCACGATCTCCACCAGTTCCGGCCAGGGGCGGCACCCCGTCGCGATCACCACCGCTTGGCGGATCCCCGGGTCAGGATTCGCGGCCAGGGCTCGGAACGCCTCGACCAGTTCTGCGACGGGCTGCTCCGGAGCCGTGTTCGCGGCGGCGCCGATCGCGAGGAGCTGCTGGTCCCGGTCGGTTTCGCGCTGCAAGAGCGCCAGCGCCTCCGGGAACTCGCGGAGAACGCAGGCCGGCCTGAACAGCTCCGCGATCTCCGCGCAACCGGCACCGCGGATCGTCACGAACGGAATGCCGGTCAGCGGATCCTCGGTGTAGCGGACCTCGGCCTCGTCGTCGGTGAGGAAGACGTTGATGAAGACATCCGCCTTGCGGTTGCCCATGACGCGGAGCTCCCAGTCCTGCTCCATGGCCACCTTGACGACCTGACCCTCGGCGTTCTCCGGCTTGAGGACGAGCTGCACCCGGCTGTCGATCACGTGCTGATCCTGCCATCGCGTAGCCGACGACGACGGCACGTCCCGCACTCCGCTCGGCCGGGACGCGATGCGGCCGGGGCGCTCCCGCCGCGCCCCGGCCACATCCTCACCGGATCAGGAATCCAGCTGCTTCTGCACGTCGTCGTGGTAGGCGGCCACGCGGGTGTAGATGCCCGGTGCGTTCGGCCGGGCGCAGCCGTTGCCGGTCGAGACGATGCCGACCAGCTTGTTCTCCACCACCAGCGGTCCGCCCGAGTCGCCCTGGCAGCTGTCCACGCCGCCCTCCGGGAACCCGGCGCACACCATGGCCTCCGCCTTGTACTGCGGGTAGGCCTTCTGGCAGTCGGCATCGCTGGTCAGCGGGACCTCCGCCTTCTGCAGGGTCTCCGACGCCTCGCCGCCCTCCGCGGTGGCCCCCCAGCCGAGCACGCCGGCCGTCTTGCCCGCCTCGTAGAGCGCCGAGTCGTCCTTGGACGCCACCGCCAGCGGCTGCTGCGGCAGGTCCTGGCCCAGGGTGAGCACCGCGACGTCCGAACCGCTGTTGGCGTCCTGGTACTGCGGGTGCACCCAGATGCCGGTCACCTTCGCGACCGTGCCATCGGTGTTCTGCTTGCTCTCCCGGCCCGCGACGACCTGGACCGCGTCGGGCTTGTCGCCGCTGACGCAGTGCGCCGCGGTGATGATCTTGTTGGCCTTCGCGACGGTGCCGCCGCAGAACTGGTTGCCCTGGGTGTCGGTCAGGTACACCACCCAGGGGTGGTCGGCGATCTTGGCCGGCTCACCCCCGACGATGGGGGGCGCCGCGGTCTCCGCGGTTCCGGATTCCGCCGCACCGGCCGCCGAGGCCAGCAGTCCCGACGACAACGTCGCCGCCGCCAGCAGTCCGGCCACCGACCACACCCGGCTCCGAGTGTCCGCCATGTCGTTGCCTCCTCCCCCGGAGCCTCCCGGCGGGCCGCGGTTTCGACCCGCCGTCTCCGGCTCGCCCAAAGTGTCCATTAGAAAGAGGATCACGACCCGCTGTTGGATACAGTCGCACCAACCTGCACAACCCGTTCGAGTGGAAATTCCGGAAAATATCCACTCTAATGGCGGACCAGAACTGTCCAAATAGGACTTCAATACGCAAGGTCTTTCCACTGCCGGAAATTGCGTATTCCCACTCATGACACCCGGAGGTTTGTCAATCCTCCGATAGGCCTTTTGCGATTCCGGACACCGATCATCCGGCCACCGATTCCACCACTCCAATGTGGACGAATCCGAATATCCGCGACGAGCCCGCAGCGGGAACCGCTGACCTGCCCGAACGGGGTCAGTACCCCGCGCTGCGGTCCACGACGCCGAGCAGCGGTTCACCCGCCAGCCGGCGGCGGACGTTCTCCTCGACGCGGCGGGCCAGCGCCGGGATCATCAGCGACTTCGGGTTGGCGGTGTGCGGCGAGATGATCGCCCGCGGGTGCTGGAACAGCGGGTGCCCGTCGGGCAGCGGCTCCGGGTCGGTGACGTCCAGCGCCGCGCCACCGATGCGCCCCGCGTCCAGCGCCGCGACCAGCGCCTCGGTGTCCACCAGCGGGCCGCGCGCGACGTTGACCAGCCAGGCGCCGGGCTTCATCCGGTCCAGCGCGGCGGCGTCGATCAGCCGCGCGGTCGCCGCCGTGGCGGGCGCGGCGACGACCACGAAGTCCGATTCGGCGAGCAGCTCGCGGACGCCCTCGACGTCGTCGGAGCGCCAGGTCGCGGACGCGCCGTCGACGGGCTTGCCGGACCGGTTCACCGCCAGCACCCGCACGCCGAACGGCCGCAGCAGCTCGATCAGCGAACCACCGATGCCACCGGCTCCGATGATGCCGACGGTGGCTCCGGCGACGCCGCGCATCCCCTCCGGCCGCGACCACTTCGAGGCCCGCGCCATCAGGTGCATCTGGCGCGCGCCGGCCAGCATCAGGCCCAGGGCGTGCTCGGCGACGGTCTGCGCGAAGGCGCCCGCCGCCGAGGTGAAGGTCACGCCCTCCCGCAGCGCACCTGCCGCCGCCCAGTGCTCGATGCCCGCGGACGGCAGCTGCACCCACTCCAGGGCGGGGTGGTCGAGCTCGGCGAACCGCTCCGGCTCGCCGCCGAACCAGATCAGCGCGGTGGCGTCGGCGGCCGAGCCGAGCTCGGCACCCGCCGCGACGACAGCGGCTTCCAGCTCGGGCTGAGCGACCGGACCAACGTGGACCTTCACGACTACTCCATTCGGGAATGCTCGGCAGCTGCTCGGCATCTTCCAACGTCGGCCGGGCGGCCGCTGCTACCACCCCTGATGCGTCAGGCCCGGGAACCGAAGCTCAATGCGCGCCAGCGCATTTCGTCGCAGCCCAGCCACCGCTCCAGGTCCTCGCGATCCGGCGATGCGGTGTGGTCCTCGGTGCTGAGCAGGCTGTGCGCGGCCAGCAGGTGCCCGAGCCGCAGGCAGCGCGCGACGTCGGCGCCCCGCAGCACGCCTGAGAGGAACCCGGCGGCGAAGGCGTCCCCCGCCCCCACCGGCTCGACGACCTCGACCTTCGGCGCGGGCACGGTCACCGCCTCGGAGCCGAGCGCGTGCGCGGCGTTGGCACCGTCCTTGACCACGACGACGCTCGGCCGGTTCAGCACTTCCCGCACTTCTTCGGGAGTTTCCACGCCCCAGAGCGTGTTCGCCTCGTCCAGCCCGACGAACACGGTGTCGGCGAACTGGGCGAGCTCCCGCAACACCGGCCCGGCCTGCTCGACCGGCCACAGCGCCGGGCGGTAGTTCACGTCGAAGGTGATCCGCGCCCGGCGATCGCGGGTGAGCAGGTGGCGGATCAGCCGGTCGCAGCCAGCCGAGAGCGCGGGCGTGATGCCGGACAGGTGCAGCAGCCGCGGCGCGTCGAGCAGCTCGTCCGGCAGGAAGTCCGCATCCATCGTGGACGCCGCCGATCCGGCGCGGTAGTAGTGCACGCGCGTGCCCCGCGGCCCGGGGTCCTTGAAGTAGACGCCGGTGGGCGCGTCCGCACGCACCTCGACCAGGCCGGTGTCGACGCCGGCCGCGGCGATGGCGGCGACCATGCGGCGCCCCAGCGGGTCGTCGCCGACCCGGCTCGCCCAGCCGACCCGGTGCCCCAGCGCGGCCAGGTGGATGGCGACGTTGGACTCAGCGCCGCCCGCCGAGAGCGTGAAGACCGGCGCCTGCTCCAGGGGAACCGGGTCGGCCGGGGAGACCAGCGACATCGTCTCCCCCAAGCACAGCACCTCGGGGCCCGGCTCCACCACGTCCGCCTCCTCGATCCACCACGTCATCGCCGCACAGCCTATCGAGGATTGTGCGAAATACACACTCGCGTTGCGTGTAATGCAATATCACTGCTGGGGGTGGCCCCCGCGCCACCCGAGCCCGCTGCCGCGGCAATCCCTAAGCTGGCCGTTGATCGTCCTCAGTCCCAGGAATGGAGGTTGCTCGCAATGAGTCTGGAGCGCCCGATCGATCCCGATCCGTACTCGCTGCTGCCCGCGGTCCCGAGCTTCGACGTCACCTCCGACGACGTGTCCGACGGACAGCCGATGTCGCAGGCCCAGGTCTTCGACGGGATGGGCGCCGGCGGGCAGAACCGCTCGCCGCACCTGCGCTGGTCGGGCTTCCCGGAGGCCACCAAGAGCTTCGTGGTGACCTGCTTCGACCCGGACGCGCCGATCCCCGGCGGCTTCTGGCACTGGGTGCTGGCCGACATCCCGGCCGACGTCACCGAGCTGGCCACCGACGCGGGCAACCGCAACGGCCACGGCGTCCCGTCCGGTGCCTTCCACGTGGCCAACGACTTCGGCGAGCGGGCCTTCGGCGGCGCCGCCCCGCCGCCCGGCGACCGCCCACACCGCTACTACTTCGTGGTGCACGCGGTGGACGCCGAGAAGCTCGGCCCGGACGACGCGGCGAGCCCGGCGGTGATCAGCTTCAACCTGGCCTTCCACACCCTGGCCCGGGCCGTGATCACGCCCACCTACCAGCACTGATACCGCGAACCCGAGCCGTGCCCGCCCGGTCTTCCCGCGGCGGGCACGGCTTTTTCGCGCCCGGGGATCACTCGATCGAGATGTATCTGGAACGGGCCTTCGCGCCTCTTTATAAGCGGGGAGGTTCTCGGACGAGGAGATCGAGATGAGCGTGCTACCGGGTTCGGTCGCCGTGCTGGTCGCCACCGGCCTGGCGGCGGTGCTGTTCGCGCCGTTCGTCGCCGCGGAGCACCGGCGGCACGGCGAGCTCCGCGTGGGCGTCGCGCTGCTGCGCTTCGCCGCGCTGCTCTACGCGACCGCGCTCGCCTGCTACGTGCTGCTTCCGCTGCCCGGCGCCGGGAGCGGCTTCGAGCCGCAGTGGCGGCCCTTCGCCGGTCTCGGCGACCCAGCGTTGCTGGAGCAGTTCGCCTGCAACATCGCGCTCTTCGTCCCGCTCGGCGCCCTGCTGCGGCGCGGCCCGGTCGCGGCGGCGCTGGTCGGCGGCACCGCGTCGGTGATCGTCGAGCTGACCCAGCTCACCGGGACGTGGTTCCTGTTCCCGACCCCGTACCGGGTGTTCGACGTCAACGACATCATCGCCAACACCACCGGAGCGGTGCTCGGCACGCTGGGCGCACCGCTGCTGCGCCGCGTGCCGACCGAAGCCCGCGACGGACCGGCGGTACCGCGCCCGGTCGGCGCGCCCCGCCGACTGCTGGGCATGAGCTGCGACCTGCTCCTGCTCTGGTGGCTGGGCGTCGCCGGCGCACGCGCCGCGGAGCTGGCGCTCTGGCTGACCGGCACCGCACCGAACGCCTGGTGGGAAGCCACGGCGCTGTGGTTCGCGCCCGCCGTCGTGCTGCTGGTCGTGATGATCGTCGGCGGTGGCAGCTCGCTGGGCCAGCACGCGGTCTGCCTGCGCGCCCGCGCGCCCACCCGCCCGGTCGTCGCCGCGGTGCTGCGCTGGACGTCCGGCATCGGCGGCTTCGCCGCGGCACAGGGCGTGTGCACCGGTGTGCTCGGCGGAGCGGATGCGGCGCTGGGAGTCCTGTGGTGCGCGGTGCACGCCTGGGGCGTGACGAACACCGGAGATCACCGCGGAATCACCGGGCGGGTCGCCGGGTTGGAAGTGATCGACGCCAGACAAAGCCAGCGCGCGCCGACCGCGGCCCGCTCGACGTGAGGCAGGATGGACCAGTGCGCCACTTCGACCTAGTGATCATCGGTTCCGGCTCCGGCAACTCGATCCTCGACGACCGGTTCGCCGACTGGGACGTCGCCATCGTCGAGAAGGGCATCGGCCCCAACGACGCCTACGGCGGCACCTGCCTGAACGTCGGCTGCATCCCGACGAAGATGTTCGTGCACACCGCGGACGTGGCGAGCGCTCCGGGCAGCGGTGCCAAGCTCGGCGTCGACCTGGAACTGCACGACGTGCGCTGGGTCGACGTCCGGGACCGGATCTTCGGCCGGATCGACCCGATCGCCGCGGGCGGCCGGCGCTACCGCGCCGAGGAGAACCCGAACGTCACGCTCTACCAGGGCACGGCCCGGTTCACCGGCGTCAAGCAGCTGACCGTGCAGACCGCGGACGGCCCCGAGACGATCACCGCGGACCGGTTCGTGGTGGCCGCGGGCGGCCGGCCGGCGATCCCGGACATCCCCGGCCTGGACCAGGTCGACTACTACACCAGCGACACCGTGATGCGGCTCGAGCGGCTGCCCCGCCGGATGATCATCATGGGCACCGGGTTCGTCGGCGCGGAGTTCGCGCACGTGTTCTCCGCGCTCGGCGTCGAGGTCACCATGATCGGCCGCTCCGGCCGGGTGCTGCGCAGCGAGGACACCGACGTCTCGGCGCGCTTCACCGAGCTCGCCGCCCAGCGCTGGGACCTGCGGCTCAACCGCAAGGAGATCTCCGTCGAGCACGAGGGCGACCTCGTGCGCCTGCACCTGGAGGGCCCGGAGGGCGCCGAGGTGGTGGAGGCCGAGGCGCTGCTGATCGCGGTCGGCCGGGTGCCCAACGCCGACCTCATCGACGCCGCGCTGGGCGGGCTGGAGCTCACCGCCGGCGGCAAGATCAAGGTCGATGCCACCCAGCGCACCTCGGTCGACGGCGTGTGGGCGATGGGCGACATCAGCTCCGAGTACGAGCTCAAGCACGTCGCCAACCACGAGATGCGCGTGGTGCAGCACAACCTGCTGCACCCGGAGACCCCGATCGAGTCCGACCACCGGTTCGTCCCGCACGCGGTGTTCTCCGCACCGCAGATCGCCTCGGTCGGCCTGACCGAGCAGACGGCCCAGGAGCGCGGCGTCGAGTACGTCACGTCGGTCCAGGACTACGCGGGCATCGCCTACGGCTGGGCGATGGAGGACACCACCGGTTTCGCCAAGCTGCTCGCCGACCCGGACACCGGCCTGCTGCTGGGCGCGCACATCATCGGACCGCAGGCACCGACCCTGCTCCAGCCGCTGATCCAGGCGATGCAGTTCGGCCTGGACGCGCGCAGCATGGCGCGCGGGCAGTACTGGATCCACCCGGGCATGCCCGAGCTGATCGAGAACGCGCTGCTCAACCTGCCGCTGAACCGGTAGCACGCGAACCGGCACGCAACCGAGGAGCGAGAACCGAACAGCTGACCATCACGGCACGTCGCGCGGGCGTCACAGCCCGCGCGGTGTGGTCGGCATCATCTTGATCCGTTCCAGACTCGGCGGTTCGCTGGACCGATAGTTGTGCTCTGGCCCTGGGGGTGCAACACGTCGGAGTCCCGCTGAACGAAGGAGCCCCACCAGTGCTGCACGAACGTCTCGAGCCGGTCTACGACAACGTGGTCCAGCGCAACCGCGGCGAAACCGAGTTCCACCAGGCGGTTCGCGAAGTCCTGGAGAGCATCGGCCCGGTCATCGACAAGCACCCCGAGTACGCCGACCAGAAGATCATCGAGCGCATCTGCGAGCCGGAGCGCCAGATCACCTTCCGCGTGCCGTGGGAGGACGACCGCGGCGAGGTGCACATCAACCGCGGCTTCCGGGTGGAGTTCAACAGCGCGCTCGGCCCGTACAAGGGCGGCCTGCGCTTCCACCCGTCGGTCTACCAGGGCATCGTGAAGTTCCTCGGCTTCGAGCAGATCTTCAAGAACGCGCTCACCGGCCTGCCCATCGGCGGCGGCAAGGGCGGCGCGGACTTCGACCCCAAGGGCCGCTCGGACCGCGAGATCATGCGGTTCTGCCAGAGCTTCATGACCGAGCTGCACCGGCACATCGGCGAGTACATCGACGTGCCCGCCGGTGACATCGGCGTGGGCGGCCGCGAGATCGGCTACCTGTTCGGCCAGTACAAGCGGATCACCAACCGCTACGAGTCGGGCGTGCTGACCGGCAAGCACCTCTCCTTCGGCGGCGCCCGCGTCCGCACCGAGGCGACCGGCTACGGCTGCGCCTTCTTCGTGCACGAGATGCTGGCGGCGCGCGGCGAGTCCTTCGAGGGCAAGCAGGTCGTGGTGTCCGGCTCGGGCAACGTCGCGATCTACACGATGGAGAAGGTGCACCAGCTGGGCGGCACCGTGGTCGCCTGTTCGGACTCCTCCGGCTACGTGCACGACGAGAACGGCATCGACGTCGAGCTGGTCAAGCAGCTCAAGGAGGTCGAGCGGACCCGGATCGCCGCCTACGCCGAGCGGCGGCCGGGCGCGAAGTTCGTCTCGGGCCGCAGCGTCTGGGAGGTGCCGTGCCAGGTCGCGATGCCCTCGGCCACCCAGAACGAGCTCTCCGCCGACGACGCGACGGCGCTGATCGCCAACGGCTGCATCGCGGTCGGCGAGGGCGCGAACATGCCCACCACCCCTGAAGCGGTGCGCAACTTCCAGGAGGCCGGAGTCGCCTTCGGCCCGGGCAAGGCGGCGAACGCGGGCGGGGTGGCGACCTCGGCGCTGGAGATGCAGCAGAACGCCTCCCGCGACAGCTGGAGCTTCGAGTTCACCGAGCAGCGCCTCGAGCAGATCATGAAGGACGTGCACGCCCGCTGCTACGCCACGGCGGAGGAGTACGGCATGCCGGGCAACTACGTGGCGGGAGCCAACATCAACGGCTTCACCAACGTCGCGGACGCGATGCTGCGCCTCGGCCTGATCTGACGCACGGCGCCGCGGGACTCGACGGTCACCAGGGCAACCGCCGAGTCCCGCGAGCCGAACACGCGGAAGGGGCCTTCGACCACACCGGTCGGAGGCCCCTTCCTCTCGTTCGCCGTCTGCCGGACTTCCCGCACCGCGCGAGGTGAGTCCGGAGAACCTCAGACCGTCCGGGGGCGGCCGGCGATCACGCCGAACACCGACTGGACCGCGACGACCACCAGCAGCACCACCAGGGAGGCCGACCAGGCTCCCGTCACGTCGTGCAGGACGCCGAACAGGAACGGGCCGAAGGAGGCGATCAGGTAGCCGATGCTCTGCGACATCGCCGAGAGCGAGCTGGTGTCGGCCGCGTTGGCCGTGCGCAGCGAGATGAGCACCAGCGCCAGCGGGAACGCGCTCATGCCGATGCCGATCGCCACCGCCCACACGACCGGCATGCTCATCGGCGCCAGCAGCAAGCCGAGCATGCCGATGATGTTGAGCGCCGCGAGCCCGATCGCCCAGGCGGACTGGCTGCGGGTCTTGGTCACCAGCGGCGGCAGGATCATGTTGATCGGCACGCCGACCAGCAGCAGCAGGCCGAGCAGCATGCCCGCGGTGGTGCCGTCCATCCCGGCGCCCTTGAACACCTCGGGCAGCCAGCCCATCACGACGTAGGCGACCAGCGACTGCAGCGCGAAGTACCCGGTGATCACCCATGCCAGCGGGCTGCGCATCAGCGAGCGCCGGGGCCCGGCGGAGGCGGTCACCTGGCGCGCCGACGAGCGGCGGGCCGTGGCGGGCACCCACACGCACAGCGCGGCCAGGGCCACCACGGCCCAGGTGGCCAGCGCGAGCCGCCAGCTGCCGGTGGAGGAGTTCAGGTACGGCGTCAAAGCCGAGCCGAGCGAACCGCCCGCGGCCATCGCCGTCGTGTAGAGCGCGGTCGCCATCCCGACCTTGGTCGGGAACGACTCCTTGACCACCACCGGGATCAGCACGTTGCACATCGCGATCGCAGCGCACACCAGGACCGTGCCGCTGAGCACCGTCCACGGGCCGCCGACGGTCCGCACCAGCATCGCGGCGGTCAGCACCGCCAGCGAGAGCGCGATGACCTTGTTGATGCCCATCCGCCGCGCCAGCAGCGGCGCACCGATGCCCGCCACGCCGAAGCACAGCGTGGGAACCGACGTCACCACGCTCGCCCACGTGCTGGACGCACCGAGCGAGTCCCGCACCTCGCCGAGCACCGACGCCAGGCTGGTGACCGCGGGGCGCATGTTCGCCGCCGCGAGCGCCACGCCGGCGAGCAGCAGGCCGCCACCGGCGGTCGCGAGATGCCGGTTCGGGTTGACGGTTTCGACGGCACCGTCGTTCTCGCGCGCGAACGCGTCCGGGTGCACATCGGCGGGGAGTCGGGTGGCATCCTGGTCAGCCACATGGTCAGGGGCGTGCTGGGTACGTGACTCGCTGGACATCACGACCTAGTATGTCAAACGTAGGATGTTTGGACGAAAGGACCTGTCAGTGCCTTTGGTCACCGCCAAACGGACCGGGCTGGTCGATCAGGTCATCGCCCAGATCCGCGAGCTAGTGACGTCCGGGGAATGGCCGCTCGGCGAGAAGATCCCGCCCGAGGCCGAACTGGTGGCCGCGCTCGGCGTCGGGCGCAACACCGTCCGCGAAGCGGTGCGCGCCCTCTCGCACGCCGGGTTGCTGGAGGTCCGCCAGGGCGACGGCACGTTCGTGCGCGCCACCAACGAGATTTCCGGCGCGGTCCGCAAGCTGTGCGGGCCGGAGCTGCGGCAGATCCTGGAGGTGCGGCGCGCGCTGGAGGTCGAGGGCGCGCGGCTGGCCGCGCGGGCGCGCACCGAGGAAGAGCTGAGGCAGATGTCGGACTGCCTGGCCGAGCGGGACACCGCCGTGCGGAACCGGGACAGCGAAGCGGTCATCACCACCGACACCGAGTTCCACCGGATCCTGGTCGCGGCCTCGCACAACCCGGTGCTGATCTCCCTCTACGACGGGATCCGCGAAGCGGTGACCTCCAGCGTGGCGACCACCTTCAACCCCGAGATCCCGCCGGAGCAGCACGTCTCGCACACAGCGCTGCTCACCGCGGTGCGCGACGGCGACCCGCGCCGGGCGGCGGAGGAAGCGGGCGGCTTCCTGGACGAGCTGCTCGCCCAGATGGGCACTGAGAGCCTGTCGGCGAAGCCGTCCGCGCCCGAGTGAGCGGCGGCAGCCGCTTGGGCCACCCGTTCGGGGTGACCACCGGAGGCTTCTCAGCGCTTCGAGACGCCGCTGTGCACCAGGAGGGGCACGGCAAGCACTCAGGTTGCGCCCTGGCAGAGCAACGCTCAGGCCGAGGTGTCCAGCCAGTAGTCGGTCCCGACGTCGAAGGCCTCCGCGCCGGCCGGCGCCACCCAGGACGCCGCGATCACGCCGGTGGCGAAGCCACCACCTGAGCGCCCCTGCGCCGGCAGCAGCTGGACCGACGGCGCACCGAACCGGGTGATCACGATCTCCTCCCCCGACTCGGCGCGGTCCAGCAGCTCGACCAACCGCTCGCGTGCTTCGTCAACGGAAAACTCAGCAGCCATGCCGACGACGTTACCCGCGTCACACCGCGAAATCCCGCATTTCGCCCGCAGTGCTCAGCCGAAACCGCGGCGCAGCGCCGGGAGACCGGCGGGCGGGCCTCCGTCGAGCAGCCGCCGCAGGGCGTCGGTGTCCAGGTGCTTCGCGACGAGGTCGCCGAGCAGGTCGAGCTGCCCGGCGCGGATGTCGGCGAACACCGTGTCACCGGCCGGTTCGAAGCCGTCCCGCCCGGCGCGCCGGGCCGCCCAGCGCAGGAACTGCCGCCGGAAGCCGTCGTTCTCGAACAACCCGTGCCAGTGCGTCCCGAGCACGGATTCGGCGATGCCGCCCTCCGGCTGCCCGTCGGAGGTGGTGACCAGCGGTTCGAGCTCGCCGCGGCGGCGGGGCAGCCCGTGGTGGATCTCGTAGCCGGAAACCGGCTCGCCGAACGCACGACCGCTGGGCCGCGCCAACGTCTTCGACGGCGCGAACTCGATCTCCACGTCCAGCAGCCCGAGCCCGTCGACCGCACCGGCTCCCGATTCGACCTCGTCGTGGATTCGCCGGGTCAGCATCTGGAAACCACCGCAGATCCCGGCCACCGGCAGCCCTGCGCGGGCGTGCGCACCGATCGCGTCGGCCAGCCCGCTGCTGCGCAGCCACGCCAGGTCCGCGACGGTCGACTTGGAGCCGGGCAGCACCACCAGGTCGGCGTCGGACAACCGCGACGGCTCGGTCACGAAGCGCACCGCGACGCCCGGCTCGGCGGCCAGCGCTTCGACGTCCGTGGCGTTGGAGATCCGCGGGAGCCGCGGCACCGCCACCCGCAGCCACTGCCCGCCCCGGGGCGGAGCCGGTCGCCCGACGACCCCGTCGGCGGCGTAGGACAGCGAGTCCTCGGCGTCCAGCCACAGCTCCTCGGCCCACGGCAGCACGCCGTGCACCGGGCGTCCGGTCAGTTCCCGCAGCTGCTCCAGACCGGGTTCCAGCAGCGCCGGGTCGCCGCGGAACTTGTTGATCACGAAACCGGCGATCAGGGCCTGGTCCGCCGCGTCCAGCAGTGCGAGGGTGCCGAAGAGCTGCGCGAACACGCCACCGCGGTCGATGTCGCCGACCACCAAGGTCGGCAGCCCGGCGGCCTGCGCCAGCCCCATGTTCGCGATGTCGTTGGCCCGCAGGTTGATCTCCGCGGGCGACCCGGCGCCCTCGCAGATGACGTGGTCGAACTCGGCCCGCAGCCCTTCCAGCGTGGCCACGACGGTGTCCAGCAGGGCGGCCTTGCGCGCCCGGTAGGACATCGCGGTCACCTCGCCCGCGACCCGCCCGAGCACCACGACCTGCGAGCTGCGATCGCTCCCGGGCTTGAGCAGCACCGGGTTGAACCGCACCGAGGGTTCGAGCCCGCACGCCGCGGCCTGCACCGCCTGAGCCCGCCCGATCTCACCGCCGTCCGGGGTGACGACCGAGTTGTTGGACATGTTCTGGGCCTTGAACGGGGCCACCCGGGCACCGCTGCGCGCCAGCCACCGGCAGATCCCGGCCGTGACGACGCTCTTCCCGGCATCCGAGGTGGTCCCGGCCACCAGCAACGCGTTCACCGGCGGATCAGGGCAGCGTCAGGATCTCGTTGCCGTCCTCGGTGATCAGAATGGTGTGCTCGAACTGCGCCGTCCAGCTCTTGTCCTTGGTGGTGACCGTCCAGCCGTCGTCCCACATGTCGTACTCGTGGGTGCCGAGGGTGATCATCGGCTCGATGGTGAAGGTCATGCCCGGCTCCAGGACGGTCTGCACCGACGGCTCGTCGTAGTGCAGGATCACCAGCCCGCTGTGGAAGGAGCGGCCGATGCCGTGGCCGGTGAAGTCGCGGACCACGCCGTAGCCGAAGCGCTTGGCGTAGGACTCGATGACGCGGCCGATCACGTTCAGCTGGCGGCCGGGCTTGGCCGCCTTGATGCCGCGCATCAGGGCCTCGTGGGTGCGCTCGACCAGCAGCCGCACCTCCTCGGAGACCTCACCGGCCAGGAACGTCGCGTTGGTGTCGCCGTGCACGCCGCCGATGAACCCGGTGACGTCGACGTTGACGATGTCACCGTCCTCGATGACCGTCGAGTCCGGGATGCCGTGGCAGATCACCTCGTTCAGCGAGGTGCAGGAGGACTTCGGGAAGCCCCGGTAGCCGAGCGTCGACGGGTACACGCCGTGATCGCAGAAGAACTCGTGCACGACCGCGTCGACCTGGTCGGTGGTCGCGCCCGGCTGCACCGCCTTGCCCGCCTCGACCAGCGCCTGCGCGGCGAGCTTGCCCGCGACCCGCATCGCTTCGATGATCTCGGGCGTCTGCACGTCGGGGTCGGTGCCGCGCTTGGGAGCCGGCTTGTCGACGTACTCGGGACGCTCGATGTGCGCGGGGACAGGGCGGCGCGGCGTCTGCACGCCTGGCTGCAACGGAGCTCGAACCGGCATGGCCCCACTCTAACCGCGCCCCCGCACCGACCTCAGCGCGGTGACCGCGGTTAAGCATTTCCAGACTCACCTTGCTTGGCGGTGCGGGTGGCGGAACCTCAGACGCCGCCCGGACCGCGGGAGCGCGTTCTCATGCATGCCCGATACACGGCGAACGGGCTGTCCTCGCCAGACGACACCTGAGAACCCGCGGCGGTGCGAGCTGCGAGGGTGGGCTATGCGCCTGGCGGCGCATGCGATCACCTCCGTCGTACAGCCGGTCCGACGTCGCGGCTGCGGTCACCGGCCAAGGTGAAAGGACTCACCGGGAGGGGTCACCCGGTCAGTTCGCGCCCGGTGATGCGGTGGCCAGACCCGCTTCCTCCGCCGCGGCCAGCAGTGCCGGGTCGTAGGACAGGTAGGCCACCAGGCCGTCCTTGATCTTGCAGGCGGAGGCCAGGTGGATGGCGTCCACCGGCCCCACCCGGGCCTGCAGCTCGCTCGCCGCGTCCAGCACGTCCTGCTTCACCGGCAGGTGGTCGATCTTGGAGATGATGATCGAGGCCAGGTCCACGGCGTGCGGCCCGATCTCGCGGAAGGTCCGCAGCACGTCGACCTTCGACAGCGCGCTGGTCACCCTCGGGTGCTCCCAGTGCTCGCGGACCCACTGGCTCAGCGCCTCGCTCTCCGGCTCGGGGGCGATGAGCTTGATCAGCGCGGAGGAATCGAAGTAGATCAAAACCGCTCCTGTTCACGCCTGCGCAGCAGCCGGTCGGACACGCTCGGGGTGGGCGCTGCGGGCAACGGTCCGGGCAGCTCGCCGCCGTCCCCGGGCACCAGCTCCCCGGCGGCGACGAGCTCGTCGTACAGGGCTTGGTCACGCGTGGGCGGAGCCAGCACCGCGACGGTGCGACCGCGGTCGGTCACCAGGAACGACTCGCCTGCGGCGACCCGCTTCAGGTACCGGCTCGCGTTCTGCCGCAACTCGCGCACACCGATCCGCTCCATGCGCTACAAAGTAGCACGTCGATCACGCCCCGCGATCACCCGAACACGTGACGCGATCAGCTCGCCGACAGGAACCGCCGCGCCGCGTCGACCGCAGGCCCGGACGAGCCCGCGTCGGTGACCAGCACCGCGAACGCCACGTCGTCGCGGTAGCCGACGAACCAGCCGTGCGAGCGGGTGCCGTCGCCGAACTGCGCGGTGCCGGTCTTGCCGCGGACCTCGCCGGAACCGGCCAGCCCGGTCGCGGTGCCCCCGGTGACCACTTCGCGCATCATCTGCCGGAGCTGGTCGAGGGACTGCGGCGAGGGCGGCTGCGGAGCGGCGTCGGCCTTGGTCGGCAGGCCGCGGATCAGCGTGGGCACCGGCATCCGCCCCTCGGCGATCGACGCGGTGACCAGCGCCATGCCGAACGGGCTGGCCAGCACCGTGCCCTGGCCGATGCCGTTCTCGGCCCGCTGCACCACGGTGTCGGCGGGCGGCACCTTGCCGGTGATCGTGGTCGCGCCCGGCATGTCGAAGTCCACGCCCAGCCCGAGCCGGTGCGCGGAGTCGGTCAGCGCGGAAGCGGGCAGGTCCACCGCCAGCTGCGCGAACGTGGTGTTGCAGGACCGCGCGAACGCCGTGTGCAGCGGTACCCGGCCGAGCTCGAACTCCTTGTCGTTGGGCAGCACGCGGCCGTCGAAGGTCTTCTTGGCCGGGCATTCCACCACGGTGTTCGCGTCGACCTTGCCCGCTTCGAGCCCGGCCGTCGCGGTCACCGTCTTGAACGTGGAGCCGGGCGGGTACTGGCCGGACAGCGCGACCGGGCCCTGCGCGTCGGCGGCGGAGTTCTGCGCGACCGCGAGCACCTCGCCGCTGGACGGCTGCACCGCCACCAGCATCGAGGCCTGCGGGATCTGGTCCACCGCCTGCTCGGCGGCGCGCTGGGTGCGGTCGCCGAGGGTCACCGTCATCGGCTCGACCGGCCGCTCGGCGACGCTGTGCAGCTCGGCGGCCTCGTTGCCCGCCGCGTCCACCGCGACGACCCGCCAGCCGGCGTTGGCCGCGACCTGCTCGTCGGCCTTGCGCGCGACCCCGGCCAGCACCTGCGAGCCGTAGCCGCGCTCGCCGGCCACCAGCCGCGTCTGCGCCGGGAAGCGCACCCCGGGCAGGTCGTAGATCTGCGACCGGACCCGTTCGTAGTCGCCCTGGCGCAAGGTGACCACCGCGTACGGCTGTCCGGCCGGCGTGCGACCGACACCGTCCATGATGGACTGCTGGGTGATCGCGGGCTCGATGGTGCCCAGCGCACCGGCCAGCGCGCCCGCCACCTTCGGCACGTCCCCGGCCTCCTGCGCGCTGAGGCTGACGGTGACCAGCTGCTCCGGCCGCATCATCTCCGCGCCGTCGCGGTCGAGCACCGGCGCCGGGTCGGGGAGCTCCTCGCGGAAGGCCAGGTTCTGCCCTGGCTGGAGCTTCGGGTGCAGCACGCTCGGCGCCCAGCGGACCTTCCAGCCCTGCTCCCCCTCCACGAGCTTGAGCTCGCTCGGGTACTCCCAGACCTTGCCCTCCCCGAAGTCCCAGGCCAGGTCGAACTTCGCGGTCGGCGTGCCCTGCTGGTCATCGGCGACTTCCCGGACCGTCGCGTGCACGGCCTCCGGGGACGTGCTGCGCCGCGCCGCCTCCACCGCCTGCCGGGTCTGCTCGGGGTTGTCGCTCTGAGCAGCTGCGCCCGCCGCATCCCCGGCCGCCACGGCGTTCACGAAGGCCGTCGCGACGTCCTGCTCCGACGGTCCGGTGCTGCAGGCGGCCAGCGGCACGAGCAGCAGCGCGGCGATCCCGGCGAAGATCCGCTTGGAAACCATGTCCGCGAGTATGCCGAAACACGCCGAATCCTCCACCCCGTTTTCCGGTGCCCCGGATCGCGTTCGGGCCAGCGGTGCAGGGCATGCGGCCCCGGGTCAGAGCAGGACGGTGGAGAAGGAGCCGACGCGGCGGAAGCCGACCTTGCGGTAGGCCAGCCGGGCGGCGACGTTGTAGTCGTTGACGTACAAGCTCGCGGTGCGGCCCAGGCCGCGCACCAAGCGGTCGGCGACCGCCGCGGTGCCCGCGGTGCCCAGCCCGGTGCTGCGCCGGTCCGGGTGCACCCAGACGCCCTGGATCTGGCCGACGGTGCGCGACATGGCACCGATCTCGGCCTTGAACACGACTTCGCCGCCTTCGAAGCGGGCGAACGCCCGGCCGCTCGCGATCAGGTCGGCCACCCGCGCCCGGTAGCTCGCCGCCCCGCCGTCGCTGCACGGGTCGACGCCGACCTCTTCGGTGAACATCGCGATCGCCGCGGGCAGGTAGCGATCCAGCTCGTCCGGACGCACCTGGCGCACCAGCGGATCCGGGGCGATGCGCGGCGATTCCGCCAGCACCATGAGCGGCTGCTCGGCGCGGATGTCGCGCGCCGGCCCCCACTGCGCGGCGACCTCGTCCCACAGCGCCAGCACCTGCTCGGTCGGCCCGACCAGCGAGGAGCACACCCGGCGACGGCGCAGCGCCCGGTCGGCGAAGGCGCGCATCGCGTCCGGCCCACCGCGCAGCGGGATCAGGTTCGCGCCCGAGAAGCACATGCCGGACAGCTTGCTGCCGTAACCCCACAGCTCACCGCCGAGGCGCAGCGGGTGAAGACCGGCCTCCTCGACCCGCGCGGCGACCATGCAGGCCGCGACCGGCGCGGAATCCAGCGCGGAGCGGACCAGCATCGCGTCCCGCTCCTCCAACAGCCGTGCACCGGCTAGCTTGAGCACCTGCCAAGACTGCCAGAAACGCCGCCCGCGCAACTCCCCCGGCCGGGAAGCGCTGGTCCCGGACAGCCCGCGCTCACCCATTCGGAGCAGTCCGATGGGCGCGATCGCCCGGGCGCGGGCGGGTGCGGCGGACGCGGGCGACCGGCCGCCCCCGAACCGGGGACGGCCGATCCAGCGGCCTCAACCGACCGTCACGACCGGAGCGTCACCGTCGGCGGGCTCCATGCCCTCGGCGATGCGCATGGCCTCTTCGATCAGCGTCTCGACGATCTTGTGCTCGGGCACCGTCTTGATGACCTCGCCCTTGACGAAGATCTGCCCCTTGCCGTTGCCCGAGGCAACGCCCAGGTCCGCCTCGCGGGCCTCGCCCGGGCCGTTGACCACGCAGCCCATGACCGCGACCCGCAGCGGCACCTCCATGCCCTCCAGCCCGGCGGTCACCTCGTCGGCCAGCTTGTAGACGTCGACCTGGGCGCGACCGCAGGACGGGCAGGACACGATCTCCAGCTTGCGCGGGCGCAGGTTCAGCGACTGCAGGATCTGCGTGCCGACCTTGATCTCCTCGACCGGCGGCGCGGACAGCGAGACGCGGATCGTGTCGCCGATGCCCTGCCGCAGCAGCGCGCCGAAGGCGACCGCGGACTTGATCGTGCCCTGGAACGCCGGTCCGGCCTCGGTGACGCCGAGGTGCAGCGGGTAGTCGCACTGCTCGGCCAGGATCTCGTAGGCGCGCACCATCACGACCGGGTCGTTGTGCTTCACCGAGATCTTCAGGTCGTGGAAGTCGTGCTCGGCGAACAGGCTCGCCTCCCACAGCGCCGACTCGGCCAGCGCCTCCGGGGTGGCCTTGCCGTACTTCTGCATCAGCCGCGGGTCCAGCGACCCGGCGTTGACGCCGATCCGGATCGGCGTGCCGTGGTCCTTGGCGGCCTGCGCGATCTCCTTGACCTTGTCGTCGAACTTCTTGATGTTGCCCGGGTTGACGCGCACCGCGGCGCACCCGGCCTCGATCGCCGCGAAGACGTACTTCGGCTGGAAGTGGATGTCGGCGATGACCGGGATCTGCGACTTCTTCGCGATCGCCGGCAGCGCCTCGGCGTCATCGGCACTCGGGCAGGCCACCCGCACGATGTCGCAGCCCGCGGCGGTCAGCTCGGCGATCTGCTGCAGCGTGGCGTTGATGTCCGCGGTGACGGTCGTGGTCATGCTCTGCACCGAGATCGGCGACTCGCTGCCCACACCGACCGCTCCGACCTGCAACTGCCGGGTCTTGCGCCGTTCCGCGAGCACCGGCGCCACGGCCGCGGGCATGCCCAGATCGACGGTCATCGAAACCTCTCCACCTCTATCTGGTGTTCTTCGGCGGCTGCCACCGCCTGCGCTCCACGATACCGGCGCCCCTTCATCCGGCCGGACGTCACGGTGGTAGGACGGATCACGTTGCGTGATCGTTTCGGTCGGTCAAGGTCGTGTTCAGCGCAATTCCACCTGGCCACCATCACCCGTTCGCACAAGACCCGGGTTTGCGCCGTCGGCGCCGCTGAGCCCACGTCTGCGCCGCAGCAGGTGTTCACCCATCGGTGCCCAATCCGCCCGGCCCCGCGCGCCGAACGCCCGTGAGCGTTTCGGGGCGCTATGGCACCCCGAAACGCTCACGGGACCTGACCAGCGGAAACAGCCGCGCTAGAAGAGCTTCACCGGGTTCACCACGTCGGCGACCAGGACCAGCAGCGAGTACGCGATGAAGATCAGGCTGATCGCGTACGCCAGCGGCATCAGCCGCGCCGTGTCGAACGGGCCCGGGTCCGGGCGCCGGAACAGCTTGTTGAAGCCGCGGCGGACCGACTCCCACAGCGCACCGGCGATGTGCCCGCCGTCCAGCGGCAGCAGCGGCAGCATGTTGAACACGAACAGCGAGAGGTTCACCCCGGCCAGCAGGTTGAACATCAGCATGATCCGGGCGTCCACGCCGAACTGGTCCGAGGCCAGCACCTCGCCGCCCAGCCGGCTCGCGCCGACGATGCCGACCGGCGAGTCGGCGTGCCGCTCACCGCCGAAGATCGCCGACACCAGGTCCGGCACCCGCTGCGGCAGCTCGATGACCTTCTCCGCGGTGAGGCTGACGAACCCGCCGATGGTGCTCACCACACCGCCGATGTCCTGCTTGACCAGCACCTGCGTCGGGGTGAGGCCGAGGAAGCCGACCGTCTCGTACTCGCTGGTCGAGCCGATCTTCGGCATCTGATTCTGCATCAGGTCCGGGTTCAGCGTGACGCGCTGCCCGGCGCGCTCGACCACCACCGGCACCGGGCCGGTCGAACTGCGGATGGCCAGCTGCAGGTCTTCCCAGGTGGTGTAGGGCTTGCCGTTGAACTCCAGGATCCGGTCACCGGGCCGGAAGCCCGCCGCCGCGGCCGGGGAGGGCGGCGCGTCGGGCGGGCAGCGGTCGGTGGCCGGTGCGTTGGCGGGCAGCACGCACTCGCTGACCTCGGAGACCGTGGTGGTCGGCGTCAGGACGCCGTGGCCCATCAGGATCGCGGCGAAGATGCCGACCGCCAGGATGAGGTTCATCACCGGCCCGGCCACCATCACGATGATCCGCTTCCACGGGCTGCGCTGGTAGAACTGCCGGTGCGCGTCCTCGGGCGTGATCTCCTCGGCGGACATCTGCCGGGCGTCCTCGACCATCGCCCGCCACGGGGCGGAGGAGGCGGTGCGGCCGTACTTCTCGTCCTTCTTCGGCGGGAACATGCCGATCATCCGGATGTAGCCGCCGAACGGGATCATCTTGATCCCGTACTCGGTGTCGCCCTTCTTCCGGGACCAGATGGTGCGGCCGAAGCCGACCATGTACTGGGTGACCTTGATCCCGAACAGCTTCGCGGCCGCCAGGTGGCCCAGCTCGTGCCACGCGATGGAGAACAGCAGCCCGAAGAAGAAGATCAAGATGCCAACGACGACCAGCACTACTCCGCCTTCCCCGCGGCCACCAACTCGTTGGCCCTGGTCCGCGCCCAGGCCTCGGCCGCGAAGACCTCGTCCAAGCTCGACGGCGCGGACCGCCACTGGTCGGCCCCGGCGAGCACGTCACCCACAGTCTGCACGATTCCGGTGAAGCCGAGTCGGCCGTCCACGAAAGCCGCCAGCGCTTCCTCGTTGGCCGCGTTGTAGACCGCCGGGAGGCAGCCGCCGCCGGAACCGGCCGCGCGGGCCAGCTCGATCGCCGGGAACGCCTCGTCGTCGACCGGCTCGAAGGTCCACTCCTGGGCCTTCGAGAAGTCCAGCGCGGGCGCGGCCCCGGGCACCCGGCGCGGCCACTCCAGGCTCATCGCGATCGGGATGCGCATGTTCGGCGGGCTGGCCTGGGCGATCGTCGAGCCGTCCGCGTAGGTGACCATCGAGTGCACGATGGACTGCGGGTGCACCGCCACCTCGATGCGGTCGTAGCCGATGCCGAACAGCAGGTGCGCCTCGATCAGCTCCAGGCCCTTGTTCACCAGGGTCGCCGAGTTGATGGTGACCACGTTGCCCATCGACCAGGTCGGATGCGCCAGCGCCTGCTGCACCGTGACGTCGACCAGCTCGTCGCGCTTGCGGCCGCGGAAGGGCCCGCCGGAGGCGGTCAGCACCAGCTTCTCGACCTCGTCGGCGCGATTGCCGAGCAGGCACTGCGCGAGCGCCGAGTGCTCGGAGTCGACGGGCACGATCTGCCCGGGCGCGGCCGCGTCGAGCACCAGCGAACCGCCCGCGATCAGCGACTCCTTGTTGGCCAGCGCCAGCTGGGAGCCGGTGGCCAGCGCGGCCAGGGTCGGTTTGAGGCCGCGGGAGCCGTCGACGCCGTTGAGGATGACGTCGGCGGGCGCGGACTCGATGAGGTCGGTCACCGCGTCCGGACCGGTCAGCAGGTCGGGCAGCGGGGCTGCGCCCGCACCGCGCGACTCGGCTTCGGCCCGGAGGGCGCGGCGGAGGTCTTCGACGACGCTGCTGTCGGCCACCGCGACGGTCCTGACCTGGAACTCGATCGCCTGCGCGGCCAGCGTCAGCGGATCGCTGCCGCCCGCGGCCAGGCCTGCGACCCGGAAGCGGTCCGGGTTGTTCCTGATCACGTCCAGTGCCTGGGTGCCGATGGAACCGGTGGAGCCGAGCACCAGGACGGTGCGCGGGCCGGGAGCGCTCTGTTTCGGGGTGTCGGCGTGCATCGCCGCCATTGTCCCCGAAGGAGGTGAGCGGAAGTCGCTCGCGGTGCACAAATCACCGTCGGGGGTCACGATCTGGCCATAGGACGTTGCACGGAGGAGGTCGGCCATGGGAATCATCGGATGGATCGTGCTCGGACTCATCGTGGGCGCGCTGGCCAAGGCGATCATGCCCGGCAAGGACGGCGGCGGGATCCTCGTCACGATGCTGCTCGGGGTCGTCGGCGCCTTCGTCGGCGGTCTGATCGGCAACTGGATCTTCGGGGTGGGCATCGACCGGTTCTGGTCGCTGAGCACCTGGATCCTGGCCGTCGTGGGTTCGCTGATCGTGCTGGGCGGCTACCGGGCGATCGTCGGCCGCAAGTCGGCATCGCACGGCTGACCCGCTCCGGGGTGTCGCGGAAGGGGCTTCCGCGGCACCCTTTTCGCTGCTCGCGCCGAGACGGGCGGACGTCACCGCACCGACGGCGTGTGCGAGGATGGGCAGGTGGATCACCGGTCGGTGTTCCGCACTTCGAGCATCATCTCCCGGCTCGCGCGGCCGGGCGTGGCACCAGGAGGGGAACGTGGCGAGCACCGAGCTGGAGAAGAAGCCCAGCCAGGCCATCGACCCGGCCGATGAACCGTCGGTCGAGTGGGGCTGGCACGGCGGTTTCCCGAAGGCGACGCAGATCGCCGGTTGGTTCTCCGTCTTCGCGTGCCTGATCATGCTGGTCGGCAACCACCAGGGCATCATCAGCGGTGGCGGCCAGTTCAAGACCGAGGACATGTGGCTGATCATCATCGCGGCCGGTCTGGCCGTCGGTCTGCTGATCGACCTGCGCCGCCGGAAGACCGCCTGGCGCCGCTGACGCGAGACCACGAGAACGCCGCTCCCGGATCCCGGAAGCGGCGTTCTGCGTTTCAGCGGCGGTGAACCCCGGAGCTCCCGCCGTCCGTGCTTGGAAGTGTCGTGAGTGCGACCGCGCCGTCGCACTCACGACACAGAGCTTCGGGCCTCGCCTTCGGAGCGGCGCAGCCGCTCAGCCCGCCCGCGCGGCTCGCACCGCCGCGGGTTCTCAGCGTTGTATTGGACATACATCAGTCCAGGAGTCCGGGGTTCCGCTACCCGCAGCGTCACGCAGAACGAGCCGGGAAGACGCTTTCGAGCTTCAGACCGTGATGCCGGTGAGCACTGTCACGTGCTCCTGGGTGAGGTCGAGCATTGCCGCGTGCACGCCTTCCCGGCCGACGCCGGATTCCTTCACACCGCCGTAGGGCATCTGGTCGGCGCGGAAGCTGGGCACGTCGCCGATGATCACACCGCCGACCTCCAGCTCCGCCGCCGCGCGGAAGGCCAGCTGCAGGTCCCGGGTGAACACCCCGGCCTGCAGGCCGTAGCGGGAGGCGTTGACCTTCTCGAACGCCTCGTCCACCGAGTCCACCGGCGCCAGCACCAGCAGCGGGCCGAACACCTCCTCGCAGGAGACCTTCGCGTCCTCCGGGACGCCGGCCAGCACCGTCGGGGCGAAGGTGGCGCCCTCGCGGGAGCCGCCGGTGAGCACCTCGGCGCCCGCGTCGACGGCCTCGCCGACCCAGGCCTCCAGCCGCGCCGCGGCGTCCTCGTTGATCATCGGGCCGACCTTGGTCGCCGGGTCCTTCGGGTCCCCGGTGACCTGCGATTCCACCGCTTTCACCACGCGGGCGGCCAGCTCGTCGTAGCTGTCGCGGTGGACGTAGACGCGCTGCACGGAGATGCACGACTGCCCGGCCTGGTACATCGCGAAGGTCGCGATCCGGTCCGCGGCGAAGTCCAGGTCCGTCCAGGTCTGGTCGACGACGACCGCGGCGTTGCCGCCGAGCTCCAGCGTCACGTGCTTGCGGGGCGCGGCGTCGCGGATGCCCCAGCCGACCGGGCCGGAACCGGTGAAGGAGACCACCGGCAGGCGCGGGTCGGCGACCAGCTCGGCGGCCTTGTCGTTGCTGGTGGTCAGCACCGACCAGGAGCCGGCGGGCAGCTCGGTCTCGGCCAGGAGCTCGCCCAGCAGCAGCGCGGACAGCGGTGTCTTCGGCGCGGGCTTGAGCACGATCGGCGCGCCGACGGCCAGCGCCGGGGCGACCTTGTGCGCCACCAGGTTGAGCGGGAAGTTGAACGGCGAGATGCCGAGCACGGGGCCGCGCGGGACGCGGCGGACCAGCGCCATCCGGCCGGTGCCGCCGGGATCGGTGTCCAGCCGCTGCAGGTCGCCGGAGAACCGGCGGGCCTCCTCCGCGCCCCACCGGAAGGTGGAGACGGCGCGGGCCACCTCGCCGCGGGCCCAGCTGATCGGCTTGCCGTTCTCGGCGGTGATCAGCTGCGCGATCTCCTCGGCCCGCTCCTCGAGACGCCGGGTCACGTGGTCCAGCGCGGCGGCCCGCACGTGCGCGGGCGTGGTGGCGAACTCCTTGCGCACCGCGTCCGCGGCGGCCACGGCGCGCTCCACATCGGCGTCGGTGGCGTAGCACGTGGTGGCGACCGCCGAGCCGTCGTAGGGGTGCCGCACCTCGAACGTGGCGTCGCTGATGACCCGCTCGCCCGCGACCCAGTTCCCGATGACCGATGACATCGGCTGCCTCCTGTCGTTTCCGATCCTGCTCAGACGCTACGACCGGAACCGATCTACCCGCACTGCCAATCCGTACACGGCCACGACCGCGACTGTCCAAACCGTCCCGGGCTGCTACGGCTCGCGGGCGAAGGTCGCGCAATCCGGGCACTCGTCGAGGTACCGGTGGCGGCACTCGACGGTGTGCTGGAGGAAGACGATGGCCGCCTGCCTGCCTGCCACCTCGCTCTCCAGCTCGGCGATCTTCGCCTCGACCACCGCCTGCGCCGCTTCCTTCGTCGGCGCCATGGCGGCGGTGACCTCCGGCAGGGACAGCCCGACCCGCCGCAGCTTGAGCACGGTGCGGGCCCGCTCCAGCGCGGCGTCGTCGTAGATCCGGTAGCCCTTGCCGTCGCGGCGCACGTCGAGCGCTCCGACCTGCTCCCAGTGGCGCAGCACGTGGGCCTCGATCCCGAGCTCGGCGGCTGCCTCCCCGATCGTCCGCAAATCGGCCTTGCCTTCATGTCGACCTGAACCCATAGCGTCCCCAGCATGACCGAATCCCCGCACCGCACGGGCACTTCCCACGATCCGATCGTCGTCACCGGCGCGGCGGGCAACCTGGGGCGCGCGGTCGTCGACCGCCTCGTCGCCCGCGGTGCCCGAGTGCGGTGCCTCGACCGGCACCCGGTGGACGGGCGTCCCGGCGTGGAGGCGGTGGTCGGTGATCTGACCGACCCGGCAGTCCTCCGGACTGCGCTGAGCGGCGTCGACGCCGTCCTGCTGATCTGGCCGCTGCTCGACGCCACCCCGGCCCGCGCCGTGCTGCCGGAGCTCGCCCGCGCGGCGCCGCGCGTCGTCTACCTCTCGTCCTCCGCCATCGACGACGATCGCGCTCGTCAGACGGACCCGATCGTCCAGGTGCACGCGGATCTCGAAGCGCTGCTCACGGAAGCGGGGCTGCGTCCCGTGGTGCTGCGCAGCGACACGATGGCCTCCAACGTCCGCGGGTGGGCCGCGCAGCTGCGCGCGGGCGATGTCGTGGCGGGGCCGGACATCGCGCGAACGGCCGTGGTCGACGAACGCGACGTCGCAGATGCGGCGGTGGCCGCTCTGCTCGCGGAACGGTTCGACCGCGGGCCGCACGTGCTCACCGGGCCGGAGGTGCTCAGCCGCGCCGAGCAGGTCGCGCAGCTCGGCGCGGCTCTGGGACGCCGGCTGCGCTTCGAACCGGTCCGCACCGACGTCGCGCGATCGCGGATGCTCGCGGACGGCCGCCCGGCGGCGCTGGTGGAGGCGCTGATCGCCGCATCCGAGAACCGGTTGGAGGCGACCCGCACCACCGGCTGCGTGGAACGCCTCACCGGCCACCCGGCCCGGACGTTCGCGCAGTGGGCCGCCGACCACGCCGCCGAGTTCCGCTGACCAGGTGGCCGCCCGTGAGCGTTTCGGGGTGCCATAGCGCCCCGAAACACTCACGGCTCCCATCAGGCGTGGCTGTGCATCACGTGCTTGATGCGGGTGCAGTCCTCGAAGCCGTAGCGATCTCCAGCGCGATGAACGGCATCGCCTGCACCACGGCCGCCTGCTGCTCGGCGTCGAGTTCGCCCAGCGGCCTGGGCAGCAGCAGCTCCGCCTCCGCCAGGCCCTCGCCCACCAGCGGCAACGGGTGATCGGGCGTCGGTGCCTCGCCCGGCGACCAGAGCACCTGCGACGCGCACCGCGACCGGTTCGCCGAGCTGCTTCGCCAGCGCGCCGACCACGGTTCCGACACCGCGGTCGACCCGCAGCGCGGCCACGATCGCGTCGTGCTGCGCGAGGTGGCGGCGCAGCGGCCGTTCCCACTCGGCCCGCTCGGCGCCGACGAAGGCCGCCACGATCTGCAGGAACGCGACCTCGACGGGAACCACGAAGCAGGTCAGCCCGTGCTCGGCGGCCGCGAACTCCTCGGGCACCTGCGTCTCCGGTGGCACCAGGCCGAAGCCGACAGCCGCGACGAGATCGGCCACGAAGGCCTCCGCGGTGATCCCGGCCGTGCGCCACACGCCCGCGGCGAGCACCACCTCGCCGCCGCGCAGGAAGCGTCCCGGCGACTCGATCTCGATGGTGCGCACCCAGCGGATCGGCCGGTCCACCCGGCCGCGAACCCGCGCCCGCAGGTCGAGTTCCGGCAGGTTCAGCAGTTCGTCGACGCGCCGAGCACTTGCAGGGCCAGCCACAGCTCCGCCCGCACGCCGGGCTGGTCGAGGCTGCGCCCCAGCAGCTCCTCCACCTTGTGCACGCGGTTGCGCAAGGTGTGCCGGTGCACCCCCAGTCGGCTGGCCGCCGGATCCCACTGGCCGTGGTGCGCCAGCCAGGCCTGCAACGACCGCAGCAGCACCTCCTGATCCCGCAACGGAGCGAGCACTGCCTCGGCGAAGGCCTGCGCGTCGCCTGCGGGCACCAGGTCGAGCAATCCGCGCCCCGCCAGCTCGGAGAACCGCACCGCGACGTCACCGCGCTTGGCCACCTGCGCGGCCTGCTCGGCCTGCCGCAGTCCTTCGGCGAGCCCGGCCGCGGTGCTCGGTTCGGACACGCCGACGGCGAGTCCGGATTGGCCGGTGAGCCAGTCAAGCGCGTCGTCGGCGACCAGTCCCACCACCGCGTCTCCGCGCTCGGCCAGGTAGACGGGCGCGCTCGGCTGGTCGGCAGCCAACCTGGCCACCAGCTCGTCGCGATCGCGCGCCCCGAGCAGCACCACCACCCGGAACGGCTCCGGCGGGAGTTCGGCGTGCAGATCCCCGAGCACGTCCCGCACCGGTTCGCCGCGCAGCATCAGCTCCAGGAAACCCGACCGCAGCCGCCGGCGCGCCGAACCCAGCGCCTCGACCTGCTCCAGCGCGAGCGTCAGCAGCGAAGCGGCCGAGTTGATCACGTGGTGGTCGGTGGTGGCGAAGGGCCCGTCGCGGCCCACGACGAGGAAACCGCGCGCCCGACCGCCCAGCGCCTGCATGCTCACTTCCTGGTCACCGAGCGGGAAACCGGCTGCGGCCAAGCCCCGCTTCGCGCGCATCTTGTCCACTTCGGACGTCAACTGCCGCAGCCGCGAACCGGCGGCGACCGGTGCGCTGTGCAGCAGCCGCCCGCTGGGGTCGAGCAGCAGCACCCAGGCGTCGAGCAGTCGCGCGAGCTTGCGCACCAGCGCGTTGATCCCGTTGGTCGTGCCCGCCGCCTGCGCGAGCTCGTGCTGCGCGCGGCTCGTCCGCCGCAGGCTCGCGTACTCGTCGGCGGCAACGGCGTGCGAAACCGCTTTGCTGATCGCGATGAACGGCGTCGGGCGCGGCACTTCCAGCAGCGGCAGCCCGGCGCGCTCGGCAGCGCCCACCAGCTCGGCGGGGATCTCCTGGTGGCTCAGCCCGACGCCGAAACCCAGCCCGGCGGCACCCACCGAGGTCAGCCGCTCCACCAGCACCGCGCAGTCTGCGGCGCCCAGCGCGAGCCCGGTGGTGAGCAGCAGCTCGCCGCCCTCCAAGAACGGCGCCGGATCGGCCAGCTCGCTGGTGTGCACCCAGGCGATCGGCCGGTCCAACGCCTGCTCCCCGGCGCGCGCGGTGAGGCCCAGCGCGGTGCCCGCGACCAGGTCGCGCAACGTCAACGGCACCGGTCACCTCCCGACATCGTGTCCAATCCCCGCAACTGAGCCAACCAGAACGCCACCTGCCCGGATCGGCGCCTCACCCGGAGGCCGTCACCGCCCGATGACCGAGATGAACGCGGCGGCGAGCGACTCGTCGATGGGCTTCGGGTCGTCGAGGTACCCGTTCACCATCGCTCCGTCCCGGAGGATCATCAGCTGCCTCGACGTGGAGTCGACGTCGCTCACCCCAGCTTCCGCGGCGACTTCGGCGAATTCTTCGCGCATCCACCGGCGGTGCGCGTCGACGGCGCGGCGGACCGGGTCATCGGGGTCGGCGAACTCCGACGCAGCGTTGATGAACGCGCACCCCCGGAATCCCGGGCGGCAGCTCGCGGTGCCGATGTCGGCGGCCAGCGCCCGCAACGTCCCCACCGGGTCGCCCTCACGGCGCACGCTCTGCATCCACGCTCGCTCCGCGGCGGCCTGCTCCTCCAAGTAGGCGACCACCAGCTCGCTCTTGGTGCGGAAGTGGCGGTAGAAGGTGACCTTCGTGATGCCGACCTTCTCGATGATGCGGTCGGCGCTCGTCGCGCGGATGCCGTGGGAGTAGAACAGCTCGTTCGCGGCGCCGAGGATCCGCGCCCGGGTAGCGGAGCCCGACGAGGTGCGAGTCACCGGTTCCGTGCTGTCGGTGTGCATGTCGTCCTTCCACTCCGGCCCGGCCGTTGCGCCGACACCGAGTGGCAGTCTAGGTTATGCGATGTAGACGAACTAGTAACTCTACGTCGGACGGCCGAGGTGGGCCTCACCGCGCGCGGAAACGTGCCCGCCTTCGTCACGACCGCCCTCGGCTGAGCCCGCGAACCCCAGCGAAAGGAATTTCCATGACCACCTCCGCCATCGACTCGAGCCTCGCGCCTGCGTTCAGCTCGGCGCTGCGCCGCCTGTACTTCGTGCGCTTCGCGTTCGCCGTCGTCTGGGCAGGACTGCTGTTCGCGACCTCGACGGCCGCGGGGCCGGTGCTCACCGCCCTCGTGGTCATCTATCCGCTCTTCGACGCGGCCGCCGTCCTGCGGCAACTGCGATCTCCGCACCGCGCGCCCGGCGCGCGGACGGCGGAGTGGGTCAACGTGGCCGTCAGCGCCATCGTCGCCATCGCGCTCAGCGTGGCATCGACGGTGTCCGTCCCCGCCGCACTCGGGGTCTGGGGTGCGTGGGCCGTGGGATCCGGCATCCCCCAGCTCCTGGCCGCCGTCCGGCAGCGACGTTCCGGAGGCCAGGTGCCGCAGATCCTCAGCGGCGGCATTTCAGTCCTGGCCGGGGCGTCCTTCCTGGCTCAGGCGCTGCAGGGCAACGGCGACATCGTCGGCCTGGCCGGTTACGCAACCCTCGGCGGACTGTTCTTCCTCATCTCCGCCATCCGCCTGAGCATCGTGCTGCGGAAGCAGAGTGACGGGCGCGGCGGGTCGCGGGGAACGTCGGCCACCGCCTGACATTGTGTCCAATCCCCACACGTGGGCCAACCAGAACGGCACCTGTTCGGTTCGGCGCTTCCCACCGAGCCTGGTCCCAGTACGACACGACCAGGAGGCTCCGTGACCACCGCCCAGGCGCGCGTTCTGCGCACCGAGATCCCCGGACCGAACTCCCGCGAACTGCAGCGGCGCCGCGCCGCGACGGTGGCAGGCGGGGTGGCCAGCGTGCTACCCGTCTACATCACCGAGGCCGCGGGCGGGGTGCTGCACGACGTCGACGGCAACTCGCTGATCGACCTCGGCTCGGGCATCGCGGTGACCAACGTGGGCAACGCCGCACCGGAGGTCGTCGAGCCGGTGCGGCGTCAGGTCGCCGAGTTCACCCACACCTGCTTCATGGTGACGCCCTACGAGAACTACCTGCAGGTCTGCGAGGAGCTCGCCGCGCTGACGCCCGGCGACCACGAGAAGCGCAGCGCGCTGTTCAACTCCGGCGCCGAGGCGGTGGAGAACGCGGTCAAGATCGCCCGCCGGGCCACCGGGCGCCCGGCGATCGTGGCCTTCGACCACGCCTACCACGGCCGCACCAACCTCACCATGGCGCTGACCGCGAAGTCCGTTCCGTACAAGCACGGTTTCGGCCCGTTCGCCCCGGAGGTCTACCGGGTGCCGATGTCCTACCCCGCGCGCGACGGCCGCCCCGGCGAGCAGGTCGCGCGCGAGGCCATCGAGCGGATCGACAAGCAGCTGGGCGCCGACCAGGTCGCCGCGGTGCTGATCGAGCCGATCCAGGGCGAGGGCGGCTTCATCGAGCCCGCACCGGGATTCCTGCCCGCGATCGCGAAGTGGTGCGCCGACAACGGCGTGCTGTTCATCGCCGACGAGATCCAGACCGGCTTCTGCCGCACCGGCGCCTGGTTCGCCTGCGACCACGAGAACGTGGTGCCGGACCTGATCACCACCGCCAAGGGCATCGCGGGCGGCCTGCCGCTGGCGGCGGTCACCGGTCGCGCCGAGCTGATGGACGCCATGCCGCCGAGCAGCCTCGGCGGCACCTACGGCGGCAACCCGATCGCCTGCGCGGGCGCCCTCGGCGCGATCCGCGCGATGCGCGAGCGAGACCTGGCCGCCGCCGCGCGCGCCATCGGCGACCTGGTGCTACCCCGCCTGCGGGCCCTGAACACCGAAGCGATCCTCGACGTGCGCGGCCGCGGCGCGATGATCGGCATCGAGTTCGTCAAGCCGGGCACGACCGAACCGGACCCGGAGCTGACCACCAGGATCGCCGAGACCTGCCACGCGCGCGGAGTCGTGATCCTCACCTGCGGCACCTACGGCAACGTGATCCGCCTGCTCCCGCCCCTGGTCATCGACCACGCCCTCCTGATCGAAGGCCTCGAAGTCCTGGAGCGGGCCATCCGCGAGCACACGAGCTGAATGAGAACCAGTCCCGAATCATGCACCTCCGAAAATTTCCGGCCTTGCCGCACCCGCTCGTCATCCATGCTGGCGGCATGGCGCTGGCTGACGAACGTGGGACCCGCACTGAGATCACGGCCAACGGACAAGGCCGGGTAACCATCCCTGCATCGATCAGGCGCGCTGCGGGGATCGAGCCGGGCACACCACTCGCGGTCTACGTCCAGGACGGCCGCGTGGTGATCGAAACGCGCGAATCCGACGTGACGTCGCAGCAGCTTGGCACGGACGTGGATCGGCCGTGGACGAGCTGATCGCGGATCGCCGTGCAGCGGCCGCCGCCGAGACCGAGGAGTCCACCGGAGGCCGCCGTTGACCACGGTGCTCGACACATCGGCGATCTTGGCTTGGCTGCACGACGAAACCGGCGCGGACAAGGTGGACGCGGTCATCAGCACAGCGACGATGTCGACGGTGAACTGGTCGGAGCTCGCCCAGAAGCTGACGCAGAACGGAGCGGATGCCGAACGCACGTGCAACCGCTTGCGCACCCTCGGTGTGGCAGTCGAGCCGTTCACCGCCGAAGATGCGCTGCTGGCCGGCGAGCTGTGGGCACGCACGTCGCCGGATTGTCCCTGGGAGATCGGGCCTGCCTCGCGTTGGCCATCCGGCTCAACGTCCCGGTTCTCACAGCGAACGAAGCGTGGCGAGACGCTCACGCCGGAGCGTCCATCGAACTGCTGCGCTGAGCGCACATCACGCTTCGTGATATCGCTCCGGTCAACATGCCAGCCGGCCCCTGGAGACTGGTGGTTCACCGGCCGACCGCTGGGACCAGCAGATCCGCGCGCCGCCACCGGTCGGCGTGCGGAGTAACTCCACAGGGGTGTGACGGAGCTTGATCCACCATCGCGGCTGGGACCAGCATTTCGCTCGTGAGACACGCGGAGTGCACAGAGATCACCGCAGACGGGGAAATGCGCATCACCCTCCCGCGGGCGATCATGCGGGCCGCCGGGATCGAACCCGGGATGCCGCTGGTGGCCTACGAGGACGACGGGCAGATCGTCGTCGAGATGCGCCCGGCGGTCCTGCCCGGCGCACCGGTCGCCGAGGCGTTGCTCGGCAAACCAGCGGTCGTCGAATGACGACCGCCGCCGCACAACCGGTGCGCGCCGCTCGGGGGGCGGTTCGCGACGCGCACCGGCCGGGCTCGGACCTCCGTCCACTTCGGACGTAGGTCCAGGTCTGGAGCGGTGCCGCGGTACCGCGCGAAGAAGTCCTCGATGACCGGGTCGCGTCCAGCAGCGCGATCATGGAGCACCGGACGACCAGAGGTCACCCTTTTGTTCATTGCGTTCACACGAGGCCCACCGGCCCCGCGCGAATCACTCCTCGGCGGCGAGCTGGCCGCAGGCCGCGGCGATCTCCTGGCCTCGGGTGTCGCGGACCGTGCAGGAAACTCCCGCGTCGCGGACGCGGCGGACGAACTCGCGCTCCACCGGCTTCGGGCTGGCGTCCCACTTGCTGCCCGGCGTCGGGTTCAGCGGGATCAGGTTGACGTGCGCGAACTGGCCGAGGTGCTTGTGCAGGAGCTTGCCCAGCAGGTCCGCGCGCCACGGCTGGTCGTTGACGTCGCGGATCAGCGCGTACTCGATCGACACCCGGCGGCCGGTGTGGTCGGCGTAGCCGCGCGCGGCTTCCAGGACCTCGGCGACGTTCCAGCGGTTGTTCACCGGCACCAGCGTGTCGCGCAGCTCGTCGTCCGGCGTGTGCAGCGACACCGCCAGCGTCACGTTCAGGTTCTCCGCCGTCATCTTCTTGATCGCCGGGACCAGGCCCACCGTCGAGACGGTCACCGAGCGCTGCGAGAGGCCCAGGCCCTCCGGCGCCGGGTCGCAGATGCGGTGCACGGCGTTGATCACGCGGCGGTAGTTCGCCAGCGGCTCGCCCATGCCCATGAAGACCACGTTCGACAGCCGCCCGGGGCCGCCGGGGACCTCGCCGTCGCGCATCGCGGCGGCCGCCGAGCGCACCTGGTCGACGATCTCGGCCGTCGACAGGTTGCGCTGCAGACCGCCCTGGCCGGTGGCGCAGAACGGGCAGGCCATGCCGCAGCCCGCCTGGCTGGAGATGCAGACGGTGGCGCGGTCCGGGTAGCGCATCAGCACGCTCTCCACGAGCGTGCCGTCGTGCGCGCGCCACAGCGACTTGCGGGTCGTGCCGTCGTCGGTCATCAGGTGGCGGATCTCGGTGAGCAGCGGCGGCAGCAGGCTCTCGCCGAGCTTGGCGCGGCTGGCCGCCGGGATGTCGGTCATCGACTCGACATCGGCGTTGAGCCTGCCGAAGTAGTGGTGCGCCAGCTGCTTGGCGCGGAACGGCTTCTCCCCCAGCTCGACGACGGCGGCCTTCCGTTCGTCGGCGGAGAGGTCGGCGAGGTGCCGCGGGGGCATACCGCGGCGCGGGGCGTCGAAGACGAGTGGCAGGGAGGTCGCAGACATAGCGCCGTCCATCTTCCCACGCCCGGAGACGACCTTGGTGGCGGCCACCGCCCGGGGTACAGTTTTCGGCGTGGCGAAATCCCGTTCCGCAGGTATCCGAAACACGTCTCTCGTCGCGGCGGCGTTCCTGCTGCTCAGCGCATGCGGGACCGGGTTCAGCCAGCCCGACGACGGGCGCAAGCAGGTGGTCACCACGTTCACCGTGATCGCGGACATGGCCCGCAACGTCGCCGGGGACGCGATCGCGGTGGAGTCGATCACCAAGCCGGGCACCGAGATCCACGAGTACGAGCCCACCCCCAGCGACATGCTCCGCGCCGCCAAGGCCGATCTCGTCCTGGACAACGGGCTCGGCCTGGAGCGCTGGTTCGACAAGTTCGTGCAGCGCAGCGAGGCCGAGCACGTGACGCTGACCAGCGGAATCGAGGCGATCCCGATCCAGGGCGGCGAGTACCGGGGCAAGGCCAACCCGCACGCCTGGATGTCTCCGCGCACCGCGGCGGTCTACGTCACCAACATCCGCGACGCGTTCATCCGCCTCGACCCGGCGCACGCCGAGACCTTCCGCGCCAACGCCGATGCCTACCTGGGCCGGCTGGACGAGATCGACCGCTACCTGCGCGAGGAGCTGGCGGCCCTGCCCGGCGAGCACCGCGCGCTGGTGACCTGCGAGGGCGCGTTCTCCTACCTGGCGCGCGACGCCGGCCTGCGCGAGGCCTACCTGTGGCCGGTCAACAGCGATTCCGAGGGCACGCCGCAGCAGATCAAGGCGACCACCGAATTCGTCCGGGAGAACGGAGTGCCCACCGTGTTCTGCGAGTCCACCGTCAACGACAAGGCCCAGCAGCAGGTCGCGCGGGAGACCGGCGCGCGGCTGGGCGACGTGCTCTACGTCGACTCGCTGTCCGGCCCGGACGGCCCGGTGCCGACGTACCTGGACCTGCTGCGCCACGACGCCGAGACGATCGTCGCGGGTCTGCGGGGTGCCCGGTGAACCTCGCGATCAGCGCGCACCGCGTGACGGTCCACTACGGCGAGACGCTGGCGCTCGACGACGTGTCGGTGGACATCGCCCCGGGGCGCATCTGCGGCCTGCTGGGCATGAACGGCTCCGGGAAGTCGACGCTGTTCAAGGCGCTGATGGGGCTGGTCCGCCCGGATTCCGGGGACATCCGGCTGCTCGACCGCGATCAGCGGCAGGCCCGGCGCGACGGGCTGATCGCCTACGTGCCGCAGTCCGAGGCCGTCGACTGGACCTTCCCGGTGACCGTGGCGGACGTGGTCATGATGGGCCGCTACGGGCACCTGGGCCTCACCCGCCGGCCCAAGCAGCGGGACAAGGCGGCGGTCCGCGCCGCGCTGGAGCGGGTCGGGCTCACCGAGCTGGCCGGCAACCCGATCGGCGCGCTCTCCGGCGGCCAGCGCAAGCGCGCGTTCGTCGCGCGCGGCATCGCGCAGGAGGCGCAACTGCTGTTCCTCGACGAGCCGTTCGCAGGCGTGGACAGGAAGTCCGAGGCGATGATCAGCGACCTGCTGCGCGCGCTGCGCGCGGAGGGCCGCACGGTGGTGATCTCCACCCACGACCTGGCCAGCGTCCCGGCGCTGTGCGACGAAGCGGTGCTGCTCCAGCAGCGGGTGATCGCGCACGGGCCGCTCGACGAAGTCCTGTCCCCGGACACCCTCGCCCGCACCTTCGGCGTCGACACCGCCGTCGCCCGGAGCAGCACCCAGGAGACCAGGTGAACGAGATCGTCCAGTGGCTCGTCGAGCCGCTGCAGTTCGGCTTCATGCAGCGGGCGCTGCTGGTCAGCCTGGCCGCCGGGCTGGTGTGCGCCGTGCTGTCCTGCTGGATCACGCTGATCGGCTGGTCGCTGCTCGGCGACGCCGTCTCGCACGCCGTGCTGCCCGGCGTGGTGCTCGCCTACGTGCTGGCACTGCCCTTCTCGCTCGGCGCGTTCCTGTTCGGCAGCCTCGCCGTCGGGCTGATCGCCGGTGTCCGCAGCACCACCAAGCTGAAGGGGGACGCCGCGATCGGCGTGGTGTTCACCGGCCTGTTCGCGCTCGGACTGGTGCTGGTCTCGCGCATCCCGAGCCAGGTGGACCTCAACCACATCCTGTTCGGCAACGTCCTGGGCGTCACCGATTCCGACATCCTGCAGGTGCTGGTGATCGCGGCGATCGTGCTCGCGGTGGCGCTGGTCAAGCGCCGCGACCTCACGCTCTACGCCTTCGACCCCACCCACGCGCACGCGATCGGGCTGAACCCGCGGCGGATCGGCGCGCTGCTGCTGACGATGCTGGCGCTGACCGTCGTCGTGGCGCTGCAGGCCGTCGGCGTCATCCTGGTCACCGCGATGCTCATCACGCCGGGTGCCACGGCGTTCCTGCTGACCAAGCGGTTTCCGCGGATGCTCGCGGTGGCCGCCGCGCTGTCGGTGCTCAGCAGCGTCCTGGGCACCTACCTGAGCTTCCACCTGGACACCTCCACCGGCGGCATGATCGTGGTGTGCCAGACGGTGGTCTTCGCGCTGGTCTACCTCGGCGCGCCGGAGCAGGGCCTGATCGCCCGGGCGGTGCGCCGGCGCGGGGCGACCGGCTCCGCGGTGCGGGCCTGAACTGCCCGCGAGGCCGAAACACCTCTTTCACGAAGGCCTTCCCGGCGCCCGTATCGTGAAAGTATGACGAGTATGGCCGAGCGTCCGTCGCCGTCCGTCGAGGACTACCTCCGGGCGATCTACGGGCTCAGCGAACGAGGCGTGCCCGTCACGAACGCGACCCTGACGCAGCGCCTCGGGCTGAGCCCCTCATCGGTGTCCGGGATGATCAACAAGCTCGCGCAGCTCGGCCTCGTCACCCACGTCCGGTACCGCAGCGTCGAGCTGACCCCGGAAGGCAGGCGCCTGGCCCACGACGTGCTCCGCCGCCACCGGCTGATCGAGCTGTTCCTGGTCGAGGAGTTGGACTACAGCTGGGACGCGGTGCACCGGGAGGCCGACGCCCTGGAGCACGCGGTCTCCGACGAGCTCGTCGCGCACATCGCGGCCAAGCTCGGCAACCCCACCCACGACCCGCACGGCGATCCGATCCCGACCGCCGACGGCCGGATGGAGAAGCCCGCGACGAAGCTGCTGGACCAGGTCGATCCCGGCACGGTCGGCACCATCGCGCGGGTCTGGGACACCGATTCGGACCTGCTGCGCTACCTCACCGAGCACGGCATGACGCTGGGATCGCGCATCGAGCTCGTGGAGCGCAAGCCGTTCGGCGGGCCGCTGGTGGTGCGCGTCGGCGAACCGCCGGACGACGAAACGCACTTCGTGGGCAGCGAGATCGCCGCGGCGCTATCGATCAGCGTGAACCGGTGAACCGTCGGTGAGCCGCGGCCCCACCGAGCGGGCGGTCACCACCCGGGTCCGCTCCGGCTGCTCGGCGCACTCCTCGCCGTAGACCTGCTCGGTCACCAGCCGGCCGTGCAACTCGTCGGTCCGGTGCGCGCCCAGCACCGCCAGCAGCAGGTCGAACCGGCTGTCGGTCAGCGCCACCGCCACGTAGCAGAACCCGGCCAGCCCGATGAACACCAGGCCGGAAACCCACAGCACCGGTGCGTTCTGCACCAGGAACATCACCGCGACGGCCAGCACCAGCCCGGACCCGAAGGCCACGCCGCGGGCGATCGACACCTGCTTCAGCAGCGAGCGGAAGGCCGGGTGCTGCTCGCACAGCTGCTGGATGATCCGGTTGCGCTCCCGGCGGTCCAGCTCGGCGAGCCGGCTCAAGCCCGCGGTGACCGGCTTAGCCGCGCGGTTGGCCATGGCTGCTCCTGTAACCCGGGTGCTTGCACGATCGGGCCCTCCACGTGCGTATACGCACGCTGAGTGACCACACCTAGTCGATCACGTGGGCGGTCCAGGATCAAGGCGTCATTCGGGGGCGTTCGATTGCGGTAAAGGCACCGAGACGTAGCGCCACCGGGTGACGCCGACGATCTTGATCGGCCGCAGGGGTTTTCCCCGCACCGGCGCCGGTCACCCTCTGGGTGAACCGCGGAGGCGGAGCGATGCCCGTTGTGCCAATCGGATCCCTGCCCAACCGCATCTCAGGGGGCCGCGATGACAAGAGACCGCACAACGCGAGATCGACCCCAGACGCAACCACACTCGGAGAGGCGGGACTGCCGATGACCATCGCAGTGGGCGCGCCTGCCTGGGTGGACCTGGCCACCAACGACGTGTCCGGCACCCGGGACTTCTACACCGGCCTGTTCGGCTGGCACTGGATCCAGCGGCCGGACTACAACATCGCGATGAAGGAGCACAAACCGGTCGCCGGAGTGCTGCCACCCCAGACCGGCGTACCGACGGCGTGGACGCTGTACCTGGAGTGCGGCTCGGTCCGCCACGCGGTCGAGCGCATCCGGGCCCTGGGCGGGAAGGTGCTGGTGCCGCCCACCGAAACGCCCGCGGACGAGATGTTCCTGGTCGCCGAGGATCCCACCGGGGCGCCGGTCGGCCTGTGGCAGGCACCGCCCAACGGCACCTTCGGCCGGGACCACGCGGGCATGCTCTGCTGGGCCGAGCTGCACACCCGCGACGGCTCCGCGGCGGATCCCTTCTACGCGGACCTGCTGGGCTACCGGCAGGAGCAGATCGGCGAACCGGGCGACGGTTTCGACTACACGGTCTGGTACGTCGACGACCAGCCGACGGCGGGCCGCTTCGAGACCAGCCTCTCGCTGCCCGAGGACGTGCCCGCGCACTGGCAGCTGTACTTCCAGGTCAACCCCGACCAGGACACCGACGCGGCGACCGCGAAGGCGGTGGAGCTCGGCGGCGAAGTCCTGCGCGACCCCACGGACTCGCCGCACGGCCGCGTGGCCCTGCTCCGGGACGTCGTCGGCGCGTCCTTCTTCATCATCGACACCGCCCAGCGCACCGGCGAGTGACCACCTCCGTCACCCGAGGTCCCACACGAAATAGACGGCTGCCCGGGCAGCGGAGCGGTTCAGGGCGTCAGGAGGGTGGTCGGTTTGCGGCGGGTCCGGAGGCGGTAGCCGACCGGGAGCGTGCAGCCGGGGACTTCGCGGGCCGCGCGGGCGGCGACCTTCGCGGAGAACTCGATGCCCAGGACCGCTTCGAGGGCTTCCCGATCGTCGAAGCGCCACTCGGTGGCCACCGAGGTGCTGTCGAAGTCGTGGCGCTGGAAGAACTCCTCGATCGCGGCCGGATCGATCTGCGGCGCATCGGCCCGCATCCAGTCGCCGTACGGCGAACGACCCGCGTCCAGGTCGACGATCGCGATCACGCCGCCCGGTCGCAGCACCCGCTCCGCCTCGGCGAGGCCCGGTTCGCAACCGGGGCCGAAGAAGTACGCGGTGCGGGCGTGCACCAGGTCCGCACTGGCATCGGCCAGCGGAAGCTGCTGGGCGGGCGCCTGCCGCACGTCCACGCCGGGCGTGCCCGCCATCCGGCGCCGGGCCCGCTCCACCAGCGGCTGGTGCGGCTCGATGCCGATCACGGTGCGCGCCTCGGCCGCGAACAGCGGCAGGTGGAAGCCGTCGCCGCAGCCGATGTCGACCACGTCCCGATCAGCCCAGTCGCAGCGCTCGCGCAGCGCGTCCCACAGCGCACCGGTCGCGTCCTGGGCCCGGTTCTCGATCTCGAACAGCTCCGGCCAGTGCCAGATGTTCGGACTCGGCGTGACCTGCGGCCGAGCCGCCTTCCGCCAGGCACGCATCAACGCCGGTCCTCGCCTTCGGAGCGGCCAAGCCGCGCAGTCCGCCTACGGCGCGGGCGCTCGGCGTGCGCTTGGCGAGAGCAGGCCGTTCGACGTGCATCGGGCGGACGCTGAGGTTCGGCTGCTCGCACCGCCGCGCGAAGGGAGTTCGTCAGACCGTCGTTCACGACGGGACGAGCCAGAAGAGCATCATCCAGGCCGCGGCCGCCGACGGGAGGAGCGAGTCCATCCGGTCCATCAGGCCGCCGTGGCCGGGCAGCAGGTTGCCCATGTCCTTGATGCCCAGGTCGCGCTTGATCAGCGATTCCATCAGGTCGCCCAGCGTCGCGGTGCACACCAGGGCGGCGCCGAAGAGCATGCCCTCCCACCACTCGCCGCCGAGCATCAGGGTCACCGACAGCGCGCCCGCGCCCACGCCGACCAGCATCGACCCGGCGAAGCCCTCCCAGGACTTCTTCGGGCTGATCCTCGGGGCCATCGGGTGCTTGCCGAACAGGACGCCGAAGGCGTAACCACCGGTGTCGGAGGCGACGACGCCGATCATGAAGCACAGCGCGCGGAACGCACCGTCCTCCGGCCGCACCAGCATCGCGGCGAACGCGGCGAACAGCGGCACGTAGGCCGCGGTGAACACCGATGCGGTCACATCCCGCACGTAGCCGTCGACGCCGTGCCGGAACCGCCACGCCAGGCAGGCCAGCACGGTGATCGCGAACGCCACCAGCGCTCCGCGCAGGCCGAACGGCCAGGACAACCACACCATGGCCTGCCCGCCCACCAGCACCGGGACGAGTGACACCCGGGTGCCGGAACCGCGCTTGAGCGCGTTGGCCAGCTCGACGCTGGAGACCGCCACCGCGGCGGCGACGATGCCGATGAAGACGAAGCGCACCATCAGCAGCGAGAGGATGATCGCGGCACCGAGCACTACCCCGACGCCGATGGCGGCCCGGAGATCGCGTCCGGCCCGGGAAGGACGCGAAGGCGGGTCCGGGGCGCCAGCGGGCATTCCGGACTCACCTTCGCATTGGCCGGCCGTCACCACTCAGACCTCGAGCAGTTCCGATTCCTTGTGCTTCACAAGGTCGTCGATCTTGGCGGTGTACTGGTGGGTGAGGTTGTCGAGCTCCTTCTCGGCCCGGGTGCCCTCGTCCTCACCGGCCTCACCGTCCTTGACGATGCGGTCGATCTCTTCCTTCACCTTGCGACGGATGCCGCGCACGCTGACCTTGCCGTCCTCGCCCTTCTGCTTGGCGAGCTTGACCATCTCCTTGCGGCGCTCCTCGGTCATCTGCGGGATCGCGATCCGGATGAGCTGACCGTCGTTGGACGGGTTCACACCCAGGTCGGAGTCGCGGATGGCCTTCTCCATCGCCGCCAGCTGGCTGGCGTCGTAGGGCTTGACGACCACCAGCCGCGCCTCCGGCACGGAAACGCTGGCCAGCTGGTTCAACGGCGTCGGCGAACCGTAGTAGTCGACGACGATGCCGGAGAACATCGCGGGGTTCGCGCGGCCGGTGCGAACGGTGGCCAGCTCGTCCTTGGCCCGCTCCACCGCCTTTTGCATCTTCTCCTCGCCTTCGAGAAGAGCTTCGTCGATCACGGCTGCTCCTTAGTTAAGTCTGCCGACCGGTGGACATTGCAAGTGTCGCCCGCGGTGCGCCGCCGCCCCACGGCGGGCCCGCGACCAGATCAGGATCCAGCACCATCAGGCCGACGCTGCGGCGGGGGTGCTGACCAGCGTGCCGATCTTCTCCCCACCGACCGCGCGGGCGATGTTGCCCTCCTGCAGCAGGTTGAACACCAGGATCGGCATGTGGTTGTCCATGCACAGGCTGAACGCGGTCGCGTCGGCGACCTTCAAGCCGCGCTCCAGGACCTCGCGGTGCGTGATGCTGTCGAACAGCTGCGCGTCCGGGGTGGTCTTCGGGTCCGCGGTGTAGACGCCGTCGACGGCCTTGGCCATCAGCACCACCTCGCAGCCGATCTCCAGCGCCCGCTGCGCCGCGGTGGTGTCGGTGGAGAAGTAGGGCATCCCGGTGCCCGCACCGAAGATCACCACGCGGCCCTTCTCCATGTGCCGCATGGCGCGGCGCGGGATGTAGGGCTCGGCCACCTGGCCCATGGTGATCGCGGTCATCACGCGGGTGTCGATGCCGTGCTCGCGCTCCAGGAAGTCCTGCAGCGCGAGGCAGTTCATCACGGTGCCCAGCATCGCCATGTAGTCGCCGCGCGCCCGCTCCATCCCGCGCTGCTGCAGCTCGGCACCGCGGAAGAAGTTGCCGCCGCCGATCACGATGGCCACCTCGACCCCGTCGGCGACGATCTCGGCGATCTGCCGGGCGACCGTGCCGACCACGTTCGGGTCGATCCCGACGCCGCCCCCGCCGAACATCTCACCGCCCAGTTTGAGCAGCACCCGGCCGTAACCGCGCTGCGTTGGGCCCTCGTCGGTCACTGATTCCTCCTGCGAGGTCTTTCGGTCTGTGGTCAATTCGCGCTGGTGGGCACCTGGCGGAACCTCATGCGCCTTCTCGGCCGGACGCGCCGCCGGGAAGACGCATGAGAACCCGCAGGTGATCGCCCCTCTTGCGAAAGCGCCCCGCCTTTCCAACGAAGGCGGGGCGCCGAAACCGCGTCTGGCGGCTGCCGAGCCGGCCTGCTCAGCGGGTGAGCGGCCGGGACACCACTGGGTGCGGTCCCGGCAGGCCGCCCTCAGCAGCAGGTCAGGCCTGGCCGACCTCGAACCGGACGAAGCCGGTGACCGTCACGCCGGCCTCGTCCAGCAGCGCCTTGACGGTCTTCTTGTTGTCCTGCACGGACGGCTGGTCCAGCAGGGTGTTCTCCTTGAAGAAGCCGTTCAGGCGACCCTCGACGATCTTCGGCAGGGCCTTCTCCGGCTTGCCCTCCGCCTTCGCGGTCTCCTCGGCGATGCGCCGCTCGTTGGCGACGATCTCCTCCGGGACCTCGTCGCGGTGGAGGTACTTCGGCTTGAGCGCGGCGACCTGCATGGCGGCGGCGCGAGCGGCCTCGGCGTTGTCACCGGTGTACTCGACCAGCACGCCGACCGCCGGGGGCAGGTCGGTGGAGCGGCGGTGCAGGTAGGTGGCCACGGTGCCGTCGAACTTGGCGACCCGGCGCAGCTCCAGCTTCTCGCCGATCTTGGCGGACAGCTCCTGGATCACCTCGGAGACGGTCTTGCCGTCGAGCGGCGCGGCCAGCGCGCTCTCCAGGTCACCGGCACCGGCTTCCTTGACCGCACCGGCGACCTTGGTGGCCAGGCCGATGAACTCGTCGTTCTTGGCGACGAAGTCGGTCTCGCTGTTCAGCTCGATCAGCACCCCGCCGTCCGCGGCGACCAGGCCCTCGGCGGTCGCGCGCTCGGCGCGCTTGCCGACGTCCTTGGCACCCTTGATGCGGAGGCTCTCGACGGCCTTGTCGAAGTCGCCGTCGTTCTGGTCGAGCGCCTTCTTGCAGTCCATCATGCCGGCGCCGGTCAGCTCGCGAAGACGCTTGACGTCGGCCGCACTGAAGTTCGCCATCGTGCGTTATCCGTCCCTCTTGTTACGCAGCTTCGAAGGTGTTGCGGGCGGGCAGCGACCCCGCGGCGTCCGATCCGCTCGGCGGGGCGGCGTGCCCAGCTCGGGCAGTCACACCCGCAAGTGTGACTGGAAGTCAGCCTGATCGCGCCCCGCGCCCGACCAGCGGACGCGGGGCGCGGTGCATCAGGACTGCGCGGGCTGCTCGCCGCCTTCGGCGGCCTGGCCGGAACCGGCCAGCAGCTCCTTCTCCCACTCGGCCAGCGGCTCGCCGCCGGCCGGCTTCTCCTCGCCCTCCGGGGCGCCGTTGGTGCGGCCGCTGCGGGCCATCAGGCCATCGGCGACACCGTCGGCGACCACGCGGGTCAGCAGGGCGGCGGAGCGGATCGCGTCGTCGTTGCCCGGGATCGGGTAGTCGACCTCGTCCGGGTCGCAGTTGGTGTCGAGGATCGCGACGACCGGGATGCCCAGCTTGCGGGCCTCGCCGACGGCGATGTGCTCCTTCTTGGTGTCCACGATCCACACGGCGCTGGGCACCTTGCTCATGTCGCGGATACCGCCGAGGGTCTTCTCGAGCTTGTCCTTCTCGCGGGTCAGCATCAAGATCTCCTTCTTGGTGCGACCCTCGAAGCCCCCGGTCTGCTCCATGGTCTCAAGCTCCTTGAGACGCTGCAGACGCTTGTGGACGGTCTGGAAGTTGGTGAGCATGCCACCCAGCCAGCGCTGGTTGACGAACGGCATGCCGACCCGCAGGGCCTGCTCGGCGATCGCTTCCTGCGCCTGCTTCTTGGTGCCGACGAACATGATCGTTCCGCCGTGCGCGACCGTCTGCTTGACGAAGTCGTACGCCGCATCGATGTACGACAGCGTCTGCTGCAGGTCGATGATGTAGATGCCGTTGCGCTCGGTGAAGATGTAGCGCTTCATCTTCGGATTCCAGCGACGGGTCTGGTGCCCGAAGTGCACGCCGCTGTCGAGCAGCTGCTTCATGGTGACGACGGCCATGGCCAGATTCGCACCTCGTGAGTCGGGCGCGCCGGGTGGCGCGCGATTCGGTTGCCGCGACGAGCCGGGTGACCCGTCGCCCTGGTGCCCGCCCGGCCACCCCACCCGGCTCACGAGGAACTCGGGACCACGGGGCACCGGCAGCCCGCCCGGGCAGCAGCGACCGAGGTGTTGAACTCGGTACTGAGCCACCGGGTCGCCGACCTCTCGGTCCGGCCACCTGCGCAGGCGTGCGTGCGGGCACGCGAAGTCGGTCCGTGCGGACACGAAACCGCACCAACAGTGTACTGGACGCGCCCGCTGACCCGATCGTGGAGTGCGAGTTGTCCACAGCGGCCTGGTTTGTCCACAGATTTCCGCTTCCCCCTGTTGCCCGCCGCAACGCGCGAGCACTGTGGGTGAATGCGACCGTTGATCACTTCAGCCTTGTTGTGCGGCGGTTTCGCCGCTGCCGCGGCCGGCCTGACCGCGGCGCCCGAACCGGCCGCGTACTCCGCTCCCCCGTCGACCGCGAAGACGCCCGAAGGCCAGTTCGGCTGGCCGCTGGCTCCGCCACCCGCTGTCGTCCGCCCGTTCGAGGCCCCGGAGCACGCCTACGGCCCCGGCCACCGCGGCGTGGACCTGGTCGGCGAGGCCGGCCAGCAGGTGCTCGCCGCGGGCGACGGGCTGGTGGTGTTCGCCGGGCCGGTGGCCGGCCGCGACCTGGTGTCGATCGAGCACGCGACCGGGCTGCGCACCACCTACGAACCGGTCCGGCCAGCAGTGGCGGTCGGCGACCAGGTCACCAGGGGCCAACCGATCGGCACCCTGGAACCGGGCCACCCGCAGTGCGCGGTGCAGCCGCCCCAGGCCTGCCTGCACTGGGGTGCCCGCCAGCGCCTGACCTACCTGAACCCGCTGCGCCTCCTGGGCGTGGGACACGTCCGCCTGCTGCCCTGGGACTGAGCCGCCGGGGTGGCGAGATCCCGGAGATCGCCACCCCGCCCGGCGCTCCACGCGCGGAAGCGCGATCAACCCGCTTCGGTTAGCTTCGTGCGCAGGCGGAGCACCGCCCTGGTGTGCAGCTGGCAGACGCGCGACTCCGTCACCCCGAGGACCTTGCCGATCTCGGCCAGCGTCAGGTTCTCGAAGTAGTAGAGCGTCACCACCACCCGGTCGCGCTCGCTCAGGCGCTTCACCGCTTCGGCCAGCTGGCGGCGGCTGTCGCGGTCCACGAGGGCCGCCACCGGGTCTTCGGCGCGGTCGTCGGGGAGCGTCTCGGCCAGCGATGACTGCATCGGTCCGGCGCCGATCAGGTCGTCGAGGGCGATCACGCTGGTCATCTGCAGCTGGGCGAACAGCTCGCGGAGCTCGTCGACCGACAGCTCCAGCTCGGCGGCCAGCTCGGCGTCGGTGGCGGTGCGCTGCAGCTTCGCTTCCAGCCGCTCCAGCGCCCGCTCGACGTCCCTGGCCCGGCTGCGCACCGATCGGGGCACCCAGTCCTGGGCGCGCAGGTCGTCCAGGATCGCCCCGCGGATGCGCTGCATCGCGTAGGTCTCGAACTTCAGGCCGCGCTCGGGCTCGAACTTCTCGATCGCGTCGACCAGGCCGAAGATGCCGGACTGGATCAGGTCGGAGACGTCGACGTGCGAGGGCAGCCCGGTGCCCACCCGGCCCGCTACGTACTTGACCAGCGGCGCGTAGTGCAGCACCAAGCGGTCGCGGAGCTCTTGGTCGCGCCGCTCGCCGAACGCCTGCCAGAGCGCGACTATGCCCGCTTCGACGCCATCGGCGCGGCGCTGGTCCCCGTCCGCGCCCGCCGCTGCCTCCGCCGCCAGGGAGAGCCCCTGGCGGCGCACGCACTCGGGGGCGTGGCCGTTCGTCGAGCCGCCTTGATCACGGGCAGTCACCGGCGCCGAGTTCGGTCTCGCGGCCACCGTGTCGGCGCCGCCCCCGGCGTGGTCAGGAACGGGGGTGGGTTCGGTCATGGATCGCCTTCAGCCGTTCAACGGTCACGTGGGTGTAAAGCTGGGTCGTTGCGAGCGTAGCGTGACCAAGCAACTCCTGAACGCTACGGAGGTCCGCACCGCCTTCCAGCAAATGGGTCGCCGCTGAATGCCGCATGCCGTGCGGCCCGACGTCCGGTGCACCGGAAACGGTTCCGACGGCGTCGTGCACGCTCCGCCGCGCCGTACGCGGGTCAAGCCGCCCACCCCGGACACCCAGGAACAGCGCCGCGCCGGAATCGGCCCGGACCAGCTTCGGCCGTCCAGCGCTGATCCACCGGCCGAGCGCATCATCGGCGGGTAGCCCGAACGGCACAACGCGTTCTCGGTCGCCCTTGCCGATCACGCGGATCACCCGACGTTCCCGGTCCACGTCGTCGACGTCCAATCCGCACAACTCGGCGATGCGCACGCCGGTGGCGTACAGGAGCTCCAGCACCGCGTGATCACGCAGGGCTACCGGATCGCCCTGCTCGGCGCCCGCCGCGGAGGCCTGCATCGCCGCGCTCGCCTGGTCGGCGCGCAGCACCGCAGGCAGCTTTCGCGGTCTGGACGGCGTCGCGAGCCGCGGCCCCGGATCGTTCGGCAGCAGCTCGGCGCGCAGCGCCCACGCCGTGAAGGTCCGGGCGGCCGCGGTCCGCCGGGCCATCGTCGACCGGCTCGCGCCTTGGGCGTGCTGCGCCGCCAACCACTCGCGGAGCACTGAGATGTCCAGCTCAGCAAGGGTTTCCCGGCCCGATGCCCCGGACAGGTGATCCAGCAGCGAGACGACGTCGCCGACGTAACCCCGGACCGTGTGCACCGACAGGCCTCGTTCGGCCGCGAGATGCCGTTCGAACCCGTCGACCGCCGCACCCAGCGGCTCGGGCAGTTTTGCCCGGACCGCGCGGAAATCGGGTCTTCGCGATGCGGTGGAACGGGCACGGGACATGACTCAGACGCTGGCCCTTGCGACCCCACCGGTCAAGCATCGCCACGCCGAATCATGATCACTCGGTTTCGTCCCGCCTCGTCGCGCGCGATGGCACCGGGCGGTGGAACCGCCGAGATCTCCCCGGCGAGAACCACCGCCGAGCGCCCGTCCCGAGCCCGCGCCGCGCCGCATTTCCGCTGGTGAGAACCGGGATCGCGATGAGGAGCGATGGCGCCCCGAAGCGATTGCTGTCCCCGACCGGCAGAACACCGCGCGAATTCCGGTGCACCGGCCCGTGCTGGTGCCGAACGGGCGGCATCAGCGTGCGATCGACCACCCCCGATCCGTCCGAACCGCGAACCCGGACAGCTCCAGTTCCGGGAGCAACGCCCGCACTTCGCCCAGCGGCAGGCCGCAATCGCGCGCGAGCTCCTCCGCGCTGGCTCCCGCCGCGCCGCGCAGCGAGTCGTGCAGGCGTTGGGCGCGCGGATGGAGCCCATCGGTCCGGCGGTGCGTGCCGACGACCTCGACGGGGCCCGGAACCCCGAGGGGGCTGATCACCTCCATGACCTGCTCGACGCTCGTGACCAGGACTGCCTGCCCGGAGCGCACCATCCCGTGGCACCCCACCGAGTTTTTCGCGGTGACCGGGCCGGGCACCGCCAGCACCGGGCGTCCCAAGGCATCCGCGGTGTTCGCGGTGTTGCCCGCACCGCTGCGCGCACCGGCCTCCACCACGACCGTGGCCCGCCCGGCCGCCGCGATCAGCCTGTTCCGCACGAGGAAGCGGTGCTTGCGCGGCGCGGTGCCGGGCGGGTACTCGCTGACCACGGCGCCCTGTTCGGCCACCGCGCGCAGCAACCGGCTGTGCCCCGCCGGGTAGTCGATGTCGACCCCGCAGGCCAAGAAGGCCACCGTCCGGCCGCCGGCGGCCAGCGCGCCCCGGTGAGCCGCGCCGTCGATGCCGTACGCCGCACCGGAAACCACCGTGAACCCGGCGTTCGCGAGTCCGTGGCCGAATTCCGCGGCAACGTGCTCGCCGTAACCGGAGGCCGCTCTCGCCCCGACCACCGAGACCGCCTGGTCCAGCACCGCGGCCAGGCTCGCCCGGCCGCGCACCCACAGCGCGATCGGCTCGGCGATCTCCGGGAGCCCGACTTCCCGCGCGCCGGTCAGGTTCTCGACAGCGCCGCCCGGCCAGTCCGGTTCCTCCGGCACCACGAGCTGAGCTCCGGCCGCTTCGGTCGCTGCGAGCAGCTCCTCGGCGGACACGTGCTGATACCTGGCCTCGATCTCGGCCAGCACATCCGGCGGTGCCTTCCCGCGCTGGATCACCTCCACCGCCCGGCACGCACCGTGCCGGGCGACGAAACCGGCCAGCGCCGGAGCCGGCGGCTCGGCGATCGCGGCGAGGAAGGCCCTCGCCAGCCGCACCGCGTGCCTGCCCTTCTCGCTCATCCTCACCCAGTTCTCCATCAGGCCGCCTTCCTGTCCCGGAACTCCAGCGCCGCCGCCACGTGCTCGGCATCGGGGCGCTCCCTGCCGTCGAGGTCGGCCAGCGTCCACGCCACCCGCAGGCACCGGTCCGCGCCGCGGGCGGTGATGGCACCGACCTCCAAACCGCGATCGAGCAGCCCGGTGACCTCGTGCGGCAGCGCGAACTCACGCCGCAGCACCGGCCCCGGGACCTCCGTGTTGGTCTGCCAGCCGTGCGCCGACCACCGCTCCCGAGCAGCGGCCCGCGCCTGCGCCACCCGTTCGCGCACGACTGCGGTGCTCTCCGGCTCGGCACCGCTGTGCACGGTCATCGCCGTGATCGGCCGCATCCGAACCCGCAGGTCCACCCGGTCCAGCAGCGGGCCCGACAGCTTGCCGAGGTAGCGCCGACGGACCTGCGGCGGGCACTGGCAGTCGAGGTCCCTGGCCGGGGCGCACGGACACGGGTTGGTGGCCAGGACGAGCTGGAACCGCGCTGGATAGCGGAGGGTTCCGTCCCGCCGGGCCAGCCGGACCTCGCCCTCCTCCAGCGCCGTGCGCAGAGCTTCGAGCCGCTTCGGCCCGAGCTCGCAGGCCTCGTCCAGCAGCAGGACCCCGCGGTGCGCCCTGCTGACCGCGCCGGGTCTGGCCAGTCCCGTGCCACCGCCGACGAGCGCCGGGATGGACAGCGACGAGTGCGGCGCGACGAACGGCGGGACCCGCACCAAGGCCGCCGAGTCGGCGAGGTCCCCGGCCACCGACCGGATCGCCGTCACCTCCAGCGCTTCCTGCCCGCTCAGCTCCGGCAGCAGGCCGCACAACCGCTTCGCCAGCATGGTCTTGCCGGTGCCAGGAGGCCCGACCATCAGCAGGTGGTGACCACCCGCCGCGGCGACCTCGAGCGCCCAGCGCGCTTCGGGCTGGCCGAGGACGTCGGCCAGGTCCGGCGCTTCCGCCACCGGAGGTTCGTCCACCGGCGGCGGATAGCGGGCGAGCTCGCCGAGCTCGCGCAACCACGCCACCACCTCGCGCAGGTGCACAGCGCCCAGCACCTCGATGCCCTCCACCAGGTGCGCTTCGGCCAGGCCGTCGAAGGGCACGACCGCCCGGCGCATGCCCTCCTTCCGCGCGGCCAGCAGCGCGGGCAGCAGGCCGCGCACCGGGCGTATCCGGCCGTCCAGCGCCAGCTCCCCGAACAGCACCGTGCCCGCCAACCGGTGCGGCGGCACCAGCTCGGCCCCGGCCAGCACCGCGCAGGCCAGCGCCAGGTCGTACGAGGTCCCCGCCTTGGGCAGCGCGGCCGGGGACAGCGCGAGCGTCACGCAGCTCGCCGGCCAGTCCTCCTGGCAGTTCTGGATGGCCGCCCGCACCCGGTTCTTGGACTCCTGCAGCGCGGTGTCGGGCAGGCCGAGCAACTGCAACGACGGCAGGCCGCCTTTGCGCACGTCCGCTTCGATCTCGACGAGCGCACCGTCCACACCGAACAGCGCGACCGCCCAGGTTCGTCGCAGCGCCACTCAGAACACCCCCTTGAGGTGCCTGAGATGCGGTGTTCTGCCCGGTGGCCACAGCACCGAGACGAAGTCGAAGCGGACCGGGCAGCCCACCAGCTCCCGTGCGGCCAGCCACGACCGCGCGACACTGCGGATGCGCATGGCCTTCTCCTGGTTGAGCGCGTAGACCGGTCCGCCGTAGTCGGCTCCGGAGCGCGCCTTGACCTCGCAGCACACCACGGTGTCGCCGTCCGCGGCGACGATGTCGAGTTCTCCCTGCGGACACCGCCAATTGCGGTCCAGCACCGTCATTCCACGGCCTTCCAGCAATTCGGCGGCCAACCGCTCCCCGGCGAGCCCAAGCGCATTCCTGCCGTCCCCGGTGCAGGCATCGCTGACCGGACCCAGGATCTTCTTGCGGCGCACGAGTTCCTCCTCGGTCTGTTCGGAAATTCCCGCGCCCGGGCGGCACCGCGCGGCATCGCGAGCAGGTTTCCCGCGTGTGCCAACGGTTCTGGGCACGAGTGGATGACTCCACGTTGCCCGCAAAATCCGCCGATCACCAGTACCGATCGGAAATCTGTGGATAACCGAATCCCCTGTGGACAACTCCGATCACTCGGACGAGTGAGAATGCGAAGAAAACCGAAGAACTATCCGCGAAATCCGGAGCCCGAACACACTCGACGCACAAAAACCGAAACTGATTCCGCTAATTCAGCGACAGTCCGGCACGCCGCCGAGGCACCACTGGATCCGCCCGCGCCGCCCGGAACAGGCCCGGCAGGAACCGCGCGCGAGGGCCAGAAAAAGAAGCTCGGGCGGTCGTCGCACGACGACCGCCCGAGCTATCGACGCCAGGGTCAGGAACCGAACGGGCCGCTCTCCGGCAGCCGGAGATCCGGTTTGTCCAGTTCTTCCACGTTCACGTCCTTGAACGTGATCACGCGCACGTTCTTGACGAATCGCGCCGGGCGGTACATGTCCCACACCCACGCGTCCGACATCGCCACCTCGAAGTAGACCTCCGAGTCGGAGTTGCGCACCTGCACGTCCACCGCGTTGGCCAGGTAGAAGCGCCGTTCGGTCTCCACGACATAGGTGAACTGCCCGACGATGTCGCGGTACTCCTTGTAGAGCTGCAGCTCCATCTCGGTCTCGTACTTCTCGAGATCCTCGGCGCTCATCGCTGTGCGAGCCCTTCTGCGTTGCCGATCGGACTACAACACCTCATTGTCCACCACTTCCCCCTCAGAAGCATCGAACAGCCCGGGTTTGCTGCTCACCGCGCGCGGCGAGCGCATCCCGTGCCGCTGCGCTGCCTCCGCCACGTTCGCATAGGACCAGCGGTGCTCGTGACAGGGCCCGTGCTGCTTCAGCCGCGTCGAGTGCAGCGGCGTGCTGTACCCCTTGTGCACGTCGAACCCGTAGGCCGGGAACTCGAGGTGCAGCTGATCCGACATCAACCGGTCGCGGGTCACCTTCGCCAGCACCGACGCCGCCGCCACGCAGGCGGCCACCAGGTCGCCCTTCACCACGGCCACGCTCGGCGTGGCCAGGCCCTGCACCCGGAACCCGTCGGTGAGCACGTAGCCCGGGTGCTCGGAGAGCCGGGCGACCGAGCGCCGCATGCCCTCCAGGTTGGCCACGTGGATGCCGAGCGCGTCGACGTCCTCGGCGGGGATCACGACGGTCGACCAGCTCAGCGCCCGCGAGGTGATGAGGTCGAACAGCCGATCGCGGTCGGCCTCGGACAGCGCCTTCGAGTCGGTCAGCCCCTCGAAGCGCCGGTCGTCGCCCGGCTTCAGGACGCACGCCGCCACCACAAGGGGCCCGGCGCACGCACCGCGCCCGGCCTCGTCCACGCCCGCCACCGGGCCGAGGCCACGGCGGTCCAGCGCGCGCTGGAGGGCCCAGTTGCCGCTGCTACGCCGGATCACCGACCTCGGCGGCCGGAACTCCGCCACCGTCACGTCAACGTCACTCCGAGGCTCGTCGCTTGCTCACCACACCGACGAGCCTACGACCCAGCCACACCGTCGGGAACGCCGCGGCCACCCCGAACCCGACCGGCACCCCGGTCTGCCAGGCAGGCGCGCCCAGCGCGTCCGCCTGCGGGTTGGGGTCGTCGATGCCCTGCCAGCGGGTCGGCGGCAGCACGATGAACTGCGCCTTGCCGATCACGTTCTCCACCGGGACCGCGCCGTTGACGCCGCCGTTGCCCTGCACCCGGGAGTCCGCCGAGTCGTTGCGGTTGTCGCCCATCACCCACAGGTGCCCCGGCGGAACCGTCACCGCGCTGAACTCGTCCTGGCCGACGCCGCGGCCCGGCTCCCAGTACAGGTAGGGCTCGTTGAGCGGCTTGCCGTCGACCAGCACCCGGTTCTGCGCGTCGCAGCACTCCACCGTCTGGCCGCCCACCGCGATCACCCGCTTGACGAAGTCCTTCTCGTCAGGGGCGCCGAAGCCCAGCAGCGAGGCCACGCCCTGGAAGAAACCGGCGACCGGGTTGGTGGGCTCCTCGGCCTGGAACTCGTTCTGCACCCACGGCTGCGGGCCGCGGAACACCACGACGTCGCCCGGCTCCGGATCGGAGAACCGGTAGGTGATCTTGTCGACGAGCACCCGGTCGTTGTTGCAGCCCGTGCAGCCGTGCAGGGTCTGCTCCATCGACTGCGACGGGATCACGTAGACCCGCGCGATGAACGCCTGGATGAGGACCGTCAGCACCAGCGCTGTGACGATCAGGATCGGCAGCTCGCGCCAGAACGAGCCCTTCTTCTTGTTCTTGGGCTTGCGGCGGCGGGAGCCTTCCCCCGAGTCCTCCGGGGCACCGCTGTGGTGCTCCGCCTCGTGGGGCTCCTCCGCTGATCCGCTGCGCATGACGTCGGCCACCCGGCCAGGCTACTGGAACCGCAGCGGGTGCCGTCGCGCTCCCCCGCTTCGGACAGCCCGAACGAGCGGCGATGACGTGCTCTTTTCCGCTACGTCCGGCTCCGGAGGCGGCTCCGGACCGGCATTGATCACCCGAAGGTGCAACGCCGCGAACAAAAAGGAACAGCCCGGATGCCGAGCATCCGGGCTGTTCTCAGTCCGTCCGATCAGGAAGCGGCGGTCTCCCGCTTCTCCTTGATCTTCGCCGCCTTGCCGCGCAGGTCGCGCAGGTAGTACAGCTTCGCCCGCCGAACAGCACCGCGCGTGACGACCTCGATCTGCGCGATGTTCGGGGTGTGCACCGGGAACGTCCGCTCCACACCGACACCGAAGGAAACCTTGCGCACGGTGAAGGTCTCCCGGATGCCATCGCCCTGCCGGCGGATGACCACGCCCTGGAAGACCTGAGTCCGCTCGCGCGAACCCTCGATGACGCGGACGTGGACCTTCAGCGTGTCACCGGGCCGGAAGGCCGGAATGTCGGAACGCAGCGACTGGGCGTCCAACGCGTCCAGGGTGTTCATCGGTGGTCCGTCCTCATCCGTGTCGAAGGCACCCGTGTTCTCGCATGTCGATGGCCCGACCTGCTGGTGGGCACCGCCTGACACGGGGTGAACTTGCTTAACGCACACCGGACATCGTCCGGCTGTGTCAACCGTTCCAGTGTGCCAGATCCGCTTTTCGGTGTCTCAACCGCCCCCGCCGACGGGGTCAGCGAGGCGCTTCTCCGGCATTCCGGGACTCGTCGGAATGATCCGACGCCCGCAGTTTATCGAGTTGCGCCCGGTCGGCCTTATCCAGGTCCCCCTCCGGCAGCGCGGCCAGCAGATCCGGGCGCCTGCGGTAGGTCCTGGCCAGCGCCTGGTCCCGCCGCCAGCGGTCGATCGCGGCGTGGTTCCCGGAGCGCAGCACGTCCGGCACGGCGTGCCCGCGCCAGACCTCGGGGCGGGTGTAGCAGGGCCCCTCCAGCAGGCCGTCGGAGAAGGAGTCCTGCTCGGCCGACAGCGGGTTGCCGAGCACGCCGGGCAGCAGGCGGGCCACCGCCTCGATCATCACCAGCGCGGCGACCTCACCGCCGACCAGCACGTAGTCGCCGATGGAGACCTCCTCCACCGGCATCCGGGTGGCCGCGTCGTCGATCACCCGCTGGTCGATGCCCTCGTACCGGCCGCAGGCGAAGACCAGCCACGGCTCGGCGGACCAGCGGATCGCGGTGCGCTGGTCGAACGGCCGGCCCGCGGGCGTGGGCACCACCAGCCGCGGCATCGGCGCTTCGCCGGTACCGCAGACGGCGTCCAGCGCCTCGCCCCAGACCTGCGGCTTCATCACCATGCCGGGGCCTCCGCCGTAGGGGCTGTCGTCCACTGCGCGGTGCACGTCGTGCGTCCAGTCCCGCAGGTCGTGCACGCCGACCGCGATCCGGTCGCGCTCGATGGCCTTGCCCAGCAGCGCTTCCCGCAGCGGGTTCAGGTAGTCGGGGAAGATGGTGATGACGTCGATGCGCATGGATTCTGCTGTCTCCGGACTCGACTTGCGCGGCGGTGCGAGCAGCGCGACCTCAGCGCCCGCCTGGACTCGGGTGCCCGACCTCATGCCTGCCCAATCGGGCCGTCCTCACCAGGCGAACGCTGAGAACCCGCAGCGGTGCAAGCTGCGAGGGTGGGCTGAGCGGCTACGCCGCTTCAAACGGAAACGCCCCCGCCGGACGGCGAGGGCGGATGGCTCGGCTGGAGCTATTCGTCGAGCAGACCTTCGGGCGGGTCCACGACCAGCTTCCCGGCGGCCAGGTCGATCTCGGGCACGATCTCGACCACGAACGGCACCAGGACTTCGCGGTCGTCGGCCGTCCGCAGCGCCAGCAGCTCGCCCGCGGGCGTGTGGATGACCTCGCGCACCTCGCCGATCTCGGCCCCGGAGGGCTCGACGGCCCGCAGTCCGACCAGCTGGTGATCGTGGAACTCGTCGGGGTCCTCGGTCGGTTCGAGGACGTCCGTGGTCACGGTCAGCAGCACACCGCGGAGGTCCTCGGCGGCCTCGCGGCCGTCGACGCCCTCGGCTCGCAGCAGCAGCCGCCCGGCGTGCGGCCGGGCGGCTGCCACGGTGAGGTTCTGCCCGCGGTCCTTGCCGCGGCGCTGCGTCCCGAGCACGGAGCCGGGCGCGAACCGCAGCTCAGGGCTGTCGGTGAGCACCTCGACGACGAGTTCTCCCCGCACACCGTGCGGTCGGACGATGCGCCCCACGGCGAGGATCTCGGGTTCAGCCATGGTGCTCAGCGGTCGGTGTCGACCACGTCGACGCGGATGCCGCGACCGCCGATGCCGGACATCACCGTCCGCAGCGCGGTCGCGGTGCGACCGCTGCGACCGATGACCTTGCCCAGGTCGTCGGGGTTCACGTGCACCTCGAGGGTGCGACCGCGTCGGGTCGTGAGCAGCTGAACGCGGACATCGTCGGGGTTGTCGACGATGCCGCGCACCAGGTGTTCAAGCGCGTCCGCGAGGACCGTCACGCCTGGCCTTCCTCGGACTTCGGCTCCTCGGCCTTGTCCTCGGCCTTCTTGCCACCCTTCTTCTTCGGGGTGGTGGCCTCGACGGTGGGCTCCTCGCCGGCGGCGGCCAGCGCGGCCTCGAACAGCGCCTGCTTGCTCGGCTTCGGCTCGGCGACCTTCAGCGTGCCCTCGGTGCCCGGCAGGCCCTTGAACTTCTGCCAGTCACCGGTGATCTCCAGGATGTTGCGCACCGGGTCGGTCGGCTGCGCCCCGACACTCAGCCAGTACTGCGCCCGCTCCGAGTCGACGACGATGCCGCTCGGGTTCTCCTTCGGGTGGTACTGCCCGATCGTCTCGATGGCCCGGCCGTTGCGGCGGGTGCGGGCGTCGGCGACGACGATGCGGTAGTGCGGCTCACGGATCTTGCCGATCCGGGCGAGCTTGATCTTCACAGCCACGGGTGCTGGTGCTCCTCAGACTCTCGTTCGTGCTCCGGAGAGCAGACCGGACCGCGTGGGGCGGCGATTCGGAATGCTCGTAGGTCAAAACGGCCACAAGCGGTGAGAGGGACCCCTCGCGGCGAACAGCTAACCATTCTGCCAGATCCACCCCCTGCGGCAGCTCCGGGGTGGCGCATCAGGCCGGCAGCAGGCCCAGGGAGATCAGCAGCAGACCGAGCGCGGGCAGGAAGTTGTTCACCTGGTGGGCGACGACGCTGGCGGTCAGCCGTCCGGTGACCATCCGGGCCACGCCGATCGGGATCGCGATCACCAGCAGCAACGCCGTGCGCTCCGGCTCCAGGTGGCCGATCGCGAAGACGGCCGTGCTGAGCACGAACACGTTGAGCTGGCCCCACCGCATCCGCTCCATCGCGCCCCAGAGCAGGCCGCGGTAGAGCAGCTCCTCGCACAGCGGCGCGATCAGCCAGATGTGCAGGAAGATCACCACCGCCACCACCGGCGGCAGCTCCACCCCGTCGAGCAGGCCGCTCACCGTCGAGTGGGCGTTGTCCTCGCCCACCCAGCGCACCCACAGCATGGTCGCGATGGTCGTGGTGACCAGGCCGACGCCGCCGATGGCCAGGCCGGTCGTGACGTCCGACCAGCGCCACTCCAGGCCGAAGTCCAGTCGTGGGCCGTTGCCGCGCACCACCGTGATCAGCACCGCCAGCGCCCCGGCGAGCACCGTGGGCAGCATCAGCATGATCGCCAGCGTCCCGGCGTCCGGGCTGCCGAAGGCGGCCGCCAGCAGCACCGACACCAGCACGAAGACGGCCTGCGTCAGGAAGAAGGCGCCGAGCCCCCACCGGTGGGTGCGGGCGGGTGGGGTGGTCGACCGCTCCGGGGTCTCCCCCGGCTGGTGCGCTTCGTTCACGGGCGTCTCCGCAGTGCCGATCGGCATGGCCGGCCCCACACCGACGAGCCGTCAGGTTACCGCTAGCCGATCAACGCGCGGCAGCGGTTTTCACCTGGCGACGGCGAACAGCAGGAGTGCGGGCAGGAAATTGTTCGTGGCGTGGGCGATCATGCTGGTCGCGACCCGGCCGGTGATCATCCGCGCCGCGCCGATCGCCAGGCCGCCGACGAACAGCACCGGCGTGCGCCACACCTCCTGGTGGATCAGCGCGAAGATCATCGTGGTCAGGATCAGGATCGCGTAGCGCGGGATGCGGTAGTGCTCCAGCGCGCCCCACAGCGCGCCGCGCATCAGCAGCTCCTCGGTCAGCGGCGCGCCCAGGAAGGCGAACAGCGCGAACAGGAAGAGCCAGAACGTCCGCTCGCCCTGCATCAGCCGACTCAGGTCGGTCTCCGGCGGCGGCCCCGAGATCGCGGTGATCACCAGGGACAGCAGCAGGGAACCGATCAACGCGGCGAGTCCGCAGAGCACTCCGACCTTGAAGTCGCGCCGCTTGGGCACGATGCCGAAGTCGGCGCGCAGGCCGCGGCCGCGCCACCAGGAGAACACCGCGGGCACCAGGCCGAGCAGGATGTTCGGGGCAAAGGCCAGCAGCAGCAGCGGGCCGGTGTTGGGCGGCGCGGCCGGGTCGAACCCGCTCCGCCCCGGTTGGACCGCGGTCAGGACCAGCCCGAACAGGTAGTAGCCGCCGTAGCCGATGAAGAACGCCGCCAGGCCCCACGCCAGCGAGCCGCGCCGCGCGGCCTCCAGCTGCGCCTCCCAGAACCTCGGATGCGGGCCGACGGCGTTGCTCGCCTGCCGGTTCTCGGACGATTCCCGTTCCGGCTGCTCCCCCACGGTGCGCTCCCCTCGACGCCTCAACCCTAAGAGTCTGTCGGCGAAGCCGTCCGCGCTGGGACAGCCGCATGGACCACCTGCGCGGAGTGACCACCGGCGGGGTTCTCGGGCACTTCCGGGCGACGACAGCCACTCCGCCGTGCATTCGCTCGCGGTCCGGGAACTTCCGCGACCGCGCACGCAGAACGACGACGAACAGACCCTAAGTGATCAACGGGTCCGACGCCGATCACCCGGTCAAGTGCTGACCTGCCGCTTCGGAGCTCGTCAGGCTCCGACCACGTTGCCGCGGAGGATGATGCGACGGGGATTGCGCAGCTCGGCGAGATCCTTGCGGGGATCCTCGGCGTAGCAGACCAGGTCCGCCGGGGCGCCGTGCTCCAGGGAGGGCCAGCCCAGCCACTCGCGGGCCTGCCACGAGGCCGCGCCGATGGCCTGCTCGGTGGACATCCCGACGCGGTGCAGCGCGATGATCTCCTCGGCCAGCACGCCGTGCGCGATGCCGCCGCCCGCGTCGGTGCCCGCGTACACCGGGATGCCCGCTTCGACGGCCTTCGCCACGGTGCGGTCGGCCCGCCCGTAGAGCTCGGTCATGTGCGCGGCGTAATCCGGGTACTTGGTGGCCGCCGCCGCGAAGGACGGGAAGTTCTCGATGTTGATCAGCGTCGGGACCAGCGCGGTGCCGTGCCGGGCCATCAGCTCGATCGTGTCGTCGGTGAGCCCGGTGCCGTGCTCGATGCAGTCGATGCCCGCCGCGATCAGTCCCGGCAGCGCGTCCTCGCCGAAGACGTGCGCGGTGACGCGGGCGCCCATCCGGTGCGCGGTTGCGATCGCCTCGGCCAGCACCTCATCGCTCCACAGCGGCGCCAGGTCGCCCACCGAGCGGTCGATCCAGTCGCCGACCAGCTTGATCCAGCCGTCCCCGTAGGCCGCCTGCTCGGCGACCGCGGCGGGCAGCTGCTCCTCGTGGTCGAGCTGATCGGCCAGGTACGGGATGTAGCGCTTCGGCCGGGCGATGTGGCGGCCGGCGCGGATGATCCGCGGCAGGTCCTCGCGCTCCTGCAGCGGCCGGGTGTCGATGGGCGCGCCGCAGTCGCGGACCAGCAGGGTGCCCGCGTCCCGGTCGAGCTCGGCCTGCGCGGCCGCCTCGTCCAGCTCCACCGGGCCGTCCGGACCGATGCCGATGTGGCAGTGCGCGTCGACCAGGCCGGGCAGCACGAAACCGCCGTCGAAGACGGTCTCGGCGCCCGGCACCTCGTCGAGGCTGATCCGGCCGTCGCGAACCCACAGGTCGCGGTGCGCGCCGTCGGGCAGCACCACACCGCGCAGGTGCAGCGCGGTCACTTCTTCTTGCCGTTGCCGAAGTTCAGCTTGGACGGGTCGAAGCCGGCGGGCAGGTCGTTCATGCCGCCCTCCAGCTTGGACAGGTCGGGGCCGCCCGGCGGCAGCCCGGGCATCCCGCCCGGGGGCATGGCGGGGAAGCCGCCGGGCAGGCCGCGCATGCCCTTGGGCTGCGTCGGGCCGCGCCCCTTCTTGCCCTTCTTCCCCTTCTTGCCCTTGCGGTTCTTGCTGCCGCCACCGCCGCCGCCGAAGCCGAAGCCGCCCGCCATCTGCTGCATCATCTTGCGGGCTTCGAAGAACCGGTTGACCAGGTCGTTGATGTCGCTGACGGTCACCCCGGAACCGCGCGCGATGCGCTGCCTGCGGGAGGCGTTGATGATCTTCGGGTCGGCCCGCTCGGCGGGCGTCATGCCGCGGATGATGGCCTGGATGCGGTCCAGGTGCTTCTCGTCGAAGTTGGCCAGCTGGTCCTTCATCTGACCGGCGCCCGGCAGCATGCCCAGCAGGTTCTGCAGCGGGCCCATCCGGCGCACCGCCTGCATCTGCTCGAGGAAGTCCTCCAGGGTCAGCTGGCCGCTGCCCAGCTTCTCCGCGGCCTTCTCGGCCTGCTCCTGGTCGAAGGCCTGCTCGGCCTGCTCGATGAGGGTGAGCATGTCACCCATGCCCAGGATCCGGTTGGCCATCCGGTCCGGGTGGAAGAGGTCGAAGTCCTCCAGCTTCTCGCCGCTGGAGGCGAACATGATCGGCTGGCCGGTGATCTCGCGGACCGACAGCGCGGCACCACCGCGGGCGTCGCCGTCGAGCTTGGTCAGCACCACGCCGGTGAAGCCGACGCCGTCGCGGAAGGCCTCGGCGGTGTTGACCGCGTCCTGACCGATCATCGCGTCGAGCACGAACAGGACCTCGTCCGGGCTGATCGCATCCCGGATGTCGGCGGCCTGCTTCATCATCTCCTCGTCGACGCCCAGCCGGCCGGCGGTGTCGACGAGAACGACGTCGTGCTGGGCACGGCGGGCCTCTTCGATGCTGTTGCGGGCGACCTCGACCGGGTCGCCGACCCCGTTGCCCGGCTGCGGCGCGTACACCGGCACCCCGGCGCGCTCGCCGACCACCTGCAGCTGGTTCACCGCGTTCGGGCGCTGCAGGTCGCAGGCCACCAGCAGCGGCGTGTGGCCCTGCCCGGACAGCCACTTGGCGAGCTTGCCCGCCAGCGTCGTCTTACCGGCACCCTGCAGACCCGCGAGCATGATCACCGTCGGCGGGGTCTTGGCGAACTCCAGCCGCCGGGTCTCGCCGCCGAGGACGGTGACGAGCTCCTCGTTGACGATCTTGATGACCTGCTGGGCCGGGTTGAGGGCCTGCGAGACCTCGGCGCCCTTGGCGCGCTCCTTGACACCCTTGATGAAGCTGCGCACCACGGGAAGCGCCACGTCTGCTTCGAGCAGGGCGATGCGGATCTCCCGCGCGGTGGCGTCGATGTCCGCGTCGGACAGCCGCCCCTTGCCGCGCAGGTTCGTCAGGACCGAGGTGAGCCGGTCGGAAAGAGTGTCGAACACGGGTTCACGGGCTCCAGAGTCGATGGATTACCTATGCGAGGGTAACTGGCCGCGCCCGCCGCCCGGTGCGGGCTGGGCAGCGCAATCGCGGAAATGGCGCAACCCCGGGTGGCGGTGCGGCCACCCGGGGTTCGGCCTCCAGCTCGGCTTCACCCACGCGACTTGCACGGCCGCGGGTTCCCAGCGGTCGCCTGGCGAGGCGGCCGCTGAGGTCTCCGCTACCGGCAACGCTACGCAAGGTGGGTGCAGCGGAAAAACTCGTCAGCTGCGCTGGTAGTCCTCGCGTCGGGGGCCGCGCGACTGCGGCGAGCGCTGGCCCTTGCGGTGCGGGCGGCGGTCACCGCCGCGGTCGCGACCGCCATCCCGGGCGGGACGGCGGGGACGGCGGCTGATGAACTCGCCGTCCGCGCGGCTGATGCGCAGGCCGCGCCCGGCCACCTGGGTGTTGCGCAGCTTGCTGAGCAGCTCCTCCGGCAGGTCGGCGGGCAGCTCGATCAGCGTGTGCTCGTTGCGGATGTCGATGTGCCCGATGTACTTGCTGGGCACCCCGCCCTCGTTGGCCAGCGCCCCGACCAGCGCGCGCGGGGTGACCCGGTTGCGGCGGCCGACCTCGACCCGGTAGGTCTCGGTGTCGGAGCTGTTCGGGTGGAAGGTCGGGCCTTCGCGGCGCGGCGGCTCCGGCTCGGCCTCAAGCAGCAGCGGGCGGTCGCCCTGGGCCATGGCGGCCAGCGCGGCGGCGATCTCCGCGGCGGGCACGTCGTGGGTCTGCTCGTACTCGCGCACCAGCTCCTGGAACACCTCCAGGCCGCCCTTGGCCAGGGTGTCGGTGATGCTCTGCGCGAACTTGGCCAACCTGCGGTCGTTGACCGCGTCGATCGTGGGCAGGTCCATCTGCTGGATCTGCTGGCGGGTGGCCCGCTCGATGGCGCGCAGCAGGTGGCGCTCGCGCGGCGAGACGAACAGGATCGCCTCACCGCTGCGCCCGGCGCGGCCGGTGCGGCCGACGCGGTGCACGTAGGACTCGGTGTCGTGCGGGATGTCGTAGTTGAGCACGTGCGAGATGCGCTCGACGTCCAGGCCGCGGGCGGCGACGTCGGTGGCCACCAGGATGTCGATCTTGCCGTCCCGGAGGTGGCCGATGGTGCGCTCCCGCTGCGCCTGCGCGATGTCGCCGTTGATCGCCGACGCGTTGAAGCCGCGGGCCTGCAGCTTCTCGGCGAGCTCCTCGGTGAGCTGCTTGGTGCGGACGAACACGATCATCGCGTCGAAGGACTCGACCTCGAGGATCCGGGTCATCGCGTCCAGCTTGTTCGAGCCGCGCACCGGCACGTAGCGCTGGGCGATGTTGGTACCCGTGCTGGTCTTGGTCTTGACCGAGATCTCGGCCGGGTCGTTGAGGTAGCTCTGGCTGATCTTGCGGATCGCGCCGGGCATGGTCGCGGAGAACAGCGCCACCTGCCGGCTCTCCGGCACGGCCTGCAGGATCCGCTCCACGTCCTCGATGAAGCCCATCCGCAGCATCTCGTCGGCCTCGTCGAGCACCAGGTTCTTGAGCCCGGTCAGGTCGAGCGAGCCCTTCTCCAGGTGGTCGATCAGCCGGCCGGGAGTGCCGACCACGACGTGCGCGCCGCGGCGCAGGCCGGCCAGCTGCGGGCCGTAGCCGGTGCCGCCGTAGATCGGCAGGACGTGGAAGCCGGGCAGGTGCGCGGCGTAGCGCTGGAAGGCCTCGGAGACCTGGATGGCCAGCTCCCGGGTGGGGGCCAGCACCAGCGCCTGCGGGCCGGTGGCCTTGAGGTCGAGCTGGGACAGGATGGGCAGCGCGAACGCGGCGGTCTTGCCGGTGCCGGTCTGCGCCAGGCCCAGCACGTCCCGTCCCTCCAGCAGCAGCGGGATCGTCTGCGCCTGGATCGGGGAGGGAGTTTCGTAGCCGATCTCGGTCAGCGTCTGGCGGACGCGCGGGTCGAGGTCGAGCTCGTCAAAGGTCTGCATGCTGAACGCGGGTCTCCTCGGTGGGGTCGACAGGGGGCTGATGGATCGCGGAAACGGCCCGGTACTGCCCGCCTAGGTGGGGGCGAGGGGTCGGCGCGGTGGTTCTGCCCGACCACGGGGCTGTCGCTTGCGCTTGTCGAACCGCGCGCTCCGCTGGACGCACACCCTGTTGCCAGTCACCCGCAGCTCGATGATTCTCAGCCAGGAGCGGCGACCTCCGAGTCACCGCACCAGCGATCCAGCCTAGCGATCGGGATCCGGGGCCGCCGCGCCGCCCCGGCACAACGGGACGCACATCACGTCCGGACGTCCAGCCGGAGCCCGTGCGCGACCTCGTCGCGGGTCAGCAGCCGCACCTGCTGCCAGCCACGCGGCACCTCGCCCCCGCGCAAGCTCCGGTACATCCGGTCCGCGCGCTGGACGTGCCGCTGGAACGAGGTGCGGCGGATCAGCCTGCCGCGCTGCTGCTGCCCGGCCAGCGCGTCGCGCGGATCGGCGTGCAGCCACACGAGCACCCGCTGCCGCCCGCTCAGCCAGCCGAAGGCCACCAGCATGGCGCGGGTGGTGGCCCGGGTGGCGGGCTCGTGCGCGACGACCGGACCGGAGGTGGTCAGGCAGTACCAGGCGATGCGGCTGCGGTGCGCCAGGTGCACCACCGGCCGGTAGTAGCGGTAGGGCAGCCGGGCGGGCAGGACCTCGCGCAGGCGCGCGCGGACCTGCTCGGAGTCCAGCGCCGAGATGCCGGCATCCGACCGGAGCTTGCCCAGCACCGTGCTCTTGCCCGCGCCTGGCAGTCCGGCCAGGACGACGAGGGATCGGCGGCCGACGCGCACGGTCGGCGGGGGGTTAGCGACCACTGGTGGTGAGTCCCGTATGTCCACGACGAGCACTAGATTACGCGTCGATCGATCTTGTCCGGCAGGTCCGGCCCCCGGTGCCGGGTCGGCGAAACGCGTTTTCAATTAAGGCTTTTTCATCCGGCCTGGTGGCCGCCGTCCCGGAACGGGAAGAGGCGGCCCGCCTCCCTTGCGAGCCGCCTCACAGCACCAGCCCCCTGGTGCACTTCCCAGTCCGCCCGGACGGCCCTTCCCCTGCCGTCCGCGCGGGTCCCCCGTTGCGATCGCCAGGCCCGGAATCACCCGCCCGACCCCCAGTGCGGGCGGGTGCCCCCTCCGGTTCCCCCTGACTTCCCTCGTCGCACTGAGAAGTCTGCCGCCCGGAGCGCCCCGGCGAGACCGTGAAGCCCCCTGAGTGCGGCTGCGTATTGCTACTCACCTCGGCCCGCGCCAGATCGGGAAATCACTCACGAAAGGCGGGAGGGCGCCTCCGGCCGGATGGCCGAAGACGCCCTCTCACCAGGCACGGGTCAGATCGCCTCGGGGCCGGTCTCCCCGGTGCGGACGCGGACCACGGTGTCCACCGCGGTCACCCACACCTTGCCGTCGCCGACGTTGCCGGTGCGGACGGCGTGCACGATGCCGTCCACCACCTCGTCCACGGCGGATTCCTCGACCAGGACCTCCACGCGCAGCTTCTCGATGAAGTCCACCGGGTACTCGGCGCCCCGGTAGACCTCGGTGCGGCCCTTCTGCCTGCCGTAGCCCTGCGCCTGGCTGACCGTCATGCCCAGCACGCCGAGCCTGGCCAGCGCCTCCTTCAGGTCGTCCAGCTTGGACGGTTGCACGATCGCGGTGACCAGTTTCATGCGCGGCTGTCCTCCAGTTCGCGTGCCGCCTCGCCTGCCGGAGCGCGGCGGGCGGAGCCGCGGTCGCCGAAGTGGTACGCGGCCTCGGCGTGCTCGGTCTCGTCGATGCCCACGGCCTCGTCCTCCGGGCCTGCCCGGAAGCCGACGACCGCCTTCACCAGCAGCGCCAGCACCAGGCTGAGCACGAACGAGTACACCAGCACCGCGACCGCTCCGACGGCCTGCCGCCACAGCTGGTCCAGCCCGCCGCCGTAGAACAGGCCGTCCACCCCGGCTGGGGCGGCCGAGGACGCGAACAGGCCGATCAGCAAGGTGCCCAGCAGACCGCCGACCAGGTGCACGCCCACCACGTCGAGCGAATCGTCGTAGCCGAAGCGGAACTTGAGGCTGACCGACAGCGCGCAGGCCGCACCGGTGATGGCGCCGATCGCGATGGCGCCCAGCGGGGTCACCGAGGAGCAGGCCGGGGTGATCGCGACCAGCCCGGCGACGATGCCCGAGGCCGCGCCGAGCGTGGTGGCGTGGCCGTCGCGGATGCGCTCCACCAGCAGCCAGCCGAGCATCGCGGCGCTGGTGGCCACCAGCGTGTTGACCAGGACGATCGCGGCGGTGGTGTTCGCGGCCAGCGCGGAACCGGCGTTGAAGCCGAACCAGCCGAACCACAGCAGCGCCGCGCCGAGCACCACGAACGGCAGGTTGTGCGGCTTGCCCGGGTCCTTCGGCCAGCCGGTGCGCTTGCCCAGCACCAGGGCCAGCGCCAGCGCCGCGGCACCGGCGTTGATGTGCACCGCGGTGCCGCCCGCGAAGTCGATCGCGGCGATCCGGTTGGCGATCCAGCCGCCGACCGCGGTCACGTTGCCCGCCTCGTCGGTGGTGTCGAAGGCGAAGACCCAGTGCGCGACCGGGAAGTACACCACCACCGCCCACAGCGCGGCGAACAGCAGCCAGGGCCCGAAGCGGGCGCGGTCGGCGATCGCGCCGGAGATCAGGGCCACCGTGATGATCGCGAACATCGCCTGGAAGCCGACGAAGGCCAGGGTGGGGATCGTGCCGGAGAGCTGGTCCTCGCCGAGCAGCGAGCCGAGCCCGAAGAACTCGGCGGGGTTGCCGAGCAGGCCGACGCCGCCCACGTCGGAACCGAACGCCGTGGAGTAGCCGACGAGCACCCACAGCACGCCCACCACACCGATGCTGCCGAGGCTCATCATCAGCATGTTGAGCACGCCGCGGGAGCGCACCATGCCACCGTAGAAGAACGCCAGACCGGGGGTCATGAGCAGGACCAGGGCCGCGCTCACGAGCACCCACGCGGTGTCGCCTGAATTCACATCGCCTCCCGCGCGAACCGAGTTGCGCCGCATCATCGGGAGCGTCTGTTTCAGCCGGCCCGTTCCGCTGTTTCAGCGCGGTGAAATCGGCCGCACGGTGTGTTAAGCGCGTGTTGTGAGAGCACTGCCGGCGTAGCAGCCGCGCTCGTGCAAGCGGCATCAGCCGCTTCGAGCACGCACGACCGCCAGCGGGTTCTGAGTGGTTTCCTGAAGCACTCAGGTTGTGGGAGAACCGCCTTGTTGCACTGACGGGACCTGGCGGTGGCGGCAGGCGAGCAGTCCTGAGATCAGCCACGCGGTGCAGCAGGCCAGCAGGAGCACCAGCGGGGCGGTCCAGTTGCCCGCCAGGTCGTGCAGCAGCCCGATCAGCAGCGGGCCGGTCGCGGCGATGAGGTATCCGCCGCCCTGCGCCATCCCGGACAGCGCGGCCGCGGTGTCGCTGTCCGGCGAGCGCAGCCCGATCACCGTCAGCGCCAGGCCGAACGAGGCGCCCTGCGCGATCCCGAGCAGGATCACCGACGGCCACACCCCGGCCACCGGGCCGACCAGGATCCCGGTGAAGCCGAGCGCGATGCACACCGCCAGCGCGGTGGAGATCGGCCGCTGGTCGCGGAAGCGGCGGCACAGCACCGGAACCGCCAGCGACCCGGCGGACTGCACCGCCGCCTGGATGCCGAGCGCCAGCCCGGCCAGCCCGGCGCTCATGCCCCGGCCCTGCAGCATCGTCGGCAGCCAGCCGAACACCACGTAGGCCATCGCCGACTGCAAGCCCATGAAGGCGGTGACCTGCCAGGCCAGCGGGGTGCGCCATAGCGCTCCCGGGCGCGAGGGCTGCGGCGGCGCACCGGAACCGCGGCGCAGGACGAAAGCGCTGATCACCAGCGCCACCAGCACCGGGATCGCGAGCACTCCGAGCGGGGCCTGCCAGGCCGAGCCCAGCGCGTTGCCGACCGGAACCACGATGCTGGCCGCGAACGCGCCGCCCAGCGTCAGGCACACCGTGTACACCGCCGTGATCACCGGGATGTTGTGCGGGAAGTCGCGCTTGATCAGGCCGGGCAGCGCCACGTTCGCCACCGCGATCGCGGCTCCGACGACGACCGTGCCCGCCAGCAGCGTCCAGGTCGAGCCGAGCGCCCGCAGCGAATTGCCGACCACCAGCACCACGAGGCAGCCGACGACCACCTTCTCGTCGCCGAACCGCTGCCGCAGCACCGGCGCGACGAACGCGAACACGCCCAGGCACACCACCGGCAGCGTGGTCAGCACCCCGCCGAAGGTGTTCGACACCCCGAGGTCCTGCTGGATCCGCTCCAGCAGCGGCGCCACGGCGGTGAACGGCGGCCGCAGCGCCAGCGCCACCAGCACGATCAGCACCATGGTGGCGACCGCGGCCTTGCCCGCAGCGCGCTCGGGTGCCCGCTGGACTCCGGTACTCACTGCGCAGTTCCCCTCTCGTCGACGACGCCCCGAAGCGACGTCAGGCACGGTTCGATCACGGCTTGAGCAGCCCGGGCGGCGGCCTCGGGATCTCGACCGGAGATCGCGTCGAACAGCGCGCGGTGGGCCTCCGGGCCGCCTTCGCTCAGCGCGCTGTCCGCGCGCAGCGCCACGAGGCTCTCGCGAAGACGTTCGCGCAGGTAGCGGTACATCTCGGTGAGCAGCGGATTGCGCGCGGCGTCGACCACGGCGGAGTGGAACTCCACGTCGGCGGCACCGAACTCCTCCGGCGACGCGGCCCGGTCGCGCCGGTCCAGCAGCTCGCGCAACCGCGCCACGTCGGCGTCCTCGCGCCGCAGCGCGGCCAGCCGCGCGGCCTGCACGTCGTAGGCCAGCTGCACCTCGAAGACATCGCGCAGCGCGGCCAGCCGCAGCTGCCGCAGCATCGGTGTCGGATCGGCCGCGGACACCACGAAAGTCCCGGCGCCCTGCCGGGCTTCCAAGCACCCCAGCTGCACCAACGCCCGAACAGCCTCCCGAACGACGGCCCGGCTCACGCCGAGCTCGGCCACCAGGTCCTGCTCGGTGGGTATCCGCTCTCCCGGAGCCCAAGCCCCCTGCGCCAACTGCTCGCTGAGCGCGGCGATGACCTCGTCGACGGAAGACCGCCGCCCGACAACCCGCATCCCGGAACCTCCCGCCAGACGGTATGCGACACGTCAGTCGTCAGACAAATTTCCCGCCTGGTGAGAAGCACCACCAACCACCGCGACCAACCCGACAAACGACCCCTCTCTGACGCAAAACGGATATCGTTCGAACCGCGCCGCAGTTGATCACCAGGCCGGAGGCTCCTTTGTCCGAGAGAAGACGTGGCCGCACCACGAGGAGGCGTAGTGCCAGCCCGGACGAGCCTTGAGCAGCTGGCGGCCGGCCGCAGGGCCCTCTTCCGGATTTTCGCGGCAGCGGCCGCACTCGGTGGCGCCATGTACTTCCTGGAGCAGAACCTGCTCACCGAACCTGGGCGGCTGTTGATCTTCGCCAGGGAGCCGTCGCCTCTGGATCGTCCTCACCGCGACCGCCATCACTGTCCTGGGGCTGATCACCTGCTTCGGTTGGAAGCGCCGACGCGATCAGTCAGCTGCACGAGTCGAACGATGTGAAGGTGCATAGCTTCCGTTCGGAGCCGAGGCGGACGGCGTTCCAGATCGCACTTTGGGGCGTGGCCGTGCTGTCGCTGGGCGCGTACTTCGCCTCCACCTGGTTTCAGGACTCCGCGCTGGGCATTCTCTTCAACACCACGTTCTGGCTCTCCTTGTTCGCCACGAAGACTCTCCGGCACAGACAGCTGACGGACGTCGAGCGCGAAAGCGAGCCCGGCCAGGTGGAGGCCTCAGCAGGCTCCGAAGAGCAGCAGCCCGTTCCGCGACGCAATGCGCTGTCCCGCGGCGTGAAGGTCGTCCTCCTGCTGGAGCTGGTGCTGGCCCTCGCGGGCGGAGCGCTTCACCTCCTGCAGATCGATGGAAGCATCGGCCTCCGGTCTGTCACGGCGACGACGTTGCTGCTGGCAGGGTCGATATCGATCGCGTGCGGCATCCTCCTGCACGGCCTCTTGCGGCGGCTCGGAAGTCCCGAGAAGTGGGCCGACACCGCCACCGCAGTCGGGATCACGGCGACGTTCCCGCTTCTGTGCTGGCTCGGCTACTACGCGGGACGACGGAACGGCCACTGCATCTACCGGCACTCCGACGGGAGCAAGCAGGACTTCACGTGCGCTCCGCAGGAATCCGGCCGGTACATGCTCCTGGTCAACGACATCGGCAGCTACCTCGGTCGGCCGGTGGTCGGCGCGGCGTTCATGGTCGCCCTGTTCATCGGAGCCGCCCTCGCGATCGGTCTCCCGGATCGGGGCAACCGGGCCGTCACCAAGTCGAACCTGATCTGCGCATTGCTGGCTTCGGCTCTGCTCGCGACGGTGTTCGCACTGCAACTCGCCGACGCACCCGAGTACGACCTGGGCTGGTCGGCGCTGGCCGTGCTCGTGGTGATCCTCCCGCCCGTCGTTCACGCGGTTCGGCGGAGGGTTCAGCTGGAGCGGATGGGACGGCCGGGTTCTCCGCTGAGCCGTGTCAGGCCGCGTGGTCGTAGACGGTGACCGGTACTCCGCGCGCCACGAGGCGGTCCTGGATCAGCGGCTCCACCTGGGACCACTTCCCGCCGGCGAGTCCGCAGCCGATCCGGGGCATGTGCACCGACGCGCCCAGTTCGAGCGCCTTGTCCGCGACCGACCCCAGGGCCACGTCGATCGCCTCGTACCGCACGGGCACGCCCTTGCTGCCCCTGCGCATGCCGCGCTGACCCACCATGTTCGCCACCCAGATCCGCTGCCCGGCCTGCACGAACTGCACGGCGCCCAACGCGAAGTCGTTGCCCGCGCGCTCGCGGTGCCAACGCCGGTACTCCTGCTCCGGCTCCGGCCAACGACGGGAGATCGCGACGACGAAACCCTTGCCCCATCCGCCCAGGTCGTTGCAGACATGAGCGATCACCTTGACGCCCTCGCCCTGCGGAGCGGTCGCGTCTCCCCGCACGTAATCGATCCCGGCCACGACCTCAACCTAAGCGCCGCCACCGACACCGGAGACCGAATTTCCACCCGCAGACCCCGGGCAGCAGACGGCCCCCGCACGCTGGGTGCGGGGGCCGTCCGGGTCGATCAGTCGAGGAGGGCGTCCACGAAGGCTTCCGGCTGGAAGGGAGCCAGGTCGTCCGGGCCTTCGCCGAGGCCGACCAGCTTCACCGGGACACCCAGCTCGCGCTGGACCTGGAAGACGATGCCGCCCTTGGCCGTGCCGTCGAGCTTGGTCAGGACGATGCCCGTCACGTCCACCACCTCGGAGAACACGCGGGCCTGGATCAGGCCGTTCTGGCCCGTCGTGGCGTCCAGGACCAGGAGGACCTCGTCCACCTGGGCCTTCTTCTCCACCACGCGCTTGACCTTGCCCAGCTCGTCCATCAGGCCCGTCTTGGTGTGCAGGCGGCCGGCCGTGTCGACCAGGACCGCGTCCACCGCGGTGTCCGAGCCGCGACTGACCGCCTCGAACGCCACGCTCGCCGGGTCCGCGCCCTCCTTGCCGCGCACGACCTCGGCGCCCACTCGGTGGCCCCAGGTGGCCAGCTGCTCGACCGCCGCCGCGCGGAACGTGTCGGCCGCGCCGAGCAGGACCGTGCGGCCGTCGGCGACCAGGACCCGGGCCAGCTTGCCGGTCGTCGTGGTCTTGCCGGTTCCGTTGACGCCGACCACGAGCACCACGGCGGGCTTGCCGCCGTCGGCCGGGTCGCCGTGCGGCAGCGCGCGCACCGCGCGCTCCATGTCCGGGCCGAGAGCGTCCACCAGCACCTCGCGCAGCAGGGCTCGCGCCTGCTCGGGGGTGCGCACGCCGCGCGAGGCGATCTCGGTGCGGAGGCGCTCGGTGATCTCGGTGGTCGTGGCCGCACCGAGGTCGGCCAGCAGCAGGGTGTCCTCGATCTCCTCCCAGGAATCCTCGTCGAGGTCACCAGCGCCGAGCAGGCCCAGCAGGCCCTGGCCGAAGGTCGACCGGGAGCGCGACAGGCGACCGCGCAGCCGCTCCAGGCGGCCGGCCGTCGGTTCGATCTCCTCGATCTCCTCGACGGCTTCCGGCTCCGCCGGGGTCGGCTCGGGCACCGGCTCGACGCGCTCCTGCGCCGGCACCTCGGGCTCGGCAGGCGCCTCGGGCTTCTCAGGGGCCGCGGGCTTCTCCGCGGTCTCCGGAGCCGAGGGCTTCTCGGGGGCCGGCGGCTCCTCCGTCGTCGTCCCGCCGTCCGGGAGCTCGACGTCGACGATGCCGCGGCGCTCGGTGTCGCGCGGGACCGCCGCGTCGTCACCGACACCGGGCTGGCCCTCCACCTCGGTGCGCTCGCCCGCGGGGTGCTCCGGCGGGGCCGCCGTGGTGGTGCCGCCGCTGGACAGGCTGATCCCGCCGTCCGCGCGGTAGCCGCCGCCCTTGACGGGCTCGGTCGGCGCAGTGCTGTCGTCCTGCTCGCTCAGGCTGATCCGGCGCCGGCGGTTCAGCACCACACCGGCGATCACGGCGATCGCCAGCACCAGCACCACGGCGACGATGATCAGAATCACGGTAGAGGTGGTCACCCGCCCATCCTCCCACCTGCTGATTCCGGCGCTGGCACACGCCCCGGACGGGTCGCTGCGCTGAAGCGGTGCAGTGGGCAAATAACCAACAAAACGTGTTCGACGCTTGCATTTGTCGTTGACTGTGCAATAGACCACATACGTGAACTGGTGGCGAGTGCTCGGGCTGATCTCCGGCACGTCGATGGACGGCGTCGACGTCGCCGCGGCCGAGCTGCGGTTGGACGGTGACGTGCTGGAGCTCCGGCCGCTGGGCAGCACGACGGTGGCCTATCCCCCTGGCCTGCGCCGGGACCTGCTGGCGGCGCTGCCGCCCGCGCCGTGCAGCGCCGCGGAGCTGTGCCGGCTGGACACCCTCGTCGGGCAGCACTTCGCCACCGCGGCGGGCATCGGGCTGGAGCTGGCGGACGGCCGCGCGGACTTCGCCGCCTCGCTGGGCCAGACGCTCTACCACTGGGTCCAGGACGGTCGGGCGCGCGGCACGCTGCAGATCGGGCAGCCCGCGTGGATCGCCGAAGCCACCGGACTTCCCGTGGTGTCGGACCTGCGCGCACGCGACGTCGCCGCCGGCGGGCACGGCGCTCCGCTGGCCGGTGTCCTGGACGCGCTGTGGCTGGCCGACGAGCCGGGCCCGGGCGTGGCGCTGAACATCGGCGGCATCGCCAACATCACCGTGGTCGGCGGCGCTCGGCCGCTGGCCTACGACACCGGCCCCGGCAACGCGCTGATCGACCTCGCCGCCGCACGGGTGACCGGAGAGCCGCAGGACACCGGCGGTGCGATCGCCGCAGGCGGGACCGTGCGCGCCGATCTGCTGGACGCGCTGCTCGCCGACGAGTACTACCGCCTGCCGCCGCCGAAGTCGACCGGCAAGGAGCGGTTCAACGCCGACTACCTGGACCGGGCGCTGGCCCAGGTCGACATCGCCGACGCCGACCTGCTCGCCACGCTGACCGAGCTGACCGCGCGCACCATCGCCGACGCCTGCCGCGCGGTGGGCGCCGTCCGCGTCGTCGCTTCCGGCGGCGGCGTGCGCAATCCCGTCCTGCTCGCCGCGCTGCGCCGACTGCTGGACGTCCCCGTGCTCGTCAGCGACGAGCTCGGGCTACCGGCCGACAGCAAGGAAGCGCTGCTCACCGCGCTGCTCGGGTTCCTCACCTGGCACGGCACTCCCGGCAACACGCCGGGTACCACAGGGGCCGCCGGGCCCCGGTTGTTGGGCAGCATCACACCTGGAGCCGGACCGCTGCGGCTGCCCGCCCCGGCCGTCCACCCACCGACCCGGCTGCGCGTGCAGCCCGGTGACACCGCGTAGGAGGCAGCATGCGATCACTCGACCTGGCCGTGATCGGCTTGTACCTGGTCGCCATGCCGGTGCTCGGACTGCTGCTGGGCGGCAGGCAGAAGAGCTCCCAGGACTACTTCGTCGGCAGCAGGCAGCTGCCCTGGTGGGCGGTGTGCTTCTCGGTGGTCGCCACCGAGACCTCCACGCTGACGGTGATCAGCGTGCCGACGGTGGCCTACCTCGGCAGCTTCACCTACCTGCAGCTGGCCATCGGCTACCTGATCGGCCGGGTCGTGGTGGCCTTCGTGCTGCTGCCGAAGTACTTCGCCGGGAACCTGGTCAGCGCTTACGAGTTCCTCGGCCAGCGGTTCGGCGCCGGGCTGCAGGGCACCGCCTCGGTGACGTTCCTGATCACCCGGCTGCTGGCCGACGGGCTGCGGCTGTTCGCCACCGCGATCCCGGTGAAGGTGATGCTGGCCGCCTTCGGCGTCGACCTGGCGTACTGGCAGATCGTGCTGGTCCTGGCAGTGCTGACGGTGATCTACACCTACCTGGGCGGGATCAAGGCGGTGGTGTGGGTCGACGCGATCCAGATGGTCGTCTACATCGGCGGCGCGATCGTGGCCGCGGTGGTGCTGGTCGGTCAGCTGCCGTCGGACTGGTTCACCACCGCTCTGGAAGCGGGCAAGTTCCAGCTGCTGGACTTCACCTCGTCGATCGTCACGGACCAGTACGCGTTCCTCACCGCGGTGCTCGGCGGTGCCGTGTTCGCGATGGCCTCGCACGGCGCCGACCAGCTCATGGTGCAGCGGCTGCTGGCCTGCCGGAACGTGCGGGACAGCCAGAAGGCGCTGATCGCCAGCGGTTTCGTGGTGGCCCTGCAGTTCGCGCTGTTCCTGCTGATCGGCACCATGCTGTGGTCGTTCTTCCGCGGCGCGGCGCCTGCCGAGCTGGGCATGGCCAGCAAGGACGAGCTGTTCCCGACCTTCATCGTCAACGACCTGCCGCCGGGACTGTCCGGGCTGCTCATCGCCGGGATCCTGGCCGCCGCGATGAGCACCCTGGCCTCGTCGCTGAACTCGCTGTCCACCTCCACCGTCAGCGACCTGTACCAGCGGCTGGCCAAGCGGAAGCTGGACGACGCGGCCGTGCTGCGGATGGGCAAGCTCTGGACGCTGGTCTGGGCCGTGGTGTTCGTGGTGTTCGCGTCGATGTTCAGCAGCACCGACAACCCGGTGGTGGAGGTCGGGCTGAGCATCGCCAGCTACACCTACGGGGCGCTGCTCGGCGCGTTCCTGCTGGGGCTGCTGGTCAAGCGCGCCCGGCAGGTGGACGCCACGATCGCCTTCTGCGCGACGATCGCGGTGGTGCTGGTCTTCGTGTTCTGGGTGCAGTTCCCGGACGGCGAAGGCGGCGAGTCGTCGCTGGCCTTCCCCTGGTACACGCCGCTGGGCGTGATCGTGACGCTGGTGGTGGGCGGTCTGCTGTCACTGCGCCACCCCGCGACCGAACCCGAGGTCGAGCACGCCGACAAGTCCTGAGCCACGGGGGTCGGTTCTTCGGCGGAACCGACCCCGTGGCCGATCACATCGACGCGGTCGTGATGATCGAGATGAGGAGCATCAGGACGGCGAAGCCGATGCTGCCGAAGAAGATGCCCATGGCGATACCGGTGCCGGGCGCGTCCTGCGGCGCCGGCCCGATCGCGCCGTCGATGAACGGGAACGCCGGCGCCTTGTAGTAGACGTCCTGCTGCTGTCCGACGGTCAGCGGGATGACCGCGCTCGCGTAGCCCAGCTTCCACAGGTAGTTGACGTGCACCTGGATCTGGTACTGGCCGGGCGGCAGGTCGACCGGGGTCTTGCCCCAGGTCAGGATCGGGCCGGGCTGGCCGTTGATGGTGACCTGCGGCTTGAAGAGCATGAAGGCCCAGGTGATCCAGTGGTACGAGCAGTCGATCAGCACGCGTGCCATGCCCGGCGCGGGCGGCGCCATCTGCGGCTGCGGCGGCGCCGGCTGCTGGTAGCCCTGCTGCGGATAGCCGCCCTGCTGCGGATAGCCCTGCGGCGCCACCGGCATCGGGCCGGACTGCGGATAGCCCTGCGGTGCCATCGGCTGCTGCATCGGCATCGGGCCGGACTGCGGGTAACCCTGCTGCGGATACCCCTGCTGGGGGTACGGCTGCTGGCCTGGCGGCGGGCCGTAGGGGTTGGTCATGGTCTCCTCCTGAGCTCCGGTGGACGCCGCGCGCGGTTGCCGGTCCACCGAACATCCTCCCGCACGCGGATCTCCGCGCCGAAACCGACCGGTCGCGCCCTTCAGCACCGCTTCCGCTGGGACGATAACCACACGAACGCACTGGGGACGGGGGTCGATGGTGCACGAGGACGAGCACGCCGAATTCCGGGCCAAGCTCAACGCCTACTCCGCGGGATCGCTGGACGACGTGGAGTGGCTCGTGATGCGCACGCACTTGGCCGACTGCGAGCTCTGCCGCGCCGAGCTGCGGCGGCCGGAGCTGTGGAACCGCGCTGCGCCGCAGCGGATTCCGGCGCGCCGGGTGAACCACCGCCCCGGCTGGCCGGTGGTGGCGGGCACCGCCGCGGTCGCGGCCCTGATCGCCTTCGGCGTCGGCTACGCCCTCGGCATCACCGCCTGAACGCGAACCGGCCGGGCGGCCGATTCCCGCCGGGCCGGTCCCGGACTGCGGGGTGATTGGGGCCGTGCTGCGCGAAAACCACGCGTCCGCGCAGGTTTTCGCTTCGACGCGTCACCCCGTTCCATCGTGTGAATCCTCCGCACGTCGTGTCGTGTCGTCGGTGCGCCGCGGACGGCTCCCCATAATCTCCGGCCAGTCACACGCAGTGACTTCTCGTGCTGGGGCAGCGATTCCGCGTCCCGGCCATGCCCAAGAAGGGACACACCGAAGTGAGTCATCTCGGTACCGCCTTTGCCCGCTACGCGGTCGTCGGAGCCGCCGCAGTCTCACTCGCCGCGGCGGTCGCGCTCCCCGCCTCCGCCGCCACGTCCGCCGAGCTGAACGCCGCCGCGACGGGCAGCAAGTGCCTCGACGTGGGGAGCACTCGCAACAACGGCGACAAGTCGCACCTCTGGGACTGCGGCGAACGCAACAACAACCAGAAGTTCGCGATCGACGGCAGCCAGATCAGGATCGTCGACACCATCGGCACCAGGCAGGAGATGTGCCTGGACGCCGGCAGTACCCGCAACAACGGCGACAAGGTGCACCTCTGGCGCTGCGGAGACACCAACACGAACCAGAAGTGGATCCTCCGCAACGGCCAGCTGGTCGTCAAGGACACCGCGGGCACCGGCAAGGAGATGTGCCTGGACGCCGGGAACTCCCGCAACAACGGCGACAAGGTGCACCTCTGGCGCTGCGGAGACACCAACGCCAACCAGAAGTGGGTCGTCCAGCGCGGCCAGATCAAGATCGAAGACACGCTCTGAGAACCGTCGGAACCGGTGCGGCTCCCGGCCGCACCGGTTCCGGTGCCCGTGCGGCCGCCTAGTCCAGGACGGCGGCGACGTCCCCTTCGGCGGGCGCGTCCGGTGACGGGTCCTTCTCCGCCGCACCGCGCAGGCGCTGGGAGATGACCTGGGTGATGCCGTCGCCGCGCATGGTCACGCCGTAGAGCGCGTCGGCGATCTCCATCGTCGGCTTCTGGTGCGTGATGATGATCAGCTGCGAGGTGGTGCGCAGCTGGTCGAGCAGGGTGATCAGGCGGCGCAGGTTGGTGTCGTCCAGCGCCGCCTCGACCTCGTCCATCACGTAGAACGGCGAGGGGCGGGCGCGGAAGATGGACACCAGCATGGCCACCGCGGTCAGCGACTTCTCACCACCGGACAGCAGCGACAGCCGCTTGACCTTCTTGCCCGGCGGGCGCGCCTCGACCTCCACACCGGTGGTCAGCATGTCCTCGGAGTCGGTGAGCGTCAGGCGCCCATCGCCGCCGGGGAACAGGACCTTGAAGACCGTCTCGAACTCCCGCGCCACGTCCTCGAACGCCGAGGAGAAGACCTCCAGGATCTTCTCGTCGACCTCCTTGACCACGCTGAGCAGGTCGCGGCGGCTGTCCTTGAGGTCTTCCAGCTGCGTGGACAGGAACTTGTAGCGCTCCTCCAGCGCGGCGAACTCCTCCAGCGCGAGCGGATTCACCTTGCCCAGCAGGGAGAGGTCCTTCTCGGCGCGCTTGGCCCGCCGCTCCTGGGTGGCGCGGTCGAACGGCACCGGCGGCGGTGCGCTGACGTCCTCGCCGCGTTCCTTGGCCGCCTCGTACTCGGCGATCTCGGCCGGGCCCGGCGGGATCGGCACGGTGGGCCCGTACTCGTCCACCAGGTCGTCGAGGCCGATGCCGAAATCTTCGATGATCTTGGTTTCGAGCTGCTCGATGCGCAGCCGCTGCTCGGCGCGCACGACCTCGTCGCGGTGCACCGCGTCGGTCAGCTTCTCCAGCTCGCCGCTGAGCTCCCGCACCCGCGCCCGGATCGCACCGAGCGCCTGCTCGTGCTCGCTCTGCTTGGCCTGCGCGACATCCCGTTCCTCGGTCGCGGCGCGCAGCGACTGCGCGATGCGCTCCAACGCCGTCTCGCAGCCCGAGACCACGGCCTGCGTCACGCGCGCTGCGCGTTCCCGCGCCTTGCGCGCCGCCTCCGCGCGGGCCCGCGCTTCGCGCTCGTGCCGGGCTGCGCGGCGCAGCTGATCCGCGCGCCCCTGCACCGCACGCGCGCGCTCTTCGGCCGTGCGCTGGGTGAGGCGGGCGTCCATCTCCTGCTGGCGCACGGTGCTGAGCTCGGCGCTGAACCGGTCGCGATCGGCGGTGTCGGGCTCGGCTGCTTCGTCCTGCTCGGTCTTGACCACGCGCAGGCGTTCTTCGAGCTCGGCGAGCTTGACCAGGGACTGCTCCCGGGCCTGCTCGACCTTCACCCGCTGATCGCGCGCGCGGTCGACATCGGCCGCCGCCGAGCGCGCCGCGCGCTGGAGGCTGGAGAGCCGTTCGGTGCTCCGGGCGCGCTGGACCTTCGCGTCGTTGATCTGCTCCTGGACGGCGCGGACCTCGGCGCGGCGGGATTCCTCTTCCGCCCGTGCACCTTCCAGCGCGGCCGAGTGCTGTTCGGCGCGGCGCTGGGCCGCGGCGAGCTCGCGTTCGGCCTCGTCGACCGCGGCCTGCACCTCGATGGCGCTCTGCCGGCTCTCGCCACCGCCGATCGCCCAGTGCGCGCCGAGCACGTCGCCACCGGCCGTCACCGCGCGGACTTCCGGGTGGCGCTGGACGAGTTCGCCCGCCTCGGCCAGGGAATCGACGACGGCGACCCGGTCCAGGGCCTTGAGCACCGCCGCGCGCAGGCCGTCCGGCGCGGAGATCAGATCGGCCGCCCAGCGGGCGGAACCGGGCAGCTGCGGCCAGCTCGACCGGTCGAGGGGCACCTCGGTCCCGATGAGCAGCCCGGCCTGGCCCGCTTCGTCGGCGCGGAGCATCTCCAGCGCGGCCACCGCGTCGGTCACGCCGCGCACCGCGACGGCATCGGCCACCGCGCCGAGAGCCGCCGCCAGCGCGGCTTCCGCACCGGCTTCGACGGTCAGCAGCGCCGCGACCGAGCCGAGCAGTCCGGGAACCCGGTCACCGGCCGCCATGAGCGCGCCCGCGCCGTCCTTTCGCTGCAAGCCCATCGACAGCGCCTCGACGCGGGCCTTCCAGGAAGCGATCTCCCGCTCCGCGGCCCGCTCGGCCTTTACCAGCTCCTCCACCCGGGCCCGCGCTGCATCGCGCGCCTCGGCGGCCGCTTCGCGGCGCTCCTGCAAGCCCGCGTCGTCGGAGTCGTAGCCGCCGCTCTCCTCCTCGGCGTCGGCGAGCGCCCGCTCGGCCTCCTCGGCGCGGGCGCTGGCTTCCTCCAGCGCGTCGGACAGCCGCTCGATCTCGTCTGAGGTGTCGCTGACCTTGCCGCGCAGCGACTCGACCTGACGGCCGGACAGCGGGAGCTCGGGGCTACCCATCGCCGTTGGCCGGCGCCTTGATGCCGAGGGCTTCGGCAAGGGCTTCGCGGCCGATTCCAGCTCCGAGCGGCGCTGCACCACCTCGTGCAAGGCCTCGCGGGCTTCTTCGAGCTGTTCGCGAAGCTCGATCTCCTGCTCGGCGGCTTCCTCGGCCTCGGCGTCCAGCTGATCGGGATCGCGGCCCGAGCGCTGCTCCTCGGTCTGCGCGGTCAAGTGCCGGTGCCGTTCAGCGGCCAGCCGCAGCGTGCCGTTCAGCCGCTCTTCCAGCGCCGACAGGCGGTACCAGGTCTCCTGGGCGCGGTGCAGGCGCGGGGCGTCCGCGGCGACCTGCTCTTCGAGCGTCTTCTCCTCGGACTGCGCGAACTGCAGCGCCCGCTCGACCTCCGCCCGCTTGGCGCGCGCGGTCTCCTGGTCGGCCTCGTCGCGGGCCAGGTCGGCGCGTGCGGTGACCAGGTCGTCGGCGATCAGGCGCAGCCGGGCGTCGCGCAGGTCGGCCTGCACGGTCTGGGCCTTGCGGGCGATCTCGGCCTGCTTGCCGAGCGGTTTGAGCTGGCGGCGCAGCTCACCGGTGAGGTCGGTCAACCGGGTCAGGTTGGCCTGCATCGCGTCGAGCTTGCGCAGCGCCTTTTCCTTGCGCTTGCGGTGCTTGAGCACGCCCGCGGCCTCTTCGATGAGCCTGCGGTTCTCCTCTGGCTTGGCCTGCAGGATCGACGCCAGCTGCCCCTGTCCGACGATGACGTGCATCTCGCGGCCGATGCCGGAGTCGGAGAGCAGCTCCTGCACGTCCATCAGCCGGCAGGAGCTGCCGTTGATCTCGTACTCGCTGGCCCCGTCGCGGAACATCCGCCGCGTGATGGAGACCTCGGTGTAGTCGATCGGCAGCGCGCCGTCGGTGTTGTCGATGGTCAGCGTGACCTCGGCGCGGCCCAGCGGGGCGCGGCCCGCGGTGCCGGCGAAGATGACGTCCTCCATCTTGCCGCCGCGCAGGTCCTTGGCGCCCTGCTCGCCCATCACCCAGCGCAGCGCGTCGAGCACGTTGGACTTGCCGGAACCGTTCGGCCCGACGACGCAGGTGATGCCGGGCTCGAAGCGCAGCGTGGTGGCCGAGGCGAAGGACTTGAACCCCTTCAGCGTCAGGCTCTTCAGGTGCACGGCTGCGATCGACCTTTCCCGTGGTTGGTACCCCTGGTCACGTTCGGCCGAGCCTACCTCTGCCGCCCCGCCAGACCACGCAGAACCGCTGGCGAACCAGCGAGACGGCGACGGCGGAGATCCACGCGGATCGACGGGAGCACCGAAGCGTTTCGGCAGGTGATGGGCCGTGAGCGTTTTGCGGGGCTATGGCACCCCAAACCGCTCACGGAGCCTGACCTGCGCAAACGCATCGGCCTCAGCGTTCGACGAAGCCCGTCAGGCCGCCCTTGGGCTCCGACCACTGCTCGGCGACGAAGTCGACGCGGCCGGGCGTCTCGCCCGAGCGCAGCGCCGCCAGGAGCTGCTCGCACGCTTCGCGCGGTCCTTCGGCCACCACTTCCACGCGGCTCGCGGGCAGGTTCGTGGCGCTGCCGACCAGGCCCAGTGCCAGCGCCCGCGACCTCGTCCACCAGCGAAAACCCACGCCCTGCACATGCCCGTGCACCCAGGCGGTCAGGCGCGCGGCTCCGGAATCCGTCACGTCCGGCATGATGCCGCACCGCCGAGCGGCCCGCCCCAGCGCGTCCACCGGGTCGGGCCGAGCCGGTATGATCCGCCGCGATTCGGCGGAGGCCGGTGTTCTCGGGACATCCGGTGCACGACCGCTCGAAGCGCCGACGAGTGGGACACCGATGGACCCGTTGCAGGTGGAAGACCCGGACGCCCGGCCGAAGCGATTGGTGGTGCTGGCCGCGGCGGGCATCGTGGTGGCCACGGTGTTCGCGACGACGGCCGCGATGGTCGCGGGCACTCAGCAGCAGACCGAGGCCACGCCGGACTTCTCGCTGAAGCCGACCGCGACCTCCCGCCCGGCGACCACGACGTCCGTCCCGTCGCTGCTGCCGCCTCCGCCGCCCACCGGCGGGGAGACCTCCGAGCAGACCACCAGCACCAGCAGCGCGGAGTCCAGCACGTCCCGGACCTCCTCGAACGACGTGGCGCCGCCGCCCGGGCCGCCGCCGGTCCCGACGCCCACCCGGCCGGACCCGGAGCCCGACCCGACGCCCACGGAGGAACCGCCGCCGAGCAGCACGTCGAGCAGTCCTCCCACAACGGACGATCCGCCCACGGAGCCGCCCACGTCGACGCACTCCACCTACACGGATCCGGTGGTCGATCCGGAATGACGCTGGCCGTGCACGCCTGCCGGTCCCTGTGCTCCTGGCACCGGACTCGCAAGGAGCTCAACGGTCTGCCGCTGCTGGCCTGCCGCGGTTGCGGATCGCAGTGGATCCGCAGCGAGCAGTGGACGCCGATCGACCACACCGGGCGCATCCCGGACGACGTGCGCGCCGAACTCGCCGAACGCCGCTGACCGGTCAGCGGGGATCGCCGACGACGACCAGATCGGCGCGCGCCCGTGTGGGCGCGATCAGAGCGGCGTTGGCCTCGTCGCTGCGCCGCACCCATTCCTCGGCGGCTTCGCGCGTCCGACCGTGCGAGACGTGCCGGGCGATGAGCCGCTGCACGCGCGTTCCGTCGTCAGGGGCGAGGAACCAGCACTCGTCGAGCAGTTCGCGCACCTCGGACCACGGTGGTGTGTCCAGCAGCAGGTAGTTGCCCTCGGTGATGACGAGCGGAACTTCCGGCGGAACCGCGATCGCCCCGGCGTAGGACTCCTCGACCTCGCGGTGGAACTCCGGCGCGAAAACCGTTTCGCGGGCGTCCTTCACCCGCCGCAGCAACGACACGTACCCGGCGGCGTCGAAGGTGTCGGGCGCACCCTTGCGGTCCTGCCGCCCCAACCTCCGCAACTGCGCGTTCGCCAGGTGGAACCCGTCCATCGGCACGATCACTGCGCGGCCGTCGAGCTCCCCCAGAACCCGCTCGGCAACGGTCCCCTTCCCCGCCCCGGGAGCCCCGGCGATGCCCAGAACCCGCCGCCGCCCGCCGTCGGCCAGCGCCCGAGCGCGCGCCACCAATTCCGCATACCCGACCAAGCCGCCACCTCCGGCCACCAGGCTACGACCACCTGCGGCGGTCGTGGCCCGCCGACGGCTCCGGTCGTCAGTCCTCCCAGATCTCCGCGAGGAGTTCCCTGGTGTACTCGGCGATCCGCGCGTTGTCCGCCGGGGCGATCGTGCTCCAGCGGCGGCCGTCGCCGCTGGGGCGGACCACGTGCAGGTAGCGGCCCTGGTCCGTGTCGTGGAAGGCCACCACGCGGTTCGCGCGTTCCGGGCGGCCCCGGTTCCGGCTGGCCTCCACGCCGAACTGACCGCGGATGCCCATGCCGTTGGCCATGTGGGCGACGTCGGCCGCGTCGTCCGCCGGGATGCCGAGCATGCGCAGTTCGTCGCTGAACTGCAGCGGGTTGTTCGGGCCCGCGTAGTCGCTGGCCTTGCGGAGGATGTCGTTGGGCAGGCTCACCGCGCGGCCCGGGCCCGGCGGCATGTCGCCGGCCACCGACACCGCCGCTTCGGCCAGCGCGCCGCCGCGGATCGCGGTCATCTCCACCACGTCGGCGTCGACGATCGTCAGCAGGCCGGCCGAGCCGTTCGCCGAGGCCAGCGCGCGGATCGACCGGTCCGCCCAGATCCGCACGTCCACGCTGCGCTGCGGTCGGTCGAGCAGGCCGACCAGGTCGGCGAAGTCGACGTCCAGCCGGTCGCGGGCGGGCTCGGCGAGGCGCTTGGCGCGCAACGACGCCCACGCCTCGGCCACCAGCTCGGCCCGCTCGGTGTAGGTCGTTCCGGGACTCGGCACGTCGAGCACGATGTGCCGGTGCTCGGTGAGCTTCTCCGCCTCGCAGACCACATCGAATTCCAATGTGGACAGCACGATCGGATCTGCTTCTGCTCCAGGTCGCACGTCAGTCCTGCTTCTTCGGCTCGGGCGCGGCCTCGGCGGGCGGGTCGTCGTTGCGCTCGTCGCCGCCCAGCACCGGCGGAGCGACCAGTCGCTCGTCGTCGAACGGGGTCTCCTCGGCGACGTACTTGTTCTCGTGCTCGGCGTCCTCGCTGCGCTTCTCGCCGCGGGTCGCGGCCGGGCCCATCAGCGAGCCCGCGCCCGGCCTGCTGCCCGGGGTGTTGCCCGCGGCCTTGCCCGCCGTGGTGTCGCCCGGGCCGCCGCCGACGCTGCCGCCGCGCGCCACGGACCCGCCGGGCGCCGGGCCGCCTGCGGGCACCGGAGCACCACGGCCGCCGAGCACGCGGCTGGCCGCGTACGCACCGATGCCTGCGACAGCCGCACCACCGGCAGCGATGCCGAGGATTGTCCCGGCGCTGACGCCACCGCTGTCGCCGGTCGCCTCCGGCGTCGGGTCCGCCTCGCCGCCCTTGTCGATCTCGCCCTTCTTCCGGTCGGCGGGGCGGTCCCCGGGGCGCGGAACGGCCCGCTCACCGGTGCGGCCGTCGCCACCTCCGACCACGAACCCACCGCCGGGCACCGGCGAACCCGGAGTGCCCACGCCGGGCGAACCGACGCCGGGCTGCGCCGAACCGCCGACCACGCCGGCCACGGCGACACCCGATCCCAGCCCCGAGCTCGCCATGCCGCTGGGCGAGGCCGACTGCGCGGTCACGGTCGCGGGCGGCATCTCCGGCAGCGGCTGGTAGGTGTTCGCCTGTTCCACCGAGGTGTCGCGGTAGGACGCCAGAGCCGCCTGGGCGGCCTTCTTGTTGGCGTCGATCTGCTTGGCTTCCTTGTCGTAGTCGCTCTCGTAGCCGAAAGCGCCACCGGCCCACTCCACGGCGTTCTCCGACTGCTTGTGCCGGAGCTCGTCGCTGTTCGGCAGCGTGTGGCGGGCCGACTCGTACCCGCGACCCTGCTCGTCGACGCTCTGCGCGGAGGCCCGCAGCGGGTCCGGGGCGTCGGACATGAACACCGCCTGCTGCTGCGTCGCGGCGGCGGCGAGGTCGCCCGCGTTGCCCTCCCAGGCGATCTGCAGCTTGCCGAGCTCCCGGCGCAGGGTGTCGTCCAGGTCGACGACGACCTGCACGCACTCGTCCAGCGCCCGCACCGCGGACTGCATCGACTCCGTGCCGCGCCCCTGCTTGACCTGCGTGATCCACTCCTGCAGCTGGGGGATGTCCATCCCCTCGAACCGGATGTCGCGGATCGGATCGATGCTCGTCACAACGCCCCCTAGCCCTTGGCCTGCAAGCTCGTCACAGCCGCCCCAGCGGCCTGCGCGGCCTTCTCGCACATCTGCTCGTTGTCCATCTCGCCCACGGACAGAAGGCTCAGTTCGGCGTAGAGCGTCTGCCCTTGGGCAACGTCCACGAACACCGAACAGCCCAGCCGCTCAGCACCGGCGATCTGGCTCTGCAACGCGCCGAATCCGTTGATCTCGAAGGTCTTCCGCGACACCTCGGAGCTGTTGAGCTTCGCCGCGAAGACCTCGAGAGGCTCCGGGACGACCCGCAACGACACCCCAGCGTTGGCCCAGGTGCCATCCGACGAGTAGCCGCACCCGTTGTAGTTGTTGCCGTTCTTGATCACCGGACTCGGCCGGGCGACCTTCAGCTGCGCCATCTGCTGACCGGTCAGCCAGGTGCAGATCTCCGCGTCCTGCGCGCCGGCGACAGGGAGTTCCGCAGGCCGCTTCGGGAAGGCCGTTTCCGCGCTGGTCTCCCCAGCGGGCGTCGATTCACCGGCAGGCACCGGGTCCGGCCCGTTCACCGTGCAGCCGGCCACCAGGAGCGCGGCGGCGGTCAGCCCGAGCAGTCCGCCGGACCGGCGAACGCGCGACGAAACACTCACATCTGCCCCTGCTGCAAGTTGAAGGACGCGACGATCTCCTCGTCGGTGTACCCGTACTGCTTGGCCGCTTCCTCCAGCTGCCGACCGAGGTCGACGACGTTGTCCACGTACTGCAGGAGACGGACGTAGTGGGAGTCCGGGTTGCCCACCAGGTTCGCGGTCCAGACCGCCGCCGATGTCTTGCTGACCTCGTCGCCCGCAGGCGCTTGGACTATCAAGCTGGGCTGCAGAGCCCTGAGCTTCATCTGCGCCTGTTCTGCGGCGGAGAGGATGACCTTGCGGACTTCCAGGACGTTGTCCCGGTTCACGGTGAGGGTCTGGCCGCCGCCCGGAGCCGGCGGCGGTGGCGGCGGTACTGGCGTCGTCATCGCGGGAAAACCCCCAGGTTAGCGGCTTCTGATCACCGTTTCGTCCGCCGACACTAGCAGCGGCGTTCACCGCCCGTCACCAACTCGCGAGAACTTCACAGGAACCCAACGCGGCAATGCGCAATCGCGAATGGGACGACCAACGAACCATGCCCGCGAGAGGAGCCAAACCTCAGCACGCTGGCGCTACTGCGCGAGGTCTTTAACCAAAGGAAAGCAAAAAGTCCCATTTGTCAATAGTATCCGACTTTCTTTCCACCTGCGCAGCACGCTCGGAGGTATCCATTAGAAACCTCCAGAATCCGCCATTCACTAATGGTTAAATTCGAGCTCTTTTACCTCCGTGAGCCACATAGGGAGCCGTATACACCAAATAGACCAAATTCGGAAGATGCTCCACCCGCGTGAATTTTCACCGTTCTCGCCCACGTACTTCATTCGTAAGATATCGTAACGCCCAACACGTACATAGATGAAGAAAGCGACCGAGCCAATGTCCAGTCAAAACGAAGGAAGTCACACTCGGAATCATGTGACCGGAAGCGCAAAGAACATTGTGCAGGCTGGCCATATCCATGGCGATGTACACATACATCAGTCAAGTTCGAACCCCATAGATGTCGCATTAAACGAGCTGGCCAACGCAGTGCGAGCACAGTGGAAAAATGAAGCCGCTCAACGAAATCTACTCGACCCCGCGCCACTCTCCGTCTTATGGACGGCAACATCTCCGGTCAAAGATCACGCGGGAAACATACCGGGAGCGTTCGTCGGACTCAGCAATGAGTCACGTAATCTCGCAGATTCGTTTCGCTCCTTGCCGCACCGTCGCTTGGTAGTACTTGGAGAAGGCGGAGCAGGCAAGACTACTCTAGCAATACTCCTATTGCTCGCCCTCCTCGAAGAGGTGGCACCCGACGATCCAATTCCGGTTCTAATTTCGATCGCTTCGTGGGAACCGCATCAGGAACACCTCCACACCTGGCTCTCCCGAAAACTGGAGGAACACTACCCGGGATTACTCCGGTACGGACGAGAAATTGCGCAACGAATTGTGACCGAGCGCCGAATCATGCCAGTGCTGGATGGCCTCGATGAGATAACAGCACCTCGCCAAGCGGCAGCATTGATCGCGTTGAACAGGAGCCTCACAAGCAGTGACCCAATCATCATCACATGCCGCACGGAAGCGTACAACTATGCTATCCAGGCCGGCGACGTACTGCGAGCCGCAACAACCGTCCACGCACAGCCCGTGTCGCCAAATTCCGTCATCGACTACTTGCGCTCCTCCACACCGCCGAATCGAATACGCCAGTGGTACCCGGTGTTTGAACACATCAAGACCTGGCCGAACAGCCCCGCGACTCTGACACTCACCACTCCATTGATGGTGTCGTTAGCCAAAGCGGTCTATGCATACTCCCCCATACCACCCATCGAGCTCCTCGATACGCGCAGATTTCCAGACCGAAGTTCGATAGAGAATCATCTTCTTGATTCACTCCTCCCATCTCTATATCACATTCACCCTCAGCCGCCCACCCCTGGCCGCAGATCGCAGAACAGGCCGTACTCCCCAGTAAAGGCTTCTACGCAACTTACATTCCTTGCTCGCCACCTATATAAACTCAACACACGTGATTTCGCCTGGTGGCAACTAAAATACGCCACCCCGACGTTCATCTTCGGCTTCACGGCATGGCTGCTATACACAATAACGATAGCCGTCTCTGCGATAGCCCTCGAAAGCGTGGACAGCACGACGAATTTTTACATGCTCCTCGGATCCTATCTTACGCTTAGTATCGTAATTTGGATCTGGTGCTCCACACATTCACGAAAACTAATACCACCAATTCGAGCATTCTCAAGCGCCACAAGAGCATCCAAGAGAATGTCCACCTATGCCTTGAAAGTGTTGATGCGTTCCTTCGCGTTCACCGCCGCCATGGGGGTGGTATTCCTGATTTCAATCGGCCCACTGATCCGATCGTTCGATTTAGAAGACCCCGCCAAAACACTAGGCTCCACCACAGTACCAGCATTAGTGCTTGTACTTGTAGGGCGCCTTCTCTGGAGGGGGACAATAAAGAACCTATGGACCCCGTTGACCGAGATGGACGCATCCACCCCTCCAAGAACGCTGAAGAGCGACCGAACAGTCAACATGCTGATACTAGCCAATTTGATCCCCATGTTGATCGCTTACACGCTATGGACTCGATCCATCATGGCCCCTACTGTTGGAATCCCGTTAATACTTGGTTTTTTCCTTAGTTCTTCATGGTGGAACTTCACCGTCTCTCGATTCTGGCTCGCATTGACCGGAAGAACACCACTTCGACTCATGCGCTTCCTGGAGGACGCCCATGAGCGCGGCGTACTTCGTCAAGTCGGAGGCCTCTACCAATTCCGACACGCACGATTGCACGACCACCTGCTCAACCGATCAAATTAATAAGGGAAATTATTTACAGAATAATATACTGCAGCGCATTTCGCCCGCTGCTCTAGAGAGTCATTCATTCGGTTCAGAAGTAGAAGAGCTCGGGGGTTGATGACGAAGGTGATGTGAACAGCGGGTGATGGCGGCTCGCACCCATCGGACGCGCATCCCGCTCCATGGTCACTGGGATTTCGGCTTCAGCAGGCATTACTGTGCGAGTCTCACCTGCGGCGACACCGTCGTGGTCTTGGTCTCGTTGTTCAGTGAGCACGTCGACAGCTGCGTGCTCGGCGTGCTCGCCGCGATGACCATACGCTGCTCCGTTGGTCGGCCGGTTCTTCGCGCAACGCAAGCGAATCCACGTCCGCGGCTGCACCCCGTGCGCCGGGCAGGCGGGTCAGCACCCGCCCTGCACGGCGGCACCGGGCGTTCAGAGCTCGAAGCGGTAGCCCATTCCCGGTTCGGTGATCAGGTGCTTGGGGTGGCTGGGGTCGAGTTCCAGCTTGCGGCGGAGTTGGGCCAGGTAGACGCGGAGGTAGTGGGTCTCGTTCGCGTACTGGGGGCCCCAGACCTCCTTGAGGAGCTGCTTCTGGCCCACCAGGCGGCCCTGGTTGCGGGTGAGGACTTCGAGCATGCCCCACTCGGTCGGCGTCAGGTGGATCTCCGCGCCGTCGCGCAGGACCTTCTTCGCCGACAGGTCGACGGTGAACGTCGCGGTCTCCACCACCGGCTGGTCGACCGCTCCGCTGGTGCTGGCACGGCGCACGGCCGCGCGCAGGCGGGCCAGCAGTTCGTCCATGCCGAAGGGCTTGGTCACGTAGTCGTCGGCTCCCGCGTCCAGCGCCAGCACCTTGTCGGTGGAGTCGGTGCGGGCGGAGAGCACGATGATCGGCACCGTCGTCCAGCCGCGCAGGCCAGCGATGACCTCGCTGCCGTCCATGTCCGGCAGGCCGAGGTCGAGGACCACGACGTCGGGTTTGCCCTCGCCCGCTGCGCGCAGCGCCGCCGCGCCGTCCACCGCGGTGAGCACCTCGTAGCCGCGGGCGCTCAGGTTGATCCGCAGCGCGCGCAGCAGCTGCGGTTCGTCGTCGATCACCAGGACTTTCGTCATCGTCTCCCCTGTCCGTCCGCCGCAGGCAGCGACAGCACGATCGTCAGGCCGCCACCGGGGGTGTCCTCGGCGCGGATCGTGCCTTCCATGGCCGTCATGAACCCCTGCGCCACGCTCAAGCCCAGCCCCACTCCGGACGGGCCGGTGTCGCCGAGGTCGCCGAGCCGCTCGAACGGCGCGAACACCGCGTCCGCCGCTCCTTCGGGCAGGCCCGGCCCGTGGTCGACGATCCGCAGCTCCACGCGGGCGGCGTGCTCGCTGGCGCGGACGCCGATCCGGCCGCCGCCCGGGCGGCCGTACTTCAGCGCGTTCTGCACCACGTTGGCCACCACTCTCTCCAGCAGCCCGACGTCGGCCAGCACCGGGGGCAGCGACTCGTCGATCTCCACGTCGACGTGCTGTTGCCCGTCCAGACCGGCCAGCGCCCTGGCCGCGACCTCGTAGTAGCCGACCGGGCGCAGCCGGGGCGCGATCGCGCCGGTGGCCAGCCGGGATGAGTCGAGCAGGTTCCCGACCAGGTCGGTCAGCCGGTCCGCGGACTCCTCCACGCCGGCCAGCAGCTCGGCGGTGTCGGCCGCGGAGAGCTGGAGATCGGGCGCGCGCAGGCTGCTCACCGAGGCCTTGATCGAGGCCAGCGGGGTGCGCAGGTCGTGCCCGACCGCGGACAGCAGCGCGGTGCGCAGCTGGGTGGCGTCGGCGCGCCGCTGGGCTTCCTGCGCTTCGGCGGCCATCCGCTGCTGGCGCAACGCCATCAGCGCCTGTCCCGCCGCGCCTTCCAGGACGGTGCGGTCGGCCGCCGGGAGCGGTCGGCGGCCCGGGCGCCTGAGCACCAGGTGCACGTCCTGGTTGACCTCGATGTCCACATCGGAATCCTCCGGCCGGGTGCACCGCTCGGAGCCGGTGGTGGCGGCGACGTGCCAGCCGTCGTCGACGCGCTCCAGGAGTGCCGCCGAGGTCAGGCCGAAGTTCTCCACCACCTTCTCCAGCAGCCGGGCCAGCGGATCCGGGTGGGTGAGCACGGTCCGCGCGTAGGAGGTCAGCAGCGCCGCTTCGGTGCGCGCGCTGCTGGCCTTCTCGGCGAGCCGCGCCGCGCGGTCGACGGTGAACGCCACCACCATGCCGACGATCATCATCGCGATCACCGTCACCAGGTTCTGCGGCTCGGCGACGGTCAGCGTGTACAGCGGCGGTGTCAGGAAGAAGTTCAGCAGCCCGCCGGAGAGCAGCGCGGCGACGATCGCCGGCGCCATCCCGCCGACCAGCGCGACGATGACGGTGGCCAGGAAGTAGCCGACGACGTCCGTGGACAGCGCGTCGAAACCGGCGGTGTAGGCCACCGCCGTGACCGCGCCGGGCAGCAGCACGGAGAGCACCCACGCCCAGGACTTCCGGGCGGCGGAGAGCGGGTTGCGGGCGATCTTCCTCAGCAGCTGCCGCCCACCGGCTTCGGGGTGGGTGACCATGTGCACGTCGATGGCGCCCGACTTCTGCACCGTGAGCGCGCCGATGCCCTCGTCGAACAGGCGGGCCCAGCGGGAGCGGCGGGAGGTGCCTACGACGAGCTGCGTGGCGTCGGCGGCGCGGGCGAATTCCAGCAGCGCCTCCGGGACGTCGTCGCCGACGACGGTGTGGAAGCTGGCGCCGACGGCGTCGGCGAGCTTGCGGGCGCGGGCGACGCCGCTCGGCGAAGCGCCCGCGAGCCCGTCGCTGCGCAGCACGTGCACCACCTGGAGCTCCGCGCCGGCGCGAGCGGCGATGCGGCGTGCTCTGCGGATCAGCGTCTCGCTCTCCGGGCCGCCGGTGACGGCGACGACGACGCGCTCGCGGGCCTCCCAGGTGTCGGTGATCTTCTGCTCCGCGCGGTAGCGGCGCAGCGCCACGTCCACCTGGTCGGCCAGCCACAGCAGCGCCAGTTCGCGCAGCGCGGTGAGGTTGCCGGTGCGGAAGTAGTTGCCCAGCGCGGCATCCACCCGGTCGGCGGCGTAGACGTTGCCGTGCGCCATGCGGCGGCGGAGCGCTTGCGGGGTGATGTCGGCGAGTTCGATCTGCTCGGCGCGGCGCACCACCTCGTCGGGCACGGTCTCCTGCTGGCGGACGCCGGTGATCGCCTCCACCACGTCGTTGAGGCTCTCCAGGTGCTGCACGTTCACCGTGGACAGCACGGTGATCCCGGCTTCGAGCAGTTCCTCGACGTCCTGCCAGCGCTTCTCGTGGCGGGAGCCGGGCACGTTGGTGTGCGCGAGCTCGTCCACGACGGCCACCTCCGGCTTGCGGGCCAGCACCGCGGCGAGGTCCATCTCGGTGAGCGCGACGCCGCGGTGCTCGATCTCGGCCCGCGGCACGACCTCCAGGCCGTCGAGCAGCGCGGCGGTCTTGGCCCGGCCGTGGTCCTCCACGAAGCCGACCACCACATCGGTGCCGCGCTCGACCCTGCGGTGCGCCTCGTTGAGCATCGCGTAGGTCTTGCCGACGCCGGGAGCCGCTCCCAGGTAGATCCGCAGCTCGCCGCGCCGCCGTCCGTTCTCCGCCACGCTCCCAGTCTCCTACGACCCGCTGTTAATAGCGGACAGTCCCACCGGACCGCCGCCCCGCCACCCGGGTGGCGGTCGATTTCTCGCGAAGTTGACCAGCCCTGGTCAGCGGGCTCGGTGGACGGCGACGTTGAGGGTGGTCACGTTGACCACCCGCTCGGCGATCACCCCGCCTGTGGTGCTCTCCGCGATCAGGCGCCGGATCTCGTCCAGCGGGAGGCCGGTGACCCGCGCCACGCGCTGGGCCTGCAGTTCCGCGTAGGCCGGGCTGATGTCCGGGTCCACGCCGCTGGCCGATGCCGTCACCGCGTCGGCGGGAACCAGCTGCGGCGCCACGCCCTCGCGGGCCGCGATCGCGGTGCGGCGCTCCTGCACCGCGGACAGCAGGTCCTCGTTGGCTCCGCCGTGGTTGGTGCCGCCGGTGGTCGACGGATCGCCCGGGCCCAGCGGCCCTTCGGCCGATGCCGACGGGCGGGTGTGGAAGTACGGGTCGTTCGCCGGGTCGGCCGGGACCGGGTCGATGCCGATCCGCGAGGAGCCGACCACCCGGCCGTCCACCACGATCTGCGAGCTCTCGGCGTTGGCCTGCAGGCCGGGGATCCGGCTGATCCCCCAGATCGCCAGCGGGTACGCCACGCCCAGCACGACCGTGGCCACCAGCAGCAGCCGCAGTCCCGCCAGGGCCTGCCGCAACAACGTGCTCTTCATCAGGTACCTCTTCGGTTCCGGTACCGCGATCTCAGTGGAAATCAGACGTCCGATTTCCACCGAAATCGCGGGCAGTCGTCCACAACACCCGGCGTGTCGTCCCCCGACGCGCCGGGAGGTCCGCAATTTCAATTGAAATCGACGGTCTGATTTCAATTGAAATTGCGCACCGGCCCCCTCAGCCGATGCCGGGGATGAAGCGGATCAGCAGGTCGATCAGCCAGATGCCCAGGAACGGCGTGACGATGCCACCTAAGCCGTAGACCAGCAGGTTCCGCCGCAGCAGGGCGCTGGCCGTGGTCGGCCGGTAGCGGACTCCGCGCAGCGCCAGGGGGATCAGCGCCACGATGACCAGCGCGTTGAAGATCACCGCGGACAGGATCGCCGAGGTCGGCGTGGCCAGCCGCATGATGTTCAGCGCGTCCAGCTGCGGGTAGATCGCCACGAACATCGCGGGCAGGATCGCGAAGTACTTGGCCAGGTCGTTGGCGATGCTGAAGGTGGTCAGCGCGCCGCGGGTGATCAGCAGCTGCTTGCCGATCTCGACGATCTCGATCAGCTTGGTCGGGTCGGAGTCCAGGTCGACCATGTTCCCGGCTTCCTTGGCCGCCGCCGTGCCGGTGTTCATCGCCACCCCGACGTCGGCCTGCGCCAGCGCGGGCGCGTCGTTGGTGCCGTCGCCGGTCATCGCGACCAGCCGCCCGCCCTCCTGCTCGGCCTTGATCAGCGCCATCTTGTCCTCGGGCTTGGCCTCGGCGAGGTAGTCGTCGACGCCGGCCTCGGCGGCGATGGCCTTGGCGGTGAGCTCGTTGTCGCCGGTCACCATCACGGTGCGGATGCCCATCGCGCGCAGCTCGGCGAACCGCTCCGCCATCCCCGGTTTGACCACATCGGACAGTCGGAGGACCCCGACGACGCGGGTGCTCCCGCCGCTGCGCTCGGCCACCACCAGCGGCGTGCCGCCCTGCGCGGCGATCCCGTCGGTCAGCTCCACCACTTCGTCGGGCACCCCACCGGCCCAGGCGCGCACCGCGCTGGTGGCGCCCTTGCGGATCTCGCGGCCGTCGATGTCGATGCCGCTCATCCGCGTCTGCGCGGTGAAGGCGACCTCCTCGGCACGCAGTTCCGCGCCCTGCGCCTGCGCGGGCAGCCCGAACTGCTCGGCGCAGAACGCCACGACGCTGGTGCCCTCGGGCGTCGGGTCGGCGAGACTGGACAGCCGCGCCACCTCCGCCAGCTCGCGCGGTGTCACGCCGCCCACCGGCAGCAGTTCGGTGCAGCGCCGGTTGCCGAAGGTGATCGTCCCGGTCTTGTCCAGCAGCAGGGTGTCCACGTCACCGGCCGCTTCCACCGCGCGCCCGGACTTGGCGAGCACGTTGCGCTGCACCAGCCGGTCCATGCCCGCGATGCCGATCGCGGACAGCAGCGCGCCGATGGTGGTCGGGATCAGGCACACCAGCAACGCGGTCAGCGTGATCACCGACAGCAGCGAACCGGAATAACCGGCCATCGGCTGCAGCGCGACGACCGCGAGCAGGAAGATGATGGTCAGCGTGGACAGCAGGATCGTCAGCGCGATCTCGTTCGGCGTCTTCTGCCGCTGCGCGCCTTCGACCAGCGCGATCATCCGGTCCACGAAGGTCTCGCCGGGTTTCGCCGTGACCTGCACGACGATCCGGTCCGACAGCACCGTGGTGCCCGCCGTGACCGCCGAGCGGTCGCCGCCGGATTCCCTGATCACCGGGGCGGATTCGCCGGTGATCGCCGACTCGTCGACTGTCGCGATGCCCTCGACGACGTCACCGTCCCCGGGGATCACCTCGCCCGCTTCGACGACCACCCGGTCGCCGACGCGCAGCGCCGTGCCGGGCACCTGCTCCTCGACGCCGTCGACCAGCCGCCGCGCGACGGCCTCGGTCTTGGTGCGCCGCAACGATTCCGCCTGCGCCCGGCCGCGGCCCTCGGCGACGGATTCGGCGAGGTTGGCGAACAGCACGGTGAACCACAGCCAGGCGGCCACCGAGATGCTGAACGGATTCGGGTCGACGACGGCGAGCACCGTGGTCAGCGCCGACCCGACCCACACCACGAGCAGGACCGGGTTGGCCAGCTGGTGCCTCGGGTGGAGCTTGCGCAGCGCTTCCGGCAGCGAGCTCCACAGCTGGCGCGGGCTGAACGCGCCGGCGGCGAGCTTGCGCGGCGCGGCCTGCTGTTCCGCCTCTCCCTGTTCCGCCTCTCCGCGATTTTCAGTGGTGGTTGCGCTTGGAATCAAGCTCGCGTTTCGCGGTTTCTTGTGGCTGGGTTGCGTCACGTTCCCCTGATGTGCGGTTGAGCAGGGCTCCGGCTGAGGTGCGGTTGAGCAGGACTCTGGTTGATACGAGGGCTTCATGCGAGGGCCTCCGCGATCGGGCCGAGGGCGAGCGCGGGCAGGAAGGTCAGCGCCGCGACGAGGACGACGGTTCCGCCGAGCAGCCCGGCGAACAGCGGGCCGGTGGTGGGCAGGGTGCCCGCCGTGGCGGGGGTGCGCTGCTGCGCGGCCACCGAACCGGCCAGCATCAGCACCGCCAGGATCGGCACGAAGCGGCCGAACAGCATCGCCAGCCCCAGCGCGATCTGGAAGAAGTCGCTGGTGACGGTCAATCCGGCGAAGGCGCTGCCGTTGTTGTTGCCCGCCGAGGCGAAGGCGTAGAGGACTTCGGAGAGGCCGTGCGCCCCGCCGTTGGCCATGGCGTCCGATGTGGACGGCAGCGCCAGCGCGGTGCCCGCGCCGAGCAGCACCACCGTCGGCATGGCCAGGATCGAGATCGCAGCCGCGGTGACCTCCCGCCGCCCGAGCTTCTTGCCCAGGTACTCCGGGGTGCGGCCGACCATCAGCCCGGCCAGGAAGACCGCGATCACGGCCAGCACCAGGATCCCGTACAGCCCGGCGCCGACACCGCCCGGCGCGACCTCGCCGAGCAGCATGTTCAGCAGCGGTACGAGGCCGCCGAGGCCGGTGAAGCTGTCGTGCATCGCGTTGACCGCGCCGGTGGAGGTGCCGGTGGTGGCGACCGCGAACAGCCCGGACAGGAACAGCCCGAAGCGCGCCTCCTTGCCCTCCAGCGCACCACCGGCGGCCAGCGCGGCCGGGCCGTTCGGGTGGCTCTCGGCCCACCAGACGACCGCGGTCATCACCGCCATGATCGACACCATCACGGCCAGCAGCACCCGGCCCTGGCGGCGGTCGCCGACGATGGTGCCGAAGGTGCGGGTCAGGGCCAGCGGGATGACCAGGATCAGGAAGATCTCCAGCAGGTTGCTGATGCCACCGGGGTTGGAGAACGGGTGCGCCGAGTTGGCGTTGAGCACCCCGCCGCCGTTGGTGCCGAGCTCCTTGATGGCCTCCTGGCTGGCGATCGGGGCGGTGGCGATGGTGTGCGCCTGCCCGTCCAGCCCGACGACGTCGATGCCCGAGGCGAGGCTCATCGCCCCGCCGAGCGCGATGAGCAGCACCGCGCCGACCGCCGCGATCGGCAGCAGCACCCGGGTGCAGCCTCGGGTGATGTCCACCCAGATGTTGCCGATGCGCCCGGTGCCCGCCGCGGTGAAGCCGCGCACCAGCGCGATCGCGACCGCCATGCCGACCGCGGCCGACACGAAGTTCTGCACGGTCAGCCCGGTCATCTGCACCGCGTGCCCGAGGGCCTGCTCCGGCACGTAGGACTGCCAGTTGGTGTTGGTGACGAAGCTGATCGCGGTGTTGAACGCCACCGCGGGTTCCACCGCACCGCGGCCGAAGCTCAGCGGCAGCAGCGGTTGCAACCGCTGCAACAGGTACAGCAGCGCGATGGACATGGCGGAGAAGCCGAGGACGCCTGCGGCGTAGGTGGTCCAGCGCTGCTGGGCGTCGCCGTCGACGCGCACCAGGCGGTAGATCACCTTCTCCACGCGCCAGTGCTTCTCGCTGGTGTAGACGTGGGCCAGGTAGTCACCGAGGGGCCGGTGGACCACTCCGATGGCCAGGATCAGGAGGCCGGCCTGGACCAGGCCGACCGTCAGCGAACTCATCAGAACTTCTCCGGCCGAACCAGTGCGACGAACAGATAACCGATCAGCAGCAGGGCCAGCACGCCTCCGGCGACGTTGGCCAGCAATGCGCTCACAACCGCTCCAAACCGCGCAAGGTCAGGGCCAGCACGAGGAACCCGCCGATCAACAACACGGCGTAGGCCAGATCAGCCACCGCTGCGCACTCCTCACTCGAATCCGGGTCGCCGGGTGCGGCGACCGCCCGGAACCAGCGAAGCTCCCGGCTGCGCCCCCGGTCGAGACCCATGACGGCACCTTGATGCGGCCCAGCAGCGCGTTGACGCGTTCTTGATGCACGGTTTCGACCGATGTGCACGGATTGTGCGTGGCCGACTTCACTCCGTCATCTGGTTTCATGGATACAACGATCTTCTTAGCATGGGTAACGGCCCCTCCGGGAACCCGTGGGACCACCAATCCGAACAGCGAAGGAGACCGGGCCATGTGCGGAATCTCCGGCTGGATCGACTTCCAGCGCGACCTCACCCGCGAACGAACCGCGATCGACGCGATGTGCGACACCATGTCCTGCCGCGGCCCCGACGCCCGCGGCACCTGGGTGGCCCCGCACGCCGCGCTCGGCCACCGCAGGCTGGCCATCATCGACCTGCCCGGCGGCACCCAGCCGATGACCTCCCCCGACGGCGACGTGGCGATCGTCTACAGCGGCGAGGCCTACAACTTCACCGAGCTGCGCGACGAGCTGCGCCGCCGCGGCCACCGCTTCACCACCGACAGCGACACCGAGGTCGTCCTGCACGGCTACCTGGAATGGGGCCCGCAGGTCGCCGAGCAGCTCAACGGCATGTTCGCCTTCGCCGTCTGGGACGCCCGCACCGAGCAACTGCTGCTGGTCCGCGACCGGATGGGCATCAAACCGCTGTACTACTACCCGACCGAGCAGGGCGTGCTGTTCGGCTCCGAGCCCAAGGCGATCCTGGCCAACCCGCTGGCCGAGAAGGTCGTCGACGCCGACGGGCTGCGCGAGCTGTTCACGCCGGTCAAGACCCCGCGGCAGGCCGTGTGGGCGGGCATGCGCGAGGTCGAGCCGGGCACCGTCGTCACCGTCGACCGCACCGGCCTGCACGAACGCACCTACTGGCAGCTGCGCGCCACCGAGCACACCGACGACCAGCAGGGCACGGTGCGGCGCGTGCGGGAGCTGCTGGACGACATCGTCGCGCGGCAGCTGATCGCCGACGTGCCGCGCTGCGTGCTGCTGTCCGGAGGCCTGGACTCCAGCGCCATCACCGCGCTGGCGGGCATCGAGCTGGGCCGCAGCGGCGAGCAGGTGCGCAGCTTCGCGGTGGACTTCGCCGGCCAGGCGGAGAACTTCGTGCCCGACGAGCTGCGCGCCACGCCGGACACCCCCTACGTGCACGACGTGGCCCAGCACGTCGGCTCCGCGCACCAGGACATCGTGCTCGATCCCGACGCGCTGGCCGACCCGGCGGCGCGTCGGGCCACCGTGCAGGCCCGCGACCTGCCGATGGGGCTCGGCGACATGGACCAGTCGCTGTACCTGCTGTTCAAGGCGATCCGGCAGCACTCCACGGTGGCGCTGTCCGGCGAATCCGCGGACGAGGTGTTCGGCGGTTACCGCTGGTTCCACGACCCGGAGGTCCGCGCGGCCGACACCTTCCCGTGGATGGCCTCGGTGCGCACCCCGCACGACGACCAACCGCAGGTGCTGGACCCGCACGTGCGCGACGTGCTGGACCTGGAGTCCTACGTGGCCGACCGGTACCGCGAAGCGATCGCGGCGGTACCGGTGCTCGACGGGGAGAGCGCTGCCGAGCGGCGGATGCGGGAGATCAGCCACCTGCACCTGACGCGGTTCGTCCGAATCCTGCTGGACCGCAAGGACCGGATGTCGATGGCGGTCGGTCTGGAGGTCCGGGTGCCGTTCTGCGACCACCGGCTGGTCGAGTACGTCTTCAACGCGCCCTGGTCGCTGAAGACCTTCGACGGCCGGGAGAAGAGCCTGCTGCGCCACGCCACCGCGGACGCGCTGCCGCAGTCGGTGGTGGAGCGGGTGAAGAGCCCGTATCCGTCCACACAGGACCCGAGGTACGCGGCGGTCCTGCAGCGCCAGGTGGCCGACCTGGCCGCCACCGGCAACGAAGCGCTGTCCCTGCTGGACGGCGGGTGGCTGCGCGAGGCGCTGGCGCTGGACCCGGAGCGCATCGACACGCCGACGCGCTTCACCTTCGAGCGGGCCCTCGACATGGCGACCTGGTTCGACATCCACCACCCGACCATCAAGCTCTGAGGAGATGGTGCCGTGAGCGCTTTGTGGTGCTATCGCCCTACAAAGCACTCACGGCAGCCACCACAGTCAGGCCAGGGGAAGCAGGAGGCAGAAGGTGCAGCCTCCGGCCGGGTTCGCCCGGAGCTCCACGCGGCCGTGGTGCGCCTCGGCCAGAGCCGCCGCGATCGCCAGGCCGAGCCCGGTACCGCCGGACTCCCGGGTGCGGCCGTCGTCCACCCGGTAGAAGCGGTCGAAGATCCGGCCCGCGTGCTCGGCGGCGATGCCCGGGCCGCTGTCGGCGACAGACACCACCGCGACCGGAGCGCCCGCCGCCAACTCGGCTCCCGCGGCGGCGAGCGCTCCCCCGCCGACCGAGCCGGGCGCGACCTCGACGGTGATCGGCGAGCCGGGCGTGCTGTGCAGCAGCGCGTTGCTCACCAGGTTCGTCAGCACCTGGCGGAGCCGCGGGCCGTCGCCCAGCACTCGCAGCTGCTCCGGCTCGCGCTCGATCAGCTCCCGGTCGGGAGCGCGCGCCCGCCCGTCCGCGACGACGTCCCGCACCAGCGGCACCAGGTCGAGCTCGACGAGGTCCACGGTGCGCTCCCGGTCCAGCCGCGCCAGCAGCAGCATGTCCTCGACCAGACCGCCCATGCGCACCGCCTCGGACTCGATGCGGCGCATCATCACCCGCACGTCCTCCGGCGAGTGCTGGTCGCTGCGCCGGTACAGCTCGGCGAACCCGCGGATCGACGTCAGCGGCGTGCGCAGCTCGTGCGAGGCGTCCGCGACGAACCGCCGCAACCGCTGCTCCGACTGCTCCCGCTGCTGCAAGGCGTCCACCAGCCGACCGAGCATCGTGTTCAGCGCCGATCCGAGGCGACCGGTCTCCGTCCGCGGGTCCTGATCCGGCACGCGCCGGTCCAGCTGCCCGGCCGCGATGGCGTCGGCGGTGCGCTCGATGCGGTCCAGCGGCCGCAGGCTCAGCCGCACCGTCACCGCGGCGGCCGCCGCCAGCACGACCAGCACGACACCGCCCACCACCAGCTCGATGACCACCAGCTGCCGCACCGTGGCGTCCACCCCGGCCAGCGACAGCGCCAGCACGGCGAGGTGACCGTTGGGCAGCGAGACGGTCCGCACCCGCCAGTCCGCACCGCCCGCCCGGTCCGGCACCGTCCCGATCTCGGGCCCGCGCACCGGATCGAGCAGCAGCGGTCCACCCGCATCGCCCTCCGGGCTCCCGAGCACCCCGCCGAGCTGCCCGCGGCCGGGCGCGAACACCAGCACCCGGAAGTCGGTGGGCAGCTCGCCGCGCCCCGGACCGCGCTCCGGTGGGGCGCGGGTCGGGTCCGGTAGCGGCGCGCCGTGCTCCCACGGCCCGGACAGCTCGGCCAGCCGGTCGTCGGTGCGGGCGATCAGCGACCGGCTCAGCAGGGCCGTGCTGGTCAGTCCCATCGCCAGCAGGCCGAGCACCAGCGCGCTCAGCAGCACGAGCACCAACCGCCCGCGCAACGTGCGGAAGACGCTCATCGGTGCTCCGGCGGCAACCGCAGCACGTAGCCCACGCCGCGGATGGTGTGGATCAGCGACGGCGCGGAGGAATCGATCTTGCGCCGCAGGTAGCTGATGTAGGACTCGACGATCCGGCTGTCACCGCCGAACTCGTAGTCCCACACCCGGTCCAGGATCTGCACCTTGCTGACCACCTTCTCGGCGTTGATCAGCAGGTAGCGCAGCAGCTTGAACTCGGTCGGCGACAGGGAGACCAGCCGCCCGGCGCGGCGGACCTCGTAGCTGTCCTCGTCCAGTTCCAGGTCGTGGTAGCGCAGCTTCGCATCGCCGGCCTGCGCAGGCCGAACCCGGCGCAGGATCGCGCGCAGCCGCAGCACCACCTCGTCCAGGCTGAACGGCTTGGTGACGTAGTCGTCGCCGCCCGCGGTGAGCCCCGCGATGCGGTCTTCCACGGCGTCCCGCGCGGTCAGGAACAGCACCGGGACGGTGTCGCCGCCCGCGCGCAGCTCGGAGGCCACCGAGAACCCGTCCCGGTCCGGCAGCATCACGTCGAGCACGACGATGTCCGGGCGGAACTCCGCCGCCGCGTGCAACGCACCGGCGCCGGTCGCCGCGCCGCGCACCTCGAATCCGCTCAGCCGCAGCGCGGCGGTGAGCAGTTCCAGGATGTTCGGCTCGTCGTCGACGACCAGCACCCGAGCCCCACCGGAATCAACCACGCCAACCAGCCTCCCCGCCCAACCTGGGAAGAACCTGGGCGAACCCTGGGAAACCAACCACTGCTGCGCCCGGAGCGCGATTCCGGTCTCCACCACCGCGCGCCCGGAGCCGGTTCCGCAGGTGGGGACCCGTGAGTGCTTTGTGGTGCAATAGCGCCACAAAGCACTCACGGGCTCTGGCTCAACGATCGCCTGCTGACCCGCAGGAGTACAGCTCCAGGCCGTCCGCCGAGCCGCCCCACGCCGCCGGGTCGACCGGGGTGCAGTTCTGCTCGACCCACTCCTGGCGATCGCTGCGGGCCTGGCCACCGGGGCCGATCACCACTGCTCCCGGCGGCTGCCGGTCGTCCGGACTCCGCATGCCGCCCGGACCGCCGCCGAGGAGCACGAAGCCGAGCTCGCCGGATTGCTCCCACTCGGTCAGCTGGGCCACCGATGGCGCGTCGTCGCCACCGCTGAATCCGCCCATGCCGATCACCGTCAGATCCGAGTTGAGGAGGTAGGACGATGCCGCCATCGAGCCGCCCTCGATCGCCAGCGGCACGGTCAGCTCACCGGCCTGCGCTCGGACGTAGTCGACCAGTTTCCGCTGCTCGGCGCTGAGCGAGGCCCCACCGGGACCGCTCCGGACGAGCTCCGGCATGCGGCCGTCGCTCGTCCCCAGTGCCAGCCCGCCGCCGTCCGGCGGGGCGCCGAAGCGCATCGGCCCGGGGCCGCCCATGCCGGTTTCCGGGCCTGCCATCGGGTTCGTGCCGCCCATACCGGATTCGCCGGACACCGCGGCGATCGACGACCACGCCGTCGGCACCAGCAGGATCGCCGCCAGCCCCAGCGCCAGACCGGACTTCGCGAGTCGCGCCCGTCCTCGCCTCCCGAGCAGCAGCACCACCAGCGCGACGATTCCCAAGCCCGCAGCCGAATATCCCGCCCACGCGTGCCAGCTCAGGTCGCGCGCGACCACGGCCATCGCCCACGCCACCGTGATCGCGACACCGATCGGCAGCAACCATCCCCGGGCGCCGGGTTCCCGGTACCAGTGCCAGAACCGGACCAGCCCGGCGCCGGTCACCGCACCGACCGCAGGTGCCAGCATCGTCGTGTAGTAGGGGTGCATGATGCCCTGCGCGAAGCTGAACATCAGGCCGATGACCACCAGCCAGCCGCCCCACAGCACCCAGCCCGCGAGCCGCGCGCGTTCCAGACGCCGGATCCCCGCCGCCAGCACCGAAACCAGCACCAGCGCGCACAACGGCAGCAACCAGCTGATCTGACCGGCGAGCTGCTCGTTGGCCATCCGCAGCAAGCCCGCCGAACCGGAGAAGCCGCCGCCCGGGCCACCGCCCGCCCCGAAGATCCGGCCGAACCCGTTGTAGCCGAAGACCAGGTCCCACGCGGAACCGTCCTCGCTGCCGCCGATGAACGGCTTCGGCGACGGCCACAGCGCCGTCACCGCCACCCACCAGAACGAGCTCACCAGGAGCACGACGGCGGCGATCCCGAGATCCAGCAGCCGACGCGCCCACCCGGCCCGGCCGCCCAGCCAGTAGGCGGCGATGAACGCGGGCAGCACCATCCACGCCTGCAGCATCTTCGTCAGGAAGCCGCAGCCCACCAGGAATGCGGCGAGCGCGACCCAGCCGGTGGCCCGCCGCGACTCGAAGGCCCGCGTCATGGCACAAGCCGCCGCGACCACGAGGAGCACCAGCAACGTGTCCGGGTTGTTGTCGCGGTTGATCACCACGGTGATCGGGCTCAGCGCCAGCACCAGCGCGGCCAGCAGCGCAGCGTGCTCACCGGCCCAGCGCCGAACCGCCCGGTGCAGCAGGAAGACCGCCGCGACCCCGGCCGCGGCCTGCGGCAGCAGCACCGCGAACCGGTTGAAGCCGAACACCTCCACCGACAGCACCTGCAACCACAGGGCCATCGGCGGTTTGTCCACCGTGACCACGCCGACCGGGTCGAAGGAGCCGAAGAAGAACGCCTCGAAGCTCTGCGACATCGACTTCACGGCGGCCGAGTAGTACGAGTTCCCCCACGAACTCCCGATGCCCCAGAGGTACAGCAGCGCGGCCACAGCGCAGATCGCGCCCAGCGCCCACGGTTCCCACCGGCGGGCACGCGACCCGACGGGCTCGGCGACGGCGGTCATGACGCCTCCCCGGCACGGAACACCCAGGACCGCAGCAGCACGAACCGCAACGCCGTGCCCAGCACCGAGGACACCACCAGCACCAGGACTTCCAGCCACCGCGACGGATCAGCCCGCCAGGCGTGCAAACCGAGCAACGCGCCGGAGGTGACGAAGTAGTACAGCGCGAACACGACCAGTCCTCGCAGGTGCACGCGCCCGGACGAACCCCGCTGCCGCAGGAAGGTGAACCGGCGGTTGGCCTCGGTGTTCCACAGGGTCGTCGCGATCAGCGCCGCGAAGTTCGCCAGCAGCGGCGGCCACCAGGTGCGCAGGGCGGCGTAGAGCACCGAGGTGAGCACAGTGGACACCAGTCCGATGGCACCGAACGAAACCAGCTGCCACAGCAGGCCGTTCTCCCGCTTCGCCAGCACGGCCCGCGGATGCGCCGCCCTCGGCTCCGGCCGCCGCGGCAGGCCGGGCACCTTCGCCGAGCCGGTGACCTTCGCCCGCGCGACCCGCACCAGACCGGCGATGTCGTCGACCGCGGTACGCAGCACGTTCACCCGGGTGTCGACGTCCTCCACCCAGTCCACCGGCACCTCGTGCACCCGCAGGCCGTTGTGCTCGGCCAGCAGCAGGAGCTCGGTGTCGAAGAACCAGGAATCGTCCCGGACCGCGAGCAGCAGCGGCTTGACCACATCGGTGCGCGCCGCCTTGAAGCCGCACTGCGCATCGGTGAACCGCGCACCGTGCGTCCAGCGCACCATCGCGTTGTAGCACCGCGAGATCAGCTCCCGCTTGCCGCCGCGCACGGTCCGCGACCCGCTCGCCAGCCGCGATCCGATGGCCAGGTCGGAATGCCCGTTGACCAGCGGCGCGACCAGCGGCAGCAGGGCGTCCAGCCCGGTGGACAGATCGACGTCCATGTACACCACGACATCGGCGTCGCTGTAACCCCACGCGGTGCGCAACGCCAGCCCGCGCCCCTTGCGGTCCAGGTGCAGCACCCGGACCCGGTCCATCGCCCCGGCCAGCTCCTGCGCGATGCGCAACGTCCCGTCGCTGCTGGCGTTGTCGACGACCGTGATGGTCCAGGCGAACGGAAAACCCCCGGCCAGGTGCTCGCTGAGCACCTGCAGGCAACCGGGCAGCGAGCGTTCCTCGTTGTGCACGGGGATCACGACGTCGACCGTCGCGGTCCGGTGCGGCACCCGACGTCCGGCGTCGAGCTGCGGCACGGCGCTCATCTCCACCACCTCTCCTTCCGGCTTCGGCTCCATGAAGCCGGAAGGAGGTGCGAGCACCGTCGGCAGAACCTGGGAACCACCTGGGAATCCGGCGCGCGGAGCGCCCGGGCGCGGAGACTTCCGCAATTTCAATGGAAATCACGGGGTCGATTTCAATGGAAATTGCGGGGTTGATTTCAATGGAAGTTGCGGATCGTCGGCGTGTCGCCGCACGACACACCGACGGCTGTGGACGGCTCCCCGCGATCAGAGGTGGGCGTTACGGGGTTTCGGCTGGCAGACCGGGCAGGTGTAGGAGGAGCGGTTCATGAAGGGATCGCGGCGGATCGGCGCACCGCAGCGCGGGCACGGCCGGTCGAGCTGGCCGTACACCGCCAGCGACCGGTCGAAGTAGCCGGACTCGCCGTTGACGTTGACGTACAGGGCGTCGAACGAGGTGCCGCCCGCGCGCAGCGCGTCCTGCATGACCTCGGTGACGCCGTCGAAGAGCTCCCGGATCTTGGGCCGGGTCAGCGTCGCCGTGGGCCGCGCCCAGTGCAGCTTCGCGCGCCACAGCGCCTCGTCCGCGTAGATGTTGCCGATGCCGGACACCAGGCTCTGGTCCAGCAGCGCGCGCTTGATCCCGGTGCGCCGCGCCCGCAGCCGCTCCGCCAGCCGGTCCAGGTCGAAGGACTCCTCCAGCGGATCGGGCGCGATGTGCTCGATCGGCTCGGGCAGCGCCAGTCCGTCGACCTCGACCAGATCGGCCAGGTGCAGGCCGCCGAAGGTGCGCTGGTCGACGAACCGCAGCTCCGGCCCGCCGTCGGCGAACCGGAAGCGCACCCGCAGGTGCTTCTCGTCCGGCACGTCGGAGGGCTGCACGAGCAGCTGCCCGCTCATCCCGAGGTGCACCACCAGCGCCTCGCCACCGGAGGTCCGGGGCTCGCCGCCGCCGAGCTCCAGCCACAGGTACTTGCCGCGGCGCCGCGCCGCGCTCAGGACCCGGCCGGCCAGGCGTCCGGCGAGATCCTCCGGGCCGGGCACGTGGCGGCGCACCGCGCGCGGGTGCAGGACCTCGACGCCGGACACCGTCCGGCCGATCGCATGCTCGGCGACACCGCGCCGGACGACCTCGACTTCAGGCAACTCGGGCACGAAAACATCTTCGACCACGCCCGCGCGAACACGACAGGCGGCCCTGGAAATGCCGACGGCGCGGACTCAGCGTTCGCCTGGCGAGGACAGCACCGGGATCCGGCGATGTCACGGCCAGGCGGGCGCTGAGAATCCGCGCCGCGAGGCAGGAGAAGATCAGGCGGAGGTCTCGGTGCCTTCGCCGTTCTGCTGGGAGAGCTGGCGCCAGGCCGCCTCGGCGGCCTTCTGCTCGGCTTCCTTCTTGGTGCGTCCATCACCGCGGCCGTAGGTCTGCCCGCCGACGGCCACGTAGGCGCTGAACTCCTTGCGGTGGTCCGGCCCCTGCTCCTCGACGCGGTACTCCGGAACGCCCAGGCTGGCCGAGGCCGTCAGCTCCTGCAGGCTGGTCTTCCAGTCCAGGCCCGCACCGCGCTGCGGCGCTTCCACCAGCAGCGGTTCGAACAGCCGGTGCACCACGTCGCGAGCGACGTCGATGCCCTCGGCCAGGTACACCGCGCCGAGCACGGCTTCCAGGCCGTCCGCGAGGATGCTCGCCTTGTCCCGGCCTCCGGTGAGCTCCTCGCCCCTGCCCAGCAGCAGGTACTCGCCGAGGCCGCCCTCACCGAGACCGCGCGCGACGCCCGCCAGCGCGTGCATGTTGACCACGCTGGCGCGCAGCTTCGCGAGCTGCCCCTCCGCGAGTTCCGGGTGGTCGTTGTACAGGCGATCGGTGATCACCAGTCCGAGCACCGCGTCACCCAGGAACTCCAACCGCTCGTTCGGCGGCAGGCCGCCGTTCTCGTAGGCGTAGGAGCGGTGGGTCAGAGCAAGGGTGAGCAGCTCGGCGTCGAGCTCGACGCCGAGCGCTGCCAACAGCGGAGCCCGGTCGATCTTCCGGGCCCGAGGCTGCTTTCCCCCCACTGCGCTGCCGCCGATCAGGCGGGCTGGACGACCTGGCGGCCGTCGTACTGACCGCAGGCCGGGCAGACCACGTGCGGCAGCTTCTGCTCGCGGCAGGCGCGGTTGGAGCACTGCACCAGCGTCGGCGCCGAGGTCTTCCACTGCGACCGGCGGTGACGGGTGTTGGCCCGGGACATCTTGCGCTTCGGGACGGCCACGACTAGTTCTCCTCCTCGGTCCCGCCGAACCGCTCTTGCAGCGCGGCCCAGCGAGGGTCAATGGTCTCATGCGTGTGATCGGGGGCGAGTTCGGCCCACTTCACGCCGCACTCGGAGCACAGCCCCTGGCAGTCCGGCGAGCACAACGGAGCCGAGGGCAGCGACAGCAGCATCGCGTCCCGCACCACCGGTTCGAGGTCGACCAGGTCGTCGACGACCCGCTCCACCTCGTCGTCGTCGCTGGTGACGTCCGTGGCGCTGTCCGGGTAGGCGAACAGCTCCCGCACCTCGACCTCGAGCTCCTCGGAGATCGGGTCCAGGCACCGGACGCACTCACCGGCCAGGTGGGCCACGGCGGTACCCGACACCAGCACGCCCTCGACCACCGACTCGGCCAGCAGATCGAGCTCGACGGGCTCGCCCTCGGGCACCTTGATCATGTCCAGCCCGAACCCGGCCGGTGCCGGGGCACTGCGCCTGTAGGCATGGCTGCTACCAGCGCGGTGGCCGATCTCCCTGGTGTCGATCACCCAGGGGCCGGCCTGCGCGGCGCGCGCATCGTGGTTCTGAGACATCACAAAGTTTCGGTGGTTAATTCAAGCGGGCAGTTTCGCGGCATCGGCGGACGACGCGAGCACCGGCGCCACGAGGCGACCGGCACGCCGTCCTAAGCCAGCTTTTCCAGGGTACGCGACCGCGCACCGGCGACGACAGCAGGCCCTGCGAGAGCCGGTCAGTTCGCCGCGGCACCGCTGCCCGAGCCCCACTCCTCGTAGTCGAACGGCGCGCCGACCGGGCTGCGCAGCTGCTGGCGGCCCTTGCCGACGGTGCGCAGCGTCCGGCCGAGGAGGTCCTCGAAGTCGGCGAGGCGGGAGTCCACGTAGGCGTCGCACTCGCTGCGCAGGCGCTCGGCGTCCTCGTTGGCCTCGTCGACGATGCGCTTGGCCTCGGCGTTGGCCGCGTGCACCACCTCGGTGTCGGCCACCAGCCTGGCCTGCTCCGACTTGCCCTCGTGCACCGACTGCTCGTAGGCGGCCCGCCCGGCCTGCACCATCCGGTCGGCCTCCGACTGGGCGCGGCCGACGTACTCCTCGTACTCGCGGCGGCCCGCGTTCACCGCCTGCTCGGCCTGGCCGCGCGCCTCGGCCAGCAGCTCGTCGGCCTGCTCGCGCGCGTCGGCGAGCAGCTGCTCGGCCTCCGCGCGGGCGGCGGCGAGGGTGCGCTCGGCCTCGTTGCGGGCGTCGGTGACGGACTTGTCCGCCTTGGCCTCGGCGGTGGAGACGACCTCGTCCCGGTGGTCGAGCACGTCCTGGGCGTCGTCCAGTTCCTGCGGGATCGCGTCCCGGACGTCGTCGAGCAGCTCCAGCACGTCGCCTCGGGGCACCACGCACCCCGAGGTCATGGGAACGCCGCGCGCCTCTTCCACGATCGTGACCAGCTCGTCGAGGGCCTCGAACACCCGGTACACCTTGATCTCCCTGCCGTCGTAGCCGCCGCAGCGGCAAGCATCTCAGAACTCCCCGGAACCGATGATCACGGGCCGCTGCGCTCCCCCAGTCTGCCCGCGCCGGGCACCGGGACGGGGGAATTCAGGCACCCGCGTGTCAAGCCCACCCCTACCGGTGAAACGGAGAACGCCTCCCCGGCAGTTCCCGGGGAGGCGTTTCCTTCGCTTTGAATCGCCGCAGCCGCTCGACCCGTCCTCGACGCCGGAACCGACGCGGGTTCCCAGCGTTCACCTGGCGGGGACAGCCCGAGCGCCGTGCATCGGTCCGGGCCCCGGAGTCCGGGCGGGCGTTGAGGTTCCGCCACCCGCACCGCCACGCGAGGTGGGTCGAGAAGCAGCTTTTCAGGCGTCGACGTTGGTGAGTTTGAAGCTCTCGTAGTGGTCCTCGGTGTAGAAGTACTCGCCGGCTTCGCCGACCACGAAGCGGCGGGCGCCGCGGTCGTCGCTGCCCGGGGTCTCCACCGTGTACTCGCGGTAGTAGCCGGTCTCGCAGTCCGGGAGGATGCCCTCGCGGTTCTGGAACACCGTGCCGTCCTGCGGGTACGGGTACGGGCCGCCCTTCTTGATCAGGTTCACCGTGTCGGTGGCCTCTGGCGGCAGTTCGGAGAGGTTGACCTTCTGGAACTCGGACGTGTCGCCGCACGGCGCCTGCACGGCCACCGGCGCGGAGACGGCACTCGTCTGGAAGCCGACCAGGCCCGCAACGGCGAGGAGCCCGACCAGCAGCAGCTGCACTGTCTTCGACGTGATCCGCATCATGCGCCGCACGCTAGACGGCGACCGTGATCACCTGCTGAAACTGACGTGAACCCGAAGTGTCCCGGCCACCATCGTGCTACCGGGGTTACTGCGAACGGCCCAATCGGGCGGGAGGGCGCTGTCGGCGGAGCCGTCCGCGCCTCGGTAAGCGGCGGCAGCCGCTTGGAGCACGCACGCAGACCGGCCGCCGACAGGCGTTCAGGCGCGCTCGGCCAGGCGCTGGCGGAGCCGCTGCTCGATCTTCGGCGGGACCAGGTTGGAGACGTCGCCGCCGTAGGTGGCGACCTCCTTGACCAGCGAGCTCGCCAGGAAGCTGTACTGCGGGTTGGTGGACATGAACATCGTCTCCACCCCGGACAGCTGCTGGTTCATCTGCGCCATCTGCAGCTCGTAGTCGAAGTCGCTGACCGCGCGCAGGCCCTTGACGATCGCGCCGATGCCGTTGGTCCTGCAGTAGTCGACCAGCAGGCCGTGCCAGGCGTCGATGCGCACGTTGGGCCACGGCTCGGTGACCTCGCGCAGCATGTCCAGCCGCTCCTCGACGGAGAACAGGCTCTTCTTGCTCTTGTTGATGAGCACGGCGACGACGACCTCGTCGAACAGCTTCGACGAGCGCTCGATGATGTCCAGATGACCGTTGGTGACTGGGTCGTAGGAGCCTGGACACACGGCACGCCTCATGGAATCGGACGGTAGCAGCCACCGGCTCGATCCCCACGGCGACGTGGTGCGCCTCACCGGCGCGGGGCTATTCGTGCTCGGCCCAGTGGACGGCGGTGTCGCCGTAGCGCTTGGTGCGCAGCGGCCGCAGGTGCGCAGGCCAGTCCGGTTCGCCGCTGCGGACCGCCCGCTCCACCACCACCAGGCTGCCCGGCGCCGTCCAGCCGTTGCCGACCAGCGCGGTCAGGACCTGGTGCAGCTTGTCCTGCGGCAGGTCGTAGGGCGGGTCGGCGAACACCACGTCGAAGGGCCGGTCGGTCGGCGTGCTCAGCAGCGTTTCGGCCTTCGCCTGCGCCACGTGGACCTCGCCGAAGCCGAGCGCGGCGGCGTTGCGGCGCAGCATGCCCGCGGCGCGGCGGTCGGACTCGACGAAGGTCGCGTGCTCGGCACCGCGGGACAGCGCCTCCAGGCCCAGTGCGCCGGAGCCGCCGTAGAGGTCGAGCACTCGCGCGCCGGGCAGGTCGATCGCCGATTCCAGCGCGCTGAACAAGGCTTCCCGCACCCGTTCCGAGGTGGGTCTGGTGCCTTTCGGGGGCACTTCGATGCGCCGCCCGCCCACGCTTCCGGCCACGATCCGCGTCACCCGTCCATCGTGGCGCACGGCGGGCGGGGCACCGCCCGGCGGGGCTCGTTTGCGGTGATTTTACGCCGGTGCCCGCAGCTTCCGCGCTCCCGGGAGCGGCTAGCCCGGTGGCGCCACGGGCGTACGCTGATTGGTCTGCCCACTGCGCCAGACGGGGAGAAAGACACAGGTGTCCGAAGCGTCCATCAAGCAGGCCGAGATCGCGGTCGAGCAGCAGCACGTCGACCGGGTCTACGCCCGTCTCGACGAGTTGCGCAGCGAAGCCGAGGCGATGCGCGACAAGAGCTACGAGTACGGCCGGGAAGCGACGCCCGAAGCGCTCAACGAGCGCGACGTGATGCTCCACCACGCCAACCGGACGTTGCAGGCGCTCAACGCCGAGTCCGAGGGACTGGTGTTCGGCCGGCTGGACTTCGCCGGCGGCGACGCGGTGCACATCGGCCGGCTGGGCATCCGCGATCCGCAGTTCGAGAACCTGCTGGTGGACTGGCGCGCCCCGCTGGCGGCGGCCTTCTACCAGGCGACCCCGGAGCAGCCGCTGGACGTGATCCGCCGCCGGGTGATCCGCTCCTCGCGCGAGCAGGTCGTGGACCTCTCCGACGACCTGCTGGACCCGGAGCGCGCACCCAGCGACATGCGGGTGATCGGCGACGGCGCGCTCATGGCGGCGCTGACCCGCTCGCGCGGCGACTCGATGCGCAACATCGTGGCGACCATCCAGAAGGAGCAAGACGACGCGATCCGCGCTCCCGAGGGCGGCGTCACCGAGATCACCGGCGGTCCGGGCACCGGCAAGACCGCGGTCGCCCTGCACCGCGCGGCGTACCTGCTCTACCGGGATCAGCGGCGGCTCGGCGGGCCGGGCGTGCTGGTGGTCGGCCCGTCGCCGGTGTTCATGTCCTACATCTCGCGGGTGCTGCCGTCGATGGGAGAGCACAACGTCGAGCTGCGCGCGCTCGGCGAGGTGCTGGACGGCATCAGCACGGCCAAGATCGACGATCCGCGCACGGCGGAGATCAAGGGCTCCTCGCGGATGGTGAAGGTGCTGCGTCGCGCGCTGCGGCTGCCGCCGCCGGAGGCGCCCGAGCTGCTGCAGATGTTCTACCGGGGCACGGTGCTCAAGCTGCAGGCCGACGATCTGAAGCGGATCCGCCGCACGCTGCACAACAAGGGCGGGCAGCCCAACCGGAATCGGATGCGGGCGGCCGACGCGCTGCTGGAAGCCCTGTGGCAGAAGGCGAAGCAGGCCGCCGACGAGGACTTCCAGCCGGACCGGGACCGGTTGATCGCCGAGATCGGCGACCGCATCGAGTTCCACCGCTTCCTGGTCGCCTGGTGGCCCGCGGTGTACCCGATGCAGGTCCTGCGCTGGCTGTCGGATCCGGCGCGGTTGTCGCAGGCGGCGCGCAGGCTGCTGTCGGCCGAGGAGGTCGACCTGCTGGCGAAGTCCTGGAGCGAGGTGACCGAGTGGACGGTCGCCGACATCGCGCTGATCGACGAGCTGCGGGTGCTGGCCGGAGCCCCGCCCAAGCGCCGCCGCGCCGAGGGCGAGCAGGAGCAGCCGAAGCGCGCGGTCAACTACGACGAGTACGCGCACGTGGTCATCGACGAGTCGCAGGACCTCTCGCCGATGCAGTGGCGGATGGTGGGCCGCCGGGGCCGTCACGCGAGCTGGACGATCGTGGGCGACCCGGTGCAGTCGTCCTGGCCGGACGCCGAGGAAGCGGCGGCCGCGCGGCGGGAAGCGCTCAGCGCGCAGCGCACGCACCGCCGCTTCACGCTGCGCACCAACTACCGCAACTCGGCGGAGATCTTCGCGCTGGCCGCGGACGCGGTCCGGGACCTGGTGCCCGCCGACGACCTGCCGGTGGCGGTGCGCACCACCGGCGTCGAGCCCGCGGTGCGCGAGATGCCCGCCGAGCAGCTGCCCGCGGCGGTGCGCACCGCCGCGGAGGAGCTGGTGGCGGCCGCGGAGGGCACCATCGGGCTGATCACCACGATGGCCCGCCGCGACGAGGTCCGCGAGTGGCTGTCCACCGCGGACTTCGACGCGGACCGGGTGCGGGTGGTGGGCAGCCTGGAGGCCAAGGGCATGGAGTACGACGCGGTGGTGGTGATCGACCCGGACGGCCTGGCCGCGGAGTCCAGCACCGGCCGCCGAGCCCTCTACGTCGCCCTCAGCCGGGCCACCCAGCTCCTCACCGTGCTGAAGCCCTCGTGACCGCTCGTGAGCGGCGGTGGCCGTCGACCGCCGCCGCTCACGACCCGTCGACGCGCACGAACGCCTGCGCCGACTGGGCCCAGCGGTAGTGCTCCGTCCAGCTGCCGCCGGTGTCGAAGTCCTCGATCCGCACCGCGATCTCGCCGTCGTGCGCGGTGAACCCGTCCGGCACCTGGGTCCACACCGGCGGGCTGACCACGGTGCCCAGCGGCTGCGGCCCCACGGTCATCGCGACGAGCGCCCGCGAGTACTCCGAGTCCCGCGGCCCGCACTCCACCAGGATCAACGCGTCCTCCACGCCTTCCCCGGTGACATCGGCGAACCCGATCCGCCGCTCCGGCGTGAGCCGGTAGACCCAGCCGCCCGCTTCGGCGGCCCCGCCGGTGAAGTCCACCAGCTGCTGCGGGCACGGCCCGACCGCGGGAACGACGAACTCGGCGTTCGGCCAGTCCACTTCTCGCACGTCCGAAGCGGGATCCGCGCTCGCCGGACCGCCGGCCAGCACCAGTCCGGCGGCGACCACGACCGCCCACCCCATCGGCAACTCCCGCATCACGAACCCCCAGCCCATCGAGAACACCTGCCAGCACCACGAAGACGTCCCGGACACCCACTCCGGTTGCCCAGTTCACCCGAACGTGCAATCCACCTCGTCTACGAGCCATCAGCCGGGCAGAAGATCATCGCGGCACCACCTGAGCCTGAACGCGACAGCGGGCCGCCCTCTGGTGGGGCGACCCGCGTTCGGCGGCGAGAACAGCTACAGCACCAGCGCGTTCTTGGTTCTGGCGGTGCGCAGGGCGCCGGCCCACCAGGTGAGCTGATCCAGCGCGGCACCGGCTGATTCGTCGAGCTCGGGATCGCGCCGCGGCCACCCGCCGTCGGCGGCGAAGCGCTGCCAGACCTTGGGGATCGTCACGTTGCGGCGGATCACCACGGCGTTGAGCTCACCGAAGACCTGCCGAAGCTGCTCGGCGGCCTGCCCTCCCCCGGCGTCGCGGCAGTAGGTGACGACGGAGACGGGTTTGGCCGCCCACTCCTGGTCGAACCAGTCGATCGCGTTCTTCACCGCGGCCGGGAAGCTCCGGTTGTACTCCGGGGTGACCACCACGAACGCATCCGCGCACGCCAGCCGCTGCCCCAGTTCCCGGACGCTGCCGGGAGCCGGTTCGTCGAAATCGGCCAGCTGGTCGGGCAGCCCGGCGGTCGCCAGGTCGATGCGATCCAGCACCAGGTCGCGGCGGTGGCCGGCCCGGCGGGCGAACCAGTCCGCCACGACCGGGCCGAAGCGTCCCGCTCGGGTGGATCCCACGATCAGCGCGACCCGCAGCCGAGCGGTCACGACGCGTCCTTGACCGGCGCGTCGAGGAAGGCCGGGATCATCGGCAGCAGCAGGTCGGGCCGGTGCGGCGCGGTTATGTGCGAGGTGCCCGGCAGAATCGCCAGCTGCGCGTTCGGCAGCCCTTCCGGTGTGTCGCCCATGATCCCGCCGCCGAAGAGCCGGAACATCTCGACGGCGTGCTCGGGCCGGACGATGTCGGAGTCACCGATCACGGTCAGCGTCGGCGCCGTGACCGCGCGGACGGCTTCCGGCGCGAACTCGGGAAGCCCGTTCTTGTCGTGCTCACCGACCCGGGCCACGAGCTTCGGGAAGTCCTCCGGTCGCGGCGCGTTCTTCAGGTAGTCGGTGTGGAACGGCGACCCGTGCAGGTCCTCCGGCTTCAGCTCGCTGATCCCGTCGAGCAGGCCGGGGTGCATCGCCGCCGCGCCCAGTCCTCCGGACAGCAGCACCTGCTTGCGCACCAGGTCCGGGTGTTCGATCGAGATCTGCAGCGCGACACCGGCACCCATGCTGTAGCCGAGGATGTCGGCGCGCTGGACCCCGATCTGCCTCAGCAGCGCGGCGGTGTCCTCGGCCATCTGCGGGGTGCGCAGCGGCCGGTCGATGTCCGCGGTCCGGCCGTGCGCCTGCTGCTCGACGGCGATGACCTCGCGGGTCTTGGCGAGCTCCGGGATCAGCTCGCCGAAGTCGGTGGTGATCCCGGACAGCGCGCCGTGCAGCAGGACCAGCGGCGGCTGGCCGTTCGGGTTGCCGTGCCGCTCGTAATACATCCGCAGGCCGTTGACGTCGGCGTAAGCGCCCGTCGTCGCGGCCGGTTCGACCTGGTCGGCCTGGTCGCCGGATCCGCAGGCGGTGAGCATCGCTGCGGTGATCCCGACGACGGCGAGAGCCAGTGCGGTGCGCTTCATGGTGTCCTCCGGAGAGTTGTTCGTCCTTCGTTGTCACCACAGTGCGCGGCGGGCCTTCCGGTTTGTTTACGGTCGCCTTCCGGTGCGCCGGAGACGCATAGGCTGTGGCGATGCGTTTCGGTGTGCTGGGCCCGCTGACCGTGTGGACCGACGGCGGTGCCGTCGTGCCCGTACCGGGGGCGAAGGTCCGCGCTCTGCTGGCCGATCTGCTGGTCGAACCAGGCCAGCCGGTCTCCGCCGATCGCCTGGTGGACGACATCTGGGCCGAGAGCCCGCCCGGCAACCCGGCCGGGACGCTCGCCGCGAAGGCGTCCCAGCTGCGCCGCGCGCTCGAAGACGCCGAGCCCGGCGGCCGGGACCTGGTCGTGTCGCCGCCGCCCGGTTACCGCCTGGCCGCCACCGGCGTGGATTCCCTGCGCTTCCGCGAACTGCTGGCCGATGCCCGCGCGACGACCGGTGTCCAGGAGCGGATCCGGGTGCTCACCGAGGCCGTGGGCCTGTGGCGAGGCCCCGCGTTCGCCGACTTCGGTGATGCGGCCTTCACCCGGGCCGCCGCCGCACAGCTCGAAGAACTGCGTCTGGTGGCCGTCGAAGAGCTGGCGGAAGCGCGGCTCGCGGGAGGCGATTTCCGCGCGGTGGTGGGCGATCTCGGCCCGGTCGTCGCTGCGCACCCGCTGCGGGAGCGCTTGCGCGCTGCTCACCTGCGCGGCCTCTACGGTGCGGGACGCCAGGCGGAAGCCCTCGCGGGCTACGAGGACCTGCGCAGGCAGCTGTCCGATGAGCTGGGCGTGGACCCGAGCCGTGAGCTGGTCGAACTGCAGCGATCGCTGCTGGCCCAGGATCCCGCGCTCGTCGCGTCGCGACCCGAGCCGGCGGTGCGCAGGCGCACCAGCAACATCCCGGCGCAGCGCACCGAACTGGTCGGCCGCGAAGGCGATCTGGACGAGCTGGGCCGGGCCGTCGTCGATTCGCGGTTGGTGACCCTCACCGGGCCGGGCGGTGTCGGCAAGACCCGGCTCGCCCTGGCCGCGGCCGCCGACCTCACCGAGCGCTTCCCGCACGGCACCTGGCTGGTCGAGCTGGCGCCGCTGCAACCGACCGGCGACGCCAGGTGCCTCGCCGACGAAGTCGCGAAGGTCCTCGGGATCACCGACGGCAAGCTGTCCGACGCGCTGGCCGACGAGCGGATGCTGCTGGTGCTGGACAACTGCGAGCACGTCGTCGACGCTGCGGCCGAGCTGGCCGAACAGCTGCTGAACGCGGCACCGGGCCTGCACGTCCTGGCGACCAGCCGCGAACAGCTCCGCCTGCCGGGCGAGGACGTCGTGGCCGTGCGACCGCTGCCGGTGCCCACCGTCGGCGACGGGCTCGAGGAGCTGGCGCAGTCGCAGGCGGTTCAGCTCTTCGTGTCCCGCGCAAGGGCGAGTTCCCGCGAATTCGCCCTGGACGCCGAGAACGCCGACGCGGTCGCGACCCTGTGCCGCCGGCTCGACGGCATCCCGCTGGCGCTGGAGCTGGCGGCGAATCGCGTTCGCGCGCTCGACGTGCACGAGATGGTCACCCGGCTGGACAACAGGTTCCGGCTGCTCGCCAGCGGCCATCGCGGTGCTCCCCCGCGGCAGCAGACGCTCACGGCGTTGATCGATTGGAGCTGGGAGCTGCTCGACGACGCCGAACGCACCGTGCTCCGGCGCCTCGCGATCCATCAAGGCGGCTGCACGCTGGAGGGCGCCGAGTCCGTCTGCGCCGCCACCGGGGATCTCGGCGAGGCTCTGATCGCCGACGTCGTCGCGCGGCTGGTGGACCAGTCGCTGGTGCAGCAGAGCGGGCGCCGGTACCGGCTGCTGGAGTCGGTGGCGGCGTTCAGCCTCGACCGCCTGGCCGAGGCCGGTGAGGATGTGGCTGCGCGGCGCGCGCATCACGCGTACTACCTGGAGCTGGCCGAGCAAGCCGCACCCGAGCTGCGGGGAGCCGACCAGTGCCGCTGGTTGCGCCGCCTCGACGGCGAGGACGCGAACATGGCTGCGGCGCTGGATGGTTTCGTGCGCGCCGCCGATGCCGACGCCGCGCTCCGGCTGGTGCACGCGCTGGCCTGGTACTGGCTGCTGCGCGGTCGGCTCGGCGAGGCTCGCCGCAGGTTCGACGCGGCGCTCGGGCTGGGCGGCAGCGCGCAGCACCGTGCACCTGTGCTGGCCTGGCGTCTCGCGTTCGCCTTCCAGCAGGGCGAGTTCACCGATGCCGCAGCCCGCCGAGCGGATCTCGCCGCTGCGCTGTCCGAACTGGATGATCCGCTGGTCCGCGCACGCGCCGAGCTCGCGGTCGCCTTGGGCGCGCTGGAGTCCGGTATCGACCAGGATCTCGAAGCGACAGCTCAGCGCGCCCTCGCGACGTGCCGCGAACTCGGCGACCGATGGGGCGCCGCAGCCCTGCAGGTGGTTCTGGCGAAGGCCGCGCACGCCCGAGCCGATGTGGCGGCCCTGGAGCGGCACGCGACCGAAGCGGCGCGGTCGTTCGCCGAGACAGGCGATCGCTGGGGTCGGTTGCAGGCCGCCGAATGGCTCGGCGCGCTGGCCGAGCTGACCGGTGATCTCGCGCGCGCCGCCGACGTCCACCGCGAGGCGCTGGTGCTGGCGAAAGAGCTGGAGATGTGGGGGCAAGTGGCGATCCACCTGTGCTGGCTCGGATGGATCGCCATGCAAGGCACCGACTACGACCACGCCCGCGAGTGCTGCGAGCAGGTGCTGGCCGCCGACCGCGGCAATGGCCCCGGGGTGCTGTTCGCGAAGGTGATCCTCACCTACACCGCCCGCCGCGAGGGCAGGCTCGACGACGCCGAGCGTCTCGCGCGCGAGCTGCTCACCGAGCACACCGGTGCGCTGTTCGTGCCGATCGTCCAGGTCGAACTCGGCTACGTCCTGGAACAACGCGGTGCGGCGAAGGCAGCCGCAGCAGAACATCTCAAGGCCTTCGACGGTGCGCAGCACTTCGAAGCGCCGCGTGACGCCGCGTACGCCCTCAGCGGAGCGGCGGCCGCAGCGACAGCACTCGGCGAGCACGACATCGCAGCGAAGCTTCTCGGTGCCGCACAAGCGCTCCGCACGGCCACCGGCATGCCGCTGCTGCCCGCAGAACGCCCCGACATCGACCGAGCCACCGGTACCGCGCGCGACGCACTGGGCGGAGCAGCGTTCATCGCCGCCCACGCCGCGGGCGAAGATCTGACGGCCGATCAGTCGCGAACGCTGATCGCCGCCATCGCCGCGCCCGGTTCAGATCGCTGACCTGAGCGCAGGTCCGACGACGAAGCGCGGGCCGCCCCGGATGACGGCCCGCGCTCGATCGGTCAGCTCGTCAGCAGGCGGGCGCTCGAGTTTCGCCACCCGCCGGCTCTCAGCCCAGTTCGATGATCAGGTCCCCGCCTTCGACCTGCTGGACCTTTCCGATGGCCAGGCGCTTGACCTGTCCGGCGGACGGGGCGGTGATCGCCGCTTCCATCTTCATCGCCTCGATGGTGGCGATGGTCTGGCCCGACTCCACCGCGTCGCCCTCGCCGACCGACAGCGTCACCACACCGGCGAACGGTGCGGGCACGTGGCCCGGGTTGGACCGGTCGGCCTTCTCCGCGACCGGCAGGTCGGTGGCCACCGAGCGGTCGCGGACCTGGATCGGCCGCAGCTGGCCGTTCAGCGTCGCCATCACCGTGCGCAGGCCGCGCTCGTCGGGCTCGCTGATCGCTTCGAGGCCGATGAGCAGCCGCACGCCCGGCTCCAGGTCGACCGGGAACTCCTCGCCCGGCCGCAGGCCGTAGAAGAAGTCCTTGCTGCGCAGCAGGGAGGTGTCGCCGTAGGCCTCGCGGTGCTCGGTGAACTCCTTGGTGGGCTTGGCGAACAGCAGCCGGTTCAGCGTGCTGCGGCGGTCGGTGGCCAGCCCGTTGCGGTCCTCTTCGGACAGTTCCGCGACGCGGCGGACCGCGGTGCGTCCCTCCAGCGCGCGGGTGCGGAACGGCTCCGGCCAGCCCGCGGGCGGCTCACCGAGCTCGCCCTGCAGGAACCCGATCACCGAGTCCGGGATGTCGAACTTGCGCGGGTCGCTCTCGAAGTCCGCCGGGTCCACGCCCGCGCCGACCAGGTGCAGCGCCAGGTCTCCGACCACCTTCGACGACGGCGTGACCTTCACCAGCCTGCCCAGGATCCGGTCGGCCGCGGCGTACATCGCCTCGATCTCCTCGAACTTGTCGCCGAGGCCGAGCGCCACGGCCTGGGTGCGCAGGTTGGACAGCTGACCGCCGGGGATCTCGTGCTTGTACACCCGGCCGGTGGGCGAGGCCAGCCCCGCCTCGAACGGCTGGTAGATCTTGCGCACCGACTCCCAGTACGGCTCCATGTCGCACACCGCCTGCAGGTCCAGCCCGGTGGCCTGCTCGGTGTAGTCGGTGGCGGCGACCACCGAGGACAGCGCGGGCTGCGAGGTGGTGCCCGACATCGACGCGGTCGCGGCGTCCACCGCGTCCGCGCCCGCCTGCACCGCCGCCAGGTAGGTGGCCAGCTGACCGCCCGGCGTGTCGTGGGTGTGCAGGTGCACCGGCAGGTCGAACTCCCGGCGCAGCGCGGTCACCAGCTTCGCCGCGGCGGGCGCGCGCAGCAGCCCGGCCATGTCCTTGATGGCCAGCACGTGCGCACCGGCGTCCACGATCTGCTCGGCCAGCCGCAGGTAGTAGTCCAGCGTGTAGAGCTTCTCGTCCGGGTCGGACAGGTCGGCGGTGTAGCACAGCGCCACCTCGGCGACCGACCTCCCGGTGGCCCGCACCGCCTCGATCGCCGGGCGCATCTGCTCGACGTCGTTGAGCGCGTCGAAGATCCGGAAGATGTCGATGCCGGTGTCGGTGGCCTCCTGCACGAAGTGCTCGGTCACCTCGGTCGGGTAGGGCGTGTAGCCGACGGTGTTGCGGCCGCGCAGCAGCATCTGCAGGCAGATGTTGGGCACCGCCTCGCGGAGCTTGGCCAGCCGCTCCCACGGGTCCTCGGCGAGGAACCGCAGCGCCACGTCGTAGGTCGCGCCGCCCCAGCACTCCAGGGACAGCAGCTCCGGCGTCATCCGCGCCACGTGCGGCGCGATGGCGAGCAGGTCCTTGCTGCGCACCCGGGTGGCCAGCAGCGACTGGTGGGCGTCGCGGAAGGTCGTGTCGGTCACGCCGAGGGCCTTGGACTCGCGCAGCCAGCTCGCGAAGCCCTCCGGGCCGAGCTCGACCAGCTTCTGCTTGGAACCGGCGGGCGGCGGCACCGACAGGTCGGTGGCGGGCAGCTTGAACACCGGGTCCGGGGTGGTCGGGCGCGGGCCGTTGGGGCGGTTGACGGTGACGTCGGCGAGGTAGTTGAGCAGCCTGGTGCCGCGGTCGGCGGAGTGCCGGGCGGTCAGCAGGTGCGGGCGCTCGCCGATGAACGAGGTGGTGACCTTGCCCGCGGCGAAGTCAGGGTCGTCCAGCACGGCCTGCAGGAACGGGATGTTCGTGGAGACCCCGCGGATGCGGAACTCGGCTACGGCGCGCCGCGCCCGCCCGACCGCGGTGGCGAAGTCGCGGCCCCGGCAGGAGAGCTTGACCAGCATCGAGTCGAAGTGCGCGCTGACGCTGGTACCCGCGAAGGCGGTGCCGCCGTCGAGCCGGATGCCCGCCCCGCCCGGCGAGCGGTAGGCGCTGATCATGCCGGTGTCCGGGCGGAATCCGTTGGCCGGGTCCTCGGTGGTGATGCGGCACTGCAGGGCGGCGCCGCGCAGCCGGATCGCGTCCTGGGTCATGCCGAGGTCTTCCAGCGTCTCGCCCGCCGCGATGCGCAGCTGCGACTGCACCAGGTCGGCGTCGGTGACCTCCTCGGTGACCGTGTGCTCGACCTGGATGCGCGGGTTCATCTCGATGAACACGTGGCGGCCCTGCTCGTCGACCAGGAACTCCACGGTGCCCGCGTTGACGTAGCCGATCTTGCGGGCGAAGGCGACCGCGTCGGCGCAGATCCGCTCCCGCAGCTGCGGGTCGAGGTTGGGGGCCGGGGCGATCTCGATGACCTTCTGGTGGCGGCGCTGCACCGAGCAGTCCCGCTCGTAGAGGTGGATCACGTTGCCCGCGGCGTCGGCGAGGATCTGCACCTCGATGTGGCGCGGGTTGATGACCGCCTGCTCCAGGAACACCGTCGGGTCGCCGAAGGCCGATTCCGCTTCGCGCATCGCGGCTTCCAGCGCCTCGCGCAGCCCGCCGAGCTCGTCGACGCGGCGCATGCCGCGCCCGCCACCGCCGGCGACGGCCTTGACGAACACCGGGAAGGTCATCTCCTCGGCGGCGGACAGCAGCTCGTCGATGTCGCGCGACGGCGACGAGGAGTCCAGCACCGGCACCCCGGCCTCGCGGGCGGCGGCGACCGCGGTCGCCTTGTTGCCGGTCATCTGCAGGATCTCGTGGCCGGGGCCGACGAAGGTGATCCCGGCTTCCCGGCACGCCCGGGCCAGTTCGGGGTTCTCCGACAGGAACCCGTAACCGGGGTAGACGGCGTCGGCGCCCGCCTGCCGCGCGGCCTTGATGATCTCCTCGACGGAGAGGTAGGCGCGGACCGGGTGCCCTGGCTCGCCGATCTCGTAGGACTCGTCGGCTTTCAAGCGGTGCAGCGAATTGCGGTCTTCGTGCGGGAACACCGCCACGGTGCCCGCACCCAGCTCGTAAGCGGCGCGGAACGCGCGGATCGCAATCTCACCGCGGTTCGCTACGAGAACCTTGCGGAACATACCGGCTCCTCGGTTGGCGGGTGTCGGTCAGTGCACAGCACAGTACCGCGAAAATTCCCTCTTCCGGGAGAACCTCCCGAGTGATGGACACCTCGATAGCTCCATGACCTGCCCAAACCTCAAGATCTCACAAGGTCTGGACCAAAAGAAAAACCGAGATAATTTCACTTCATGCAATTTTCGATCACTTACTCGCGGCCCAGCCATGGCGTCGCACCGATCGTCCCCGATCGGCGGCTGGACGGCCCGCCGCGAACCGCAGGACCGTGGTCCGGACGGAAGTTCGCCCTGCGCGACACGGGGAGCCCCGATGCCACTCCCGAACCCCTACGTCCTCGACCCCGACGCCACCGACGTCCACGGCGAAGCCACCGCCCTGCGCGAGCGCGGCCCGGCCACCCCGGTCGAACTCCCCGGGCGGGTCACCGCCTGGGCGGTCACCGACCCCGACCTGCTGCGCCGCCTGCTCACCGATCCGCGGGTGTCGAAGGACCCGCGGCAGCACTGGCCCGCGTGGATCGCGGGCGAGATCCCGCCCGACTGGCCGCTGGTGAGCTGGGTGGCGGTGGAGAACATGTTCACCGCTTACGGCCCGGAGCACCGCAGGCTGCGCTCGCTGGTCTCCGGCGCGTTCACCATGCGCCGCATCGCGGCGCTGCGACCGGAGATCGAGAGCATCGTCGCCGAACTGCTCGACGACCTCGCCGCCGACGCGGGCGGTCCCCCGGTCGACCTCCGCGAGCGGTACGCGTACTCGCTGCCGATCGACGTCATCTGCCGGCTGGTCGGGTTCCCCGACGACGGTTCCCGCGCGCAGCTGCGGCGGATCGTCGACACGGTCTTCGACACCACCGCGGAACCCGGCGTGGCGGCGGCGGGCATGCTGGAAGCACACCAGCTGTTCGGCGAGCTGGTCGAGGCCAAGCGCCGCGAACCCGGCGACGACCTGGCCAGCGCGATGCTCGCGGTGCGGGACGAGAACGACTCCCGGCTGAGCGAGGCCGAGCTGACCGGCACGATCTTCCTGCTGCTGGGCGCCGGGCACGAGACGACCGTCAACCTGCTCGACCACGCGATCACGGCCCTGCTCACCCACCGCGACCAGCTCGACCGGGTGCTGGCCGGGCAGAACTCGTGGCACGACGTGATCGAGGAGACGCTGCGCTGGCAACCGCCGGTGTCCAACCTCCCGCTGCGCTACGCGGTCGAGGACATAAAGCTGGACGGCCTGACGATCCGCCGCGGCGAACCGATCCTGGCGGCCTACGCGGCGGCGGGCCGCGACCCGCGCCACCCCGAGGCCGACCGCTTCGACATCACCCGCGAGAACAAGGAACACCTGTCGTTCGGCCACGGCGTCCACTTCTGCCTCGGCGCGCCCCTGGCGCGCCTCGAAGCCGAAATCGCCCTCCCAGGGCTCTTCGCCCGCTTCCCGGACATGTCGCTGGCGGTGCCGGTGACCGAGCTGCGACCGATGGGTTCGCTGATGTCCAACGGGCACCGAGAACTACCGGTCCACCTGACGCCCTGAACCGGCGCCTTCCGGGAAGCAGCACCGCTGGCGCTCCGCCGCGTGCGCATGGGGCGCTCTCGCGCGAAATCGCGGACACGCACCGAGGTCAGGACTTCTCCAGGTACTCCGCTCGTTCCGCGTCCACCACCTCGGCCACCATCCGGGCCAGGCCCGGGTGGTCGGCGAGGGTCGGGTCCGCGGCGACGACCTGGGCCGCTTCTTCGCGGGCCTGGGCGATCACGTCCTCGTCGCGGAGCAGGGAGAGCATCTTCAGGCCCGACTTCCGGCCGGACTGGGCCGCGCCGAGGACGTCGCCCTCGCGGCGCAGTTCCAGGTCCAGGCGGGCCAGTTCGAAGCCGTCGGTGGTGGAGGCGACCGCGTCCAGCCGCTCGCGCGTGGTGGTGCCGCCCATCGCCTCGGTGACCAGCAGGCACAGGCCCGGCGCGCTGCCCCGGCCGACGCGGCCGCGCAGCTGGTGCAGCTGGCTGACGCCGAACCGGTCCGCGTCCATGATCACCATCACCGTGGCGTTCGGGACGTTCACGCCGACCTCGACGACCGTGGTCGCCACCAGCACGTCCACCTCGCCCGCGGCGAAGGCGCGCATCACGGCGTCCTTGTCGTCGGCGGGCAGCCGCCCGTGCAGGATTCCCAGCCGCAGGCCCGAAAGCGGCCCGGCCGCGAGCTTCTCGGCCACGTCGAGCACCGCCAGCGGCGGGCGGCGCTCCTCGCCGTCCTCCGGCGGCGGCTCCTCGCCGCCCTCGTCGCTGTCGTCCACCGCGGTCTTGCGGGCCTTCTTCTTGCCCTTGCCCGAGGTCTCCTCGTCGTCGCCGATGCGCGGGCACACCACGTACACCTGGTGCCCGGCCGCGACCTCCTCGTGGATGCGCGCCCAGGCCCGGTCCAGCCAGGTCGGCTTCTCCGCCACCGGCACCACGCTGGTGCTGATCGGCGAGCGGCCCTGCGGGAGTTCCCGCAGCGCCGAGGTCTCCAGATCGCCGTAGACGGTCATCGCCACGGTGCGCGGGATGGGCGTCGCGGTCATCACCAGCACGTGCGGTGAAGACTCCTCGCCGCCGCGGGCGCGCAGGGCGTCGCGCTGCTCCACGCCGAACCGGTGCTGCTCGTCGACCACCACCAGGCCCAGGTCGGCGAACGAGACGCGGTCCTGGATCAGCGCGTGCGTGCCGACCACGATCCCGGCTTCACCGGAAGCCGCCTCCAGCAGCGCCTTCTTGCGCTGCGCCGCACCGAGCGATCCGGTCAGCAGCGTGACGCGGGTGGCCTTCTCGTCCGCGCCGAGCTCGCCGGCCATGGCCAGATCGCCGAGCAGTTCCCGCAGCGAGCGGGCGTGCTGCGCGGCCAGCACCTCGGTCGGGGCGAGCATCGCCGCCTGCCTGCCCGCGTCGACCACCTGCAGCATCGCGCGCAGCGCCACGATCGTCTTGCCGCTGCCGACCTCGCCCTGCACCAGGCGGTTCATCGGGTGCTCGACGGTCAGATCGGCGGCGACCTGCTCGCCGATCTCCTGCTGCCCCTTGGTCAGCTCGAAGGGCAGCCGCCGGTCGAAGGCGGCCAGCACGCCGTCGTCGCGGCGCGGGCAGACCGGTGCCGGGTGCGCCTTGGTCGATCCGCGCAGCTGGGCCAGCACCAGCTGCACCGACAGGGCCTCGTCCCACTTCAACCGGTCCTGCGCCTTCGCCACGTCGGCGAAGGTCTTCGGGCGGTGGATCTTGCGCAGCGCCGACTCCAGATCGGCCAGGCCCAGCCGGTCGCGCAGCTCCGCGGGCAGCGGGTCGTCGGTGCCGTCCCAGACGTCGAGCACCTGCGACACGCACTGCGCGAGCGACCACGACGGCAGGCCCTGCGCCGACGGGTAGACCGGGATCAGCGCGGAGGCGAACTCCTCGGCGGCCGAGCCGAGATCGGTCGCCTCGTCGTCGAACAGCTGGTACTCGGGGTGCGCGAGCTGCAGCTGCTGGTGGTAGGAGGTGACCTTGCCCGCGAACATCCCGCGGCGGCCCACCAGCAGCTCCCGCTCCCGCCAGGCCTGGTTGAAGAAGGTGCAGCTCAGCGACCGGTGACCATCGGTGATGCGGGCCTCGACGATGGTGCCGCGGCGGGACTTCATGGTGCGCTTGGTGACCCGCTCGACCTTCGCCAGCACGGTGGCGTGCTCGCCGATCTCCAGCCCCGCGATGGCGGTGAGCTCGCCGCGCTCGGCGTAGCGGCGCGGGTAGTGGCGCAGCAGGTCGCCGACGGTCTCCAGGCCCAGCGCCGAGTCGAGCGCCTTGGCCGACTTGGCGCCGAGCACCCGGTCGAGCTTCGCGTCCAATGTGGTCACTGCTGGTCCTCCGCCAAGAGCCTGTCTTCGAACCTGGTCCCGGTCTTCGTCCTTTGAAGCGGCGAAGCCGCTCGGCCCGCCCTCGCAACCGGCACCGCCGCGGGTTCTCAGCGTTCGCCTGGCGAGGACGGCCCTGACGTTGTCCATTGGTAGTCAGGGCACCCGGAGTCCAGGCCCGCGCTGAGGTTCCGCCACTCGCACCGCCGCGCAGAACGAGTGCCAGGCAATCCCTCGGGCACTCCGCAAGTTAGCGGACCGCACCGACGCCGCGATCAGTCGGTGGCGCCTCCGCGCCGCGGCTGCCCAGCCGCCAGCCCAGCCATCCCGCGAGGGCACCGGCCAGCAGCAGCCAGCCGGACCCCGGCGGGTCCACGGCGTCCCGGTAGCTCGGGGCGTCCAGGTTGGCCAGCGTGGTCAGCACCACGGTGCCGAGCAGCGTCGAGCCGAACACGCCCAGCGCCGCCCCGGCCCACGCCAGCCCGCGGCGCTTCAGCACGCCGCCGAGCCCGAAGACGCTCCAGACCGCGGCGACCACCAGCCACCACACGAGCTGGCCGAACACGAAGTCGCGCAGCGGGCTCGAATCGTCCGGCGCTCCGGAGAACGTCCACTCGACGGTGATCGGGTCGGGCAGCCGGGAGCTCAGCGCCAGCGGGATCGCGATCATCAGCAGCGCGACGAGCAGCGTCCAGCCACCCACGAACCAGAGGTACCGCCTCCGGACACCCACGCCGCCTCCCGCGCGACTCGACGACCGGTGTCGACAGTACCGTGTGCCCAGGTCAGGCCACCGCGACCGGCTCGGATCGCGCCGCGACCGGCCACCGCCGGAGCAGCACCGCGGCCAGCAGCGCCATCAGCACCCACCCGACCAGGCCGGTCATCCCGACGAACACCAGGTTCGGCGGCGCCGCGGCCGAGCCCAGCAACATCGGCAGCCCGGCCGATGCGTTGATCGCCCCGTGCGCCAGGACCGCGGGCCACACGCTGCCCGAGCGCAGCCGCAGCCAGCCCAGCAGGATTCCGAGGAGCACGCAGGTGCCGGTGAACACCAGCGCCGCCCACGGGCCGAGATTCGCGTAGTTGTAGCCGAGCAGGGTCAGCGGCGCGTGCCACACGCCCCAGATCGCCCCGGAGATCAGCAGCGCGGGCCACACCCCGCGCTCGGCCAGCCGGGGCAGCAGCCAGCCCCGCCAGCCCCACTCCTCGCCGAAGGCCAGCGCGGAGTTGATCAGCGGGGCGATCAGGGCCATCGCCACCAGCTGGATCGCCACCACCGACCCGACGCCGACCGGCGCGCCCAGCTCGCCCACCGCCGCGGCGAACAGGCTGAACTCCTCCAGGTCGAGCACCAGCAGACCGAGCGCCGCGCTCACCGCGACGGCCACCGCGCTGAACAGGACGGTGCCGAACCACGCCGCCAGCAGCAGCACGACGGTCCGCTTCGGGCGCGGGCCGAAGGTCAGGCCGGTCTCCCGCGCCCACTCGCGGGCCGGCGTCCGGCGGTCCACCAGCCGCACCGCGAGCACGCCCAGCGCGGGCGTGAACATCATCGCGGAGGCGATGAGCACGAACGAAGTGGTGAGGCCGAGCCACAGCGGCGCGGCGATCAGCCACGCGCCACCCAGCGCGACGGCCAGGAACACCCACAGATCACGACGGTTCACGGTTCCCCCTCAGAGCGCGGAACGTTCGGTGATGAGCGCGTTGACCAGTTCCGCACCGCGCTCCGGGTTGTCGACGCTGATGTAGAAGTTGCGGCCCGAGGTCAGCCGGAGGGCCAGGCATTCGCCGCCGCGGAGCATGATCGCGGTGCTGGTGGGCAGCACCCGGTAGCCCCAGCCGCCGACCTCCAGCGCGCGCCGGGTCTCCACCCGCGCGCTGTCGATCTGCTCCAGCCGGATCCGCCGGACAGGCCAGCGCAGCGGGCCGAACGAGGCGTGCACGCCGTTCTCGTCCACCTGCACCCGCGCCGAGGCGACGACGATCACCGGCACCCCGGCCAGCAGCGGCGCCACCGCCGCCATCGGGAGTTGCAGCACGACCAGCGCGACGCCGACGAGCAGCGCGACCACGCCGACGACCTGCATCGGCCGGTTCCGCACCGAAGACACCCACACCGCGCGCTGCCCGGGCTTCAGCCTGAGCTCGGCGACGCCCTCCGCCGGCTCCACCCTCTCGTCCGGGCCTCGGTTGCCCGTGAACCAGCCGAGCCAGCCCGCCAGCGCGGTGGCGGCGAGGAGCAGGAGCACGTGCCAGAACGGCAGCGCCTTCGCCTGCTGCCACTCGGCGGCGTCGAGGTTCGCCCAGAGCGTCGACGCCAGGAGACCGGCGGAGAAGACCGCACCTCCGGCGAGGGTCGCGACCGCGGCTGCCCTGCTGGCCCGTCGCCGCCACCCGCTGACCCCGATCGCCACCCCGACCACCGCGATGACCAGCCACAATCCCACGCCGACCCAGGTGGAAGCGGTGACCGACATCGATCCGTCGGGTTCGCCCGAAGCTCCCCAGTGCGAGGCCATCGGATCGGGCACCCGGTCCCGCACGGCCAGCGTCCCGGCCAGCAGCACCGCGGCCACGGCGACCGTCCAAGCTCCTGAAGCCGCCAGGAATCGGGTGCGGTAGGTCATCTCGCCTCCAGAGGTCTTCCGCAGCGGATCTGCGGTCCTACTTCTCGGCTGCTATCCACTCGACGACGACGTCGGGCCCGTAGCCGTGCCGCCCGGCCTCGTCCAGCAGGTCCCGGAGCTTCTGGCGCAGCGCCGCCTCGGGATCCGGGCGGCGCAGCACGGTGACGCCGCGCCCGCGCCTGAACTCCAGCAGCCCTTCTTCCCGCAGCTCGCGCAGCGCGCGGAGCACGGTGTTGGCGTTGATCTGCATCGCGACCGCGAGGTCCCGCGCGGGCGGCAACCGGTCGCCCGGCTCGACCTCGCCGGCCGCGATGGCGCGCCGGATGGCGTCCGCGGCCTGCTCGTGCAGCGGACGCTCGTCGTGCAAGTCCAACGAGAGCAACATGGTGCTAATGAGGCTAGCACCATTCATGTCTTACTCGTCGCCGGATGCCGTGAACCGCTTGAAAAGGACATCTGACCAGCGGGGGCGCTGTGCGGTCGCATCCGGCGAGGACGCGGCGAGGTGGAGCGCGACAGCGCTGGTTACTCGACGCCGAGGAGGAGGAGCGCGTCGAGGTGGCCCGCCGGGTAGTCGGCGAGCTCGACCTCCGGGTGGGCCCGGCGGAGGTGGTCGGCCAGGTCCTCGGCCAGGCCGGCCGGGGCATCGGCGGGGATCAGCGCGGTGACCAGCTCGCCACCGGTGCTGAGCATCCGCGCCGCCAGGTCGCGGGCCGCTGCGGGCACGTCGTCGCCGATCAGCACCACTTCGCCGTCGATCAGACCGAGCACGTCCCCCGGCAGGCAGCGGCCGACCCAGGTCAGCGCCTCGGCGTCGGCGATGCGCAGCTCCCCGCGCCGGGTCGCCGCGGCGGCTTCGGCCATCGCGACCTGGTCGTCGGCCCGGCGTCGCGTCGGGTCGTGCACGGCCAGCGCGGCCAGGCCCTGCACCGGCGACGCCGTGGGCACCACCACCACGTCCGGCCCACCGTCGAGCACCCCGGCGGCCCGCTCCACCAGCGCCGCGGTGTCCGGATCGTTCGGCAGCACCACCACGTGCGCCGCCCCGGTCGCTTCGGCGGCCTCGCCGAGCCGGGCGGCGGCCTGCTCCGGCCCGGCGACGAGCACGTCCGCGCCCTCCGCGGCGAACAGGCTCCCCAGCTCCTCGTCGGGCACGCAGACCAGCACCGCGGCCTCGCGCGCGAACGCCGCCCGCTGGTCGGCGAACCGGGTGACCTTGATGTTGCGGACCCGCCCGCAGTCGATGCCCGATTCGATCGCCGCACCGATGTCGTCGCAGTGCACGTGCACCGCCCACGCGCCAGCACCGTCGCCGACCACCGACACGCAGTCACCGAACCCGCAGAGCACCTCGCGCAGCGCCGCCGCCCGCTCCTGATCAGTGTCGCCGAGCAGGTACATGACCTCGTACTCGTACTGCGATTCGTGCTCCAGGACGCCCGGCTCGCCGGGCAGCGGAGCCTCCGGGGCCAGCCGCTCGCCATCCCGGACGACGGAGTGCAGCGCATCGAGCACCACGACGAATCCCCGCCCACCGGCATCGACGACCCCGGCGTCCGAGAGCGCGGAGAGCTGCGCGGGCGTCGCGGCCAGGGCGTCGACGGCCGCACGGGTCGCGCCGTGCACCACCACGTCGAGCCGATCCGATCCGCCCGCACCGCGCGCCGCAGCGCGCAAGACCGTCAGCGCGGTGCCCTCGACCGGCTCGGCGAGCGCTTCGCGAGCGAGCTCGTCGGCCCGGGTCAGCGCCGCGCGGAGATCGCGCCCGTCCGCGGCCGTCACGCCCTGGAGCTGCTCGGCCACGCCGCGCATGGCCTGCGAGAACAGCACACCGGAATTCCCGCAGGCACCACCGAGCGCGCCTCTGGCGAGGGCGCTGAGCACACCGCCGAGCGTGTCGGGGGCGGCCGCGTCCAGCTCGGCCACCGCGGCCCGCATCGTCTGCAGCAGATTGGTCCCGGTGTCGCCGTCGGCCACCGGGTAGACGTTGATCCGGTCGATCGCAGCGCGCTCCGCGACGAGCGCTGCCAGGGCGAGGTCGGCCCAGCGCCGGGCCGCCGCCGCATCCAGCGTCCGCAACAACCGGACCTCCTCGTACGATCGGATTCGTCCGAGACTAGATGAAGTGATCCCGGACTCGTCCTGCGTGGCGGTGCAGGTCGCGGAACCGCAGCACCCGCGCCATTGCTCCCCCACCGCCGGAGGGGCCGTCGGCGGTGGGCTACACTGATCCGGTCCCAGGGTGGCGATGACCCAGGGCGACCGGATCTTCCGGGCTCAGGCCGCCGCCAACGGCGACAGCAAGCTCTCACGCAAGTGGGTGTCCTTGCGTGGCTCTCATCGCTGTAACCGTCAAGCAAAGTAAGGGGTGTCTGACGTGGCTGCCGTCTGCGACGTCTGCGGCAAGGGACCAGGCTTCGGCAACTCGGTCTCGCACTCCCACCGGAAGACCCGTCGCCGGTGGAACCCGAACATTCAGACCGTCCACGCCAAGATCGGCCTCTCGCAGCGCAAGCGCATCAACGCTTGCACCTCCTGCCTGAAGGCCGGCAAGGTCGTCCGCGGCTGAAACCGCACAGCGCTCAAGAACCCCGAGGTCATCCGCACCTCGGGGTTTTTGCTGCACCCGCGCCCACCTGACGCCGGTCACGAGGTGTGGTGCCGCCACCGGGGCTCCACCTCGGCCCACTCCGCTTCCCAGGCCAGCATCCTGCGGTGCTGGACCCACGCGCGCGAGAGCAGCAGGGCCAGCGTGGTGACCAGGGCCGATCCGAGCAGGACTCCCGCTCCCGCCAGGCCCGCCGCTTCGGTCGCGTCGCTCCGGGTCAGCGGTGGCCCGGTCACCTGACCGCGGTCGTCCAGCCACACCGGGATGGTGCCCGCGGCGGGCACCCTGGCCGGCAGGTCCAGCACGGCGAAGCGCTCGTCGGGCTGCTGGCCCCAGCGCACCGCGACCGGGCGGTGGCTGGTCGTTGCGCTGGGCAGCTCGGCAACCACCGTCGCCACCACCTGGTGCCTGCTCGCCTGCTCCCGCTCGACAGCGGCCAGGCGGGTGTTCAGCTCGTTCTGCGCCACCGAGAAGGCCAGCACCGCGGTGACCACCGCGATCAGCACGACGAGCAGCAGCGCGATCGGCTCGAAGAGGTCGGTGCGGCGGCGCAGCGGGTTCGCACCCGGGAACGCCCTGCGGATCAGGCACCGCAGGCCGCTGGTGTTCCGATCGGCTCCCATGGCGAGCCTTCTTCCACCCGAGCGCAACTTCCCCGGCAAGGGTCAATGTACGACTGGGCGGCGGCGAAATCCACACGCCGCGACCTGCGTGAACGGCGTCAGAGCCGGTCGGCGGAGCCGTCCGCGCCTTTGCAAGCGGCGGCAGCCGCTTTGACCACCTACGCAGGCTGACCACCGGCGGGTTCTGAGTGCTTTCCTCGCGAGGACGGCCCCTCCGCCGCGTATTGCGGCATACATCAGGAGGGGCACCCGCAGTCCAGGGAAGCACTCAGGTTCCGCTAGGTGACCACGCAAGCAACGCAACCACCGGCAAGCTCTTACGGGAGCTTCCAGTCGATGGGTTCGACGCCCTTGGCCGCCAGCAGCTCGTTGACCCGGCTGAACGGCCGCGATCCGAAGAAGCCGCGGTCGGCCGACATCGGGCTGGGATGCGGCGACTCGACGCAGTCCACCCCGGGCATCAGCGGCCGGAGGTCGCGGGCGTCGCGGCCCCACAGGATCGCCACCAGCGGCGACTCGCGGGCGGCGAGCGCGCGGATGGCCTGCGCGGTGACCTGCTCCCAGCCCTTTCCGCGGTGCGAACCGGGCTTGCGCGGCTCGACCGTCAGGCTCCTGTTGAGCAGCAGCACGCCGCGTTCGGTCCACGGCGTCAGGTCACCGCTGGTGGGCAGCGGGTGCCCCAGGTCCTCGGTGTACTCGCGGTAGATGTTGACCAGGCTGCGCGGCGGCGCGACGCCGGGGGCGACCGAGAAGCTCAGGCCCACCGCGTGGCCGGGCGTCGGGTACGGGTCCTGCCCGACGATCAGCACCCGCACCTCGTGGAACGGCTGCTGGAACGCGCGGAGCACGTGCTCGGGGGCGGGCAGGTACTGCCGTCCCGCGGCGACCTCGGAGCGCAGGAACTCGCCCATCTCCTTGACCTGATCGGCGACCGGGGCGAGGGCCTCCGCCCACCCGGCCTCGACGAGTTCGTGCAGTGGACGCGCGGTCATGCACAGCACCCTAGCGAGCCGCCGAGATCAGCCAACGGCACCCCCGAGATCCACCCCCAAACCCGTCAACGTGATGCACGTCACACACGATCGAAGTAACACTCGGTGCGATATTGCGCACGCTCGTGACCGACCGTCACACGAACGCGTCATTTCCGCTAGTCATCCGGCGAATTCGGGTGTCAAATCCGCAACCCGCTGGAGCATGGTTCCGACCGCCGGAACGGTGCTCCGACACATAAAGGAAATACCATCGGAATGCGTCGATCACGGCCATTTGGTGGCCTACAAGTGGCCGCTGGGCTAGGTTCTGGCGAAGTTGTCGATCGACCACGGCCGTGGACGGCATGACCCGGAGGTGGGCCGCAAACTCATGACTTCGCAGGAAACCGAAACATCGCCCGAACAGCGGTCACTGCTGCGCCGCGCAGTCGGCGCCGCCGCAATCGGAAACTGCACGGAGTGGTACGACTTCGGCGTATACGCCTACGTCGCGGTCTACATCGGTCACCAGTTCTTTCCCGGGCCGCTGGAGACGGTCTCCGCGTTCGGCGTCTTCGCCATCTCGTTCCTGTTCAGGCCGCTGGGCAGCCTGTTCTTCGGGCCGCTGGGCGACCGGATCGGGCGGCAGAAGGTACTCGCCCTGACCATCTTGCTGATGTCGGGCTCCACATTCGTCATCGGATTGTTGCCGACCTACAGCGCCATCGGGATCTTCGCGCCGATGCTGTTGCTGCTGTGCCGCTTGTTGCAGGGCTTCTCCACCGGCGGTGAATACGGTGGCGCGGCCACCTACATCGCCGAGTTCGCGCCCGACCGCAAGCGCGGTTTCTGGGGCAGCTGGCTGGAATTCGGAACGCTGGCCGGATTCGGCCTCGGCGCCCTGGTGCCGACGATCCTGATCTTGAATCTGGACAGCGCCTCGATGGAGAGCTGGGGCTGGCGCATTCCGTTCCTGATCGCCGGTCCGCTCGGCGGCGTCGGTCTCTACCTCCGGAGCAAGCTGGAGGACACCCCGGCGTTCAAGCAGCTGGAGGAGACCCACCAGGTCGCCAAGTCGCCGCTGAAGGACCTGGTCAAGGAGTGGTGGCGGCAGCTGCTGATCCTGATGGGCATCGTGGTTCTGATCAACATCGCGAACTACACGATCCTGACCTACATGGAGACCTACCTGAAGGACACCCTCCACGTGGCTCCCGGCCAGGAGTACCAGGTGCTGGTCCCGCTGCTGCTCACCGTGCTGTTCATGATGGTGATCATCACGCCGGTCGGCGCGCTGTCGGACCGGATCGGCCGCAAACCGCTGTTCCTGTCCGCGGCGATCTGCTTCCTGATCCTGCCGATCCCGGCGTTCATGCTGATCGCGCAGGGCACGGTGCTCACGACGGTCTGCGGTCTGGCGCTGCTGGCGATCGGGCACGTGCAGCTGATCGGCCCGCTGGCCGCGACGCTGCCCGCGATGTTCCCGACCAAGGTCCGCTACGCGGCCTTCTGCATCGGCTACAACTTCTCCACCGCGATCTTCGGCGGCACCGCGCCGCTGGTGAACGACGCGGTCGTCAAGGGCACCGGGAACACCTTCTTCCCGGCGTACTACCTGATGGCGGCCGCACTGGTGGCGCTGGTGCCGATCCTGCTGATGAAGGAGACCGCACGCCAGCCGCTGATGCAGGAAGCGCCGTCCGCGGCGAAGTCCGCGACGAGCTGACGACATCGCAGAAGGGCCCGGTGCGCTGCGGCGCACCGGGCCCTTCTGCACTTCGCTCGCAAGCGGCGCAGCCGCTCGGCCCGCCGTGGCGACTTGCACCGGGTTCTCACACGTCTCCTGGCGAGGACAGCTCCGACGCCGTGTCGGCATGCGTCAGGAGGATCGCGTCCGGGGTGCCGCCATGCGAGACGCGCCTAGAACAGGCTCACCGCCAGTGCTCCCAGCCGATCGGGCCTTCGTACTGGGCACCGTCGACGGTGACGCCCTCGCCTTCGGCGACCACGCCGATCTCCCGCCAGCCCTCCGGCAGCGCCTGGCCCGCCGGGAACGTCGCGGCCAGCGCCTGGTCCTCGCCGCCGGTGAGCACCCAGTGCCGGGCGTCGGCGCCGAGCGCGGAAGCCACCTCGGTCAGCCGCTGCGGCACCTCCACCTGCTCGGTGCGGACGTCGATGCCGACCTGCGAGGCCGCCGCGATGTGGCCCAGGTCGGCCAGCAGCCCGTCGGAGGTGTCGACCATGGACGTCGCCCCGGCCAGCGCCGCCTGCGGGCCCGCCGCGTACGGCGGTTCCGGGACGCGGTGGGCGCCCACGACCGCGACCGGCGAGCGGAAGCCGCGCCCGAGCACCGCCAGCCCGGCCGCCGACCAGCCCAGCCGGCCGGCCACCGCGACCACGTCGCCGGGCCGCGCGCCCGCGCGGGTCACCGGCTCCCGGCCCTGCAGGTCGCCGAGCGCTGTGACCGAGATCGTCAGTGAGCTCGCCGACACCATGTCGCCGCCGATGATGCCGATGCCGAGCTGCTGTGCTTCTTCCCACATGCCGTCGAGCAGCTCGTCGGCGACCTTGGCGGGCAGGTCCGGGGCGCAGCCGAGCCCGACCAGCAGGCCGGTGGGCACCGCGCCCATCGCGGCGATGTCGGAGAGGTTGACCGCGACGGCCTTGCGGCCCACCTGGTGCGGCGTGGACCAGTCGAGGCGGAAGTGCACCTGCTCGACCAGCACGTCGGTGGTCGCCACCACCCGCCCATCGGGAGCCGCCAGGACCGCGGCGTCGTCCCCCGGACCGAGCACGGTGCCGGGTGACTGAACCCGGCCCGATGTCACTCGACCGATGAGACCGAACTCACCCAACTGGGAAACGGTCTGTGCGTCCTGTGATGAATCAGGACCCAACTGGGACCTTCCTTCCTTGAGCATCCGCTCGGTCCGATGGGGTAGCTTTCTGCCAGTTTCCTACCCCGAGCACATCGGCAAGACGAAGGGGCACGCCGTGGTTCAGGCTTACATCCTCATCCAGACCGAAGTCGGCAAGGCAGCTGCGGTGGCCGGCGAGATCAAGGACTTCCAGGGAGTCCTCAGCGCCGAGGACGTCACCGGTCCGTATGACGTGATCGTGCGCGCCGAAGCGGACAACGTCGACCAGCTCGGCAAGATGGTCGTCGCCAAGATCCAGAACGTGGAGGGCATCACCCGGACCCTCACCTGTCCGGTGGTGCACCTGTGATCCTGCCGAGGTGACGAGCGCCCTCCGGTCCCGTGCGGGCTGCGGCTCAACGGGATCCGAGGGTGCTCCGCACCGCAGGAGCGACCCGCGGCCAGGCCGGTGCCCAGCACCGATGGCGGCCGTGTTGTAGTGGACGACGTGGTTCACCAATCAGCGACCGGAGTGCCCCGGCCGGTGTTGATCGTGGCGATCACGCTCGGTGCGCTCCTCGCCCTGGCGGTCGCCGGCATCGGCACGTACGGCTGGTACAGCGCTCGGCAGGAGCAGCTCGCGGTGGAAGAAGCCGAGCAGGCCCGCCGCACGGGCCCGTTGGCCCTCGCACCCATCCCCGCGCCCGAGGCGGAGTCGCCGGAGTGCGCGGCGGTCGTCGGCGCGCTGCCGCGCGAGCTCAAGGTCGGTGACGCGCTGGTCCCGCGCCGCGAGCTGGCGCAGCCCGCACCGCCCGCGACGATCGCGTGGGGCGACGGCGACCACGACCCGATCACGGTGCGCTGCGGCATCGACGCGCCCGCCGAGCTGACGCCCACCGCCCAGCTGGTCGACGTCTCCGGCGTGAGCTGGCTGGAGATCAACCAGGGCGGCGACACCTCGTGGCTGGCGGTCGACCGCCCGGTCTACGTCGCGCTCAGCGTTCCCGGCGGCACCGGTACCGGACCGCTGCAGGACCTCTCGGCCGTCCTCGGCGAGAAGCTCCCGAAGCAACCCGTCTTCCCCTGACGTCCCGGGCCGGAGATCCACTAGCTTCGGCGCATGAGCGCCACCCTGCTCCACGTGAGCGACCCGCACCTGACCGACGACCCCGCCTCGGCCGAACGGCTGCGGCGGGTGCTCGACCTGTCCGCGGCTCGCCGCCCCGACGCGGTCGTGGTCACCGGCGACATCAGCGATCACGGCGAACCGGCGGAGTACCAGGTCTTCGCCGAGGCGATGCGGGACCGGCCGCCGTGGATCGCCATCCCGGGCAACCACGACGATCCGGCCACCTTGCGCGCCGAGCTGCGGCAGGACCGCTGCCCGGTCATCGAAGCCGGGCAGGTCCGGGTGATCGGGCTGGACGTCACGGTGCCCGGCGAGGACCACGGCTTCCTCCGCAAGGAGACCGCGCGCTCCGCCGAAGCCGCGGCGCAGGGAGCGGACCAGGTGGTGCTCGCGGTGCACCAGCCGCCGGTCCTGATCGGGCACTCCTACGTCGACGCCATTCCGCTCACCAACCCCGAAGCGCTGTCCGGGCTGATCCAGCGGATCCCGCGCGTGGTGGCCGTGCTCTCCGGACACGTGCACACGCCGCTGGTGTCCTCGCTGGCCGGTGTGCCGGTGCTCGGAGCTCCGGGCGTCGTGTCCGAACTCGGTATCGCGCCGAACCGCCGGCCGCTGCTGTCCAGCGATGGCCCGCCCGGCATGGCCCTGCACCGCATCGACGACGACGGCACCGTGACCACGACGTTCCACCACGCCGTTTGACGCAGCACGGCCCCGGTCTCCGCGGTGGGGCCGGGGCCGTCCGGGATCAGCGCAGGCCGGTGCCGCGGGTGATCGCCGTGTCGATGAGGGTGGCCAGCAGGGTCGGGTAGTCCACGCCGCTGTGCGCCCACATCCGCGGGTACAGCGAGATCGACGTGAAGCCCGGCATCGTGTTGACCTCGTTGACGATCAGCTCGCCGGCCTCGGACAGGAAGAAGTCGACCCGGGCCAGGCCCTGGCACTCCAGCGCGCGGAAGGCGCGCACCGCGTCCGAGCGCAGCTGCTCGATCGCGTCGTCGCCGATCTTGGCCGGGATGTCGAACTCGGTGACGTCGTCGAGGTACTTGGACTCGTAGTCGTACCAGTCGGTTTCGCCGGTGACGCGCAGTTCGGCGGGCTGCGAGGCCTCGATGCGGCCGTCCGGGAACTCCAGCACGCCGCACTCGATCTCGCGGCCGACCACCGCGGCCTCGATGATCACCTTCGGGTCGGTGCGCCGCGCCTCGGCGATCGCGGCGTCCAGGTCGGCCCAGTCGGTGACCTTGCTGATGCCCAGCGACGAGCCGGCGCGCGCGGGCTTGACGAACACCGGCAGCCCGAGCCGCTCCCGCTGCGCGTCGTCCAGGGTGGCCTGATCGCGGCGCAGGACCTCGTAGCGGCCGACCGCCAGGCCCTCCGCGGCGAGCAGCTTCTTGGTGTACTCCTTGTCCATCGACACCGCGCTGGACAGCACGCCCGGCCCGACGTAGGGCACGTCGGCCATCTCCAGCAGGCCCTGGATGGTGCCGTCCTCGCCGAAGGCGCCGTGCAGCACCGGGAACACCACGTCGACGGCAGCCAGCACCTCGCCGCCCCGCTCCGGCTCCAGAAGCACCAGGTCGCGCTTGGTGGGGTCGCCGGGCAGCGCGATGGCGGTGCCCGCCTCGACCGCGGGCTCCCTGCGGTCCCGGATCGCCAGCTGCTCCGGGTCGTCGGTGCCGAGCACCCAGGCGCCCTCGCGGGTGATGCCGACCGGCACGATCTCGAAGCGGTCCGGGTCCAGGTGCGCGAGCACGCTGCCTGCGGACACGCAGGAAATGCCGTGTTCGGTGCTGCGGCCGCCGAAGACGACCGCCACCCGGGTCTTGCGCTGTGTCATGGGCCGGACCCTACCTGCCCAGCCATGATGTCGTTTCACAACCTGCGCCCGCCCAGATCACCCGAACGACCCTCCGCGATCACTCCGATGCGCTCCGCACGCACCTCTCCCCCGGCGTGTCGGACACCAGACACGCCGAGGCGCGTCATCGGCCCCGCCCCCAGCGCGGAGGACCTCCGCAATTTCAATTGAAATCGGACGTCTGATTTCAATTGAAATTGCCGCACGCCCGGCGCCGAGCCCTGGCACGGGACGCGCCGAGGGCCAGGGGACGGCCGGGGCTCAGGGGTGGCAGAGGCTCGGGGACGGCACGGACTCAGGGGTGGTAGGGCTCAGGGGTGGCCGGGACTCGGGGTCGGTAGGGCTCAGGGGTGGCAGAGGTGGGCGACGATCGGGAGGGCGCGGGCGAGTTCGTCCCGGGAGCACGCGGCGTATCCGAGGGCCAGGCCGAACCACTGCTGCGGGCCGCAGTGATGCCGCCGCAGGCCGTCGAGGACCAGACCGTGCTCCTCCGCCTCGGCGACCACTCGCTGCTCCGCCTCCGCGTCCGGCAGGGGCAGCACCACGTGCGCGCCTGCGCGGTCGCCGAACACCTCCACGCCCTCGCTCGCCAGGCCCTCCACCACCAGCGCCCGGCGCTGGGAGAGCTCCCGCCGCAAGCGGCGCAGGTGCCTGCCGAGGTCCCCGTTTCGGGCGAACTCCGCCAGCACTCGCTGGCCCGCGGCCGCCGGGCTCGTGCCGGTGAGCTCGCGGCGCTCCACCACCGCCGCGGCGACCCGGTCCGGGGCGAGCATCCAGCCCACGCCCAGCGTCGGCGAGATGATCTTGCTCGTGGTGCCCAGGTGCACCACGACGTCCGGTGCCATCGACGCGAGCACCGGCAGCGGCGCGACGTCGTAGCGCAGCTCCCCGTCGTAGTCGTCCTCGACGATCAGCCACCCCTCGGCGCGCGCCCGCTCCACCAGCGCGATCCGGCGCTCCGCGGGCAACCGTCCGCCGATCGGGTACTGGTGCGCCGGGGAGCAGTAGACCGCGCGCACGCCCTCCGGGATGGCGTCGACCACGATCCCGGCGTGGTCCACCCGGGCCGGGACGACCCGCACGCCGACCGACTTCAGCGCGCCGACCGCGCGCTGGTAGCCGGGCTCCTCCACCGCGATGGCATCGCCCGGCTCCAGCACGGCGGACGCCAGCTCGATGACCGCGGCGGTGGTGCCGCCGGTGGCCAGCACGTTGTCGACGGTCAGCCCGCCCAGCACCAGACCGCGGTGCCGCAGCAGGTGCTCGACGACGGCTTCCCGGTAGGCGGGCACGCCCGCTCGGTGCGGCTTCCAGTCCGGAGCCACATCGGCCGCCGCCCGCCACGCCCGCCGCCACGCCGCTCGGTCGATGCCCTCGGCCCAGGGCACGCCCGGCGTCAGCACCACGTTCGGCTGCGGGGCCTCGCCCGCGACCCGGGCTCCGCGGTCCGGCCCTTCCACCCGCGCACCGGGCGGGCTCGTCGTGACGTAGGTCCCCGAGCCGTGCCGGCCGGCGATCCAGCCCTCGGCGTGCAGCTGCTCGTAAGCGGCGGCCGTCACGGTGCGGCTGACTTCCAGGTGCCGGGCGAGCGCGCGGGTCGACGGCAACCGGTCGCCGCCGCGCAGCTGGCCGATGGTGGCCGCGTGCCGGAGCGCGTCGGCGAGCTGAACGGCGAGCGGTCGCGGGTCGTCGCGGCGCAGGTCGATGGCGAGCTCCAGCAGCGGTGAGCTCGCGGGCACGGCATGTGGCATTTCGAAATTCTCCCCGATTGGCACTTCGATAATGCCACTTGCCAGAAGATCCTGGTGTCCGTGACCTCACAGCTCTCCCCCACCGAACGGTCCACGATCCGCCGCGGCAGCGAGCGCGCCCGCACCGAGCGCGAGGAGCTGCACGCGGTGCTCGACGCCGGTCTGATCTGCCACCTCGGTGTGGTGGTCGACGACGCGCCCCGGGTGCTGCCCACCGGTTACGGCCGCAGCGGCGACACGCTCTACCTGCACGGCTCCACGGGCGCGCGGAGCCTGCGGGAGGCGTCGGGCGAGCCGGAGATCTGCGTGACGGTGACGCATCTCGACGGCATCGTCTACGCGCGCTCGGCGTTCCACTTCTCCGTGAACTACCGGTCCGCGATGATCCACGGCCGCCCGCGCCCGGTCACCGACCCCGACGAGAAGTGGCGGGCGCTGCAGGTGATCACCGACCACCTGGCGCCCGGATCGTGGGAGCACGCCCGGCAGCCGAACAAGCGGGAGCTGGCCGCGACCGCCGTCATCGCGCTCGACCTGACCGAAGCCTCGGTGAAGATGCGCGGCGGAGGACCCAAGGACGATCCCGAGGACGTCGAGGCGGACAAGGCGTGGGCCGGAGTCCTGCCGCTGGAAACGCGGTGGGGCGCGCCCGAACCGTCCGACGACCTGGCGCCGGAGTTCGGGATCCCGGCGCACGTGCTGGAGCGGAGGTACCCGGCATGACCGTCCACGAGCTCGACGACTTCACCCCGGCCTACCCGGTCCTGCGCGAACTGCGCCCGGACATCGGCTCGCCGGAGGACTTCCTGGCCCAGGCCGAGCAGCAGCGGGCGCAGGGCTACCGGATGGTCGCCGCGGTCAGCGACGGCGAGGTGGTCGCGGTCGCCGGATTCCGCTCCGGGCTGTGCTTCGCCTGGGGCCGCCACATCTACGTCGACGACCTGGTGACCGCATCGAGCGCGCGCCGCCAGGGGCACGGTGCCACGCTGCTGGCGTGGATCGACGAGGAGGCGCGGCGGATCGGCGCCGGCCAGGTGCACCTCGACTCCGGCACCCACCGGCACGCGGCGCACCGCCGCTACCTGACGTCCGGCTTCGCCATCTCGTCGTTCCACTTCACCAAGACCACCTGAGTCCAGCGTCCACTGTGGACACCCGCTCAGGCGGAGCGGGTGTCCACCGGACGCAGACCGGTGATCGGGTCGTGCGCGTAGGTCGTCATCGACGAGCGGACCGGGCGGTAGACGTGGATGCTCACCGCCGGATCGGGCCCGGAGTTGGTCACCTGGTGCACGTAGTCGGGGCCGAACGCGCGGGACTGCCCGGCGGTGAGCTGGTGCAGCACCTCGGTGGTCCCACCGCGCACGACGCGCTCGGTGAGGTCACCGGCGACGATGGTGAAGGCACCGGTGGCGCCGCCGTGGTCGTGCAGCTCGGTGCGCTGGCCCGGCAGCCAGCTCAGCAGCCACGCCTCGTAGTGCTCGGTGCGGGCCAGCAGGCCGAACCAGCGCTGATCGGGGTCGTAGCGCAGCAGGTGGGTCCAGGAACCGCGGTCGGTGGCGAGCTCCCGGGCGATGCGCACCGGGTGCGCGGTGGTCAGATCGGCAGCGACGGCCAGGGTATTCGGCGGAACGGCGAACACGTGCGAAGTCCTTCGGGATCGGGTGGGGATTCCGGGCGTGCGAGAGCCCGGGGATTACCGGGGATCGATCAGCACGAAGAACAGAGCGCGCTGGCAACGCGGTGGAGGTCGATGTGACCCCGCCGACCGGTCATGGCGCGCAACAACATGCCGAGAACTCAACCAGTCCGGACGAGGCCCCGTCAACTCGCCCCGGCGAGATCTCACACCACGGAGTGTGCCCCAGCCCACACCACCACCGTCGCCACCGTAGGCCGCGGTCGATTTCGCACGAAATTGACCATCACCCAGTCAAGGCCCCGGCAAGGTCCGGCCGGGACGGGTGTCAGTTCTGCCTGGAACTGACACCGCGGGCGCCCGGAACGTCCGGTCAGTTACCGGCAAAACTGCCGCACAACCCCACCCAGGACGACTTTGCCGAGCACAGTCCCGATGCCCACCCAACCGCACCTCAGCGGACCGTGACGCAACCCAGCCACAAGAAACCCGAAAACGCGAGACAACGCCCCAACGCCACCACCACTGAAAATCGCGGAGAGGCGGGACTGTGAGGCGGTCCTGTCAGGCGAGTGCTTGGAGGACGTCGGCGACGAGGTCTGCCGGGTCTTCGCAGCCCGCGGAGAAGCGGACGAAGCCCTCCGGCACCGGGTCTCCCCACTGCGCGCGGCGGTCGACGGTGCTGTGCAGGCCGCCGAAGCTCGTCGCCGCCACCACCAGCTCGCTGCGGCGGACGAACTCCTCCACCGCCGCAGCGTCGGCCAGCTCGAACCGGAACACCCCGCCCCAGCGGCGCATCTGCCGCCGGGCGAGCTCGTGCGACGGGTCGCCGGGCGAACCCGGCCAGCGCAAACCGGAGATCGCGGGATGTTCCCGCAGCGCGGCGACGAGCGCGGCGGCGTTCTCGGCCTGCCGCGCCAGGCGCAGGTCGAGCGTGCCCATGCTGCGGTGCACCAGCCAGGTCTCGAACGGCCCGGGGATGGCGCCGGACAGCGTCCGCGCGCGCACCAGCCGTTCGGCCAGCTCCGGGTCGCGCACCGACACGTGCCCCATCAGCAGATCGCTGTGCCCGGCCAGCGCCTTGGTGTCGCTGGCGATGACGATGTCCGCGCCCAGCTCCAGCGGGCGCTGCCCCAGCGGCGTCGCCGTGGTGTTGTCCACCGCGAGCAGTGCGCCCGCGCGGTGCGCGCGCTCGGCGAGCTCGGCGATGTCGCACACGTCCAGCCCCGGGTTCGACGGGGTTTCCAGCAGCACCAGGCGGACTCCGGCGAAGACGTCGTCGGTCCACGGGCCGGGCGTGCCGATCTCCCGGACGTCCAGCTCCAGCTCGGTGAGCTCGTCGCGCACGAAGTTCCGCGTCGCGTAGTAGCCGTCGCTGGGCACGACCAGCGCATCACCGCGGCGCAGGACCGCGCGCAGCACCGTGCTGATCGCGGCCATGCCCGAGGGCAGCAGCAGGCAGTGCCCGCCGTCGAGGTCGCCGATCGCCGCTTCCAGCGCCCGCCAGGTGGGATTGCCCGCCCGGCCGTAGAAGTCACCGCCCTGGAAGTCCTCGCCGAGGTGGAACGGCGCGGCGAACACCGGCCCCGGCAGCATCGGCGTACCGCTGACCGGCTCCGGGTGCCCGCCCCGCACGCACCGCGTGCCGTCGCCGAGTTCCGACATGCTCACCACTCACCTAACGAATCGCTGTGGGCCAACGCCGTGCCCCGCTGTTGAACCTGTTCATCTCCGCTGGCGCCGCAGGCGCGGCGATCCACGTGCTCAGACCGCAAGGTGAGCATGCACCGCCGCGGGTTCTCAGGCGCCGCCTGGCGAGGACAGCCCGTTCGCCGCGCATTGGACACGGGCCCCGGAGCCAGGCGGCGGCTGAGGTTCCGCTACCGCTGCGCAAAACGAGCCTGGAAGTTCTCGTTCACTCCGGTTTGCGCTCGCGGCCGAGGAGTTCCGCCGCCGCCGGGCCCGGCTGGAGCCCTTCGTGGCAGACGCGGTGCACCACGTCGGTGATCGGCATCTCCACGCCGTGCCGGGCGGCGAGCTGGCGGATCGACGAGCAGGACTTCACGCCCTCGGAGACCTGGCCGTGCGCCGCTTCCTGCGCTTGCGCCAGGGTCTCGCCGCGCCCGAGCCGTTCGCCGAAGGTCCGGTTGCGCGACAGCGGCGACATGCAGGTGGCGACCAGATCGCCCAGCCCGGCCAGCCCGGCGAACGTCATCGGGTCGGCCCCGAGCGCGACGCCCAGCCGCGTTGTCTCGGCCAGGCCGCGGGTGATCAGCGAGGACATCGTGTTGTGCCCGAATCCGAGGCCGACCGCCATCCCGCAGGCCAGCGCGATCACGTTCTTGCACGCACCGGCGATCTCGATGCCGATCAGATCGGTGTTGGTGTACGGCCGGAAGTACGGCGTGGAGCAGGCGTGCTGCAGGGCGATCGCGCGGTCGTGGTCGGCGCAGGCCACCACGGTCGCGGTCGGCTGCTCGGCGGCGATCTCCTTGGCCAGGTTCGGCCCGGACACCACCGCGACCTGCTCCATCGGCACGTCCGCGACCTCGCCGATGACCTCGCTCATCCGCTTCAGGGTGCTCAGCTCGACGCCCTTGGCCAGGCTCACCAGCGTCGCGCCCGCGGGCAGCAGCGGCTGCCAGCCCGCGAGGTTCTCGCGCAGCGTCTGGCTGGGCACCGCCAGCACCACCACGTCGGCGTCGTGCACCGCGGCGGCCGCGTCGTCGGTGGCCCGCAACGACTCCGGCAGGCGGACGCCGGGCAGGTACCCGGCGTTGCAGCGGGATCCGTTGATCGCCTCGGCGACCTCCGCGCGGCGCGCCCACAGGACGACGTCGCTGCCCGCGTCGGCGAGGACCTTGGCGAAGGTGGTGCCCCAGGAGCCCGCGCCGAGCACCGCGATCCGCTCAGGCCGCGCCATCGTCACCACGCTTCTTGCGCGCGGAGCTGTAGAACTCGGCGGGCGGTTCCTCACCGCGGATCTCGCCGAGCAGGTCCCGCACCCGGTTCATGGCCAGGTGGGTGACCTCGCGCAGCGCATGCCCGTCGTGCTCCATGCCGCGGTAGGCCGACAGGTCCAGCGGCTCGCCGAAGACGAACTTCACCGTCTTGCGCGGGAACGGGCGGAAGCGCTTCTTGTAGTGGTCGTAGACGTCCTTGGTGCCCCAGCGGGCCGCCGGGATCACCGGGATGTCGTGGGCCAGCGCCAGCCGGGCCACCCCGACCTTCGGCGTCATCGGCCAGCCGTCGGGATCCTTGGTGATGGTGCCGTCCGGGTAGATCACGATCGTCTTGCCGCGCCCCAGCGCCTGGTGCGCGTCCCGCAGGCTCTTCTGCGCGTCCGCGGTGCCGCGGTAGACCGGGATCTGCTCCACGCCGACCAGCACGTTCTTGAGCACCGGGACGTTCCACAGGGTGTGCTTGGCCAGGAAGCGCGGCACCCGCGCGGCGCGGTGCACGGTGACCGCGTCGAACACCGGGTCCAGGTGGGAGACGTGGTTGAGCACCAGCAGTGCCGGGCCGTCGGCCGGGATGTTCTCCAGCCCGCGCACCTCGGTGCGGGCCAGCGCGCCGGTCAGCGGGTAGAACACCGCGCGCGCCAGGCCGAGCCAGAACTTGCCCATGCCCCGCGCCTTCTCGCTGCTGTGCCTCCGCTGGCGCCGGAGGCTCTTCGGTTCCGCCACGGCATCTCCTCATCTCTCCTCGCGAGCGCCCGCAAAGTTACCCCGCCCCGGCCCGCGCCCCGGCAACGAGTCGGTTCCGCGGCCGCGTCGGGCGTGCCGGGAAGATGGAGGCGTGACCGCCAACAACGACCGGCCGGACCGCCGGTTCTCGCAGCAGGACTGCCCTGCGGTGCACCTCGTCGTCCCGATCAAACCGCTGCACCTGGCCAAGTCGCGGCTGCTCGGCGAGGGCGCGCGCCGGCCGGAAGCGCACGCGGAGCTGGTCATGGCCGTGGCGTTGGACACAGTGGCCGCCGCGCGCCGCGCCGACGGAGTGGCCGGTGTCGTCGTGGTCACCTCCGATCCGGCGCTGACCGCGGAGTTCACCGCCGAGGGCGTGGAGGTGCTCGCGGACCTGCCCGCTGCCGGGCTCAACGCGGCGCTGCGGCACGGCGACGCCGCGCTCCGGCCGCGGGTGGGCAGGGTCGGGGCGCTGCAAGCGGATCTGCCCGCGCTCCGGCCGGACGACCTGGGTGCGGCGATCCGCGCGGCCGGCGCGGACCGCTCGTTCTGCCCGGACCACCACGGCACCGGCACCACGCTGTTGCTGGCCGCGCCCGGGCGCCCGCTCGATCCGCGCTTCGGCGCCGGTTCGGCCGACGCGCACGCCGGATCCGGCGCGAAACCGCTCCTCGGTCCGTGGGACTCGCTGCGCTGCGACGTCGACACGGAAGCCGACCTGCGCGCCGCCACCGCCCTCGGTCTCGGCCCGCGCACCAAAGCCGCGATCGCCTAGCCGCGGAACCGGCTCCGTTCGCACCGCTCAGGTCCCGTGAGCGTTTTGGGGCGTGATAGCACCCCGAAACACTCACGGGCCACCAAGCCGAACTGCGGCGGAAAGGGCCGAATCGCCCACTCCGCACGCTCCGGGAGCCGTCGCGCGCCTGGTGGCGAGAACCACTTCCCGCGGAAATCCGCGCCAGGGGAACAACGACAACGCGAAACGACCATGAACTCTTTTCACAGACATCGGCTGAACCGGTTCGATGAGCGACAATGGGCGGGTGAGCACCGACAGCACCGGCCGGGCCGAGAAGCCCGCCAAGCGAACCACCAGTGGCCGGTCCACCCGTCGCGCTCCGCGCCAGGCGCGGAGCGCCGGTGATCCAAGCGCCGCCACCACCCCGGCGGCGCCGCGGCGGAACGACGGCCAGAACTCCGAAGGCGCCCGCGTCCCCTCCGCGCCACCCGCGGTGACTCGCGCGGCGGCCTCCACGGACCTGCCCGAGGACCGCTACCTCAACCGCGAGTTGTCCTGGCTCGACTTCAACGCCCGGGTGCTGGCCATCGCCGAGGACAAGTCGCAGCCGGTGCTGGAGCGCGCGAAGTTCCTCGCGATCTTCGCGTCCAACCTGGACGAGTTCTACATGGTGCGCGTCGCGGGCCTGAAGCGCCGCGAGGAGACCGGGCTGTCGGTGCGCAGCGCCGACGGGCTCAGCCCGCACGAGCAGCTGACCCGCATCGCGGCCCGCAACCAGGACCTGATGGAGAAGCTCAGCCGGGTCTTCCTCGACGAGCTGCTGCCCGAGCTGGAGGCGCACGGCGTCCGCATCCAGAACTGGTCGGAGCTGGAAACGGCCGAGCAGGAGAAGCTCACCCGCTACTTCGAGGACCACATCTTCCCGGTGCTCACGCCGCTCGCGGTCGACCCGGCGCACCCGTTCCCCTACATCTCCGGGCTCTCGCTGAACCTCGCGGTCACCGTCGCCGACCCGGACGCCGGGCTGCGGCGCTTCGCCCGGGTGAAGGTGCCGGACAACGTGCCGCGGCTGATCCGGGTGGAATCCGACCGGGAGACCGAGCGCGCCACCTTCCTGCCGCTGGAAGAGCTCATCGCCGCGCACCTGGACAAGCTGTTCCCCGGCATGCGGGTCGCCGAGCACCACATCTTCCGGGTCACCCGCAACGCCGACCTGGAGGTCGAGGAGGACCGCGACGAGGACCTCCTGCAGGCGATGGAGCGGGAACTCGCGCGCCGCCGCTTCGGGCCGCCGGTGCGGCTGGAAGTCACCGACACGATGAGCGAGAACATGCTCGAACTCCTGCTGCGCGAGCTGGAGGTCGACCAGCACGACGTGGTGGAGGTCAAGGGACTGCTCGACCTGTCCTGCCTGTTCCAGCTGGATCGGCTGCACCGGCCGGACCTCAAGGAAGCGCCGTTCGTGCCCGCCACGCACCCGGCCTTCGCCGAGGGCCAGACGCCCAAGAGCATCTTCTCCACGCTGCGCGAGGGCGACGTGCTGGTGCACCACCCCTACGACTCGTTCTCCACGTCGGTGCAGCGGTTCATCGAGCAGGCCGCCGCCGATCCGCACGTGCTGGCCATCAAGCAGACGCTGTACCGGACCTCCGGTGACTCGCCGATCGTCAACGCGCTCATCGACGCCGCCGAGGCGGGCAAGCAGGTGGTCGCGCTGGTGGAGCTCAAGGCCCGCTTCGACGAGCAGGCGAACATCCAGTGGGCGCGCACCCTGGAACGCGCCGGGGTGCACGTGGTCTACGGCCTGGTGGGGCTGAAGACGCACTGCAAGACCGCGCTGGTGGTGCGCCAGGAGGGTTCCACCATCCGCCGCTACTGCCACCTGGGCACCGGCAACTACAACCCGAAGACCGCGCGGATCTACGAGGACCTGGGGCTGCTGACCGCTTCCCCGGAGATCGGCGCCGACCTCACCGACCTGTTCAACGTGCTCACCGGCTACGCCCGGCACGGCGAGTACCGCCGGATCCTGGTGTCGCCGCAGGGCATCCGCAACGGCATCGTCGACCGCGTGGACGCCGAGATCGAGCGGTCCCGGCAGGGCCTGCCGTGCGGCATCCGGATGAAGGTGAACTCGCTGGTCGACGAGCAGATCATCGACGCCCTGTACCGGGCGTCGCTGGCCGGTGTGCCGGTGCAGGTCGTGGTGCGCGGCATCTGCTCGCTCAAGGCAGGCGTCGAGGGCCTCAGCGAGAACATCGAGGTGCGCTCGATCCTGGGCCGGTTCCTGGAGCACTCCCGGGTGTTCCACTTCACCGGCATCGACGAGCACTGGTTCGGCAGCGCCGACATGATGCACCGGAACCTGGACCGCCGGATCGAAACCCAGGTCCGGGTCACCGATCCGAAGCTGACCGCCCAGCTGAACGCGATGCTCGACTCGGCGCTGCACCCGTCGACGCGCTGCTGGGTGCTCAACGCCAAGGGCGACTGGGAGGCGTCCCCGCGCAGCGGTGAGCAGGTCCGCGACCACCAGGTGGAGATGCTGCGCCTGCACGGGGCGAAGGTCTCGTAGGCCTCCGAGGGACCGAACGCCGAGAGTGCTTTAGGACGATGAGCGTGACCGAGAACCAGCCGGCTACCGAACAGATCGACGGCGAACCGACTGATGCTCCCGGCCGAACCGTGCGGGCCGCCGGTGCGGTGCTGTGGCGCGATGGCACCGGTGGCCCGGAGGTGGCGGTGGTGCACCGCCCCCGCTACGACGACTGGTCGCTGCCGAAGGGCAAGCTCGACCCCGGTGAGCTGCCCGCGCACGCGGCGGTCCGCGAGGTCGCCGAGGAGACCGGGTTCTCCTGCGTGCTCTCCCGCTTCCTCACCCGGATCGGCTACGACGTCCCGGCCCCGGGCGGGACCGCGCCGAAGGTCGTGGACTACTTCGCCGCCCGGGCCAGCGGCGGGTCGTTCGCCCGCAACGACGAAGTGGACGAACTCCGCTGGCTGCCCGTCGCCGGGGCGCGCGAACTGGTCAGCTATCCGCACGACGGTCGGGTGCTGGACGCCTTCGAGCAATTGCCCGCGGAGTCGGCGACCGTATTGCTGGTCCGCCACGCGAAAGCGGGCAAGCGATCCGATTGGGCGGGCGACGACGTGCTGCGCCCGCTCACCGAAGCGGGAGAGCGGCAGCGCGACGCATTGCATTCACTGCTGCCGTTGTTCGGCCCGGTCCGCGTCTATTCCGCGCCGCGACTGCGCTGCGAGCAAACGGTGGCGCCCATCGCGGCGGACCTGGGAACGCCGATCGGGACCGAGCCGCTGTTCTCCGAGGAGGGCTATCTCGCCGACCCGGAGGCGGCCGTGGCGCGGATGCTGCGGGTGGCGTCCGGGACGGGGCCGGCGCTGGTGTGCAGCCAGGGCGGCGTGATCCCGGACCTGGTGGCCCGGCTGGCGGATTCCGGCGGGCTGACCGGGCTGGGCGAGGTGGCCAGCCGCAAGGGCAGCGTGTGGACGCTGACGTTCCGGCGCGCGGCGGGCGACAACGGCGCCGCACCGCTGCGCCTGGCGGCCGCGGACTACCTCCCGAACCCGATCGCCTGAGAACGGCTCCGGGGTTCGCCCCATCACCGGGCACGGCTGCTCGGGGGTTCATCCGGCCGGTCGCGGGTCGGATGCGTCGGCGTCCGGTTCGCCGACGCCCCGGCTCCGGAATTCAGCGGCTGCGCCCCGCTGTTCGGCGCTGATCGCGCCGTGTGGGCGTTGCGCGCCGCCCACCGGGGTGGCAGGCGCAGCTGGCCGGTTTCCCGGCGGCTACGGCCCGCTCAACCCCGTTTGCACCACGCGCGGGCGTCCTGAGCGGACGCCGCGCACGTCGGCGGAATCGCCTCCCCGCCGCACGCGGTCGGGGGGTTTCCTGCCGAAGAGCGGGCGGCACCTCGTCCCGGTGTCCGGGTCAGATGACCGCCCGCTCGGTCCACTGGTGCTCGCTGCTGGGGCGAGCACTCACTTCTTGGTGGACTTGCGAGTGGTCGTCGCCTTCTTGGTCGCCGGACGGGTCGTCTTGGCAGCGGTCGTCTTGGCGGTGCTGGCCTTGGCGGTGCTCGTCCGCTTGGTGGTGGCCTTCGCCGGAGTCGCCTTGGCGGTGGTCGCCTTGGCCGGAGTCGCCTTGGCCGTGGTGGCCTTGGTGGCCCGCTTCGGCGCGGCCTTGGTCGCGGTCGCCTTGGCGGCGGCCTTCGGCGCGGCCTTGGTCGCGGTCGCCTTGGTGGTGGCGGCCTTCGTGGTCGCGCGACCGGTGGACTTGGCCGCGGTGGCGCGGGTGGCGGTGGCCTTGGCCTTGGTGCCGGCGGCAGCCTTGGTGGCGGTCGCGGTCCGGGTGGTGGCACCGCGGGTGGTGGCCGCCTTGACCGAGGACTGGCGCGGCAGTTTCCGCTGGCCGCCCACGACTTCCTTGAACTGGGTGCCGGCGCGGAAGGCGGGAACGTTGGTCTTCTTGACCTTCACGGACTCACCGGTGCGCGGGTTGCGAGCGGTACGAGCGGCGCGGGCCCGCTTCTCGAAAACCCCGAAGCCGGTGATGTTGACCTTCTCGCCCTTGTTGACGTTGCGAACGATGATGTCCACGACGTTTTCCACAGCCTGGCTGGCGGTCTTCTTGTCTCCGAGGCGTTCTGCCAGAGCCTCGATGAGTTGGGCCTTGTTCACTTCAGTCCCTCCCAGGACACAACAACGGCCCCGTTGGGCCGACTCAATGTCAACGGTAAAGCCCCGGATAAACAAATGCCAATCGCCACGCCCCATTTTTTCGTTCAGGGCGCGGGCATTCGTCTCCGGGCAACGGGGCCGCAGTGCTCGTGGAGCAACTGTTCAGTTGTGCCCCGGGTGGCGGGATTCTCCTTGCACAGCAGAAGGAATCCGCCACCCGGGAAAGCCGCGATCAGCCTGCCGGGGCGGGCAGCGTGGCGGGCTTGAAGCTGGGCCGCGCCCGCTCAAAAGTGTCGATCGTCTCGGCGTGCCGCAGGGTCAGCCCGATGTCGTCGAGGCCTTCCAGCAACCGCCAGCGGGTGTAGTCGTCGATGCTGAACGCCACGGTGAGATCCTTGGCGTGCACGGTCCGTCGCTCCAGATCCACCGTCACGGCGGCACCGGGCTCGTTCTCCAGCAGCTTCCACAGCAGTTCCACATCGGACTGCTCGCACTGGGCCGCCAGCAGTCCCTGCTTGCCCGAATTGCCGCGGAAGATGTCGGCGAAGCGGCTGGAGATGACCACCCGGAAGCCGTAGTCCTTCAGCGCCCACACGGCGTGCTCGCGGGACGAGCCGGTGCCGAAGTCGGGCCCGGCCACCAGCACGCTGCCCGCGCGGAACGGCTCCTGGTTGAGGATGAAGTCCTCGTCGCCCCGCCAGGCGGCGAACAGGGCGTCCTCGAAGCCGGTCCGCGAGACCCGCTTGAGGTAGACCGCCGGGATGATCTGGTCGGTGTCCACGTTGGACCGGCGCAGCGGGACGCCGACCCCGGTGTGCGTCTTGAACGGTTCCATCGTCACTGCTCCTTGTCGGGCGTGCCTGTAGAGCGGCTGTCTTTGAAGCGGCGAAGCCGCTTGGCCCACCCCCGCCGCTCGGCCACCCGCGGGTTCTGAGGTTCCGCCAGGTGACGAGCTCGGCAAGGTGGGTTCAACGTCGACCTTCAGTCGAGGTCTTCGGGCGAGGACAGGGTGCCGCGCACCGCGGTGGCGGCGGCGACGAGCGGGGAGACCAGGTGGGTGCGGCCGCCCTTGCCTTGCCTGCCCTCGAAGTTGCGGTTGGAGGTCGACGCGCTGCGCTCGCCGGGGGTGAGCTGGTCCGGGTTCATGCCCAGGCACATCGAACAACCGGCCGAACGCCATTCCGCGCCCGCGGCCGTGAAAACCTCGTGCAGCCCCTCGGACTCCGCCTGCACGCGGACCTTCATCGAGCCCGGCACCACCAGCATCCGGACGTCCTGCGCCACCTTGCGGCCCTTCAGGACGTCGGCGGCGGCGCGCAGGTCCTCGATGCGGCCGTTGGTGCACGAGCCCAGGAACACCGTGTCGACCGACACCTCGCGCAGCGGCGTACCCGGTTCCAGGCCCATGTAGGCCAACGCCTTCTCCGCGGCGAAGCGCTCGCCCTCGTCGGCGATCTGCTCCGGGTCCGGCACCCGCTCGCCCAGCGGCAGGCCCTGACCCGGGTTGGTGCCCCAGGTGACGAAAGGCGTGAGCTCGTCGGCGTCGAGCGTGACCTCTGCGTCGAAAGTGGCGTCGTCGTCGGTGCGCAGCGTGCGCCAGTACTCGACGGCGGCGTCCCACTCGGCGCCCTTCGGGGCGTGCGGACGCCCCTTCAGGTACTCGAAAGTCGTTTCATCCGGCGCGATCATGCCCGCCCGCGCGCCCGCCTCGATCGACATGTTGCAGATCGTCATGCGGGCTTCCATGGACAGCTGCCGGATCGCTTCGCCGCGGTACTCCAGCACGTAGCCCTGCCCGCCGCCGGTGCCGATCTTGGCGATGACGGCCAGGATCACGTCCTTGCTGGTGACTCCCGGGCGCAGCGAACCGTCGATGTTGATGGCCATCGTCTTGAACGGCTTCAGCGGCAGCGTCTGGGTGGCCAGCACGTGCTCGACCTCGGAAGTGCCGATGCCGAAGGCCAGCGCGCCGAACGCGCCGTGCGTCGAGGTGTGGCTGTCACCGCAGACCACCGTGGTGCCGGGCTGGGTCAGCCCGAGCTGCGGGCCGACGACGTGCACGATGCCCTGCTCGGCGTCGCCCATCGGGTGCAGCCGGATGCCGAATTCCGCGCAGTTCTTGCGCAACGTCTCGACCTGGGTGCGCGACACCGGGTCGGCGATCGGCAGGTCGATCCCGGTGGTGGGCACGTTGTGGTCTTCGGTGGCCAGCGTCAGGTCGGGGCGGCGCACCGGGCGGCCGGCCAGCCGCAGCCCCTCGAAGGCCTGCGGACTGGTGACCTCGTGCACCAGGTGGAGATCGATGTAGAGCAGGTCCGGCTCGTGCCCCTCACCGCGGCGCACGATGTGCGCATCCCAAACCTTCTCCGCGAGCGTTTTTCCCATCGCTGCTCCCAGTCGAGCCTGCCGAGACCCCGGAACGGGTCTTCCCACAGAGTGGACTTCCCAGATATCGGGAAGCTAGTATCGGTACGTGGGACAGCATAGCGGCATCGGAGTACTGGACAAGGCAGTGGCCGTTCTGCAGGCCGTTGCCAACGAACCGTGCGGCCTGGCGGAACTGTGCAGCCGCACGGGCTTGCCGAGGGCGACCGCGCACCGCCTGGCGGTGGGCCTGGAGGTGCACCGCCTCCTGCGCCGGGATTCGGACGGGCGCTGGCGCCCGGGCGCGGCGCTGGCGGAACTGGCCGGCGGAGCGGTGGATCCGTTGCTGGAGGCAGCGACCACAGTACTGCCCAAACTCCGGGACATCACGGGCGAAAGCGTCCAGCTCTACCGCAGGGACGGCTTGCAGCGCCTGTGCATCGCGACCGCAGAGCCCCCGAGCGGCCTCCGCGACACGGTCCCGGTGGGCACGGCCCTGCCGATGACGGCGGGCTCGGGAGCGAAGGTCCTGGCGGCCTGGGCGGACCCGGCGACGCAACGAGCGGTGCTGGCGGAAGCGGTCTTCGGCGAACGGACCCTCATGGAGGTCCGCCGCCGGGGCTGGGCCCAGAGCGTGGCGGAACGGGAATCGGGAGTGGCGAGCGTGAGCGCCCCGGTGAAGGACTCCCAGGGAGCGGTGGTGGCGGCGATCTCGGTCTCCGGCCCGATCGACCGGATGGGCCGCCGCCCGGGCGCCCGCTGGGCGGCGGACCTCCTGGCAGCAGCGGAAGCCCTCCAGAACCGCCTGTGACCCGCGAGCGCGGTGCGGGGCCGAGAATCCCCGCACCGCCCGCGAAACCGGTGACGACCCAACGGCCAGAACCGGGCGCGCTACTAAGACCCCACCCCGGGTCGCCGCCCGCGGCGCACGCCAAGGTGCCGCGAGGACCGGATCGCCACCACAAAACCAGTCCGCACACCGAGAACGCCCCAGAACGCGAAGAAGCCCCACCCATGAAGATCACGGGTGGGGCTTTCCCCTGGTAGTCCCGACGGGATTTGAACCCGCGCTACCGCCTTGAGAGGGCGGCGTCCTAGGCCGCTAGACGACGGGACCGCGTTACGAGAAGAACTCTACAACACCCAGAACCCCACCCGAACACCACCCCCCGATAGAACCAAAACCCCAGCACAACCCCACCCGAACAAGCCAAGCAGAAGATCCCCCGCCACAACGGAAGGAGCCATCCCACCAAGCGATCGGTGCTGATACCGCGCCAGGGGCGGGAGCAGAGGTTCCGTGGAGCCCGAGGCCGGGTCGGGCTCAAAGCGGTGGGCGGTCGCCTCGGGTGGCGCAGCGATTTCAATTGAAATCGGCTTCGTCACCTTTTAGACGAAGCCCGCGGCAGAACCAGCCGATTCCAACCGAAATCGCACAGGCCCCCACCCCACGACCCCCCAGAACCCACAAAGCCCCCACCACAGACCAAAAGCCACCCCACACAAGGCCGAAAGCCGACCCAGCCACCCCTCACAGGCCGAAAGTCGACCCACCACCCCACGCAAGCCCGAAAGGCTGGTCCAGAACCCAGACCGGGAACGCCACCCCAAGCAAGGAGCCCCCGAGAAGCAACCCCCGCACCGTGGGGGGCATGGGGGCTCGGCCCCCCAATACAAAAACGGAAAGGGCCCTGTTTGCGCCAAGCGCAAACAGGGCCCTCCCACCCTTGTAGTCCCGACGGGATTTGAACCCGCGCTACCGCCTTGAGAGGGCGGCGTCCTAGGCCGCTAGACGACGGGACCACGCTTGAGAGATCACTTCCTCGACGCCGGGAGAGCTCCCTTAGTCAAGTTTGCGATCTGCTCGCTGGGGTACCAGGACTCGAACCTAGACTAACTGAACCAGAATCAGTCGTGCTGCCAATTACACCATACCCCATGGTGCCGCGCGGCCAGTTGTCCTTTTTCCGATCTCCGGGGAGTTCGGCTTCCGGACTGCTGTCCGCTGCGTTGGTAAGAATATTAGACCATCGCTCCAGGGGCCTGAAATGGGGGGTGGGTTAACGGGATCGTCGCAGGTCGCGGCGGTTGTGGCGGGGTTTCAGGGGATCAGCTCGGGCACCGGGACGGCGGGCAGGTCGCCGACGAGGAGTTCGGGGAGTTCGTGCAGGCTCGCGATCGTCGGCACCTCGGTGGTCGCCGGTGCCCGGTGGCCACGGTTGAGCCAGATGCCGTGCAGGCCGGCCCGGGCCGCGCCGAGGGCGTCGGTGTCGAGGCGGTCGCCGACGTGGGCGACTTCGCCGGGGCGCAGGCCCAGCGCCTCGCAGGCGGTCTCGAAGATCTGCGGGTCGGGTTTCGCCACACCGACCTCACCGGAGATGACGAGCACGTCGAAGGCGTCGGCGAGGCCGACGGCGGCGATCTTCTTGCGCTGGTAGACGCTGGGCGCGTTGGTGATGACGGCGAGCCTCAAGCCGCTGTCGCGCATCCAGTCCAGGCAGGGCCGGGCGTCGTCGAAGAGGCCCCAGGCGCGCTGCATGGCGGCCATGCGGATGTCCTCGCGGCGGGCGGCTTCGGCGTCGTCGATCCGCTCGCCGAAGGCCGCGAAGAAGGCCTTGGTGCGCTGGACGCACATCGTGTCGAAGTCGAGCTCGTCGTTGATGAACCGCGCGTAGTAGTCGTCGGTGGTGCGCTCCCACACCGGCCAGGCCCGGTCGGTGCCGACGAGCTCCCGCAGGCCTTGCCGGGACGCGCGCTGGCCGTCCAGCAGCGTGTCGTCGACGTCGAGGCACACGGCCTTGAGCTGTCCGGGTGCGGGTGTGGCGGGAGGCTGGGGCGCGGATGTCACCCCGAGAGGCTAGGCGCTCACCCGCTGCGTCCGATTCGGCCAACACGGTGATCCTGTCGGCCCATTTCCGCTTGGGCGCGTCAGTCGGCATCCGGGGCGGGCGAAACCGCCTCCGGTCACGCAGCGCGCCCCGCCGGAGGAGCTCCGGCGGGGCGCGGGTGGTTCAGCCCAGGGCCTTGCGCAGGCGGGCGAGGGAGACCTCGCGTCCCAGGAGTTCCATCGACTCGTACAGCGGCGGCGACACCGTGCGGCCGGTGACGGCGACGCGGACCGGGGCGAAGGCCTTGCGCGGCTTGATGCCCAGGCCGTCCACGACCGCGTCCTTCAGCGCCTGCTCGATGGCCGCCGTGGTCCACTCCGGCAGCGCGCTGAGGGCGTTGATGGCCGCTTCCAGCACGGGCTTGGCGTCCTCGCCGAGGGCCTTGTCCGCGGAGGCCTGCTCCGGGGTGAACTCGTCGCCCGCGAACAGGAAGGCCATCATGCCGACGGCGTCGGAGAGCACCACGAGCCGCTCCTGCACCAGCGGTGCCGCGGCGCGCACGATGGCCAGCTGCTGCTCGGTGGGCTCGCTGGGCAGCACCCCGCCGTTGACCAGGTAGGGCACGATCCGCTCGACGAAGTCGTCCGGCGCCAGCGCCCGCAGGTGCGCGGAGTTGATCGCGTCGGCCTTCTTCTGGTCGAAGCGCGCCGGGTTGGAGCTGACGCGGCCGATCTCGAAGGCCTCGACCATCTCGTCGAGGCTGAACACGTCGCGGTCCTCGGAGATGGACCAGCCCAGCAGCGCGAGGTAGTTCAGCAGGCCCTCGGGCAGGAAACCCCGGTCGCGGTGGTGGAACAGGTTGGACTGCGGGTCGCGCTTCGAGAGCTTCTTGTTGCCCTCGCCCATGACGAACGGCAGGTGGCCGAACTCGGGCGTGAAGTCGGTGACACCGATGCGCTGCAGCGCCTCGTAGAGCGCGATCTGCCGCGGCGTGGAGGACAGCAGGTCCTCACCGCGCAGCACGTGGGTGATGCGCTGCATGGCGTCGTCGACCGGGTTGGTCAGGGTGTAGAGCGGATCTCCGTTGCCGCGCACCAGGACCGGGTCGGGCACGCTGCCCGCGGGGAAGGTGATCTCGCCGCGCACCAGGTCGGTGAAGGCGATGTCGCGGTCGGGCATCCGCAGCCGCAGCACGGGCTTGCGGCCCTCGGCGCGGAACGCGGCCACCTGCTCCTCGGTGAGCTCGCGGTCGAAGTTGTCGTAGCCGAGCTTGGGATCGCGGCCGGCCGCCTTGTGCCGGGCCTCGACCTCCTCGGGCGAGGAGAAGGACTCGTAGAGCTCACCGGCGGCGAGCAGGCGCTGCGCGACGTCGGCGTAGATGTCGCGCCGCTCGCTCTGCCGGTAGGGGCCGTAGGGGCCGCCGACTTCGGGGCCCTCGTCCCAGTCCAGGCCCAACCAGCGCAGCGCGTCCAGCAGCGCCTGGTAGGACTCCTCGCTGTCCCGGGCGGCGTCGGTGTCCTCGATGCGGAACACCAAGGTGCCCTTGTTGTGCCGGGCGAAGGCCCAGTTGTAGAGGGCGGTGCGGATCAGGCCGACGTGCGGGATGCCGGTCGGCGAGGGGCAGAACCGGGCCCGGACGGGCCTGGCGTCGGCTGCTGTTGCTGCTGCTTCTGGCGTGCTCATAACACATCCAGCGTAGCCACCGGGCGGCGGCGCTTGACGGGCGCGTCCCGGAGGCGCATCCTGACCTTATTCAACAAGCGTTGAAAAACTGGAGGGGATCGCAATGGAGCGAACCACCTGCTGCATCGTGGGCGGCGGCCCGGCGGGCATGGTCCTGGGGCTGCTGCTGGCGCGCGCGGGCGTCGAGGTGACCGTGCTGGAGAAGCACGACGACTTCCTGCGCGACTTCCGCGGCGACACGGTGCACCCGACGACCCTGCACCTGCTCGACGAACTCGGCCTGGCCGACCGGCTGAACGAGCTCCCGCAGCGCCGCCTGAACCGGGTGTCGGTGCCGATCGGCGAAACCGGGGAGCTGTTCACCCTGGGCGACTTCAGCCGGCTGAAGATGAAGTACAACTACATCGCGATGGTCCCGCAGTGGGACCTGCTGGACATGCTCGCCGACGCGGGCAAGCAGGAACCCGGCTTCTCGCTGCGGATGAACACCGAGGCGACCGAGCTGATCCGCGAAGGCGGCCGGGTCAACGGTGTTCGCTACCGCACCGCCGACGGCGGCACCGGCGAGATCCGCGCCACCATCACCGTCGCCTGCGACGGCCGCAAGTCGTTCGTGCGCACGATGCCCGAGCTGCGCCTGCAGGACTTCCCCACGCCGATGGACGTCCGGTGGTTCCGGGTGCCGCGCCTGCCGGACGACCCGGTGGGTGCGATCGGGCTGATCCGCGACCGCACCTTCCTCGCGCTGCTCGACCGCGGCGACTACTTCCAGGTGGCCGCGATCATCCCCAAGGGCACCGACGCGCAGGGCCGCAACCGGCCCGTCGAGGAGTTCAACGAGGGCCTGGTGCACAAGCTTCCCTGGCTGGCCGGGCGGGAGCTGGTCGCGAGCTGGGACGACATCAAGCTGCTGCACGTCACGCTGGACCGGCTGCGCAAGTGGCACGTGCCCGGCCTGCTGTGCATCGGGGACGCGGCGCACGCGATGTCGCCCGTCGGCGGAATCGGGATCAACCTCGCCGTGCAGGACGCGGTCGCCGCGGCGCGCTACCTGGCCGATCCGCTGCGCGAAGGGCGCCTGGAGCGCAAGCACGTCGCAGCCGTGCAACGCCGCCGCTGGCCGACGACGGTGCTGATCCAGCGGCTCCAGCGCGTGATCCACGACAACGTGATCGGCCCGGCGCTGCACGGCGAGATCGACTTCGGCAACACCGCGCGCTTCCCGCTCCCGGTCCGGGCGGTCTCGAACGTCCCGTGGCTGCGCAAGATCCCGCCGTACGTCCTCGCCTACGGCGCGGTCCGCGAACGCCCACCCCGCTCGGCCCTGCGCTGAACTCCGCCCGGAAAAGGGCGAAGGGCGCTTCTCACCAACCAGGTCGGCGAAAAGCGCCCTTCACCGCGCGTCGGGAAAACCGGTTCAGGCCTGCTGGACCGGGTTGGTGAGGGTGCCGAGGCCGTCGATGGAGACGGAGACCTTCTGGCCGTCGCGCATCGGGCCCACCCCGGCCGGGGTGCCGGTGAGGATGACGTCGCCCGGGAGCAGCGTCATCACCCGCGAGATCCACGACACCAGCGCGCCGACGTCGTGCAGCAGCAGCGAGGTCCGCGCGTCCTGCTTGAGCTCACCGTCCAGTTCGGTCCGGATGGCCAGGTCCGCCGGGTCGACCTCGGTGTCGATCCACGGTCCCAGCGGGCAGAACGTGTCGTAGCCCTTGGCCCGGGTCCACTGCCCGTCGGCCTGCTGCTGGTCGCGCGCGGTGACGTCGTTGGCGATCGTGTAGCCCAGCAGCACATCGGTGCCGCGCGCCTCCGGAACGTCCTTGCACGGCTGGCCGACGACCGCGGCCAGCTCGCCCTCGAAGTCCACCCGCTCCGAGTTCGGCGGCAGCTTGATGGGCGAGTTCGGGCCGATCACCGAGGTGGACGGCTTCATGAAGATCACCGGCTGGGCCGGCGGCTCGCCGCCCATCTCCTTCGCGTGGTCGGCGTAGTTCTTGCCGATGCAGATGACCTTCGTGGGCAGGATCGGGGCGAGCAGCCGCACATCGGCCATCGGCCACTTGCGCCCGGTGAAGGTGGGATCGCCGAACGGGTGCTGGTCGATCTCGACCGCGAGCACCTTCTCCTTCGGCGCAGCCGGATCCGGCTCCAGGGCCACGAAGGACACCCCGGAGGAGTGGGCGACACGTGCCAAGCGCAAGACGAACCTCCGCGATCAACTGTGGATTCTCCACCGGAAGCCTATCCCCGGCCATCCATCCCTCCCCCGCCCCCGCCGTCACCCGGTCACCGGTCGATTCCGCGCGAAATCGACGTTCACCCGGGTGATGGTCGATTTCGCGCGAAACTCGCGCGGGCCCGGGCGGCGGAGCCGGTCAGCGGGTGGCGAGGGACGAGCGGGCGGACTTGTAGACCAGGGCGTCGCAGAGGGCCAGCCAGCTGGCTTCGACGATGTTGGCGTGGACGCCGACCGTGGTCCACTCCTCCTCGCCGTCGCGGGATTCCACCAGGACCCTGGTCACCGCGTCGGTGCCGCGGGCGTCGGTGAGGATGCGGACCTTGTAGTCGGCCAGCTCCACCGACTCCAGCCACGGCAGGTGCGGGACGAGCGCTTCGCGCAGCGCCGCGTCCAGCGCGTTGACCGGGCCGTTGCCCTCGGCGGTCGCGATGACCCGCTCCCCCGCCACGTGCACCTTCACGGTCGCTTCGGCGATCACCTCGCCGTCGGAGCGGTGGTCGAGGACCACCCGGTAGGACTCCAGCCCGAACGGCGCTTCCACCGGGTCGGCACCGGTGGCGGTCGCCATCTCGCCGCGCAGCAGGAGTTCCAGCGAGGCGTCCGCGGCTTCGAAGGACCAGCCGCGCGCTTCCAGCTCCTTGACCCGGCGGACCGCGCCGGTGACCGCCTCCGGCGCGGCGGAGAGGTCGATGCCGAGTTCGGCGCCCTTGAGCTCCAGGCTGGCCCGCCCGGCCATCTCGGTGACCAGCACCCGCATCCCGTTGCCCACCACCGCGGGATCGATGTGGTTGTACAGCTCGGGGTCCACTTTGATCGCACTCGCGTGCAATCCCGCCTTGTGCGCGAAGGTCGACTGCCCGACGTAGGCCTGGTGGGTGTCGGGCGCCAGGTTGGCGATCTCGGCGAGGGCGTGGGACGTCCGGGTGAGCTCGCGCAGCTTCTCCTCCGGCAGCACCGGCATCCCGAGCTTGGCGGCCAGGTTCCCGATCACCGCGAACAGATCCGCGTTGCCCGCCCGCTCGCCGTAACCGTTGGCGGTGCACTGCACGTGCGTGGCCCCGGCCTGCACCGCGGCGATGCTGTTGGCCACCGCGCAGCCGGTGTCGTCCTGGCAGTGGATCCCGAGGCGGAACCCGGTGCGCGCGGCGACCTCGCCGACGGTCTCGGCGAGCTGCAGCGGCAGCTGCCCGCCGTTGGTGTCGCACAGCACCACGACGTCCGCGCCCGCCTGCACCGCGGATTCCAGCACGCGCAGCGAGGTGTCGGGATCGAACGCGTAGCCGTCGAAGAAGTGCTCGGCGTCGAGGAACACCCGTCGTCCTTCGCCCACGAGGTGGCGCACCGTGTCGGCGACCATCGCGCAGTTCTCCGCCACATCGGTGCGCAGCGCGCGCTCGATGTGCCTTCGGTCCGATTTGGCCACCAGGGTCACCACCGGCGCGCGGGATTCCAGCAGCGCCCGCACCTGCGGATCTTCGTCCACTTTGGCCCCGGCGCGGCGGGTGGACCCGAACGCGACCAGCGCGGCGTGCCGGAGTTCGAGCTCTCCTTCCGCGGCGCGGTGGAAGAACTCGGTGTCCTTGGGCAGCGCGCCGGGCCAGCCGCCTTCGACGAAGCCGACGCCGAGCGAGTCCAGCAGCCGCGCGACGGCGATCTTGTCGGTGACCGAGTAGGAAATGCCCTCGCGCTGCGCGCCGTCCCGCAAGGTCGTGTCGTAGACGTGGAAATCGTCGCCCAGAGGGGTGCCGGCGGGCTGGGTGCGGGTCACTGGATCTTCTCCCGGTGGCGTCGGAAACGGTGGGTGCGGCGGGCGCAGGCAACAAAAAAGACCCCCCGCAGGATGCGAGAGGTCAGCGCGCCGGGGTGCGGAGTCGTCTACCCGGCGCGCTCGCCAATAATGATCACACTGCGGAAAGCCACGTCCCCATGCTGCCACAACGCGGCACCGGACCACCAGCTGACCGGAACTTCCCACGATCCGGACGGATGTCAGGATTCGGCGCGGCGTTTGATCGCTGCGAGGCGGCTGTCCCACTCGGCCGCCCGGGAGGCCAGCCAGCGGGCCGTTGCTTCCAGCGGTTCCGAGCGGATCGCGAAGCGGACCTCGCGACCGGCCCGGTGGGACGTCACCAGTCCCGCGTTCTCCAGCACCGCGAGGTGCTTCACCACCGCTTGCCGCGACACCGGCAGCAGTGCCGCCAACGCCGTCGCGCTGGCTTCGCCGCGCTCGCCGAGCAGGTCGACGAGCTGCCGCCGCGTCGGGTCCGCCAACGCCGCCAGCACCTCGTCGACCCCACCGCGTTCGGTCACGCCCGCTGCTTCTCCACCTTCTCCTTGAGCTCCTCCAGCACGCCGGCCCAGCCGCCATCGTTGTCCTCGAAGGAGCTTCGCCGCTGCTCCTCCGACGCGGCGAGGCCCGCGAAGCCGGTTTCGACCACGCGCAGCCGGGTGGCGCCGCTTTCCTCGGTCAGCGTGAACTCGACCAGCGTGGAGTTGCCCGAATCCGGCTCCGCACCGGGGAATCCGCTCGCCCAGCGGTAGGAGAGGTAGCGGTTCGGGTCGATCTTCTCGATCCGCTGCGGGAACTCGGCGTGCTCGGCGTGCTCGGACACCAGCACGCCGCCCTCCCGCACCTCGACGCCTGCCGGGTCGGCCTCGCCCAGCCAGAACGCGGGTTCCAGCAGTGCCGCCCACACCCGTTCGACGGGGGCCTCGATGACGATCTCGCGTTCGATCCGGTCGGGAACCATGACCACTCCTGAGCCTCCAGAACAGTGCAACCCCACAGTTGCACATGACTCGTCCAAGAGCAACCCAGTGGTTGCACGTCCGAGCAACGAGAAGGGCGCCCCGGATCGGGACGCCCTTCGCGCGCTGAGCGATCAGGCCTGCGGGGCCACCTCGCGGGAGGAGACCAGGGCCGCGAGCCGGTCACCGATGGCGAAGGTCGCACCCGGCGCCGAGTGGTCGCGGGTGGCCAGGTCGAACGCCACCGAAGCCTCGACCCGCTTGGCGGCCTCGGCCAGGCCCACGTGGTCGAGCAGCATGGCCACCGACAGCACCGCGGCGGTCGGGTCGGCCACGCCCTGCCCGGCGATGTCCGGCGCGCTGCCGTGCACCGGCTCGAACATGCTCGGGTTGCGGCGGGTGGCGTCGATGTTGCCGCTGGCGGCCAGCCCGATGCCCCCGGTGACCGCACCGGCCAGGTCGGTGATGATGTCGCCGAACAGGTTGTCGGTGACGACCACGTCGAACCGGCCCGGGTCGGTGACCAGGTGGATGGTGGTGGCGTCCACGTGCTGGTAGGCCACGGTGACGTCCGGGTACTGCAGCGAGACCTCCTCCACCACGCGCGACCACAGCGAGCCGGCGTGGGTGAGCACGTTGGTCTTGTGCACCAGCGTCAGGTGCTTGCGCGGCCGGGCCGCGGCGCGCGCGAAGGCGTCGCGCACGACGCGCTCCACGCCGAACGCGGTGTTGATGCTGACCTCGGTGGCGATCTCGTGCGTGGTGTCCTTGCGCAGCAGGCCACCGTTGCCCGCGTACGGACCCTCGGTGCCCTCGCGGACCACGACCATGTCGATCTCACCCGGGTCGGCCACCGGGCTCTTCACGCCCGGGTACAGCCGCGCCGGGCGCAGGTTCACGTGGTGGTCGAGCTCGAAGCGCAGCCGCAGCAGCAGGCCGCGCTCCAGGATGCCGCTGGGCACCGACGGGTCGCCGACCGCGCCCAGCAGGATCGCGTCGTGCTGGCGGAGCTCACCGAGAACGGACTCGGGCAGCAGTTCTCCCGTCGCGTGCCAGCGCGCGGCTCCCAGGTCGTATCGAGTGATCTCGGTATCCGGCACCACCTCACCGAGGACCTTGAGTGCCTCGGCAATCACCTCCGGCCCGATCCCGTCGCCGGGGATCACAGCGAGCCGCATCTACACACCTCCCGAGAACCACCCCGACCTGCGGGGCTCGAACTGTTGAGCCGAAGGCTACCGGCACGGGCGCGACGAGCGGGATGCCGGGCCCACCAAGTGGATGAAGCCTCCCGGACTGTGGGACCCCCGAAAGGGTGAGAGGGCCCCGGTTCCCTGCTGCGGCTCTGGGCACTTCCCACATCGCGGACCGCCCGCGCCTCACCTGACCGAGCAGTAACGGCCCGAACCGCCCAATGCAAAGCGCGGGGTGCGCCGGAACCGGCACACCCCGCGCTGAGCGGAAGAAACTCTTACTCGAACGTCACGGTGCGGACGATTCGGGCACCGACCGCGGCGCCGATCGGCTCCAGGACGCCCTGCTCGACCGGACGGTCCACGCGCAGCAGCATGACCGCGTCGGAGCGGTCGGTGGTCTGGCTGACCGTGGCGGCCTCGATGTTCACGCCGACCTCGCCGAGCAGCGTGCCGACCTTGCCCATCACGCCCGGGCGGTCCGGGTACTCCAGCAGCAGCACGTTGCCCTCGGCGCGCAGGTCGAAGTTGCGGCCGTTGACCTCCACCAGCTTCTCCACCAGGTTCGAGCCGGACAGCGCACCCGAGACGCGCGCGGTGCGGCCGTCCGCCAGACCGGCGCGCACCGTCACCACGCTGCGGTGGTTCGGGCTCTCCGGCGAGGTCACGACCTCGACCTGCACGCCGAGGTCCTCGGCCAGCTGCGGGGCGTTGACGAAGGTCACCTGGTTCTCCACCGCGCCGGCGAACACACCGCGCAGCGCCGCCAGCTGCAGCACCGAGACGTCCTCGTCGGCGAGCTCGCCGCGCGCCTCGACGGTCACCGAGCTCGGCGTGGTGCCCAGCAGCGCGGCCAGCAGCTGGCCGAGCTTCTGGGTCAGCGACAGGTACGGGCGGACCTCCTCGCCGACCGCACCGCCCTGGACGTTGACCGCGTCCGGGACGAAGTCGCCGCGCAGCGCCAGCCGCACCGAGCGGGCCACGTCGGTGCCCGCGCGGTCCTGGGCCTCCGCGGTGGAGGCGCCCAGGTGCGGGGTGACGACCACGTTGTCCAGCTCGAACAGCGGGCTCTCGGTGGTCGGCTCGGTCTTGAACACGTCGATGCCCGCGCCGCCGATCTGGCCGTTGCGCAGCGCGTCGTAGAGCGCGTCCTCGTCGATCAGGCCACCGCGGGCGGCGTTGACGATCAGCAGCCCGGGCTTGGCCTTCTTCAGCTCCTCGGCACCGATCAGGCCCAGCGTCTCGGCGGTCTTGGGCAGGTGGATGGAGATCGCGTCGGCGCGGGCCAGCAGCTCGTCCAGCGAGACCAGCTCGATGCCGAGCTGGGCGGCGCGGGCGGCCGAGACGTAGGGGTCGTAGGCGATCAGCTTGGTGCCGAAGGCGGCGACCCGCTGCGCGAACAGCTGGCCGATCTTGCCCAGGCCCACCACGCCGACGGTCTTGCCGTTGAGCTCGACGCCGCCGTAGGAGCTGCGCTTCCACGCGCCGCCCTTCAGGCTCGCGTCCGCCTGCGGGACGTTGCGGGCCACCGCCAGCAGCAGGGCCATCGCGTGCTCGGCGGCCGAGACGATGTTGGAGGTGGGCGCGTTGACCACCATCACGCCGCGCTCGGTGGCGGCGGGCACCTCGACGTTGTCCAGGCCGACCCCGGCGCGGGCGACGACTTTGAGCTTCTTCGCCGCGGCCAGCACCTCCGCGTCGACCTTGGTGGCGGAACGGACCAGCAGCGCGTCGGCCTCGGCGACGGCGTCGAGCAGCGCCGGCCGGTCCGTGCCGTCCACGTTGCGGATCTCGACGCCGTCCCCGAGGGCGTCGATCACGGACGGAGCCAGCTTCTCGGCGATCAGGACGACAGGACGGCTTGCGTTGGTCACGGGCGAACTCCAGGTGGAAGATCACGGTCGGCACGGCGATGTGCCCGGACGGGTGGGGAGTTTAACGGGAGATTGAGAAAGCGTTCACAAGGGTGTTGCCCGGATCACCGGTTCGGAACAATCCGCCCGGATAATCCGGTTGAACGGCATTATCGCAGATCAGCCCGGGTGCGAATAGAACGGCGCGAGACCGGTGGGGTGAATTGCCACTTAATCGGACTAGTGGTTCGAACTGTCCGTGCACCCGCGGTCACGCAACCGTCCCGACGCGCGGGGTGAAACAGCGAGGACTGCGCGGAGCGACCCGCGCAGCCCGCCTGTCACGGCTCGTCGAACTCGCCGTCCTTGGCACCGGCGACGAACGCGTCCCACTCCTCCGGTGTGAAGACCAGCACCGGTCCGTCCGGGTCCGCGCCGTTGCGCATGCCGACGTAGCCGCCGACGAACGCGATCTCCACGCCGGGCTCGTCGGGGTCGTCGGTGCTGGTGATCCACTCCGCGGTGGAGAAGTCCAGCTCGTGGCGGATGTGCGCCTTGTCGTCGACGATCTCGTTCTCACTCACGATGCGTACTGTAGACCTCACCCGCAGCGACGATCCCGCCCCTGGTAAACGGGAAAATCCCCGCCACGGCACGAGGCCCGGTGCCCCTTGTGGGGTGCACCGGGCCGTTCGCATCGGCGGTCCGCGCGGGTGGCGCGCCGCCGAAATCCGGGAGCGGCGTCAGCTCACTTGTTGGTCCACGACATCAGCGCGCGGAGCTTCTTGCCGACCTCTTCGATCTGGTGGGCGTTGCCCTCGGCCTGCAGCTTGGTGAAGTTCGGCCGGCCGGCCTCGTCCTCGGCCACCCACTCCTTGGCGAAGGTGCCGTCCTGGACCTCGGCCAGGATCTTGCGCATCGACTCCTTGACGTGGGCGTCGATCACGCGCGGGCCGCGGCTGAGGTCGCCGTACTCGGCGGTGTCGCTGATCGAGTACCGCTGACCGGCGATGCCGCCCTCCCACATCAGGTCGACGATCAGCTTGAGCTCGTGCAGCACCTCGAAGTAGGCGATCTCCGGCTGGTAGCCGGCCTCGACCAGCACCTCGAAACCGGTCTGCACCAGGGCGGAAGCACCACCGCAGAGGACGGCCTGCTCACCGAACAGGTCGGTCTCGGTCTCCTCCTTGAAGGTGGTCTTGATGACGCCCGCGCGGGCACCGCCGATGGCCGCGGCGTAGGACAGCGCCAGCGCCTGGGCGTTGCCGGAGGCGTCCTGCTCCACGGCGATCAGGCACGGCACGCCCTTGCCGTCGACGAACTGGCGGCGCACCAGGTGGCCCGGGCCCTTCGGCGCGACCATCGCGACGTCGACGTCGGCCGGCGGCTGGATCAGGCCGTAGCGGATGTTGAAGCCGTGGCCGAAGAACAGCGCGTCGCCCTGCTTGAGGTTCGGCGCGATGTCGTTGGCGTAGATCTCGCGCTGCTTGGTGTCGGGCGCCAGGATCATGATCAGGTCGGCTTCGGCGGCGGCCTCGGCCGGGGTCAGCACCTTCAGGCCCTCTTCTTCGGCCTTGGCGCGGGACTTGGAGCCCTCCGGCAGGCCGACCCGCACGTCGACGCCCGAGTCGCGCAGGCTCAGCGCGTGGGCGTGGCCCTGGCTGCCGTAACCGATGACGGCGACCTTGCGGCCCTGCACGATACCCAGGTCGGCGTCCGCGTCGTAGAAGATTTCAACTGCCATGGGAGTTCAGCTTTTCCTTTCGAACGTTCGACCTGCCTGTAAGCGGCGAAGCCGCTTGGCCCACTCTCGCAACTCGCACCGCCGCGGGTTCTCGGAGGTCGTCTGACGAGGACAGCCCCAGCGCTGTGTACTGGACATACATGAGTCGGGGATCCCGTAGCTCAGACGGCCTCCGAGGTTCCGCTACCGGCACCGCTGCGCAGGTCGAGTCTGATCTTCGATTTTGCGGCCTGTGGCGGGGTGTTAGCGCACTGCTGTGGCCGTTATGGAGCGCGGACCACGACCGATCGCGATCGTGCCCGACTGCACCATCTCGCGGACGCCGTACGGTTCCAGCATTCGCAGCAACGCGTCGAGCTTATCGGCGGTTCCGGTGGCCTCGATGGTCAGCGCCTCGGGGGAGACGTCCACCACCTTCGCGCGGAACAGCTGCACCGTTTCCAGGACCTGGCTGCGCACCGACGCGTCGGCGCGGACCTTGACCAGCAGCAGTTCCCGCTGCACCGCCGCTTCGGTGTCCAGCTCCACGATCTTGATCACGTTGATCAGCTTGTTGAGCTGCTTGGTGACCTGTTCCAGCGGCTGGTCGCTGACCTGGACCACGATCGTCATCCGGGAGATCTCCGGGTGCTCGGTCGGGCCGACCGCGAGCGACTCGATGTTGAAGCTGCGCCGGGAGAACAGGCCGGACACCCGGGCCAGGACGCCCGGAACGTTCTCCACCAGCACGCTGAGCGTGTGTCGGCTCATCGCGCGCTCACTCCTCGTCCTCGAACTGCGGGCGGACGTCGCGCGCAGCCATGATCTCGTCGTTGCTGGTCCCGGCGGCCACCATCGGCCACACCTGGGCGTCGGCGCCCACCACGAAGTCGATCACGACCGGGCGGTCGTTGATCTCCATCGCGCGCTGGATGACGCTGTCGACGTCCTCTTTGGACTCGCACCGCAGGCCGACGCAGCCGTAGGCCTCGGCCAGCAGCTTGAAGTCCGGGATGCGGTGCTTGTGGGTGCCGAGGTCGCTGTGCGAGTAGCGCTCGGCGTAGAACAGGTTCTGCCACTGCCGGACCATGCCCAGGTTGCCGTTGTTGATGATGGCGACCTTGATCGGCAGGTCCTCGATGGCGCAGGTCGCCAGTTCCTGGTTGGTCATCTGGAAGCAGCCGTCGCCGTCGACCGCCCACACCGCCTTGTCCGGCGCGCCCGCCTTGGCGCCCATCGCGGCGGGCACCGCGTAGCCCATGGTGCCCAGGCCACCGGAGTTCAGCCAGGTGCGCGGGTTCTCGTAGTCGATGAACTGCGCGGCCCACATCTGGTGCTGCCCGACGCCCGCCGCGTAGATCGCCTCCGGCCCGGCGATCTTGCCCAGCCGCTCGATGACGTACTCCGGCGACAGGCTGCCGTCGGCCGGCCACTCGTAGCCCCGCGGGAACCGCTCGCGCCAGTCGTTGAGCTGCGCCCACCAGGGCGTCAGGTCCGCCGTGCCGTGCTCGGTGGTGGCGGTGCCGACCGCCTCGATCAGCTCGGCGATGACGTCCTTGCAGTCGCCGACGATCGGCACGTCGGCGTGGCGGTTCTTGGAGATCTCCGCCGGGTCGATGTCGGCGTGCACGACCTTGGCCTCCGGCGCGAACGACGCCAGCTGACCGGTGACCCGGTCGTCGAAGCGCGCGCCCAGCGCGATCAGCAGGTCGGCGCGCTGCATCGCGGTGACCGCGGCGACCGTGCCGTGCATGCCGGGCATGCCCAGGTGCTGCGGGTGCGAGTCGGGGAACGCGCCGCGCGCCATCAGCGTGGTCACCACCGGGATGCCGGTGCGCTCGGCCAGTTCGCGCAGTTCGGCGTGCGCGTCGGCCTTGATCACGCCACCGCCGACGTAGAGCACCGGGCGGTGCGCCTCGGTGATCAGCTTGGCGGCCTCGCGGACCTGCTTGCCGTGCGGCTTGCTGGTCGGCCGGTAGCCGGGCAGCTTCATCTCCGGCGGCCAGGAGAACGAGGTGGTGGCCTGCTGAACGTCCTTGGGGATGTCGACCAGCACCGGGCCGGGGCGGCCGCTGGCGGCGATGTAGAACGCCTCGGCGATGGTGCGCGGGATGTCGTCCGGGTTGGTGACCAGGAAGTTGTGCTTGGTGATCGGCAGCGTGATGCCGCAGATGTCGGCTTCCTGGAAGGCGTCGGAGCCGATCATCGCGGTGCTCTGCTGACCGGTGATGGCCACCACCGGCACCGAGTCCATGTGCGCGTCGGCCAGCGCGGTGACGAGGTTGGTCGCGCCCGGCCCCGAGGTGGCCATGCACACCCCGACCTCGCCGGTGACCTGGGCGTAGCCGGTGGCCGCGTGCCCGGCGCCCTGCTCGTGGCGGACCAGCACGTGCCGGACCTTCTGCGAGTCGAGGAGCGGGTCGTAGGAGGGGAGGATGGTGCCGCCCGGAATGCCGAAGACGATCTCGCAGCCCACGGATTCCAGGGAGCGCACCAGTGCCTGCGCACCGGTCACCTTCACTGGGGCACCGCTGGGCGGTGCGGGCTTCGGACGGCGTCCAGGCGGGGGCGCCGGGACCGGATTCTGCCTGGTGTTGGCGCTGGTCATCGGGTCTGCCTCAAGGTCGGTAGGTTGGGCTGGACACGAAAAAACCCCCGCGGACCACAAATGGCCCCACGAGGGTTGGCGCGTCGACGCTGCGAACTTCCTAGGCGTCGACGCGCCGGGGAAGTACGAGAATGTCGTGCAGTCGCAGCATGGCAAGGACGTTAATCAACGCACCACGTTCCGTCAAACCATGCGGGACGATCCTCCCGCATGGTGGACACCTGGGACGCCCGGAACCACCGACCGGTGCACCGTACCCGCAGGTCATGGGCGCATTGTCCACCACGCGTGTGACGTACGCCGCGCCCGGTCGTGTCATGGTCGTGACGGGATTCGCGCCCGATCCACGGGACCTTGGCGGCCGCGCGAGCGCAGGTGAGACCATCGACGGCGTGAGCGAGACCCCGCAGCAGCCCGAGCAGCCCGAAAACGACCAGGTCGCCGACGCCCCGGCGAGCTCCGAGCAGCCGAAGCAGCCCGAGCTCCCGAAGTCGCTCACCTTCCGGATCACCCCGGTATCGCTGCTCGCCGTGCTCGCCATCCTGGTCTGCGCCACCCCGCTGGCCTGGGCCGCGTACCCGTGGGGCCTGCTGGTGTACCTGATCCCGCTCGGCCTGGCCTGGTGGATCCTGCGCACCCGCACCACGGTGGGCCAGGACCAGGTCAAGGTGCGCACCGCGCTCGGCGGCGACCGGTTCGGGTGGGACGAGGTCACCTCGCTGCGCCTGGACGAGAAGCGCTGGCTCAAGGCGGTGCTGACCTCCGGCAAGGAGATCACCCTGCCCGCGGTGCGGGTGCGCGACCTGCCCCGCCTGTCGGTGATGAGCGGTGGGCGCCTCCCCAACCCGGAATCGCAGGAGTAATCTCGGCGGCACCGCCACTCCCCGCGCCCACAAGGCGCGTCCCTTGGTGACGGATGTTTCCGACGGAAGTCGCCGCGCGCGTTCCCGTTGACACCACCGAACATCCGCGCCGGGTGAAATGCGCGCTTCCCGAACGAGAAGGTGGATATGCCTCAGCTGCGCTCTCGGACGACTACCCATGGACGAAATGCCGCTGGCGCTCGGTCGCTTTGGCGTGCCACCGGTATGACCGACGACGACTTCGGCAAGCCGATCGTCGCGATCGCCAACTCCTACACGCAGTTCGTGCCCGGCCACGTGCACCTGCGCGACCTCGGCGACGTGGTGGCCGAGACGATCCGCGAGGCCGGTGGCGTGCCGCGGGAGTTCCACACCATCGCGGTGGACGACGGCATCGCGATGGGCCACAGCGGCATGCTCTACTCGCTGCCCTCGCGCGAGCTGATCGCCGACTCGGTGGAGTACATGGTCAACGCCCACCAGGCGGACGCGCTGGTGTGCATCTCCAACTGCGACAAGATCACGCCGGGCATGCTCAACGCCGCGATGCGGCTGAACATCCCGACCGTGTTCGTCTCCGGCGGGCCGATGGAGGCGGGCAAGGCGGTCGTGGTCGAAGGCGTGGCGCAGGCCCCGACCGACCTGATCACCACCATCGCCGCGTCGGCGAACTCCGCGGTGGACGACGACGGGCTCACCGAGGTGGAGCGCTCGGCGTGCCCGACCTGCGGGTCCTGCTCGGGCATGTTCACCGCGAACTCGATGAACTGCCTCACCGAGGCGCTCGGCCTGGCGCTGCCCGGCAACGGCTCGACGCTGGCCACGCACGCCGCGCGCCGCGAGCTGTTCCGGGAAGCCGGCCGGACCGTGGTGCGCATCGCCAAGCGCTACTACGGCGAGGACGACGAGTCGGTGCTGCCGCGGTCGGTCGCGAACAAGAAGGCGTTCGAGAACGCCATGGCGCTGGACATGGCGATGGGCGGTTCCACCAACACGGTGCTGCACACGCTGGCCGCCGCGATCGAGGGCGAGGTCGACTTCGACCTCGACGACATCGCCGAGACCAGCCGCCGGGTGCCGTGCCTGTCGAAGGTCAGCCCGAACTCCGACTACCACATGGAGGACGTGCACCGGGCCGGCGGCATCTCCGCGATCATGGGCGAGCTGGACCGCGCGGGCCTGCTGCACCGCGACGTCTCCTCGGTGCACAGCGCGAGCCTCACCGAGTGGCTGGACAAGTGGGACATCCGCGGCGAGTCGCCGTCGCCGGAGGCCATCGAGCTGTTCCACGCCGCGCCGGGCGGGGTGCGCACCACGAAGGCGTTCTCCACCGAGAACCGCTGGTCCTCTTTGGACACCGATGCGGCGAACGGATGCATCCGCGACGTCGCGCACGCCTACACCGCCGACGGCGGGCTGGCCGTGCTCAAGGGCAACCTCGCCGAAGAGGGCGCGGTGGTCAAGACCGCGGGCGTCGAGGAGGAGCTCTGGTACTTCCAGGGCCCGGCGCGCGTGCTGGAGAGCCAGGAGCAGGCCGTCTCGGCGATCCTGAACAAGGAGATCCAGCCCGGTGACGTGCTGGTGATCCGCTACGAAGGCCCCGCGGGCGGGCCGGGCATGCAGGAGATGCTGCACCCGACTGCGTTCCTGAAGGGCTCCGGCCTGGGCAAGAAGTGCGCGCTGATCACCGACGGCCGCTTCTCCGGCGGTTCCTCCGGCCTGTCGATCGGCCACATCTCCCCCGAGGCGGCCAACGGCGGCACGATCGGCCTGGTGGAGAACGGCGACCAGATCCTCATCGACGTCCGCGAGCGCAAGCTGGAGCTGCTGGTCTCCGACGAGGTGCTGGCCGAGCGCCGCGCCAAGATGGAAGCCGGCGAGCAGCCGTGGACCCCGGTGGGCCGCGAGCGCAAGGTGACGGCCGCCCTGCGCGCCTACGCCCGCCTCGCCACCTCCGCCTCCTACGGCGCGGTCCGCGACGTCAACAAGTAACCGCGCGGAGGAAGAACGGGCCCGCATCTGCCGGATGCGGGCCCGTTCTCGCGTTTTCGGGCACTAGTGTTGGCGCGGGAGTACCAGGAGGTGGCGGGTGGTGTCCGACGAGATCGGCGTGCTGGTGGCCGCGGCGAAGGACGGCGACCAGGTCGCGTTCGGCGAGCTGGCCGGGCGCTACCGCCGGGAGCTGCAGGTGCACTGCTACCGGATGCTCGGCTCGTTCGACGATGCCGAGGACGTCGTCCAGGAGACGCTGCTGCGGGCGTGGCGGCGGCGGGAGACCTACGAGGGCCGGTCGACGTTCCGCGCCTGGCTGTACAAGATCGCCACCAACGCGTGCCTGGACCTGATCGACCGGAACAAGCGGGTGGCCGCCGCCTACCAGGTCCCGCCGCTGGCCGGAGCGGGAGCACCGCCGGTCGAAGTTCCCTGGCTGCAACCGGTTCCGGATCGGCTGCTGGAGCCGGTCGCCGACGCCGAGCAGGAGCCCGCCGCGGTGGCGGTCGCGCGGGAGACCGTCGAGCTCGCGTTCCTGGCCGCGATCCAGCAGCTGCCCGCCCGGCAGCGGGCCGTGCTGATCACCCGCGACGTGCTGGGCTGGCCCGCCACCGAAACCGCGGCGCTGCTGGAGACCAGCGTGGCCTCGGTGAAGAGCGCGTTGCAGCGGGCGCGCGCGACGTTGAAGCAGCAGCTGCCCCGCGACCGGGACGACTGGACGCAGTCCGCGGAGCCGAGCGCCGATGAGCGCGCACTGGTCCGGCAGTACGTCGAAGCGCACCAGCAGGCCGACCTGGACGCGCTCGCCGGACTCCTCGCCGAGGACGTGCGGCAGACGATGCCGCCGCACCCGGCCTGGCTGGTCGGCCGCGAACCGCTGCTCGACTTCGCCCGCCAGGTCTTCGACCCGGATTCGCAGTGGTACCTCGGCTCGTGGCGCAGCGTGCTGACCAGCGTGAACCGACAGCCCGCCGTCGCGCACTACGTCCAGCGCCCCAGTGCCGAGCAGACTCGCGACCTCGCCGGGGAGTTCCGCGCGCAGGTGCTCGACGTGCTGCGCGTCGACGACGGCCGGATCACCGCGATCACCTCGTTCGAACCGCGCTGGTTCGCCGCGGCCGGACTTCCGCTGGTGCTGCCGCCGAACTGACCGATTCCTTTTCCGCCGAGGGGCCGTCACACGAGCAGAAGACGGCACGACACCCCTGGACGGAGAAGCCATGACCAAGCACGCAGTCCGCTCGCAGGACGGCACCGAGATCGCGTTCGAGGAATCCGGCAGCGGCCCAGCCGTCGTCCTGGTGTCCTCGGCGCTGGCCGACCGGTCCGACGCCCGCAAGCTCGCCGCCCTGCTCGCCGAGCACTTCACCGTCATCAACTACGACCGGCGGGGCCGGGGCGCGAGCGGCAACGCGGCGGACTACGCGGTCGAGCGCGAGATCGAGGACATCGCCGCGCTGATCGAGCACGCCGGTGGCTCGGCCTCGCTGTTCGGCAGTTCCTCCGGCGCCGTGCTCGCATTGCGCGCCGCGGTCGAACTCGACGTCGAACGGATCGCGGTGTACGAGCCGCCGTTCGTGGTCGAGAAGGGCGACTTCGGGCCGCCGTGGGACTTCGCGCGGCACATCGACGCACTGCTCGCCGATGACCGGCGCGGCGAGGCGGTCAAGTACTTCATGACCAAGGCGCAGGGCATGCCCGGGTTCATGGTCGCCATGATGCGGCTGATGCCCGGCGTGTGGTCCGGGCTGAAGGCGATGGCGCACACGCTGCCCCACGACATCGCGGTGATGGGCGACTCCCAGCAGGGGAAACCGCTCAAGGCCGAGGAGTGGTCGACGACTTCGCCCGCTCTCGTGCTGACCGGCGGCAAGAGCCCGGCCGGTTTCCACAGCGCGGCCCGCGCCATCGCCGAGGTGCTGCCCACCGCCGAGCACCGCACGCTGCCCGGCCTCAACCACGGCGCGGTGATGATGGCGCCCGCCAAGCTCGCCCCGCCGATCGTCGAATTCCTGCGCGGCTGAACGACCCCTGTTCCCAGTTGAAAGGCGGAAACCCCGTGGACGACACCATTCGCGGCCTCGACCGGCTCGTCGGCACCTGGCGGGTGAGCGGCGGCGCCACCGGCCAGGTCACCTACTCGTGGTTGCCGGGCGGGCACTTCCTGCACCAGGAGATCGACATCGAGCAGGACGGGCACCGGGTGCGCGGCATCGAGATCATCGGCCGCGAGAAGCCCTTCGGCGCCACCGAACCCGGCGCGGAACTCAAGTCCCGCTTCTACGGCGGCGACGGCGAAACCCTCGACTACGTCTACGAGATCGACGGTGACGCGTTGATCATCTGGGGCGGCGAGAAGGGTTCGCCCGCCCACTACCGCGCCCGGTTCAGCGCCGACGGCGACCACCTCACCGGCGACTGGGTCTGGCCGGGCGGCGGCTATCACGCGGAGCAGACCCGAATCCGCTGAGTCCCGCTCGCCGGTGGACGACGTCACCGGCCGGACCGAGGACGGTCTCGGCCTGGCCGGTGACGACCTCGCGGGTCGAACCCGGTCTCGGCGGTGTCCGCCTCCAGCACTCAGCGGCGGCCCCTGACCTGTGTTTTCCTGGTCCGCGGCCACCGCGATGCGGCGACGTCGCCGGTGTGGCCGAGGCCAACGCGAAGAGGGGTGGCGCCATGGCCGACGAGGCGGAGTTCGATCAGTTCGACGAAGAGCCGGGACCGGATGACGAGTCGGCAGCGGCCGGGCGCGGCAACGCGGAGCCCGACGTGCTGTTGGACGTGCCGGACTTGAGGGTGGACGAGATTTCCCTGGAAGTCGAGGACCTGCGGGCGAAGGTCTCGCTGCAGGCGGAGGTGCTCGACCTGGTCAAGCTCAACGTGGGAGCGGATGTCCACCTCGGCCGGGTCGCGCTGGAGATCAAGGGCGTGGAGGCCCAAGCCCTGCTGAAGGTCCGGCTGGACAACGTCGCCGGCATCCTGGAACGCGTCCTCCAGACCATCGACCGGAACCCGCAGATCTTGGAGAACCTGACGCAGGGACTGGGATCGGCCGTGCGCGAGGTCGGCGAAGGGGCTGGTAGCGCGGTTCGCGAGGTGGGGGCAGGGGCGGGTGGTGCGGTCCGCGAGGTCGGGGAAGGAGCGGGCGAGGCCGTGCGCGATGTCGGCGAAGGCGCGGGCAGCGCCGTCGAATACGTGGGTGAAAGCGCGGGCGAAGCCGTGCGCGATGTCGGCGAAGGCGCGGGCAGCACTGTCGAATACGCGGGCGAAAGCGCGGGCGAAGCCGTGCGCGATGTCAGCGGTACCGCGCGCGAGGCGACCGGCGGCACCGCGCAACCGGAGGACGGGGCCACCGAGCGGGAGGAAGGCACCAGGAAACCGGCTCGTGACGAGCGACCGCGACGACCGCGAGCGACGCGCCGGGAGCGGTCCCGGTGACCGAACGCCCCGACCGGCCGGACATCGACTTCGTCGCGCGGGTGACGGCCGAAGAACTGCGCTTCTCCGAAGCACCGGAGTCCGGAGTGGAGTTCTTCGGGCATCCCGAGCGCGACTCCGCGTCGGGAAGTGAACGCCTCAACCTGCCCGACAGCGTCGAGGACGACGTCACCTACCACTGCATCCGGGTCGACTACCGGATCCGGTCGAAGATCGTCGGCGCTGGAGCACCGCCCTCGCGACGCCGGAGGCGAAGGTGATGGCGCAGCGGCCTCAACGGCATTGGTGCGACCAGGACCGTTCGGACAGCGGGGAGTTCACCGGTCCTGCTCGCCTGCCCGGCCGGGCACCGCACCAACGACGGAGCGGGGGCGCGCACGTGGCGTGCGCGCCCCCGCTCGTCGGGTTCTGCGGTCAGGGGCGGTGGAACAGGAGCAGCACCGCCACCGCCGCACCGGCGGCGATGATCAGGCTGATGAAGCCGAACGTCAGCGGGCGGCGGAACCACACCCGCCCGTAGTCCAGCGCCACCCGGCCGGGGCCGGTGAACATCAGGCCCAGGCCCAGCACCAGCAGCGTCGCCTCGAACTCGAAACCACCGGTGGCGTTGAAGAAACCGGCACCGAGCTTGAGGAAGATCGCGTTGGCCATCACGCCGACGACGCCTGCGGCGGCCAGCGGGGTGAACAGGCCGAGCACCAGCAGCGCGCCCGCGCCGAGCTCGGTGGCGCCGGTGACCAGCGAGAGCATGGCGCTCTGCTGGAAACCCATCTTGGCCAGCGCCTGGGCGAAACCCTCCGGCCCGGGGCCGCCGAGCACGCCGAAGAGCTTCTGCGCGCCGTGCACCAGGAACAAGCCGCCGAGCGACAGGCGCAGGATCAGCAGACCGAGGTCGGTGCTCCCGCTCCAGCCGAACGGCTTGCGGGTGCGCCCGAGGTCGTCGTAGTACGCCTCCTCCTCGCGCCCGCCGGGATCCACCAGCGAGGTGGCTTCGGCGTCGCTGTAGCCGTCATCGTCGTCGTAGTAGTCGTACTTCGACGAGCCGAGGCTCTGCGTGCTCCGGGCACCTTGCGCGCCCGCCCCTGGCTGTTGGGCGTGCGCACCGTAGCTGCGATCGTCGGGGTAGCCGCCCGCACCGCCGGGGCGATCGTCGTGAGTCCTCACGCCGGACGAGGCTAGGGCATGGTCACCCCACCGTGCGACCCCTTCGGCAAAACCGTCTCGACACGTAACTGCTTCGATACCCCGCCCGCCGAGTGCGGCAGAATGGTCCGATGACGCGGCGGGTGTTCCGTGATTTCGATGTTTCCGCTGGTAGCGGCTTGCGCTTCCGGGAATGGGCGGAAGCCGGTGCGGCCGCGCGGCCGATGCTCCTGCGATGCCCGGAGCTCGTGGCGGCCTCCGAACTGCTCCCGGTGGATTCCGCCACGCGAACGATCACCTGGTCACCGCGGCGCACCGGGGCCACCACCCCGCGTGATCACGCGGAGGACGCGATCGCCGCGCTCGACGCGGCCGGAGCCGGAACCGGCGTCGTGGTGGGCTGGTCCGGCGGCACGGTCGTGGCGGTCGAACTCGCCCGGCGCTTCCCGGACCGGGTGCGCGGAATGCTGCTGCTGGCCGGCCCGCCGACGCTCGGCACGGACGCACTGCTGCGCGCCGTCGGCGTCCCGGACGCGCTTCGCCGACTGCTCGCGCTGGGCGGCTCGGCATCGCTGCGACTGCTGGGCGACTTCCTCGAAAGCATCACCGCGAACCTGCCGTACGCCAACGTCCCCGGCCGCCTGCTGCAGAACTCGGGGCTGCTGCGGGAAGACGCCGACGGTTCCGGGCTCGCCGAGGCGATTCGCCTGCTGCTGCAGCACGATTGGCGGTGGCACGCCGAGCTGAGCCTCGCGTGGAGCGCCTCGGCCCGCGCCCGGGTGTCCGGACTGTCCTGCCCGATCACGGTCCTCGCCGGCGAGCACGACTTGCTGGCCGATGTCGGCAGCCTCGCGCACGCGGTCGCCGAACTCCCGCAAGCGCGCGTGCGAAGGCTGCCGACATCGCACTTCCTGCCGTTCGAGGCGCCCGACGCGGTGCGCGAGGAGCTCTCGCTGCTGCTGCACCGGGTGGAGACGGTCGAATGCGCGCGGCTGGGCATCGATCCCCCGCCGCCGGAGATGCCGCGCGTCCGCCTGCCGTTCCCGGAACGCGGCTGAGTCAGCGGGTGATGCCCTGCTCGGCCGCCATCTCCCGCAGCACCTTCGGCGCCGCCCACAGGGTCGGCAGCAGCACGAAACCGGCGGGCACCGCGGTGACCACGATGAACGACTGCAGCGCGCTGACCCCGCTGTCGCCGACGGCGATCAGCGCGATCGCCGCGACACCCATCAGCAGGCCCCAGAAGGCGCGGGAGAACTTGTTCGGCTCCCCGCTGCTCGTCCCGGCGGTGGCGATGGCCAGCGACATGGAGTCGGTGGTGGTCGCCACGAACGTCGTGGTGAGCACCAGCAGCACCACGCCGAGCAGACCGCCCCACGGCAGCTGCTGGGCGACCGAGACGAGCGCCGCGGGCAGCCCGGACTCGTCGAGCGGCCCCGACACCGAACCGGGCGTGCGCTGCTCCAGCATGACCCCGGTGCCGCCCAGCACCGTGAACCACAGCGCGGTGGCCACCGGCGCCACCCCGGCGGTGAAGCCGATCAGGTTGCGCGCCGTGCGACCGCGGGAGATCCGCGCGACGAAGATGGCCATCAGCGGCGCGTAGCCGATGAACCAGCCGAAGAAGAACACCGTCCAGCTGCCCAGCCACTCGTCGTTCCCGCGGTACAGCGACATCGGCACGAAGTCCTGCACGTACCGCGCGAAACCGCTCAGGAAGCCGTCCACCACGAACGCCGCCGATCCGAGCACCAGGATCGCCGCCATCGTCGCTACCGCCAGCCACACGTTGAACCGGCTGAGCAGCTGGATGCCCTTGTCCACGCCGGTGATGACGGAGACGACCGCGACGGCGGTCAGGCCCAGGATGATCGCGACCTGCATCGGGTAGGTGTCCGGCGTGCCGAACATCGTCGACATGCCGTAGGAGACCTGCATGCCCAGGAAACCGATCGGGCCGACGGTGCCCGCGACCACGGCGATGATGCAGATGACGTCGACGACGGTGCCCAGCCAGTGGCGCTGGATGCGCTCGCCGAAGACCGGGTGCAGCAGGGTGCGCGGCCGCAGCGGCAGGCCCTGCTCGGCGGCGCGCATCATCACGATCGCGCCGAGCGTGCCGAGCACCGCCCAGGCCAGGAATCCCCAGTGCGAGAAGCTCTGCGCGAGCGCCACCGCGACCGCTTCGGCCGAACCGGGCGCCACGTCGGCGTAGGCGGGCGGCAGGTCGACGTAGTGGTAGACCGGCTCGGCGGAGGCCCAGAACACGCCGCCGGCGGCGAGCAGCGTGCACATGATCATGGCCAGCCACTTGAAGGTGCCGAACTCCGGTTCGACGTCACCGCCGAGCCGGACCCGCCCGTACCGCGAAGCGCCGAGCACGACCGCGATCACGAAGGTGGCCAGCAGCAGCACCTGCCAGTACGGGCCGAACCAGGCGGCGCAGGCGGTGAACGCGGTGGACACCACGTTGCCGGTCGCCTCCGGTGCGACCAGCGCGGTGACGACGAAGGCGGTGAGCAGGCCGCCGCTGAGCGCGGACACCACCAGATCGGCCCGCGGGCGTCGCTTGTCGGTCTCGGAGATTTCCGCGCTCGTCGAAGTCACGGGATACCAATCTTGTCGGGAGCAGGGCGCCTGGGCAGGCGCGTGCGACTCCGGGCTCGCGGCAGCGGGCGGAACGCGAGGAGATCAGCGCCTGTGCGGATCGGCCGAAGCCGATCGTCTCTGCGGAGGTGGAACCTTCCAGTCGGCGCCAACGAACTCCGAGACGCTAGCCCGCCGGTGCGGAACTGGTCAAAACCACCCCGGTCGAGCATGACGAGGAACACGGCGATCGGTCGTGAGCACACCGCGTTCGAACACTGCTGCGCACTCCCGACCGGACGGGCTCACCGGGGGTTCACCGGCGGGCCGTTAGGCTCGGTCGTCGTGGCAGTCCCGAATCGCATGCGCCGAGTCCTGCTGAGCACGACCGTGGTGCTCGGCACGCTGCTGGCGGGCTGCGCGCAGTTCCCGGACGAGCACACCAGACCGTGGGGCGACCCGCCGTCGCTGGAGCCGCAGGCCGGCCCGCAACCGTCCTTCGAGAGCGAAGCACCGCCGCCGCAGACCGGCACCCGGCCGGACGAGCCCGCCCAGCCGGTGGGCTGCGAGGACCCCGATCCGGCCGTGGTGGCGACCTGCCTGGACCCGGTCGGCGCCATCGCGGTGCTGCCCGACGGCAGCGCGGCGCTGGTCGGCGAGCGCGCCACCGGACGCGTGCTGCGGGTGGCGCGCGATGCGGAACCCGTTGAGCTGGCGAGGATTCCGGTCGACGCGAGCAGCGGCGGAGGCCTCACCGGGCTGGCGCTGTCCCCGACGTACCACGAGGACGAGCTGTTCTACGCCTACGTCACGACCGGCAGCGACAACCAGGTCGTGCGGGTGGCCGCGGGCGACCGGCCGAAGCCGGTGCTGACCGGCATCCCCAAGGGCTCGCGCGGGAACTCCGGCGCCCTGCTCGACGACGGCCAGGGCGCGCTGCTGGTCGCCACCGGCAACGCGGGCAACGCCGGCAACGCCGCCAACCCGCAGTCGCTGGCCGGGAAGCTGCTGCGCATCGACGGCTTCGGCAAGCCCGCGCCGGGCAACCCGGACCCGAAGTCACCGGTCGTGGTCTCCGGTCTGACCGACCCGACCGGGCTCTGCGGCACGCCCGCCCTGGGCATGTACTGGGTGACCGACCGCCTGGCCGACAAGGACGCGCTGTTCCGGCTGAAGCTCGGCGAACCGCTGGGCGCGCCGTCGTGGACGTGGGCGGACCGCCCGGGCGTCACCGGCTGCGCCGCCGACCCGGCGAACGTGGTGGTGGCGCTGCGCGATGCCGCCGCGCTCTACACCCTGAGCCCGGCGCCGGACGGCACGGTCACCGGCCAGCCGGCGAAGGTGATGGAGAAGACCTACGGCCGCTTCTCGGCGGCGGCCCTCGCCTCCGACGGCCTGATCTGGCTGGGCACCGCGAACAAGGACGGCGGCGCCCCGATCTCCAGCGACGACCGGGTGATCCGCCTCGAGCCCCCGACCGGCGGCACCGCGGGCAAGGACTGATCAGCCCCCGTTCACCCCGCGGTCGGTCAGGTCGGTCAGCAGGTCGATCGCCTCGTCGTCGGTGAGGTCACCGGTCGCGGGGTGCCGCTGGACGAGCTTGGCGTGGGCGAACTGCTGCCACAGCGCCGAGATCGCCAGCGCGGTGGCCGCCGGGCGGTCCGAGACGCCCGCGAGGTGGCCCGCGAGGTGCTGCAGGTCCGGTTCCAGCAACTTCGCCAGGCGGTCGGCGAACTGCCGGTCGACCTGCGCCGCCTGCCCGAGCGCGAGGATCAAGGTGCGGTTGTCCTGGAAGAACCGCCAGTACTGCGCCACGTGCCAGCGGATCGCCTCGCGCTTGCCGAAGTCCGGGTCGTGCGCGGTGTCGGCCGCGACCGCCCGGTCGCTGGCCTCGATCATGTCCGCGAGCAGCGATTCCAGCAGGGCTTCCTTGCTGCCGAAGTGGTTGTAGAACGACCCGGCGGCCCGCCCTGCCTCGGCGGTGATGTCGGTGATCTTGGCGTTGAGGTAGCCGACCCGGTCGAAGACCCGCTGCGCGGCCGCCTTCAGCGCGGCTTCGGTCTCCGCGGCCCTGGCCTTGCGGCTGTCCGCCATCGCACCTCCCGTTCCTTGACAGGAACGCTAGCAAGCTCCATTCTGAATCTGGATTCACTGAATCACGATTCACCGAGGAGCGCGCATGGACACCCGAGTGCTGATCGCCGGCGCGGGCCCGACCGGTTTGACGCTGGGCGTCGAGCTGGCCCGGCGCGGCATCGATTTCCGGATCATCGACGCCGCGACCTCGGCGTTCGCCGGATCGCGCGGCGACGGCCTGCAACCCCGGACGCTGGAGGTGTTCGACGACCTCGGCGTGCTCGACGAAGTGCTCGGCAGCGGAGCGCCGCCCTTCCCGATCCGCGCCCACGTCGGCGGCAGGTACGTCGGCGAGCGCCGGATGGTCGAGCTCACCGAGCCCACCCCCGACGTCCCGCACCCGCACCCGTGGGTGCTGCCCCAGTGGCGCACCGAGGAGATCCTGCGCAACCGGCTGGCCGAACTCGGCGGGCACGTCGAGCGGGGCGTGGAACTCCTTGATCTCCAACAGGTTCCCGGCGGCGTGACGGCCAGGCTCAGCACGGGAACGGCGCGAGCGGCGTTCCTCGTCGGCGCGGACGGCGGCCGAAGCGCGGTGCGCAAGGCGCTGGGCGTGGACTTCGTCGGCGAGACGGACGAGAGCATCCGCATGCTGCTCGGCGACGTGCAGGTGACCGGCCTGGACCACAGCTGCGGCCACTGGTTCGGCTCCGCCGAAGACCCGGCCCGGGGCATCGCGCTGACCCCGCTGCCCGGCACGGACTCGTTCCAGTGCGCCGCCCCGCTCCCGGATGGCGTCGAGACCGCGACGCTGGCCACCCTGCAAGCGCAGCTCGACGAGTTCTCCGGCCGCACCGACCTCCGGATGCACGACCTGACCTGGTCCACGGTGTGGCGGCCGAACATCCGCATGGCGCGTCGGTTCCGCCAGGGCCGCGTCTTCCTCGCGGGCGACGCCGCGCACGTCCACCCGCCGACCGGCGGCCAAGGCCTGAACACGGGCATCCAGGACGCCTACAACCTGGGCTGGAAGCTCGCCGACGGCAGCGCCGACCTCCTCGACAGCTACGAGCTGGAACGGCTACCGGTCGCCGCATCCGTCCTCGGCCTCAGCGCGGAGCTCCTCCAGCGCCACGTCGAAGGCCACGCCGAGGCGCACCGCCGCGGCCCGGAGACGCACCAGCTGACCATCTCCTACCGGAACAGCCCGCTCTCCCGGGACGAACGCACCACCCCGGGCCGGGTCCGCGCAGGCGACCGGGCTCCCGACTCACCGCTGCGCGATGCGAGCGGAAAGCAGATCCGCCTCTTCGACCTCTTCCGAGGCACCCACTGGACCCATCTCGCCTTCGACGCAGAACCACCGGCGACCTCGTCGAACGTCCAGGCCCACCGCATCTCCCCCACCGGCACGTCCCTCGTGGACCCCGACGCGACGGCCCGAGACATCTACGACGTCTCCCCCGGCACGCACGTCCTGATCCGCCCGGACGGCCACATCGCCCGCATCACCCGCTGAGAGCACGGAGGGCACCTCGCGGCGATCGCTCGCCACGAGGTGCCCTCCGCCGGGAGAACTACTGGCCGCAGGCCGCCAGCACCAGCTCGCGGACCCGCTTGGCGTCCGCCTGGCCCTTGGTCGCCTTCATGACCGCACCGACGATCGCTCCCGCCGCCTGCACCTTGCCGCCGCGGATCTTGTCCGCCACGTCCGGCTGGGACGACAGGGCCTCGTCGATCGCCTTCTGCAGGGCCGAGTCGTCGGAGACGACCTCCAGGCCGCGGGCCGCCACGACCTCGTCCGGCTCGCCCTCGCCCGCCAGCACGCCGTCGACCACCTGGCGGGCCAGCTTGTTGGTCAGCTTGCCCTCCGCGACCAGGGCGATCACCCGGGCCACCTGCTTCGGCGTGATGTCCAGGTCGGCCAGCTCCACACCACGGGTGTTGGCCTGCTGCGCGAGGTAGGAGACCCACCAGGAACGGGCCTCGCCCGGCTGCGCTCCGGCCTCCACCGTCTCGGCGATCAGCTCCAGCGCACCGGCGTTGACCAGGTCGCGCAGCTCCTCGTCGGACAGGCCCCACTGCTCCTTGGCGCGCTTGCGGCGCTCCCACGGCAGCTCCGGCAGCGTCTTGGCCAGCTCCTCGACCCACTCGCGGGACGGCGCGATCGGCACCAGGTCCGGCTCCGGGAAGTACCGGTAGTCCTCGGAGGTCTCCTTGCGGCGGCCCGCCGAGGTGGAGCCGGTGGACTCGTCGAAGTGCCGGGTCTCCTGCAGGATCGAGCCGCCGGAGGCCAGCACCGCGCCGTGCCGCTGCATCTCGAAGCGCACCGCGCGCTCGACGCTGCGCAGCGAGTTGACGTTCTTCGTCTCGGTGCGGGTGCCGAACTCGGTGGTGCCCTTCGGCATCAGCGACACGTTCGCGTCGCAGCGCAGCGAGCCCTGGTCCATCCGCACGTCGGAGACGTCCAGCGCGCGCAGCAGGTCCCGCAGCGCGGTGACGTAGGCGCGGGCGACCTCGGGGGCGCGCTCACCGGCACCGGTGATCGGCTTGGTGACGATCTCGATCAGCGGCACGCCGGCGCGGTTGTAGTCCAGCAGCGAGTGGACGGCGCCGTGGATGCGACCGGTGCTGCCGCCCACGTGCAGCGACTTGCCGGTGTCCTCCTCCATGTGCGCGCGCTCGATCTCGACGCGGAACGTCTCGCCGTCGTCCAGCACCACGTCGAGGTAGCCGTCGTGCACGATCGGCTCGTCGTACTGCGAGGTCTGGAAGTTCTTCGGCATGTCCGGGTAGAAGTAGTTCTTCCGGGCGAACCGGCACCACTCCGCGACCTGGCAGTTCAGCGCCAGGCCGATCCGGATCGCGGCCTCCACGGCCTTGCCGTTGACCACCGGCAGCGCACCCGGCAGGCCCAGGCACACCGGGCACACCTGGGAGTTCGGCTCCGCGCCGAAGGCGTTGGCGCAGCCGCAGAACATCTTCGTGTTCGTGGACAGCTCGACGTGCACCTCGAGGCCGAGCACCGGGTCGAACCGGGCCAGGACCTCGTCGTAGTCCATGATCTCGGCGACGGAGGTCACTTCTCGTCCTCCTCCTCGCGCAGCGCGCGCACGGCCAGCGCGGTGCCGGTGATCAGCCCGGCCGCGGTGATGATCGCGTCCGCCAGCTCCAGCTTGTCCTTCTTCTCCCGCGCCGCGCGGATGCTCGCCCGCAGGCCGAACGCCGCGGACAGCACCGAGGCCAGCTGGAACGCCGCCTTCAACTTCGGGTTCATACCGCCACCTCCAGCTCGGGCACGCGGAGCGCACCGCGCGCGGTCTCGTACGCCGCCCCGACCCGGTAGAGCCGGTCGTCGGCCATCGCCGGGGCCATGATCTGCAGCCCGACCGGCAGTCCGTCCTCATCGGACAGTCCGCAGGGGACGCTCATGGCGGCGTTGCCCGCCAGGTTCGACGGGATGGTGCACAGGTCGGCGAGGTACATCGCCATCGGGTCGTCGACCCGCTCGCCGATCTCGAACGCCGTGGTCGGGGTGGTCGGCGAGACCAGCACGTCGACCTGCTCGAACGCGGCGTCGAAGTCGCGGGTGATCAGCGTCCGCACCTTCTGCGCCTGCCCGTAGTAGGCGTCGTAGTAGCCCGAGGACAGCGCGTAGGTGCCGAGCATGATGCGCCGCTTGACCTCCGGGCCGAAGCCGGCCTCGCGGGTCAGCGACATGACCTCCTCGGCGCTGTGCTCGCCGTCGTCGCCGACGCGCAGGCCGTAGCGCATGGCGTCGAAGCGGGCCAGGTTCGAGGAGCACTCGCTCGGCGCGATCAGGTAGTAGGCCGGCAGCGCGTAGGTGAAGTGCGGGCAGGAGACCTCGACGACCTCCGCGCCCAGCGCGGACAGCTGCTGCACCGCGGCGTCGAACGCGCGCTGCACGCCTGCCTGGTAGCCCTCACCGGAGAACTCGCGCACCACGCCGACGCGCACGCCCTTGAGGTCACCCGAGGCGCCTTCGCGGGCAGCGGCGACGACCGCGGGCACCGGCTGCGCGATCGAGGTGGAGTCCAGCGGGTCGTGCCCGCCGATCACCTCGTGCAGCAGCGCGGCGTCGAGCACCGTGCGGGCGCACGGCCCCGGCTGGTCCAGCGACGAGGAGAACGCGACCAGGCCGTAGCGGGACACGCCGCCGTAGGTGGGCTTCACGCCGACCGTGCCGGTCACCGCGCCCGGCTGGCGGATGGAGCCGCCGGTGTCGGTGCCGATGGCCAGCGGCGCTTCGAACGCGGCCAGCGACGCCGAGGAACCGCCGCCGGAACCACCCGGGATGCGGTTGAGGTCCCACGGGTTGCGGGTCGGGCCGTAGGCGGAGTTCTCGGTCGACGAGCCCATCGCGAACTCGTCCATGTTCGTCTTGCCGAGGATGACCACGCCCGCCTCGCGCAGCCGCTTGGTCACGGTCGCGTCGTACGGCGGAACCCAGCCCTCGAGCATCTTGGAGCCGCAGGTGGTGGGCATGTCGGTGGTGGTGAACACGTCCTTGAGCGCCAGCGGCACGCCGGCCAGCGGCGAGGCCGCCCGGCCCGCGGCGCGGTCCTCGTCGACGCGGCGGGCCGCGGCCAGCGCGCCCTCGGTGTCGACGTGCAGGAACGCGTGCACGGCCGAGTCGACGGCCGCGATCCGGTCCAAGTGCGCCTGCGTCACCTCGACCGACGAGACCTCACCCGCCTCCAGCTTCGCGGCGAGCTCGGACGCGGCCAGCCCGGTCAGGCTGCCGCCAGATGCGGTCGTCATCAGGCCTCCTCGGTGAGAATCCGCGGCACGCGGAACCGGTCCTCTTCAGCGGCGGGCGCAGCAGCGAGCGCCTGCTCGCGCGTCAAACCCGGCCGCACCTCGTCCTCGCGGAAGACGTTGGTCACCGGCACGGCGTGGGACGTCGGCGGGATGTCGTCCGCAGCGACCTCTCCCACCTTGGCCACCGCATCGAGGATCTGGTCCAGCTGGCCGGCGAAGGTGTCGAGCTCGGCCTCGGTGACGGCCAGCCGCGCCAGGCCGGCGAGGTGCGCGACCTCGTCGCGGGAGATCTTGGACACTGCGAAGGCTCCCTGGTCATGTCCGGTTTCACGGGTACCGCTCAGTCTATTGACCAGGCCGCCTGGAACGTTCCTGGGGTTGCGTGCGTGCGCGCAACCGCTCGCCGGACCGCGCCCCTGGGAACCTTCGCGAACCGCCGATCGTTCCACTGCGTGGACGGCGGTGGCACCGCTGGTCACCCGCGTCTGCCACAATTTCAGGGCCAGTTCCTCGCACGAGGAGCCGCTGGAGTGCGGCCTCGTGCGCATCGGAGCAGCGCGACCGGCGAGGTGTCGCGCATGAAACTGGAGGCGTTGAGTCCGGTGTCCTTCCTCATCCGGGTGCAGATTCCGGACCGGCCGGGCAATCTCGGCTCGGTGGCGAGCGCGCTCGGCGAGATCGGTGCGGACATCCTCAGCGTCGACGTCGTCGAGCGGGTCGGTGGCGTGGCGATCGACGACCTGGTGGTGGAGCTGCCCTCCGGGCGCCTGCCGGACGTGCTGATCACCGCGGCCGAATCCGTCGAAGGCGTCACCGTCGACGCGGTCCGCCCCTACGCGGGCGTGCTGGACACCCACCGCGAGCTCGAACTGGTCGAGGAGATCGCCGCCGAACCCGGTCGCGGCCTGCAGATCTTCGCCGAGGGCGTCCCCAAGATCATCCGTTCCGGCTGGGCGATCGTCTTCGGGCACCGCTCGGGCGGCGCGGAGCAGCTGGCGGCGAGCACCTCGGCCCCGCAGGAGGGCTACCTGGAGCTGCCGTGGCTGCCGCTGCCGCGCGCGGCGATCCTCGACGGCGACGACACCTGGGTCCCCCAGACCTGGCAGGAGCTGGGCACCGAACTGGCGGCGACGCCCATCGGCAAGCCGGACCGCGTCCTGCTGGCGGGCCGTCCCGGCGGCCCGATGTTCCGGGCCGCGGAACTCGCCCGCCTGGCCCACCTCGCAGGAATCGTCTCCGTCGTCCTCGACAGCTGACCCGTCGGCGTGTCCGACCACGACACGCCGACGCCCGCGGACAACCACCGCAATTTCAATGGAAATCAGCTCCACGATTTCAATGGAAGTTGCGTCTCATCGGCGTGTCGCTCATCGACACGCCGATAGCGTGCCGGTGAGTTGTGCAATTTCAATGGAAATCGGACGTCTGATTTCCATTGAAATTGCGTTCCCCGCCGGACGCCGGGGTAGATCGCGGGTTCCCGGCAGGCTCAGAGGTCCAGCAAGAAGGCCAGCAGGCTGACGTCCGGGACCGGTTTCCAGTCCCGCTCCGGGCAGCGCTGGAAGCCGAGGCCCCGGTAGAGCTTCTGCGCGGTCGTCGAGGTGTCCTTCACGCAGAGCACCACTCGCTCCAGCGCGTCCTGGCGGGCCCGGTCGATCACCGCCTGCACCAGCGCCCGGCCGACACCGTTGCCCATCGCCTCCGGCGCCACCGCCAGCATGCGGAACTCCAGCTCGCCGGGCCGCGACACCTCCGCGTAGGCGGTGCCGGGGCGGACCACGGTGACCGTGCCGACCGGCTTGTCACCGGTCACTGCCACCAGCAGCTCCGCCTTCTCCGCGCGGTCGGCCGCGTCGCGAAGCACCGGTGCGTAGTCGACGTCGGTGGGCAGGCTGCCCGCCTCGGTGTAGGCCCGCACGGAGATCTCGCCGATCGCCTCGTACTCCTCCGGCCGGGCCACTCGGATCGTCGTCATGCCGAAAATCCTGCCCAAGCGCACCGACAGCGGCCGGTCATTCCTCCTCCGCGGGCAGCGCGACCGCCTGCGCGGCTTCCGGGCCGTCGTCGAGCAGCACCCGGAAGCCGTTCTCGTCCAGCACCGGCACCTTGAGCTGCATCGCCTTGTCGTACTTCGACCCCGGCGAGTCGCCGACCACCACGAACGCCGTCTTCTTCGACACCGATCCCGCCGCGCGACCGCCGCGCGCCATGATCAGCTCCTTGGCCTCGTCCCGGGAGAAGGTCTGCAGGGTGCCGGTGACCACGATGGACATGCCTTCGAGGGTGCGCGGGATCGACTCGTCGCGCTCGTCGGCCATCCGCACCCCGGCGGCCCGCCACTTGCGCACGATCTCCTGGTGCCAGTCCACCGCGAACCACTCGCGCACCGCGGTGGCGATGGTCGGACCGACCCCGTCGGCGGCCGCCAGCTCCTCCTCGGAGGCGGCCTCGATCCGGTCCAGCGAACCGAACTCGCGGGCCAGCGCCTGCGCCGCCGTCGGGCCGACGTGCCGGATGGACAACGCCACGAGCACCCGCCACAGCGGCTTCTCCTTGGCCACGTCCAGGTTGGCCAGCAGCTTGGCGCCGTTGGCCGAGAGGTTGCCCTCCTTGGTGGTGAACAGCGGGGTCTTGAGCAGCTTCGCCTCGTCGAGGTCGAAGATGTCGCCCTCGTCGTCGATCACCCCGGCCGACAGCAGCGCGCCCGCGGCCTCGAAGCCGAGCGCGTCGATGTCGAGCACCTTGCGGCTGGCCAGGTAGAACAGCCGCTCGCGCTGCTGCCCGGGGCAGCCCTGGGCGTTCGGGCAGCGCAGGTCGACGTCGCCCTCCTTCTGCTGCGCCAGCGGCCAGCCGCACTCCGGGCAGGTCGCGGGCATGACGAACTCGCGCTCGTCGCCGGTGCGCACGTCGACCACCGGGCCGAGCACCTCGGGGATCACGTCGCCGGCCTTGCGGATGACGACGCGGTCGCCGATCAGCACGCCCTTGCGGCGCACCTCGTCGGCGTTGTGCAGGGTCGCCATCGACACCGTGGAACCGGCGACCTTCACCGGCTCCATCACCGCGAACGGCGTCACGCGCCCGGTGCGGCCGACGTTGACCTGGATGTCCAGCAGCCTCGTGGTGGCCTGCTCCGGCGGGTACTTGTAGGCGATGGCCCAGCGCGGCGCGCGGGAGGTGGTGCCGAGGCGGCGCTGCAGCGGCACCTCGTCGACCTTGATCACGATGCCGTCGATCTCGTGCTCGGCGGAGTCCCGGTGCTTGCCCCAGTAGTCGATGTGCTTGGTCAGCTCGTCCACAGTGGACAGAACCACGGTGTGGCGGGACACCGGCAGCCCCCACGCCTTGAGCGCCGCGTAGGACTCGGACTGCCGCTGCGGCTCGAAGCCGTCCCGCTTGCCCAGGCCGTGGCAGATCATCCGCAGCGGCCGGGAGCGGCTCACCCGCGGGTCCTTCTGCCGCAGCGAGCCGGCGGCGGCGTTGCGCGGGTTGGCGAACGGCGGCTTGCCCGCCTCCACCAGCCCGGCGTTGAGCTCGGCGAACTCGTCGACGCGGAAGAACACCTCGCCGCGCACCTCGACCAGCGCGGGCACCGGGTACTCGTCGCTGCCGGTGAGCTGCTCGGGCACGTCGGCCATGGTGCGCACGTTGAGCGTGACGTCCTCGCCGGTGCGGCCGTCGCCGCGGGTCAGCGCCCGCTCCAGCCGACCGTCCCGGTAGAGCAGGTTGATCGCCAGACCGTCGATCTTCAGCTCGCACAGGTAGTGCGCGTCGCCGCCGATCTCGCGCTCCACCCGCTCGACCCAGGTCTGCAGCTCCTCGGCGCTGAACGCGTTGTCCAGGCTCAGCATCCGCTCGAGGTGCGCGACCGGGGTGAACTCGGTGGAGAAGGTGCCGCCGACGACCTGCGTCGGCGAGTCCGGTGCCTGCAGGGCGGGGTGCTCGGACTCCAGCCGCTGGAGCTGCCCGAACAGCTCGTCGAACTCGCCGTCGGAGATCGTCGGCGAGTCGAGCACGTAGTACCGGAACTGGTGGCCGCGGACCTCCTCGGCGAGTTCCGCGTAGCGCTCGCGCACGTCGGCGGGAACGTCCTCGACGCCCTCGGCCGCCCGGTCGGCGGCTGGGTCGGTCGGCACGTTCGCCTCAGCGCCGTTGTCCGGGTTGCGGTCGTCCACGTCCTTGCTGGTCACGCCCCGAGACTAGCGAGCGACCCCGACAACGGCACGCAGCGCCTCGCCGACCGCCGCGCCCGATTTCGCGCGAAGATCGACGCGGTCCCGGGTGAGGGAGGTGGTTCAGGACTCCGGGGTGGTGGTGCGGTCCAGGTCGCGGACCAGCTCGCGGAGCTCCAGCAGGCCGATCGCGCCCTCCGGTTCCTGCTCCGCGGTCTCCACGCGGCCCAGCCGGTCGGCCGCCAGGCGCTCGCCGAGGGTCGCGTCCAGCGGCAGGAAGGTCAGCGCCTGCCGGGCCTTGTCCTCCAGGGCCTGGAAGCCGGGGTGGTAGACGGCCACGTCGACCACGCCTTCGGCCTCGTCGACCTGCGCGGCCACCCGCACCTCGCCGAGCGGGTACTTCTCGCCGCGGAGGTTCACCGTGACCCCGGTCGGGTCCGGCACCGGCGGCACCGAGTCGTGGTACTCCCACAGCGTGTCCTGCGGCGGTGCCGCGGCGATCCAGGCGTCGGTGTAGGGCCGCAGCTCGGGATCGGCCTGGCCGCTGAGCACCAGCGCGTACACGGCCTTCTCGCCGTGCTCGATGGCGAAGGTCAGGTTCGGGTGCACCGAGGCGACCATGTCGGCCACCAGGTTCTCGACGCGCTGCGGCTCGCTGTCGCCGAGCGCGGAGGCCAGCTCGGGCAGCAGGTCGTCCCACCGCTGCCAGAACTCCGCGGCGCGAGCAGCCGCCTCGGCGGGCACGTCGACCGGTTCGGCTGCGGTCTCTTCAGCGGCGCGGCGGCGGAGGAAGCTGAACATGCTCCCCATTGTGCCGGTCGCGCCGTCCGGTCCGGGGCCGAACGGCCGGACTCACCCCGCCAGCTCGGCGGCGACGATGCCCGCCAGCTCGCCGATCTCCAGGCCCCGCACCTGCCGCGCCGCGCCCAGGACCCCGGTCAGCGCGGTCAGCGGGTCATCGTGAGTGGCCAACCGCACCGCCTCGGCGGCCCGCAGGTGCGCGCGGATCTTGCTGCACGGCCGGCTGCGCACGCTCTGCCAGGACAGCTCCCGCACGGCGGCGGCGAGCTCACCGTGGTCGACCGGGGCCCCGGTGCTCAGGGAGCACGTGGTGCGGCGCAGCACGGGGTGGTCGACGCAGTCGGCGGTGACGATGACCTGCCGTGCGACGGCTGCCGCGGCCTGCCGCAGCGGCTGCTCACCGGCCGAGCGAAGCGCGGAGATCAGCTCCGCGGGGTAACCGGCGACGTGCTCCAGCGGATCGGACACCGCGACCAGGTCGTCCGGCCACGGCGCGACGGGGAAGGTGCGCAGCCGTCCGGCCAGCCAGCCCGGGCTCGGCGGCAACCCGGTGATCCGCCCGGCCAGCACGAGCATCAGCGCCACCGGATCGGCCTGCGACCACGGCAGATCAACGCGCAGCTGTTCCAGCGCGTCGGGATCGGCGCCCTCCCGGATCTCCGGCAGCACCGCCTCGAACGCGGTGCTCAGCTGCCCGCGAACGGCGTGCGAGAAGCGGGTCAGCCCGCTGCCGTCCCAGAACACCGAGACGGCCTCGGTCTCCGCGACCCGCCGCAGCACCTCGGGCCGCCGCCCCTGCTGGCCGCTGTCCTCCAAGACCAGCACCCAGTCGCCGAGCTGCTTGAGCGCGATCATCGGGTGCTTCTCCTGGTTGGCGAAGGCCTCCTCGCAGAACTCGTCGACGTCGAGCTCACGATCGCACGCGACGATCGCCCCGAACGCCTCGGCCACTTGGCCGAGATTGCCACCGCGCACGAAAGTAAGGCACGCCGCTTCCTGGATGATGCTGCGCCGAACCCACCCGGCCCGCTCGATCTCGCTGACGCAGTAGCTGCCCACGACCACCTTCCTACCAGCGTACGAAGGCCCTCACCGCCAAATCGGAAAAAGACTCGGCAACTCCGACCACCCGATCACCCGCGCAAGTCCACAGAGGACTCTCCAGGAGGTCCCGGTTGCGCCACTTGGATCAACTCGGTGGTCGGCCGCACCGTTCCGTCGTGCGGGCCGTCAACGCTCGAACGATGCGATTCGCTACTGCGCGGCTTCGTCTGCGAAGAGCTTCGCCAGGTCTCGGGTGAGGTTGATCGCTCGGCGGGACCACGCCGGGGTTGCGCCGGCGAGGCCGCAGGTCGGGGTGGGGACGCTTCGCTCGGCGAGGGCCTTGCGGGCGAAGCCGAGGCGGGAAGCCAGGTCGAACGCGGGCTGCGCGAAAGCGCGCAGTGCGTCGTGGGCCGGTTGGGTGCTGGGGACCAGGCCGAGGAACAGCGTGGTTCCCTCTTCCCAGGCTTCGCCGAGTTCGTCGGCCAGTTCGCCGGAGACGTCGCCGAGGCCGGTGGCGTCCAGCGCGATCGCTCCCGCGCCGGCGCGGCGCAGCAGCGCCACCGGTGGGCGGCGGGCGCAGCAGTGCACGATGACCGGCGATTCCGTTGCCTCACCGAGCTCTTCGATCACCCCGCCGAGCAGGCTCTGCGCTTCGGGCGCCGGAACAGCGGGAACCTTGCCGTAGCCGGAGGGCGTGGGCAGGGCGCCCGCCAGCACCATGGGAAGCATCGGCTCGTCCAGCTGCACCACGACGCGGGAGCCGGTGCGGCTGGCCACCTGCGCCACGTGCTCGCGCAGCCCTTCGGTCAGCGACTCCGCGAAGTCGCGCAGCGCGCCGTGGTCGGTGAGCACCCGGTGCCCGCGGTGCAGTTCGATGCCCGCCGCGAGCGTCCACGGGCCCGCGGCCTGCACCTTCACCGCGCGCGGTGCGCCCTTCTCGGCGACCGCCTGCTCCACCGCGTCCAGGTCCCAGCGCAGCAGGTCGACGGCGCGCTGCTGATCCCGGCCGGGGCGACCGGCGACCCGGTAGCCGGAGGGCACCACCTCGACCGCCAGGTCCACCAGCAGACCGGCGGTGCGACCCAGGATGTCGGCGCCGACCCCGCGGCCCGGCAGTTCCGGGAACGGCGCCAGGTCGGGCAGTTCCCCGACCACGGTGCGCGCGGTCTCCACCGGATCCGTGCCGGGCATCGACCCGATGGCGGTGGCGATCCCCGGACCCCAAGCTGCGTCAGTCACCCCGCCATTATCGACAGCCCGCGCCCGACCGCCCGACCGGGCGGCCCGGTGCAGCGGCGCGGCCTCTGGGCGCGGCGATTTCGCCCTCCTGAGCTCCTTTTCTGCTGGTGGTGGCCCGTGAGTGCTTTGGGGTGCTATAGCCCCTCGAAACACTCACGGGCCCTGACCAGTGGAAACGGAGCCTCAACTGGCGAGCTGGTCGCGGAGGACGCGCTTGAGGAGCTTGCCGGAGCTGTTGCGCGGCAGGTCGTCCAGGAAGTGGATCTCCTTGGGCACCTTGAACCCGGCCAGCTGCGCGCGGGCGTGCGCGACCAGTTCCGCCTCGGTCACCTCGGCCTTGAGCACCACCACCGCGGCGATCCGCTCGATCCACTTCGGATCGGGCACCGCGACCACCGCCACCTCGGCCACCGCCGGGTGGGCGTAGAGCACGTCCTCCACCTCGCGGGAGGCGACCAGCACCCCGCCGGTGTTGATCACGTCCTTGATCCGGTCCACCACGAAGACGTACCCGGCCTCGTCGCGGCGCACCAGGTCGCCGGAGTGGAACCAGCCGCCGCGGAAGGCCTCGGCGGTCTCCGCGGGCTTGTTCCAGTACCCGGTGCACAGCTGCGGCGACCGGTAGACGATCTCGCCGGACTCCCCCGGCGCGACCTCCGCGCCCTGCTCGTCGACGACCTTGGCCTCCACGAACAGCACCGGCCGCCCGGCGGAGTCCGGCCGCTCGTCGTGCTCCTCCGGGCGCAGCACGGTGGCCAGCGGCGCGATCTCGGACTGCCCGAAGCAGTTGTAGAAGCCGAGCTCGGGCAGCCGCTCCCGCAACCGCCGCAGCACCGGCCCGGGCATGATCGAGGCGCCGTAGTAGGCCTTGCGCAGCGATTTCAGATCACGCTCGGCGAAATCGGCGTGGTTGGCCAGCGCGACCCAGACGGTCGGCGCGGCGAAGAACGAACCGATCCGCTCGTCCTCGATCCGCCGGAGCACCTCGCCCGGTTCCAGCACCTCCAGCAGCCGGTTGGTGGCCCCGATCATCAGGTTCGGCAGCAGGAACACGTGCATCTGCGCGGAGTGGTACAGCGGCATCACGTGCAGCGGCTGATCGTCCTCGGCGAAGTCCAGCGCCGCCAGGCAGGACAGGTACTCGTGCAGCAGCGCGCGGTGCGTCATCATCGCGCCCTTGGGCAGCGACGTCGTGCCCGAGGTGTAGAGCAGCTGCACCAGGTCGTCGTCGGCGACCTCCACGTCGAGTTCGGGAACCGGCCCAGCGACGCATCGCGCCAGCAGCGAATCCTCGTCGCCGCGCAGCGGGATCACCTGCTGCACCGGGGTTTCGGCCCGGACCCGGTCGAGTTCGCCCGCCAGCGCGGGATCGACCAGCGCGATGCTGCTCTCCGACTGCGCCAGCAGGTAGGCGAGTTCACCGGAGGTCAGGTTGTAGTTGATCGGCACGTGCACCAGTCCGGCCCGCGCGCAGGCCAGGAAGCCGATCAGGTAGGCGTCGGAGTTCTTGCCGTAGGCCGCGATCCGGTCGCCCTTGCGCGCACCCGCGGCCAGCAGCACGCCTGCGGCGCGGCTGACCGCGTCGTCGAGCCCGGCGTAGGTCCACTCCGCCTCCCGCCCGGCGCCGTCGACGAACCGCAGCGCGATCCGGTCCGGAACCCGTGCGGCGCTGCGCCGCAGAACATCGGCAACGGTGCTGGCGCGAAGATCGGACATGGGGCCTCCATTCCGCAGGTGGTCGGCAGACCCTAACCGCGCACCGCGCCTGCTTTCCAGAACTCGCGCAGCGCCGCGTTGACGACGTCAGCGCGCTGGCTGTGCGGCCAGTGCGAAGCGCCGTCGACCCGCAGCAGATCCGCACCGATGCGTTCGGCGGTGACCGCAGCGCACTGCATGATCGGTTCTCCGCCGTGCTCCCGGTACGCCTGCGGCGCGTTCTCCCAGGTACCGGTGATCACCAGCTTCGGGAACGCGCCGAGCCGCTCCAGCGGGATCTGCGCTTCCCAGGCCGGGAACTCGTTCAGCGCGGTCCGCGTGGCCCGGGCGAGTTCCGGGGTCGGCTCGGGCGCTTCGAAGCCGACCGACTCGAAGTTCAGGCGCACCAGCTCCGCGTCGGAAAGATCCGGCGGCACCGACGCGACGGCCGCGCGGTTGCGCTCCAGAGCCGCCGCGACCAGCGGTGCGTCAGCGGCGACCTGGAAGCACGCGGGCTCGATCAACGTCAACGACAGCACGGAATCCGGAGCGCGCGTCGCCGCCAGCATCGCGACCACACCGCCCGAGGAGTGCCCGACCAGGTGCGCGCCGTCGCCGAGCAGCTCGGCGATGTCGTCGGCGTCCTGCGCGTAGTCGCTGCGCTCGACGTCCGGGCTGCCGCCGTAGCCGCGCCGGTCCGGCAGCACGATCTGGAAGTCCTCGGCCAGCGGGAGCTGCGCGCCGAAGCCGAACGCGTCGTGCGTCGCCCAAGAACCCGAGCCGTGCACGAACACCGCGCGCTCGCCGGTTCCCCGTTCGGTCACGTGAATCGCTGTCATGCGGTGATCATGTCGTCACCGCCGGCGATGCGACAAGCTCAGCTGCGCAACGCGGCGATCGCCGCCGCGAGCGCGGCGTCGCGGAAGTGCTCCGGTGGCCCCTCGGTGAGCGCGCAGTCCTGCAGTCCGCCGATCGCCACCGTCGCCTTGGCGATCTGCGCCGGCGTGGCGTCCTCGCCCACCAGCATCTGGTAGGTCCGGTCGCGCCAGTCGAGCATCTGCGCCATCAGATCGAGCTGCGCCAGCGATGCGATGTCCCGGAACACCATCACGTACACCTGCCGGTGGCGCAGCACCACGTCGAAGTAGTCGGCGAGGAACTGCTCCGCGCTGCTCCCGCCGCTCTCCGCCAGCAGCGCTTCGACCTCGTCGACCAGCGGCTGCACGATGCCGCGCACCAGGTCGGCCTTGGACGCGAAGTGGTAGTACAGCGCGGCTTTGGTGATGCCGAGCCGTTCGGCCACCTCGCGCAGGCTGGTCTTCTCGAACCCCTGGCGGGCGAACAGCTCGGCGGCGACCGCGCGGATCTCCGCGCTGGTGTCGACCCGTGTCCTCGGCATCGGCGTCCTCCTCACCGCAGATCCTAGTACTTACCGCCCGGTAAATTACTTGCCGACCGGTAAGTAGTCGGTCTAGCGTGGTCTCACGACACCACTCGTCTCACCGGAGTCCTACCCAGCCGCACATCAGGGGACCGTGATGCAACCCAGCCACGAGCAACCGCGAAACGCGACAACGACGCCGAACGCAACCACCACTGAAAAATCCCGGAGAGGCGGCACCGTCCTGATCTCCGGAGCCAGCATCGCCGGACCGGCGCTGGCCTTCTGGTTGCGCGAGCACGGCTTCCACCCGACGGTCGTGGAGCGAGCACCCGCGGTCAGCGACGGCGGCTACGCGATCGACGTGCGCGGTGCGGCGGTCACCGTGGCCGAGCGGATGGGGATGCTGACCGAGATCCAGCAGGCCCGCACCGGGATACGGGCCCTGACCATCACCGACGCCGACGGCCGTCCGCTGGCCGACGTGCGCGTCGACCAGCTGATGGGCGGCCCCGACGACGTCGAGGTCATGCGCGGCACGCTGGCCCGCCTGCTGCACGAGCGCATCGCAGGTGTCGAGCACCTCTTCGACGACTCCATCACGTCGATCCAGCAGGACTCCGATGCCGTCCGCGTGACGTTCGAGCGGGCCGGGCCGCGCGAGTTCGACCTCGTCGTCGGCGCGGACGGACTGCACTCCAACGTCCGCCACCTGGCGTTCGGGCCGGAGCGGGACTTCGCCCGCCACCTCGGCTTCCACATCTCGATCTTCAGCGCGGAGAACTTCCTCGGCCTGGACCGCTCGGCCACGCTGCGCAACATCCCGGGCAAGCTGGCCGGGATGTACCGGGCGAGGACCGACGCGGGCGCGAAGGCGATCCTCGGCTTCGCCTCACCGCGGCTGCGCTTCGACCCCCGCGACCCGAGCACCCAGCTTCCGCTGCTGGACAAGGCGTTCCGCGATGAGCCCTGGATAGTCCCGCAGCTGCTCGAAGCCGCCCGCAGCGCGCCCGACTTCTACTTCGACTCCGTCACCCAGATCCGGATGGACGGCTGGACCCGCGGCCGCGTGGCCCTGGTCGGCGACGCGGGCTACGGCCCGTCCCCGCTGTCCGGCCAGGGCAGCAGCCTGGCGCTGGTCGGCGCTTACGTCCTGGCGGCAGCGCTGGGCGCGGCCGACGGCGACCACCGATCCGCGTTCCGCCGCTACGAGGCCGAGATGCGGGACTACGTGACTGCCAACCAGCGGATCGCCACCGACGGCGCGAAGACGCTCATCCCGACGAGCCGAACCGGCCTGTGGATGCGCAACCAGATGCTGCGCCTGCTGCCCCACCTGCCGAAGTCCATCACCTTCTCCAAAACCCTCGAACGCGCCGCCAACGCCATCGACCTCCCCGAGCAGCCGTGAAGGACCTCTACCGGAACGAGCGGGGGCGGAAGGCGATCGAGCGGTGGTGCACCGACCAGCTCGACGCCTGGCCCGTGCCGCACCGACGCGGCCTGATCTCGGCGAACGACGCCACAACGCACCTGGTCACCGCGGGCACCGGGCCGCGAACGGCCGTGTTCGTACCCGGGACCAACTTCTGCGCGGCCAGTTGCCTGCCGCTGGCGACCGCGCTCGCCGCGCGCTGCCGCGTGGTCCTGGCCGACCTCCCCGGCCAGCCGGGCCTCAGCAGCGGTCGGCGAATCCCCGCACCGCAACGGCATTCCTGGTACGGGCGGTGGCTGGCGGAGGTGCTCGACCAGGTCACCGGATCCCCGGTCGTCCTCGTCGGCCATTCGCTGGGCGCGGCGATCGCGCTGGCCACGGCATCGCCGCTGGTCTCGCGGCAGGTGCTCCTGTCGCCCGGCGGGCTGATCCGCGCGCGGATCACACCCGGCATCGCCGCGGCGTCCGCTTCCTGGCTGCTCCGCCGCCGCCCGGTCGACAGCGCGCGACTGCTCACCACGATGCTCGCACCGGGTGATCTCCCCCGGCCGGAGCTGGTCGAGTGGATGACGCTGATCGCCCGGCACGCCCGGTCGAGCCTGGATCCCGCCCCGGCCGTGGTGGCGGACCGGGCGGTGGAGCGGGTCGTCGCCGTGGGCGACCACGACCGCTACTTCCCCAGCGGCCCTCTGGCCGCCGCCGCGCGGCGCACCCTCGGCCTGCCGCTCAGCGTGCTCCCGTCAGCAGGCCACCTGATCACCGAGGGGCGGCCCGACCGCCTCGCCGACCTCATCGCGACCTGATCTCAGCGAGTGGCGGCGATGATCCCGGAGCCCAGCACCAGATCTCCGGCTGCGTCCGGGCGGTACAGGACGATCGCCTGGCCCGGCGCCACGCCGCGCAGCGGCTGGCGGAGCTGGACGCGGATGCCGTCGCCGTCGGCCTCGGCGACCGCGTCCGCGGTGCCGCCGTGCGCGCGGACCTGGATCACGCACTCCACCGGCCCGGACAGCGGCTGCTCGGACGGCCAGATCGGGCGCTTGGCGTCGATCTCGGTCACCGACAGCCGCTCCGCCGCGCCGACCTTGACCGTGCCGGACACCGGTTCCAGCGACAGCACGTAGCGCGGCCGGCCGTCGGGCGCCGGGGCGTCGATGCCGAGGCCCTTGCGCTGGCCGATGGTGAACCCGTGCACCCCGGTGTGCTCGCCGAGCACCGCGCCGGTGTCGGCGTCGACGAGCTTGCCCGGCGTCTGGCCGAGCTTGCCCTCCAGGAACTTGCGGGTGTCGCCGTCCGGGATGAAGCAGATGTCGTGGCTGTCCGGCTTCTTCGCCACCGCCAGGTCGCGCTCGGCGGCCTCCACCCGCACCTCGGACTTCAGCGAGTCGCCGAGCGGGAACATCGAGTGCCGCAGCTGCTCGGCGGTCAGCGAGGCCAGCACGTAGGACTGGTCCTTGCCCTCGTCGCGGCTGCGCCGCAGCTCCGGCACACCGTCCACGATGGACAGCCGGGCGTAGTGGCCGGTGCAGACCGCGTCGAAGCCCAGCGCCATCGCCTTGTCCAGCAGCGCCTCGAACTTGATCTTCTCGTTGCAGGTCAGGCACGGGTTCGGGGTGCGGCCCGCGGCGTACTCGCCGACGAAGCTCTCGATGACCTCCTCGGTGAACCGCTCCGCGAAGTCCCACACGTAGAACGGGATGCCCAGCAGGTCCGCGGCGCGACGCGCATCGCGGGAGTCCTCGATGGTGCAGCACCCGCGCGCGCCGGTGCGCAGCGTGCCCGGCTTGGCCGACAGCGCCAGGTGCACCCCGACGACCTCGTGCCCCGCCTCCACCGCGCGCGACGCGGCGACCGCGGAGTCCACCCCACCGCTCATGGCTGCCAGTACTCGCACGCTCACACCTCCGTGGCGGTGGCCGCTCGCCCCGCCGAAGATCGGCGCAACCCGGCCAGACCGGCGCTACGCGCTCGTCGCACCACCGGCCCGATGGCCTCGGTGAGTGCCTGTACATCGGCCGCCGTCGAGGTGTGCCCCAGTGAGAAGCGCAGCGAACCCCGCGCGGCCTCCGGCTCCGCTCCCATCGCCAGCAGCACGTGGCTGGGCTGGGAGACCCCGGCGGTGCACGCCGACCCCGTGGAGCACTCGATGCCCTTGGCGTCCAGCAGCATCAGCAGGCTGTCACCCTCGCAGCCGGGGAAGGTGAAGTGCGCGTTGCCGGGTAATCGCGAAGGCCCGCCGCCGACGGCACCGTCCCCGGGGTCGCCGTTGAGCAGCACGTCCGGGACCGCGCGGCGAACACCGCTGATCAGCTCGTCGCGCAGCGCGGCCAACTTCGGCGCGTGCCCCTCACGGGCGTCGACGGCTTCCCGGACCGCAGCGGCCAGTCCCAGCACGCCCGGGGTGTCGAGGGTGCCGGAGCGCACTTCGCGCTCCTGGCCGCCGCCGTGCAGCACCGGCGTGCACTTGACGTCGCGACCCAGCAGCAGCACGCCGACCCCGTACGGGCCGCCGACCTTGTGCCCGGTCATGGTCAGCGCGGACGTTCCCGAAGCCGCGAAGTCCACCGGCAGCGTGTCGATGGCCTGCACCGCGTCGGTGTGCAGCGGCACCCCGTGGCGCTCGGCGACGACGGCCAGCTCCGCGACCGGGTTGACCGTGCCGACCTCGTTGTTCGCCCACATGACCGTGGCCAGCGCCACGTCACCCGGGTTCTCCGCCAGCGCCGCTTCGAACACCTCCGGCAGCACCCGCCCGTGCTCGTCGACGCTGAGCCAGGTGATCTCGGCGCCCTCGTGCTCGGCCAGCCATTCGAGGGCGTCGAGCACCGCGTGGTGCTCCACCATCGAGGCCAGGATGCGGCGGCGCGCCGGGTCCTCGGCCCGCCGGGCCCAGAAGATCCCCTTGACCGCCAGGTTGTCGCTCTCGGTCCCGCCCGCGGTGAACAGCACCTCGGACGGCCGGGCGCCCAGCGCGTCCGCGATGTCCTCCCGCGACTCCTCCACCGCGCGCCGCGCCCGGCGGCCCGAGGTGTGCAGCGACGAGGCGTTGCCGATCCTGGTCAACGCCTCGCTGAGCACGGCAACTGCCCCAGGCCGCATGGGTGTGGTGGCAGCGTGGTCGAGGTAAGTCATCGCTCATCCAGGGTAATGCAGACCGACCGAGCGGAAGCCGCTGGTCAGGACGTCCGGTTGCGAGTCGCGCGCACCAGCGCCAACGCCGCCAGCAGCGCCGCCGCCAGCAGCGCCAGGTCCAGCGGCGCGACGCCCCCGGCCGGGCTCGCCGGGGTGGCGAGCGCGGCGACCACCACGCCGCCGAGGCCGACCAGCGCGGCCTGGCCGAGCATGTCCGAGATCTGCAGCGCGGCCGAGTTGAACCCGCGCTCGCCCTCCGCCGACAGCGACAGCACCCGCACCGAGGTGCTGGTCACCCCGATGCCCATCCCGCAACCGGCCACGAACCAGCACGCGAAGACCAGCCCGTGCGGGCCCCACGCGGGCAGGCTCAGCGCCAGCCCGGCGATGCCGACGCCGACCAGGGCGAACCCGGCCGCCACCACGCGCTCGCGCCGGAGTTCCCGCTGCCTGCTCTGCCACAGCGCCCCGGCGGTCCAGCCGACCGAACCCACCGTCAACGGCACGCCCGCGGTCGTCGGCGAGTAGTGGTGCACCACGGTCAGCGCCAAGGGGACGAACGCCTGCGCGGTGAAGAAGAAACCGGAGAGCAGGCCGCGCGAGAGCACCATCCGCGGAATCCCCGGCCGGGCGCGCAAGGTGCCCTCGGGCAGCAGCAGCCGCAGCGAGGGCACCAGCGCCGCGACCCCGGCCAGTCCGATGAGCAACGAGGTCAACGACGGGTCCTGCGCCGCCCAGTTCAACGCCACGACACCACCGGCCGCGCCCACCGCGGCCAGCGGCAGCCCGGGCCGCGGCGCCGGAGGATCCGCCGAGCGCGCCCCGAACCGGCGCGCCGTGGGCACCAGCATCGCCGCGCCGATGCACACCAGCGGAGCCAGCCCGAGGAAGACCCACCGCCAGCTCGCCTGCTCGGTCAGCGCACCCGACACCACCGGGCCGACCAGCGCGGGCACCACCCATGCCGAGGACAGCGCGCCGAACGCGGCCGGGCGGTGCTCCTCCGGGAAGACGCGGGCGATCATCACGTACAAGGCGACGATCAGCACGCCACCGGCCAGCCCCTGCAGCACCCGCGCCACCAGCAGGACCAGCATGTTCATCGCGAAGCCCGCGACCAGCAGCCCGACCGCGAAGGTGGGCAGCGCCAGCAGCAGCGGCACCGCCGGGCCGCGGCGGTCGGACAGGCGACCGCCGATCACCGTCCCGATCGCGCTCGCGGCGAGGAAGACGGTGAACGGCCAGGAGTACCAGTGCTGCGCGCCGAACTCGGCGACGATCGTCGGCAGCGCGGTGCCCAGCCCCATCGCTTCGAAGGCGACGAGGGTGATGACCAGGACCAGGCCCGCGGTGAAGGTGCGACGTTGCGGATTCCACAGAACACTTCGAGATGTCTCGGCAGTGGCCACCCGGCCAGCCTGCACCCTCCACCGCACTCGAAGTCCAGTGATCTCCGGAAGACTCCCCCTCAGAGCCTATTGCTCGACGGATCCTGAGCGTCTCCCGGAGCTCACGCGGCGAGACCGTGCCCGGGCTGCTCGACGCGGTGCCCGTGCGTCGCCCCGCTGGCCATCGCGATCGACTCCCGCGCCCGCCTGGCCAGCTCCCGGCGATCGCTGCCGTGCAGCTCGGGCAGCACGACCAGCTCGACCACCAGGCCGCGGGTGCGGGCCACCGCCAGCACCGAGCTGACCAGCGTCGTCTCCCCGAGGAAAGCCGCCGCCGTGGTGAACCGGCCCGCCCGGTCGCGGAACCGCAGCGCCACCGGCTGCATCCGCGCCCCGGCGTCGAGCGCGGCCTGGAAGACAGCGGGCCGGAACGTCCCGATCTCCCGACCGCACCAGGTGGTGCCCTCCGGGAAGGCACCGATCACCGCGCCGGCCCGCAGTTCGTCGGCGATGGTCCGCACCGAGTCGGGCAGCGCCGACAACCGCTCCCGGTCGATGTAGACCGTGCCCGCCCGGCCCGCCAGCGAACCCAGCACCGGCCACGACCCGACCTCGACCTTGGCCAGCATCCGCATCGGGCACAGCACCTGCAGCGCGACGATGTCCAGCCACGACACGTGGTTGCTCACCACCAGCGCGCCGCCGGCGGTCATCCCGCCGTCGAGCACCATCCGGATGCCCAAGGCACGCAGCAGCGCCCGGAACCACGCCACCATCGCCTGCTGCCGCCGCACCGGGCCCAGCACCGGCAGCACCAGCGCCAGCACGCACCCGCCGAGCAGCAGCCCGACGACCCCGCCCAGGCGCAGAAGCAGGTGCAGCAGGCCGACCTCGTCCTCGCGGTCCCGCGGCGGCATGCACTGGTCACCGCACGGCGAAACCGGCATCCACGGGTGGTTCATGCCGCATCGCCCAGGAAGAACCGCAGGTAGCGCTGGTCCGCGCGGTCCAGGTCCAGCAGCACGAAGAAGTCGGCGACGTCGAAGTCCGGATCGTGCGCCGGGCGCCCGCACACCTGCGCACCCAACCGCAGGTAACCCTTGAGCAGCGGCGGCAGCTGAGCGCGGCCGGTGACGTCGATCGGCTCCCAAGGCCGGTGCGGGTGCACGCGGAACTCCTCGGGCGCGTAGTGCTTCGCCGACACCGCGTTCCACACGTGCGAAGCCAGCACGCCGCCGTCGTCGAGCGGCACGGACGCGCAACCGGCGAGCACCCGGTGCCCGTGCAGCAGCATGTACCGCGCGATCCCCGTCCACACCAGGCCGATCACAGCCCCGTTCCGGTGGTCCGGGTGCACGCACGAGCGGCCGGTCTCCACCAGCGAGGAACGCAGCGGAGCCAGCGCGGACAGGTCGAACTCGGTTTCCGAATAGAGCATCCCGGCTTCCGCCGCCCGGCCCGGCGGAAGCATCCGGTAGGTCCCGACGACCGCCCCGGAGTTGTCCTCGCGGACGATCAGGTGGTCGCAGTGGTCGTCGAAGGCATCGCGGTCGACGCCGAACTCCCGACCGGTGACCGTGGCCCCCATCTCCTCGGCGAACACCTGGTAGCGCAGGCGTTGCGCGGCGTGCACTTCGTCGGAGTCTCTGACCACCAGCAGCGAGTAGTGGACGTCGGCCGCCGCGTTCGGTGCGGCGCTGGCCAGCAGCTGCGTCTCGGACATGCCGAAGGTGTATCGCCGCGCGGCGAACGCCCAACACTCCGGACGAGGACACGGGGCAGGAACTTTCGGTGAATCCCTGGTGCAGGACGAGATCACTGCCCCGAACGACCGGTTGCGGCACAACCGGACGACCGGGTCACCCGGGGAAAGCCGCCAGCGCCCGCTCCAGCACCGAAGCCGGGCTCGGCTGGAGCGCCATCTCCGCGCTCACCTCGCGCGCAGCAGTGCCGAAGGCGGGTTCCTCCAGCAGCTTGCGCACCGCGGCGCGCACCACCTCGACGTCCACTGTGGTCGGATCGTGGGAGAGACCGACGCCGCGGTCGACGACCCGCTCGGCCGACATCGGGTTGTCCGCGAAGGCGGGCAGCACCAGCTGCGGGACGCCGTAGTGCAGCGCGGCCGCCGTGGTCCCCGACCCGCCGTGGTGCACCAGCAGCGAACTGGTCGGCAGGAACGCCGACAGCGGCAGGAAACCCACCGCCCGCACGTTGTCCGGCAGCGGCGAGACATCCGCGAGGTCGGCTTCGCGCCCCGCCAGCACCACGTCCGCGTCGAAGCCGCCGAGCGCCTCGACGACCACGGACAGGCTGCTCGTACCGGACATCACCGGCACCACGGTGCCCAGCGTGACACCGATGCGCGGCCGGTCCTGCCGCTGCAGCGCCCACTCCGGCACCGCCGAACCACCGTTGAACGGCACGAACCGCATCGGCCACCAGGGCAGCCCGTCGACCTGGTCCGGCTCGTCGCCGACCAGCCCGCCCATGCTCGGCGGCCGCGGATCGATCCGCGCGATCACCTCCGGCGGCCCGTCCGGGATGCCCAGCTGCGCCCGCAGCGTCAGGGACAGCTCATCGTCGTCGTAGAAGTTCCGCCCGGTCCGGAAGCTCCCGTCCCGCGACGACCAGGACACCCGGTTGCCGACCTCCAGCACCGGCACGCCGAGCGCCACCGCGGTCAACCGGCCCGTCGGGTGATCGGTGGTGTGCACGACGAGTTCCGCGCCGAACGACCGCCCCACCTCGATGCTGCCCTGCGTCATCGTCAACGTGAACAGCGAGAAGGGACCGCCGTCCCTCGGCAGCTTCTCGTACGCCTCGGTCAGCCCCCGCTCCGCGAGGAACCGCTCGAACCCGGGTGTCTGCTCCTGGGAACCGGTGGCGCGGATCAGCTCCTGCCACACGTCGTGCCCCGGCAGCACGTCGGCCACCGGCAAACCGGCCCGCGCCGCGGCGTCGACCATCTCACCGGTGGTGGCCACCAGCACCTCGTGCCCCGCAGCTCTGGCCGCCCAGACCAACGGGACGATCGGGAAGGTCAGCCCGTAACCGGGCGCCGTCGTGAACAGGATCCGCACGGAGTTCGAGCATGCCACCACTCCCGAGCCCCGCGCACCCGAATTTCCCGACCGGGCATGGGAACCTCCCTGTCCCGCGGGGAACCGCGAGCATGGGAACCTTCCTGTCACGCGCCGCCCGCTGCGAGCATGGGAACCTTCCTGTCACACCCGCACCGCCTCGCCGCTACGGCCCGATCGGGCGGCGGCTAGATTCCGGGACATGCAGCCAACGACCGAGCGCGTCGACCTCTACACCGACGGCGCATGCAGTGGGAACCCCGGGCCGGGCGGCTGGGGCGTCGTGCTGCGCTACGGCGACCACGAACGCGAGCTCTACGGCAAGGACGCCGCTACGACGAACAACAAGATGGAGCTCATGGCGGTGATCGAAGGCCTCGCCGCCCTGACCCGCCCGATGCCCGCGGTGCGCATCCACACCGACAGCACCTACGTACTCAAGGGCATCACCGAGTGGATGCGCGGCTGGAAGCGCAACGGCTGGCTCACCTCGGCCAAGAAGCCGGTCAAGAACGCCGATCTGTGGCAGCGCCTGGACACCGAGTGCGCGCGCCACGGAGACGTCCAGTGGGAATGGGTGAAGGGTCACAACGGCCACCCCGAGAACGAGCGCGCCGACCGCCTCGCCTGCCGCGGCCGCGACGAGGCCCGGGAGCGCTGAGACGCGAAGGGCGGGCCGCACCCCAGGTGCGACCCGCCCTCTCAGCGTCTCGGGCTCAGCCCTTGCGCTTGGTGATCTCCTCGGTGAGCTGTGGCGCGACCTTGAACAGGTCGCCCACCACGCCGTAGTCGGCGATCTCGAAGATCGGAGCCTCGGCGTCCTTGTTGACCGCCACGATCGTCTTCGAGGTCTGCATGCCCGCCCGGTGCTGGATCGCACCCGAGATGCCCAGCGCGATGTAGAGCTGCGGCGACACCGTCTTACCGGTCTGACCGACCTGGAACTGGTGCGGGTAGTAACCCGAATCCACCGCCGCACGCGAGGCACCCACCGCAGCACCCAGGCTGTCGGCCAGCTTCTCCACGACCTCGAACGACTCCGCCGAACCGACACCACGGCCACCGGAGACCACGATGCTGGCCTCGGTCAGCTCCGGACGGTCGCCCGCCTCAGCGGGCTGACGGCCGGTGATCTTCGCACCCGAGGCGGCCGGAACCTCCACCGACTCCACCGCACCAGCACCCGCGGCCTGCTCGGCCTCGATGCTGCCCGGCAGCACCGTGATCACCGGAACACCCTTGGTGACCTTGGCCTTCGCGTCATAGGTGCCACCGAACAGCGAGTGGCTACCGACACCCTCACCGTCGAGGTCCACGACCTCCGACAGCAGACCCGAACCGGTCCGGATCGCCAGCCGCCCGGCGATCTCCTTGCCGTCGATCGACGCCGGTACCAGCACCGCCGCCGGCGACGCCGAACCCACCAGCGCCGCGAGCACGTCGACCTGCGGCGTCACCAGGAACTGGCCCACCTCGGCCGACTCCGCCGCATACACCTTCGCCGCACCATAAGCCGCCAGCGACTCCGACAGCTTGCCCGCCGTACCCGGCTCGCCGACCACCACCGCCGACGGCTCGCCGATCCGGCGCGCCGCGGTCAGCAGCTCGTAGGTGACCTTCTTAACCTCGCCGTCCACGTGATCGACGAGGACCAGAACCTCAGCCATGAAAACTATGCCTCCTCGAAAACCCGTGAACGACTCAGAGCAGCTTCTCGCCGGCCAGGAACTCCGCGACCTGCACGCCGCCCTCGCCCTCGTCGGTGACCTTCACGCCACCGGACTTCGGCGGCTTCGGCGCCGACTCCACGACCTGCGAGGCAGCGTTGGCCAAACCGACCTCGGCGGCGTCGATCCCGGCGTCGGCCAGCGACAGCACCGCGACCGGCTTCTTCTTCGCGGCCATGATGCCCTTGAACGACGGATACCGCGGCTCGTTGATCTTCTCCGTCACGCTGACCACCGCGGGCAGACCCGCCTCGACGGTGAACACGCCCGCGTCGGTCTCGCGCTCGATCTTCACGCCAGAGCCGTCGGTCTCGACCTTGCGCGCGTAGGTCAGCTGCGGCCAGCCCAGGACCTCGGCCACCATCGCCGGAACAGCACCCGCGCGGCCATCGGTCGACTCGTTGCCCGCGATCACCAGGTCGACACCCTCGACGGTGCCGATCGCCTTCGCCAGCGCGCGAGCGGTCGCCGGGGCGTCCGAGCCCGCCAGCGCCTCGTCCGAGAGGTGCACGGCCTTGTCGGCACCCATCGACAGCGCCTTGCGGATCGCGTCGGTGGCGCGGTCCGGGCCCATGCACAGAACGGTCACCTCACCGCCCTGCGCCTCCTTGATCAACAGCGCTTCCTCCACGGCGCGCTCGTTGATCTCATCCAAAACCGCATCAGCCGATTCGCGGTCCAACGTGTGATCCGCATCCTTGAGCTTCCGCTCGGAATACGTGTCGGGCACCTGCTTGACCAGGACGACGATGTTCATGGGCCCTCTTCGACCTCCTGCGGACTGACGGCGCTCGCTGGCCCTCCAGCGGCTTTGCTTGCGGACCCGGCGCTGTGCGGCCCGGGTAGGTTGACCTTGCCATGCCCCTCGTGGAAAAGCACAGTGATGCCAACCACCGGTGATGTTACCGGCCGGTAGCGGCGGATCGGCCGAGCCTCGCACGTGACAGTACTCACCTTTTCCGCCGCGTTCCGAACGGAATGATACGGACACCTCCGCGGGGCAGATATGAAGAATGTTTACCGCTTAGTAGCCTGAACCGCATGAGGCAACGCGTCGCCATCGTGACCGACTCGACGGCTTCCATTCCACTCGACGTCGCCGATCAGCTGGGCATCTCCGTCGTCCAGCTGGAGCTGAAGGTCGGCGAGGAGCACAACGACGAACGCCGGGTGCCGCACGCCCAGCTGGCCCAGGCGATGCGCGCAGGAACTCCGGTGGCGACCGGAGAACCGCCGGCGCCCGCCTTCTTCTGGAACTACAGCGACGCGGTGGCCAACGGCGCCGAGGCGATCATCTCGGTGCACATCTCCGAAGGCCTGTCCCGCACCTGCGACTCCGCGCGCACCGCGGCAGCGGAGATCGGCATCCCGGTCTACGTGGTCGATTCGCGCCTGGTCGGACTCAGCCTCGGATTCTCGGTGATCGCCGCGGCCGAAGCCGCCGCCTCCGGCGCGACCCCGCAGGGCGTGATGAGCGTCCTGGACCGGCGGCTGCGCAGCACGATGCAGCTGCTCTACGTCGACACGCTGGAATACCTGCAGCGCGGCGGCCGGATCGGCCGGGCGCAAGCGTTTCTCGGCCAAGCGCTGTCGATCAAGCCGGTGCTCGCCCTCAAGGAGGGCGTCATCGACCAGCAGGCCAAGGGGATCGGCATCGACCGCGCGCTCAAGAAGGCCGTGAGCACCGCGGTCCAGCGAGCGGGCAACAACCCGGTCGACGTCGGAGTCGAGCACTTCGAGTTCGCCGACCGCGCCAATCAGGTGCTCGACGAGCTGCGCTCGCAGCTGCCCCAGATCCGCCGCGCCACCGTGGCGGAGACGAGCGCGATCCTGGGCGCCCACGCCGGACCGGGCGCGCTCGGCGTGACCGTCTCCCCCGTCTGAGTCCGAATTCCTCCGCGGGCAAGCGGATCCGCACTGGCGACTCATCTCGCACGGACCCGACCGGAGCCGTGCCATGGAGCGCACGAAAGCCGGGTCCCGAAGGCGGGCACCACCGCTCAGGTCGGCACAGAGCACGCGAAATCGGTTAATTCCGAAGGGTTTTCAGCAAGCACCCGGCGATTTCAGGGAAGTTCCCACTCCATCGAGTGATGCAAACAGCAGTTCGATTCCGGATACTCGATTTCGGGGCGGTGCTGAGCGATCTCATTCCGCTTCCGCGACCGCTCACCCCGAAACCGATTCCGGAGGAACTCCCATGTCGTCCACCACCGTGCTGCACCGGCTGACCGATTCAGCCCGACAGCTTGTCCATCGCGCGATGGATGCGCTTGACCGACACCGGGTACGCCGTGCCGATCGCCTGCGCGAACAGGCTCACCCGCAGCTCCTCGATCATCCAGCCGACGTGCTGCAGGGCCTCGCTCGGGGAACGCCCCTGCGGCACCCCGGCCAGCAGGTCCCGATAGCGCTCCTCGACCTCGTCCACCTGGTACATCCAGTCCCGGTCGCGCTGCGGGTGGTACTGGAGCTTGTCCAACCGCTGCTCGATCGCGCGCAGGTAGCGCACCAGGTCGGGCAACCGCGCGAACCCGGCCGCGGTCACGAAGCCGGGGTGCAGCAGCGCGTCCAGCTGCGCCCGGATGTCGGCGTAGGACTCGGCGGGCAGCACCTTGGCCCGGTCCGCGAGCGCGGACTCGACCCGCTGCGCCGCGACCAGGACCTGCTCCACTTTGGACATCGCCTCGACGGTGACCGCGCCCAGCTGCGCCCGGACCTTGTCCTGCAGCGCGGCGAACGCCGCCTCGTCCCAGACCGGCCCGCCGTTGTCGGCCATCAGCTTGTCGACGGCGCAGCGCTCGCAGTCCTCCAGCACGGCGTTGAGGTCGCCGTACCGGCTGCCGCCCAGCACGAGGCGGGTGGTGCCGCTCATGCCGCGCTGGATGGACTTCACCGGCGAGGGCAGGTTCAGCAGCAGGAGCCGCCGGGTGCCGTCCCACAGCGCCCGGCGCTGCTCCTCCTGGGTGTCGAACATCCGCACCGCGACGCTGTCGCCGTCGTCGACCAGCGCCGGGTAGGCCTTCACCGCGTGCCCGGAGCGCTGCTGCTCGAAGGTGCGCGGCAGCGCGCCGAAGCTCCAGGAGCGCAGACCGCGCTGCTCGATGTCGTCGGCGGCCGCGGAGATCTCCGCGCGCAGCTTCGGCTTCAGCTTCCGCTTCAGCGCGTCCAGGTCCTTGGACTCGGCCAGCTTGCGCCCCTTGCCGTCCACCACGCGGAAGGTCATCTTCAGGTGGTCCGGCACCTTGTCCAGGTCCCACTCGGTGCCCGGCACCGCGACGCCGGTCATCTGCTTGAGGCCCTGCTGCAGGCTCTCCAGCAGCGGAGCGCTCATCGGCTCGATCCGGGACAGCACCGCCTTGGCGAAATCGGGAGCGGGCACGAAGTTCCGGCGCAGCGCCTTCGGCAGCGACTTCAGCAGCGCGGTGACCAGCTCCTCGCGCAGCCCGGGGATCTGCCAGTCGAACCCGCTCGGCTCGACCTGGTTGAGCACCGGGAGCGGGATGTGCGCGGTCACGCCGTCCGCGTCCGAACCCGGCTCGAACTGGTAGGACAGCGCCAACCGGAGTCCGCCCTGCGGCCAGGTGTCCGGGTAGTCGCGGTCGCTGACCGCCGCCGACTGCTGGTTGATCAGCATCGACTTCTCGAAGTTGAGCAGGTCGGGCTGCTCGCGGCGGGCCTTCTTCCACCAGGAGTCGAAGTGCCTGCCGGAGACCACCTCGGCGCCGACGCGCTGGTCGTAGAACTCGAACAAGGTCTCGTCGTCGACCAGGATGTCGCGCCGCCGCGCGCGCTCCTCCAGGTCCTCGACCTCGTCGAGCAACGCCCGGTTCTCGTGGAAGAACGCGTGGCGCGTCTCCCAGTCGCCTTCGACCAGCGCGTGCCGGATGAACAGCTCGCGGCAGAGCTCCGGATCGATGCGGCCGTAGTTGACCTTGCGGCCGACCACCAGCGGAACGCCGTAGAGGGTGACCCGCTCGGTGGCCACCACGGCGGCCCGGTCCTTCTCCCAGTGCGGTTCGCTGTAGCTGCGCTTGACCAGGTGTTGCGCGAGCCGCTCCACCCACTCCGGTTCGATTCGCGCGACGATGCGCGCCCACAGGCGGGAGGTCTCCACCAGTTCGGCCGCCATCACCCAGCGCGGTGGCTTCTTGAACAGCGACGATCCGGGGAAAACGGCGAACTTGGCGTTGCGGGCGCCCTGGTACTCGTTGGCGCCGCGGCCCGGCTGACCGGACTTCTTCTCGACGTCCTTGAGCCCGATGTGCGAGAGCAGACCGGCCAGCACCGACTGGTGGATCCGTGTCGCGTCGGCCTCCTGGTCGTTGAGCGTCATGCCCATCGACCGGACCATCTGCCGCAGCTGGCCGTGGAGGTCCTGCCACTCGCGCACCCGCAGGTAGTTGAGGAAGTCCGCGCGGCACAGCTTGCGGAACTGGTTGGACGACAGCTCCTTCTGCTGCGTCCGCAGGTACCGCCACATGGAGAGGTAGGTGATGAAGTCGGACTCGGCGTCCTTGTCCACGAAGCGCGCGTGCTTCTGGTCGGCCGTCTGCTGCTTGTCGGTGGGCCGTTCGCGCGGGTCCTGGATGGACAGCGCCGCGACGACAACCAGCACCTCGCGCAGGCAGCCGTTGCGCTCGGCTTCCAGCACCATCCGGGCCAGCCGCGGATCGATGGGCAGCTGCGCGAGCTTGCGGCCGACCGGGGTGAGCCGCTTGTGCAGCTCGGTCTTCGCGCTGTCCAGCGCGCCCAGCTCCTGCAGCAGGTTGATGCCGTCGGTGATCTGCCTGCGGTCCGGTGGCTCCAGGAACGGGAAGGACTCGATCTCGCCGAGGCCCAGGGAGGTCATCTGCAGGATCACCGAGGCCAGGTGGGTGCGCAGGATCTCCGGGTCGGTGAACTCGGGGCGGGCCAGGAAGTCCGCCTCGGAGTAGAGCCGGATGCAGATGCCCTCGGAGACCCGGCCGCAGCGGCCCTTGCGCTGGTTGGCCGAAGCCTGCGAGATCGGTTCGATCGGCAGCCGCTGCACCTTGGTGCGGAAGCTGTACCGGGAGATGCGCGCGGTGCCCGGGTCGATGACGTACTTGATGCCCGGCACCGTCAGCGAGGTCTCGGCCACGTTGGTGGACAGCACGATCCGGCGGCCGGAGTGCGGCTGGAACACACGGTGCTGCTCGGCGGCGGACAGCCGCGCGTACAGCGGGAGGATCTCGGTGTTGCGCAGGTTCTGCTGCCGCAGCGCGTCCTCGGCGTCCCGGATCTCCCGCTCACCGCTGAGGAAGACCAGGATGTCCCCGGGGCCCTCCGCGCAGAGCTCGTCCACCGCCTCGCAGATCGCCTGCGTCTGGTCGCGCACCACGTCCTCGGACTCGTCCGAGTCGTCCAGCAGCGGCCGGTAGCGCACCTCGACGGGGTAGGTGCGGCCGGAGACCTCGACCACCGGCGCGTCGTCGAAGTGCCGCGAGAAGCGCTCCGGGTCGATGGTGGCGGAGGTGATGATCACCTTCAGGTCGGGCCGGCGCGGCAGCAGCTGCTTGAGGTAGCCCAGGATGAAGTCGATGTTCAGGCTGCGCTCGTGCGCCTCGTCGATGATCAGCGTGTCGTAGCGGCGCAGCAGCCGGTCGTGCTGGATCTCGGCGAGCAGGATGCCGTCGGTCATCAGCTTGACCAGCGTGTCCTCGCCCGCGCGCTCGGTGAACCGGACCTGGTAGCCGATCGCATCGCCGAGCTCGGTGCCGACTTCCTCGGCGACCCGCTCGGCGACGGTGCGGGCCGCCAGCCTCCGGGGCTGGGTGTGCCCGATCACGCCCTTGATTCCGCGACCGAGCTCCAGGCACATCTTGGGCAGCTGGGTCGTCTTGCCGGAGCCCGTCTCACCAGCGACGATGACCACCTGGTGATCGCGGATCGCGGCGAGCAGGTCGTCCCGGCGCTGGCTGACCGGCAGGTTCTCCGGGTAGCGGACCTCGGGTACGTTGGCGCGCCGGTTCTCGATGCGCCGCTCCGCGGCCTCGATCTCGGCGGTGATCTCCTCGGTGACCGACCGCAGGGCCTTGGGATCGCGGATCTTGCGCGCTCCCTCGATGCGGCGACGGAGCCGACGCTGGTCGTGCAGCATCAGCTCGGGCAAGCGGTCCCGCAGATCAGCGAGCGGAGATTTCACAGACGTACCCATACTCCGGACAAGCATAGAGAAGGCACCGTCACCCCTGCCGCTGATTTTCGCCACCTCACACTGGACGCCGAACACACCACCGAATCGCCTCGACCAACGCCCAGCGGGCCTCGGAAGAGCGGTCAGCTGTTCGGGGTGCCGGGAGGACGGTGCTTGCCGAGGCCGAGGCGGCGGATCGCTTCGCGCTGCGCCGCAGTGAGCCGGTCGCGCCTGGTGGCGACGGTGTACGCACCGCTCCCAGCGTTCCGTAGCTCGACCGGATCGCTGATGCCCGGGCGCTGTTCGGCTGCCCGGAGGGCGGCGGAGATTTGGTCCGGCGGCCAACCCAGCACTTCGGCCAGCTCTTCAGCGGTGAGCGGCACGCCCGCGTGCACGAGCGCGGCAAGCACCGTGCGGGCATCGCCGATCGCGGCGTCCGCTCGGTCACCGGCCATGCTGTCGCGAACGCGCGCGAAGAACCGGCCCATGCTGGTCAGGCGGGCCCCGGCCGGTGTGCCGGCGCCGAAGACCTCGGCTCCGCGCGCGGCCGTCTCCGCCCAACTGGCCTGCTTCCGAGTGCTCACCAGCCACGTGCGGTGCCACACGTCGTCATCGATGGAGTACCGCTCGCGACGCGCCTGCGCGTCACGCTCCCGCCTGATCACTTCCAGCCCTTCGAGGTAACCGATGGCCTTGGACACCGATGCTGGGCTGACCCGCAACCGCTGAACCAGTTCGGCGGAGGTGAGCGTCCCGGAGTCGGTGGTGACCAGGCAGGCGAGCACCCGGGCCGCCATCCTCGGCAGTCCGCTCCGCACCATCAGTGCGGCGAACTGCTCCACGAAGCCGTGCACCGCCTCGGGATCACGCCCGTGCGCAACGGCTTCCTCCGGAGCCTGCGGGGCTTGTCCCGACTTGCGCCGCCGCGCTCGGTGTTCGGTGGCCAGGTGGGCGTAGTCCGCTCGGTAGCCGCCGGGGCCGCCGTTGCGCGCCACCTCGCGGCTGATCGTGGAGGTCGGCCTGCCGAGCTGCCGGGCGATCTCGGCGTACCCGAGCCGTTCTGCCAGTCCGGCTGCGATGCGCTGACGATCCAGCTGGGTCAGCCTGCCTCCCGGCATCCGCGCACCGCCTCCGTTCGACCGGGTGATCGGGCTCAGTTTGCAATCACCGGCAGCGCATTGCAACGACCGCCCGGCCAGGTTGCGTTCGACGGCATCCCATTGCAACAAATCTCAGAAAAACGCTGCCCCAGAATCCTTTTTCCGCTTACGACGCTTTCTTCAGGTGGAAACCGAGTCATAGCGTCCGTTCGACCGAACCGAATCGAGCAGAGGCATCGACCATGACGAAACCCGCCCCCGGAACCACCCCGGCACCGTCCTCAACGGCCGGGAACGACCACACCGCGGTCGAGCGCTTGCTCGACCGGGCGGTGACCGAAGGCGGTGTCCCGGGCATCCTCGCCGAAGCCCGCACCGGCGACCTGCGCTGGTTCGGCTCCGCAGGTGTGGCCGACACCGAGGCCGGTGGTGCGCGCCTGCCCGAGCACCGCTTCCGCATCGGCAGCATCACCAAGACGTTCGTGGCCGTGGTGGTGCTGCAACTCGTGTCCGAGCGGAAGCTGAGCCTGGGCGACACCGTGGCGCATCTCTTGCCCGGCGCGGTCGGCGGAAACGGCCACGACGGCAGCAAGATCGCCGTCCGGCAGCTGCTCAACCACACCAGCGGGGTCTTCGACTACACCCGCGACCAGGACGCGCTGAGCCAGCGCGAGAGCTACTCCCCCGAACAGCTCGTGCAGATCGCCATGTCCCACCCGGCGGACTTCGAACCCGGTGCCGGCTGGGCGTACTCCAACACCAACTACGTCCTCGCCGGAATGATCGTCGAGCGGGTGACGGGCCGGGAGCTGGCCGACGAGATCGCCCAGCGGATCACCCAGCCGCTCGGCCTGGACGGGACCTGCCTGCCGCGCGGGAACGACCAGTCGATACGCGGCCCGCACTCCCGGCACTACACGAAGTTGCACCAGCCAGATCCCGGTGCCGAGATCTACGACGTCACCGAGATGGACCCGACACCGTTCTGGGCGGCGGGCGGCATGATCTCCACGGCCGGAGACCTGAACGAGTTCTTCGGCGAGCTGCTCAGCGGCCGGCTCCTCCCCGCCGAACAGCAGCGGGCGATGTTCACCACGGTCGCCACCGAGAACTGGATTCCCCGCACCACCTACGGTCTGGGCGTCTCCTCGGTGACACTCCCGGGCGGCACAACCGCCTGGGGCATGGGCGGCGCGATCTTCGGCTCGTGGTCGTACGCGTACGGCACCCGCGACGGCAAGCGGTTCATCACGACGAACGTCAACGGCGACTGGACGACCGGCGGCTGGGACGACCCGATCGGCATCTTCACCGATGTGCTCCGAGCGGAGCTCTGCGCGAGCGATCGGCGGTGATCGACCACCGCTGAGCCGAGAAACGCCGACGCCCCGGCGAACGGTGGTTCGCCGAGGCGTCGGAACGACCGATGTGCCGCGCAGTGCGGCGTGCCGGGCTCAGTTGCCGGTGAACTTGGCCTTGCCCGGCCCGTTCTCGATGAACGAGCGCATGCCGATCTTCTGGTCCTCGGTGGCGAACGTGCCCGCGAACAGGTGCGTCTCCAGCTTCAGACCGTTGGCCAGGTCGAGGTCCAGCCCGCCGTCGATCGCGGCCTTGGCCGCGGCCAGGGCGCGGGCGGCACCGTTGGTGAACTGCTCGGCCCACCGCCGCGCAGCCGCGTAGACCTCGTCGGCGGGCACCAGTTCGTCGACCATGCCCAGCGACAACGCCTCCTGCGCGTCGACGAACCGGCCGGTGTAGATGATGTCCTTGGCCTTGCTCGGCCCGATCAGCCGCGCCAGCCGCTGCGTGCCACCGGCTCCCGGGATCACGCCCAGCAGGATCTCCGGCTGCCCGACCTTGATGTTGTCCGCGGCGATGCGCCGGTCGCAGCTCAGGGCCAGCTCGAAACCGCCACCGAGGGCGTAGCCGGTGAGCGCGGCGACGGTCGGCTTCGGGATCGCGGCGACCTGGCTCATCGCGTCGGACAGGCCGCGCTGCTCCTTGCTCGCCATGTCGGCGTAGGACATCTCGGCCATTTCCTTGATGTCCGCGCCCGCGGCGAAGACCTTCTCCCCGCCGTAGACGATCACGGCGCGGATGTCGTCGCGCTCGGCGGCTTCGAGCGCGACCTCCCGCAGCTCGACCTCGATCTGCCGGTTCAGCGCGTTCATCTTGGGACGATCCAGCCGGATCGTCCCGATCGCGCCGTCCACCTCAAGCCTGACGAACTCGCCCACGCGGCATCCTCCTCGTCGAACCGCCACCTCGCCGGGCAGGCTATCGCGCCCAGCGCCGCGACTGCTGTGTCACGGATCTCAGCGCAGGCCGCCTGAAAACCCCGGCCGCCGCGCAAGGCGTGGCCTGCGCCGGGCTTTCAGCCGCGCCGACGGGCGAAGAACCGGTCGCCGCTGCGCTGCAGCTCCAGGTCCTGGTCGAAGGTCTTGGACAGGTTGTCCTCGGTGAGCACGTCGTCGAGCAGCCCCTGCGCGACGATGCGCCCGTCGCGGAGCAGAAGGCCGTGGGTGAAGCCGGGCGGGATCTCCTCGACGTGGTGGGTGACCAGCACCGACGCGGGCGCGTCGGGGTCCATGGCCAGCGCGGAAAGCCGCGCGACCAGGTCCTCGCGACCACCCAGGTCGAGCCCGGCCGCCGGCTCGTCCAGCAGCAGCAGCTCGGGGTCTGTCATCAGGGCGCGCGCGATCGTGGTGCGCTTGCGCTCCCCCTCCGACAGCGTGGCGAACTCGCGGTCGGCCAGGTGCGCGACGCCGAGCAGGTCGAGCAGCTCCGCGGCGCGGTCGGTGTCCAGGTCGTCGTACTCCTCGCGCCACCGGCCGAGGACCGAGTAGCCGGCGCTGACGACGACGTCGCGAACCAGTTCGTCACCGGGGATGCGGGCTGCCAGGGCCGCCGAGCACAGGCCGATGCGGGGCCGCAGCTCGAAGACGTTGGTCTTGCCCAGCCGCTCGCCGAGCACGTCGACGGTGCCGTCGCTCGGGTGCATCTCGGTGCTGGCCATCTTCAGCAGCGTCGTCTTGCCCGCGCCGTTGGGCCCGAGCACCACCCAGCGCTCGTCGAGTTCCACCGACCAGTTCACGTCGGCCACCAGCGTGGTCTTTCCCCGCCGAACACCGACGCCATCCATCCGGATGACCAGGTCGTCCACGTCTACCTCCCCGCTGTCACTGACCGCAGCGCCTGGTCGTGGCGCCCCCGGTTCGTGTCGATCCGCCGACCGCCGCAGGCCGTCGGCCGGTCCGCTCCACGCTCCATTGTTCCGTCCGCAGCCACGGCGGCTGCGGGCGGGAGCATCCAGCGCTCGCTCGGCCGGGTGACACACGTCCAGGGCTCGGCAAACGGTGTCGCCCAGCATTCGGGAAGGTGCCGCCGGTGCTGGCGCGGACCACCCCACCGTGCCACGATCGCTGACGTGTCCGATTCGTTGCTCACCCGCGATCGCGTGATCGACCTGTTCCGGGTCGTCACCGCCGCCTGTTGCTGAAGCGGTCAAACCGCTTTCCAGGTCCGTTCGCGCGGCTCGACGAATCATCCCACCGCTGAACCGCCCCGCTTCGAACGCGGGGCAGGTCGTGTCGTGCCGCGCTCTCCGCAAGACACGAACTGGAGACACGCCATGAGAGCTGTGCAGCAGCACCGGCCCGATCAGCAAACCGCCCACCTGTCCGAGTACACCCCGACCGAACCCCCGCCCGAACCCGGCGCGGCGGAACTGCACCCCGCCCTCGACCTGCCCCTGCTGCGCGATCTGATCCGCCCGGACCACCAGTTGTGGACGCCCCGCGAACTGCGCGACCTGACCAGCCTGGTCACCTCCGAGCTGACCGGCCCGCTGCTCGACATCGTCCGCATCGACGACGAGAACCGCTGGTGGGCCAAGCTCGGCCTGACCGCGGGAGTCGAGCTGTGGCTGCTGTCGTGGGCTCCCGGCCAGGGCACCGCACCCCACGACCACGGCGGGGCCTCCGGCTCGTTCTCCGTGCTCTTCGGTGCGCTCCGCGAGGACTACCGCTACCCGGCGGGCCCGGTCCGCACCTCGCACCACGACGTCGGAGCGAGCATCGGGTTCGGCAGCGGCCGCGCCCACCAAGTCCGCAACGTCAGCTCGGTGAACTCGGCGAGCGTGCACGCCTACTCACCGCCACTGCTGCCGGTCCACTACTACTCGGACCTCTCCGAGGTGCCGCCGATCCCACCGCGGCACGCACCCCACCAGCCGAAGGAACACGGATGACACTCCTCGTGTCGGCCGGACTCCTGCTCAACCGCACCTCATTCAGGGGACCGTGATGCAACCCAGCCACAAGAAACCGCACAACGCGAGATCGACCCCGGACGCAACCACCACTGAAAAACCCGGAGAGACGAGGCTGCGAGGCGGACCAGTGACCACCATCCCGGCCCAACGCCGAGCGGAGATCACGCCCGGCCCGTTCGGCATCGACCACCTGCTGGCCGAATCCAGGGCGAAGCTGGCCCGGGTCTCACCGCGAGAAGCCCTGACGCTGCAGCGGGACGGCGGCCTGATCATCGACATCAGACCGCAGTCCGACCGGCTCGCCGAAGGCGAGATCCCCGGTGCGCTGACGGTCGAGCGCATCGTCCTGGAATGGCGCCTGGACCCGTCCGGCGGCCACCGCCTCGACGGCCTGCACCCGGACCGCCCGGTCGTCCTCGTGTGCAACGAGGGCTACGCCTCCAGCCTCGCCGCGGCCCAGGCGAAGGAACTCGGCCTGCGCCGAGCCACCGATCTGGCCGGTGGCTTCCGGGCCTGGAAGGCGGCTGGACTCCCAGTCACCACCGCCGACTGACCCGGCGGCGCACCGCGAGCATGGGAACCTTCCTGCCATCTGTGACAGGAAGGTTCCCATCCTCGCAGTAGCGGGCCGCGATGTCGGCGACAGGAAAGTTCCCATCCCCTCCGTCACCGACTCCGGGATGACAGGAAAGTTCCCATGCTCGCACTGCTCCGGGATGACAGGAAGGTTCCCTTCCTCGCCCGCGAACACGTCGGGAAGCGGCAGGAAGGTTCCCTTCCTCGCTCCCCGGCGGGCTCGGTGTGACAGGAAAGTTCCCATGCTCGCAAGGCGTCGACGGGGCGGTCCTGCACGAAAGGGGTATGGGCACCTGCGGCGTCCCGTACGCTTCCGACCTTGTGCAAGCACAGAGTTTGTTGTTCCGCCCGTGGGTGCTGGCCGCGTTCGCCGGAGCCGTAGCCGTCGCTCTCGTCGAGGCGATCGCGGGCACCGGTTTCGCCGGGATCGCCGTGGCGTTGGTCGGCGCTCTCGCCGGGGTGGTGCTGCTGCCGATGATCACGCAGCTCGGGCTGATCGCCGGAGCCGTCGTCTTCGGCCTGCGGGTGCGGCACGTGATCTTCGGCGCCATGCGCGAAGTCGCGTCGTGGACTCCCAAGCGGGTGACCTTCACGGTGCGAGCGCTGCCGATCACGCTGCGCGCCCAGATCGGCCCGTGGCGGTCGCCGGTGATCCTGCGCTGCTGGCTGGCCGGGTTTTTGTCGGCCGTGTTCGGTGTCGCGGTGGTCGTCGGCGGCTGGTTGCTGGCCGATTCGGCGTTCTGGCGCGGGTTCACCGTGGCCGTCACGCCGCTGATGCTCTACAAGCTCTGGCCGCAGCGGGTTCCGCTGACGACTTCGACCGGTTGGCTGCTCTTCTCGCTGCCGCGCCTGGACGGCGCGGAACGCTCCGAGTTCATCGCCGCGCCGCTGGCCGCTCGCGCCTACGAGGCGTTGCGTCGCGGGGAGATCGATCAGGCGCAGTCCTACGCCGACGAGCTCGCTGAGAAGCACCCCGGGCTCAACGCCACGATGTCGTGCCAGGTGTCCGTGCTGGAGGCGCGTGGCGAGTACGCGCCCGGGGTTCTGCTGCTGCTCAAGTACCTGTCGGAGAACGGTGATCTCCCGCCGCGCAAGATGTCCTACCTGCTCGCCGGGTTGGCGGGTCTCGGTTTCAAGGCCGTCGAGGCCGGTCAGCTGCCGGCCGAATCCCTGCTGCCGACCGCGAAGAAGGCGTTGGAGGACGCCGTCAAGCTCGGCTACCCCGAGTTCGAGCTCAGCGGCAGCAACGCGTTGCTGGCGCTGATCGAGGGCGATCCGGAGTCCGCCGTGCGCCTCGCGCAGACCGGCGCGGACTACAACCACACGCCGCTCTCCCGCGCCGACGACCTGGTCACGCTGGCCCGCGCGCACATGGCCTGCCACGACAACGCCTCCGCGCGAGAGGCGCTGGGCAAGGCCGAGGAGCTGGCCCCGTGGTCGCCGCGCGTCACCGAAACCCGCCAACGGCTTTCCGTGGCGTGACTCAGTCGACGGTCAGGACGAGCTTCCCGGCGGTGCGGTTGGTTTCGCCCAGCGCGTGCGCCTTGGCCGCTTCCGCGAGCGGGAAGGTCCCGGCGATCTCGGCGCGCAACCGCCCCGTCGCCACGAGGTCGGCGATGGCGCGCATGCCCGCCTGATCGGCTTCGACGAGCAGGATTTCGGCGCGCACGCCCAGTTCCTCGGCTTCGGCCGCCAGCTGCTCCCCGGCGTAGGGGAGGATGGAGACGAGCAGTCCGCCGGGCCGGAGGGTGCGCAGCGACCTGCTGCGGTAGTCGCCCGCGATGGTGTCCAGCACCACGTCGACGTCGCTGACCGCGTCGGCGAAGTCGACCTCCCGGTAGTCGATCAGCTCGTCGGCGCCCAGGCCGCGCAGGAACTCGTGCTTGCCCGCGCTCGCCGTGCCGATCACGTGCGCGCCGCGGGCTTTGGCGATCTGCACGGCCAGGTGCCCGACGCCACCTGCGGCGGCCTGGATCAGCACCCGCTGCCCGGCCCGCACCTGCGCGGTGTCCACCAGCGCCTGCCAGGCGGTCAGGGCCGCCAGCGGGATCGCGCCCGCCTGCACGTGGTCCACTTCGGACGGTTTCGGGACGAACGCGCGTGCCGGCCCGGTGACGTACTCGGCGTGCGAGCCGACGCCGTGCGGGTAGGGCAGCATGCCGAAGACCTCGTCGCCCGGCTTGTGCAGGGTGACTCCGGGGCTGACGGCCTCCACCACGCCGGAGACGTCCCAGCCCAGCACGTACGGCGGTTTGCCGAGGAACAGCTGCTGTGCGCGGTGCTTCCAGTCGGTCGGGTTGAGCCCGGCCGCGCGCACCCGGACGAGTACCTCGCTCGGACCGGGCTCGGGGCGCGGCAGCTCCACCTCGCGCAGCACCTCCGGGCCGCCGAGTTCGTCCTGGCTGATCGCGCGCATCGTTTTGCTCATGCTTCGAGCCTGCCGCATCCGCACCCGCCGCGAAATGGCATGAATGCCAACATTCGATAGGATCGTGCCATGCATCGAGTCGTGGTGCTGGCGCTCGACGGCGTGTACCCGTTCGAGCTCGGCGTTCCGCAGCGCGTGTTCGGCAGCGCCGAAGGCCGCTACGAGGTCCTCACCTGCTCCGTCGACGGCGGGCCGGTGCGCAGCGATGCCGACTTCGCGATCACCGTCGAGCACGGCCCGGATCTGCTGCGCACCGCCGACACCGTGGTGATCCCGCCGTACGACATGTCCCTGCTCGTCGCCGAGCTCCCGCAGCCGGTGACCGACGCGCTCGCGCTGATCCGGCCGGGCACCCGAATCGTGTCGATCTGCACGGGCGCCTTCGCCCTCGCGGCGGCGGGAATGCTCGACGGCCGCCCGGCGACCACGCACTGGCGGCTGACGGACCTGTTCCGCCGCCTCTTCCCCGCCGTCCGGCTGGATCCGGACGTGCTGTTCGTCGACGACGGCGACGTGCTGACCTCGGCGGGCGCCGCCTCGGGTGTGGACGTGTGCCTGCACGTCGTGCGCAACGACCACGGCAGCGAGGTCGCCAACCAGGTGGCCCGCACGTGCGTCGTGCCGGCGTGGCGGGAAGGCGGCCAGGCCCAGTACATCGAGCGCCCGGTGCCCGATCCCGCGGAATCGAGCACCGCCGCGACCCGCACCTGGGCGCTCGCGAACCTGCAGCTGCCGCTGTCGCTCGCCGATCTCGCCGAGCACGCGCGGATGAGCGGCCGCACCTTCGCCCGCCGGTTCCGCGATGAGGTCGGGGTCAGCCCGGGCCGGTGGCTCACCCAGCAGCGCGTCGCCCGGGCCCGCCACCTGCTGGAGTCCAGCGACCTGCCGATCGACGAGATCGCCGCGCAGGTCGGCTTCGCCACGGCGGCCTCGCTGCGCCAGCACCTCAACGCCGCGATCGGCGTCGCTCCGCTGGCCTACCGCCGCACCTTCCGGGCCGGTGTCTGACTCACAGGACGCCTTCCAGCAGGTGGAGGCACTCGCCCTGGTCGTCGGCCAGCAGGTCTGCCGCCCGCACCAGCGGGATGAAGTGGCACCGGAAGGCCATCCCGTCGTCGCCGTCCCCGCTCACGGCCTCGTGCACCCAGGCGTCGCGCACAGCGGACGTCCGAGCGTGGAAGAACACCGTGACCCGCGGCTCCCCGGTGTGCGGGTGCGGGCTCTGCCGCACGGCGAGTGCCGTTCCCGGCTCGACTTCCGCTCCCGTCTCTTCGGCGACTTCCCGGCGCGCCGCTTCGGTCAGCAGCTCGCCGGTGCGCGCTCCGCCCGCCGGGATCTGCGTCCCGGCTTCAGGCGCGTCGCGGTGCTCGAACACGAGGAGCTCCGCGCCATCGGGTGCTGCTCGCGTCACGTAGACGGCGACGCGCACCCTGGCCGCTGGACCGTTCACCGGGCCGTCGCGCAGGATTCGATGAGGTTGTCCACCACGTCCAGCAACGCCGCGCGGTCCGGCTGGACCCTGGCCAGCACCCGCAGGCCGTAGTACGTGCTGAGCACCTGGCGGGCCAGGACTTCCGCGCTGCGGTCCGGGTCGATCTCACCGGACCGCTGGCCTTCCGCGAGGACTTCGCGCAACGCTTCCTCCACCGTCGCGAAGTTCCGCCGCACCTCTTCGCGGACGTCCGGGTCGCCCGCGGCGCGCTCGATGGCGGCGTTGATGGCGAAGCAGCCCGGCCGGTCGGCGCCGGAGAGGTCGGTGTCGATGCCGGTGGTCAGCAGGTTCCGCAGCCGGTCCGCGACCGGCCCGGGTGCGCGCAGCAGCGCCACCTGCTCGACCGTGGCCGTCTCCTGGTACTTGCGCAGGCTGCGCAGGTAGAGCCCGCGCTTGTCGCCGAAGGCGTTGTAGAGGCTGGACGGGCCGAGCTCGGTCGTCTCGCTGAGGTCGCGGGTGGAGGTCGCCTCGTACCCGCGGCGCCAGAAGGTGTCCATCGCCGCGTCGATGACGCGGGCTTCGTCGAACTTCCGCGGCCTGGCCATACCGCCATCCTAGCCGTTTTGAAGCGGTTGGACGAAAACCTCACATTTTGAATCGTACGCTTCAAAACGCTGCTAGCGTCGGTGCCCGCAACTGATCGACACCGAGCTGGAGGTCCCGTGCCGCTCGCCATCTACGTCCTGGGGCTGGGCATATTCACCCAGGGCACCTCGGAGTTCATGCTCTCCGGACTGCTCCCCGACATAGCCTCCGACCTGCGGGTCTCCATCCCGGACGCAGGCCTGCTGATCTCCGCCTTCGCCGTCGGCATGGTCGTCGGCGCCCCGCTGCTGGCCATCGCCACGATGCGCTGGCCGCGCCGGACCGCGCTGGTGGCGCTGCAGCTCGTCTTCATCGGCGCGCACGTCGTGGGCGCGCTCGCCCCGGGCTACTGGGTCCTGTTCGCCACCCGCATCATCAGCGCGGTGTCCTACGCCGGCTTCTGGGCCGTGGCGGTGGCGACCGGGGTGGGGCTCGTCGCACCGGACGCCCGGAGCCGGGCGGTCGCGGTCATCGCCAGCGGGCTGACGCTGGCCACCATCGTCGGCGTGCCCGCCGGCACCGTCCTCAGCCAGTTCACCGGCTGGCGCGCGGTGTTCTGGGCAGTCGCCGCGCTGACCGCGGTCAGCCTCGTCTGCTCACTGCTCACGGTCCGCGAGAGCGCTGAAGCACGAGGCGAAACGCGCAGCACCGCAGCCGAACTGCGCGCGATGGCCCGACCGCAGCTGTGGTTGTCCTACATGGTCACCGCGCTGACCTTCGGCTCGGTCATCGTCACCTTCAGCTACCTCGCGCCACTGCTGACCGGGGTGACCGGGCTGTCCGCGCAGTGGGTCCCGGCTCAGCTGGCGCTGTTCGGCGCGGGCGGTCTGCTCGGCATGTCGATCGGCGGCCGGACGGCGCAGGCGCACCCGATCCGCACCCTGCTGTTCGGGCTGAGCGTCCTGGTGCTGGCTTCCGCGCTGCTCGCGGTGGCCGGGGACAACGTGCTGATCACCACCGCGCTCGTCTTCGCCCTGGGCGTGAGCGGATTCGTCACCAACCCGGCCCTGCAATCCAGGGTGTTCGCCCTCGCGCCGGGTGCGCCGACGCTGGTCGGCGCCGGCAACACCTCGGCCTTCAACGTCGGCAACACCCTCGCGCCGATGCTGGGCGGCCTGGCCATCAGCGCAGGACTCGGCTTCGCCTCGGTGGCCTGGGTCGGCGCCGCGATCGGTGCGGCAGCCCTGCTCACCGCAGGGTGGGCGGGCTACCTGCAGCACCGGACCGCGCAGCCCAGCACCGCGCAGCGCACCCACGCCGCGGTCTGATCCCCGTGAGCGTTTCGGGGTGCTGGGGCGCCCCGAACCGCTCACGGGTCAACCGGCGAGGACGACCTTGCCGAGTTCGGCCGGCCCGGACAGCAGCGGGTGCCGCGGCAGCACCCGGACCGTGTAGCCGGCCGGCCCGGCGTGCGGCAGCGTCACCGTCGCCTCGTAGCGGCCGTCGGCGACCGGGCTCATCGACTCCGCGATGAAGTCGTGCAGCACGTCGGAGTCGTCGACCCGGCCCACCACCACCTCGACGTCCACATCGGACGGGTCCAGACCGGCCAGGTCGACCCTGGCCCGCACCGTCACCTGCCCGCCGAGCAGCGGCGTCCCGTCGTCCACCGACATCTCGGTGTCGCTGACCCGGACCCAGGTCCACGCCGCCTGCAGCCGCGCCCGGTAGTCGGCGATCTCCCGCGCCCCGCGGAAGTCGTCGGCGGTCATGGCGCGCATCGACCGGGCGGCCGGGGCGTAGTGGTGGTCGACGTACTCGCGGATCATCCGGGACGCCTGCACCCGCGGGCCGAGCGTGGCCAGGGTGTGGCGCACCATCGACATCCACTTGCCCGGCACGCCGTCGGTGTTGCGCTCGTAGAACATCGGTGCCACGTGCTCGGAGATCAGCTCGTACAGCGCCGCGGATTCCAGGTCGTCGCGCCGGTTGGGATCGCTGACACCGTCGGCGTTGGGGATCGCCCAGCCGTTGTGCCCGTCGTACATCTCGTCCCACCAGCCGTCGCGCACCGACAGGTTCAGCCCGCCGTTGAGCGCCGCCTTCATCCCCGACGTGCCGCAGGCCTCCAGCGGCCGCACCGGGTTGCTCAGCCACACGTCGCAACCGGACACCAGGTAGCGGGCCAGGGACATGTCGTAGTCGGGCAGGAACGCGATGCGGTGCCGCACGTCGGCCTGATCCGCGAACTTCACGATCCGCTGGATCATCGCCTTGCCGCCCTCGTCGGCCGGGTGCGACTTGCCCGCCACCACGATCTGCACCGGGCGGTCGGCGTCGAGCAGCAGCTCGCGCAGCCGGTCGGTGTCGCGCAGCATCAGCGTCGCGCGCTTGTAGGTCGGCACTCGGCGGGCGAAACCGATGGTCAGCACGTCCGGGTCGAAGACCGAATCGCACCAGCCGAGTTCCAGGTCCGACGCACCGCGCCGCAACCACGCGGCGCGCAACCTGCGGCGCACCTCGTCGACCAGCCGCTGGCGCAGCGAGCAGCGCAGCTCCCACAGCAGCGAATCGCTCACCGGTTCCATGCCGCGCAGCCCGGCCCCGCTGTCCATCTCGGACTCGCCGAGCAGCTTGCCCAGCTCCCGCGCCGACCAGGTCGGCCCGTGCACGCCGTTGGTCACCGAGCTGATCGGGACCTCCTCCAGCCCGAAGCCCGGCCACAGCCCGCGGAACATCTTGCGGATGACCTCGCCGTGCAGCTCCGAAACGCCGTTGGCGCGCTGCGCGAGCCGCAACCCCATGTGCGCCATGTTGAACATGCCGGGGTTGTCCTCGGCTCCCATGGCCAGCACCCGATCGGTCGGCACGCCGGGCAGCAGCGCCTGCGCGGAACCGTCGCCGAAGTAGTGCCGCACCAGATCCACCGGGAACCGGTCGATGCCGGCCGGCACCGGGGTGTGCGTGGTGAACACCGTCCCGGCGCGCACCGCCGCCACCGCCTGGTCGAACTGCAGCCCCGGCTCCTCCTGCAGCTCCCGCACCCGCTCCAGGCTGAGGAACCCGGCGTGGCCCTCGTTGGTGTGGAACACCTCGGGCTGCGGGTGCCCGGTCAGCGCGCAGTAGGCGCGGACCGCGCGCATGCCGCCGATGCCGGCCAGGATCTCCTGGCGGATGCGGTGCTCGGCGTCGCCGCCGTAGAGCCGGTCGGTGGTGCTGCGCAGGTCGTCGTCGTTCTCCGGCAGGTCGCTGTCCAGCAGCAGCAGCGGCACCCGGCCGACCTGCGCCTTCCAGATCCGGGCGTGCAGGGTGCGCCCGGCGGGCATCGCCACCCGCACCAGCACCGGCTCACCGGACTCGGCCGTCAGCATCTCCAGCGGCAGGCCGCGCGGATCCAGCACCGGGTAGTGCTCGACCTGCCAGCCCTCGGCGGACAGCGACTGCCGGAAGTAGCCCGACCGGTACAGCAGCCCCACGCCGATCAGCGGAACGCCCAGGTCGGAGGCGGCCTTCAGGTGATCTCCGGCGAGCACGCCGAGACCACCGGAGTAGTTCGGCAGCGCCTCGGTGAGGCCGAACTCCATGGAGAAGTACGCGATGGAGTCGGGCAGCGCGGCGCCCTCGTCCTGCCGCTGCTGGTACCAGCGCGGCACCGTGCGGTAGCGGCGCAGGTCGTCGGCGACGGCGCGGGTGCGGGCCAGGAAGTCCTCGTCACCGGCCAGCTGCCGCAGCCGGTCGGCGGGCACCTCGGCGAGCAGGCGCAGCGGGTCACCGCCGACCGCCGACCACACCCGCGGATCTACCGCCGCGAACAGGTCCTGCGTCGGCGGGTGCCAGGCCCAGCGGAGGTTGGTCGCCAACGTGCCGAGGGCGCTCAACGGCTCGGGCAGGTGGGCGCGCACGGTGAAACGGTGGACGGCTCTCACGGGAGCGGACCATATACCGGACCGGTGCGGCACGTGCGGACGTACCGACCGCCGCAGCGGGTGGGAAGCTTGCCGCTGTGCGCGCGTGGACACCGATCCTGATGATGATCTTGCTGCTCATCGGCTCGTGCGCGGCAGCGCCCCCAGAACCGCCACCTGTGGCCGATCACACCGTCGACCCGGCGTTCGTGCACGGCACCGATCACGGCGGCGCGGACCGCCTGGCCGCCACCGTCGTCACCGACGTCCAGAACTACTGGCACGAGCAGTACCCGGCGGTGTTCGGCACGCCGTGGCGCAACCTCGACGGCGGCTTCTTCTCCGTCGACACCAACGGCAACGGAACGGCCCCGCCCTGCTCGGCGGAGGTGAGCGATCTGGAGGGCAACGCGTACTACTGCGCCACGGTCGACGCCATCGCCTGGGACCGCACAGCACTCCTGCCGGTGCTTCAAGAGCACTACGGAGATGCCTCGGTCGTGGTGGTGCTCGCGCACGAGATCGGCCACGCCGTGCAGAAGCGCGCAGGGCTCGACGCCGACGCAGCACCCGTGCGCCTCGAAGCCATGGCCGACTGCTTCGCAGGCGCCTACGTGCGCTCAGTCACCGACGGCCGCTCGGAGCGCCTACGCATCAACGACGAGCAGCTCGACCGAGCGCTGCGCGCGATCACGCTGTTCCGCGACCCGGTGAGCACCAACAGCACCGACGCGCACGGCACCGCCTTCGAACGCGTCACGGCGTTCCAGGACGGCTACGCCAACGGCCCGCGCCGCTGCACCGAGGTGACCGAGACGCCGCTGGCCGCCCTGCCACCCGACGGGCCCAACCTCCCGCTGGACGAAGCACTGCGCACTGAGAGCATCTCGGAGTACTTCAGCGGCCTCGTCGGCGAGCAGTGGACACCGCCGGAGCTCGCCCTCGACCGCTCCGCGCTCGCCGAGACCCACGCCGACATCGGCGACCAAGCCGTCACCACCCTGCTCGCCGCGAAGTTCGCGCTGACCGCCAACGCCGGCCTCGGCCGCCCGACCACCGGCGCGGACGCGAGCAAGCAGATCGTCTGCCTCACCGGCGCGTACACCGCGGCCCAACCCGGGCTGACGCAGGGCGATCTGGACGAGGCGGTGGCCGTGGTGCTCGACTCCGACGACATCGGCCGCGACGCCCAGGGCACGAACCAGCTGACCGGCTTCGACCGCATCGCCGCCTTCCGCACCGGAGCGCTCGGCGGCGCGACCGCCTGCGGCTGAGCGCCGCTGCGAGCACGGGAACCTTCCTGTCAGCCGACCTCACACCCGCGGCGAGCATGGGAACCTTCCTGTCACTTCCGAGGCGGTGCAAGCATGGGAACCTTCCTGTCACCCGCCCTCGCACCCGCTGCAAGCATGGGAACCTTCCTGTCACGCGGTGCGAGCATGGGAACCTTCCTGTCATCTCCCGGATCCGCCAGATCGCCGTGGAGCCGATCAGCCAACCGATAGGCTGATCCGGGCACCGGGTGGCGCAGGTCGTCCGGTGCGCGGAGTTCGGCATCTGCAGCAGGATGGGGCGCGCCAGTGGCACGGGTATCGATGGGAAACCGAAGGCGGAGGCGGCTCCTCGGCACCGCGCTGTCCGCGTTCACGTGCATCGCGCTGGTCGCCGGCTGCGCGCAGCAGATCAGCGGCACCCCGACCACGATGGGCAGCTACTCGACCACCGAGGTCGCCGGGCTGCCGGTCAGCAACGGCCCGAGCGGCCCGAAGCCGGGCGCTCCGGACGCGCCGCTGTCGGTCGAGGGCACCGACAACGGTGAGATGGACAAGCTGGCCCGCAACGCCGTCGCCGACATCGACGACTACTGGACCTCGGTCTTCCCGAAGGCATTCCCGGGCAAGCGGTTCGCGCCGGTCAAGCGCCTGGTCTCCTACGACGCGGGCGGTCCCGGCGCGCAGGTGTGCGGGGAGAGCACCGCGGGCGTGGTCAACGCCTTCTACTGCCCGCCGGACGACCTCATCGCGTGGGACCGCGGCACGCTGCTCCCGGAACTCGACAACAGCTTCGGGCCGATGGCCGTGGTCGCCGTGCTGGCCCACGAGATGGGGCACGCCGTGCAGCACCGGGCGAGCACCGCCACCAGCAACGACCAGGTGATCGTGCTGGAGCAGCAGGCCGACTGCTTCACCGGCGCCTACTTCCGGCACGTCGCCGAGGGTTCGTCCAAGTACTTCCAGATCTCCACCGGGCAAGGCCTCAACGAGGTCATGGGCGTGCTGAGCTTCATCCGGGACGCGCCCGGCAAGTCCGACTTCCAGGGCAGGAACGCGCACGGCAGCGCCTTCGACCGGGTCACCGCCTTCCAGTACGGCTTCGACGAGGGCCCGCAGCGCTGCGGGCAGATGGACTTCGACGACGTCTCCAAGCGCACCACGCTGTTCGGCTCCTGGAAGACCGAGCAGGACACCGATCTCCCGGTGGACCAGAAGGGCCTGAGCGCCGTCGAGAAGAGCCTCCAGGAGGTCTTCCGCGACACCGGTGCCGAGCCGCCGAGCATCAGCACCGACCAGTCCACCTGCCGCGACCGGAAGCCCACCTCTCCGGCGACCTACTGCGAGTCCACCAACACCATCGCGCTCGACGTCGCGGCGCTGCAGAAGATCGCCACGCCGCCGAACAAGGACGCCGAGTCCGGCTACGGCGACTTCGCCGCCTACGCCCAGGTGGCGTCGCGGTACGTGCTGTCGGTGCAGAAGGCGGCCGGCCTGACGCTGGACGACCCGGCCGCCGGCCTGCGCACGGCGTGCATGGTCGGCGCCTGGAGCGGACTGCTGGTGGAGGACCCGATCGGCAAGCGCAACCCGGTCGGCAGCCTGCGCGTCGTGCCGGAGGACATCGACGAGGGCGTGGCCGCGCTGCTCGGCGAGGACAGCCTGATCGCGGCCGACGTCAACGGCAAGCAGGTCCCCGTCGGGTTCGCCCGCGTGGAGGCGTTCCGCATCGGCGTCCAGGAGGGCATGGCGCCCTGCAGCACCAAGTACAGCGCGACCTGACACCTGCTCAACAGCAGCGCCGTCCCCGCGCGGGGCGGCGCTGTTCGTTTCCGGGCAACCGGAAGGCGAATGCGACGTCCCACGATCATGAACGCTGAACGACAGCTGTTCTGGGACGGCTGCTTCAACACCCGGGACCTCGGCGGTCTCCGCACCGCGGACGGTCGCGAGACCAGGCGGGGCGCAGTGGTCCGCTCCGACGACCCGGCCGGCCTGACCGCCGAGGGCTGGACTTCGCTGCAGCGGCACGGCGTGCGCACGATCGTCGACCTCACCGGTGGCGACTCCAGCACCGCGCAGCGCCCGGCCGGGCTGACCGGCGTCGCGGTGGAGCTCGACGACCACTCCGACACGGAGTTCTGGACGCGCTGGGACAACGCGCTCTCCTGCACCCCGCTGTACTACCGGGCGTTCCTCGACCGCTTCCCGCAGAAGGTCGCCGAGGTGCTGACCGCGATCGCCGCGGCCGAGCCGGGTGGCGTGCTGGTGCACTGCAGCAGCGGCCGGGACCGCACCGGCCTGATCTCCCTGGTCCTGCTGGCCGCGGTCGGCGTCGGCGCGTCCGACATCGCCGCCGACTACGCGCTCACCCACGTCCGCCGGGCCGAGCTGTGCGCTGCGGCCGGACTGCCCGACGACACTCCCCGGGTGCACGGCTTGATCGCCGAGCACGGCACCTCAGAATCCGAGGTCATCGCGGACGCGGTCGGCTCCCGCGACATGGCGGCCTACCTCCGCTCCGCCGGGGTCACCGCAGAACACCTCGCCGCGCTGCGCGACCGGATGCTCACCTGACCGGGAACGACGCGGCCCGCCAGCCGAGGTGCACTCGGGTGGCGGGCCGCGAACCGTGGCTCAGAACAGGGCGCTGGCCAGCGCCCGGCGGGCGGCGCTGACGCGCTCGTCGCCCTCCGGGAAGACCTCGAACATCTCGACCAGGTGGCGGCGGACGCGGTCCCGCTCGTCGCCCGACGTGCGCTTGACCCCGCGGATCAGCCGGTCGAAGCCCTCCTCGACCTTCCCGATGGCCAGCTCGGCATCGGCCGCGGCCAGCTGGGCGTCGATGTCCTCGGGAGCGGCGTCGGCCCGCTCGATCGCGGCCGGGTCGGCCTGCTCGGCGCGCGCGGAGAACCGGACCTGCGCCAACGCGGCCTTGGCCTGCTCGTTGTTCGGCTCGCTGTCCAGGATCTTCTGGTAGGCGTCCTCGGCGGCGGCGTAGTCACCGCGCTCCAGCGCGTCCTCGGCGGCGGTGAACCGCGGGTCCTCGGGCTCCTCGACCGGCTCGGCGGCACCGCCCTGCTCCGCGGCGCGGATGCCGGGCAGCTGGTCGCGCAGGGCGTTGAGCAGCTCGTCGATCCACTGCCGGATCTGCGGTTCCGGGAGCGCACCGGAGAAGGCGTCCACCGGCTGCCCGCCGGCGATCGCGATGACCATCGGCACCGACTGCACCTGGAACAGCTGCGCGATGCGCGGGTTGGCGTCGACGTCGATCTTGGCCAGCACCCATGCGCCACCGGCTTCCTGCGCCAGTCGCTCCAGCACCGGGGAGAGCTGCTTGCACGGCCCGCACCAGGTCGCCCACAGGTCGACGATCACCGGCACCTGCAAGGACTTCTCGACGACCTCGGCCTGGAAGTCGGCCTCGGTGACATCGATGACCGCCCCGCTCGCCGGTGCGGCTCCGCCGTCACCGCCGCCTGCGGCCGGCTGCGCGGCTGCGCGCGCGTTGGCCTCGGCGCGGCTCTTCAGAGCCGACAGGTCGACTGCGCCCGCCATCGCGGACATTGCTGCTGCGTTCTGGCGTGGATCCGGCCTCGTCACGCCTCCATCCTGACACGTTGCACAGACGGCGCGGTGGCAGGGCGGCGGATGTTTCGCGGTCAGCGATCAAGCCGCGCCAAGTCCGACACGCCGAGTCGCCCACAGATCAACTCGAAGCAGTGAACAACTTCCCTCTAAGGAGTGGAAGCGCCGCGGAACCTCTCAAGCTCGGCGGCCTCCGGCTCCGAATGTGTTGGCAGAGCCCGCGGGGACGGTTGGTTTTCTGCGGGCCTTCGGGGCCTCCGTTTGGGGGACCTCCTGCAAGTAGTTCAACGAGAGGTACGAAACAGTGCGTATTGCTACCCGTGTTGCCGGTGTCGCCGGTGCCGCTGCTCTCGGCGTCGTGACCCTGGGCACCGCCGCGTTCGCGGACAGCGCCGACAACAACGGCATCAACGTGCTCGACGACAACAACATCAGCGCCGTTCCGGTGCAGCTGTGCGGCAACAACGTCGCCGTGATCGGTGCTGTTGTCCCGGTTCTGTCGCCGCAGGCCAACGACTGCGTCAACGCGCCGGTCGTCGACCACCCGAAGTACTGAGGGTCACCAGCGCTCAGCTGAGGCCGGGGGCGGCGTCGAACGCGATGCCGCCCCCGGTTCGCGTCGTTCTGCGCGCCTCACTGCTCGCGCAGGTGCTCCTCGACCCGGCGCACCTTCGCGCTCAGCTGACCGGTGTGGCCCGGGCGGATGTCGGCCTTGAGCACCAGGCTGGTGCGCGGCGCCCCGACCGAGGCCGCCTCGGTGGCGCGCTTCACCACGTCCATGACCTCGTCCCACTCGCCCTCGATGGTGGTGAACATCGAGGTCGTCTCGTGCGGCAGCCCGGACTCCCGCACCACCTTCACCGCGGCCGCCACCGCTTCGCTGACGCTGTCGCTGTCGCCTGCCCCGCTCGGGGCCACGCTGAACGCCACCAGCACGTCTGCTCCTCCTGTTCCTCGCGGCCGGCACCGCCGGCCGATGTGATCATGCGCCACGAACGAACCCACTGTCGCCGATTCCACCGGCCCCGGCACCACAGCCCACAACCGGCCGGTAACCGCTGCTAGCGTCGGACACCATGAGCACCCGTAGTCCGCTGCCCTTCGACCCCATCGCGCGCGCGGCCGAGATCTGGGCCGACCGGGTAGGCCCGTCGACGACGATGGCCGCGGTGACCAGCGTCATGCGGGTGCAGCAGATCCTGCAGTCCGCGGTCGACAACGCGCTCCGCCCGCACAACCTGACCTTCGCCCGCTACGAGGCGCTGGTGCTGCTGACCTTCTCCCGGCGCGGCAGCCTGCCGATGCGGGTCATGGGCGACCGGCTCCAGCTGCACCCGACCAGCGTGACCAACATCGTGGACCGGCTGGAGCAGGACAGCCTGGTGCGGCGCGTGCCGCACCCCACCGACCGGCGCACCACCCTCGTGGAGATCACCGAGGACGGCCGGGACCTGATGAAGAAGGCCACCGAATCGGTCACCGAGATCGACTTCGGCCTGCGCGGCATCACCGAGCGGCAGACCCAGCAGCTGACCGAACTGCTGGGCAAGGTCCGCCACGCCGCGGGCGACTTCTGACGACCCGCCGCGCGGCGGTGCGGGCAGCGCAGCCGCAACGCCCGCCCGGTCTCCGGGTGCCCGGCGTGAGACCGATGCGGCCGGGCTGTCCTCGCCAGGCGGGCGCTGAGGACCCGCGGCAGTGCGAGCGGCTCGCGCACGGCGAGCTCAGTTGATCTCCCGGATCCGCCCCCAGAACGTCGGCTCGTCCGAATCCGTCTCGGTCAGCAGGCCTCGGCGGTTCGCCCAGCGCTCGAACCACACCGTGGCCAGCGGCGGCACCGATGCGACCAGCGCGAGCACCAGCACGCCGAACCGCCAGCGCAGCGGGCTGAACACGACCAGGCAGACCACCACGTAAGCGGTGAAGATCGCCCCGTGGATCCAGCCCATCACGGTCACGCCGAGCGGCATGTCCAGGCCGTACTTGAACGCCATCGCCACCAGCAGCCCCACCCACGAGAACGCCTCGGCGATCGCCACCAACCGGAACCACCCGGCATAAGTCCGCGGCACGTCGACCCCACTTCCGTCTAGACCGGCACTTCACCCGAGTGTGCCGGGTGATGCGGGTCACCCCGCCGCCGGTCCGTTATGACCGGGTCTGCTCATCGACCCAGGACAGGTACTCCGCGCTCCCGCCGACGATCGGGGTCGCGATGATCTCCGGCACCTCGTAGCCGTGCTCGGCCTTCAGGTGCGCGACGAGCGCGGGCAGCCGGTCGGCGGAGGTCTTGATCTGCAACTGCCACTCGGGATCGTCCTGCGCCGCGCCCTCCCACACGTAGAAGCTGCGGATCGGCACGACCTGCACGCAAGCACCCAGCGCGGCCTCGACGACGCCCCGGGCCAGCGCGGCGGCGGATTCCTCGGAGTCGGTGGTGGTCACGACCTGCACATGATCAGCCATTTGCCCAGCGTAGCGGCGCGCCGTGACAGGAAGGTTCCCATGCTCCAAGGCACGCCGGGCGGTGCGAGCATGGGAACCTTCCAGTCACCGGCCCCGCGGCCCCTGCTGCGAGCATGGGAACCTTCCTGTCATCCAGGCTCAGCGGCGGGCGCCGCGCAGCAGGTTGGCCTCGGTGCTCAGGTAGTTGTCGCGGTAGTCGAACCGCGGGGTGTCGGAGAAGAGCAGCCAGTAGTACTTCATCTGCTCCGACCACCAGTAGCCCGGGCAGCTGTCCTCTTGGGACGGTGGCTTCGCCGTCACGTCGGTGAGGCCGGCGAAGCCGTAGTTCGTCTTCGAGGTCCGGAGCATGTTGTCGTAGTGGGTCTTCGCCCGCTCCCGGAAGATCTCGTCGCCGGTGGCCAGCCACAGCATCAGGGCCGCGTCGGCGAACTCGGGACGCACCGCGTTGCCCGGGTCGGCGGCCGACATCGTGGCGTAGTCGAGGGAGTTCGGGATGACGCCGAACTTCTCCTGCGCGGCGTTGAACGCGTCGTGGTAGGCGCGTCCCTCGTCGATCCGGCCGGATTCGGCGAGCAGCCCGGCGTAGAACCCGGCCAGCACGCTCTGCTCGCGGCTGAGGACCTCTCCGGTGAAGGCGTCGACCTGCGGGAACCACAGCAGGCCGTCGCGACGTTCGGCCTGGTGGGCGAGGATCGCGTCGGTGAGCGTGTCGTACCACCGGCGGAGATCTTCGTCGCCGAACAGCGCGTAGCCGTCCCACAGGTACTCGTAGTAGGAGTCGCCGGGCGGGCCGACGGTGGCCTGGCGGTTGCGCCACTCCCCCGTTTCGGCGTGGATGTCGTGCGGCAGCAGGCCGAGCTCGGTCCGCTTGTCGTGGACCACGCGCATGGCCCGCTTGGCCAGGTCGTAGTAGCGGCGGTCGCCGGTCCACTCCGACAGCACGCCGAACTCCGCGATGTAGGTGCCGACCTCGACGATGTTGGTCTCGGGACGGCTGACCTCACCGGTCGCCAGGTTCACGTAGCGGTAGGGCAGCCCGGTCGGCGATTCGGTGAACGCGGGCAGCAGCCGGTCGGCGACGTCGACGGCCAGTTCCAGCAGCCGTGGCGCGCCGGTGCAGTGGTAGGCCGCCGCGAGCCCGCCGACCATGCGGATGTTGGTCTCGAAGACCTGGAACGGCGCGTCGACGTCGAAGCTCAGGTTGTCCTCGATCCACTGCACCGCAAGCGCCACTTCGGCATCTGCCTCCATCAACCACAGCGTGTCGACGGCTTCGACGAGGCTGAGCCCGATGGAGTGCCCTTGGACGAAGAAGTCCTCGCGCCCGCCGGAGATGGGCTTGATGTGGTCGGCGCCCAGCGCGCGGTCGACGTAGTGCTGCCACGCCCAGAGGTATTCGCGGCGCACGGATTCGGCGACGGGCTTCCAGTTCCGGCTCGCCGACGCCGCTGCCGGGCCTGCCGCCAGCAGTCCGCCCGCCACGGCCGCCCCGCCCATCAGTCGCAGAACGGTTCTCCGGGACACGCCTCCGAACATCGCCGCCTCCTCCACTGGACAACCTTGTCAAGCCGCGCGGTTCACCGTTGCGGTCCGTGTCGGCGCGGTCAATGCGGCCAGCCGTTCTTGTCCGGTTTCGACACGGCGCGATGCCGATCAGCTGCGCGCACTGCCGCCGTCCGCCGCCTTGACCCGGGTTCCTGGGATGCGAGCAAGGGAACTTTCCTGTCACCGGCCGGGGCCCTGACCTGAAGCATGGGAACCTTCCTGTCATTCCTGGCGCCGCGACGCCCGGGGGCGGGTGGAGCATGGGAACCTTCCTGTCATCCCACCCGCCGGGTTGGGCCGATCGGTTGCCGTTGCGGGGCCGGGTGGCAGCAATGGCGCGCGGCGGCATTGACAGCGGGTTCCGCGGTGGGGTGCAATGCCGCTCGCCATGACAACGTTGTCTGACTCCGGGAACGTCCGGCGCGCCACCATGAGCGACGTGGCGCGGCTGGCCGGCGTGAGCATCAAGACCGTGTCGCGGGTGGTCAACGCCGAGAGCGGCGTCCACCCGGCCACGGCGGAGCGCGTGCTGTCGGCGATCGACCAGCTGGGGTTCCGGCGCAACCTCAGCGCCCGCAACCTCCGGCGCGGCACCGGCACCGGGACGCTGGGCCTGGTGCTGGAAGACCTCGCGAACCCGTTCTACTCGGTGCTCACCCGCGCGGTGGAGGAAGTCGCGCGGATGCGCGGGAAGCAGGTGCTCACCGGTTCGTCCGATGAGGACCCGGCGCGGGAGCGCGAGCTGGTGCTGGAGTTCTGCGCGCGGCGCGTCGACGGGCTGATCGTCGTGCCCGCCGGTCACCAGCACGGCTACATCGCGCACGAGATCAACGCGGGCACACCGGTGGTGTTCGTGGACCGGCCGCCCGGCAACCTCGACGCCGACGCCGTGCTCATCGACAACTCCGGTGGCACCGCGCTGGCCGCGCAGCACCTGGCCGAACACGGGCACCGGGAGATCGCCTTCCTCGGTGACGCGCCGGAGATCCACACCGCCGCCGAGCGGCTGCGCGGTTTCCGGGAGGGCTGCGCCCGGGCCGGGGTTCCGTTCGAATCCGATCTGGTGCTGATGGGCCCGCACACCGATGAGTCGGTGGCCGAGGCGCTGCGCACCACGCTGCGGCGGGCGACCGCGCTGGTCACCGGCAACAACCGGATCACCATTCACGCCCTGCGCGCCTTGGCGGGGCGGCCCGACCGGCCGGCGCTGGTGGGCTTCGACGACTTCGAGCTCGCCGACCTGCTGGATCCGCCGATCACGGTGGTCACCCACGAAACCAGCGCGCTGGGCCGGTCGGCGGCCGAGTTGCTGTTCTCGCGGCTGGACGGCGACCGCACCCCGCCGCGCCGGATCGTCGTCCCCACCCGGCTGCTTGCCCGAGGTTCTGGAGAGGTTGCACGGTGAGTTCTGTCCACGATGATCAGTCGGTGCGGGCGATCGTCCTGCCCGCCAACCAGCCGAAGCAGTTCTACCGCGGTGGCGCCTCCATCGCGGCGCTGCGCGGCGGTGGAGATGATCGCGAATTCGGCCCGGAGGACTGGGTCGGGTCCACCACGACGCGGTTCGGCCAGCCCGAATCGGGTCTGTCCCGGTTGCCCGACGGGCGCTGGTTGCGCGACGCGGTGCGCGAGGCGCCCGCGCAGTGGCTGGGTCCCGAGCACGTGGCCGCGTTCGGCGACAGCACGGCGCTGCTGGTCAAGCTGCTCGACGCCGGGCAGCGGCTGCCGGTGCACTGCCACCCGTCCGACCGGTTCGCCCAGCAGCACCTGGGTTCGCGGTTCGGCAAGACCGAGGCGTGGATCGTGGTCGGCACGAGCGGGCCGAACCCGGTGGTGCACCTGGGTTTCCGGGACGACGTGGCGCCAGAGGTGGTCGAGCACTGGGTGAGCACCCAGGACTCGTCCTCGATGCTGAGCGCCCTCAACGAGATCCCGGTGCGTCCCGGCGACACCGTGCACGTGCCCGCCGGCACGCCGCACGCGATCGGCGAGGGCGTGTTCATCGTCGAGCTGCAGCAGCCGACGGACTTCTCCATCACGTTGGAGTGGCGCGGTTTCCTGAGCGACGCCGAGAGCGCGTTCCTCGGCATGGACCAGCGGACCGCGCTGCAGACGCTCAACCGCAGCGGTTTCGGCGACGAGGTGCTGGCGTCGCTGATCAAGCGCACCGCGGACCAGGACGCGGCGCGGGTCGGGCTGCTGGCCGACGATGCCGCGCCGTTCTTCCGGGCCGACCGGCTGCACGGCGCGGTCGAGCTCGAGCCCTCCTTCGGGGTGCTGATCGCGCTGTCGGGCAGCGGAAAGCTGCGCACGGACAGCGGCAGCGAACTCGCGCTGCGGCGCGGGAGCACCGCGGTGATCCCGCACGCGGCCGGGGCCGCTCAGCTGGAAGGCGATCTCACCCTGGTGCACTGCCGCCCACCCTCCGCCGGGAGCCGGATATGACCGAACCACTGCTGGAAGCCCGCGACCTGGTCAAGCGCTACGGCGGCGTGGAGGCGCTGCGAGGCGCGTCGTTCACCGTCCACCCCGGTGAGGTGGTGGCGCTCATCGGTGACAACGGGGCCGGCAAGTCCACACTGGTCAAATGCCTCTCCGGGGTGGAGCAGCCGGATTCCGGGCAGATCCGGGTCGCCGGTGCTCCGGTGGTGCTGGACTCGCCCACGACCGCCCGCGCGCACGGCATCGAAACCGCCTACCAGGACCTCGCGGTCGCCCCGGACCTGGACCCGGCCGCGAACCTGTTCCTGGGCCGGGAACTCCGGCGCCCGGGTCTGCTCGGCAAGCTCGGCATGCTGGACAAGGCCGGGATGCGCGCGCAGGCCGCCGAGCAGTTCGCCAAGTTCGGCGTCTCGCTGCCGGATCTGACGGTGCCGATCGGATCGCTGTCCGGTGGTCAGCGGCAGAGCGTCGCGGTGGCCAGGTCGGTGGCGTGGGCGGACAAGCTGGTGTTCATGGACGAGCCGACCGCCGCGTTGGGCGTCGTGCAGCGCGAACGCGTGCTGGAGGTGATCCGCCGGGTGCGCGACAACGGCATCGCGGTGGTGCTGATCAGCCACAACATGCCGGAAGTGCTGTCGGTGGCGGACCGGGTCGAGGTGCTGCGCCTCGGCACCCGGGTGGCGCGGTTCAACGCCGCCGAGGCGACCTTGGAAGACCTCGTCGGTGCGATGACCGGCGCGCTGGCGCAGGAGGACGCGAGCTGATGCCCACCCAGCAGGAGACCCAGAAATCCACTGTGGAGGAAGCGCCGCGGGGCAAGGGCGTCGGCGCGCGGCTGGCCTCCTCCAACACGCTCTGGACCGGCCTGGTGCTGATCGCGCTGTGCGCGCTGTTCGGCGCGCTTCGCCCGGACGCCTTCCTCACCCTGTTCAACGCGCAGAACCTGCTGGTGCAGGCGGCGCCGCTGCTGATGCTCGCGGTCGGCATGACGTTCGTGATCATCACCTCCGGCATCGACCTGTCGGTGGGTTCGGTGCTGGTGTTCTCCGGTGTCGTCTCCGCGATGACCATGGAGGGGCTCAGCGGCGGTGACGCCACCGACGCCGGCTGGGGCGTGATCGCGATCGGCCTGGTGGTGGCACTGGTCGGCGGCGCGCTGTGGGGCGTGCTCAACGGGCTGCTGGTCGCGGTGGCCCGCGTGCCCGCGCTGATCGTCACGCTGGGCTCGTTCGGCGCGGCACTCGGTGCCGCGCAGCTGCTCACCAACGGCATCGACGTGCGCACCGTGCCCAGCGCGCTGCGCACCACGCTCGGCACCGGGACGTCGTTCGGGATCGTGCCGAACCTGGTGATCCTGGCCGCGCTGGTCACGCTGCTGGCGATCTGGCTGCTGCACACCACGGCCTTCGGCCGCTACACCTACGCGATCGGTTCCAACGCCGAAGCGGCCCGCCGAAGCGGGATCAAGGTGACCCGCCACCTCATCGCCGTCTACACCCTGACCGGCGTGCTCGCCGGGCTGGCCGGATTCATGTCGCTGGCCTACTTCGGCACCACCACGATCAGCGGCCACAGCAACGACAACCTCAACGCGATCGCGGCGGTCGTGCTGGGCGGCACCAGCCTGTTCGGCGGCATCGGCACGGTGCTGGGCAGCGTCATCGGCGTGTTCATCCCGGCGGTGCTCGACGCCGGATTCGTGATGGCCGGAGTCCGGCCGTTCTGGCAGCCGATCGCAGTCGGCGCGGTGCTCGTCGCAGCTGTCTGGCTGGACCAGCGCCGACGACGTGCGCGCAACAACCGCTGAAGTTCTTCGACCAACCGGCACAACGGCGTGTGGAGGGTGATTCGGATGAGAACTCGCAAGACGGTGCTCGCGATCGGCGCGGCACTGCTGCTGGCGGGCTGCGGGACCGGCCAGATCGGCGACACCGGTGGCGGCCAGACCGACCCGAACAACAAGAACCTGGCGCTGATCACCGGGATGCGCGGCGAACCGTTCTACGTCTCCATCGAGTGCGCGGCGCAGGAAGCGGCCGCCTCGGCCGGCTACCAGATCAACGTGCAGGCCCCCGAGAAGTTCGAGCAGGCCGAGCAGTCGCAGATCCTGGGCGGCATCGTCAGCACCAAGCCCGGCGCGGTGATCATCGCCCCGACCGACGACAAGGCGCTGGCCGCGCCGCTGCAGCAGGCGAAGGCCAACGGCATCCAGGTCGTCGAGGTCGACACCGCGCTGGAGGACCGCTCGATCGCGGTCACCTCGCTGTCCTCCGACAACTACGCGGGCGGCAGCATCGCCGCCCAGACCCTGGCCCAGCTGGTCGGCGACAAGCAGGGCTCGGTGCTGGCGCTGAACACCAAGGCGGGCACCTCGACCACCGACGAGCGCGCCAAGGGATTCGAGGACGAGATCGCCAAGCACCCGAACCTGAAGCTGCTGCCGACCCAGTACACCGAGAACGAGCCGGCGACCGCCGCCCAGATCGTCTCGGCGACCCTGGCCGCCAACCCCGACCTGGTGGGCGTGTTCGGCACCAACCTCAACACCGGTGAAGGTGCGGCGACCGCGCTGTCCAACGCGGGCAAGTCCGGCCAGGTGCAGCTGGTCGGCTTCGACGCCAGCCCCAAGCAGGTCGAGGATCTGCGCAACGGCCGGGTCCAGGCGCTCATCGCGCAGAACCCGGGCAAGATCGGGCAGGAAGGCGTCCAGCGCGCGATCGCGGCGATCAAGGGCGAGCCGGTGGAGCGCGAGACCAAGACCGAGATGATCGCGATCACCCGCGACAACATGGACCAGCGCAGCCAGTACTTCTACAAGTCCAGCTGCTGATCGCGGCCTGAGCCCCGGACCCGGCGTCCGGGGCTTCCGCGCGCTGCGAGGATGGGAACTTTCCTGTCACCGGTCCGCTCGCGCGCGGTTACCGTGGGGACATGGCTTCCTTCGGTGAGATCCTCCCCGGGCGCAAGTTGAAGCACGAGGGCGACGAGACCGGCATCTCGCAGGGCCACGATCCGGGTGGCCCGCTGGACCTGGAGCGAGGTGTGGTCTACCTGGCGCCGCCCGCGCAGGCCGACTCCGGCGAGCACGACGACACCGACTCCGAGCAGCGGGATTGATCGGCGTCACAGGCCGGTAGCGGATCTTCACAATCACCCGCGGTGCCCGCACAGCTCCGCTAATGTGCCCCGGGCAGATGAACATCGTTAGCGAAATCGTGGAGCGATGATCACTGCCTGTGCTCTGTCGGAGTGCCCGTACCCGCGCGGATTTGGAGGAAGGGACGCCGTGCAGCCGGACAAGGTGTTTGGGAATCCCGGTCTCGACCAGGCCGAGGCCGTCGAGGACGGAACCGCCCTGATCGGGAACATGATGCCCGCGGGCGTCAAGGAACCCGTCACCCCGCAGCAGCGGCAGGCGATCGCGCAGCGCATCGGCCAGGACTGGAACCGGATCAGCTCCAGCATCGCCGAGCTGTTCGCCACCGGCGTGCCCAGCAACGATCCGCGCACCCAGCAGGTCGTCGGCGAGCACTGCCGCTGGATCGGCAACTTCTGGACCCCGGACCGGGCCTCCTACTTGCGGCTGGCCGAGATGTACGTGAACCAGCCGAAGTTCCGCCGCCGCATCGAGCGCCGCAAGCCCAAGGGCATGGCCGACTACCTCCGCGAGGCGATGATCACCTACGCCTGGGCCAACCTCCGCTGACCTGCGCTTTCGGGGGTGGGGTGACAGGAAGGTTCCCATCCTCGCAGCGGCCCGGCGCGGGATCGGTGACAGGAAAGTTCCCATGCTCGCACCCCCGTCCCGGCTGCGTCGGCGACTGTCGGGGCGATCCCGTTGAATGGTCGCCATGCGGAGATGGGTGCTGCACATGGACATGGACGCGTTCTTCGCGTCCGTGGAGCAGCTGACCCGTCCCACCATCCGGGGCCGCCCGGTGCTCGTCGGCGGGCTCGGCCCGCGCGGCACCGTGGCCGGCGCCAGCTACGAGGCGCGCGAGTACGGGGCGCGCTCGGCGATGTCGATGGCCGAGGCCCGGCGCCGATGCCCGGTGGCGGTGGTGCTGCCGCCGCGGTTCCGCGCCTACCAGCTGGTCAGCCAGCGGGTGCTGGGCATCGTGCGGGAGGTGTCCGACATCGTCGAGCAGGTGTCGGTGGACGAGGCTTTCCTGGAACCCGCCGAGCTGGCCGACGCGCCGACCGAACGCGTCGAGCACTTCGCCACCCAGCTGCGCGCCCGGGTGCAGCGCGAGGTCGGGGTCACCGCGTCGATCGGTGCCGGGCCGGGCAAGCAGCTCGCCAAGATCGCTTCCGACCTGGCCAAGCCGGACGGGATGCTGGTGGTGCCCGCCGAGGAGCAGTTGGAGCTGCTGTCCGCGCTGCCGGTGCGCAAGATGTGGGGCATCGGCCCGGTGACCGAGTCCAAGCTGCACCGCATCGGGGTGCACACCATCGGTGAGCTCGCCGATCTGCACCTCGGTGATGTGGTTTCACTGCTCGGGCAGGCGCACGGCACCGAGCTGCACCGGCTCGCGCACGGCATCGACGAGCGGCCGGTGGCGGAGCGGGCCGAGGCCAAGCAGGTCAGCGCCGAGACCACCTTCGACGTCGACATCACCGATCGGGCCGAGCTGCAGTCGGAGGTGCTCGGGGTCGCCGAGTCGGCGCACCGCAGGCTGGTGTCCTCGGGCCGGGCCGCGCGCACGGTGACGCTCAAGGTTCGCGACTCCGATTTCACCACCATCAGCCGTGCCGAGACCTTCGCCTCGGCGACCAGCGATTTCGGCGCGCTCTCGGCCGCGGCGCGGCGGCTGCTGCCGATCGCGGTGCCGCCCGGGACGCCGGTGCGGCTGGTCGGGGTCTCCTACTCGGGGCTGGCGACCTCCGAGCAGGAGCCGCTGTTCGGCAACCCCGCCGACGAGCACGATCCGGCGGAACCCGCGCCGCAGCCGGCGTCACGGCCGGACCCGGAGCCGGAGGTGCGGCAGTGGCGGGCCGGTGACGACGTGGCGCACGCGGAGTTCGGGCACGGCTGGGTGCAGGGTGCCGGGCACGGCCGCGTCACGGTGCGGTTCGAGACCGCGGCCACCGGGCGCGGGGTGGCCAAGACGTTCGCCATCGACGACCCGCTGCTGAGCGCGGCGGACCCGGCGGACAGCCTCGGCTGGTGACGGGCAGTCCTCGGGAGCGGGCTCGTCTTTGTCTTTGAAATGCCGGAGGCGTTTAGCCCACCCTCGCAGCTTGCACCGCCGCGGGTTCTCAGCGTCCGCCTGGCGAGGACGGCCCAGCCGCCGTGTATTGGTCATACATCAGGCTGGGCACCCGCAGTCCAGGCGGGCGCTGAGGTTCCGCTACCCGCACCGCCACGCAAAACGAGCGTGGAAACCTCGAATCAGTCCTGCTGCGGTTTCGGCAGCTGGCGGCGGTAGTGGCCGACCCACTTCTGCGGGGCGATGTCCTGCACCGCCGCTTCCAGGGTCTTCGGCACCCGGCTGAACGGCGGCAGGTGGAAGCGGTAGCGCTCGCCCGGCATGCCGGGCATCGACGCCGGTTCGGTCACCCGCCAGCGCTCCAGCTCGGGGTGCCGCGCGGCGAAGCCCGGGTCGGCCGGGTAGATCTCCAGCGCTTTGCGGCGCTCGGGCGAGACCGGGCGGCGGTTCTCGATCCAGGGCAGCGCACCGATGCCTGCGGCCTTGATCTCGTCCCAGGGCACGCCGAAGACCTGGCCGTAGGTGCGCACGTAGAAGCCGCTGCGGTCGAGCAGGAAGCCGCGGCCGCTGAACATGCCGCGGGAGCCGTTGATGAACCACAGGAAGATCACGCCGAAGACGAGCTGCCAGATCCACAGGCCGACGCTGCTGCCCTTGTTCACCAGCGTCGCCGCGATCAGCACGGTGAACAGCCCGCTGATGCCACCGCCGATGAGCAGCGTCCGGAAGCTGCTGGCGCTGACGTCGACGTCCTGCGCCTCGGCGCCGAGGACGACGGGCCGGTGCCCGGCGCCCGGTTGCACCCGCGTGGCCGGTTCCTGCATCTCGGGGCGCTCCGAGGTGTACCGGGCGGTGCCACGTCCGACGATCTGACCGGCAGGCACTGTCCGCCGCTCCCGGTTGTCGACCCGATCGGCACGATCCCATCCGCCTGGAAGCCACTTCATGCCGTCCAGGGTAGCCCCGGCCGATCCAGTCGATCATGGTTCCGGGCGGATTTCGGGGTTCCCCTCCGGGAGATCTCAGGGTTCTCGCCAGCGGCGGTGCGGACCGATCCGCACCGCCGCGCAGAGCGAGTTCGTCAGGCCGTCGGCACCTTGAGGATCAGGGCGTCGCCCTGACCGCCGCCGCCGCACAGCGCGGCCGCGCCGGTGCCACCACCGCGGCGCTTGAGCTCCAGCGCCAGGTGCAGCGCCAGTCGCGCGCCGGACATGCCGATCGGGTGGCCGAGGGCGATCGCGCCGCCGTTGACGTTGACCTTCTCCTCGTCGAGGCCCAGCGCGCGGGCGGACACGATGCCCACCGCGGCGAACGCCTCGTTGATCTCCACCAGGTCCAGCTCCGCGGCGTCGATGCCGGCCTTGGCGCAGGCGGCCTTGATCGCGTTGGAGGGCTGCTCGTGCAGGCTGGCGTCCGGGCCGGCGACGACGCCGTGCGCGCCGATCTCGGCGATCCAGCTCAGCCCCAGCTCTTCGGCCTTGGCCTTGCTCATCACCACGACCGCCGCCGCGCCGTCGGAGATCTGCGACGCCGAACCGGCCGTGATGGTGCCGTCGGGGGCGAACGCCGGGCGCAGCTTGGCCAGGGACTCGGCGGTGGTGTCGGGGCGGACGCCCTCGTCGGTGTCGACGACCACCGGGTCGCCCTTGCGGCGCGGGACCTCCACCGGGACGATCTCCTCGGCGAAGATCCCCTTCTCGGCCGCGGCGGCCGCGCGCTGGTGCGAGCGGGCCGAGAACGCGTCCTGCTCCTCGCGGGTCACCGCGTGGCGGGCGTTGTGCTTCTCGGTGGACACACCCATCGCCACCTGGTCGAACGCGCAGAACAGGCCGTCGTAGGCCATGTGGTCGAGCATCTGCACGTCGCCGTACTTGAAGCCCTCGCGGGAGCCGGTCAGCAGGTGCGGGGCCTGGGTCATCGACTCCTGCCCGCCGGCGACCACGACGTCGAACTCACCGGCGCGGATCAGCTGGTCGGCCAGCGCGACCGCGTCCAGGCCGGACAGGCACACCTTGTTGATGGTCAGCGCGGGCACGTCCATCGGGATCCCGGCGGCGACCGCGGCCTGCCGCGCGGGGATCTGCCCGGCGCCAGCGGTCAGCACCTGCCCCATGATCGTGTACTGGACCTGGTCGGGGCGGACGCCGGCGCGCTCCAGCGCGGCCTTGATCGCGAAGCCGCCGAGCTGGGCGCCGGAGAAGTCCTTGAGCGACCCCAGCAGTCGCCCCATCGGGGTCCGCGCACCAGCGACGATCACCGAACTGCTCACGACTACCTCCCGGTCTCCGCCACGCCTCGTCGCGCCGCACCACCACCATCATGACCCGGCGCGCACCACCGGGACCATACCCGCGATGGCACCCCGTGCCGCGTGTGACGACTGCCATACGGGCGGCGTGACAGGAAGGTTCCCATGCTCGCACCACCCGCAGCCTGGAGTGCCAGAACGCAGGACGCGCTCGCCCGGCGAGAAGTCCCGCCGGGCGAGCGCGGTGGTCCGCGGAAGTCAGACGATTGATTCGTTTTCCACGGCCCGCAGCCGCGAGGAGCAGCGCACAGCAGCATGAGCTGCCGCAAGCGCGCCCCACCCTCGCAACTCGCACCGCCGCGGATCCTCAGAGCTGCAAGGAATCAACCACCTCAGCAGTTGCCGGAACCGGTCGTCGTGTCGCAGAGCCCGGACTCGGCTTCCCAGTAGAGCTTCGTGCGCGCGTTGACGCCGAGCTCGCGGGAGGCCGACACGTCGGTGGACGCGCCGGAGTCGCTCTTGAGCCAGTAGCGGACTTCGTACTCGGTTCCGGATTTGGTGTAGGTGAAGACGTAGAACGGGTCCGGGACCGGCGCGGGGCCGTAGTCCGGCACGGTCCAGGCGTCCTCGCCCTGCGCGGCGGTCGGGTCGACGTACAGGCAGTCGTACTCGGCGCCCTCGTAGGTGCAGCTGCGCATCTCGGCTCCGCCGTAGCGGTCGACGGTGGCGTCCTTGACCACGCCGTCGGTCTTCAGCCGCTGGTAGATCGACTCGCAGGCGCCCTGGTCGCAGGCGTGCCAGTCCTTCCACGCGGTCGCCCGGGCCTGCGCCGCGGTGGCGCCGCCGTCGACCGCGCTGCAGTACTTGCCGACGATGTACGGGGCCATCTTCCCGGCCGCGCCGACCGAGTCGATGGCCGTCGCCGCGGTCTCGTCCGCGCCGAGGCCTGCCGAGTCGAGCTGCCAGATCCCGACGCCGGGGTTGAAGAACAGTCCCTTGTCCCGCTGCTCGGGGTCGGCCAGGGAGGTCTGGTCGTCGTAGCGGGACAGCGTCATCGGGGATGGCGAGTCACCGGAGCCGGAGACCTCCGGCCAGGTCGGGGAGAGCACCAGGTTGGTGGCGTCGCCCGCGCTGATCTCGCAGGACGCCTTCCCCGCCGCCTCGGTGGCGGCCGCGCTCACCGCTTCGTATGGTTCTGCGCCGAACTTCAGGTCGCCGAGGCGGACCCAGGCCCGTTCGCGGCGCAGGTCGTCGGCCCTCGGGTTGTCGCCTCCTCCGCCGCTGGGCACGCCGTCGCCGCCGACGGCCAGGGCCGGTGCGCCTAGCCCCAGCACCAGTCCGACGGAGGCCAGCAGCACTGCGGATCTGCGGGCCGGCCCACGTTGCCTTCTTTCCATGCGCGCCCCTCTCATGTGAATCAGCCACATGTTCGTGCGAAGCAAGGTCACCCGACTCCGCCCATCGGGGCAATTCGATCTTCCGTTTTCCACGCTTTTCCCAGGCCCGCGCGCGCGGCTAGGGTGCGGGCATGCGAGCAGAACTCAACGGCCTGGTCACCGCGGTCGACCACGTGGGCATCGCGGTCCCGGACCTGGAGGCGGCGATCGCCTTCCACCGGGAGACCTTCGGTCTGGAAGTCACCCACTCCGAGGTCAACGAGGAGCAGGGCGTGCACGAGGCGATGCTGCGGGCTCCCGGTGATGCGACCGGCGCGACGCAGCTGCAGCTGCTCGCGCCGCTGCGGCCAGACTCGGCGATCGCGAAGTTCCTGGACCGCAGCGGCCCCGGCCTGCAGCAGCTCGCGTTCCGGGTGACCGACGTCGAGGCCGCCATGTCCGCGCTGCGCGCCAAGGGCCTCCGGCTGCTCTACGACGAGCCGCGCCGCGGCACCGCGGACAGCAGGATCAACTTCGTGCACCCCAAGGACGCCGGCGGTGTGCTGGTCGAGCTCGTGGAGCCCGCCGAAGTCCACTGAGGACAGCGCACCTCCGGGCGACAGCGGCTACGAGAGCGAACGCTGCGTCACCACTGGCGGATTTCCCGGCGAGGACGGCCGCGCATCGCCAGGAGCGGCATCCGCACACGGGTTCCGCCACGCGAAGCGCGCTCCGGGCTCACTCCAGGAACGAGAGGTCCAGGCGGCTCAGCCGTTCGGGGTCGGCGAGGATGTCCAGCGCGACGACCTTGCCGCCCGCGACGGTGAACGCCGCCACCGACACCACCTGGCCGCCGACGATCGCGACCGCCCCGGCGGCGCCGTTGACCAGCACCGGCCGCAGCTCCTCGGCGAACGTGGCGAACAGCGTCGCGCCCCGGGCCACCTCGGCCGGGCCGCGCCGCAGGGTTCCCGGGCGCTGGCCGCCGGGATCGGAGCGCACCACCACGTCCGGGTCCAGCACCGCGACCAGCCCGGCCAGGTCACCACCGCGCGCCGCCTCGATGAAGGCGTCGACGACCTCCCGCTGCCGCGCCAGGTCCGGGTCGGGCGCCGGAACACCCCGGACCCGGCGACGGGCGCGGCTGGCGAGCTGGCGCGTCGCGGCCGGAGTTCGGCCGACGATGGGCGCGATCTCGTCGAAGGGCATCGCGAACAGGTCGTGCAGCACGAACGCGAGCCGTTCCGGCGGGGCCAGGGTTTCGAGCACCACCAGCAGCGCCAGCCCCACCGAATCCGCGAGCAGCACCTCCTGCTCGGGATCGGCGGTGTCGACGGCGGTCACCAGCGGGTCCGGCACGCGGGTCTCCAGCGGTTCCTCGCGCCGACCGGCGCGGGAGCGGAGCATGTTCAGGCACACCCGGCCGACGACGGTGGTCAGCCAGCCACCGAGGTTGCCGATCTCATCGCCGTCGGACCTGCTCAGCCGCAGCCACGTCTCCTGCACCGCGTCGTCGGCCTCGCTCAGCGAGCCCAGCATCCGGTAGGCCACCGACCGCAGCCGCGCGCGGTGGGTTTCGAACTGCTCGGCCAGGAATTTCTCGTCCATCGGTCACATTCCTCCGTCGCCCGGGGTCACAGCTATGACCGGCGAAACCGGGCCGGTGTGACACAACCCTGGAGGCGACGTGCGAACCCGGATGAAGAACCCCGCGCTGATCATGCCCGAGGCGATGACCGGCATCCAGCGCCTGCTGAAGGCGACCAAGTCCGGCGGCGTGCCGCAGCCGACGCTGGAGCTGATCGGACTGCGGGTCAGCCAGCTCAACGGCTGCGCGCCCTGCCTGGTCGGCCACCAGCGGGAAGCCCGCAAGGCCGGGGAGACCGACGAGCGGCTGGCCACCGTGGCCGCGTGGCGGGAAGCCCCGTTCTTCACCGACGCCGAACGCGCGGCGCTGCAGCTGGCCGAGGCCGTCACCCGGCTCGCCGACCGCTCCGAGGAGGCGGTGCCGGACGAGCTGTGGGAGGAGGCGGTCGAGCACTACGACGAGCAGCAGCTCGCCGCGATCCTGCTGATGATCGGCACGATCAACCTGTTCAACCGGATCAACGTCCCGATCCGGGAGCGCGCCGACCGGCCCAGCTGGGAATGACCCGCGTGAGCGGCGATGGTGGCGAACCATCGCCGCTCACGACCGCCGCGGATCTTGTGGTTGCGCTGGTCGCCTGACGGAACCGGGGTGCTTCCGCGGACTGCGGGTGCTCCTCCTGATGCGTGCGCCGACAGCGCTCTCAGGCGGGCAGCAGCAGCATGCGGCGCTCGGCGATGCGCTCCACCGCCTGCCTGCTGTAGGCGAGCGGGAAGTACTTCCCGGTCCGCCACCGCTCGGCCAGGTCCCGGTAGTGCGGGCTGTTCGGGTCGCCGGACTGGCCGGGCGTGTTCACCGCGACCGAGGAGTCCCAGTCGCCCACGTCCAGCACCATCCGGAACGACGGGCCGTTGAGCTGCCGGAAGTCGCTGGTCCGGTAGGAGGACTGGTTGACGGTGTCGGCGGAGCCGCCGCGCGGCAGCGGGCCGACGTCGAAGCGGGCCCGCTCGGCTGCGCCGAACGCCGCCGAGGCCGGGTGCTGGAAGAAGCTGTGCTGCAGCTTCCCCCACTGCCAGGCGCCCTCACCGCGCCCCAGCCGTTCCCGCACCTCCGCGTAGGCCGTGCGCAGCGTGTCCAGCAGCAGGCGGTCGCGGGCCGCCACATCCGGCAGCCACCTGCCCGGGTTCTCCAGCTCGCCGAGCATCACCAGGGTGTCGGCGTCGGCGAAGATCCCGGCGGCCTTCGGCACCGCGGCCCGCACGAACCCCGGCCCGAGGTGCTTGGACAACCACACCTCGAACAGCGCCGCCGGGCCGGAACCCGGTGATTCCACCGCGTCCCAGCCGCGCAGCAGCCGCAGCGCGCGGCGCAGATCGGACTCACCGCTGTCCACTTCGGACAGCAGGGCGATCAGCCTGCGCGCCGGGATGGACAGCTGGTCGTTCTGCAGCGCCTGCGAGTCGGCGATGGTGTGCCGGTGCTGCCGGGACAGCACTTCGACGATCCGCTGGTGCCGGAACGGGTTCGTCCACTCGTAACCCAGCCCGAGCCCCTGGTGCTCCGGCGGCAGGTTGAACTGGTTGGCGGTGGCGATGAACCCGGCTTCCGGGTTGAGGCTGCGCGGCAGGTCGTCACCGGAGTGGAAGCCGTTCCACTCGTAGCGGCCGTCGCCGGGCACCGGCAGCAGCCCGTCGTAGCCGACCCGCTTGGGCGCCAGACCGCCCGGCACCCAGCCGATGTTGCCCTCGACGTCGGCGTACACCTGGTTCTCCGTCGGCGCGCCCCAGTTGCGCATCGCGCGGGTGAACTCGGCGAAGTTGCGCGCCCGCATGTAGGCGACGCTGCCGAAGTACGGCGACATGCCCGGCTCCAGCCAGCCGGTGCGCACCGCGTAGCCGAGGTTGCGCTGCTCGTCGACGTGGATCACCGGGCCGTGCCGGGTGAAGGCCAGCTCGACGGTGCGCGCGGCTTCCCCGCGCACCTCGACCTCCTCGCGCAGCACCGTCATCGACTCCCAGCCGCCCTGATAGCGGTAGCGGCGGCGATCGGCCGGATCCAGCTCGTAGACGTAGAGGTCCTCCTGGTCCATCGGGAAGATCGTCAGCCCGAAGGCGACGGTTCCGTTGTGCCCGATGGAGATCCCCGGCAGCGCCGGCTCCCCCGCGCCGATCACGTCGAGGCCCGGCGCGGAGAGGTGCGCCAGGTAGCGCAGCGAGGGCGCCGAGTAGGCGCGGTGCGGGTCGTTGGCCAGGATCGGCCGCCCGGTGGCGGTGCGCGCACCGCTGATCACCCAGTTGTTGCTGCCCTCGGTCGCCGGATCGCGGACCACCGCCTTGCGGACCCGGCCCTCGGCGAACTCCACCTGCTGGGTGGCCAGGTCGAAGACCTCCAGGACGTCATCGGGCAGCGCGCACGGGTCGAAGCCCTCGGGCACCACCGCCCGGTGCTCGGGCTGCAGGCCCTGCCGGATCTGGTCGGCGTCCACCCCGGCGGCGCAGGCGACCTGGGCGCGCTTGACCTCGCTGGTCAGGTTGCGGGTCAGCCCGTGGCTGCGGATGCGCACCACGTCCTCCGGCTCCCAGCGGGCCGGCCGGTAGCCGAGGATGCCGAACTCCTCGGGCAGCTGCTCGGGGTGCTCGTCCAGCCAGTCGAGGTAGGCGTTGATGCCCGCGGTGAACCGGGTCGCGATGCGCTGCGCGTCCTCGGAGTAGCGCGCCCACTCCACGTCCATGTCGCCCCGGTACAGGAACAACCGGGTGGCGCGGTCCTGCGGCACGTGGTCGGGGCCCAGCACTTCGGCGAGCTTCCCGAGGCCGCGGCGCCGCCACAGGTCGATCTGGAACAGCCGCTCGCGGGCGGCGTTGAAGCCCTGCGCGAGGAAGACGTCGTCCTCGTTGCGGGCGTAGATGTGCGGGACCCCGTAGCGGTCCTCGATCAGCTCGACCGGCTCCCGCAGGCCGCGCACCGGGTACTTCACCGGATCGGGCGCCGCATCGGCACCGGAGCCGGCGGCCAGCACACCCGCTCCCGCGATCCCGGCCGCGGTGGCCACCAGTCCTTGCCGTCGGGTGAACCGCACCTGACCAACGCCCACCGCAACCTCCCGCATCGACCGACTGCAGGAGTTTTTAGCGCGCGCAACGACCCTTTCACAAGACTGAAGAGGCTTCAGATATGTGGTGCTCAGGCGGGTTTGATCTTCCTCGGCTTGCCGATCCCCGATTCCAGCGCGCGGGCGATGAACCCGATCTCGCGATCCAGCTCGTCGTCGCGCGCGCCGTGCCTGACGAGCGAATGCCGGTGGTTGACCACTCGCGCCAGCAGCAGCGCGGCGGTGTCCACATCGCCGCTGATCCGCCCCGGCGGCAGCGCCAGCTCGATCACCCCGCGGATCTGCTCGACCACGTGCCGGAACCGCTGCTGCAGCGCCTCCCGCACCGCGATGTGCGTGTCCGCCTCCCGCCACAGCAAATGGCTGAGCAGCGGCGATGCCTCCAGCCGGGCGTCCAGCTCGCGCACCAGCCTGCGCAGGCTGCCCGCGACGTCGCCGCGCACCACCACCCGCTCCGAGAGCGCGGGTTCCTCGGGCAGCCGGTCCACCAGCGCGGTCAGCAGGTCCTGCTTACGGCGGAAGTAGTAGTGGATGAGGCCCTTGGGCACCTCGGCCCGCTCCGCGATCCGCGACGTCGGAGTGGCCTCGAAACCGTGCTCGGCGAACAGCTCGCCGGCCGCCGCCAGGATCCGCTCCCGCGCCGGCGCACCGTCGTCCGCCGGCCGCCCCGAGTCCGAAGTGGACCCCCGCGAACCGGATCCGCGAGCCTGCGCCATCAACCCGTCCTCCCGCCGCCTGCGCACCGCCGGAGCGCGCGGCCCGGACGTCACCCCCGGGCCGCGCGCACTCGGCGCCTGTGCGCTCCGTCAGTGCTGCCCGGCGACGCCGCGGTGTGCGGCGTTGGCCTCCGGCAGCGCGGCCGCACCGGCGAGCACCGCCAGCACGCCGACGATCCACGAGGTCCACGAAGCACCCATGTGCGAGGTGTACCCGAGGACCCACGGCGAGATGAACAGCAGCGCGCCGAGCAGCATGTGGCAGTACTCGCTGGTCATCGACCCGGGCATGGCCAGCGACCACACGCTGGCCAGCACCAGCAGCGCGCCCAGCACGATCATCGCGGACATCGCCGACCCGTTCGTCGGCGTCCACAGGGTTCCGATGATCAAGTAGGCGCCGAGAACCACGGCAGCCCAGTCCTGCCAGCGAACCCACGGCTTCGCAGTCGAACCGCTAGACCTGTCGGCCACGTCGATCACCTCCACTGAGCACGACCAACAACTCCATTGCACGCTTGGTTGGCCAGCCGGTCAAGTCGTGCGCGGCGGCGCCGGCGGCCGGTTCGCCCGGCGGTGTGAGCAGCGGAACTCCGGCGGCCGCCCGCGCGGTGGCTCCGACCGGGCGACCAGGAGGGTTCGGCGGACGCGATCGGCCCACTGCCCTCGGTTTGTCTGGTTCGTCACGCCGCCGGTCGCGTTCGGCCAGGTGGCGGAGCTTTCGGTTGGCTGGGTTGGGAGTTGGGCGCCGGGGCCGTCCGGGCGGTGCGGAAAATCCGGCTGATACGTGCCACACCTCCCACAACAACGTCGTCTTCCAGGTAGCTTGGTGGTCATGGGCCTTGCCGACGACCGCGACTTGCTACCTCTTGGATCGGGCTTCGACCTCGTTCGCAAGAACGGTTACGACCGCGCCCAGGTCGATGAGCACCTGGAGCGGCTCGACGCCGACATCCGCATCCTGAGCGCGGATCGCGATGCCGCCGTCTCCCAGGCCAACGACCTGTCCAAGCAGCTGGAGTCGGCCCGCTCCGAGATCGAGAACCTGCGCGGCCAGGTCGACCGGCTGGCCAAGCCGCCGACAACGCTGGAAGGCCTCAGCGAGCGGCTGCAGCGGATGCTGCGGCTGGCCCAGGACGAGGCAAACGAGATCCGCGGCCGCGCCGAGAACGACGCGGCCCAGATCCGCGCGCGCTCCGAGGCCGAGGCCACCAACCTGCGCACCCGCTACGAGCGGCTGCTCGCCGAGGTGAACAGCCGGCGCTCCGAGATGGAGACCGAGCACCGCGCGCTGATGGACAAGGCCAAGTCCGAAGCCGAGCGGATCACCCGCGAGGCCGAGGAGAACCGCAAGCGCGCCGACAAGGAGTCCGAGGCCCGCCGCGCGCAGGTCGAAGAGGACTTCGAGATCGCGATGGCCGCGCGCCGCAGCGAATCCATGCGCACCCTGGCCGAGCAGGAGGCCACCAGCAAGTCCGAGGCCGAGCGCCGCGTCCGCGAGGCCACCGACGAGGCCAACCGCCGCCTGCGCGAAGGCACCAACGAGGCCCACCGCCGGGTCCGCGAAGCCACCGACCAGGCCAACCAGATGGTCAGCGAGGCGACCGCGAAGGCGGAGAAGCTCACCCGCGAATCCACCGAGGCGGCCAACAAGCGCGAGCGGGAGAGCAAGGAAGCCGCCGCCAAGCTGGAGCGCGAGAGCACCGAAGCCGCCGCCAAGCGCGAGCGGGAGAGCATCGAAGCCGCGGAGAAGCGCGAGCGGGAGAGCAAGGAAGCCGCCGCGAAGCTGGAGCGCGAGAGCACCGAGGCCGCGGAGAAGCGGATCCGGGAATCCAAGCAGGAAGCGGAGCGGCTCGTCCGCGAAGCGACCGAGAAGTCCGAGCGCATGATCCGCGAGTGCACCGACGAGGCCACCCGCCTCATCGACGACGCCACCCGCGAGAGCAAGCGCCTGGTCACCGCGGCCCGCGAAGACGCCCGCATCCGCCTCGGCTCGACCACCGAAGAGGTCCAGCGCCGCCTCGCCAACGCCGACGAGCACGTCCACTCGCTGACCCAGCTCCGCGACGCGGTCGCCAAGAAGCTCCGCGACGCCGCCGAGATGCTCGGCCAGACAACGCCCCTCCTCGAACGCCTCGACCAGGAGGACGCCGAGGAGGAGAAGCTCCGCGAAGCGGCGGCCGAAGCCCGCGAACAAGCCCGCAAGGACGCCGAAGAAGCGCTGGCCCAAGACAGCCGCGAGGTCAACGCGAAGCCCGAAGCGGCAGCGAAGGGCGAAGCGGCCAAGCCCGCGAAGGGCGAGAGCCCGAAGCCGGAGGCGACCGGGGGCGAGCCTGCGAAGCAGGCGAACCCCGCGAAGCCGGAGGCGAAGCAGCCCGCGAAGCCTGCGCAGCAGGCGCAGCAGGCGCAGCAGGCGCAGCAGGCGCAGCAGGCGCAGCAGGCGCAGCAGGCGCAGCCGAAGGCGCAGGGCGGCAAGCCCGCGGGCGGCGAAGCCGCGGACGACGGGCCGACGGAGCAGATCCACCGGGACCTGGTCCGGGGCGCGAAGCCGCAGTCCGGCTCCCAGGGTTCTTCCAACGCCCAGAGCTCGTCCGGCTCGCACGACGAGCCGACCCGCCGGATCCAGCTGCCGGTCCCGGAGAAGAACGCCAAGAACGGCCAGCGCTCCCAGACCACCGGTGGCCAGCAGCGCCGCTGAGCAGCGCCGTTCGCCGGATTCGGAGCTTCCCGACCAGAGCTCCGAATCCGGCACTGCTCAGCCGACCGGCGCCGGTCTCCGTTCCGGCAGGACGGCGGCACCGATCGCAACCGGCAACGCCACCAGCAGCGCCCATCCGCTGAAGGCCAGCACTCCGAGCACCGCCGCGCACGCCACCGCCGCGCACGCGCGAACCGGTCCACTCAGGACACGCACGCTCGCCGCGGTGCAGCAGAGGTACACCACCAGGAACAGCGTCGTCGGAATCGACACCAGCTGCGCCGTGCTCACCAGGTCCGCCGCTGCCGCGCCGAGCAGCACCAGGCCCGCTGCGAGCACGGCGAGCTGGAGCCCGCGACTGGAGCTAGCCGGACCGCGCAGTTCGGCGGTCAGCACCGCCGCGCTGGTCAAGTACGCGTTGGTCGCCGCGAGGGTGAGCGTCACCGCCGCTGTCGTGGCGACCGCGGGCCCGGTCGCGCCGACCGCGACTTCGAGCAGGTCGGCGAGTGGTACGTCACCCGCCGCCCGGGCTCCCAGGACCGAGATCGTGGAGGCCGCGAGCGCCAGGTAGATGAGCGTGGTGATCGCGAACGCCGCCCCGATCACCCGCGGCAGCTGGGCCCGCGGGTCGCGCAGCCGACCGGTGAGCGGGGCGATGGCCTCCCAGCCCACGAACGACAGCATCAGCACCGATCCCGCCGCGCCGATCGAGCTCCAGCCGTGCGGCGCGAACGGCAGCCAGTTCTCCGCTCGCCCGGCAGGTGCCGAGCCGATCACCGCCACCGCGACCAGCAGCACGAGCACCGCGACGAGCACGAGCTGCACGGCGGTCGAGCTGCGCGCCCCGCCCAGCGTCAGCGCGACCACGACGAGGAGCAGGAGCGCAGCGGCGACCAGCTTCGCGGTCATCCCGCCGCCCACCAGGTCCGCGATGTAGCCGCCGCCGATCAGGCACACCACCGGAGCACCCGCCACCACCCCGGAGAGGAAGCACCAGCCGACCACGCGCCCGGCGCGCGCACCGAGGCCCGCCGCCGCGTACTCCGCCACCCCGCCCCCGATCCGGGTGCCGAGGCTGGTGAACACCCAGGCCAGCAGGCCGGAGAGGACCAGCAGACCGCTCCAGGCCACGATCGACGCGGGCCCGGCGAGCGCGGCGGCGAGTCCGGGCAGCAACAGCAGGCTGGGGCCCAGCAAAGCCCCGATGTAGAGCGCAGCGCCACGCACGCTCGACATGTTCTGCGCTGAGGAATTCGGCATGCCGCCAGAATGTGCGAAACGGCGCGGCACGCGATGGCAAACTCCACCGCACCAGAACCACTTCGCGCAACATCGTGCGCGAGAAACGTCGGATCGAGGTGGAACATGCCGGAGCACAGCTGGGACGGGACCGATCGCGCCATCCTGCGCGAGCTGCAGGACAACGGCCGGATGGCCAACGTCGAGCTGGCCGATGCGGTGTCGCTGTCCCCGTCGTCCTGCCTGCGCCGCACCAAGGCCCTGGAAGCCGAGGGCATCATCGCCGGTTACCGCGCCGAGCTGGACCGGGACCGGCTCGGCCTCGGCCTGACCGCGTTCATCTCGCTCAAGGTCGACCAGCACTCCCGGGAGACCTCCCGGCAGATCGAAGCGGCGCTGACCGCGATCCCCGCGGTGGTCGCCTGCTACGTCGTCTCCGGCGAGGCGGACTTCCTCGTCGAGGCCGTGGTGCCCAGCCTCGCCGCCTACGAGCAGGTGCTGCTGGACCAGATCCTCGCCATCGGCCCGGTCACCGACGCGCGCAGCACGTTCGCGATCCGCACGGTGCTCAGCCGCGGTCCGATGCCGCTGGAGCACTGGGCGAGCAATCGCTGATCCCCCTTGCACCTGACACGGTGGCAGGTCCTAAACCGGAGGTGTCATGTTCAGCATCGGAGATTTCGCCAGGCACGGACGGGTGTCGGTCCGGATGTTGCGGCACTACGACGCCATCGGGCTGCTGCCACCCGCGCACGTCGACCGGTCGACCGGGCACCGGGCCTACCACGCGGCCCAGCTCGCCCGGCTCAACCGGATCGTCGCGCTGAAGGAACTCGGGTTCACCCTGCAGCAGGTGCAGCAGATCCTCGACGAGGGCTTCGGCGCCGAGCAGCTGCGCGGCATGCTCGCGCTGCGGCAGGCCGAACTCCAGAACCGGATCGAGGCGGACACGGCCCGGCTGGCCGACGTGCGGGCGCGTCTCCGGGTGATCGAAGCAGAGGGAACCATGCCGACCGAAGAAGTGACGATGAAATCCCTGCCCGCGGTGCGCCTCGCCGAGATGTCGGGCACGGCGCGGACGATGGACCCGCAGTCGATCGGCCCGGTGATCCAGGGCCTCTACGCCGAGCTGTGCGCGGCGCTGGAGCGTGCCGGGGTGGCCACGGTGGGCCCGGCGACCGCCTACTACGTGGACAGCGCCGACGGCGAGCTCACCACGGTGCACGCGGGGCTGCCGGTCAACGTCGAGCCGGATCCGGCGCTGGAGTTCGACGTGGTGGACCTGCCCGCGGTCGCGCAGGCGGCGACGATCGTGCACCGCGGCCCGATGGACGACTGCCTGCCGACGTACCAGGCGCTGCTGCAGTGGATGGAGGCCACCGGCCGCCGACCGGCGGACACCGGCCGCGAGGTCACCCTGGCCTGCCCGGAGGACCCGGCCGGGATGGTGACCGAGATCCAGCTGCCGGTCCGCCCCGATTAGACGTTTCCGCTGCTCATCCGGGGCGAGCGTCATCGATCCAGTGGTCCGCCCTCTCTACTGCCGGAGGGTGGTTGCAGGCAGTGCGCCCACGGAAAGGACCACGTCGATGGCGGACCAGGAGTCCCGAACCGGTGACGACGGCAGCGCCCGGGCCAGGCGGAAGTCGGGTGAGTACTTCGTGCTGCCCAGCGAGATGGCGGACGAGATGCGGCGGAGCGAGGCGAAACCGAACGAGCGGGACTCGCGCCGTCCCGCCAAGGACGACTAGCCCAGCTCGGCCAACCACGGTCGGACGACGCCGGCGAACGCGTCCGGCGTCTCGACCGGCGGCAGGTGCCCGGCGCCCGGCAACGTCACCAGCTCACCTCCTGGGAGCACGTCCGCGAGCTCGCGGGCGTGCTCCGGAGGCGTGAGCGAGTCCTCCGCGCCCACGATCACCAGCGCAGGGCCGGTGAACGCCCGCAGCGCATCAGTGCTGTCCGGACGGCTCGCCATCGCGCGCTGCGCCCAAGCAACGCCCTCTGGCGGCTGCGCGTCGATCAACTCCCGAACGTGCTTAAGCACCTCTGGACGATGCGCGCGCGTAGTGCTTCCGAGAACGTTTGGCAGCGTGCCGTCCGCTAGCCACCCGCTCGTGCCTTCACGCTCTGCGCGGTCTGCGGCGTTGAGACGGTTGGCTCGTTGCTCGTCGTTGTCCGCAACGGCTTTGGTGTCCACCAGCAGCAGTCCCGCAACGCGCTTAGGCGCCGCCCGCAGCACAGCCATCGCGACGTAGCCGCCCATCGAGCAGCCGCCTAGTACGACCTCGGGCAGCTCAAGCCGGTCGAGCAGTGCGAGGACGTCAGCGGCCGCCGTGTCGATGCTCGGGTTCTCGGCCGCCCGATCGCTGTCGTGCGACTCGGGGCTCCGCGCCCACGAACCGTTCAGCGGGCTCTCACCGAGGCCTCGCTGATCCGGGGCGATCACCCGTGCCTGCTCGTCCAGTCCTGCGCGGGCCGGGTTCCACATCCGCGCATCCGCGGGGAACGCGTGCAGTAGCACCAGCGGCGTTCCGCCACCCGATTCGATGTAGTGCACCGCTCCATCGTGCCGCACTCGCCGCTGCCACGCGGGTCGGCCGCGCGGCAGCGTTTTGCGAGCATGGGAACCTTCCTGTCACCGCACCCCGGCAGGCAGGCCCCACGACCTGCTGAGATGCCAGGCGGCGCAGACGTCGACGTCGAGCAGGTACGAGCCCGCCTGCCCGCACTGTCCGTCAGCGCTGCCGGGATCGATCGGCTGACCGTGCCCCATTCCGGTGATCGAGATGGTTTCCACGAGGGTGCGCCCGGAGCTGTCGGCGTAGCTCTCGTGCGGGTAACCCGCGATGGTGTCGGTGGACGTCGGCGTGGCCGGGATGCCGTGCACGTTGGTCCACTGCTCGACCAGTTCGCGCTGGTTCGCGGGCGCCACGGTGTAGTCCGCGGTGCCGTGCCAGATGCTCAGCGTCGGCCACGGCCCCTGGTGCGAGCCCGCGCCGCGCACCGCATCGCCCCACTGCTCGGGCGTCTTGTCCTTGCCGGGGTTCATGCAGGTGAAGGCGTCGATCATGCTCGACGCGCAGCCGTGGGGCACACCGGCGACGACACCGCCTCCGGCGAACACGTCCGGGTAGGCGGCGAGCAGCGCAGCGGTCATCGCTCCACCCGCGGACAACCCGGTGACGTAGACCCGCGCCGGGTCCGCGCCGGTGTCGGCGATGGCGCGGCGCACCATCTGCGCGATCGACTCGGCCTCGCCGCTGCCCCGCGCGGTGTCGCCGGGCTGGAACCAGTTGAAGCACCGGTTTGCGTTGTTGGCCTGCTCCTGCTGCGGCAGGACGAGGGTGAACCGGGCGCTGTCGGCCAGCTCCACCCAGCCCGCGCCGGTGCCGTAACCCGCGGCGTCCTGGGTGCAGCCGTGCATGGCGACGACCACCGGACGCCCTTCCGGCAGCCCGTCGGGGACGTACTCGAACATGCGCAGCGCGCCGGGATTGCCGCCGAATCCGGTCACTTCCCGGAGTTCGGCAGCCGAATCCGCCGGTGCTGCGACGACCGTCGCCAGCAGCACCGCCAGGACCAGGGAGAACACGCGCATCCGAACCACCTCCTCGTGGTTCGGACCACGGTAGGCCCGCGATCGACGCCCTCTCCACAGTGGACATCCCTACTCCCGGTGGCGGATTTGTGTGCCACGTCCACATGTCCGGATCGCTCGCCGCGCCCCTACCGTGACCGGGCGAAACACAGGAGGTGCGCCGTGCGCAGGGGAATCACGCTGCTGTCCGCCGGTCTGCTCGCCGGCTCGTTGCTCGTCCCGACCGCTTCCGCCGCGCCCAGGTGCGGCCCCGACGTGCGGGTTCCCGGTGCCGTGCACCAGGAATCGGCGTGCCTGGCGGATCTGACGACGACGGGCACGCTCGCCTCGGGGCACACGGTGCAGGCCGACTGGGCGGGCTTGACCGCCTCGGACCTGCCCGCTCCGGCGGCGGTGCCGGGCAGGCAGATCGACGGCTACTTCCCGGACACCTCGACGACCAACGCCAACCACGGCTGGAACCACGACGCGCAGTTCGTGCTGCGCCTGCCCGCGCGGTGGAACGGCGGCCTGGTCGTCACCGGATCACCGGGCAACCGCAGGCAGTACGCCAACGACCGGGCGATCGCCGACCACGTGCTGGCCGCCGGCTACGCCTTCGCCGCCACCGACAAGGGCAACACCGGTGCGGAGTTCTTCACCGACGGCGACCGGCCGGGCGACGCCGTGGCCGAGTGGAACCACCGCGTCACCGAACTGACCACCGCCGCCAAGGTCGCGGCCTGGCGCCACTACGGCCGCCCGGTGTCGCGCACCATCGCCGCCGGGATGTCCAACGGCGGCTACCTGGTGCGCTGGCAGCTGGAGAACCGGCCGTGGCTCTACGACGGCGGCGTCGACTGGGAAGGCACGCTGTGGACGCAGCGCGACAACCTGCTCACCTTCCTGCCCACCGCGCTGCGCGCCCATCCGGCCGGTGACGAACGCGCCGTCCTGGCCGCGGGTTTCGCGCCGGGATCGCAGTTCCTGTGGGACTACCACCACCGCGTCTACTGGGACCTGACGCAGCGGATCTACCGCGAGGAGTTCGATCCCGGGTTCGACGGCGACCGGCAGGCCGGAATCCCGTTCTGCCGCAGCGGCACGCCGGACTGCGACGCCGACTACGACTACGCCTCACGACCCGCCGAGGTGCACCGCGCCGTCGAGCGGATCGCGTTGACCGGGCGCATCGGCAAACCGCTGATCACCCTGCACGGAACGCTGGACTCGCTGCTGCCGATCAGCCGCAGCTCGGACGTCTACGCCGGGATGGTGGCCGCCGCCGGCCGCGGCGGCTTGCACCGCTACCACCGGATCGAGGCGGGCAACCACACCGATGGCCTGGTCGACGAGTTCCCCGGGCTGCGCCCGCTGGCGCCGCACTTCCGCGACGCGTTCGACGAGATGCACGCCTGGCTGCGCGGCTGAAACCACCGGGCGGTGCGGTGCGAGCATGGGAACCTTCCTGTCACTCACCCCCGTGACCAGCGGGAATGCCGCGGCTGGTTGACTTGTGCCATGCACTTGCTCTTCTCCTACGGCACGCTCCGCCAGCCCGAGGTCCAGCGATCGGTGTTCGGGGGCGAGGTGCCCGGCGAGTCCGACGCCGTGACCGGGCACCGCCTGGGAGAGGTGCGGATCGAGGACCCGCGGGTGGTCGAGCTCAGCGGCTCGGCGGTGCACCCGGCGCTCATCCCCGATCGCAGCTCCGGCGCCGAGGTGCCGGGAACGGTCTTCACGCTGACCGACGAGCAGCTGGCCGCGGCCGACGACTACGAGGTCGACGCCTACCGCCGGGTCGAGGTGCCGCTGCGCTCCGGGCGCACCGCCTGGGTCTACGCGCTCAGCTGACCGCTGCGGTGGAGTGGTTCTACGACACCGCCGACGCCGAGCCCGTGGCACGGGTCTACTGCCTGTCCTGGGCGGACTTCACCGATGCGGACTGGGCGGCGCTGGGCCGGATCTACCGCGATCTGCCGGGCTGGCAGCCCGGGTCGCCCGATCTCGCGAGGTGGTTCGCACCTGACGACGACGCCGACCAGCACCTGTGGGCTTCGGTCGAGCCATCAGGGCTCCAGGTCGGTGGCGTGCTGAGCGCTGAGGTCTGGCAGGCCTGGGACGGCCGGTTCCGCCGGGCCGTCGTCGACGCCGGGCTCCCCCGGTTCGGCCACTAGCCCTGCAGGACGTGCAGGCGCAGCGCGAGGTGGATCTCCAGCGCGCGGTCCGGTGCCTGCCAGTCCGCGCCGAGCAGCGAGCCGATGCGATCGAGCCGCTGCACGACGGTGTTGACGTGCACGTGCAGCACGTCCTTGGCGCGGGTGAGGTTCCCACCGGCGGCGAAGTAGGCCTGCAGCGTCGCGAGCAGCTCGGTGCCCCGGCGGGCGTCGTAGTCGAGCACCGGCCCGATCGTCCGCCGCACGAACCCGGGCAGGTCGGTCTGCTCGCCGAGCAGCACACCGAGGAATCCCAGGCCGTCCATCGACGCGCCCTCGCCGATCCGCCCGAGCGCGAGCAGCGCCCGCAGGCAGCGGGCTGCTTCGGCGTGCGCCGCCGCGATCTCCCGCGGGCCGTGCGCCGGGCCGGAAGCGCCCACCGTGACCGGACCGTCCACTGCGGACCGCAGGGCCTCGGCGGTGCGGGCGGCCAGCGGGCCCGGGTCGGTGGCCGGGACCAGCAGCACGACCTCCTCGGCGTGGATCCCGGCGAGCGCCGCGCAGCGGCCGGCGGCCACCGCCAGCCGGGTGCGCGGCACGCGCTCGGCGTGGGCGATGAGCACGGCGTGCGGTTGGGCCAGGTCCAGGCCGAGCCGCTCGGCCCGCGCCAGCAGCGCCCCGGGATTGCGCTCGGGTGCGGTGAGCAGGTCGGTCAGCAGCTCACCGCGCACTTCGTCCTCGGCCTTGGCCACCGACCGGCGCAGCATCAGCAGCAGCGCGGTGACGACCGCGGCGCGCTCGAAGAGCCTGCGGTCGGCGTCCACCAGGTCGCCGCGCCCGGAAAGCACCATGCTGCCGAGCAGTTCCGGCCCGGCCTGCACCGCGCAGACCCAACCGTCCGCTGTGGACATGGCGCGTCCGCTGGCGCGCGAGGCCGCGACGGCCGCCGCCGACGGCACCGGTGGCACCGGGTCGGCGTTGGTCAACTCCACGCCGTCGGCGTCGAACAGCCCGATCTCGCCGTGCAGGACGTCGGCCACCGCGGCCGCCACTTCCGGCACCGCAGCGCCCCGGAGCACCAGGTCCATGAGCCGGTCGTGGGCTTTCTCCGCGCGGTGCAGGGCGGCGCTCTGCTCGCTGATCTCCTCCAGCAGTGCGGCGTTGTCCAGCGCGATCGCGGCGTGGTCGGCCAGCGACGACAGCAGTGCGATCTCCTCCGGGGTGAACTCGCGGCGGGTGCGGTCCGAGGCGTAGAGGACGCCGATGACCTGGTCGCCGAGGGCCAGCGGCACGCCCAGGATCGCGGTCAGCCCTTCATCGCGGACCGCCGAATCGATCGGCAGCGTGTGCCGGAACCGCTCGTCGCCGAAGTAGTCGCGGGTCGCGTACGGCTGGGCGGTCTGCGCCACCAGCCCGCCCAAGCCCTCCCCCATGCCCAGCGTGACCTTCTGGAACAGCGCCGACACCGAACCGTCGGTGACCCGCATGTAGGTGCGCCCCGCCGCCTCGTCGTTGAGGCTCAGGTACGAGACGTCCACGCCGAGCAAGGTGCGGCCCCGGCGCACGATCGAGCGCAGCACCGCATCGGTGTCGCGCAGCCGGGCCAGGTCGCTGGCGGTGTCGAACAGCGCGCTGAGCTCGGTTTCCCGGCGTCGGTGCGCGGAGAGCGTGCTGTGGATCCGCAGCGCCAGCGCGCTCGCCCGGGCCAGCCGGGGGTTCTCGACGGCGACGTGCGCCAGCTGCTCGCCGCTCGCGCCGCCGGCGAGCAGTTCGAGCAGCTGGACCACGTCGTCGCTCACCCGCTCATCTTGGCACCGCGGCCTGCTCCTCGGTGGCGTCATCGTGCAGCGAACTCCCGGCGGTTTCCCGCGCGACCAGCACCGCCGCCACCGTCAGCGCGCACATCGCCAGCACGTAGACCGAAACCGCCACGGTGCTGCCGAAGCTCTGCAGCAGCGCCACCGCGATGATCGGCGCCAGCGCACCCGCCGCGATCGACGACAGCTGCCCGCCGACGGACAGCCCGGTGTAGCGGACCCGGGTGGCGAACTGCTCGGCGAAGAATGCCGCCTGCGGCCCGTACATCGCGCCGTGCAGCAGCAGGCCGACGCTGGTGGCCAGCACGATGACCCACGGCGACCGGGTGTCCAGCAGCGCGAAGAACGCGAATCCCCACACCGCCATCGCCACCGCGCCGAACAGGTACACCGGTTTGCGGCCCACCCGGTCCGACAGCGCGCCCCACAGCGGGATGGTCACGAAGTGCAGCGCGGAGCCGATCAGCACCGCGTTGAGCCCCACCGACTTCGGCAGCTCCAGCGGGCCGGTCACGTAGACCAGGATGAACGCGGTCAACACGTAGTAGGAGACGTTCTCGGCCATCCGCGAGCCGATGGTGATCAGCACCTGCCGCCAGTGGTCCCGGAACACCGCCACCACCGGCACGTGCTCGCTGCGCCGCTCGGCCTTGCGCTGGGCGTCGAGGAACACCGGCGATTCGCTGACCGCGATCCGGATCCACAGCCCGATCACCACCAGCACGCCGGACAGCAGGAACGGAACCCGCCAGCCCCAGGCCAGGAACTGCTCGTCGGTCTGGGTCGCGGCCAGCACCGCGAGCACCGCGGTGGCCAGCAGGTTCCCGCCCGGCGCCCCGCACTGCGGCCACGACGCCCACAACCCGCGGCGGCGGTCGTCACCGTGCTCGGAGACGATCAGCACCGCACCGCCCCACTCGCCGCCGAGCGCGAACCCCTGCACCAGGCGCAGCAGCGTGAGCAGGATCGGCGCGAGCGCGCCCACCGCGGCGTAGGTCGGCAGCAGTCCCATCGCGCAGGTGGCGCCGCCCATCATCAGCAGGCTCACCACCAGCAGCTTCTTGCGGCCCACCCGGTCGCCGAAGTGGCCGAACACCAACCCGCCCAGCGGCCGGGCCAGGAACCCGATCGCATACGTGGTGAAGGCCAGCAGCGTGCCGGTGAGCGGATCGGCCTCCGGGAAGAACAGCTGGTTGAACACCAGCGCGGCGGCCGAGCCGTAGAGGAAGAAGTCGTACCACTCCACGGTGGTGCCGATCAGGCTGGCACCGACGACCCGCGCGATCGAGCCGCCCCGCGCGTTGCCGGTTCTGTTGCTGGCCAAGGCGAACACTCCTTCGTGTCACTGCCGGTTCTGGTCTTGGTCTTCGTCTTTGAAGCGCCGGAGGGGTTTGCCCGCCCTCGGCACTCGCACGCCGCGGGTTCTCGGGCGTCGGCCCGACTGCCGTGCAGGGGGCGTTGCGCACGGCGACGTCTGAGGTCACCGTCGACGCGGAACGGGTTCTCAGGTCGCGGTCCAGCCGCCGTCCATCGGAAGCGACACCCCGGTGATGTGCGCCGCGTGATCGCCGCACAACCAGCGCACGAGCTCGGCGACCTGCTCGGGGTCGATGAGCTCCTTGATCGCGGCCCGCCGCAGCAGCACGTCTTCGACCACTTCGGACTCGTCGATCCCGTGCGCGGCCGCCTGATCGGCGATCTGCGCGCGAACCAGCGGCGTGTCGACGTACCCCGGGTTGACGCAGTTGCTCGTCACCCCGTGCGCCGCACCCTCCAGCGCGACCACTTTGGACAGACCTTCGAGGGCGTGCTTGGCGGTCACGTAGCCGGCCTTGAACGGGCTGGCGCGCAACCCGTGCACGCTGGAGACGTGCACGATGCGCCCCCAGCCCCGGGCGTACATGTGCGGCAGCGCGTTGCGCACGAGCTGGAACGGGGCGGTCACCATCACCTGCTGCATGCGGGTGAAGGTGTCCAGCGGGAACTCCGGGAGCGCGGCGACGTGCTGGAAACCGGCGTTGTTGACCAGGACGTCGACCTCGGCGGGCAGCGCGTCGACCGCGCCGGGATCGGCGAGGTCTGCCGCGTGCGCCCGGCCGCCGATCTCGGCGGCGACCTGCTCGGCGGCCACCCGGTCGAGATCGACGACGTGCACCTCCGCCCCGGCGGCGGCGAGCGCCCGAGCGCACGCCCGCCCGATCCCGCTGCCCGCGCCGGTCACCATGGCCACCCGCCCGGCGTGCCCGTTGTCACTCATGCCGTAGGACGTTAAGGCGCGGCGCACCGACGGCCTATGTGTTCATCCACCACAAGTCGGCGTGATCCAGTAGCTCCACTCCCCATGCCGACGGGATGCGAGCATGGGAACTTTCCTGTCACCCGCCCCGAAAACCTGCTGCTCAGCGGCGGGGTGGCGGACTACTGTTCGCCCTGTGGTCGAGCCTGATGAAATCCGCACCGAACGGCTCGTGCTGAGCCGTCCCCAGCCCACCGACGCCGACGCCTTCATCGCCCTGCACAGCACTCCCGAGGCCTACCCCCACGACGGCTGGCTCCGGCGCACCCCGGAGCAGGCTCTCGAACAGCTCGACTGGTTCCGCGAGAAGTGGGCCGCCGACGGCATCGGCTACTGGACGATCCGGCTCGCCGGAACCGCCGAGGTGATCGGCTTCGGCGGGGTGCAGCACCGCGACGAGGACGACGGCCCGGAGCTCAACGTCTACTACCGGTTCTTCCCGACCGCCTGGGGCCAGGGCTACGCGACGGAGATGGCCGAAGCCGCGCTCGGCTGGGCGCGCCGCCACCGCCCCGACCGCGCCGTGCGGATCGTCACCGACCCGGCCAACACGGCTTCAGTGCGTCTCGCCGAGAAGCTCGGCTTCACCCGGCACCTGGAGCGCCGGCGCGACGGCCGCCCCGAAGTGGTGTTCCGGCTGGCGGCGCGCTGATGCGAGCATGGGAACCTTCCTGTCACCCGCCGCGAAAACCTGCTGCTCGGTGACGGGGCGGCGGACTACCGTGCGCGGCGTGGACGAACCAGATGAGATCCGCACCGAACGGCTGGTGCTGAGCCGCCTCGAGCCCGCCGACGCCGACGCGTTCATCGCGGTGCACTCCGCTCCGGAGGCCTATCCGCACGACGGCTGGTCGCGGCGAACCGCGGACCAGGCGCGCGAGCTGTTCGTCAACTTCCGGCGGAACTGGGCCGTCGACGGCATCGGCTACTGGACGATCCGGCTCGCCGGGACCGCCGAGGTGATCGGCTTCGGCGGGGTGCGGCACTCGGTGGAAGAGGGCGAACCGGTGCTGAACCTCGCCTACCGCCTCTGGCCGAGCGCGTGGGGCCGCGGCTACGCGCCCGAGATGGCCCGGGCCGCGCTGAGCTGGGCGCAGCGCCACCGGCCCGACCGGCCGGTGGTGATCGTGACCGACGTCGGCAACACCCCGTCGATCCGGGTCGCGGAGAAGCTCGGGTTCGCGCGGGTCCTGGAGCGCCACCGCGACGACCGGCCCGAAGTGCTCTTCCGGCTACCCGCGCGCTGATGCGAGCATGGGAACCTTCCTGTCACCCACCGCCCTGACCAGCGCGTTCAGGAGCTGACGATGGTGACCTGCCGGGTCTCCGACGGCCCGTCCCAGGTGCGCGGCAGCGGGGTCGGCACGTCCGGGGCGACGGTTCGCACGATCGCGTCGAGCGCGTCCTCGGCCTTGCCGACCCACAGGTGCTTGGTGTCCGGGAAGCCGGTCACCTCCGCCTGCGGGATCGCGGCGAAGCGCTCCCGCGCCTCGTCGGGACGCAGGTAGTCGTCGAACTCCGGGATCAGCGCGTGCACCGGTTTGCCCGAGTCCGCCCAGGCGCGCAGGTGCTCCTCGGTGCTCCAGCGCAGCGGCGGGGAGATCAGCACCGCGCCCTCCACCAGCGGGTCCAGGCCGTGCACCAGGGTCAGGTCGGTGCCGAACGACCAGCCCACCAGCCACACGTTCGGCAGGTCGTGGAACTCGGCGTACTCCAGCGCCGCCGCCACGTCGAACCGCTCGGCGTTGCCGCTGTCGAAGCTGCCTTCGCTGCGGCCCGCTTCGCTGGCGGTGCCGCGCGTGTTGAACCGCAGCACCGCGAGGTCGGCCAGTGCGGGCAGCCGGTACGCCGCCTTGCGGTAGATGTGCGAGTCCATCATGCCGCCGTGGGTGGGCAGCGGGTGCAGGCAGATCAGCGTGGCCCGCGGCGGCCGGGATTCCGGCAGCGCGAGCTCGCCGATCAGCTGCAGGCCGTCGGCGGTGTGCAGGGTGATCTGCTCGCGGCGGGCAGGCAGCACGGTGTTGGCGCGGATCTCGGTGCTCATCGCCCCCGATCCTGCCACGGACGGGTGGTCGGCATGGTGTGACGTGCTACGACCAGCGCCGCGTCGGCCCGCGGCGGCTGCGCGCGCTCCAGCAGCCGTTGTGCCAGTGGCGCCGGTCCTCGACACCGCCGTGCGCCGCGCTCGGCCACGCCACCACGTGCGCGATGCCCGGCCGGATCTCGTGGTCGCAACCTGGGCACCGGTAGACCTTGGTGGCCTGCGCGGCGGGCACGGTGCGCACCATCCACTCGCCGTCCGGACCGTGCTCGACCCGGGACGCGCCGAACGCAGTGCCCATCGCGCGGTGGCTGCTGTCAGCCGCCGGGCGGCGCTGCTGGCGATTGCGTCTGGGCACGCGACAACCGTAACGGTCCGGCTACGGGGCGAGCGCCGGGAGGTGCGGCCAAGCCTGCCCGGCGAGGCCGCGGGCGAACTCGCAGGCGTCGATGCCGGTCATCCCCGGCACGGCCACCACCAGCTGCGCGACCTCGACCTGCCCGGTGGCGCCGAACGGCAGGTGCGCGGTCTCGGCCGAGCACAGCGGGAGCTGCGGATCGCCGCCGACCACGCTGATCACGGTGCGCCGCCCGGCGATCTCCTCCTCGACGGCCGCCCCGTGCAGCACCTGCGGTGGATCGCCTGCCGTGTGGGTGAGCTGCACGCGCGGCGAGTCCGCGACCTGCTCACCCCAAGCGCACTGGTGCCCGGCGGGGCTCGACTGCCCCTGAGCCTCTTCCAGGCCCGGGACCTGCTGCACCACGGCGGAATCCAGCACTTCGCACGGATCGACGAGGGCCAGCGAGTTCGCCGGGAACTCCCGGTGCCCGACGCGCTGCTGCTCCAGCGCCGCGGTGGCCGCCTCCGCACCGGCTTCGGCGATGCCGCACAGGCCGGAAGCCGGATCGCCGGCGAGCAGATCGGCGCTGACCCGCAGCGCGAGTCCATCGGTGAACAGGATCTCCCGGGTGCAGTGCCCGGGCAGCGGCGCGTTCTGCACGACCCGCAGCGAACCGCGCGGCACGACCGGGTTCGCCCGCGGATCCGGTGCCGGGCCCAGCTCGCCGACGGCGAGCTGCACCAGCGAACCGTTCGCGAGCTCGACGTGCAGCAGGCAGTAGTCCAGGGAAACGGTTCCGGCGTTCTTCGCCGGGCCGAAGTCCCGCAACGCGGCGGGATCGGTCAGCGTGCACGGGTCCACTGTGCGCAGATCACCGAGCGAGGCCCGAGCCGTGCCCGGTTCGTCCCGCTGCGGCGCGGCGGGCGCCTGCGGCGCGGCGGGCGCCTGCGGCGAGCCGCCCGGAGTGCATCCCGCCACCAGCAGAACCAACAACAACAGCAGCGGCAGGCCTCGGTGGCGGAGACGCGACGACATCGATCCACCCTAACCCGGCGCCGCGCGATCCAGCCGCGAGCAAGGGAACCTTCCTGCCACCGATGACAGGAAGGTTCCCATGCTCGCAGCTTCCCGAAGCGGGCTATTCGTCGAAGTTGCGCTTGGCCAGGTCGAGGATGCGCTCCACCGCCTGGGCCGCGTCGGGCCCGCTGGCGTGCAGGACGATCCGGTCGCCCTTGCGGGCGCCCAGCCCCATCACGCCGAGGACGCTGGCCGCGTCGGCCTCGTTGTCGCCGAGCGTGAGCTTGACGGTGGCCTGCAGACCGGTGAGGCTGCGCGCCAGCAGCGCCGCCGGACGCGCGTGCAGCCCGACCTCGTTGGTCAGCTCCAGCTCTTCGCGGATCTCACCGGCCTCCGGCGCACCGGGCTCGGCCAGTTCACCGCCCTCCGCCGCGGATTCCGCGGCCCGGCCTACCGCCGCCAGCGCCGCACCGCCCTGCGCGGCGACGGCCGCCGCGACCGCTCCTTCGACCAGCGGCGCTTCCACGACCAGCGCGGTGCTCGGGTCGCCGAGCGACTCCACCGCGAGCTCCGCGATCATCTGCGCGCTGCCCAGGTCGTAGAGCACCACCGCGCCCTGTCCGGTGTTGGCGTCCGACAGCGCGGCCGAGACCTTCTCGAAGTCCGTGCCGATGTTGCCGTCCGGCAGCCCACCCGCGGGGATCACCCGCACCTCGGGCGCCATCTGCTGGGCGAGTTCCACCACGCCTTCGGCCAGCTTGGTGCTGTGCGAGACGATGACGAGTCCGACGTTCATCAGCGGCCTCCCGCGGCTTCGGCGAATGCGGACAGCAGCAGCGCGGTCGAGCGGGCGCCCGGGTCGATGTGCCCGGCGCTGCGCTCCCCGAGGTAGGACGCGCGGCCCTTGCGGGCCACCAGCGGTTCGGTGGCCTGCGCGCCCTGGTGGGCGGCTTCGGCCGCCGCGGCCAGCACCTTCGCCGGGCCCTCACCGGATTCCGCGGCGTTCTTCGCCGCTTCCACCGCCGGTGTCAGCGCGTCGACCATGGTCTTGTCCCCGACCTCCGCGCGGCCGCGGGCGATCACGCCTTCCAGCCCGGCCTGCACGGCCTTGGCGACCGCCGTGCCGTCCAGCTCCGGCGCATCGCTGACGGCTGCCGCCGCGCGCAGGAACGCCGTGCCGTACAGCGGGCCGGAGGCGCCGCCGACGGTGGAGATCAGCACGGTGGCGCACAACTTCAGCACCGCGCCGGGCGTCTCCGGCGCGGAGGTGTCGATCTTCGCCGCCACCGCGCGGAAACCGCGGGCCATGTTCTCCCCGTGGTCGGCGTCGCCGATCACGCGGTCCAGCTCGATCAGTTCGTCGCGGTGCTCGGTGACGGTGGCCGCCCCCGCGCGCAGCGCCGCGATCACGTCTTGTGCAGTGCAACCCATCCGGCGTTCTCCCTCACCAGTGCAGCGCGGCGGTGTGCACCGGCGCGTCCCAGAGCTCGGTGAGCTCATCGTCCAGCTTCAGCAGGGTCAGGCTCATGCCCTGCATCTCCAGGCTCGTGATGTACGGGCCGACCAGCCTCCGGCGCACGCGGATGCCGCGCTCGGCCAGCAGCCGCTCTGCGATGCCGTGCGCCAGGTAGAGCTCCAGCAGCGGAGTGCCGCCCATCGAGTTGGTGAACAGCAGCACCTCGTCGCCGGATTCGAAGGGCAGGTCCTCCAGGATCGGTTCGAGCAGCCGGCGCACGATGTCGTCGGCCGAGGTCAGCGGCACCCGGGCCCGGCCGGGCTCGCCGTGGATGCCGATGCCGATCTCCATCTCGTCGGCGGCGAGCTCGAAGCTGGGCTGCCCGGCGTGCGGCACCGTCGGCGCGGTCAGCGCCATGCCCATCGACCGCACCTGGGCCACCACCCGCCTGGCCAGCTCCTCGCAGCGGTCCAGGTCGGCACCCTGCTCGGCGGCCGCGCCGACGATCTTCTCCAGCAGCACGGTGCCGCCGACGCCGCGGCGGCCCGCGGTGTGGGTGGAGTCCTTCACCGCCACGTCGTCGTCCACGATCACGCTGCGCACGTCGACGCCGTCCAGCCCGGCGAGCTCCGCGGCGGTCTCGAAGTTGAGCACGTCGCCGGTGTAGTTCTTGACCACCAGCAGCACACCCGCACCACCGTTGGTCTCCTCGATCGCGGCCTGCACCGCGTCGGGGGTCGGCGAGGTGAACACCGCGCCCGGCACCGCCGCGGCCAGCATCCCGGCACCGACGAACCCGCCGTGCAGCGGCTCGTGCCCCGAGCCGCCACCGGACACCACCGCGACCTTGCCCGCCACCGGCGCGTCCGCGCGCACGACCACGGCGGGATCGGTGCGCACCCGCAGCAGGTCGGGATGCGCCACGGCCATGCCCTGCAACGACTGGGCGACCACCGCCGCCGGATCGTTGATGATCTTCTTCACCCGCTGGCCTCCTTGCCTGCGCCGCTCACCGCCGCGCCGTGTGCTCTCCACCGCCCCGGCGCCCGGCCGGGGGTGCGAGAGCAAGGGAACCTTCCTGTCATCCCCGGCGCAAGCCCAGCGCAAACGGCGCGTCGATCAGCGCCCGCGCACCAACTTGACCAACCGCACCATGCGCCGGATGGTGCCCTTGGAGCGGCCGAAGCTCATCGGGTTCAGCGGGATCCGGTACCGGAGGCGGGTCACCGACTGCGGGCGGGTGAACTCGCGCAGCCCGTCGGCGCCGTGGATCCGGCCGAACCCGGAATCTCCGACGCCGCCGAACGGCAGCGAGGGCACCCCGGCGAAGGCGACGACCGAGTTCACCGCGACCATGCCGGAGCGCAGCCGCCGCGCCAGCTCCGCGCCCCTGGCCCGGGAGAACACCGTGGCGCCCAGCCCGTAGCGGGTGCTGTTGGTGCGGGCCACGGCCTCGTCGACATCGCGGACCCGCCGCACCACGATGGTCGGCCCGAAGGTCTCCTCGGTGACCGCGAGGGAGTCCTCCGGCACGTCGGTGAGCACCACGGGCTCCACGAACGGCGGGCGCACCGAGTGCTCGCCGCCGACCAGCGCGCGGCCACCGCGCTCCAGCGCGTCGTCGATGTGCCTGCGGATCACGTCCACCTGCGAGGGCATCGTGATGGGCCCGAAGTTGGCGCCCGGCTCACCGCCCGGCCGCAGCTTCCCGGCGCGCTCGGTGATCATCTCCACGAATCGGTCGGCGACCGCGTCGACCACGTAAACCCGCTCGACGCCGATGCAGGTCTGCCCGGCGTTGGACATCGCGCCCCACACCGCGGCGTCGGCCGCCGCGGCCAGGTCGGCATCGGCGTCGACGATCAGGGCGTCCTTGCCGCCGCACTCGACCAGCACCGGCACCAGGTTCTCGGCGCAGGAGGCCATCACCCGCTTGCCGGTGGCGGTGGAACCGGTGAAGGCCACCTTGTTCACCCCGGACCGGCACAGCGCCGCCCCGGTCTCGCCGAAGCCGGTCACCAGCCGGAAGACCGGGTGCTCCGGCACCGCCTCGGCGAAGCTGTCGGCCAGCCACTGCCCGACGCCGGGGGTGAGCTCGCTGGGCTTGAACACCACCGCGTTGCCGGCGGCCAGCGCGTAGGCGATGGAGCCCATCGGCGTGAACGCCGGGTAGTTCCACGGGCCGATCACGCCGATCACGCCGAACGGCAGGTATTCGACGGTGGCCGCGTGGTTGGACATCAGGAAGCCCGACGAGACCTTTCGGCGCTTCAGCACCTTCTCGGCGTTGGCCGCCGCCCAGTGCAGGTGGTCGATCACCAGGACCAGTTCGAGCTTGGCGTCGTCGAGCGGCTTGCCGGTCTCCGCGCAGATGAGCCCGGCCAGCTCGTCCACCCGCTTGGCCAGCAGCTTGCGCCACTGGTCGAGCCGCTGCTTGCGCCCGGAGAACCCGAGTTCGGCCCACGCCTCCTGGGCGGCGCGGGCTGCCGCCACCGCATCGTCGACCTCGGTCGCGGTGTGGATCGAGTGCTGCCCCACGACCTCGCCGGTGCGAGGGTCGATCGATTCGAACATCGAGGACTCCGCGCTGGTCGCGGACTGGATCTCGACGTCGCCTCGGGCGGTCTGGGTCATGGCCGGCCTCCCACCTTTACGTCGGTCGTTGTCATCGTGCAGCCTACGGAATCAGGGGGCCGACCGGGACCGTCACACCGCGGGCAGCTTCGCCCGCACCTGCCGGGCCAGGTTCCCGGCGCTGACGCACGGATCCATCGGGATGCGCTTCATGTTCGAGATCGCGACGTGCACGACCTCGCTGCCGCCGTCGCCCTTGCGGTGCTCCCACTCGATCGCGCAGCCCGGCGGATCGGCGGTGACCACCACGCTGGTCGGGGCGCCGCCCAGGTCGATCGGCGGAGGCGGTGGCACGTTCGGCGGGATCTCGGTGTCCTCCATGGCACCGAACTTCAGGCTGACCTTCGCCACGACGCTGTTCTCCGCGGACCACACGCAGTCGTAGAGCCCGCGGCCGCCGCTGGCGTCGGGGGTGCCGCCCGCCATCGCGTCGCGCAGCACTGCCGGGTCGGCGAGCTGGCAGGGGTCGAAACCGCCCAGCCCGCCCGACGTCCGCGCGTTCACCGGCGGCTTGGTGCGCACCACCTCGACGACATCGGTCAGCATCTGCACCGCGGGCGAGCAGACGTCGCTCTGCTCGGTGGCGAGCTGGATGGTCAGGCCCCGGGGTTCCTCGAACAGGCGCGTGTCGGCACCGGCGTAGGCCGCGCTCGCGAAGCAGGACCCGGAGCCGTTGTCGCGGACCGTGGCCGGCAGCCCGCCGATCCGGTGGCGGCTCGGGTCCGACAGGCCGTCGTCGAAGTAGAGGGTGACGGTGAACTCGTCACCGTTGTGGTTCTTCATGTAGTTCGCGCAGGTCCCGAGCCCTTCCTGCCGGAACGCGGCGGGCTCGCCGTACTGCTCCAGACCGGCGGCGCGCAGCGTCTCGCACACGTCCACCCCGCGCAGCCGCTCGGGCGCGAAGGCCGGGTCGAGCAGGCCCGGCTTGTCCACGTTCATGTCGGGCAGATCGACGGTCCGCCGCTCGGAAACGGTCGGCTCGATCCCGGGCGAAGCGCAACCGGCCACGGCGAACGCGCTGAGCAGCGCGGCGATCAGGGGAACGCGTCGGAACACGCGATCACACTAGCGATCGGTCCGCGTCCCCGGGACGGGAACCGGCCGTTCCAGCGCGGCGGTGACGGCGTCGGCCGCCCAGCGTGCGGACGCCGTCACCGGCCGTGCGATCAGTGCTCGCCGGTTTCGGCGGGTTCGTCGGGAACCCTGATGGGGCGCAGCCGGGCCCAGACGACGAACGCCGCGGCGAAGACGAGCATCCCGACGCCCGCCCACAGGTTGATGTTCACGCCCGCCGACTTCTCGATCTCGGCGTGCGGCTGCACCACGCCGACGACGACGAGCACCGCGCCGTAGATGACGAACAGCAGCGCGATGACGGAGCGGATGTCGAAGGCACCCGCGGTGTGGCCGGAACCGCGACCTGGCATGGGAAGACCTCCTCGGTCAGGCGAAGACGATGTTGAGGGCGATGACCAGGATCAGGGCGATGCCGGCCAGCAGTCCGGGCCGCCGGTACCAGCCGGCGTCCTCACCGCTGGTGGCCGCCTGCCGCGCCGACCGCGGCGTCAGCGAATACACCAGCCCCGCCAGCTCGGCCTCCGGCTTGGGCCGGGTCGCCAGGCTGACCACCACGCTGACGACGATGTCGACCACGAACGCCACCCCGGCACCCACGAAACTCGCGCCCTGCCCCGGCAGGTCCAGCACCCCGGTCTCGGCCAGCGCGAAGACCACCACCGCCGAGACCGTGCCCACCACCAGGCCCGCCCACCCGGCGTGCGGAGTCATCCGCTTCCAGAACATCCCCAGGATGAACGTCGCGAACAACGGCGCGTTGAAGAACGAGAACAACTGCTGCAGATAATCCATCAGGTTCGCATAACCCGAAGCGATGAACGCCGTGCCGACCGCCGCCACCGTCGCCCCGACGGTCACCCACCGGCCCATGTTCAGGTAATACCGGTCATCCCGGTCCCGCACCACGTACGACTGCCAGATGTCGTAGGTGAACACCGTGTTGAACGACGACAGGTTCGCCGCCATCCCCGCCATGAACGACGCCAGCAACCCCGCCAGCGCGATCCCCAGAATCCCGTTCGGCAGCAGATCCCGCATCAGCAGCAGGATCGCATCGTTGTAGCTGACCCCCGCACCCTCCGGCGCCCCCGCCTGCTTGTAGGCACCCAGCTCCGGGATCACCACCGCCGCGATCATCCCCGGAATGATCACGATGAACGGGATGAACATCTTCGGGAACGCCCCGATGATCGGCGTCCGCTGCGCCGCCGACATGCTCTTGGACGCCATCGCCCGCTGCACCTCGACGAAATTCGTCGTCCAGTACCCGAACGAGAGCACGAACCCCAGCCCGAACACCAACCCCACCACGCTCCACACCGGATCGGCGAACCCGGTCAGCTCCGTGCCCGGCCACGCCGAGAGCTGCTCAGCACCACCCGGACCCGCCGAGACCTTCTCCACCAGACCCCGCACCCCACCGACCTTCACCAACCCCACGATCGTCAACGGCAACAACGCCGCCACGATCACGAAGAACTGCAACACCTCGTTGTAGATCGCCGCCGACAACCCGCCCAACGCCGTGTAGGACAACACGATCGCCGCCGCGCACAACACCGACACCCACAACGGCCACCCCAGCAACGCATTCACGATGCTGGCCAGCAAATACAGATTCACCCCCGCGATCAACACCTGCGCCACCGCGAACGACACACCGTTCACCAAATGCGCCGCACGACCAAAACGCCGCAACATGAACTCCGGAACACTACGAACCTTCGACCCGTAGTAGAACGGCATCATCACCACACCCAAAAACAGCATGGCAGGCACCGCACCAACCCAGAAATAATGCATCGTCGGCATCCCGTACTGCGCACCATTGGCCGACATACCAATGATCTCGATCGCACCCAGATTAGCCGAGATGAACGCCAACCCCGTCACCCACGCAGGCAACGCCCGACCCGACAAGAAAAAATCCAGACTCGTCGACACCGCACGCCGCGCCACATAACCAATACCCAGCACAAAAACGAA
>NZ_FNVB01000005.1 GCF_900108315.1 Saccharopolyspora kobensis | reverse complement strand
CCGTTGTAGCCCGCACGGGCATCGGCGAAACGCTTGCCGACCTCCTCCCAGTTCACCACGTTCCACAACTGCTTGATGTAGTCCGCCTTCACATTGCGGTACTGCAGGTAGTACGCGTGCTCCCAGATGTCGAACACCAGCAGCGGCGTCGTGGCGATCGACAGGTTCGAGTGATGATCACGCAACTGCTGAGTCACCAGCCGCCGCCCCACCGGATCCCACGCCAGCACACCCCAGCCATTGCCCTGGATCGTGCCCGACACCGCCTCCATCTGAGCCCGGAACGCATCGAAGGAACCGAAGTCCTCATCGATCGCCGCCGCCAGCTCACCGGTCGGCTTGTCCCCACCGTTCGGAGACAGGATCTTCCACCACACCAGGTGCAACGAATGCCCCGCCAAGTGGAACGCCAACGTGGTCTCCAGCCCCACGATCGACGAGAAATCACCCTTCTCCCGCGCCTCGGCGATCTTCTCGATCGTGTCGTTGGCGCCCTTGACGTAGGTCGCGTGATGCTTGCTGTGGTGCAACTCGTTGATCTCACCGGCGATCGCCGGCTCCAACGCCGCGTAGTCGTAATCCAACTCCGGCAACACGTACTGCGCCATCGAGCCTTCTCCCTTCGCTATCGACAGACTGTAGCTACTGCCACCCTATTGCAACTAGGCCGGATGGAGGCGTTGATCTCATCTGCCGGGCGCGTTGCGCGAACAGCCTCGGTGAACTGCGCAAACGTGGCGCGGAGCGGGAATTCGGCCGGTTGACCGGGATCGACGCGTGGGGCAGCATCCTCTCCGACCCCGCGAGCGGGAGAAGCCGGTCGAAGTCCGGCGCTGACCCGCAACGGTAGGCCGCGCACGTCGCGGCGAGCCCGATCGCCCGCTCCGCGAGGGATGGCTCCAACGACTGTCGCGGTCTGCGGTCGGGGTCTGGGAACGCCGCGTGCGGTCCTGGTCTCGCGCATCCGCGCACGACCTCGGAAGGCACGATGCGCCGCACCTTCGCCCTGATCATGGCCGCGCTGTTCCTGACCGGCTGCACCGCGGCCGAATCGCGTGCGGACGGCTTGCGCGTGGAGAACTGCGGCAGCGTCGAGACGTTCGCGCGCCCGCCGCAGCGCGTGGTGAGCCTCAACCAGCACGCCACGGAGATCCTGGTGGCGCTCGGGCTGGGCGACCGCCTCGTCGGCACCGCATTCCCGGACGACCACGCGCCACCGCCGGAGGTCGCCGCCGGCTACGCCGACGTGCCGCTGCTGTCCGACCGGTACCCGTCCTACGAGCGCATCCTCGAAGCCGAGCCCGACCTGGTCGTCGGCGGCTACGCCAGCGCCTTCGACGAGGCCGAGGGCCGCGGGCGCGAGGTGTTCGCGAAGAACGGCATCAACACCCTGCTGCTGTCGGAGTCCTGCGCGGCCGAGCCGGTCGGGATGGACGCGCTGCTGGCCGACATCTCGATGTTCGGCGAGGCGCTCGGCCTGCAGGACAACGCGCGGCAGCTCAACACCGCCATCGAGGAGCGCGTCCGGGCGGTCGAGCAGCGGCTCCAGGGCGTGGCACCGGTCGACGTCTTCGTGTACGACTCCGGTGAGCAGACCGCGTTCACCCTGGGCGGCAACGGTGTCGGCAACGACGCGCTGACCAGGGCAGGCGCACGCAACGTCTTCGGCGACGTGCCGAAGGTCTTCGAGGACGTCAGCTGGGAGCAGGTCGCCACGCGGGCCCCGGCGGCGATCGTGCTCGTCGACTACCTCGGCGCCCCGGTGCAGCACAAGCAGTCCTACCTCGAAGGGCATCCGCTGGTCTCCGGCACGCCAGCGGTGCGCGACCGCCGGTTCAGCACCATCCCGCTGGTCGAGCTCACCGAGGGCATCAGGTTCCCGGCCGCCGTCGAACGCCTCGCGCGGGACCTCCACGGCAAATGAGCAGCCCGGAGTCGAACCCCGCAGCCCAGCCACGAGAACGCGAGATCGAGAAGGACGCAGGCACCACCGCGAATCGCGGAGAGGCGGCACAGGGAGGCGGAGCGGGCAAGAGGCTCTTGCTGGTCTACGCCGCGCTGCTGGTCGCGCTCGTGGTGGTCGGCGGCCTGGCGATCTCGCTGGGCTCCGTGCGGCTGCCGCTGGGGCAGGTGTGGCGGATCGTGCTGGAGCCGGTGCTGCCGTGGATCGAGCCGGACTGGCGCCCGGCGCGCGCGGCGATCGTCTTCGACTCGCGGATGCCGCGGGTGGTCGGTGGCGTGCTGGTCGGCGCCGCGCTGGCGCTGTCCGGGGCGATCGCGCAGCTGGTCACGGGCAACCCGCTGGCCGACCCGTACCTGCTCGGGGTGTCCGAGGGCGCCGGGTTCGCGGTTTCGCTGACGATCGTGCTGGGCATCGGTGCCGGTGCGGTGGGTCTGCCGCTGGTGGCGTTCCTGGGCGGGCTGACGGCGCTGCTGATCGTGCTGGCCGTCTCCGGGCGTTCCGGGTCGGTGACGACGCTGGTGCTCGGCGGGCTGGCGGTCGGGCAGGTGGCGTTCGCCATGACCTCGTTCGTGCTGCACGCCTTCGGCACCGGTGACCAGGCCAAGCAGGTGATGTTCTGGATCAGCGGCGGGCTCGGGGCCGTGCGCTGGGAGTCGCTGCCGGTGCCCGCCGCGGTGCTGGCGCTCGGGCTGATCGCGGCGGCCGCGTCGGGGCGGTGGATGAACGTCCTGCACAGCGGCGATGACGCCGCTGCTGCGCTCGGGATCAACGCGCGCGTGTTCCGGACGTGCTGCCTGATCGCGATCTCGCTGCTGGCCGGGACGGCCGTTTCGGTGGCGGGCGGGATCGTGTTCGTCGGGCTGCTGGTGCCGCACGCGGCCACCTTCCTGGTGGGCTCCGAAGCACACCGCCTGCTGCCGGTGTCGGCGCTGCTCGGTGCGGTGTTCCTGGTGCTGGCCGACCTGGTGGCGCGGCTGGTCGTCGCGCCTTCGGAACTGCCGGTGGGAGTGCTCACCGCGCTGGTCGGCGGCCCGGTGTTCCTGGTGATGTTGCGGCGGCGACGGAGGATCGCGTGAGCCTGCGGGTCAGCGGAGTCCAGGTGGAGCTGGGCGGCCGGGCGGTCCTGTCCGATGTGGACATCGACGTTCGGGCCGGTGAGGTGTTCGGCCTCGTGGGCCCCAACGGCAGCGGCAAGACGACCCTGCTGCGCGCGCTCTACCGAGCCGTCCAACCGGCGGCCGGAACGGTGGAGGTCGCCGGTGTCGCGGCGGCCGGGCGGCGCCGGCTGGCGCGCGTCCTGGCCGCGACGACGCAGGAGACGGAGGCCCGCGCGGCGCTCACCGTGCGCGAAGTGGTGTCGCAGGGCCGGATCCCGCACCTCGGGCTGCTGGACCGGATGGGCGCGGCCGACCACGAGATCGTCGACGATGCGCTGCGGGCCACCAGCCTGCTGGCGCAGGCGGAACGCGACGTGCGCCTGCTCTCGGGAGGGGAACGGCAGCGGACCTCGATCGCGCGGGCGCTCGCGCAGCAGCCGCAGGTCCTGGTCCTCGACGAGCCGACGAACCACCTCGACCTGCGTCACCAGTACGGAGTCCTGGCGCTGCTGCGCGAACTCGCGGCCGGCGGCCTGACCGTGCTGCTGACGCTGCACGACCTCCGGCTGGCGGTGGAGTTCTGCGACCGGCTGGCGGTCCTCGACGCCGGCCGCATCGCGGCGACCGGAACGCCCGCGGAAGTCCTCGACGAGCGCCTGCTGGCCGACGTCTTCGGCGTCGAAGCCCACCTGGCCGACCACAACGGACGCCCGATCCTCACCATCACCGGAGTGACCGGCTAGCCCACCGGCCAGGTGTGGACCGGGTCGCCTCCGTCGGCCAGGGCGATGTAGTGCTCCAGCATTCGGGTCAGGGCTTCGTGGCGGTTCGCGCCCCGCTCCTCCAGTCGGGCCACCGTTTCGCGCTGCCAGGTCGCGCCGTTGCGGCGGGCCAGGCAGCGCTGCTCGATCACGCCCAGGTACCGCTCGCGGGCCTCGTCGGAGACGCCGCACGCGCGGAGCCCTTCGTGCGCCATCGGCAGCAGACGTCGCATCACCAGCTCGTCCGGGGCGACCCAGCCGGTGCCCGGCCAGTACAGGTGGGCGTCGAAACCGCTGCGAGCACCGGAGAACAGGTTCTCCTCGGCCGCGGCGAAGGACATCTGCGTCCACAGGGGACGATCTTGCTCGGTGAGCGCGCGCTGCGCCCCGTAGAAGAAAGCGGCGTTGGCGACGATGTCGACCACCGACGGCCCGGAGGGCAGCACCCGGTTCTCGATGCGCAGGTGCGGAACCCCGTCCACCAGGTCGTACACCGGGCGGTTCCAGCGCCAGATCGTGCCGTTGTGCAGCCGCAGCTCGGCCAGCGTCGGCGCCCGCCCGGCGTCGAGCGCGGCCACCGGGTCCTCCTCTTCCGGATCGGGCAGCAGCGCCGGGAAGTAGCGGACGTTCTCCTCGAAGAGGTCGAAGATCGAGGTGATCCACCGCTCCCCGAACCACACCCGCGGCCGCACGCCCTGGTTCTTCAGCTCCACCGGGCGGGTGTCGGTGGCCTGCAGGAACAGCGGGATGCGGGTCTCGTGCCACAGCGCTTTGCCCAGCAGGAACGGCGAATTCGCGCCGATCGCCACCTGCACGCCGGCCAGGCACTGCGCGGCGTTCCAGTGCGCGGCGAAGTCCTCCGGGGCGACCTGCAGGTGCAGCTGGACCGAGGTGCACGCCGACTCCGGCAGGATCGAGTTGGCGTAGGAGTGCAGCCGCTCGGAGTGGTAGCCCTCGCCGAGCGGCTCGCCCTCCATGTCCAGCAGCATTTCCTCGCCGCGGGCCAGGAAGATCTGCTCGTTGAGCAGCGAGTAGCGCGGGTTGCGGGACAGCCAGCCCGGGTCGAAGTGCGCGCTGCGCAGAGTGGGCAGCGTGCCGATCATGACGATCTTCGCGCCGGTGTCGTGCGCGCTGTCGTCGGCCCGCCGCAGCGCGGCGCGCATCCGATCCTCCAACTGCAGCGCGCTGTCCCCGGCCAGCACCCGCGGCTCCACGTTGAGCTCGATGTTCTGCTGGCCGAGTTCGGTGGTGAAGGCCGGCTCGTCGATCTTCTCCAGCACCTCGGCGTTGGACATCGACGGCTCCATGCCCGGCCCCACCAGGCACAGCTCCATCTCCAGCCCCATCTGCTGGCGCGGGAAGGAGAAGTTGCCGTCGGCGAGCATCCGGGCCAGGGCGTCCAGACCGCGCTGCATCTTGTTCCGATACCGCTGCCGGTCCACCGGATTGAACCCTCGGTCGTCCACGTGCCGTCCCATGCCGTCTCTCCGCTCGGTCGGCAGCACGTCAGCGCGCAGCGCTGGGGAAACCACCGTGACACATCGGTACCCGGCGATCCAGCGGCCAAAACGGTGTCAGCGAACGGAGTGTCGAGGCCGTCAAACGGAGGCGTCGTCGAGCCTCCGCACCTCCGCCGCGGTGAGCTCCAATTCGGCGGCGAGCAGCAGGTCGGCGAGCTGATCCGCGGTGCGAGCGCTGGCGATCGGGGCGGTGACGGTGCGTTGCGTTCGCAGCCAGGACAACGCGATCGACGCCACCGGGGCATTACGCAGCGTTGCGATCTCGTCCAGGGCTGCGAGCACCCGGAGGCCGCGGTCGTTCAGGTGCGCGCGGGCGCCTTCGGCGCGCGGGCTGCTCGAGTTGTTTTGCGCCGGACGGTACTTTCCGGTCAGGAAACCTCTGGCGAGTCCGTAGTACGGTGCCACGCCCAGGTTCTCCGCCGCGCACAGATCCGCGAGCTCGCCCTCGAACTCGGTGCGCTCCACGAGGTTGTACTTCGGTTGCAGTGCGGTGAATTCGGCAAATCCCTCGCGGCGGGAGACCGCCAGCGACTCGGCGAGCCGCGGTGCCGTGTAGTTGGACGCCGCGATGTAGCGGACCTTGCCCGCGCGCACCAGAGCGTCGAAGGCGCCCAGCGTCTCGGCCAGCGGGACCGTCGGGTCGTCGCCGTGGGCGTAGTAGAGGTCGATGTGGTCGACGCCCAGGCGGCGCAGTGAATCTTCCGCAGCCGCCGCGATGTTCGCCGCCGAAAGGCCGCTGCGCTGCGGCAGCCAGCCCACCTTCGTCGCGACGACCACGTCGTCCCGGTTGCCGCGGGCGCGCAGCCACTCGCCGATGATCGTCTCGGATTCGCCGCCGGAGTTGCCCGGTGCCCAGGCCGAGTACATGTCCGCGGAGTCGATGAAGTTGCCGCCCGCCGCCGCGTAGCCGTCGAGGACGGCGAAGGACTCGTCGCGGTCGGCCGTCCAGCCGAAGACGTTGCCACCGAGGCAGATGGGAAAGACGTCGAGCGCCGTGCCACCGAGCTGAGCCATGCTTCGAACGTACCCGCGCGGGCGATACCGGCGGGGAGCACCGGCCGGTGCAGCGGGTGCGAGAATGCGGTACGTGGCGCACATGGTCGAGATCAGTGAAGTCGACGATCCGCGGGTCGACGACTTCCGCGACCTCTCGCGCGCGGATCGCAGGCCGGACCGGCCCGGCGGGCGCGGGCTGGTGATCACCGAAGGCGTCGTGGTGGTGGAGCGGCTGCTCGCCTCGCCGTACCCGGTGCGCGCGCTGTTCGGGGTGCGCCGCCGGATCGACGAGCTGGCCGGGGCCACCGCCGCTCTCGACGTGCCCGCCTACGTCGCGAGCGCCGACGTGATGGCGCAGGTCGTCGGCTTCCACCTCAACCGCGGCGTGCTGGCCGTGGCCGACCGCGCCCCGGTGCTCCCGCCTGCCGAGCTGATCGAGCGGTCCCGCCGCCTGGTGGTGCTCGAGGGCATCGGTGACCACGAGAACCTGGGCGCGCTGTTCCGCAACGCCGCCGCGCTCGGCGTCGACGGCGTGCTCCTGGGCGCCGGTTGTTCGGATCCGCTGTACCGGCGCAGCGTCCGGGTGTCGATGGGGCACGTGCTGCGGGTGCCGTTCGCGCACCTGGAGTCGTGGCCGGAAGATCTCAAGCTGCTTCGCGACAACGGCTTCCGCATCGCCGCGCTGACGCCCCGAGCAGACGCGAAATCTCTTCGCGATGCGGCGCTGGACGAGGGGCGGGTCGCGGTCCTGCTCGGCTCGGAGGGCCCCGGCCTGACCGAGGAGGCGATCACCGCGGCCGACCTGGCGGTGCGGATCCCGATGGCCGGCGGTGTCGATTCGCTCAACGTCGCGACGGCCGGGGCGATCGCTTTCCACGCGATGAGCGGGGCGTGATGCGCGAGCCCGGTTGGGAACTGCACGCGCGCTCCGGCCGCGCGGTCCTGGTGCGCGACGTCGACCACGAGGTGGACCCGGGACGCCTGCGGCTGCCCGAATCGCTGGTCGAAGCGCTGCACGAATGGGCGCACGTCGCCGACACGGCGCACGAGACCACGGCTCCCGGCGACCGCGAACTGATCTCGAAGCGCGGCCGCCAGCTGGCGATGCGCCTGGCCGCGGAAACCGGCGGCCAGATCGGCTACCTCGACCCGCTCAGCGGCCGCCTCGACCGCATCGGCCGCCCGCGCCCACCGGCACCCCGCCGCTACGCGCTCCCGGTGCCGCGCGAGGAACCGACGCCCTGGGGCCCGGGCCTGGCGGTGAGCGCGATCATCGCGGCGATCGCGACGACCACCCTGGTGGTGGTGACGCTGGGGCTGGCGGACGTCAGCGGTGTCCTGGCCGCAGTGGTGAACCTGGCGGTGGCGGCGGGCTTCGCCCCCTCGATCTGGCTGGGCCGCCGAATAGCGGTGTGGCGCTGGGTCGCCTACGGAACAGCGGCGGGCATCGTCCTCGCCTGGCTGGTCCTCCTCCTCACCCTCCTGAGCCCCTACACCCCGCACGTCTGACCGACCCGAGCCCAGATCCCCGGCGGCGCGTCGGATGATCGTGCAATTTCAATTGAAATGTGACCTCCAATTTCAATTGAAATTGCACGTGTCGGTCGCTGGGGCGGGTGAATTGAGCACTTCATCGGCATGTCGGGGGATGGTCCGACGGCGTGGCTGGAGTTGGTGCGGACAGCAGAAGACCGGGGTGAGCTGGTGCTCGCCCCGGCCTCGTGCGGGTTCTCGGTCAGCGGTGGGAGCGGACTCCGAGGAGGACGTCCTCCCACGACGGGACGATCGGGTGGCTCTTCCGCCCGCGGCGCGGCTCCGCCTTGCGCGCCGCGTCGTCCTCCGCCTCCTCGGCGGTCGCGCCTTCGGCGCTCTCCGCCGCGGACTGCTCGGCTCCCGGCTCCGCCGGTCGCTCCGGGGCACCGGTGTCGAGGTCGAGCGTCGGGGCCTCGGCCAGCGGTGGCGCGGGCGCCACCGGCGCCTCCGGCGGCGGTGCCGGGGTCGTCGGCTCCGCCGACATCCCCTGCTGGTCGAGCTGGAGCGCTTCGCGCGCCAGCTCGGTGACCGGGCGGACGGTGCGCAGCGGGCGGTTGGGCGACGGGTCGAGGAGATCGGCCGCGTGGTCGTCGAGCGCCGCGACGGTGCCGCCGTGCGCACCCGGGTGGAACACCCAGTGGGCGAGGTTCTCGGAGCGGCCCGCCTGCCAGGTCAGCTGGACGACCCACTTGCCGTCCTCGCCGCGCCAGGCGTCCCAGTCGGCTTCGGCGTAGTCGTGGCCGCGCATCCCGAAGGTGTGCGCGACGACCTCGCCGAGGGTCTGCACGTCCGGGCCGTCCTCGCGGACCGGGTGCCCGCGCTGGGCCATCTCGGCGATCTGGCGGCGTTCCAGCAGGACCGGGTAGGCGTAGCGCTCGACGCGGTGCTCCGGGATGCCGGAGGCCTCGGCGATCTGCTCGACCGACGCGCCGGAGCGGATGCGGGCCTGGATCTCGCGCGGCCGCATCTGGGACTCCATCTCGATCTGGACCTGGCCGAGCCTGGTGAGGTCACCGCGGGCCGCGGCGCGCAGTCGTTCGTCGGCGGGCACGGTGAAGCGCTCGCCGTTCTCCGGGTCCTCGCAGATGACGGATTCACCGTCCTCGTCGAGCCCGACCACTCGCAGCGATCGCATACGCGTGCCTCCCACCGACCTACATGTCACCAAGCTGTGACGGTAACCCGGCGCGCCGCCTTGACGCGGGAGGCACGCCGGGCATGCCGTGCGGCAGTTGGTCGTCCTCCCGGCATCGATCTTGCCGGAAAGGAGCCGCCTGAGCGAACCAGTAAAACCACTCATATTTGGTGAACCTCACCGAGAGTGGTTGATTTTCACTCAGTGTTGTGGTCTCGGAGGAGAAACTGCCGGGGCCCGCGGGGACCCCGGCAGCGCTGCGTCGTCACGACAGCTGCGAGACCACCCAGTCGATGGACTTCGTCAGCGCGGTGACGTCATCCGGCTCGATCGCCGGGAACATGCCGATGCGCAGCTGGTTGCGGCCCAGCTTGCGGTACGGCTCGGTGTCCACGATGCCGTTGGCGCGCAACGCCTTCGCCACCGCGGCGGCGTCCACCGAGTCGGCGAAGTCGATGGTGCCGACCACCTGGGAGCGCTTGGCCGGGTCGGTGACGAACGGGGTGGCGTACTCCGAGGCCTCGGCCCAGTCGTAGAGCCGCTGCGAGGACTCGCGGGTGCGCCGCACGCACCAGTCCAGGCCGCCCTGGCCGTTCATCCACTCGATCTGGTCGGCGAGCAGGAACAGCGTGGCCACCGCGGGGGTGTTGTAGGTCTGGTCCTTGCGGGAGTTCTCCAGCGCGGTGGGCAGCGAAAGGAACTCCGGAACCCAGCGGTCCGAGGAACCGATCTCGCCGATCCGCTCGATCGCGGCCGGGCTCATCGCGGCCAGCCACAGCCCGCCGTCGGCGGCGAAGCACTTCTGCGGCGCGAAGTAGTACACGTCGACGTCGGCGGCGTCGAACGCCAGCCCGCCCGCGCCGGAGGTCGCGTCGACCGCGATCAGCGCGTGCTCGGAGCCCGCCGGGCGGGTCGGCGCGAGCATCACGCCGGTGGAGGTCTCGTTGTGCGCCCAGCCGATCAGGTCGGCGCTCGGGTCCGCCACCGGCTCCGGTGCGTCGCCCGGCTCGGCGGAGACGACCAGCGGGTCGCCCAGGAACGGGGCCGTCTTGGCGGCCTTGGCGAACTTCGAGGAGAACTCGCCGTAGGTCAGGTGCAGCGAGCGCTCGCGGATCAGGCCGAAGGTCGCCGCGTCCCAGAACGCCGTGGTGCCACCGACGCCGAGCACGACCTCGTAGCCGTCCGGCAGGGAGAACAGCTCCTGGATCCCCTCGCGGACCCGTCCGACCAGGGACTTCACCGGCTTCTGGCGGTGCGAGGTGCCCATCACCTCGGCACCTTCGCCGGCCAGCCGGGCCAGCTGCTCGCTGCGCACCTTGGACGGACCGCAGCCGAAGCGGCCGTCGGCGGGCTGGAACTCGTCGGGCAGCTTCAAGGTGGTCGGGTCGATGGTCTCGGCCTGCGTCATGCCGGCGCCTCCGGGCGTTGTCGTGGTGATCGTGCAGGGGCAAGACCTCGCCCCCGCGCGCCAGTGGCCTGCTGACCGGCGCCGTTGCCGGTTCGGCTCAAGTGTTGCAGCAGGGTTTCCGGCAGGTGACGGGCACCTGCTGCCAACAGCCGCACCGCAACTTACTGCGGCTCGCTCCGGTTGGCCAGCACCTCGCCGGGGGAGATCGTTCAGGCGAACCCGGGGGCTCCGCAGCACTTCTTGTACTTGCGCTCCGAGCCGCACCAGCAGGCGTCGTTGCGCTCCGGCGGCCACGGCGCGGCCTGCCCGAGCCGCGCCGCTTCGGAGGTGTACTCCGCGTGCGTCGCCGGGTCGTCCAGCGGCAGCTCGCGGGACTCGGCGAAGGCGACCAGGTCGTCGAGCGCACCGGCGACGATCACCGCGCTGGTCGGGTGGTCGGTCAGCGTCCGCTGGATGAACCGGCGGTGCTCGACGTGCGCGAGGCCGGGGTTCCAGTCCGGGTGCCTGCGCTGGACCTCGGCGAACTCCGCCTCGGGCCAGTAGAGGACCGCCGGGATCGCGTGCTGCTGCCTGCCGATCTCCTCGATCTGGCTGAAGACCTCGTGGGAGCGCTCCTCGGAGCGGGTGAGCAGCTCGTCGTACTGGTCGGCGGGGAGGCCCAGCCGGTGGCGCAGGTCGGCGCGTTCGCGGAGCAGCTCGAAGCCGGGATCGCCCACTTCCACCTCGGCGCCGAGATCCGGGACGAACCGCTGGACGCCGATGTTGAGCCAGCGCAAGGCCTCCTGGTGCGCGCCGATCGCCTGGTAGCCGGCGGCGGCCTCGCCGTAGGCCCACTCGCACTCCGAGCCCTCGTGCATCAGCTGCGCCATGGCGCGCTCGCCCTCCTCGCGGCGGCCGTGGGTCAGCAGGAACGAGGCGTAGGCGGCCCGCCCGCTGAGCACGCTGCGGCCGTCGTCGACCTCGGCGGCAGCGGCCAGCGCCCGCTCCTCGCGCCCGTGCTCATCGGCGAAGTGCCAGTAGCCGGACGCTTCCACGAGGTCGTCGCAGCGCTGGCCGCTGATCTCCGCATCGGCTTCGAGCGCCTCGGCGTACTCGACGTGCATGCGACGTTTCCGGGCGTCGGAGGATGGAGCTACCACCACTCCACGCTAGCGCCGCGCGCTGCGCCGGTGCTGGGCAGAGGGTGTGTCCGCGATGGGCGCGTGAGCGTTTTCCGGTGCTATGGCCCCTCAAAACGCTCACGTGCCGCCACCTGCGGAAGGTGCCGATCACACCGGGGCGATCAGCTGGTTCAGCTGGTCCCAGCCCGGGACGTCCTGCGGGGACCGGGGGCCCGGGCCGATGTACTGCGCCGACGGGCGCACCAGGCGGCCGGTGCGCTTCTGCTCCATGATGTGCGCCGCCCAGCCCGCCAGCCGGGCGCAGGTGAACATCGCGGGCATCATCGCCGTGGGCACCTCCGCGAAGTCGAGGACCACCGCGGCCCAGAACTCCACGTTGGTCTCGATCTGCCGGTCCGGGCGGCGCTCCCGCAGCACGGACAGCGCCGCCTGCTCCAGCTCGCGGGCGACCTCGAAGCGCGGCGCGCCGAGCTGGTCGCAGGTGTTGCGCAGCACCCGCGCCCGCGGGTCCTCGGCGCGGTAGACGCGGTGGCCGAAGCCCATCAGCCGGTCGCCGCGGTCCAGGATGGACTCCACCACGCGGCGCGCGTCCCCGGTGCGCTCGGCCTCCTCGATCATCGGCAGCACGCGGGCGGGCGCGCCGCCGTGCAGCGGGCCGGACATCGCGCCGACCGCGCCGGACAGGCAGGCCGCGACGTCGGCGCCGGTGGAGGCGATCACCCGGGCGGTGAAGGTGGAGGCGTTCAGGCCGTGCTCGGCGGCCGACACCCAGTACGCGTCGAGCGCCCGGACGTGCGTGGGATCGGGTTCGCCGCGCCAGCGGGTGAGGAACTGCTCGGTCGCGGTGGTCGCCTCCTCGACCCGCGACAGCGGGACCGGCGGCTGGTCACCGCGCGCGGACTGCGCGACGAAGGAGAGCCCGAGCGCGCAGGCGCGGGCGAGCTGCTCGCGGGCCTGGGCCTCGTCGACGTCGAGCAGTGGTGCGAAGCCGAGTGCGGGAGCGAGCATCGCCAGGGATGCCTGCGCGTCCGCGCGCACGTCGCCGGTGCGCACCGGTACCGGCGTTGCGTCGGCGGCGGGCAGGCCGTCGCCGAAACCGCCGTCCACCAGCAATGCCCACACGTCGCCGTAGGAGACCGTGCCGACCAGGTCTTCGATGTCGACACCGCGGTAGCGCAGGGCGCCGCCGTCGCGGTCGGGCTCGGCGATCTCCGTGCGGAAGGCGACCACGCCCTCCAGGCCGGGGCGGAACTCGGACTGAGCTGCACTGCTCATGACTGCCTCGTCTCGTCGCTGGACGCGTGCGCGCGGCTGCGCGGACGCTGGACGTGGCGGGGTGCAGGCGTCTGATCACACAGTGCACCCGCCCGGGGCGGCGCACAATCCCGACTCCGGGAAGTCACATCATGAGCTAGCTCACAGGGTCTTCAAGAAAATCCGTTAGCCACGTAAAAGTCCGGAAAAATGGTTGTAACGGGGCAAGTTAACGGCATTAAAATCGCAGGGCAGCCCGGGGGTGCCAGAGCCCCGTGTGTTAAAGAAGCTTCATGCATCTTGCTCCTCACGAGCGCGACAAGCTGCTCGTCCACGTGGCGGCCGGCCTGGCGCGCCAACGGCTTGATCGCGGTCTGAAGCTCAACTACCCGGAAGCGGTCGCGCTGATCACCGACCACGTCGTGGAAGGCGCCCGGGACGGCAGGACCGTCGCCGAGCTCATGCAGAGCGGTCGCCAGGTGCTGCGGCCCGACCAGGTGATGGACGGCATCGCCGAGATGATCAACGACGTGCAGGTCGAGGCGACCTTCCCGGACGGCACCAAGCTCGTCACCGTCCACGACCCGATCACCTGAACGGCATGCCGATGGTTGCGCTGCTCGCGTGGTCACCCGGCGGGACCTGAGCGGTTCCCGGCCTGCGCGGCCTCAGCGCGCGTTTCGCCCGGGCGGTGGAAGGCGGCCGCACCGCGGCCGTTCCCGGCTCCAACCGCGGGCCCGATCCACTCTTCGACACACATCGCTTAGGGAGTTGCCCATGCGTCCTGGGGAGATCATCACCGACGAGGACCCGATCCCGCTGAACCCGGGGCGGGCCCGGATCCGCATCACCGTCGTCAACCGCGCCGACCGCGCCGTGCAGGTCGGCTCGCACTACCACTTCGCCGCGGTCAACCCGAGCCTCGAGTTCGACCGGGCCAAGGCCTGGGGCAACCGCCTGGACGTGCCGTCGGGCACCGCCGTGCGGTTCGAGCCGGGCGTGGCGCGCGAGGTCGACCTCGTGGACGTCGGCGGCGCCCGGCTGGTGCGCGGCCTGCGCCTGGAGTACGCGGGCGAGCTCGACACCCGCGACCACGAACCCACCCCGTTCACCTACGGAGAGAAAGGCGAGGGCCACCACGGTGAGCACATCGTCCATTGACCGCTCGCAGTACGTCGAGCTGTTCGGCCCGACCACCGGCGACCGCATCCGGCTGGCCGACACCGACCTGCTGATCGAGGTCACCGAGGACCGCAGCCAGGGCCCCACCGGCTCCGGCGACGAGGTCGTCTTCGGCGGTGGCAAGGTCATCCGCGAGTCGATGGGCCAGTCCGCGGCGATCCGCGCCGAGGGCACGCCGGACGTGGTGATCACGGGCGCGGTGATCCTCGACCACTGGGGCGTGATCAAGGCCGACGTCGGCATCCGCGACGGCCGCATCGTGGGCATCGGCAAGGCAGGCAACCCCAGCGCCAACAACGACGTGGACCGCTCGCTGGTGATCGGCCCGTCCACCGAGGTCATCGCGGGCAACGGCAAGATCCTCACCGCCGGCGGCATCGACTCCCACGTGCACTTCATCTGCCCGCAGGAGGTCGACACCGCGCTGGCCTCCGGGCTGACCACGTTGATCGGCGGCGGCACCGGGCCCGGCGAGGGCAGCAAGGCCACCACGGTCACGCCCGGCGCCTGGAACCTGCGGATGATCATGCAGGCCGTCGACTTCATGCCGGTCAACGTGCTGCTGCTCGGCAAGGGCAGCACCATGCGCCGCGAAGCGCTGTGGGAGCAGCTGCGCGCCGGAGCGGGCGGCTTCAAGATCCACGAGGACTGGGGCGCGACCCCGGCGGTGCTGGACAGCGCGCTGCGCGTCGCCGAGGAGTCCGGGGTGCAGATCGCGCTGCACGCCGACACCCTCAACGAGGCGGGGTTCTACGAGTCCACGCTGGAAGCGATCAACGGCCGCTCGATCAGCGCGTTCCACGTCGAGGGCGCGGGCGGCGGGCACGCGCCGGACATCATCCGGCTGGCCTCGCACTCCAACGTGCTGCCCTCGTCGACCAACCCGACCCGGCCGCACACGGTGAACACCATCGACGAGCACCTGGACATGGTGATGGTCTGCCACCACCTGAACCCGGCGGTGCCCGAGGACCTGGCGTTCGCCGAGAGCCGCATCCGGCCGTCGACCATCGCCGCCGAGGACATCCTGCACGACATCGGGGCCATCTCGATGATGAGCTCGGACGCGCAGGCGATGGGCCGCATCGGCGAGGTCATCATGCGCACCTGGCAGACCGCGCACGTGATGAAGCGCCGCCGCGGCTCGCTGCCCGGCGACGGGCGCGCGGACAACAACCGCGCGCAGCGCTACGTCGCGAAGTACACGATCAACCCGGCCATCGCGCACGGCATCGCCCACCACGTGGGCTCGGTGGAGGTCGGCAAGATGGCCGACCTGGTGCTGTGGGACCCGAAGTTCTTCGGGGTCCGCCCGCACATCGTGCTCAAGGGCGGGTTCGCGGCCTGGGCCGCGGTGGGCGACGCGAACGCGTCGATCCCGACGCCGCAGCCCTACATCGCGCGGCCCAGCTTCGGGGCGCAGCCCCGCGCGGCGGCGGCGAGCAGCGTGTTCTTCGTGGCGCCGGTGGCGCTGGACGCCCAGCTGCCGGAACAGGCGCGGCTGAGCTCGCGGATGGTCGCGGTGGAGAACACCCGCGACGTGGGCAAGGCCGACATGGTGCACAACGACGCGACGCCGGACATCCAGGTGGACCCGGACAGCTTCGCCGTGCACATCGACGGCGAGCTGGTCGAACCCGATCCGGTCGCCGAGGTCCCGATGGCCCAGCGGTACTTCCTCTTCTAGCGGAGGGGCGGGTCGTTGCGGGAGCGCGATTTCAATGGAAATTGCATGTCAGATTTCCATTGAAATTGCGGCGAACCCGACGCACCGTCGGCGTGTCGGGTGCCTGACACGCCGACGGTGCGCGACTTCCATTGAAATCGAAGGCCCGATTTCCATTGAAATCGCGTGCATGTCGCTGAAGCGGGTGAGCGTCGACTTGCCCGAGAAGGGGGGAGAGCGGTGCGAGCCGGTCTTGCGGTGCTTGCACTCGCCGATTCCCGGTTCCCCGGCGGGGGACACGTGCACTCCGGCGGCGTCGAGGAGGCCGCCGCGCGGGGGCTGATCACGGGAGTCGCCGACCTGCGCGAATTCCTGCACGGGCGGCTGCGCGCAGCAGGCGCCCTGCAAGCGGTGTTCGCCGCCGCCGCGGCGCACGCCGCCGCCCGCCGGGTCCCGAGCGGATACTGGCGGGAGCTGGACGTCGAACTCGACGCCCGCACCCCTTCCCCGGCGCAGCGGGAGGCCTCGCGCGCGCAGGGGAAGGGGATGATCCGCGCCGGCCGGGCCGCTTGGCCCTCGCCGGTGCTGGCTGAACTGGTGACCGCGAGCCCGCGGCCACACCACCCGATCGTGCTCGGCGTGCTGGCCGCGACGGCCGGCGCCGGGCCGCAGGAAGCGGCGCTGATCGCCGGGTACCTGGCCGTCAGCGGCCCGTCCTCGGCAGGCGTCCGGCTGCACGGCATGGATCCCTTCGCGGTCAACGCGGTGGTCGCCGAGATGGGCGATGACCTGGACCGGATCGCCGCCGAGGCGGCGGCGACCGCCGGGCTCGACCCAGCCGACCTGCCCGCGCCCGGAGCTCCCGCGCTGGACCTGCTCGCCGAATCGCACGATCGACATCACCGGGAAGAGGTGCGTCTCTTTGCTTCCTGAACACGGCCACGGACACGGTCACGGGCACACGCATCCGGTCAACTTCGACCCCACCGCCACCGAGCCCGACCCGTTCGACGCGGAGCCCAAGCACGGCAGGCCGTTCCGCCTCGGCATCGGCGGCCCGGTCGGCAGCGGCAAGACGGCGCTGACCGCCGCGCTGTGCCGCGCGCTCGGCCAGGAGATCGAGCTCGCCGTGGTGACCAACGACATCTACACCACCGAGGACGCCGACTTCCTGCGCAAGGCGGGCGTGCTGGACACCGACCGGATCGAGGCGGTGCAGACCGGCGCCTGCCCGCACACCGCGATCCGCGACGACATCACCGCCAACCTCGACGCGGTCGACCGGCTCAGCGAGCGCCACCCCGGCCTGGAGCTGGTCATCGTGGAGAGCGGCGGCGACAACCTGACCGCGGTGTTCAGCCGCGGGCTGGCCGACAGCCAGATCTTCGTGGTCGACGTCGCCGGTGGTGACAAGGTGCCGCGCAAGGGCGGGCCGGGCGTGACCACCGCGGACCTGCTGGTGATCAACAAGATCGACCTTGCCGAGCAGGTCGGGGCGGACATGGAGGTCATGGTCTCCGACGCGCACCGGATGCGCGGCGAGCTGCCGGTGATCACCCAGTCGCTGACCCGGACCCCCAACGCGCCCGACGTGGCGGCCTGGGTGCGCGAGCAGCTCAAGGTCGGCGTCAGTGCGTGAGGTGGGACCACGTCGTGAGCGCGGGGCGGTTCCCGCGCTCACGACCCCCGGCGCGGAAGGCGGTGCGGCGTGCGCGCCAGTGCGCTGCTGAGCGTTGAGCTCGGGCGAGGCGGGCGCAGCGTCGTCCGGGAACTGCGGTCGCAGGCCCCGATGACGATGGTGCCCCGCCGGGCCGCCGCCACCAGCACCGACGGCACCGCGGTCGTGCACCTCGTCGGCTCGGCGGCCACCCCGGTCGGTGGTGACCTCGTCGACCTGCGGGTGCACGTCGGGCCCGGCGCGCGGCTGCTGCTGCGCGGCACCGCCGCGACCGTGGCGCTGCCGGGGCAGCACGCCGGGCGCAGCCGGTCCACCGTGCACATCGAGGTCGCCGAGGGCGGGACGGTCGAGTACCTGCCCGAGGCGACGGTGATCACCGCGCGGGCCGTCCACGAGGCGGAGATGACCATCTCGCTCGGCGAGGGCGCGCGGGCGCGCTGCCGGGAAACGCTGGTGCTCGGCCGCTACGGCGAGCGGTCCGGTCTGCTGACCACCACGACGCACGTCGTGCGCGGTGGCACTCCGCTGCTGCGGCAGCGGCTGGACATCGGCGACGAGCGGCTGACCGCGAGCGCCGGCTACCTCGCCGGTGCGCGGGTGCTGGCCACCGAAACCGTGGTGTGGAACAGCGATCCCGTGACACCGAGCAGCGGGCAGTGGTGGTCGCTGGCGCCGCTGGCCGCCGGCGGTGCGCTGGCCACCGCGGTGGGCGACGACGCGGTGGTCGCCGAGCGGCGGCTCGCCGAAGCCGTTTCGCACCACCCGGATGCCAAGGAACTAGAGGTTCGAAGCTGGTGAACGACACCGCTGCGGCGAAGCCGCCGCCGGTGCGGCACGGCGCGCTGGGACTGCTGCGCGCCGTGCCCACGGGCGTCTCGCAGGTGTACCTGCAGGAAAGCGTGCCGGCCGGGATCGTGTTCCTGGCCGCGCTCGCGCTGGCCGGCCCGGAGTTCGCGCTCGCCGGGCTGGTCGGCAGCGCGGTCGGGGTGCTCACGGCGCTCGCGCTGCGCGTGCCGGGAGAGCGAATATCCCAGGGCCTCTTCGGCTTCAACGCCACGCTGGTGGTGCTGGGGACGGTGGCGTCCTTCCAGCCGCTGGGCACGGCGTTGCTGGTCGGAATCGCGGGGGCGGTCGTGGCGACGGCGCTGGCGCGCGTCGCGGACTTTCTCCTCTCGGTTCCTGCCCGCACCGCCCCGTTCGTGCTCACCTACTGGCTGATCGTCTACATCGGACACCACTTCGACTGGATCCGCGCGTCGCCCAGTCCCGTGTCACCGGTGCTCGGGCTGGACGGCGACCCGCTGGCCCTGTTCAGCGCGGAGGCCGAGGTGTTCCTGATGTCGGGCTGGCTGCCCGGCCTGGTCATGCTGATCGGGCTGGCGCTGGTGCGGTTCCGGCTCGCCGCGGGTGCGTTCTGCGGTGCGGCGGTGGCACTCGCGGCTGTCGAGCTGCTGCCCGAGACACCGCCGGACGTCAGCAGCGGGGTGTACGGCTTCAACGCCGCGCTGATCGTCGTGGGCCTGCTGACGACCGGGCGCACCTGGCGGTCCTGCCTGCTCGCGGTTCCGGCGGTGCTGCTCATCCAGGGCGGGATCGAGGCGCTCGGCCTGGTGCCGACGACCTTCCCGTTCGTGCTGGTGATGTGGGCCGCCGACCTGCGCAAGCTGCGCCGCACCGGTGCCGCGCAGCCCTGAGCCGGTTGTGGGACCTGTTGGTTGTGTGAGTGCTTTGTGTCGTTATAGGGCCCGAAACACTCACGATCCCTTTTGGTCCTTTCACCGGATTTCACTGCAAGGAGTGATTTTCGCACGTCCGATCGGGTGTGGGAACGATCACTGCATCGGTTGCGGAATCGATCGTGAAGCACCGCCGATTCGGCGTCCGTTCGGATCCCGTTTACCGTCGTAGGTGGCTGGCGCCACCTGGTCCTGTCGCGCCGGCCGGTCCAACCCGTACCGTCCGGCTGCGCAGCCGGAGAAGTTCGAGTCGTGCCGCTGCCGGGCGAGTCAGGGAGGAAATGGGGATGTCGGAGGCCAACGTCGCGCTGCCGTCGATGCGGGTGTCCTACGAGGCCGGAGCGCTGGACGAGTCCTCGCTCGCCGCGACCTGGTACGAGCAGCTCCAGCTGTGGTTCGACGAGGCCGTGCAGGCCGAGCTGGTGGAGCCGAACGCCATGGTTCTGGCCACCGCCGACGCCGACGGCGTCCCGTCGTCGCGCACGGTGCTGTGCAAGGGATTCGACGAGCGGGGCGTGGTGTTCTTCACCAACTACACCTCCGCCAAGAGCCACGACCTCAAGTCCACCCGGGTCGCCGCCGCGACCTTCCCGTGGCTGGGCCTGCAGCGCCAGGTCAACGTGCGCGGAACCGTGGAGAAGGTCTCCTCGGCGGAGACCGCCGAGTACTGGGACGTCCGCCCGCGCGGCTCGCAGCTCGGCGCGTGGGCGTCGCCGCAGTCCCGGGTGGTCGCCAACCGGGAGGCGCTGAAGTCCTCGCTGAGCGGCATCGAGCGCCGGTTCGCCGAGCAGGAGAAGGTCCCGGTGCCGCCGCACTGGGGCGGCTGGCGGATCCGCCCCGAGTCGGTCGAGTTCTGGCAGGGCCGCCCCGACCGGCTGCACGACCGCCTCCGCTTCCGCCGCACCGACGCGACCTGGACGGTCGAGCGCCTCGCTCCGTGATCAACCGTCGTGCCGATTTCGCGCGGAATCGACGTTCACCCCGGTGACGGTCGATTCCGCGCGAAATTGACGCCGCGCTTCGTTCGGCTCGGTATTTTCCCTGTTCCGAGCAGTGCGGTCGGCGGGTGGTGATTGCCCGATCGGCGGATTCGCGCGGAAAGAGTTGAAGTCGGTCACACGGGGCGGTAAATCGAGTGCTGTTAGGGGCGCTAACGGCTAGGCTTCGGCATTCGTGCAGCCCAGCAGCGGAACCCCGACAGCCCAGCGCCGATCCGTCAAGTCCCTGCTGAGCAAGGTCTTCCTGGACACGCGCCCGCTGAAGTACCCGGCCTACCGCCGGTTGTGGCTGTCCAACATCGTCACCGCCGTCGGCGCGCAGTTCGCCGCCGTCGCGGTGCCCAAGCAGCTCTACGACATCACCGGTTCCTCCGCCTACGTCGGCCTGGCCGGGATCTTCGGCCTCGTGCCGCTGCTGGTGTTCGGGCTGTGGGGCGGCGCGATCGCCGACACCGTCGACCGCCGCAAGCTGCTGCTGATCACCAACGGCGGCCTGGCGGTCACCTCCGTCCTGCTGTGGGTGGCGGCTGCCTCCGGCACCCGGTCGGTGTGGCTGGTGCTGGTGCTCTTCGCCGCGCAGCAGACGTTCTTCGCGATCAACATGCCCACCCGCGGCGCTGCGATCGCCCGGCTGATCCCGGTGCACCTGCTGCCGTCCGCGCAGGCGCTGGGCGCCACCGTGTTCCAGCTCGGCTCGATCGCCGGGCCGCTGCTGGCGGGCGTGCTGCTGCCGGTCGCCGGGCTCTCGACGCTGTACCTGGTCGACGCGGTGGCGCTGTGCGCCGCGCTCTGGGCGGTGTTCCGGCTGCCGCCGCTGCCGCCGCAGGAAGGCGCGCCGAAGAAGGCCGGCCTGCGCGCCGTGCTGGACGGCTTCCGCTACCTGGCCCTGCACTCCGTGCTGCTCGCGTCGTTCCTGCTGGACATCGTCGCGATGGTGTTCGGGATGCCGCGCGCGCTGTTCCCGGAGATGGCCGAGCGGACCTTCGGCGATCCGCCCGGCGGCGGTGCCTCGCTGGGCTGGCTGTTCGCCGCGATCCCGCTCGGCGCGTTCCTCTTCGGGGTGTTCTCCGGGTGGCTGCACCGGATCGTGCGGCACGGCGTCGGCGTCACGGTGGGCGTGATCGCGTGGGGTCTCGCGGTGATCGGCTTCGGCCTGTCGGACTCGCTCTGGCTGGCGGTGTTCTTCCTGGCGCTGGGCGGCGGGGCGGACCTGGTGAGCATGGTCTACCGCAGCGCGATCATGCAGACGGCGGCCACCGACGAGATGCGCGGGCGCATCCAGGGCGTGTTCACCGTGGTCGTGGCCGGTGGCCCGCGGCTGGCCGACACCGTGCACGGCCTGGCGGGCGCCGCGATGGGCACCACCGCGGCGATCGTGGGCGGCGGGGTGCTGGTGGTCGTCGGAGCGGTCATCTCGGCGGCGCTGCTGCCCGCGTTCTGGCGGTATCGCGCACCCACTTCCGACGCCTGAATTGTGCAGGTCGCCACGCCTGGGCCGGTCGGCGTAGTGCGGTTCGACCAGGGGTGGGCAGACGCGCCGATCAGCCTCCCTGCACACTTTTCAGCTATGGCCAACGAGACGACCGTGAACGACAACGCGCCCAGCGGTGCGCAGGAGCCTGGCCTCAAGAAGGTGATGGGCCCGAAACTGCTGCTCTTCTTCGTGGTGGGGGACATCCTCGGAACCACGATCTACTCGTTGACCGGCAAGGTCGCGGGCAAGGTCGGCGGCGCGCTGTGGGTACCGTTCCTGGTCGCGTTCGTGGTCGCCTTCCTGACCGCGTTCAGCTACCTGGAACTGGTCGGGAAGTACCCGAAGGCGGGCGGCGCACCGCTGTACGTGCACAAGGCGTTCGGCGTGCACTTCCTGACCTTCATCATCGCCTTCGCGGTGATGTGCTCGGGCATCACCTCGGCGGCCTCGGCGGCCCAGGCCTTCAGCGGTGACTACCTGGAGGCGATCGTCGGCGAGGGCGTTTCCTCGTGGGCCTGGATCGTGGCGATCGGCTTCCTGCTGCTGCTGGCCGCGATCAACTTCCGGGGCGTCGGCGAGTCGGTGAAGATGAACGTGGTGCTGACCTTCGTGGAGCTCACGGGGTTGGCGATCGTCATCTTCTTCGGCCTCTTCGCGCTGATCTCCGGCACGCACAGCGCCGATGTCGACCCGGACCCGAGCCGGCTGCTGCAGTTCAACACCGACAGCACGCCGCTGGTCGCGATCACCTCGGCGACCGCGCTGGCGTTCTTCGCGATGGTGGGCTTCGAGGACTCGGTGAACATGGCCGAGGAGACCAAGAACCCGGCCAAGACCTTCCCGCGCGCGCTGCTGCTGGGCATGGCCATCACGGCTTCGATCTACCTGGTGATCGCGGTGATCACCTCGACGCTGGTGCCCACCGACAAGCTGGCCGAATCCGACGGCCCGCTGCTGCTGGTCGTCCAGGCCGCGGCGCCGTGGTTCCCGCCGATCCTGTTCTCGATGATCGCGCTGTTCGCGGTGACCAACACCGCGCTGATCAACATGCTGATGGCCAGCCGCCTGGTCTACGGCATGTCGCAGGAGAGCATCATCCCCAAGCAGTTCGGGCTGGTGCACCGCACGCGGCGCACGCCGTGGGTGTCGATCCTGTTCACCAGCCTCATCGCGGTGATCCTGGTGAGCTCGCTGGAGATCTCCGACCTGGGCAGCACCACCTCGCTGCTGTTGCTGATGGTGTTCGCCGTGGTCAACGTGGCGGTGCTGGTGCTGCGCAAGGACAAGGTCGAGCACGAGCACTTCAAGGCCCCCAGCTGGGTGCCGGTGCTGGGCGCGCTGACCTGCGCGTTCTTCGCCAGCCCGCTGTCCGGTCGGCCGGCCACGGAGTACATCATCGCCGGCATCCTGCTGGGCATCGGCGTGATCTTCTGGGCGATCAACTTCGTGTTCGGCGGCAGGAAGGACTTCGACGCCGCCAAGCTCGGCAAGTAGACCGGTCCGGGATCCAGGAAACCCCCCGTGCCGAATTCGGCGGCGCGGGGGGTTTCCTGCTTCTAGAGTGGGCCGGGTGCACGAACCTATTCCCGCGACGGGGCGGCAGTTCGAGATCGCTTCCGGACCGGCGCGCGCGGTGATCACCGAGGTCGGTGCGGCGTTGCGGGCCTTCGAGGTCGGCGGTGTGCCGCACGTCGAGACCTACGACGCGGACCAGCTGCCGCCCGGCGGTGCCGGTGCGGTGCTCGTGCCGTGGCCGAACCGCGTCGCGGACGGGCAGTGGGTGCTCGACGGGGAGCCGCAGCAGCTCCCGCTGACCGAACCCGCGAGGCGCAACGCGATCCACGGCCTGCTGCGGCACACCGCGTGGAGCGTCGTGGAGCACGCCGAGTCCACAGTGGTTCTGCAGGCGATGGTGGCCGCGCAGCCGGGCTGGCCGGTGCCGCTGCTGACGTCGGTCGGCTACTCGGTCGGCCCCGACGGGCTCACCGTGACGCACACCATGGAGAACCTCGGCTCGCGCCCGACGCCGTTCGGGCTCGGCGTGCACCCGTACCCGCGCGCGGGCGCCGCCGGAACCGACGACTGCTCGCTCCGGCTGTCGGCGTCGACGCTGCTGCCGGTGGACGCCGACCGGATGGTCCCGGTGCGGCCGCCTCGCGCGCTGCAGGGCGACGAGCTCGACTTCCGCAGCGGACGACCGCTGGCCGGGCTGCTGCTGGACACCGCGTTCGGCGGGGCCGCCCCGGCGCCGGGCGACGAGCTCGTCCGGCACGCCGTCACCGGGCCGGACGGCCACGGCGTCCAGCTGTGGGCGGACCCGGTGTTCAAGTGGGTGCAGGTCTACACGCCGGAGGACTTCCCGGGCCGGGGCCGGGCGATCGCGATCGAGCCGATGACCTGCCCGCCGAACGCCCTCAACACCGGAACCGACCTGCTCACCCTCCAACCGGGCGAGACCTGGATCGCCCACTGGGGCCTGACGCCGTTCTGAGCCGGGCCGCGATCACGTTGTGCCTGCACAGGTCCCGTGAGTGTTTTGGGGTGCTATGACGCCCCAAAACACTCACGGACCACCTCCGCAACGTGAGCCGGACCACCTCCGCAACGTGAGCCGGCCCCCCTCAGCCCGGCCCCGCCCGCTCCCTACTTCAGGCCGCGGGCGATGAGCATGCGCTGGATCTGGTTGGTGCCCTCGAAGATCTGGAGGACCTTGGCCTCGCGCATGTAGCGCTCCGCCGGGAAGTCGCGGGTGTAGCCCGCGCCGCCGAGGACCTGGACCGCGTCGGTGGTCACCTTCATCGCCGCGTCCGTCGCCACCAGCTTCGCCACCGACGCCTGCTGGCCGAAGGGCAGGCCCGCGTCGCGGCGACGGGCCCCGTCGAGGTAGCTCGCGCGCGCCGACTGCACCGCCGCCGCCATGTCGGCGAGCAGGAACTCCATGCCCTGGAACTCGATGATCGGCCGCCCGAACTGGTTGCGCTGCTTGGCGTAGTCCACCGCCAGGTCCAGCGCCGCCTGGGCCAGCCCGACCGCGCAGGCGGCGATGCCCAGCCGCCCGGAGTCCAGGGCGCTGAGCGCGATCTTCAGGCCGTCGCCCTCCTCGCCGACGAGCCGGTCCGCGGCGATCCGCGCGTCCTCGAAGTACAGCGGCGTGGTGGGCGAGCCGGTCAGGCCCATCTTGTGCTCCGGCGGGCCCGCGGACAGGCCAGAGGTCGAGCCGTCTACCAGGAAGCAGCTGATGCCGCGCGGGCCGTCGTCGGAGGTCCGGGCCATGAGCGTGTAGAAGTCCGCGGCGCCACCGTGCGTGATCCACGCCTTGGCCCCGTTGATCGAGTACTCGTCGCCCTGCCGCGCGGCCCGCGTGCTCAGCGACGCCGCGTCCGAGCCCGCGTGCGGTTCGGACAGCGCGTACGCGCCGAGCAGATCGCCGCCGAGCATGTCCGGCAGCCAGCGCGAGCGCTGCTCGGGCGTGCCGAAGTGGGCCAGCGGGAAGCAGCTCATGGTGTGCACCGACAGGCCGACGCCGACGGTCATCCACGCGCTGCTCAGCTCCTCCAGGACCTGGAGGTAGACCTCGTACGGCTGGGCCCCGCCGCCGTGCTCCTCGGCGTAGGGGAGGCCGAGGAACCCGGACTCGCCGAGCAGCCGGAAGACGTCGCGCGGGAACTTCTCCGCGGCCTCGTCACCGGCAGCCCGTCCCGCGAGCTCATCGCGGGCGATCTCCCTGGTCAGCGCGAGCAGGTCGGTGGATTCGGGGGTGGGGAGCAGGCGTTGGACGGACATGGCGGATCGCGCTCCTGATGCCGACGTCGGTACTGGTGCCAGTACTGTAGGGCGTACTTCAGTACTGTGGAAGTCCGAGAACCTGTTGGTGATTGGGCTGCCGGGGTGTCACTCGGCGGGAACTGCGAGGTTTTCAGGTCAGCGGGTGCCCCTCGTGATGTATGACCGAGTGCACGGCGGGGGGCCGCCCTCGCCGGAAAGCTCTCAGAGCCCGCAGGTGGTCGCTTTGCGTGCGTGCTCCAACGGGCTGCCGTCGCCGCTTGTGAGGCGCGGACGGCTTCGCCGACGGGTTCTCAGCGAACGAGAACCCTCATCGACACCCGAGAGTGCTGTGGCAGGCTTCCAGCGATGACCACCTCCCCGAGCCGCCGGCCGGCCAACGCGCGCCGGGCCGAGTTGCTGGACCAGTTGCGCGACCTGTTCCTGGCCGAAGGATTCGCGCACTTCACGCTGGACGACCTGGTGGCGCGGCTGCACTGCTCGAAGTCGACGCTGTACACGCTGGCCGGCAGCAAGGAGCAGCTCGCGGTCCGCGTGGTCGCGCACTACTTCAAGTGCGCCACGCAGCGCGTCGAGCGGCAGGTGGAGGCGGTCCAGGACGTGCGGGAGAAGGTCCGGGTCTACCTGGACGCCGCGGCGGAGGCGCTGCGCCCGGCGTCCCGGGAGTTCATCGCCGACATGGCCGCCAACCTCTCCACCCGCGCCACCTACGAGGCCAACGCGCACGCCGCCGCCGACCGCATCCGCGGCTTCATCGGCGAGGGCGTGCGGCAGGGCGTGTTCCGGGAGGTGCACGCCGGGTTCGTCGGCGAGCTGGTCGGCCACGCCATCGCGGGCATCCAGCGCGGCGAGATCGGCGAGCGGACCGGTCTCTCGGACGCGGCCGCGTTCGCCGAGCTCTCGCAGTTCCTGCTCGGCGGGCTGGCCGCCGCGCCGCAGAACAACGAGGAGGAGAAGTGATCGTCATCGGCGGTGAGGCCCTGGTCGACCTCGTCCCGGACCCGGCCACGGGCGAGGGCGAGCTCGGGCCGCTGCACCCGCTGCTGGGCGGCGGGCCGTACAACGTGGCGATCGCGCTGGGCAGGCTCGGCGTCCCGGCGGCGTTCTACGCCCGGGTGTCCACCGACCAGTTCGGCGACAAGCTGGTCGAGCGGCTGCGGGCCTCCAACGTGGACACCGGGCTGGTGCAGCGCGGGCCGGAGCCGACGACGCTGGCCGTGGTCGGGCTCGGCGAGGACGGTTCGGCGCGCTACAGCTTCCACACCGAGGGCACCGCGACCCGGTTCGTCACCGACCAGGAGCTGCCCGAGCGCACCACCGCGCTCTGCCTGGGCACGCTCGGCATGGTGCTGGAGCCCGGCGCCTCGGTGTACGAGAAGGTGCTGTTCCGGGAGGCCGAGCGCGGCCGGTTCATCGCGCTGGACCCGAACATCCGCGCCGATCTGATCGCCGATCCCGACGCCTACCGCGCCCGGTTCCGCTCCTGGCTGCCGTCGGTCGGGCTGCTGAAGGTCTCCGACGACGACGCCGGATGGCTCGCCGACGGCGGAGACGTGCTCGACGCGGCTCGCGACTGGCAGCGCGAGGGCCCGGCGGCGGTGGTGCTGACGCGCGGGGCGGACGGGCTCACCGCGGTGACCGCCGCCGGCGAGATCACCGTGCCGGGGGAGCGGGTCGAGGTGGCCGACACCATCGGCGCCGGCGACACCGTGCAGGCCGCGCTGCTGGCGTGGCTGCACCGCAACGGCGCCCTCTCGGCGAATGCCGTGCGACGGCTCGATCGCGAACAGTGGGAACGAGCTCTGCGATTTGCCGCTGCGGCGGCCGCCGTCACCGTCTCCCGCGCGGGTGCCGAGCCGCCGTGGGCCGGAGAGCTGACGGCCGATTGAACTGGGCGGACGTGCCCGAGGACACCCTGTGAGCTCAGCCGCCCACCATCCGGTCGGCCCAGCGCGCGTTGGGCCGTCCGGATGGTCCGGTTGGTCACTATGACCGTCCCGTCCGGCTCCGGAGCGTCGAAAAATCTCCGGTGAAAGCCGCCCGATGTGATGTGATCGTGGTCCCACCTGCCAAAAAGCCGAAACACGATTGCTGCGCGGGGGGCCCACTGCGGTCTAGCGTGACTACTGACAGGACCCCAACGGGGTGGTGCTGCGGCGGTTCGGACACCCCGGGCCGCGCGCGGGCGACAACACGCAGCCCTGCCGTTCGGCCGGGCACCCGCGGTCGTCAACGCACGCACCCCGACGAGCGCGAGAGGTTCCCGAATGCCCGACGACGTGACCGCCAAACGTACCGTCGCGCTGCGCTATGACGCCGGCGAGCACGAGATGCAGGTGACGCAGCCGACCGAGGGTGCGCCTGGCGTGGACCTCGGCAAGTTGTTGGCCCAGACCGGTTTGGTGACGTTGGATCCGGGCTTCGTCAACACGGCCGCCTGCCTTTCCGACATCACCTACATCGACGGGGACGCCGGTATCCTCCGCTACCGCGGCTACCCGATCGAGGAACTGGCCGCCAAGTCGAACTTCATCGAGGTCAGCTACCTGCTGATCTACGGCGAGCTGCCCACCCAGCAGCAGTACGACGACTTCGCCGACCGGATCCAGCGGCACACCCTGCTGCACGAAGACCTCAAGCAGTTCTTCGACGGCTTCCCGCGCGACGCGCACCCGATGCCGGTGCTGTCCTCCGCGGTGTCCGCGCTGTCCACCTTCTACCAGGACAGCCTCAACCCGTTCGACAAGGACCAGGTGGAGCTGTCCACCGTCCGGCTGCTGGCCAAGCTGCCCACCATCGCGGCCTACGCCTACAAGAAGTCGGTCGGTCAGCCCTTCCTCTACCCGGACAACTCGCTGGGCCTGGTGGAGAACTTCCTCCGGATGACCTTCGGCTTCCCGGCCGAGCCCTACGAGGTCGACCCGACGCTGGCCCGCGCCCTGGACCTGCTGTTCATCCTGCACGCCGACCACGAGCAGAACTGCTCCACCTCGACCGTCCGGATGGTCGGCTCGGCGGAGACCAACCTGTTCGCCAGCATCTCGGCGGGCATCAACGCCCTGTTCGGCCCGCTGCACGGCGGTGCGAACAGCGCGGTGCTGGAGATGCTCGAGGGCATCCAGGCCAACGGTGGCGACGTCGACTCGTTCGTCAACCGGGTCAAGAACAAGGAGCCCGGCGTCCGGCTGATGGGCTTCGGCCACCGGGTCTACAAGAACTACGACCCGCGCGCGGCGATCATCAAGAAGACCGCCGACGAGGTGCTCAGCAAGCTGGGTGCGAACGACCCGCTGCTGGACATCGCGATGAAGCTCGAGGAGAAGGCGCTCGCCGACGACTACTTCATCGAGCGCAAGCTCTACCCGAACGTCGACTTCTACACCGGCCTGATCTACAAGGCCATGGGCTTCCCGACGAAGTACTTCACCGTCCTGTTCGCGCTCGGCCGGCTGCCCGGCTGGATCGCGCACTGGCGGGAGATGCTGGAGGACCCGGCCCGCAAGATCAGCCGCCCGCGGCAGGTCTACACCGGCTCGCCGGAGCGCTCCTACAAGTCGATCAACGAGCGCTGAATCGAAACCTGAATCCAGTCGGCTGCCACGGCACCCGGCAAACGAACGGCCCCGGACACCGCAGCGGTGCCCGGGGCCGACCCGTCTCCAGCCCTCCAGAACCTCCAGAACCTCCAGCCCTCCAGAACCTCCAGAACCTCCAGAACCTCCGGACCCTCCGGGCCCTCCGGACCCTCCAGACTCTCCGGAGTGTCCGAGTGTCCGAGTGTCCGGATGTCCGGATGTCCGGATGTCCGGATGTCCGGATGTGCAATTTCAATTGAAATTGCACGTCCAATTTCAATTGAAGTTGCGGTCCGTCGGTGTGTCGGTGTCCGACACGCCGACGGTGGGTCGGATTCTGCGCGATTTCAATGGAAATTGGACCTCTGATTTCCATTGAAATTGCGGACCGCCCGGGTGGCGGAGCCGGTCAGGTGGTGCGGAGGGCTTCGCGGAGCTTGACGCGGGAGCCCGTGCGGAGGATCGCGTTGGAGTAGATGCGGCCGCCGAGGTGGAGGAGCAGGGCGAAGGCCGCGATGCTCAGGGCCAGCGCCACCGCGATCTCCCAGGGCGCCGCCACGCCGAGCGCGATGCGCATCGGCATCAGCGTCGGGGAGAAGCCCGGCACCAGCGACAGGACCGCCGCCAGCGTGCTGTCCGGCGAACCCGGCAGCACCGAGACGCCGATGATGAACGGCACCACCAGCAGCATGATCACCGGGCTGATCACGTTCTGCAGCTCCTCCTGGCGGGACACCAGCGAGGACGCCGCGGCGAGGATCGTCGCGTAGGTGAAGAAGCCCAGCACGAACCACGCCAGCGCCCAGAGCAGCGTGCTCGTCAGCGCCGCCGACGGCAGCGTGAGCACTCCGCCGACGCCCGCCGCGATCAGCGCCGCACCGGCGATGACCACCATCTGGAGCAGGTTCGTCAGGCCGATGCCGACCACCTTCCCGGCCAGCAGCTGGGTCGGCTTGATCGTGGACAGCAGCAGCTCGACGACGCGGCTGGACTTCTCCTCCACCACGCCCTGCGCGATCATCTGCCCGCCCATGATGAGGAACATGTAGAGCACGATCCCGGAGGCGATGGCCAGCGCGATCCGCTCCCCGCGGTGCGGGTCGTCGGTCTCCAGGCTGGTCACCGCGACCTGGGCGTTGTCCGCCGCCGCGCGGACCGCGAAGGGGTCCACGCCGGAGCGCGCGAGCTCGACGTTCATCGCCTGCTGCTGCACGATCGCGTTCAGCGCGGCCTCGACGGAGCTGTCCGGCGCCCGCTTGACGACCAGGCGCGGTTCCGCCGGTGTCCCGGTGATCAGCGCGTCCAGGTCGCCGTCGAGCACCTGCTGCTCGCCCGCCGGCACCGGCACGGTGCTGATCAGGAAGGTCTGGCCGTAGGCCTCGCCCGCCGTCCGCAGCGGCTCGCCGACCGCGGCGGCCTCGGGCGCGACACCGATCTTCGTGGTGCTGGCCTGGTTGCCGATGAAGGCCATCAGCGCGGCGTAACCGCCCATGATCGCGATGATGGCGAGGGTGCCGATGATGAAGCCGCGGGTGCGCACCCGGGTGCGGATCTCGCGGCGGGCGACCAACCAGACGGGGCTCATTCGGTGGCCTCCTCGGTGACGACGTTGCGGAACAGCTCGGTGAGGCTCGGCCGGTGCCGGGAGAACTCCCGCACGGGCCCGGTGGTCAGCGCGGCCTTCAGCACCGCCTGGTCGTCGGCGTCCTCGTCGAGCTGGAGGGTGGTGCGGCTGCCGTCGACCGACACGACCTGCGCGCCGGGCACGTCGGCGGCCCAGCCGGGCGCGGCGTCGGGCGCGTCGACGACGAGCGTCACCGGCCCTTGGTCGCGCAGCTCGGTCACCGAACCGGAGGCCACCATCCGTCCACTGCGGACGATGCCGACGCGGTCGCACAACCGCTGCACCAGGTCGAGCTGGTGGCTGGAGAACACCACCGGCACGCCGGAATCGCACTTCTCCCGCAGCACCGCGCTCATCACGTCGACCGCGACCGGGTCCAGCCCGGAGAACGGCTCGTCGAGGATGAGCACCTCCGGGTCGTGCACCAGCGCGGCGGCCAGCTGCACCCGCTGCTGGTTGCCGAGGCTGAGCTTCTGCACCTCTTCGTCGCGTCGTTCGGTGAGCCCCAGCCGCTCGGTCCAGCGCGCCGCGGCCGCCTGCGCGTCGGCGGCCGACATGCCGTGCAGTTCGCCGAGGTAGGCGAGCTGCTCCGCGACCTTCATCTTCGGGTACAGGCCGCGCTCCTCCGGCATGTAGCCGATGCGGCGGCGGGTGGTGAGGTCCAGCGGTGAGCCGTTCCAGCGCACCTCGCCGGAGTCGGCGGCCAGCACGCCCAGCGCGATCCGCATCGTGGTCGTCTTCCCGGCGCCGTTGCTGCCGACGAAGCCGAACATCTCACCGGCGCGGACGCTGAAGGTCATCTCCTGCAGCGCCGTGACACGTCCGTAGCGTTTGGAGATCCGGTCGATCTCCAGCACGCGATCAGTCACCGATCGCCCCCCTTCTGCTGTTGATATCCGGGCGCGCCCCCGTGGTGCTCAGTTCAGCACACCTTCCAGAGCGCGGCCGACGAGTTCGGTGACAACGGGCTGTGCGATGTCTCGCTCGGCCGGGTTCAGGCCGACCCGGCTGCGCCGGTCGAGGACGTCGTCGGCGTCGAGCGCGCCCTCGTGCCGCACCGCCCACAGCACTTCGGCGGCGGTGAGCGAGACGCCCTCCGCGACGGGTTCGGCGAGATCCGGGTCGAAGTCGGCCAGCGCGGCGATGCGCGCGGCTTCGGTGCCGTACTTCGCGATCAGGCGCGCCGGGGCTTCGACGTCGGTCAGGTGGCGGCGGGGCGCCGCGCCGACCAGCGCGACGGCGGCGGTCTTGGACGGCCCGGCGGAGAGGCCACCGGCGAGCACCGCCGCGTCGACGGCTTCGGCGGCCATCTTCCGGTAGGTGGTGAGCTTCCCGCCGACCACCGTCACCACGCCTTCCGGCGAGGTCAGCACGGCGTGCTTGCGGGACAGGTCGGACGATTCCTTGCGCCGCGCCTGCTCCAGCAGCGGACGCAGCCCGGCGAAGGAGCCGAGCACGTGCTCGCGGCCCAGCGGCTGCCCGAGGACGTCGCGGATGCCCGCCAGCAGGAAGTCCACATCGGACTCCGGAACCTCCGGCACCGACGGGATGGGGCCGGGGACCGGCTCGTCGGTCAGCCCGAGCAGCGCGCGGCCGTCGGCCTGCGGCAGCAGCAGGAGGAACCGGCCGGAGGCGCCCGGGATCGGCGCGACCAGGGCGGTTCCGGCGATTCCCGCGGCGTCGGCGTCGATCACCAGGTGCGAACCGCGCGACGGCCGCAGCTTGATGTCCGGCGACAGCTCTCCGGCCCAGACCCCGGCCGCGTTGACCACCGAACGCGCCCGGATGCGCAGCGTCTCGCCGGTGCGCTGGTCCACGACGTCGGCGCCGTTGCTGTCCAGCTTCTGCGCCCGCACGTGCGTGAGCACCCGCGCGCCGAAGCCCGCGGCGGTGCGGGCCAGCGCGACGACGAGCCGCGCGTCATCGATCAGCTGGCCGTCGTAGCCGAGCAGTCCGCCGCGCAGCCCGGCGGCGCGCAGGCCCGGGACCAGGGCGAGCGCTTCGGCGCTGGGGATGCGGCGCGGTGGCGGGAGCACGTCCGACGGCGTGCGCGCGGCGCGGCGCAGCGCGTCGCCCGCGTGCAGGCCCGCGGCGAGCACCAGCTCGGAACGGCGGGAAACGCTGCTGTGCAAGGGGATCAGCTGCGGCATCGTGCGGACCAGGTGCGGCGCGGTGCGGGTCATCAGCACGTTGCGCTCGACGGCGCTCTCGTGCGCCAGGGCCACGTCGCCGTGCGCCAGGTAGCGGAGCCCGCCGTGCACGAGCTTGCTCGACCAGCGGGAGGTTCCCCAGGCGAGGTCCTCGGCCTCGACCATCGCGACGGACAGACCGCGTGCGGCCGCGTCGAGGGCGGCGCCGGCACCGGTGACGCCGCCGCCGACCACCAGCAGGTCGATCTCGGCCTCGGCCACTTCGGCCAGCTCGGTGGCGCGGCGCGCGGCGTTCAGCGAGGTCGCGCGCAGCGAACCGGCGGGCAACGGCGTGGTGATCATCGCAACTCCGGAGGTGTCGGCGAGGTCAGGGGCGGAGGGCTCCGTCGAGGAGCTTGGTGAGCTCCGCGGCGAGGTCGTCGGGATCGATGTCGCTGGTCGCGGGACCGGCGGTGACGACGAACGACTGCACGAGCAGCAGCAGCGAGCGGGCCTGGACCGCCGGGTCGCCGGGGCGGATGGAACCGTCCGCGTGGCCCTCGACGAGGTATTCGCGCAGGAATCCCTCGGCGGCCAGCTGCGTGCTGCCCAGCCGTTGCACCAGGTAGGGGAGCAGCAGCTCGGCGTCGGCTTCCACGACGCGCTGGAGCAGCGGCGCGGTCTGCAGCAGCCGCACGCCGTGCACGGTGGCGCTGACCAGTCGCTGCCGGACGTTGCCGGTCCGCTCCGCCGCGCGCGCCAGGTCCAGGATCTCGCCGAACTCCACGGTCATCAGCGCGGTGACCACGCTGTCGACGTCGGGGAACCGGCGGTACAGGGTCATCCGGCTGACCCCGGCCCGGCGGGCGATCTCGGTCAGCGTCGTGCGCCGCACGCCGTTGGCGAGCACGCACTCGCGGGCCGCGTGCAGCAGCTCGGCCTCGCCGACCCGGTTCGGGGCGGACCGCGCGCTGTGCCGCGGCAAGCTGCTGTGACATTGCGACGTCATGTGTAACACTGTACTGGTGAGCGGGCTGATCGAACACACCCTGCGCGGCACCTGGACCCCTTCGGGGGGCTCCGCCGCGCCGTTGTCCCCCCGAGCTCTGCGCTGGCTGCGGCAGCGCATCGGGCTCGCCGAGACCACCACGCCGGCCGTTCCCGCGTCGCTGCTGGAGGTCCCGGACAGCGCGCTGCCGGAGACGGCTCGCGAGGAGCTGGCGGCGCTGCTCGGCGAGCAGCACGTGCTGACCGATGCCACCGCGCGGCTGGGCCGGGCGGGCGGCATGTCCTACAGCGACCTGATGCGCCGCCGCAGCGCCGAAGAGCTCGCGGTGCCCGACGCCGTGCTGCTCCCGGGCGATCCCGAGCTCGTGCAGGCCGCGCTGGAGGTCTGCGTGCGGCACGACATCGCGGTGGTCCCGTTCGGCGGCGGCACGTCGGTCGTCGGCGGCGTCGACGCCCTGCGCGGGTCCAAGGCGGCTGTGGTGTCGCTGGACCTCGCCCGGCTGGACCGGCTGGTCTCGCTCGACCCGAGCTCGCGGATCGCCGTGCTGCAGGCCGGGATGCGCGCTGTGGAGGCCGAATCGCTGCTGGCCGCGCAGGGCTTCACCCTCGGGCACTTCCCGCAGTCCTTCGAGCGGGCCACCATCGGAGGCTTCGCCGCCACCCGCTCCGCCGGGCAGGCGTCCTCCGGCTACGGCCGCTTCGAGGACATGGTCACCGGTGTCCGGCTGGCCACTCCGGCCGGGGAGTGGCGGCTCGGCGTCGCCCCGGCATCGGCGGCGGGGCCCGACCTGCGCCAGCTGGCGGTCGGCAGCGAGGGCGCGCTCGGCGTGATCACCGAGGTGGCGGTGCGGGTCCGGCCGGTGCCGGTGCACAGCCGCTACGAGGCCTTCGTGGTCGACGGCTGGCAGGGCGGGGTCGACGCGGTGCGGGCGCTCGCGCAGAACCGGGTGCTCGCCGACGTGACGCGGCTGTCCGATGTGGACGAGACCGAGGTGCAGTTCGAGCTGGCCGGGGCGATGAAGGTCAAGGCCCTGCAGTTCCTGCTGCGCAGCAAGGGAATCCGGCAGCCCTGCATGCTGGTGCTGGGCTGGGACGCGGGCTCGCGGGCGGAGCTCGCCCGGCGCCGCGAGGCGACCCTGGGAGTGCTGCGCGGCACGCGAGCGGTGCGGCTGGGCCGCGCTGTCGGCGAGACCTGGCGCTCGCACCGGTTCTCCGGCCCCCGTCAGCGCGATGCCCTGCTCGACCGCGGTGTGTGCGTGGAGACGCTGGAGACCGCGACGCACTGGAGCGGGATCAGCGAGCTGCGCTCGGCGGTGCGCAACGCCCTCGTGCGCAGCCTGCGGTCCGGCGGCGAGAAGCCGATCGTGATGTGCCACATCTCGCACGCCTACGAAACCGGCGCGTCGCTGTACTTCACGGTGCTCGCACCGCGCAGTGCGCAGGACCCGCTCGGTCAGTGGCAGCAGGCCAAGCAGGCGGCGTCGGACGCCATCGCCGGGCGGGGCACCATCAGCCACCACCACGCCGTCGGCGCCGACCACCTGCCGTGGCTGGTCGAGGAGATCGGCGACATCGGCGAATCGGTGCTGGCCGCGGCGAAGCAGGCCGTGGACCCGACCGGGATCCTCAACCCGGGCAAGCTCATCCGGCCAGCGCGCTGATCGAGTGGTAGCGGAAACCGAGCCTGCGGTACACCTTGAGCGCGGGCTCGTTGTCCGCGTCGGCCATCAGCGCCACGGCGCCCTCGCGGGCGAGCTCCCTGGTCAGGAACGTGCAGACCGCCGTGGAGAGCCCGGCGCCGCGGTGGTCGGGGTGGGTGGCGACGCCGGAGAGGTAGCGCACGCCCGGCGCCGGCCAGCAGTCGCCGCCCACCGACAGCACCGTCCCGTCGGCCCCGCGGATGCCCGCCCAGCGACGGGCCCCGGGGTCGCCGGGGAACAGGTACGACCGCGGATTCGCCTTGCGCAGCAGGCTTTCCACCGCTTGCTCGTCATCGCGGGTGAGCCACTCGACGTTCGGCGCCGGTGCGGTCGGCGGCGCGGTGGCCAGCTGCATCCAGCCGAACGTCGCCAGCACCTCCAGGCCGAGCCGGTCGGCGACCCGGTGCGCCAGCGCGGTGCGGGCGAGCGGGCGCAGCTTCTCGCCGCGCAGCCCCGGCAGCACCTCCGCGAGCAGTTCGGCGCAGTCCTCGGCCGATCCGCTGAACACGACCCGGTTGTTCTGGTTGAGCGCCGGTGCGTGCACCACGACCGCGCTGCGGTGCCGCCAAGCGGCCCCGCCGGGGTGCGGGTAGTCCGCGACCAGCGCCTGCGCGGCCCAGCGGACCAGCAGGTCATCGGTGACCTCGCCGACTTCGGCGGCGGAACGGAGCTCTCGCATGTCCCGATCGTCCCGCGCCGCCCGCAACGCCGGAAGTGAATTTCCCGTGACTTCAGCGACTCCTGGTGGAGAGGACGAGCGCGATGGCCGCGAAGGCGGCCGCGATCGGCCCGAGGAGCTGCGGGCCCGCCCAGGCGATGCCCGCCGCGCCGACGATGCCGGACAGCGCGATCGCCAGGTAGAGGATCGCGGCGTTGAGCGACACCAGGACCGGCGCCGACTCCGGTGCCAGGGTGATCAGGCGGTGCTGCTGCGGAGTCGTGATGGCGAAGGCGGCGATGCCGTAGATCGCGATCTCCGCCATCGCCCAGCCGAAGCCGCCCGTGGTCAGCGGCAGCACGAGCAGCGCGGCGACCAGCCAGACCAGCGCGAACGCCACCACCCGGCTGCTGCCGAACCGGTCGGCCAGCATCCCGGCGACGTAGTTGCCGACGGTGCCGATGACCCCCAGCAGGAACATCAGCACCGCCAGCCGGACGCCGCTGCCGCCGGTCGCCGGGCCGAACACCGCGCCGATGTAGGTGTAGGGCAGGTAGACGGCGGTGAACGCGATGAGCGTGGTGGCCAGCACCACCAGCACCCGCCGGTCGGACAGCGGGGCCAGCCGCTCGCGCAGGCCTTCCGCGGCCGGGGCCGCGACGTCGGCGGGCACCAGCCGCACCAGCCCGAGCAGGCCCAGCACCGCCACCCCGGCGACGAACCACATCGTGACCCGCCACCCGAACAACGCCCCCAACGCGGTGCCCAGCGGTGCGCCCATCGCGGTGGCAGCGGTGAAACCCGTTGTCACGGCGGCGATCGCGCGCCCGCGCCGGTCCGCTGGCACCAGCGCGGAGGCGGTGACGGCAGCGGTCGGCACGAACAGGCCCGCGCCCGCGGCGGCGACGATCTGCGCGGCGATCACCAGCGGGAACGACGGGGCGAGCGCGGTGGCGATGTTGCCGACGAGGTACACGCCCGTCGCCAGTAGGAGGACCCGGCGCCGCGGCCAGCTCGCGGTCGCCGTGGCCAGCACCGGTGCGAGCAGGGCGCAGGTGAGGGCGAACGCGGTGACCACCTGCCCGGCGGTGCCGATCGACACGCGCAGGGTGCTGCTGAGCTGCGGGAGCAGCCCGGCGAGGACGAATTCGCAGGTGCCCACGGCGAAGGTGCCGAACCCGAGCACCGGCACCGCCCACCGGCGCGGGGCGGTTTCCACTGCCGACGTCATGAGCGCGCTCCGATCCGCTGCGCCAGTTCCGACGCTGCCAGGCCGATGACGATGAACACCGCCGCCACCAGCGGCAGCGAGGTGGGGGACAGCTCCAGGGCGGCGGCGCCGATCAGCCCGGCCAGCGAGGAGCCCAGGTAGCCGCCGGACGCGTTGAGGGAGATGACCAGCGAGGTCGCCGAGGGTGCGGCCTCGATCAGCCGGTGCTGCTGCGGCACCGTCACGCTCCACGCGGTCAGCCCGAAGACCAGCACGGCCGGTACGGCGCTGACCAGCGTCTCCGCGGTGATGGGCAGCAGCAGGCAGTTGATGAGGGCGATCACCATGGCGACGGCGATCACCCGCCGCGCGCCGAACCTGTCGGTCCAACCGCCGCTGATCAGGTTGCCCGCCGTGCCCGCGGCACCGGACAGGAACAGCAGCATCGCGAGCAGTGCGCTGTTGTTCCCGGTGGCGGGTTCGACGATCACGCTGATGTAGGTGTTCACGGTGAAGATGCCGATGAAGAACGCGACCGTGGTCAGCAGGACCACCGTGATCTTCCCGTCGCGCAGCGGTGCGAGGCGTTCGCGCAGGCCTGCCGCGGGCGGGGCCGCGATGGTCGGGAGCAGTGCGGCCACCCCGATCGCGGCGGCGGCGCCGAGCGCGGCCACGAACCACATCGTGCCGCGCCAGCTCGTGACCGAACCGAGCAGCGTGCCCAGCGGGACGCCGAGCGCCGTCGAGACGGTCAGGCCCAGGACGACCAGTGAAATCGCCCGCGCCCGCTGGCCTTCCGGGGCGAGCGAGGCGGCGGCCGCACCGGCGATCGGGGTGAACATCGACGCGCCGGCGGCGGCGAGCACGCGCGTCGCGAGCACGGTGGCGTAGCTCGGTGCGAGCGCGGTGGCGATGTTGCCGAGCACGAAGACGGCGAGCGCGGTGAGCAGGACCGCGCGCCGCGGCCAGGCGCCGGTGAGCGTCGCGAGGACCGGTGAGAGCACGGCGTAGGCGATGGCGAAGACGGTCACCAGCTGCCCGGCCTGGGCGATCCCGACGTCCAGGTCGGCGGCGATCTCGGGCAGCACCCCGGCGACGACGAAGGCGTCGGTGCCCACCGCGAAGGTGCCCAGCGCCAGCACCGCCACCCGGAGCGGGACGCGGGTGGCGGGTTCAGCGGTCGTGGTCAACGCGACTCCCCAAAACGGTACCGATCGTTTCCATGTCGGTGGACGGTACCGATCGTTTCCGTTTTCGCGCAAGGTGGGATACCGTGTCGGCATGGCCACACGAGCCCGGGAACGCCTCGTCGAGGCCGCGGAGCAGCTCTTCTACACCGAGGGCATCAGGGCGGTCGGCGTGGAGCGGCTGGTCGCCGTCTCCGGGGTCGGCCGAGCCTCGTTCTACCGGCACTTCAGCAGCAAGGACGACCTGGTGGTGACCATGCTGCGCGGCTACGACGAGCGCTTCCGGAGCTGGCTGGCGGAGGCGGTCGAAGCGCGCGGCGGCGGGCCGCTGGCGGTCTTCGACGCGCTCGCCGACCGGTTCGAGGCCGCCGACTTCCGCGGTTGCGCCTCGATCAACACGATGGTCGAGATGGCCGATGTGGACAGTGCGGCGCACCGGGTCGCGGCCGAGCACAAGGAGAAGGTCATCGACTACCTGGACGAACTGCTGGCGGCGGCCGGGCAGGCCCGCCACCGCGAACTCGCGGAGCAGTTCATGCTGCTGGTCGACGGCGCCAACGTGACGGCCCTCCGCGAGCGAACCGCGGAACCGGCCCGCCGGGCCAGGAGCATCGCCGAATCCCTGATGGACAGCTGACCGGACATGGCGAAGGCGGGGAACCGCGTTCTCCCCGCCTGCTTCAAGGTATAGCGCACGCGGGGGCTTGCGGCAAGACCCCGGTGGTGCCGCAGAATCCTCGCTCGAATCCTTCGACCAGCGGAAATCGGAGTCGGCGAGCGCATTCGCCGACCGGTGCCCGCCGGCCGGACCCACCCTCGTCGGACGGGCGTTGTGATGATGGACGTGATCGTGGTCGGTGCCGGGCCGACCGGTTTGATGCTGGCCGCCGAACTGCGGCTGCACGGTGCGCGCGTGGTCGTGCTGGAACGGGACGCGGAGCCGACCGAGGTCGTCCGAGCCGGCGGCCTGCACGTGCGCAGCATCGAGCTGATGGACCAGCGCGGGCTGCTGGATCGCTTCCTCGCGCTGGGCACGCGGCACGAGACGGGCGGCTTCTTCGCGGGCATCGACAAGCCGTGGCCCGAGCGGATGGACACCGCGCACGGCTACGTCCTCGGCATCCCGCAGCCCGTCGTCGATCGCCTGCTGGCCGAGCGCGCCGTCGAGCTCGGTGCCGAGATCCGGCGCGGCTGCGAGCTGACCGGGCTGAGCCAGGACGAGGACGGCGTCACCGCCGAACTGGCCGACGGCACGCAGCTGCGCTCGCGCTACCTCGTCGGCTGCGACGGCGGGCGCAGCGCGGTGCGCAAGATGCTCGGCATCGGCTTCCCCGGCGAGCCCAGCAGGGTGGAGACGCTGCTGGGCGAGGTCGAGGTGGCCGTGCCGCGCGAGGAGCTGATGGCCAAGGTCGCGGCGGTCCGCGAGACCCAGAAGCGGTTCGGCGTGGTGCCGCTCGCCGACGGCGCGTACCGGGTGATCGCGCCCGCCGCGGGCCTGGCCGAGGACCGCGCGATCCCACCCACCTTCGACGAGCTCAAGGCGCAGCTGGTGGCGATCGCGGGCACCGACTTCGGGGTGCACTCCCCGCGCTGGCTCTCCCGCTTCGGCGACGCGACGCGGCAGGCCGAGCGCTACCGGGCCGGTCGGGCGTTCCTGGCGGGCGATGCCGCGCACATCCACCCGCCCACCGGCGGGCAGGGGCTCAACCTCGGCGTGCAGGACGCGGCCAACCTGGGCTGGAAGCTGGCCGCCGAGATCAACGGCTGGGCGCCCGCCGGGCTGCTGGACAGCTACCAGGCCGAACGGCACCCGGTGGCCGCCGACGTGCTGACCAACACCCGCGCGCAGATGGCGCTGATGTCCCTGGAACCGGGCCCGCAGGCCGTGCGCAGCCTGCTTTCGGAGCTGATGGACTTCGAGGAGGTGAACCGCTACCTGATCGAGAAGATCACCGCGATCGGCGTGCGCTACGACTTCGGCGAGGGCCACGAACTCCTAGGTCGCCGGCTGCGCGACGTGGGCCTGAAGCGCGGGCGCCTGTACGAGCTGATGCACGGCGGCCGCGGGCTCCTGCTCGACCAGACCGGGCAGCTCTCGGCGGGCGGCTGGGCGGATCGCGTCGACCACGTCGTGGACGTCAGCGAGGAACTGGACGTTCCCGCGGTGCTGCTGCGCCCGGACGGCTACGTGGCGTGGGCCGGTGCGGACCAGTCGGGCCTGGAAGACCGGCTGCGCAGGTGGTTCGGCGAGCCCACCGGCTGATCACGAGGACTTCTTGCGGCGGAGGAAGCCGGAGCCGAAGCGGAGTCGCTCCAGGGCGTCGTTGAACTCCAGGTACGCGGCCTGGACGGCGCGGACGGACTTCTCCGGCTTCGCGCGCGGCGCCGAGCGGTCGGGTTCCGGGAAGACCGAGCCCTTCATCCACTTCTCGTGCCACAGCGCCCGGATCGCGGCCTCCCACCGCGACTCCACGTCCTTGATGACCTTGTCGCGTTCCTCGGCGGCCGCGTCCTTGCGCTGCTGGCCCGCGGCGACCTCGTCGCTGAGCTCGGCCACCTGCGCTCGCTCGCGCTTGCGCAGCTGCTGCGCGGCGGTGGTCGCCAGCGCGGTCAGCTCCTTGTACCGGATCGACGCCGGAACCCGCTCAGTCACCGGCTTCCTCCAACACCTCGGTCTCCTCGGTGGCCCGCTGCCGCGGCACCTCCGGCTCGCCGAGGTCGAACGGCAGGATCACCTCGGGCCGGGAGTGCACGGAGCGGTCGAAGAACAGGCCGCGCCGCGCGCGCGGCGACCAGGTGACGATCTGCCCGGCCGCGAAGGTGGCCAGCTCCTGGCCGTGCACGTCGAAGGCGACCCACGCGCCGATGTCGTCCACCGGGCCCATGCCGAGGGTGTTCTTCACCCGCTGCACGCTGCGCCACCAGCCGATCACGTGGACCCGCGACTCCGGGCCCTGCTTGAGGATCTTCCGCAGCTGGTCGACGCCGCTGACGCGGGTGGTCGGGTCCTTGCGCTCCAAGGTCGTCTGCGCCGCGTCGGCGGCGTAGAGCACCACGCAGTGCGGCACGTCCGCCCCGGACCGGCCGTCGATCGAGCCCGCGATCTCGGTCAGCGTCGCCTCGATGCGGTCCAGGCCGACCAGGTCCACCTCGTGACCGCTCGCGCGCAGCTGCTCGACGATGTGCTGCGCGTCGTCGTCGACGTCGTCGAGCAGGCTGGCCACGGTGAACTTGATCCCGCGCGGAACGTGCTGGCGCGCCAAGGAGAGCGTCGCCGCGCCCAGCACGCTCACCGCGTCCACCCGGACCGAGCCGATCACCGCGATGTTGCGGCCCGGTGATCGGGTCAGGCGCACCGCGGCGGCGGTTCCGTCCACGTCGATGATCTGCCCGAGCAGCGCCTTCGGCGTGGGCACCGGCGCGGAGAGTCGCCGGTAGTCGTCCAAAGTGGACAGCACGGGCAGGTTCGAGCCGTCGAACAGCCGCGGTGGCGCGGCGGATCCGTCCAGCTGCTTCCACAGCTCCAGCTGCAGCGAGTCGAAGGTGTTTCGCGCGGTGGCGTCCGGGATGCGGGCGATCTCGTTGCCGTGCTTGACGCCGGACTCGTGGTTGACCACCGCGTGCCAGCGCGGCAGCTCCATCGCGGCCGTGTTCTGCTCGCCCAGCACCCGGCGCGCCTTGGGCAGCGCGATCCGCAGGATGAACTGCTCGAAGATCGCCGGCTTGCCCCAGAACGCCTCGATGCCGGACACGTCCTGGCTGGCCAGCACGAGGTGGATGCCCTGCGAGCGGCCGCGCCGCGCCACGTCCTCCAGCAGCGCGGTGGCCTGCGCGGTGACGTTGTCGCGGTCGGCGAACAGGTACTGGAACTCGTCGATCACCGCGACGATCCGCGGCCACCGGCCGCCGGGGTCCTCGGTGCGCAGCTCTTCGAGCTTGGTGACCTCGTGCTCCTTGGCCGCCGCCGCGCGCCGCCGCATCTCGTCGGCCAGGAACCGCAGCAGCGCCAGCCCGAACTCGCGGTCGGTGTTGACGTTCACCCCGACCAGCTGCGCGTGCGGCAGCCAGCTCGGATCCCGCTTGCCCGGGGTGAACTGGGCGAAGGACACGCCCTCCTTGAAGTCCAGCAGGTACAGCTCCAGCTCGTCGGGCGAGTACCGGGCGGCGAGCCCGCCGAGCATGCCGAACAGGAAGTTGGTCTTGCCCGAACCGCTCGGCCCGCCGATCAGCGTGTGCGGGCTGCTGTCGCCGAGCGTGATCCACACCGGCTCGCCCTCGTTGAACCCGACCGGCGCCTGCAACCCGGTCTTCGAGCTGTGCGCCCAGTACTGCTCGGGCACCAGGTCCTCGAAGGTCCGCACCCGCGCGCGGCGGGCCAGGAACGCCTCGCCGATCGTCGTGCAGGCCTTGGTGACCTCGTTGCGCGAGGGCGATTCGTCCAGCGTCACCACGGCTTCCGGGCCGGTGGTGCTGGTGCGGGCGCGGTCCTCGCCGATCAGGCGGACCGATTCGATCGCGCTGCTCACCGACAGGGACATGTCCACGACGATCAGCTGGATGCCGCAGGCGGGCCCGCTGCGGGCGATCCGCTGCAACTGCTGCTGCTGCTCCTCGCGCAGCGGCTCGCCGTTGCCGAACAGCACGCCGATGCGCCAGGGCTCGGAGCGGTGGCCCTTCTCATCGGCCAGCGCCCGCAGCGAGGTGTGCCCGCCGAGCAGCGCGCTGGTGTGGATCCGCCGGATGTGGTCGGACAGCGCGTCCAGCATCTCGTCCAGCCGCGTCGGGTCGTGCGCGGTGAGCAGCCCGGCGCGGGTCAGCGGGTACAGGCCGGGCAGCGTGCCGGTCAGCTGCGAGACGTCCCAGACGTGGAGGCGCACCGCGCCCGGCTGGAAGTGGCTGAGCAGCCGCAGCAGCAGGTCCTGCACCAGCGCTTCGGCGGATTCCGGGTTGCCGTCGGAGGTGATCCGCAGGTGCGCTTCGTCGAGCAGCGGGACGGCGGCGGGGAAGGGCTGCGGGTCCGGTGAATCCGGCACGACCGCGGTGCCGATGCGCCACAGCTCGGGCGGCGGAGCGGAGGGCTCCCGCGTGCCGACCTGGCCGAGCCACTCCTGCCAGGGCAGTCCGGCCGAGCCGGGCGCCGCCTCGGCCACCAGCTGCGCCAGCCGGCCGGGCCCCTCGGCGGTCCACTCCGCGTAGACCTCGGCGCGATCGGCCAGCGCTTCCCGCATGGCGGCCTGGAACGCGGCGTCACCGGGATCGCCGATCTCCTGCGGGTCGCGCTCCGCCGCCGCGATGCCGGTCTGCGCGATGCGCAGCGCGAACTCCTGCTGCGCGCATTCGGCGAGGACCCTGGCGTACTCGTTCTCGGCGGCCCCGAGCGCGGTGGCGATGCTGGAGCGCAGGCGCTGGAACGCGTCTTTGACGCGGTCCCGCCGATCGTTGCGTTTACCCACACCCCACCTCGGAAGCAGAGTTACTGACCGTGATCAAAGTACCACCCGGCAGATGGTCGGGCAGAACCCATCTCTCGCATTCTGCGGAGCCGGAAATCCGTTTTCAGGACCGTTTTGCGCAGTTGACGTCCCGGCCGCCACCGCGCGGCGAAGGCCTGCCGGGCGACGGCCTACAACCGGGTGGCGAAGTCGCGCAGCGTTTCCAGGATGTTCTCGATCATCTCCTGGGCGCGGGCCACCTGGTCGTCCGCGCGGTGCAGGCTCGGCGGCACCACGGTCTCCGGGTGCTCGGGATCGAGCTTGATCAGCGATCGCTCCGCATCGCCCAACGACTTCCGGGTGGTTCCCAGCAGGGCGCCGACATCGGTCAGGTGCTGCTCTGCGACGCCCAGCTGCTGCGCGAGCTCTTCGAGCGCGGACATCTAGCTAGAGCCGACCCGCGTAGGCCTCGGCGGAGGTCATGGTGTTCTGGATCATGTCCTGCGCGCTGGCGATCGTCTGCATGACGTGGACGATCGCACCGTGCGCGTGCTGCATGTCCTCCTGCGCGCTGCCCTGGGTGGCGTTCAGGAGCGCGCTCTGGGCCTGTTCCAGCATCTCGCTCGCCTGTTGCAGGGCGCCGACGCTGTCCCGCATGTTCTGGTTGGCCTGCGTAATGCCTGCGCGAACTTCTTCCACGCCTGCCATGTGGGTCCGGTCCTCCGAGGTGGGGCGGTGCTGTAACGGTCCACAAGTTAGCTGCCTGCTCGGCGGACGGCGCAGGCAGGGCCATGCAGTTGATCACTGCCCGATTGCGGAGAGTGATCACCTGCGCGGTCAACCACTCGGCAGAGCGATAAAAGCCGAGAGTCTTCCGCGTTTCACGCGATTTCAATGGAAATCAGACCTCCAATTTCCATTGAAATCGCACTCGTTGTCCACGGTCGTCGGCGTGTCCGGAGCCGACACGCCGACGATTCCGACATGTGCCGGAAACGATTCCGACGGTCCGGTGAATCTCGGTGCGAACGCTGATCGCAATGCGGGCCGAGCGGCAACTGCTGCGCCCGGAGCATCCCGGAAACCGCGCGCCGAAGGAGCCGGGTCAGTCGCGGCCCGTGTCCACTGTGGAGCGCGCGGTGACCTCGATCGCGGCGACGCCGGACGGGGGCATCGGCGCTGCCGACCACCGCGCGGTCGCACCTGATCCGTCGGTCGACACGCGGGACCAGCCGCTGCCGCCGAGGGCCGAGGTCGCACCGAGGACGATCTCCTCCGGTTCGCCCACGGCCGGGCCGAGATCCAGCGAAACCCGCACCACCGGCGGTTCGACGGAGTACTCGACGATCTCGGTGGTGCGCGACAGGCGGCTGGCGACGGCGCGAGCGGGCCACTCCGCACCCGCGCGGCGGTCGGTGACGACGTCGACCACCAGCGCCAGCCGGGGGCGGGCCCGGCCTTGCTCGTCGAACTCGGTCACCACGGGCGGAGTCGGCGCGGGCGGCTCGTCGGGATCGACGGTCTCGGTGCGCCCGAACAGCAGCGAACCGCCCGCCCAGGCCTCGACCAGCAGCCGCTCCCCGCCGCGGACGAGCGCGTCGACCAGTTCGGGGTGGTCGACCACGGTCCAGGCCGTCGGCGGCTCGCAGGCCACCCGGTGGCGCGCGTAGTCGGGGCCCAGCTCGCGCAGGAAGTTGCGCACCGCGCGGGAGAGCCCGGCCACGTGCTGCCCGGTCTCCGCGCTGTCCCTGCTGATGGTGACCGACCAGCAACCCGGCTCCTCGTCGGAGCAGTCGCCGGAGGCCACGACCCGGCCGCCGACCGTCTGCACCAGGTCGCGGCAGGCGGCGCGCGCGGAACGCTCGTCGTCGGCCCCGACGACCACGGTGATCAGCAGCTCGAGCTCGTTGTTGTTCTTCATCGCGGGGGAATCATCCCGCACAGGTGATCGGTAGGGCGAGCGCAGATCGGTCCGGAGCTCCTGTGTCCGGCGTCATACCGGCGCACGGGGCGCCATCCGGTCGGCCCGGCGAAACGTGCTGCGGGTCAACGGGATTCCGGTGGGCGGCTACTCCGCCAGCGGTTCGCCGATGCTGCCCTGGTCCACGCCGTAGTAGTGGTAGAGGTCGCGCCCCTCCTCGGGGGAGAGGTGGCCGTGCTCGGCTTCGACGCGCGGCGCGTTCTTCACCCGCTCCTTGTCCACGTCGAGGTCGAGCCGGTTCTCCTCGGTCCTCGCGCCGGTGAGCGGGACGAAGGTCTCCCTGACCCCGAGCAGCCCGATCCGGACGGTGACCCACTCCGGTTGCTGCGTCGCGTCGTCCACGTAGACGTTGCCGACCCGGCCGACGCGCGTGCCGTTGCGGTCGAACACCGGTGTGCCGATCAGGTCCTGAGCGCGCTCGACGTTCATGGCTGCCTCACTCGATCCACCCCGACCGGGCGGGAGGTCCGCCCGCTTGCCGACGCCAGTCAGCACCCATCACGCTGCCCGCAGCACGGTCGACCTGCAACTGCGCAAGCGACACGCCTCACTCGATCCGGTAATGATCGAGAATGTGACTCCTGAGTGTTAATAGTGAAAAGCGCCCGCGGTTGAGGCGGGCGCTGAGGTTCCGGCACGCAGGACGAATCGGTCTCCTAGGAGTTGAGCTCGCGGCCGATGAAGGTCAGGACGTCGCTCATGACCTCCTCCTTGTTCGTCTCGTTGAACAGCTCGTGGCGGCCGCCGGGGTAGATGTGCTCGTGGAACTCGTCGCCGCGGATGCGGTCGATGCCGGTCCTGGTGTCGGCCTCCGGCACCAGCTCGTCGTCCTCGCCGTGCACCCACAGCGTCGGCTTCTCCAGCGCGGGCCCGTCGTTGATCGCCAGCAGGCAGTTGTCGATCGCGCGCAGCGTCGGGCGCTTGAACGGACCGTGCCAGACCAGCGGGTCCGCCAGGTAGGCCGCGCCGACCTCCGGGTCGCGGGACAGCGTCTCGGGGTCGATCGGGGTGTCCGGGATCTCGTCGTGCTCCAGCAGGTCCAGCACGTGCCAGGTGCCGAGCACCGGTGCGGAGAGCACCACCGCGGCCAGGTGCTCCTGGTGCTCCTGGGCGTAGCGGGCGGCGAGCATGCCGCCCATCGAGTGTCCGATGAGGACGATCGGGAGGCCGGGGTGCTCGGCGGCGATCTGCTGCCGCAGCGTCTCGAGATCGGCCACGATCGTCTCGGCGTCGGTGAAGCGGACCCGCTCGCCCTCCGAACGCCCGTGCCCGAGGTGGTCGGGCGCGTAGACCTGCGCTCGCGCGGACACCAGCTGCTCGGCGACCCACTGGTAGCGGCCGGAGTGCTCGCCGTAGCCGTGCGCGATCAGCGCGATCCAGCCCGGGTTGGTCGCGGCCCACTCGCGCACCACCAGGTTGCCGTGACGTCCGGTGATCTCTCGATCCGTTGGCTCGATCATGGTGCCACCACAGCACAACTCATCCGATCGAGCCAAGCGCCGCGCCGGGTTCCAGCGCGCCTCCGGATCACAACACCAGGTCAGGGTCGTCAGCCGCGCTGTGCTGGGCGCGCGCTGCCGCACGCCCAGCCGCCGGGATCACTGGTGGTAAGCGGTGCCGTCGATCTTGCCGAAGCCGCAGACCGGGCCGCCGTTCCAGGTGACCGGGAGCGGGTCGGTCTCGTCGGGCGGGATGACCTGCAGGCTGGCCGCGGTGGGCGCGCACGGGCCGTCGGTCGGCTCGCCCTCGTGCGGGACGGCCGTCCAGTGCAGCGTGGCGCTGGCCGACTCGCCCGGGCTCAGCGTGATCATCGACGGGCCGGGGTTCGGGGTGCGCTTCGCGTCGGTCGGCAGCGGCCGGCCGGACGCGTCGACCAGCTGCATCCCGCCGTAGCCGTACAGGGTGCACGTCTCGCCGCTGCTGTTGGTCAGCGTCAGCTCGGCGTAGCGCTGCCCGGCCCCGGCGTCCGGGTTCTGCAGCGAGCCGGTGAGCATCGAGGTGTGGCAGCGGGTCACCTCGTCGGTCTTCGGCTTCGGCGCCTCCGGCGGCGGGGCCGCGGAGTTCTCGGTGGTGGGCGTCCCGGGCTGCTCGGCGGGCAGGTTCTGGTCCACGACCGCCGACGGCGGCTCGGGCTGGCTCTGCGGTAACGGCGCCGATATCGCCTGGCCGGCCGGGGCCGCTTGGCCGCAGCCGGCCATCAGCCCGGCGACCAGCAACGCCCCGGACGCCTGGAGCGTCCGTACTCCGATGGTCCGCAGTCGATGCGCGGTCACGACGACCACCTCCCGTCCCCGCCCTGCGCGGCGGGGTCTGTCGGTAACTGCTCTGCTGTTGGGTAGACGTGCGGAAGGCGGGAGGGTTGCCTGCCCCCGCATTGTCCTCGCTTCGCGGGCAGTGCGTTCCGTGGTGGTGGCTACGCCGCCGGGCTGAACCGGTGGGTGCCGTCGATCGGCTGATCGGGTGCATTTCGGGTGGTGCGGTTACCCGATACGCGTAATTCCCGAGATGGGAATTGAGTGGCCCTCTTTTCGGGGTGGTCCGATCGGGTGGCTTTCTTGACCTGAACGGCGGGACTGCGGCTTTGTGCGAATTAGATATCTTTGGGCACCGCTAGCAGGCCGAGCTCAGGGGGTTTGATCATGGCCGAACGCATTCCCGGCATTGACGTGGCGCGATATCAGGGGGAGCCGGACTGGGGAGCGGTTCGCGGAGCCGGATACGTCTTCAGCTACATCAAGGCGACCGAGGGCATCGGGTACGTGAGTCCGACGCTCGACGCCCAGCTGGCCGGTGCCCGCGGGGCCGGGATGGTCACCGGGCTCTACCACTTCGCGCGGCCGGACACGAATTCCCCGCAGCAGGACGCGGCCGATTTCGCCGCGCAACTGGCGCGGCTGAACTCCAGCGGACCCGGAAACCTCGCCCCGTGCCTGGACATCGAGACGGACGGGCCGAACCTGGGCGGCTGGGTGAAGGGCTTCATCGACGCCATCCGCGGGCACACCGGTCGCCACGAGGTCGTCGTGTACGCCTCGGCGTCGTGGTTCAAGGACAAGCTCGCCACCGACACCTGGGTGGATCCCGGCGTGTTCCTGTGGGTGGCCCACTACGGCCGCCCGCCGGGCGAACCGGGCTACCTGACCGACCGCGTGGTGATGCACCAGCACGCCTCCGACGGGCAGGTGCCGGGCATCGGCGGCAACACCGACCTGAACGTCTCGATGGTGCCGCTTGAGGTGCTCACCGGAGCCGGTGCGCCGCCGCCTCCGCCGCCGGCCCCGCCGGAGGAGACCTACGTGGTGCAGCCCGGCGACACGTTGTCCGAGATCGGCGCGAAGCTGGGCGTGGACTGGCGGGAGATCGCGCGGGTCAACGGCATCACCAACCCGGACCTGATCTACGTCGGCCAGGTGCTGAAGATCCCGCGCTGAAGGACGGTTTTCCAGGCGCGGTGCGGGTGGCGGAACCTCAGAGGCCGCCTGGCTGCGGGATCCCGGCCCACGCCACGGCGAACGGGCTGTCCTCGCCAGGCAGCCGCTGAGAACCCGCGGCGGTGCGAGCTGCGAGGGCGGGTTATGCGCCTGCGGCCATGCGGCAGCTCCTCGACGTGCGGTTTTGGGCTCCGCGGTTGCGGAAGCACCAGGATGGAAAGGTCGGCCGAGGTGATCGCTCAGCGGAACCTGAGCGCTTGAGCGTCACCCCGGTCTCGGCGCGAGACCTGGCGGAGGGGGCGCGGGTTTTCCAAACCGTTACTGGCGGGTGCGGCGATGACCGATCTCGCCGACCTGATCCGCACTACCGTCTGCGCGTGAACGTCGCGCGAGGCGGAGGTGAAACGCGATGACGGGAACGGCGGAGCTGATCCGCGGCCACTGGACGCGTGGTGAGCCGGGACGGGAGGCCCCGCAGCAGCTCGTGATCGCGCTCTACCGCTGGTGGGTCGTCGCGATGGCTCTCAAGATCGCGGGCGCGACCTGGGACATCTGCTGGCACTTCAAGTGGCTGCGCGACGACCTCGCGCCGCCGCACCTGATCAACACGGTCGGCACCGTGATCGTGCTGGGACTGGTGGTCTTCCACACCTACACCGGGATCGGTGCCGACCGCGCCACGCTGCGCTGGATGCAGTGGGGACTCGGCATCTTCCTGGTGGCCGCGCCGCTGGACGTGATCAACCACCGGGTCAACGGCCTGGACATCACCGCGTGGAGCCCGTCGCACGCGCTGCTCTACCTCGGCACCGGGCTGATGAGCATCGGGCTGATCCGGGGCTGGGCGCAGCACGGCCGCGGCGACCGGTACCAGCACCCGATCGCCTGCTTCCTGTGGTTCACGGTGCTGGACAACTTCCTGTTCCTGAACCAGCACCAGGAGTACGGCGTGCTGGGCCTGGCCGCGTGGGACCGCGGCCAGCCCTACGCCGAGGACATCCTGCTGCAGTTCGCCGCCGACGACCTGGGGCGGCCGCTGGACCGGATCGCCGTCGAGCACTTCACGCTGCCGGTGCCGGACTGGGTGTACCCGTCGTGGGCGGTGCTCACCGGGCTCGGCACGCTGCTGCTCGCCCGGCGGCTGATCGGGCGCAAGTGGACCGCGACCACCATCACCGCCGGCTACCTGGCGTTCCGCTGCGTCGCCTGGGGGCTGCTGGCCGCGGCCGACTTCCCGATCTCCACCGTGCCGTTCTTCCTGCTCGCCGGGGCCGTGGCGATCGACCTGTCGTTCCAGCTGGCGGCGCGCATCCGGCCGCTGGTCGGCGCGGTGGCCGTGACCGCGGTGTCCTACGCGGCGCTGTCGGTGCAGGAGACCTACCTGGCCGCGCCGCCCTCGGACTACTGGTCCGCGGCGTACGTCGTCGTGCTGCTCGCCGGGCTGTGGTGGTTCGTCCAGTTCCTGCTCGACACCGAGAGCGGGCGACGGCTGATCTCGCGGGCTCAGATGACGACCGGGGCGCGGGAGAGCACCACACCCAGCCCGTAGGCCACGCCCATCACCGCGACCTCGGCAGCAGCCCAGCCGAGGAGCGCGGTGCGCTGGTGGCGGGCGATGCGCGGCAGCAGGCGGAAGCGCATCTGCGACGCCACCGCGCCGAGCACCACCAGGCAGATCACCTTGGCCACGATGATCTGGCCGTAGCCGGTGGTGAACAGGCCGAGCAGGCCGACGTTCGGCGTGATGGCCAGCGTCATCAGGCCGTTGAACAGGCCCGATGCGCCGACCACGATGAAGGCGGTGGTGGCGAGCTTGGAGAACCGCGGCAGCGCCTCGACCAGCAGCCCGCGCCGCGGTGCCACGAACAGCGCGACCGCGGCCAGGCCACCGGTCCACATCGCCGCGCCGATCACGTGCAGCTCCATCGAGATCATGCTGAAGTCGTGGTAGCGCCAGTCCGTGGCGTGGCCGGTCAGCGGGATCGGCAGCAGGCCCAGCAGGGCGACGATGGTGCGCAGCTCGGCGGGCACCGACTCGCCGAACCGGACGGCCAGCAGGCCCAGCACCGCGCACGCCAGGCCGGCGCCGGCGCTGGCGAGCAGGCCCGGTCCGGCCGGGACGTTCGCGACGTAGTCGACGAGCAGATCGAGGGTCGCGCTGCGCTCCGGGCTCAGCTCCACGGCCTGCAGGACCAGGGACACCAGGGCGGCGAGCATCCAGAGCAGCGCGGTGATCACGGTGGCCCGCCGGGCCAGCGCCATGATCGGTTCGGTCTGCTTCGGGCGGTCGAAACCGATCAGCTTCGGCAGCAGGCTCATGCCGACGGTGGCGAGCGCGGCGAGGTCGAGCACGACCCGCGCGGCGGGCAGCCCGAAGCGCACCAGCGTCGGCGGGTCGGGGAGGCCCGGGATGGTGCCCACGGCGGTGTAGGCGGTGGTGACCAGGGCGGCCAGCAGCGCTCCGCCGACGAGGGCGAGCACCACGGCGGTCTTCGCACCGGCGGTGCTGCGATCCGCAGCGTCGCCGGGACGGTCCGGTTGCGCGGTTCGTCGGGCAACGGCATCAGAATCGGCGGCCACGCATGCATCGTCTCACCCGGATGAGCGGCTATTCAGGACCGGGCGCCGAAGCCGATCACTGGTCGTGACCGAATTGTTTCGGTGCGCGAGTTCGCGATCGGCGGCGTGATGTTGGCGATGTGTAGCCTCGGTCACCGCTGGCGGATCTGAATAGTTGATCTTCGAATTCGATGAATTCCCAGTTCGCGCCGTGTTTCAGGGCGATGTTGCGATTGTCCGGGCCGGTCTGTTCGGCAATCCTCGCGAACACCCGGTCGGACCTCGTTGTGTTGCTGACAATGTCCTCAGCATCGTTGTTCTAGAGTCGAGCACGTGTATCCGGCGGCCAGCGCACAAGCGCACGCGGAGGGCGCGCCCGGCGCAGCTCGACCGTGCGCGGGCGAAGCGATTCCGGAACCTGTGCGGTTCTTTCCGCTCGATTCGTCGCGTCGTCGGCTTTCGTTCACCGGCTCGGTTCACGCTTATTCGCCCGGTGTTTCACGGAGCGCTGCATTCCCGTTGCGCACCGCACCGGCCTGCCATCGACCCAGGGTGTCCACGGAGATCCCCCGAGATGCTCGGGGGCATCTGCGGGATTTGCGTTTTACCTGGTCAACGCGGAACGAAGAGGTGTTTGCCGGGTGTTTTCGCCCAGTCACGCGCGTCATGCCGCGAAGTGCGAGCCTGGAACGTCTCAGGGAAATTGGGGGTCCGACCCCGGATGTGAGCCGGACCCGCGAAGCGCGAGATTGAGCGGTGTGGACGGACAGCGAAGGCGGGAACCGCCGGATCCGACGCGGACAGCAGCCCGGGGCGGCGGACGCCGCGAAGCCTCGACAGCGGGACGTGACATGGGTCGCCGACTAGGGTGTTCGGTAGTCGAACGTTCCCGCAGCCTGCTGAGAAGGACTGACCCGGTCGTGCAGCACCAGCCCCTGAACCCGGCGACTGGGCGTGGTCCGCGATGACTGCGCTCGCGGTGCTGCTCGCTGCCCTGGGGGCGCTCGGGAACGCGATCGGGGCACGCATGCAGCACGCCGCGGTCCACGACACGATGGACGGCAGCGGGCTGGGCCTGCGGGTCCAGTCGAAGCTGGTCCGCAACCCGCGCTGGCTGATCGGCCTGGGCGCGCTCGGCGGCGGCGCCGTTCTGCACGCCTGCGCGCTCGGCCTCGCCCCGCTCAGCGTGGTCCAGCCGATCGGCGTGCTCGCCCTGCCGACGACCGTGCTGCTGAACGCCCGCCAGCAGGGCATCCGGGTTCGCGACCTCAACCGCAACGTCCTGTTCGCGGTCATCGCGGCCACCGGCGGCGTCGCCATGTTCGTCTTCCTCGCCGCCGGCAGCGCGACGGCCACTCCGGTGGCCGGTGATGCGCAGCTGATGGCCACCCAGCTGGTCGCCGCCGCCGTGCTGGCGGTCGGTGTGCTGGCGATGCTGACCCGGTCGAAGGTGCGCTGCATCTTCTTCGCGGCCGGGTGCGCGATCGCCTACGGGTACGTGTCGCTGCTGATGCGCGCGGTCGCGCAGCAGCTCGGCACGACCGAATTGCTGGACATCAACCCCCTTCCACTGCTCGGCATCGCCGTGGCGATGGTCGTGGGTGGCTGGCTGCTGCAGCACGGCTACGCCAGCGGCCCGCCGGACCTCGTGGTGGCCTGCCTGACCGTGATCGACCCGCTCGTCGCGGTCGGCCTGGGCATCGGGCTGCTCGGCGAGGCCGACCTGGTCAGCGCCTGGACCGCCACCGGTCAGATCGTCTGCGCGGTGGTGGCCTGCATCGGGGTGTTCGCGCTCGCGCGCTACCACCCCGACACCCAGGAGCGGCGCGTGCCCGCTCCGGTGACCGGCAGCAGTGATCTTGCCGGACCGAGTTCGACAGATCGTCCTGACGGGAGTTCCTCTTGACTTCGCAACCGCTGAGCCGACCGATGCGGATCGTGGTCGGTGCGACCACCTACCCGCCCCACGTGAACGGGGCGGCGAACTTCGGTCACCGGTTGGCGACCGGGCTGTCCGCCCGCGGCCACGACGTGCACGTCATCTGCCACTCGTCCGACCGGTCCGAGCACATCGAGGTCGCCGACGGCGTGACGGTGCACCGGGTGCCCTCCTACGGCTCGCCGTTCCACCCGGAGATCCGCGGCATCATGCCCTGGCAGGCCCGCCGCGCCGACCAGCTGCTGGCGGAGATCCAGCCCGACGTCGTGCACGTCCAGTCGCACTTCTTCATCTGCCGCGGCCTGATCAACTCGGCCCGGCAGCGCGACCTCCCGCTGGTGGCCACCAACCACTTCATGCCGGAGAACATCTTCGGCTACATCAAGGTCCCGCAGGTGCTGCAGGACGCCGCCGGCCGCCTGCTGTGGCACAACCTGGTCAAGCACTACAGCAAGGCCCAGCTGGTCACCGCGCCCACGCCCCGCGCCGTCCAGCTGCTGCAGGACAACGGGTTCACCGACATCGCGCTGCCGGTCTCCTGCGGCATCGACGTCCAGCGGTACCGGCGGCCGGCCAAGCGCTTCCGCGCCCAGAACCCGGACCCGGAGACCCGGACCGTGCTCTTCGTCGGACGCCTCGACGAGGAGAAGCACATCGACGACCTGCTCCGCGCGATGTCGCTGCTGCGCACCAAGGCCCCGACCAGGCTGGAGATCGTCGGCAACGGCAGCCGCCGCGCCGCCTTCGAGCAGCTCGCCGCCGACCTCGGGATCGCCGACCGGGTCCAGTTCCACGGCTACCTCGACGACGACGAGCTGCTGGAGGCGTACGCCCGCGCCGACCTGTTCTGCATGCCCAGCATCGCCGAGCTGCAGAGCCTGGCCACCATGGAGGCGATGTCGGCGGGCACCCCGGTCGTGCTGGCCAACGCCATGGCGCTGCCGCACCTCGTGCAGCCGGGCAAGAACGGCTGGCTGTTCCCGCCGCGCGACGTGCACGCGCTGGCACGGGCCATCGACGACGTGCTCGTCGACCGCGCCACGATCGACCGGATGGGTGCGGCCAGCGAGCGGCTGGTCTCCCGGCACGACATCGACGAGATCCTCGGCCGGTTCGAGTCGATCTACCACCACGTGATCGACCCGGAGGGCGCCGTCGAGCTCGACGAGATCCGCACCGAGCTGGCGAGCTGAGCCACCATGACCCTCCCGGAACTCCAGTCCGTCGAGCGGGTGGCGCGGATCAGCGGTGCTGACCTGCACTACTGGACCTACCACGAGGATCTCGCCGAGCCACGCCCCGGAACGGCCGCCGCCGGAACCGACGAGCCGCCCGAAGCGGCCGAGGCGGACACGGTGCTGATGGTGCACGGGCTGCGCGGCACCCACCACGGTTTGGAACTCGTCGCCGCCGGGCTGCCCGACCACCGGGTGGTCATTCCCGACCTGCCCGGATTCGGGGACTCCGGGCCGATGGCCGGGCAGCGCCACGACGTCGCAGGCTACGCGCGCGTGATCACCGAGCTGATCGAGCAGCTCGGCGGCCGGCAACGACCGGTCGTGCTGCTCGGGCACTCGTTCGGCTCGATCATCGCGGCGCGGGTGGCCGCTTCGTCGCCCGAGCTCCTCCGCAGGCTGGTGCTCATCAACCCCATCGCCACCCCGGCGTTGCGCGGGCCGCGCGTGCTGCTGTCCGGGTTGACCTCCGCCTACTACACGCTGGGCAAGCGGTTGCCGCTCCGGGCCGGGCACTCGCTGCTGAGCAATCGCTGGGTGGTGCTGGCGGCGAGCCGGGCGATGACGCGGACCAAGGACAAGCAGTTGCGCGAGTTCATCGACTCCAACCACCTGCGCTACTTCAGCCGCTTCCACAGCCCTGCCCTGGTCAGCGAGACCTTCGACGCCTCGACGACGCACACCGTCGCCGACCACGCCGACGACATCCGGCTGCCGACCCTGCTGATCGCCGGGGAATCCGACGAGATCGCACCGCTGGCAGGCCAACGAGCACTCGCCGCCCGGATGCCCGATGCCGAGCTCGTGGTGATCCCGAACGTCGGGCACCTGGTGCACTACGAAACACCGGGTCCGGCGGCCGAAGCGATCCAGCGGTTCTTGGGAGCACCATGACCAGCGTTGATGGCGAGCACGCGGCGACTGAGTTGCGCGCGGAGCGGACCGGGACGATGACCATCGTCGTCGACGCGCGCTGGACGCGCACCGACCAGCACGACGGGATCAGCCGCTACGGGGCGAGCCTGATCGAAGCATTGCACCACCTCCATCCGGTGACGATGTTGATCCACGACGAGCGGCAGCTGCGGTTGCTGCCGGAAGGTGTTCCGCACCTGAAGGTCAACAGCCCGTTCTCGCCGCGCGAGCTGTGGCTCTCGCGCACGCTGAACCGGCTCGGCGCCGACGTGGTGTTCAGCCCGCTGCAGGTGATCGGGGGATTCCGCCGCAAGTACCGGCTGGTTCTCACGCTGCACGACCTGATCTACTACCGGCACCCGGAGCCGCCGGGCTTCCTGCCGCTGCCCGTCCGTGCGGCGTGGCGGCTCTACCACAAGGCGTTCTGGCCGCAGCGCGTGATGCTGAACCGAGCCGACGCGGTGGTCACGGTCAGCGAGACGACGCGGCGCCTCATCGCCGAGCACCGGCTGACCCGGCGCCCGGTCACGGTCGTCCACAATGCACCGTCGCCGCTGTCCGATGACATCGACGTTCGGGAGAACGGCGCGCAGGACGTCGCACCGGCGGGCGCGGCCGTGGAAGTCGCGGGCGGTCCGCGAGAACTCGTGTACATGGGTTCGTTCATGCCGTACAAGAACGTGGAAACCCTGATCGCGGGCATGGCACTCCTTCCCGGTTACCGGCTGCACCTGGTCAGCCGGATCGCGCCGCAGCGGGAAGCGGAGCTGCGGGCGCAGCTGCCGCCGGATGCGGACGTGGTGTTCTGGCGGGGCATCGGGGAGAGCGACTACCAGCGGCTGCTCGGTCGGGCCAGCGCGCTGGTCACCGCTTCTCGGGACGAGGGTTTCGGACTGCCGGTCATCGAGGCGATGAACGCGGGAACGCCGGTGGTGTGCAGCGACCTGGAGATCTTCCACGAGGTCACCGGCGGCCACGCCGAGTTCTTCGACCCGGGGTCGTCGAAGGACTTCGCCGCCGCGGTGCGCCGGGTGGAGGACGCCCGGGTTCGTGCGGACCTGGTCGCCGCGGCTCGCGGCCAGGCGGCGGAGTTCACCTGGGCCAACTCCGCCGAGCGACTGCTGGAGCTGATGCGGGGCCTGGTCCGCTGAACGACCGCGTGGTGGTCAGAACGGCGGCCGTGGCTGCCGGTCGAGCCGCCGCGTGCCGAACCGCTCCGTCAGTGCGACCAGACCTTGATGGCGCGGACCACGAACGTCGCCTGTGGCGCGTGCGTTCCGGGTGGGTAGGTCGCGAAGTCGGCCTTGGTGTCGCAGTGCGGATCCTGGTACGCGGTCACTTGGTGACCGGTGTTGTTCACAAAGGACAGTGCCTCGCCCTCGTGCTCCAGCGGGATGCACCGCTCCATCTCGAACGTCGAGTTGTGGATGCTGATGTCGTGCCGCTGGCCGGTGTGGCCTTGCTCCGCCCAGACGCAGAAGTTGCCGCTGGGACAGGGGTTTTCGGAACTTGCGGAAGTTGCGTGCGCGTTGCTGGCGCCGATCAGCACCGCGGCCAGGGCCAGCAGCACGGCGAGGAACGCGCGCACGGTCCAGTAAGAGCGGGGCGTGGCGGTGGTGGTGAACGAAGACATGCGAAAAGCCCTTCTCGTTGGGGAAATCAGGAGTTCGCGGCCCGATTCGGCCTGCTGGGGACAAGATTCCCGAACTGCTGATCGGAATGCCAGCGAATAAGCTGGATACACCCCGACCGGGTGGACTTTGCCGCCTGGGCCAGTTCCGGCAGCGGACTCGCGGGCCCGGCCGTCCGCCCGGTTCGCGCGCCTGCGCAGGCTGCGGCGACCGAGGTCGCGCGTGAAGGGCCGGATCCGGGAGCCCGCGGATCTGCGGCCGGGGGGCGTCGGTCACGGCGAGCCGGGCGAAATCGGGAGAACCGCCGCTTCGCCGCGCGACTGCGCCGGATTCAGAGGTAGCACGCGCTGACGAAACCGGTGATCGAGGTGCGCCGGTTCTTGATTTCGAACCATTCCGAATTGTTCGACCCGTCCGCGCAGCGAATGGCCTCGCCGGGCACCGAGCGGAGGATCGACGCGCGGTCGCCGGGGCTGCCCGAACCGCGTGCGTCGGAGCTGGTGCCGGGTGCCGAGCGGATCCGCACGCCTGGCTCCGCGAAGTCGCTGACCCGCGTCTGATCTGCGGTCTTCGCCAGCGCGTCCCGGATTCCGGCGGCGATGGTGCCCAGCTGCGCGCCGAGTCCGGACAGCGGGATCGCGGCGGCGACGAACGCGCTCAGCAGCGCATTGCGAATGGCGGTGCGCATCGTGTCCCCCCACTTCCGCCCGCCGGGACGCCCATTTCCCCCTGCTATTGCCGGGACGATCTCCTTCGAGCGGGTAGAACTCCATTTTATGGAGAATTCCGGGGGCCCGGCAGTATCCGATTGGGTAGAGCGAATTCGTGCCCAGCGCCCGGACTTCCAGTGACCGTGCGCGACCGCTTCAGGCCGCCGCGCACCACCTGTGGGGGAGCTTCGGTGCGCGCACGACGGTGCGTGCCGGGAACGCCGGAGGCCCCAGGACCGGGCAGTCCTGGGGCCTCCGGCGGTAGCTGCGTCAGCCGACTCGCGAGCCGATGCCGGTCAGCGACCGGACCTCCATCTCCGCGCGGCGCTCCTCGTCCACCTCGTCGCGGCCACCGAGGAAGGTGCCGATGATGCCGCAGATGAACGAGATCGGGATGGACACGATGCCGGGGTTCTTCAGCGGGAAGAACGCGAAGTCCACACCCGGCAGGATCGAGTCCGGCGCACCGGAGACCACCGGCGAGAAGATCACCAGCAGCAGGCAGGAGCTCAGGCCGCCGTAGATGCCCCACAGCGTGCCGCGGGTGTTGAACCGCCTCCAGAACAGCGAGTACAGCAGCGTGGAGAGGTTCGCCGAGGCCGCGAAGGCGAAGGCCAGGCCGACCAGGAACGCGATGTTCTGGCCGTTGACCACGATGCCGCCGAGGATCGACGCCCCGCCGATGACCAGCGCGGTCATCCGCGCCACCTTCACCACGTCGTCGGAGTCGACGTCGCCGCGGCGGATCACGTTGGCGTAGATGTCGTGCGCGAACGACGCCGACGCGGTCAGCGTCAGGCCGGCGACCACCGCCAGGATCGTGGCGAAGGCGACCGCGGCGACGATGCCCAGCAGCACGGTGCCGCCGATGCGGTAGGCCAGCAGCGGCGCCGCGGAGTTCTCCGCACCGGGCGCGGACTGGATGGCCTCGGTGCCCACCAGCGCGGCCGCGCCGTAGCCGATGATCAGCGTGCAGATGTAGAAGGCCGCGACGACCCAGATCGCCCAGGCCACCGAGCGGCGCGCTTCGCGGGCGTCGGGCACGGTGTAGAAGCGCATCAGCACGTGGGGCAGGCCGCCGACGCCGAGCACCAGGGCCAGCGACAGCGACACGAAGTCCAGCTGGGTCAGCTCGGACTTCCCGTACTGCACGCCGGGGGCGAAGATCTCCCGGCCGTTCGGGTTGTTCTCCGCGGCCCGCAGCAGCAGGTCGGTCATGCTGTAGCCGAACTTGCCGAGCAGGAAGATGGTGATCAGGGCGACGCACAGCAGCAGCATCGCGGCCTTGATGATCTGCACCCAGGTGGTGCCCTTCATGCCGCCGACCAGCACGTAGACCATCATCACCAGGCCGACCACCGCGATCACCAGCGCCTGGCCGAACGCGCTGTGCACGTCGAGCAGCAGGGCGACCAGACCGCCCGCACCGGCCATCTGGGCGATCATGTAGATGATCGTGATGGCCAGCGTGGAGGCGGCCGCGGCCGCGCGCACCGGGCGCTGGCGCATCCGGAAGCTGAGCACGTCGCCCATGGTGAAGCGGCCGGTGTTGCGCATCCGCTCGGCCACCAGCAGCAGGTTGATCAGCCAGGCGACCAGGAAGCCGATGGAGTAGAGGAAGCCGTCGTAGCCGTAGACCGCGATGGCCCCGGCGATGCCCAGGAACGAGGCCGCGGACAGGTAGTCGCCGGAGAGCGCGATGCCGTTCTGCGCACCGCTGAACGAGCTGCCCGCGACGAAGTAGTCGCTGGAGCTGCCGCGGCTGCTCACCCGGTACACGATGAACAGCGTGATCAGCACGAACGCCGCGAAGACGGAGGTGTTGATGATCGCGCTGTCGGCGGGGATCAGCTGCTGGTCGTTCATCGCTGGAGATCTCCCGCGTCCTGTCGGAGCTCGTCGACCTTCGGATCGATGTGGCGGCGCGCGAACCGCAGGTAGAGCATGGTCAGCCCGACCGTGGTGACGAACTGGGCGACGCCCAGGACCAGGCCGACGTTGATCTCCCCGATGAGCGGGCGAGCCATGAATTCCCGGGCGTAGGCGGCGACCGCCACGTAGCCGATGTACCAGATCAGGAAAAACGCCGTCGCCGGGAAAACGAACCATTTCAGTCGCCGACGCAGCGCCCGGAATTCCGGGCTCTCCTCGATCGTCCTGAAATCGAGGCGTTCCGGGGTGGCTCGAACCGCGCTCTTGTCGATTCCTCCGAAGGCCGACCGCGGATTTCCGGGCTGGTCACCTGGGCTGCCGCGCAGCGCGGATTGCGTTGCGTTGCTCATGCTTCCTTCCTGGAACTTCGCGGTGGGCCCGCCGGGCGCGCGCGGGCGGCGGAGGCGGGGAATTCTAACCACTTCCCGCGCCGGATCAACAGTGTGGTGATCACCACGCGGGCCGTTGTTTTCCAGGGTCTCAGGTGGGCTCGGCGGGCCTGCACCGGGATCGTGGTTACTGTCTGGTACTGCCAGGTCAACGCCTCGAAAGCGCTGGTGGGATCTGATTCACCAGGCTTTTCGCCGCGGAGTGGGCGGCGAGGTGGCCGCAACTCTAGGCTGAACGAGTGAAAACGGTGGCGGTTCTTCGCCGACTTCGACCACTGGGCGTGACATCCGCTGTTTGTCGTAGTCGAATGGTAAAAAGCCCCCGGTACTATCCCGCCACCAGGGGCTTATAGTGCTTGGGCAGCGAAAGACAGCCGCTGACGGGAGAGGTAACGGTTCGGTACCGGTGTCGCAAATGCACCGGCCGGAGATGCTATTGGTGACGCTGAGTGCCGCCGGAGCCCCATCGGTACAGCGCAGTACCGGATGGTGTTTCTCGGCGCCCGGAGCCACCCGACCGCAGCTGGATTTCACCCCCGACCGCCCAGACGACGATTGCGGGACCGCACGCATGCGCCGTTCTCCAACCCATTGTTCGCCCGACAGGCTCCGAACCGCCATCGACCAGCGCGGAGTCCCGAGCTCGACGCCAGGAGGGCGCTCGTGAGCGAGGGGAAGTTCGGGCGGCTCCGCAGCGCCGTGGTCCAGTGGCGCAACTGGTCCCTGCCGGTGAAGCTCGGCGCCGTCGTCCTGGTCCCGGTCATCTTCGCGATCACGCTCGGCATCGGGCAGATCCGGTGGCAGGTCGACCGGGCCGCCGAGTTCGGCCGCGTCGAGGAAGTCCTGGACGCGGTGGACCGGATCGAACCGCTGGTCGACGGGCTGCAGCGGGAGCGCAACAGCGCCGTCGAGTTCCTGGTCGGTGACGGCGACGCCGGTGCCGTCGACCAGGAGGCCGCCACGGTGGACCGCGCAATGGGCGAGGTCGGCGAGGTCATCGCCTCGACCGACGCTTTCGGCCCGGTCGTCGCGGACCGCTACCGCGAGCTCCGGCCGCGGTTCGACGAGCTCGCTGCGCTGCGCCAGCAGGTGCACGACCACCGGCTGCGGGCCGACCAGGCCATCGGCGCCTACAGCGACGTGATCAACTCGGTGATGTCGCTGAACCGCGCGCTGACCGGCAGCGTCGCCGACCGGAGCCTGTCCAGCACGGCGTTCGCGATGCAGGACATGCTGGCTCTGGTCGAAGAGGTCCGGCTGCAGCAGGCGTGGGTGCTGACCGGCCTGAGCGAGGGCAGTCTCCAACCGCAGGCGCTGGACAGCCTGCAGGGATCCCGAGCCCGGCTGCTGGGGAAGATCATCGACGCCCGCGCGACGGTCGCGGCGCACTGGCAGCAGCGGCTGGACGAAACGCTGCTCACCCGCCCCATCGTGGAACGCAACCAGATGCTGGCCGCGCTGCTGAAGGAGAGCACCGACGGCATCTACAGCGGCGGGTACTCGGTCACGCAGGACGCCTGGAACCGGGGCAGCGACGCATCCGTCCAGACGATCAACGACGGTCGCGATGAACTCGCCGCCGAGGTGCGGACGATCGCCTCGCAGCTGGAGAACGAGGCCAGCGACGCGGCGGGCTGGGACTCCGTGCTGCTGCTCTCGGCGCTGATCATCGCCGCCGCGATCATCATCATGATCGCCCGCCAGCTGCTCGGCTCGCTGCGCGAACTGCGCACCAGCGCGCTCGACGCGGCCGACTACGAGCTGCCCGCCGCCGTCGACGCGATCCGGCAGGGCAACCGCGCCGATGCCGCGGTGAGCCCGGTTCCGATCGACACCACCGACGAGGTCGGGCAGGTGGCCCGCGCCTTCGACGAGGTGAACGAGCAGGCGCTGCGCCTCGCGGTCGAGCAGGCGGACCTGCGGCGCGGGTACAACGACATGTTCGTCAGCGTGTCCCGGCGCAGCCAGAGCCTGCTGGAGCGGCAGCTGCGGCTGTTCGAGGAGCTGGAGCAGGACGAGGAGGACCCCGACCAGCTCGCGCGCCTCTTCCAGCTGGACCACCTGGCCACCCGGATGCGCCGCAACAACGAGAACCTGATGGTGCTCTCCGGCCACGACCTGGCGCGGCGGTTCACCCAGCCCACCGACCTGGCCGACGTCCTGCGCGCCGCCGTCTCCGAGATCGAGCAGTATCCGCGCGTGATGGTGCAGCCACCGCCGGCGGTGAAGCTGCGCGGCCACACCGCCAGCGACCTGGTGCGCCTGGTGGCCGAACTGCTGGACAACGCGGCGAACTTCTCCGCCCCGGACACCACGGTGACGGTGTCCAGCTACCAGGCCGGCGACGGCACCGTGGTGCTCGACGTGCTCGACCAGGGCATCGGCATGGGCGATGCGGAGCTGGAGCGGGCCAACGAGCGGTTGGCCTCGGTCGACGAGGACGACCTCGCCACCTCCCGCCGGATGGGGCTGTTCGTGGCCGGGCGCCTGGCGGTGCGGCACGGCGTCGGCGTCGAACTGCACGGCGGCCCGGACGTCGAAGGGGTCCGCGCGACCGTCATGATCCCGGCCGAGCACGTCGTGTCGGTCGAGCCCGGCCCGGTGCTGCCCGCCGCACCGCAGCTCAGCGGCCGCAACGGCCACGCGCACACCGACCTGCCGACCTCCGGTGAGCTGCCGCGCCGGACGCCGGCGGAGAAATCGCCCTGGCAGGAGCCGGGGCCGTCGAGCCTGTTCGAATCGCACACCCCGGAACCGGAGGAATCGCCGACGGCGCACCTGTTCGACGCGCCGCTGGACATCCCGCAGCAACCGCGGGCGGTTCCCGGTGAATTCGACTGGCCAGGCGTCGAACCGCCCGCCGAACGGCCGGAGGAGGAGCCGCCCATCTTCGAGGAAGCCTCCACCCAGTGGTTCCAACCAGCGAGTGAGAAGGCGCAGTCCGAGACCGGTGAGTTCAGCTGGCCCGGGGCGCAGGACGCGGCCGACGACTTCCCATCGGCCGCCGCCCCGCAGCCGGAACCGCCGTCGCTCACCGATTCCGGGCTGCCGCGCCGCACCCCGCGGGGTGCGGCCGAACCGGACGCCAAGCCGTCCCGGAGCGCCGAGGACATCAGCCGCAGGCTGGCCCAGAACGGGGTCCAGTTCGGCGGTTCCACGGACTCCCGGCTCAGTCCGGTCGAACCCGAACCGTGGATCCCGCACGATCCCGGTGCCGACGACGCGTGGAACTTCGCCGCCGACAAGGCGCGCGAGGCGGCCGAGGCGGCGGCGAACCCGCAGCCGGGCTCGTTCACGCAGGCCGGGCTGCCGCGCCGCACTCCCAAGGCGCACCTGGTTCCGGGTAGCGTGGCGAATTCGGAGCCGACCAGCACCGGGACGTTCCAGCGCGACGCGGACAGGCTCCGCGGCAGGCTGGCGGACTTCCAGAGCGGTGTCAGCCGCGGTCGGCATCGAGCAACCGACGAGGATTGACATGGTGTCCGCAGCGCGAAGGCGTGATCACCTCGGCGACGAACAGGAGGTTGCATGACTGCTCAGATGATTTCCCGCAGGTTCGGCTGGCTGATCACCGACTTCACCGAGCGCGTGGCCGGTGTGGCGCACGCGATCGTGGTCTCCGCCGATGGACTGGTGCTGACCGCTTCGGCGACCCTGCCCCGTGACCGGGCCGATCAGCTGGCCGCGGTCGCATCGGGGCTGCTGAGCCTCACCCAGGGTTCGGCGAAGTGCTTCGAGGCCGGTCGCGTCGTCCAGACCATCGTGGAGATGGAGCGCGGCACGCTGCTGCAGATGGGCATCAGCGACGGCTCCTGCCTGACCGTGCTCGCCGCTCCGCAGTGCGACATGGGGTTGATCGCCTACGAGATGACCATGCTCGTGGAGCGCGTCGGCCAGATGCTGACCCCGGAGATCCGCTCGCAGCTGCAAGGCTCGACCGGCGCACTCGTGTGAGGATGCGATGAGCAGGAGATCGGATTACCCGGCACGGGGGCGAAGACGCGACAGCAGCGGTGACAACGGCTTCGCCGACGTCGTCAACGGTTTCAGCTTCGGCAGCGGAAAGCGGAAGCGCAAGGAGCGCGCCGAACCGGAGCGGTACGATGATCAACAAGATGAGCGGTACGAGGTCCCTGCGGAGTCCTATCCGGACGAGCCGGTCGAGGAGCCCGCTGCACCGGCCGCGTCGAGCATCCGCTCTTACACCTGGACCGGTGGACGGACCCGGTCCACCCACAAGCTGGAACTGGAAACCCTCGTTTCGGTCGGTGAGGGCTACCAGCAGGGCACCGCGGTGCGGCTGGAGCACCAGTCGATCGCCGAGCTGTGCCAACAACCCCGATCGGTCGCGGAAGTGGGGGCGCTGTTGTCCGTGCCGATCGGGGTGGCCCGCGTGCTGCTGGCCGACATGGCCGAACTGGGGTTGATCACCGTGCACCAGACGGTGAGCGAAAGCGGTAGCGCACCACACATGGTGTTGATGGAAAGGGTTTTGAGTGGACTCCGTCGGCTATAGCGCGCCCCGGCTCGGCTCCCCGCCGGAGCCCGTCGGCACCACGTCGACCTCGGCGAAGATCGTGGTGGCCGGTGGCTTCGGCGTCGGCAAGACGACCTTCGTCGGTTCGGTGTCGGAGATCGTGCCGCTGACCACCGAGGCGGTGATGACCGAGGCCAGCCGCGGTGTTGACGACCTGGGCGCGACGCCGAACAAGCAGACCACCACGGTGGCGATGGACTTCGGCCGCATCACGCTGGCCTCGGACCTGATCCTGTACCTGTTCGGCACCCCCGGTCAGCAGCGGTTCTGGTTCATGTGGGACGACCTGGTCAAGGGCGCGATCGGCGCGGTCGTGCTGGTGGACACCCGGCGGCTGGCCGACTCGTTCTCGGCGATCGACTTCTTCGAGGACCGCGGCCTGCCCTACCTGGTCGGGGTGAACCTCTTCGACGGGAAGATGCTGCACTCCATCGACCAGGTCCGCGAGGCCATGGCGATCGGCCCGGACGTGCCGATCGGCCCGTGCGACGCCCGCGACCGCGAATCGACCAAGCGCACGTTGATCGCGTTAGTGGAGCACGCGATGCGCCACTGGACTTCCCGCCAGATAGGGTGAGTCCCCTGCTGAAGCTTCCAGGCTCGTTCTGCGTGGCGGAACCTCAGCGCGCCTGGCTCCTGGCTGTTCTCGCCAGGCGAACGCTGAGAACCCGCGGCGGTGCCGGTTGCGGCCGGTGAGTCGTCACGGCTGCGGCCACGAACCGGGATGAAGAGAGCCTGTCGCGAAGAAAACGGCCCGTGCACCTGGTGCGCGGGCCGTTCGCTGTTCAGCGTGGTCAGGGCTTGCGGGCCACTCCGCCGAGGAGGTTGTGGGCTTCGGCGCTGGGCCTGCGCAGGAGCGGGCCGTCGGGCCACCAGTCGAAGAGGTAGGTCAGGCCCGGTTCGATCATCTCCAGGCCGCGGAACATGGCGGCGATCTCCTCGCGGCGGCGGTAGTAGCAGCTGCCCATCATCTCGTTGAAGCGCGCCTGGGACGCGACCGCGAGTTCGGCGTGGGCGCTGCCGTCGTCCGGGTTGAACAGGTGCGAGATCGCGACGTAGGAGCCCGGCGCGAGCGCGTCGACGTAGGCCTGCATGATCCGGTTCGGGTCCTCGCCGTCGGTCACGTGGTGCAGCGTGTTGCACTGGATCAGCCCGACCGGCCGGCTCAGGTCCAGGTGCTTGGTGACCATCGGATCGCTCAGGATGGCCGCCGGGTCGCGGAGATCGCCCATCGCGAAGTGGGTGTACTCGTTCTCCTCCAGCAGCGCGCGGCCGTGCGCGGCGACCGACGGGTCGTTGTCCACGTAGACGACCTTGGCCTCGGCGTTGAGCCGCTGCGCCGCCTGGTGCGTGTTCTCCGCGGTGGGCAGGCCGGATCCCAGGTCGAGGAACTGGTCGATCTCGGCGCCACCGGCCATGAACCGGACGACGCGGATCAGCCAGGCCCGGCAGAGCCTGCCGACCTCGATGGCCTCCGGGGCGATCTGCTGGATCTGCCGGAGGACTTGGCGGTCCACCTCGAAGTTGTCCTTGCCGCCGACGAATGCGTCGTAGACCCGAGCGATGCTGGGCTTGGTCGTGTCGATCTGCGGCCGGTCAACGTCTGCCATGGAGTGGGTCCGCTCGGTCCGGGGTGGAAACGATCTAGCCCAGGGTAGGTCCCCGGGTTCGTTCGGTAAACACCTATCACTCCGCGTCCACGACGATGTTCACGGACTGTTCAACGCCATCGGGCTCGGCGAACGCCAGCAACCGGCGGCCCTCCTCGGCGAGGGCCTCGGCATCGGGCAGCGCCCGGTAGGCGGTGATGTGCAGCGTCGCGGCGTCCCGTTCGCGGGTGATCTGCCAGGTGCCGTGCAGGAACCCGTCCACCAGGATCGTCCCGGGCAGCACCGCGTTCTTCACGCTGAACAGGCGCTTGCGGTCCTCCGGCGACATGACGCGGCTGCGGTCGTGGTGGGAGAGCAGCAGGTTGTCGAACGGCGGCAGGAAGCGCGGCGGGCTCGGCAGTTCCGGATCCGCGAGCTCGGCACCGGGGAGGTCGAGCAGCTCGCGACCGCTCTCGTCGCGGAAGCCGCGCAGGTCCATCCCGCGCACCACGTCCTTCAGCCCGCGCAGCCCGGACCAGGTCTGCATGTCCGCGACGGTGGCCGGGCCGAACGCCGCGAGGTAGCGGCGGAGCACCTCGTCGACCGAGGCCGAATCGGCGAGCGGGCGGCCGAGCCAGGTCTCGGCGGTGGCGTAGACCGGCTGACCGCTGCGCCCCCAGATCGCGCGCGGCGGGATCTGCACCAGCGGCAACAGGTTCCGCACCGCGAACGCCAGCGCCGCAGGCGACCGGTCGGGCCAGCGCTCGGCGAGCAGCGGCCGCAGCTGGGCCGCGCTGCGGGGCTGCTCGTCCAGCAGCTTGCGGCCGACGGCGGTGAGTTCGTCCTCGTCGAGCCCGACGAGCTCGCTGCGGTGCTGGGTGTTGCTGCGCACGCCGCGGTCCAGCAACGGCTGCACCATCGGCCGCAGCAGCAAGCAGTCCTCGGCGGAGACGAGGTGCACCGTGCCGCGCATCAGCACGATGCGGACCACGCTGCGGTCCAGCAGCCGCTGGGCCAGATCGTCGGGCTGGAAGCCGGACAGCCGCGTCCACAGCCCGAAGTAGGGCGGGAACGGTGCTTGCGCCTGCATTCCGACCAGGTGCTCCACGGCCTCGACCGCGGACTTCCCGGATCGGCGCAGCAGCAGCTGCCGCTGCAGCGTCGTGCGGTTGAGCTGGCGCTGGGTCAGGACGGGCACTGGTCCGCCTCTCCGCGATTCACAGTGGTGGTTGCGTTGGGCGTTGATGTGGCGTTTTGCGGTTTCTTGTGGCTGGGTTGCGTCAGGTTCCCCTGGGGTGCGATTGAGATGTGGCTGCGGTTGGCACGAAGTCGCTCATCGCTCCTCCTTCCGCCTCCGAGACCGTACGTGGGCGCACCGACATGCGGCGGTGGCAGACTTACCGCGATGAGCGGAGCGGTTTTGGTCCTCGGGGGCCGCAGTGAGATCGGCATGGCGGTGGCCGAGCGCCTGGTCAAGCAGGGCCACACCAAGGTCGTGCTGGCCGCGCGGCGGTCGGCGGACCTCGACGCCGAGGAAGCGGTGCTCCGCCAGGTGGGCGCGACCGAGGTGGCGCGGGCGGAGTTCGACGCGGACGACGTGAGCAGCCACGACGAACTGCTGCGCGGCATCGTCGACGAGCACGGGCCGATCGAGGTCGCGGTGACGGCCTTCGGCCTGCTCGGCGACCAGGAGCGCGCGGAACGCGACGCGGCGCACGCGATCCAGATCGTGCACACCGACTACGTCGCGCACATCAGCGTGCTGACGCACCTGGCGAACCTGATGCGGGAGCGGGGCAGCGGCCGGATCGTGGTGTTCTCGTCGGTGGCCGGGGTACGGGTGCGCCGCGCGAACTACGTGTACGGATCGGCGAAGGCCGGGCTCGACGGGTTCGCCAGCGGGCTGTCGGACGCGCTGGTCGGCAGCGGTGTGGAACTGCTGATCGTGCGGCCCGGTTTCGTCATCGGGCGGATGACCACCGGCATGAGCCCGGCGCCGTGGTCGAGCACGCCGGATCAGGTCGCGGACGCGACCGTCAAGGCGCTGCGGCGCGGCCGCAGAGTGGTGTGGGTGCCGCCGATCCTGCGCTGGGTGTTCGCGGTGATGCGCCTGGTGCCGCAGGCCATCTGGCGCCGCATGCCGCGCTGATCACGCGAGGCCGGCGGTTCGGGCGTCGATCGCGAGGAGGTCGCGGAGCGCGGTGGTGCCGGTGGCGGTGAGGCGCACCGCGCGGCCGGTTCCGATCTTCTTGATCCAGCCGTTGGTGCGGAAGCTGCGCAGCAGGTGCGCTCCGGCGGTGCCCGCCAGGTGGGAGCGGCGCTCGGTCCAGTCCAGGCAGGGCCGGGCCAGCGGGCGCCGGTTGCTCCGGAGATCCGCCTCCGCTATCCCCAGGTCGCCGGTCAACCAGCTGAAACCGGTGTCGGTGATGGCGAATCCATCGCTCTGGTCGAGCAGTCCGGCCGCCGTCATAGCGTCGGTGATCGTCACGCCGAGGCGACCGGCCAGGTGGTCGTAGCAGGTGCGGCCGTTGGCGAGCGCCGCCGATGCGCTGACCGCGCGCAGGCCGGTCGGCGGTTTCCGGGCCGGGCCGAGGTGGCTGATGAACGCTTCGAGGAGATCCGCCGCCTGCGTGTTCGCCAGCTGCACGTAGCGGTGCCGTCCCTGGCGGCGCTCGGCGAGCAGCCCGCCCTCCACCAGCCGGTTCAGGTGTTCGCTGGCCGTCGACGCCGCGACTCCGGCGTGCCCGGCGAGCTCGGTCGCCGTCCACGCCCGCCCGTCGAGCAGCGCCAGGCAGAAGGCAGCCCGTGTCGGGTCGGCGAGCAGCGCGGCGAGCCGGGCCACGTCGCGTTCGATTGTCATGCGTTGTCCCGCCTCTCCGCGATGTTCGCGTTCGGGGTCGATCTTGCGCTGCGCGGTTTCCCGTGGCCGGGTCGCGTCACGGTCCCCTGCGGTGCGGTTGGCACAGCCATTCTGCCGCGAGGACACTTCGGTGAGCGCCGAACCGTTGCGGTTCTACCGTGGTGGCATGTCGGGAGAATTCCACGCACTCCACCGGTCGGAATCGCCGCTGCTGCTGCCGAACGCCTGGGACTTCGGCTCCGCCGCCGCGCTCGTCGCCGAGGGCTTCGACGCGATCGGCACCACCAGCCTCGGAGTGGCCGTCGCGCACGGCGAGCCGGACGCGGCCGGGCGCACCCGCGCGCAGACGGTCGAACTCGCCAGGCGGCTGGTCGAGCTGCCCCGCCCGATCAGCGTCGACATCGAGCTGGGCTTCGGCGCTCCGGCCGAGGTCGCCGAAGAGCTCGCCGAGCTCGGCGTCGCCGGGATCAACCTGGAGGACGGTCTGGGCGATCCCGGGCGCCGGCAGGAGCTCATCGGCGAGGTGAAGCGGCGCGCTCCCGATCTCTTCCTCAACGCGCGCACCGACACGTACTGGCTCGGCACGGCGCCCTCGCTCAGCGACACGATCGATCGCGCAGCCCGCTACGCGGCGGCCGGTGCGGACGGCATCTTCGTGCCGGGCATGACCGCGGCCGAGGACATCCGCGCGCTGGTGGACGCGGTCCGGCTGCCGGTCAACATCCTCTTCCAGCCCGGTATGGACCTCGGGGAACTCGCCGCGCTCGGCGTGCGGCGAGTGAGCATGGGCTCGCTGCTGTACCGCGCGGCTCTGCACGGCGCGATCACGACCGCTCGCGCCGTCCGCGATGGCTCGCCCGTGGCAGCGGGTGTACCTGGTTACTCGGCCGTGCAGGACTACGTCGGAGGCCTGCGCCGGGGCTCCGGTGGCTTCCAGTGACCGCCGTCGGGCCCGGTCGGGCGCGTCACGCCTGCGCCGAGGTAGTTGCGGAACCAGTCGGCGGCCAGCTCCGCGACCCGCTCCAGCGCGCCGGGCTCCTCGAACAGGTGACCGGCGTGCGGCACGATCTCGATCTTGACGTCGGTCAGCGGTAGCGCGGTGAGCAGCTCGACCGCCTGCCGGTTGAGGTTGAGCACCTCGCGGTCGTCACCGCCGACGATCAGCAGCGTCGGGGCCTGCACCGAGTCCAGGCCGGTTCCGGCCAGGTCGGGACGGCCCCCGCGCGACACCACCGCGGTGACGCGGTCCGGTCGGCGCCCGGCGGCCTTCAGCGCGGCGGCCGCGCCGGTGCTGGCGCCGAACAGCCCGATCGGCATGCCCCGGGTGGCCGACCAGGCGTTCAGCTCGTCGATCGCGGGCACCAGCCGTTCGGTGAGCAGGTCGATGTCGAAGCGGAGTTCCTGCGTCCGCTGGTCGAACTTGGCCTCCTCGGGAGTGAGCAGGTCGAGCAGCATGGTGCCGAACCCGGCGCTCTGCAGGGATTCGGCGACGGCGCGGTTGCGGGGGCTGTGCCGGGAACTCCCGGAACCGTGCGCGAACAGAACCACCGCCCGGGCAGGCGGTGGCACGACCAGATCCCCCTCGAGCTCGCCCGCGGGGGTCTTGACGATCACCGGCTCGGTCGCGACTTGAACCATGTGAGCCTCCTCGGATTCCGCAGGCTCCGACTACCCCGGAGCGCGGAACCCGACACGTGGCGGGGCCTGCGCCGCGCGGGGCCGGATGCGATTTCAATGGAAATCAGACCTCTGATTTCCATTGAAATCGCGGAGAGGCATCCACAACCGTCGGTGTGTCGTGGGGTGACACGCCGGTGATCCGCAACTTCCATTGAAATCGCCGGTCTGATTTCCATTGAAATTGCGGTCCACCCACCTCGGCGGTGTCAGGGAGGTCCGGTGATCACCAGTCCGCGTCGCGGGTGGTGGCGTTGCCGAGGGTCATCGCCAGGCGGTTGGTCCAGGCCGTCATCGCCGCCACCGCGATCAGCTCGCGGACGCCTTCGACGCTCAGACCGACCGCGCGCAGGCGGCCGATGTGCTCGGCGGTCAGCGCCGTCGGCGTGGGGGCCAGCGCGGCGGCCGCGTCGACGATGGCGCGCTGGCGCTGGTCGGGCACCGCTGCCGGGCCGGCCTCCGCCAGCGCCACCGAGGTCACGAGGTCGTCGGAGAGCTCGACCTGGCGTCGGCCGTGGACACCGGAGGACAGCGCGCACCCGGTGCGCAGGGACGCGGCGAGCGCGGCCAGCTCCCGCTCGGCGGCGGCCAGCTCACCCGGGTCGGTCATGATCGCGTTGTAGAGCTTGCTGCACGCCTCCAGGGCTTCCGGGTCGTGCTGCAGCGCCACGTCGAAGGAGTCCGCTTCCACCCACGGCACCCAGCGCATCTGCGGGAACGCCTCGCCGGGCGTCGGCAGTTCGCAGCCGTCCGCGGTCGATCCGACGGCGATGGTGTTCGCCGGTTCCGCGCACGGCCCGGCGTCGGACTCCTCGACCAGCTGCAGCCCGCGCAGCAACCGGATCCGGAAGCTGGTGGCCGCCACCACCTGGGCGGCCGCCACGACCTGGGCCGTGCTGAAGCCCTGCGCCCGCAGCTCGCCGATCTCGGCGACGCTCACGTCGGCCGGGTCCAGCGCGACCTGCTCGCAGTGCGCGAGCAGCGCCTGCTGCGCCTCGGACAGCTCGGCCCAGCGCTCGGTGTCCCGGACGACCTCGGCGGATCCCTCGCCCGCCAGCGCATCGAGCTCCGCCGCCAGTTCGTCGTCCGGCTGGTCGTTCACCAGCGCGACGCGCAGCGCGATCCGGGCCCGGTCGGCCCGGTCCAGGGCGGTCAGGTCGGCAGGGCGGAGCACGGCGACGTCGACGTTCGCGGTCAGCTCGCGCACGTCCGGTCGGAGCACGGCCAGCACCGCGTCGGCGCGGACACTGCTTGCGGTCGTCATAAGCATCCTCGTCCGGTTGAACGGCTTTCCGCGGGTAGTTTCCACGGCCTGCGCGTCCGGGTGATCACTAGGGGTCCCAGCCCTCGGCGAGGGTGACCGCGCGGCAGGCGAGGTGCAGCGCCAGGCGTTCGTCGCGGTGGCCGAGGTCGACCGCGAGTAGCCGTTCGATCCGCTCGATGCGCGCGGCGACCGTGTTGCGGTGCACGCCGAGGACCGCGGCGGTCTCCGCGATGGACGACTCGGCGTCCAGGTAGGCGGCGAGGGTGCGGATCAGGTCGCCGGGTTGGCCGCGCAGCGGTGCGATGAGCGTGCGGGCCGCGGGTTCGAAGGTGTCGGTGCGGGTCCACTCCAGCAGCAGCTGGGCCATGCCGAGCTGGTCGACGTGCAGGAAGCGGCCCGATTCGGGGCGGGTGCGGGCCATCCGCGCGGCGTCGGTGGCTTCGGCGATCGTGGTCGCCAGCCCTTCCGCCTGCGGGTGCGGGCGGCCGACTCCCACGTGCACGTCCAGGGTTCGCCGGAGTTCGCGGGTGGCGGCGCGCAGCTGCGCGGCCAGCGACCGCACGCGGTCGGCCGTGGGTTCCTGCTCGGAGGTCGCCCAGCCGGTCCAGCCGTCGCCGTGCTCGACCACCACGGCACCGACGCCTTCGGCGCGCAGCACCCGCTCGACCTCCCGGCTGCGCGCCACGGTGTCCACAGCGGACTGCGTGCCGATGCGGATCCCGATGTGCCAGCCGCCGAGGCTCCAGCCCGCGTCGGCCGCGCGTCGGCGCAGGTCGGCGGTGGGCTCGTCGTCCAGGCGGAGGAGGTCGGCGAGCAGCGCGGCCCGGGACCGGGCGTCGCGCTCCAGCTCGATCCGGTTGGTGAGCAGCCAGCGCTGCACCGCAGCGGCGGCGACCGACAGCGCCGGTGGCACGACGTCGGCGCGGGCCGCGCTGCGGTCGGCCAGCTCGGTGGCCAGCCACAGCGCCGGGCGCGTCGTGTCCAGCAGCAGCACCGGGTGCGCCAGGAGGACGCCTTCGCCGAGCCGGGTGCGTTGCGGAACCGGTTCGTGCACGCGGACTTCGGTCGCGTGGGGGAGTTCTCCGGCGATCAGCGCGCCGCTGTCGTCGAGCAGGGCGACCGGTGCGTCCAGCAGGTCGTGCAAGGTCGTGACGACCTCCTCGGGCGGCCGGACGCGCGCGCCGAGCGCGTCGTGGACGGCCAGCACCAGGTCCGCGCGGTCGAGCGCCGGAGCGGCGAGCAGCATCCGGGCCGAGATCAGCAGGTCCAGCGGAGCTGCGGTCGAGGTCAGCAGCGCGACGTTCAACCGTTCGGCGAGCAGGCGGGTGGATTCCAGCAGACCGCCTTCCGGCAGCAGCAACCCGGCGCCGCCCGCGTCGGCGATCCGGCGGAGCAGCGCGTCGACGCGCCAGTCGGTGGCGGGGATCGGCTGGACCACCACCACGAGCTCGCCGGGTTCGATGGAGCGGTCGTGCGCCATGGGCCGGGCCAGGCGCACGAGCCGGTCCACGTCACCGGCCAGGACCCGGACCGACTCGCGCCAATCCGGCACCGCGAGCAGGCGGTGGACGCTGATGGTCATCGCCGCACCTCCAGCAGGACGGGGTCGCAGTCGATGCCGTAGGCGCGCGGCGCCAGCACCTGGAGGCGGCGCGGATCGGTCCAGAACCCGGCGGCGGGCAGCTGCAGGACGGCGACCTCGACGCCCCGGCGGATGACGTCGCAGAGGACGGGCACGCCGGTGCGGTGGTCGAGCACCGCGAGGACGTCCGGCGTGGACGCCACCGGCTCTCCGTCGCGCATCGCGAACAGGTACTCGTTCTCCATCTCCAGCCGGAGCAGCGACTGGGTCCGGTGGTCCCGCACCGTCGCGCTGCCGCGGGCGAACCCGGCCCGGCCGTGCTCGCCGGGGCCCGGACGCCGCGACACCTCCACCACCCGGCCGAGCCCGAGCACCCGGCCGCCGGTGGCCGCCGCGAGTTCCTCGGCATCCGCCGAGAGCGCTTGCCTGCCGAGGGAGAGCGCGGCGCTCATGGTGCCCGGGATCGCGCATTCCGGCAGCTCGGAAGCGGGGATCGGGGCCAGGGCGAGGACCGCCCAGCCTCCGGAACCGGCGAGGAAGGCGCGCGCGGTCCGCTCCACCTCGATCGAGGTCCCCTCGGCGAGGACGAGCACCTGCCCGCCCGGCTCGGCCAGCACGACCGGCGTCAGGCCCTTGCCCGCGGCGGCGACGGAGAGCTGGTCGAGGCGGGGCACGCCGCGCCCGGAGAGATCCGCGTCCACCACCGGAAGCCCCAGCTGACCGCCCACGACCAGCGGCACGACCCCGTTGAGCCCGCCGACCTCGATCGAGACCAGCGCGTCGGCGCGGTGACCGGTCCACCGCTCGATCGCGGCCAGGGCGGCCCGGAACTCCGCGCCGCTGGGCAGCTTCTCGGCGAACACCGCGGTCGCCCCGATCACCCCGATCGGCACCACCCGGGCATCGCCGGACAGCTCGCCGACCGGTGTGAGCGCGGTCCGGTGGCCGGCGGCGAGCCGACCGCGCAGCAGCGCGGTGGCGGTGACGGTGTCGCCGCCACCACCGGAGCCGAGCAGCGAGACGCCCCGCTCCAGCGCGGGCACGTCCGCAAGGCCGATCTGCACGCACACAGCCTGCCCCATCAGCGCAAACCCGGCGCAGACGGCCTCAGCGAACGGCCTTGACCCGGTAGACCAGCACCGCGCCGGCGATCGCGATGACCGAGGCGGTGGTGTAGAGCGCCGGGTATCCGCCGAGGTGCGCGACGATCGGCGCGGCGACGGCCGGGGCCAGCACCTGGGGGAGCGCGTTGGCGATGTTGACCAGCCCGAGGTCCTTGCCGCGGTCCAGCGCGGCCGGGAGCACCTGGGTGATCAAAGCGAAGTCGACGGAGGTGTACGTGCCGAACCCGATGCCGAGGACCAGCGCCGCGACGACCGCGCCCGTCCAGGTCTGCCAGCCCGCGAGCAGGAAACCGGCGACGGCCATGATCACGCCGGACCAGGCGACGAAGGCGCGTCGGTTGGCCACCCGGTCCGACCAGATCCCGGTGACCATCACCGAGACCAGCACGGTCACCGCGTTGATCGCGGTCAGGACCAGCACGCCCCCGCCCGGATCGGGCAGGCGGACCGCGTCCTTCAGGTAGAACAGCAGGTACAGCAGCGTGATCGCGTTGCTGAGGTTGATCAGGAAGCGGGTCAGCCAGGCCCACGCGAAGTCGCGGTGGCGGGTCGGGTCGAGCCGGAACCCGGCGAAGAACGCGCGCCGGTTCCACGGCGGGCGCAGCTGCGCCGGCAGCACCCGGTCCCGCCGCAGCAGCACGTACGGCACCGGCGCGAGCAGGACGAACACCGCGCACGCGAGGTATCCGCCGACGATCCCGCCGCCCGCGACCGCGAGGCCGGTACCGGCCATGATCCCGATCGTCTGCGCGACGCCGAAGTACCCGCCCGCGGTGCCGCGGTGCCGCAGCGGCACCTGATCCGGGATGGCGGCCGACAGCGCGGCGAACGGCGCGTTGAGCGCCGTCTGCACCAGGCACCACCCGGCGATCATGCCCACCACGCCCTGCGCCGCGGCCATCAGCAGCAGCCCGGCGACTCCGCCGAGCGTGCCCGCCACCACCCACGGGATCCTCCGGCCGAAGCGGGAAGCGGTGCGGTCCGAGAGCGCGCCCCACAGCGGGTTGGCCAGCATCGAGAACAGCGCGCCGATCCCGGCCGCGAACGCGAGCACGGCTTCCTTGCTCCCGGGGGCGAACGCGTCGGCCTGCTTCGCGAGCAGGATCTGCAACGGCCCGTACCAGCCGACGAAGGTGCCGACCGTGGCCAGCGAGAAGGCCAGCACCCAGCGGATCGGCACCCGTTCGGTCGGTTCGCCGAGGCCGTCCGCGGTCATCGCGAGGCGGCGATCCGGTCGCGGTACCAGCCGAACGACGTCTTCGGGGTGCGCCGCTGGGTCGCGTAGTCGACGTGCACCAGCCCGAACCGCTTGGTGTGGCCCTCGGCCCACTCGAAGTTGTCCAGCAGCGACCACACGTAGTACCCGCGCACGTCCACTCCGGCGTTCATCGCCGCGCGCACCGCTGCCAGGTGCTCGTCCAGGTACACGACGCGTTCCAGGTCGTCGCACCTGCCTTCGGCGTCGACGGTGTCGTCGTAGGCGCAACCGTTCTCGGTGATCACCAGCGGCGGGAGGTGTTCGGCGTAGCGCTCGTGCAGCGTCGTCAGGACCTCGGTGAGCCCCTCCGGGGCGACGGCCCAGCCGAACGCGGTGCGCGGGTAGCCCTGCGGCGCGAGGACTTCGAGGGGCACCGGGCCCTCGGCGGCCCGGACCGAGTTGATCGAGTAGTAGTTGACGCCCCACAGGTCCGGCGGTGTGTGGATGACCGCCAGGTCGCCCTCCTCGACGAACGGTTCGACGAGCGGTTCGAGCTCCGCCGGATACCGGCCGAGCAGCACGGGATCGGTGAACAGCCGGTTCTGCAGGACGTCGTAGAGCGCGGCGGCGTCGCGGTCGGCGTCCGAGCCGGTGTGCGGGCGTGCCGGTGCGTAGCTGGTGATCCCCATCAGCCGACCGCGCTCCCGGAGCACCTGCGCGGCGCGGCCACCGGCCAGCAGCAGGTGGTGCACGACCCCGGCCGCCTCGTCCAGCGGCAGGGTCAGCCCCGGCGCGTGCTCACCGGTCACGTGCCCGAGCGCGAAGTGCTCGAACATCTCGTTGATCGTGGACCAGGTGCCGACCCGGTCGCCCAGCCGTGCGGCGACGATCTGCGCGTAGTCGGCGAATCGCTCGACGGTGTCCCGCTCCCGCCAGCCGCCCGCGTCCTGCGACCACTGCGGCAGGTCCCAGTGGAAGAGGTTCACCGCCGGGCTGATCCCGTTGTCCGCCAAGCAGTCCAGCAACCGGTCGTAGAAGTCGAGCCCGGCCGGGTTCGGCCTTCCGGAGGCGTCGGGGACGACTCTCGACCAGGACACCGACAGCCGGTAGGAGTCGATTCCGAGGTCGGCCATCAGCGCCACGTCCTCGGCGAACCGGTGGTAGTGGTCGCACGCGACGTCCCCGTTGGAGCCGTCCGCCGTGGTGCCCGCCGCGCGGGCGAAGGTGTCCCAGACCGACGGGGTGCGCCCGTCCTCGCTCGCAGCGCCCTCGACCTGGTAGGCCGATGCGGCCACGCCCCAGGTGAAGTCAGGTGGAAAGCCCGCCATGAACCGCTCCTCCACGTCAAAAACATGAAGACAATTCGGGTTCAGTCAGGGTGTCCCGGCCACCAGCCCGAGTCAAGGGCGAGTTCGGTGCTCGCGGGTGGCGGTGGTGCGTTCGGCCACCGCCACCCGCGAGGATCAGGGGGCGACGAGCTCCTCGACCGGGCGGAAGTCGTGCGGGAGCCCGAAGGCCGCCGGGCCGAAGACCGCCAGGGCCTCCGGGGTGCGCATCAGCTCCGGCGTGGAGATGCCGATGACCGTGATCCGCTGTCCGTAGCGCAGGGATTCGGTGGTGATCGGTTCGGCCTGCTCGGCGTCCAGCACGCACACCAGGTCCGGGACCACGCAACGCACCTCGCCGTCGACCAGCGCCACCAGGTTCTCGTTCTGGAACTCCAGCTCCAGCTCGTGCTCGCCGTCGAAGGACACCGCCGCCGCGCGCCCGCGCGCGAAACCGGCCTCGGTGCGCCGCTCGACGTCCGAGACCTTGCCCCGGAACAGCACCCGCAGGTGCCCGTACAAGGTGCCCTTCAGCACCTCGCCGAGGTGCGCGACCGGATCGGCGTTGCGCTCGCGGGCCTCGCGGATGGCCTTGCCGACGGTGTGCGCCAGCGTGAGGGTGCGCGGGATGGCGGTGCGCTTCACGTCCGCACCGCTCATCGAGTACTCGGCGATGTGCGCGACCCCGCCCAGGCGGATGGTGACGCCGCGCGCCAGCCACTCCATCCGGGCGTTGTCGGCACCCGCGTCGATCACCGCCGTTTCGCCGCGCTCACCGGCGACCGCCATCGGCGACCCGGTCACGCCGTAGACCCCGAAGGTCTCCATCTGCAGTTCCGGGAACGCGCGGCCCATGCCGTCGGCGTCCACCACCGGCAGGCCGGTGCGGGCGGCCACCACCAGCGGGATCATCGAGTTGATCCCGCCGCACTCGATCGGCATCGTCGCCGTCGCCTTGGCCCCGAGGTGGGTCTCCAGCGCGCGCAGCGCGGTGACCGGTTCCTCGCCGCTCGGGATCTTCTCGTGCACCACCGTGGGCGCGCCCATCTGCGCCGTCGGGATCACCAGCGCGTCGTCGTCCACTTCGGACGGATCGAGCACGGTGATGGGCCCGGACTCGCGGATCGCCTGCTGCACCAGCAACCGGCCCACGTACGGGTCGCCGCCGCCCCCGGTGCCCAGCACGGCCGCGCCGCGGGCCAGGTCGGTCAGGTGCTCCTCGGTCAGCTGCCAGCTCACTGCCGGACCCCCACCGGGTCGATGTCGTAGCCGAAGTAGCGCGGCCCGGCCAGCTCCAGCCCGGCCGGGGTGTGCCAGCGCGGATCGGCGGGCGCGGCGATGATCGCGACCCGCTGGCCGAAGCGCATCGCCTCGGTGGTGATCGCCTCGCCGGATTCCCGGTCCAGGGTGCAGATCAGGTCCGGGACCGAGGCCAGCACCGTGCCGTCGCGCTCGGCGACGAGGTGCTCGTTCTGGAACCGCAGCACCAGCTCGGTGCCGCTGTCGCCGTCCATGCCGACCAACCGCGCGTCACCGCGGGCGAAACCGGACACGGTGCGCCGCGAGACGTCGACGACCTTGCCGGTGAACAGCCGCCGCCCGCCCAACCGCTCGACCACGGCGTCCACCGGGTCGCGGTGCTCGGCCTGCGCGGTGCGCACCAGCCGACCCAGCTCCGCGCACAGCGTCAGGGTGCCCGGCACCAGGGACTCGCGGGCCTGTCCGCCGGTCATCGCGAAGCTGCTGATCATCGCCGAGCAGCCCATGTCGATGGTGACGCTGCGGGCCAGCCGCTCCGCCCAGTGGTTGTCCACGGTGTCCAGCACACCGCGGTTGCCCTTCTCGTCGGCGATGGCCATCGGCGTGGCCTTGATGCCGTACAGCGTGGGCAGCACCATCTGGATCTCGGGGAACGCGCGCCCCATGCCGTCCGCGTCGATCAGCGGCAGGCCCAGCTGCGCCGCGGCGGCCACCGGGATCAGCGAGTTGACCCCGCCCGCCTCGGCGCACGCGATGTGCGTGAGCTCCTGGCCGAGGTAGTCGGCGAGGGTGCGGGCGGCCAGGCCGATCTGCTCGATCGACGGCAGCTTCTCGACCATCACGGTCGGCGCGCCCATCATCGCCACCGGCAGCACCGCGGCGTCCGGCGGCACTTCCTCCAGCGGTGTCAGGGAAACCGGGCCGTGCTCGCGCAGCGAGGCACCGGCCAGCAGCCGGCCGATGTGCGGGTCGCCGCCACCGCCGGTGCCCAGGATGGCCGCGCCGCGGGCGATGTCGTCCAGGTCGGACAGTGCGATCTCGCGCATGCTCACGCCTCCAGCTGCAGGTCGCCGACGGCCTTCACCCGGATCCGGGTCGCGTTGCCCGGCAGGTACGGGATGGGCACCTCGTCGAAGTCCACGATGTCCACGGTGGACGGACTCGCGCCCGCGGCCACCGCCCGGTCGACCGCTTCCTGCTTGGCCTCGTCGACCACCGAATCGCGGCGGCCCGGCTCGATCGCGTACACCCGGTCCACCTCGCCGCCGATCTGCGCGATCGCGGCGCCGATGGCGTTGGCCACCGCGTAGTTCTCCGGCCGGTGCACCTCGCCCGCATCGCCCAGCTCGTCCGGCAGCAGCACCGAACCACCGCCGACGGCGACCACCGGCAGCGGTTCGGCGGAAGTCCGCATCCGCTCGACCGCGTCGGCGTTGTCCGCGGCGATGCGCTCCAGCGCCGCCCGGACCACGTCCTTGTCCAGGTGCTCGACCAGTTCGGGATCGCCGATCTCGGCGCGCCCGGCGGCCACCGCGATGTCCGTGGCGGTCAGCGTGTCACCGCCGAACACCAAGGCCTTCGAGGTCAGCTGGTAGCCCACCGACTCCGGGCCGACGGTCCCGCCGCGCACCAGGCTGCCGCCGCCGATGCCGATCGACAGCACGTCCGGCATCCGGAAGTTGGTGCGGATCCCGGCGACGCTCACCGCGGTGGTCGCCTCGCGCGGGAAGCCCTGGTTGAGCACGCCCACATCGCTGGTGGTGCCGCCGACGTCGATCACCGCGCAGGTGTCCAGCCCGGAGAGCACGGCGGCGCCGCGCATCGAGTTGGTCGGGCCGGAGGCGAACGTCGCCACCGGGTAGCGGCGGGCGAAGTCGACGTCCATCAGGGTGCCGTCGTTCTGGCTCAGGTACAGCGGCGCGGTGATGCCCGCACCGGCCACCGAGGTGGCCAGGCCGTCCACGATGTTGGCCGCCAGCTCCCGCAGCGCGGCGTTGATGACCGTGGCGTTCTCCCGCTCCAGCAGACCGATCCGGCCGATCTCGTGGGACAGTGAGATCGCCACGTCCGGCAGCTCGGCGGCGATCAGCTCCGCGGCGCGCTGCTCGAAGTCGTGGTTGACCGGGGAGAACACCGAGGTGATCGCGACGCTGCGCACCCCGTTGCGGCCCATGTCGTCGATGGCCTTGCGCAGTTCGGCCTCGTCCAGCTCGGCGATGTGCCGCCCGTCGAACTCGTGCCCGCCGTGGCACAGGTAGCTGCGCCCGGACACGGCCTCGACCAAGCGCTGCGGCCAGTCGACCATCGGCGGCAGCGACGCACCGGCGGGCAGGCTGAGTCGCACCGCGGCGGTGGGAGCGAGCCGGCGGGCCTCGACGAGGGCGTTGATGAAGTGCGTGGTGCCGATCATCACCGCGCGCACCCCGGCGGGGTCGAACGCGTGCTGCCGCTGGAGACCGTCGATGGCCGCGACGATCCCGGAGGTGACGTCGGTGGTGGTGCTCATCTTCACGGCGGCGAGCACCTCGGTGCCGTCCAGCAGGACGGCGTCGGTGTTGGTGCCGCCAACGTCAATACCGATGCGCAAGTCGGAACTCCTTCGTGGGTCTTCCATGCTCGTTCTGCTTGGCGGTGCGGGTGGCGGAACCTCAGAGCTTCCCTGGACTGCGGGTGCCCAGCCTTATGTATGACCAATACACGGCGGCTGGGCCGTCCTCGCCAGGAAAGCTCTGAGAACCCGCGGCGGTGCAAGTTGAGTCCCACACCGCATGCGGCTTCGCCGCATCTCAAAGACTCGCTTGGGATGAGTCGAAAAGCCGGTTCTAGCCGGTCTTCCCGCTCACTGCGGCGGTTGCCGGGTCGGTGCTGCCGACGCCGCGGATGAGGTTGAGCTTCCCGGCGACGACGTAGAGCACGAACGCGAGGAGCAGCGAGTTGATGCTCGGGAGGCCGATCTCCACGAGTCCGCCGACCAGTGCGGCGACCAGCCAGATGACCAGCGTCGCGGGCACCCAGTCCGGGGAGGAGGCGGGGATCTCGCCCCGCGCCCGCGATGCTTCGAGCTCCCCGCGCCAGCGGCGCACGATGAAGTACTCGGCGACCATGATTCCGCCGATCGGCGGGAACGCCACCCCGAGCACGGTCAGGAAGCCGGTGAACTGGTCGAGGATGCCGACCGCGGCCAGCACGCTGCCGATCAGGCCGAACACCGCCGTCGCGATGCCGCGGTTGAGCTTCTTGCCGAACACCGTGCCGACGAAGTTCACCAGACCCAGCCCGGAGGAGTACAGGTTCCAGTCGTTGATCTTCAGCGTGCCCGCGACGACGACCAGGATGCCGACCCAGCCGACCGACGAGGTGACGATCGTGGTGATGTCGGCGGAGCGCACGGCGTGCGCGAGCAGCACCCCGGCCAGGCCGATCACGTACTCGCCGAGGGTGATGCCGACCAGCGTCTGCTTGACCACGTCGCCGACGGTGCGGTTGAAGCGGGTCATGTCGGGCGTGATCACCGCCCCGGTGATGAACCCGCCCGCGACCAGCGTGGTTCCCTCCAGCAGCGACAGCTGCGGGCCGGGCGGGGCGGAGGCCATCAGCGCGCCGAGGTCGTGCTGCGTGAGCTCCGCCCCGATCGACCAGCCGACGAGCACCAGGAAGGCGGGCACGGTCACGTAGGCGACCCAGGCCATCGAGCGGAAGCCGCGCAGCACGATCGCGGTGACCAGCAGGCCGAACACCAGCGCCCAGCCCCACTCGGGCAGGCCGCCGACCAGCGAGACCAGCCCCTTGGCCGACACCGCGGACTGGATGCCGAACCAGCCGATCAGGCTGATCGCGATGGCCAGCCCGATCAGCGCCGACCCGGCGCGGCCGAAGCCCGTCCAGCGCGCGAGCATGGAGGTGGACAGGCCTTCGCGGGCACCGATGATCCCGACGAAGATCGCCACGATCTCCAGGATCACGGCGCCGAGGGTCAGCGCGAGGAAGGCGTCCCAGAAGCTCATGCCGAAGCCCAGCGTGGCGCCGAGCAGGAACTGGCTCAGCGCCGAGACCTGACCGAACCGCTGCACGGCCACCGACCACCAGGAGTAGCGGGCATGGTCGGGCACTCTGGTCAGCGCGTAGTCGTCGACCCCGACGGACGAAGCCATGGCGAGCTCCTCGGGTTGGCTCGGAGGGGCGGTTGGCGGACACCGTAAGCCCTGGTCAACCCGTCGTCAGTGGAGGAAGTGCACGGTCGGGACCCGAATGCAGTGCAAGGTGCACAGTCAGAGCCGTGGGTGGCGCTCGCCTGCGCCACCCACGACCGCGGTCAGGCTGCCGCCGGAACCGGCGGCGCGGGCAGCGGGGACGATGCCCGCCTCGGCTTGAGCAGGGCGGCGACCGCCAGAGCGCCGAGCGCGGTCAGGGCCGCGATCGCCCAGAGCAGGACCTGCCAGGACTCCGTGAGGTGCCCGGCCAGGACGTCGGGCGAGGGCCCGGTGAGCTTCCCGGTGGCCACCTGGCCGGCCCGCTCCGCGCCGATCCGCCCGGTCAGCAAGCTGATCAGCACCGAACCGAACAGCGCCAGCACCAGCGTCTGGGAACCACCGCGCACGGTGTTCAGCAGCCCGGCGGCCATCCCGGCGCGCGACTGGTCGACCTGGTTCATCGCCTGCGCGTCGATCAACCCGCTGGCCAGGCCGACCCCGATGCCGATCGTCAGCAGCGGGCCGAGCAGCTGCCACGCCCCGATGCCCGGGTGCAGCCCGGTCAACCACGCGTTGCCCGCCGAGATGAGCAGCAGCCCGGTGACGATCAGCAGCCGCGGCGAGGTGCCCCGGTTCACCAGCCTGCTGCCCACCAGCGGCAGTACCAGCATCGGAGCCGTGGACATCAGCATGACCAGCCCGGAATCGCGCGCCGACAACCCGTTGGCGCCCTGCAGGTAGGTGGGCAGGAACGAGGTCATCCCGCCGAAGCCCAGCACCATCACGACCCCGGCGAGCACCCAGCCGACGAACTTCCGGTTGCGCAGCAGGGACATGTCCAGCACCGGGTGCGCGCTGCGCCGCTCGACGACCGCGAACGCGGTCATCAGCCCGGCACCGGCGATCAGCAGCCCGAGCACCAGCGGACTGCTCCAGCCCGCCCCGGAGCTCTGGGTGATCGCGAACATCACCGAAGCCAGCCCGGCGATGAAGGTGACCGCGCCGAACCAGTCGGCCCGCGGTCGTTGCGCGGCGCGCGACTCGGTCATCGCGAAAGTGCCTGCGAGCAGGACGATTCCGGCTGCGGCGAAGGCGCCGAAGGTGGCCCGCCAGCCGAGGGCGCCGACCAGCCACCCGGCCAGCGTCGGGCCGATGGCGAGCCCGATGCCCGACGTGGTGCCCATCGCGGCGAACGCCCTGGTCCGCTCGGAGCCGGTGAACGTCGTCGCCAGGATGGCACCGCCACCGGCCATCACCCCGGCCGCGCCCGTGCCGGTCACGGTGCGCGCCACGTCGAGCACCAGGATGTTCGGCGTCAGCGCCGCGACCAGGCTGCCGAGCACGAACGTCGCCGCGCCGAGGCGGTAGATCCGGCGCCGCCCGAGCAGATCGCCGGTCGAGCCGGCGACGAGCATGAACGACGACGCGGTCAGGAAGTACCCGGTCACCACCCACTGCAGCGCGCCGCCGGAGGCGTCGAGCGCCGTTCCGATCTGCGGCAGCGCGACGGTGGTGCCGGACATCGACATCGGCAGGAGCAAGTAGCCGAGCAGCACGAACAGCAGGGTCAGCTTGTTCTTCACGGTCGTCCCCTACGCGGCGTACGGCTCGGCGGTCCGCGCGGTGCGCAGCGCGCGAGCCCACCAGGTGAGCTGGGTCAGCATTCCCTTCGCGGCGGCGTTGCAGCCCTCGTCCAGCGGGGCGCCGTCCTGGTCGAAGCGCTCCCAGGCGTTGTGGAAGCTGACGGTGTCGCGGACGGTCGTCGCGTGCAGCTCGGCGAAGACCAGCCGCAGCTGCTCGACGGCGCGCAGGCCGCCGCCCATCCCGCCGTAGGAGACGAAACCGACCGGCTTGGCCTGCCACTCCGCGCGGTAGAGGTCGATCGCGTTCTTCAGCGGGGCGGGGAAGCTGTGGTTGTACTCGGGCGTGACGACGACGTAGGCATCGGCCGCGGCCAGCCGCTCGGCCAGCGCGACGACGTGCGGGTCCGGCGCGGCGCCGAAGTCGATGACGGTGGGCAGCGGGATCTCGGCCAGGTCGATGACGTCGACGTCGCCGAACTCCCGCGCCTGCCCGGCGAACCATTCGGCCACGGTCGGCCCGAAGCGCCCTTCCCGGTTGCTCCCGATGATGACGGCCAGTCGCAGTGCGGACATCTCTCGCTCCTCAGTTCCGTGCGGTGGAGGCGGACACGAGGTAAAGTACAACGTGTAATGCACTTAGTGCAATGGCCGTTGTACTTATTTTTGGGAGAGTGCTTTGAGCAGCGGAAACGCTTCGCGCCGAGGGGTGGAGAAGCGGCGAGCGATCCTCGAAGGGGCGCGGGAGGTGTTCGGCCGCGACGGCTACACCCGCGCCAGCATCGACGCGATCGCCAAGACGGCGGAGGTGTCGACGCGCACCATCTACAACCACTTCGCGGACAAGGCGGAGCTGTTCCGCGAGGTGGTCATGGAGAGCGCGGCGGAGGTCCGCGAGGCGCAGTTCGCCGACCTGGACCGCCACCTCGGCAAGATCGCCGACCTGGAGTCCGACCTCGTCGGGCTCGGCCGCGCGTTCGTCCTGACGGCCAGCGATTTCGGCGCGCACTTCGCGCTGGTGCGGCAGATCAACGCCGAGGTCGGCCACATCCCGGAGGACGTCCTGGAGGCCTGGCAGGAAGCGGGGCCGCGCCGCGTGCACGAGGCGCTCGCGCGCCGGATGGCCGAACTCGGCGAGCGGGGTCTGCTGGAGGTCGACGTCCCGGACCGCGTGGCCATGCACTTCGTCGCGCTGGTGGGGGCGGAGGCCCAGAGCCGCACCTACTTCGGTGCGCTGCCCCTGGACGAGGCCGAGCTGGGCGAGATCGTCGCGGCGGGGGTGCGGGTGTTCCTCCGCGCCTACCGTCCGCAGTAGACGGTCGTGCTCCCCGCCGAGGCGAAGGCACCTTTGACCGGCGTGGTCGGTCAAAGGTGCCCAGCGCTGCGCATCCGTCAGGTCACGCGGCGTCGAGGAGGATCTTGCGGAAGGTGTCGAAGTCCTCGCGGATGATGTTGTGCCCGATCGGCAGCGATCGGACGTGCCACGTCGGGTCGTCCTTCAGCCGCTCGTACGTCGCGGTGAGCGGGGAGTTCTCGAACGCAGCGCAGTAGACGTACTCGCGGCGCGGAACCCGGCGGTGCGCACCGGTCAGCCGGATCTGCTGGGTGATCGTGGCCAGCGGGTGCGGCACGGCGCGCTCGTCCAGCACCGGCAGCGGCGCGAACGCGAATCCGTCTTCGCCGGCACCGCCCGCGTACCAGTCGTGCCAGAAGTCGTCGGTCAGCGACCAGACCGACTCGCCGTCCTCGGGTGCGAAGGCGTCGACGTGCAGCAGGGTCGCGATCCGCTCCGGCACCCGGTCGGCGACGCCGGTGATCACCATGCCCGCGTAGCTGTGCCCGCAGAGCACGACATCACGCAGGTCTTCCGACTCCAGCAGCCGCACCACGTCGTCGATGTGGGTGTCCAGGTTGACCCCGGCCGCCGACTCCTGCGGACCCAGCCCGGTCAGCGTCACCGCGTGCGCGGTGTGGCCCTCCGCGCGCAGTTCCGCCGCGATCGGGTCGTACCACCAGCCGCCGTGGCAAGCGCCCGGAACCAGCACGTAAGTCGCCATGTCTCCTCCTCGGATCGGTCTGCGACCGACCCTAGGAGCCCTTTAGGACAGCTCCTGTCCACAAGTGGGGCGCTTCCTGGAACGCGCGGGAAGCGCCCCGCTCGGTTCAAGCCCGCGACGTCTCGCGCGCGGCGTCGAGGAGGATCTCGCGGAAGTCGTCGAAGGCTTCCTGGACGAGGTCGTGCCCGACCGGCAGCGCACGGACGTGCCACGACGGGTCGTCCTTCAGCCGCTCGTAGGTCGGCGTGAACGGTGAGTTCTCGAATTCGGCGCAGTAGACGTACTCGCGGCGCGGAACCCGCAGGTGCGCACCGGTCAGCCGGAGCTCCTGCACGACCGTTCCCAGCGGGTGCGGCACCGCGCGCTCCTCGTGGACCGGCAGCGGCGCGAAGGCGAATCCGTCCCTGCCCGCTCCGCCCGCGTACCAGTCGTGCCAGAAGCCGTCCGTCAGTGACCAGGCCGAATCCCCGTCCTCGGGTGCGAAGGCGTCGACGTGCAGCAGGGTCGCGATCCGTTCCGGCACCCGGTCGGCGACGCCGGTGATCACCATGCCCGCGTAGCTGTGCCCGCAGAGCACGACGTCGTTCAGGTCCTCGGCCTCCAGCAGGCGGACCACGTCGTCGATGTGGGTGTCGAGGTTGACCCCGGCACCGGATTCCTGCGGGCCCAGCCCGGTCAAGGTCACCGCGTGCACGGTGTGCCCTGCGGCGCGCAGTTCCGCCGCGATCGGGTCGTACCACCAGCCGCCGTGGCAAGCGCCCGGAACCAGCACGTAGGTCGACATTCCCAGTCCTCCAAGGTTCGATCTCGAATCGATCCTATGTGGCCTTCGGTCGGAGGTTCGGAAAAACCGGTCGCAAAGCGGACTTTCGGCGCAACCGCAGCGGATCGTCCCGGGATGTGGAAGCTTCAGGGCCGCGACCTCCCGCGAAGAACGGCTACGGCGAGGCGCCGAACCAGCCCGGGACGTCCAGCCGGAAGGAGTTGCCCGGAACCATCGCGCGCAGTCCGGATTCCAGGTCGCGAAGCCGCTCCGCGCCCAGCGACTCCGCCCACTGCGCGCGCAGGTCGTCGAAGATCGCCGCGGAGCGGGTCAGCGCGTCCACGCCCCGGTCCGTCAGCCGGAGCAGCTTGCGCCGGGCGTCGTCCGGATCGTCCGCTCGTTCGACGTAGCCGAGCTTCTCCAGGCGGTCGGCGGTCTTCCCGGCGGCCTGCTTGGAGATGCCGAGCCTGCGCCCGAGCTCGCTGGCGGTCGCGCCGTCCGGGCCGATGGCCTGCATCGCGAACCCGTACGCCGGGCGCACGTCGGGGTGGCCCTGCTCGGCGAGTTCGGCGTGCAGCTGGTCGATCAGCGACCGGAAGCCGGCGAAGAGCAGCAGCGGCAGCTCGAAGCCCGGCGAGTCAGCGCTTGCCATAATCGACAACCTCGTTTACCTTTTCGTCAACCACGTTGTCGAGTTTAGGGGAGTGCCTTGTTCACCGACCACACCACCGAAACCGCGCCGGAAGGTTCCCGCCGGGCCATGGCCGGCACCGCCGAGCGGCTCGGCCACCTGCCCGCGGCCGTGGCGCGGCTCGCCGAATCGCCGCACCTGCTCAACGGATTCCTCAAGCTCAGCGCGATGTTCGACGACACGACGCTGGATCCGCTCGCCCGCGAAGTCGTGATCATGACGATCGCAACGCGCAACGAGTGCCACGTCTGCGTCGCGATGCACTCCGCGAAGCTCGCCGCGCTGAACGCGGCACCCGAACTCGTCGAAGCGCTGCGCGAGCAGCGGCCGCTGGCGGATCAGCGCCTCGAAGCGATCCGCGTGTTCACGCTGCGGCTCGTGGAACGCGCCGGTGCGGTGGGAGCCGAGGAGCTGCGAGCGTTCCTGGCGCACGGCTACACCAAGCAGAACGCGCTGGAAGTGGTCCTCGGCGTCGGCACGTACACGACGTCCACCCTGGCCAACCGGCTCGTGGACGCACCGCTGGACGAGCAGCTCGCGCCGTTCGCCTGGCTCAGCGCGTCAGCAGCGAGGTGACCTTCACGGCGGTGCTGTTGATCCAGACGTCGGAGTACTCCACGGCCTGCCCGTCGCGGGTGTAGGTCACCTGCTCCAGGTAGAGCACCGGCGACCCGGTGGAGATCTCCAAGGCCTCCGCGACGTCCTCGCGGGCGAGCTCGGCGCTGAACGTCCGGCGCCCCTCGGCCACCGGGAGCCGGTAGGACTTCTCCAGCACGTCGAACAGCGAATTCCGCTGGAAATCAACGTCTTCGATGCCGGGGCACAGGTCCGCCCGCACCCAGTTCACCAGGTACGCCAGCGGCCCCTGCGGCCCGCGGAACACCCGCACGAGCCGCAGCCCGGGAGTTCCCGGCGGCGCCCCGAGGAGCGCCTGGACGGCCATCTGCAGCCCTTCCAAGCGGGCGCTGACGACCTGGACGTCCAGCGCGTGACCCTGCGCGCGGAAGTCCTCGGACAGCGAGTGCAGGCGCTGCGCGATCTGCGGCTCGAGCACTCCAGCGGTGACGAACGTGCCGCGCCCGCGGGTCTGCACCAGCAGCCCTTCCTCGATGAGCACGGCCAGCGCCTTGCGCAGCGTCCCGCGGCTGACGCCCAGCTGCTCGGCGAGCGCCGGCTCGGGCGGGAGCTTGTAGTGGGCGGGCCAGCGACCGTTGAGGATGTCCTCCCGGAACGACGCCGCGATCTGCGCGTGCAGCGGCTCCGGAGCATCCCGCGAGATCCTCACCTGGCCCCCTTCGGTCGGTCGTGGGGTCGTGAGAACACTGTTGCGCGCTCACGACCCCCGCTGCGGTCAGTACGACGAAGCCGCCGCGCCGCCGGTCACGATCGCGATGCCCGCGCTGGTGCCCAACAGCGAAGCCCCCGCGTCGAGCAGCGACACGGCCTGCTCGGCGGTCTTGATCCCACCAGACGCCTTCACCCGCACGCCCGGGCGGGCACGTTCGACGAGGTAGGCGATGCTGTCGGCGTTGGCGACCTCGACCGCGCCGCTGCTGGCGTTCTTCAGGTACGCCGCACCGGCGTCCATCGCCAGCTGCACCGCGCGCTCCCGCTCTTCGGCGTTGAACTTCGGCAGTTCCAGCATGACCTTCACGGGAATCCCGGCGGCCTCCACCACGGCGGCGATGTCGTCGCGGAACTCCTGCTCCATGCCGCTGCGCAACCAGCCCACCTGCACGCCCATGTCGAGCTGGTCGGCACCGGCCTCGGCGATCGCGCGCGCCTCGGCGGCCTTGCCCGCCGTGGTCATCGAGCCGACGGTGGGGAAGTCCAGCGCGCTGGCGACCTGGACACCGCTGCCGCGCAGCCGCTCGGCCACCAGCGGCACCCAGGAGGCCGGGACCATCGCGGCGTTGAAGCCGAACCGCACGGCCTCCTCGCAGTGCCGGATCAGGTCCTCGCGGGTGAGGCCGATCTCGATGGCGGTGTGCTGGATGAACGGGGCGAGCGAGGCCGGTTCGGCGGCCGAGTAAGCGGACACGTCGATCACCTTTCTTCGAGGTCTTCGGAACGGGGGAGGCCGGGGACCACCTCGTGGTGGGCCACGGCGAAGGCGCCGGCCGCCGCCGCGTAGCGGGCCGCGCGGCGCAGGTCCCAGCCGCGGCACCAGGCGACGGCGAACGCGGCGTTGAACGCATCGCCGGCGCCCGTGGTGTCCACGACCCGGGTGGCGAGCACCGGCGGGACGTGCGCGCGCTCGACGCCGTCGTCGACGTGCGCGCCGTCGGTGCCGCAGGTCAGCACGATCTTCGCGGCGAACCGCTGGCGCAGCGCGTCCAGCAGGGCGCCGGGGTCGGTGGTGTCGAGGCCGGTCAGCACCTGCGCCTCGGTGAGGTTCGGGGTGAGGACGTCGACCAGCGCGGCCACGTCCTGCGGCAGGTCGCGGGCGGGAGCCGGGTTGAACAGGGTCGGCGTGCCGTGCTCGGCAGCGGTGCGCAGCGCGGCGGCGACGGTGTCGGCGGGGATCTCGTTGCAGACCATCAGCAGGTCGGCGTCGGCGATGACCTCGGCGAAACCGGCGACGTGCGCCGGGGACAGCAGGTCGAGCGCGCCGGGCGCGACGATGATCCGGTTCTCCCCGTCCTGCTCGACGAGGATCACCCCGGTCATGGTCGGAGCGTCCACAGTGGCCACTGCGCTGGCGTCGACGCCTTCGCGCCGCCACAGCTCGCGGCCCTGCGCGCCGAGCACGTCATCACCGATCGCGGTCAGGAGTGAGACGTCGGCGCCGAGCCGAGCTGCGCCGATGGCCTGGTTGGAGCCCTTGCCGCCCGGTCCGAGCGAGAAGGTGGCGTCGCCCAGCGTCTCGCCGCGGCCGGGAATCCGCTCCGCCCGCATCGTCATGCCCGTGCCGTAGCTGCCCACAACAGCGATCCGCATGGCACCTCCCTGAATGTACAACAGTGTACATATGTGTCCTGCGCGACAGCGTCCACTGCCGTGCCGCACGCCTGGATTGACGCGTTATCTGCGTCGACTTACAGTACGTGCGGTTCCACCGAGTGGACAAATCAATGAACATATTCGTGCAGGAGATGCGATGCCCGAAACCATCCCGCTGGTGATCGACACCGACACGGCGCAGGACGACTGCATCGCCCTGCTCGCGGGCCTGCTCGACCCGCGAGCCGACCTGCGCGCCGTGACGATGGTGGCGGGCAACGTCGACTTCGACCACCAGGTCCGCAACGCCCACCTGACCTGCAACGTGGCCGGTCGCCTCGGCGAGGTGCCGATCCACCTGGGCTGCCGCCGCCCGATGGTGCGCCCGTGGGAGAGCGCGGAGAACGTGCACGGTGACGGCGCCGGCGGCCTGACGATGGACCTGACCGGCTGCGAACCGGAAGCCGAGCACGCGGTGGACGCGCTGGTCCGGCTGGCCGCGGAGAACCCCGGCGAGCTGTCGATCGTGGCCATCGGCCCGCTGACCAACATCGCGACGGCGGTGGTCAAGGACCCGGACTTCGTCGGCAACGTCAAGACCCTCTACGTGATGGGCGGCTCCAACAACGCCCGCGGCAACATCACCGCGGCGGCGGAGTTCAACTTCTACGTGGACCCCGAAGCCGCCAAGGCGGTGTTCGCGGCGGGCTTCGAGATCGTGGTGGTCCCGTGGGCCCCGCTGACCCTCGACCAGGCGGTGTTCGACCAGCCGAAGCTGGACGAGATCGCGGCCCTGGGCACCCCGCTGGGCGACTTCTTCACCACGGTCTGCGCGGCGACCCTGGAGTTCGACCGCAGCGTCGGCATCGACGGCACGACCCACCCGGACTCCCTGACGGCGGCGGTCCTCCTGCACCCGGAGCTGATCACCCGAAGCGCCCGCTACCACGTGGACGTGGAAACGGCGGGCGAGCTGACCCGCGGCTACGCGGCGATGTCCTGGGGCGTGCACGGCCTGGAGCCGAACGCGACGGTGATCGAGGAGATCGACGCCCCGGCGTTCTACGCCTACATCAAGAACCTCCTGGCCACCCGCACCGCGTTGTCCCGGGAGATGGCGTGACCTTGGCTGCTGCGCGGGTCCGCCCGCCCCTGGTGCTGACGGCCCTGCTGGTCGCGGTGGCCAGCTTCCAGATGAACGCGACGATGCTGTCGCCGGCCATCGACGACATGGCCAAGTCCCTGAGCACGGACGTGGGCACCATCGGCCTGAGCGCCACGGTCTTCCTGTTCGTGGCGGGCCTGGCGGGCGTGGTCCTGCCGCGCTACAGCGACATCATCGGCCGCCGCCGAGTCCTGTTCGGCTCGATCGCGGTGATGGCCACGGGCAGCCTGATCGCGACGGTGGCCCCGAACGTCGAGACCCTGATGATCGGCCGAGCCCTCCAAGGAGCCTGCGGCGCCACGATCTCCCTCGGCATCCTGACGCTCCGAGACATCCTCCCGACGGCGCAGTTCGGGCGCTACCTGGGCATCCTGACGGCGGTGAACAGCGGTGTGGCGGGCGTGGACACGCTGCTGGGCGGAGTCATCACGGACACGATCGGCTTCCGAGGAATCTTCGGCCTCACCTTCGCCCTGGAGGTGATCGCGGTAGCGATGATCGCGGCCTGGGTCCCGGACTCGGCCCGCACGGGCGCCCGCATGGACTGGCGAGGAGCGGCGGTGATCTGCCTGGCCCTGCTGGGCATCAACGCCTGGCTGACCCTCGGCCCGACAATGGGCTGGTTCGCAACCTGGCCCCTGACCTGCCTGCTGGTGGGCCTGCTCCTCCTCCCCCTGTTCTGGCTGGTAGAGCGAAACCAAGCAGACCCGTTGCTCCCCCTCCGAGCCCTGCGAAGCAGGGGAGTCTGGGGCCTCCTCCTGACAACGTTCTGCACGATGGCCTCGATCTTCGCGGTCCTGACCTTCGTCTACCCAACCCTCGCCCAAAACGCGACCGCCGGCTTCGCCTACGACGGCACCACAACGGCCCTGATGTTCCTGATGCCCTACGCCCTGGCCGGCTGGCTTCTGGCCCCCATGGCCGGATCGTGGGCCCCCCGCATCGGCTACCGAAACATGCTCCGAATCGGCCTAGTGGGCAACCTGCTGCTGATCGCAGGCACGATCTTCGCGGTCAATTCCCCCTGGCTCCTGTTCGCGCTGGTAACCCTGATGGGCGTCTCCTACGCAGCCTGCGCAGCAACAGCCCTCAACGGCATGGGAGTCATCTACGCCCCGCGGGAGTCGCCCGGAATCCTCCCAGGCCTAAACGCCACAATGTTCAACCTCGGAGCCTCCGTCGGCATCGGAGTCCTCTCCGGCCTGGTAGCCAAAGGCACCCCCGACGGCGCGACTGACCCAGCGGGCTTCACCACGGCCCTGGTCGTAGCCACGGTCATCTCCGCAGCAGCCCTCCTGGCCTCCTTCGTTCTACCGGGCAAGCCAGGATCGGTGGAGAAGGTCTGAGCACTGACTGGACCATCGAGGGAATCTTGATGACCGGCACCAAGGCAACCCGCGGGAAGCCGTGACCCTGGCATGCGGCATGTAGGCGTTGCCACGCTGCAGCAATTCCACCCGTTTGGGGTGCTCACTCTTTAAGGTGAGGGCATGGGGCTTCGGGATCTGACCAGGGACGCCGTCGTTGCCGCAATGGCGGAGCACGATGAGCTGGGACAGCGGAAATACTGCCAGAAGTACGACACCAAGCCTTCGAAGGAACTGGCGATCTTCGAGGGGCGCAATCTCTACGACGCAACCTCGATCGTCGCAGGTGCACACCAAATCATCACCGGATCTCCGATCGACCCGAAGCAGCTCTCCACGAGAGAAGCGGGGATCGCGGAGTTGTTGAGCTCGTTCGGTCTGACGGCCGTCCAACCGGCGGTGGCCAGAGCCTTGGCCGACGCAGTCAACTTCGGTGAGGTCACCGGGGTCGAAGAAGGTCGAGTTTTCGCGGACCGGCGGGAGTTGTACGACGCTGACGTTCACCGGGCACTGCGAGACGGGATCGTTGGCACCAAGGAGCGAGGCGCGGAGTCCATCGTCCTCTCCGGAGGTTACGAGGATGACGAGGACCACGGTGCGATCATCATCTACACCGGCCGTGGCGGGCAAGACAGCAAAGGACGGCAAATCGACCACCAGACCTTCGAAGATACGAAGAACGCCGCCCTGCGCACCAACGCCTTCACCGGTGAACCAGTGCGGGTGATCCGCGGGAGCAAGGCGGAGGGGTACCGGTACGACGGGCTGTTCAACGTAGTGGAGGCGTGGCTCGGAACGGGAGTTCGCGGGTATCGAATTTGCCGATACCGCTTGGAGAAGTGCGGTAGCAACTCATCGGCGGCAGACCTCGAGACGCCCGTGTCGGGACAACAATTGCCAGAGGGCAATGAAAAACCTGGACGGCGCGTCATCAAGCAACAGCGGATCGTTCGGTCGACCCGAGTTGCGGAAGGTGTCAAGAAGATCCACGACTATCGGTGCCAGGTCTGTGCTGTGCGATTGGAGATCGGCTCCTACGCCTATGCGGAAGGGGCGCACATCAAGCCGCTGGGAACTCCGCACAACGGGCCGGACGTCCCGGCCAACATCCTGTGCCTCTGCGCGAACTGCCACGTCCTCTTCGACAAGGGTGCGATCTTGATCGCAGACGACCTCACGGTTTCTCGCAACGGCGAAGATGTCCAACTGCGCGTGGACGCCAGCCACCGGATCGATGTCGAGTACCTCGCATACCACCGGTCAATACACGCCTGATCCAGGCTCTCGTCAGACCGGGTCGACTCGCTGGAGTCGTTTGGCGTCGGTGCTTCCTGGGAGATGGTCGGTGGCCGGGCGCGGGGAGGGGTTCGCGCCCGGCCACCGGGGTGGGTCGGTGCGGCGGTGGCCGGGGGATGTCGTGCCGCACCGACCCGGTTTCGGGGACTACCAGTGGAGGTGGTGTCGGCCGGTGGGCTGGTCGTCGGTGTCGAGCTCGGGGAACCGCAGTTCCGGCCCGATCTCGGGTTGTGCCGGGGGGCCGAGTGCTATGGGGGATCGCTCACGACGACGCGCATGAGCGCCGGAGTCGGCGTTGTCGCGATGGCGTTCGGCTTCGACATCGGCGATGAGATGCCACACGGTGTACTCGCCGTCGCCTGTTCCGGCGTGCTGGCCGGTGGTGAATCTCAAGCCTCCGAACGGGACCTGCGTGGCGATCAGGGCGATCAGGAAGGCGTTGAACAGCACGAACGTGCTGAGCTGGATCCAGAACATGGTGTGGTGTGTCCTTCCGCGGGGAGGGGTGGCGGTCAATTTCGCGAGAAATCAGCCTTCGGTAGGCGTGCGGGTGACGATTTCGCGCGAATTCGCCACCGGGCCCCGCGATATCACGGGCCCTTGTCGGCGAGGTGGCGCCAGCACTTCATGCACGAACGCTCTCGGACCCAGTCCACTTCAGACCGATCATGCAGCTCGGCGGCAGGGGCCTTCGCTCCGCAGTAGGCCTCGACCTCCTCAGCTCGTGGAGTTTTCGTTGCTGCGATGGGGAAAGCGTGACGGCCGCCCGTGACCGGGCGCCACACGTACTTCAAGTGGACCGACATCTCGACTCCCTCGATCGTGGTCTTTGCTACGGGTGATCAGCAGCAGTGGCACCTGGATGTCTTTGAGGCTGAAGCACTCGTCCTAGTCGTATTAGTCATCTCATACAAGTGAAGAACATAGCGGCGGGTGCGAGGTTCGGGCAAGGTGGGACACTCGTTCGTGAGGTCTCAGACGTCTAGTGCGAGGTGTTCCAAATGTCCGCTGCGGCGAAGTACCAGGAGATCGCGGCGACGCTGCGGGGTCAGATCGACCGTGGTGAGTTGTCGGTCGGGGACCAGTTGCCGACCGAGCAGGCTCTGCAGGAGCGGTTCGACGCGTCCCGAACCACGGTGCGTCAGGCACTGAAGGAGCTTCGTGACGCTGGCCTGGTGCAGATGCGTCACGGTGTGGGCGTGTTCGTCGCTCCGCCGAAGGTCGTTCGTCGGTTGGACTCTCGCGAACGCCTTTCCAAGGCTCGGCGGAATGCGAACAAGGCCGCTTTCCTGGCCGAAGCGGACGCGCAGGGGTTCACTCCGTCGTCGTCGGTCAAGGTGTGGTTCGAGCCTGCGCAGGATTTTGCGGAGCTCTTTGGCATTGAAGAGGGTTCCGAGCTGTGCGTTCGTGATCGGGTCATGCGGGCGGACGGTGAGCCGGTGATGCTGGCGGTGTCTCGGTTGCCGCGTGAGATCACCAGGGGTACCGCGCTTGAAGAGGTCGAGACAGGGCCTGGTGGTGCGCTTGCTCGGCTGGAGGAGCAGGGCATTGAGATCACCGGGCATGAGGAGATCGTTAGTGCTCGTATGCCGGACGCGAATGAACGACAGATCTTCGGACTTGGCGGCGGGCCGGTGCTGGTCGTGCGGCGGCGCACGTGGAGCGGTGACCGGGTGGTCGAGGTCAACGACATGGTGATGCCCGGTGAGTCCTACGAACTTCGCTACGCGTGGGATGCCGTCTGAGTGCTGAACCGGCTTCGCCAGCTGCGGGATCCCAGCTAGACCAGGTCGGCTTCGTGGGCGAGGAGGGCTATCTGGGTTCGGTTGGTGAGGCCTAGTTTGGTCAGGGTGTGGGAGACGTGGGCCTTGACCGTGGCTACGCTCATCAGGAGGTCCGCCGCTATTTCCGCGTTCGTTTTGCCGTTCGCTACCGCTATCGCTACTTCGTGTTCTCGGTCGCTGAGTTGGGTGAAGGCTGTTCGGGCTTTTTCGTAGCGGGTTGCTCCGGCCGTTACCTTGGTCATCAGCTTTCGGGTCACCGTGGGGGAGAGGATCGGGTCTCCTGCCGCTACCTTTCGGATCGCTTCCACGATTTCCGGGGGTGGGGTGTCCTTCAGGAGGAAGCCGCTGGCTCCTGCTTGGAGGGCGTCCACGATGATCTCGTCCGCGTCGAAGGTCGTCAGGACCACGATCTCCGGTGGTTTCTGGCGGGCTCGGAGGGTTTTGGTGGCTTGGAGGCCTCCGATGCCCGGCATTCGGACGTCCATCAGGACCACGTCCGGGTTGTGGGCGTTCGTCGCCGTTATCGCCGTTTCGCCGTCCGGGGCTTCGCCGACCACCGTGATGCCGCCCGCGCCGTCGATCATCAGGGTCAGGCCCGCTCGGACCAGGGGGTCGTCGTCGACGATCAGGACTCGGATCACGTGGGCCACGGTAGCGAGGCTTGGAGGACGAATTCACCTGTTGCGGTCAATTCGTGGTCCAGGTGTCCTCCGGTCAGGCGTACGCGTTCGGTCAGACCGACCAGGCCGGTTCCGGTGCCCGGGATCGCTGAGTCGACGCCCGGTGCCGGGTTGCTGAGGGAGATTCGCAGCGAATCCCCCGGGGAGCCGGTCAGGGTGATGCGCACCGGTTGGCCGGGGGCGTGCTTGCGGGCGTTGGTCAGGCCTTCCTGGATGATCCGGTACGTCGTGCGACCGGTCGGTGGGGGTGGGGTTGCGGTCGTGCTGTTGGAGAAGACGACATCGGTGCCGGTTTCGCGGGTTTCCGCGATCAGGGCGGGCAGGTCGTCGATGCCGAGGTGGGGGCGCAGTGCGGTGTCTTCGCGGAGCACGCTGATCACTTCGCGGAGTTCGTCCAGGGCCTGGTGGACTCCGTCGCGGATCACCCCGGCCGCCTTCGCGAGCTGGGCCGGGTTCGCGTCCTGGCGGTATTCGAGCGCTCCCGAGTAGGTCGCCACCAGGGACAGGCGGTGGGCGAGGACGTCGTGCATCTCCCTCGCCAGGGCCGTGCGCTCCGCCGCTCGGGCTTCTGCGATGCGCCTGCCCTGTTCGGCTTCGGCTCGACGAGCGCGCTCCTTGAGCGAGTTGATCAGCTCCAGCCTCGCCTTGATCAGCGAGCCCCAGCCGACCAGCGCCGCGTGCGTGATCACGTCGAGGACCAGCCACCAGCTGTAGGGCAGGCCGGGCATCGGTCGCCACAGGCCGAGGACCGCGTGGCCGGCGACGCCCGCCAGCGCGACCCACGATGCGGTGCCGATGCGGTGCTTGCACGCCACGACTGCCGTCGCCATCGTCGCCGCCGGGGTCGCGGTGATCGCCAGCGACGCGAGCCCCGCCAAGCCGAGTGCGGTCGGGACCGGCCACCGCCAGACGCCGAGTGCGAGTACGCAGGCGAGCGCGCCCACGGCGATGTCCACGGCCAGCTCTGCTGGGCCGATGTCCGCTTGGGTCTTGCCGAAGACCTGCAGGCCGACCAGCAGCACGACGGCGATCGCGGGGGCGATGCGTATTTGCACCTGGGCCAGCGTAGGGCGAGCCGCGGCAGCCGGAATCAGACCAAAGTCGATGCCGTCCTAGACCGCGGTCGATCCGGGAATGATCGTTCGCCCGACGTCGGGGCAGCGGCTCGGCGGCCAGCATTCAGCGCCATGAGGAAACGAGCGCTCGTCGCCACCACCGCGGTCGTGCTGACCGCGGCTCTCTCGTCCTGCACGCAGGAATCCGTCGCCGCGCCCGTCGGCGGTGAACTGGTGGCCTTCGAGCCGCTGGTCTCGATGGATGCCGCCGGGCTCACCGCGCACCTGGCGCAGCAGGGGTTCGCGCCAGCCGACATCCGGTACGGCGTCGACGCCTACCGGTACCTCTACCGGACCACCGACTTCGCCGGTGAGCCGACGGTGGCCAGCGGCGTCGCCGCCTTCCCGCGCTCCGACGAGGAACTGCCGCTCACCGTGTACCTGCACGGCACCAACCCGTCGCGCAGCACGGCCGCTTCGCTCGCCGACAGCCCGGACCGCGCCGCGGTACTGCTCTTCGCCGGCACCGGGCAGGCCGCCACCGCGCCCGACTACGCCGGGTTGGGGCTGAGCCTCGGGCAGCCCGAGTACATGCTCGCCGAACCGACAGTCCGGTCCTCCTTGGACAGCTTGCGGGCGACGCGGGAGGTTGCCGAGCAGGCGGGCAAGGAGCTGGACGGGGACGTCAACGTCGCCGGGTTCTCGCAGGGCGCGCATGCATCGGTGCTGCTCGGGAAGGCCCTGCAGGAGGATCCGGAGTCGGAGCTGCGGGCGGTCGGCGCGGTCGCCGGGCCGCACGACATCGCCGGGACCGAACTGCCCGGTGTGCTGGACGGGCGGGTCGATCCGCGCTCGGCCGTGCTGTACCTCGGGTACGTCGTGACCTCGTGGAACCGGGCCTACCACCTGTACGACTCGCCGAGCGAGGCGTTCCAGGCGCCCTACGACCAGACCGTGGAGGCGCTGTTCGACGGGACGCACTCGTATCCGGAGATCCTGCAGGGGCTGCCGGCGACGCCGCAGGAGCTGCTGCGGCCCGAGATGTTCCAGAAGTTGCTGCACCCCACCGGGAAGTTCGCCGAAGCGTTCCGGGCGAACGACGGGCTGTGCGCGCGATGGGCGCCGGAGGTTCCGGTCCGGCTCTACCACGGCACCGAGGACGTCGACGTGCCGTTCGCGAACTCGGAGCGCTGCCGGGAGTCCATGGGCGCCGAGCTCGTCAACGCCGGTCCGCTGGACCACAACGGCACCGCGTTCGCCGCGATTCCGCAGGTGGCCGACTGGTTCGCGACTCGCGGCTGAGGCGCGGGGCCTCCCCTGATCGACCTGGGGGTGATCAGGGGAGGCCGGTGCTTCTGGTGATGTCCGATTCCCGCCAGCGCCGCCCCCGGGCACGGGGTGATGCTGGCGTGACAGGGGACCGAAGAACGCCCGGTTCCCGGTGGCGAGAGGATGTTCCAGTGCACCCGGTGAAGACCGTCATCGACAGCCCAGTCGGCCCGCTGACCCTGGTCGGGGTCGGGGGAGCGCTGACCGGCGTCTACATGGAGCGTCAGCGGCACCGGCCGCCGGAGGAGTCCTTCGGGGAGCGCGACGACGCGGCGTTCGGGCCGGTGGTCGAGCAGCTGGGCGAGTACTTCGCCGGGCGGCTCACCGATTTCGACCTGCCGCTGGAGCTCGTCGGCACCCCGTTCCAGCGCGTCGTGTGGGCGGCGTTGTGCGAGATCCCTTACGGCGAAACGGTTTCCTACGGCGAGCTGGCCGAGCTGATCGGACGGCCCACCGCTTCGCGCGCCGTCGGGCTCGCCAACGGCAAGAACCCGATCAGCATCATCGTGCCGTGCCACCGCGTCGTCGGCTCCAACGGCGACCTCACCGGTTACGGCGGCGGCGTCGAGCGCAAGCGGAGCCTGCTGGACTTCGAGCGGCGCAACGCGTCGGGCGTGCAGACAGCGCTGGAGTTCTAGTTTTCGCAGGTAGAGTTCCGTGAGTGTTTTGGGGGGTTATAGCACCCCAAAACGCTCACGGGCATGGACGACGGAACTTCCAGGGCGACGCAGCCATCAGCGCCGCGTGGTGCGGAGGTGGATGCGCTCACCCTGCTTGCCGAAGAGGCTGAGGACTTCGACGCTGCCGCGTCCGGCCGCGCCGAACCAGTGCGGGATCTGGCAGTCGAACTCCGCGGCCTCGCCCGCTCCCATCACGAAGTCGTGGTCGCCGAGGCGCACGCGCAGTCGGCCGCGCAGGACGTAGAGCCATTCGTAGCCCGCGTGCGTCCGGAGGTGGGGTTCTTCGTCGTGCGCCGGGATGGTCATCTTGTACGCGCGCGGTTCCGACTGGTGGCGGGACAGCGGGATCAGGACCCGGCCGCCGGATTCGGTCGGCTGCTGCGGGACGCGCGGGTCGACGATCCGGGGCGCGGAGACGATCTCGTCGAAGGGAACGCCGAGCGCTGCGGTGATCGGCAGCAGGAGTTCGAGGCTCGGCTTGCGCTGGCCGGATTCCAACCGGGACAGGGTGCTGGTCGAGATGCCGGTGCCGCGGGAGAGCTCGGCCAGGCTGACGCCCTTCTTCTCGCGGGCTTTGCGCAGGCGGGGAGCGATCTGCTCGATCGCGGCATCGACGGTCGGTTGCTCGTTCACAGGCCCTAGCCAACCAATCCGTCCCGGAAACGGCAACGTTCTTTGCCGATACCGGGTCGTCCTCCCGATGCTGTTCGCGGAGGTGGTCCGAGTGGACGCAGCAGTGAAGTGGGACGCGGTCATCGTCGGAGGCGGCGCGGCCGGGTTGTCGGCCGGAGTGGTGCTCGCCAGGGCGCAGTACGCGACCTTGGTGGTGGACGGCGGTGCGCCCCGGAACGGCCCCGCCGAGCACATGCACGGGTACCTGAGCAGGGACGGGATGGCGCCGCGGGAGTTCCTCGCGGTCGGCCGGAGTGAGCTGGCCGAGTACGGCGGGGAGCTCGTGCGGGCATCGGTGGCCGGTGCGCGGCGGGCTTCGGACGGCACGTTCGAGCTGGAGCTCGGCGACGGTCGCACCCTGCGCACCCGGGCGGTGCTGGTCGCGACCGGGCTGACCGACGAGCTGCCGGACATCCCGGGCCTGGCCGAGCGGTGGGCGTCCGAGGTGCACCACTGCCCGCACTGCCACGGCTACGAGGTGAAGGACCAGGACATCGCCCTGATCGGCAGCGATATGGGTGCGGTGTCGAAGCACCTCGCCGCGCTGCTGCGCCGCTACAGCAAGTCGGTGACGTTCTGCGTCAACGGCGTCGAGCTCAGCGACGACGAGCGGCAGCGGCTCGCGGACCACGGCGTGCGCCTGGTCGACGCGGGCGTGGAGCGCGTTGTGGAAGGCGCTGACACGCCGGTGGCGATCGAGCTCGACAACGGCGAGGCGGTCGGGTGCGAGGTGATCTTCGTGGCGCCGCGCCCCGTTCCGCACGACTCGGTGCTGACCGCGCTCGGTGCGGCGAAGGACCCGGTGAGCGGGTTCGTCGCGGTCGATTCGCGGGGCGCGACGGATGTACCCGGGGTCTGGGCGGCCGGGAACGTGGTCAACCCCCGTGCGCAGGTCATCGCCGCCGCAGGCGCGGGAACGACCGCTGCCATCGGCATGTCGGCCTGGTTGCTGGAGCAGGAGCTGGGAGGTGCGAACTGATGGTCAGCACCGCAGCGCGGACCACGACGTCCGGCCGGTTGCCCGTCGGCGTTTACCTGCTGGGCTTCAGCCTGTTCGCGATGGGGAGCGCGGAGTTCCTGCTGGCCGGTGTGCTGCCGGCGGTCGCGGCGGATCTGGGCGTCTCGCTGTCCTCGGCCGGGCTCCTGATCACCGCGTTCGCGCTGGGCGTCGTGGTCGGTGGGCCGCCGTTCGCGGTGCTCAGCCTGCGCTGGCCACGCCGCACCGCGCTGGTGGTCACCCAGGCCGTCTTCGCCGCCGGCATCGCGATCGGCCTGCTCGGGAACTACGAAGTCCTGCTGGTCAGCAGGGCGATCGCGGGCATCGCCTACGCGGGCTTCTTCGCGGTGGCTTCGGTGACCGCGATCGGCCTGGTCACGCCGGATCGCAACGCCCGTGCTTCCGGGGTCGTGGTCAGCGGGCTCAGCGTGGCGATGGTCGCCGGTGGTCCGGCGGGCACCCTGCTCAGCCACTTCACCGAGTGGCGCGGCGGTTTCTGGGCCGTCGTGGTGCTCACCGCCGCCGGGGTGATCGGCTGCGTGCTCGGCCTGCCCGCGGTCGACCGGGGAGGCCCGGCGCCGAGCGTGTCGCGGGAGCTCGCCACGATGCGCAAGCCCGCGCTGTGGCGGATCTACGCGATCACGATCCTGACCACCGCGGCCTACATGATCACGTTCAACTACCTGGCGGCGATGCTCGCCGACATCACAGCCGTTCCCGAGGTGTGGATCCCGGCCGTGCTGGCGCTGTTCGGCGTCGGTGCCTTCGCGGGACTGTCCGCAGGCGGGCGGATCTCCGACCGGCGACCGCACTTCGCGCTGCTCACCGGGGCATCGGCGATCGTGGTGCTGTCGGTCGTGCTCGCCTTCGCGATGCCGCAGGCCTGGGCGGTGGTGCCGCTGGTGTTCCTGCTGGGAATCGCCGCGTTCGTGCTGAATCCCGCTCTCTACGGGCGTGTTTTCGCGATCGCTTCCGACGCGCCGACCCTCGCCGGGGCCACCACCGTGTCGGCGTTCCAGCTCGGGATCAGCATCACGCCCGTGCTCGCCGGGGCGACGCTCACCCGAGGTGTTCCGCTCACCTCCGTGTGCTTGATCGGAGCCGTGCTCGCAGCCGCGGCCATCCCGCTCGTCCTGCTCGACCGGAAGTGACGCACGGCGGCCGGGGTCGTCCCAGCCGCCGTGCGCTGTCAGCGGGTCGACCAGAAGTCGCAGTGGTGCTCGGCGGCGAAATCGACCGGCCCGATCCGGTCGGGCGCGAGCTGCTGGGCGTAGCCCGCGCGCAGCCTCGGCCAGCCGGGATCGCCGGTGCGGGCGAAGTCCGTCCAGTAGTCGATCATCCGCTCCGAAAGGCGTTGCTGCGCCGGGCTGAGCGGCGCGGGGATGCCGTAGAGGTCGAACAGGGACCAGAGTTCCGAGGTGTGGTAGGCGCCCATCGGCATCGCCGGTGGCTCCGGGGACATCGGCGGCGGTGCCGGATCGGCGAATTCGTACTGGTGGACCGAGGTGTGGCGGGCGAGCTCGCGCGAGGTGCCGTACTGCGGGCAGGCCCACTTCCGGTCGGTGGTGATCGCGGCCCAGGCCTCGGCCGCCGAACCGTGGGCCGACTGCGGGTAGACGGCCTCGACGTGCGGGCGGTCCGGGCCGAAGGCCGTGGTGAGGACCTCGTCGTAGGTCTGCTCGCCGATCGGTTTCCCGCTGTCGTAGCTCGCCGCGGCCGTGGTTCCCTCGTCGCGGGTGGAACCGGAGAGGACCGGAACGCGGTGGAAAGCGCCTGCGGCCAGTGCTTTTGAGGGTGCCACGGGCAGGGCCGGAGTTCCGTGGGCGGGGTTGGCGAAGCGGCCCGTGATCGGCTCCAGCTGCTCGGCGGGCAGCGCGCGCAGGCACTCCAGCACCGCGTCGGCAGCGCCGGTGCAGCCGAGCTCGGCGGCGGTCCGGCGGCCGGTCGCCTCGACTTCCGGCAGCGGCACGAACACCTCTCCAGCCGGTTGTCCGCGGAAGTCGAGGTCGTCGGGCCAGCTGACGTCGCAGCCGCCGCTCTGCAGCACGGCCTTGTCGAACAGCCCGGCGGCCAGCGGCGAGGTCAGCTGAGCACAGGCGCTCATCGCCCCCGAGGACTGCCCGGCGAGGGTGATGTTGCCGGGATCGCCGCCGAACGCGGCGGCGTTGCGCTTCACCCAGGCCAGCGCGGCCTGCTGATCGCGCAGCCCGAACGTGCCGGAGCCGGGCAGGCCGGGGTGGGCGAAGTGGCGACCGGCTTGTCGCGGCCACCGGCCGGTGCCGCGTACGGGATGCCCTGGATTCCCCTCTCGTCCGAGATCCGGCGCGGAACCTACGGACGGGAGGGGGATCGGCGCATCGGACTTCGGTCGGCGGGTGTTGGCCGGAGGGCGGAGGTGGCGGCTACTGAAGTGCAAGACCGTCCGTTTCCGCTGGTCAACTGCCGTGAGTGTTTTGGGGTGCTATAGCCCCCCAAAACACTCACGGGCCACCACGTGCAGAAACGGGCTACGGCGTCCAGTCGGGGTTCCGGCCGGTCAGGGCGACGAGCCGGTCCAGCAGTGGCGCGGTGTCCGGCACCGGCACTTCGGCACCGAAGGCGCCCAGGGCGCGGCCTTGCTCCGCCATCTTCCCCACCTCGCCGAAGGCGAAGTCGAGGAGTGCTTCGTCGAGGCGCGGGGACTGGCCGGTCGCCTTCCCGAGATCCCACGAGTGCACCACGAGTTCGATCGTGACCATGCTCCCGACCAGGGCCCCCGGCATCTCGTCGGGGCCGCCCATGTGCGTGCTGCCCGACCACGCGCCGGGAGCGCTCCAGACCTGCGCCATGCGGTCGAGCTGCTCGACGACCGCCGCCTTCCAGTCGCCCACGACGAGGTCCACATCGGACTCGGCCGGAGCCGGTGGCGGGACCGTTTCCTTGCGGGCCGCGCCTTCCAGGGACGGGCCCCAGAACAGCAGGTGGTTCAGCAGGTCGCGCACCGCGTACTCGGTGCACGGGGTCGGCGCGGTCAGGTGACCGGGTTCGACGCCTTCGACGATCTCGACCATGGCCGACGCCGCGCGGTTCAGGTGTTGTGCTTCGGACATGACAGCAGCCAACCACCGCGCGCGGCCGATGTATTGAACAAACGCGACATAGACTCCGGACGTGTCCAGGGACGTTCGGGAGGTCGGCGGCGCTTGGCGGCGGTTCCAGCGCCACTCCTTCCCGCAGCCTTCCCCGGACCTCGTCGGGTACGTGGCCAGGTACTGGATCGTGTCGTGGGACTACGCGGAGCCGTACCGGCAGCTGATCGTGCCTTACCCGAACGTGCACCTGGCGTTCCACGACGGCGGTGCGACGATCAGCGGCGTCTCCAGCAAGCACCAGTTCAAGGTGCTGGCGGGGCGCGGCGGCGTGTTCGGCGTGGCGTTCCGGCCCGGCTGCTTCCGCCCGTTCCTGCGCGCCCCGGTCTCCTCGATCACCGACCGGTCCATCGACGCGCGCGAGGTGTTCGGCAGCGGATTGCCGGAGTCACCGGACGTCCAGGCCGTCGAGCGGTTCCTGCGCGAACACGCGCCCGAGCCCGATGCGAAGGCGGAGGAGGCCGCCCGGATCGTCGCGATGATCGCCGCGAATCCGCAGATCACCAGGGTCGGTGCGCTGGCGGCGGAGCTCGGCGCGAACGTCCGGCAGCTGCAGCGGCTGTTCGCCGAGCACGTGGGCATCGGCCCGAAGTGGGTGATCCGCCGCTACCGCCTGCACGAGGTGACCGAGCGGATGGCGGCGGGCGCGGAGCTGGACTGGGCGGCGCTGGCGGCCGAACTCGGCTACGCCGACCAGGCCCACTTGGCGCGCGATTTCAAAGCGCTCTTCGGCGAATCCCTGACTCACTACGCCGAGCGCTGCTGAGGTAGGCGCGGCTCAGGTGCTCCTGGAGGCGGGCGTGCCGGAACTGGTAGACGGCTCCGGACTGGCGCAGCACCCCGCGCTCGTAGGCGTCGGCCAGGAACTCCACCGTCACCCAGGGCAGCCGTCCGGTGAGCGGCAACCACAGGCGGGCGAGCAGGATCCACTGGCCCCACGCGGTGAAGGCCAGCGCGTACGCGAGCGTCACGCTGATCCCGCCGAGGAGCCCGACGAAGGCACCGTGCGGCAACCACACGAGCCGACCCAGCGTCCCCTGGAAGAGGCTGATCACGAGTTGGCCGCCGAAGGCGATGGAGAGCACGAGCACCGGTAGCAGCAGCAGGGTCTGGCGCCGCACGGTGCGCCGGTTCTCGGCCAGCATCGCGACCGGATCAGCGGCCGAGTCGATGTCCAGGGGTTTCTCCAGCACCGCGGCGAGCATCAGCACCAGCGCTGCGGAGAGCCCGAAGATGAGGCCGAACAGGAACGCGTCGACCAGCGTCACGCCGATCGCCGCCTCAGCGGGCGGGAATCCGTGCAGCAGTCCTCTCACCAGCGTGTTCGTCGATGAGACGCCGATGCCCACGACGAACCCGCCGACCATGCCCGCCCCGAACCTGCGGATGTAGGAACGGCTGGTCTTGCGCCCGGCGCTCCGGCCGCGCAACCGGACCTGCATGCGGGTCGGCCGGAACTGCACACCGCCGTAGACGATCGCCATCCCGTGCACGAGGCCGATCGCCAGCCCGATCGCCAGTCCGATCAGCGACGCTTCCAGCACGGCTGCGCCGATTCCGCCGGCGAAGCCGAGGTGCTGGAGGTATGCGGGCAGGCTGAGGGTGAGGTCGAGCAGGCTGGTGATGACCGCGCTCGCCACCACGACGGCGAGGATCCGCGTCGAGCGGCGCACCGTGCCGCCCAGCTGCCACCAGGCGATATCGGTCGTGCCGCGCCGGTCCAGGTGGTGGGCGAGGTGGCCCAGCCAGCGCTGGACGAGCGCCGGGTCCCAGCTGCGGCGCGGCCGACCGCTGGTGGACTGCTGCGGCGGGCCGGGGCGGTAGAGCGTCGGCACGAAGCTGCCCAGCAGGTGCGCCTCGATGGCCCCCGGCGTCGGAAACCTCGCGGTGTCCAGCAGTTCGGACGGATTCGCGTCGCGGTAGACGGTGCGGGCGAGCACGACCATCAACGGCGTGGTCAGCGCTGCGGTGATGTTGGCGGCAGCGCCGCTCTCCGGGCGATCGCGCAGTTCGTCGAGGACGGGATCCCACGTGGCCCCGAGGTAGTCGGCCAGATCGGCGCGGGTGAGGTCGGCGAGCTCGATCTCGGCGGCGCGCGCCAACGCCGTCGCTTCCACCGCTCTGCCGTACTCGCCGGGTCGGCTGGTCAGCAGCAGCGGGAGCGTGGTGGCGTTGAGCGCTTCCAGCGCGGCGCGGTGCAGGGCGTTGGAGATCTCGTCGAAGCCGTCGAGCACCGGCAGGACCCGGCCGGCCTCGACCAGCGCGGCGGCCAGCGTCGAACCGTCGGGAGCGGTCGCGACCAGGCCCGGGTAGTCGCGCAGCAGCTGGTCGATCAGCCAGTCCCGCAGCGCGGTGGCCGTCGGGTCCCACGATCCGACGCTGAAGATCACCGGCACCGGATCGGCGTCGCGGCGGGTCCGCAGGTGATCCAGCACGAACCGCAGCGCCAGGATCGTCTTGCCGGATCCCGGGCGGCCCAGCACCACCAGCCGCCCGGACGGCGTCCGGCGGTAGACGTCGACGATCTCGCCGAGCCCGCCGGTGGATTCGCCGACCCGGAACCGCACCGGCAGCTGGAACGGGTCGTGGACCCGGCGGTGCTCCTCCTCGCGCTGCCAGCGGGCGGCGACCACCTGAGCGAGCTGCTCGGCGGCTTCGTCCAGGGCCCGCTGGGCGGCGGTCCGCCGTTCCGGCGGCGCTTCGGCAGGTCGCTCGGCCGGTGCCTCGGCGGCCGGTTCTCCGGCGGGCAGCGGCGTGCTGCTGGCGGCGGCCATCAGGCGCTGCCGGTCGTCCGGTGAGAGGTCCAGGGCCCGCGCCAGCAGCTTCACCGTGCCGACCCGGGGATCGTTCCCGGCGCCGGTCTCCAGCCGGCGGATGGTGCGCACCGCGAGCTCGGACCGCTCCGCGAGCCGTTCCTGCGTCATGCCCGCCTGCTTGCGCAACTGGCGCAGCAGCGGGCCGAACTCGCTCGTCACGTGGGCTCCCGTCGGGATGATCTCGGCCATCGGACCTTATCCGGCCGACCGGACATGCATGGCCGGTTCGGTGTCCTGGCCCGCTGATCAGCGCGAACGGCAAGATCAGCGGTGCCGGTCGGGACAGCCGAGCGGTTCACCCCTGGGGAAAGGTCCGATGTGATGAGAAGAGGCCGGGCCGCACTGGCGATAGGTCTGATGGCCGCCTCCGCGGTGGTCGCTCCCAGCGCCTCCGCGGCGCCCGAACCACCGCGGCTCGCCGACGGTTTCGGGCTGACGGTGGTGAGCCAGCCGGAGTGGGTCGACGACGACCACCGCACGTTCGTCTTCGCGGTCGCCTCCGACGAGGTGCCGAACCCGACGCTGCTGCCGGGCCAGACCGCGGGTCAGCACGACATCATGGTGACGCTGCCCGCCGACTACGACAGCGCCGAGCGCTACCCGGTGCTGTACTCGCTGCACGGCAACCCCGACCTGCCCAACACCGAGGCCAACCAGCGGATGGCCGAGCAGGCGACCGAGGACCAGCCGCTGATCACGGTGCACCCCAACGGCGTCCGCAGCTGGTACTCGAACTGGGTGAACCCCGGCCCGGTCGGCCCGCAGAACTGGGAGACCTTCCACCTCGACCAGCTGATCCCGCTGATCGACGCGAACCTGAGCACCATCCCGACCAGGGAGGGCCGGGCGATCGTCGGGCACTCGATGGGCGGCTTCGGCGCGTTCCACTACGCCGAGCACCGGCCGGAGCTGTTCAGCTACGTGGGCGCCTTCTCCGGTGGCCTGGACCTGCTCAACCAGGGAGTGCGCGCGGCCGTGATCGGCACCTCGGTGATGGAGGCGTCCGGCACGCCGACGGTGGCGCCCGACGCGATCTTCGGCTCACCGGTCTGGCCGCTGGACGGCGTGTGGAACGCGCAGAGCCCGGCCCAGCACGTCGAATCCCTGCGCGGCATGGGCGTGGCCCTGTACACCGGCAACGGCGGCGACCTGACCGTCAACCCGGCGCAGGCGGTCGTCGAGAAGATCGCCAGGGACACCAACCTGGTGACCTCGGCGAACCTGACCGCCGCCGGAATCCCGCACACCTTCGTCGACTACGGCGACGGCAGCGAGTGGGCGGAGGGCTGCACCGGCAAGCACGCGTCGCTGCCGTGCCTGCAGGCGGACATGAACCACTACGTCGACCTGATCATGAAGCGCCTGGAACGTCCATGACCGGGGGTCCGGTCGGTCGGGCAGGGGGACGCCCGACCGACCGGGGACGGACCAGGAGCTCTGGAGGGACGACATGGCCGCCAACTGCCGGTGCTGGTGCGGCGAGTGCGCCTACCGGACGCCGTGGCTGACCGAGCCGGGAAGCGCCGGCCGACTGGCGCGGCACTACGCCGAGCAGCACCCGGACGTCGAACCCGGCGGCCGCACCGAATACCGGGAGAACGAGCGCGAAGGAGCGGGATGCGTTGCGGCGCTGGCGATCCTGTTCCTGCTGCTGCTCATCCTGGCCACCTGCCAGCACCAGGCGGGCGCGTAGTCCGCTGGCCAGGCCCCGTGAGCGGTTCGGGGTGCCATGGCGCCCCAAAGCACTCACGGGACGAACAGCGAAACCTCAGCGAGGAGACGAAGATGACGAGATATCCGCGCAAGTGGCGGCTCGCGGCGTTAGGTGCCGCGGTCGCGACCGCGTTGGCGCTTCCGGTCTCGGCCCAGGCGGCCGAACCCGCGGACGTCCAGGACGTGCTGAAGGCCTACCAGGCGGAGGTCGGGCCGGGGGCGGCCGTCTACGCCGACAGCGGGGCCGGACCGTGGGAGCTTTCGGCCGGCACTGCCAAGTACGGCACCGTCCGGTCGATCACGTCCGCCGACCACTACCGGATCGGCAGCCAGACCAAGACGTTCACCGCTGTCGTGACGATGCAGCTGGTCGACGAGGGCGAGGTGGTCCTCGACGAGCCGATCGAGCGCTACCTGCCCGGTCTGGTCGCCGGCAACGGCCACGACGGGAACGCGATCACCGTCCGCCAGCTCCTGCAGCACACCAGCGGAATCCCGACCAACAACAACCCGACCCCGAAGGCCAACCCGGACGGCACCTACGAGCTGATCGAGCTGGTGCGCGACGGGCTCAGCCACCCGTCGGTGAGCGAGCCGGGCGCGGAGTTCCACTACTCCAACACCAACTACGAGATCCTCGGGATGCTGATCGAGGAGGTCACCGGCGCACCGGTCGGCCAGGAGATCACCAACCGGATCATCCAGCCGCTCGGCCTGACGGACACCAGTTACCCGGCCGCGGGTGACCGCTCCATCCCGGCGCCGCTGATCAACGGCTACATCGGTGGCCGCATCCCGCCGTTCTTCCTGTGGATCGACGCGACCGCGTTCGAGCCGTCGTTCTTCGGCCCGGCGGGCGGCATGATCTCCACCCAGCAGGACATCACGCGCTTCTACCAGGCGGTGGTCGCCGGTGAGCTCACCTCGCCGGAGAGCCTGGCGGAGATGCGGCGGACGGTCCCGGCCCACGGCGCGGAGGTCGGCCTCGGCCTCATCAGCTACACCCTGTCCTGCGGAGCGGTGACCTGGGGCCACAACGGAATGGTGCCCGGCTTCATGTCGAACACCGAAGTGACCGCCGACGGCAGGAACGCGGCCACGGTGACCAACGCCAACGTCATGTCCCCGAAGTACCGGGAACTGGTCGACGCGGCGATCTGCGGCTGACGCCCGAAAGCCGGTGCGCGACAACAGCGCACCGGCTCTCCGCCGCTTCAGGCCAAGGTCGCGGAGGCGATGGCCGCGGCGATCGCGAGCAGCAGCGCACTGATGATGAGCAGGCTGGCGGTGCGCAGCAGCCGGAACTTCTTCGCCCCGACTTGAGCGACGACGAGCAGCCGCTCGCGGTGCCAGCGCTGCGGATCATCCGCGAGGCGCGTGAAGTGCCGCAGCAGTTCGGCATCGGTCATCGATTCGTACGTGGCGAAACCGCTCCGCCGCAACCGCGGCCGCACGCTCCACAGCAGGAGCAGCAGAGCGCCCGCGAGCAGCGCCAACGCGGCCCAGAACAGCAGAGCGGCCGTGAGCGGCGCGGCGGCCCGGGGCAGCACGGCGAGCCCGACGGCGAGGATGGGGCTGAACACGGCGAGCAGCGTGCTGGTCTTGGTCTCGGTGCGAGCCAGCGCGGCATCGCCCCGGCTGAGCTCGTCCTGGAGCAACCGCTCCACCACTTCCGAATCGGCCTCGCGTTCGCCCATGCCGGAATCATGGCCCACCGAACCGCTTTTCGGAGCGCTTTCGGCAACCGATGCTGCGCTGCGGGGAATAGCCACAGCTTGGCTTGGTGTTGAGTAGTTCAATGCCAAGCTAAATCGGAGGTGTCCGGTGGAACCGATCGACACGATGTTCGTCTTCCTCGCTCCCGGTGCCGAACGCGCTGGTCAGCGGATCGAACAGCAGGTCACCGGCGGGGTCAACGCGTTCGTGTGGGTGCCCGACGCCGAAGCCGCTGCCGAGGTGGTCGCGGCGCAGGCCGCAGCGGGGCTCGAACTGGTCGAGCTCTACCGCGGCTTCAGCCTGCGCGAAGCGCGGCTGGTCGTCGACGCCGTCGACGGGCGGGCGCCGGTCGGGGTGTCCGGCTTCGCCTTCGCCGCCGGGGCCGGCGAGGTGCGCAACTCCGCGACCATCTACGGGGCTGATCTCGACGATCCCGGAGCGCGGCGCGTCGATGTGGAGGTCGACGGAAAGCGCACGTCGGTGGTGCCGGTCGCCGATGCGGAGGGCGCCGTCGCAGCGGCGGTCGAGGCGGTTGCCGCCGGTGCGGACGTCGTGGAGATCTGCGGCGGGACGCCGCTGACCACCGCGGCGCGGGTCGAGCAGGAGCTGGCGGGCAGGGCCGTCGTCGGCCTGGTCTCGTGGCCCTTCGAAGCGCTCCCCGGCGCGGCCGCCTACCGGGCGGCGTTCGAGGCCAGGTGATCAGTCGGTCTCGTGCGGCGAGAGCGCGGTCTTCAGCAACGCGGCGAGCTGCTCGCGCTGCGCGTGGTCGAGCGGCGCGAGCAGCTCCTCGTCGGCAGCCAGCACCGCTGCCAGCGCTTCGGTGGCGAGCTGCTCGCCGCGTTCGGTGAGCCGCACGAGCACAGCACGCCGGTCGGCCGGATCGGTCGCGCGCACCACCAGACCGGCCTCGGCGAGCCGATCCAGCCGAGCCGTCATCGCACCGGAGGTGACCAGCGAGGACCGGGCGAGCTCGCGCGGGTTGACGCCCGCCGGATCGCCGCGCCGCCGCATCGTGTTCAGCACGTCGAAATCGCCGTAGCTGAGCCCCAGCGGGCGCAACGCGTCCTTGATCGCACGCTGCCCGTGCTCCGCCCACCGCAGCAGCCGGCCGATCACCTGCAACGGCTCGACGTCGAGCGAGGGTGCCCGCCGATTCCATTCGGCGACCATCCGATCAACCGAATCCATGGCCACCCCGGAATCGTAGTTCCGGCTCCCGGGTCACCCGGCGGGCAGGACGCCGACGGCGGCGTAGCTGTTGGTGCGGGCGGCGACTTCGCGGTCGACGGGGTCGTCCGGGCGCCACTCGGGCAGCAGCACCAGGCCGGGGTCGACGAGCTCGTAGCCGGTGAGCAGCTCGGCGATGCGGTCGCGGCTGCGCAGCGTGCCGGGTGTGGAGGTGCGGTTGTAGATCGCGTGAGCCCCGCGGAGCTGGTCGTCGGTGAAGGTGATCGGGGACAGGTGCGACAGCGCCAGGTAGCTGCCCGGCACGCAGGCCGAGCGATAGCCGCGCACGATCTCCGCCGGATCGTCCTCGTCGGCCACGAAGTGCAGGATCGCCACGGCCAGCACGCCGACGGGGCGGCTGAAGTCCAGCAGCCCGGCGACTCCCGGAGCGCTCAGCACGGTTTCGGGGTCGCGGATGTCGGCCTGCGTGACGCTCACCCGCGGTGTGCCGTCGAGCAGCGCTTCGGCGTGCGCGACCGCGACCGGCTCGCGATCCACGTAGGCGACGCGAGCCGCGGGCGCGGCTTCCTGCGCGATCTCGTGCACGTTGCCGACTGTCGGGATGCCCGACCCGAGGTCGAGGAACTGGTCCACGCCCTGCGCGACCATGAACCGCACTGCGCGCCCGAGGAAGGCGCGGTTGGCGTAGGCCCACTGCCTAGCGCTGGGCACGACCTTGAGGAACCGCTCGGCGGTCTCCCGGTCGACGGCGAAGTTCGCGTTGCCGCCGAGGTAGTAGTCGTACATCCGAGCGGCGTTGGGCGATTCGATGTCGAAATCGCCTGCGGCCAAAGGATCAGCCTCGTGCTCCACCACCCGAGCATGATCGTCTAATGCCGATCGCCCGGCAAGAGCCGGTCACTGCATGACCACCCGTGGGCGCACGTGTCAGCGGCTCGATTCGCAGATCCGCTTCAGCGCTGCGGCTTCTTCATCGACGAAGCGGCGGATGCGCCCGGCGACCAAGGGCGTCAGCAGGCGCGCGAGACCGCCGGTGAAGTCGATCCGCAACCGGACCTCGCTGCCCTCACCTGCGGCTCGGATCCAGTGCGAGGCGACCATCCGGCCACCTGCGAAGCGGGTCGCCCAGCAGAACGACGAACCCGGTTCGACCTCGACCACCTCCCACACGGCGGCGGCCACCCCGGGCTGCTTGACCCGGAACCGGCGCCCGACCCGCAGTTCCCCGTCCAACGCCGCGACCGAGCTGACGGTAGGCGTCCACCGGGGCCAACCAGGCACATCGGCCAGCACGGCCCAAACCTCATCCTGCGGCGCCGAGATCGACGCAGTGCTCTCGTGTCGCATAGCCACCCTCCCGAGTGCCTCGCAATGCCGATCATCGTGCCCGATCCAGCAGCGGTACGGACACCAAAACGTCGGTGCGCCTGGCGATCGTGGGTGAGCTGTCCGCACTGCTGAATTCGGACAGCGCCAGCGCGGCACGATCTGCCCGCACCGCACTGACGAAGCTCACCGATGACAACGACAGCTCCGTCGTCGCCGCAGCGCAAGCGGCTCTGGCACGTGCCGAAACCGCCACGCCGTCGAGCGCTGCGGTCGTTGTGAGAAGTGAGGTCGTTCAGCAGCACTCAGCAGAGAGCCCGTCGCCGCCGGTTGCCGAAGGAGCACCGGACTCGCCGGTTTGCGACCTGACCGACCACCACGGGGCACCTCAACAGCGCGGCGGCGACCAACAGCAGGCGCGGTCGCCCAGGACGCGGCGGAAAGCACTGGTCGTCGGCACAGTGCTCGGGGTGGCCGCCGCCGCGGCGGCGGCCACGACCGTGTCGCTGCTTCCCGATCCCGAGGGCTCCAACGACGCCGCGCCGCCGACCGGGCGAGTGCAGGTACCCCCGGGCTACGTCACCCCGCCAACGCGGCCTGTTCCGCTGCCCGACTCGGTCGCGTGCTACTACCAGCCGGATTGGGCCAACGGCGTGGTTCCCGCGAAGGGCATCGTGCTGGCCGACATCAACACCAACATCGGCACCATCCCGGTGCTCCTGGATCGGTCGCTGGCCCCGTGCACGGTCAACGGCTTCACCCACATGGCCAAACAGGGCGTCTACCAGAACACCGGCTGCAACAGCGGAGATGTCCAGTGGCTGTCGTGCGGTCCCAGGGACGGCTCGGGCTACAGCTGGACTGATGAGAGATTTGCCGGGGTGAGGGCGGATCTGCGCGGATACCTGGTGATGCATCACGCCTACTACGGCTCGTACTTCTCCTTGTACTTCGAAGACGGCCAGAAGGGCGACGCCACGGTGTTCGGCACGATCTCAGAAGAGGGCCTGAAGCTCATAGACAACAAGCGCCGTGAGAGCAACGACGTCCACAACGAATCTTTGAAGGAAATCATCATCACCAGCGTCGACATCCAGGACTGACCGGCCGGAGTCGACCCGCTGTTCCTAAATCTTCGTCGGCGTGGCCTGTTCGCTCGGGCCGGGCTTCGCCCCATCACCGGGGCCGCAGAGGCGTTGGCGACGTGCAACTGAATCCGAAGTGGGGGCGACCGTGAACCGGAGCAGCCCCCACGGCTGCAACCAGCGCTTTCAGGTGGCGCCCCCGGCAGGATTCGAACCTGCGACACCCGCTTTAGGAGAGCGGTGCTCTATCCCCTGAGCTACGAGGGCCTGGTTGGAGGGTACCTGGCCCGTCGGGGCGGGTTGGCACCGGTCGGGTTCGCGCCAGGCGGCGGGCGGTGCCGGGTTCGTCGCGTATCGTCAGGTGATCGTTACCGTTCGGGGTCGCCGGGGTGGGTATGGGCAACGAGAACCGCGGGTCCGCGCGCAACATCGTGCAGGTCGGGGCGATGCGCGGGGACGTTCACATTCACGAGGCGGGTGGCGCGCAGCCCGTGGCTCCGGGGGAGCTGCCCGCCGCGCCGGCTCACTTCGTCGATCGGGACGCTGCGCTCGCCGAGCTGGACGAGCTGCTCGGGGAGTCGCGGGAGGGCCGGGCCGGGTGGGCGGTGATCAGCGGCGTCAGCGGTGTCGGGAAGAGCGCGTTCGCCGTGCACTGGTCGCACCTGGTCAAACAGGGGTTCGAGGACGGGCAGATCGTGTTCGACTTCGATCGCGGGGCGCGGGGCCTGGGTGATGCCGCCGAGCACTGCCTGCGCTCGCTCGGTGTCGAGGCGGCGTTGATCCCGCCGGCGACCGACGACAAGCTCGCGATGCTGCGGAGCTGGACCCGGGACCGGAAGCTGCTGTTCCTCTTCGACGACGTGGTCGAGCTGACGGACGTCCTGAAGCTGCTCCCCGCGTCCGGCGCGAGCGTGGTGCTGTGCACGAGTCGGCAGGACGGAGCTGAGCTCGCGGCGGACGGGGTCCGGCCGATCAGGCTGAAGCCGCTCGGATCGGAGCACGCGCTCGACTGCCTGCGGCGGAAGGGCCTCCGCGAGCGCGTGGACGCCGAGCCTGACGCAGCCGCGGAGCTGGTCGCGCGATCGGGCGGACTGCCCATCGCGCTCAACGTGATGATCGGGCTGCTGGCCCGCCGGACTTCGTGGACCATCGCGCGCGCCGTCCGGGAGCTGTCGGAGCAGAGCAGGCGGCGGACGCACTTCCGCGCGGCCTTCGCCGAACTGGACCTCGCGGTCGAACAGCTGACGCGGGCCGAAGCCCACGTGTACGGGCTGCTGGGCCGAGTTGGACTCGCGCTGCCCGCCGGGGCGGTCGCGGCGTTAGCCGACCTCACCGAGATCGACGCCGAAGCCCATCTCGCCGAGCTGCACAGGATTTGTCTGGTGGAAGAGAACGATCAGGAGCAGTTCCTGCTCCACGACCTCGTGACCGAGCACGCCGCTGAAACCCTCGGCACGTCCGAGGCGTCGGCCGACGATGCGGTCCGGCGCCTCGTCGCGTGGTACCGGCAGCAGGGCGCGTTCGCGGACCGGATGGTGACGGAGCCCAGCAGGCTCCGCGTCGTCGACGACGAAATCACCGGGGAGAACCCGTTCACGCGCGAGGAAGCGCTGGAGTGGCTGCGCAGCGAGCGCGTCAACCTGCTCGGCATGGTTCGGCTGGCGGCCGAAAGTGCTTGGCACGTCGACGTGATCGCGCTGTGCGACGGCCCGCTGTGGGCGCTGCACAACCAGGACAAGCACTACTCCGACACGTTGTCGGCCTTGGCCGAGGCCGTCACTTCTGCCTTGGCGATCGAGGACCTGCCCGCCGAAGCGCGCATGCGCAGCCTGCGCGGCCAGCTGTTGATCGAGTGCGGTGAGCTCGATGAAGCGCTCGCCGAGTGCGCTGAGGCCGTGGCGGTCGCCGAGCGTGCCGGGCACCGGCGGATCTTGGCGTCGGCGCTGGAATTCCAGGGCAAGGCGCTGCACGCCCACCAGCAGTTCGAAGCGGCCATCGAGAACTTCCAGCGGGCGCGGCAGCTCAACGTCGAGCTCGGACGCCAGCGCGGCATGGCCATCCAGGACTACCTGATCGGCAAGTCGCTCTCCGCTCTCGGCCGCAACGACGAAGCGCTCCAGGCCTTCGGCTCGGCGGCGGAGCTGATCGCCGGTTTCCCCGGCGACAAGCGGACGCCCAGCCGGATCAGCGTTGCCGCGGCGCGCGTCCACCAAGCGCTCGGCCAGCACGAACAGGCCGTTTCCCAGCTCCGCGAAGCGATTTCGGCAACGCGCGAGCGCTCGTCCTTCGACGTCGCGGAACCGCTGGAACTGCTGGCGGATTCACTGACCGCGCTCGGCCGCCCAGGCGCGCAGGAGTGTCTGGAAGAAGCATTGGAGATCTACGAGCAGGCGAAGAACCCGAAGGCCGAGCGGGTTCGGCGGAAGCTCAGCGCGGGGTGAACAGGTCCACTGGTTCTGGGCGGGCCGGCCAGGGTGGTTCCGGCAGGTTCAGGTGGTGGTAGATCAGTTCTCGCAGGCGTTGGTGGGAGTTGTCGGCGAAGGTGACGTCGGCGAGCTCGTGGTGGTTCGGGACCGGGGTTGCCGCTTCGATCTGGGGCAGGAGGTCGGCGGTCGGGTCGAGGTGCTGGGCTCGTTCGCCGAGCAGCGCCATCGGGGAGCCCGGGACCACCTCTGCCGCGCCGAACGCCGCTAGCAGCAGCGGCTTTCCGAGCGCTGCCGCGTAGAGGGCCAGTGACCCGTGGTCGCTGATCACCACGTCCGCCGCCACCAGTGCTGCCTGCCACTTTCGCAGGCGGGGGAGCAGCAGCAGGTCGTTGTGCAGGGCCGTGCGGAGCCAGGTTTCCAGCTGGAGCCGCTCGTGCTTCTGCCAGACGTTCGGGTGCAGGGCCAGGGCGATCCGGTGGTCCGGTAGGCCTGCGGTCAGGAGCTTCGCCAGGTCACCGCGCTTGGCGAAGAGCGACTCCGGGCCCCAGGTCGACGCCGCGAGGACCAGCTCGCGGTCACCGGCCAGCGCGCTGCGGTACTGCTCGCGCATGGGCAGGCTGGCTCGCAGGCGGGCGTAGCAGGGATCGCCGATCACCTCCGCGCGCGGCACCGCTTCCGGGCACTGGCGCTGGAGTTGGGGGAGCTGGCTCGGGTGCGACAGGCCGACGACCGCCGGGACGACTCTTCCTTCGTGCGTCAGCTGAGCGCGGGAGAGGCCGGAAACCTCAGCCGCGACACCGGTTTCGGTGGCTCGCAGCTTGTTGTGGCCGGCGCCGTGCGGCAGCGTCAGGACCGGCATTTCGAGTTCGTGCAGCGCGCCGTTGCCGCTGGGGGAAATGGCCAGGTCGAAGTCCTTGCCGATGGCCGTTTCCCAGTCGATGACCTGTGCGCCGTGCAGGTGCAGCTGCTCGGCGAGGTTCGTCGCGAACTCGGATCCGGCCGCCACCGCGAAGCGGGTCTCCACGCGCATGTCGTCGGCCAGCAGCGGGAGCACGTCGAGCAGCCGATCCAGCGCGGTCAGGGTGCGGACGACGCCCAGCACCCGGCGCTGGATCGGCGCGGAATCCCACCGACCTGCGCGCGCCGCCACGACCGCACCGGCTTCCGGGCTTCCGGGCTTCCGGGCTTCCGGGCTTCCGGGCTTCCGGGCTTCCGGGCTTCCGGGCTTCCGGGCTTCCGGGCTTATTGTAGCTGGTGAGGAGAGTCCTCCCGGCTCTCGCGCGGTGCGCATGACGGTCGATCCTAGTCCGCGCCGGAGGCGGGACAGCAGTGCGGCGCGGCTCCGATCAGGCCGTCGTCGACGGGTCCGACGCCGGGCTCTCGTCGATCTCCACGCGGTTGCGGCCGGCTCGTTTCGCCCGGTACAGCGCGATGTCCGCGGCCGCGAACAGGTGCTCCAGGTTCGCCGGGCCCGCCGCCACGCCGATGCTCACCGTCGGCGGTTTGGTGATCCGGCCCAGCACCAGGCGCCAGTCGTGGTCGTCCACCGCCGCGCGGATGCGCTCGGCGACCACCGGCCCGGCCTCGCGGGAGTCCTCGCTGGAACCGACCAGCAGCACCACGAACTCGTCGCCCGCCCAGCGGCAGATCAGGTCGTCGGCGCGGCATTCGCGGCGCAGCAGGTGCGCGACCTCCTGGAGCACGACGTCGCCCGCCGGGTGCCCGGCGCGGTCGTTGACGTCCTTGAACCAGTCGACGTCCAGCAGCACCAGCCACGGCACGCGCCCCGCGGAGGCGGTCTGCTCCAGCAGCAGCGGAGCGCGGCGTTCCAGACCGAGGCGGTTGGTGAGGCCGGTCAGCGGGTCGCGGAGCGCGGCTTCGCGGGCGGCCAGCGCCATGCGCTGGGCCTGCACCGCTACGCGGCGCTGCTCCAGCGCCTGGCCGAGCCCTTCGCGCAGCGCGTCGACGGCCAGCCGGCTCGCCGAGACCGTCCGGCGCAGCGCGGCGGCCTCGCCGACGGGGTCGGCCAGCGCTTCGCAGATGCCCGCCAGGTCGAGCGAGAACTGCATCATCAGCATCGTGTCGCGGATGGTCTCCGCGGCGTCGAGGGCCCGGCTGGCCAGCGTCCGGGCCTCCTCCAGCCGGTGCTGCTGGCGGCGCACCACCGCCAGCACCCAGTTCGCCACCGACGAGGTGAACCAGTCGTCGGCCGCGCGGGCCAGCGCGAGGGCCTCCTGCGCGACGCGCTCGGCGGCGTCCGCGTCGCCCACCCCGACCAGCGCCCGGGCCAGCCCCGCCATCGCCGAGCGCTTCACCTGGCCGGGCTTGGTCAGCATCCGGGACTCGTCGAACAGGTCGCGGGCCAGGGCGAACTGCGCTCCCCGCTCCTCCAGCGGCAGGGTCGCGGCGCGGAAGATCCGGGCGTTGCCCTCCCGGTTCAGGCAGTGCGCCAGCGCGGCCGAGTCGTCGGTGTCGCGGGCGAGCTGCACCGACAGCGCCATCATCTCCAGCGCCGGGCCGCGGTGGCCGATGGTCTCCAGCAGGTAGCCGAGCATGCTGACGGTGTGCGCGGCGGCCGCACCCTCGGGCCGGTCCACGTCCAGTTCCGTCCAGCCCTCGGCGAGCAGCTCCAGCGCGATCGGGATGTGCTTCAGGCGCCACGCCAGGGACGCCCGGTGCACCAGCACGGCCGAGCGGTTCCACTGCTCGGAGACCCGGTTCGCCCCGGCCGCGATGAGCTCCGCGAAGGCGGCCTCGGCCTCCGCGAAGCGGCCGGAATCCAGCAGCGACCGCACTTCGCGGTCCTGGGCCGGGATGTGGCCGGCCATCAGCGGGTCATCGTGCTGCACCGCTTCCTCGCAGGGACGCACCTCGTCGTGGAACCGCGTGCCGGTGCGGTCTTGTCGCGCTCAGGCTACCGGTTGCGACCGTTCCCGTACTTGTCGTAGTGCAAGACGTCGTCCAGCGGCAACCGCTGCCGCCAGCCGTGGCGCTCCAGGTCGGGGGCGTCGGCGAGCGAGCGCACCGGGCCCACGCACAGCCACGCGACCGGGCGCACCCCGCTCGGGATGCCGAGCAGCCTGCGCAGGAACTCCTCGCGGTAGAAGCTGACCCAGCCGACGCCCAGCCCCTCGGCGGTGGCGGCCAGCCACAGGTTCTGGATGGCCAGGCACACCGAGTACAGCCCGGCGTCGGCGATCGCGTGGCGGCCGAGGACCTGCGGCGCGCCGCGGTGCGGGTCGTAGGTGACGGCGATGCCCAGCGAGGACTCCGCGATGCCCTCGACCTTGATCTTGGAGAACGTCCCGGCGCGCTCCTCGTCGAGCTGGGCGGCGAACACGCTGCGCTCGGCGAGCACGTGCTCGCGGAAGGCGCGGCGGGTGGACTCGTCGCGGACCAGCACGAAGTCCCAGGGCTGGGACAGCCCGACGCTGGGCGCGCTGTGCGCGGCGGTGAGCACCCGGCGCAGCACCGGCTCGGGGATCTCGGCGCCGGTGAACTCGCGGCGCACGTCGCGGCGGCGGTTGATGACCTCGTATAGGTCGGCGGCGGGGGTGGTGTCGGTCAACTGGGAGCGTCCGGCGATCGTCATCGCCCTCCATCCTGCCCGGCGCCACCGCGCAGCGGGCCGGGACCCTGCGCTCCGCGAGGTCCGGGTGGTGGTCGATTTCGCCCGAACTCGACCACCACCCGGGTGAACGTCAACTTCGTGCGAAATCGACCGCTCGGCTGCTCACTTGCGGCCGTTGGAGGGGTAGGGCAGGAGTGCCATCTCGCGCGCGTTCTTGATCGCCGTGGCGACTTCGCGCTGCTCCTGCACGGTCAGGCCGGTGACCCTGCGGGAGCGGATCTTGCCCCGGTCGGACAGGAACTTGCGCAGCAGCGCGGTGTCCTTCCAGTCGACCTGGACGACCCCTTCGCGCTGGAGCGGGTTGGGCTTGCGGCGGAAGCGCCGGTCGGTGTTCGGCACGGCGTCACCAGCTCGACTTCGTCACGCCCGGCAGCTCGCCGGAGTGCGCCAGCTCGCGCAGCCGCACCCGGGAGACGCCGAACTTGCGGAAGTAGCCGCGGGGACGCCCGTCGACGGCGTCGCGGTTGCGCACCCGGACCGGGCTCGCGTCGCGCGGCTGCCGCTGCAGCTCCAGCTGGGCCGCGCTGCGCTCCTCGGGGCTGCTGCCCGGGGCGGCGATGATCTTCTTCAGCTCGGCGCGCCGCTCGGCGTGGCGGGCGACGATGGCCCGCCGCTGCTCGTTGCGGGCGATCTTGGACTTCTTGGCCACTGGGCCGTTTCCCTTCTGGACGTGCGGGAGGTGGGTCTCGGTCGTGAGCGTTTCGGGGTGCTATGGCGCCACAAAACGCTCACGGCCTTGGACTGCCGAAACGATCGCCGGACGGAGGCGTCGGTCGGTCAGCGCTCCTCGCGGAACTCCACGTGCTTGCGGGCGACCGGGTCGTACTTGCGCAGGACCACCCGATCGGGGTTGTTGCGGCGGCTCTTGGTCGTCACGTAGGTGAAGCCGGTGCCTGCGGTGGAGCGCAGCTTGATCACCGGCCGGTTGTCGGTGTTCTTGGCCATCAGAACCGCTCCCCTCGCGCGCGCATCTCGGCGGCGACCGCGTCGATGCCGCGCTTCTCGATCGTCTTCATCCCCTTGGTCGACACCCGCAGCCGGATCCAGCGGCCCTCCGAGGGCAGCCAGTAGCGCTTGCGCTGGACGTTGGGCAGCCAGCGGCGGCGGGTGCGGTGGTTGGAGTGGGAGACCTGGTTGCCGTAGCCCGGCTGCATCCCGGTCACCTGGCAGCGGATGGACATGACCTACCTCTCGATAATGACATTCATTTTCAAAGCACGATACAGTGTGCCCGACCCAGATGAAAACCGTTGTCGATTGAGGTGGGGATGGAAACCGAGTCGTCCGCGAACCGGCGGATGCCGCTGCTCCTGGTGGCCGGGATCCGCGCGGAGCAGGTCGCGTCGACCGCCGAGGCGGTGCGGCGGGACGATCCGGCGGGCACCGCGCTCGTGCACCACGACCTGCGCGAAGTCGCCCAGGGCGTGGTCCGGCGCCTGATCCGCCACGGTGACGCCGAGCGCGTCGAGGTGCTCGAACTCGCGCACGGCTGCGTGTCCTGCACCTTGCGGTTGGACCTGCTCCCGCTGCTGCGCGAGCTGACCGCCGCACCCGACGTGACCAGGATCGTCGTGCAGCTGGACCCGGCCCTGGAACCGGACACGATCTGCTGGGCGCTGCAGCACGTCGAGGTGGACGGCAGGCCGCTGGTCGCCGACGTCCGCGTCGAGGCCGTGCTCACCGCCGTCGACGCGGCGACCTGGCTGGCCGACGCGACCGGCCAGGACGAGCTCGTCGAGCGCGGGATCGGCGGCAGCCCCGACGACGAGCGAACGGTCGCCCAGGTCGCGGTCGGCCAGGTCGAGTTCGCCGACGCGGTCGTGCTGCTGGGCGAGGCCGAGGACCGCTGGACGCAGGTGCGCACGGAGGCCGTCATCGCCCGGCTGACCCCGACCGCGCCGCAAATTCAATTGAAATCGGACGTGCGATTTCGATTGAAATTGCCTCCGGACGTCGCCGGCCTGGACGTTTCCGCGCTGCTCGCCCGGGTTCCCGGCAACGCGCGGCGCGGTGAGGTCGACGGCCCGCACGGCCGGCTGCTGCGCGGCCAGCCGTCGCTGGACACCGACGCCGGGGTGTCGACGGTGCTGTTCGAGGAGCGGCGGCCGTTCCACCCGGAACGCCTGCACGAGGCGATCGACGTGCTGCTCGACGGCGTGGTGCGCACCCGCGGCCGGGTCTGGGTGGCCAGCCAGCCGGACGTGGCGCTGTGGATCGAGTCCGCGGGCGGTGGGCTCGGCATCGCGCACGGCGGCCCGTGGCTGGCCTCGCTGACCGCCGAGCAGTGGGCCGAGATCTCCCCGGAGCGCCAGGTCAGGGCCTCGCTGAGCTGGGACGACTACTACGGCGACCGGGCGCAGGAGCTGGTCGTGATCGCCCACGAGGCCAACCCGCAGGACATCGTCAGCGCCCTCCGCCACGCCCTGCTGACCGATGACGAGCTCGCCGCGGGCGAGCAGGTCTGGGCGACCTACGCCGACCCGTTCGGCGAATGGCACACCGACCCGTGCGGCGACGACCCGGCGGAGCGATCCGCCGACGCCGCGAGCGAACGGGGCAACCGGTCATGAGCGCGAGCACCCGCTCGTGGCCCCGACACCGCGAGGAGACATCGTGAAACCAGGCATCCACCCCGAGTACGGGCCGGTCGTGTTCCAGGACCGCACCACCGGGCAGAGCTTTCTGACCCGCTCCACCGCCACCTCCGAGGCGCGCATCGAGTGGTCGGACGGCAACACCTACCCGCTGATCGTGATCGACGTGACCGCGTACTCGCACCCCTTCTGGACCGGCAACCAGCGGGTGCTCGACACCCAGGGCCGGGTCGAGAAGTTCCGCCGCCGCTACGGCGGTCGCACCCGCTGACGCCGATCACGCGCGAAACCGCACCGAGCCCGACGAGGAGAGGAGACCGGGATGGCAGTTCCGAAGCGGAAGATGTCGCGGAGCAACACGCGGCACCGGAGGTCGCAGTGGAAGGCGGCGGCGCCGGATCTGGTGCCGATCGTGGTGGACGGGCAGCGCCGGCTGGTGCCGCGCGCCCTGATCCGGCACTTCCACCAGGGGTGACCCGTCGGGCCGGGCCGGTCACCCCGGGTGATCGGCCCGGGCCCGGGATGAGATGGTCATCACGGTGCTTCGCGACCAGAGGTGAGGTTCTCAGCTCGTTCTCAGGGCTAGAGGTAAGACTGTTGCCATGCGCATCCTCGTCGTCGACGACGATCGTGCCGTGCGGGAATCCCTGCGCCGGTCCCTGCAGTTCAACGGGTACCAGGTGGAGCTCGCCGCGGACGGTCAACAGGCCCTGGACCAGCTGGCCGCCAGCCGCCCCGACGCCATGGTGCTCGACGTGATGATGCCGCGGCTCGACGGGCTGGAGGTCGCCCGGCGGCTCCGCAGCACCGGCGACGACCTGCCGATCCTGGTGCTCACGGCCCGCGACGCGGTGTCCGACCGGGTCGCCGGGCTCGACGCGGGCGCCGACGACTACCTGCCCAAGCCCTTCGCCCTGGAAGAGCTGCTCGCCCGGCTGCGCGCGCTGCTGCGCCGCGCCAGCCCGCCCGACCTCGGCCAGGACGAGCACCCGGCGGCGCTGCGCTTCTCCGACCTGGAGCTGGACCCGGGCACCCGCGAGGTCCGCCGCGGCGAGCGCCCGATCAGCCTCACCCGCACCGAGTTCGCCCTGCTGGAACTGCTGATGGCGCACCCGAAGCAGGTGCTGACCCGCAGCCGCCTGCTGGAGGACGTGTGGGGCTACGACTTCCCGACCTCGGGCAACGCCCTGGAGGTCTACATCGGATACCTGCGCCGCAAGACCGAGGCCGAAGGTGAGCCCCGGCTGATCCACACGGTCCGCGGCGTCGGCTACGTGCTCCGCGAGACGCCGCCGTGACCGTCCCCGCTCCACCGCCGCCGGATCTCGGTCCGCCTCAGCCGAGCAGGGGCCGGTTCCAGCGCGTCTCGCTGCGCAATCGCGTCACCTGGCTGGCGGCGATCTGCGTGGCGGGAGCCGTCGCGCTGGTGTCGGTCGCCGCGTTCGTCACCGTGCGCGACAGCCTCTACCAGCAGCTGGACGACAGCCTGACCGAGCGCGCGGTGGAGGCCGCCGAGGGACCGCTGGTGCGCACCGCCGACCTGCAGCAGGTGCCGGTGGCGTTCTTCACCGCGACGAACTTCAAGATCAGCGTGCTCGGCGCCGACGGCACCGAGTTCGGCCCGAAGGACCAGCGGCCGCCGCTGAGCTTCGCGGAGCTGGCGGTGGCGCGCGGCGAGGCGCCGCAGTCCCTGCGCACCGACCAGCGGTCCAACAGCCGCGTGGTGGCCGTGCCGACCGGGCAGAACGCCGCGCTGGTGATGTCCACCTCGATGGATCCGACCCAGCGCACGCTCGCCCAGCTCAGCGTGGTGCTGGTGGTGATGGGCGGCGCCGGGATCCTGCTCGCCGCGGCGGCCGGAACCGCTGTGGCGCGCGCCGGGTTGCGCCCGGTGCAGCGGCTGACGGCCGCGACGGAGCGCGTGGCGCTGACCGGTGACCTGCGGCCGATCCCGGTCGACGGCGACGACGAGCTCTCCCGCCTGACGACCAGCTTCAACGGCATGCTCAGCGCGCTCGCCGAGTCGCAGGAGCGGCAGCGGCGGCTGGTCGCCGACGCCGGGCACGAGCTGCGCACCCCGCTGACCTCGTTGCGCACCAACCTGGAACTGCTGATGGCCTCGGCCCGGCCGGACGCGCCGAACCTCGCCGAGGAGGACCGGCGGGAGATGTTCGCCGACGTCCAGGCCCAGGTCACCGAGCTGTCCGCGCTGGTCGGCGACCTGGTGGAGCTGGCGCGGGAGGACACCCCGCAGGCGGTGCACGAGCCGGTGGACCTGGTGGACGTGGTGGAACGGGCGCTGAGCCGGGCCCGGCGGCGCGCGCCGCGCATCGAGTTCGACGTGCGGCTGCAGCCGTGGGTGATGATGGGCGACGCCACCGCGCTGGAGCGCGCCGTGCTGAACCTGCTGGACAACGCCGCCAAGTGGAGCCCCGACGAGGGCCGGGTGCGGGTGGACCTGGTGCCGGACGTCGCTTCCGGGCAGATCCTCCTGGAGGTCGCCGACAGCGGGCCCGGCATAGCGCCGGTGGACCGGCCGTACGTCTTCGAGCGCTTCTACCGGTCGTCGGACGCCCGGACGCTGCCGGGATCCGGGCTGGGGCTGTCGATCGTCAAGCAGGTCGCCGAGCGGCACGGCGGTTCGGTGTGGGCCGGCGAAGCGCCGGAGGGCGGTGCGCTGCTGCGCATGTCGCTGCCGGGGAACACCCCGCAGACCGAACAGCAATGAACAGCACTGCGTCGAAAGTGGTAGGTGCACACCACACTTTCGCGTATCACCCGTTCGGGTAGTGTTGGTTCTTGTTCGCTCGTGTATCTGAGGGGGCCGGTGTGCTCGCACGGCAGCGCCAGGAAGTGATCCTCGACGAAGTGCGGCGCACCGGTGCGGTGCAGGTCGCCGACCTGGTGCTGCGGCTGGGCGTGTCGGACATGACCATCCGCCGCGACCTCGACGCGCTGGCCCGCCGCGGCCTGGTGGAGAAGGTCTACGGCGGCGCGACCTCGGTGATCGGCCGCAGCACCGACGAACCGGGTTTCGAGGCGAAGTCGGTCCGCCAGCTGGCGGAGAAGGAGGCCATCGCCGCGCTCGCCGCCCAGCAGGTCCGGCCGGGCACCGCGATCGGGCTGTCCGCGGGCACCACCACCTGGACGCTGGCCCGCCACCTCGACGACGTCGCCGACCTGACCGCGGTGACCAACTCGGTCCGGGTGGCCGACGCGCTGCAGCGGCGCGGCCGCACCGACCGCACGGTGGTGCTCACCGGCGGGGTGCGGACGCCGTCCGATGCGCTGGTCGGGCCGGTCGCCGTGCAGGCGCTGCGCTCGCTGCACCTGGACATGGTGTTCCTCGGCGTGCACGGGATGGCTCCCCGCGCGGGTTTCACCACGCCGAACCTCAACGAGGGCGAGACGAACCGGGCGCTGGCCGAGGCGGCCGGCCGGCTGGTGGTGGTCGCCGACAGTTCCAAGTGGTCGACCGTCGGGATCTCCACGATCGTCGACTTCGACGAGATCGACCTGCTGATCAGCGACCAGGGCCTGCCGGCCGAAGCCCGGCAGGTGCTGGCCGAGCACGCGGAGCTGCTGCTGGCGGATCAGGAAGGTGTGGAGGAGGAGTGATGAGCGATTTCGTGCCACCCGCAGCACATCTCGACCGCACCTCGCCAGGGGGCGCGGCTCGGCCGCGAGGAAACCCGGCACGCGACCCCCGCCGCGAATCGCGCAGTGGCGGAAAAGCGCGACGGCTGGCCGACGGCCGGGAGATCATCTACTTCGACGTCGACCCGGCGCAGGTCAGGGAGGCCGTCGACACCCGGGAGCTGCCGCCGCAGGCGCCCGCGTCGGAGCTGCGGCGGGACCCGCTGACCGGCGAGTGGGTGGCCATCGCCGCGCACCGGCAGTCGCGGACCTACAAGCCGCCGGCCGAGCTCTGCCCGCTGTGCCCGAGCAGTCCCGGGCGGCCCACCGAGATCCCGGAGTCCACTTACGACGTGGTGGTCTTCGAGAACCAGTTCCCGTCGTTCGCGCAGGGAATCCCCGGTGATGAGTCCACTGTGGATGGAATGCCGATGGTGCCGTCCGCGCCCGCGACCGGGCGGTGCGAGGTCGTCTGCTTCACCTCCGATCACAACTCCTCGTTCAGCGCGCTGAGCGCGGCGCAGGCGCGCGCCGTCGTCGACGTCTGGGCCGACCGGACCGCCGCGCTGGCCGAAACCCCGGGCGTGGAGCAGGTCTTCTGCTTCGAGAACCGCGGTGAGGAGATCGGTGTCACGCTGCACCACCCGCACGGGCAGATCTACGGCTACCCGTTCGTCACGCCGAAGACCGGCAAGATGCTGCGGGTCGCCGAGGAGTACCTGAACCTGCACGGCCGCCACGTGCAGGGCGACGTGCTCGCCGCGGAGCGCGCTGCCGGACGGCGCGTGGTCGTCGATTCGGAGCACTGGACGGCCTACGTCCCGGCCGCCGCGCGCTGGCCGGTCGAGGTGCACGTCGTGCCGCACCGCAAGGTGCCGGACATCGCGGCCCTCACCGACGCCGAGCGCGACGACTTCGCCGTGACGTACCTGGACGTCCTGCGCCGCCTGGACGGCCTCTACGACGGCCCGCTGCCCTACATCGCGGCCTGGCACCAGGCGCCGGTGCGCGTGGGGCGGGAGTTGTCGTGGTTGCGGATGGAGATCTTCTCGGTGCGGCGCTCGGCGGACAAGCTGAAGTACCTGGCGGGCTCGGAATCCGGCATGGGCGTCTGGATCAACGACGTGACCCCCGAGCAGATCGCCGACCGCCTCCGCTGAGGAACCTCCGGCGGCCGCACCGCCTTGCCGCCCGGGGCGGGTGGTGCGGCGTTCGTCACAGCGAGGACGAGATTTGGTAGGTCCACAGCGCGGTCTCAGGCGGTTCTCAGCCGCGTGGAGCAGAGTGGGGTCATGACCGATCACCCCCCGGGTTCCGGCAACCAGCCGGAAGAACCGACGCCGCAGCCGGAAGGCGGTTCGGCGGGCACGCCACCAGCCGGGGTGCCGCCGCAAGCGCCGCAGCCGGACTCTCCGTACGCGAGGCCGCAGTCCCAGTCGCAGAGCCCGTACGCGCCGCGGTCCGAGCCCCAGCAGCCCTTCGCCTCGCCGCAGGGCCAGCAGTCGCAGGCCGCGCAGCAGGCGGAAGGGCAGCAGTCGTATGCGGCGCAGGGAGCGCAGCCGCACATGACGCAGGAGTTCGCGCACACGCCTTGGCCGTCGGCCGGTGGGCACACCGCCGTGGCGCCGCAGCAGCCGCACAAGCGCCGCGGCGGTCTCGTCGCGGGCGTCGCCGCGCTCGCCCTGGTGTGCGGGCTGGTCGGCGGCGGGGTCGGCGGCTACGTGGGCTACCAGTTCGGCGGCGCCCAGGCGCCCGGTGTCACGTCGCTGGACGAATCGCGCCCGGCGCGCAGCGTCAGCACCGCCCCGGCGGGCTCGGTACAGCAGGTGGCCGACAAGGTGCTGCCCAGCGTCGTCCAGCTGCAGCTGGTCACCGCCCGCGGTGGGGGCGAGGGCTCCGGCATCGTGCTCAGCGGCGACGGCTACATCCTGACCAATAACCACGTGGTCGCGGGCGGCGGTTCGGGCGGCCGGCTCACCGCGCAGTTCCAGGACGGCCGCAGCGCGCGGGCCCAGGTGATCGGCACCGACCCGAAGTCCGACCTCGCGGTGGTCAAGGCCGACATCACCGGCCTCACCCCGGCCGAGCTGGGCCGCAGCGACGACCTGCCGGTCGGTGCGCCGGTGGTGGCCATCGGTTCGCCGTTCGGCCTGTCCGGCACCGTGACCAGCGGGATCATCAGCGCCAAGGACCGCCCGGTGCGCGCCGGCGGCGAGTCCGGCGGTGAGGACACCGTGCTCAACGCGCTGCAGACCGACGCGGCGATCAACCCGGGCAACTCCGGCGGTCCGCTGGTCGACATGGACGGCAACGTGGTCGGCATCAACTCGGCGATCTACAGCCCCGGCAACGGGCAGGGGCAGGCCGGTTCGGTCGGTCTCGGGTTCGCGATCCCGGTCGACCAGGCCCGGCGCATCGCCACGGAGCTGAAGGAGAAGGGGACGGCCACCCAGACGACGCTCGGCGTGCTGATCGGCGCAGGCGACCAGCCGGGAGCTCTGGTTCGCAACGTCGTGCCCGGTGGCCCCGCCGAACAGGCCGGGATCCGCAGCGGTGACCTGATCACCAAGGTGGACGCCCGGTCGATCCAGGATCCCGATTCGCTGGTGGCAGCGGTCCGCTCACACGCCCCGGGCGACCGCGTCAAGATCACCATCGGCGGGAGCGGCGGGGAACGCACCGTGGACGCCACGCTCGCCGGGCAGGGGTGACCGAACGCGCGGCCCGGCACACCACCGGGCCGCGTTCCCCCGCCGTCGGCCGCCCACCGGGCTGGCCCTGCCCCCTCCGAGCCCCCGGAGCGGTCGACGGCGGGGAAAGCTTGTCCGACGAACTCGTCCTGCGCGGCGGTGCGAGCTGCGAGGGGCGGGTTGAACGCTTTCGGCGTTTCCAGGACGAAGACCAGAACCGGGCTCGACGGCAGATCCCGCTGAGCTCGGCTTCTTCGTGATGAGGAGGAACATGTCCGACGGAACAGGCGTGGTGCCGCGACGCCGGTTGACCGAACTCACGAGCTCGCTGGCTCTGACCGGCCAGCCCCTTGGCACTACGGTTACCGGCATGGAACGCAGCGCGCAGCGTTTGGGACGGGCCCTGGTGGTCGTGGTGGACGACCGCGTCGCACAGGGCGAGCAGGACGACAACATCGGTCCGCTGGTGACCGAGTTGCTGGAGGAAGCCGGCTTCATCGTCGACGGCACCGTCGCGGTGGCCGGTGAAACGGTGGACATCCGCAACGCGCTGAACACCGCGGTGATCGGCGGCGTGGACGTGGTGATCACCGTCGGCGGCACCGGTGTGTCGCCGCGGGACGTCACCCCGGACGCCACCGCCGGTGTCCTGGACCGGCCGATCCCGGGCATCGCGGAGGCCCTGCGGGCGTCCGGCCTAGCGGCGGGCGCGGTCGAGGCGGGCGTCTCGCGAGGCCTGGTCGGCGTCTCCGGCAGCACGCTGGTGGTCAACCTGGCGGGCTCGCGTGCGTCGGTCCGCGACGGCATGGCCACCCTGACGCCCCTGGTGACCCACGTGATCGAACAGCTGTCCGGCCTCGAAACGGCCTGACCCGACAGAAGAGAGCGGTGGCGGCTCCACGCGGAGCCGCCACCGCTCTCTTCGATCTCAGGGGTTCTTCGGTGCTTGGCCCGGCCCGTCCGGGCCCTTGTCCTCGGGGCTGCCGGGCTGGGGGCCCTTGTCGTCGGTGGCCTTCGGCGGCTGGCCGTCGTGGTGATCGCGCTTGAGCATGCCCTCGACCTTGCCGCTCACGTTCTCGATCTGGTCGTGGTACTTGCCACCGGTCGCCTTGTCCAGGCTCGACTTGGCGGCGTCGAGCCCCTTCGCGGCGCTCGGGCCCGCCTTCTCGGCGAGCTCCTCCGCCTTCCCCTTGGCCTGGTTCGCCAGTTCCTTGGCCTTGTCCAGGAAACCCATCTCTTCGCCTCCCGCGGCTAGACGCCCGGTGAGCCACGCCTGGCGCCGCTCCCGCGGCTCTGCGGACCTCGCGCCTTCAACTGTAGTCGACATCACACCCGGGGTCGGTGGCGTCCCCGCACGCTCCCCCGGGTGCGGGATGATGGAGGTGCGCCACCTGCGGGCGCGGAGCAGGTCGGGAGGGCTGGAGTTGAACGGCGACACAGGTCGGGACGAGCGGGAGCGGCGGCGCAAGCTCGCGGAGATCTTCGGCGACGTCCTGCCCGAAACCACCTCGGACGACCGGCCGGACCGAACGCCCGCTGAGGACGCCGAACGCTGGTACCGCGAGAACCGCCCGCCGCACCACGACCCGCGCTGAGCCCGGGCCCACGGCTCGCGCGGCAGCGCCGCGCTCGCGCCCCTCGTCCTGCGAAGCCGCTCCGCAGGACGAAGGACCGCGGCGGGAAACGGCAGGCGGCTACTTCTTCTGGCCGTCGGTGGTGACTTCCGCCTTCTCCGACTCGCTGGCCAGCCCTGTGACCGCGGGCAGGCCCTGCTCGCGGCGCAGCAGGTCGCGGATCTCCTGCAGCAGCTCGACGTCGGTCGGGTCCACGACGGTCGTCTCGGCCTTCTTGCGTCGTTCGTTGAACGTCTTCATCGGCAGCACGAACAGGAAGTAGACGACCGCGGCGGTGATGAGGAAGGTGATCACGGCGTTGATCACAGCGGCGAAGTCGATGATCGAGGCCTCGTTGCCCTCGCGCAGCTGGATGCTCAGCCCGGTGACGTTGCCACCACCGGTGGCGGCGATGACCGGCTTGATGATGCTGGTGGTGAAGGACGTGACCAGCGCGGTGAACGCGCTGCCGACCACCACCGCGACGGCCAGGTCGATCACGTTGCCGCGCATCAGGAATTCCTTGAAGCCCTTGAACACGCTTGCTGCTCCTCTCAAAGCATGGTCATCTCGGCGAGTTCACGTACGGATGACGCCGAATCGATGGGTTATTCGGCGTAGGATGCTACTCAGCGCAGCGTAACGGTCACCGTCCGGTTGAGGGATGCTGCGGCCACCTCGCCCGCGAGCCGCTCCGGTAGTCCGACGAAGACGAGTCTTCCCTGGTCGCGGTGGTCGGGCTCGGGCTGGACCGCGATCACCCTGGCGTTCTCGGCGAGCACCGAACCATCCCCTGGTGGAGCGAGGGCTGTGACGATGTCCACCCGTCTGCCGGGTGCCAGGAAGTCGGCCACCTCGGGATCGGCGAGCCGGATCGGCGCGGACACAGTACCCGCGTCGCCGGAGGCCGCGGTCAGGCCGTCGAAGCGCGCGTCGGTCAGCGGTTCGCCGCGGCGGGCCGCAGCGCTGAGTACCCGGCCCAGGGCGTCGGGGGAGGCCGGCACCGCGCCGTCCGGCACCAGCTCGACCGGCATCTCCCGGCGCGTCACGTCCACTTCGGACAGGACGCGGCCGGGCGGCAGGTCGCGCGCGGCGACGAGCACCGGCACTCCCGTTCGCGGCGGCACGTGGTGCTGCACGGCCAGTACGGCCGCGAGCAGCAGCAGGGCGACTGCGGCGGATCTGCGCAGCAGGAGAACTCCGCGCCGTGCGCGGAAGAGCGCGGCGATGCGGTCGCGCAGGCTCGCGTTGAGGCGGTCTTTCGGCGTCATGGTCGGCTCCGCTTCCTCGGTGAGATGGAACTCATCCGAAGTTAGGGAGCGCTCGACCGCGGCGCGAGGGAGTTTTGGGAATCTGTGGGCAAACCGGTCCGCTGTGGACAACTCGGATCACTCGAACGAAATTCCGGTGATCACGCTGCGTCCGCAAAGCATTCGCCGACCGCGGTGAACAGCGGTCGGCGAATCAGATCAGGTGAACTCAGGAAGCGGCGGCCGTCTTGGTCGACGAGCTGCTCGACGACGAGGAGGTCGACGAAGCGGACGACGACGAGCTGCTCGACGAGGAGTCGCTGGACGAGGACGAGGTGCTGCTCGCGCTCGACGACGAGTTCGACGACCGGTTGTCGGTCCGGTAGAAGCCGGAGCCCTTGAAGACGATGCCCACCGCGTTGAACAGCTTGCGGAGCTTTCCGGTGCACTTCGGGCACTCGGTGAGGGAGTCCTCGCTGAACGACTGCACCTGCTCGAAACGGTGGTCGCACTCGGTGCAGGCGTACTGGTAAGTGGGCACGGCCGTGAACCTCCGGCGTCTAGTCCTGGCACTCGAACTACAGGAGTGCTAACCCGATAATGCTTCAGAACAGGTGTCCAGCGCAAACAGGCCTATGTCACACCGGTAGCGACACGACTCCTCGCCGCGGTGTCAGCACGAAGGTCATCCGCACGTCGTGCGGCTCGCCGGGCAGCTCGGCCACGAACTCCTCGTCCCGGACCACGCCGATCAGCGGCGCTCCCGCCGCGGCCATCGGCAGCGACCGGTCGTAGTGGCCCGCGCCGCGCCCCAGCCGCACGCCGCGCCGGTCCACCGCCAACGCGGGGACGAACAGCGCGCCGGCCTCCCCGATGGCCGCGGCGCCGAGCCGCTGACCTGCGGGTTCCAGCAGGCCGAAGGTGGCTTTGCGCAGCGAGTCCGGCCCGGTGTAGTCGGCCCACTCCAGCGGCTCGCGGCGGTTCACCACCACCGGCAGCAGGACTCGCAGCCCGGCCGCGCGCAACGCCTCCAGCAGCTCGGGCGAGCCGGGCTCGTCACCGACCGGCACGTAGGCCGCGACGGTGCGCACCGGGTGCTCGGCCAGCCAGGCGAGCATCGCCTCCTGCAGCGCTCCCGCTTCGGCCGAGCGGGTGGTTCGGACCACGTCACGGCGCTGTTCCAGCAGCGTGCTGCGCCACTCGGCCTTCGTCGTAGTGGATTCGTCCAGCGAGCTCACACTTCCAGCTTAGGGGTGGCCGATAGGCTTCCTGGCCATGAGCAGCCCGACGAGCACGCCCATCGCGTTCCGGACCGCCATCGTGCCCGCAGCCGGACTGGGAACCCGGTTCCTGCCGACCACGAAGGCGGTGCCCAAGGAGTTGCTCCCGGTCGTGGACACCCCCGGGATCGAACTGGTCGCCGCCGAAGCGGCCGAAGCGGGCGCGCAACGCCTGATCATCGTGACCTCGCCGGACAAGGGCTCGGTCGCCGACTACTTCAAGCCGCAGCCCGAGCTGGAGCAGACCCTCGAGGAGCGCGGCAAGGACGCCCTCCTGGAGAAGGTCCGCCGCGCGCCCGGCCTGCTCTCCGCCGAGACCGCGATCCAGGAGCAGGCCCTCGGACTGGGGCACGCCGTGGGTTGCGCGGAGCCGAGCCTGACCGACGCCGACGACGCGGTCGCCGTGCTTCTCCCCGACGACCTGGTGCTGCCCACCGGTGTCCTGCAGCGGATGGCCGAGGTGCGCGCCCGCCACGGCGGCAGCGTGCTGTGCGCCTTCGACGTGCCGCGCGAGCAGATCTCCGCCTACGGCGTGTTCGACGTCACCGACACCGGTGACGACGACGTCAAGCAGGTCCGGGGCATGGTCGAGAAGCCGGCGCCGGAGCAGGCCCCGTCCACCTTCGCCGCGGCCGGGCGCTACCTGCTGGACCGCGCCGTGTTCGACGCGCTGCGGCGCATCGAGCCCGGTGCCGGAGGTGAGCTGCAGCTCACCGATGCCGTAGCGTTGCTGATCTCCGAAGGACACCCGGTGCACGTGGTGGTCCATCGCGGTGGGCGACACGACTTGGGAAATCCTGGCGGTTTCCTCAAAGCTGCGGTGGACTTCGCGCTGAAGGATCCCGAGTACGGGCCGGACCTGCGGGCCTGGCTCGTCGAGCGGATCGCGGAGAACGACGAAGTGTCCTGACCGGCGGTCCGCCCGAACGCTGCGGCCACTCCGCCGGGACAGGACGTGACGACAGCCACGCCGGGCGGCGGCTCGGTGCGCGGGAAGAGGACGACAGCCATGAGGTCAGTGGACGAGCAACTCGCACGCGTGCTCACGGCGGCTGTCCGGCCCGCGCCGGTCCGGGTGGCGATCTCCGAGGCGCAGGGCCTGCTGTGCGCGGAGGAGGTCGTCGCCGAGCAGGCGCTGCCCGGGTTCGACCAGGCCGCGGTGGACGGCTACGCGGTGCGCAGCGTGGACGTGCAGGCCGCCGCCGACGAGTCGACCGTGCTGCCGGTCGTCGGTGAGATCTCGGTCGGCTCCCGGCAGCCCCGCAGGCTGCAGCCGGGCCAGGCGGTCCGGGTGGACACCGGCGCGCCGCTGCCGACGCTGGCCGACGCCGTGGTCCCGCTGGAGTACACCGACGAGCACCCGGCGAAGGTCACCGTGCGGCGTCCGGTGCCCTCGGCGGCGTTCGTCCGCCGCACCGGGGAGGACGTGCAGACCGGCGACGTGGCGGTGCGCCGCGGCGCACCGATCGGTTCCGCGCAGGTCGGGCTGCTGGCCGCGGTGGGCCGCAACAAGGTGCTGGTGCACCCGCGGCCGCGGGTCTCGGTGATCTCCGTCGGCGAGGAGCTGGTGGACGTCGACCGCTCGCCCGGCCAGGGCCAGGTCTACGACGTCAACTCCTACGCGCTGTCGGCCGCCGCGCGGGACGCCGGCGCCGAGGTCACGCGCGTCGGCATCATGAGCAGTGACCCGCGCCGGTTGCGGGAGGTCGTGGAGGGGCGGCTGCTGCTGTCGGAGATCGTGGTGGTCGCCGGTGGCGTGGGCGGCGCAGCGGGCGCCGAGGTCCGGGCGGCGCTGGCCGACCTCGGCGAGCTGGACGTGACCAGGGTCGCGATGCAGCCCGGTTCGGTCCAGGGCTTCGGACGGCTGGGCCCGGACGAGATCCCGACCTTCATGCTGCCCAGCAACCCGGTGAGCGCGCTGGTGGTGTTCGAGGTGCTGGTGCGGCCGCTGATCCGCGCCGCGCTCGGCAAGCCCAACCCGCACCGCCGCACCGTGACGGCGGAACTGCTGTCGCCGATCACCTCGGCGGAAGGCCGTCGGGGCTTCCTGCGCGGCCAGCTGCTGCGCGACCCGAAGAACGGCGCCTACCTGGTGCAACCGCTGGGCACCTCGGGGTCGCACCTGCTCGCCTCGCTGGCCGAGGCGAACTGCCTGGTGGTGGTGGACGACGAGGTCACCGAGGTCGGCGCGGGCGAAGAGGTCCAGGTCCGCTTCCTGTCGCAGCGCGCCTGAGACTCCGATGCAGCCCACCGACGCTGATGGGTTCCCGGTCGGTCGCCACCCCGGCTGGCCGGCCCGGCTCGGGCCGCTGATCACCGCGCGCGGTGCGGTCGCGCTGCGGCCACCGCGCCTGCGCGATGCCTCGGCCTGGAGCCGGATCCGGCTCCACGACCGCGCCTACCTGCAGCAATGGGAACCCACGACGATCGGCGGCTGGGAGGAGCGCAACGCCAGGACGGCGTGGCCCGCGCAGTGGGCGGCGCTGCGCGGCATGGCGCGGCGCGGGCAGGCGTTGCCGTTCAGCGTCACCGTGGACGGCGAGTTCGCCGGGCAGCTGACCATCGGCAACATCGTGCGGGGCGCGCTGCGCTCCGGGTGGATCGGCTACTGGATCGCCGAGCGGCTGGCGGGCGGTGGCGTCGCGACGGCGGGTGTCGCGCTGGCCGTCGACCACTGCTTCGGCCCGGTCGGGCTGCACCGGCTGGAAGCCACCGTGCGCCCGGAGAACCAGCCGAGCGTCCGGGTGCTGGAGAAGTCCGGGTTCCGCCGCGAGGGCCTGTTCCAGCGGTACCTGGACGTGGCCGGGGACTGGCGCGATCACTACGTGTACGCGCTGACCGCCGAGGAGGTCCCGGAAGGCGCCGTCGAGCGGCTGCTGCGCGGTGGCGGGGCAGGCAGGCCCTGAAGACCGGGAGATCTTGATCACGCACCGTCACCGCCGCTCCGGGCGCATCCGGCCGAAATTGAGCTGAACGGACCAGCGATCAGCAGCGTTCGGCGGTACGGAAGCCGACACGCCGATGACGATGGTGCCGCTGACTCCGCTGAACGTGGGGTTTTCTGGCCCCGGGGACCTCCCGTGTTCGGCGTGCCTCCAACACGGGAGTTGCAGATGTGACTAGCGTGGCGATCGCAGACTTGTGTGCTGCCGGTGGCCAGGGGGAGGTGGCGAGGCATGCCCAGTTCGTTGATCTTCGCCGCGCTGGCGGCGGCGTGGCTGGTGGTGCTGGTGCCGATGTTCGCCCGCCGCCGCCAGGAAGTGTCCAAGACCACCGACTCCGCGCTGGCCGCGAGGGTGGTCCGACGCGGCAGCGGTCGGCGACCGGCGAGGCCCGGGGCCGAGACAACCGACATGGTGGAGGAGTCCGGGATGTCTGACACCGAGCTGGACGACGCGGTCGAGGAGAACGACACCGACGACAACTCGTGGCGCCGGGTGCACAGCGACGACGTTCGCGCCGGCCGCCGCTACCGGCCCGGCCGCGGCGGGTTCGACCCGGAGGCCGCGGCGCTGGCGGCGCGCGCCAAGTACGCCCGCCGGCAGCGGATCGTGGTCGCCATGCTGGCCACCGCGGTCGTGACGGCGCTGGTGGCGGGGCTGCTGTGGCCGGTCGTGTGGTGGCTGCACGGCATCATCGACCTGGTGGTCGTCGGCTACCTCACCTACCTGCGCCGCCAGGTCCGCATAGAGGAGGACGTCCGCTCCCGCCGCCTCGCCCGCATGAACGGTGAGCGGGACGAGGCCGAGTACGACGACGAGTACGACGAAGACCTCCGCGACGAGTACGACGAGGACGCCGCCGACGACGTCGAGCGCCGCGAGGCCCGCCCGGCGGCGCGCGCGGTCCGCGTGGAGATCGACGACGAGGATCCCGTGTTCGACGAGCTGGACGAACGCACCTGGGAGCCGTACCGGCGCGCCGCCGGGGAGTGACCACCCCGCTTAAGAGGGGGGTGCTGCGAGTGCGGTTTTCGGGCTTGCTAGAGTACTGACACAACAAAGCCGAGAGGCAAGTCCTCGAGGCAAGGGGCTGTAGCGCAGTTGGTAGCGCGTCTCGTTCGCATCGAGAAGGTCAGGGGTTCGATTCCCCTCAGCTCCACGTTTCACGCAGTGACAGGCTCATGCTCATGGAGAGCATGAGCCTTTTTGCGTTCCACGTTTGATCGCGGGGGCCGAGCCCCACCGTGCGGGTTGCGTTTCGTTGGCTCCTTGTGGTGGGCCGTTCCCGGCCTGCTCAGCGACTGGCCCTTCCAAGGCGTCCGTGGCGCCAAGGGATTCGTGGGTTTCCGGCTTCGTTCGGCGGGTCCTTCGTGCTTCGGGTTGGAAGTGCCTTGCCCGTGCGGGTTTTCCGTTGGTCGGCTGCCGTTGGTTTTGTACTTTGCGGTCCATAACTGTGGTACGGTCGTGCTCGCGGGTGTTCGGCTGGTTCGCGGGGGTTCTCCTGTCCTTGGCTGCCTTTGCGGGTTGCTCTGGTTTTGGACCGTCCCGTTCAGAACGATTGCCCGTTGAGACGAATCAGGCTTCACGTACAGGAGTTCTTCGATGTCCTCGACCGCCACTGCCGAGCTCGACGAGCAGCGCATCTCCATCGTCCGCCGGGCTTTCGAGCTCATCGACGCGGGCGATCCCGCGCTGCTCGACCTCTACACCGACGATGTGGAGCTGTACTTCCCCAAGTTCGGCTTCGGGCGGGGCAAGGAGGACATGGCCGAGTTCGCGCAGCGGCTCTGGGCCGATCTGTCCGCGTTGGAGCACGACATCGACGGCCTGGACATCATGGTGGCCGGTGACCGGATCATCGTCGAAGGTCGCGAGTGGGGCGTGACCGCTGATGGACGACGCTGGCCGGACCAGCGCGTTTCGACCGGCCGCTTCTGCAACGTCTTCACCTTCCGCGGCACGCTCATCAGCTCCGTCCGCATCTACGTGGACCCGGACTTCACCAGCAGCCACGAGCAGAAGGTCCGGCAACTGCACCGCGACCCGAAGTAGTCCGGCTCCTGCCCGGCCGCGACCGAGTCTGTCGCGGCCGGGTCCGCCGGATCAGCCGAGCAGTGCTCGCCAGGTGATCGGGCCTGCTTCGCCGTCGACGACAAGGCGGTTGGTGCTCTGGTAGGTGCGCACGGCCTTCGCCATGACCGGGCCGAAATCTCCGTCGACCGCGAGGCCCGCGCTGCGCTTGTTCAGCGCTGCCTGCAGGCCTTTGACGTGGTCGCCCTTGCTGCCCTCGTGCAGGGTGAAGACCAGCTTCGGCCACGTCGCCGGGCCGACCTGGCCGTCGGCCGCCAAGCCCTTCGAGGACTGGAAGCGCTTGACCGCGGCCACCGCCGCCGAGCTGTACTTCCCGTCGACGGCCAGGTCGTGGCCGTGCTTGCGCATCAGGTGCTGGAGCGCGACGACCGTCGCTCCGGCCGAGCCCGGATCGATCCGCGGCCAGCCGCCGCCCAGGTCCACACCGCGCTTGGCCATGAAGGCGACCGGGTCGGTGATGCGGCCGATCCCTCCCGAGTGCACCTCGAAGTGCAGGTGCGGGCCCGTCACGTTGCCCGTCGCGCCCATGTCCGCGATGCGCTGGCCGGACTTGACCTCGGCGTTGAGCGGGACGTGGTAGGCGTTGAGGTGGCCGTAGTAGGTGTACTGGTCGTGGCCGTGCGAGATCACCAGCCCGTTGCCGCTCCGGCCGGGGAGCCCGCCGCCCCAGGCGCGGCGGATCACGGTGCCGTCGGCCGCCGCGTACACGCCGGTGCCCGTCGAGTTCGTGACGTCCTGGCCCGCGTGCGGGCCTCCGGGCCTGGAAGCTCCGAAGTGGCCGCCTTGCGGGAAGTGGCCTAATGCGGGATTGGCCCAGCGGCCGTCCATCAGTGACGCCGCCGACGCCGTCGGCGCTCCCGCGACGAGACCGATGGCGGGGATGGCGAGCCCGAGGCCCAGCCCGGCGAACAGGGTTCGGCGGGAAAGGCCGCCGACCTCCTCGGCGGAGATCATCTCGGTCGATGGCGCGCAGGAATCACACATTTTTCCCTCCAGGGCTGAATCGGGCATGATGCGGCGGAAATGCTACAGCCGAAAGCGGTGCCGAGATGCGGCCATTCGCAGGCTAAAGCGCAACTTTCACCGGCAGTGCACAAAGGAATCACCCACGGGCTGCGGGAAATAGCGGTAACGGCTGCGACTTTGTGTGCCGCGTGCAGGAAAGCCAATTCGCAGTGCACGGGTTTGGCGGAAAACCGCCACAACGCCCCTTGAAGCGTGGAGACGAGCATCCGGGGCCGTGCTGGGAAGCGCCGCCGGTCAGCCTTCGGCGTCCCGGGCCAGGAGGGCCTGGTTCTCGAGCGCCGGCTTGGTGGAAGAGGCTGTTGGTGTGAGCGGACGGTGCAGAACGAGCGCGAACCGGGAACGCCGCTGATCGGCGCTGAGGGCTGCGGTGGTCGAGCCGATCGCGCATCGCAATACGTCCTAAGTGGAATAAGCTCTCTTCGCGTGAAACGGTTCGGCGGTGGTGCGATCTTCCGTACAGTGGCCTCGATCTGCACCGATGTCGAGGAGCGGCCTTCGCCATGACTGATCCGGCTCGATTGCACGTCAGCCCGGAATTCCCCGCCATGCTCGACCGGATCGACGCGCTCGCCGACCAGCTGGAGTCGGAGGCGGCCGTCGCCGAAGAGCGGGGCTTCCTGGCCGAGGGCATCGCGCGAGCCCTGCTGGACGCGGGGATCGTCCGGGCCGGGATGCCGGCGAACCTCGGCGGCCACGAGTTCTCCCCGCGTCAGCTGATCGCGACGATCGAGCGGCTCAGCCGCCACGACGCGACCGCCGGCTGGACGATGATGGCGATGCAGCACGTCACCGGCACCACCGCCGCCTACCTCGGCGACGTCGCGGCGGCGGACCTGTTCCCCGGGGTCGCCGCCGGTGACCAGGCGCTGCTGGCCGGGCACGGCACCCGGCCCGGCCGCGCGGTCCCGGTGGACGGCGGCTTCCTGGTGAGCGGGAGCTGGCAGTTCGCCTCCGGGATGGCGCACGCCACGCACGTCCACAGCGCGATCCAGGTCGAGGGCACCGGCGAACTGCGGGTGCTGGCGATGCCGAAGTCGCAGGTGGAGCTGGTCGACAACTGGGACGCGCTCGGCCTGCGCGCGACGCACAGCATCGACTACCGCTGCACCGACGTGCACGTCCCGGCCACGCACACCTACCTGGCGACGACCACGACTCCGGCCAACGGCGGCGCGATGTACCGGGTCGGCCTGGTCAACATGGCGGCGATCGGGCACACCGGCTGGGCGCTCGGCGCCGGACGTCGCCTGCTCGACGAGATGAGGGCGCTCGTCGCGATCAAGTCCGGCACGCACAACGCGGCGGTCGACACCGCGCACTTCCACGCGGAGTTCGCGGCGGCCGAGGCCAAGCTCCGCTCTGCCCGGGCCTGGGCGATGGACGTGTGGCGGGACGTCGAGGAAACCCTGGACGCGGGCGAACCGCTGAGCGTCGAGCAGGGCACGCTGATCAAGCTGTCGCTCAACCACGCGACCCGGACCGCGCAGGAGGTCGGCCAGGTGGTGCACCGCTGGGCGGGCACGACGGCGATCCGCCGCGGCCCCGTCGACAGGTTCCTGCGCGACATCGCCACCGGGGCCCAGCACATCACCTCGAACCCGGTGGTCCTGCAGAACTGCGGGAAGTGGCTCAGCGGCGCAGGATCCCAAGCCCGCTGGGAATTCCTCGACCTGGTTCCGTGACCCCGTCCGCAGTGGACATGACGCTGGACCGGTCGCGGCTGCTGGCTGTTCGCCGGAGCGCAGAGCGCCCGGCTCGTCAGCCTGCGCCAGGACGCCGGTGACGAGCGGGTCGACGCCGCCCGGCGTGGCATCGGCGTCGCCGCCCGGGTCGTGCCGAGGTGCTCGTTGAGCGCGCGGCGTGGGCAGCAGCGGTGTCGAAGCGCTCGTGCCGCCGCCGTGCTCGGCGTCACCCGTCCGTGGTTGTTCGAGTGGCCTGAGTGGTTTGTGTGGCGCTCCAACCGGTGGCGGCTGGGGCGCGCGCGGGCCCTTGACCTGCGGGTTCGCTGTTTCGCGGCCGGGATGACGTGGGCGGCCGGGGCGCCAGGCTTTATTTGACTCATTCCAGAAAAGCTGATAGCTATGTGCCATGCCGTCCATCGATGCCGCCGCCCTGCTGAAAGGGGCGTCGTTGCGGGTGACCCGCCCTCGGGTCGCCGTGCTCGCGATGGTTTCGGAGAACCCCCATTCCGATGCCGACACCATCGCGACAGCGGTCCGTCGCGACCTGGGGTCGGTGTCCACCCAGGCGGTGTACGACGTCCTGCGCGCGCTCACCGAGGCGGGCCTGGTCCGTCGCATCGAACCGGCCGGCTCGCCGGCCCGGTTCGAGACCCGCGTCGGCGACAACCACCACCACCTGGTGTGCCGGGACTGCGGTGCCATCGCCGACGTCAGTTGCGCGGTGGGGGAGGCCCCGTGCCTCCACGCCGATGATCCGCACGGATACCTGCTCGACGAGGCCGAGGTGACCTTCTGGGGCGTGTGCCCCGACTGCCGCGGCAACGGGCGAGCGATTGACTGAAGATCCCACCGAGGAGCGAGTTTTGCCCGAGAACAACCAGAAACCGTTGACCACGGTGGCCGGTGCCCCGGTCCCGGACAACCAGAACTCCCTGACCGCCGGCCCGCGCGGCCCGATGCTGCTGCAGGACGTCTGGTTCCTGGAGAAGCTGGCGCACTTCGACCGCGAGGTCATCCCGGAGCGCCGGATGCACGCCAAGGGCTCCGGTGCGTTCGGCACCTTCACGGTGACCAACGACATCACCCAGTACACCAGCGCGAAGATCTTCTCCGAGGTCGGCAAGAAGACCGAGCTGTTCGTCCGCTTCTCGACCGTCGCCGGTGAGCGCGGCGCGGCCGACGCCGAGCGCGACATCCGCGGCTTCGCGGTCAAGTTCTACACCGAAGAGGGCAACTGGGACCTCGTCGGCAACAACACGCCGGTGTTCTTCTTCCGCGACCCGCTGAAGTTCCCGGACCTCAACCACGCGGTGAAGCGCGACCCGCGCACCAACATGCGCAACGCCGAGAACAACTGGGACTTCTGGACCAACCTGCCCGAGGCGCTGCACCAGGTCACCATCGTGATGTCCGACCGCGGCATCCCGGCGTCCTACCGCCACATGCACGGCTTCGGCTCGCACACCTACAGCTTCATCAACGCTGACGGCGAGCGGTACTGGGTCAAGTTCCACCACCGCACCCAGCAGGGCATCAAGAACCTGACCGACGCCGAGGCCGAGGCCCTGGTCGGCAAGGACCGCGAGTCGCACCAGCGCGACCTGTACGAGTCGATCGAGAACGGCGACTTCCCGAAGTGGAAGCTGTACGTGCAGATCATGCCGGAGGCGGACGCGGAGAACTACCGCTTCCACCCCTTCGACCTGACCAAGGTCTGGTCGAAGAAGGACTACCCGCTGATCGAGGTCGGCGAGTGGGAGCTCAACCGCAACCCGGCCAACTACCACGCCGACGTCGAGCAGGCCGCCTTCAGCCCGGCGAACGTGGTCCCGGGCATCAGCTTCTCGCCCGACCGCATGCTGCAGGGCCGGCTGTTCTCCTACGGTGACGCGCAGCGCTACCGCCTCGGCGTGAACCACCACCAGATCCCGGTCAACGCGCCGAAGTGCCCGGTGAACTCCTTCCACCGCGATGGCGCCATGCGCATCGACGGCAACCAGGGTTCGACCCCGGGCATCGAGCCGAACTCCTACGGCCGCTGGCAGGAGCAGCCGGCGTACCGCGACCCGGCCCTGGCCGTGGGTGCCGTCGCCGACCGGTTCAACTACCGCGAGGACGACGACAACTACTACGAGCAGCCGGGCAACCTGTTCCGCAGCATGTCGGCGGAGCAGCAGCAGGCGCTGTTCGAGAACACCGCGCGGGCCATCAACGGTGCCTCCCAGGCCACCATCGAGCGCCACATCGCCAACTGCACCAAGGCCGACCCGGCCTACGGCGAGGGCGTCCGCAAGGCGATCGAGGCCCTGGCCGCGGGCGAGCTCTGAGCTCGACCCGAGGTTGACGACCTCGTAGTGGGGCGGCGGTCGCGTGCGGCCGCCGCCCCTCCCTTTTCCGCACGAGATCAGGAAGAACCACCATGAGCGATGGACTGACCCCGGAGCAGGTCGAGCGCGTCGTGGCGATCGCCATGGACCTGGCCCGCGAAGGCCGGACCGAGGAGCTGGCGGAGTTCGTCGACCACGGCTTCCCGGTCAACACGACGGACGAGGCGGGCAACACGCCGCTGATGCTCGCGGCCTACCACGGCCACGCCGAAACGGTCCGGGCTCTCCTCGACCGGAAGGCCGACCCGGACCTGCGCAACGACCGCGACCAGTCGCCCATCGCCGGAGCCCTCTTCAAGGGCGAGGAAGCGGTGGTGAAGCTCCTCCGCGAAGCGGGAGCGGATCTCGACGCGGGCACCCCATCGGCCCGAGCGGCAGCGGCGATGTTCGGCCGGGAGAACCTGCTGGCGGACTGACCCGCGGCTCCAGAGCCCGTGAGCGCTTCCTGGTGTCATAGCACCACAAACCGCTCACGGACCCACGACGTCACCGCAGGGACGCATCCTGCCCGGCCGACCCCTGCAACGGCCTTTTCGAGTTGATCCGCTGGCTATTCTGGTCCGGTGGACGCTGCGTCGATCATCGCCCGCGCCGCCGAGTACCTGAATCCCGCTGGGCGGGGTAACCGGACGTCCGGGGGCGTGGCGTCGGCGATCCTTTCCGAGCAGGGCGACCTCTTCTTCGGCGTCTGCATCGACACGCCCTGCAGCATGGGCTTCTGCGCCGAGCACGCCGCGGCCGCCGCGATGATCACCGCCAGGCAGTCCGAGATCGCGATGGTCGTGGCCGTCACGCGCGACGACTCCGGTGCGCTCCAGGTGTTGCCGCCGTGCGGGCGGTGCCGCGAGTTCATGTACCAGCTCGACGACCGGAACCTGGCCGCCCGGGTCGTCCTCGGCCCGGAACGGGTCCTGACCCTCGCCGACCTCCTGCCGGAGCGGTGGTCGGCTCCGGCCGCTCGCTGAGCCTTCCGGGCAGCTCCCGTTGACCGCCTTCGGCGGGCGACCTCCGCGATCTCCAGCGAAAGAAAATCTTTCGCCTTTGCGCAGTCCTTACTGAAGGATGTTGCTTGTTGACGAGATTCTGATGTAATTCTTGTTGACGAGTGATGCGTGACACTGGTCCGGGAGGCCGATGATGACCGCTCAGCACGAGACCGTTCGCGATGTGGCACCGACCGACGTACCCGCTCCCCGGGAAGCCCCGGCCGACGCGGTCGAGTCCTTGAAGGCGCAGGTCACCGGCGACCTGATGAACATCGTCGTGGATCTCGACGCGGGGGACGGCTGCCGGCTGCGCGATGCGCGCGACGGCACCGAGTACCTGGACCTGACGATGTTCTTCAGCTCGGCGCCGCTCGGGCACGGCCACCCCGGCCTGCGCACCGCCGAGTTCGAGGCCGCGCTGGTGCGCGTCGGGCGGGTGAAGCCGTCCAACCCGGACTTCGCCACCGACGAGCAGGCGCGCTTCGCCGAGACCTTCCGCCGCGTGGTCGGCATCGACGAGCTCCCGCTGCTGTTCTTCATCGACGGCGGCACGCTCGCGGTCGAGAACGCGCTGAAGGTCGCCTTCGACTGGAAGACCAAGCTCAACGCCCGCGCGGGGATCGCCGTGCGCGGCTCCCGCGTGATGCACCTGGAGAAGGCCTTCCACGGACGCAGCGGGTACACGCTGTCGCTGACCAACACCGATCCGGCGAAGATCCGCGACTACCCGATGTTCGACTGGCCGCGCATCCCCAGCCCGGCGGTCGACCCGGGCGAGCGGTGGGACAGCTCCGGGCTCCTGCCGGAGGAGGAGGCCTCGCTGGACGCCGTGCGCGCCGCGCTGCACCGCTACGGCCGGGAGATCGCCTGCTTCGTCTACGAGCCGATCCAGGGCGAGGGCGGCGACCGGCACCTGCGCCCGCAGTTCCTGCAGGCCGTGCAGGCGCTGTGCCGCGAGCACGACGTGCTCACCGTCGCCGACGAGGTGCAGACCGGCATGCTGACCGGTCAGGCGTGGGCGCACCAGGCGCTCGGGCTGGAGCCGGACCTGGTGGCCTTCGGCAAGCGCCTGCAGGTGTGCGGCGTGATGGGCGGCAGGCGGGTGCTGGAGATCGCCGACAACGCCTTCCGCGAGCCCAGCCGGATCAGCTCCACCTGGGGCGGTTCGCTGACCGACATGGTGCGCGCGACCCGGATCCTGGAGGTCGTCGAGGCCGAGGGCCTCTTCGAGCACAGCCGCCTGATGGGCGAGCTGCTGCTCGGCGAGCTGCGCGACCTGGCGGTGGAGTTCCCGACGCTGATCAAGGCTCCGCGCGGCCGCGGGCTGATGTGCGCGATCACCTTCCACGACCCCGTCAACCGGGACCGGGCCCTGGCGCTGGCCCGGGACAACCACCGGACCCTGTTCCTCCCGTCGGGTCCGGACTCCCTGCGCGCCCGCCCGCCGCTCTCGGCCCGCCCGGAGGAGCTGGTCGACGCGGTCGCGGCCCTCCGCAAGACCCTCGCCGACCTCGCCTGACACCCCTGCCGCAATTTCAATTGAAATTGGACCTCCAATTTCAATTGAAATTGCGGATCTGTCACCCGGGTGGGTGTTGGAGGCCGGTGGCGCGGGCGGGGTGAGCGGGTGTCAGATCCAGCCCTCCTGCCAGGCGTGGCGGGCCGCCTCGTGGCGGGTCGCCACGCCCAGCTTGGTCATCGCCGAGGAGAGGTAGTTGCGGACCGTGCCCTGGGCGAGGTGGACCTCCGCCGCGATGGTGGCGATCGTGCCGCCCTGCAGGGTGTGCGCGAGCAGCTCCAGCTCCCGCTCGGTGAGCGGGCAGGCGCCGCTGGTCAGCGCGCTGGCCGCGATCTCCGGGTCGATGTAGCGGCCGCCGTCGTGCACGTCGCGCAGGATCGCCGCCAGCCGGGACGCGGGCGTGGTCTTCGGGACGAAGCCGCGGATGCCCGCGGTCAGGGCGCGCTTGAGGACGCCGGGTCGCGCATGGCGGGTGACCAGCACGATCGGCACCTCCGCCGCCACCTGCTTGGCGGCCTGCACGCCGTCGACCTCGGGCATCTCCAGGTCGAACACCGCGATGTCCGGCGCGTGCTCGCGCACCGCGCGCACCGCCTCGGCGCCGTTGCTGCACTGGGCGACCACCGAGAGGTCCGGTTCCAGGTCCAGCAGCGCAGCGAGGGCCCCGCGGATCAGGTCCTCGTCGTCGGCCAGCACCACACGGATCACGATGTCCTCCCCAGCTCGGCGGCTCCGCTCAGCTCGAACCAATCGTCCACCAGGCGCCCTTCGACGTGACCGCCCATGGCGCTGAAGCGCTGGCGCAGCCCCTCGATGCCCGAGCCCGCCGCACCGTTCGGCGGCTTCACCCGGTCGTTGCGCAGCACGATGCTGGTGCGCGGCCCGTCGGTGACGATGCGCAGCTCGCAGTTCTCCGCGCGGGAGTGGCGCAGGACGTTCGTCGTGCCCTCGCGCACCAGCGCACCGAAGAGCGGTTGCAGCGGCGGCGGGACGAGCGTCGCATCACCGTCCACTGTGGTGCGCACGCCGGCGGCTTCCAGGATTTCGCGGGCGTTCTCGAGCTCCGAGGTGAGCTTGGTGTGGCGGTAGCCGTGCACCACGTCGCGGGTGTCCTTCAGCGCCGTCCGCGCGATCTCGGCGATCTCGGCCGCGGATGCGCGGGCCGTCGCGTCGTCGACGCCGATCAGCCGCTCGGTCAGCTCGCCCTTCAGCGCGATCACCTGCAGGTGGTGGCCCTGGATGTCGTGCAGGTCGGCGGCGAAGCGCAGCCGCTCGTTGGCCACCGCCAGCTCGGCGCTGACCGTCCGGGCCCGGTCGAGTTCCAGCACGATGTCCCAGAACCACACCGCCGCCAGCACCAGCGACATCACCATCGACACCAGGGCCGCGGTGAAGAGACCGGGGACCAGCCCGAGCAGCGGGTTGTCCGGCGAGCTCGCGAACGTGCCGATCACCGCCACCGCCAGCGCGGTGCCGATCGCCAGCGGCCAGCGCCACCGGTACGGCGCGGCGGAGACGTGCACCCCGGCCAGGCCGCTGACCACCATCGACCACAGCGCGCCCGTGCCGTCCTTGTGCATCGTGTAGGCCATCGCGCCCAGTGCGGCCGCGAACACCGCGGCGTGCACGACCGGCCGCTGCTTGCCGTGCCCGAGCCCCTGCATGAGGCTCCTGGCCACCCAGGTGCCGTCGATCGCGGACGCCACCGCGACCACCGCCAGCAGCAGGACCTCGACGGTGCTGTAGTGGCCCTGCGAAGCCCCGACCACGACGAGGAACAGCGGGGCCATCACGTAGAACGGCTGCATCGGGACGATCGACCACCACGTGTACCGGCGCAGGCGTCGGATGCGCCGGGGGTCGAACTCGGGAGTGCTCACCGGTACAGCATCGGACATCTCCGGCGATCGGCGGCCGGATATGACATGAGTCATCGATCGTGCTGACAGATCGGCGGCGGAGTGCTGACGCCGGCGCACTACCGGCGCCCGGCCGGCCCGGCGAGGCTTGAGCCATGACAACACCAGTGATCAGCGTGCAGGGCCTGCGCTGCCGCTACGGCGAGTTCGAGGCGGTCCGCGGGATCGACTTCGACGTGCAGCCCGGCGAGCTGTTCGCCCTGCTCGGCACGAACGGCGCGGGCAAGACGACCACGCTGGAGACCATCGAGGGCCACCGCGAGCCCAGCGGTGGCGCCGTGCGGGTCTTCGGCAAGGACCCGCGGCAGGACCGCTCGATCCGCCGCCGCATCGGCATCATGCTGCAGGAGGGCGGCTTCGCCGGTGACCTGACGGTGCGCGAAACCGCGGAGCTGGGCGGCGCGCTGACCGCACGGCCGTCCGATGTGGACGAATCGCTGGCCGCGGTCGGGCTGGCCGGGCGGCGCGAGGTGCGCGTCCGGCAGCTCTCCGGCGGCGAGCGCCGCCGCCTCGACCTGGCGCTGGCGCTGCTCGGCGAACCCGACCTGCTGTTCCTCGACGAGCCGACCACCGGGATGGATCCGGAATCCCGCCGCGCCACCTGGGACCTGGTGCGCGGGCTGCTCGCGCGCGGCACCACCGTCCTGCTCACCACGCACTACCTGGAAGAGGCCGAACGGCTCGCGCACCGGCTGGCGATCATGCACGAGGGCCGGATCGCGGTGTCCGGGCGGCTGGTCGACGTGCTGGCCGCGCACCGGGCGCGGATCAGCTTCGACACCCAGCGCGACGCGGTGCTCCCGCCGCTGGCCGGGACGGCAGAGGTGACCGGCACGCACGTCGAGATCCGCACGTCCGACCTGCAGCGGGACCTGCACGCACTGCTCTCGTGGGCGGACGGCCGACTGGAGCTCAGCGGCCTGCGCGCGCACCACGCATCGCTGGAGGACGTCTTCCAGGGCGTCCGGGAGGAGGTACTGGTCAAATGACCTCGGCCGTTCTCGCCCTCGGGCGCACCGAGTGGAAGCTGCTCTCGCGCAACAAGGCCGTGCTGCTCAGCGCGACGCTGCTGCCGCTGCTGCTCGGGTACATGCTGGCCGCCAACGTCCCCGCCGACGCCGGGCCGGCCGCCTGGTCGATGATCCTGGGCATGCAGGTGCTGGCCGTGCAGGGCTTCACCGTCTACTTCACCACGACCGCGACGCTGGCCAGCCGCCGCGAGGACCGCTACCTCAAGCGGCTGCGCAGCGGCGAGGTGTCGGACGCGGTGATCCTGGGCGGACTGCTGCTCCCGGTGGTCCTGCTCGGCCTGGTCCAGACGGCCGTGGTGGTGGCCATCGCGACCGCCATCGGCGCCCCGGTGCCCGCCAACCCGCTCCCGCTGGTGCTGGCGGCGCTGCTCGGCAGCGCGATGTCGCTGGTGGCGGGCGCGGCGACCAGCGGCTTCACCGCGAGCTCGGAGCAGGCGCAGATCACCACCATGCCGTGGTTCCTGGTGCTGATCGGCGGCTCGGTGTGGGTGTCGATGAGCGGCGAGATCACGCCGCTGAGCTACCTGGTGCCCAGCGGCGGCGTGATGGACCTGACCAGGCTGGCCATGACCGGCGAGAACGTCGTCGGCGCGCTCCCGGCCATCGGTGCCCTGCTGGCCTGGACCGCGGTGCTCGCGGTGCTCTCGCGGATCTGGTTCCGCTGGGAACCGCGCGCCTGAGCGGCTGTCATGGTCCCGGCTTGAGCACTGTTTCCGCTGTTCAGAGCCCGTGAGTGTTTTGTGGTGCCATAGCCCCACAAAACACTCACGGGTCTCCACCTGCGGAAATGGAGATGTCAGCCGAGGGTTGAGGGCCTCCGGTCTCAGCGCCAGGAGGGCAGCCAGAGCTCGGCCTGCCAGCGCTCGGGCGTGATCGGCTCGCCGTTGAGGATCGGCCACAGCCAGATGAAGTTGGCCACCACCAGGCCCACGTACAGCGCCACCGTCAGCAGCCCGGTGCGGCGCCGCTCGAAGTGGTCCCGGCTGCTGCCCAGCACCTCGCCCAGCACCAGCACGATCCCCAGCACCAGGAACGGTGCCAGCGGCGTCGCGTAGAAGTAGTACATCTGGCGGTCCAGGTTGAGGAACCACGGCAGGTAACCCGCGCCGTACCCGACCAGCACCGCGGCGTAGCGCCAGTCCATCCGGCTCGTCGCCCGCCAGACCGCCCAGCCCGCGACCGGCAGCGCCAGCCACCACATCGCCGGCGTGCCGATCAGCATCGTCGCCTCGACGCAGCTGGAGCGCCCGCAACCCGGCATCCCGGATTCGTAGTAGTAGAGCATCGGCCGCATGCCCATCGGCCACGCCCACGGCTTCGACTCCCACGGGTGCGGCTCCTTCGGCGTCACCAGGTGGGTGTGGAAGTCCAGCACGTTGAACTGGTAGAAGAGCAGCGACCGCAGCGGATCCGGCAGGAAGCCCAGGCCCACGTCGTCGGAGACCAGCACGGCGTGCCGGTCGGTGGCGGTCTCGCTGGCGAACCACAGCGCCCAGGTCCCGAAGTACACCAGCAGCGGGATCGCCACCAGCGACCACAGCGCGGGCGCGGTGTCGCGCAGCAGCGCGGCCCGCCACGGGCGCGGCACTCCGGCCGCCCGCCTGGCCAGCGCATCCCAGATCACGCTGAGCAGGCCGAACGCCATGATGTAGTAGATGCCGTTCCACTTGACGCCGCAGGCCAGCCCGAGCATCAGCCCGGCCCCGAACCGCCACCAGCGGAATCCCAGCCGCGGCCCCCACCGGCTGTCGCCCAGCCTGCCCTCGACGCAGACCTGCCACATCCGGCTGCGCACCTGGTCGCGGTCGGCCAGCAGGCAGGCGAACGCGGCCAGCAGGAACATCGCCTGGAAGATGTCGAGCATGCCGACCCGCGACTGCACGTGGCTGACGCCGTCGCAGATCAGCAGGATCCCGGCGAGCGCGCCGAGCATCGTGGAGCGGGTCATCCGGCGGGCGATGCGCACGATCAGCAGCACCATCAGCGCGCCGCTCAGCGCGGCCGTGATCCGCCAGCCCCACGGGTTGTAGCCCAGCAGCCACTCGCCGATCGCGATCAGCTGCTTGCCCACCGGCGGGTGCGCGACCAGCTCGTAGCCGGGGTTGTCCTCGTAACCGCCGTTGCGCAGCATCTGCCACGCCTGCGGCACGTAGTGCTTCTCGTCGAATACCGGCGTGCCCTCGTTGGTCGCGCGCCCGAGGTCCCACAGCCGCACGACGCCGGCGATCAGCGTGATCACGAGGGTGACCAGCCAGCCGCGGAGCCGGTCGGAGGGCATCGTCACGTCCAGCAGCGGGAGGGGATCGCTCTCGCCCGGCTGCCGCGCCGGTGGCGTGCGGCCGACGTGGACGAGGTCGTCTGCGCTGCGGCCACCGGGAGTGGGGACGAGGACGCTCACGACCCCCGATCGTAGGAGACCGGCGGCGTTCCCGGTCCGCCGACGGTGGATCGCGGCGGAAAGAGCCACGCGGGAGCGGCGGGGCCGTCGTCATTAGGCTCGCCGTCATGGATTCCGGGACGCTCCTGCTCGCCGCCACACCGCTCGGCGACGTCCGCGACGCCTCCGCGCGGCTGATCGAGGCCCTCGGCACGGCCGACGTCGTCGCCGCCGAGGACACCAGGCGGGTGCGGGCGCTGGCCAGCGCGCTCGACGTCGTGCCGACAGGCAAGGTGGTCAGCTACTACGAGGGCGTCGAGACGGCGCGCGCCCCGATGCTGCTCGACGCGCTGCGCGAGGGCCGCACCGTGCTGCTGGTCACCGACGCCGGCATGCCCAGCGTGTCGGATCCGGGGTACCGCCTGGTCACGGCGTGCGTCGCCGAGCAGCTGCCGGTGACGTGCCTGCCCGGGCCGTCCGCCGTCACCACCGCGCTGGCGGTGTCCGGACTGCCTTCGGACCGCTTCTGCTTCGAGGGGTTCCCGCCGCGCAAGCAGGGCGAGCGGCGCCGCTGGTTCGGCCGGCTGGCGGCGGAGGAGCGCACCTGCGTGTTCTTCGAGGCGCCGCACCGGCTCGCCGACGCGCTGGCCGATGCGGCCGAGGTGCTCGGCGGGCAGCGGCGAGCGGCGGTCTGCCGCGAGCTGACCAAGACCTACGAGGAGATCCGCCGCGGCGGACTCGCGGAGCTGGCGGCCTGGGCCGCCGAGGGCGTGCGCGGGGAGATCACCGTGGTGCTCGGCGGAGCCGAGCCGGAGGCGGCCGACCCGGCGGACCTGGTGGAGCAGGTGGAGCAGCGCGCTGCGGAGGGCGTGCGGCTGAAGGACGCGGTGGCGGAGGTCGCGGAGCTGGCGGGCGTCCGCAAGAAGGAGCTCTACGACGCGGTCCTCGCCGCCCGCCGCTGAGCCGAGACGGCAATTTCAATGGAAATCACGTCGTCGATTTCAATGGAAGTTGCGCGTCTCGTCGGTGTGTCGGGTGCCCGACACACCGGCGGTGCGTCAGGGATTGTGCAATTTCAATTGAAATCAGACGTCTAAGTTCAATTGAAATTGCACCCGGTCAGCCCTCCGGGGGTGGGGTTGCGGTGAGGAGGGTGAGGGCCGGGGCGGCTTTGGCCAGGACTTCGCGCCACTCGTGGTCCGGGTTCGAGTCCGCCGTGATGCCTCCGCCGACGCCCAGGTGGAACACGCCGTCGGCGTGTTCCAGGGTCCGGATGGCCACGTTGAGCTCCAGCCCCGCCACCGGGGACACCATGCCGACCGCGCCGCAGTAGACGTCGCGCGGCTGCGCCTCCAGCTCGGCGATCAGCTCCAGCGCGCGGACCTTCGGCGCACCGGTGACCGACGCGGGCGGGAACGTCGCCGCCAGCAGCGCCGAGTTCGGCAGCTCCGCGGGCACCTCGGCCCGCACGTCCGAGACCAGGTGCCACACGCCCGGGTGCGCCTGCACGTCCAGCAGCCGCGGCACGGTGACCCGGCCGATCTCGGCGACCCGGCCCAGGTCGTTGCGCGCCATGTCCACGATCATCACGTTCTCCGCGACGTCCTTCGCGGACGCCCGGAGCAGCTCGGCGTTGCGGTCGTCCTGCGGGCCCCGGCGCGGCAGCGTGCCCTTGATCGGGCTGGAGTGCACCACCCGCCCGCGCCGGGTGAGGAACAGCTCCGGGGACAGCGACGCGACCGCGCCCCACGATCCGGCCACGTAGGCGGCCCGGGCCGGGCGGAACCGCGCGCTGCCCGCGGCGAACACCTCCAGCGGATCACCTCGGAACGGCACCTCGAACCGGCTGCAGATGTTGGCCTGGAAGATCTCGCCCGCGCCGATCTCCTCGACGCAGCCCAGCACCGCCTTGGCGTGCTCGTCGCGGTCCGGGCGCCGCACCGGCCCCGCCGCCCAGTCCGCGGGCGGCACCTCGTCGGACGCGATCACCTCGGCCAGCTCCGCGATCAGCTCGGGCGACTCCACGCCGAGCGCCTCGAACCACCACTGGCCGCTCGCGTCGCGCCGCAGCACGTGATCGGCCCAGCCCCACGCGGCGGTGGGCAATCGCCGCGGGTGCGGGTGCCGGCCGGGATCGGTGAGGCCGTAGCCGAGATAGCCGATCCAGCCACCGCCGACCGGCCCGCCCGGCTCGGCGGGCACCGGCGCGGTGTCGACCGTCGTGAAGGCGCGCTCGGACGGCGTGGCGTCGATCCGCACCGACGGCGCGAGCACGGCGGAGCCGCCGAACCAGTCGCCGGTCAGCGCAGCGGGCGGCGGCAGTCCGCGCTGGCGCGCGCGCACCGCCAAGCGGCGCAGCACCTGCTCGGCGCTCGCCGTCCCGTCCATCGGCTGGGTGAAAACCGGCACGGCGCCAGTATGGCCTGCGCGGCACGCCGTCCGGCCACCGCTGACAGCATCGTTGGCCTGCGGAAACGTGATCCCCGCGTACGGTGGCGGCATGGTGCGCGTGGTGGGTGCGACGAGGCTCACCCGGATCACCGGTGAGGATTCCCGCAACCGCACGGCCAGCCGGTTCGGGATCACCGCCACCGATCTGGGGATCCTGTGGGACGACGGGCGCGGAGGCGTGCTGGTGGCCTTCGGCGACACCTACGGCGAGGGCTGGGGTGGCCGCGGCGCCGGGCCCAAGCACGCCGACTGGCGGTTCAACGTCATAGCCCGCTCCACCAGCACCGATCTCGACGCCGGGCTGGACTTCGACTGGGTGCTCCCGCGCGAGGACGGCGCGGCCGGCCAGTTCCTGCCCGCCGACCGCTCCGCGCGCGAGCACACCGTCATCCCGACCTCCGGCATCGCCATCGGTGGCCGCAACTACCTGCACTACATGTCCGTCCGACGCTGGGGGATGCCCGGCGTGTGGCACACGAACTACGGAGCGCTGGCCTACTCCGACGACGGCGGCCACACCTGGACCAAGTCCCCGACCGCGGTGTGGCCGAACAGCGGGCAGCACTGGTGGAGCCGGTTCCGCCGCCGCCACCCGGGCGGGCACCCGTTCCAGATGATCGGCTTCGCCGGTGTGATCGACGGCCGCGTGCACCTGCTCGGCACCCCGAGCGGCCGGTTCGGGTCCGGGTACCTGGCCCGCGTGCGCGCCGAAGACCTGCTCGAACCGGCCGCCTACGAGTACTGGACCGGCTCGGCCTGGAGCGGCGACGTGCTCGACGCGGAGCCGGTGCTCAGCGCTCCGGTCGCGGAGCTGTCGGTGCAGTTCAACCGCCACTTCGGCCAGTGGTTCGCGGTGCACCTCGACGAGCACCGCGCGGCGATCGTCCTGCGCACGGCCCCGGAGCTGACCGGACCGTGGACCGACGGCGAGGTCCTGGTGGCGGGCGCCCAGTACCCGGGGCTCTACGGAGGCTTCCAGCACCCGTGGTCGGTGGACGGCCCGGCGATCCACTTCACCCTCACCCAGTGGGTCCCGTACAACGTCGACCTGTTCCGAGCCGACCTCGCCTGACCACCACCGCCAGCGGGCGATCTCGTACGAACCGACCATCACCCGGGTGAACGCCGATTTCTCGCGAAATCGACCGGGTGCCCATCGCGACCTGCGGGTTCGTGACCGGGGGGATCGGTCGTGTTGATTCTGATCGGCTTCGGCGCGTCACCTTTGTGATCTGCGGCCGTTGTGGTTCGCAAGATCCCCACGACGAGGTGAGGCCGAACATGCGGATCAGAGGTGCCCTGGCCGGATTGGCGGCGCTGCTCGCGGTCACCGCGGCGGCAACCCCAGCGACCGCCGAACCCGCGACCGCCGAACCGGCGCCGCCCGGTGTCAACGACTGGAGCTGCCGGCCCAGCGAGGAGCACCCGACGCCCGTCGTGCTGGTGCACGGGCTCGGCGGCTCGGCGTCGACGAACTGGGCGTACATGGGCCCGGAGCTGGTCGGCGAGGGCTACTGCGTGTACGCCCTGACCTACGGCCGCCCGCCGCTGGTCCCGCCGATCACCGGCGGTTTCGCGCCGATGGAGGAGAGCGCGCCCGAGCTGGCCGCGTTCGTCGACGACGTGCTGGCCGCCACCGGCGCGGCGAAGGTCGACCTGGTCGGTCACTCCGAGGGCACCGTGATGCCGCAGTACTACCTGAAGTTCCTCGGCGGCGCGGACAAGGTGCAGCGCTACGTCGCGATCACCCCGCTCTACGACGGCACCACGCTGCAGAGCACCTCCGAGCTGCTCGACCGGCTGGCCGAGGAGATCCCGGTCGTCGGCGAGGTCCCGGACGACCTGTGCGGCTCGTGCCGGCAGCTGTTCAAGGACTCGGAGTTCATGACGAAGCTCAACGCCGACGGCCCGGCGGTGCCCGGCATCGAGTACACGACGATCATGACGAAGTACGACCAGCTGGTCACCCCGTACACCAGCGGCCACCTCGACGGCGCCACCAACATCGTCCTGCAGGATGTCTGCCCGGCCGACTTCTCCGAGCACGTCGCGGTGGCCTTCAACCCCAACGTCGGCCGCCTGGTCCGCAACGCCCTGGACCCGGCCAACGCCCGACCGGTCCGCTGCTGAACCGCCGCCCCGGTGACGGTGGTCACGCGATTTCAATTGAAATCGGACGTCTGATTTCAATTGAAATCGCATCCCTCCGAACCCGGGGGCGTGCCGCGCGGCCTCGCGCTCGGCGAACCCGGAACCCGTTCGAGGTCACACGGCTCCGAACCGTAGTCTGGTCGGCATGAGTGCCTCTGTGTTGACCGCTGTGGCTTGGCCCTACGCCAACGGTCCGCGGCACATCGGCCACGTCTCCGGCTTCGGTGTGCCCTCGGACGTCTTCTCGCGCTACCAGCGAATGGCGGGCAACCAGGTGCTCATGGTGTCCGGCACCGACGAGCACGGCACCCCCATCTCGGTGCAGGCCGAGAAGGAGGGCATGACCACCCGGCAGCTCGCCGACAAGTACAACCGGGTCATCGCCGAGGACCTGCAGGGCCTCGGGCTGTCCTACGACCTGTTCACCCGCACCACCACCGGCAACCACTACGCGGTCGTCCAGCAGCTGTTCCTCGCGCTGCACCGCAACGGCTACGTGCTGCCCAAGACCACTACCGGTGCGATCAGCCCGTCCACCGGCCGCACGCTGCCCGACCGCTACATCGAGGGCACCTGCCCGATCTGCGGCTACGACGGTGCGCGCGGCGACCAGTGCGACAACTGCGGCAACCAGCTCGACCCGGCCGACCTGATCAACCCGGTGTCCCGGATCAACGGCGAGAAGCCGCAGTTCGTGGAGACCGAGCACCTGTTCCTGGACCTGCCCGCGTTCACCGAGTCGCTGGGCGAGTGGCTGTCCACCCGCACCGACTGGCGGCCGAACGTGCTCAAGTTCGCGCAGAACCTGGTCGAGGACATGCGGCCGCGGGCGATCAGCCGCGACCTGGACTGGGGCGTGCCGATCCCGCTGGACGGCTGGCGCGACCAGCCGATGAAGCGGTTCTACGTGTGGTTCGACGCGGTGATCGGCTACCTGTCGGCCAGCGTCGAGTGGGCCCGCCGGACCGGTGACGCGGACGCCTGGAAGCAGTACTGGACCGACCCGTCGGCCAAGGGCTACTACTTCATGGGCAAGGACAACATCACCTTCCACGCCCAGATCTGGCCGACGCTGCTGATGGGCCACAACGGCCAGGGCGACAAGGGCGGCGAGCCCGGCCCCTTCGGCACCCTGAACCTGCCGGACGAGATCGTCTCCAGCGAGTTCCTCACCATGAGCGGGTCGAAGTTCTCCACCTCCCGCGGCACGGTGATCTACGTGCGGGACTTCCTGCGCGAGTTCGGCCCGGACACCCTGCGCTACTTCATCTCGGTGGCCGGCCCGGAGAACCAGGACACCGACTTCACCTGGGACGAGTTCGTCCGCCGCACCAACTTCGAGCTGGCCAACGAGTGGGGCAACCTGGTCAACCGCTCCATCTCGATGGCCGCGAAGAACAACGGCGCGGTGCCCGCCCCGACCGCGCCCAAGGCCGCGGACGAGGAGCTGAAGGCGTTGTCCCGCAACGCTTTCGGGACCGTCGGCGGACACCTGGAGCGGTCCCGGTTCAAGGCCGCCGCGCAGGAGGCGATGCGCGTGGTGTCGGCGGCGAACAAGTACCTGTCCGACCAGGAGCCGTGGAAGCTCAAGGACGACCCGGACCGGCGCGACGCCGTCCTGCACACCGCGCTGCAGGTGGTCTCGGACGCCAACACGCTGCTCACCCCGTTCCTGCCGCACTCGGCGCAGAAGGTGCACGAGCTGCTGGGCGGCACCGGGGTCTGGTCGGCGCAGCCGGAGATCCGCGAGGTCGCGGACCTGGACGACGAGAGCATCGAGTACCCGGTGCTGATGGGCGAGTACGCGGCCGAGCAGGCGGCGTGGCGCTCCACCGACATCGAGGTGGGCCGGCCGCTGAACAAGCCGAGCCCGCTGTTCGCCAAGCTGGACCCGAAGCTGGGCGAGACCGGGCCCGAGTGGGCCCCGATCGAGAGCTGACACCAACGACGGGATGAGGGGCACCTGCGATCGCGGGTGCCCCTCCCCGCGTCGAACCTGGAGGCTGCGATGAGCAAGCGGGACCGGAAGCGGGAGCTGCCGCCGGTGCCGGAGGCGCTGCCCGCGCTCGCCGTCGACGCGCACACCCACCTGGACGCCTGCGGGGCGAAGACGCCCGACGAGGTGCGCGCCGTCGTGGACCGCGCGGAGGCCGCCGGGATCGGCCGGGTGGTGACCGTCGCCGACGACATCGCCTCGGCGCAGTGGGCGGTCGAGGCGTCCACGTGGGACGACCGGGTGTTCGCCGCGGTCGCGCTGCACCCCACCCGCACCAAGGACTTCGCCGACGCCGACCGCGCCGTGCTGGAGGAGCTGGTCGCGCACCCGCGGGTGGTCGCGGTCGGGGAGACCGGGCTCGACTACTACTGGGACTACTCGCCGCCGGAGCCGCAGCAGGAGGCGTTCCGCTGGCACATCGACCTGGCCAAGCGCAGCGGCAAGCCGCTGATGATCCACGACCGCGAGGCGCACCAGGACATCCTGCGGATCCTCGCCGAGGAGGGCGCTCCGGAGAAGGTGGTGTTCCACTGCTTCTCCGGTGACGCCGAGTTCGCGCGCGCCTGCGTGGCCGCCGGGTACGTGCTCTCGTTCGCCGGGACCGCGACCTTCCGCAACGCCAAGGGGCTGCGGGAGGCGGCGCGGCTGGTGCCGCTGGAGCAGATGGTGGTGGAGACCGACGCGCCGTTCCTCACCCCGCACCCGTTCCGGGGCCAGCCGAACGAGCCCTACTGCGTCAATTACACCCTGCGGGATCTTGCGGAACTCCGTGGCATGACGCTGGAAGAACTCGTGGTAGCGACAACGGCCACTGCTGAGCGGCTCTTCGCGCTCGATCAGGTGTAACCCGGGGCCGCCTTCCTTCACCCGCTGTCCTTTGTTATTGGGGCGTTCGACCGCGCCCGCTTGCAGTCCGCCGAGCCGTACCTACCGTCCACTTCGGAAGCCGGGTGGAGGGCATCCCCCGAAACTCCGCCGCTGCCAGGCGGAGGCCCTCCCGACCGGAGTTACGGCAGTCAGGATGGCGATGAGGTTCGGCAATTTCGCGAAGACGACCGCCGCGGCGGCCATCGTGCTCTCCGGAGCGGTGTCGGCGACGGCGGTGTCGCCGGGTACGGCGCAAGCCGCCGGTGTCTGGGACCGGCTGGCGAAGTGCGAGTCGGGCGGGAACTGGTCGATCAACACCGGCAACGGCTACTACGGCGGGCTTCAGTTCAGCCGCGCGACGTGGGCCGCCTACGGCGGTGAGCGGTTCCACCGGTATCCGCACCGGGCGACGCGCGAGCAGCAGATCGCCATCGCCGAGGTGCTGCGCGCGGCCAACGGCGGCTTCAGCGCCTGGCCGGCCTGCGCCAGGAAGCTGGGTCTGCCGAGATAGCAAGCTGAACGACTCGCCGGAGGGTGCAGTTCCCACGGTGAGGGGAGGGAAGCCCGGCCCGAGCACGCAGCGCGCTCGGGCCGGGCTCGTGTCCGCGGCCCGCCGGACGGCTGATTCCGCTGCGTTGACACCGGATGTCGGGGCCGTGTGTTACATCACCTCGACCAGCGGGAAATCTGTTCACGACCCGCTTCGGTACCTCCGAACGGGGCAAATTCGAGCGATCTCGCTTACTGATCGTGGTTGGTTGCCCGGCAAACCGGCGTAACGCAGATCACAGGCGCGACCCGGGTGCTTGGCTGCTCCGCTTGATCACGCTAGAGTCTCGGCCTCGTAACCGATGACAACCAGTCATGGGGAACGCCCGTTAGTCTCGCCGGTGTACGTCGGGGAAGCGGGCCGCGGGCAACGACGCCCCGGTCGGCTAGGACGGCAGTTGGCTTGCGGGAGTCGGATACAGACACGAAGCACGAAGGTTGTGCGCCTGCAGGGAACGAGGGAGTTGAGCGATGACGTGGTCTCGCCCGACGCATTCCCCGTCCCGCACCAGCGCGACTTCCGCCTTCGGGAGGTAACGACCCTGTGAACGGACGCGGCGAGCCCAGCTATCCCGGTCATCGAACCGAGAACTACTGGGCCGACTCCTTCGACTCTGCGACGGACTGGTTCACCCCGGTCTCGGCGCCCGAGCAGCACACGGCTGTCGGTCTGCTCGACCGGCCCGAGCCGGAGCGCTACCCGGCCGAGGACCACCCGAGCTTCCCGCCGGGTGCCCTGGACATCACCCCGGCGGACATCTACGAGGCGCTCGGCCCGGACGCCGAGGACATGCTCAACACCGCCGAGATCGACGTCGACGAGGTCATCCGGCTGATCAACGCCGAGACCACCGTCCTCCCCCCGCTGGTCATCCCGGACGCACTGCCGGAGGCCGAGGCGAGCGGCGCTCCGCCGCAGGAGGTCGTCGAGGCGATCACCGTCTGGAAGCGGCGCTTCCTCAAGGGCGCGGTGGCCGGCGTGCTGCTCACCCTCACCGGCACCGGCGGCGCGGCCGCCGCGATGGACAAGTCGGTGACCGTCGAGATCGACGGCCAAGAGCGCACCATCAACACCTACGAGAGCACCGTCGGCGAGGTCCTGGCCGACGAGGGCATCGCCATCGGCCAGCACGACGCGCTCAGCCCGTCGCCGCAGGCCAAGGTCGGCCACGGCGACACCATCACGCTGGACCGCGGCCGCCTGCTCAAGCTCAACGTCGACGGCGAGATCCGCGAGGAGTGGGTCCGCTCGGTCACCGTCGGGCAGGCGCTGCAGCAGCTCGGCGTGCCCACCGACGGCGCGTGGCTCTCCGCCGACCGCGGCATGGCGGTGCCCGCCGACGGCATGGAGCTGGTCATCAAGACCAGCAAGGACATCACCATCATCGACGGCGCCGGTGAGCCGCGGCAGCTGACCACCACCGCCGCCAACATCGACGAGCTGGTCAAGGAGCAGAACCTCCAGCTCGGCGCCGAGGACACCATCACGCCGGGCGGCGACCAGCGACTGGTCAGCGGTGCGGAGATCCGCATCGTCCGCAACAGCAGCACGGTGATCAACGTGACGATGCCGGTCGAGCCGCCGGTGCGCGAGATCGTCGACAACACGATGTTCAAGGGCGAGGAGCGGGTCGAGTTCCCGGGCGTCCCCGGCGAGAAGATCGTGACCACCCGCGTGACCACCCGCAACGGCGAAGAGGTCAACCGCGAGACGGTCGGCGAGAAGATCACCAAGGAAGCCCAGGAGAAGGTCGTGCGCGTCGGTGGCAAGCAGCCGCCGACCAGCGGTGTCTGGGACAAGCTGGCGCAGTGCGAGGCCGGCGGCAACTGGTCGATCAACACCGGCAACGGCTACTACGGCGGCCTGCAGTTCAACAAGTCGACGTGGGACGCCTACGGCGGCGACCAGTACGCCCCGTACCCCCACCAGGCCAGCCGTGAGCAGCAGATCGCGGTGGCGGAGAAGGTCCGCGCGGCCCGTGGCGGCGGCTACGGCGCTTGGCCGGGCTGCTCCGCCAAGCTCGGCCTGAGCTGATCTCTGTAGCTTCGCGGTGGTCGTTTTACCGCCGAGAGCAGCTTCGCTGCTTGCCTGACGCAGGTCGGCTCTCGGCCCCGCCTCGCTGCTGATGCTTCGGTGGTGGCGATCGTTTTGGGCCCGTGAGGGCTTCTGGGTGTTGCAGCGCCCCGAAGCGCTCACGGGCTTTTGCCGTGGCGCACCTGGTCGGGGCCTCGGGAGGCGTTGCGGGTACGTTTTTCCCGTGGACGACCAGCAGGCTGCGCTGCTCGGCCCGGCCGACGTGCGCCGGCTGGCCGAGGAACTCGACATCCGGCCGACGAAGAAGCTCGGGCAGAACTTCGTGCACGACCCGAACACGGTGCGGCGCATCGTGTCCTCGGCGTCGGTCACCGCGGACGACGTCGTCCTGGAGGTCGGGCCCGGCCTGGGCTCGCTGACGCTGGCCCTGCTGCCCGCCGCCGGTGCGGTGACCGCCGTCGAGATCGATCCGGTGCTGGCCGCCCGGCTGCCGCGCACCGCCGCGGAGTTCGCTCCCGGTCTGGCCGATCGGCTCACCGTGATCGAGGCCGATGCGCTGCGGGTCCGCGCCGAGGACTTCCCGGCTGCGCCGACCGCGCTGGTCGCCAACCTGCCCTACAACGTGGCCGTGCCGGTCGTGCTGCACCTGCTCGCCGAGCTGCCGAGCCTGGAGCACGGGCTGGTCATGGTGCAGGCGGAGGTCGCCGACCGGATGTCCGCGCAGCCCGGCAGCCGGGTCTACGGCGTGCCGAGCGTCAAGGCCGCGTGGTACGCCGACGTGCGGCGCGCGGGTCCGGTGCCGCGCAAGGTGTTCTGGCCGGTGCCCAATGTGGACTCCGGTCTGGTGTCGTTCCGGCGCGTCGAGCCGCCGTCGAGCGCGCCGCGCGAGGACGTCTTCCGCGTCGTGGACGCGGCTTTCGCCCAGCGGCGCAAGGCGTTGCGCGGTGCGCTGTCCGGCTGGGCGGGTTCTGCCGCGCGAGCCGAGGAGCTGCTGCGGGCGGCGGGCGTGGACCCGATGACCCGCGGGGAGCAGCTGCGGGTCGCCGACTTCGCGCGCATCGCGGAACTCGCTGCCGCGGACCGCTGAACCACCCGTCCGGGCGCTTGCCAACCGGAGCGAATGCACTACCCGGAGTCACCGCTAACACCCGGTGCGGCGGGAAAATTCCCGCTCGTCCGGGTGTGTGATTTGGCGAACGATTTCGGAAAGTGACGGCTATCAACTTGCGCTGGAATCCGCCAGTGGGTTCTACTATTCGGGAAATCCATCCCGAGCGGCCGAGAGACCTGGCTCCCAGACGCCGCAGCAACCACCCGACGGGCAGGTGCTAACGCCAGGACCGATGGAGTAGCTGTGGATTCCAACGCGCTGTTAGCCGACTCGACCGCGGGGCAGACCCGGACCTTTTCGGCACGGTCATCGCAAAGCCACATCCGGAGGCTGCTGACGCAGCGTCGCGTCATCGACCACGGGCGGCGGACCACCACCGCCTGTCGTCGCGAGATGTGACCCAGCCCTTCCTCCCTTTCCGAAGTTCCCTGGCCTGCTGCTCCTGCGCGGAGCGCGGCCGTCGCGAGCTGATGTGGAGCCGATCGTGATCACAGTCGAGAACCTGACCAAGTCCTTCCAGCACAACAACGGCACCGTGCGCGCCCTCGACGGCGTGACCATGGAGGTCCCGGCCGGCGCGGTGTGCGGCGTGGTGGGTCCCAGCGGCGCGGGCAAGTCCACGCTGGCGCGCTGCATCGCCCTGCTGGAGAAGCCGGACGCGGGCGCCATCCGGGTCGACGGCACCGACCTGGTCTCCCTCGACGGCAAGGCGCTGCGCGCCGCGCGCCGGCAGATCGGCGTTGTGCCGCAAGGGGATTCGCTGCTGCGGCAGCGCACCGCCGCGGGCAACGTCGCGCTGCCGCTGGAGGCGGCCGGGATGTCCGGCCCGCAGCGGCGCAGCCGCGTCGGCGAGCTGCTGGACCTCGTCGGCCTGACCGACAAGGCCTCGGTCTACCCCGACCAGCTCTCCGGCGGGCAGCGGCAGCGGATCGCGGTCGCGCGAGCGCTGGCCGCCAAGCCCTCGGTGCTGCTGGCCGACGAACCGACTTCCGCGCTGGACCCCAGCACCACCGACTCGGTGCTGACCGTGCTGGACCGCGCCCGCGCCGAACTGGGCGTCACCGTGCTGGTGGTCACCCACGACATGGCCGTGGTGCGCAAGATCGCCGACGACGTCGCGGTGCTGGACGGCGGGCGCGTGGTGGAGCACGGCAAGGTGCTCGACCTGGTCGCCGAGCCCGGCAGCCGGGTCAGCTCGACGCTGCTGCCCGCCACCGACCAGGCCGAGCCGCTGCGCCCGACCGACGGCCGCCACGACGTGGTCGCCGAGGTCGTGCTGGTCGGCTTCGCCGCGGTCGGCGCGCTGCTGCCGGAGGCGGCCAGCCGGTTCGGCATCGACCTGGCGATCCTCGGCGGCGGCCTGACCCGCCTCGGTGACACGCCGGTCGCGAAGTTCAAGGTCGGCCTGAGCGGCGAACGCGCCGAGGCCGCGCTGAAGTGGATGGTCGAACGGGACGCGCACGTGCGACGCGCCCCGGTGTGCGTTGACGGAGTTGCTGCGTGAGTGATGTGACCCCCTGGTCGGAGGTCTTCGCAACCCTCGGTGAAGCAACGCTCGGCACGCTCTACATGGTGTTGGTGTCCACCCTGCTGGCAGTGCTCGGAGGCCTGCCGCTCGGTGTCCTGCTGCACTTGAGCTCGCCGGTCGGGCTGAACCCGAAACCCGTGCTGTACCGGGTGCTCGGCGTCGTGGTCGACGTCGTGCGCTCGGTGCCGTTCGTGGTGCTGCTGGTGGTCCTGGCCTCGTTCACCCGGCTGCTGATCGGCACGTCGATCGGCAGCACCGCGGTGATCGTGCCGCTGACCATCGGCGCGATCCCGTTCTTCGCGCGGTTGACGCAGAACGCGCTGCGCGAGGTCAGCTTCACCGTCGTGGAGGCGGCGATCACCACGGGATCCAGCAGGTTGCGGATCGTGTGGACGGTGTTGCTCGGCGAGGCGCGGGCCGCGCTGGTCGGCGCGGTCGGCGTGACCGCGGTGGCGCTGATCGGCTACGCCGCGATGGCGGGCGCGATCGGCGGCGGTGGCCTGGGCACGACCGCGATCCAGGACGGCTACCAGGGCTACGACGACCGGCTGCTCTACGGCTCGGTCGTGGTCCTCGCGGTGCTCGCCTTCGGGATGCAGCTGATCACCGATCTCACGGCCAAGCTGGTCGACCGCCGCCGCACCGCGGCGGGCTGAAGGCCGGTTCCTGGTCGTTCTGCGTGGCGGTGCGGGTGGCGGAACCTCAGAGGCCGCCTGGACCGCGTGAGCCCGTGGCTGAGCGGCTGCGCCGCTTCGAAGACAAGACCGAGTTCGAACGATCTTCGGGCCGAGACCCGATCCTCCTTCGTCCGGGACCTCGTTCCCGTTCTGGCGTCCAGAAAGGACATTTCCTGATGCGTTTGCGCTTCGCTGCCCTGGTAGCCGCCGCCGGTCTGGCGCTGACCGCGTGCGGTGGCGGCTCGTCCGCCGCCGACGACCCCAACGCCCCGATCCGCGTCGGCGTCAGCCCGACCCCGCACGGCGAGATCCTGGAGTACGTCAAGGACAACCTGGCCGAGCAGGCCGGGATCGGCATCGAGATCGTCAAGTTCGACGACTACAACCGGCCCAACGAGGCGGTGGCGCACGGAGAGCTGGAGGCGAACTTCTTCCAGCACGTCCCGTACCTGGAGGAGTACCGCAAGCAGCGCGGCGGTGACTTCGAGTGGATCGCGCCGGTGCACCTGGAGCCGCTGGCGGCGTACTCGAAGCAGTTCAAGACGCTGCAGGAGGTGCCCAACGGCGCCACCGTGACGCTGTCCAACGACCCGGCGAACCAGTTCCGCGGCCTGAAGCTGCTGGAGCAGGGCGGGCTGATCAAGCTCAAGCCGGAGGCGGCGGTCGGCACCCGGCTGGCGTCGGCGATCGCGGAGAACCCGAAGAACATCGACTTCAAGGACCTCTCGCCGGACCAGCTGCCGCGCTCGGTGGACGACGCCGCCGTCGCGGTGGTCAACGGCAACTACGCGATCAAGGCCAACCTGCAGAACCCGATCGCGGTGGAGAGCGCGGAGAACAACCCGTACGCCAACGGCCTGGTGACCTCGCCGGCGCTGGCCAAGGACCCGCGGATCACCAAGCTGGCCGAGCTGCTGCGCTCCCAGCAGGTGAAGGACTTCATCAACCAGAAGTGGGGCGGCGTGGCCGTGATCCCGGCTTCCTGACCCGAAGCACCAGCGGAGGGCACCTTCCGGGCCACAGCCCGGAAGGTGCCCTCCCGCCGTTCCAGCCCCGGACCTCGGTCTTTGTCTTTATCTCGAAGCGGCGCAGCCGCTTGGCCCACGCCCGGAACCGGCACCGCCGCGGGTTCTCAGAGGTCGCCTGGCGAGGACAGCCCGTTCGCCGTGTATCGGACATACATCAGAACGGGCTCCCGCGGTCCAGGCGGTGTCTGAGGTTCCGCCACCCGCACCGCTACGCAGATCGAGCCTGGAACAGCATCTTGCGCAGGGAAGTCGGCGGTGGAGTGGCTTGGGCACGTACGCTCTAAGTGTGCTCTCCGTGGTTCCTACCCCCATCACCGTTCGCGTCCCGGCCAAGGTGAACCTGCACCTCTCGGTCGGCGACGCCAGACCGGACGGCTACCACGAACTCGTCACCGTCTTCCAGGCGCTGTCGATGACCGACGAGGTGACCGTGCTGGTCGCCGAGGAACCCGGGATCGACGTGCACGGCGAGGGCGCGGACTCGGTGCCGACCGGCGCCAGCAACCTGGCGTGGAAGGCGGTGCAGCTGCTCGCCGAGCACAGCGGTCGCGACCCGGAGGAACCCGGCGTGCGGCTGTCGATCAACAAGGGCATCCCGGTCGCCGGGGGCATGGCCGGGGGCAGTGCGGACGCGGCTGCGACGCTGCTGGCGCTCAACCAGCTCTGGCGGCTGGAGCTGGGGCGCGACGAGCTCAGCGAGTTCGGCGCGAAGCTGGGCAGCGACGTCCCGTTCTCCTTGCAGGGCGGCACCGCGCTGGGCACGGGCCGCGGTGAGCGGCTGGTCCCGGTGCTGGCCCGGCACACGTTCCACTGGGTGATCGCGCTCGACCGGCGCGGGTTGAGCACGCCCGCCGTCTACACCGAGCTGGACCGGTTGCGGGAGGAATCCCGGCCGAACCGGGTGGGTGAGGTCGAACCGCTGCTGGAGGCGCTGGCCTCCGGAGATCCCCGCCAGCTCGCGCTGCTGCTGGGCAACGACCTGCAGGCCGCCGCGGTGTCGCTGCGCCCGGGCCTGCGCCGCACGCTGCGCGCGGGCGTGCAGGCGGGTGCGCTCGCCGGCATCGTCTCGGGCTCCGGCCCGACCTGCGCCTTCCTGTGCACGGACGCGGACGCGGCGGTGCGCGTGGCCGCGGAGCTGTCCGGCGCGGGTGTCTGCCGCACGGTCCGCGTGGCCCACGGCCCGGTGCCGGGCGCCAAGCTGGTGTCCGAAGAACCGGCCCACCGCCCCACCCCGCCCCAGGTCCACGCCTGAGCGGTCGCGTCGATTTCGCGCGAAATCGACGTTCACCGGGTGATGGTCGATTTCTCGCGAGATCGACGACCCGCCCGGGCCTTGACGACGCAACGCAGTTGATGGAGTAGACGAGCACTCGATGGTGAACCTGGTCAATCTCGAATCGGTCCACAAGAGCTACGGCGTGCGCCCGCTGCTGGACGGTGTGTCCCTCGGCGTGTCCGCAGGCGAGCGGATCGGGGTCGTCGGGCTCAACGGCGGCGGCAAGACGACGCTGCTGGAGGTGCTCGCCGGCATCGCCGAACCGGACGAGGGCCGGGTGAGCCAGTCGCGCGATCTGCGGATGGCCGTGGTCACGCAGCGCACCGAGCTCCCCGAGGACGCCACCGTGCGCAACGCGGTCCTCGACCCGCACGGCTTCACCGCCGAGCACGAGTGGGCCGCCGACGCGAAGGTGCGGTCGGTGCTCGGCGGGCTCGGCATGACCAGGCTCGGGCTGGACACCCCGGTCAAGGACTTCTCCGGTGGCGAGCGCCGCCGGGTCGCGCTGGCCGCCGCGCTGGTCCGCGACATCGACCTGCTGGTGCTGGACGAGCCGACGAACCACCTCGACGTCGAAGGCGTGCGCTGGCTGGCCGATCACCTGCTGGAGCGCAGGTGCGCGCTGGTGGTCGTCACCCACGACCGCTGGTTCCTCGACACCGTCTGCAACCGCACGTGGGAGGTCGTCGACGGCCGGGTCGAGCAGTACGAAGGCGGCTACGCGGACTGGATCTTCGCCCGCGCCGAGCGGGCCCGCATCGCGCAGGCCGCTGAGGAGAAGCGGCAGAACCTCGCCCGCAAGGAGCTCGCCTGGCTGCAGCGCGGTGCCAAGGCCCGCACCTCCAAGCCGCGCTACCGGGTGGAGGCGGCCGAGGCGCTGATCTCCGACGTGCCGGAACCGCGCGACTCCGCGGAGCTGGTCGCCTTCGCCAAGCGGCGGCTGGGCAAGACCGTGCTGGAGCTGGAGGACGTCGACCTGCGCGTCGCAGGCCGCACGCTGCTCGACGGCGTGACCTGGCGGATCGGGCCCGGCGACCGGCTGGGCCTGGTAGGCGTCAACGGTTCCGGGAAGACCACGCTGCTGAAGCTGCTCGCCGGTGAGCGCGAACCGGATGCGGGCAAGCGCATCGAGGGCAAGACGGTGCGGCTGGCGCACCTGACCCAGGAGCTGCACGACCTGCCGGGCGAGTGGCGGGTGCGGGAGGCGATCGAGGACGTCGCCGAGCGGGTCACCCTCGGCAAGTACGAGCTGTCCGCCTCGCAGCTGGGCGAGAAGTTCGGGTTCGGCAAGGGCAGGCAGTGGACGCCGGTCGAGGACCTCTCCGGTGGTGAGCGCCGCCGGCTGCAGCTGGCGCGGCTGCTGATGGCCGAGCCGAACGTGCTGGTCCTGGACGAGCCCACCAACGACCTGGACATCGACACCCTGCAGCAGCTGGAAGACCTGCTCGACGGCTGGCCGGGCACGCTGGTGGTCGTCTCGCACGACCGGTACCTGGTGGAGCGGGTGTGCGACAGCGTGTACGCGCTGTTCGGCGACGGCCGCCTGACGCACTTGCCGGGCGGCATCGACGAGTACCTGGCTCGCCGGGAATCGCTGCTGGCGGCGGAGGACAGCGTCGTCGGCAAGCAGGCCACCGATGCGGCGGAGCCGCGCGGGCTCTCGGGCGCCGAGGAGCACGCGGCGCGCAAGGAGCTCGCGCGCTGCGAGCGGCAGCTCGACAAGCTCGCGCAGCGCGAGCAGGCGCTGCACGAGAAGCTCGCGGAAGCTGCGACGGAGCCGGAGCGGTTGGCGAAGCTGAACGCCGAGCTGCTCGCCCTGCACCAGGAGAAGGACGACGTCGAAGCCCGCTGGATGGAACTCGCCGACCAGCTGGGCTGAGCAGCACTCCGGGCCCTGACGCTCCCGTCGGGTGTGGCGGTTTCGCGCGACACCGGCGACGTCGGAGTCCTGGGCCTTGCGCACGCTTTTGCAGGTGATCGCGCAGATCGTAAGCTGCGTCACATGAGTCGGTTCGTGGAGACGCTCGTGGCGTCGGCGCAGCGCAACTCCGGTGAGAACGGGCGAGGGCTCACCACGGGGGAGCCCGAGCAGCCGCGGTTCCGCACGTGGGGCCGGGTGCACGCCGATGCGCTTCGGATCGCCGGGGCGCTCGGCGCGGAACTTGAGCCCGGTGCCGCCGTCGCGGTCCTGGCCGCTGATCCGGCGCTGATCGCACCCGCCGTGCAGGCCGTGTGGCTCGGCGGTGGCAGCGTGACGATGCTGCACCAGCCGACGCCGCGGACGGATCTCGCGCACTGGGCCGAGGACACCTTGCGGGTGCTGAAGATGATCGGCGCCCGGCTGGTGCTGCTGGGGCCGCCGTTCGAGCAGCTCTCCGGGCTGCTGGACGAGAACTCGATCGCGCACCGGGACCTGGCCGCGCTCGCCGAGTCCGACGCCGCTCCGCTGGCCGGGCCCGTCGAGGTGGGCGAGGACGCCACCGCGCTGCTGCAGCTGACCAGCGGCTCCACCGCCGACCCCAAGGCCGTGCGGATCACCCACGGCAACCTGCACGCGAACCTGCTGGCGATGGTCGAGGCCGCCGAGCTGGACGCCGAGCGCGATGTGGCGGTGTCCTGGCTGCCGCTGTTCCACGACATGGGCATGGTCGGGTGCCTGACGGTGCCGATGGCCATCGGCATGTCGGCGGTCAAGGTCACCCCGGCGGACTTCCTGGCCCGGCCGCTGCTGTGGCCCGAGCTGATCACCAAGTACCGCGGCACCGTGACGGCGGCGCCGAACTTCGCCTACGCGATCGTCGGCCGCCGGATGGCCCGCGCCGACGACGGCGACTTCGACCTCTCCAGCGTGCGCTTCACGCTCAACGGCGCGGAGCCGATCGATCCCGCCGCGGTGCGGACCTTCACCGAGGCGGGCGCCCGCTTCGGGCTGAGCCCGACCAGCATGGTGTGCGCCTTCGGGATGGCCGAGGCGACGCTCGCCGTCTCCTTCGCGCCGCTCGGGCGCGGGCTGGAGGTCGACGTCGTCGACGGCGATGCGCTGGAGCACCGGCGGGCGGAGCCGGTGTCGCCGGACACCCCGCGGGCGCGGCAGTTCGCGCTGCTCGGCGGGCCGTTGCCGGGGCTCGAGGTCGACGTGGTGGACGACGACGGGCGGCGGCTGGGGGACCGGCAGGTCGGGCGGTTGCGCATCCGCGGTGCGGCCGTGACGCCGGGGTACCTGACCGTCGGCGGGCCGCTGTCCACTCAGGACAGCGCTGGTTGGCTGGACACCGGCGACGACGGCTACCTGGTCGACGGGCAGGTGGTGATCTGCGGTCGGCGCAAGGACGTGATCATCATGGGCGGGCGCAACATCTACCCGATCGACATCGAGCGGGCCGCCTGCGAGGTCGAAGGAGTGCGCGCGGGCAACGCGGCCGCCGTCCGGCAGGAGGCCGGGAGCCGTCGCGAGCGGTTCGCGGTGGTGCTGGAGTCCCGCCTGGCGGGCGACGAAGCGGCGGAGAAGGCGCTGCGCAAGGAGGTCGCGGCCCGCGTGGTCGACGCGGTCGGCGTCCGGCCGTCGGCGGTCGTGGTGCTCGCGCCCGGCGCGCTGCCGAAGACCCCGTCCGGCAAGCTCCGCCGAGCCGCCACCGCAACCCTCATCCCCACCGACTGACCCCCGCTTCCCCCAGGTTCCAACGGCAATTTCAATTGAAATCGACGAGTCGATTTCAATTGAAATTGCGGATCTTCGGCGTGTCGCCTCCCGACACGCCGACACTGCGTGCGATTTCAATGGAAATTGGACCTCTGATTTCCATTGAAATTGCACGGGATCGTGCAGCCGGGTGAGGCTTGCAGCCGGGTGAGGTCGCACTCGGGCGAGGCTTGCGGCTGGGTGAGGGGCGCAGCCGGGTGTGGCTTGTGGCTGGGTGAGGTCGCAGCCGGGTGAGGTTGGGCGGCTTGTGGCTGGGTGGCTGGGTGGTTAGTGGTACTGGTTCTGGGCTGCTTCGAGGCCTTTGGTGGCCACCGCTTCCACCGCGTCCGCGCAGACGTCGATGAAGTACGCCAGTTCCTTGCGCTCGACGGTTCCGAAGTCCTTGAGGACGTAGTCGGCCGGGTCCATCCGGCCTGGCGGGCGGTCGATGCCGAAGCGCACCCGCACGTAGTCGCGGGTGCCGAGGGATTTGCTGATCGAGCGCAGGCCGTTGTGGCCGTTCTCGCCGCCGCCGCGCTTGAGCCGGATCGTGCCGAACGGCAGGTCCAGCTCGTCGTGGATCACGATCAGCGATTCCGGCGGCACCTTGTAGAACTTCACCGCGCCCGCCACCGGGCCGCCGGAGAGGTTCATGAACGAACGCGGCTTCGCCAGCACGGCGCGCGCCCCGCCGAGCCGCCCCTCGACGACCTCGGCGCCGGACTTGTGCGCCTTGAACCTCCCGCCGACCCGGTCGGCGAGCTCGTCGGCGACCAGGAAGCCGATGTTGTGCCGGTTGCCGGCGTAGCGCGGGCCCGGGTTGCCGAGCCCGACGATCAGCGAAACCGCGTCCGGAGAAGTCACCGTGAGTCTCCTGCTCTACCTGGGTGCGCAGACCATTGTCGCCCACCGATCGGCGAGCTCGGCGAACGCGCAGCGCGCTGCCCCACGAAGTGGGACAGCGCGCAGTGCGCCCGACGTCTGGGGCTGAGCGTTGCGTTGCTCGGGCGGTCGCTCGGCGGAATCCGAGTGCTTCCCCGGACTGCGGGTGCCCCTCCTGGTGTACGACCAATGCACGGCGGAGGGGCAGTCCTCGCCGAAAACCACTCAGAACCGCGGGCGGTCGTCCTGCGTGCGCCACTCGAAGCGACTGCCGCAAGCGCGGACGGTTTCGCCGAAAGGCTTATCAGGCCTCGGCGGTCTCGCCCTCGGCCTCGCCCGCGGCGGGCTCCTCGGCCATCGCGGCAGCGGCCTCGGTGACGTTGACGATCAGGGTTTCCGGGTCCGACTGCAGGGTCGAACCGGACGGCAGCTGGATGTCGGAGGCGTGCAGCTGGGTGCCGACCTCGGCGCCCGCGATGGACAGCTCCAGCTGCTCCGGGATGTTCAGGGCCTCGGCCTCGATCTCGACCTCGGTGGTCTCCTGGCTGACCAGGCTGCCGGGGCCGGCGTCGCCGGTGAGCACGACCGGCACCGAGACGGTGACCTTCTCGCCGCGCTTGACCAGCAGCAGGTCGACGTGCTCGATGTAGTTCTTGATCGGGTGGGTGGTGATGGTCTTGGTCAGCGCGAGCTCGCTGTCACCGCCGGTCACGTCGAGCGTGAGGACCGCGTTGTGCCCGTTCTCGCGGATGGCGCGGGCGAACTCCACGGACGGCAGGGACAGGTGCTTCGGGTCGGAGCCGTGGCCGTAGAGGACCGCGGGGATCTTGCCGGCGCGACGGGTGCGGCGGGCCGCACCCTTGCCGAACTCGGTGCGCTGTTCGACGGCGATACGTACCTCGGACACGGTGGTGCACTCCTCATGACGTCGGGCGAACGTGAATTGGTCGCTGGCCTGCGGCGGTGGGGCGCGCTACTGGAGCGAATCGACGCGGTGCCGAAACACGGCACCCCGGGGTATGAGCGACATCAGTGCGCCAACCGAATTGGTCGGCGGCCACCGTGCCACCGCGCCGATCACGCCGGGCGAACGTCCCGACCTCGCCGAGGCAACCCGAACAGTCTAAACGGTGCTCGCATAGTCGTTTTCGCACGGGTGACCCGGCGGCGACCGCCGGCTGCGGGCGGCTCGCTGAGCTCGATGGTTACCGCCAGGTGCGCGGTGCACTTTGAAGTCACCAGTAACCACTGGTTATCGTCGCTGACCAGGACTTTAGGAGGATTTCATGCGACTGGTTCTGTTCGGCGCCACCGGTTACGCGGGCGGTCGGATCGGTGCGGAAGCGAGGCGGCGCGGGCACGAGGTGCTCGGCATCGCGCGCAACGCCGAATCGCTGCCGGGGCCGAAGGCGGCGGGATCGCTGCACGACGCGGAGTTCGTGCTCGACGTGACGGCGGGTGCGGACGCGGTGATCGTGGCGATCCCCGGCCGCCCGATGCCCGACGGCACGAAGCTGCTCGACGCGCTGCCCACCCTGTTCGCCGCGGCGGAGCGGCACGGCGCCCGGATCGGTGTGGTCGGCGGTGCGGGCAGCCTGCGGGTGTCCGAGGGCGGGCCGCGGGTGATCGACACGCCGGAGTTCCCGGCGGAGTTCAAGCCGGAGGCCGGGGCGCACGCCGAAGTCCTGGCCGCGCTGCGCGAGGCCCCGGACGGCGTGGACTGGTTCTACCTCAGCCCCGCGGGGACCTTCGGTGCCTACGCCCCCGGTGAGCGCACCGGTTCCTACCGGCTCGGCGGGGAGGTGCTGGTGACCGACGCCGACGGGAACTCCGCGATCGGCGGTGACGACTACGCGATCGCGTTCGTCGACGAGCTCGAAAAGCCCGCCCACCAGCGGCAGCGCTTCACCGTCGGCTACTGACCGGCCGCGCGCGGTATCGGCGGTGCGCGGTGACGTCACGGTTCGGTCGCCTGGATCGGTAATTGCCGGATTTCCGGGTTAACTTCCCCGGCATGTCTGCTGCTGACGTGAACTCCTCGGGCGCCACCGCGCCCGAACCGACCTGGAAGGCCAGGTTCAAGCAGGTCGGTCCCGGCATCATGGCCGCGGCCACCGGTGTCGGGGCCGGAGACCTGGTCGCCACCCTCGTCGCGGGTTCCCGCTTCGGGTACGCCCTGTTCTGGGCGGTGGTGCTGGGCACGCTATTCAAGCTGGCGCTCGGCGAGGCCGTGGGGCGCTGGCACCTGGCCTCCGGGCGCACCATGCTGGCCGGCTGGCGGACCATGGGCCGCTGGGCGGTCGGCTACTTCGGCATCTACACCGTGGTCTGGGGCTTCGTCTACGGCGCCACCGCGATGTCGGCCTCGGCGCTGCCGCTGAACGCGATGTTCCCGGTGCTGCCGGTCAGCGCGTGGGGCATCATCTGCGGCCTGCTCGGACTGGCGCTGGTCTGGTTCGGCCGCTACGCGCTGCTGGAGAAGATCATGACGGTGCTGGTCGGCGTCATGTTCGTGACCGTGGTGGGCACCGCGATCATGGTCGGCCCGAACCTGCTGGAGCTGGGCGCGGGCCTGGTGCCGACGCTGCCGGACGGCTCGGTGGCCTACGTCCTCGGGCTGATGGGCGGCGTCGGCGGCACGATCACCATGGCCGCCTACGGCTACTGGACCTTCGCCAAGGGCTGGCGGGCCCCGAGCTGGATGCCGTTCATGCGCGCGGACAACGCGGTCGGCTACATCACCACCGGCATCTTCGTGGTCGCGATGCTGGTGGTCGGCGCGGAGATCCTGCTCGGGCACGATCTGACCAGCGGCGACAAGGGCCTGCTGCAGCTGAGCGACACGCTGGCCGCCGACTACGGGCAGTGGGCGCGGATCCCGTTCCTGGTGGGCTTCTTCGCCGTCGCGTTCAGCTCGGTCATCGGCGTGTGGAACGGCGTCAGCCTGCTGTTCGCGGACTGGTGGCGCACCTGGCGGCTGCCCAAGGAGGCGCCGCCGGAGACCGCGGCCGACTACGACCACAAGGCCGGGATGAACAGCACGGCGTACCGGGTCTACCTGCTGTGGCTGACCTTCCCGCCGATGCTGCTGCTGTTCCTGGGCAAGCCGTTCCAGCTGACCGTGGTCTACGGCGTGCTGGGCGCGCTGTTCATGCCGTTCCTGGCGGGAACCCTGCTGGTGCTGCTGAACTCGAAGACGATGATGCCCGCCGAGCACCGGTCGCGGTGGCTGTCGAACACGATGCTGGTGCTGTGCCTGGCCCTGTTCGTCGGCGTGGCCTTCAACGAACTGGTCGGCATCTTCACCGAGTGAGCCGGCTGTCGCGCTGACCACTCTCCGGGGAGCGGCTCGGCGGGAATATTTGAAGCTTCACATGGTTGTCGTGGGGTGGGTCCGCCCGCAGGCGGGCCCACCGCGAACCAACCCGTATGGAGAAGCACCATGACCGCAACCGACCAGGCGCAGCTCGTGCTCGGCGCCGAGGCGCAGGACCTGCTGTTCCGCGAGGCCCGCACCGCGAACGCGTTCACCGACGAGCCGGTGTCCGACGAGCAGGTCCAGGCCATCTACGACCTGGTCAAGTGGGCTCCGACGTCGATGAACCAGCAGCCGCTGCGGATCGTGCTGGTGCGCTCCGACGAGGGCAAGCGGCGCCTGCTGCCGCACCTGATGGAGGGCAACCGGGGCAAGTCCGAGAAGGCCCCGCTGGTGGCGCTGCTGGCCGCCGACACCGACTTCCACGAGAACCTGCCGCGGGTCTTCCCGCCGAACCCGAACGCGAAGGACATCTTCGCCGACGACGACTTCCGCGAGAAGAACGCGAAGCTCAACGCGTCGCTGCAGATCGCCTACTTCATCCTCGGCGTCCGCGCCGCGGGCCTGGCGGCGGGCCCGATGACCGGCTTCGACGCGGCGGGCATCAACGCGGAGTTCTTCCCGGGCGGCAAGCAGCAGGTCCTGGTGGCGGTCAACATCGGCAAGCCGGCCGCCGAGGGAGCCTGGTTCGACCGCCTCCCGCGCCTCGACTACTCCGAGGTCGTCACCACCGTCTGACGACCACGCTTTTGGGTCCTTGCGTGGCGGTGCGGGTGCGTTCTGCGCCCGCCGCGCATGCGGCACCCGAGCTGGCGACCGGTCGCGCGTCGCGGCTGCGGTTACCGGTCAGGGTGAAGGCTCGTTGAAAACCACCTAGAACGACGAGAACGGCCCCGGTCCACCGAGGTGGAGCCGGGGCCGTTCTGCGCTGGGACTCAGGCGCGGCCGTCGAAGAGGCTGGTGACCGAGCCGTCCTCGAAGACCTGGTGGATCGCTTCCGCGACGAGCGGGGCGATCGACAGGACCGTGAGGTTCGGGAAGCGGCGCTCCTCCGGGATCGGCAGCGTGTTGGTCAGCACGACCTCCTTCGCACCGCAGGAGGACAGGCGCTCCACCGCCGGGCCGGACAGCACCGCGTGCGTCGCCGCGATGATCACGTCCTTGGCGCCGGCGGCCAGCAGCTGCTCGGTGGCCTTGGTGATCGTGCCGCCGGTGTCGATCATGTCGTCGACCAGCACGCACAGCCGGCCCTCGACGTCACCGACGACGCGGTTGGCGACCACCTGGTTGGGCTTGCTGGGGTCGCGGGTCTTGTGGATGAACGCCAGCGGCGTGCCACCCAGGTCGTCGGCCCACTTCTCCGCCACCCGGACGCGGCCGGAGTCGGGGGAGACCACCGTGATCTGCTCGTCCGAGTAGGTGTCCCGGATGTAGCTGGCCAGCAGCTTCTGCGCCATCAGGTGGTCCACCGGACCGTCGAAGAAGCCCTGGATCTGGTCGGTGTGCAGGTCGATCGCCATGATGCGGTCGGCGCCCGCGGTCTTGAACAGGTCGGCGATCAGCCGGGCCGAGATCGGCTCGCGGCCCTTGTGCTTCTTGTCCTGCCGGGCGTAGCCGTAGAACGGCATGACCACGGTGATGCGCTTGGCGCTGGCCCGCTTGAGCGCGTCCACCATGATCAGCTGTTCCATGATGGCGTCGTTGAGCGGGCTGCAGTGCGACTGGATGACGAAGGCGTCGCAGCCGCGCACCGACTCGTCGTAGCGCACGAAGATCTCGCCGTTGGCGAACTTGTAGGCAGCCTGGGGCGTGACCGTTACGTCGAGCTGCTTGGCCACCTCCTCGGCAAGTTCCGGGTGGCTGCTGCCGGAGAAGAGCTTGAGGCTCTTCTTCGGCGTCGCAGACATGGCACTCACGGTCATCGTCCCTCCCCGTTCGACGTCCGGCGTTGGACGTCTTCCGTCGGATTCGTGGTGGGTTCCTTCGCCAAGGCCTGCTGTGCGGCCTCGTCCGCCGGGGTGCCGGAGCGGCGCCTGGCCACCCAGCCCTCGACGTTGCGTTGCCTGCCGCGGGCGACGGCCATCGCCCCCGGCGGGACATCCTGGGTGATCGTCGAGCCGGCGGCGGTGTAGGCGCCGTCGCCGATCTCGACCGGGGCGACGAAGGTGTTGTCCGCGCCGGTGCGGGCGTGCGACCCGATCACGGTGCGGTGCTTGTTCACCCCGTCGTAGTTGACGAAGATCGTGGCCGCGCCGATGTTGGTGCGCGCACCGATCGTCGCGTCGCCGACGTAGGTCAGGTGCGGCACCTTGGTGCCCTCACCGATCTGGGCGTTCTTGGTCTCCACGAAGGTGCCGATCTTGCCCTTCGCGGCGAGCTCGGTGCCGGGGCGCAGGAACGCGAACGGTCCGACGCTCGCGCCCGGCCCGACCTCGGCGCCCTCGCCGTGGGTGCGCACGACGGACGCGCCGGGGTGCACGGTGCAGCCGGTCAGCGTGGTGTCCGGGCCGATGGTGGCGCCCTCGCCGACGGTCGTCCCGGCGCGCAGCTGCACGCCCGGCTCGATCAGCACGTCGCGGTCCAGCACCACGTCGCAGTCCAGCCACACCGAACCGGGGTCGGTGATCGTGACGCCAGCGCGCATCCAGCGCAGCAGCAGGCGGCGGTTGAGCTCGGCACCGAGCCGGGCCAGCTGCACCCGGTCGTTGACGCCCTCCACCAGCCACTGGTCGGCGCACACCAGCGCGCCCACCGGGCGGCCGTCGCCGCGCGCGATGGCCAGCACGTCGGTCAGGTAGAGCTCGCCCTGGGCGTTGTCGGTGGACAGCCGCTTGAGCGCGTCGGCGAGCACCTCGGCGTCGAAGGCGTAGACACCGGAGTTGATCTCGGTGATCGCCGCCTGCTCCGGGGTGGTGTCCTTCTGCTCCACGATGCCGGTGACGTTGCCGTCGGCGTCGCGCACGATCCGGCCGTAGCCGGTGGGCTCGTCGACCACGGCGGTGAGCACGGTGACCGCGTTGCCTGCGCCGGTGTGCTCGGCGAGCAGCTCGCGCAGCGCTTCGCCGTCGAGCAGCGGCACGTCGCCGTAGCTGACCAGGACCGTGCCGGTGAGCCCGGACGGCAGGGCGCTGAGCCCGCAGGACACCGCGTGCCCGGTGCCCAGCTGCTGCTCCTGGACGGCGGTGCTGATCGGGAGGTCGAGCGCCGCGGCCACGCCGTCGAGGTGCTCGGCGACCGCATCGCGACCGTGCCCCAGCACGACCACCAGCGAATCGGGTTCGACTCCGGCCGCAGCCCGGACGGCGTGCTCGACAAGCGGTCTGCCCGCGAGCCGGTGCAGCACCTTCGGGGTCGCCGATCGCATCCTGGTGCCCTCGCCCGCGGCGAGCACGATCGTGCTGACCGGGTCAGGATGTGCGTCGGCGCGGCGGGAGGAGGGCGGGGCGGTGTCGCCCTGGAGCATCTGCGCTCTCCCTTGATCTCTGTGCGGCTTGAGGTGGCCGGCAGTGCCTGTTGCGTCCAAGCGGGTGAAGGGTAACCGGACCGGTGCGGCTGCTGGTCCAGTGCCCCTGCGGGACTTCCGGCGGGTGCGATGGTACCGCTGAACAGGTGGGAGATGAGCTTCGACAGGCGTTCCGAGCTGGGCAAATGTGATCTTCGGAACGGCTCGTCAGTGACCGGTTCCACTCCTCCGCGCGACGGGCGGTGAGCACTTTCGGTCGACCTGTCCGGTTCGGGACGCCCGGGGTCGCCTACTCGATCGGGTTAGAGCGCGTCCGGCGGGATCCACACGGAGTGATCCTCGGAAGGCTGGTTCGGCGGCGGGATCGCCCCGCCCGCGAGCGCCGCCACGCGGTTGCCGCCGCCGCGCTTCGCCTGGTACATCGCGGCGTCCGCGCGCGCCAGCACCTGCGCCGCCGACTCCTGCGGGCGCATCGCGACGACGCCGATCGACAGCGTCACGCCGTGGATGTGCTCCGCGGGCAAGCGGTCCACCGCTTCGACCGCGCGCTGCAACGCGGCCTCGGCCGCGCCCAGCGTCGCGCCCGGCAGGAGCACGACGAACTCGTCGCCGCCGTAGCGCGCGACGAAGTCGTCGGTGCGCAGCGTGTCGCGCAAGGTCAGCGCGACGATGCGCAGCACGTCGTCGCCCTCCGCGTGCGAGCAGCGGTCGTTGACGCCCTTGAACCCGTCGAGGTCGACCAGCGCCACCGTGAGCGGATCGGCGTCGGGTTCGTTGAGCAGCGCCTCCAGCCGGTCGTCGAGGGCGCGCCGGTTGGACAGGCCGGTCAGCGGGTCCTGCAGGGCCTGCCGGGTGATCGCGTCGTGCTTGTGGCTGAGCCGGGAGTGCTCCAGCCTGGTGACCAGAGTGGACAGTCGCGCCTGGCGCATGGTCCACAGCTCGGTCTCCAGCTCCAGCGCGTACTCGCGCAGCGCCTCGTGCACGTCGGCGCTGTCCAGCTGCGTCAGGTGGGCGTACTCGCGGGCCAGCGAGATGCGCAGCGTCGGTTCGGAGGTGTCGGCGTTCAGATCCGCCCTGGTCTCCGAGAGCACCTGCACGGCGCGGTCGCCGCGGTCGGCGCGGGTGAGGCAGCGGGAGAGGGCGATAGCCACGATGATCTTCTCCCGCGGGTGGATCGCGCGGTCGAGGTCGCGCAGTATTTCCAGCCGCTCGATGTGCTCGGCGTGCGGTTGGGCGAGCGCGTGCGCGGCGCCGAGCACCGGCATCTGCTCGGCGGCCGGGCGGTCGGAGACGCGGGGGAACAGCGACTCGCGCCACGGTCCCTCGACGGCCACGGCGATGGCCGATGCGGTGGCGAAGCGGGCGGCGGCTTCCTCGTCCTGCCCGATGCGCTCCAGCCGCAGTCCCCAGCCGAGCAGCATCCGGCACCGGTTGATCATGTGCACCGCGATCTCGTGCGGGCCGCCGCTCTCGCGGATCCGCTGGTGGGCGCGGGCCATCACCTCGTCGGCCATCTCGTAGACGCCGAGCTGGGTGAGCACCAGGCCGATGTCGATCAGCGCGGTGGCCAGCAGCCGCTCCCAGGACCGGCGGCCGAGCGTGCGGTCGGGCACCAGCTCCTCGTCGAGCATGGCCAGCCCGTAGGCGATCTCGGTCAGCGCGGTGTCCTCGCTGCCGCCCAGCAGCGCGCGCCGGCCGCGGAGGGCGCGCGCGTCTGCTTGCAGCACGTCCAGGCCGTGGCGGCGGGAGTGCAGGAGGAGCTCGTCGAGCAGCGGGTCGGCGCTGTCCACCAGGCCCGGCGTGGCCAGCCGCATCGAAGCGCAGTGCCTCAGCAGCTGAGCGACGATCCGGGGCTCACCGCGGCGCTGCGCCTCGGCGAGCAGGTTGTCGGCTTCGCGGATCGTGCTGCGCTGGCCGGCCGGGTCGCTGTGCTGGCCGACGGCGTTCAGTTCGCGCGCGCGTCCCACCAACCACGCGTCGGACACCTCGCTCAGCGTGGTCACCGGGTCTTTGGGCACGGTGGTCGTGTCGTCGCGCAGCGGCGCACACCCCCTGTTCACCTCGCCTCCCGGCTGGTGCGCCTCGCCGCGCGCCGCGTCGAGTCCGGGAGGACCGCTCGCTCCGCCGCCAGGATTCGAACCTGGACCATCGGAACCAAAATCCGAGGTGCTGCCTTTACACCACGGCGGATCGGGCGTCGTCGCCCCTCGGTGCCGGCTTGTGACGCCCGGCACCGCTGCCCGAGCTTACCGGCCCGGGGCGACAGGCGGTGGTGCCCGGCCGACATCGTGACATGGCGATCGGGGCAGGAGGGCGTCGGGCTCGCCGAGCCGCGGGTTCCGGGGCGGTTTCGCACGTAGGTGAGACGGGAATCGCGGAAGTGGGGTTGCGTGCTCGATCACTCTGTTCGGGTGAACGGGGGCGAACCGGACACGCCCGGCCGGGCAAGACACGCCGCGAATTTGCCGCGCGGGGGTGACGATTCGGCATCGAAGAACTTACGCTAGCGTAGGTTACGGTCCCGTAGGGTGGAGGTGTTGCGGGACCGTGCAGCCCGGCGCCGATCGCAGTTTTCCCACCTCCTCAACGCCATTCGAGGTATTGAGCATGACAGCAGCAACCGAGGATGTTGCTCCTCCGAAGGCCGAATCCGGGCCCAAACCGCTGACGACGGGACCCCAGTCCGCTGGGCGTTCGTCCCTCGTGTACGCGTTTCTCCTGATTCCGATGGCCGCGCTGATCGCTTCGATCCCAGTGCTCTGGGGCTGGGGCATCGGGCCGGTCGACATCGCACTGGCCGTGGCCTTCTGGATGATCAGCGGCCTCGGTGTCACGGTCGGCTTCCACCGCTACTTCACGCACGGCTCGTTCAAGGCCAACCGCGGCGTGAAGTACGCCCTGGCCATCGCCGGGATGATGGCGGTGCAGGGCCCGGTGATCACCTGGGTCGCCGACCACCGCAGGCACCACGCCTTCTCCGACCGCGAGGGCGACCCGCACTCGCCGTGGCTGTTCGGCACCTCGGCGGTGGCGCTGACCAAGGGCTTCTGGCACTCCCACATGGGCTGGATGTTCAAGCGGGAGATGACCAACGAGGACCGGTTCGCCCCGGACCTGCTCAAGGACCGCCAGCTCGTGAAGCTCAACAGCCTGTTCGCGGTGTGGACGGCGCTGAGCTTCCTGCTGCCGGCGCTGCTGGGCGGGCTGATCACCTGGTCCTGGTGGGGTGCGCTGACGGCCTTCTTCTGGGCCGGGCTGGTGCGCGTGTCGTTCCTGCACCACATCACGTGGTCGGTCAACTCGATCTGCCACATGATCGGTGAGCGCCCGTTCAAGAGCCGGGACAAGGCGGCGAACTTCTGGCCGCTGGCGATCCTGTCCTTCGGCGAGTCCTGGCACAACTCCCACCACGCCGACCCGACCTGCGCCCGGCACGGCGTGCTGCGCGGCCAGCTGGACATCTCGGCGCGGGTGATCTGGTTCTTCGAGAAGGTCGGCTGGGCCTGGAAGGTCCGCTGGCCCAACGAGAAGCGCCTCGCGCGGATCGCGGTCACCGAGTACAAGGGCTGACCTTCTCCGATTCCGGTGGTCGCCTTGCGCGGCGGCGCCGGTGGCGCAACCTCAGAGGCCGCCTGGCTGCGGGATCCCGTTCTTGCGTGCGGGCCCGTCCTCGCCAGGCGTCCTCTGAGAACCCGCGGCGGTGCCGGTCGCGAGGGTGGGTGCGCGCCTCCGACGCATGCGACATCCAGCTCCCGGTGCCGATCGCCCTTCGCGGTCGCCCTTCACTGCTGAAAATGGCTGGCCCGGCTTGCCCGACACCGTGCGTGCTGTCGGATCGAAGTCGAGAAGTGCCCGTTCGGCGGTTGCCGAGCGGTAATTTTTTTCGCGCGGGTCGGCACACAGCTGTCGGTCTTGCCGCCTAGGGTGGTGCGAGTGGTATCACGGCGACGCGGGCGGAACGCGCCCGAACCGGGAGCGCAGCCTTCGGGGCGCACCGCACGGGTCCGGATGACGGGGAAGGAACGTCGGCAGCAGCTGCTCGACGTGGCCCGCGCGTTGTTCGCGGAGAAGGGCTTCGACGGCACCTCCATCGAGGAGATCGCGCACCGCGCCGGGGTGTCCAAGCCCGTGGTGTACGAGCACTTCGGCGGGAAGGAAGGCGTGTACGCGGTCGTGGTGGACCGCGAGATGCGCAACCTGCTGGACCTCGTCGTCTCCGCGCTGTCGGCGGGGCATCCGCGCGACCTGCTGGAGCAGGCGGCGCGGGCGCTGCTGGACTACATCGACAACAACACCGACGGCTTCCGCGTGCTGGTCCGGGACTCGCCGGTGGCCAGCAACAGCGGCACCTTCTCCAGCCTGCTCAACGACATCGCCAGCCAGGTCGAGCACATCCTCGCGCTGCAGTTCAGCGCCCGCGGCTACGACGCCAAGCTGGCCCCGCTCTACAGCCAGGCCCTGGTGGGCATGGTCGCGCTGACCGGCCAGTGGTGGCTGGAGGCGCACAAGCCGAAGAAGGAAGAGGTGGCCGCGCACCTGGTCAACCTCGCCTGGAACGGTCTGTCCCACCTGGAGCACAAGCCCCGCCTGTCCACCAAGTAGCCGTCGACTGGCCGGCCACCGTGCGCGACCCCGGGCCACCAGCGGCCCGCGACGCTCCCGGTCCGCAATTTCAATGGAAATTGCACGTCCAATTTCCATTGAAATTGCGCAACTTCCGACATGTCGTCGGCGTGTCGGGAGGCGACACGCCGACGGGGTGCGATTTCCATTGAAATTTGATGGTTGATTTCCATTGAAATTGCGGAGGTCGCTCTCCGGGGGGCGGGGTGTCGATCTGGCGTGTCGGTGGTTCGGGGGTCGGGCTGTTCGGGCGTCGGGTCGCTGGGTTGGTGTCCGGGCGGAGTCGTAGTCTGGGGTCGTCGCTCCTCCCGGCGTGACGTTTCCGTCCCGGGCAGGGGTGTGTCCGCATTTCGCGATCTCTGCTGCGAGGTAGCTCCATGAGCCAGGCCGGTCCCCTGCGCGGACTGCTCCACATCGTGCTGCGCGATCCCGCGTTCCAGCAGGTCGTCAAGGCCGCCGGCCGACCGCGGCTGGTCCTGGAGGGCCCGGTCGCGGCGCGTTCGCTGACCGCCGCGTCGCTGGCCGCCGCGGACGGCGCCGACCGCCCGGTGCTGCTGGTCACCGCCACCGGCCGGGAGGCCGAGGAGGCCGCCGCCGCGGTCTCCGACCTGCTCGGGCCCGGCGGAGTGGAGGTGTTCCCGTCCTGGGAAACGCTGCCGCACGAACGGCTATCCCCGCGCGCGGACACGGTGGGCAGGCGCCTGTCGGTGCTGCGCCGCCTCGCGCACCCCGAAGAGCACGCGCACGGCCAGGTCAAGGTTCTCGTGACGACCGTGCGCAGCCTGATCCAGCCGATCGCACCGGGCCTGGGCGAGCTCCGCCCGGTGCGGCTGTCGGTCGGCGTCGAGCACGACTTCGAAGAGCTGGTGGAACGGCTCTCCGAACTGGCCTACGACCGGGTCGACATGGTCGAGAAGCGCGGGGAGTTCGCGGTGCGCGGCGGCATCGTCGACGTGTTCCCGCCGACCGAGGAGCACCCGCTGCGGGTGGAGTTCTGGGGCGACGAGGTCACCGAGATCCGCCCGTTCGCGGTCGCCGACCAGCGGTCGCTGGCGGAGGCGCAGGACACCGAGCTGTTCGCCCCGGCCTGCCGGGAGCTGCTGATCAGCGACCAGGTCGCCGAGCGCGCCGCGAAGCTCGCCGAGCAGCACCAGACCGACACCCACCTCGCGGAGATGCTCGGCAAGATCGCCGGCGGCGCGCCGGTGGAGGGCATGGAGGCGCTGATCCCGGCGCTGTGCGAAGGCGAGATGCAGCTGCTGACGGATCTGCTGCCGACCGGCACGCACGTGCTGCTGGCCGATCCGGAGAAGATCCACGCCCGCGCCGCGGACCTGGTGCGCACCGGCCAGGAGTTCCTGGAGGCGTCCTGGATGGTCGCCGCGGACGGCGGCAAGGCGCCGATCGACCTCGGCGCGTCGGCCTACCGCAGCCTGGCAGAGGTCGCCGAGCACACCGTGTCCGCCGGCCTGCCCTGGTGGCCGCTGACCCAGCTGACCAGCGAAGAGGGCGAGGACGACGAGGTCATCCGGCTGGTCCTCAAGCAGGTCGACGCCTACCGCGGCGAGATCGAGCGGGCTTTCGCGGACCTGCGCGCGCACACCGCGTCGGGCGGGGCGGCGATGCTGGTCGTGGCGGGCGCGGGCACCGCGCAGCGTGCGGTGCAGCAGCTGCGTGAGGCCGAGCTGCCTGCGCGGCTGGCCGAGGACGGGCTGGAGACCGAGCCCGAAGCGGGCGTCGTCACGGTGGTGCGCGGCGGGCTGGAGGACGGCTTCGCCGCGCCCGGCATCGCGCTGGTGGTGCTCACCGAGGCGGACCTGACCGGCGGTCGCGGCGGGACGTCCACCCGGGACATGCGGCGGATGCCGTCGCGGCGGCGCAACGCGGTCGACCCGCTGGCGCTCAAGGCCGGCGACTTCGTGGTGCACGAGCAGCACGGCATCGGCAAGTACGTGGAGATGGTGCAGCGCACCGTCGGCGGTGCCACCCGCGAGTACCTGGTGCTGGAGTACGCGGCGAGCAAGCGCGGCCAGCCCGGCGACCGGCTGTTCGTGCCCACCGACCAGCTCGACGAGGTCAGCCGGTACGTCGGCGGCGAGACGCCGACGCTGAACAAGCTCGGCGGGTCGGACTGGAAGAACACCAAGGCCAAGGCCCGCAAGGCGGTCAAGGAGATCGCCGCGGAGCTGGTGCAGCTCTACGCCGCCCGGCAGTCCTCGCCCGGGCACGCCTTCGGCGCCGACACCCCGTGGCAGCGGGAGCTGGAGGACGCCTTCCCCTACACCGAGACCGGTGACCAGCTGGCCGCCATCGACGAGGTCAAGGCGGACATGCAGCGCCCGGTGCCGATGGACCGGGTGATCTGCGGCGACGTCGGCTACGGCAAGACCGAGATCGCGGTGCGCGCGGCGTTCAAGGCGGTGCAGGACGGCAAGCAGGTCGCCGTGCTGGTGCCGACCACGCTGCTCGCCCAGCAGCACCTGAACACCTTCACCGACCGGATGCGCTCGTTCCCGGTGAACATCAAGGGCCTGTCCCGGTTCACCGACCCGATGGAGTCCGAGCAGACCATCAAGGGCCTGGCCGACGGCGAGGTCGACATCGTGATCGGCACCCACCGGCTGCTGCAGACCGGCATCCGCTACAAGGACCTGGGGCTGGTGATCGTCGACGAGGAGCAGCGCTTCGGCGTCGAGCACAAGGAGCACATCAAGGCCCTGCGCACGCACGTGGACGTGCTGACCATGTCCGCGACGCCCATCCCGCGGACGCTGGAGATGAGCATGGCGGGCATCCGCGAGATGTCGACCATCCTCACCCCGCCGGAGGAGCGGCACCCGATCCTGACCTACGTCGGCGCCTACGACCAGAAGCAGGTCGCCGCCGCGATCCGCCGTGAGCTGCTGCGCGACGGCCAGGTGTTCTTCGTGCACAACCGGGTGCACGACATCGAGAAGGTGGCGCGGCAGCTGCGCGAGCTGGTGCCGGAGGCGCGGATCGTCACCGCGCACGGGCAGATGAACGAGGACCGGCTGGAGAAGATCATCCAGGGGTTCTGGGAGCGCGAGCACGACGTGCTGGTGTGCACCACGATCGTGGAGACCGGGCTGGACATCTCCAACGCCAACACGCTGATCGTGGACCGCTCCGACCTGCTCGGCCTCGCCCAGCTGCACCAGCTGCGCGGCCGCGTCGGGCGAGCGCGGGAGCGCGGCTACGCCTACTTCCTGTACCCGCCGGAGAAGCCGCTGACCGACACCGCGCACGACCGGCTGGCGACCATCGCGCAGAACTCCGAGCTGGGCGCGGGCATGGCGGTGGCCATGAAGGACCTGGAGATCCGCGGCGCGGGCAACATCCTCGGCGCCGAGCAGTCCGGGCACATCGCGGGCGTGGGCTTCGACCTGTACGTCCGGTTGGTCGGCGAGGCGGTGGACGCTTTCCGCAAGCACGCGGGTGCCGAGCCCGGCGAGGCGGAGGAGGAGCTCACCGACGTCCGGGTGGACCTGCCTCTCGACGCGCACATCCCGCACGACTACGTGCCGGGCGAGCGGCTGCGCCTGGAGGCCTACCGCAAGCTGGCGGCGGCCGCCGACGAGGAGGCGCTGGAAGCGGTGCGCGCCGAGCTGACCGACCGGTACGGCCCGCTGCCGGAGCCGGTGGAGCGGCTGCTGAAGGTGGCTCGGTTCCGGCAGCGCTGCCGGGAGCACGGTGTCCGCGAGGTGACGTTGCAGGGCGCGTCGCTGCGCTTGGCGCCGCTGGAGCTGCTGGATTCCAAGCAGGTGCGCCTCAAGCGCCTGTACCCGAAGGCGGTCTACAAGCCGGCCGTGCGCACGGTGTCGGTGCCGCGCCCGACGGAAGGTGCGGCCGGCGGCCGCATGGGCGCCCCGCCGCTGCGCGACGACGCCCTCCTGGAGTGGTGCGAGAAGTTCCTCGCCGACCTCACCACGGCTCCGGCCCCGACCGCCTGAAGTTCCGTTTCCGCTGGCCAACTGCCGTGAGTGCTTTGGGGTGCTATAGCCCCCCAAAGCACTCACGGGTCGCCACCAGCGGAAACCGGGCGCTGCTCGGGCGCTCGGCGTTGCGGATCTCGTCCTGAGTTGCCGAGATCGGCAGGTGGCGTGACCGTTGATCCGGTTCCGCATCGGTCACGAGGAGGCGCTGATCATGCCCAGGAAGGCCTCTGAACCGGACAAGGCTCGCCCGGACATCCCGCGGTCACCGCAAGCCTTCGCCGCCGCGCACCGCACCGATCTGCTGGTCTTCGGCGTCACCGCGGTCATCACGCTGGTCTTCGTCGGCTGGGGCGTGATCTCCACCGAGTCGCTGGCCGTGGTGTCCAACTCGCTGCTGTCCTGGCTGGTGACCAACATCGGCTGGGGCTTCGTGCTCGCCTCCACCGGCTTCGTGGTGTTCGCGCTGTGGCTGGCGTTCAGCCGCTACGGCGCCATCCCGCTCGGCAAGGACGACGAGGCGCCCGAGTTCCGCACCGTGTCGTGGATCGCGATGATGTTCAGCGCGGGCATGGGCATCGGGCTGATGTTCTTCGGCGTGGCCGAACCGCTGGCGCACTTCGTGGAGCCGCCGCCCGGCACCGTGGCGCCGCTCAGCGACGCGGCGGTGGAGACCGCGATGGCCACCTCGCTGTTCCACTGGACGCTGCACCCGTGGGCGATCTACGCGGTGGTCGGGCTGTCCATCGCCTACTGCAGCTTCCGGCGCGGCCGCAAGCAGCTGATCAGCGCGGTGTTCACGCCGTTGATCGGCAAGCGCGGTGCGGAGGGCCCGATCGGCAAGCTGATCGACATCCTCGCGCTGTTCGCGACGTTGTTCGGCTCGGCGGCCTCGCTCGGGCTGGGCACGCTGCAGATCCGCAGCGGCATGCAGGCGGCCGGCTGGATCGGCGCGGTCGGCAACACCGTGCTGGTGCTGATCATCGTGGTGCTGACGGTGTGCTTCATCGCCTCGGCGGTGTCCGGCGTGTCGAAGGGCATCCAGTGGCTGTCCAACATCAACATGGTGCTGGCCGCGGTGCTGGCGGTTTTCGTGTTCGTGGTCGGCCCGACGGTGTTCATCCTCGATCTGCTGCCCACCACCATCGGCGTCTACCTGCGCGACTTCGGCGAGATGGCCTCGCGATCCGGCGCCACCGGCGGTGCGGCGATGAACGACTGGTTGTCCAGCTGGACGATCTTCTACTGGGCGTGGTGGATCTCCTGGACGCCGTTCGTCGGCATGTTCATCGCCCGCATCAGCCGCGGCCGCACCATCCGCCAGTTCGTCGGCGGTGTGATCCTGGTGCCCAGCGTGGTCAGCCTGGTGTGGTTCGCGATCTTCGGCGGCAGCTCGATCAACGTGCAGCAGCGCGGGATCGACGTCTACCGCAGCGGTGGCGAGGAGGCGCAGACCTTCCGGGTGCTGGAGACGCTGCCGCTGTCGACGATCACCACGGTCCTGGTGATGGTGCTGGTGGCGATCTTCTTCGTCTCCGGTGCGGACGCGGCTTCGGTGGTGATGGGCACGCTGTCCCAGCGGGGTTCGATCGACCCGAAGCGGTGGATCGTGGTGTTCTGGGGCGCCGCGACGGGCGCGGTGGCCGCGATCATGCTCATCGTCGGCGGCGAGGACGCGCTCAGCGGCATCCAGAACCTGACGTTCCTGGCATCGGCCCCGTTCGCGGTGGTGATGGTGCTGCTCTGCGTGGCGCTCCTGAAGGACCTGCGCGAGGACCCGATGATGCAGCGCGAGGAGAAGGGCGCCCAGGTCCTGGAGCAGGCGGTCATCGCGGGCACCGAGCGCCACGGCGGCGACTTCCAGCTGGAGGTCGGCCCGGTCGAGGACGATCCCGACGACGAGTCGCGGTGAAGGGCGCCTCCGATCCCGGAGGTGCCCTCCACCTGCCGCTCCCCGGTCAGTCCTCGGCGGTGATGGCCGCGGCCGGGCACATCGCGACCGCCTGGCGGACGTCCTCGGCCAGCTGTTCCGGGGGGTTCGCGTCGAGCAGCACGACGACGCCGTCCTCGTCGCGCTGGTCGAACACGGCCTCGGCGGTCAGCACGCACTGGCCGGACCCGACGCACTTGTCCTGGTCCACGGTCACCTTCATGTCGTCCTCCTCGTTCGCGGTCACCAGGTCACCGGGAGCTCCGAGACGCCCCCGGTGATGGTGGGGCGCACCGGCAGCTCGTTCGCGTCCTCGGCCAGCCGCATGCCGGGCAGGCGCCGGGCGAGGGTGGCGAAGACGATCCGCAGCTCGGTGCGGGCGAGACTGGCTCCGATGCAGAAGTGTGCCCCGTGCCCGAAGCCGAGGTGGGTGCGTTCGGCGCGATCGGGGTTGAAGGTCTCGGCGTCGGCGTAGGCGGACTCGTCCCGGTTGGCGGCGTTGACCGACAGGATCACCGCGTCGCCGGTGCGGATCTCGACGCCGCCGACGTCGAGATCGGTGTGGGCGTAGCGCAGCAGGCCGAGGTCGCCGGGCGCCCCGAGCCGCATGATCTCCTCGACGGTGGCGTCGACCCGCCCGGTGTCGGCGGTCAGCGCCGCCCACTGCTCCGGGCGCGTCATCAGGAACAGCACGCCCAGGCCGATGCGGTTGACCGTGGTCTCGTGCCCGGCGAAGAGCAGGCCGACGCAGAGCCGGACCATCTCGGCGTAGTCGAAGGTCTCGTCGGTGCTCTGGGCGCGCACGAGGTCGGAGATGACGTCCTCGCCCAGCGCACCGCGCTTGGTCTCGGCGAGCCCGGCCATGTAGCGGCTGAACTCCTCGCGCGCCCGGTGCGCCTCGCCGTCCGCGGACGGGCTGGCCATCCGCTCGGACAGCGAGTGGAAGAGCTCCCGGTCGCTCTCGGGCACGCCCAGCAAGCGGCAGATGACCGCCACCGGCAGCGGGAACGCCAGCCCCGCGTGCAGGTCGACGATCCCGTCCGGCGCGGCGTCGTGCTCGGCGATCAGCCGGTCCAGGTAGCCGTCGACGAGTTCCTGCACGTGATCGGAGAGCATCCGCATCCGCTTGGCGGAGAACGCCGGGGTGAGCAGCCTGCGCATCCGCGCGTGGTCGGCTTCCTCGGTCTCGTAGCTGCCGGTGGGCCCGTCCTGCACCGCGGCGGTGGTGATCCGCGAAGCGCGCTCGGGCTCGGGGTGGGAACGTCCGAGCCGCTTGTCGCCGAGCAGCGCCCGGACCTCCTCGTAGCGGGTGACCAGCCACGCGGGATCGCCTGCCGGAGTCGTCACCGGGGTGACCGGCGCGGTGCGGCGCAGCACCTCGTAAAGCGGGGCGATGTCGAGGACGTTCGGCCGTTCGAAGGGCAGCTGCAGGCGTTCGACGGCAGTGCTCATGGTTCCTCCCGCATTTATTGGCAGACAGTGCCAATAATGTTCGGGTCGGTTAAGGTGTGTCAACGCCCGTTCGTCCGCCGGAGGTGCAGATGGTCCAGGGGGCCACCCGCCGCGGGCGCCCGCCGGCGAGCGAGGAGCAGCGCAGGCAGCAGCGGCTGGACATCTCCCGCCACGCGGTGCGGCTGTTCCGCGAGCAGGGCGTGGCGGCGACCTCCGGTGAGCAGATCGCGAGGGCCGCCGGAGTTTCCGAGCGCACGCTGTGGCGTTGCTTCCGCAGCAAGGAGGCCTGCGTCGAGCCGCTGCTGACCAAGACGCTCGACGCCTTCCAGGACGTGCTGCGCAGCTGGCCGCCCGAGCTGGAGCTGGCCGAGCACCTGCGCGCCGCTTACACGCCGGCGCCCGAGTGGTCCGACGTCGAAGCGGTCCTCGCGGTCATCCGCATGACGCACGACGAGCCCGCGCTGCGCGCGGCTTACCTGGTGCTGAGGGAGCGCGCGGAACCCACCTTCGTCGACGTCCTCGCCGAGCGCCTGGGCGTCCCGGGCGACGCGCTCGAAGTCCGGATGCAGGCCGCCGCGGTGAGCGCGGCGCTGCGCGCGGCGACCGACGAGCTGGTGGACATCACGGCGGAAGGCGTGGACCCGGAAGTCCTGCAGGAGCACCGCGAACGCCTCGCCGACGCCCTCCGCTCCATCACCCGCGGCCCGATCGGGTCGTGTCCACAGAGGACTTCCGACTGATCTCCGGTTCGCCGGGAGTGCCGCGAGATGTGCTGGAGATCAGTTCGCTGCGGCGGGAACCGCGCGCGGTGCGGCGCGTCTGAGGGGAAAAGGTCCCCGTGTTCGGAGAGGTTCTACCGATGTTGTTGCGCAGCAAGCTGTTCCTGGCCGCCGGATCGATCGCGCTGTCCGCGCTGGCGGTGACGGGCTGCTCGGCGGGTGCGCAGCCGGAGCCCGCGGACGCGCCGCAGCAGGTGCGCTCCCTGCAGTCCGCGACTCCGGAGCAGGCCAGCGGCTTCCGGGCCGCCGCGGACGAGCCGGCCATCCGCGCGGGTGTGCACGGCGGGGAGGAGCGCGTGGTCTTCGACTTCAGCGGGCTGTCGGGCGTCGACGGCGTCAAGCTGATGAACCACGAGCTGAACGGGCAGTCCCCGGTGTGGGGCGGCTCCGGCGAGAAGGTCGAAGGCATGAGCGGCACCAAGTTCCTGCACATCCGCATCGAGGTGGCGGATCCGGAGCGCCGCACGGCGGGCCCGCAGACCTTCGGCCAGTCCCTGGCCAGGAGCGCGGTGGTGAACGACAACTCCCACGGCACCGGCGAGCTGACCATCGGCCTGTCCCGGGACGTCGACTACGACGTCGTGGTCGAGGGCGAGAAGGTCATCGTCAACATGTCCGCCTGACGGGTCGCGACAGGCCTCCCGCGAGATCAACCGATGGGACTCCGAAAAGCGCCTTCACCGGAGGTTGATCTCGTGAGAGGGTGCGGCTGTGAGCTTCCGCACGCGCCATGGGCGCCTTCTCGCTTCGATCGCCGCGGCCGGACTGCTGCTCGCCGGTTGCGGCTCCGGGCCCAGCCAAGCCGGTGCCGCCGCGATCGTCGGGGACACCCGGATCCCGGTCACCGACGTGCAGTCCTGGTTCACCGAGGTGCTCGAGCGGCAGCCGGAGGTCAAGCCGCAGCTGCGCGAGCAGGGTGCGATGGACGACCTCGGGCGGCAGCTGGCCTCGCAGCTGGTGCGGCAGGAGCTGCTGGAGCAGACCGCGCGCGAAGAGCGGCTGACCGTCACCGATCAGCAGGTCGCGGCGCGGCTCGGTGAGCTGGGCGGGCCGGAGGCGGCCACCGAGGGCATGATCTACGGCCCGCAGGAGGCCGGCGAGATGGTCCGCACCCAGCTGCTGACCGCCGAGCTGGGCCGCAAGTACGTCGACCGGCTGGCGGTCACCTTCGACCTCACCCAGGCCAGCACCCGCCGGGAGGCGGAGGAGAAGGCCCGGCGGATGGCGCTCGGCCCGCAGCAGGCCGCGGAGCTGGTCGCCGAGGACAAGGCTGCCGGACTGCTGGCCGGAACCGATCAGCAGCTGCGTCCGGCGGAGAGCCTCCAGCTCGCGGCCACCACGCCGCTCTTCGGCGCCGCACCCGGCACCGTGCTGGCCTTCGAGCAGACGCCGCAGAGCAGCCAGTGGCTGGTCGTCCGGATCAAGGACCGCAGGGTCGACGCCGCACCGCAGCAGGTGAACGGCGTGGAGGACGGAGCGCTGCAGCAGTTCGGGACGTACCTGCTCGGCATCACGGCCGACCGGACCGGGGTGCAGCTCAGCCCGCGGTACGGCGTGTGGGACCCGGTGAGCCTGGCGGCGGTGCCTAGCGCGGGCGAGACCACCGGCTTCCGCCTGCAGGGGAACACCCAGCAGTCCTGACCGAGGTGACCAACGACTCGGTGGATGCGGCCACGGGGAGTGTTCGGGGCTTGCGACAATTGCAGCATGAGCGAAGCGCGGGTGGCGGAAGGTTCTGCGGTCGTCCTGGTCGACGACCGGCTCGGTGAAGTCGTGCCCGCCGCGGCTGTGCCGCTGCTCCGCGGCGCCGCCGTCTTCGCCGAACCCGGCCTCGCCCCGGCTGCGCGCGAGGCGCTCGGCGCGCCCGAACCGCCCGCCGACCTGCTGGCCAGGGCCGCTGGTGAGCCGGTGGTGCTGTTCGTCGGCGATCTCGGCTGCGCCGACGCCGAAGCGCTGCGCGCCGCCGGTGCCCGGGTGATCGGCGCGCCCGCTCCGGCCGGGCTGGAGCTGCTGGACGCCGTGACGGTGATGGACCGGTTGCGCTCGCCGGGCGGCTGCCCGTGGGACGCCGAGCAGGACCACGACACGCTGCGCCAGTACCTCGTCGAGGAGACCTACGAGCTGCTGGACGCCATCGCCGACCGCGATCGGGAGGCGCTGCGCGAGGAGCTCGGCGACGTGCTGCTGCAGGTGCTCTTCCACGCGCGGGTCGCCGCCGAGGACGCGGCCGATCCGTTCGACATCGACGCGGTCGCCGCGGGACTGGTCAGCAAGCTCGTGTCGCGGCACCCGCACGTGTTCGCCGACGGTTCGGCGGAGCTGGACGCGGAGTCCCAGCACGCCCGCTGGGAAGAGCTGAAGCAGCAGGAGAAGCAGCGCAAGTCCATTGTGGACGGCGTGGCGCTGGGGCAGCCCGCGGTGGCGCTGGCGGCCAAGCTGGTGCAGCGCGCCAACCGCGCCGGAATCCCGGCGGAGGCGCTGCCGTCCGGTGCATCACCGGGTGAGGCGCTGTTCGACATCGCCGCGCGCACCAAGCTCGCCGGTGGTGACCCGGAGGACGAACTGCGCGCGGTGGCGCTGGCCTTCGCCGAGCGGATCCGCGCGGCCGAGTGGCGGGCGCGGGAGTCCGGCCGGGAGCCCGCGCAGCTCACGGGGGACGAGTGGCGCGAGCTGATGTCTGATTTGTCTGACCCTGTCGCGGCGCGCGCCGAGCCGTGACGCACACTGGCCGCGGGCGCGTCGGCTGACGAACGCGGCGACATATCCACAGGTGGGCGGTCTGCTGGCTCCGACGCCCTGAAGTGTCCGGGTGCGCGAGGGAGGAACTTTGGTGTCGCGTCGGCTCTGGCTGCTGTTATGTCCTGCGCTCACCCTGGTGGCGTCGTGCGCCCCGCCGGCCTCCCCGCGTGCGGTGGAGCAGGCGCCCTTCGCGCCGCCATCGGCGACCGCCCCGCCGGATCCCGGCATCGCACCACCGCAAGTGCAGCTGCTCGCCCCGGGCGGCCCACCGCTGCCCCCGTCGCAACGCCCGCAGGGCCAGCTCACCGACTGGTCCGAGTCGCTGGCCGACGAGCTCAACATCCCGCGCGCCGCGCTGCAGGCCTACGGCTACGCGCAGCGCTCCATCGAGGAGAGCCTCCCGGAGTGCGGGCTCAGCTGGACGGTGCTGGCCGGGATCGGCTCGGTCGAATCGAGCCACGGCAGGCACGGCGGAGCCCGCCTGGACATGACCGGGCGCCCGAGCAAGCCGATCATCGGGCTGCCGCTGGACGGCGGCGAAGGCGTGAAGCGGATCCCGGACACCGACGGCGGTGAGCTCGACGGCGACGTGGAGTGGGACCGGGCGGTCGGCCCGCTGCAGTTCATCCCCACCACCTGGGCGAAGTGGCAGGTCGACGCGGACGGCGACGGCGTGGCCGACCCGCAGGACATCGACGACGCGGCGCTGGCCGCGGGCCGCTACCTGTGCAGCGCGGGCGGCGGCGACCTCCGCGACGTCGACGTGTTCTGGAAGGCCCTGCTGACCTACAACCAGAGCCGCAGCTACGGCCAGGAGGTCCTGGACTGGGCGGACCACTACGGCAGATCGAGCCACCAGGTCCCAGTCGTCGCCAGCGGCCGGTGAGTCTGTTGCAGCCTCGTTTTGCGTGGCGGTGCGGGTGGCGGAACCTCAGAGGCCGCCTGGCTGCGGGATCCCGTTCTTGTGTATGAACCCGATACACGGCGAACGGGCTGTCCTCGCCAGGCGACCTCTGAGAACCCGCGGCGGTGCCGGTTGCTGGGGTGGGGCATGCACCTCCGGCGCATGCGGAAACTTCTGCTGGTTTCCAGCCGTGCGTCGCGCCTGCGGTCACCGACCAGGGTTCTGAACCGGTCCTCGTTCGGAGGCTGGATCACCGGGCCTACCGTTGAGTAGCCTGACCGGGTGATCAGGACCACTTCCGGCGTGTTCGCCGCCATCGGACGGTTGGCCACCGCGCTCGGGTTGCTCGCCGCGATGGTCATCGGGGTCGGCCTGATCAACATTCTCGGCGCGCCCCCGTCGGCGCCCTGGGCCGGACCGCCGCTGGAGCGCGAACCGGAACCCGCGCCGGTGCAGCCGGGTTCCACCGCGCCGCCGGTGGATGAGCCGCTGCAGGAGGGCATCCCGGGCGTGGACCCGGGGCAGCTCGAACCGGGCGCGGACCCGGTGCGCGAGTGGGCCGACGAGATCGCGACGGTGGTCGACATCCCGGCGCGCGCGATCGTCGCCTACGTCAACGCCGACCTGGCGATGCGCCAGCACCAGCCCGGCTGCCGGATCTCCTGGGCCACGCTGGCGGGCATCGGGCGCGTGGAGTCCAACCACGGCCGCTTCGCCGGGCGGCTCCTGCGCGAGGACGGCCGTCCGTCCAGCCCGATCATCGGCGTGCCGCTCAACGGCGGGCCCGGGATCCGGGAGATCCGGGACACCGACGGCGGCAGGCTCGACGGCGACCCGGTGCACGACCGGGCGGTCGGGCCGATGCAGTTCATCCCGTCGACCTGGCGCCGGTGGGCCACCGACGGCAACGGCGACGGGATCGGCGACCCGCAGAACATCGACGACGCCGCGGCGTCCGCGGCCCGCTACCTCTGCGCGGGCGGCCGCGACATGACCACCGGCGGCGGCTGGTGGGCCGGGGTGATGTCCTACAACAACTCCGTGGAGTACGCCCAGAAGGTGTTCGCCCTGGCCGAGTCCTACGCCGAAGCGGGCAACCGGCGCCGCTGACCGCACCTACGATCGGTGCGTGCTGAACCTCGGAACGATCGTGCTGGGAGCCTCCGACGTCCGCCGGGCCGCGGCCTTCTGGGGACGGGCTCTCGACTACGTGCCCCGCGACGACGTGCAGGACGACTGGACCGTCCTGGTACCGGCGAACGGGATCGGGCCGGGGCTGGCGCTCGGGCTCAGCGAGTCGCCCGTGCAGGAGCACCCGCGCGTCCACCTGGACCTCTACGCCCCCGACGCCGAGGAGCAGGCCGCCGAGGTGGCGCGGCTGGTCGAGCTCGGGGCCGAGCGCGTCGAGTGGGACAGCTACCCGGAGGACCCCGACTTCGTCGTGCTCGCCGACACCGAGGGCAACCGGTTCTGCGTCATCGACAAGAGCCGCGGCTGAGCGGTCACATGTCGCGGGTGGCGATGTGCGCGTTGATCTCGCCGAGGGCTTCCTGGTACGCCGGGGACGGGCACATCATCGCGGCCAGCCGGATCTGCGCGCGGGCCTCGTTGAGCCGGCCCTGGCGCTGCAGCGTCCGGCCCAGCACCAGGCGCGCGTAGTGGTCGGACGGGTCGAACTCCAGGACCCGCAGAAAGGCGCGCTCCGCCCGGAGCAGCTGGGCGGAGAAGAAGTACGCGCGACCGAGGAGCAGCTGGACGCTCGGCTTGTCGGCATCGACGTCGAGCACCGGTTGGATGACGCGAAGGGCTTCGAGCGGGCGTCGCTGCGTCAGCAGTTCCTCCGCCCGGCGGAACGCTTCGACGGTGCCTTCGGTCGTCATGGCGGGCACAACGTTACGTACCGATCCGGTGTTCCGAGACCTCCGTACGGATGGTCTTCGAAAGCCCGCTGGCGGTTGCTTTGCCGAGGTGGCCGGGTAGCGGGACCGGACTGCGGGCGCCCCTCCTGATGCACGGTGCACTTCGCCTGCAGTGCTCTCCGAGGCGAACGGCAGCGGAACAGGAGGTCTCGGAACAGGTGCCCGGATCACGAGGCGTGCGAGCCTCCGGCGGCCGTGCTACCGGCCCGGTTAGGCTCGTAGGCGGTCGTCGGGCGCTCGGCCGGTTCGCCGTGCCCGGGAACGCCGGGGCGGCCCGCTTCGTCCATAGTTCAAAGGCTGGTTAGGAGCACACGTGGCGATCATCGAGCAGGTCGGTGCCCGCGAGATCCTGGACTCCCGCGGTAACCCCACCGTCGAGGTCGAGGTGGCATTGGAGGACGGCACGCTCAGCCGCGCCGCGGTCCCGTCCGGCGCTTCGACCGGCGAGCACGAGGCCGTCGAGCTGCGCGACGGCGACGCCGGCCGCTACGGCGGCAAGGGCGTGGAGAACGCGGTCGCGGCGGTGCTGGACGAGATCGGGCCGGAACTGGTCGGGTTGGACGCCACCGAGCAGCGCGTCGTCGACCAGCGGCTGGTCGACCTGGACGGCACGCCGGACAAGTCCCGGCTGGGCGCCAACGCGATCCTGGGCGTCTCGCTGGCGACGGCCAAGGCCGCCGCGGAGACCTCCGGGCTGGAGCTGTTCCGCTACGTCGGCGGCCCGAACGCGCACGTGCTGCCGGTGCCGATGATGAACATCCTCAACGGTGGTGCGCACGCCGACACCGGCGTCGACATCCAGGAGTTCATGATCGCGCCGATCGGTGCGGACACCTTCTCGGAGGCGCTGCGCTGGGGCGCGGAGACCTACCACGCGCTGAAGTCGGTGCTCAAGGCCAAGGGCCTGGCCACCGGGCTGGGCGACGAGGGCGGCTTCGCCCCCGACCTGCCGAACAACCGCGAGGCGCTGGACCTGATCGCCACCGCGGTGGAGAAGGCCGGCTACAAGCTGGGCCGCGACATCGTGCTGGCGCTGGACGTCGCCGCCACCGAGTTCCACTCGGAGGGTGCCTACAACTTCGAGGGCGCCAAGCGCACCGCGGACCAGATGGCGGAGTACTACCAGGAGCTGATCGGCGCCTACCCGCTGGTCTCCATCGAGGACCCGCTGTCCGAGGACGACTGGGACGGCTGGACCAGCCTGACCGAGCAGGTCGGTGACAAGGTGCAGCTGGTCGGCGACGACCTGTTCGTCACCAACCCGGAGCGCCTGGACGACGGCATCGCGCGGGGCGCGGCCAACGCGCTGCTGGTCAAGGTCAACCAGATCGGCACCCTGTCGGAGACCCTGGACGCGGTCGCCCTGGCTACCTCGTGCGGCTACAAGAGCATGATGAGCCACCGCTCCGGCGAGACCGAGGACACCACGATCGCCGACCTGGCGGTGGCCACCGGCTGCGGCCAGATCAAGACCGGTGCCCCCGCCCGCAGCGAGCGGGTCGCCAAGTACAACCAGCTGCTGCGCATCGAGGAAGCCCTCGGCGACGCGGCCCGGTACGCGGGCGAGCTGGCCTTCCCGCGGTTCACCCCGGAGAGCTGAGCCATGCCGGTCGGGCGCGCATCGGATCCGCGGCGGCGCCGCCAGGGGGAGACCCCGGCGCAGCGCCGAGCCGAGCGCGCCCGCCGGAACGCCACCAGCGGCAAGAGCTCGGGCAAGCGGCCGGGACGGCAGTCGTCGTCCCGGCCCCGCCCGAGGTCGAGCACCGGTGGTGCGTTCAAGCTCTCCTCGACGCGCCGGGCAGCCGGGCTGGCCATGCTGTTCTGCGTGATGGCGCTGAGCGTGTCGGTGCCGTTGCGCACCTACCTGAGCCAGCGCGCCGAGCTGAGCACGCAGGAGCAGCAGCGCGCCGAGCTGACGCAGCAGGTCAGCGATCTGGAGAAGCGCAAGGAAGAGCTCTCGGACCCGGCCCAGCTGGAGGCCGAGGCGCGGGCCAGGCTCGGCTACGTCCGGCCCGGCGAGACGCCCTACATCGTGCAGGTGCCCACCGAGCCGGCACCGCCACCGCCTCCCGCGGAGTCCGCCGACGACGGCCTGCCGTGGTACGAAGAGCTCTGGAATTCGGTCACTGGGAAGGAATCTTGACGTTGAACTCGGGTGCGCCGGCGATCAGCGACGCCGACCGGGAATGCATCCGCAGGCAGCTCGGCCGCCCGCCGCGCGGCCTGCACGCGATCGCGGCCCGCGACGCGGCCGGCGAACCGACGGTGGTGCAGACCTGGCCGCGGCTGGAGGACGGCACGCCCTTCCCGACGCTGTACTACTTGACCGCGCCGCAGCTGGTCTCGCACGCCTCGACCTTCGAGGCGGAAGGTCTGATGCGGGAGATGCAGGACCGGCTGGCCGACGACGCGGAGCTGGCCGAGCAGTACCAGCGGGCGCACGACTCCTACCTGGCGGAGCGAAACGCGCTGGAGTCCCTCGGCACCGAGGTCAGCGCGGGCGGCATGCCGGATCGCGTCAAGTGCCTCCACGTGCACATCGCCCACGCCCTGGCCAAGGGCCCCGGCGTGAACCCGTTCGGCGACGAAGCACTGGACCTGATCGCCGAACGCTGGCCAGAGCACCGCCACCTCCTGAACCGCTGACCCGGGTCAGAGGCACCTCCCGAACCGCTGGTTCGGGATCCGCGACAGCTCCCGAACCGGTGACCCGGGTTTCGAGGCACCTCCTGAACCGGTGATCCGGGATCCGAGACACCTTCTGAACCGCTGACTCGGGTCAGAGGCACTGCTGAGCCGCTGACCCGGGCTCTTCGAGACATCTGCTGAACCGGTGACCCGGATTGCGAGACACCTCCTGAACCGGTGAACCGGGATCCGAGACACCTCCCGAACCGCTGACCCGGCATTCGCGACTCGTTTCGCACGGCGCTCCGAGCAGCGGGTCGCGGGCCATGCGCCTGCGGCGCGAGCAAGGGATTCCGCGACCCGACCACGTCGACCGTCGCGGCTGCGGTCCCGACACAGGCGCAATTTCAATGGAAATCGCACGTCTAATTTCCATTGAAATTGCGCAGATCGCGACGTGCCGTCGGCGTGTCGGTGCCCGACACGCCGACGGGCCGCAAGTTCCATTGAAATCGCACGTTTGATTTCCATTGAAATTGCCGTCCCGCACCGGGCGTCCCGCACCGGGTGTCCCGGACTGGGTGTCCCGGACCGGGCGTCCCGGACCGGGTGTCCCGGACCGGGTGTCTGGCATTGGGTGTCGCGCACTGGGTGTGTGGTGCTGGGTGGGGCGCACTGGGTGTGTGGCATTGCGATTGTGGTGGTGGGTGGTGTCAGCGGTTGGGGGCTATTCGGTTGACGAGGGCGTGGGCGCCTGGGATCGGTGTTGCGCCGAAGGTTCGGGCCGCTGGGCCCAGGCGGGTTGCCGCGAAGGCCTCCGCGACGTTGGTCGGGGCGCAGCGCAGGAGGAGCGAGGCCTGGAAGGTCAGGGCCAGGAGCTCGGCCAGGGCTCTGGCGCGTTCCGGGGCAGGGGAGTCGAGATCGGCTCGGAGCCGGTGCAGGGCCGCGTCGTAGTGCGAGTTCGCGCCTGCCGCCGCGTCCAGCTCGGCGTCGACCGCGTCCCTTGTGGACGGTTGTTTCGCCAGGGCGCGCAGCAGGTCCAGGGCGGTCACGTTGCCCGAGCCCTCCCAGATCGACATCAGCGGCGCCTCCCGGTACAGGCGGGGCATGCCGGACTCCTCGACGTAGCCGTTGCCGCCCAGGCACTCCAGTGCTTCGGCGACCACCGCGGGAGCGCGCTTGCAGACGTAGAACTTCGCCGCCGGGAGCACCAGGCGCAGCAGGTCGTGCTCGCCCTGCTCCACCGCCGCTGCCAGGCGCATCGCCAGCGTCGTCGCCGCTTCGGACTCCAGTGCCAGGTCGGCCAGCACGTTCTGCATCAGCGGGAGGTCGACCAGGCGTTCGCCGAAAGCGCTGCGGTGCTGCACGTGGTGGGCCGCTTCGGACAGCGCGACGCGGATGTTGGCGGCCGAACCCAGCACGCAGTCCAACCTGGTCATCGACACCATCTCGATGATGCAGCGGACGCCCCGGCCCTCCTCGCCGATCAGGTGGCCGATCGCGCCGGTGTACTCCAGCTCGGCCGAGGCGTTGGACTTGTTGCCCAGCTTGTCCTTGAGCCGCTGCAACCGGATCTCGTTGCGGCTGCCGTCCGGCAGCACCCGCGGCACCAGGAAGCAGCTCAGCCCGCCGGGCGCCTGGGCCAGCGTCAGGAACAGGTCGTTCATCGGCGCCGAGGTGAACCACTTGTGCCCGACCAGCCGGTAGGTGCCGTCGGCGAGCGGCTCGGCGGTCGTGGAGTTGGCCCGCACGTCCGAGCCGCCCTGCTTCTCGGTCATCGACATGCCCGCCAGCAGCGCGGCCTTCTCCGCGGGCGGCCGCAGCCCGAAGTCGTACTCCGTGGCGGCGAGCTTCGGCACGAGCCCGGCGGCCAGTTCGGGGTGGTAGCGCAGCGCGGGCACCGCCGAGTAGGTCATCGAGATCGGGCAGCTGTGCCCCGGTTCGACCTGCGACCACAGGTAGAAGCCCGCCGCTCGGCGCAGGTGCGCGCCGGGCCCGCGGGTCCACGGCGCGGCGTGCAGCCCGTGCTCGACGGCGCGCGACATCAGCCAGTGCCAGGACGGGTGGAACTCGACCTCGTCGATCCGGTTGCCGTAGCGGTCGTGGGTGCGCAGCCGCGGCGGGTTCTCGTTGGCCAGGCGGCCGTGCTCGCGGGCCTCCTCCGAGCCGGCCTCCCTGGCCAGCGCGGTGAGGTCCCCGACGGCGTAGCGGGTGAGCGCCGAGCCGAGTGCCGGGTCGCAGGCCAGCGGATCGAATCCGGACAGCGGCGGTGGCTGGTTGGTCACCTGGTGGGTGCCGAACACGCGGGGCTCGTCGGTGAGCGTCATGTCCGGAGCGTAGGCAGATCCCGCTCGCCGAGCGGGAAATCGGTGGATCGCACCGCCCGGACGGAGCAGTGGGAACCGCGCCGGACCCTCGCCCGACCACCGCCCCCGAGGTGGCGCTACGCGCCGCAGTCCTGTTCGAGCATCCGACCAGTCGACCGGGTGACCTCCCGGCCCGCCATCCGGCGATCGTCCACCTGTTGGTGTATCCAGGAGGCCATTCGTTTTCGCGGTCCACGTCGGGGGATGGACTAGTGACGGCTCGCAGCAAGCGCCACGGCAAGCACATGTGGAAAACGGCTCCGCGGTTCGGCGGAAGGGCCAGGCAACGGGCGCGGAGGTGGGTCGCGGTCACCGCGCTGACGCCTGCGCTGCTGCTCCCGGTGACGCTGGTCGGAGCGTCGAGCTCCTTCCTCGCGGCGCCGCAGGTGCCGCCGGGCCAGCGGTCCGATCCGCGCGAGCTGGGCGTGACGGGACACCTGCCGCAGGCGCCGCAACCCGGGCCCGACCTGCTGGGGCAGGCGGGCGATCCGCGCGAGCTGGCCGGTGGTGCCGAACGCCCGATCGACCTGCCCACCGGCCCGCTCGGCATCCCGGCGGCCGTGCTGATCGCCTACCACCAGGCCGCCGACGCGGCGAACCGGAGCACTCCGGGCTGCGGGCTGCACTGGTCGGTGCTGGCGTCGATCGGCCGCATCGAATCGGGCCACGCACGCTCCGGCAGCGTCGACCTGCTGGGCACCACGGTGCGCGCCATCCTCGGCCCGCGGCTGTCCGGCGGCCCCGGGATCGCGGCGATCCCGGACACCGACGGCGGTGCGCTCGACGGCGACCCGGTGTGGGACCGCGCGGTCGGGCCGATGCAGTTCATCCCGTCGACCTGGCGGAAGTTCGCGGTGGACGGCAACGCCGACGGCGCCGCCAGCCCGCACAACGTGCACGACGCCGCCGCCGCCGCGGGGCAGTACCTCTGCAGCGGCGGTGGTGATCTGCGCGCGCCGAGCGAGCTGGCGTCGGCGGTGTTCCGCTACAACCACTCCGAGAGCTACGTGCGCACGGTGCTGATCTGGGCGGCGGCTTACGCGAACGGCGTGACGCCGATGCCGTCGGAGCTGGCACCGGAGGTCGACGACGTGCTCGCCGGCGAACGCCTGCCCGAGGGCCCGGCCGTGCTCGCCATGCCCGCCGAACCCGCCGCCGCGCCACCGCCGCCGTCGTCGCCCGAGCCGCCCGCACCGTCCAGCGCGCCGCCGACGCCGTCCGGGGAAGCGCCCCCGCAGCCCGGTGCGCCGGTGGCGCAGCCCGGTGAGATCAGCGTGGCGCCGCCGACTATCCCGGAGCCGACACCGCCGAACCTGACCCCGTCGCCGACCGCACCGCCGCCCACCGGCACCTCCGCACCGCAACCGACCACGCCCGGCACTCCGCCGCCCGCGAGCACTGCACCGCCGGCGACCGAGCCCGGCGCCCCGCCGTCCTCCGGTACCGGCGCTCCGCCGTCCTCCGGTACCGGCGCTCCGCCGTCCTCCGGCACCGGGGCGCCGCCGGAGCCGGGAACCCCGCCGCCGGCGACCGAGCCCGGTGCGCCGCAGAGCGATGCGAAACCGGTACCTCCGCCCGCCGCGCCTCCGGCACCGGAAACCGCTCCGACGAACCCCGGCGGGCCGCCGTCCGACGTCGCGCCGCCGCCACCGTCCGTCACCGAGCCGTTGCCCGAAACGGGCGACCCCGTTCCGCCGCCCGTCGAGTCGTTGGGCACCTGCGATCCGGCCGTGCTGGGCCGCGGCGAGTTCGTCGCCGAGCTGCCCGCACCGGGCACCGCGATCGCGCCCGGGAGCACCGATCCCGCCACCCTGGTGCCGGGTCAGGAGGTCTACGTCCAGCACGGACCAGGCGCCTTCGCGACCTGCACAACGGGAATTCCCACACCGCCGCAGTGAGCTCCGCAGGGCTTGCCGGGCCCGGTGGACCCGGCAAGTAGCGTGGACGTCAGGGCTGCGCGAAGCGGAGGAGGGCTCGGATGTCACGGGTTGCGGCGATCGACTGCGGGACGAACTCGATCCGGCTGCTGGTGGCCGATGTGACGGTGCACGACGACGGTCGGCGCGATCTGCGGGACGTGTACCGCGGGATGCGGATCGTCCGCCTCGGCCAGGGCGTGGACGCCACCGGGCGGCTCGCCGACGAGGCGCTGGAGCGGACCCGGGCGGCGCTGGCCGACTACGCCGCGATCGCCGTCCGCAAGGGCGTCGAGCGGATCCGCATGGTGGCGACCTCGGCGACCCGGGACGCGGCCAACCGCGAGGACTTCTTCAGCATGGTGCGGGAGACGCTCGGCGTCGACGCCGAGGTGATCAGCGGTGATGAGGAAGCCCGGTTGTCGTTCACCGGCGCGGTCGGCGACCTCGACCCGCTGGACGGCCCGTTCGTGGTCACCGACGTCGGCGGCGGTTCCACCGAGGTCGTGGTCGGCACCTGGGACGGCGTGCGCGCCGACATCGCGGCAGCGCACTCGGCCGACGTCGGCTGCGTGCGGCTGACCGAGCGCTGCCTGCACACCGATCCGCCCACCGACGAGGAGGTGCGGGAGGCGGAGAAGGTGGCCCGGCAGGTGCTCGACGAGGCCTTCGCCGCGGTGGACTGCTCGGGTGCCAAGACCTGGGTCGGCGTCGCCGGAACCGCGACCACGTTGTCCGCGATCGCGCAGGACCTACCGGAATACGACCCGGCGGCAATTCATCTTTCCCGTATTTCCCAGAGCCGGGTCGAACAAATCACCGAAGATCTGCTCGGCATGTCGCACGATGAACGCTCCGCAATCGGTTCGATGCATCCGGGAAGGGTGGACGTCATCGGCGGTGGTGCGCTGGTGATCAAGGTTCTCGCGGAGGAATTGGCGGAGCGCGCCGGGATCACCGGGGTTACTGTCAGTGAGCACGACATCCTTGACGGTATAGCCCTGTCTATCAGCTAGTTCTCACCATGTGGAAGTCATATTCCATCTTTTGGGTGACAACTGGTCTGAATCGAATCAGAAAGTGACGGATTTGTGACAGCGCACCGGCGTGATCTGGTTCTCCCTTATGTTTACGCTCGTCTGACGCGGCGGTGAATGATCCGCTGCGCGTGATGCCCTGGGAATGAACCTCCGGGGAGCGCGTGGAAACAGGAGGACGCTAAATGCGGAAACGACGCTTGGTCGCCTGGGTCGCGGCCCCACTGGCGGTGGGGTTGTTCGCCAGCGCCTGCGGCGGTGGCGGCGGTGCGGAAGCCGGCGACGGCATCGTCTCGGTGAACCACACCGAGCCTGAGAACCCGCTGGTGCCGAGCAACACCACCGAGACCGGTGGTGGCAACGTGCTGAAGGCGATGTTCACCGGCCTGGTCGACTACGACGAGAAGACCACCGAGCCGTACAACGCTGTCGCCGAGTCGATCGACACGACCGACAACAAGGTCTTCAAGATCAAGCTCAAGCCGGGCTGGACCTTCCACGACGGCACGCCGGTCACGTCGAACAGCTTCGTCAAGGCCTGGAACTACGCCGCCTACGGCCCGAACGGCCAGTCGACCACGTCCTTCTTCGAGCACATCCAGGGCTACAAGGACGTCAACCCGGGCGGGGAAGAGGGCGACGGCCCGGCTCCCACCGCCAAGGAGATGTCCGGCCTGAAGGTCGTCGACGACCTGAACTTCGAGGTCACCCTCGACGCGCCGTTCGCGACCTTCCCGGTGATGCTCGGCTACACCGCGTTCTCGCCGCTGCCCGAGAGCTTCTTCGCCGACCCGAAGGCGTTCGAGGAGAAGCCGGTCGGCAACGGCCCGTTCAAGTGGGACTCGCGGCAGCCGAACGCGTTCATCAAGCTGGTCAAGTACGACCAGTACGCGGGCAAGAACAAGCCGCAGATCAACGGCATCGAGTTCCGCATCTACAACGAGCTGGAGACCGCCTACCAGGACCTGGTCTCGGGCAACCTCGACTTCATCGACCAGCTGCCGCCGTCGGCGATGGTCGGCGACAAGTGGAAGACCGACCTGCAGGACCGCGGTGAGTCCAAGCCGATCCTGAGCAACAACGCGCTCCAGGTCCCGCTGTACGACCCGAAGTACCAGGACCCGAAGGTGCGGCAGGCCCTCTCGATGGCCATCGACCGCAAGCAGATCACCTCGACGGTCTTCCAGAACAGCTACGAACCGGCCACCGGCTGGGTCGTCGCCGACGCCGTCCCGGGCTACCAGGCCGGCGGCTGCGGTGAGTTCTGCGAGTTCAACCCGGAGAAGGCCAAGCAGCTGCTGGCCGAGACCGGCTTCCAGGGCCCGATCACCATCACCTCGAACTCCGACGGTGGTCACAAGGAGTGGATCGAGGCCATCTGCGGCCAGTTCAAGAACAACCTGGGCGTGGACTGCGTCTTCAACCCGGTGCCGACGTTCTCCGAGTTCCTGAAGATGCACAAGGAGAACGCCCACAACGGGCCGTTCCGCTTCGGCTGGCTGGGTGACTACCCGGCGGCGGAGACCTTCCTGGGCAAGGTCTACCGGACCGGTGCGTCGTCGAACTACATGCGCTACGACAGCCCCGAGTTCAACGAGGCGATGAACCGCGCTGACCAGGCTCCCACCGAGGAAGAGGCCAACAAGCTCTACCTCGAGGCCGAGAAGATCCTGGCCAAGGACATGCCGTCCATCCCGCTTTGGAACCAGAAGGCCTCCGTCGGCTGGTCCGAGCGCCTGGAAGGTGCGACGGTGACCTTTGACCGGAACTTGAACTTCGAGACCGTCAAGCTGAAGTCCTGATCGGGTAAGTCCGGGTCCGGCCCGACCAGTGCGGGCCGGGCCCGACTTGCGTCCTGGAGGAGGTTGACGTGGGACGCTACGTGCTGCGGCGGTTGCTGCAGCTGATCCCGGTGTTCATCGGGACGACGTTCATCATCTACGCCCTGATCTGGGCGCTTCCCGGTGATCCGTTCGCCGGCCGCTGCGGGGACCGGCCGTGCCCGCCCGCCTACATCGCGGAGATGACCGAGAAGTACAACCTGAACGACCCGGTGATCGTTCAGTACTTCAAGTACCTGGGGCAGATCCTGCAGGGCGACTTCGGCGAGACCTTCGCGGGCATCCCGGTCAACCAGCTGGTGGCCGACGCCTACCCGATCACCCTGCGGCTGGCCGTCGTGGCGCTGGCCTTCGCCGCGCTGATCGGTGTCGGCGCGGGCATCCTGACCGGTCTGCGCGGGCGCGGGTTCATCGACAACCTCGTGCTGCTGTCGACCCTGTTCCTGATCTCGCTGCCGGTGTTCGTCACCGGCTTCATCCTGCAGGTCGTGCTGGGCACCGAGCTGGGCATCATCACGCCGAGCGTGAGCTCCCAGGCGACCTGGGGCGAGCTGATCGTGCCGGGCTTCGTGCTGGGCAGCACGTCGATGGCCTACGTGGCGCGGTTGACCCGCACCAGCCTGATGGAGAACAAGCGGGCCGACTACGTGCGGACCGCGGTTGCCAAGGGGCTGGAACCGAAGCGGGTCGTCGGCGTGCACCTGCTGCGCAACTCGCTGATCCCGGTGATCACCTTCCTGGGCACCGAGCTCGGCGCGCTCATGGGTGGCGCCATCGTGACCGAGGGCATCTTCAACATCCGGGGCATCGGCGGGCTGGTCTACAAGGCCATCCTCACCAAGGAAGGCACCACGGTCGTCGGCATCGTGACCCTGCTGGTCCTGGTGTACCTGCTGATGAACCTGCTCGTGGACATGCTCTACGCGGTTCTCGACCCGAGGATCCGATATGACTGAATCAAGCGCTGCCAGTCTGACCTCAGAGCCGGCCCCGACCGGGCCGGAGACAGCAGCGGCGAAGCCCGCCCAGAGCCAGAAGCCCCGCGGACTGTGGGCCGACGCGTGGCGCGACCTGCGCAAGCGGCCGACCTTCCTGATCTCGATGGCCATCATCGTGGTGCTGCTGGTGATGTCGGCCTTCCCGCAGCTGTTCACCTCGGTGGATCCCAACCACATGGACCTGGCCCGGTCCCGGCAGGCGCCGTCCGCGGAGGCCTGGTTCGGCTACGACACGCAGGGCCGCGACATCTTCGCCCGGTCCATCTACGGGGCCCGGGCGTCGATCATCGTCGGTGTCATGGCGACGCTGCTGACGGTGGTGATCGGTTCGATCCTCGGCCTGATCGCCGGTTACTTCGGCGGCTGGCTGGACAACGTGCTGTCGCGGTTCAGCGAGATCTTCCTGGGCCTGCCGTTCGTGCTCGGCGCGATCGTCATCCTGACCACGCTGAACCCGGCGACCGAGGTCCCCAACGCCTTCAAGATCACCTCGCTGGTGATCCTGTCGATCTCGCTGCTGTCCTGGCCGATCTCGATGCGGATCATGCGTTCCGCGGCGATCTCGGCGCGCAACCAGGACTACGTCAAGGCGGCGCGCGCCCTCGGCGCCGGCCCGGTGCGGATCATCCTGCGGCACATGCTGCCGAACTGCCTGGCGCCGGTCCTGGTGTACGCGACGATCGCCCTCGGGACGTTCATCGCGCTGGAAGCGACGCTGTCGTTCCTCGGCCTGGGGCTGCGGTCCCCGGTGGTGTCCTGGGGCGTGATGATCGCCGACTCGCGCCAGTACATCCAGATCTCGCCGCACCTGCTGGCGTTCCCGGCGGCGTTCCTCGTGGTCACGGTGCTGGCCTTCGTGATGCTCGGGGACGCCGTGCGCGACGCGCTCGACCCGAAGCAGAAGTAGGAGAATCCCTTTGTCTACTGAGGACGAGAAGACCGCGGGAGAACGCCTGCTGGAGGTCGAGGACCTGCACGTGGAGTTCCGCACCCGCGACGGGGTGGCCAAGGTCCTCAACGGCGTCAACTACCACGTCGACGCCGGTGAGACCTTGGCGGTGCTGGGCGAGTCCGGTTCCGGCAAGAGCGTCACCGCGCAGACCGTCATGGGCATCCTCGACATCCCGCCGGGGGCGATCACCGGGGGCGCGATCCGCTACCGCGGTGAGGACCTGCTCAGCGCTACCGACAGCCGTCGGCGCGAGCTGCGCGGCGAGTCGATGGCGATGATCTTCCAGGACGCGCTGTCCGCGCTGAACCCGGTCTACACGGTCGGGTTCCAGATCGCCGAGCAGCTCCGGCTGCGTCGTGGCATGTCCCGCAAGGACGCCATGAAGAAGGCGGTCGAACTGCTCGACCAGGTGAAGATCCCGAACGCCAAGCAGCGCGTTAAGGAGTACCCGCACCAGTTCTCCGGCGGCATGCGGCAGCGCGCCATGATCGCGATGTCGCTGGCCCTGGACCCGGAACTGCTCATCGCCGACGAGCCGACCACCGCGCTGGACGTCACGGTGCAGGCGCAGATCATGGACCTGCTCGACGAGCTGCGCCGCGAGCGCGGCATGGGCCTGATCCTGATCACCCACGACCTGGGCGTGGTCGCCGAGGTCGCGGACCGGATCGTGGTGATGTACGCCGGGCGGATCGTGGAGTCCTCCGACGCGTACTCGCTGTACAAGCAGCCGGGTCACCCCTACACCGAGGGGCTGATGCGGTCGATCCCGCGGCTGGACCTCAAGGGCCAGGAGCTGGAGACGATCAAGGGCCTGCCGCCGAACCTGCTGGCGGCGCCGCCGGGCTGCCCGTTCCACCCGCGCTGCCCGCGCGCCGTGGAGCGCTGCAGCGCGGAGGTTCCGGAGTACCACCAGCTCGGGCTCGGCCGGATCAGCGCCTGCCACTTCGCGGAGGAGATGATGAGCCGTGGCTGAGCCGATCCTCCAGGTGAAGGACCTGGTCAAGCACTTCCCGGTGACGCAGGGCGTGCTGTTCAAGCGGACCATCGGGCAGGTGCGGGCGGTCGACGGCGTGTCGTTCGACCTGCACAAGGGCGAAACGCTCGGCGTGGTCGGCGAGTCCGGCTGCGGCAAGTCGACCCTGGCGCAGGTGCTGATGCGGCTGGAGAAGCCGACCAGCGGCAGCGCGCTGTTCGAGGGCCGCGACATGTTCAAGATGCGCGGCTCCGAGCTGCGCAAGCTGCGCCGCGACCTGCAGATCGTGCTGCAGGACCCGTACACCTCGCTGAACCCGCGGCGCACCGTCGGCGACATCATCGGCGAGCCCTTCGAGATCCACCCGGAGGTGGCGCCGAAGGGCGAGCGGCGGCGCAAGGTGCAGGAGCTGCTGGAGGTGGTCGGGCTCAACCCCGAGCACATCCAGCGCTACCCGCACCAGTTCTCCGGCGGTCAGCGGCAGCGCATCGGCATCGCGCGGGCGCTGGCGCTCAAGCCGAAGGTGATCGTCTGCGACGAGCCGGTGTCGGCGCTGGACGTCTCCATCCAGGCGCAGGTGATGAACCTGCTCGGAGACCTCCAGAAGGAGTTCGGCCTGTCCTACGTCTTCATCGCCCACGACCTCGGGGTGGTCCGCCACCTGTCGGACCGGGTGGCGGTGATGTACCTGGGCAAGATGGTCGAGATCGGCACGGACGAGCAGATCTACGAGCACCCGCAGCACCCGTACACGCAGGCGCTGCTGTCCTCGGTGCCGGTCCCGGACCCGACCTTGCGCGGCAAGCGCGAGATCATCCGCCTGACCGGTGACGTGCCGAGCCCGGCGAACCCGCCCTCGGGCTGCCGCTTCCGCACCCGCTGCTGGAAGGCCCAGGACCGCTGCGCGGAGGAGGTCCCCCAGCTGGAGGTCCGCCTCGGCAACCACCCCTCGGCCTGCCACTTCGCCGAAGAACGCCCTCACGTGGTCTCCTGACGAGGCCGACGAGAGCCGAAGGGCACCTCCGACCGACCCGGTCGGAGGTGCCCTTCGTTCGTCGTGGCCTCAGATGGCGCGGAGCGCGTTCACGACGAGCTCGATCTCCTGCGGTGGGCGGCTCTCGGCCGCCGCGCGCCGGTGCATGGTGATGCAGCCGATGATCAGCGAGTGGAGCTCCGCCGGCGCGAGCTCGGCGCGCACCGCGCCGGAGCGCTGCGCTCGTTCGAGGAGGACTCCGAGCGCGACGTCGAAGTCGTGGGCCAGGCAGGTCGCTTCCGCTCGGCCGCCGGTCGATTCCAGCGCGTCGCAGATGTCCTTGTTGAGCGAGGCCTGTTCGACGACCAGGCGGAAGTAGTCGAAGAAGGCCTGGCCCGGGTCGTCGGCCTCGGCCTGTTCGCGGGCTCGGTCGACCATGCGCCGGATCCGCTCGGAGACGACCGCGTCGAACAGCGCTTCCTTGGTGGGGAAGTGGCGGTAGACCGTGCCCGGGCCCACGCCGGCGCGGCGGGCGATGTCGTCCAGCGGGACCGCGAGGCCTTCGGCGGCGAACAGCTCTTGGGCTGCGGCGAGCACGCGATCCCGATTGCGCTGGGCGTCGGCGCGCAGTCGTTTCCCCTGGGTGTTCGTGGTCGTCACGACCTGAGCCTAGCGCGTCCGTGGACAACCGGGGCGTGCGTTCCGTATAGTCCGCGGAGGTAAGCGGGGCTACCGTTCCGCTTTTGTTCCGGAGTGCTGGAGGAAGCAGTGTCCGCAGGAGACAAGACCGTGCTCGTCGTCGGTGCCACCGGTCAGCAGGGCGGCGCCACGGCGGCCCACCTGCTGAAGCGGGGCTGGACGGTGCGCGCCTTCACCCGCAGCGCCGCGGGTGCGGCGGCCCGGAGGCTCGCCGAGGCGGGGGCCGAGGTGATCGAAGGGGACATGGGCGACCGGGCGGCGCTCGCCTCCGCGATGCGCGGCGTGCGGGGCGTGTTCAGCGTCCAGCCGACCTTCGTCACGCCGGAGCTGACGCCGGACGTCAGTGCCGAGGACGAGGTCCGCTGGGGCCAGAACGTCGCCGACGCCGCGAAGGAAGCCGGCGTTCGGCACCTCGTCTACGCCTCGGGGTTCCACGCCGATCGGGCGACCGGCATCCCGACGCTGGAGAACAAGTGGGCGATCGAGCAGCACATCCGCGAGCTCGGCGTACCGGCCACGATGCTCCGGCCGGTGTCGTTCATGGAGAACTACCTGGCGATGATGCCGGGGCAGTCGGCCGGCGACGGCGAGCTGGTCAGCGCGGTCCGGGCGGACGTGTCGCAACCGCTGATCGCGCTGGAGGACATCGGGGCCTTCGCCGCGCTGGCGTTCGAGGACCCGGACGCCTACATCGGTGAAGCCGTGGAGATCGCCGGTGATTCGCTCACGCCGCCGCAGATCGCCGCCGCGCTCTCCCGCGCGGCGGGCCGCGAATTCCGTCACGTCGAGATGCCGCTGGAGCCGCTCCGCGACCAGAACCCGGTCCTGTACCGCGCCTACAAGGCCATGAACGAGCTGGACCTCACCGAGGTCGACGTCCCGGCCCTCCGCAAGATCCACCCGGGCCTGCTCACCTTCGAGGCCTGGCTCGCCAAGCAGCACCTCGCGGGATGACCTGCACGGGGTGAAGGCGCCTTTTGCCTGGCCAGGCCCCTGAGTGCTTTGGGGCGCTATAACACCCCAAACACTCACGGCCTTCGGCCTGCACGAAGGTGACCTCGGCCCGGAAGGGTGTTGAGGCTCCCGGGTTCGGGCGTCCACCGCGCCGCGTCAGCTGCCGAGGCGGGGGAAGGGGCGGGTGGAGAAGACCACCTCCACCGGGACCTCGAAGTGCTCCGCGATGCGGAGGGCCAGGTGGAGGCTCGGGCTGTACTCGCCCCTCTCCAGGTAGCCCACCGTCTGGTAGTGCACGCCGAGGGCTTCGGCCAGTTCGCGGCGGGAGGTGCCGCGTTCCGCGCGCAGCATCGCGATGCGGTTGTAGATCGTTTCGCTCATGTTCCTCTCCGGCCTCAGACCACGCGCTGCATGGCCTTCTCGCGGCGCGCCGCCACGGTGGAGCCGGACTCGCGGCGCGCCATCCGGCGCAGCACCACCGGGGCGATGACGAGTCCGGCGACCGCCCACAGGCCGAGCACTCCGATGGTCTCCAGGTGTCGCCAGGACTCGCCGATCTCGACCGACATCATCTCGTTCGGCAGCAGCGCCGAGCGCATGCCCAGACCGAGCCAGTACACCGGGAAGACCTGCGCGATCCACTGCACCCACTCCGGGAACGTGGTGACGGGGAAGAAGACCCCGGAGATCACGATCAGCCCGATCATCGGCAGCATGATCAGCGCCATGCTGCTCGGGCTGGTGAACAGCGAACCGACGGTCGCGCCGATCGGGATCGTCGCGGCCAGTCCCAGCACCGTCATCCCGAGCATGCCCAGCAGCGAGCCGATGCCGAGGGTGAAGCCCTCGAACATCACCAGCGACGGGATCAGCAGGATCGCGATGCTGGTCAGCGTCATGCCGGTGACCAGCACGAGCTTGCCGATCAGGTAGCCGAGCGTGCCGTGCGGCATGGCCTTGGCGCGCAGCAGCGTGCCGTCCTCGCGCTCGGTGATCATCAGCTGCCCCAGGCTGACCAGCCCGCCGAAGGCGATGGTCATGCCGAGCACCCCGGGCACGCTGGTGGCGCCGAGCGAGACGCCCGGGACCACGGCATCGCGCTGGAAGGACAGCACCACGAGCAGGACCGCGGTCGGTGCCAGGTAGCCCATCAGGTCCTGGCGGTTGCCCCAGGTCTGGCGGAACTCGATCCAACCGCGCCGCAGGCCGACGCGCACCGCGTTGGCGTTCACCGCTGCACCTCCACGTTCGCGAACTTCAGCGCGGCGGCCTCGCCGCGCCCGGACTCGTGCGCGTGCACCAGCGCCATGTAGGTGTCCTCCAGGGTCGCCCGGCGCACTTCGAGGTCGGCGACGGCGTCGCCGTGCTGCGCGAACAGCTCGCGGACGAAGCCGGTCGCGTCCGCCGCGGAGTGCACGTACCGCCTGCCGTCGACGGACCACTTGATCTCGGAGTCGGCGGTGACCTGGCGGGAGAGCTGGTCGGCGGAGCCGTCGGCGACGATGCGGCCGCCTGCCAGGATCAGGATGCGGTCGGCCAGCTTCTCGGCCTCGTCCAGGTCGTGCGTGGTGAGCAGGACGGTGGTGTTCTGGTCGGCGAGCTGGTGCACCAGGTCGTGGAACTCGCGGCGGGCCTGCGGGTCGAAGCCGACCGTCGGTTCGTCCAGGAACAGCAGCTCCGGGCGGCCGACGATGCCGATCGCCACGTCCAGCCTGCGCCGCTGCCCGCCGGAGAGCTGCCGGATGCGCTTGCCCGCGTGCTCGGTCAGGCCGACCGCCTGGATCAGCTCGTCGGTGTCCCACGGTTCGGCGTAAGGCGTGTAGTAGCCGCGCAGGTGCGACAGCAGCTCGTGCACCCGCCACTTTCCGTGGTCGCGCCAGGACTGCAGCACGATGCCGAGCCGCGCCCGCCAGCGCTCGTCGCCGTGCGCCGGGTCGGCGTCGAGGACCCGGACGTCGCCGCCGGAGCGCATCCGGAATCCCTCCAGGATCTCGATCGTGGTGCTCTTGCCCGCCCCGTTCGGGCCCAGCAGCGCCACCACCTCACCGCGGCGGGCGGTGAAGTCGACGCCCTTGAGCACGTCGGTGGTGCCGTAGGTCATCCGCAGGTCTTTGACGTCGAGCGCGGTCTCGGCCATCGGCGGTGCCAACGCGGCGTGTTCGTTGGTCGCTGTCATCTCCCCAGTACCTTCTGTATTGAAAGTGCCTCTCGATGTAGTACACATACTACATCTCGCGTGTGCGGCTGATCGTGTGTGGCGCGGATCTCAGCGCCGCATAGATCGACTTCAGCGCCGTTGACCGGTGGCCGGGGGAGCGGCGGGCCTTGCCATCGGGGGGCCGGTCGATAGCCTTGGCCGTGCTGGTGGTTCGCCTGCTCCCGGACGTTCCGGAGGTGGGCGAGGCAAGAGGGAACCCGGTGCGAATCCGGGACTGCCCCGCAGCGGTGAGCGGGAACGACCGCCGTCATCGAGCACTGGACCGCGAGGTCTGGGAAGCGACGGCCAGTAGGAGCCTCCGATCCGGAGAACGCCCGCGAGTCCGAAGACCTGCCACCGGTGCGCTCGCCGACCCGGCGCGCGCGGTCCGAGGTCTCGCGGGAGGACCTGACCGACGAGCGGCCGCTGCCTGCCCGCTGGTCCACGCCCGCCCGACCTCGGCGCACTGATGTCGAGCTCGCGAGGTGAGGACTTGACCGGCAAGATCGGATCGACCGTACTCGGATATCCCCGGATCGGCCCGGAGCGGGAGCTGAAGCGGGCGCTGGAGAGCTACTGGGCGGGCCGCTCCAGCGAGGCGGAACTGCGGGAGACGGCCCGGGAGCTGCGCGTCAGGACCTGGCGCGAGCTGCGCGACGCCGGCCTGGACTCGGTGCCCGGCAACACCTTCTCCTACTACGACCAGGTGCTCGACACCGCCGTCACCTTCGGTGCCGTCCCGCCGCGCTACGCCGCGCTGGGCCTCGGTCCGCTGGACACCTACTTCGCGCTGGCGCGCGGCGTGGAAGCGGTGCCGCCGCTGGAGATGACGAAGTGGTTCGACACCAACTACCACTACCTGGTGCCGGAGATCGGCCCGGACACCGAGTTCGCGCTGGCCGATCGCACGCCGGTCGAGCAGTACCGCGAGGCGTTGGAAGCCGGGGTGACCACGCGCCCGGTGCTGGTCGGTCCGCTGACGTTCCTGCTGCTGGCCAAGTCCGCGGAAGGCGCGCCCGAATCCTTCCGGCCGCTGGACAAGCTGCCCGAACTCCTCACCGCCTACGCGGACCTGCTGCGCGAGCTGCACCGCGCCGGGGTCGAGCGGGTGCAGCTCGACGAGCCCGCGTTCGCCGCCGACCGCACGCCGGAACAGCTGGCCGCGCTCGGCGATGCGTACCGGCAGCTGGGCGGGCTGTCGGCTCGGCCGGAGCTGCTGGTCGCCGGTTACTTCGGCGACTTCGGCGAGGCGGTGCGGGAGCTGGCGGGCACGCCGGTGGAGGCGCTGGCCGTCGACCTGGTGACTGCTCCGTCCACTGTGGATTCGATGTCGGGTGTGCCTGGCCTGCGGGACAAGGCGCTGGTCGCCGGGCTCGTCGACGGGCGCAACATCTGGCGCACCGACCTCGACCGCGCGCTCACCGCGGCGGCCACCCTGCTCGGCCTGGCCGGTGAGGTCTCGGTGGGCACCTCGTGCTCGCTGCTGCACGTGCCCTACGACGTCGAGACCGAGGACATCGACCCGCAGGTGAAGTCCTGGCTGGCCTTCGCCGCGCAGAAGGTCCGCGAGGTCGTCGTGCTCGGGCGTGCGCTGGAGGACGGCCGCGAGGCCGTGGCCGACGAGCTCGCCGCCGCGCGCGCAGCCGTCGAGGACCGGGCCGGTGCGACCCGCGTGCGCAACAACCGCGTGCGCGCGCGGCTGGAATCGCTGAAGCCGGAGCACTCGCAGCGCGGCGACTATGCGAAACGCCGGGAAGCGCAGCAGAAATCGCTGCAGCTGCCGCCGCTGCCCACCACGACGATCGGTTCGTTCCCGCAGACCACCGACGTCCGCAGAGCTCGTGCGGCGTTCACCGCCGGGCGCATCGACCGCGCCACCTACCAGCAGCGGATGCGCGACGAGATCAAGCGCGTGATCGAGCTGCAGGAGCGGATCGGCCTCGACGTGCTGGTGCACGGCGAGCCGGAGCGCAACGACATGGTGCAGTACTTCTCCGAGCACCTCGACGGGTTCATCAGCACCGCGAACGGCTGGGTGCAGTCCTACGGCTCCCGGTGCGTGCGGCCGCCGATCCTCTACGGCGACGTGTTCCGGCCGGGGCCGATGACCGTGGCGTGGGCGACCTACGCGCAGAAGCTCACGGCGAAGCCGGTCAAGGGCATGCTCACCGGCCCGGTCACCATCCTGGCCTGGTCGTTCGTCCGCGACGACCAGCCGCTGGGCGAGACCGCGGCGCAGGTCGCGATGGCCATCCGCGACGAGGTGCAGGACCTGGAAGCGGCCGGGATCCGGGTGATCCAGGTGGACGAGCCCGCGCTGCGCGAGCTGCTGCCGCTGCGCGCGGCCCGGCACGAGGCGTACCTGGCGTGGGCGGTCGCGGCGTTCCGGCTGGCCACCTCCGGTGTCGCCGACTCCACCCAGATCCACACGCACCTGTGCTACTCGGAGTTCGGCGACGTGATCGACGCGATCGTCGCGCTCGACGCCGACGTCACCAGCATCGAAGCCGCCCGGTCGCGGATGGAGGTGCTGGAGGACCTCAACGCGGTCGGCTTCGGACGCGGCGTGGGGCCGGGCGTCTACGACATCCACTCGCCGCGCGTGCCGGACGTGGCCGAGGTGGCCGAGCTGCTGCGGGCGGCGCTGCGCTCGGTGCCCGCGGATCGGATCTGGGTGAACCCGGACTGCGGCCTGAAGACCCGCGACTACGCGGAGGTCGAACCGGCGCTGGAGAACCTGGTCGGCGCAGCGGAAGCGGTCCGCCGCGAGCTGCCCTGACCGCAAGGGTTGCGGGCGGTGCCGGTCTCCCACCACTCACAGCACCGCCCGCAACGCCCTCCCCGTGATCCAGTTCACCCGGGAAAGGTGACACGGGGTTGTCGCGACCGGTTGCGACAGTCGGCGCATGACGATCACTGATGAGGACTGCCTCGCCGAGACCACCGCGTTCAACGAGCAGTTCGAGGCGGCTCGCGGCGAGGCGCCGAGTTCGCTGGAAACCCTGCGGCGCAACCGGCTCGGTGGCGACGCGCCGCCGGTGCGCCTGCCGGAGGGGAAGGACCGCGTCGTCGCGGGAGTGCCGGTCCGGGCCTTCGTGCCGGACCGCGTCGACGGCGTCTACCTGCACATCCACGGTGGTGGCTGGGCGTTCGGCGCCGCGGACGGGCAGGACGAGAAGCTGTGGCAGCTGGCCGTCGAAGCGCGGTTGGCCGTGGTGAGCGTGGAATACCGCTTGGCGCCGGAGAACCCGTTCCCGGCCGCACCCGACGACTGCGAAGCCGTCGCCCGGTGGCTGGTGGATCACGCCGCCACCGAGTTCGGCACCCGGCGGCTGCTGATCGGCGGCGAATCGGCCGGAGCCCACCTGAGCGTCCTGACGCTGCTGCGCCTGCGCGACCGGCACGGCATCACCGGCGCGTTCCGAGCGGCCCAGTTGACCTTCGGCCCGTACGACCTGTCGATGACACCGAGCCAGCGCTCGTTCGGCTCCCGGAAGCTGCTGAGCAACACCGACTCGATGCGGCGCACCTACGAGCGCTTCACGCCGGGCATGGGCGCGGAAGAGCGCCGCGACCCGGAGATCTCGCCGCTGTTCGCCGACGTCACCGGACTGCCGCCCGCCCGGATCGTCGTCGGCACCGAAGATCCGCTGCTGGACGACTCGCTCTTCCTGGCGGCGCGGTGGCAGGCGCCCGTGCAGCTCGGCGTCGTCGCCGGCGCGATGCACGGCTTCACGCTGTTCCCGCTGACGATCACCGAGCGGGAACGGCAGCGCGAGCGGGACTTCCTGGCCGGCGCGTGACGGTAGCGTCGAGCTCGTGAACCGGACTGCTCGGCTTTACGCGCTGGTGGAGGAGTTGCGCGCGGTCGCCCCGCGCCCGCTGACCGTCGCGGTGCTCGCAGCGCGGTTCGAGGTCAGCACCCGCACTGTGCAGCGCGATCTCCAGGCGTTGCTGGAGACCGGAGTCCCGGTGCGCACGACCTCCGGGCGCGGCGGGGGCTGGTCGATCGACCCGGCGATGACCCTCCCGCCGATCCGGTTCACCGCCGAAGAAGCTTCGGCGCTGGTCGCCGCGCTCGCGGTGGCCGACGCTCCCTACGCCGACGCGGCGCGCACGGCGTCCCAGAAGATCGCGGCCTCGATGACCGGTCCGGCGGCGGTCGCGGCGCAGGGGCTCGCCGCCCGGATCGTCGCGCTGCCGGACCGGACCGCGGGATCGGTCCGGTCCGCGGTGGAGCGCGCCCTGGAAAGCGGCACGGTGCTGCTGTTGTCCTACGTCGACGAGGCGGGGCGGGAGAGCCGCCGCGCGGTGGAACCGGCCGGACTGCTCACCGCCGGCGGCAGCTGGTACCTCATCGCCTGGTGCCGCGAACGACGAGCGGGCCGAGGTTTCCGGCTGGACCGGATCGTGGCGGCGACGCCGACCGACGAGCGGTCGCCGGCCCACGACCTGGCCGACCTCCTGACCGGCTCGGCAGCCGCGGGCGCGGCCCGACCCACCGCACTCGCCCCGCTGGCACCTCCGCGGTGAGGTCGATGGTCGATTTCGCGCTCTTGCTTGCGCTAGTTCTCCCTACTGCTCGTGCGGGGCTGAATCCCCTTCGGCGGTGAAGACGTGTGTCGATAAGAACCGGGCTGCCCGGTAGTCAGGAACGAGGAAGGCCTCTCCGCGGCCAGAGGGGCTTTCGTTATGCGTGCGCATGACGAAGTTTGGTGGACCGCCACCGCGTAGGGTGATCACGCCGCTACACTCTCCCGCCTGATCGGGAGGTAGTGGGTGGATGACGCGGTACAACAGGTATGCAGTGGAAGTCTGCTCGACCTGTTCGTGACTTGGTGGAGTGGTGAAGAGATCAAGAAGTGCATCCTTTTAGGGTGGAAAATTGTTTTTTGGGCGCGGATTGGGAAGTGGCTTCAATTCGCGGCAGGGTTGGTGGTGGTGCTAGACCTTCTCGGGCCCGACCGCCTGAAAAATCTGGCGTTACGGTTTAGAGGTGCGGGCTGGAAAAATATTCGAGACGCTTGGTCGTCAGACGAGGAGATGGTGAGGGAGGAGAGCTCGGAAGATCGTCCCTCTGGTAAAAGTTTTGGACGACGTGATTTGGTGGTGGTGGTATCGGTTCTGTTCGTGGGTGCCATCATGGAGATGATGGCTATATTGTCAATTCCGGGGGTCGTGGAGGGGATCCATTCTCACGTTCCGAGTCCGCTTGGCCTTTCGGCGGTGGTGATGATCGGGCTTGTAGTATTGACGTACGTCAACGGCCTGGCTCTCCTGCTTTTTGGGATACTGGCGACTGGATCGTTGATCATCGTCGTTCTTGTCCTTTTCTTTGTTGTTACGGGGATTGCGGAGATTCAGTACCGAGCCTTGCGGGGCGATCCCCCGGGGCATCCATTGCGTTGGGTGTCCTTGGTTCTGTTCCTTTTTGGCTTCAGTCTCGACATGCTCGGCTCATGACAAAGCCCCCGGAGTTGAATCGCGCGCTTGTGGCGCTGGATCTGTCCGTGTAGTGCTTCCCTGATTTGGCTTTGCCGAAGAAGTATTTTAACTTGTTCGGATCAATTTCAGTCCTGTCGGCCGTTGCCGCCGATGAGGTGTTGGCGGCGAAGGGCCGAGGAACCGGGCCGATCCTCGGTGCGGGCGGTTGCTTCGGCAAGGACTTCGCCGATCGTTCGGTGAGGTTGAGCTGGGGAGACGTGTTTGCAGTTGACTTCCGGCTCAAGCGGGCAAGACTGGTGTTGTGGTCAAGACGCTGCACCCGCAGAACTACGCCGACGTCTACCACGTCGGCGACTACTTCAGGCAGGGCAACTCCGTGCTGATGGACCTGTCGGCCCTGCCGAACGCCGAGGCGAGACAGCTGGTCGACTTCGCGGCGGGCATGGTCGTGGCGCGGGACGGCAGCATGGAGCGCGTCGCGTCGAAGGTCTTCCTCCTGACGCACCCGAAGGAGGACGCGTGAGCGCGTGAGCCGCTCACGGCTTCGGTGAGATCGCCTGCCGGGCGGCGCCGACCAGCGCTTCGGCGGTGGCGCGATCCAGTTCTCCGGTCATCAGCCAGCGGTAGACCAGCGGCCCGAAGACCAGGTCGCGGATCGTTCCCGCGGTGAGGTCCTCGCGCAGCTCGCCCTGCTGCCGACCGCGTTCCACCAGCTCGGTGACCGCGACGTCCCTGGGCTGCAAGTACTGCTCGTGCAGCAGCGCGGCCAGCTTCGCGCTGCGCCCGCCCTCCGCGTGCACGCCGAGCACGACGCGCCCGAGCGGCGCGGCGGCCAGCTGCGTCACGAAGTCGATCGCCATCGCGCACAGGTCGTCCGCGGCGTCGCCGGTGTTCGGCGCTTCCAGCGGCCGCACCGCGTCGATGAGGGTGCCGACCACCAGGTCTTCCTTCGCGGGCCAGCGCCGGTACACCGTCGGGCGGCCGACTCCGGCGCGGGCCGCCACGGCTTCGATCGTCAGCTCCGCGTAGCCGTGCTCGGCCAGGAGCTCGGCCGCGGCGGTCAGGATCGCGCGATCGGTTTCCGCACGTCGCGGCCTTCCCCTGCTCGGCCTTCCCGGATCGCTCACCGGCCCAGTATATTTACGTTACGTCTTGTAACGATAATGAGGAGTGCGCGATGGCGGTGCGCAGATCGGTGACCCTGGGCCTGTTCCTGGCCTGGCTGGCCAACGACGCCGAGGAGTGGTTCACCATGGCCCCCTGGACGCAGGCCAACCCCGACCGCACGCCGCCCTGGATGCGGGAGCCGATGTCGCAGGAGCACGCCAGGACGGCGATCTCGCTGATGGGTCTGGTCGTGCTCGCCGCCTCGGTCCGGGGAGCGCGGACCGGCGGCCGGTCCCCGTTCTTCCAGAGCGCCCTGTTCGGCTTCGGCGCGCACGGCGTGGGCCACCTCGCGGCCACCGCGCTGCACGGCGGGTACACGCCCGGCGTGGCCACCGCGCCCACCGTGGTCATCCCGTACTCGCTGTGGGCCTGGCGCGAACTCGGCCGGGCCGGCGTCCGGCGGGACGACTCCCGCTCCTGGCTGAGCGGCGTGCTGATGATCCCGGTGTCGCTCGCGGCGGTGCACGGAGCCGCGCGGCTGATCACCCGGTGGCGGAAAACCGGTTGATCGACTCGGTGATAGGAGTAGAGTCCTCCGCTGCGCTTTCAGACGAGGGGGACTCCGTGACAACTCCGGTCGATCCATCCAATGTGGACCAATTGCGCGCGTGGGACGGGAACCAGGGCGACTTCTGGACGTCCCGCGCCGACCGCTTCGACGAGGGCGTCGCCGCCTACCAGGACGATCTGCTCGACGCCGCGCGGATCGATCGCGCCGCGAAGGTGCTCGACATCGGCTGCGGCAGCGGGCGGACGGCGCGCGACGCGGCCCGGCGCGCGGTCGACGGTTCGGTGCTGGGCGTGGACCTGTCGTCGAGCATGATCGAGCTGGCCCGCGGGCTGGCCGCGCGCGAAGAGCTGTCCAACGTGGTGTTCGAGCAGGTCGACGCGCAGGTGCACGACTTCCCGGAAGCGCACTTCGACGTGGCGATCAGCCGCCACGGGGTGATGTTCTTCGGCGATCCGGTCGCGGCGTTCGCCAACATCGCGCGAGCGGTGCGCCCCGGCGGCCGCCTCGCCCTGCTGACCTGGCAACCGGCGGAGCGCCTCGAGTGGATGGTCAAGTTCCGCGCGCTGCTGGCCGCCGGTCGAGACCTGCCGCTGCCGCCGTCGACCGGACCGAGCCCGCTGTCGCTGAGCGATCCCGACGTGGTCCGGGAACTGCTGTCGACCACCGGCTTCGACGACGTGCGGCTGCACGACCTCGCCGAGCCGATGTACTTCGGCCGGGACGTGGACGACGCGTGCGACTTCATCGCCGAGCAGCACGCCTGGCTGCTCGCCGACCTCGACGAGGACGAGAAGGCCCGCGCCATCGCCGACCTGCGCGAAGACCTGGCCGAGCACCAGACCGAGCGCGGCGTGCTCTACGGCTCGGCGGCCTGGCTGATCGAAGCCCGCCGCCGCTGACCCGGTGGCGAAGGACTAAAGCCCCCGGTTGACATCTGTCGCCGGGGGAACCCCGGAACCGGTCATGGCATCAGCGGCCCGGGTCGTTGAACCACGACTGAGCTGCCACAACCGCGCGGACGTCCGCTTCCACGGCCTTCCGCATCCTCGGGGGGTCCGCCATGCCCGACATCGAGTCGACGAACGCGGAGCGGCAACCGCGGTCGAACGCGTGGCGGACCGCGCTCACCGTGCTGCAGGAGGCGGAACCTCCGTTCATCCCGCCCGGTGCGCACGTTATGACCGTCCTCGTCGAGTTCCCGCCGGGCGACCCCGGCACCCCGCCGCACCGGCACTCCGGCCCGGCCTTCGGATACGTGCTGGACGGAGAGATGGTGTTCGAGCTCGAAGGCCACCCAGCGTGCGTCGTCCGGGCCGGCGAGGTGTTCTGGGAGCCGGGCGGCGACGTCATCCACTACCAGGACGGCAACAACCGCGACGACATCCCGGTGCGCTTCACGGTCACCATGCTCTGCGAGCCGGGTGAACCGATGCTCACCCTCGTGGACGAGGAAGAGCTGGAGCGGCGGAAGGACCTCCGGGCCTGACCGCCGATCTCCGCCGCACGCTGAGAACGAGAAAGGTCAACCACATGGAGATCGCCGTCATCGGTGGGACCGGGCTCATCGGATCGCAGGTGGTCGAGCTCCTCGACGCGAGCGGGCACGAGGCGGTGCCGCACTCACCGTCCACCGGGCTGGACCTGCTCAGCGGGCAGGGCTTGCGCGAAGCGCTGGACGGAGCCGACGCCGTCGTCAACCTGACGAACTCACCGGCCTTCGACGAGTCCTCGCTCGACTTCTTCCGGAAGACCATGGACAACCTGCTGGCGGCCGCCGGGAGCGCCGGCACCGGGCACGCGGTCGTCCTCTCGATCGTGGGCGCCGACCAGGTGCCGGACCTGGCCTACTACCGCGCCAAGGTGCTGCAGGAAGACATCCTCAAGGCCGGTCCGGTGCCTTACTCGATCGTCCGCGCCACCCAGTTCTTCGAGTTCGTGGACGCGGTGCTGTCCTGGACCGCCGACGAGAACGAGGTCCGCCTGCCCGCCACGCGCGTCCAGCCCATGGCCGCGGCCGATGTCGCCCGAGCCGTGGCCGATGTCGCCGCGGGCGATCCGTTGCAGGGCACTCGCAACGTCGCCGGGCCCGAGGTCTTCGCGCTCGACGAGCTGGGCCGGATCGCTCTCGCCGCCCGGGGTGACCACCGCACCGTCGTCACCGACGACACCGCCGGCATGTTCGCCGCGGCTTCGGGCGATGCCCTGATCGCCGGGAGCGATGCCGTCATCGCCGATACGACCTACCAGGAGTGGCTCGCCCGCTGACTCGGCGCGGATTCCGACAGCGCCATCCACGACTCAACATGACGCGTGGAAATCGCGCCGAATACGAGAATCGGGCATGAGGGCGCAAGAAGCCCCTCAGCTCTTCGCAGCGTTTCCCGGCGGCGCGAAGACGCCGCCGACGTCGTGCCGATGCTGCGCGGGGAATGACCGAGGCCCCGCGCCCGGGGGCCTCGGTCGTGTCCACTACGGACGGGCGTTGACGAACTCCGCGAGGTGCGCGGACTGCTCCAGCCGCGACGGCTCGTGGACGTACATCATGTGCCCGGCCGGGTAGTAGCGGACGTCGATGTTCTCGCGCAGCTCCGCCGGGATGGGCAGGCGCGCCAGCACGTGCTCGGCCGCGAAGTACGGCGTCGCGCCGTCGGTGTAGCCGCAGCCGACGTGGAGGCGCAGGTGCGGGTTGGCCTGCATCGCCGCACCGAGCTTGTCCACGACGGACACGCTCGCGCCCTCGAACTCCTTGTACGACCAGGGCTGCACCTTGCTGCTGATCATCTCGTAGGGCAGGTCGTTGGTGTAGTCGAGCTCTTCGCGCAGGTAGTGGTTGATCGACGCCGCGTAGGCCCCGAGGATCCCGGAGATGCTCGGGTCGTCGGTGAAGTGCTCGCCCGCCGCGTCGGGCTCCCAGCCGGTGAACCGGCCGTCCATCCGGCCCACGGTCTGCCGCCGGTCGCGCAGCAGCTCGGTGAAGAACCGGATGTGCTCGATGCGCAGGTTCGCGCGCTCCACGTAGTCCTCGGAGAGCCCGGCCAGCGCCGCGACCCGGCGCACCACCTCGGCCCGCTCCTCGTCGGACAGCCGCGCACCGCGGGCCAGCGCCCACGGGTAGTCCTTCGCGGCGAACTCCTCGGCCTCGTCGAGCACCTCGCGCAGCGGCCGGTCGCCGTGCTTGCCGTGGTGGTGCGCGATCGCCGCGTAGGTCGGCAGGTAGAGCGCGTACGGCAGGTCGTTCCCGTCGGTGAACCGGATCGTGCCCATGTCCAGCACCGAGGAGATCAGCAGCAGGCCGTTCGGGTAGAGCCCGTAGCGGGACTGCAGGTGCTCGGCCAGCGCCGCCGCGCGCAGCGTGCCGTAGGACTCGCCCGCCAGGTACTTCGGCGACATCCACCGCCCGTTGCGGGTCGTCCACAGCCGGATCACCTCGGCGATGGACTCGATGTCGCGCTTGTAGCCGTGGAAGTCGCCCGGCGTGCCGCCCTCGACGGCCCGCGAGTAGCCGGTGGACACCGGGTCGATGAACACCAGATCGCTGTGCGCCAGCAGGGTTTCCGGGTTGTCGGTCAGCCCGTAGGGCGGCGGGGCGAGGTCACCGGCGTCCCCGGAGACGACGCGCCGCGGGCCGAGCAGCCCGAGGTGCAGCCACACGCTGGAGGAGCCCGGGCCGCCGTTGAACGCGAAGGTCACCGGCCGGGTGGTGCCGGGCTCGGCGTCGGCGACGTAGGAGGTCACGAAGACCTCGGCCTTGGGCTTGAACCCGTCGAACTTGCCGTCGGTGTGCACCTCTTCGCGCAGCACGACGCGCCCGGTGGTGGCGGTGTAGGACAGCTCGCCGCCTGCCGCTCGGATCGTGTGGTGCGTGCTGACCAGGTCGTCGACCGGCTCCGCCGGGGTGGTCGTTTCCTTGCTCTCGTCGGTCTTGTCCGCGCTGGCTGCCATGCCGACCACATTACGTGCCGCCGCAGCGGTTTTCTGAGACTTTTTAGAGGTGCCCAACACGCCTGCCAAGCTGATCGCCGACCCGGTCGGCGACCCGGCCGCCGCCGCCCTGACCGCCACCCGGCTGACCGAACTGGACCAGCTGATCTCCCGCTGCACGGCCTGCCCGCGCCTGGTCGCCTGGCGCGAGGAGGTGGCCGAGGTCAAGCGCGCGGCGTTCCGCGACGAGGAGTACTGGGGCCGCCCGGTGCCCGGCTTCGGCCCACCGGACGCCGAGATCGGCTTCGTCGGCCTCGCCCCCGCCGCGCACGGCGGCAACCGCACCGGCCGGATCTTCACCGGCGACCGCAGCGGCGACGTCCTGTTCCAGGCGCTCTACGACGTCGGTCTGGCCTCGCAGCCCGAAGCTCACCACCTGGACGACGGCTTGGAGCTCTTCCACACCCGGATCACGGCCCCGGTGCACTGCGCCCCACCGGCCAACAAGCCGACCCCGGCCGAACGCGACACCTGCCGCCCGTGGCTGGTCCGCGAGCTGGACCTGCTCCGCCCGACGCTGCGAGTGGTGATCGTCCTCGGCGCCTTCGGCTGGCAGGCCCTCCTGCCGGTGCTGGCGGACGCGGTGTGGGAGGTCCCGCGACCCCGCCCGAAGTTCGGCCACGAAGCCCACGTGGAACTCCGGGCCACCGACGGCGGAGCACCCCTGCACCTGCTCGGCTGCTACCACGTCAGCCAGCAGAACACCTTCACCGGAAGGCTCACCCCGGCGATGATCAGGAACGTCCTGGAGCGGGCGAAGGAGCTGGCGGGAGTGGGGTGAGGTCCGGCGCTCCCCGCAGCGAGGCCCGGAAGCGGTGGTGTCGGTATGAGCCGCTAGCGTCCGCGGCCATGGATCCCCGGGAGCATCTCAACGCGGCCTCGACCCGACCGTTCGCCGATCCGTCAGCGCTGAGCTCCGAACCGGCGGATCTCCTGCGCGCGCTCGAGGAATCGGACTGGTCGGCGTTCGTGCCCGCCCGCGATCTCGTGCCGTTGCGCGAGCTGCTCGACTCGGTCGAGCGGAAGCGCGGAATCACCGAGGCCCACCGCTTCGCCACCGCGCGGCTTCGCGCGCTCGGTGCTCGGCCGCAGCACCCGCACCACCACTTCGACGGGATCTCGGCGTGCGCGCTGAGCTCCTGCGGGCGCTACCTCGCCACCGGCAGCTGGGGCGAGGACCCGGGTGTCCTGCAGATCTGGGAGGTCGCCACGGGGCGGTGCGTCAACGCGCTCCCCTCGATCGAAGGCGGGCTCGGCTGGCCCGATTGCGAACGCACGATCCAGTGGTCCGCGGACAACGCGCGGATCGCGATGTCCTTCTGCACCAACATGGTCGGCGCCTGGGATCCGTTCGGGGACGATTCCGAACCCATCGCCTCGGCAGACGTGACCAACGGCGGTGGCAGGCCGCCCGCGTTCGCCCTGGCACCCGACGGCCTCCGCGCGTACATCTCCGTGGGCGGCGACGACGAGGGCGTACCGGGTTGCGTGGCCCCGTTGCAGCAGGACCCGGGGTACCACGACGGCGAGGAACCGGATCCGGAGCCGATGGCGGAGTTCCTCCCCGAAGAGGTGATGGCGGACCGCGAGTACGGCCCCGAGCCGCCGAGGTGGGTCGCGTGGTCGAGCGACGGAGCCCGGATCTACGGGCAGGACCGTTCCGGCACGGCGCTCTCGATCGACGCGGGGACCAGGCAGCTGACCTGGATCGCGCAGGCCGGTGACTGCCTGCGCGTCGGCACGGTCGGCATGCCCGCCGCGTGGAGCCCCGACGGGCGGTTCCTCGCCCACCAGCACGGAGAGCTGGTCATCCGGGACGGCTTGACCGGTGAGCGCTTGGCGACCTTCCCCGAGCACCCGGGCGAACCGACCCTGCACTTGGGTCGGCGAGGCGCGCTCGCCCGGCTCGCGGTGGCCATCCGCGATGGCAACGACGCGGGCGCGCGACCGGCCGTGATCATCTACGACGGCGGGGAGCTCCGCCACCAGCTCGACATCGCCCTCCCACGGTGGGACCACGTCGACGCCGCGGCGTGGTGCTGGGCGCCGGACGGCGACCGGGCCGCCGCCCTGACGGCGGCCGGAACCGTCGAGGTGCACTCGCTCACCGACACGCCGGAGCTGGTGCGCACCCTGGAGGTACCGGCCGGTACCGGCGGCCTGCTGTGGGGAGCCGACGACGTGCTGATCGCCCTGGGGACGACGGTGCTGCGCTTCGTCTCCGTGGAGACCGGCGAGGTGCTCGGCGACTTCACCTTCCCGAGCGATGACGTCGCGGAGGACGCTGCTGCCGACGAGCCGGGGTCGTGGCTCGGCGTCGAGGACGACCGGCTCGCCGACATCGTCGAGGACCACGACGACCCGCGATCTCTCGACACCGCCCTGACCTGGAGCGTCGACCGCCGCTTCGGCTGGCCCCTGCGCTGGACCTGATCAGGCCCGGGCGCGGGTCATTCGCCGACCTTGCCCGGGTCGGCGAAATCGCGGGTGGACAGGAGCTGCGGGTCGGCGAACACGGAGTTGTCGATGACGACGTCCATCCTCGGGAGCGGATCGGCCTCCTGGAGGTAGATGCGCTCGGCCACCAGGTACCGGTTGCGGTGGATGGACTCCGCTTCGGAGCCCGCCCAGTCCTGGTCCCGCTCGCCGCCGCGCTGGACGGACAGCTCCGCGTCGATCTGCAGCCAGATCCGGAAGTCCCAGTACTCGTCGATCTCCGGGCGGAAGGCGAAGACGCCGTCCACGATCAGCACCGAATCGGCGTCGAGCGGTGCCGTCTCGGCGGAGTGGTCGCGTTGGGTCAGCGGGTCGATGCTGCACAGCGCTGCGGATGTCGCCTCCGGTGACCTGCACGGATCCAGCAGCAGGCGCCTGGCCGACGGGTAGTCGTAGGCGTTGCGGTAGTAGCCCTCGCCGGACTCGCGGTCGTACAGGTGCCGGTCCCGCCACGGTTTCTTGAAGTCGTCCAGAGTCGCGCGGAGCACCGGCCGCCCCGCGTTGCTGATCCACGCGGCCAGCTCGTGCCCGAAGCTCGTCTTCCCGGCCGCGGTGAAACCGTCGATCCCCACCAGCAGACGCCCCGGTCCGAGTGCCAGCACGCGCTTCGCGATCTCCTCGACCAGCGCGCTGCGCTCGGCGGAAGCCGCTGGCGGGCAGGGCTGCCGCCAGGACGAGGCGGAGTGGTGCACGGCTGCCCGCGGTGAGCTCATGGCGGTGAAGCTAGTCGGTCGGCCCAGCAGCGCGGAAGATCCGCTCGACGGGGATCGGCCCGCTAAATCAGGTGCGTGCGGCCGCACCGGTGATCATGCTGGTCGGATGGATCGTCACACCTTGAGCGCTCTGGCCCATGCCGATCATCCCGTCGCCACCCCGATCAGCACGTCGAACATGGGGCGGTTGATCGAGCGGGCCGCGTGTCCGCCGGACGCCCTCGTGTTCGATCTCGGCTGCGGGGCGGGGGAGTGGGTTCTTCGTGCCCTGCAAGAACATCCGACCGCGCGGGCGCACGCGGTGGACATGTCGGAACCAGCGCTGCGGCGGGGAGCGGAATCCGCTCGCGAGCGCCGGCTCGACGACCGGGTGAGCTTCGTGCGCGGGGACGCGCGGGAGTACCGGCCGCCGCAGGCGTGCGATCTGGTGATGTGCGTCGGATCGACGCACATCTTCGGCGGCCTGGCGGAGACGTTGCAGGCCATCGGCGAGCACGTCGCACCTGGTGGCGCGGTGATCGTCGGTGACGGCTTCTGGGAACGGCCGCCGGATGCGGCGACGTTGGAGGCACTCGGCGGGACGCCGGAGGAGTTCCAGGACCTCGCAGGCACGGTGGACACCGCGGAGAAGGCCGGTTGGACGCCGGTGTACGCGCACGTCAGCGAGCTCGGGGAGTGGGACGACTACGAGTGGTCCTGGACCGGCTCGCTGACCCGCTGGGCGCTCGACAACCCCGACCACCCGGACGCGGAAGCCGCGCTCGCGGCAGCGCGCGAGCACCGCGCGGGCTGGCTGCGCGGCTACCGCGGAGTGCTCGGCTTCGTCACCCTCCTGCTCCAGCGTCTTCCGCAGCACGGCTGAGCCGCGAAGATTCAGTGGAGGTGCGCACTGTGGACGTGCGGGTGATCGACGGTACGCGGACCCACGTCGACGACGCGGCACGGATCTGGGCGGAGGCGACGGCGGCGCGCGATCGGGACCCGGAGGTCGCTTCGCCGGAGCTCGCGCGCCCGATCATCCGGGGCGTGCTCGACCGGTCTCCCCGGTCGCTGCTGCTCGTCGCAGTGGCGGGGGAGGAAGCGCTCGGGTTCGCCGCCGTCGAACCGGTGGGCTCGGCGGCGGAGGTGAGGTACGTCGGTGTGCGGCCCTCCGCGTGGGGCGCGGGGGTGGGGGCCGCGCTGCTGCGATCGCTGCCGTCCGAGCTGACAGCGCGCGGCTTCACCCGTGCGCAGCTGAAGGTCTACGTCGACAACCACCGCGCGGTCCGGCTCTACGAAGCTGGCGGCTGGCGGGCGAGCGGGGCTCCCTCGCCGCATCCGCGGACGGGAAAGCCGGAGCAGCAGTACCGCTTGCCGCTGACCGCGTAGTTCCGCAGCGCTCGTCGGCCTGGTCAGCTCTGCCAGGCCTCGTCCGGAACCGGGGGCAGCGTTTCGCCGGTCTCCAGGAGGGTTTTCAGGTCGGAGAGCAGGTGGGGCCAGCCGGTGCTGACCATCCGGCGCATCGTGCTGCCGTCCGGGAAGTCGTCGTGGATCACGGTGAGCTTGACGGTCTGCCCGTGCGGTTCGATCTCGAAGGTGACCTTCGAGCGGCTCTCCGCGGCGAGCGCGGCGAGCGTTTCGTCGTCGATGCCGGCGCCCGCTGCCCACTCCCGGGTCGGCGTGTGCCAGGTGTAGGAGAGGCGGCGGGGCGGATCGGCCTCCAGCACGACCTGCGCGGGATCGGCGATGCGTTGGCCGTTCTCCTCCCAGGTCATGGTCGATCCCGGGCGCCAGTCGGTCTCGAACGCGACTCCCCAGTAGCGGCGGGTGAACGCCGGGTCGGTGAGGGCCTGCCACAGCCGTTCCGGGGTCGTCTTGATGAAAGTGGTGTAGCTGAAAGCTGATTCGCTCATCGGTGCGGACTCCAATGCCTGCTTGAGATCGGCCAGTGCCGCTGCGCGCCGCCGGTCGTAGCGGTGCATCCAGCGGTCCGCGATCGCGTTGATCGGTGCGGCGTTCAGGTAGTGCCACTTCTCGCGGCCCCGGCGAACGGTGGTGACCAGGTTCGCCTCCTCGAGGATCGCGAGGTGCTTGCTCACCGACTGCCGGGCCATGTCGAGGCCGTCGCACAGCTCGCGCAGCCGCTGCCCGTTCTGGGCGTTGAGGCTGTCGAGGAGCCGACGCCGGTTCGGGTCGGCCAACGCTCTGAATACTTCGTCCATAGCTCCCGCACGCCTTGAAATGCAGCCGTTCGGCTGCCTGAAGCATAGGCAGCCGAACGGCTGCACGTCAAAACGGGCCCGCACCTCACCCGTCAGCGGAGCCGCCGCGTGGCTTCAGGTCGCGTAGCGCTCGGTGAGGTCGTGGCCGATCCTGGCGAGCTCGCGGCGAACGGATTCCGGTTCCAGCACCTCGACCGCGGCGCCCCAGCCCGCCAGCTGCTCGGCGAGGGACCGGGCCAGGTGCGCGGTCACCCGCGCCCGGACACGTCCGGCTTCCGCGCCGATGGGATCGCAATGCCGCCCGAAGTGCTTGCACAGCACCGGGAACAGCTCTGCGTCGACCAGCACCACGGCCGAGACGAGCGAGCGCCGCTGCTCGACATCCGCCACGACCCGCTGCCACTCCGCGGCGAGGTCGAAGTCGTCGGGGCGCTCCGCGGGCTGCTCCGCGGTCGTCGCCGCCGCGATGCGGTCGACGCGGAACGTCCGCCGACCGGCTTCGGTGTCGGCGATCAGGTACCAGATCCCGTCCTTGTCGATCAGCCCCAGCGGATCCACGAGCCGCTCCGCCGAACTCCCGTGGGTCAGCCGGACCTTGAGCCTGCGCACCGTGGCGTTCCGGAGTCGTTCGAGGAGTTCGGGCGGCTTCCGGCTCCGCTCGCCCCAGCGTGCCGGGTCCGACACCACGGCCGCCGCCGCGGCTTCGGCATCGGCGCGGAACGTCGCGGGCAGAGCCCGGATGAGCTTGCGGAGCGCGGAGGTCAGCTCGGGTGCAGCGGAGCTCGCCGGCCCGAGGAGCGCGAAGAGCGCCTGCGACTCGGCGGCGTTCAACCCGCTCAGGTCGGTGCGGGCGCCGCCGACCAGCGACCACCCGCCGCCGCGCCCCTGCTGCGGGTACACCGGGATGCCCGCGGCGGACAGCGCCTCCAGATCGCGGCGCGCGGTGGCCACCGAGACCTCCAGCTCTTCGGCCAGGTCGGCGGCGGTCATCCGGCCGCGGGCCTGGAGCAGCAGCAGGGCGGCCACGAGGCGGTCAGCGCGCATGGGCCGATGTTCGCAGGAAAAGTGCTCGGTCGGTGAGCACTTTGGCCGCCAAGCTCGGCCGGGAACCGCGAGAGAGGAACCGAAATGCTGCGAGGGCTCACGACGGCCTCCTTCTACTCCCCGGACCTGCCCGCGACCAAGCGCTGGTACGCGGAGCTGTTCGGGATTCCGCCGTACCTGGACACCCCGGGCTACCTGGAGTGGCGCGTCGGGGACCACCAGCACGAGTTCGGCGTCATCGACAGCGCTTACGCCGGCACCGAGCTGGCTCGGACGCCTTCGCCCGACGCCATCGGCGGACCGGCGGGCGCAGTGGTGTTCTGGCACGTGGACGACGTGCCCGCGGTCGTGGCGAAGCTGGTGGCGATGGGCGCGAGGGAGCACGACGCGCCGCGCGATCGCGGCGAGGGCTTCATCACCGCCTCCGTGGTCGATCCGTGGGGAAACGTCCTCGGCGTGATGCACAACCCGCACTACCTGGCAGTTCTTGGCGAAAAGCCACCTGCTGCGCGCTGATCCGGGTCTGGTGGTTGTCGGACCGCCGTGGCAGATTCCGCGGCATGACGGGATTCGATCCGAAGGCCGACCTGGTGCGCTACCTGAAATCCGGCCGCGAAGCGCTGCTGTGGAAGCTCGACGGCCTCTCCGAGTACGACGTCCGCCGCCCGCTGACGCCCACGGGCACCAACCTGCTCGGCCTGGTCAAGCACGTCGCCAGCATGGAGGCCGGGTACTTCGGCGTCGTGTTCGACCGGCCGTTCCCGGAGCCGCTGCCCTGGCTGGCCGAGGACGCCGAGCTCAACGCCGACATGTGGGCGACCGCCGACCAGTCGCGCGAGTGGGTCGTCGACTTCTACCACCGGGCGTGGGCGCACTCGGACGCCACGATCGAGGCCCTGGAGCTGGACGCGAGGGGCCGGGTGCCGTGGTGGCCCGCCGACCGGAACGAGGCGACGCTGCACCGGATCCTGGTGCACGTGATCGCCGAAACCGACCGGCACGCCGGGCACGCCGACATCGTCCGCGAGCTCATCGACGGTGAAGTCGGCATGGTCAACGGCAACGAGAACATGCCGCCGGCCGACAAGGCCTGGTGGGCGGACTACCGCGCCCGCCTGGAGCGCGTGGCGGCGGAGGCCTGATCCGAGGTTCGGCAACACGCTGGAGTGAATTTCGTTCCGCGGCCTCTTCGCAGGTGGCGGCGGAGTTACCACCGTCGGTAGCATCCTCGTCATGAGTGCGTTGCCGAACGATCCCGCGGGCGGGCTTGAGCGGGGGAGGGATTTCACCGAGCGGTTGGCTCTGCTGTTGAGCCAGTATCGCGAGTTCGACGAGCCCGCACAGGACGACGCCGCGTCGGCGGGCTCGTCGAGCAACGTGCGGTCGCTGGGGCGTGCGCGGAAGGTCAGCGTGTCGATGCCCGAGGAGCTGACGGCCGCAGTGCAAAGCCGGGTGGGCCGCGGTGCGTTCAGCCAGTACGTGACGGACGCGGTGGCCAGACAGCTCGAACTGGACCTGCTGGCCGAACTGTCCGGCCTGCTCGACGCGGAACACGGTCAGGTTCCGGAAGAACTCCTGGCGGAGGCGCGGGCGGCATGGCCGGACACCGAGTAGCGGCTGGCGGCACGCTGGTGCTGGACAGCGAGGGGCTGTCGAAGCTGGCGAGCGGAGATGCGCGGGCGCGGTCGTACCTGGAGGTCGCACGGGCACGGCGAGCTCGGGTGGTGGCGAGTGCGATCACCCTGACCGAAGTGCTCCGCGGCGGCGGCCGGGACGCGTTGGCGCACCGAGTGCTCTCGCGCATCACCATCGTGCCCGTGTCGGCCGAAATCGCCCGCGCAGCCGGAGAACTGCTCTGTGCCACGGGAATGTCGGGCCATCGCTGCGCGATCGACGCAGTCGTCGCGGCGACGGCCCTGGAACTCGCGCGCCCGGTTGTGATCCTGACCAGCGACCCGGACGATCTGAATCAACTGGTCGACGAACCGGAACGACCAAAGCACGAACGAGTCGTCGTCCACCACGTCTAGCGGCGAAAGGCGCGATTGGCTTTCCGGGATCGCGTTGCGGCCTTATCGCTGATCGGGCGGGGTGAACGTCCGGTGAACGGATCCGGGGGAATCGGACATATCCGATTGAGTTTGGGCATTGCGGCTCAAGATTCGGTAGGGTGGCTGGAACCAGCCCTCATGACACCTCGGTGGTGTCGTCGTGACGCCACCGCACACCACCCCTCCAGGGTGCGTACACAGCGCGTTTGACCGCGTACTGCGCGTTGACCGTGATCGAAGCCACCCGCGACTGGCGTCACATTAAGGGGGGTCGGCGCAGCGCGAACACGGTCCGTGGTGCGACCATGTGAAGCATGGCTGGTAAATCCGATCCCACGCGGATTCTCATCCTCGGCGGCGGTTACGTCGGCATGTACACGGCACTTCAGCTGCAGAAGAAGCTGGGGCGCCGGGAAGCCTCCGTGACGGTCGTCGATCCTCAGCCGCACATGACCTACCAGCCCTTCCTCCCGGAAGCGGCAGCGGGCAACGTTGAGCCCCGCCACGTGGTAGCGCCACTGCGACGAGTGTTGAAGCGGTGCCACGTGGTCACCGCCGCTGTCACCGAGATCAATCACGACCAGAAGGTCGTCACGGTCGACAACCCGCAGACGGGTTCCGAGCAGATCGGCTACGACGTGCTCGTCGTGGCGCTGGGTTCGGTCTCCCGACTGCTGCCGATCCCCGGCCTCGCCGAGGAGGGCATCGGGCTCAAGACCGTCGGCGAAGCGACCTACCTGCGCAACCACGTGCTGGGCAAGATGGACGCCGCCGCCAACACCGACGACGAGGAGCTGCGCAAGCGGCTGCTGACCTTCACCTTCGTCGGCGGCGGCTTCGCCGGTGTCGAGGCGCTGGCGGAGCTGGAGGACATGGCCCGCTTCGCGACGCGCTACTACGACAACATCAAGGCCGACGACATGTCCTGGGTGCTCGTCGAGGCCGCCGGCCGGGTGATGCCCGAGGTCAGCGAGAAGATGGGCGTCTACGTCGTCAACGCCCTCGAAGAGCGCGGCATCAAGGTCTACCTGAACACCTTCCTGAAGTCGGTGGAGGGCGGCCACGCGGTGCTGTCCGACGGCACCGAGTTCGACACCGACACGCTGGTGTGGAACGCGGGCGTCAAGGCCAACCCGGTGCTGAAGAACAGCGACCTCCCGCTCGACGAGCGCGGCCGGGTCAAGGCCAGCGCGCACCTGCAGGTCGAGGGCCTGCCGGGCGTCTGGGCCGCCGGTGACTGCGCCGCGGTGCCGGACCTGTCGAAGACCGACGAGAACCCCGGCGCGACCTGCGCCCCGTCGGCCCAGCACGCGGTGCGGCAGGCCAACCAGCTGGCGAAGAACGTGCTGTCGACGCTGCGCGGCAAGAAGACCAGCGAGTACCGGCACGCCTACGCCGGTTCGGTCGCGGGCATGGGGCTGTACAAGGGCGTCGCCGACGTCTACGGCTTCAAGGCCAAGGGCTTCGTGGCGTGGTTCATGCACCGCTCGTACCACGTGAGCCGGATGCCCACGTTCAACCGCAAGCTGCGCATCATCATCGACTGGACGCTGGCCTTCCTGTTCAAGCGGGAAGTGGTGTCCATGGGTCAGATCGAGAACCCGCGGGCCGCCTTCGAGCGGGCTGCGGAGAGCTGATCGGCCGGGAGCAACAGCGACGAAGCCGCGTGTCGCAGCCGGCACGCGGCTTTCTTGCGCTGATGTTCTGCTCCGCGCGGGCTACTTGTTGATCAGCTACTCTTGACAGCCCGTAGCGAGTAATCGAAGACTGTGCCTAGGTGTTCACCTAAATGGGTGCGTCATGCGGGGGAAGGGGTGAATCCCTTGACGCTGAAGGAACTGGCTGCGCTGCTGCGCAGCGGCGCGGTCGAGGAGGGTCCGCTCGCCGATTTCGCGGCCGACTACCGCGAGGCGGCCAAGGTCTTCCGGAAGAAGGACGACTGACCATGGCATCGGCCGAGGGGCAGCCCACCGACTCCGGGGGCTTCTCCGAGCCGTCGCTGCGCCCCACGCCGATGCTGCTGCAGGGCCAGGACTACTTCTTCCGCGCCCCCGACACCCCGCTGGACTTCCAGGAGCGGATGTTCGGCGCGGACATGGTCGTCGACGAGCCGGGCGATCCGGTGCCGTGCGTGCTGGTGCTGGCCCGCGCCGCGGACATGGAGATGAACCAGCTCTCGCTGGCGCTGGCCGAGCACGACATCCGCATGGTCCGCATCGACGCCGATCGCTGCCTTGACCTGCCGCTGACCATCTACACCGACACGCCACTGATCGAGTTCCAGCGCTGGCTGCTGCGCCCGCTGCTGGTCTGGCGGCGGCACTTCGACATCGACGCGGTGCCCGCCGATCCGACCACCGTGCACGGCGCCTACGTCCGCGAGCAGTGGCGGGCGGTGGCCAACTGGCTGTCCTGCCGCGACGACTGGGACCGGGTCAACTCGGTGCGCGTGAGCGAGCACCTCGACCGGCTCACCCAGCTGCAGGACGCGGCCGCGGTCGGCCTGCGGGTGCCCCGCACCGCGGTGACCACGATGCCCGGCCGCAGCCGCCCCGGCGGTGGCCGCTGCATCGTCAAGACGGCCGGCCACCACCTGCTCGAACCCGAGCCCGGCGCGCTGCGCGGGCTGTTCCCGCAGCCGCTGGACATCCGCCGCTCCGGCGAGACCCGCGAACCGGCGCCGGTGCTGGTGCAGCAGTACGTCGAGGCGGACCGCGAGCTGCGCGTCTTCGTGGTCGGCGAGCGCACGATCGGCTTCGAGGTGCAGAAGCTGGACCCGGCGCAGCTGTGGGTCGACCCGGACTCGGTGGTGGTCGAACCGGCGGAGGTCCCCGAGCAGCTGTCCGAGCGCCTGCTCGAGCTGTGCCGGAACTGGGGCCTGAGCGTGGCGGGCTTCGACCTGCTGGGAGTCAGCGACGACTGGGTGTTCCTGGAGGTCAACGTCAACTGCGACTGGCGCTGGTTCGAGCACCGCGCGGATTCGACCGCGGTCTCCACCGCCGTCCACGACTGGGTCCGAACCCGCTTCCAGGAGCTCCTGGCGGCAGCGCCCGGCGGGTGGGGCCGTTGGTGAACCAACCGACCAGGTGCGAATTACCGGAACCGGGAACCGATCAGGGCACTCCTGCGTCGTAGTGGTGCGGTCGGCCCCGCGCCGACCACCGGCCCCCGTAGCCCAACTGGCAGAGGCAGACGACTTAAAATCGTCCAAGTGTCGGTTCGAACCCGACCGGGGGCACTTCCGGCCTGTTTCCTGAACAGGTGTTTCGCCGGTTTTTCCGCTTCGTGGGCGGGTCGGCGGCCGGCGGTGGCTCCGCGCAGGCGGAGTGCGGCAGCGCCTGCTCCCGTTCGGCTCCGCGGTGTCCGTGATCGTGGATAGGTTGCTGACCGTGGAATCCGTTCTGGCGGTCGCGTTCGTCGCCGTCCTCCTCGTCGTGAGCACCTGGTGGCTGCTGCTCCCCATCGGTGTCGGCTGCCTCATCAGCGTCATCGTCACCGCCGTCCGGGAATCCCCGGGCGCCGGGCGCCTGCCCGGGCTCTGGGCGCGGCTCGGCATCGGCTCCGCACTGCTCTGCGCGGCCACCGTCGGCTACGGGATGACCAGGATGGCGACCTCCTTCAGGTTGGACGCCGACGATCCGTGCACCCTCAGCGACGACCTCCTGGACAATCACCCGATCATCGACTGGCCGCTGAGTGACACCGGCTGCCGCGGCTACGAATCGGTGCCCGCCTTCGTGAACCCGCTGATCTTGCTGTTCGCCGCGCTGTTCTCGGCGTCGGTGGTCGCGATGGTCACCACCTGGCGCAGGCAGCGCGCCCGCCCGGCACCATCGGAATCCACAATGGACGAATAGGTCGCGGGACTGCCCGCCGGGGCCCCGTTCGAGTCGGAGACGGCCGCTCAGCCGCACGCCCGGCGCTCGTCGGTGTACCGGAACACAGTCCTCGTCGTCCTGCTGGGCGGGGCTCGCTGAAACCACGGGCGGGTGCTTTGTTCGGTTGGAACTGCAGCGGAACCTCGCGCGCGGTAGGCAGTTCGGTGAGTGGCTCGTGCTATTCGCCCGGACCGGGCGCCCAAGGAGGGTTCGCGTGGACGTCGCCATGTCAGCCGCCGAACGAGAGGCCTTTCTCGCCGAACCGTGGATCGGGGTGCTCGCGGTCCACGACTCGCGTGGTGACCGAGCTCCGCTGCAGACCCCGGTCTGGTACGACTACCAGCCTGGCGGGGACGTCGCGGTGATCACCGGGCAGGCCAACCTCAAGACCCGCTTCATCCGCGAGTCGGGGCGATTCACCTTGTGCGCGCAGGATCCGGCGTCGCCGCCGCGGTACGTGAGCGTGGAGGGCCCGGTGGTCGCCATCGACGAGCACGTGGATTCCGGGGTGCGCGAGGCGATGGCGCGCCGCTACCTCGAACCGGCGGACGTGGAGAAGTACCTGGAGAGCACTCGGGGGATGGCGGTGGACTACATCGTCATCCGGATGCGGCCCGAGCACTGGAGCGCCACCGACTACGGCAAGCTCGGCTGACCGCGCACCAGCCGCACCGATCAGTCACTTGTGGACGCGCAACCGGGAGGGCGCGTCTTCACCGGTGTTCGCGTCGAGCCGCAGAGTTGACCCGACGGCCACCGGCTCCACCCGTGTCGCCGGTGCTCAGTCCGAGGAGAGGAGCCGGAGTGAAGATCGAGAAGTGGGTCATCCGGGAGCACGTCGACGGCGTGCCGGACGTGGACCGGATCTACGGCAAGGCGGTGGAGGACGTCGAGGTCCACCTCGCCGACGACGAGATGCTGCTGGAGACCAAGTACGTCTCCGTCGAGGCCTACCAGCAGGGCATCACCCTGAACCTGCCGGTCGGAGAGACCGCTGGATCCGATTCGATCATGGAGGTCGTCCAGGCCGGCCCGCGTGCGCGGTTCGAGGTGGGCGATCTCGTGCAGGGCTGGGGCGGCTGGTGCAGCCACCTGGTCAGCACCGGCGCGGGCGGGCCGTTGTGGGAGGGCAGGTTCCCGCTGGTCGTGCCGCCCTTCCGCAAGCTGGACCCGCGGCACTACGACGACGTGCTCCCGCTCTCGACGGCTCTGGGAGTGCTGGGCGGCGCAGGCATGACGGCGTGGGGCACCATGACGAAGTTCCTGACGGTGGAACCCGGCGACACGGTGCTGATCAGCGGTGCTTCCGGCGGCATCGGGACGCTGGTCGGTCAGCTCGCCAAGCGCGCGGGCGCCCGCGTCGTCGGCACGACCACCTCGCCGGAGAAGAAGGCCTACATGAGCGAGCTCGGCTTCGACGCGGTGCTCGAATACCGGCACGGCGATCCCGTCGACGAGGTGCGCACCGCCATCAGGGCCGCGGCACCGGACGGCGTCGACAAGTACTTCGACAACCTCGGCGGAGCTGTCACCGATGCCGCGTTCACCTGCCTGAACCTGCACAGCCAGGTCGCCGTGTGCTGGCAGTGGTCGAACCAGGTCTACGGTGACGACGTCGGGCCGCGCCTGCTGCAGCACATCATGTACCCGCAGACCACCATCCGCGGCATCTACGTCCTGGAGTGGTTCACCGAGCCGAACTGGAACGCGCTGCACGAGGAGCTCGGCGGCCTGATCCGGCGCGGGGAGATCCGCTACGACCAGACCGTCCACCACGGCATCGACGCGATCCCGGCCGCCTACCAGAGCATCTTCACCAGCAGCTCGGGCAACCGCGGGAAGGTGCTGGTGGAGTTCTGAAGCGCTGCGCCCGTGACGCGACGTCGTTCACCCGGACGGAACTGGCTGGTCGTGCGGCGTGACCGAGCGCGCGCCATGGTGTGGACCGTGCCCGGTTCGCGCGAAAGGTGAAGAAGATTGCCGTCCACGCTCACCGTCGGAGCGGTCGTCGCGCGCAGCGGGCGGCTGTCCGAGCTCGGCAGCCCGCTGCTGTTCGTGATGGACCTGCTCGCGCCGAAGCTGCGCCGCATCGGTGGGCGCGAGGTGCGGTTGGTGAGCAGGGACAGCCGTTCCGAGCCGGGGCGGGCGCGGGAGGCGACCCGGGAGCTGATCCGCGATGAGCACGCCGACGTGGTCGTGACGCTGGCCGGTACCCGGGTGCTCCCGGCGGTGGCCGACACCTGCGAGGAGATGGCGACCCCGTGCATTTCGAGCACGTTCCCGTGGCAGGTCTACTACTACGGCCGGGGCGCGACCGCTGACCGCCCGTTCCGGTGGACGTACCACTTCAGCTGGGGCATCGACGACATCGCGGAGACCTTCGCGGAGATGTGGGAGGTGCTCGGCCGCGAACAGCGGGTCGGCTGCGTGTGGAACGACGGCCCGCAGGGGTCCTGGACCCGCGACCGGTTCGTTCCGACCGCGGTCGAGCGCGGTCACGAGGTCATCGTCCCCGCCGGGTACCGGGAGCCCGCGGCCGATTTCCACCGGCACATCACGGAATTGCTGGCCGGGGGAGCGCAGATCGTCACGAGCACCGCGACGAGCGCGGACCTGGCGCTGTTCCACGAGCAGGCGGTGCAGCGCGGTCTGCGGCCCCGCCTGATCACCTGCTCGCGATGGCTCGCCTACCCGTTCCAGGGCTCGTTGGCCGACGCGAAGGTGGCCACGATCGTCTACTGGACGCCCCGCCACCCGTACCGCTCCTCGCTCGACGGGATGCGCGCGGACGAGCTGGCCGAGGCCTACGAGCAGCGCACGGGTCGGCAGTGGCTCCAGCCGCTGGGGCTGGCGTACGCGCTGTTCGAGGTCGCCGCGCACTGCTTGGCCAGCGCCGACGACCCGACCGATCCGGGATCGGTGGCCGCCGCGATCGGCTCCGCCCGCCTGGAGACGATCGCCGGGACGCTGGACTGGACGCGCGGCCCGGTCCTCAACGTCGCGACCGTTCCGCTGGTCGGCGGGCAGTGGCAGCCGAGCGGCCGCCATCCCCACGACCTGGCGATCGTGAGCAACGCGCGCCGACCCGATCTCCCGCTGGACGCCGACCTGGAGCCGCTGAACTAGCGGATGCCGGGCCGAGCGATCAGGCGCGCGAGCGGACCAGTGCGATCGCGGCCCACACCAGCCAGGCGGTACCGCCGAAGCGGACGACGGGCAGCAGGTAGCTGAACCCGAAGACCAGGAGCAAGAGCGTGGCGGCGAAACCGGCGGCGGCGATGGCCAGCCCGGTCGTGGCGCAGGCGCGCGGGAGCAGCCTCTTCCCGCCGACCGCCAGGCAGGTGCCCGCCGCGAGGAGAGCGAAGGACACCGCGTAGCCGAGCCCGCCGGCGAGGAAGGAGAGATCTGCCAAGGCGCGGGCCAGCGCCGCAGGTGACCGCTCCGGAAGCCGACCGAGCGTCCAGGTGAGCGCGGCGCTGGAGGCGAGTGCGGCGGTGGCCAGCACTCCACCGGCGAAGGCCGTCGCGGCCCCGGCGGCGGACTGCTCCCGCCGAACCAGCCGAGCGAGGAACGCGGCGATCGGCACCATGAGCAAGGCGGCCGCGACCAGCAGGAAGGCGCCCAGGTCGATCGCTGTGCCGCGGTCGCGCACGTAGTAGCGCAGGAGATCGTCGCCGGATGCGCCGGGCTGCGGCGTGGAGCTGTTGGCGACGACGTAGGCGGCGGTGAGCACGGCGTAGGCGAGCGTGGCGGCGAGCAGCGGGACGGAGCCCCGGAGCGAAGGAGCGGGTGCGGACATGACGTCTCCTGGATCGTCGGCGAAAGTTTTCGCGTCAGCCCGCTCGGAAACCCGGGCCCGGACGCGGAGAAATGATCAGCCGACAGGAGGCGTCAGCGCGTCATCACCAGCACTGATCCGTGGGTACGCAGCACTGCGTACGCCGCGAACGTCCCGGTACGCCGCACCCAAACCAGCAACGGCAACGCCACTGGTCAGGACAGGTCGAAGCGCTGACCCTTGATAGCACCGAGGAAAGCCGACCAAGACCGCCGATCGAAGGCTAACGTTCCGCCATCTCGATCCTTCGTGTCCCGCACTCCGACGATGCCAGCGCCACCGCCGACCTCGACGCAACTCCCGGTCTGCCCGCTGTAACTAGACTTCTTCCAGGTCATCTGACCTAACGACATGACGACGCACCCTCCATTTCCTCGGCGATTGACTTGATCAGGTCCCTGGAGTCATCGCTGGGCAGCGCGATGCTTCGGAGGTCGTTGATCGCGTTCTTGTACGCGGCGATGTCCTTCGCCTCGAACAGGAACCCCGATGCGTGGAAGTGCTCCAGTTGGACGATGGGCGGCGCCTTGGCGAAGTCGTAGAAGACGAACGCGCCGTCGAGTGCCGGTGTGTAGCGGGTGAGCCCGTTCGGCATCACAGACACGGTCACGTTGTCCAGGTCCGCCATGCGAAGTACGTGGTGCAGCTGATCGGCCATGAGTTCGTTCCCGCCCAGCGGTTGCCGGAGCGCGTGCTCGGAGACCAGAACTTCGAGCGTCGGCGCAGACTTGGCGAAGAGGACATCGCGTCGGGCCATGCGCAAGCCGACTCTGATCTCACGCTCCTCGACCGGGAGCCCGTGCATGATCTGGCGTGCGTAGTCCGCGGTCTGGAGAAGCCCTGGTACCAGGTTGGGTGCGACGTCGATGATCGAGCACGCTGATCGCTCGAACTCGGCCAGGTCCACCAAGTGCTTGTGAGTGCTGGGAGAACTTCGGGCGAAGGTGTTCTTGTCGCTCGCTGTGCGAGCGAACTCGATGATCTCCTCGTATCTGGGGCCGGTAACACCGAGTGTTCCCAAGATGCGTGCTACGTCCTCTGGCCGGGGTGTTCGGGTCCCGGTTTCGTAGCGGGAGATGGTGACGTGGGTGGTTCCAACTCGGCTCGCTAGTTCTCGGACGGTAAGTCCGTTTTGCTTGCGGCACTCGCGGAGTTCAGCACCCAGTAGTCGCGCCTTGGGCGTGTGGTCGGTGGTACCGGGCATGAACCAACCATAGCCCGAATGGTGGCGCGATCATGATCCGTCGATCGTGTACTAGCGAGTTTGTTACCGGTACCGGAAGTATGGAACCAGAAAGGAGTGATCGTGTTGAGCAGCGAATACCTGACCTACATCTGGCGTCCGGTCACCGGTGGGCGTCACGCATTTCCCATCGCGGCGCGGAAAACTCCGGCAGGGGAGGCCGTCGCCGCCTACTGCGGTGCCGAAGCCGACGCGGCCCAGCTGCACGACCGCACCGAGGTGGACTGGGTCCGGGAGAAGTCCTGCATGGAGTGCTGGCGCATCCTCGCCGACCCGTCCTGATGGCGCGGGGTGAGTGGCGACTTCGCGCGAAATCGTCGCTCCGCACACCTGACCGATGCCGATTTCGCGCGAAATCGCCAACCCGACACGGAAGGTTCCGTCATGTTCTGGCTTCACCTGAGCGCGCTCGTGCTGATCAACATTCTGATCGCGGCGCTGATCGTCAGCTCCACCTCGTTGCGGTTGCCGCTGCTCTCCCGCGCGCAGCACGCGGGAGCGGGCGAGGGCGCCTACAACGTCTGGGACCTCATCGCCCAGGTCGAAGCCGAACGGGAGAAGGAAATACCGAGGCCTCCGCAATTCCCGGAGTACGACCCGGATGACGAACCCACGGGCCGCCACCACCTGCGCACTTGACCACTGATCCGCCCCGAGCCGGGCTGGTGCGGCTGCCTCCCCGACCACTGCACCAGCCCACCCCGGTGGCCGGGCGCGCTGCCCCCTCCCGCCCGCGCCCGGCCACCGGCCCACTCCGCGACTCAGCTCGCTCCGTCCTGCCAGTGGCGGAGCTTCTCCGGGTTGCGCACCGCCCAGATGTGCTTGATCAGGTCTCCTTCGACGTCGAACGCCGCCACCATCACGGTGACGCCGTCGTACCGGCTCACCAGGCCGGGGCGACCGTTGACGGTCGTCTCCGCGAGGTTCAGCGCTGTTGCCCGGCTGGCCAGTTCGACCAGGTAGCGCGCGATCTGCTCACCGCCTTCGATCGGGTGCGGCGCGGCCGGGACCACGCCACCGCCGTCGCCGACCATCGTGGCTGCTGGATCGAGCAGGCCGATCAGCGCGCTGATGTCGTTGCTCCGCCAAGCCCGCTTGAAGGAGCTGACGACGTCGGCGTGCTGGGTCGTCGGTGTCGTCGGGGCACGCGGTGCGCGGATGCGGCGGCGGGCCGAGGCGGCCAGCTGGCGGCATGCCGCCGGCGTGCGGCCGACGATCTCGGCCACCTCCGGGAAGCGGTAGCCGAACACGTCGTGCAGGACGAAGGCGACGCGCTCGGCCGGGGTCATCGACTCCAGCACGATCAGGAACGCCATGCTGACCGACTCGTCGAGGGTGATCCGGTCGGCCGGGTCGTCGAGCTCCGACCGATCGGGCAGCGGCTCGGGAACCCATTCGCCCACGTAGCGCTCCCGCCGGGCTCGTGCCGAGCCGAGCAGGTCCAGGCAGATGCGCCCGGTGACGGTCGTCAGCCAGGCTCCGGGCGACTCGATGGTTTCCCGCTGCTGCCGCGGCAAGGCGTACCAGCGGGCGCAGGCCTCCTGCACGACGTCCTCGGCGTCGGTCAGCGAACCGAGGAGCCGGTAGGCGATGTTGATCAGCTGTCGGCGTTCCCGGACGATCGCGTGCAATCCCGGATCGGTGCTCACAGCGGGCTCCCTCGGTCGCGCTTGCTCTCACCGACTCCGACGAATCACCGCGTCGAACTGTGACTTCCGCGCCTCGCCTCACACTCCGCCGGGCTGCGTCGTCGGTGTTCTCGGAACACCCGAGATCGAGAAGGGAAACGACATGACCACGACCGAGCGGAGCGGGATCGAGTCGCGACTGCCCGACCCATTGCAGTTCTTCCCCGAACTGGGCGAGATCGCCGGTGCCATGGTCAAGGCGAGCCGGAACGGTTCCGTCCCGCAGAGCACCGTCGGCCTGGTGCAGCTTCGCGCCGGACAGGTCGTCGGCAGCACCTACCACACCGTCCGGCAGGCGGATCTCCTGCGCAAGGCCGGGGAATCCGAGGAGCGCATCACCGCCGTCGCGTCCTGGCACGACGCGCCCTTCTTCACCGCTGCCGAACGGGTAGCGCTGGAGCTCGTGGAGGCGGTCCTCACCCCGAACCACCTGGCCGAGCGCGTGCCGGACGAGCTGTTCGCCCGGGCAGCCGCCCACTACGACGACAAGGCGCTCTGGACCCTGGTCCTGGCGATCTCGCAGATCTGCTTCTTCATCCCCGTCGGCCTCATCGCCAAGCCGATCCCCGGAATGCCGGTGGGCAAGAACTACAGCAGGTGAGCCGATCGCGAGAAGCACTGCGCTGAAGGGGCGGAAGCTGCAGGTCGGTGCAGCTTCCGCCCCGCTGCGCGCTACTCGGCGGCTGGGGCCGGGCGGTAGCAGAGGCGGACCACGCCGGAGGGGAAGGTCGTGGTGCTGGTGAGCTGGAGGCGGATCGGGCCGAGCTCGTCGAAGATGCGGGGGCCGGTTCCCCACAGGTAGGGGCTGACGTTGAACCAGAACTCGTCGACCAGGTCGAGGGCGATGAGGTCCCGGGTCAGCTCGCCCGCGCAGGGGACGATCAGGTTGCCGTGGTGGTCTTCCTTGAGGCGGCGGACGTTCTCGGCCAGGTCGCCTTCGAGGAGGGTGGCGTTCCAGTCCAGCGGCGCGGTCAGCGAGCGGGACGCGACGTACTTGGGCATGCCGTTCATCCGGGCCGCGTAGGCCTCGAAGCCGGGGACGTTCGCGAGCTGGGGCCAGGCCGCCGACAGGCCTTCGTAGGTCTTACGGCCGAGCACCATGGCATCTGCCGCCTGCCACATCTCCAGCCCGGCCTGCATGCTGTCCGGGTCGGTGACCAGCCAGCCGCCGTGCGGCTCGGGGGCCGGGGCTTCGAAGGCGCCGTTGACGGTCGTGCCGACGTTGATGATCAGTCGTCCCACGTGGTGCTCCTGGTGTTGTGCGCGATGGTGGCTGCGAGCTTGTCGAGGCTCTGGCCGAAGCCGAGCTCGATCCCGGCGATGAAGTCGGCGGATTCGACGGTGCTGTCGGCGATCCGCCAGGTCACGTCCAGCGCGGTGCCGCTGTCGGTGCCCCGGATCCCCAGGTCGACGTGCGCGGTGAAGGCGACGCTGCCGTCGGGCAGCAGCGGGGAGTGCCGGTAGGTGAGGTGCTCACCGGGGCGGACGGCTTCGACGACTCCCTCCGCGCGCCCGGCGACCTGGTCCGCGCTGCCGGTGTCCTCGACGTCGCGGTACTCGTGGACGATCCGCCCGCCCGGCCGCGCCTCGAAGACGAGCTCGGAGACGCGCAGGTCGTCGGGCGTCCACCACCGCGCGAGCAGTGCGGGATCGGTCAGGTGCCGCCAGACCAGATCGGGATTGCCGGTCAGCGACCGGTGGAAGCTGAACGAGCGACCGTCGGCCCAACCCGGCTCCCCGGCGGCGCGCCGCTCCTGGTCGAGGCTGGTTCCGTAGCGGTCGTAGGTCGCGCCGGCGCGGTCCGCGCTGTCGGCGAGCCGGTTCAGCTCGATCGCCAGATCGCGCAGCGGACCGGGCCGGAGCGCGTAGACGCGGCGCTGGCCGGTGCGCTGGGAGGTGACGACACCGGCGCGCTCGAGGGTCTGGAGGTGCTTGGTCGTCTGCGGCTGCCGCGCCTCGGCGAGCTGCGCCAGGACGCCGACCGAGCGCGGCCGCTCGGCCAGCAGACTCACGAGCCGCCAACGGGCCGGATCGGCCAGCGCGGTGAGGATGGGTGCGTCCATGAGCAGAAGTATTCCTCGCTGCGAATGTTCGCGTCAAGGAATATTTCGTGGTGGAACCGGCCGCGCTGCGGGCAGGGCGGGTGGGTGGCCAGAAGGTCGGGGCTCGGCGCTTCCGTGCGGATCGACTCGGAAAACGGGCGTGTTCTGGCTGGTCAGCGTGGTGTCCGACTTTTCGGTGCGTCTTACGGTACACTGTACGGTCGGTGATGCGGAGGTGCAGGTGGGGCAGTGCGCGATGGTGTTCGAGCCCGGTGGAGTGCCGCGTGCGGGGACGTTCTTCCTGCACGATCCGGACGGCGGCCCCGAGGCCGACGCGTCCGCTGAAGCGGTGGTGACGCTGCTTGAAAGCGGCGAGGTCGTCGCGCGGCGAGTGCCGGGCCGCCGGGTTCCGGTGGCCGAGGCGTTGCCGCTGCTGGTTTCGCAGGACGGGCATCCTTCGGCGGCGTTCTGGGGCGCGGCCGCGCGGCTTGCGCTGCACATGGTGGCGCGCGGGCGGGTGCTGCCCGGGGTTCACGCGAGCGGCGCCGATGCGTGGCGGATGGGGCCGTTCGACGTCGCCGACGTCGAGCGGTTGCGGGCGTTGGCCGCTGCCGCTCCGGCCAGTGCGCGGTCGATTCCGCTGGATCCGGCGGCGGATCAGCTGGTTCTGCCCGATGCCGAGGAGTTGCTGCGGGAGTTCTTCGACGCCGTCGCCGACGCGATGCCACGCGTGGCAGGCGCCTCGGTGCCGTACGGCGCGCAGGAGATCGTTGCGGTCGAGGAGTTCCGGGAGTGGGCGCAGCAGGTCGCCGCGGGTGTTGACGCGGGGCTGCGCGTCAGCTTGCGGCTGGAGTTGCGCGGTGATCCGGCGACGGTGCCGTTCACCGCTGTTGTCCGGCTGCGCGATCTCGCCGATCCGACTCGGGTGATCGACGCTGAAGCGCTGTGGGCGGGGGAGTCGCACGGCTTCGGTGATCGCGCGACGTTCGAGGCGATGCGCGCGCTGCGGCGGGCCGCCGGTGCGTGGTCGCCGCTGGAAAGCCTGCTGGCCGAAGCCGAACCCGTCGAGCTGGAGCTGGTCGACGAGGACGTGGTGGACCTGCTCGGCGGCGGTGCGGATCGGCTGGCGGCGATGGGCGTCGACGTCGAGTGGCCGCCGGAGGCCTCCCAGGAGCTCAACGCCCGCGTTTCGGTGTCCGCGCCCGGTGATCGGCCGGACGACGTCGCCGCCTTCCTGCGGGATTCCGGGCCGTTGCCGATGTCGTGGGAGCTGACCCTCGGCGGCGAACCGCTGACCGACGACGAGATGGACCTGGTGGCCAAGTCGCGGCCGGTCGTCCGGCTGCGCGATCAGTGGGCGCTGGTCGGGCCCGAGCTCGCGCGCAAGGCGCGGGAACGCGCGTTGCCGCCGGTCCCGGCGTATTCGGGGCTGGGCGCGGTGCTGATCGGCAGCGCGGTGGTCGAGGACGTGCGCGTCGAGGCCGTCGGGGCGGGCTGGCTCGGTGAACTGGCCGACCGCATCGCCGATCCCGATGGCGGGCCGGAACCGCTGGGGCAGCCGCCGGAGCTGGCCGCGACGCTGCGCGACTACCAGCAGCGCGGGCTGCGCTGGCTGGAGCGGATGACGTCGCTGGGCTTCGGCGGCTGCCTGGCCGACGACATGGGGCTGGGCAAGACGATCATGCTGATCTCGCTGCACCTGCGTCGCGCCGCGGGACCGACGCTGGTGGTGTGCCCGGCGTCGCTGCTGGGCAACTGGGAGCGCGAGATCGCGAAGTTCGCGCCGGGCACGCCGGTTCGCCGCTTCCACGGTTCGGTGCGCTCCCTTGCCGGTGCCGACAGCGGTTTCGTGCTCACCACCTACGGCACGATGCGCGTCGACGCGGCGGAGCTGGCCGCGCACCGCTGGGGAATGGTCGTCGCCGACGAGGCGCAGCACGTCAAGAACCGCACGAGCGGCACGGCGAAGGCGCTGCGCGAGATCCCGGCGGAGGTCCGGGTGGCGCTGACCGGCACACCGGTGGAGAACGACCTGGGCGAGCTGTGGGCGATCCTGGACTGGACGGCGCCCGGGCTGCTCGGCCGGATGCGCGAGTTCCGCGCCGGCTGGGGGCGGGCGGTGGAGGAGGATCGCGACGCTCCGACCGCGCAGCGGTTGTCCCGGCTGGTGCGGCCCTTCCTGCTGCGGCGCCGCAAGAGCGATCCGGGCATCGCGCCGGAACTGCCGCCCAAGACCGAGACCGACCACCTGGTTCCGCTCACCGCCGAGCAGACCGACCTGTACCAGCGGGTGGTCCGGGAGGTGATGGCCGAGATCCGCGACAGCACGACCGAGATCGCGCGGCGAGGCCTCGTGCTCAAGCTGCTGGTGGGCCTCAAGCAGGTGTGCAACCACCCGGCGCACTACCGCAAGGAAAACGTGGCTTCAGCTGCTCGTTCGGTGAAGTTGCAGGCCCTGGACGAACTGCTCGGCACCATCGTCGCCGAAGACGGCGCGGTGCTCGTCTTCACGCAGTACGTGCAGATGGCCCGGTTGCTGGAGAAGCACGTGGCCGACCTCGGGATACCGGCTCAGCTGCTGCACGGCGGCACTCCGGTGGCGCAGCGCGACGAGATGGTGCGCCGGTTCCAGGCCGGTGAGGTGCCGGTGTTCCTGCTCTCGCTCAAGGCGGCGGGCACCGGGCTCAACCTGACCCGGGCCGACCACGTCATCCACTACGACCGCTGGTGGAACCCCGCCGTCGAGGAGCAGGCCACCGACCGGGCGCACCGGATCGGCCAGCGCAAACCCGTGCAGGTGCACCGGTTGATCGCGCAGGGAACGATGGAGGAGCGCATCGCGGAACTGCTGGCGCACAAGCAGGAACTGGCCGACGCGATCATCGGCGGTGAGGCGGCGCTGAGCGAGCTCTCCGACGCCGAGCTGCACCGCCTGGTGGAACTGAGGAGTGCTTGAGATGACCTGGGACGACGAACCGGTGCGCGCGCTGACCTTCCCGGCCTTCCCGCCCGGGAAGCGGTACGGCAAGAAGTTCGCCGACACCTGGTGGGGCAACGCGTGGATCGAGGCGATGGAGCGCACCGCCCTCGACCCGGAGCAGCTGAAGAAGGGCCGCCGGTACGCCTTCGCCGGGCAGGTCGGCGCGATCACGGTCAGCCCCGGGCGGATCACCGCGCCGGTGCACGACGGCGATCCCGACGAGCCGTACCGCACCGAGGTGCACCTCGCCGAGCTGTCCGGATCGCGCTGGGACCGGTTCCTGGACGAGGTGGCGGGCCGCGCCGGGCACATCGCCGCGCTGCTGGAGCGCGACATGCCGGTCGAGCTGGCCGACACCGCCGACGACGTCGGCGCGCGGCTGCTGCCCGGCTACGGCGACCTGGAACCGGAATGCGACTGCCCGGGCTGGGACAGCCCGTGCAAGCACGCGGCGGCGCTGGCCTACCAGGTTTCCTGGTTGCTGGACGGGGATCCGTTCGTGCTGCTCCTGCTGCGCGGCCGCGCCGAGGACGAGCTGACCGAGGAACTGCACCGCCGCAACGCGCGGCACGGCGCGGAGGCCGAGGAAGGCGGGACGGGAACTCCGGCTGCCGAGGCGTGGGCGGCCCCGGTGCTCCCGCTGCCGGAGGAGCCCGGCCCGGTGCTGGCCGCGCCGCTGGATCTGGCGCCGCTGCTGGCCGACGTCGAGATCGAAGCGCCGGTCGACAACGCGGCGCTTGTCGCGTTGGCCGTCGGCGCGGCGGAGCGCGCTCGGAGCCTTTTGTCCGATGTGGACGGTACGGCTGCTCGGTAGCCCGTCCCAGCCGACGAGGGGGTCGTGAGTGCGCAACAGTGCTCTAGCACCGTTGCGCACTCACGACTCACCAGGCCGGGCGGGTGCGGCGGAGCTGCTTGGCCGGGACCACCCGGGCCCGGTCCACCGCCAGCACGCTGACCAGGACGCCCGCGACCAGCCAGGCCACCAGCTGGAGAACGCCGCTGGTCGCTCCGCCCGCTCCCGTCACGATCGCGGACAGGGCCTGGACCGCGCCGTGGGTGGGCAGGAAGGCGCTCGTGCTCTGGAGGAACCCGGGGATCGTCGAGACCACGCCGGTGGCCGCGGCCAGCACCAGGACGGCGATGGCGATGACGCGGCCGGTGTTGCCGAGCAGGGCGATCAGCGCCTGGTTGAGCGACACGAAGGCCAGCGCTGCCAACAACGTCACGCCGGCGAAGGCCGCCCAGGAACCGAAGCCCAGCCCCAGGAACGGGGCCAACGCCGCGCTGACCACGACCGCACCGATCGCCGCGATCAGCGTTCCGGGCAGCAGCGAGCCGAGCACCAGCCGCCAGGTGGAGCGGCGCGAGCTCGCCGCGTTCTCCGGAACCGCCCTGGTCACCGCGTAGACGCCGAGTGCGGCCGTCCAGAACGCGACGGCGATCAGCAGCGCGATCAGCGACTTGCCGAAGCCGGGCAGGTCGGACTGCAGCGCGGCCGGGCTGGCCGCCACCGTCTTGAGGTGCGCGCGCTCCGCGTCGGTGTAGTTGGGCAGCTTCTCGGCCGCCGGGCCGATCTGGTCGGCGAACTGGCGGTTGCCGTCCGCGACCTGCTCGGCACCGGAGACCAGCTGACCCACCCCGCCGTCGAGCTCCTGAACGCCGCCGTTGAGCTCCTGCACACCGCCGTTGAGCTGGTTCAGGCCGCCGGAGAGCTGCTGCGCGCCGTCGGCGAGCTGCGCGCCACCGTCGGCGAGCTGACCGATCCCGCCGACCAGCTGACCGGAGGAGTCGGCGAGCATGCGGGTGCCCGCGGCGACCTGCTCGGAACCGTAGGCGAGGCCTTCGAAACCGTCGCGCGCCTGCTTCACCGGCGCCTGGATCTTCTCCTTGATGCCGTCGAGCGCGCCTTCGCGCTGGTTGATCTGGTCGATCTGGGCGCGCAGCCGGGTGCAGAAGTCCGAGGTCAGGCCTTCGGCGGGGCACTGCTCGGCGATCTTGGCGAGCCCGTCGAGCTTGGGCGAGTCGGGGATCAGGTCGGTCGCGGCCAGGATCTGGTCGGCGAGCGGGACGAACTGGTCGGCCATCGCGCGGTTGCCCGCGGCGACCTGCTCCGCGCCGTCGGCCAGCTGCCGGGTCTGCGCGGGCATCTGCGAGACCTGCTGGTGCAGCTGGTTCAGGCCGCCGGAGAGCTGCTGCGCGCCGTCGGCGAGCTGCGAACCGCCGTCGGCCAGCTGCGGCACACCGCCCGCCAGTTCGCCGACACCGCCGGAGAGCCGGCCGACGCCATCGGCCAGCTGTCGCGTGCCGTCGGCGAGCTGCCCGCTGCCGTCGGCCAGCTGCCGCGCGCCGTCGACCGCGGTGCCCAGCTGCCCGTGCATCTCCGAGAAACCGCCGTAGAACCCGTCGAGCAGCATCTCCAGGATCTGCTGGTTGAACACCGAAACGCTCTGCCGCGCAGCGGATTCCACCGCGGCCGCATCGGCCGGGGCCGCCACCGGCGAGGTCCGCACCGTGATCCCGGCGCGGGTGGCGTCCAGCGGCTCACCGGTCATCACCGACGCGGTGTTGCGGGAGAAGGCCTCGGGGATGGTCACCGCGGCGGCGTAGCGGCCGTCGGCCAGCCCCTCCTCGGCGTCCTCGGCGGCGGTGATCTGCCAGATGTAGCCGGAATCGGTGCTGTTGACCAGCTTCGCGGCCATCTCCCGGCCGAGCGGGGCCAGCTGCCCGTTGATCGTGGTCGGCTCGTCGGCGTTGACCACCGCGACCTTGGCGGCACCGTGCTGGCTCATCGGCGCCCAGAACGCCCAGGCCAGCACGCCGACGACGAGCACGGGGACCAGGGCCAGCCCGATCCAGGTGAGCCGCCCGACCGAGCCCCCGGCGCGCCGGGTCGCTTGCGTGAACGGGTTCTTCATTGCCCTCACACCTCCTGGAGGCGGCCCGCGAGCACGCTCGGGCGCGCGGAGAGCCGCAGAACGTCGACCCGGTGCTCCGGCAGCAAGTCGGAGATGAGGCTCGGGTTCCGGTAGGTCAAGACGAAGCCGACCGGCGTTCCGTCCGCAGTGGACGAACCGCGCAGCAGGGCGGCCAGCTGGCGGCGCTGCTCGGTGTCGGCGATGGCATCGGCCTCGTCGAGCAGCACCAGGTGCACGCCTTCGGCGATGGCTTCCCGGATCTCGGCGGCAGGCCCGGCGCTGCTGCGGCACCGGATCAGCGCGGTGCGCGACCGCACCGCCCGCGCCCGCTGCGGCAGCAGCAGCCCGGTCACCCGCAGATCGCCCTGCACGGTGCGGACCCGGCCACCGAGCGCGTGCAGCAGCGCGGAGGCGTCCGGCCCGTCGCCCTCCACCGCGAGCACCCCGCCGGGGCGCAGGTTGATCCGGATCCCGCCGACGACCTGGTCACCGCGGTCGTCGTGGATGCTCAGATCGCGGGCGCTGACCACCTCGTCGTTGCCCGGCCACTCGGCCAGGCGCAGCTCGTGCTGCAGCGCTTCGCCCTCCACGTCCAGCGCGGGCAGCCTGCGGGCCAGCCAGCGCGGCAGCCACCAGGCCTTGTCGCCGAGCAGCGCCATCACCGCGGGCACCAGCGTCATCCGGACCAGGAACGCGTCGACGAACACGCCGACCGCGAGCCCGAACGCGATGGGCTTGATGTTGGCGTCGCCGTGCGGGACGAACGCGGCGAACACCGAGATCATGATGACCGCGGCGGCCACCACCACCGGTGCGACGTTGGTGAAGCCCGACTCGATGGCCCGCTTCGCGTCGCCGTGGTGGGTGTACTCCTCGCGCATCCGGGAGACCAGGAAGACCTCGTAGTCCATGGCCAGCCCGAACAGGATCGCCATCAGCAGGATCGGCATGAAGCTGATGACCCCGCCGACGTGCGCCACGTTCAGCGGCCCGGCCAGGTGGCCCTGGTTGAACACGAACGCCACCGCACCGAAGGTCGCGCCGACCGACAGCAGGTAGCCGAGCGCGGCCTTGACCGGCACCCACACCGACCGGAACACCATCGCCAGCAGCACCAGCGTCAGCCCGACCACGATGAGCGCGAACGGCAGCAGCGCGTCGAAGAGCTTCTCGGAGAGGTCGATGCCGATCGCGGTCACGCCGGTCACCGCGATGCCCGAGCCGTACTTCTCGGCGAAGTGCGGGCTCATCGCGCGCAGCCGGTGCACCAGGTCGGCGGTCTCGTCGGATTCGCCGCCGGTGGTCGGCACCACCTGGATGATGCCGGTGTCGATGGTCGGGTTCGGCGTGGCCATGGGCACCGCGGCGACGCCGGGCATCGCCCGGATCTCGTCGGCGATGCCGTTGACGTGCCCGAGCGGATCGCTGCTGCCGATGATGTCGGTGGTGACCATCAGCGGGCTGTTGAACCCGGGGCCGAACTTCTCGGCGATGTGGTCGTAGGTGTCGCGCGCCGGGGTGCCGGCGGCCTGCGCGCTCGCGTCGGGCACCGACAGCTTCAGGTCCGCCATCGGCAGCGTGCACACGCCGAGGGCCGCGACGACCAGCGCGATCGTCACCAGCGGCGCCTTGGTGACCGCCCGGACCCAGGCCAGCGCGAACGAGCGGCGCTCGCGCCGCGGCTTGGCCGCCCGCCTGCGCCGCACCTTGACCGGCCGCAGCCGCTCGCCGGCGAAGCTGAGCAGCGCCGGGATCATGGTCAGCGACACCGCGACGCCGATGGCGATCGCGACACCGGCCAGCACGCCCATCGTGGTCAGGAAGGTGATCCCGGGGACCGCCAGCGCCAGCAGCGCGATGATCACCGTGACCCCGGCGAAGATCACCGCCGAGCCCGCGGTGGCCACCGAGCGCGCGATGGACTCGGTGACGCCGACTCCGGCGGCGAGCTGCTCGCGGTGCCGGGACACGATGAACAGCGAGTAGTCGATGCCCACGGCCAGGCCCAGCATCACGCCGAGCATCGGCGCGGCCGAGGAGACCTCGGTGACCGCGGTGGTCAGCAGCACGATCGTCATCGACACCCCGACGCCGACGAGCGCGGTGACCAGCGGCATCACGGCGGCGATCAGCGAGCGCAGCAACAGCAGCAGCACCAGCAGCGCGACGACCACGCCGACGGCCTCGGTGGCGCCCAGCTCGGGCATGGCGTTGGCGAAGATGTCGCCGCCGACGTGCACCTCGGCGCCCGCGCCGAGCTGCCGCTCCAGCGCTGCGGCCTCGCCGAGCAGGTCGTTCTTGACCTGCTCCGGCACGTCCAGCGGCGGGAAGTCGAACTGCATGTTGATCAGGCCGGTGCTGCGGTCCTCGGAGACCTGGTTGCCGACCAGCTCGTCGAGCGGGCTCATCACCGCGTCCACGCCGTCCCACCCGGAGACGCGCTCGATGAGCCCCTCGAAGGCCTCCCTGACCTGCGGCGAGTCCACCTGCTGACCGGCGGGCGCGGTGAACACCAGCTGCGCGCGCGAACCGGTCATCTGCGGGAAGACGTTGTTGAGGTGGTCCAGCGCCTCCTGCGACTCGGCACCGGGGATCTCGAGGCTGGTCTCCATCCCCTGTTGCAGGAAGAACGCGCCGCCGCCCAGCGCTGCGAGCAGCGCGAGCCAGGCGACCAGCACCCATGCCCTGGCGCGGACCACGGCCCGCCCGAGTCGGTACAGCAAAGACGACAACCGGAACACTCCCGCAGCGAAGAAGTCGATACACGGCGCATGCGATACGCGATGCATGCGATACACGATGTATTCGATGCACACTGTATATTTCGCGAGATCACCGGCGCCGCCCTCGCAGCAGAACTGTGAGGCGAAACACTGAGCGGGAGACTCAAGGCCATGACCGATCAGCCGCAACGACGCGAAACACGTCGCCGCGCGGAGACCCGCCGACGGCTGATCGCCGCTGCCCGGGAGGTGTTCCTCGAGCACAGCATCCGGGACGCCCCGGTGGAGCTGATCTGCGAAGCGGCCGGCTTCAGCCGCGGCGCCTTCTACTCCAACTTCGAGACGAAGGAGGACCTGTTCCTCGCCGTCTACGAGGAGGAGATGACCGCCCGCATCGACCAGACCCGGGAGATCATCGAGAAGGCCATCGCGCCGACCGGTGAGGACCGCTCGGTGCACGACGCGATCCTCCGGATCGGCGTGGCGTGCGCGGAGTCCCTGGTCGCGGACAAGACGTGGTACCTGCTGCTGACGGAGTTCCGGGCGCACGCCCTCCGCAGCCCGCAACTGCGCCTCCGAGCGGGCGAATACCTGGTCCAGATCACCGAATCGGTGGCGGAGCTGATGCAGCACGCCCTCGACGAACTGGGCATGCAGGCGGACGTGGACACCCGAGACGCGGTCCGAGCCCTGATCGCGATCTACGACGCAGAGCTGGAACGAGCGGTCTTCAGCAACACCGCCCCGAACATGAGCACGCTGTTCACCGAGATCTTCCCCCGCGTCGCAGCAGCGCTCATCACACCCCGCGACGGCTGACGCCCGCTGTCGTTCTTCCGGCGCAGGGCGGGGGATTGCCCCGGTTGCGCCCCGCCGCGATCCCTGAGACCGCGGCGTCGAGGTCGTGCCGCGGTGAGCCAGGCGGCCGTCTGAGTCCGCCGTAGAGCTGAATCGTGACCGTTACACCGCGTGTTCGCGCGCTGCCTTTCGGAAGTCGTTGCGGTGCGGGGATTTTCGGCGCGGAAAGGTATTGGAAACTTACTTCGGATGGCGTATAAAGTAGCGCATGTCCGAGGTCAGCGACCGTTCTGCGCCCACTGGGAACGAAGCCCTGCGGCGCATCCGCACCGATGCGGTGCTCGCCGCGCTGCGCGAGCACGGGCCCGTTTCGCGCACCGAGCTCGCCGGGTTGACCGGTTACCGCCCGTCGTCGTTGACCGAGATCGTTCGCGAGCTGATGGGTTCCGGGCACGTCGTCGAGGTCGGTGCCGGGGACTCCTCCGGAGGACGTCGGCCGCGGATGCTGGCGTTCAACCCGTCCGCAGAATCGCTGGTGGCCGTGTCGCTGGAAGGGGAGCAGGCGCGCGTCTCGGTCGTCGATCTCGCCGGGGAGCTGCTCGGAACCCACAGCCTCGTGGTGGATCCGGATGCGCCGCTGGACGGCCTGAGCGACGTCGTCCACCAGGCGCTCCGGATGCATCCGAAGCCGAGCCCGAGCCGCGTCGTGTTCTCGCTGCCCGGCGTTGCCACCGCGGAGGGGACCGTGGAGCTCTCGCCGGTCCTGGAGGCGTTGGGCGGGCGGTCGCTCACCGAGGCGCTGGCCGAGCGGGTCGGGTTGCCCGTGCAGGTCTCCAACGACGTCAACCTGATCGCGCTGGGGGAGCGCGAGCGCGGTGCCGCCGCCGATGTGGACGACCTGGTGCTGATCTACGTCGGCTACGGCATCGGTGCCGCGATCGTCAGCGGCGGAGCGCTCTGCCGCGGAGCCGCCGGATTCGCCGGGGAGATCGGTTTCCTGCCCGCAGGCCTGCCGCCTGCGCCGCACAGCGGCGGGCGCGGTGAGTTCGAGCGGCGGTGGAGCGTTCCCGGCATCCGGCAGGCGCTGTCCGAACTGGGCGGTCGGGCCGACGACGCCCCGGTCGCCGAGCTGGCCGCTCGGGCCGGTGAACCTGCCGTCGCCGAGCTGCGCAGGCAGGTCATCGAGGCGTGGGCCTACGCCGCCATCGTCTGCGCGTGCGTGGTGAACCCGGCACGCGTGGTCTTCGCCGGAGCCGCCACCGAACTCGGTCCGGACGGGTTGGCCGAACTGGCCGCGCTCGTCGGCTCGGCGGCACCGTCGGCACCCGAGGTCGTGTTCGCCGAGCTCGGTCCGCGCGCGCTGCACATCGGCGCGGTTTCGCCATCACTGATCCCCCCGGCTGCGAACACCGCGCAGCCCGTGCGCGAAGGGTAGCCATGCGCAGAATCCTGTCCCTCATCACCGGTATGACGTTGTTCGCCGGTCTGACCGCCGGGTGCGGTCTCAACGCCGCCGGTGGCGACGACGGCCTGACCATCTACACCGCCCGCGACAAGGCCCTCGCCGAGTCCGTCGTCAAGGACTTCGAGGAGGCCAACCCCGAGTACAAGGGCAAGGTCCGGCTGCTGACGCTCGGCGCGCAGGAGGCCGCCGAGCGGATCTCCGCCGAGCGCGGTCGCCCGCAGGCCGACATCTGGTGGGGCGGCTCGTCGCAGCAGCTCGACCACGCCGCCAACGACGGCGTGCTGGCCCCCGTGCCCGACCAGGTGCGCGACCGGATCCCCGAGCGCTACCGCGACGCGCAAGGCCGCTGGGTCGGCGAGATGATCCTCGCCGAGGTCGTCTTCTACAACGATCAGATGCTGACCCCGGAGCAGGCCCCGAAGGACTGGGACGACCTGATCAAGCCGGAGTTCAAGGACAAGATCGTCGTCCGCGACGTCGCCGCCTCCGGCACGATGCGCAGCATCTACTCGGCGATGATCAGCCGCAACAGCACGCCGGACGATCCCGAGCCGGGCTACGAGTGGCTGCGCAAGCTGGACGCCAACACCAAGGTCTACGCGGCCAACCCGACCGACCTGTACCTGCGGATCCAGCGGCAGGAAGCGCCGATCAGCGTCTGGAACCTGCAGGACGTCATGCTGCAGCAGAAGAAGAGCGGTGCCCCGTTCAAGCCGGTCGCCACGACGTCCGGCGTGCCGCAGCTGGTCGACGGCGTGGCCAAGGTCAAGGACGGCCCGAACGGGGCCGCCGCCGACCAGTTCCTGGACTTCCTGCTGAGCGTCGACGAGCAGAAGAAGCTGGGCGAGGAGTACTTCCAGATCCCGACCGTCGAGGGCGCCGGCGAGCCGAGCTGGCTGGCCCCGCTGGGCCTGCACGAGATGCCGGTGGACTGGGAGCTGGTGGGCGGCAAGGAATCCGAGTGGATCGCCCACTGGAGCGACCGCATCAAGAACCAGAACTGAGGCCAGGCCTCAACAGCGGTGCGGGGTGCCCGTTCGGTCCGAAGCCGGCACCCCGCCCGCGCACCCACCAGTCGCCCCGCCGGTGCGCGGGCAGAGCACGGAGCGACCAGCATGATCCCCGTTCGCCTCGACCGCGTCGGCAAGAGCTACGGCTCGGCCGCCCCGGTCGTGCAAGACATCGACGTGACGATCTCCTCCGGTGAGTTCTTCACGCTCCTGGGCCCGTCCGGCTGCGGCAAGTCCACCACGCTGCGCATGATCGCCGGTTTCGTCACGCCCACCAGCGGCCGAATCCTCTTCGGCGACCGCGACATCACGGCCACCCCGCCGAACAAGCGCGGCACCGGCATGGTGTTCCAGAACTACGCGCTGTTCCCGCACTACGACGTCGCGCAGAACGTCGCCTACGGCCTGGTGACCCGCAAGGTCGCCAAGGCGGAGCGCGCCGAGCGGGTCGCCGCCGCGCTCGCCGCGGTGGGCCTCGACGGCTACGCGGACCGGCGCATCGACCAGCTCTCCGGCGGTCAGCAGCAGCGCGTCGCGCTGGCTCGCGCACTGGTCATCTCGCCCTCGGTGCTGCTGCTCGACGAGCCGCTGTCCAACTTGGACGCGAAGCTGCGCGAGGAGACCCGGGTCGAGATCCGGCGCGCGCAGCGGGAAGCCGGCATCACCAGCGTCTACGTCACGCACGACCAGGCCGAGGCGATGGCGATGAGCGACCGGATCGCCGTGCTGGAGTCCGGGAAGCTGCACCAGGTCGGCACTCCGCGCGAGGTCTACCACCAGCCCGCGACCGCCTTCGTCGCCAAGTTCATCGGCGGCAGCAACGTCCTGGACGCCGAGGTCGTGGAGGTCTCCGGCGACCGCGCCGTGGTGGAGCTGGCCGGATCCGGCGCGAAGCTCTCCACCGGCGGCGCCGAGCAGGCCCGTACCGGCGAGCGCGTCGCCGTGTCCGTCCGGCCCGAGCACTTCGAGCTGACCGAACCCGGCCAGGGCGGCTTCGACGCCGTCGTGCGCGCCGTGGAGTTCACCGGCGCCACCTGCCAGTTCGAGCTGCGGGCCGGGGATCTGGAGCTGTCGGTCGCGGTGCCGGACCGGCCCGGTCTGCCGCAGCTCGGCGACGACGTGGGCCTGCGCCCGGACGCCGAGCACGCCTGGCTGGTGCGGCCATGAGCGCCCCGGTGGTGCAGACCCGGCGCCGCAAGCTCCCGTCGCCCGACGGCGACCGGTTCGTCTACGTGCTGGCCGTGCCGGTCGTGCTGGTGCTGCTGTTCCTCGTCGTCATCCCGATGGCGACCACGGCTGTCACCTCCGCGGGTGGCAACGGCTTCGCGGCCAACTACGGCAGCCTGTTCGGCGGCAGCTCCGGGCAGGCCCTGCTGCTGTCGTTGGTGAGCTCGCTGCTGTCGGTCTTCTTCTGCGGTCTGCTCGGCACCCTGCTGGCAGTGCTGCTGCACCGCTTCGACTTCCCCGGCCGCCGCGCGCTCTCGGTGTTCGCGGTGCTGCCGATGGCGCTGCCGCCGCTGATCGGCGCGGTGTCGTTCGTGCTGCTCTACAGCGAAACCGGGATCCTGCCGCGCACCCTGAGCGCCCTGCTCGGCATCGACGCGGCCAGCACCTCGGTAGGCGGGCTGGCGGGCGTCGTCCTGGTGCACGCCTTCACCATGTACCCGTACTTCTACCTGTCGGTCTCGGCCGCGCTGGCCGGGATGGACGGATCGCTGGAGGAAGCCGCGACCAACCTCGGCGCCGGCCGGGTCCGGGTGTGGCGCACGGTGCTGCTGCCGATGCTGACCCCGGCGCTGGTCTCCGGTGCGCTGCTGACGTTCATGATGTCGATGGCGTCGTTCACCGCGCCGCAGCTGTACAACGTGCAGACGCTGACGATGGAGATCGTCTCCGCGCGCACCTCCGGCAACGCCGCGCTCGCCGCCGCCCAGTCGACCGCGCTGTCCGTGGTGTCGATCGTGTTCCTGCTGAGCATGCGCTGGTACCAGGGGCGTCGCGTGCACCGCAGCCTCTCCAAGGGCACCCCGAGCGCGCGGCGGGCACCTGCCTCGGCCGGGGCGAAGTTCGCCGCCGCGCTGGGCAGCCTGCTGCTCACGGTGGTCCTGCTGGCACCGGTGCTGGTGATCGTGCTGGTGTCGTTCTCGGTGGACGGCGCCTGGACGACGCAGGTGCTGCCGACCGAGTACACGCTGGACAACTACCTGGAGATCTTCTCCGAGCCGCAGAGCCTGCTGCCGATCTCGGTGAGCGTGCAGACCAGCTTGCTGGCCACCGCTTTCGCGATCGTCGTCGGTGCGGCGGCCGCGTGGGTCGTGGCCCGGTGGCGCAAACCGGGCCGGGGACTGCTGGACGTGGTCATCATGCTGCCGTGGGCGCTGCCCGGCACGGTCATCGGCGTGAACCTGGTGACGGCGTTCAACGAGCCCGGCGTGGGCAACCTCGGCCTGACGCTGGTCGGCACGCTGTGGATCCTGCCGGTCGCCTACTTCGTGCGGTTCGTGCCGCTGGTGTTCCGCTCGACCAGCGCCTCCCTGGACCAGCTCGACCCGGCGCTGGAGGAAGCCGCGCGCAACCTCGGCGCCGGTCCGCTGCGGGTCCTGCGAACCGTCACGCTGCCGCTGGTCATGCGGGGTGTTCTCGCCGGTGCGCTGCTGGCCTTCGTCGACGGCGTCGGCGAGTACGTCGCCTCCGTGGTGATCTACCCGCCGGGTCTGCCGCCGATGTCGGTGGAGATCTACAACCGGATCTACTCCTCGGAGTTCGGCACCGCGGCGGCCTACGGCGCACTGCAGATCGTGCTGATCCTGATCGTCCTGGCGGTGTCCAACCGCCTCGGCCAGGGGCCGCGCCAGAAGCGTTCCGCGGCCGCCCCGGCGGTCGTGCCCGCCGCGTGAGCCCATCGCAATCCACAGTGGAAAGAGCTCTTGACATGCAGTCTCCGGAAAACCTGTCCAACTACTGGCAGAACCACCTCCGGGTCGCCTTCGAGAAGTCCGCGCCGCAGCTGTACCGGCCGATGCTGACGGCCAGCCTCGCGCACGTGGTGATGCTCGCCGAGCAGGGCCTGCTGCCCGCCGAGCGCGCCCGGCAGCTGCTGGGCGGGCTGCGCGAGCTGCTCGCGGCCGAGGACGACCGGTTCGTCTTCGACGGCAGCGTCGAGGACGTCTACTACCTCGTCGAGCAGCGGCTCGCCGCGGCGGCCGGGATCGAGAAGTCCGAGCTGGACGTCCAGCTGGCCCGGTCCCGCAACGACCTCGACGCCGGGGTGTTCCGCATGGTGCTGCGGGACAACGTCCTCGACCAGGCGCGGCAGGCCTGCGCCGCCGCGGAGGCCGCCGCCGTGCAGGCCGACCGGTGCGCGGAGGTGCTGATCACCGGGTTCACCCACCGCCGCCCGGCGCAGCCGACCACGCTCGGACACGTGCTCGCCGGTTACGCCGAGGCGCTGCTGAGCCAGGCCGACGAGCTGTTGTCGGTCTACGACGAGCTCGACGTCAACCCGCTCGGCTCCTGCGCCTTCGCCGGGACCGACCTGCCGATCGAGCCGGCTCGGCTGGGCGAACTGCTCGGCTTCCGGGAGAACTTCACCTCCAGCTACGAGGCGGTGGCCGGGGCGGAGCACCTGATGCGCACCGCGGCCGTGCAGGCGCGGATCCTCGCCACCGGCGCGCGGATGGCCCGCACCATGCTGGACTGGATGACCTTCGGCTGGATCGCCACGCCGGACGCCTACTGCCAGGGTTCGAGCATCATGCCGCAGAAGAAGAACCCGGTGGTGCTGGAGCACATGTGCTCGATGGCCGGCGCGGCGGCGGCCGATCTGGCCGCGACGATGAACAACGTCGGCGCCGCCTGGTACGAGGACTCCAACAACGCCACCACCGACGTGCAGGAACACCTGTGGCGGGCGGGAGATCGCTCGGTGCGGTTCCTGACCATGATGGGCGGGCTGATCGAGGAGCTGCGCCCGCAGGACCCGCCGTCGCCGGAGCAGGTCGTGGCCACCGGCGCGACCACCACCGCCATCGCCGAAGCACTGGCAGGCGCCGGAATCCCCTGGCGCGGCGCGCATTCCGTGGTCGGATCGCTCGTCCGCCAGGCGCCACCCGCGGAGTGGACGAGCTCGGCGGTCACCGCTGCGATCGCGGAGGCCGGGCTCGGCGAGGTGGACGACTCGGTCGTCGAGGCCGCGCTCGCCGCAGGGCTCAAGCCGGAACTCGTGCTCGACCGCCCGCAGGTGGGCGGCCCGGGAGCGGCGGCCGTGCGGCGCACGGCGGAGCTGGCGCTGGGCCGGGCGCGCTCGCTGGCCGGTGAGTTCGCCGCTCGTCGCGCGGTTCTCAGCGAAGCCGCCGCCAAGCTGGACGCCGCGGTCGACGGTGTGCTGGCCGGGGGCCGCGGGTGAACCAGCCTGCTCCCGATGGCCGGATCACGGTCGTCGGCAACGTCAACCTCGACGTGCTGGTCGCCGGTGCGGCGGAGCTCCCGCCGCCCGGCACCGAGCAGATCGTGCCCTCGATCGTCCTGCGCCCCGGCGGCTCGGCAGCCAACACCGCCGTCGTGCTGGCGCAGCTCGGCAGGTCGACGGTGCTGGCCGGGCGCGTCGGCGACGACGGCACCGCCCGGCTGCTCGCAGAACAGCTCGACATCCCCGGACTGCGCCTCGACCTGGTCCGCGCCGACGCGCCCACCGGCGTGACCGTGGCGGCCGAGGCACCGGGCCGGGACCGGTCCTTCCTGTCGGCGCTCGGCGCGATGGCCGAGTTCGACGCGGAAGCCGTCCCGGCCGAATCGCTCTCCGCGAAGTTCGTGCTGCTGTCCGGGTACTTCCTGCTCCCGGCCCTGCGCGGCGACTCCGCGCGCGACCTGCTGGCGAAGGCGCGGCGGGCGGGAGCGCGCACTGCGCTGGACACCGGCTGGGACCCGGCGGGCTGGTCCGCAACCACCCGCGCCGAGGTGCTCGAACTGCTCCGCGAGGTCGACGTCTTCCTGCCCAACGAGGACGAACTGCGCGCCCTGCACGGAGTCGACTGCGCCGACGAGGAAGCCGCCCGCGGCATCGCCGACGAAACCGGCGCGATCGTCGTCGTCAAGCGCGGCGCTCTCGGAGCCCTCGTCGCGCAGCCGGGCCAGGAGCCGATCACGTGCCCGGCACCGGAAGTGCGGGTGCGCGACTCGACCGGTGCCGGAGACGCGTTCAACGCGGGCTTGCTGCACCGGCTCGCGGACGGCGTGCAGCTCGCCGACGCCACCGACTACGCGGTGCGGGTAGCCGCGACCGTGATCGTCCGCCCTTCGCACGACCGCGCCATCACCCCGGAAGACGTGATGACATGAGCCCGGTTCTGCTCAACGGCACATCAGGGGACCGTGGCGCAACTCGGCCACCGGGAACCGCGAAACGCGAGATCGGGGCGGACGCAACCACGACTGTGAAGCGCGGAGAGGCGGAACCGACATGAGCAGCGGTTTTCCAGTGATCGACTTCCACCTGCACTTCCGCATCGAGCACGATCCCGCCACCCGGGACCTGTCCGGTGGCCAGTTCAGCTGCGCCGACCACGACGAGCAGGCGCAGCGCCGCCGCGACGAGCTGGTGGCCGAGCAGTCGCGGCGCTGGCGCCGGGCCTGGGACTTCCCGGACCCGCAGCCCGACCCCGACCGGACGTGGCAGGACGAGGCCGACATGTGGCTGGCCGAGCTCGACGAGCACGGCATCGCCCACGCCGCGTTCGTCACCGGCTGCGGCGACGAACAGGTCGCCGAGCTCGTCCAACGCGCCCCGGACCGGTTCTCCGGGATGGCGAACCTGCGCGACCTCACCGCCCCCGGCGCCGCCGAGCAGCTGGCCAGGGCGATCGACGAGTACGGGCTTCGCGGGCTGAAGCTGTTCGCGCCGTTGCTGCCGCACCGCATCGACGACCCGGCCGCCGAGCCGGTGTGGCGGGTCGCCGCCGACCGCGGCATCCCGGTGCTGATCCACTTCGGGCACTGCGGGTCCAGCGGCGGCGTCGCGCACAACGACCACATCGAGCCCGCGTGGCTGGAACCGGTCGCCAAGCGGTTCCCCGGCATCCCGTTCGTGATCCCGCACTTCGGCGTCCAGCACGTGCAGCAGGTGCTGTTCCTGTGCTGGGCCTGCCCGAACGTCCTGGTGGACACCTCCGGGTCGAACCAGTGGGTGCGCTGGATGCCCTACAAGCTCACGCTCGAGGACCTGTTCCGGCGCTGCTACGAGACGATCGGACCCGAGCGCATCGTCTTCGGCAGCGATTCCTCCTGGTTCCCGCGCGGGTACTGCTACCGGTACCTGGCCGACCAGCTGCGGGTGTGCCACGAGATGGGCATGCCGGAATCGGATCTGCGCGCGATCTTCGGCGGCAACGCGGCGCGCCTGCTCGGGATCCCGGACTTCGCGAGGGGAAGAACATGACGACGACGGAAGCAGGACTCGGCACCTGGATGGCCGCGGAGATCGCCGAGCAGCCGCGGGTGCTGGCCGACCTGGTGAGCCGGGCCGGGGAGTTCCGGGCGGTCGCCGAGCAGCTGGTCCGCTCCCGGCCGAAGTTCGTGCTGTTCGCGGCCCGCGGCTCCAGCGACAACGCGGCGCTGTACGGCAAGTACCTGGTGGAGGTGCTGCTCGGACTGCCCGCCGGTCTGGTGTCGCCGTCGACGACCACGCTGTACGGCGCCGAACCGGACCTCACCGAGGTCGCGCTGATCGCGGTCAGCCAGAGCGGCGGTTCTCCGGACCTGGTGGAGGTGACCGAGCAGGCGGCCCGGCGCGGGGCGTTCACGGTCGCGGTGACGAACACGCCGGACTCGCCCCTCGGTGCCGTCGCACGGCACAGCCTGGACATCGGTGCGGGCAGGGAGCGGGCGGTCGCGGCGACCAAGACGTACTCGGCGACGCTGCTCGCGTTGAACCTGCTGATCACAGCGGTCCGCGGGGTGGTCCCGGACTCTCCCGACCGCATCGGTGAGCTCGCGCAGGCAAGCCTGGACGACAACGCGGAGCGGGGCGTTGAAGCGGCGCACCGGTTGCGCTTCGCGGACCGGGTGATCACCACGGCGCGCGGGTACTCGCTCGCCACGGCGCAGGAAGCCGCGCTGAAGCTCGCCGAGACCAGCTACCTGGTCACCCGCGCCTACAGCGGAGCGGACCTCCTGCACGGTCCGATCGCGGCGGTGGGGCCGGAGACGGCGGTGCTGGCGGTGGAGGGATCCGGGCCGGGCGGTGCGGCGATGGCGGAACCGCTGGCCGCGCTCGCCGCGAAGAACGCGGACGTCCTGCGGATCGGTCCCGGCGCGGATGCCGGACTGCGCGTCCCGGACGTGCCGGAGGAGCTGTCCCCGGTCCTGGAGGTGCTGCCGCTGCAACGGCTGGCGTGGGAGCTGGCGACCTCCCGCGGCTACGACCCGGACAGCCCAGCGGGCCTGCGCAAGGTCACCGAAACCCGCTGAAATCTCCCGTGCCGCGGGACCGCCGCACACAACGGTCTCGCGGCGCGGGTTCCACGCTCAGCGGTGGGCCGGGACGAGTTCCCGGGGCGCCGGTTCTGGGGTGGTGGCCTTCTCGCGGTCCCGGTGCACAGCCAGCAGGAGCAGGGCGACCACTGCCTGGATCCCCACGATGAGGGCTTGGGGGAGGAGTTCGGTCACTCCTACCAGGGACATCGTCGCGTTGGCGCCGAAGTGGACCGCCACTGCGCCGAGGACGCCTGCTCGGTCGTAGGCGTAGGCCGCCAGGAGGGCCATCGGGATCACGCTGAGCAGGTAGGTCAGGCCGCTGAAGGTGAGCAGGCCGAAGGCGTTCTGGACGGTTCCGGTGACGAAGAACAGCGGCAGGTGCCAGATCGACCAGATGATTCCGAGCACCAGTCCGGCGAAGAGGCGGCCCATCTTGCCGCGCAGGCGCGGGTGCAGGGTGCCTCGCCAGCCGAACTCCTCGCTCAGCGGGCCGACGACGAGCATGACCGCCACGAACGTCAGCGGGCCGCCGGACATCTGGACCAGGGTCAACGCCGAGTTCAGGCTCACCGGCGGGCCGCCCAGCTGCTGCGCGATCAGCGCGCCACCGACCACGGTTGCGGCCGCGACCACCAGCAGGACCGGCGTCCACAGCAGGCCTATCAGCGGCAATCGCACCGAGTGCGCTGGTGCGGGCTGGCGGCGGACGGTGCGGCGCAGGCGGATCACGATCGCGCCGAACATCGGGCCGAAGGCGCCGAGCAGGTAGGGGATGACGGTGGGCGGGCTCATCGCGGGCCCGCCTAGCAGGATCGCGACTCCCCAGGACGCCCAGGCGGTCGCGAAGGTGACGAACAGGAAGAGGACGATGCCGCTCTTCTGGCGGCTTTCGGTGGTCACAGCAGTTCCTCTCGAGTCGTTTCAGAGCCGGTCGGCGAGCCAGTCGGCCACCTGCGCCAGCAGTGCGGCGTCGACCGGGCGGCGCAGCTGGCCGGGGTAGGCGCGGGCGGAGGGGCGGCCGGAGCTCCGGCGCAGCAGGTGCGTCAGGTCGGGGATCCGGTGGACCTCCACCTCGCCGGGCACCAGCCGGTCGATCTCGGCCAGGTCGGCGGGATCGACCTGGTGGTCCTTGCCGCCGGTGATCGCCAGCACCGGGGCGCCGATCTCGGCCAGGGCCGGGCGCGTGTCGTGCGCGAGCATCTCCCGGAACCACCGGGCGTTCACCGGCAAGCCGTGGACGCGCGCCGCGTCGGCGGTGGTCGCCTTGATCCGGTTCAGGTGCCGGTTGCCGAGCCGCCGCAGCAGCGGCCGCACCGCTGCGGGGAAGTCGCGGGCGATCATCCGCCCCTGCCAGCGCAGGGCGTCCTCGCCGAGACGGGCGAACCCGGCCAGCAGGACCACCGCTCGGACCTGCGGATCCGAGCCGAGCGACATGGCGTGCAGCGCGCCTTCGCTGTGGCCGACGACGCCGACAGCCCGGATCTCGGGGCGCTCGGCCAGCGCTCGGAGCGCCGCCGCGGCGTCCCGGGTGTTGTCGGTGAACCCGGTCGTCCGCCAGTCGCCGGGAGTCGCGCCGACGCCGCGCCGGTCGTAGCGCAGCGAAGCGATCCCCTTCGCCGCGAGCGCGGCGGCCAACGGTGCTCCGAGCCCCAGTCGGAGCCTGCCGGCGTTGGAGTCGCGGTCCACCCGGCCCGAGCCGTGCAGCAGCAGGACTGCCGGGTGCGGGCCGGGGCCTGCGGGCAGCGTCAGCGTGCCCATCAGCGGCAGCCCGTCGTCCGCGGTGGCCGTCATGTCCAGGTCTCGCAAGTCTCACCCTCTCATTGTTCTCACTTTTGAGAACGTTATCAGGTATGAGATCATTGGTCCATGGCATCCGCGGACCTCCTCCTGCACCCAGTCCGGGCGCGCATCCTGCAGACGCTGTTCGGCTCGGATCCGCTGACCACCGCGCAGCTGCGCGAACGCCTCCCGGACATCGCGCCGGCGACGATGTACCGGCACGTCGCGGTGCTCGCGGAGGCGGGCGTGCTGGAGGTGGTCGAGGAGAAGCGGGTGCGCGGCACCGTGGAGCGCAGCTACCGGGTGCGCCAGGAACAGGCGGTGGTGGACCCGGACACCCGCGAGACGATGGGGATCGAAGACCACCGGCGCGCGTTCACCGCGTTCTCGGCGTCGCTCATGGCCGACTTCGAGCGCTACCTCGCCAGCGACGGCGCGAACCCCGCCGCCGACGGTGTCGCCTACCGGCAGGGCCCGGTGTGGTTGACGAAGGAGGAGTTCGCCGAGCTGATCGAGGAGCTGGACGCGGCGGTCGTCGCGCGAACGGGAAACGCCCCGACGCCCGACCGGGTCCGCCACGTGTTCAGCCTCATCGCGGTCCCGGACAACGCGGCGGAACCTCCCGGCGAGCGCTAGTTCCCAGCTGCACCGCGATGATCACCAGGGCGAACGCGCCGAGCGCGGCGGCCACGCGGATGTCGTGGAACGTGTCCCAAACCGCCAATCGCTCCTGGAAGTCGGGGGCGAGCCCGCCGGTCGCCCAGATCTTCATCTCCTGGTTGATCGGGACGTTGCCGAACCTGGTCACCAGGAACGCGGTCACCGCGAGCAGCGCGGCACCGATCGCCGACGTGCGGGCCCGGCCGCCCGCGACGATCGCGAGCGCGCCCGAAGTCGCGATGGACGCGGCCATCAGGGCTTGCATCACGATCCCGTTCATCTTCATCAGCTCGGTGCGGAACGTCAGGTGCACGTCCAGCGGGACCGCGCCGAAGGTGGGCGCCACGTTCGCCCAGCCGTAGAAGAACGCGCCGGTCAGGACGCCGGTGGCCAGCAGGGCGGCGCTGCCGGTCAGGACGAGTGTCGTGTTGCGAGGCATGGCCGGAGGTTCCTGGCTCGCGCTCGCAGAACGCACACAGGACCACCCTGGCGGCGGATGTGGAAAGATCGGTCCGTGAAGTCAACTCCCGCAACGCTTTTCGGTCGTCTGGGCGCTCTGCTCGGTGGTGCCGCGCTGCTCGTCGCCTGCACCGGGCCCGAACCGTCGCCGCTGCCGCCGGAGCCGGCTCCGACCAGCGAGGCCGCAGGTTGCCCGGAGAGCGGCGTGGAGATCACCGCGGGACCGGTGGACACCGCGATGTTCACGCGGGCGATGGGCATCGTGATGACCAACTGCGGCACCGGTGAGTACACCGTGAACGGCTTTCCGGTGGTCCGGGTGCTGGATGCCGATCGGCAGCCGTTGGACATCGCGGTCGGCAACGGGTCGATGCCCGTGAGCGCGCCGGACAGCTACGACGCGCCGCCCGAGCCGGTGACGCTGCGGCCGGGCGATCAGGTGACCGCGCGGGTTCTGTGGCGCAACGAGGTGACGAGCTCGACCGAGGCCGCTGTCAACGGCAAGTACCTGGAAATCGCTCCGGCCGAGGGTGAACCGGCGCAGGTCGTCGAGCCGGACGGCGGGGTCGATCTGGGCACCACCGGTCGGCTGGCGGTGAACGCCTGGGCCGTTCGCTGAGCCGCCCGCTCCGCTCGGGCGGCGGCTCTTCGCACTGGTCAGCGAGGCTGTTCGGGGGAATTGTGGTGCGCACCACGGGCTGTGCCCCGGGGTGGGGGTTCCGCGCGCGGTGATCGACCGCGACAATGCGCGGTCATGGCCAATGAGCGTGCAGAGCCTCCAGTCGGCCGGCCGGGCCCCGGACCGTCCGGGCCGCCGCCGGGACGTCCGCAGGACGGACCGCCGCAGGGGCAGGTGCCCCCGGGTCGCCCGCCGCAGGCACCGCCCGGGCAGGTGCCGCCCGGGCCGCCCCGGCCGGTGCCTCCGGAGGGGCAACCGCCGCAGGCCCAGGAGACCCGCCAGCTGGGACCGGCAGGCCCGCCGCCTCCCGGTGCTCCGCAGGGCCCGCCCGGCGTGCCGCAGGGTCCGCCGCCCGGTGCCGCTCAGCCTGGACCGCCGATGCCTCCGGGTGCCCGTCCGGGCATGCCACCTGGCCCGCCGCCTGGCGCAGGACCGCAGGGACCGCCACCCGGAGTCGCGCCGCAACCTCCGCCTCCCGGCGCTCCGCAGGGCCCGCTTCCCGGTGCTCCGCAGGGTCCGCCGCCCGGTGCCGCTCAACCTGGCCCGCCGCCCAATGCGCCACAGGGTCCGCCCGGCGCTCCGCAAGGTCCGCCGCCGAACCAGTACCCGGCGACCCGGGTCCAGCAGCGGTTGGACGGGCTCGATGAGCCCACCCCTTACCGCGAGACCGACGTCGACCGCCAGAGCAGCCGCGAGGACCCGTACGTCGAGGGCCGCCGCGACGAGGCGCGCATCCGCGACGCTTACGACGACGGCTACCGGGCCGCCTACTACGAGCACTACGACGACCGGCGCGACAGCCGCCGCGACGATCGCTACCAGGACGACTACGACGACCGGTACGAGGAGCCGCGCCGCGAACGCCGCCGGGAGCGGGCGCCGCGGGAAGACCGCTACGACGACCGCGGGTCCGGGTTCAGCGGGCCCAGCGCGGACACCATCGGCCGCCTGATCGGTGTGTTCACCGGGCTGATCGCGCTGATCTTCGTGCTGCACATCATCTTCGTGGTCACCGGGGCCAACCAGGAGAACAGCTTCGTCTCGTTCACCTACGGCACGGCGAAGGTCTTCGTCTTCGGCCTAGGCGACGTCTTCCAGCCTGGTGACGCGACGATCGGCGTGGTGCTCAACTACGGCCTGGCGGCGCTGATCTACCTGTTCGGCGGCCGGATCGTCGCGCGTGCGCTGAAGCGCTGAGCGCTCCGCGCCGTTTCCGCAGGCAGGTGACCGTGAGCGTTTTGGGGCGCTATGGCACCACAAAACGCTCACGGGCCTTGACCTGCGGAAACGGTCACAGCGGGTGGCCGTAGCGGGCGAGGACCCGGGCGCGCAGCTCCGGATCGGTGCGCGGCACCGGCTCCAGGAACACCTCGTCCAGCTCCGGGAACTCCTCGCGCAGCATCCCGTCGATGCGCACCACGGCGCGCTCCAGCGAGGTGGAGTCCAGGGCCGCGGCGAAGTCCACCCGGGCGCAGCACAGCACCCGGTCGGTGCCGACGTTCATCGACAGCAGGTCCACCACGCTGTCCACCTCCGGCTGCTCGGCCAGCCTGCGGCGCACGGACGCCAGCAGCCTGCGGTCCGCCTGCTGGCCGATGAGCAGGCCGAGGTTGGTGCGGGCCATCGTGTAGGCCACCAGCGCGAGCAGCACGCCGATCGCGATCGAGCCCAGGCCGTCCCAGACGCTCGACCCGGTCAGGTCGTGCAGCCCGAGCCCGGCGAAGGCCAGCAGCAGACCGGCCAGCGCCGCGCTGTCCTCCAGCAGCACCGTCTTGACCGTCGGGTCGTCGGAGAGCCGCAGGTGGCGCAGGATCGTGTCGCCGTCCGCGGCGGCCTCGGCCCGCACCTGCCGCATCGCGCGCAGCCACGACACGCTCTCCAGCACGAAGGCCAGCGCGAGCACGATGTAGCCGACCAGCGGCTGGGTCTGCTCCTGCGGTTCGCCGAACAGCGTGCGGAAGCCCTCGACGAAGGCGAACACCGCGCCGGAGACGAAGATGCTGATCGCGGCGATCAGCGACCAGAAGTACCGCTCCTTGCCGTAGCCGAACGGGTGGCGCGCGTCGGCGGGCTTGCCGGAGCGACGCAGCGCGGTCAGCAGGAACACCTCGGTGCAGGTGTCGGCCACCGAATGCCCGGCCTCGGCGAGCATCGCGGCCGAGCCGGTGATCGCGCCGGCAATCGCCTTCAGCACCGCGATGGCCAGGTTGATGCCCAGCGCGACCAGCACCGTCAGGGTGCTCTCGCCGCCCTTCTCCGCGTCGGCCATCCGCCACTCCCGTGTCGTCGAGATGGCGAACACGCTAGGCGGGGTGGGTCGGATCCGCGCTGTGACGCTCTGTGCTATATATCCCCCTTTCGGGGGGCGACGGTTGGTGCGCGAACCGGCATGGCACCCTGGGAATGGCCGACCCTGCGCGGTTCGGCTGGCCGCGTACGCCCCGGTAGCACCGGACGGGCGGGCCATGTCCCGTGGCCCAAGACCAGGAGTGACTGAGTGGAAAGCTTCTTCTCCTTCATCCTCTACCCGGTGTCGGCGATCTTGTGGTTCTGGCACAAGATCTTCGGCGCCGTGCTCGGCGAGGACAACGGATTCGCCTGGGCACTCGCGGTGTTCTTCCTGGTCTTCACACTGCGCGTGGTGCTGCTCAAGCCCGCCATCAGCCAGATGCGGGCCGGCCGCAAGATGGCGAAGTTCGCCCCGCACATCCAGAAGCTGCGCGAGAAGTACAAGAACGACCGGCAGCGCATGGCGCAGGAGATGCAGAAGCTGCAGTCCGAGCACGGGGTGAACCCGCTCGGCGGCTGCCTGCCCGCGCTGCTGCAGATCCCGGTCTTCCTGAGCCTGTTCCACGTCCTGCGGAACTTCCACCCGGGCGCGGAGAGCAACTTCATCTTCGACAAGGCCGGCGTCGACTCGTTCATCAACGCCTCGATCTTCGGCGCGAAGCTGTCGAACTGGATCACCCAGCCGGCGCAGGAACTGGCGCTGTTCGGCACCGACCGCACCTCGATGATGATCGTCGGCATCCCGCTGATGATCATCGCGTCGGTGGCCACCTTCTTCACGATGCGCCTGTCGATGAAGAAGCAGACCGACGCCGCGATGGCCAACCCGCAGTCGGCGATGATGGCCAAGTTCATGATGTACGTCGCGCCGATCGGCGCGATCATCTCCGGTTGGTTCCTGCCGATCGCGGTCCTGCTGTACTGGCTGGCCAACAACATCTGGACCCTGGGCCAGCAGCACTTCCTGACCAAGAAGATCGACCGCGAGCAGGAGCGGGAGAAGGCCAAGGAGATCGAGGCCAAGAAGTCCGCCCCGCGGCCGAAGCCGGGTCAGAAGCCGGTGCGCCAGGACGGCAAGGACGCCGACGAGGAGTCGGCCTCGACGACCACCACGGCGACCAAGCCGAAGAGCAGCACCAACGGCCAGCGGCAGGGCAACCGGCAGGGCGCGAAGAAGAACCGCCCGGGCAAGCAGGCCGCCTCGGCGAAGAAGGGCAAGAAACGGCGATGAGCTGCAATTTCAATTGAAATCGCACGTCTGATTTCAATTGAAATTGCGCGGATCCCGACGCACCGTCGGCGTGTCGGGTGCCCGACGCGCCGACAGCGTGGGCAACTTCCATTGAAATCGAAGACTTGATTTCCATTGAAGTTGCGCAGACGTGGAGAAGGGCCGGTGGAGAGATCCACCGGCCCTTCTCGTCGTTCCCGGTCAGGCCGGGGTGGCGATGACGATCCGGTTCTCGTCGTAGCCGAGGTCGCCGCCGACGTAGCGGCCACCGCAGGTCACCAGCACCAGCCGGTGCTCGCCGCCCTGCCCGAACAGGTCGCGGGCGCGGGCGGGCAGGTCGTCCTTGTGCACGGTGACGACCTCCGAGACCTGGTACCGCCACTCCTTGCCCGCGTCGTCGACGACGGTCACGGGCTGGCCGGTCCGGGCCTCCCACAGCTCCTCGAACGGGCCGATCGCGCCCTTCCAGTTGACGTGCCCGGCCAGCACCGTCGCGCCCTTCGGGGCGTCGAGCCCGGCGCCCCACCAGGTCGCCTCGTCGACGCCGTCGGGCACCGGCAGCGTGCCGGACCGGTCGATCTCCTTGCGCACGAGCTCGGCCGTGCCGCCCTGCGGCAGCCGGACGGTGCCCGGTGGCTGCCCGGCCGGCACGTGCACCGGCTGCGCGGGCAGCGCTTGCGGAGCAACCGCGGCCGCTTCCGGCGGCGGCGCGGGCTGGTCCGCGGCAGTGCTGGTGGTGGGCGCGGTGAACAGGTTCCCGGCGACCACGACGGCCACCGCGACCAGGGCGATCACCGCGACCGCCAGCACGACGAACAGGGAACGGCGCCGAGCTGTCACTGCTTCTGCGCCCCGATCCGCCGGCGCAGCGCGAAACCGGCCCCGCCGATCACGGTCACGGCGGTCAGCCCGGCCAGGCCGAGCAGCCCGGCGGGCACGCCCTCCTCGGTCGGGTCACCGGCCGGGATGCGGATCGGCACGGTGGGCGTGTTGGGCTTGTTGACCAGGCTCAGCTCCAGCGTCTGACCGGCCTCGACGGTGCCGGTCACCGACGGCGGGTTGGCCTCGTCGAAGGCCTCCTCGTAGCCGGGGGCGGGCTTGACCTCGGTGATGGTGATCTCCTGCGGGGTGCGCAGGTCGGGGATCTCCACGGTGCCGTCCTCGCCGGTGACGACCACGACGGGCTCGCCGTCCTCGCCGACCAGCGGGGTGCCGTCCTGGCGCACGGCGGGCGAGCCGTCGGCGGCGGTCACGCGCAGCGAGACGCCGGCGATGCCCGCCTGGCTCTCCGCGTCGGTCTTGCCGACCTTCACCACGCCCGGCGCGGTCACCGCGGTGGTCGCGGCCTCGACGGAGAGCTCCTGCTCACCGCCGGTGGACACCACGCGCTGGGTGGAGTCGGGCTGGTTGACGGCCTGCCGCACGTACGGCCGCTCGGCCGGGGCGGACAGCTTCCCGGCGATCTTCGGGTTCGGCCCGGTCGGCGTCACCTTGAGCACCAGCGGGCTGCCGTCCTCCGGTGTGGTGACGGTGCCGTTGGCCTCGACGCCCTCGATCTCGACGTCGGTGGTGGACAGCTGCACCGGCACGCCGCCGATGCCCTTGCCGCCGGGGCCCTGCACGGTCAGGGTCCACTCCGCGGCCTGGCCGATGGTCTGCTCACCCTCCGGCGCGGTCAGCGCGGCTTCCCAGGGCCCGCGGTTCGCGCTGGCCTCGGCCTTGAACGACTCCACCGCGGCCTTGGCGCTCTGCGGCAGCTTGGCGAAGTGGCCGTCGACGTCGTAGCCGATCCGCTTGAAGTCGTTGTTCGGGTCGAGGTCGGCCTGGCTGCGCGGCGCGGCGGTCCACGAGTGCAGCAGGTGCGCGAGCGCGGCGGCCTCGTCGGGCGACTGCGTGTTGCCGTAGCGCAGCAGCAGGTAGGAGATGTCGGCGGCGGTGTCGGCGGGGATCGCGGTGCCCCACTTGGTCTTGAGCTCGTCGCCCGGCTGGTACTCCTCGTTGCTGTCCGGCGCGGTCAGCGCGAACTGCACGCACCACACCTGCTGGCCGTTGACGAGGTAGGAGCCGAGCCAGTCGCGGGCCGGATCCGGGTTGCCCCGGTACGGCTGCCCGGGCCGGGTCTCGTGGCCGACCGCTTCCTGCGGATCGGCGCCGGCGGCACCGGGGAGCGCCAGCAGGCTTCCCCCGGTGAGCACGGCGGTGCCGAGCACCGCCGTGACCCATTTCTTGAACATGCGCATGCGAGCTCCAGTTCCGGTGGTGGAGGTGATGCGGCGCCGCTCGTTCGTTCCGCTTGAACCCCGACCAGGAATCGCGCGGGCGCCCGACGCGATACTTCCGATCACGGAGCGTGTCAACAAGAGGTCATCCGGTTGACGTTGTCGATCACTCCGCGTTGAAGATCGGGCGGGCCTGGCGCGCTGATATCACCCGATGAGACCAGCGAAGTGGCGGCCATCACCCGTATCTCGTCACTCGGTGCACCGGCGTAGAAAGGTTGGCGACCGGATGTGATCGATATCGCCGGAAATCGATACCGAGTAGTTTCCGGGGGAGATGGGGACATCCCGTACCGGCGGGTAAAGTTGCTTTTACCGAACCGGGAACCGGTCAGCGCTGCCGAGCGTTGTTCCGAGTGACGGCGCAAGCACGCCCAGGAGGATGAGTTGCGCACAACGAGCAACCCCGCGTTCCGCAACCTGCCGACGACCGGCGGTTACGCGAACTTCAACTACGGCCAGGGGCAGCCCGCTTCGCCCTTCGGCGAGGCACCGGCGGCGCCGCCGCAGACCTCGCGCCCGATGACCATCGACGACGTGGTCACCAAGACCGCGATCACCCTCGGCCTGGCGGTGATCACGGGCACGCTGACCTACCTGGTCGGCCCGACCGCGGTCGCGCTGGCGCTGCCCGCCGCGATCATCGGGCTGGTCCTCTCGCTGGTGATCATCTTCAAGAAGAAGGTCAGCCCCGGGCTGGTCATCGCCTACTCCGCGGTCGAGGGCGTGTTCCTCGGCGGCATCAGCTACGTGTTCGCCATGTGGGTCGGCAACCCGGGCATCGTCATGCAGGCGATCGCGGGCACCATCGGTGTCTTCGCGGCCATGCTGGTCGTCTACAAGACCGGCGCGATCCGGGTCACGCCGAAGCTGACCAAGTGGATCATCGGTGCGGCCGCCGGTGCGGCGGTGCTGATGCTGGTGAACCTGATCGCCGGCTTCTTCACCTCGGGCGGCCTCGGCCTGCGCGACGGTAGTGCGCTGGCCATCGGCTTCAGCCTGCTGTGCATCGGCATCGCGGCGTTCAGCTTCCTGCTGGACTTCGACGCCGCCGACCAGGCGATCAAGAGCGGCGTGGACGCCAAGTTCTCCTGGTACATCGCCTTCGGCCTGATGACCACGCTGGTCTGGCTGTACCTGGAGATCCTGCGCCTGCTGTCCTACTTCCAGCGGGACTGATCTCCCAGCAGAACGACAACGGGGCCCTGCCATCCGATCCGGACGGCAGGGCCCCGTTCTCATGTCCCGGCAACGGAGCCGTGAGTGCTTTGGGGTGCTATAGCGCCCCAAAGCACTCACGGGTTCTGAACAGCGGAAACGTCAGCTGAGGCGCTCGAGGACCATGGCCATGCCCTGGCCGCCGCCGACGCACATGGTCTCCAGGCCGAACTGCTTGTCGTGCCACTGCAGGGAGTTGATCAGCGTCGTCGTGATGCGGGCGCCGGTCATGCCGAACGGGTGGCCCACCGCGATCGCGCCGCCGTTGACGTTCAGCTTCTCCAGCGGGATGCCCAGGTCCTGGTAGGAGGGGATCACCTGGGCGGCGAAGGCCTCGTTGATCTCCACCAGGTCGATGTCGCCGATGCCCAGGCCGGCCCGCTTGAGCGCCTGCTTCGACGCCTCGACCGGGCCCAGTCCCATGATCTCCGGCGACAGGCCGGAGACGCCGGTGGACACGATGCGCGCCAGCGGGGTCAGGCCCAGCTGCTTCGCCTTGGTGTCGCTCATGATCACCAGGGCGGCGGCGCCGTCGTTGAGCGGGCAGCAGTTGCCCGCGGTGATCCGGCCGTCGGGGCGGAACACCGGCTTGAGGCCGGACACGCCCTCCTTGGTCACGCCCGCGCGCGGGCCGTCGTCGGCGTCGACGACCTTGCCGTCCGGGGTGGTGACCGGCGTGATCTCGCGGGCCCAGAAGCCGTTGGCGATGGCCTTCTCGGCCAGGTTCTGCGAGCGGACGCCGAAGTCGTCCATCTCGTCGCGGCTGATGCCCTTGACCCGCGCCAGGTTCTCCGCGGTCTGGCCCATCGGGATGTAGACGTCCGGAACCAGGTCCAGGGTGCGCGGGTCGGTCCAGGAGTCCGCGCCCTGCTCGGCGGTCTGCTGGGTGCGCGCCTGGGCGTCGGCGAACAGCGGGTTCTTGGTGTCCTCGAGCGAGTCGGAGTTGCCCTTGGTGAACCGGGAGACCATCTCGACGCCGGCGCTGATGAACACGTCGCCCTCGCCGGCCTTGATCGCGTGCAGCGCCATCCGGCTGGTCTGCAGGCTCGACGAGCAGTAGCGGGTGACGGTGGTGCCGGGCAGCTGGTCGTAGCCGAGCAGCACCGAGACCACGCGCGCCATGTTGTAGCCCTGCTCGCCGCCGGGCAGACCGCAGCCGAGCATCAGGTCGTCGATCTCGGCCGGGTCGAGCTCGGGCACCTTGTCCAGCGCGGCGCGGACGACCTGCGCGGTGAGGTCGTCCGGGCGGAGGTCCTTCAGCGATCCCTTGCCTGCGCGGCCGATGGGGGATCGGGCGGTGGCGACGATGACTGCTTCGGGCATGGGAACTCCTTCGTTCGCAGTCGCGGGCGTTGACCTACTGGTCGGTCACTTTAGATCCGCTGACTCCATCTTGGCGGTGACCGCGGTCACCGGACAAGGAAACAACCGACCGATTGGTACGTCAGGGCGCGCGGCGGTGCAGGCGGCGGTTGAGACCGGCCACGATGCGGCTGGTCGGCCGCCGCGCCTCGGCCGTCTCGGACCGGGTCGGCGCGGTCGGCAGCGGACCGCCCTCCCACTCGCCGATCGCCGCGCACATCGCGGGCAGCAGGATCGCCGCCGCGGCCTCGTACCCGGCGGCCGACGGGTGGAACCGGTCCGGGCTGAAGAACTCGCCGGGCCTGGCGAGGAACTCCGGCGACAGCAGGTCGGCCAGCGGAACGGCGTGCCCGCCCGCCGCCTCCACCGCCCGCCGCTGCGCGCGGCCGAGCGCGAGGCTCCAGCGCCGCGCGACCGACCGCAGCGGCTGCGGGATGGGCCGGATCGCGCCCAGGTCAGGGCAGGTGCCGACGACCACCGCCACATCGGCCTCGACCAGCCGCCGCACCGCATCGCCGAGCAGCCCGGCGCACGTCGCCACCGCCAGCTTCGAGGTGACGTCGTTGGCCCCGATGATGATCAGCACCAGCCGCGGTGGCCGCACCAGCACGGCGTCCACCTGCGCCGACAGCTCCTGCGAGGTGGTGCCGACGATGGCGCGGGTGGTCAGCGCGACCGGCCGGTCCAGCTCCTCGGCGAGCCCGCGCGCCATCAGCACCCCGGGCAGCTCGGCCGGGAAGTCCACGCCCAGCCCGGCCGCGGCGGAGTCGCCGAGCACCGCGAACTCCAGCGGTTCGACACCGGCGGGCAGCTCCCGCCGCGGCACCGGGCCGGTGCCGTTCGGCAGGTGGACGCCGTCGGCGCGCAGCGGGTCGTTCGCCGGTGGGCCGATCACCCGCCGCGCGTACCTGGACTGGCCGTTGAGCAGTCCGTACGCGGCGCCGGAGAGCCCTCCAGCGGTGCCCGCCGCCAGCAAGGCGAGCCGGAGTGCCTTCGCTGCGATCATGCGGCCCTCCCTGAACCGGTCCAGGCCGTCCGGGCAACGGCCGGCCGCGACGAACGGGATGGGTCATCCTCGCCCCGCTCCTCCCGACCCGCGCGGCGAGGAGATCCCGTCATGACTGGAACGCCGGAGAGCGCGAATCCGCTCCCCACCGGTATGTCGCCGCGGCCGCCCGGCAGGTTTCACGGGACTGGGAAACGAATGGGAAAAGCCTCGGTGGGTTGGCCGGTGACCAGCAGATTAGGCTCGTTGCCACAACAGCAGTCTGGGAAGGATCGAGGACCGGACGTGGACTACGTCGAGCACGTCACCGACCTGGTGGGCAACACCCCCCTGGTGCGGTTGAACGCGGTGGCAACCGGCAAGGCGCGGGTGCTGGCCAAGGTCGAATACCTCAACCCCGGTGGCAGCGTGAAGGACCGCATCGCGCAGCGCATGATCGAGGCCGCCGAGGAGTCCGGCGAGCTGCGGCCCGGCGGGACGATCGTGGAACCGACCTCCGGCAACACCGGTGTCGGACTGGCCATGGTCGCCCAGCGCAAGGGCTACCGCTGCGTCTTCGTCTGCCCGGACAAGGTCAGCGAGGACAAGCGCAACGTCCTCAAGGCCTACGGCGCCGAGGTCGTGGTGTGCCCGACCGCGGTCGAGCCGGAGCACCCGGACTCCTACTACAGCGTCTCCGACCGCCTGGTCCAGGAGATCGAGGGCGCCTGGAAGCCGAACCAGTACGCCAACCCGGCCAACCCGGAGTCCCACGTGCACTCCACCGGCCCGGAGATCTGGGCGCAGACCGAGGGCAAGGTGACGCACTTCGTCGCGGGCATCGGCACCGGCGGCACCATCTCCGGCACCGGTGAGTACCTGAAGAAGGTCTCCGACGGGCGGGTGAAGGTCATCGGCGCCGACCCGGAGGGCTCGGTCTACTCCGGCGGCAACGGGCGGCCCTACCTGGTGGAGGGCGTCGGCGAGGACTTCTGGCCGAGCACCTACGACCGCGGGATCTGCGACCAGATCGTGGCGGTCTCCGACGCGGCCTCGTTCGAGATGACCCGGCGGCTGGCCCGCGAGGAGGCGCTGCTGGTCGGCGGTTCCTGCGGGATGGCGGTCGCGGCGGCCCTGGAGATCGCGGAGACCGCGGACCCGGACGACGTGATCGTGGTGCTGCTGCCCGACGGCGGCCGCGGCTACCTGACCAAGGTCTTCAACGACTCGTGGATGGCCTCCTACGGCTTCCTGTCGCCGGACCACGCCGGTGGCTCGGTCGGCGACGTGCTGCGCCGCAAGGACGGCACCATCCCGGACCTGGTGCACGTTCACCCGAACGAGACCGTCGCCGAGGCGGTGGCGATCATGCGCGAGTTCGGCGTCTCGCAGATGCCGGTGGTGCGCGCGGAACCGCCGATCATGGCCGCCGAGGTGGCGGGCGCGGTCAACGAGCGCGACCTGCTGGACGCGCTGTTCGCCGGCCGCGCGAACCTGGCCGACCGGGTCGAGGCGCACATGTCCGCGCCGCTGCCGACCATCGGTGCGGGCGAGGAGGTCAGCCGCGCGATGACCGCGCTGGCCGGGGCCGACGGGGCGATGGTGTTGATCGACGGCAAGCCCGCCGGAGTGGTCACCCGGCAAGATGTGCTTGGATTCATCGCCGGTCGATGACGACTTGTTACGGAACGGCACTACGCTGCCCGGTCATCAGATAGCGTGTGCTTCCGAATGCCCAGGCTTTCGCATTACGCCCCGAGGGAGTAGGACAACCCGATGAGCTCTCCGCAGCCGCCGGACGGCGGTCAGCAGGGTTCGGACCCCATCTCGAACCGGATGGACCCGCAGGACCCCAACCAGGCTGGCAGCGACGCGACTCAGGTCGTGCGGCCCGTGCAGTCGCAGGGACAGCAGCCGCCGTCCGACTCGACGCAGGTCGTGCCGCCGTCGATGCAGCCCCCGCAGCCGATGTACCAGCAGCCCGGCCTGGCCGGCGGTGCTGAGGCGACTGCGATGGTGCCGCCGTCGGCGCAGCCCGCGCAGCCGATGTACCAGCAGCCGGGCACCCAGAGCCAGCCGGGCGGCTTCCCGGCGCAGCCGGGCACGCCCAGCGGCGGCTTCCCGGCCCCGCAGGCCCAGCCGGGCTTCGGCGCCCAGCCGCCGCAGGCCGCTTACGGCCAGCCGGCCGGTCAGAGCCAGGGCAGCAAGGGCCTCGCGCTGACCGTCGGTTGGGTCGCGACGGTCATCGGTGGTATCGGCTCGATCCTGAACCTGGTCGGTCTGATCGGTATCGGTGCGACCTACACCCTGTACGAGGAGGCCAAGAAGGCCCAGGAATCGCTGGGCGACCTCAGCGAGTACGGCATCACGCCCACGGAGATGCCGGATCTGCCGCCGTACGGCTTGGTGCTGACGGTTTACATCATCCTGCTGCTCTCCAGCCTGACCCTGCTGGGCGGCGGCATCATGGTCATCATCAAGAAGAGCATCGGCTCGATCCTCGTGGCCGCCGCTTCTGGCCTGTACGTCATCGGCCAGCTGACCCTGCTCTTCAGCGGCATCTTCCAGGCGGCGGGTGGTTTCAACATCTTCCTCGCCATCGTCGGCATGCTGATCGCCATCGCTCTCGGTGTGCTGGCGTTCCTGCCGGGCACCAAGGCGTACCTGGCCTCGGCCGGCGCCGGTGCTCCGGCTCCGGCAGCCGGTGGTTACGGCCAGCCGCAGCAGTTCGGCCAGCAGCCCGGCCAGCCGGGTCAGTTCGGCCAGCAGCCGCAGCAGTTCGGCCAGCCGGGACAGCAGCCGGGTCAGCCCGGTGGCTACCCGCCGCCGCCCGGTGGCCCGCAGCCGCCGCAGTGGTGACCTGCTGAATCCGCGCGCAGCGGCCCTCGACCGGGACTGGTCGGGGGCCGCTTCGCTGTTCGTGAGTGTTTCCGGGGGTTATCGCGCCCAGAAGCACTCACGGCTCCTGACCTGCACCGGATGGCCCGCAGGGGCCGTGTCGCGGTGCGGGGAGCGCGGCCGGGCCCGAGTCGGCGGGGCGGCCGCCGGGCCGTACGCTGCTGCACATGAGTGATGGCTTTGCTACCCGCGCGATTCACGCGGGGCAGGAGGCGGACCCGACGACCGGCTCGGTGATCGTGCCGATCCACGCCACCTCGACCTACGCCCAGGACGGGGTGGGCGGGATGCGCGGGGGCTACGAGTACTCGCGCACCGGCAACCCCACCCGCACCGCGCTGGAGCAGTGCCTGGCGGAGCTGGAAGGCGGCCGCCACGGGCGCGCGTTCGCCTCCGGCATGGCCGCCACCGACGCGGTCCTGCGGGCGACCCTGCGGCCGGGCGACCACCTGGTCATCCCGGACGACGCCTACGGCGGCACGTTCCGGCTGATCGACAAGGTGCTGACCGGCTGGGGCATCGAGTACACCCCGGCTCCGGTGTCCGATGTGGACGCGGTGCGCGCGGCGATCCAGCCGAACACCAAGCTGATCTGGGTCGAGACGCCCACCAACCCGCTGCTCAACATCGCCGACATCGCCGCGCTGGCGCAGGTGTCCCGCGAGGCGGGCACGAAGCTGGTGGTGGACAACACCTTCGCCTCGCCGTTCCTGCAGCAGCCGCTGGAGCTCGGCGCGAACGTCGTGGTGCACTCGACGACGAAGTACCTGGGCGGGCACTCCGACGTGGTCGGCGGTGCCGTGATCACCTCCGACGACGAGCTGGCCGAGCAGATCGCGTTCCTGCAGAACGGCGCGGGCGCGGTGCCGGGGCCGTTCGACGCGTTCCTCACGCTGCGCGGTGCCAAGACGCTGGCGATCCGCATGGAGCGGCACAGCGCCAACGCGGAGCGGATCGTCGCCGCGCTGACCGGTCACCCCAAGGTCGCGAAGGTCCTCTACCCGGGGCTGCCGGAACACCCCGGCCACGAGGTCGCGGCCAAGCAGATGCGGCACTTCGGCGGGATGATCTCGTTCCTGCACGCCGACGGCGAGGAGGCCGCGCTGCAGGTCTGCGCGCGCACCCGGCTGTTCACGCTGGCCGAGTCGCTGGGCGGGGTCGAGTCCCTGATCGAGCACCCGGGCCGCATGACGCACGCGAGCACCGCGGGCTCGATGCTGCAGGTCCCGGCCGAGCTGGTCCGCCTCTCCGTGGGCATCGAGGACGCCGACGACCTGGTCGAGGACATCCTCCAGGCACTGGGCTGACCGTCCACTGCCGCAATTTCAATTGAAATATGACCTCTGATTTCAATTGAAATTGCACGAATCCCGACGCACCGTCGGCGTGTCGGACCCCGACACGCCGACGGACCCGCAACTTCCATTGAAGTTGCACGTCCAATTTCAATTGAAATTGCGGGTTACCGGGCCATCGCCGGGTCGTTGCCGTCGTGGCCTGCTGGGGGACGCGGGTTGACCGGGAGGTCGTCCGGCCGCAGGCAGCCGCCGATCAGCTCTACCGCGTCGTCGCGCACCTGGTAGGAGCCGGGATCGTCGCACCCGGACTGCAGCACCGCGAAGACCGCCGCACCGGACAGCGCGGCCGCGGTGAGCACGCCGGTGACCAGCGGAAGAGCGCGGTTGCCCGGAGTCAGCTGCGACATGCTTCCCCCTGTCCGGTGATCTCGGGCGGTGATCCGCTGCCTGGGCTGTTCGGCGGTCGCGCATCGCCCCCGCCGCGACTGGCCGCTCCACCGAGGGTACCCAACGTGTTGCTCGAGTGACCGTCGATTCGCGGTGGCATCCGAGGTCAGAGGTTTCCGCGGCGTTCCTGTTCGCGTTCGATCGCTTCGAAGAGGGCCTTGAAGTTGCCCTTGCCGAAGCCCAGCGAGCCGTGTCGCTCGATCATCTCGTAGAACACCGTCGGCCGGTCGCCGATCGGCTTGGTGAAGATCTGCAGCAGGTAGCCGTCCTCGTCGCGGTCGACCAGGATGCCGTGCTCCTTCAACGTCTCGATCGGCACCCGCACCTCGCCGATGCGCGCCCGCAGCTCCGGGTCGTCGTAGTAGGTGTCCGGCGTCTTCAGGAACTCCACGCCGGCGGCCCGCATCGCGGTGACCGTCTTGATGATGTCGCCGGTGGCCAGCGCGATGTGCTGGCAGCCGGGGCTCCGGTAGAACTCCAGGTACTCGTCGATCTGCGACTTGCGCTTGCCCGCGGCCGGCTCGTTGAGCGGGAACTTGACGCGGTGGTTGCCGTTGGCGACCACCTTGCTCATCAGCGCGGAGTAGTCGGTGGCGATGTCGTCGCCGACGAACTCGGCCATGTTCACGAAGCCCATGACCCGGTTGTAGAAGTCGACCCAGCGGTCCATCTGGCCGAGCTCGACGTTGCCCACGCAGTGGTCGACGGCCTGGAACAACCGCTTCGGCGAGTCCGCGGGCTTGACGTAGCTGCCCCGCTGCGCGAGGTACCCGGGCAGGTAGGGGCCGGTGTAGCGGCTGCGGTCGAGCAGCGTGTGCCGGGTCTCGCCGTAGGTGGCGATCGCGGCGCTGCGGACCGTGCCGTGCTCGTCGGAGGTGTCGTGCGGCTCCGCCAGCACGGTCGCGCCTTGCGCTCGCGCGTGCTCGACGCACTTGTCGACGTCGAGAACCTCCAGAGCCAGGTCGACGACGCCGTCGCCGTGTCGCCGGTGGTGGTCGGCCAGCGGGCTGTCCGGGTCGACGGCGCCTTTGAGCACGAAGCGCGCCGAGCCGGACTCCAGCACGAACGCCTTGTGGTCGCGGTTGCCGGTCTCCGGACCGGAGTAGGCGACCAGGTCCATGCCGAAGGCCACCTGGTAGAACAGCGCGCTCTGAGTGGCGTTGCCGACGACGAACACCACCGCGTCGAGCGCTCTGACCGGGAACGGGTCCTTCGCGTCGTCGTGCTCGACGAGGCCGACGAGGCGGCGCATCTGGTCGAAGGTCACGTCGTCGAGCTGCTCGGGCTGGTTCCCTCGGTTGACGGTTCCGGTCACGATGTCCTCCCCCTGAGCGGTGCTGCGCTCAGGGTGCGCCGGGCGGTCATCCTGGGCAACCGCACTTGATTTCAGTGGGCAATCTGATCAGTATTCGATCGGATCGGCTGGATGAATCGCCTCATCACGAGCGGAGGGTGAGACATGGCTCCCAAGGACGAGGGCCTGGACGCGCTGGACGCGCGCCTCCTGCTGCTGCTGTCCGACGAGCCCCGCCTGGGCGTGCTCGAGTGCTCCCGCAGGCTGGGCGTGGCTCGCGGCACCGTGCAGGCGCGGATGGACCGGTTGGTGCAGCGCGGCATTCTGCTGGGCTTCCCGCCGGAGCTCGACCTGGCGGCGATGGGTTACGGCCTCACGGCCTTCGCGGTGCTGGAGATCGCCCAGGGCCACCGCGCGCTGGTGGCCGAGCAGCTGGCCGCGATAGACGAGGTGTGCGAGGTGCACGCGACGACCGGGCAGGGCGATCTGTTCGTCCGAATGGTGGCCCGCTCGAACGCGGACCTGCAGCGGGTGATCGACGAAGTCGTCGGCGTCACCGGAGTCCGCCGCACCTCGACGTCGATAGCCCTGTCGACCCCCGTGGCACCCCGAGTGCGCCCGCTCCTGGAACGCCTCGCGAAATCAGCGGAATGAAAAACATCGCGGGCGCCCAATGCGTGGGCGCCCGCGATGCGAGATTCAACGATGTTCCGGTGGAACTCGTCTTTCTTTTCTTTTTAAGCGCCACAAGTGCTTTCGATGCCTAACGACGATCGAGAAGCGGTCCGCGGCGGGCTCGTGCGCAGCGCCCCGGAGGGGTCAGCCGGCGAAGGGTTCCGCCTTGACCAGGGTGACCTTCATGGTGCCGCCGTTGGGCAGCTCGTACTCGCGGGTCTCGCCCTCCTTGGCGTCCAGCAGCGCCTGCCCCAGCGGGGAGCTCGGGGAGTAGACCTCCAGGTCGCCGTGCGCGCCTTCCTCGCGGGTGGCCAGCAGGAACTGCTCGGTCTCGTCCTCGCCGTCGTAGCGGACGGTCAGCACCGACCCGGGGCGGGCCACACCGGACTCGGTGGGCACGTCGCCGACCTTGGCGGTGCGCAGCAGCTCCTGGAGCTGGCGGATGCGGGCCTCGATCTGGCCCTGCTCCTCGCGGGCGGCGTGGTACCCGCCGTTCTCCCGGAGGTCGCCCTCCTCGCGGGCTTCGTTGATCTTCGCGGCGATCACCGGGCGGTTGGCCACGAGCTCGTCCAGCTCACCCTTGAGCCGGTCGTAAGCATCCTGGGTCAGCCAGGTCACCTGGGTCTCGCTCACGGTCACCACTCCTCGTCGACTGCGTCCCGCGACTCCATCACGGGCACCATTGCATTTCCGCATTGTTTTCCGGCTCGATGGCCAAGTAACGGAAAAACACGGCCCTCGCGGGGCCGTGCTGTGCTCGACGATAGCACGAAACGCCACGCCGAGGGGCTGCATTTTCCCAGCGCCCGGCGTGGAACGCCTGTCTTCACCCAGTTGGCCGCGTGTGGGTGGACAAATATTCAGGAACGTTGTAAGTGCAGCCGTACACCTCCCCGGTGGCCGGTCCGGGAGACGTGCGCAACACAGTTTCCTGCCTGGTCACGCCGTCCGCAGGTTGGATGAGGACTTCCTTGCGGCCGATCTCCTCACCCGACTTGGCTCGGGAGCGCACCACGCACGCGGCGGGGCGCTGCGGGTCGTCGCGCTGGACCTCGACCACGATGCGGACGGAGTCCTCGCCGACGATCTCGAAGGCGACCTGCTTGCCCTCGATGGGCGCGGTGCCGAAGTTCTGGTAGGCGACGACCGACACACCGACCAGGGCGGCGAGCACGACGGCGAAGAGCAGCCAGCGGCGGCCCGGTCGCAGTCGCGCCTTCTTCGCGCGCGACCCGTACCGGTCCTGCGGGATCTGCGGGTGCGTCACCGGCTCGAGAAGCCTTTCGCCTGGTCTTGCCGACCCCCGCTCGCGGGGGCTGGCGCTCGGTTCGTCGGGCGCACCGGGAACAATGGGGCCCGACATCCGCGTTAAGTATCCCTGGGGTGTCCTGCGGCCTGTCAGCGGGGCCGTGTTCAGGAGAGATGCTGCGAAGCAGGAGGGGATTACCCGGCGATGGCGGACAAGCTGCGGCTGATGACGGTGCACGCGCACCCGGATGACGAGTCCAGCAAGGGAGCCGCGACCACCGCGCGCTACGTGGCCGACGGGCACGAGGTGATGGTGGTCACCTGCACTGGAGGTGAAGCGGGCAGCATCCTCAACCCGGCCATGGACCGGCCCGAGGTCGTGGAGAACCTCACCGAGGTCCGGCGGCAGGAGATGGCGAAGGCGGCCGAGATCCTCGGTGTGCAGCACCGCTGGCTGGGCTTCGTCGACTCCGGCCTGCCGGAGGGCGATCCGCTGCCGCCGCTGCCGGAGGGCGTGTTCGCCACCACGCCGCTGGAGGTGTCCACCCGGGAGCTGGTCGCGGTGATGCGCGAGTTCCGCCCGCACGTGGTGATCACCTACGACGAGAACGGCGGCTACCCGCACCCGGACCACATCCGGTGCCACGAGATCTCGGTGGCGGCCTTCGACGCGGCCGGCGACCCCGACCTGTACCAGGACGCCGGGGAGCCGTGGCAGCCGCTGAAGCTGTACTACTCGCACGGCTTCTCCCGAAAGCGCATGCAGCTCTTCCACGAGGCGCTGCTGGCCCGCGACATCGAGTCGCCCTACGGCGAGTGGCTGGCCAAGTGGGACTCCTCGCGGCCCGATCCGGACGAGCGGGTCACCACCCGGGTCGAGTGCGCCGAGTACTTCGCGCAGCGCGATGACGCGCTGCGCGCCCACGCGACCCAGATCGACCCGAACAGCAGGTGGTTCGCGGTGCCGCTGGACATCCAGCAGGAGCTGTGGCCGACCGAGGACTACGAGCTGGTCCGGTCCCTGGTCGACACCACGTTGCCGGAGGACGACCTGTTCTCCGGTGTGCAGGAGAAGGTGTGCGCATGACTGCCCTGGAAACCGCGGCCTACGTGCTCGCGCAGGCCCCGGCACCGCCGAACGACCCGGGCGGGCAGGGCGAGGACTTCGGCAAGTCCTCCCCGGTCGGCCTGGTGCTGCTGATCCTGTTCGCCGTGGCGGTGGTCTTCCTGATCCGCTCGATGACCAAGCACCTGCGCAAGGTGCCGGTGGTCTTCGACGAGGGCAAGGCCGCCGCGGCGGCACCGGCCAAGGTGAAGCGGGCCGAAGCGGCCCGCGAAGCCGAAGCCGCGGAAGCGGAACCCGAGAAGGGCGAGACCAAGCCCGGCAAAGACGAAACCCCTTAGCGGGGGAGCGAAGCGGGGCCGTCCGGTGCGACCGGGCGGCCCCGCTTCGCATCACGGCGGTGGGATCTCCGGGAAGCGGAGGCGCGCGCTCGGGCCGACCGGCCCGAGCAGCCGTGCTTCGCCCTGCTCCCGCGGTCGTTCGGCCGGGGTGCCGGTCAGCCACTCGGGGCCGGTCGCGTCCTTCAGCAGGAGGTGGTGGGCGCAGTGCCCGAGGCCGGCGACGATGCTGTTGCGCTGGTGCGGGTGCAGGCCGTTGCCCGCCACGACCAGGTGCAGGCCGACCTCGTGGGCGTCCGGGAGGAACTCGTCGAGGCCGCCCAGCGAGCGCAGCTCCGCTCTGCGGCTGACTTCGTGGAAGTCGTCGGTGACCACGAACAGCTCCGGGCCGGACCACGCGGCCGGGCCGCGCCGCTTGCGCAGGGACGCGATGACCTGCGCCAGGTCCCGGATCGAGTCCTCCCAGGTGCGGTTCCACGCCAGCAGGTGGTCTTCCGAGATCAGCGCGTGGTGGTGCTCGCGCTTGTAGTCGATCAGCAGCACCTTGGCCTGCTTCGGCGAGTACGCGCTCGCGATCCCGCGCAGCACGGTGCGGATCGCCGTGCTCTTGCCGGATTCCGGCCCGCCGGTGATCAGCAGGTGCGGGTTCTCGCCGCTCAGGTCGAGGAGCACGGGTTCGCCGCCGTCGTCGATGCCGAGCGGGATGGCGTGCGGTTCGGGCCGCGGGAGGTCGTCGTGATCGACCGCTGTCCGCTCGTGGCCGAGCTGGCGGAAGCGCGGCCCCTTCCAGGACTCGTCGATGCGGGCCACGAGCTCCCGAGTCTTGGCAGGCAGGTCGTCCGGCAGGCCGGATTCGACGTACTCGAAGTAGCTGGGCAGGTCGTCGTCGAGCACGGGCAGGTTGATCGTGCCCCACAGCTCCTGGTGCAGGCAGTGACCGGCCTCGTCCGGGAGCCGTTGGGCCGCTGCGGTGGAGATCAGCGATTCGCGCGGATCGGTGAGCCGCAGCTCGACCCGGCCGCCGACGAGTTCGCGCAGTTCGCGCGGCAGGTCGTCCCAGCGGTTGGCCGTGACGATCAGGTGGATGCCGTGCTCCGAGCCGCGCCGCGCCAGGCGCAGCACGCGTTCGGCGAGGCCGGGGTGCTGGTGCACCTCCGGCCAGCCGTCGACGACGAGGAAGTGGTCGGTGGCCTCCTCGCCGAGGTCCGCTTCGGTGCGCCTGCGGCGGAAGTCGGCGGCGGAGTCGATCCCCTCCGCGACGAAGAACCGCGCCCGGTTGTCCAAAGTGGATTCCAGGTGGGCCAGGGCCTGGTCCACCTGCTTCGGGGACCGGCTCTGCACGACGGCACCGCTGTGCGGCAGGTTCCGCAGCGGCAGCAGGCCGTTGCCGCCGAAGGCCAGGCAGTGGAAGCGGACTTCGGTCGGAGTGCTGGTCAGCGCCAGTGCCATCAGGGTGGTCAGCACCGCGGTGGTCTTGCCGCTGCCGGGCCGCCCGACGATCGCGATCCTGCTGTCCGCGCCGGTGAAGTCCAGCCGCAGCGGGTCCTTCCGGTGTTCGCGCGGGTTGTCGACGGTTCCGATGGTGACGCTTGGCGGCGATGTGCTCTCGGCACCGTATCCGCGGTCCTCGCTGGTGGCCAGCGCAGGCAGCGGGGCGTCCACGCCGGACGGCGGTTCTGTCCCGGGTTTCGGCAGCAGGAGCTTCCTGGCCGGCGGTGCCTTGTGCTGCAAGCCGTCTGCGAACAACCGGTAGGCCGGGGAACTCGACGGGTGGCGCAGGTTGGCGTGGGCGGTGCGGAACAACACCGGTTTCTTGGCTCCGCCCACCAGGTAGGCCTGATCGGGCCGGAGCTGCAGCGCGCGGTCGTCTCCCAGCAGCGGCCTGGAGTCGGATTCCGCGCAGGTGTGCAGCACCACCGAGCCGAATCGGTGCGCGAGGCGCCTCGGTAGTTCATCTGGCCCGAAGGCGCTGAAGAGCAGCTTGACTCCCAGCGGGCCCGCGGACATCAGCTTCCCCAGGGTTGGCTCGAAACCCGGTGCTTCTTCGAGGAAGTGCGGGAGCATGTCGACCGCGACCACCAGCAGCGGCATCGGACCGAACCTGGTCTGGGACTCGATGGCCTGGTAGTCGGCGAAGTGCTGCATGGACATCCCGGCGAGGAGCTGGGCCCGCCGCTCCAGCTCGCCTTCCAGCGCGGCGATGAGCCGGTGCTCGTCGTAGAGGCCCTCGCTGGTCGTCTGGACAGCCGCCCGGTGCGGAAGTTCGGTGATCGAGTTCCAGGTCGGCTCAGTGGCGGAGCCGCCGATGCAGAAGAAGCTGATCTCCGCCGGGGAGTGCGTCGTGGCCATCCCGAACAGGAGGCTGTGCAGGTACGGGGCTCTGCCGGAGCCGGTGGAGCCGAAGACGCCGAACGCGGTCCTGGATCCGAGCAGGTCGAGCAGCACCGGTTGCTGGTTCTCGTCCACGCCGATGGGAATCCGGTAGCGCTCCCCGTCCTCGCGGCGCTGCCAGAGCTTGCTCGGGTCGAGCTTGAGCGGATCACCGACACCGGCGAGGTCGAAGATGTCGATCGGCTCCTCGGGTTTCGGCTCGGTGCGGATGACCTGCGTCGCCTCCGCGACCGGCGGTGGGGGCGGCGGTGCGGCGGGTCGCGGTGGCATCGGGGGACGGGCGGGTGGCGGTCCTGGCGGCATGCCGGGCGGTGGTCCCGCCGGGCGCGGATTCGGTTGGAACTGCGGGTGCCCTGGTCGCAACGGAGATCCCCCTGCTCGATCAACTTCCGTTGGAACGGTAGTGGATCGGGCCACCGCGACGGCCGTCTTTCGAGCACGTTCGTGAGCGCGCAGGCGCGCTGCGCGCTCACGAACCGTCAGCCGCCGTGGACCTGGGTGAAGGCTTCTCGGTGGTGGTGGCGGATTCGCTCGCCCGCCGAGGAGTCGGTGGCCTCCAGCTCCGTCGCACCGGCCAGGTGCCAGTCCGGCTGCTGTCCGGTCAGGGCCCAGGCCGCTTGGCGGGCCGCGCCGCGGGCCACGTACTCCGCGGGCGCGGGCACCGTCACCGGAACCCCGAACACCTGCGGTGCCGCGACCTGCACCGCCTCGGACTGCGCCGCACCGCCGATGAGCAGCACCCGGCGCACCTCGACGCCCTGTTCGCGCAGTGCGTCGACACCCGTCGCGAGGCCGCAGAGCATTCCTTCGACCGCCGCGCGGGCCAGGTTCTGCGGGGTCATGTTGTCGCGGCGGAGACCGAGCAGCGTGCCGCTGGCGTCCGGGAGGGTCGGCGTGCGCTCGCCGTCCAGGTACGGCAGCAGGACGAGGTCGTCCGCGCCCGGGGCCGCTTCGCAGGCCAGGCGGTCGAACTCGGCCATCTCCACGCCCAGCAGCGCCGCCGTCGAGGTGAGGACCCGAGCCGCGTTGAGCGTGCACACCAGCGGCAGGAACCGCCCGGTGGCGTCGGCGAAACCGGCGATCGTGCCGGTGGGATCGGCGCTCGGGTGCTCCGCCGAGGCGAACACGGTGCCGCTGGTGCCCAGGGACACCACGACGTCGCCCGGGCCGATCGCCAGGCCCAGCGCGGCTCCCATGTTGTCGCCGGTCCCCGCCGACACCAGCTTGCCGTCCGGCGTGCGACCTGCCGGTTCCGCCGGGCCCAGCACGCGGGGCGTGCGCGGGGTGCGGCCGCCGAAGGCGGTGGCCAGCACGTCCTCCCGGTAGCGGCCCTCGCCGGGCGACCAGTAGCCGGTGCCCGAGGCGTCGCCGCGGTCGGTGACCACCTCGCCGGTCAGCCGCCAGGTCAGCCAGTCGTGCGGGAGCAGCACGTCGGTGACCCGGTCGGCCAGCTCCGGCTCGTGCTCGGCCATCCACCGCAGCTTGCTGACCGTGAAGCTGGCCACCGGCACGCTGCCGATCGCGGCGGCGGTCGCCCGCGCACCGCCGAGCTCCGCGGTCAGGTCGGCCGCGGCCTGCGCGGAGCGATTGTCGTTCCACAGCAGCGCGGGCCGGACCACCTCCCCGCGCTCGTTCAGCGCCACCAGGCCGTGCTGCTGCGCGGCGATGCCGATGCCCGCCACGTCGTCGAGCAGTCCGGCGGTGGCGGTGGTGAGCGCGTGCCACCACTCGGCCGGGTCGGCGACCGTGCCGTCCGGGTGCGGGGCGCGGCCTTCCCGCACCACCTGCCCGGTCTCGCTGTCGCACACCACGACCTTGGTGGACTGGGTGGAGGAGTCGACCCCGGCGACCAGGCTCATCGCGTTCCTCCTGCGGCCGGACCGTCAACTGCGCGCATCGGTTCCCCTGTCTGGATCTGTTGTTGCCGCGAGCCCGGGTATCGGCACGACGCGGACACCGGTGTCGAGACCGCGGATCGCCTCCAGCTCCGCGGCTGGTGCGGCGGCATCGGTGACGACCAGGTCGTAGGCGCCCACGTCGCCGTGCGCGAAGGGCGCGCTCTTGCCGAACTTGGAGTGGTCGACCAGCAGCACGTTGCGCGTCGCGCGGCCGACGATGCGCTGCTTGATCTCGGCGTAGTCCCGGACCGGGTGGAACAGGTGCCCCTCGGTGACGGCCGCCGCCGACACGAACGAGACGTCGGCGTGCAACCCGTCCAGCGCCTTGAGCACCTCCGGGCCGGTGCACGAGTCGAACTCGGCGCGGTAGCGGCCGCCGAGCAGGCCCACCTCGTGCCCGGCGCCGGCGAGGATCTGCGCGACGGTGAGCGAGTTGGTGAACACCCGCAGCGCCGCCACCTCGGCGATCCGGCGGGCCAGCGGGAACACCGTGCTGGAGTCGTCCACCAGCAGCGTCATGCCGGGCTGGACCTCGACGGCGGCCGCATCGGCCAGCGCCTCCTTCTCGGCGACCTGCAGCCCGACCCGGAAGCGCGTCGCGGTCTCCAGGGTCAGCGACGGGTAGGCCGTCACCCGGCCCCGCAGCTTGCGCACCAGCCGCCGGTCGACGAGCGCGTCGAGATCGCGGTGCATCGTCATGAGGCTGACCTCGAAGCGCTCCGCGAGATCGGTGATCCGGACCTCGCCGTGCTCGATGACCTGCCGCAGCACGTCCTGCCGCCGCTGCTCGACCACCGCGTCCGGCGGTCGCGTCCTGCCCGCCACCGCTACTCCTGCGGCCGCACGACGGCCTTGACCGCCGTGTCGTCGCGGGTGGAGGCGCACATCGTCGTCGATGTCAAAACCGCTCCCGAGGTCGATCTCGTTGTTAACACATTTTCTGAGAAGTCCTCGTCCTACTCAAGCACGTCCCGGAAACGGCGGCCGGTTCACCCCAGAGGCGCGGGAAGCGGCGAGGTTGCCCCGGAGTGGCCGATCCGACTATCGGCCCGACGTCGGCAACCGCTGCCGCCCCGAGCCGTCTTCAGGGGTGCAAGGGAACGAGACCACCAGGGAGCCTTTCGATGAGCCAGTTCTTCCGCCGCAGCGCATTCGGCGCGTCGCTCGCGATCGCCGTGATCGCGGGAGTCGGTTTCAACGCTTCCCAGGCCCTCGCGACGCCGCCGCCCCCGCCGCCGAGCGCGTGCGCGCCGGGCATCTTCGACGCGACCGTCACGCCCTCCGACAGCAGCGCGGGGCACTCGCACTACAACGTCACGCTCACCGCGATGGACGCGAGCGCGCCCTGCACGCTCAACGGCTCGCCCGCCGAGGTCGTGTTCTACCGCGGCGAAGCGCCGCTCGGCGTGCAGACCGAGGCCTACGGCGAAGGCCGGACGGTCGTCTTCGGGCCCGGCCAGCCGGTCCACTTCGACATCCAGGTCCGCAACTTCCCGGGCGGCACCCCGGCGGACCGCGTGGACTTCCGCCTGCCGGAGGCCGACGGTTCGCTCTCCGGCGTGAGCAGCGCGCTGGGCGAGATCACCGTCGACGCCGGCACCCAGGTCGGCCCGATCCAGCCCGGCGCCTGAGCCGCGGAAGATCACCGGTCCCGGGCGGGTCCGGTCGCGTCGGGAGCGCGACCGGGCCCGCCCGTCTTCGTCGAGCCGCCCGCTGGTCAGGGTTCGGCGGGCAGTGGGAGGCTGGGGGCATGGCTAATCGGCTCGCGGGCGCGACCAGCCCGTACCTGCTCCAGCACGCCGACAACCCGGTCGATTGGTGGCCCTGGTCGCCCGAGGCGTTCGCCGAGGCCCGGCGCCGTGATGTGCCGGTCCTGCTGTCCGTCGGGTACGCCGCTTGCCACTGGTGTCACGTGATGGCGCACGAGTCGTTCGAGGACGACGAGACCGCTCGGCTGATGAACGAGCACTTCGTCAACGTCAAGGTCGACCGCGAGGAGCGGCCGGACATCGACGCCGTCTACATGGAGGCCACCCAGGCCATGACCGGGCAGGGCGGCTGGCCGATGACCTGCTTCCTCACCCCGGACGGCGAGCCCTTCCACTGCGGCACCTACTACCCGGTGGCCCCGATGTCCGGGATGCCGTCGTTCCGGCAGCTGCTGCACGCCGTGGCGCAGGCCTGGAGCGATCGCGGCGAGGAGGTCCGCAAGGCCGCGGCCAGGGTGGTCGAGCAGCTGGCCGAGCAGCGCCCGCCGCTGCCGGAGTCGATCCTCGACGAAGAGGTGCTGGCCGGTGCGGTGTCCCGGCTGCACGCCGACTTCGACGCCGACCACGGCGGGTTCGGCGATGCGCCGAAGTTCCCGCCGTCGATGGTGCTCGAGTTCCTGCTGCGCCACCACGAGCGGCTCGGCGAGCCGGGCAGCGGGCACTCCGCGCTCGAAATGGCCAAGGACACCTGCGCGGCGATGGCCCGCGGCGGGATCTACGACCAGCTCGCAGGTGGTTTCGCGCGCTACAGCGTCGACAACGCCTGGGTGGTTCCGCACTTCGAGAAGATGCTCTACGACAACGCCCTCCTGCTCCGCGCCTACGCGCACTTGGCGCGCCTGGGCGACCCGCTCGGCGAGCGGGTGGCGCGCGAGACCGCCGAGTTCCTGCTGACCGACCTGCTCACGCCGGAAGGCGGCTTCGCGGCCTCGCTGGACGCCGACACCGAAGGCATCGAGGGGCTGACCTACGCCTGGACGCCCGACCAGCTGCGCGAGGTGCTGGGGGCGGATGACGGCGACTGGGCGGCGGAACTGCTGGTGGTGACCGAGACGGGCACCTTCGAGCACGGCACCTCGACTCTGCAGCTGCCGCGCGATCCGGACGACGCGGCCCGCTGGCGGCGGGTCCGCGACAGCCTCCGCGAAGCCCGCGACCGCCGCGCCCAGCCCGGGAAGGACGACAAGGTCGTCACCGCCTGGAACGGCATGACCATCACAGCGCTGGTGGAGGCCGCCGCGGCGCTCGACGAACCGCGCTGGCTGGAAGCGGCCGAGACCGCCGCCGACCTGCTGCTCTCGCGCCACCTGGTGGACGGCCGACTGCGCCGCACCTCGCGCAACGGCGTGGTGGGCACCGCCGCCGGAGTGCTGGAGGACTACGGCTGCTTCGCCGACGGCCTCCTGTCGCTGCACCAGGCCACGGGCGAGCCGCGCTGGCTGGAGGCGGCCTGCGGGCTGCTCGACACGGCGCTGGACCAGTTCAGCGACGCCGACCACCCGGGCACCTTCCACGACACCGCGGCCGATGCGGAAGCGCTGGTCCGCCGCCCCTCCGACCCGACGGACAACGCGAGCCCGTCGGGAGCCGCGGCGCTCACCTCCGCGCTGCTCACCGGTGCCGCGCTCGTCGGGCCGGAGAGCACCGCGCGCTACCGCAGCGCCGCGGAGCAGGCGCTGTCGCGCGCCGGGTTGCTCGCGCAGCGGGCACCCCGCTTCGCGGGGCACTGGCTCAGCGCCGCGGAAGCGCGCGCGCACGGACCGCTGCAGGTCGCGGTCGTCGGCGCAGCCGACAACGCCGACCGGGCGGAACTGCTCGCCGCGGCGCGGCGGCGCGCGCCGGGCGGAGCGGCGGTGGTGGCCGGGGAGCCGGAGGCGACCGGCGTGCCGCTGCTTGCGGGGCGGCCGCTGGTCGGCGGAGCGCCGGCGGCGTACGTCTGCCGGGGCTACGTCTGCGACCGGCCGGTCACGAGGCCTGAAGACCTCCCGCTCTGACTGCATCTGCGCAGGTTCGGACCCGTGAGCGCTTTGAGGCGCTATGACGCCCCGAAACGCTCACGGGTCCGGCACCGCGCGGAAATCCGGTGGCAGCGGCCCGGCCGGATTTGATCCACTGTGCGGGTGAGGATCCGCAACGTCGGCGAGGCCGAGCTGGGGCGACTGCAGGAGATCGAGATCTCGGCGGGGGAGGCGTTCCGCGCGATCGGGATGCCGGAGATCGCCGACGACCCGCCGCCGGAACTCGACGTGCTGGCCGGGTTCCAGCGCGCCGGGCGGCTCTGGGCGGCCGAGGACGAGGCCGGGATCGTGGCCTACGTGCTGGTCGAGCTGATCGACGGCAACGCCCACATCGCGCAGATCAGCGTGCACGCCGACCGCGCGCGCCGGGGCATCGGCCGCGCCCTGCTCGACCACGTCGAGTCGTGGGCCCGGGAGCGGGGCCTGCCCGCGCTGACGCTGACCACGTTCCGGTCGGTGCCGTGGAACGGCCCGTACTACGAGCGGCTCGGGTTCCGGGAGATCGATGACGTGGCGCCGGAGCTGGCCGCGCTCGTCGCCCACGAGGCGGAGCTCGGCCTGGACCCGGCCAAGCGGATCTGCATGCGCCGGGACATCAGCTGACCACTGGCCGTGCGCGGCGATGCTCGCAAGGACGACCATCGCCGCTCACCGGGCATGCACGAGGCTGGGCACTCGGGGCCCAGGCGGCGCTGAGCTACCAGCACCGCTGCGCTAAACGAGTCCGGAACAGGCTCTAGGCGTAGAGCGCCAGCCAGATCGCGATGTGGTGGCAGATCGCGGCCACCGAGACCGCCGCGTGGAAGAACTCGTGGTAGCCGAAGGTCTTGGGCCACGGGTCGGGCCAGCGGCACGCGTAGAAGACCGCGCCCGCCGTGTAGAGCAGACCGCCTGCGACCAGCAGGATCAGCGCGGCGAGCCCGGCGTTCTCCAGCAGGTCGGGCAGCACGAACACCGCCACCCAGCCCAGCGCGATGTACACCGGCACCCCGACCCAGCGCGGCGCGTTGGGCCAGGCGAGCTTGAGAACCACGCCGCCCAGCGCACCGCCCCAGACGACCGCCAGCACCACCGCGCCCGTCGTCGGCTGCATCGCGACCATCGCGAACGGGGTGTAGGTGCCCGCGATGAACAGGAAGATCATCGAGTGGTCGAGCCGCCGCATCCAGGTGCGGGCGCCGACGGTCTTCCACGTCTTGCGGTGGTAGAGGGCGCTGACGCCGAACAGGCCGAGCACGGTCGCCACGTAGATCGAGGTGCCCACCGCGGCGGCGGCGGACACCGTCGAGGCGGCGAGCGCGATCAGCGTGGCACCGGCGGCGACCGACACCACGAGCGACCATAAGTGGATCCAGCCGCGCATCCGGGGCTTGACGAACGCGGTCGGGCGGCGAGCGGAGAGGGCGCTAGTCACACCCCGAGGTTACGGGACCGTAGGTTTCGCTCGGAGGTGATCCGCACTGCATCCGGCCGTGCGCTCCGGGCCACCCGAGAATCAGGGCTCTCCGGATCCGCGTAGGCTCACCTGGCGTGGCGTTCAAGGTTCGGTTGAAAGAACTCATGTACAGCGTCTACGAGCGCCGGCTGCGCCGGAAGCTGGACGGGGTACAGCATCCGCGGCACGTCGGCGTCATCTTGGACGGAAACCGCAGGTGGGCGAAGGAAGCCGGGCTGGACGCCGCGCACGGTCACCGCGCCGGAGCCCGCAAGATCGCCGAGATGCTCGGCTGGTGCCAAGAGGCCGAGGTGGAGGTCGTCACGCTGTGGCTGCTCTCCACCGACAACCTCAACCGCACCCCCGACGAGCTCAAGGCGCTGATGGAGATCATCGCCGGGGTGGTCGACGAGCTCACCGCTCCGGAGGCGCCCTGGCGGGTGCGGATCGTCGGAGCCCTGGACGTCCTGCCGACCGAGACCGCCGCTCGCCTCTCCGCCGCCGCGCTGCGCACCAAGGGCCGCACGGGCATGCAGGTCAACGTGGCCGTCGGCTACGGCGGCCGCCGGGAGATCGCCGACGCGGTGCGCAAGCTGCTGCAGAAGCACGCCGAGGCGGGCACCACCATCGAGGAACTGGCCGAGGTGCTGACGGTCGACCACATCGCCGAGCACCTCTACACCTCCGGCCAGCCGGACCCCGACCTGCTGATCCGCACGTCCGGTGAGCAGCGGCTGTCCGGTTTCATGCTGTGGCAGTCCGCGCACTCCGAGTTCTGGTTCACCGAGGCCTACTGGCCCGCCTTCCGCCGCGTCGACTTCCTCCGAGCCCTCCGCGACTACGCGGTCCGCCACCGCCGCTTCGGCGGCTGACGACCGCGGGTTCCCGGTTCCGGGCAGCGAAAAGGCCAGGTCGCGCTGACCTGGCCTTTCCACGTGACCCGAGCTCAGCCCTTGGGGTGGTCGACGATCGGAGCGTTCACGCAGTGGTTGATCTGCGGGGACAGCACCGGCACGACCGCGCCGATGACCGCGACGTTGTTGCCGCAGGCCTGGATCGGCAGCACGCTGGCGTTGTTGTCGTTCAGGATGTTGATGCCGTCGTTGTCCGCGCTGTCGGCGTTGGCGACGGGGGCCAGGGCCAGCAGACCGGCGGCGGCACCGGCGACAACAGCTGCCTTCTTCAGCATTGATTCATCTCCTTAGAAATACTGCGGGATTCGGAGCTCACCGGCGGGTCGGGAAAACCCGCGATGGCGGCCACCGAGTGTGGTGCCAGCCGCCGGACAATTCATCGCGGCGTGCCGAACACCGAAACTTGTTACCCGATCGTGTGATCGGAAGTTCAATGCGTCACGGCTGAATCAGCGGCGCTGCGCGCTCCGTTGCGATGGGCGCGCAAAAAGGAGCGCCGAGTTTAGGCCCGGCGCCCTTTTCGCCACCAGATTCCGCGCAGCGGCGGTTGCTGGTGAACCGCCGGTCTCGTCAGCCCTTGGGGTGGTCGACGATCGGAGCGTTGACGCAGCTGTTGAGCTGCGGGGACAGGATCGGCACGACCGCGCCGATGACCGCGACGTTGTTGCCGCAGGCCTGGATCGGCAGCACGCTCAGGTTGTTGTCGTTCAGGACGTTGATGCCGTCGTTGTCCGCGCTGTCGGCGTTGGCGACGGGAGCCAGGGCGAGCAGACCGGCGGCGGCACCGGCAACAATCGCAGCTTTCTTCAGCACTTCGTTGCTCCTTGTTGGATGGGATGGCGCGAACGCTCCCCGGGTCCTCGGCTACGCACCCCATACTTAGCCGAAGGGAGAGCGCTCGGCGTGAAACATATACATCGAAACCGTCGAAACAAACCTCGTTAACACCATTGTGTGATTATTTTGTTCGGCTCCGCCGGGCTTATCGTTGCCCGGGCAAATTCATCGCAAACGCGACCGGCGGCCCGAGACGTCTTCGGGCGGGCGTAGTGTCCGCACGTGGACTCCGAAGCGCTCGCAGTCGAGTACGTGCTCCTCGGGCTCAGGTTCGACCGGCTCGTCCGGGGATTCGCGGACTCCTACACCGGCGACCCGGTGCTGCGGGCCCAGGTCGCCGTCGAACCGCCACCGGAACCGGCCCGGCTCGCCGCCGCCGCGCGCCACCTGCGCGCCGAGGTCGTCACCGCCGATCTCGCCGAGTCGCGCCGCCGGTTCCTCGCCGCGCAACTGACCGCGCTGGAGTGCTCGGGTCGCAAGCTGGCAGGCGAAAAGCTGCCGTTCGCCGCCGAGGTGGCGGCGTGCTTCCAGGTGTCGCCGGCCATGGGCGATCCCGACGAGTACCGCAGGGCGCACCGCGAGCTGGCGGCGCTGCTGCCGGGCCGCGGTTCGCTGGCCGAGCGGTTGCGCGCGGTCCGCGGGCGCGACGTGGTGCCCGCGGAGCGGCTCTCCGCGGCGGTCCAGGCGGTCTCCAGCGCGCTGCGGGACCGCGTGCGCGCCCGGTTCGAACTGCCCGTCGGCGAGACGGTCGAGTACCGGATCGTGTCCGACCAGCCGTGGAGCGGGTTCAACCACTACCTCGGCGGGTTCCGCTCGAAGGTCGCGGTCAACGCCGACGTCGGGCACCGCGCGTCGACCCTGCCGCAGCTCGTCGCGCACGAGGCCTACCCCGGCCACCACACCGAGCACTGCCGCAAGGAAGCCGGCCTGGTGCAGCGCGACCGGCTGGTCGAGCACACCGTCTTCCTCGTCAACACGCCGCAGTGCGTGCTCGCCGAGGGTCTCGCCGACCTGGGGCTGCACGCCGCGGTCGGGCCCGGCTGGGGCCCGTGGGCGGCCGAGATCTTCGCCGACCTGGGCATCCGGCTGGACGGCGAGCTGGCGGAGCGGATCGACGCGGTGCTGCTGCGCCTGCTGCCGGTCCGCCAGGACGCGTTGCTGATGCTGCACGGCGACGGGGCCGACGAGGCCGACGTCGTCGCGCACCTGCAGCGCTGGCTGCTGATGCCGGAGCAGCGCGCCAGGCACCTGGTCGGGTTCATGCGCGATCCGCTCTGGCGCGCCTACACCACGACCTACGTCGAGGGCTACCGGCTGCTGCGGCGGTGGCTGGACGAGCGGCCCGCTAGCACATCGAGCGCTGATCGTTACCGGCGCTTGCTTGACGAGCCGCTCGTCCCCGAATCGGTGCGCGCTGAGCTCGCCACCCGCGTGTGAGCCCGGAATTCACCCGGACGGAGCATCGACGCTCACCGGCAGTGGTGGCCCGCCGCCGGGGTGGAGCACCGCTCTGACCTGCTGCGGTCGCCTCCGGTGTCGCAGTTGGACGGGCCGTGACCAGCGCTGTTTTCCCGGCAGATGAAGGAGAAACGACGATTCGCTGAATCACCTGTGTGGCTGCCTGCCGAGACGCGATCACGCAGGTAGCGTGCGTTTCGACGGGCCGTTCTCAGTCAGCAAGTCCGTACGCGGCCCGTCCGGGAGGCCCTGATCGTGGCTGTTGGCTGGAGCGGACGGTTACCCCGTCCACCTTGGTCGCGATGGGCCGGTGCCCGGCCCTGCGGCCACGGCGGACGAGGCGGTCCGGCCGGGGCGCGAGGGGGCCAGGCCCGGCCCGCCGACGAGCGGGTGTGGACGCCACGCCCGCGAGGGAGTAGCCGTGACCGCACGACGTTCCCAGCCAGAAGCGGAAACCCGAACCCGGAGCGGTGATTCCGCGCGCACCGTGCACAGCGGTGGCACCGACGAGGTCCGCACGTACGTCCTGGACACCTCGGTGCTGCTGTCCGATCCGTGGGCGATAGCCCGCTTCGCCGAGCACGACGTGGTGCTCCCGGTGGTGGTGATCGGCGAGCTGGAGGGCAAGCGCCACCACCCCGAACTCGGTTGGTTCGCCCGGGAGGCCCTCCGCGCGCTCGACGACCTCCGGATCCAGCACGGACGGCTGGACCAGCCGGTTCCGGTCGGAACCTCGGGTGGGCGCCTGCACGTGGAGCTCAACCACTCCGACCCGCAGGTGCTGCCGCCCGGGTTCCGCAACGACTCCAACGACGCCCGCATCCTGGCCTGCTCGCTGAACCTGGCGGCCGAAGGGCACCGGGTCACGCTGGTCACCAAGGACATGCCCCTGCGGGTCAAGGCCGCCGCGGTGGCCCTGGAGGCCGAGGAATACCGCGCGCAGGACGTGGTCCCGTCCGGGTGGACCGGCATGGCCGACGTCGAGGTGCCGGGCGATTCGGTGGACGCGCTGTTCAAGGACGGCACCGCCGACCTCGACGAGGCGCGGGACCTGCCGCCGAACACGGGTGTGCGGCTGCTGTCCGGGTCGCAGAGCGCGCTGGGCCGGGTGACCGCGGACAAGCAGGTCCGGCTGGTGCGCGGTGACCGGGAGGCCTTCGGGCTGCACGGCCGGTCCGCGGAGCAGCGGATCGCGCTGGACCTGCTGCTCGATCCCGAGATCGGCATCGTGTCGCTGGGCGGTCGCGCCGGGACGGGCAAGTCCGCGCTCGCGCTGTGCGCGGGGCTGGAATCCGTGCTGGAGCGCCAGCAGCACCGCAAGGTGGTGGTGTTCCGCCCGGTGTACGCGGTGGGCGGTCAGGAGCTGGGCTACCTGCCGGGCACCGAGAACGAGAAGATGGCGCCGTGGGCGCAGGCGGTGTTCGACACGCTCGGCGCGCTGGCCAGCGAGAACGTCCTGGACGAGGTGATGGACCGGGGCATGCTGGAGGTCCTGCCGCTGACCCACATCCGCGGCCGCTCGCTGCACGACTCGTTCGTCATCGTCGACGAGGCGCAGTCGCTGGAGCGCAACGTGCTGCTGACGGTGCTGTCCCGGCTCGGCGCGAACTCCCGCGTGGTCCTGACCCACGACGTCGCCCAGCGCGACAACCTCCGGGTGGGCCGCCACGACGGCGTGGCAGCGGTGATCGAGAAGCTCAAGGGTCACCCGCTGTTCGCCCACGTCACGCTGACCCGCTCGGAGCGCTCCCCGATCGCGGCTCTCGTCACCGAGCTGCTGGAGGGGGAGTTCACCCCTTGATCGGCTGAGTGCCGGGCGCCTCCGATGGCGAGTCGGAGGCGCCCGGCACCCGCATCACCAGCCGGTGGGCAGCGGGCGGCCCTCGGCGAAACCGGCCGCGGACTGGATGCCGACCAGGGCGCGGTCGTAGAACTCCTCCAGGGTGCGGGCGCCCGCGTAGGTGCAGGACGAGCGCAGGCCGGAGGTGATCTGGTCCAGCAGGTCCTCGACGCCGGGGCGCTGCGGGTCCAGCCGCATCCGGGAGCTGGAGATGCCCTCCTCGAACAGCGCCTTGCGGGCCTGGTCGTAGGCGTTGTCGGTGCGGGTCCGGGCGGACACCGCGCGCTTGGAGGCCATGCCGAAGGACTCCTTGTAAGCCCGGCCGTGCTCGTCGCGCTGCAGGTCGCCGGGGGACTCGTAGGTGCCGGCGAACCAGGAGCCGACCATCACCGACGCCGCGCCCGCGGCGAGCGCCAGCGCGACGTCGCGCGGGTGCCGGACGCCGCCGTCGGCCCAGACGTGCTTGCCGAGCTTGCGCGCCTCGGCCGCGCACTCGGCGACGGCGGAGAACTGCGGCCGCCCGACGCCGGTCATCATCCGCGTCGTGCACATCGCGCCCGGGCCGACGCCGACCTTGATCACGTCGGCACCGGCCTCGACGAGGTCGCGCACGCCTTCGGCGGTCACCACGTTGCCCGCCACCACCGGCACCTGCGGGGACACCGAGCGGACCGCCTTGAGCGCGGAGATCATCTTCTCCTGGTGGCCGTGCGCGGTGTCCACGACCAGCGTGTCCACCCCGGACTCCAGCAGCGCGGCGGCCTTGGCCGCGACATCGCCGTTGACCCCGACCGCCGCGGCGACCCGCAGCCGGCCCTCGCCGTCCAGGGCCGGGGTGTAGATCTCGGCGCGCAGCGCGCCGCGGTGGGTCAGGATCCCGGCCAGGCGGCCGTCCGCGTCGACCGCGATCGCGACGTTGCGGGTCTGCTTGTCGAGCTGCTCGAACACCTCGCGGGGCTTGGTCTCCAGCGGCAGCACGACGGGGTGCTGGTCGGCGACCTCGCCGACCCGAGCGAACCGGTCGACGCCCGTGCACGCGGCCTCGTCGACGACGCCGACCGGCCGGTTGTCGTCGTCCACGACCACCACGGCGCCGTGCGCGCGCTTGGGCAGGAGGTTGAGCGCGTCGGCCACGGCGTCGTCGGCGTGCAACACCAGCGGGGTGTCCCAGACCGGGTGCCGGGTCTTGACCCAGGAGACGATCTCGGCGACGGCCGCCGGGTCGACGTCCTGCGGGAGCACGACGATGCCGCCGCGCCGGGCGACGGTCTCGGCCATGCGGCGACCGGCCACGGCGGTCATGTTGGCGACGACGATCGGCAGGGTGGCCCCGGTGCCATCGCTGGTGGCGAGGTCCACGTCGAAGCGGGACTCGACCCCGGAGCGCCGCGGCGCCAGGAAGACGTCGTCGTAGGTCAGGTCGGTGGTGGGCTGCTGCCCGTTCAAGAACTGCACGTCTGACCACCATACGGCCTCGGACGGCCGCAGTCGCCTCCTAGCGGCGGATGCGCCTGCTCGGCGCGATCATCTGATGGGGCGATGGCTCGGAGCTGGTGCCGGATTCCCGACGGCGGCCGGGTTGGAGGCGGCGGTGCGGGGAAGTAAGCCGGGACTCCCCGTCGGAGGCGGGACCCCGGCCTCTGCGTTTCTGGGTCTGCCAGTCAAGATCGCCGGATCGGTTGGTCGGTTCGAGTTGGTTTCGCGGGGCCAATTGCTGGTAAACTGGCGTCAGCCACGCTCTGTTGGGGCGTGGAAGTACGCCGGGTGTGCCCGCCGGAGGCGGGACCCCGGCCTCTGCGTTTCTAGGGCTTCGCGCTACTCATCGGGCATTGATCCGGATGATCCGGATGCGCTCACCTGCTTGGCGCAGGTACTTTTCATCGCCGCGCTCCGCGGACAGTGCAATGCCGCACACGATGTCCGGGATCCAGAGCAGAGGTTCACTGGTCCCAGGGGCGAATGTGATTCGAATGTTCGACGTGATGAGCCGCTTCTGCCGGCAAGCGTCGACCATGTCCGCGTCGAGCTTGTTGCTGTGCTTCTGGCGGGTTTCGAAGGTTGCGATGTCGGCGCCGTGCGTTTCGAGTTCGGGAAGTAAGGATTCGAGACACTTTCTCCTTCCGCGTTCGGGGAACAGCGGCTTCGAGCACCCGATGGCCACCACGCTGTGGACCAGTAGTGAGCTGAGAACCTTGGTGAGCTCCGTGCGGCGATGCGGGGGCTCTTTGCTCCAATGGAGCTTCTCTCCTCCTCGGCGCAGTCCTCGCATTGTGCTGCGAAAGTCTTCGGCATCAGTCAGGTCGACGATGGTGGCGGTGAGGATGTAGACGCCGATGGTGAGGTCATAAGACTCGTCGACGTAGGCGTGGACGAACACAGTTGCGCAGTGAAGCGGGAACTGAAGTTCGAGATCAAATCCTTACACCCGAAGGTGATTGCGAATTCGGCCTTGGTAGCTTCTCCGCGGCCACGCTCTGTTGGGGTGTGGAAGTACGCCGGGACCTCCCGCTGTATTGTGGGACCCCGGCCGCTGCGTTTTCAGGCCTCTTCTTCCGTCAGCGGTTCGAAGGAGCTGTAGGCCTGGTAATTGCGGAAGAAGCGGCTGTAGATCTCCGTGCCGTCGTCGAAGGTCGCGTCCTCCAGCGGCTTCACCTCGACGACCTGCTTCAGCTTCCAGGTGATCAGTTCGTGGTTCTCGTTCTGGTAGCTGGTCTGCTGCTGCTTCCCGTGGTAGGCGGCCTTCTCCGCGGCTTCTTCCTCGGATTCGGCTTTCAGCAGCACGAACGATTCCTCGTACAGCGGTTCGTGGTCGGCGGCGTCCGCGGTGGCCTCCATCAGCAGGACCGCGACGTAGTAGTCCAGCTCGACAGCGCGCTCGTCGGCGCGGAGCTCGCGCGGGTCGATGGGGCCGATGTTGATCGAGCCGATCGAGTCGAAGTCGTTGCTGCTCATGCTCCCCAGGATCTCACCCGCCGGGCAGCAGAGCGCGCACCGCCTCGATGCTGTCGGCCGAGGCCGCGTCCTTGTCCGGCCGGTAGCGCAGCACGCGGGCGAAGCGCAGCGCGACGCCGCCGGGGTAGCGGGGGCTGGTCTGCACGCCGTCGAGTTCGATCTCCACCACGAGGTCGGGCGCGATGTGCACGGTCCAGTCGTCGCGGTGGGTCTCGCGCTGCTGGAACTCCTCGGTCTGCCAGGCCAGCAGCTCGTCGGTCAGGCCCTTGAAGGTCTTGCCGACCATGATCGGCGGGCCGCCGTCCGGGTCGCGCGCACCGAGGTGCAGGTTGGACAGGTAGCCGCGGCGGCGGCCGTGGCCCCATTCGGCGGCGAGCACGACGAGGTCGAGCGTGTGCTCGGGCTTGACCTTCCGCCACGCGCGGCCGCGCCGGCCCGCGGCGTAGCCGGAGTCCAGGTCCTTGACCACGACTCCTTCGTGCCCGGCGGCCAGCGCTTCGTCGAACAGCGCCGCCGCGCGTTCGGAGGTCGGGCGGGGAGCCGACGGAATCCGGTGCTGCGGCGCGACTTTCGCCAGCGCGTCGAGCCGGTCGCGCAGCGGCAGGTCCAGCAGGTCGGTGCCGTCGAGGTGCAGGCAGTCGAAGAAGTACGGGTGCAGCAGCAGCTCTCGCGAGCTCTGCGCGCCGAACCGGCTCATCGTCTCCTGGAACGGTCGTGGCCGACCGCCGTCGTCGAGCGCCAGCGTTTCGCCGTCGAGCACCACCGACCGGCAGTCCAGGCCGCGCACCAGGTCGACGAGTTCCGGGACGCTGCCGGTGATCTCGCGCAGCGTGCGGGTGTAGACGTGCACCTCGTCGCCGTCGCGGTGCACCTGGATGCGCGCACCGTCCAGCTTGTACTCGACCGTCACCTCTCCGGTCAGCGCCGACTCCAGGTCGTCGGCTGGCGAGGCGAGCATCGGGCGCACCGGTCGCCCGATCTCCAGGCCGAACTCGGCCAGCGCGGCTTCTCCGCCGCGCAACGCCGCTTCGGCGGTGGCGGGCAGCCGACCGGAGAGCATGAACGCGCGCCTGACGGCGTCGGCCGCCACTTCGGCGGCCGCGGCGATCGCCTCGACCATCACGCCTTCCAGCGCCCCTTGGCGGAGCTCGCCGCCGAGCAGCCGCACCAGGAATCGCTGCTCGTCGGCGGTGGCCCGGCCGAGCAGGGCGGTCAGCTCCGACGTCCGCCGCTGCGCCGAACCCGAGCCGCTGATCTCCCGGAGCGCGTTGATCGCGGTGTCGACGGCGCTGATGGTCAGCGTCGGCACCGGTGCGGGTGCCGCGGACAGCGATGCCAGCGTGGACCAGCCGACTCCGGCCCGGCCGCCGGGCAGTTCACCGGCCAGCAGGGCGGTCGCCGGGCGGACCTCCTCGGGCTCCAGCCGTCCCAGCAGGTCGGCGATGGCCGTGGTCTTCGCCTTGCGCGAGCGCGTTGCCGCGACCTCGCGCGAGGTCGCGACCACCTCAGCGAGCAGCACCATGCGCTCATGGTGCGCGGCGACCCCGACAACCCGCAGCGGAACCGATCGTGCCGACCTGCCGTCCCGTGGGTGATCGGGTGTTCGACGCGCGAAGCCGGACGTTCCATCCCGTTACCGACCCGATGAAGCGGCGCCTCTCCCGAGCCCGGGGGAGAGGCGCCGCTTCGCGCATCACTTCCCGGTGGCCATGCGCAGCACGTCGAGAGCCTCGTCCAGCTGCTCCAGGGTGAGCTTGCCGGAGTCGACGTGGCCGCGCTCCAGGACCACCTCGCGGATCGTCTTGCGCTCCTTAAGGGCCTGCTTGGCGACCGTGGCTGCTTCCTCGTAGCCGATGTAGCGGTTCAGCGGCGTGACGATCGACGGCGAGCCCTCGGCGTAGGCCCGCGCCTGCTCGACGTTGACCGCGACGCCTGCGAAGACCTTGTCGGCCAGCAGGCGCGACACCGCGGCCAGCAGCCGCGCCGATTCGAGCACGTTGCGGGCGATCACCGGCAGCATCACGTTGAGCTGGAAGTTGCCCTGCGAACCGGCGAAGGCCACCGCCGCGTCGTTGCCGATCACCTGCGCGACCACCTGCAGGGTCGCCTCCGGGATCACCGGGTTGACCTTGCCCGGCATGATCGACGAGCCCGGCTGCAGGTCCGGCAGCGCCAGCTCGGCCAGGCCGGTGCGCGGGCCGGAACCCAGCCAGCGCAGGTCGTTGGCGATCTTGGTCAGGCTCACCGCGACGGTGCGCAGGTGACCGGAGGTCTCCACCACCGAGTCCTGCGCGGCCTGGGCCTCGAAGTGATCGCGCGCCTCGGTCAGCGGCAGGCCGGTGACCGAGGCCAGCTCCGCGGACACCGCCGCGCCGAAGCCCTCGGGCGCGTTGAGCCCGGATCCGACGGCGGTGCCGCCGATCGGCAGCTCGCCCAGCCGCGGCAGGCCGCTGCGCAGCCGCTCGACGCCGTAGCGCACCTGCGACGCCCAAGCCCCGGCCTCCTGGGCGAGGGTGATCGGCACCGCGTCCATGAGGTGCGTGCGACCGGACTTGACCACCTCGGTCCACTCGGCGGCGCGGCCCTCGATGGTGCTCGCCAGGTGCTCCAGCGCCGGGACGACGTCGGTGAGCACCGCCTCGGTGGCGGCGACGTGGATGGTCGTCGGGAAGGTGTCGTTGGACGACTGCGAGGCGTTGACGTGGTCGTTCGGGTGCACGTCGCGGCCCAGCGCGCGGGACGCCAGCGTCGCGATGACCTCGTTGGCGTTCATGTTCGACGACGTGCCGGAGCCGGTCTGGAACACGTCGATGGGGAAGTGCTCGTCGTGCGCGCCCTCGGCGACCTCGTCGGCCGCGGCGGCGATCGCCTCGGCGACCTCGGCGTCGAGCACCCCGAGCCGGCCGTTGACGCGGGCGGCGGCGGCCTTGAGCAGGCCGAGCGCGCGGATCTGGGCGCGCTCCAGGCCCCGCCCGGAGATCGGGAAGTTCTCCACGGCTCGCTGCGTCTGCGCGCGGTACAGGGCGGCGGCGGGCACCCGCACCTCGCCCATCGTGTCGTGCTCGATCCGGTAGTCCTGTTCAGCCATGACAGAAGTGTCCCGCCGCGATGACCACCAGGTCAGCGTGGGCCGCCCCACTCCTCGCCGCGGATGCGGCCGGAAGCAGCGCAAACGCTGCGCCTGGACCGATGAAGGTGCCGCATCTCGCACGGGAAGCACGAAGGGCGCCTGCCGGGTGGCAGGCGCCCTCCGCGAGAACCGGATCAGCCGATCGTGTCGTTGATCCAGGTCTTGTAGGCCGTCGCGTCCGTGTAGATGGACGGCGCGGTGCCGCAGACCGGGATCAGGCTGCCCAGCCGGCTGGTGACGCCGGTGAGCTTCCAGTCGCCCGGCTGGCCCTCCAGCTGCGGGCCGCCGGAGTCGCCGAAGCACGCGTTGGCGAGCAGCTCCGAGCTGCCGGTGCAGATCTCGGTGTCGGCGTCGACGGCGCTCAGCGAGCACTGGCTGTCCGAGACCACCTGGGTCTCCAGCTCCTGCAGCTGCACCGGCGGCTGGCCGCAGCCGCGGATCGGGCAGGTCACGCCCCAGCCGATGATCCGCGAGGGCGTGCCCTCCGGGCCGGAGGCGTCGGCGATCTCGATCGGCGTCGCCGAGACCGGCTGGTCCAGCTTCAGCAGTGCGATGTCGCCGTTGGGGCCGTTGGTCGCGTAGTCCGGGTGGACCACGATCTCGGACACGCCCGCCTCGGTGCCGCCGGTGGTGTGGTCCTGGCTGCCGATGCGCAGGTCCAGGTCCGCCGGTGCGACGTCCTGCACGCAGTGGGCGGCGGTCAGCACCCACTGCTCATCGATCAGCGACGCTCCGCAGCTGTGGTTGCCGGCCCGCTGCAGCGAGGCCATCCAGTCGTACTGCTCGGTCGCGTCGTGGCCCCCGACGATCAGCGCGCCCGGGTCGTCGTCCGCGGTCGCGGCCGGCGCGAGACCTGCGCCCAGCGCGATCGCGGCGATGCCAGCGAGCAGCATGGATCTCTTCTTCACGAATTCTCCTCCCCGACGAGATCCCCTTTCGGTGAACGTATGGGCGGCACCACGGGGCGGGTACCGCCGAGTGCCGCAGCGGCTTCGGCGGACTGGCCCAGCTGCGCGGACATGGCGGCCGGATCCGGCTAGCCTGGGAGCGTCCACGCACGATCGATGGCGAGGTGGGTGGGATGGCGGCGGTTGCGCACGAGGTCGATCTGCTGGTCGTCGGCGCGGGCCCGACGGGGCTGTTCGCCGCCTACTACGCGGGTTTTCGCGGGATGTCGGTGGCGCTGGTGGACGCCCTGCCCGAGCCGGGCGGCCAGGTGACCGCGATGTACCCGGAGAAGATGATCTTCGACGTGGCCGGGTTCCCCGCGGTGCGCGGCCGGGATCTGGTTGCCGCGCTGGTGGAACAGGCCGATCAGTACGCACCGCGCTACCTGCTCGGCAGGCACGCGGTCGAACTGTCCGATGTGGATGGCGAGCTGCTGGTCGGGCTCGGCGGTGGCGAGGCGGTGCGCGCGGGCGCGGTGCTGATCACCGCGGGCATCGGCGAGTTCAGCCCTCGACCGCTGCCCGCAGGCGGCGACTGGCTCGGCCGCGGCGTCGTGCACTTCATCCCCGAGCTGGCCGTGCACAGTGGACGCGACGTGGTGGTGGTCGGCGGCGGTGACTCCGCGTTCGACTGGGCGCTGGCGCTGCACCCGGTGGCGCGCAGCGTCGCGCTGGTGCACCGCCGAGCGCGGTTCCGCGCGCACCCGGGCCTGGTCGACAAGGTCGAGGACCTCGGCGTCCCGCTGATCACACCGGCCGAGGTGGTGGAGATCCGCGGTGACCAGGGCGGGGTGCACGAGGTCGAGATCGAGGTCGGCGGTGCGGAGCGCCGGGTGCTCCCCGCGCAGACCGTGGTCGCCGCGCTGGGCTTCACCGCCGATCTGGGCCCCATCGAGGGTTGGGGCCTGGAGCTGGAGAAGCGCGCGATCCTGGTGGACACGACGATGCGCACGAACCGCCCGCGGGTGTACGCGGCGGGCGACGTCGCGGCCTACCCGGGCAAGGTCAAGCTGATCGCGACGGGCTTCGGCGAAGCGGCGACGGCGGTGAACAACATCGCGGTGGAGCTCAACCCGGACGCCCACCTCTTCCCGGGCCACTCCTCGAACCTGCCCTGACCCGGTCACGGGCCGGACCGCACGGGCCCCGGGTCCGGACGTGCAGGGCAGGCCGGGCGACGGTCAATTCCTCACGGAATCAGCACCGGGCGTGTCGTGGAGAGCTGCTTCGATGCGGTTGACGTCTGTGCGTTCTGCTGCGGGGAGCGGGGCTCCGGTGGACTCGCGGAGCAGGGCCGCCGAGGCGAGGAGGCCTTGCGCCCGGCCCGGTTGGCCGGTCAGGAGGCGGGCTCCGGCCAGGCCTTCCAAGGCCAGGGCGACCGCGCGCGGGTCTCCGGTGCGGCGGGCTGCTTCGAGGCCCTGGGTGTGGAGATCGAGGGCGGCCGGGGCGTCGCCGCGCTGTTCGGCCGCGAAGCCCAGTTCGGCGAGGATCAGGGCCGCACCGTTGTCCGCTTCGAAGCGCTGGTTCCAGGCCAGCCACGGGCGCAGCAGGTTCTCGGCTTCGGCGAATCTGCCGCTGCGGCGGGCGGAGAGCGCGAGGCCCACTTCGGCGAACTCCTGGCCTGCCGCGTCGCCGTGCTCGACGGCCAGCGCGCGGGCCCGCTCGTGGAGCTCGTCGGCGGCGGTGCGATCGCCCTGGAGCAGCGCGATGCGGCCCAGCTCGGAGTAGCGCATGGACACGTCCGGCCACAGCGCGAGTTCCTCGGCCAGTTCGGCGGCTTCTCGGTGCCAGGTCGTCGCTGCGGCGTAGTCGCCCGCGAACTCGGCGAGCTTGCCGAGCACGGATCCTGCCTGGCCGCGGCCCCAGCGGTCACCGAGCTCCTCGAACAGCGCGCGGCTGCGTTCGGCGTCCGCCGCTGATCCGGTGAGGTCACCGCGGACGTGGCGCTGCACCGCCCGGACGCTGAGCGCCGCTGCGATCCCCCAGCGGTCGCCGAGTTCTTCCGACGCCGTCAGCGCATCGCCCGTCAATTCCTCGCCGACCGGGAGATCGCCGAACCTGGTCGCGGCGTAGCCGAGGAACCAGCCCGCCAGCGCGCGCTCTCGCGGATCGGTGATCGCGGCTTGCAGGCGCAGCGGGGCGCGGTTGTCCACGGGTTCGCCGGTGAGCAGCCGGAATCCGGCGTGCCAGGCGGCGAGCACCGGGTCCGCGCTCTCCGTCGCCCGCCGGGCCTCGACGAGCCGCCCGCGCAGGAACCAGTACCAGACCAGCGCGCGGGCCAGGCGGACGTCACCGAGCGCGCGGCGCAGGTTGCCGGTCTCGATGTCCAGGCGACCCAGCCACTTCTGCTGTTCGGGCCCGCACAGGTGGGTCGCTGCTTCCTCCGCCAGCTCGGTGAAGTAGGCGGTGTGCGCCTGGCGGAGGCGATCGCGCTCTTCAGCGCCCAGCTTTCGCTCGCAGTACGCGGACACCGACTCCAGCAGGCCGTAGCGCGGGCCGTCGGCGGTGTGCGAGGCCACGACCAGCGAGCGGTCGACAAGCCGCGTCAGCAGGTCGAGGACCTGCGAGCGCTGCACGCCATCGCCCGCGCACAGCGATTCCGCTGCGGCGAGGGTGCAGCCGTCGGCGAAGACCGCGAGCCTGCGCAGGACCGTTCGCTCGGCCTCCGTCAGCAACTCCCAGCTCCAGTCGAGCACCGCACCCAGCGTTCGCTGGCGCGGTGGCGCGTCGCGCGGGCCGCCGGTGAGCACGGCGAACCGGTCGTTCAGGCGTTCCGACAGCTCTGCTGTGCCGAGCACGCGCACCCGGGCCGCCGCCAGCTCGATGGCGAGCGGGATTCCGTCCACGCGGCGGCAGATCGTCGCGACCACCTCCGCGTTCTCCGCGGACAGCGCGAAACCGGGCGAGGCCGCGGCAGCTCTCGCGGCGAAGAGCTGCACCGCTCCGGCGCCGAGCACGTCCGCGGCCGGTGCGCCGGGCGGCGGGACGTCGAGCGTCGGCACCTCCCACAGGTGCTCGCCGGAGACGCCGAGCGGCTCCCGGCTCGTCGCGAGCACGTGCGCACCGGTAGCCAGCAGCCTGTGCACGAGCGCTGCGACGGGCTCGACGACGTGCTCGCAGTTGTCCAGCACGAGGAGCCGCCCGCGCAGCACCTCGGCGAGCCGTTCGACGGGGGAGCGCGGCCGGGAACCGTCGCGGACGCCGAGCGCGGTCGCCACGACGTCGACCAATCCGTCCACTGTGGTCTCGCGGGGGAGTGCGGCGAGCTCGACCAGGCAGGCCTCGCCTGCTCCGCGCGCGACCTCGACGGCGAGCCTCGTCTTGCCCACCCCGCCCGGCCCGATCAGCGTGACCAGGCGATGTGCGCCGAGCAGCGCGCGAACACCGGCCACGGCGCGTTCCCGGCCCACGAGCTCGGTCGGCGGCATCGGCAGCGGCGGGATGCGCCGCTGCACGGGTTCAGCGCTCAGCAGCTCCGCGTGCAGCGCAGCGAGATCGGCGCTCGGATCGAGGCCGAGCTCGTCGCGGAGCAGGCGGCGCAGCACGTCGTAGCCTTCGAGCGCTTCAGCCGTCCGGCCCGCGCGGTGCAACGCGCGCAGGTGCGCGGCGCGGAGACGTTCGCGCAGCGGGTGCTGTTCGACGAGGGCGTGGAGCTCGCCGGCCAAGGACCTGTGATCGCCCAGCTGGAGCCGAGCTTCCGCGTAGTCCTCCCAAGCCGCGAGGCGCTGCTCTTCCAACGCGGCTGCTGCCGCGCTGGCGAAGGGCTCGTCGGAGAAACCCGCGAAGGCGTCGCCACGCCAGAGACCGAGGGCTTCGGCGAGCACCTCGGCCTTCCCGGCGGCCCCGGACGTGCGCTGTGCGAGCGCGGTGAGCTCGGCGAACCTGGTGCTGTCGACGGACGGTGCCGTCAGCGCGTAGCCCGGCGGGCGGCGGACGACGAGCTCGGCGCCGATCGCGCGGCGCAGGCGGGAGACGAGGGTCTGCAGGGCGCCGGACGGGTTCGCCGGGAGCGCCTCGCCCCACAGCTCGTCCACCAGCCGGTCCGCGGACACGACACGTCCGGGCGCGACGAGCAGCGACGCCAGCAGCGCGCGAACCCGGGCCTCGGGCACCGCGACGGGAGTGCCGTCCGGCGTCCACACCGCGAGCGGGCCGAGCACCCCGAAACGCATGCGATCACGATAGCCGCAAGAAAACCGACAGCCGGTCGAAAGCCCTGCCGCGCACTGTTGCTCCAACAGCGACGAACGGAGTGGACGTGAAGAAGGCTGTTGTCACCGGTGGTACCCACGGCATGGGCCTGGCGATCGTGCGGGAGCTGCTCGCACGCGGTGCCGAGGTGGTGCTGACCGGGCGGAACGAGCGGAACATCGAGGAAGCGCGCACCGCGCTGAAGGGAGAAGCCGCGCACGTCGTGCGCTCCGACGCGGGCAGCATGGCCGACATCGCCGCCCTCGGCGACTTCGTCGGCGAGAAGCTCGGCAGCGTCGACCACCTCTTCATCAACCACGGCATGGCGCGGTTCACCGAGCTCGCCGACGTGACCGAGCAGGAGTGGGACCGGCACTTCGCGGTCAACACCAAGGGCTCGTTCTTCACCGTGCAGCGCCTCGCGCCGCTGCTCAACGAGGGCGGCTCGGTCGTGTTCACCACGGTCGCCAACGACGTCGTCTTCCCCGGCCTGAGCGCGTACTCGGCGTCGAAGGAGGCGATGCGCGCCTTCGCGCACGTGCTCGCGGTGGAGCTGCTGCCGAAGAAGATCCGGGTGAACAGCGTGGCGCCGGGCTACATCAAGACGCCGACGATGGGCGTGGCCGACCTCAGCGAGGAGCAGCGGCGGGAGTTCGAGCGGCAGGGCGACGAATCCACCCCGCTGCGCCGCATCGGCACCGTCGAGGAGGTCGCGAAGGCGGCGCTCTTCCTGGCCGAGGACGCGACGTTCAGCACGAACGTCGAGCTGGCGGTCGACGGCGGCTTCGCGCAGGGCCTGGGGCACTGACGTGGCCGAGGTGCTGGACAGCCCGGACCCGTCGGTCGCCGAGCACGTGCGCCGCTACGTGGCGACGGACGGCGAGAGCGGTCACCTCGAAGGCGGGGCGACCAACCTGGTGCTCACCTACCGCGGGCGGAAGTCCGGGAAGCGGTACCGGACCGGGCTCTTCTACGGCGTCGACGGCGACCGGTACGTGCTGGTGGCATCGGGTGCGGGCATCACGCACACCCATCCGCAGTGGTACCGGAACGTGGTGGCGGACCCCGAGGTCGAGGTCCAGATCAAGGGCGAGCGCTTCACGGCGCGGGCCCGCACCGCGGAAGGCGCGGAGCGCGAGCGGCTGTGGGAGCTGATGGTCGAGCTCGCGCCCGTGTACCGGACGTACTACGAGCCGCGCACCCGCCGGGAGATCCCGGTTGTGGTGCTGGAACGCACCGGGTGAGACGACGAACGCGCAACCGGTGTGGGGCCCGGTTGCGCGTTCGCCCGTCAGCGGAGTCGGTCAGCCGCCGGTGTTCTGGTTGACCCAGTCCGCGAAGGCGACCACGTCGGCGTAGATCGACGGGCCGGTGGCGCAGGTCGAGTCACCGTTGCCGGAACGGCTGGTGGCGCCGATCAGCTCCCAGTTGCCCGGGGAGCCCTTGATCTGCGGACCGCCCGAGTCGCCGTAGCAGGCACCGGAGTTGCCGTTCGGGTTGTCGGTGCAGATCTCGTTGCGACCGTCGATGCCCAGGCAGCTGGAGTCGTTGACGATCTGGGTGTCCAGCTCCTGCAGGTACTGCGGGGCGGGGCCGCAACCGGGCCGGGCGCAGGTCTGGCCCCAGCCGATGATCCGGGTGGCGGTGCCCGCGTCGCCGGAGGTGGAGGCGATCTTGATCGGGGTGGCCTGCAGCTGGCGGTCCAGCTTCAGCACCGCGATGTCACCGGAGGGGTGCGTCCGCACGGCGCTGACGTTGGCCTGCTCGCCGCCGCTGGCGTGGGTGTTGCTGCCGACCCGCACCGAGAACTGGCCGCCGCCCTGCACGCAGTGCGCCGCGGTCACCACCCAGTCGGGCTTGATCAGCGAACCGCCGCAGCCGTGCCTGCCCTGCTGCTGCAGCGACACCATGAACGAGTACTCCTCGGTGGCGTCGTGGCCGCCGACGATGTACGGCTTGACATCGTCGGGCTGGGCGACTGCAGGCATGCCCAGAGCGCCGACTGCGCCGACGGCTGCGAGTGCCGCGATGAGAACCGAACGCATGCGCATTTCCGTCGAATCCTCCCGAGTTGCCGGCACCGCTGGCCGGATGGGCACAGACAGTAGGGGGATTCGCTCGGACGACGTACCCACTAAGGGATGAGACCGGGAGGTGAAGAAGCGGTGACCCGCTGTGAAACAGCAGGTCACCGCTTCGAATTCGGTACTACCTCAGAAGACCGGGGATATTTCCCAGTTTCCCGGAGCGGAACCGCCGGAGTCCGGCTGGTCGTACATCAGGAGGCACACCCCGCAGTCGGGTTCCGCAACCGCCTTCTCAGGGGAGCAGGCCGTGGCGGGCGGAGTCGTCGACGAAGTCCACGTCGGCGTACTCGCGCAGCTTCGCCAGCCGGTGCTGGCCCTCGATCACGCGCACCGTGCCCGACTTCGACCGCATCACGATCGACTGGGTGGTGCACCGGTTCGCGCGGTAGTGCACGCCCTTGAGCAGCGCGCCGTCGGTGATGCCGGTGGCGCAGAAGAACATGTTGTCCCCGCGCACCAGGTCCGAGGTGGTCAGCACCTGGTTCACGTCGTGACCGGCCTCCCGCAGCTTCGCGCGCTCGATGTCGTCGCGCGGCCACAGGCGGGTCTGGATCTCACCGTCGAGGCACTTCAGCGCGCACGCCGAGATGATGCCCTCCGGGGTGCCGCCGATGCCCAGCAGCATGTCCACGCCGCTGCCCGGCCGGGCCGACGCGATCGCGCCCGCCACGTCGCCGTCGGAGATGAACTGGATGCGCGCGCCCGCCTCGCGGACCTCCTTGACGATCTGCTCGTGGCGCGGCCGGTCCAGGATGCACACCGTCACGTCCGAGACGTCGATCTGCTTGGCCTTGGCCACCCGGCGCACGTTCTCCGCGATCGGCGCGCTGATGTCGATGTGGCCGGCGGCCTCCGGGCCGACGGCCATCTTCTCCATGTAGAACACCGCGGACGGGTCGAACATGGTGCCCCGCTCGGAGACCGCGAGCACCGCCAGCGCGTTCGGCATGCCCTTGCTCAGCAGCGTGGTGCCGTCGATCGGGTCGACGGCCACGTCGCACTCCGGGCCCTCGCCGTTGCCGACCTCCTCGCCGTTGTAGAGCATCGGGGCTTCGTCCTTCTCGCCCTCGCCGATGACCACGACGCCCCGCATCGACACGGTGCCGATGAGCTTGCGCATCGCGTCCACCGCCGCGCCGTCGCCTGCGTTCTTGTCGCCGCGGCCGACCCAGCGACCGGCGGCCATCGCGGCGGCCTCGGTCACGCGGACGAGTTCCATGGCGAGGTTGCGGTCCGGTGCTTCGCGGTGTCGTTCGGTGCTGGAGCTCATCGCGCCTCCCGGGTGGTGAGCATTCTTCGGGTTCGACTGCCCGAGTTCGGCGGGACGCGGCCCGCGCTCAGGCTCGTTGGCTCCGATCTTCGCAGATCGGGGGCCTGGCCGGAGGCCTCGCGTGGGCCAGCCCACTCCGGTCGCGCCTGCCCGACCGGCCAGGACGCCGCTGGTGAGAGCATGGGGGTCGTGGCCGAACCCAGCAACCAGCAACCGGCGCCGTCGCGTCCGCCCCGGACCGTCTCGGCGATGGTGTTCGCGATCCTCCCGCTGGTCCTGATCGCCTTCGGGGCGGCGGGGCTGCTGGGGCAGTGCTCGTTCAACCCCGGCGGACCCTCGGTGCAGGTGCCGACGGTGGACGTGCGAGCCGAGCTGGACCGCGCGTCCGGCCGCGTCGACTTCCCGCTCGCCGACCCGGAACTCCCCGCGAACTGGCGGGCCAACTCGGTGAACGTGCTGACGCTGCGCTCGCACGCGGAGGTCGTGCGCATCGGCCTGCTGACCGGCGAGGGCAGCTACCTGCGCTTCTCCCAGTCGACGGCGGCCGAGGAGGAGCTGGTCACCGCCGACACCCGCCAGCCGCCGCAGGCGCTGGGCACCGTGGATGCGGGCGGCAGGCAATGGGTGCGCTACCGGAGCGTGGAGGGCGAGCAGGCCTGGGCGAGCGAGCGCGACGGAGTCCGCCTGCTGATCGCGGGCAACGCGGCGGAGCCGGAGTTCCGAACCCTCGCCGAAGCAGCCCTCAAAGCCCCGGCCAAGCCCTAACCCCGTCACCGCGCCTCTGGCCAAGCCCCGACGCCCGTCACAGCCCGGCCAAGCCCCGACGCCTGTAGTCGCGACCCCGGCCAAGCCTGACGCGGGTCGTCGCGGTTCCGGTCAAGCCTGACGCGGGTCGTCGCGGTTCCGGTCAAGCCCTGACGCCCGTCGTCGCGTCGGTCAAGTCCTGACGCCTGTCGTCGTGACCTCGGTCAAGTCCCGACTCCTGTCGTCGCGGCCCGGCCAAGCCGACACCCGTCGTCACGGCCCGGCCAAGCCCCGACGCCCGTCGTCGAGAAGCGATTTCAATTGAAATCACACCTCCAATTTCCATTGAAATTGCGGGTTCACCGGCGTGTCGGCACCCGACACGCCGGAAGGGGTGCAAGTTCAATTGAAATCTGATGTTCAATTTCCATTGAAATTGCGGGTTTCGGGGCGGTGGGTCAGTCCTGCTCGACGGCGGCCAGGGCTCGTTCGACGCGCTCGCGGGCTCCGGCGAGGTGGCGCTCGCACACCGCCGCCAGCGCCTCGCCCTTCTCCCAGAGAGCCAGGGAGTCCTCCAGGGACAGGCCGCCGGCCTCCAGCTGCTTGACCACCTCGGCCAGCTGGTCGCGGGCCTGCTCGTAGCCGAGCTCGGCGACCTCCGGGTGCTCTGCCACCGGGTCGAAGTGCTCGTCCTGCTGCTCGTTCGCGGTCACGGGGTAGGACTCTCCACGTCGTTCTGCACGGACACCACCGCGGTGGCGATCGCCTGGTCGTAGCCGACGAACGCCTCGGCGAACTCGGCGCCGTCGCCTTCGCGCACCGCGTCGTTGATGCGCAACTGCGCTTCCGCGACCCTACGTCGGTGCGCCGACGCCGCCCACCACCCGGCCCCCACGTAACCGGAGGTCGCCTCGACCAGCGCGCGCAGCCGCGACGGCAGCTCCCGGCGCTCGGCGGACTGGCAGCCGCCCAGCAGCGCGGCCCAGCACCCGGCCGCGGTGGCGTCCGCCGCCTCGGCGCGGCGCTGCACCTCGCCGGCCCGCCGGGAACCGGTCGCCGCCGACCGGGCGACGCCGACGGTCAGCGGGAGGAACGAGGGATCCAGCTCGGGTTGCACGGTCTCCCTCCTGTTCAGCCTGCTCGATCCGGCACGACCGCCTGGATCGCACCGTCAACGACCCGCACTCGCAACCGAGTTCCCGGCGGGGCGTCGTCGACCGAGCGGAGCACGCCGTCCGCACCGTCCTCGATGCGCTGCACGATCGCGTATCCACGGGCCAGCGTGGCCGCCGGGCCGAGGGTCGTCAAGCGAGATCGGGTCGCCGACAGCGCGTGCCGCTCGGTGTTCAGCGCGGTCGTCATCGCCCGGCGGGCCCGGTCGCGCAGCACGCCCACCTGCTCGGCCCGCTGCGCCAGCGGCCCGTGCGGGTCGGCCAGCACCGGGCGGCTGCGGAGCGCGTCGAGCAGCCGCCGCTCCCGGTCGACCCAGCCGTGCAGCGCGCGGCGGGCGCGGTCGCGCAGCTGGTGGATGCGCTGGGTCTCCTCGGCCACGTCCGGTACCACTCGCTTGCCCGCGCCGGTCGGCGTCGAGCACCGCACGTCGGCCACGTGGTCCACCAGCGGTGAGTCCGGCTCGTGCCCGATCGCGCTGACCACCGGCGTGCGGCAGGCCGACACCGCGCGGCACAGCGCCTCGTCGGAGAACGGCAGCAGGTCCTCGACGCTGCCGCCGCCGCGGGCCAGCACGATCACGTCGACCTCGGGCATCGCGTCGAGCTCCTGCAGCGCCTCCAGGATCTGCGGCACCGCGCTGGAGCCCTGCACGGCGACGTTGCGGATCTCGAACTGCACGGCGGGCCAGCGCAGCTGCGCGTTGGTCAGCACGTCGTGCTCGGCGGCGGACGCGCGACCGGTGACCAGCCCGACCCGGTTCGGCAGGAACGGCAGCGGCCGCTTGCGGGCCGGGTCGAACAGGCCCTCGGCCTTGAGCAGCTGGCGCAGCCGCTCGATGCGGGCCAGCAGCTCGCCGATGCCGACGGCGCGGATCTCGTCGACCCGCAGGCTCAGCGTGCCGCGGCCGACGAAGAACGTCGGCTTGCCGTGCACCACGACCCGGCTGCCGTCGGTCAGCGGCGGGTCCATCTTGCGGAGCATGGCCGAGGAGCAGGTCAGCGTCAGCGAGACGTCGGCGGACGGGTCGCGCAGCTGCAGGAACGCGGTGGCGGCGCCCGGGCGCAGCGAGATCTGGGTGATCTGGCCCTCGACCCAGATCGAGCCGAGGCGGTTGATCCACTCGGCGATCTTGCGGGCGACGGTCCGTACCGGCCACGGCTCCTCGGGGCTCGTCGGGGAAGTCAGCTGCACTCCTTCAGGTGCGTCCGGTTCGCGAACCGGCGTGGTCGGTGGCCTCTCAGCGGTCGCGGAGCCGTTCGAGGCGGTTCTGCAGCATGCGGAGGAACTCCGGGCGCTGTTCGTGCTGCTGCTCGTGGTCGAGCAGCTCGGCCAGCTCCTCCTCGGTGAACGAGCGGAGCCTGCCGCGCAGCTGGGGCAGCGTCAGCTCCGCGTACTCGGCGACCACGGAGCTGGCCTGCGGTGCCTCGGGTTCGCCCGGGTCGTCCTCGTCGAAGGTCGCCCAGGCCGGCTGCTCCTCCGGGGTGCTCAGCACGGAGAGCGCCTCGTCGCCCTTGATCGCCAGCTCGGTGATCTGCTGCTGGACCCGCATCGACGCCTGCAGGGCCTGGCTGGCCACGGTCACGGGCAGCCCGAGCAGCGTGGTCGGCAGGCGGCGGGCCTGTTCGACGGCGGTGGCCGCCAGCCCCGCGGCGACCCGGACCGGCAGCGGAAACGATGACATGCGCCCAGCCTGCCGCACTTCTCCGCGGGAAGCCATCACCTCGCCGCAGTACTGTGATCCGCGCCGCCGCCCGGGCGCGAGGCTGAGCGTTGCCGACCAGGTCCGTACCCTTGACGGCATGACGACCTCGCCCGAGGCCACTGACCTCGTTGACCAGGACGGCGGGCGGACCAAGCGAGTCCTGCTGGCCAAGCCGCGTGGGTACTGCGCAGGTGTCGACCGCGCGGTGGTCACCGTCGAGAAAGCCCTCGAGACCTACGGTGCACCGATCTACGTCCGCAAGGAGATCGTGCACAACCGCCACGTCGTGGACACGCTGTCCGAGCGCGGCGTGATCTTCGTGGACGAGACCGACGAGGTGCCCGAGGGCGCGCTCGTGGTGTTCTCCGCGCACGGCGTGTCCCCGGCGGTCCACGAGGAGGCCGCCAAGCGCAACCTGCGGACCATCGACGCGACCTGCCCGCTGGTCACCAAGGTGCACAAGGAGGTCCACCGGTTCGCCCGCGAGGACTACGACATCCTGCTGATCGGCCACGAGGGGCACGAGGAGGTCGAGGGCACCGCGGGTGAGGCGCCGGACCGGGTGCAGCTGGTCGACACCGCCGAAGACGTCGACAAGGTGCAGGTGCGCGACCCGAGCAAGGTGGTGTGGCTGTCGCAGACCACGCTCAGCGTGGACGAGACGATGGAGCGGGTGGACCAGCTCAAGGACCGGTTCCCCGACCTGCAGGCGCCGCCGAGCGACGACATCTGCTACGCCACCTCCAACCGCCAGCACGCGGTGAAGGTGATGGCCCCGGAGTGCGACCTGGTGATCGTGGTCGGTTCGCAGAACTCCTCGAACTCCAAGCGCCTGGTGGAGGTCGCCCTGCAGGCCGGGGCGTCGGCCTCGCACCTGGTGGACTTCGCCTCGCAGATCGACGAGGCGTGGCTGGAAGGCGTCACCACGGTCGGCGTGACCAGCGGTGCCTCGGTGCCGGACGTGCTGGTCATGCAGGTCCTGGACCACCTGGCCGAGCGCGGCTGGAACCAGGTGGACGAGGTCACCACGGCCAACGAGAAGGTCACCTTCGCGCTGCCGAGGGAGCTCCGCAAGGACCTCGACGACAACCCGAACAAGCCGAAGGGCGTCCGCTGACCGACCCGGATCCGGGGACGAGGTCGACGTGAAAAGGGGCATCCGGTTCTCGAACCGGGTGCCCCTTCGGCATCCCTGGGCGGCCTCGGGCGCGACGCCCTAGCTGAAGCGCTCGTCGCGCCGCGGCCTGCGGACTCGCCTGGGCGGCTCGCCCTGCGGCGGCTCCGCCTGCCGCGGCCGTCCCGGCGCCTGCCGCGGGGCTGCGCCCCGCCGCGGCGGCACGGCGCGCTCCGGCCTGCCCTCCGCTCCGCGCGGCCTGCCCGGCGCGGCTTCGCCTCGCCTTGGCGGCTCGCCGCGCCGCGGCGGCTCCTCCCGGCGGGGCCGTCCCGGCGCCTGCGCGCGCTCGCGCCGCTCGCGCTCGGGCCGCTCCGCCCGCTCGCCGCGAGCCGGCCGACCGCCTTCGCGGGACTTCTTGCGCTCGTCGGGGCGCCGCTTGCGCTCCTCGCCCTCCGGCTTGCGGGGCGGGGCGGGGCGGCGGCGCTTCTTGGTGGCCGCGTCGCTGTCGGCGATCTCGGGCCGCCTGCCGGGCTTCTCGGTAACGAACATGCGTACGAGTCCGATAACCAGTGCGGCGATCGTGGCCGCGGCCATGATCGGGAAGCTGCTGATGAGCGGGCGGGCGATCGCGAGCGCCTTGCCGGTGGCGCCTGCGCCTGCCGCCGCGCCGGATCCGGTGATCAGCACCAGCAGCGGCATGATGATGACCAGCACCAGCGGCGGCTGGACCATCGGACCGAACGTGCTCCGCCGCTTGACCAGCAGCACACCCAGCACGCTCCCGACGAAGAAGCAGGCCTTGAACAGCAGGTCGGGCTGCTTCCAGATCAGGATGTCCAGCACGGTGCCGATCGCCGTGGGCACCGCGGCCAGCAGCACGGCAACCCAAAGCGGCACTCCGGCCGTGCGGAAGGCGGAGCGCGCCGACCAGGGCGGCGCGCCGTTGCCGGGGGATGAGGCGCTCTGGCTGTCGCGGATCGCGGTCACGAGTCACAACGTTAACGGTCCAGTACCCCGGCCCGAGAGCCCTCTTCCGGAACTTGCGGGTTACCCCACGCCCGGTTCCGGCCGATTCCGGGCTCCGATGACCGGAATGCGACGTTCGTGCCAACGGGCAGATCCGTCTTCGCTTGGACGGGTGTGTGAACCTTGACACAATCGGCGCGAGCATTTTAGCGTCCGAGCAATCGTTTTCTCACGTTTCGCGAACGTCGCGACGGGGGGCCTATGGACACGGCGCCACCGCTGGTCGAGATGACCGGCATCAGCAAGCGCTACGGGGGTGTGCTCGCCTGCGACGACGTCGACCTGTCGGTCCGCGCCGGGGAGGTGCACGCGCTGCTGGGGGAGAACGGCGCGGGCAAGAGCACGCTGATGAAGGTGCTCTCCGGCGACGTCACCGATCACGCTGGATCGATTTCGATCGAGGGGCGGCCGGTGCAGTTCGGCAAGCCCGCCGACGCCCAGCAGGCCGGGGTCGCGATGATCCACCAGGAGCTGGACCTCGTCCCCGGGCTCAGCGTCGCGGAGAACCTGCACCTCGGCCGCGAGCCGCGCACCAGGTTCGGGATCGTCGACCGCCGGAAGATGGCCGACGGCACCCGGGAGCTGCTCCGGCGCACCGGCATCGAGCTGGACCCGCAGCGCCCGGTCGGCGAGCTGCGCGTCGGCGAGCAGCAGCTGGTCACCATCGCCCGCGCGCTGCTGCTGGACGCGAAGGTGCTGATCATGGACGAGCCCACCTCCGCGCTGTCCAGCACCGAGGTGGAGCGGCTGTTCGCGGTGATCGCCGAGCTGCGCCGCAGCGGCACCGGCATCGTCTACATCTCGCACCGGATGGACGAGATCGGCCGGGTGGCCGACCGGGCCACCGTGCTGCGCAACGGCCGCAAGGTCGCCGAGTTCGACGCCCGGAAGCTGACCGCCGAGCAGGCCGCCGAGGCGATGGTGGGCCGCTCGGTGCAGACGCTGTTCCGCGCCGAGCGCCGCGAGGTCGGCGCGGAGCTGCTCGCGGTGTCGGGCTTCGCCGTGCGCCCCCGGCGACCGCGGGTGGGCCGCCGGGAACCGGCCGGGATCGACCTGACCGTGCGGCGCGGGGAGATCGTCGGGCTCTGCGGGCTGCTCGGCTCAGGACGCACCGAACTGCTGGAATCGCTGTTCGGGGCGGGGTCCTCCGGCACGTGGGAGGGGGAGGTGACCCTCGACGGGCGCCCGGTGCGGCCGAGGGGTCCGCGCCGTGCGCTGCGCGAGGGCATCGCCTTCGTGCCGGAGGACCGCAGGACGTCCGGGCTGGTCCTGGAGCACTCGGTGCTGGCCAACACGGTGCTGTCGGTGCTGGACCGGCTGGGCGCGCTGGGCCTGGTCCGCCGCCGCAAGGAGGTGGCCACCACCGAGAGCAGCGTGCAGCAGCTCAAGGTCAAGCTCGGCCGGATCCTCGACCCGGTCGGCACCCTGTCGGGCGGCAACCAGCAGAAGGTCGTGTTCGGCCGGATGCTGCTGACCGAGCCGCGGTTGCTGCTGCTGGACGATCCCACCCGCGGGGTGGACATCGGCGCGAAGTCGGAGATCTACCAGCTGCTCGGCGAGATCGCCGAGCGCGGCATCGGGGTGCTGCTGGCGTCCTCGGAACTGCCGGAGCTGGTCGGCGTGTGCGACCGGGTGGTGGTGCTGCGCGGTGGGCGCAGCGTCGCCGAGTTCGGCACCGGCGAGGTCGGTGAGGCGGAACTGCTGGCCGCCGCGATGGGCGAGCGGGCGGGCGACGGGGCCGGGCCGGTGGTCGGCACCGGACCGCAGAGCACTGGGGGAGGCGCCAGGTGAGCAACCAGACGGCGGAACGGCCTTCGGCGGCCGCGCCGCGGAAGCGGGCCGGCACCGCGGAGACGCTGTTCCGGTTCCAGAGCTTCTTCGGCCTGGTCGCGGTGTTCATCGCCGCGGTGATCTTCTCGCCGCGCGATGACGAGGGCCAGATCCTCTTCCTGACCAGCGACAACCTGTTCAACATCGTGCGCGCGGTGTCCGAGATCGGGATCATCGCGGTCGGCCTGACCTTCGTGATCCTGATCGGCGGCATTGACCTCTCGGTGGGTTCGGTGCTCGGGCTGGCCGCGGTGGGCTCGGCCGTGCTGATGGTGGAGGACGGCCTCGGCGTGTGGGCGACCGTCGGGCTGGTGCTGCTGGCGGGCGTCGTCTTCGGCCTGCTGCAGGGCACCGCGGTGGCACTGCTCGGGGTGCAGGCGTTCATCGTCACGCTGGCCGGGTTGCAGATCGCGCGCGGGCTGGCGCGCATGTGGTCCGGCGGCGAGACCGTGCAGATCTCCTACGGCGACGGGCCGGGGCAGGCGCCGGTGCTGTTCTCGCTGCTGGGCGAGCGCACGTTCGGCGGCGTGGTGCCGATCCCGGTGCTGATCTTCGCCGTGGTGGCGGTGGCCGCGATCCTGTTCCTGCGGACCAGCGCCTACTCCCGGCACCTGTACGCCATCGGCGGCAACGAGAAGGCCGCCCGGCTCTCCGGCGTGCCGGTGAACCGGGTCAAGATCATCGCCTTCGGCATCGCCGGGTTCTGCGCCGCGCTGGCCGGGATCGTGCACGCCGGGCAGCTCAACGCGGGCAGTCCGAACGACGGGATCGCCTACGAGCTGGACGGCATCGCGGCGGTGGTCGTCGGCGGCACCAGCCTGGCCGGGGGCCGCGGCTCGGTGATCGGCACCATCGCCGGCGCGCTGCTGCTCGGCATCCTGAACAACATCCTGAGCCTGAACAGCGTCAACACCGACCTGCAACTGCTGATCAAGGGCCTGGTGATCGTCGCGGCGGCTGCGCTGCAGCGACTGCGTCCCACGTCGTGAACCAACATCCGGGAGGAAGCACGATGCGCAAGACGATGAGGTCGTTGCTCGCGGTCACCTGCGCCGCCGCCGCGCTCGCCGCCGCCGGTTGCGGCACCACCAGCGAGAACAGCGGTCAGGTCCAGCAGCAGGACCCCACCAAGAACTGCAAGGGACCGGACGGCAAGTACACCATCGGGATGAGCCAGGCCAACCTCGCCGAGCCCTACCGGGTCCGGATGGACGAGGACATCCGCACGGCCGCTTCGAAGGTGCCGCAGTTCGACGTGCAGTTCTCCGACGCGGCCAAGGACAACTCCAAGCAGATCAGCGACGTGGAGAACTTCATCACCAAGCAGGTCGACCTGCTGATGATCTCGCCGAACGAGGCCGCCCCGCTGACCGACGTGGTGAAGAAGGCCTACAACAAGGGCATCCCGGTGGTGGTGCTGGACCGCAAGGTCGACGGCGACGGCTACACCACCTACATCGGCGCGGACAACGTCCAGATCGGCCGCCAGGCCGGCGAGTACTTCAAGAACACGCTGCTGCCGCAGGGCGGCAAGATCGTGCAGATCAAGGGCCTCTCCGGTTCCACCCCGGCCAAGGAGCGCGAGGACGGCTTCAAGGAGGGCATCGCGGGCTCCAACATCGAGATCGTGGCCACCGCCGACGGCGAGTGGGAGCGCTCGGTCGGGCAGCAGAAGATGGACGCGCTGCTCAAGGCGCACCCGGACGTCCAGGCGGTGTACGCGCAGAACGACCCGATGGCCGAGGGCGCGTACCTGGCTGCCCAGGCCGCCGGGCGCAACGACCTGAAGTTCGTCGGCATCGACGGGCTGCCGATCCCGTCGGGCGGCATCAAGGCCGTCGAGGAAGGACGCCTGCAGGCGACCAACCTGTACCCGACCGGCGGTGCGGAAGCCGTCGAGGCGGCCAGGGCGCTGCTGATCGACTGCCGACCGGTGCCCAAGACGCAGACCCTGCAGACCGAGCTGGTGACCAAGGACAACGCGGCCGAGGTCTACGCCCGGCTGAACCAGAGCTGATGCCCGCCGGTCGCCGCGCACCCGGCGCGGCGACCGGAACCCGCCTGCACTGTCCTATGTGGATTCTTGCTGCGCCTAACCAATTTCTTTGGTGGCCCGGCTTTTCGCTGGAATCGGGCAATACACCTGGATGGTGGTTGTCGGCGAGAACGCGCCCGGTGACCATCATATCGAGTGAATTCGGGTTCCGGATTCCTCGACACCGCTCGAATGGGTTGGCCCCGCGAAGATCTCTTTCCTACGCTCTCGCGCATTGCGCGAGTGATCTTACGCTGCGGAGCCGAACCGAGAACTCGATCCAGTGGCCGCGCACCATCATCGGAAGAGCTGCACCACAGTCCACTACGGACAGTGGAGCGTGGGGAGGGCGAGCACGATGAGAGTCCGCTCAGCAACGTCGGGGGGAGGCCGCGCCCGCCGACTCGGTGCCTACCTGGGAGTCGCGGCGATCGCGGCGGCCGTCGTGGTCGTCGACGGCACCGGTTCCGGTCAGGCCCAGGCTCCGGCCCCGGCGCCGACGAAGGGCCCGGTCGGCTGGGACACCTACCGCGACCTCGACGCGATGTCGCAGTCCCGCGGCGCCGAGCAGTCGCTGCAGTTCTCCAGCTACGACCGCACCGGCGGGAACGACGACGGCTTCGAGGGCACCTACTCCTGCCTGCGCACCACCGAGCGCGGCTGCGTGATCGGCGAGCACGACGGGCCAGGTGAGATCACCTCGATCTGGAGCACCCGCGAGCCGCTCGGCGACGTCTCCGCGACCGGCAACATCGTGATCGAGCTGGACGGCCGGACGGTGCTGGACGCGCCGTTCATCGACGTGGTCAGCGGCAAGCTCGGCGCGCCGTTCGCGTGGCCGCTGGTCGGCGACGCCAACGACACCGCGGGCGGCGTGGTGATCAAGGTGCCGATGCCGTACCGCGAGTCGATGCGGGTCACGGTGGAGCACAACCCGTACTTCTACCACCTGTCCTACCGCGCCTTCCCCGACGCGAACGGGGTGCGGACCTTCGACCCGAACGAACCGGCCCACGACGTGCTGGAGAAGCTGCGCACCTTCGGCGTGGCCGACCCGAAGGGCGGCTCCGGCGGCACGCCGGTGCGCCGCGACTTCGACCTGGCCCCCGGCGCGGCCACCACCGTCGCCGAGCTGTCCGGCGCGGCGCAGATCGACCAGCTGCGGGTGAAGCTGCCGCAGGTGGTGGCCGCGCCGCAGGTGGTCGACGACGGCCGCGCGTTCGGCGCGGGCGGCGGCAGCCGGTTCGCGATGCGGGTGGACCCGGACAACCAGGGCATCCGGGTGATCCGCCGGTACGACCCGCAGATCGCCGACCAGGTCGGCAGCCTGCACGTCAACGGCAGGCGGGTCGGCGAGTGGCGCAGCGGTGCGGCGGCACCGGGCTCGTGGGGCGTGCAGATCATCGACGTGCCCGCCGAGGTGTCCTCGGGCCGGTCCACCGTGGACGTCGAGAACCGCTTCATCTCCTCGTCGCTGGACTTCAACGAGTTCCGCTACGACGTGCACAGCCTGGTCGGCGGCGAATGGGTCCGCACCGACGTGCTCGACCTCGGCCCGGGCCACCCCGGTGAGGAAGCCGCGCACGACTACCGCATCGACAACCCGGTCTTCGCCCGGGAGAAGCTGATCGGTCGCTACCCGACGCGGCCGGAGGACGTCGCGGCCTCCGACGAGGTGCTGGACAAGCTCCGGCTGCGCATCACCTTCGACGGCAAGACCACGGTCGACGCGCCGGTCGGCGAGTTCTTCGGCACCGGCCTCGGCGAGTACGACGTGCGCACCATGATGAGCTCCGTCGACCCGGGTCTGGACGGCTGGTACACCGCGTGGTGGCCGATGCCGTTCGGCAAGAGCGCCAAGGTGGAGCTGGTCAACACCGGCGGGGTTCGGGTGACCGGCGCGACCGCGGAGGTGACCAGCGCTCCGGCCGAGCTGGCGCCCGGCACCGGCTACTTCCACGCCACCCACCACCGCGGCAACACGGTTCCGGGCGAGGACTGGAACTTCCTCACGGCCCGCGGATCGGGCACCTTCTACGGCGTCACGCACAGCATGCGCGGGCTGATCCCGCCGGGCGCCAGGACGCGCTCGACCGAGCCGCTCTCCGACACGCGCACCAGGTCGCTCGCGGTGAACCAGCGCAACTACCTGGAGGGCGACGAGCGGTTCTACGTCGACGGCTCCCGCGAGCCTGCCTGGCACGGAACGGGCACCGAGGACTTCTACGAGTCCGGCTGGTACTTCCGGTTCGGCACCACCTACTCGATGCCGCTGGCGGGCAACCCGTCGCACGAGATCAACGGCGACGGCTGCAGGTACGACTGCACGGGCGCCTACCGCCTGCTGCTCAACGACGCGGTGCCGTTCCGCAACGGCTTCGTGGCGGACGTCGAGCACGGTCCGGTGAACGACGAGCCGGGCGACTACGGTTCGACGGCCTACTGGTACGGCGGGAACGCATCCGGCCGCGTGCTGCCCGGCCTCCCGCTGCCACCCGCCCAGCCGCCGAGCGCTCCGGTACCGCCGACCTCGTCGGTGCCGCCGTCGACGCCCTCGACGACGCCGACCCGCCCGGCGGTCCCGGAGACGACGGCCCCACACACCACGAGCCAGGACGACGGCACCCAGCCGCTCGACATCGGCCAGGCGGTGGAGGACGCCCTCGGCGGAAGCTGACCAGCGGAAACGTGACGAGCGGACCGCCCACTCCGGTGGGTGGTCCGCTCGTTCGCGGACGGCCTGCTGGTCGTGCACCCCGAGTCGGGGCGGGCGCTGAGGTTCGCTACCGGAACACCGGGTCGGCTATTCGCGGGTGCTGCTGGCCCGGGCCACGAGATGGGCGGAGAGCGTTCTCGTGGTCGCCTCCGTGCGCTCGCCGCTGATCCTGCCGAGCAGGAGCTGGGCGGCTTCCGCGCCGACGTCGTAGGCGGGCTGGGCGACGACCGTCAGCGGCGGATCCAGCAACGTCGCCCACGGGGCGTCGTCGAAGGCCACCACGCCGATGTCCCGACCAGGCCGCAGGCCCAGCTCCGCGCAGGTCTCCAGCACGCCGACCGCCATCATGTTGTTCGCCACCAGCACCGCGTCCGGGCGGTCGGGGCGGATCAGCAGCGAGTGCGCGGCCTGCTTCGCCCCGGCCGCCTTGAACTCCGAACGCCGCACCAGCACGTCGGTCAGCGGCAGCCCGGCCGCCCGGACGCCGTCGCGGTAGCCCGCGAGGCGGTCATCGGCGGTGCGCACGCCGCTGGGACCGGTGATGCAGCCGACCCGGCGATATCCCTGGTCAGCGAGGTGCTGGACGGCTTCCGCCGCCGCCAGCCCGCTGTCCACGAGCACGGTGTCGCTCGGCGAGTTCGGCAGCGGGCGGTCCACCGCCACGACCGGCGTGGTGTGCCGGTTGAGCAGCTCCACGCTCTCGCTGTGGCCGGTCGGCGACAGCAGCACCCCGGCGACCCGCTCCTGCAGCGCTACGTCGATGTACTCGCGCTCCTTCGCCGGCTCGTCGTCGGAGTTGCACAGCACCACCGAGTACCCAGCCGCGTGCGCCACGTCCTCCACGCCGCGCGCGATCGCGGTGAAGAACGGGTTCTCCACGTCCGCGATGATCAGGGCCAGCACCGCGGTCTCCTGCTTGCGCAGGTTGCGGGCCGGGCCGTTGGGCCGGTAGCCGAGCTCGGCGGCCGCGGCGAGCACCCTGGCGGCCAGCGCGGGATCGACGGAGCTCTTGCCGTTGAGCGCGCGGGAAACCGTCGCGGTGGACACCCCGGCACGGGTGGCCACATCACTGATCGTCGCCACGGTTCCTCCTCGTGACCTCTTCCCGAGTGATGGCGGGCTGCCTGCCTTGACAGCCCGTGTGCTGCCAGAATAGCGTCCGAGAAAACGATTGCTCGCCGGTCATGTCGGCATTCGGACACGTGTTGTCCCGGTCGGGCCACCCCGCGGGGACCCGCCGGGTGGTGTCGGCGGCGCCTCCTCGCCGCCGCTCCTGCGCAGTCAACGCCGCCTGCTCATCTAGGAGGAACTGTGGCCCGCATCGGTGTCGTCACCATCTCCGACGGTCGCGACCACGTCCACGCCCGCAACACCGACTTCATCCAGTCCAAGCAGGACGCCCTGGTCCGGTCGCTGCGCGATGCCGGGCACGAAGTGGTGGTCGGGGACGACCTGGTGGCCACCAACGCGCTGGCCACCTCGGTGTCGCGCCGGGTGGCCGCGGCCGACGTGGACGTGACGGTCTTCTACTACACGGTCTGGGCGTTCCCGCACTTCACGATGCTCGCCGCGGACGCCACCCGCAGCCCGCTGGTGCTGGTGGCCAGCACCGACCCGACCGAGCCGGGCCTGGTCGGCATGCTCGCCGCCGGTGGCGCGCTGGACCAGATCGGCCGTCCGCACACCCGCGCCTGGGGCGCTCCGGACGACGCCGAGCTGGTCGAGAAGATCGGTGTCCAGGCGGCGGCCTCGGCGGCGGTGAAGTCGTTGCGCGGTTCGACCTTCGGCCGCTTCGGCGGCCGGCCGATGGGCATGAACACCACGGTGGCCAACACCGACCAGTGGATGCGCGAGTTCGGCATCGACGTCGAGGAGATCGACCAGTACGAGCTGATCCTGCGCGCCGACAAGGCCGACGCGGGCGAAGCCCGCAAGGCCCGCGAGTGGATCGAGCAGAACGCCGCCGGCGTGCACTACGACGGCAAGAAGCTGACGCCGGAGCTGCTGGAGCGGCAGCTGCGCGCCTACCTGGCGATCCGGGACATCATCGCGGAGCGCAACCTGGACTTCACCGGCATCAAGGCGCAGCCGGAGCTGACCGAGAACTTCGCGACCATGGACGTCACCGAGGCGTTCCTCAACGACCCCTACGACTGGAACGGCCCGAAGGAACCGCACATCTGCGCCACCGAGGCGGACATGGACGGCGCGCTGACCATGCAGCTGTTCAAGGCGATCTCCGGCACGCCGGTGCTGTTCGCCGACGTCCGCCACTACCACGCCGACCGGGACATCTGGGACCTGTGCAACTCCGGCCAGCACGCCACCTGGTACGCCGCGCGCAGCGACGACCCGGCGGAGAACCTGGCCAAGGTCAACTTCTACCCGGAGGTGTTCTTCTTCCCGGCGGGAGGCGCCTCCGTGCAGCACATCGCGGCGCCGGGCCAGATGACGCTGGGCAGGCTGACCCGCGAGAACGGCGAGTACCGGTTCCAGCTGATGCTCGGCGAGTTCGAGAGCTACGACGACGCGACCAACAAGGTGCTGGTCGACCAGTCGACCCCGGAGTGGCCGCACGCCTTCGCCCGCCTGGACGCGCCGGGCGAGCTGTTCCTGTCGAAGTTCGGCGCCAACCACATCCACGCGATCCCCGGCGACCACCGCCCGGCGCTGCGCGCGGTCGCCGAGCAGCTCGGCGTCCGCCTCGACGAGTGGACCCGCGGCTGACGTCCCACGCGATTTCAATGGAAATCAGACGTGCGATTTCCATTGAAATTGCGTAGATCCCGACGCACCGTCGGCGTGTTGGGCACCCGACGCGCCGACGAGACGCGCAACTTCCATTGAAATCGAAGACCTGATTTCCATTGAAATCGCGGATCGCCGCTTCTCCGTCCGGGAGGTCGGTGGTCCGATCGGATTCGCGGACCGCACCGGTTCGGGCGGCTGGAAGACTGGTGCCGGTCGGGTGTGCGAGTTGAGGAGGCGCGGTGGCCGAGAAGGTGCTGCTCGGGATCGACATCGGGACGGCTAGTTCGAAGGGCGTGCTGGTCAGCGCGGACGGGCGGATCCTGGCCCGGGCGAGCAGGCAGCACGAGACGTCCTACCCGCACCCGGGATGGGTCGAGCACGACGCCGAATCGGTGTGGTGGGCGGACTTCCTGGCCCTGGCGCGGGAACTCGTCCCGGCCGCCGGAGGTCGGGAGATCGCCGGTCTGGGCGTCAGCGGCATCGGCCCGGTGCTGCTGCCCGCCGACGGCGCCGGAAAGCCGCTGCGCCCGGCGATCCTCTACGGCGTCGACACCCGCGCGACCGAGGAGATCGCCGAGCTGACCGAGGAGTTCGGCGCCGAGGAGATCCTGCGCCGGGGCGGCTCCGCGCTGTCCAGCCAGGCCGTCGGGCCGAAGATCCGCTGGCTGGCCAAGCACGAGCCGGAGGTCTACCAGCGAACCGAGATGCTGCTGATGTGCAGCTCGTACCTGGTGCACCGGCTGACCGGCCGCTACGTGCTCGACCACCACTCCGCCAGCCAGTGCGACCCGCTCTACGACCTGCAGACCCGCACCTGGTCGCAGGACTGGGCGCAGCGCGTGGCGCCCGGGCTGGCGCTGCCCGAGCTGGCCTGGCCGACCGAGGTCGTCGGGCGGGTCACCGCGCAGGCGGCGGCCGAAACCGGCCTGCCGGAGGGCCTTCCGGTGACCGCGGGCACCGTGGACGCGTGGGCGGAAGCCACCAGCGTGGGCGTGCGGCAGTCCGGTGACGTGATGCTGATGTACGGCACCACGATGTTCTTCGTGCAGGTGCTCGACGAGGTGCGGCCGCACCCGGCGCTGTGGGGCACGTGCGGCGCCTTCCCCGGCACCTACACGCTGGCGGCGGGGATGGCGACCTCGGGCGCGGTCACGCAGTGGCTGCGGAACCTGGTCGACGGCGAGTTCGCCGACCTCGTAGAGCAGGCCGCCAAAGTTCCGGCGGGCAGCCGCGGGCTGCTGATGCTGCCGTACTTCGCGGGTGAGCGGACGCCGATCTTCGACCCGGACGCGCGCGGGATGCTCGCCGGGCTGGCACTCGAGCACGGCAGCGCCGAGCTGTACCGGGCGGCGCTGGAGGGCATCGGCTTCGGGGTGCGCCACAACCTGGAGGCGATGGGCGAGGCGGGCGGCACGGCGGCGCGCCTGGTCGCGGTCGGCGGCGGCACCCAGGGCGGGTTGTGGACGCAGATCATCTCCGACATCACCGGCCAGGAGCAGCAGGTGCCGGGCGAGACGATCGGCGCGGCCTACGGCGATGCGCTGCTCGCGGGCGTGGGCACGGACACCGCGGTCGATCCGGACGGCTGGAACCCGGTGACCCGCACCGTTCGGCCGAATCCGGAGCACACCGAGCGTTACGAGGCCTACTTCCGCCACTACCGGGACCTCTACGACTCCACGGTGCGGATCGCGCACTTCTTGGCAGGTGAGCAGCGCGCGGCGGACGAGCGCGGCTGATCCGCCGCTGCGGCGCAACCGATCTTGTTAGGCTCGGCGTTCAGGTGAGCTTTAACTCGATCGGGGAGGCTCGGGGCGGATGTCAGCGACGCGACGTGTTCTCGCGGCCTGCTTCGCCCTGCTGGCGCTGGTCGCCGCGGGCTGCTCGCGGGTGTCGGACGCCGACGAAGCCCCGCCGGTCGCCACCGCTGCCCGCGACCTGGGTGCCGTCGAGGTGCTGCGCGACCAGCCCTACGCGGAGCACGACACGGGTGCGCTGAAGCTGGACCTGTTCCTGCCCGAACAGCAGGGGTCGCCGGCTCCGCTGGTGGTCTACGTGCACGGCGGCGGTTGGGATGCCGGAGTTCGCACGCTCGACGCGGACCGCACCACCACCGAGGCGCTGACCGCCGAGCGGCTGCTGGAGCGCGGTTATGCGGTGGCCACGGTCGACTACCGGTTGAGCGGGGTGGCGCAGGCCCCGGCGCAGCTCGTCGACGTTGCCGACGCGGTGCGCTGGTTGCAGCAGCGGGCCGGGCAGTGGGACTTGGACGGCGAGCGGGTCGTGCTCTGGGGCGCTTCCGCGGGCGGGCAACTGGTGTCGCAGCTCGGCGCGGTGACCGGTGATCCGGACAAGCCGGGCGGCGGGCTGACCGGGATCCGCGCGGTGATCGACTGGTTCGGCCCGACCGACATGAGCGCCGAAGCGCAGCGGGCGCAGCCGCACATGCAGGAGTACGCGCGCCGGGTGGTCAACCAGCTGCTCGGCTGCATGCCGGTGGACTGCCCGGACAAGGCCGAGGCGATCAGCCCGATCCGGCACCTCTCCGGCGACGAGCCGCCGTTCCTGATCCAGCAGGGCACGGCGGATTCGCTGGTCCCGCTGGAGCAGAGCCTGGACTTCGCGGAGGCCCTGCGCACGCTCGGCGTGACCGTGGAGATGCACCCCTACGAGGGCCTGGACCACGGCTTCGGCCGGGGCCCGCACACGCCGCTGATCGTCGACACCGTCACCGCCTTCGTCGAAACCCACGTCTGACGGTTCAGCGGGCGTCGTCCGCGCTCCCGTTGACCAGGGCTTCTTCGTTCCGGCGGACTGAGTCGACGGTGCCGGAGCCCGCTGCTTCGGCCAGCGGCTGGACGGCGCTGCGGAAGGATTCGAGCGCGTCGAGCTCGCGGCGGCGGGCGGAGACGAAGCGCTGCAGGTGCGTGCTGGAGAGGTTCACCGCCTCCACCGCGCCGTTCGCGGCGCGCTGCGCCCGGACCGCCTGGGAGCGGACCTGCTCGATGTCCTCGGCGATGGTGCGCTCCGTCGCGGCGAACATCGCCGCCGAGGCCAGCACCGCGAAACCCGTTGGCCCGCACAGGAAGACGCGCTTGTCCAGCAGCCAGGTCAGCAGCTGCGGGTCGGTGTCGAGGGCGGCGACCACCGCGGCGTCGGAGGGCACGAACATGATCGAGCCGTAGATCGCGTCGGCCCACTTCTGGTAGCCCTTGCCCGCCAGCTCGGTGGCGCGGGAGCGGATGTTGCGCACGTGCACGCGCAGCGCGTCGCGGCGCTCCTCGGCGTCGTCGGTCTCCATCGCCTCGGCCCAGACCGCCAGGCTCGCCTTCGCGTCGACCGGGACCTGCCTGCCGCCGCCGACCGCGAGCACCATGTCCGGCCGGGCCGCGCCGCCGCCCGCCAGGTCGGTCTGCAGCGTGAAGTGCGTGCCCTCGCGCAGCCCCAGCGACCGCGCGGTCTCGACCAGCACCTGCTCACCCAGCTCACCGCGGCCGGTGATGGAGGCGAAAGCCACCTCGTACCGGCGCAGCGCCGCCTGCTGCTCGGCGCTGCGGGCGCGTTCGGCCTCGACCATGCGCAGCGCGTCGTCGGCGCGACGCGCGCTGTCGGTGTAGAGCCGCCAGATCAGCACCATCGCACCGGCGAACAGCAGCGTCAGCACGACGACGATGGTGATCAGGACGCCGGTACCCACATGAGCTCCGTCCGGTAGTTGCCGTTGTGGAGATGATGGCCGACCCGCCCGACAAGATCACGCACCGCCGCACGAGCCCTCCGTCACCCGGCGCAGGCGCGCCGCTACCCGGACGAAGCGGCGTTCTCCCAGGTGGTGTGACATCGCGGTGGCTTCGAGCGCCGCTCGGTGTGCCACTGCCGGTGGCCGGGCCATCACTCGATGGGATGCAGGTGCCCGACACGCCGAAGCGATGTGGGGGGTCGACGGGGTTGCGGTCGGACGCCGATAACTTGAGGCCATGCGGGTACTGCACACCTCCGACTGGCACGTGGGCCGGACGTTCCACGGGCGCGACCTGCTCGGAGATCAGGAGGCCGTCCTGGGCGGGCTGGCCGACCTGGTCGTCGAGGAGCAGGTCGACGTCGTCGTGGTCGCCGGTGACCTCTACGACCGCGCCGTGCCCTCGGGCGAGGCGGTGCAGACCTGCGTGCGCGTGCTCGCGCGGATCCGCGAGGCGGGCGCCCAGCTGGTGGTGACCTCCGGCAACCACGACTCGGCCGCGCGGGTGGGCGCGTTCGCCGAGTTCGCCGCGGCGGGCGGCCTGCACCTGCGCACCCAGGTGGCCGGGCTGCACGTGCCGGTGGAGCTCGCCGACGAGCACGGGCCGGTCGCGGTCTACGGCATCCCGTACCTGGAGCCGGATCCGGCGCGCCGCGCGCTGCAGGCGTGCTCGGACGTTCCGGGCGCCAGCGCCGAGATCGGCTCGCGCGGCCACACCGCGGTGCTCACCGAAGCGATGAACCGGATCCGCGCCGATTTGGCCGGGCGCCCGGCCGGAACGCGCTCGGTGGTGCTCGCGCACGCCTTCGTCACCGGGGGCGACAGTTCGGAGTCGGAGCGCACCATCGCGGTCGGCGGCGTCGAGCAGGTGCCGGGCTCGGTCTTCGACGGCGTGGACTACGTCGCCCTGGGGCACCTGCACGGCCCGCAGCGGCTCGCCGAGCACCTGCGGTACTCCGGCAGCCCGCTGGCGTACTCGTTCTCCGAGGCGGCGCAGCGGAAATCGGTGTGGCTGGTGGATCTGGACGCCGACGGCCTGGCCGCGGTGCAGCGCCGCGAACTACCGGTCCCGCGGCGCCTGGCCACCGCGAAGGGCGAGCTGGCCGAGCTGCTCGAGGCGCCCGAGCACGCCGAGCTGGAGGACTGCTACCTGTCGGTGACGCTCACCGACGAGGTCCGCCCGCTGGAGCCGATGCGCCAGCTCCAGCAGCGCTTCCCGCACGCGGTCCACCTGGAGTGGAAGCCGGCGACCGGCCGGGCGACCGCCCCGCTGCGCTACGCCGAGATCGTGCGCGGTCGCGACGACCACGCGCTCGCCGACCAGTTCGTGGCGGATTGCCGGGGCTCGGAGCCCACCGGGTCCGAACGCGCGCTGCTCGGCGAGGCGCTGCGCGCGGTCGCTGCCGCGGAGGGAGCGAAATGAGTGGTTCATCCGGTCATGCATGAGAGCGGGATTCCGGAGTCAGGCGGGCGCTGAGGTTCCGCTACCCGCACCGCAACGCAATCGAGTTTGGAAAGCTCAATGAGACTGCACCGCCTGGAAGTCACCGCCTTCGGCCCTTACCGGGAGCACCAGGTGGTCGACTTCGACCAGCTGGGCGCCGACGGCCTCTTCCTGCTGCACGGCGACACCGGTGCGGGCAAGACGACGCTGCTGGACGCCGTCGCTTTCGCGCTCTACGGTTCGGTTCCGGGTGCGCGCGGCCAGGTCAAGCGGCTGCGCTGCGACACCGCCGATGACGGCGTGCCGACCAAGGTGGTCCTGGAGCTCACGGTGCAGGGCCAGCGCCTGCGGCTGGAGCGCAGTCCCGAGTACGAGCGGCCGAAGAAGCGCGGCGACGGCTACACCACGGAGCAGGCGAAGGCCTCGCTGAGCTGGATCGATGGTGCGCCGACGGAGTACCCGCCGGAAGGCCTGACCCGCATCGACGAGGTGGCGCGCACGGTTCAGCGGCTGCTGGGCATGACGGTCGAGCAGTTCTTCCAGGTGGTGATGCTGCCGCAGGGCGAGTTCGCCAAGTTCCTGCGCTCGGACACCAGCGAGCGGGAGAAGCTGCTGGAGAGGCTGTTCGGCACGCAGCGCTTCGGCGACGTCGAGCGCTGGTTCGTGGAACGGCGCCGCGAGCGCGGACGGGCGGTGGAAGCGCAGTCCCAGCAGGTGCGCGAGCTGATCGCGCGCGTCTCGCAGGTCTCCGGAGCGGCGCACGAGTCCGATGTGGACGACCAGAACTGGTTGGAGGACATCGAGAAGAACGCGGTCCGCGAGCTGGAGGGCGCGCAGGCCGAGCAGTCCCGCCTGCGCCGCGAGCGCGAGGCGGCGGAGTCGGCGCTGGCCGAACGCCGCGAGCTCGCCGACAAGGTGCGGCGAGTCCGCCAGGCCAATGCGACCCTCGCCGAGATCGGGGAGAAGTCCGCCGAGCACGACGCATGGCGCGCGGAACGGGACGCAGCTCACCGCGCTGTCCCTGTTCTGGCGGCTCACCGCGCGCTCCGACGTGCCGAGCAGGAGGGGGAGAAGGCAGCTGCGGAGGTCGTTGCCGCAGCGGCGCGATGCGAGCTCGATGCGGACGCACCGATGGCCGAGCTGCGTTCGCTCGCCGGGGCGAAGCGGGAGGAAGCGGGTGCCCTCGCGCACCTGGTTCCCGAAGCGCGGCAACAGGAAACCGACCGCCGCCGCGCGACCGAACTGGCCGAGCAGATCGCCCGCGACGAACAGCGGGAAGCGAAGCTGCTCGAACAGCAGGCGGCGCTCCCGACGCGCATCGCCACCGCCCGCGAGCAGGTGGAAGAGGCCAAGCACGCGGAACTCCGCCTGGAGGCCGTGCAGTCCAAGGGCACCGAGGTCGCCGCACTGCTGAGCGCGGCACGTGAGCTCCCCGCCGCGAAGCAGGAGCTCACCACGGCGACGGCCAGCGCTCAGCGAGCGGTGGACGCCCACCAGCAGGCTCGTGACCTGCTCCAAGACCTCCGGGCGCGGCGGCTCGCCGGCATGGCCGCCGAACTCGCGACCCGGCTCGCCCCCGGCGAACCGTGCCCGGTGTGCGGCTCGGCCGAGCACCCCGAGCCGGGCAGGCCGATCGACGACCCGGTGCGCGCTGAGGACGAGGACAAGGCCCAGCACGAGGAGCAGCAGGCGCACGCCCGCCGCGAGAAGGCCGCGGTGGAAGCGCAGCGAGCGCAGCAGAAGGTCGACGGCCTGGTGGAGCGACTCGGCGAGCGCACCGAGTCCGAGCTGGCTGCCGAACTGGAACAACTGCGAGCCGAGCGAGCCTCGTTGCGCAGCGCGGCGGAACAACTGCCGCAGCGCACAGCGGGCTTGGCGGAACTCGAAGCATCGACAGAACGCCTGACCGAGCAGCTGTCGCAACTCCGCACCGCTCTGGCGGCCGCGCGGAGCGAGCACACCGCGCTGCTGTCCACAGTGGAAGAGCGGGAGTCGCGGTTGCGCGAAGCGCGCGGCGACTTCCCGAGCATCGCCGACCGGCGCACCCACCTGCTCGACGTCGCAGCACGGCTCGAACAGCTGGTGGCCGCCCGCACGACCCGCGACGACGCCGAACGCCGCCTCGCCGAACACCGGGCAGCGCTGCGTGAAGCCGCGACCGAAGCAGGATTCGACGACCCCGCTGCCGCACTGGCCGCCGAGCGCAGCGAGGAGCGGATCACCCAGCTCACCGAGGCCCTGGCCGAGGTGGAAGAGCGCGCCGCAGGCGCACGCGCAGCGCTGGCCAGCGCGGAGCTCGCCGGAGTCGACGCAGCCGCCGAGGTCGGCCTCGGAGAGGCCACCGAGGCGGCCACCGTCGCCCGCGAAGCGGCGGAGCGCGCGGCAGCGCTGGCGCATCGCGCCGAGCAGCGGCAGCGCGACCTCGCGGAGCTCGCGGAGCGCTTGCGCGGAGCGTGGGCGGAGCTGGGGCCGGCGTTGGCGGAGCACGCCGAGCTGGAGGCGTTGGCGGACGTGGTCAACGGGCGCGGGCAGAACGCGCGGAAGATGTCGTTGCGCGCGTACGTGCTGGCCGCGCGGTTGGAGGAGGTCGCCGTCGCGGCGACGCGGCGGTTGCAGAAGATGAGCGGCGGGCGGTACTCGTTCGTGCACTCCGATGCCGCTGGGGCGCGCGGCACCCGTGGCGGGCTCGGGCTCGACGTGCTCGACGACTACTCCGGCAAGGTCCGCCCGGCCAAGACGTTGTCGGGTGGCGAGTCGTTCCTCGCCTCGCTCTCGCTGGCGCTCGGGCTGGCCGACGTGGTGGCCGCGGAGACCGGCGGTGCGCTGCTGGACACGCTGTTCATCGACGAGGGCTTCGGCACGCTGGACGCCGACACCCTCGACCTGGTGATGGACACCCTCGACGAGCTGCGCGCCGGTGGCCGCGTGGTCGGCCTCGTCTCGCACGTCGAGGAGATGCGCCAGCGCATCGGCGTCCGCCTCCGCGTCCGCAAGTCCCGCGACGGCTCCACCCTCGAACTCCAGACCTGAGCTCGTGAGCGCTTCAGGGCGCTATGACGCCCCAAAGCGCTCACGAGCGGTTCACGCCGCGCGGGCGGCTTCGTGGTCGAGGAGCCAGCGCTTCACCGGGGCGCCCCAGCGGAAACCGCCGAGCGAGCCGTCGCTGCGGAGGACTCGGTGGCACGGCACGAAGAGCGCTGCGGCGTTTCGGGCGCAGGCGGAGGCAGCGGCGCGGACCGCCTGCGGACGACCGGCCAGCGCCGCGTACTCGGCGTAGCTCACCGGCTCCCCGGCCGGGACCTTGCGCAGGACCTCCCACGCGTGCTCCCGGAAAGGGCCGGAGCTCTGCCGCACCTCGATCTCCTCCACGGCGTGCACGTCACCGTCGTGGTAGGCGCGGATCGCCCGCGTCACCGGGCCGAGATCCCGCACCGCGGCGGGCGTGCTGGTGAACAGGTCCGGGGAGATCAGCGGAAGCAGGTCCGTCGGCTGCGCGGTCCAACCGGACGCGAGCACGGCACCATCGGTGTCGACCACGGCCGTGAACGGCCCGGCCGCAGTATCCACAGTGGACGTTTTGAGCATGACGACTCCAAGTTGTTCTGGCGGGGCGATTCACGAGGCTTGAAGCTGCGGCGGCGCGACCGCGGCCTGCCACAGCAGCATCCCGGCGTAGGAGCTCCACGGGCTCCACCGCCGGGCGTGCTCCTGGATCACCTGCGGGTCTTCGGACAGGCCGAGGGCCCCGGCGCCGCGTCGCAGCACGAGATCCCCGATGAGCAGCACGTCCGGGCTGCCGAGCACGCGCATGGTGACGTAGCTCGACGTCCACGGGCCGATCCCGCGGATCTGCTCCAGCTCGTGCCGCAGTTCCGCCTGGTCGCGGCCCGGGTGCAGGGCCAACCGGCCCTCGGCGACGGCGGTGGCGACATCGCGAACGGTCTCCGCCCGCCGCCGCGGCCCGGGCAGGGCCTCCATCACCCGCTCGGCGAGCACCTCGGCGGTGGGGAACAGCGTGGTCACCGAACCGTGCGGGTGCGGCAGCGGCTCGCCCAGCTCGGTGGCCAGGCGTTCCGTGGTCTTGCGCGCCGCCGCGACGGAGATCTGCTGGCCGATCACCGCGCGGATCAGGATCTCCAGGCCGTCGACGCTGCCCGGCACCCGCACTCCCGGCGAACGGGCGATGGAGTCGCTCAGCGCCGGGTCCGCACCGAGCACCTCGCGAACCGCGATCGGGTCGGCGTCGAGGTCGAGCAGGCGGCGCAGCCGGGTCACCGCGCTGCCGAGGTCGCGCAGATCGGTCAGCCGCAACGTGCAGGCGACGTGCTTGTCCTGCGGGCGCAGCGTCGCCACCCCGGTCCCGTACGCCAGGCGCAGGGAACGCGTGTAGTGGTCCGGCCCGGCCTCTTCCAGGCCGTCCAGCGCGCGCTGACCTAGGAAGCGCAGCACGCCGGAGGCGTCGCACGGCGCCCGGAACGGCAACCGCAGCTGCACGGTGCCGGCTCCGCTCGGCGCGTCGTTCCGGCGCTGCGCACGGCCGCGCATCTCGGTCGGCGTGGTGCCGAAGACCTCGCGCATGGTGTCGTTGAACTGCCGCAGGCTGGAGAAGCCCGCGGCGAAGGCGACATCGCTGAAGGAGATCGCGGTCGTCTCGATCAGGATCCGGGCCGAGTGCGCGCGGTGCGCCCGGGCGAGCCCGAGCGGGCCCGCGCCGAGTTCGGCGGTGAGCACCCGGGTCAGGTGTCGCTCCGAGTAGCCGAGCTGGTCGGCCAGGCCGCGGACCCCGCAGCGGTCCACCACGCCGTCGGTGATCAACCGCATGGCGCGACCGGCGAGGTCGGCGCGCAGGTTCCACTCCGGCGAGCCCGGCACCGCGTCCGGCAGGCACCGCCGGCACGCCCGGAACCCGGAGGCCTGCGCGGCGGCGGCCGTGGCGAAGAACACGCTGTTGCTGCGCTTCGGGGTGCGGGCCGGGCAGGAGGGGCGGCAGTAGATGCCGGTCGACCGGACGGCGTGGATGAAGCATCCGTCGAACCGCGCATCGCGCGAGGCCACCGCCCGGAAGGCGTCTTCGGTTCCCACCAACATGCCTTCGATCGTGCCAGCGGGCAGGGGCGGTCACTAGCGGGAATCGGACGCGACCGTCCGGGTGGGCAAATGCGCGGTTGATCCCTATCGTCGCGGCATGGCGCATTCGAGGACCAAGATCGTGACCGCTGCGGCCGGAGCCGCGCTGGCCCTGATGGTGACGGCAGGCTGCAACGACCCGGCACCCGCTCCCGAGCAGCAGCAGGAGCAGGAGGACGGCGGCCAGCAGGGCGACCAGGGCGACGACCAGCAGGACGACGACCAGCAGCAGGGAGACGACCAGGACGACTGAGCCGCAGCCCGCCCGCTCACGGCCGGTCCACCGGTCGTGAGCGGGTGCATCACCGCTCGTCGTGAGCGTCGACCAGCCCGGCCGCGGTCAGGGTGAGGTGCCGGGTCAAGATCTCGGCCGCCGCATCGGCGTCGCGATCCAGCGCGGCTTCCGCCAGCTGCCGGTGCTCGCCGAGGTGATCCCGGTCCGGGGTGCGGTGCGCCGACCAGCGGCGGGCCAGCTCGCTCGCGGACCACATCCGGTCGAAGCCCTCCAGCAGGACCGGGTTGCCGCACCCCTCCAGCAGCGTGCGGTGGAAGATCCGGTGGGCTTCGGCCCACGTCTCGCTGAAGTACTCGCCTTCCTCGGGCGCGAAGGCCGGAGTCCGGGCCAGCCGGTGGTGGGCGGCCTGCACGCGGGCTTCCCAGTCGACGTCGCCGCGCTCGATGGACATGCGGAGCACGACCGGCTCGACCGTCCGGCGGGCCTCCGCGATCTCCTGCCAGCGGCGGTCGGAGAAGGCCGGGACGGCGAAACCGCGGTTGGGCAGCCGGTCGGCGAGACCGTCACCGACCACCCGCACGAGGGCCTCGCGCACGACCGCCAGGCTCACTCCCTGCTCCTTGGCGAGGTCCTGCGGCTTGAGGGCCTGACCAGGGGCGTAGCTGCCGCGCATGATCGCCTCCCGCAGGCGGGCGTAGACCTGCTCGGAGAGCATCTGCTTGCCCTGCGGAGAAGCCGTCCCGGTCACGCGCACAGCATAGGCGACTCAGTAGATAATCGATTATTTCCGCTATAATCGATCATCGTTGATCGCCAGAGCAGTCAGGAGCACCGATGAACGACCCCGCTCAGCCCGAACGCATCGAGGTCTCCCGCCTCGTCCCCGCAGCGCCCGGCGCCATCTTCGAGGTCCTGACCGACCCGATGGGCCACGTGGACATCGACGCCTCGGGAATGCTCATGGACGCCGAAGGGGAGCGGGTCACCAAGGCCGGTGACCGCTTCGCGGTCCACATGGACCGGGAAGCCCTCGGCGACCGCCCGCTCGGCAAGTACGACGTCGAGGTCGTCATCACCGAGTTCGTCCCGGACGCGGAGATCGCCTGGACCGTCGAAACCCGCACCGGCGTGAACGTCCGCCACATCTACGGCTACCGGCTGGAACCTGCCGCGGGCGGCACCCTCGTCACCTCCTACTACGACTGGTCGGAGATCGACGAGGAGTGGAGGCGGAGCAACGTCTTCCCGGTCGTGCCCGAGTCCGCGCTCAAGGCCACCCTCGGGATCTTGGAGCGCACCGTTCGCCGACGCACGACCGCCCACCGGGGCCGATAGCGGTCCGGGCGAGCACCTAGACTCCAGGGCGTGAGCCTCACCCTCGGAATCGTCGGGCTGCCCAACGTCGGCAAGTCCACCCTGTTCAACGCGCTGACCAGCAACGACGCTCTCGCCGCGAACTACCCGTTCGCCACCATCGAGCCGAACGTCGGGGTCGTGCCGCTGCCGGACGAGCGGCTGGACAAGCTGGCGGAGATCTTCGGCTCGGCGAAGACGGTGCCCGCCACGGTCTCGTTCGTCGACATCGCGGGCCTGGTCAAGGGCGCTTCCGAGGGGCAGGGCCTGGGCAACAAGTTCCTCGCCAACATTCGCGAGGCGGACGCGATCTGCCAGGTCATCCGGGTCTTCGACGACCCCGACGTGGTGCACGTCGACGGCCGGGTGGACCCCTCCAGCGACATCGAGACGATCAACACCGAGCTGATCCTGGCCGACATGCAGACGCTGGAGAAGGCGCTGCCGCGGCTGGAGAAGGAAGCCCGGACCCACAAGGACAAGCGCCCGGCCCTGGAAGCGGCGCAGCAGGCCAAGGAGATCCTCGACTCGGGCAAGACGCTGTTCGCGGCGGGCTTGACCAAGGACAACCCGGAACTGCGCGAGCTGAACCTGCTGACCACCAAGCCGTTCCTCTACGTGTTCAACGCCGACGAGGGCGTGCTGACCGACGAGGCGAAGCGCAAGGAGCTGCGCGAGCTGGTCGCCCCGGCGGACGCGGTGTTCCTGGACGCCAAGGTCGAGGCGGAGCTCATGGAGCTCGACGAGGAGTCCCAGCGCGAGCTGCTGGAGTCGATCGGCCAGCCGGAGCCGGGCCTGTACGCGCTGGCCCGCGCGGGCTTCCACACCCTGGGCCTGCAGAGCTACCTGACGGCGGGCCCGAAGGAAGCGCGCGCCTGGACGATCCGCCAGGGCTGGACGGCGCCCCAGGCGGCCGGCGTGATCCACACCGACTTCGAGCGCGGCTTCATCAAGGCCGAGATCGTCTCCTTCGACGACCTGATCGCCGCGGGCTCGATGGCGGAGGCCAAGTCGGCGGGCAAGGTCCGCATGGAGGGCAAGGACTACGTGATGGCCGACGGAGACGTCGTGGAGTTCCGCTTCAACGTGTGATCGTGCTCGTGCGATGCTGACCCGACCGCAGGAGCGTGATCGGGGAGGAGCATGGCAGCGGAGCGACCGGGTGCCCCTTCGTGGGCGTCGCAGGTGCCGGAGACGTCGTGGAGTCCCGTCACGGAGGAACGCCAGGGAGTGGCAGGAAGTGATGGCTGACGTGCCCAGTGAGCCCCAAGAGGTCTTTGGCGAGACTGTCGACGTTCAAGAGGTCGCCATTGCGCCTTACCACCGCCCGACACCACACGGTGACAAGCTGCGCGAGCTGGTTCGCAACCCGAAGCTTCCAAGCGTAGATCGTCCGAAGGTATTGGCACTGCTCGAACAGTATGACCAGTGGCTTCGAGAGATGGCAGGCCTGGCATCTGCTGGAGACGAGAAGGTGCGGGATCTCGTTGCGCTCCTCAACGCTTACAAGGAAAAGGTCGAAGTTGACCTGATCTGGGACAGTAGCGAGTCGTTCCTGTACCGCCAGAAGGGGCAGTTGAAGCTGGACAACTCTGTCCTCGAGGAGTGGTTTCCGTGGCTCGTAGACCCAGCGATCATGCCCGAGCTCGGGGGCAACGATTTGGTCGTCGGCCCAGCTAAGGCATTTGCTGCCGCCCGTTTCCAATCGTCGCTCACGGATGTTAACGGTCGGCCAGGATTAATAATTCGGAACAAAGATCAAGATTTCACTATCGGAAGGCCTGTCTATTTGAAGGCGTCCTTTAGTTCATCGTTTGATGGTGTCGTTACGGACGAAGTCTCGACCTACGTGGCGTACATTGCGGCGGAGTTGAAGACGAATCTGGACAAGACAATGTTCCAAGAGGCTTCTGCGACCAGTCACGACTTGACCATCGCGACTCCCGGATCGCACTATTTCTTGATCTGCGAGTACCTTGACATGACGCCGATCAGTTCTGCGGGCACTGATATCTCGGAAGTCTTGGTCCTGCGTGGCCGGCGAACGGGATCGCAGGATCGCAGGAATTACAGCGATGCGGAGTATCGGCGGAAGAACCGCGATGAGTATGTGGCACGACTGCGGAAGTTTCCTGTGCGGACAGAGGTCGTTGAACGCTTCGTCAGCAACGTCCGGGCGATCTTGCAAAACCATACGTCTGACCTCTCGGACGCGGTGGAGCGAGGGTACTTCTGATGCTTCTTGCGGAGGCAGTTCCCTACTCCGACGTCCCTTTTACTCGTGACGCAATCCCTCAGAGGCTGCTCGATATTGAAGGTGGGCGGCGCGTCAACGCGCTACCCTGGCGAGGGCAGTTCAGTCCTGAGCTCGTAGAAGTTCTGCTTAAGACATATTCCGAGGGCGGGCTGGTGCTCGACCCTTTCTGTGGAAGCGGAACAACGTTGCTGGAGGCGGCGCAGGAAGGTCTTCCCAGTCATGGCGTCGAGGTGAATCCCGCCGCTCAGATCCTCGCCAACTTGTACCTGCTCAGTAATCATGAGAAAGATGTGCGCCTCCGCGCTTTCGGGTCAGTTGAGTCGAGGCTGCGTGCCAGTGGGGCCGCGGCTCACCAAACGGCGGCCCTGCTTGAGATGGTGCGGCGTGTTGATGACCCACTGGGTGTCCTGATCGCCAGGGCGATATTCCTTCTCGCGCTGAACAATGGTGACCGCGTTTCAGAGAAGAGCTTGGGGCGAGCCCTTGGGCTTGTTGAGAATTTGGTGCTCCGGCTGCCCAGCTCCTGCTCGGAAATATCGGTGGAGCTCGGCGATTCGCGCCATATCTCCTTGCCTGACGGTGGCGCTGGTATGGTCTTGACTTCCCCGCCGTACGTCAACGTATTCAACTACCACCAGAACTATCGCAAAGCTGTAGAGCTTCTTGGGTATGAAGTTCTGCCGGCGGCGCGTGCCGAATTCGGCTCAAACAGAAAGCATCGCCAAAATCGCTTCCTGACCGTCGTGCAGTACGCGCAGGATATCGGTTTGACACTGCGGGAGAGCGTGCGGGTCGTCAGACCAGGTGGCATTTCAGTATGGGTAATCGGTCGAGAGTCGAGCGTTCGTGGCTCCGCGGTTCCTAACCCTCGGATCGTCTATGAAATGGCGCTCGGCATCGGTGGATTGGAGCTGATCGGCAAGCACGAACGCAAGTTCCGCAGCCGCTATGGCGCACTGGTCTACGAAGACATCCTCGTTTTCAGGCATGCGGGTATAGGGGATTCTCCCGTGTTGGCCGAGGACCCGGTGGTCCTCGGTCGTGAAGTTGGCCGCGGGGTGTTGGAGTCCTTGTCGCCGTCAGGTGTTGAGCGCGAAATGGAGATTGCGCAGGCAATTGAGGGTGCTGACCGAGTAGGCCCGTCTGTCCCGCCCGATCATGGCTTGCATTCCGGCCAACGATAGGTGGGTTTGAGCGGGGTGAACTTGAGCCGACAGAGCGACGGTGGTGACCTCCTGCCCTGCTGGTAAGCCACCTGGACGCGGGAAGCTGGTCCTGGCGGAGCGGGGTCGTGCGGGCGTGGCGCGATGCTCCTCTAGCGTCACTTGCCGCTGAAGACGGGGAAGACGCTGTGCTCGCCGTAGTCCCTGGCGCGCAGGTCGCGCAGTGCGGCCATGTCCACATCGGAGATTCGAAGTCGGCCTCGGCGTTCGAGCGCATATGCTCGGGGTTGGCGGTCTTGGGCAGCGCGACGGCGGCTCCGTTCTCGGCGAAGCCGCGGGCCGCGGCCAGGCCCATGCCGGAGGCCGCCCCGGTCACGAGGGCGACCTGGCCGTTGAAGTCGTACGTCGGGTTCGTCATGAGTGGAATTCCAATCCCGGTCTCGTTCTCTGCGTCTTGTGGCGCCCGTTCTGATTCAGCCGGACCCTGCGCTTCGACGTTATGCAGGACGTTCGGGCCCGAACCAGGACCTGTTGGACCACGGTTCGCCCCGCCACGCCCGAACGAGGTCGAGGCACCGGTTGACGACTTCAGAGCCCTGGGACGTCGTGGAGTTCCGCTCCACCGTGTGATCGCGTTCGTGCGATGCTGACCCGATCGCAGGAGCTTGATCGGGGAGCGACATGGCAGTGCAGCGACCGGGGGCCCACTCGTGGGCCTCGCAGGTGTCGGACGAGGAGTTCCGGCTCTCGGAGCTCGACCTCCACGTGCTCGGCTCCCATCCGGAGATCCTGGCGGCCCTGGGACGCCGATGGCGGACCGGGCCATCGGCCGACACGATGGCGCTGGTGGCGGCCCTGCCTGCGGGCCTCGGCTCGCTGGTGCTCGCTCCTGGCTGGTTCCGCCAGACCCAGGGCGAGCCGTGGCTGGAGCCGGTGGACTTCGGCGACGGCGCCGCCTCCACCTCGTCGTTCTTCTTCCTGGGCGCCCTGGTCGCATTGGCGGTCCTGGCGGCGCTGTGGCTCCGGCGTGGTCGGCTCCGCGCCGGGGCCGAGGTGTTCGCGGTCGTGTTCACACTGGTTGCCGGGATCGTCGCGCTGCCGCTCATGGCGTCCGTCGACGTCGATGTGCTCGGGTTCGCCCCGGTCTCCCTCCCGGTCTGGGCCGCGACCGCAGCGGCGGTCGTCGTGCTCGGAGCGTTCACCCTGGCCTCGGTGGGGCGACGCGCCGGGGATGCCCAGGACTTCCGGGTCACGGGCCCAGCAGACCTCGCCCGCGCGGATGCCCTGATCGCCGCGCTGCCGCCGCGCAAGGCCAAGGGGCTCGCTTCCGAGCGCACGCGGGCGTTGGGGCGGCTGCGGGAACGCGGCATGATCACCGCTGGTCAGGCAGCGGAGGTCGAAGCCCTCCCGATCGGGTCCTCGGTCACGCTCGACGCTCGGTGATCGCTTCGGCGCCCGCTCTCCGGCCGCATCACCAGGATCCGTGCGACCGAGCTGGGAAGCGGAGAACACCTACCGGCAGATCGCACCGCTGTCGTCGAGGTTCAGTGGCAGCGGGAGTTCACCAACGGGAATCACCGCTGGTGCACGCGCTGGGCGAAGCGGGCATGAGCTGCGACGAGGATCGGATGGAGGCGTCGATGGCTGAGCTCGAAGCCGGTCTCGACCTGCACCAGCCGCTGGTGGGGGCGATGGAGTCCTCGCTCGTGCGCTGCCGCTTCGGTGAGCCGGAAGGAGAGGATCCGCGGATGCAACGCGCGGGGTCGTTCGAACTCGATCTGCTCGATCTCGTTCCACGCCAGAAGAGTGTTCGGCAGGAGGACACCGCGACTCGTCTCGGCGATGCCGTCCCGGGAGAGAACGAGACCCACGGCTCGGCGCGGGCGCCGGAGAAGTACCCACGGGCCGAGGACGAGGCAGCCGGTGATTCCGGCTACGAGTGCCCAGACCCGCAGATTGAGCGCCAGAAGCACCCAGCTCCCGCCCTGCTGCAACGTGCTGATGACGATGAGCACGAGGACGCCGAGCAGCAGCAAGCCCACAGCGATGCACAGACACAGCCTGCGGACGACGAACCCGTTCGACGCGTGAATGGTGACGTTGCGGCCGTTTTCCAGTTCTCGTACGCCCGCAGCAGGTAGCGGGGCCTTCGACATGGCCGCGACCTTACCGGGATAGCACGCGCTCGACTGACTCGATCCTCACGAGCTCGGTTTTCGCACGGATCGAATCCCTGCAGGAGTTCTGCGCGCGTCCTGAACCGCTCGACGAGCTGGTGACCCGCCACTGCGCGAGGAATCGTCTGGGCGAAGACCTGGGCTCACCGCGTGACACGCAACCTGCTCACATGGCTGCCGATCCCCGCTGAGGACGGGGATGGCTGATGCACAAGGACGACAACGGTGACTTCATCGTCTCTTCCGACGAGATGTTCATCCTCCGGCAGGGGCTCGTCACCACGAAGAACCACCTCGATCCCGCGTTCAGCCAGGACCTCCACACCCTGACGGGCGTGACCCGCGGAGAGTTCGCCGACTTGATGAAGCAGGTCGACGAACTGCGGCGGGCGTGACCCGCCGCTACTGCTCAGCCGTCGATGTCGAGGCGTGTCGCGATCGGGGCGGGAACCGGGTAGACGCGTTCCGGAGGCATGAGTCGTTGGGCCTTGGCGGACTGGCCGGACTGGGCCAGCTTCGCGATCTTCCGCGTTCGCGACGTGAGGTCGGTCAGGTCGACGATCCACTCCTCGGCGAACCTGGTGATCAAATCGCGGCCGATGCCCACCTGGATGCTGTAGTGGTTGAGCGCGGCGCCGCGCAGCGACCGCTCCGGATCCCACTGGACGTGGACCGCGGCTCGGGCGACAGCTCGCGGGTCGGACGTGGTCAGAACCGCTTGGGAGAGCGCTTCTTCCCAGCCCTCCCGCGTGATCCGCACGGCGAGGATGCGTTCCTGGCCGCGCTTCTGCGCGCAGTTGCTGCGGTGCATGAGCCACCGGAACGACGGCTTGATCCAGGTCATCCGGTGGAACGAGAACGGCGGCACGAAGCGGTTGGCCCGCAGAGCGGGATCAGCGATGCCGGAGGAATAGGCCTGGTACACGACGATCGTCCGGCGATCGAACCGAGCCCGAACCTGACGCTGCGGCAACATCTTCCGGACTGTGCCACCCGCGGACCCGCGAGGGCCAACGGTTTTCTCGCAGGAAGTTGAAGGAATCCGAGTGCTCGACATGTGTGGTCGTTTCGCGCTGGAACGAGGTGAATCGCCCGTCATGCCCCGCTGCCTGGGATAAGCTGACCTGCATGGACAGGGATCTCGGCGAGCCGCGACACCCGGCGATGTTCGGCTCTCTCCTCACCGCAGGTGCGCGATGACCGATCCCTTGGCCGCCACCCGGCAAGTTCCATCACGCGCGCTGCAGCACATGCGCGAACACGGGAGCATCTCTCTGACCGGCCGGGCATCCGATCCGTTTCTGCGCTGGCAGAAGCGGCGCAGGATCTCGCTCATCGTCTTCCTGGTCATCGGCGGGCTCGGCGTCCTCTCCGCGGTTCTCGGACTTCTGCTGCGCGATGTCGCCGTCTGGGCCCTGCTGATTCCTGTCGGGGGGCTCTTCGCGTTCGTGGGGTTCGTCGCCGCCGGTGCGCTCGCCGTGCTCGGCAGCGCGCACCGTTTCCGGCTGCACGCCGAGACGCAGCCGGTGGTGCTCGACCCGCGCGGTGTCTGCCTGCGGGGAATCGGGCCGGTTCCCTGGAGCGACCTGGAAGCGCCCGAGTATCGGCGGATCTTCACGAAGAACGATCTGAGCGGCATGTGCGCTGTCATGCCGTTGAGCGCGCAGGGTCATGCAAGAGTCAATGCGAGCCATTCGCCGAGGACGTTGCTCATCGGCCCGAGGCCCTATCTGCGCACCGACGTGCCCTACCTGCTGCTGCCCGGGATCGACGGGTTTACCGAGGCGGAAACCGTGCAGCTGTTCCAGACCGCCCACGCGATGCATGCCCGGTGAGGAGCGTCCGTCTCCGGCTCCATCGATGGCGCACTCGGCCAGGCTCGACAGCAGCGAGCTGATGCCTGATCAGGCTTCGGTGGCCGCGAGGTAGGTGGCGAGGGCTTTTCGGGTCTGCTGGAGGCAGCTCAGGCGGTCGTCGATCGCCGACAGCTCGGTGCGGAGGGTGGCCAGGAGGTTCGGGCACGGTTCGAGGACCGGGAGCTCGCCGCGCGCGCAGGGCAGGACCGTGCGGATCGTTTCCGTGTTCAGGCCCGCCGCCAGCAGGTTGCGGATCTGGGCGACGACCGTGATCGCCTCCGCCGGGTAGTAGCGGTAGCCGCTCGGCGCTCGCTGCGAGGTGAGCAGGCCCTGCTGCTCGTAGTAGCGCAGGAGGCGCTGGCTGACCCCGGTCCGGCGGGACAGCTCGCCGATCTTCATGAGATCCGGCTCACGCGAAGTTGACTCTGCCATCGGTGTCAGACTTTAGCGTCAGCCGCATGAGAAGCAGTGGTGGGACCCTGGCGGCGCTGCTGGCCTGCGTGTTCGCCATCGGGTCCGCTGAGTACGCGGTGCTCGGGGTGCTGCCCGACATCGCGGGCGATCTCCGGGTCTCGGTCGGGACGACGGGCCTGCTCGTCACCGGTTACGCGCTCACGGTCGCCTTCGCCGGCCCGGTGGTCACCGCGCTGACCACGCGAATTCCGCGGAAAGCGCTGCTCATCGGCATGATCGCGGTCTTCGCCGCGGGCAACGTGCTGGCCGCGCTCGCGGGTTCATTCGGGCTGGTGCTGATCGCTCGCGTCCTCGCGGCGTTGGTGCACTCGACCTTCTTCGCGGTCGGTCTGGTGCAGGCCGTGTCGGTCGTGGGCGCGGAGCGGCGCGGCTGGGCGATCGCGGTGGTCAGCGCCGGGCTGAACCTGGCGACCGTGCTCGGTGCCCCGCTGGGCACCTTCATCGGCCACGAGCTGGGCTGGCGGGCCACGTTCTGGGCGGTTGCGGGGGCGAGCGCGGTCGCCGCCGGGCTCATCGTCGTCGCGGTTCCGCGGTCGAGCGCAGTGGGCCCGCAGTCGGTGCGCGCGGAGATCGGGGCGCTGGCAGACCGCGAGGTGCTCGTGGTCGTCGCGGTCACCGTGCTCGCGCAGATCGCGCTGTTCACGCCCTACACCTACATCGCCACCATCCTCACCGAGGTGTCCGGGTTCGCCACCGGGGCCGTGGCGTGGTTGCTGATGGCGTTCGGCATCGGCGGCCTGGTCGGCAATGCGATCGGCGGCCGGTTGGCCGACCGGTGGCCGTGGGGTTCGGTCCGCGGGCTGCTCGCCGGAATGGCCGTCGTACTGGGCGTTTTCGCGCTGGTCGTGCAGTACGCCGGTGCGGCGGCGGTGGGCGTCCTCGTGCTCGGCGCGGTGAGCTGCGCGCTCATCCCGGCGCTGCAGAGCCGGGCTTTCGCTGCCGCTGCCGCGGCACCGACCTTGACGGTCGCGGTGAACACCTCGGCGTTCAACCTCGGCAACGCGGGAGGCGCGTGGATCGGGGGCCGGGTGCTCGACGGCGGGGCGGCACCGCACTGGTTGATCGGAATCGGGATCTTCGCCGCGGTCGCGGCTTGGGCGGTGACCGCCGCGCGGAGAAGTGCTGGAGTGGAAGGAAGAACTGATGTCGCTGTCGTTTGAGGTGCGCGGGTCCGGGCCGGGGTTGTTGCTGGCGCACGGTGCGGGCGGGTCGGCCGCGGCCAACTTCCCGTTCATCGCCGAACTCGCGGAGAAGCGCACGGTGATCGCGCCGGACTACCCGGGGTCGGGTGCGACGCCGAAGGCCGAGCAGCCGTTGGAGCTGGACCGGTTGGTCGACGACATCGTCGCGACCGCGGTCGATTCGGGCGTGGAAACCTTTGCGGTGCTCGGCTATTCGACCGGAGCGGCGGTGGCAGTCCGCGCGGCGGCGCGGTATCCGGAGCGCGTCACCGCGCTGGTGCTCACGGCCGGGCTCGCCCACATCGACAAGCACCTCCGCCTCAACCTCGACGTCTGGCAGCACCTCCTCGACACCCCGGAGGCGCTCGCGGCGTTCCTGGTGCTGAACTGCTTCGGGCCGGAGGCGCTGAACTCGATCGATGACCTGGACGCGGTGCTGCGCGGGACGGCGGAGGGGGTGCCGGTCGGCACCCGCGACCACATCGATCTGCTGCGCACCATCGACGTCCGCGCCGATCTGGCCGGGATCACCGTGCCGACGCTGGTCGTCGCGACCGCTCAGGACACGCTGGTGCCGCCGCACCACTCGCGCGGACTGGCGAGCGCGATCCCCGGCGCGAAGCTCGTCGAGGTCGAGTCCGGGCACCTCATCGGTGTGCAGAACCCCGATGACTGGCTGGCGGCGATCCAGGAGTTCCTGGGGTGAGGTGGTCGTGAGCGCTTTGGGGCGCCATGGCACCCCAAAGCGCTCACGGCAGTTTCTCCAACCGCTCGATGTGCTCCTCGCCCCATTCGCCGAGCGGCATCAGAGCGGTGCGCAGGGAACGGCCGAATTCGGTCAGCGAGTACTCCACCTTCGGCGGGACCTGCTGGTAGACCTCGCGGTGGACGAGGCCGCTGGCCTCCAGCTCGCGCAGCTGCAGGATCAGCATCCGCTCGCTGATGCCCGCCACCGCCCGGCGCAGCTCGCCGAAGCGCAGCGGCCCATCACCGAGGAAGAAGAGGATCAGGCCTCGCCACTTCCCGCCCATCACGGCGATCGCCGCGTCGAACCCGCAGGTGTACTTCCGCTTCGTCAACAGTGCTCCCAGCCGCCGGTGCCCTCCTGAATCCCATGCTAGGCGTCCCCACCGGCACGGACAGAAATGTCGGTACCGAACAAGAATGTCGGTACTTGTGCCGAATTTCGTTCCTGCGCAGGATTGGTGCAGGCGCCGCGCCGAAGTCGCGAACCGGCTGCGAAGGCCCATTCCATCCTTGATTCAGGAGCAGAAGCGCATGGTTGAGCAATCCCGCACGCCCGTGACCGTCCTCGGCCTCGGCTCGATGGGCAGTGCGCTGGCCGGAGCATTCCTCGATGCCGGGCATCCGACGACCGTCTGGAACCGGACGGCGTCGAAGGCCGAGCCGCTGGTGGCCAAGGGCGCCGTGCAGGCGGCTTCGGTGGTGGAGGCGGTGGCGGCGAGTCCGCTGGTGATCACCTGCCTGACCACGTACGAGAACACCGTCGAAGCCCTGGAGCCCGCCGCCGCTGAGCTGGCCGGACGTGCCCTGGTCCCGCTGAACAGCGGTTCGCCGTCGGGCGCGCGCCGGACGGCGGAGTGGGCGACCGGGCGCGGAGCCCGCTACCTGGACGGGGCGATCAAGAACGTGCCGTCCGCCGTGGGCGCGGCCGACACCCTGCTCTACTACGGCGGTGACCGGAGCGTCTTCGACGAGTACGAGGCGGTGCTGCGGGTCATGGGCGGTGACACCGTCTACCTCGGTGCCGACGCGGACCTCGCGGCCTTGTACGAGATGGCGGTGGGCGGCACCCTGCTCCCCGCGCTGGTCGGGTTCTTCCAGGGTGCGGCGGCGTTGCAGGCGCGCGGGCTCGAGGTCGCGTCGATGGTGCGGTTCAGCGTCAAGTGGTTCGAGATGATCAACTCCGTGCTGCCCGTGTTCGCCGCCGAGATCGACAGCGGCCGGTACGACGACGCGGCGTCGTCGGTGAACCTGTTCCTCGCCGGAGCGGCCCACGACGAGGAACTGGGCCGGGAGGCCAACATCGACGTGGCCTGGCACGAGCCGTTCCGCGAACTGCTGGAACGGGCCGTCGCGGCCGGCCACGGCGAGCACAGCATCTCCGCGCTGACGGAGGTGCTGAAGAAGCCCGCGTGAGGTTCGCGGCCGTCGGATCCGGGCCATCGCTGATAGCGTTCCGAAGATGACTGCTGCCACCGAGCCAGTGCTGGTGATCGGTGCGGGTGTGCAGGGGCTGACCTGCGGCGTCGTGCTCGCCGAGGCGGGGCGGGCCGTGCGGATCCGGACCGCGGACCGGCCGCGCGAGAGCACCTCGGCCGCGGCCGGCGCGATGTGGGGACCGGCGCAGCTCCGGCCCGCCGAACGGGTGCTGTACTGGGTGACCCGCTCGCACGCCGAGTTCACCGCGCTCGCCCGCGAAGAGGACTCCGGGGTGCACCTGGCCGGCGGTCGGATGGCCGCCCGCTTCGACCTCGGCGATGCGGTCCCGACCGAAGCCAGGCTGATCCCCGACCTGCGGCGATGCTCCCCGGACGAGCTCCCGGAGGGCTTCGTCAGCGGTTACTGGGGGACCGTGCCGCTGATCGACATGCCGCGCTACCTCGACCACCTGGTCGCCCGGTTCCAGCGCGCCGGGGGAGACCTGCAGATCAGCCCGGTCCCGTCGCTGGCCGACGCGGTCGCCGAGTCCGGCACGGTGGTCAACTGCACGGGGTTGGGCGCGCGCGAACTCGTCGGCGACCCCGGCGTGCACCCGGTGCGCGGGCAGGGCGTCGTGGTGCGCAATCCCGGCATCGACGAGTACTTCATCGAGCTGACCGACTCGGGCGAGTTCGCCGCGTTCATGCCGCACGGCGACCACGTGGTGCTCGGCGGCGTGGCCGAATCCCACGAGTGGCACCTCGGGGCCCGGCCGGAGGTGACCGCGGGCATCCGGCGGCGGTGCGCGGCGATCGAGCCGCGGCTGGCCGACGCCGAGGTGCTCGGCGAGCCGGTCGGGCTGCGGCCCGGTCGCGAGTCGGTGCGGGTGGAGGTCGAGCACTACCGGGGCGGCCGGATCATCCACAACTACGGGCACGGCGGTTGCGGAGTGGCCCTGTCCTGGGGCTGCGCCTTCGAGGTCGCCGACCTCGTGGAGGGCTGACCGGGAAGACGCCGGTGACGTTCCCCGGGCAGCTGTGCGGCATCAGGCCTTGAGCGCCTCGACCACGTTGTCGATCTCCTGCGCCAGCGAGGTGTCGTTGGCGGTGATCCCGCCCTTGGAGTGCGTGCTGCAGTGGAACACCACGGTGCGCCAGCGGATGTCCATGTCCGGGTGGTGGTTCTCGCTCTCCGCGATCTCGGCGATCCGGGTGACCGCCTGGATGGCCTGCGGGAAGCTGGCGAACTCCACGGTGCGGGACAGCTGAGCCCCGTCCTGCCGCCACTCCGGGAGGTGCTGGAGCGCGTCGGTGACCTGGGTGTCGGTGAGTAGTTCGGTCATGTGCACATGGTGGCGGTTCCGCACCCCGAACTCCACCGGGACGGGCACCCACCACCCCGGCCCCGCAGCCGTCACCCGGGTGGCGGCACGGGAGTGTGGAGTTCCTGCTGGTCAGGCGGGGTTCTCCGGGCGAGGGCGCTCCATGTAGGTGTTGTCGGGCTCGGCGAAGCCGAAGGAGCGGTAGAGGCCGTGGGCGTCGTCGGTGTGCAGCATCCAGCGGAAGTCGCGGCCCGGGCCCTCCTCGACCATGACGCGCACCAGGGCCTTGCCGACGCCGTGGCCGCGGCCTTCCGGGAGGACGAACACGTCGGCCAGGTAGGCGCTGCCCACGCCGTCGGAGAACGCCCGGGCGAAGCCGAGCTGCCCGCCGTCGGACTTGCGGTAGGCACCGACCACCCGCCAGGCCTGGTCGACCTGCCGTTCGAACTGCTCGCGGGTGCGCCACTTGCCCCAGTACGCCTGCGTGGTCAGGAAGTCCCACACCGCGTCGCGATCCACCCGGTCGCGCGAATCGTCCACCTCGAACTCCATGGGCGCCAGGCTACTGCGCGGGTGACCTCCGAGGACACGGGATTTCGGCGCGACTCCCCGGGGCCGGGCGGGTGTTTTCGCGCGAGATCGCGATCCCGCGCGGCCGCGGGACCCCGATCTCGCGCGAAGTCGCCTCAGAGTTCGGAGTGGAGTGCGGCCAGCAGCCGGTGGGCCCGGTCGTCGAAGCCCTCCGTGCGCATCAGGCAGGGGCTGAAGGCGAAGGACACGCCCGCGCTCGGCCAGCAGCCGAACAGCGAACCGCCCGCGCCGCTGTGCCCGAAGCCCTCGGCCACCGGCCCGTAGGTCCCGAGCGCGTCCTGGAGCTCGTAGCCGAGGCCGAAGACCAGCGGGCGGCCGGTTCCCGGATCGGTGCCGCGGCTCTCCTCGCGGCTGATCCGCTCCACTGTGGACTTGCCGACCAGCTCGCCGCTCACCAGCGCCGAGTAGATCGCGGCCATGCCCCGGGCTGAGGCCATCGCGCCGCCGCCCGGCATGCCGGTGGTCCACCAGGACGGGGTGTTCCACGGCGCGTCCTCGCCCAGCAGCGACGGCGGATTCCCGTACACCTTGTCGCGGTAGGCCAGCGCCTCCGGGGTGTTCAGCCGGTTGGCCACCCGGTAGTCGGACGCGCGCCAGCGCCTGCCGGTGCGCGGCCACTCCGGCTCCGGCAGGCCGAGCCAGAAGTCCGCGCCGAGCGGCTCGGCGATCTCGGCGCGCAGGAACTCGCCGACCTCCCGGCCGTCGACCCGGCGGATCAGCTCGCCGGCCAGCCAGCCGAAGGTCAGCGCGTGGTAGGCCGTCGTCGAACCGGCCGGCCACAGCGGCGCCTGCGCGGCCAGCAGCGCGGCCATCGCCCGGTGGTCCGCGGCGTCCTCGCGGGTCACCGGGCGCTCCGGGTAGGGCAGGCCCGCCGAGTGCGAGAGCAGTTGGCGCACCGCGACGTCCTGCTTGCCCGCCGCGCCGAACTCCGGCCAGTAGCGGACCACCGGCGCGTCCGGATCGATGGCGCCGCGATCGATCAGCAGCGCCACACCGGTGGCCACGACGCCCTTGGTGCCGGAGAAGATCGGCAGCAGGGTGTCCGTCGTCATCGGCTCGGCGCCGTCGGGATCGCGGTGCCCGGATTGCAGGTCGAGAACCTGCTCGCCGTCGCGGAACACCGCGAAGGCCGCTCCGGCGGCATCGCCCGCGACCACTGCCGCGAACTCCTCGGCGACCCGGTCGAAACCGCTCATCGGTCGCTCGCCTCCAGCTGGAAGTTCGGCGCGTCGGTCAGCAGCGACCGGGTGTACTCGTGCTGCGGCGCGGCGAACAGCTCGTCGGCCGCGGCCTGCTCCACGATCCGCCCGCCCTGCAGCACCGCCACCTGCTGCGCGATGTTGCGCACCAGCGCGATGTTGTGCGTGACGAACACCAGCGCCAGCCCCATCTTCTCGCGCAGCTCCCGCAGCAGGTCGACGATCGCCGACTGCACCGACACGTCGAGCGCGGAGGTGATCTCGTCGCAGATCAGCACCTCGGGCCGGGTGACCAGCGCGCGGGCGATCGCCACCCGCTGCCGCTCACCACCGCTGAGCTGATCCGGGTAGCGCTCGGCGATGTCCGGGCGCAGCGCGGCCAGCTCCAGCGCCTCGATCACCCGCTCCTCGGTGCTCTTGCCGCCGTGCTCACCGCCGAGCACCGAGATCGGCTGGGCGACCAGATCGCGCACGCGGCGGCGCGGGTTCAGCGACTCGTACGGGTTCTGGAACACGTACTGCACCTGGCGGCGCTGATCCCGCGTTCGCTTCGCGCTGCTGGGCGCGAGCTCGCTGCCGCGCAGCAGCACCGAGCCCTCGTGCTTGGGGTGCAGGCCCGCCAGGCAGCGCGACAACGTGGTCTTGCCGCTGCCCGACTCGCCCAGCAGGGCCAGGCAGGAACCGGGCGAGACGGCCAGCGAGACGTCCTGCAGCACCGGCGAATCGGTGTACCAGGCGCGGATGTTGCGCACTTCGAGCACCGGTTCGGCCGACTCGGGCGCGGTGTTCGCGGGGCGCGGCTCGGCGATCAGCCGACCGGAACGCGGGTTCAGGCAACGGATCTCGTGCCCGGTGGCGACTTCCTCGAGCGCCGGGACCTCGCTGCGGCACTCGTCGGTCGCCGCGGCGCAGCGCGGTGCGAACGCGCAGCCGCCCGGCCGGTTCAACGGCGACGGGGCCTGGCCGTCGATGGCCTGCATCGCCCGCTTGCCGTCGAGATCCGGCACCGCGAGCACCAGGCCCGCGGTGTAGTGGTGGCGCGGCTCGTTCAGCACCTCGTCGGTCGGGCCGGTCTCCACGACGCGCCCGGAGTACATCACCGCGATGCGGTCGGCCAGCTCGGCGACCACCGCCATGTCGTGCGAGATGTAGACGCCCGCCGTGCCGTGCCGCTCGCACATCTCGCGGATCGTGGCCAGCACCTTCTTCTGCGTGGTGACGTCCAGGCCGGTGGTGGGCTCGTCCAGCACCACCACCTCGGGGCGGCCCACGAAGGCCATCGCGATCGCGATCCGCTGCTGCTGACCGCCCGAGAGCTGGTGCGGGTAGCGGCGCAGGAAATCGTCGTCGTCGGGCAGCGCGACCTCGGCGAGAACCTGCTTGATGCGCTCGCGCGCGGCGGCGCCCGAGACGTCGTGCACGGCTTCGGCGAGCTGGGTGCTCAGCCGCAGCGCCGGGTTCAGCGCCGAGGCGGGGGACTGCGGGATGTAGGCCACGCGGCGGCCGCGCAGTGCTGCGGCCTGCTTGGCGGGCAGGCCCGTGAGATCGGTGTCCCCGATGTGGATGCGGCCGTCGGCGATGCGGGTGCCGCGCTTGCAGTAGCGCAGCATCGCCAGGCCCAGCGTGGTCTTGCCGGACCCGGATTCGCCGATCAGGCCCAGGATCTCGCCCGGTGCCAGGGTGAGCGAGATGTCGGCGACGATGGCGGCTTCCGAGGGAACGCCCCGGATCTCCAGACCGACGGCGTCCAAGGCGAAGGCAGTCATCGACACCCCCTGAAGTAGCAGGAAAACAAGGCTGTGCTGGCTCGGTGCGCGCCGACCCCGCGCAATTTCAATTGAAATTGGACCTCTGATTTCAATTGAAATTGCGGATCGATCGGTGCGGGAGGGCTTTCGGCGGGCATCAGCGGGCCTTCTCGATGCCCCGGTCCACACCGGCCACCGAGCGGGCCAGGCCGTCGGCGACCAGGTTCGTGCCGATGGTCAGCACCGCGATCGCCAGCACCGGGAGCGCCACCGCCCACGGCTGGACGGTCAGGGCGATCCGGTTCTCGTTGATCATCAGGCCCCAGTCCGCCGTCGGTGGCTGCAGGCCGAGCCCGAGGAAGCTCAGCCCCGCCACCAGGCCGATCGAGTAGTTCAGCCGCAGGCCGAGCTCGACCAGCACGGTCCCGGTGACGTTCGGCAGGATCTCGCCGAGCAGGATCCGCACCTTGGACAGCCCGATCGCCTCGGCGGACTTGACGAAGTCGCGCTCGGCCACCGACAGCGTCGCCGCCCGCACCACGCGCATCACCCGCGGCAGGTGGCTGCCGCCGACCACCAGCACCAGCAGCCACAGCTCCGGGCCGACCACGCTCACGAACAGCAGGGCCAGCACGACCTGCGGGAACGCCAGCGCGATGTCGCCGAAGCGCATCAGCAGCTCGTCCAGCCAGCCGCGCCGGTAACCGGCGTACATGCCCAGCAGCGAGCCGAGCCCGACGCCCAGCAGCGTGGCCAGCACCGCCAGCACCAGCAGCGTCTGCCCGCCGTGCAGGAACCGGGTCAGCACGTCGCGGCCCAGGTTGTCGGTGCCGAACCAGGAGCTCCCGGTCGGATTGGAGAACGGCGTGTCGACGAACTCGGTGGCGGCGTGCGGCGCCAGCAGCGGACCGACGACCGCGATCAGCACCACCAGCGCCGACAGGCCCAGCCCGATCTTCGTGCGCGGCAGCCGCAGCGCGGCCCGCCAGACGCCGACGGCGCGCGGAGCCGCCGGAGCGGGCGTCGGTGCGGTGTTGGTTTTCTGCGCAGTCGTGGTCATCGCGCGGCAGACCTCACCTTCGGGTTGGCGGCCAGACTCACCACGTCGGCCAGCAGGTTCACGACGATGTAGACGGCCGCGATGGCCAGCGTCAGCGTCTGCACCACCGGAAGGTCGCGGTTGTTCACCGCGTCCACCAGCGCGAACCCGATGCCGGGGAAGCGGAACAGGAACTCGACGATGACCACGCCGCCGGCCAGCCAGGCCAGCTGCAGCGCGATCACCTGCGCCACCGGGCCGATCGCGTTGGGCAGCGCGTGCCGCAGGATCACCGTGCGCTCCGGCATGCCCTTCAACCGGGCCTGCTGCACGTACTCGCTCTCCAGCACCTCGATCATCGTGGCGCGCATGATCCGGATGATGTAGGGCGAGACCGCGAGCACCATCGTCAGCGTCGGCAGGATCAGCTGGACCGGATCGCTCCACGCGGAGCCCGAACCGGTCATCACGTACACCGCGGGCAGCAGGTTCAGCACACCGGTGGAGAACAGCAGAACCAGCAGGATGCCGACGACGAACTCCGGCAGCGAGGCGAGCACCAGGCTGATCACCGAGGTGGTGTGGTCGAAGGCCTTGTCGCGGCGCAGCGCGCTGTAGGTGCCGACCAGGATCGACAGCGGCACGCTGATCAACGTCGCGCACAGCATCAGCGCCAGCGAGTTGGTCAGCCGCGAGCTCAGCAGCTCGGTCACCGGCATGCCGTTGGCGTAGGACTCGCCGAGGTCGAGCTGGAAGATGTTGCCCAGCCAGGAGAAGTACTGCAGCCACAGCGGCTCGTCGAGGTGCAGCTGCTCGCGCAGCGCGATCAGCCGCTCCGGGGTGGCCTCGCGGCCGAGGATGGCGCGCGCGGCGTCGCCCGGCAGCGCCTGGGTGGCCAGGAAGACCACCACGGACACCGCCCAGAGGATCACCAGGCCGAGCAGGATCCGCTTGACCAGCATTCGAGTCATCTGGTGCCCCCTCACTTCGCCAGCCAGGCGTGCCGGAATCCGTACGAGTTCAGCGGGATCCCGCTCTTGTCCGGGGCCAGCCCGACCACCCGGACGCTGTGCGCGTCGAGCTGGTTCGGGAAGCCCCAGACGATGTAACCGCCGCTCTCCCACTCGATCTGCTGCGCCCGCGCCACGAGCTCCTTGCGGCGCGCGGCATCGGTGGTGCCGCGCGCTTCGAGCACCAGCTGGTTGAACTCCGGGTGGTCCCAGTGGGTTTCGTTGTACGGCGACTCGGGCAGGCTGCCGGAGCTCGCCTGCGCCAGGAAGTTCCGGGAGAACCAGAAGTCCTGGGCGAAGTCCCAGGACAGGTACATGTCGCCGAAGAACTCGCCAGTGTCCACCCGGCGGATGTTGACCGTGATCCCGGCCTCGGCGGCCTGCTGGGCGAAGACCTGCGCGGCCTCCACCACGCCCGCGGCCACCGGCGAGGTCACCAGCTCCACGGTCAGGTTCTCCTTGCCCGCCTCGCGCAGCAGCTGGCGGGCCTTGTTCACGTCGCGCTTGCGCTGCGGCAGCGCGGAGTTGAACAGCGGGTCGGCCGGCGCGTACAGGTCGTTGCCGACCGTGCCGTGGCCGCCGAGCACCTGCCTGATCATCTGCTCGCGGTCCACGACCAGCCGGAAGGCCTGCCGGACCCGCACGTCGTCGAAGGGCGGCCGGTCCACCCGCATGGTGAACGGGATCCAGGAACCGGTCTCCGACTCGAGCAACCGCAGGTTCGGGTCCGCGTCGAGGACCCGCAGCAGCCCGAGCGGCACCTGGTCGATGGCGTCGACCTGGCCGCCGAGCAGCGCGTTGATCCGCGCGGTGTCGTCCGGGAAGTCGATGATCACGATCTCGTCCACGTACGGTTCGCCGTCGCGCCAGTAGTTGGCGTTCTTGGTGAACAGGCTCTGCTGGCCGGGTTCGAAGGAGTCGAACCGGAAGGGACCGGTGCCGACCGGCCGCTTCGGGTCGTAACCGACCGGCACGATCCCGTTGCCGTACTCGGCGAACTGGTCGGGCAGCGTGACGTCCGGGCGGGACAGCGTCAGCCGGACGGTTCGCGGGTCCATCGCCCGCATCGCGTTCAGGTCCAGCGAGCTCAGCCCGACCGCGCCGTTCTTCGGGTCGTCCGGGTCGGCGATCCGGCGCAGCGAGTGGATCACGTCCTCGGCGGTGACGGTCTTGCCGTCGTGGAACTCCAGGCCCTCGCGCAGCCGGATGGTCCACGTCGTCGCCTGCGGGTCGGATTCGACGGATTCGGCCAGCGCGGGCTGGATCAGGTACTCGTCGTCGTAGCGCAGCAGGGTGTCGTAGAGCTGGAAGATCCGGGCCTGGTCTGGGTGCGTGACGGGGGCGTGCGCGTCCAGGGTGTCCTTGCTGGAGCCACCGACGATGCCGACCCGCAGCCGTCCGCCGTACTGCGGTGGACCGGTCGGCACCGGTGCCTTGCGGACCGCGCCGCCCGCGCAGCCGGTGATCAGCGCTCCCGCGCCCACCGCTCCCGCGCCCGCCGCTGCGTACCGGAGGAAGTCGCGACGACTCGGGGCGTTCGACTGTCCTCTGCTCGCCATCCGGGCGGTACCTCCTGTGTCTCGCGGGGACGTGCGTCGGCTCGGCTCACGCCGGTGGGCCGACCCGTCCGGGCGGCCCGGCAGCTCCCCGCTGGTGTTGCGTTTCGAGGTGCGACTGATTGATCAGTCAATCGATCGCATCGACCTTCGCGGACCGAAACGGGGCTGTCAAGACGTCATGTGCTGGGTAGATATGTCAAGCCCCTCGGGTTCGACGGCGGTCAAACGTTGTGACCTCTTGCTACTTTCGCAACGCTTGATCGGCTTTGCGAACCGCGCTTGGCCATGGGTTTCACCGGTGCCGGGCGCGGCTCGGCGACGGCGGGAGCGCACCTCGCCACGCCCCGCCCGGCCGGTCGCGGGGCCGCGCAACACCGGCGAGGCATCTCACAGTCGGCCCGCACCGGCTGGTCACCGCTGGTCGTCGTGCCGATCCGGAGGGTCGCCGGATTCTCGGGCGCCATCGCACGCGGCCCCGCCGATGCTGAGATCAGCCTGAGAAACCGGTGCACATCTGGAAACGGACCGGTGGTTCGATGCCCGCTGCGCCATCCGGTCGGCATGCTGGATCGCATGGTGCCGCGCGTGTTGGTGGTGGACGACGAAGCCGGGGTTCGGGCCGCGTTGCGGCGCGGCCTCTCCGCCGAGGGCATGGAGGTGACCGTCGCCGCCGACGGCACCGAGGCCCTGCGCCTGGCGCTCACCGGTGCCTTCGACGTCGTCGTGCTCGACGTGATGCTGCCCGGCCTTTCCGGCTACCGGGTCCTGGAGCGGATGCGCGGCCAGGACGTCACCACCCCGGTGCTGCTGATCTCGGCGAAGGACGGCGAGGTCGACCAAGCCGACGGCCTGGACCTCGGCGCGGACGGTTACCTGGTCAAGCCCTTCTCCTTCCTGGTGCTGGTCGCGCAGGTCCGCGCGCTGCTGCGGCGGCGCGACACCGCTGGTCATCAGGTGTGCCTGCGGGTCGGCGAGCTGGAGATCGACCGCGCGGGCCGCGAGGTGCGGTGGGCCGGGGAGACGATCGCGCTCTCACCCCGGGAGTACGGCTTGCTGGTCGCGCTGGCCAGCCACCCGGAGGCGGTGGTGCCCAAGGACGACCTGCTGCGCATGGTCTGGGGCGAGGAGCAGTTCGTCACCCGCAACGTCGTCGAGGTCTACATCGGTTACCTGCGCCGCAAGCTCGCCGCGGCCGGTGCCGGTGAACTGGTGCAGACCGTGCGCGGCCAGGGCTACCGGGTCTGCGCCCAGTCGGCATGACCGGCAGCCTGCGGCAGTGGTGGCACCGCCGCACCATCCAGTTCCGCACCAGCGTCGTGGCCGCCGCCGTCGCCCTCATCGGGCTCGGCGTGATCGCGCACGCCAGCACCGGCATCGTCGGCTGGCTCATGATCGAGTCGGTGGACGCCGACCTGCACCGCACCGCGACCGCCACCGCGAAGCAGATCGAGGACGGCGTTCCGGCGGCCTCGCTGTCCCGGCCGGACATCCGCGTGCTCGACGTCGCCGGAACACCGGTGGACTCGCTGCCCGACCCCGGCTTCTTCCGCTGGCAGATCGACCAGCTGCGCGCGGGCGGCGGCGTGCTCGACTTCGACCCGCCGACCGAGCTGCACCGCTGGCAGGGCGTCGTCGTGCCCGCCCCGGACGGTCAGCCGCTGCTGGTGGCCACCGGTGCCCGCCTGGTCGGATTCCTGGACGCGGCGGGCAAGACCAGCCGGCTGCTGGGCTTCGGTTCGGTCCTCGCCGCCTGCCTGGTCGGGCTGGCCACCTGGGTGGTGGTGCGCCGCGCGCTGCGCCCGGTGGAACGGATGCGGATGGCCGCGGCCGGGCTGCCGGAGGGCAGGCGGCTGCCGGTTCCGGAAGCCGCCGACGAGCTCCGCGCCCTGGCTCAGGAGCTGAACACGATGCTCTCCCGGCGTGATGCCGACACCGAACGACTGCGCCGGTTCACCGGCGACGCCGCCCACGAGCTGCGCAACCCGGTCGCCTCGATCCGAGCGCAAGCCGAGGTCGCCGTGGTGCACCCGGACCCGGAGCTCGCGCAGGAGACGCTGCAGGACATCGCGGTCGAAGCGCAGCGGCTGTCCGAACTGGTCGAAAGCCTCCTCGCGCTGGCCAGAGCGGAGCGCGGGATGGGCACACCGGGGCAGCCGGTGGATCTTGGCGCAGCCGCCCGGGCGGCTGCTGCCAGGCTCGAATCGCCCGACGGACCGCAGGTAGTGATCGAGGCGCCGACTGCTCCGGTGCTCGTCCTCGCCGATCCGGCCGAGATGTCCACCGTGCTGGACAACGTCGTCGGCAACGCGCTGCGCTACACGCGGACGGTGGTGCGGGTTTCGGTGTTCGCTGATGGCATGGGCGCCTCCGGGATGGGGTGGGTGTGGTTGGTGGTGGACGACGACGGGCCGGGCATTCCGGCGGAACACCGGTTGCGGGTGTTCGACCGCTTCCACCGCGTCGAGCAGGACCGCGCGCGCAGCACCGGTGGTGCCGGGCTCGGTCTGTCACTCGTGGCCGACGTGGTGCGCCGCCGCGGCGGCACGGTCCGGGCCGCGGTGTCTCCGGAGGGCGGCGCACGCGTCGAAGCTCGTTGGCCGGGGTACCGGCCGCTGAACTGACCGACCTCGCACCGGATCGGGCCCGCCGGCAGCTTCCCGCGCGGTGCCCACGAGCACCGCGCGGAGCCGAGGCGGTCGTGATCGGCCGCACCGGGTCGGGCAAGATGTGTGCACGTGTCGGTTTTGCGGAGCACCGGACTGATCGAGGCACCTGTCGCCACGGTGGGGGCCGCGCTGCGGCACACGCGGACCGCCGAAGTCGGTCTGGCGGGCATCGGAGTCCGCGGCCGCGCCGCCACTCGCCCTGCCGCGCTGCTCGTGCCCGGTGATGAGCTCGTCTTCCACACGCGAATCGCCCGCCTCCCGCTCGATCTGACCACTCGAATCGTGCGCGCCGACGCCGACGCGCTGAGTTCCGTGCTGGTGTCCGGTCCGCTGCCGGAGCTGCGGCACGAATCGGTGCTCGCCGCGGCCGGGCCCCGGACGCTGCTGACCGACTCGTTGCACTGGACGACCCCGTTCGGGCCGCTGGGGCGGCTGGCCGACGTCGCGATCGGCCGCCGCTTCGTGCTGAACGCGCTGGCCGCCAGGATCGACGCGGTCCGCGAACTCGCCGAGTCCTGGGCGAGCCGCTCGATCGTCGTCGGCGCCGCAATCGTCCACAAGGGACGACTGCTGGCCCAGCAGCGCAGCTATCCGGCACCGGACGCCGGACGCTGGGAACTGCCCGGCGGACGCGTCGAACCCGGCGAGGACGAGCCGACCGCGGTCGTCCGGGAGTGCTGGGAAGAGCTGGCCGTCGAGGTGCGGCCCACCGGCCGGATCGGCACCGACGTCCCGCTCAACAACGGGATGCTGCTGCGCATCCACGCGGCCGAGCTGGCCGACCCGGCGGCGATCCCGGAAGCCGTGGAGCACAACGAGGTCCGCTGGGTCACGGCGCACGAGCTGACCGACCTGGACTGGCTCGACGCCGACCGGGTCCTGGTCCACTCCCTTCGGCACCTGCTGGCCAACACCTGACGAGCGACGGCGGAGCCGACTCGAAGCACATGGGATTCCTCCTCGCGATGACGAAACCGGTGGGAACGTCGAAGCAACCGATCACGCGTCCCAGGTTCCCGATGTCGATCAGGCGTTCGCAAGGCGAATAACTCGAACTAGTGAACGAATGAGCAGGTGGAGGGCGCCTCCGAACGGGATGTGCCCGCCCGGAGGCGTCCTCCGGTGCTTCAGCGCAGGCCGGTGACGTGGAAGGCGGCCTGGAGGCGCGGATGTGCTCGTTCGGCGGCTCGCTTCGCGCCGTGCGCTCGCACCCGCTCCAGCTCGGCCGGGTCGTTCAGCAGCTCCGAGGTGCGCTCGCGCAGCGGTCTCAGCTCCTCGATCACCGCTTCTGCCACCGCTTCCTTGAGCTCCGCGTAGCTGGTGGCCGATCCGGCCGCGGTGTACGGGCTCGTGCCGGTGCAGGCGGCCAGGATCTCCAGCAGGTTGGCCACTCCCGGCTGGTCGTCCGGGGCGTAGCGGATGCGGTCGAGGCCGTCGGTCACCGCGCGGCGGAACTTGCGGCGGATCACGTCCGGTTCGTCGAGCACGAAGACCACGCCGGGGGACTGGGGGCTGGACTTCTCCATCTTGCGCCCCGGATCGGCCAGGTCGCGCACCCGGGCCGCGGTCCTGGGCACCACCGCCTCGGGGACGGCGAAGACCTGGCCGTAGGACGAGTTGAACCGCCGGGCCAGCGTGCGGGCCAGTTCCACGTGCTGGTCCTGGTCGCTGCCCACCGGGACCTGGTCGGCGCCCTGCAGCAGGATGTCCGCGGCCATCAGCACCGGGTAGGTCAGCAGGCCGACCCGCGAGCCGTCCTGCCCGGCGCCGCGCTCCTTGAACTGGACCATCCGGGCGGCCTCGCCGTACGAGCAGGTGCATTCCAGGATCCAGTTCAGCGCGCCCAGCTCACCGGCCAGGTCGGACTGGACGAACAGCGAATCAGGGGCGATGCCCGCCGCGATCAGCACCGCGAACTGCTCGCGGGTGAGTGAGCGCAGCCGCTGCGGGCGGTGCGGCGTGGTCATGGCGTGCAGGTCGGAGACGAAGAACAGGTCCGCGGGTTCGCGCTCGGCGGCCCACCGCCGCACGGCGCCGAGGTAGTTGCCGAGCTGGACGTGGCCGGACGGGGTGATCCCGGACAGGCGGGTCATGGGTCTCTCCTGTGGTTTGCGCCGCCACCGGGATCGACCTGGCACTGCTCGGCCGCCCGGTCTGGCGGCCGATGTGCTGTGCGTCAGTGCGCTGCGTCGCGGGGCCGCCCTGGGACGGCCCACCAGGTGTTCGACATTGCGCTCACGGACCAATGTTACCGCTTGGTGATCGGCAGCGGTCAAGTCGAAGAGTTACCGTGGAAGTATGTTTGTAGTGCTGCTGCAATACACCGCACCGGAATCGGATATCGACGCCCAGTTGGTAGATCATTACGAATGGGTGACCCAGCATTACGACGCCGGCGATTTCATCGCGGCCGGCCATCGCCACCCGCGCAGCGGAGCGGTGATCATCGCTCGCGCGATGTCCAGGGGGCGTCTCGACGCCATCCTCGCCACCGACCCGTTCGCGCTGCACAGGCTGGTTCGCTACGAGGTCATCGAGTTCCAGGCCCTGCGCACCATCCCGGAGCTGGTCAAGTACGCGGACCCGCTGACCCCGGCGGCCCGCAAGTAGTCCCGAACAGCGTGCCGAAACCACGGCGGGCGCCGTGGTGAGATCATTTCGCCTTCTTTTTCTTTGCCTCTTTCTTGGCTTTCTTTTGCGCTTTCTTGACCTCTTCCGCCTTGGCGTCGCGGAGCAGGTTGCGCAATGCCACGATCGGGCAGCTCTTGCAAGGAGGTTGCGAGCGGCAACATTTCTTTTTGACCTTGATGGTGCCTTTGCCCACGTTGCTTCTTTCCGGTGCTCCGACGGCGTTGGGCACAGGGTAGGCGAACCTAAGCTCAGATGGCGAACTTGATGTTGCGGACCGGCCGCCGGGTGTTGCGCTGAGCACGCGGCGGCCGGGCCCGCTCCGCGTTGCACTACCCTGGAACGAGCCGCGCGTCGACGCACGTGCCCCGCCGGTAGTGGGGTGCCGTCCGAAAGAAGCTCCGCAGCAGCGGCGCAGTGGAGCCGCGGCAGGGCGCCCCGCGGGGCGCCAGGACCAGGTGTCCCGCACCCGAGAAGGTGCGCTGCGGCAACACCCGCACCCGGCCCGCAGTCGACGAACCCGCCGTTGCCCGCTTTCCGCGCCGAGCCATGGAGTACCCGCGTGTCCGCCACCAGCGTCGCCGCCCCCATTCGCAGCGATCTCCGCAACGTCGCGATCGTCGCGCACGTCGACCACGGCAAGACCACCCTGGTGGACGCCATGCTGCGGCAATCCGGTGCCTTCTCCGAACGAGCCGAACTGGTCGACCGGGTCATGGACTCCAACGACCTGGAGCGGGAGAAGGGCATCACCATCCTGGCCAAGAACACCGCGATCCGCCGGGAGACCGACGCCGGTCCGGTGACCATCAACGTGGTCGACACCCCCGGCCACGCCGACTTCGGCGGCGAGGTGGAGCGCGCGCTGTCCATGGTCGACGGCGTGCTGCTGCTCGTCGACGCCAGCGAGGGCCCGCTGCCGCAGACCCGCTTCGTGCTGCGCAAGACGCTGGCCGCCGGGCTGCCGGTGATCCTGGTGGTGAACAAGGTCGACCGCCCGGACGCCCGCTGCGCCGAGGTCGTCGAAGAGGCCCACGACTTGCTGCTGGAGCTGGCCAGCGAGCTCGACGGCGAGGTCGAGCTCGACATGGAGGCCATCCTCGACCTGCCGGTCGTCTACGCCTCCGCCCGCGCCGGCCGCGCTTCCCTGGCCCAGCCGGTGGACGGCGAGCTGCCCGCCGAGGAGGACCTCACCGCGCTGTTCGACGTGCTGCTCAAGCACGTGCCCGCGCCGGTCGCCGACGCCGAGGGCCCGCTGCGCGCCCTGGTGACCAACCTGGACGCCTCGTCGTTCCTCGGCCGCATCGCGCTGTGCCGCATCCACGCCGGGACCATGCGCAAGGGCCAGACCGTCGGGTGGTGCCGGGCGGACGGTTCGGTGGAGAAGGTGCGGCTCACCGAGCTGCTGATCACCCAGAACCTCGACCGGGTGCCGTGCGCGGAGGCCTCCGCGGGCGACCTGGTCGCCATCGCGGGCATCCCGGACATCACCATCGGCGACACGCTGGCCGACCCGGACAACGCCCAGCCGCTGCCCCGGATCACCGTCGACGACCCGGCGATCTCGATGACCATCGGCGTCAACACCTCGCCGCTGACCGGCCGCAACGGCGGCACCAAGATCACCGCGCGGCAGGTGAAGAGCCGGCTGGACGCCGAGCTGATCGGCAACGTCAGCATGAAGGTGCTGCCCACCGAGAAGCCGGACGCCTGGGAGGTGCAGGGCCGCGGTGAGCTGGCGCTGGCCATCCTGGTGGAGACCATGCGCCGGGAGGGCTTCGAGCTCACCGTCGGCAAGCCGCAGGTGGTCACCCGGACCATCGACGGCAAGCTGTGCGAGCCGTTCGAGCGGCTGACCATCGACGCGCCGGAGGAGCACCTGGGCGCGGTCACCCAGCTGCTGGCCGGGCGCAAGGGCCGCATGGAGACCATGGACGGCCACGGCACCGGGCGGATCAAGCTGGAGTACGTGGTGCCCGCGCGCGGCCTGATCGGCTTCCGCACCGAGTTCCTCACCGAGACCCGCGGCACCGGCATCGCCAACCACGTCTTCGAGGGCTACTTCCCGTGGGTGGGCGAGCTGCGCACCCGGCACACCGGTTCGCTGGTGGCCGACCGGGCCGGCTCGGCGACGACCTACGCGCTGCTGCAGCTGGCCGACCGGGGCAGCTTCTTCACCGAGCCCGGCAACGAGGTCTACGAGGGCATGGTCGTCGGGGAGAACCCGCGGGCCGAGGACCTCGACGTGAACATCACCAAGGAGAAGAAGCTCACCAACATGCGGTCCTCCACCGCGGACGAGCTGGAGCGGCTGGCCAAGCCGCGGACCCTGGCGCTGGAGGAGGCGCTGGAGTTCTGCGCCGCCGACGAGTGCGTCGAGGTCGGGCCGGAGGCGATCCGGGTCCGCAAGGTGACCCTGGACGGGACCACCCGCGCCCGCGAGCGCTCCCGCGCCAAGGCGCGTGACAACGCTTCGTGACGGGAGCTGCGCTCTCGGGTAGCTGAGCCGGGTTCCGGCGACCCCTCCGGTCGCCGGAAACATCCGGAATGCCGGATCCGGTTTTCCCGCGCGCCGGACGGGATTTCGCCGTTCTGCGGGCAGCTGTGGCGGACGGCCAGCAGACTGGGCACCTACCCCGGTGTCGATCACCCGATCGACGGAAGGAACCATGGAGGGCCCTCGCGCGTCTTCCGCACGTGCGAGGCGCCCCGGTGGCCGGGGTGCGTTCGGGGGAGCAGACATGAGGGGAGGTTCGGCGTGTCCCAGGGTCGACGCCGCCCACTGGCTGCGGTCTCCCTGCTGGTGACAACCGCGAGCTTGGTGGCCGCCTGCACGAACGCGCCACCACCGCCGCTGGTGTCGGAAACCCCGACGACGCAGCCCCCGACGAGCACCGCGCCGGCCGAGCAGCCGATGCCGGTGGAGGTCGTGGTCGGGGTCGACGAGCTGGAGGGCGGGTTCAACCCGCACACCCTCGCCGACCTCTCGCCGACCAGCTCCGCGCTGGCCAGCCTGATGCTGCCGTCGGTCCACCGACCCGGCCCGGACGGGCGGTTGCAACTGGACACCACGCTGATGGAATCGGCGGAGCTGGTGCCGGACCAGGAGAAGTTCACCGTCCGCTACCGGATCCGCCGCGAGGCGAACTGGTCCGACGGCGCGCCGATCGCCGCCGAGGACTTCGTCTACCTGTGGCAGCAGCTGCGCTCGCAGCCCGGCGTGTCCGACGCGGCGGGCTACCAGCTGATCAACGACGTGGCCTCCCGCCAGGGCGGCAAGACGGTGGACGTGACCTTCGCCAAGCCGTTCCCCGGCTGGCAGTCGCTGTTCAACAACCTGCTGCCCGCGCACCTGCTGCGGGACGCGCCGCGGGGCTGGTCGACGGTGCTGGACGACGGCTACCCGGCGTCGGGCGGGCCGTTCGCGATCCGGCAGATCGACCTGGACCGCGGCGAGATCATCCTGGAGCGCAACGACCGGTACTGGGGTCCGCCGGCGCAGTCCGACCGCATCTCGCTGCGCGCGATCGACAAGGCCCGCCAGGTCGAGGCGCTGCGCAGCGGTGACAGCCACCTCGCCGTGTTCGGCGCGGACACCGGGACCATGCAGGCGCTGCGGGATCTCGGCGATTCCGTGCAGCTGATCAACGTGCCGCGGCCGGCGACGGTGGAGGTGCTGCTGCGGCCGGACAGCCGCGCGCTGGCCGACATCAAGGCGCGGCAGGCCGTCCTCGCGGCGCTGGACCGGCCGGCGCTGATCCAGGCGGGCACCGGCGGCGGTCCCGCCGAGCAGCTGCAGTCGCACGCCCAGGTGCTCGCGCCGTCCGAACCCGGCTACACGCCGACGGAACCGGCCGGTGCGTTCCCGGCGAAGCCCGACCGGGCGCGGGTCGAGAAGCTGCTCGACGAAGCCGGCTACCAGCGCAGCGGCGGCGCTTGGATGCGCGACGGGCGACCGCTGAACCTGGTCATCGCGGCGCCCTTCGAGCACGAGTCCTACATCCGGATCGCCGAGGAGGCCGCGCGGCAGCTGCGCGAGCAGGGGATCCAGGCGACGGTCGTGACGCCGACCGGCGATCAGCTGTTCGGCGAGATGCTGGCGGCCAACCCGAAGTCCGGGGAGCCCGGCGGTGCGGCCTCGGTGGACATGGCGATCGCGCCGCGTCCCGCCGGTGGTGACGCGGCCGCGAACATGGCTGCGGCGTACGGATGTCCCGGCGTGGCGGCGGACAGCGAGCAGCCGTTCCCGCACAACGCGGCCGGGTTCTGCGACGAGCTGCTGCAGCCGACCATCGACGCGGCGATGACCGGCCGGGTGCCGTTCGGCGAGGCGTCGTCGATCGTCGAGCCGGTGCTGTGGCGGGCGGCGGTCGCGCTGCCGCTCTACCAGCAGGCGCAGGTCCTGGCGCTGCGGCCGGAGGTGAAGGGCGTCGAACCGGGCCACGGCATGTCCGGCCCGTTCTCCACCGCGGCGCAGTGGCTCGGGACGTACGCGGACAACGACGGTTACTGAGGTGAACCCGCAGGTCAGTGACCGTGAGTGGTTTGTGGTGCGCTAGCCGCTCGAACCACTCACGGGCCGTGGCGGACCAAAGCCGCTGCCACAGCCGACGCGGAAAGTCGGGCGCGGCGGCTTCCGCAGCGCTACGCAGAACGCGGGTGGAAGGCAAGAAGGGCACGCCGTGCGTTGGGTGGTTCGGGGCGCAGATTAGGCTGGACCGGTGACGCTGACGGCCCCACCGCGGTTGCTGCTGGTACACGCGCACCCCGATGACGAAAGCCTCTGGACCGGCGGGACGATCGCTCGCTATGCCGCACGCGGCGTGCAGGTGGTGGTGGTGACCTGCACCCTCGGCGAGGAGGGCGAGGTCATCCCCGAGAGCCTGCGCGGCCTGGCCTCCGACCAGGCGGACCAGCTCGGCGGCTACCGGGTCGGCGAGCTGCGCTCGGCCTGCGCCGCGCTCCACGTGACCGACCACCGCTTCCTCGGTGGCATCGGGCGCTGGCGCGACTCCGGGATGCTCTGGGAGCAGCCGGGGCTGGCGGGCGCGCTGCCCGACGCGCATCCTCGCGCCTTCGCGACCGGCGCCGCCGATGAGCAGGTGGATGCGCTGGAAGCGGTGCTGCGCGAGGTCAAACCGCAGGTGGTCGTGAGCTACGCCGCCGACGGCGGCTACGGCCACCCGGACCACGTCCGCGCGCACGAGGTGACCGTCGCCGCTGCCGCGAAGGTTCCCGAGGTGCAGCGCGTCTTCTACGCCGTGCCCTCGCGCGACACCCTGGAGAAGGGCTTGGCCGCGCTGGCCGAGGTCGAGGACATGCCGTTCCAGCTGCCCGAACCGCACGAGCTGGCCAGCGTCGCGGACGAGTCGATCAGCACCGTGATCGACGTGTCCGAGCACCTGCCCGCCAAGATCAGCGCGCTGCGGGCGCACGGCACCCAGGTCAAGGTGTGGCTGGACCGGTGGGACAACGGCGACGGCGTCGCGGCCTACGCGCTGTCCAACGGTGTCGCGCAGCCCATCGTGCCGACCGAGCACTACGTGCTGGCCAGCGGTGATTCCGAGGGCTGCGAGGCGGATCTGTTCGGCGGGCTCGGTGTGAGCGGTACCGAACCGGTGGGGGACCGTTGAGCGGGACGGACCGGTTGGTGTTCGGCTTCCTGCTCGTCGACGCCGTGATCCTGGCGCTGGTCGAGCTGCTCTTCCTGCCCTCCTACATCGGCACCGTGCAGTTCCCGGTCACCGCGGCGGTCGCGGCGGTGACCACGCCGCTGCTGGTGTCGGAGGCCGCGCGGCTGTCCCCGCGCCGCCGGATCGCGGGCGCGCCGATGGTGCTCTGGTTCCTGACCGTGATGGTGTTCGGCGTCCTCGGGCCGGGCGGGGACATGGTGCTGGTCGGCAACGACTGGCGGACGCTGCTGCTGATCGGCGCCGGTGCGCTGCCGAGCGCGTTGATGCTCGGCATGGTCCTGGGCAAGCGGGCCAGATCCTGATCTCCAGCGGGGTGTGGCGCAGCGCACGTCGGCGGTGTGGATCGCTTCTGACGTGGGAGGTTCCGACAGGGCTTCAACAGAAGTGGTTTACGCCGTTCACGCCCGCGTCGTAGAGTCGGCAGCGCTCCCGAGCTGTGGGACCGGGTACGTGTCCTGGGTGGGTAGGAGAGATACTGTCAGCAGTCGCGGCAGGAGGTTCCTGCGCGCGAGTAGGACAACGCTTCGAGCAGGAGTGCAACCGTGACCTACGTGATCGCCGAGCCCTGCGTGGACGTGCTCGACAAGGCGTGCATCGAGGAATGCCCTGTCGACTGCATCTACGAGGGCGGGCGGATGCTCTACATCCACCCCGATGAGTGCGTCGACTGCGGTGCCTGCGAGCCGGTCTGCCCGGTGGAGGCCATCTACTACGAGGACGACGTGCCGGACGAGTGGGCCGCCTACACCAAGGCGAACGTGGACTTCTTCGACGAACTCGGCTCGCCGGGCGGTGCGGCGAAGGTGGGCAAGAAGGACTTCGACGTCGAGCCCATCAAGAGCCTGCCCCCGCAGGGCGAATGAGCAGCGCGACCGGCCCGGACACCACGTCCGGGCCCCGCGGACCGCAGCTGCCCGACTTCCCGTGGGATTCGCTGGCCCGGCAGAGCGCCGCGGCGAAGGCCCACCCGGACGGCATCGTCGACCTGTCCGTCGGGACCCCGGTCGACCCGGTGCCGGAGAACCTGCGGCGAGCGCTCGCGGAGGTCGCGGACAAGCCGGGTTACCCGGCGACGCACGGCACGCCCGAGCTGCGCGAGGCGGCGATCGCCTCCCTGCGGCGCCGCTACGGGATCTCCGGCCTGGAACCCGACGCCGTGGTGCCGACCATCGGCTCCAAGGAACTCGTCGCCTGGTTGCCGACGCTGGTCGGCGTGCGACCTGGCGACCTGGTGGCCATCCCGGAACTGGCGTACCCGACCTACGAGGTCGGCGCGAAGATCGCCGGTGCGGAGGTCGTGCGGCTCGCGCCCGGTGAGCTGCCGCCCGCCGGGACCGCGTTGTTGTGGCTGAACTCCCCGTCGAACCCGACGGGTCGCGTGCTGGACGCCCAGCAGCTGGGCGCGTCGGTGCGGGCCGCGCAGGAGCTGGGCGCGGTGGTCGCATCGGACGAGTGCTACCTGGCGCTGGGCTGGGACACCGAGCCGGTGTCGGTGCTGCACCCCTCGGTGGGCGCGGACCGGCGCGGCGTGCTCGCCGTGCACTCGCTGTCGAAGTCCTCGAACCTGGCCGGGTACCGCGCCGGGTTCATCACCGGTGATCCGGATCTGGTGCGGCGCCTGCTGGAACTGCGCAAGCACGCGGGCATGATCGTCCCGCGACCGGTGCAGGAAGCGATCACCGCGGCGCTCAGCGACGACTCGCACGTGAGCGCGCAGCGCGAGCTGTACGCGGCGCGGCGCGCGGTGCTGCGGCCCGCGCTGGAGGCGGCGGGCTTCCGGATCGATCACTCGCAGGCGGGCCTGTACCTGTGGGCGACGCGCGGCGAAGACGCGTGGGAGACGGTGGACTGGTTGGCGCAGCGGGGAATCCTCGCCGCACCGGGCACCTTCTACGGCCCCGCGGGTGATCACCACGTCCGCATCGCCCTGACCGCGACGGACGAGCGCATCGCCGCAGCCGCCAAGCGGCTCGCGGAATGATCAGACCTCGGCTGCTGCCGCGCTGAGGGCGTCCCAGGCCGAGCGCCACTGCGCACGGCGTTCGGCTTTGCGCGCCTGCTCGCGTTCGACCAGGCGGCCCGCCACGAAGCCCACTGCCGCGTCCACCTCGTCGCCGAAGCCGTGGAGCAGGTCGCGCACCCGTTCCTCGGCCACGCAGGCGTCCTGGTGCTCGCCGAGCACGTCCTGGAACCGGCGGGCCGCTCTGATCAGCTGCTGCGCGGATCCGCCGAACACGGGCTGGGCGAGTTCCGCGGTGTAGCGGACGCGCTTGCCCAGGATGCGCAGCGCGTGCAGGTCGCGATCGGCTGGGGACTCGGGCAGCCGCGCCACCGCTTTCCGGAGCTTGCGGAACTCGCCGAGCACCAGTCCGCGGAGTTCGCTCGAACTGTCCGCATCGGACTCCTCCGGGCTGCTGCGGATCGCGGCGGTGAGCGCGCGCAGCAGGCCGAGGTAGCGATCGCTGTCCAGGGCGGCGAGCATTTCGACGCGCGCGATTCCGTGCTCGGCCTCCAGGCCCGAGATCAGCCGGGCGGCGGCGGCCCGCTCGCCCGCGGGCAGGTCGGCGCTCTCCTGGCGCAGCCGGTCCAGCAGGACGTCGAGGTCGCGTACCGGGCCGAGCGAACGGCCCAGCCAGCCGAGCTCCGCGCGCAGCGGCTCCGCCCAGCTCTCGTCCAGGAACGGCCGCGCGGCCCGCAGCATCGCGCGCATCCGGCGCACCGACACCCGCATCTGGTGCAGCTCTTCGGGATCCGTGCCGAGCCGGGTGCCCGGATCGTGCGCGATCAGCGAGCGCAGCCGACCGTCCAGCCCGGCTCGCACGTGCTCGGCGATGGGGGCCTGCGGACCGGCCGCCACGGGTTCGGCGGGCAGATCGACGACGGCCGCGAGGTCGCGGTGCTGCCAGCTGCTGGCCATTGCCAATGATAAAAGCCAAAAGCCCGATCCCCGCCTGGTCCGATCGGGCGCAACTGAACGGGGCCGGTCGACGCCGACCGGCCCCGGGAGCTCGTCAGTCGTTGGCGTGCAGAGCGGCGTTGAGCTCGACCTTGCCGCCGGTGCGCTCGGTGACCTCCACCGCGCCGGTGGTGGAGTTGCGGCGGAAGAGCAGGTTGCTCGACCCGGACAGCTCCGAGGCCTTGGTGAGCGTGCCGTCCGGCAGCTTCACCTTCGTGCCCGCCGTGACGTACAAGCCCGCCTCGACGATGCAGTCGTCGCCCAGCGAGATGCCCACGCCGCCGTTGGCGCCGATCAGGCAGCGCTCGCCGATGGAGATGACCTCCTTGCCGCCGCCGGACAGGGTGCCCATGATCGAGGCGCCGCCGCCGACGTCGGAGCCGTCGGCCACCACGACACCGGCGGAGATCCGGCCCTCGACCATCGACGCGCCGAGGGTGCCCGCGTTGTAGTTCACGAAGCCCTCGTGCATCACGGTCGTGCCGCTGGCCAGGTGCGCGCCCAGCCGGGCCCGGTCGGCGTCGCCGATGCGCACGCCGGACGGGACGACGTAGTCGACCATGCGCGGGAACTTGTCCACGCCGTAGACGGTGACCGTGCCGCGCGCCCGCAGCCGCAGCCGGGTCGCCTCGAAGCCCTCCACCGGGCAGGGGCCGTGGTTGGTCCACACGACGTTGGCCAGCAGGCCGAAGATGCCGTCGAGGCTCTGGCCGTGCGGCCGGACCAGGCGGTGCGACAGCAGGTGCAGCCGCAGGTACACGTCGTGGGCGTCCACCGGGGCGTCGGCCAGCCGGCCGATCTCGGTGCGCACCGCGACCACCTCGACCCCGCGGGCCTCGTCGCGCCCGAGCAGCGCGGCACCGGCCTCGCCGAGGGACTCGGCGGCCTCCTCGGCGGTCAGCCGCTTCGTGCCGGACTGGCCCGGCTCACCCAGCCGGACGGTCGGGAACCAGGTGTCGAGCACCGTGCCGTCGTCGGTCACGGTGGCCAGGCCCACTCCGTGGGCGCCCGTGGTCTGCGGATCGGGAGACTGTGCACTCATACCGGAAACGGTAATCGGCGCAGGTGGCGGCGACCCGCACGGGGTGGCGGGGCTCTCAGCCCTTGGCCGCGGCCCGCAGGTGGCAGCCGGTGGTGATCGCCAGCACCGTCCGGGCCGCGGTGCTGAACCGGTAGACGGCGCCGTACTCGTCGTTGGCGGTGATCTCGTGGTCGCCGCTGCGGTCCACGATGATCTCCGGCTCGCCGAACCCGTACTCGCGGGTGAGCTGCCGGACGATGTCGACCGCCCGCGGCCAGGACGCGTCCGGCAGGTTGTCCGGCACCTGCCAGGACTCCAGCGCCCAGGCCTCCGCCTCGGGCACGTCCGGGAAACCGTCGCAGCCGGCCTGGCTGAGCGGTTCGGACTTCACCCAGGTCAGCGGCCCGAGCTCGTGGTGGAGCCGATCCCGCAACCGCTGCTGCAGCTGGCCGTACTGCGCGCTGATCTCCTCGATGCTGGGCCGTAGCCGGAGCAGGCTGCGCGGGTCTTCCACGGCTCCTCCCTCGGGTCGGACTGGGCTGCCGGACAAGATCATGCCGGAGATCACCGCCCGGGAAGGCCGGTTGGTGGCCCGCACCACCCGGTGGTCAGCCGATCGAGGTCGCCGCGACCTGGATGATCCCGAGCGCCAGCAGCGGCGCCACGACCAGCCCGAGCACGCCGACCACCACCGCGGTGAGGACGGGGCCCGGGCGGCGGACGCGCAGCCACAGCCCGACCGGGCCCGCCGCGAGCACGAAGAGCGCGACGGCCGTCGTGTAGCCCATCGACGTGCAGACGCCCGGTCCGCCGGGCTCGCACGGGACGGAAGCCGCCCACACCCCGATGAACGCGGCGAAGGCGGCTTCCGGGATGGCGAGGAGGGTCGAGGCGATGGCGAAGACCAGCGCGACGACCCGCGCACCCGACTGCTCGGTCACCCTCAGACCAGGTGGCAGCCGGTGCGGACCTGCATCACGGTGTTCACCTTGGTGCCCAGCTGCAGCCAGCCGCCGAAGGCATCCCGGATCTCGACCTTGTGGTCGCCGGGGCGGTCGAGGATCACCTGCCGCTCGACGAAGCCGTACTCGCTGGCGACCTCATCGGCGATCTGCAGTGCCCGGGGCCACTGGTCGTCGGGGATGCTCCCCTCGTGCAACCAGCGGTTCAGCGTGTGCTTCTCCGCGTCCTGGACGTCCGGGAACTCCCCGCAACCGGCCTGACCGGGGTTGCCGTCGTCGATCCACGGTGCCAGGCCGAGCTCCGCGGTGAACCGGTCCCGGATCTTCTGCTGCATTTCTTCGTAGCGCGTGGTGATCTCGGCCATCGTGGGCCGTTGCTGCAGCGTGGTGGTCTGGTCTTCCATGCTTCCCCCGTTGGGACTGTCGGGCTGGCTCGCGCAACCGGTGACGAGCAGGGCGCTGAGGACGAGCAGGGCGAGCCGCCTCATGAGAACAGGTCCTTGATCTTGGAGCCGGTGTCACTGCCGAAGTCCTTGACGCCCGACCACGTGTCGCTGCCGAAGTCCTTGACATCCGACCACGTCTCGCTGCCCCACTCCTGGGCTGCCGAGATGCCTTCCTGGGTCTTGTGCGGTACGTAGGAGACCACGTCGCCGACCCCGTCGGTGTTGCCCTCCACCGCCCGTTCGGGCACGCCCGCGACGACCGCCGCCATGTTGTGCTGGCTGGTGGTGTCCGGGTTGAGGTACTTGCTGTGGCCGGTGACCTCGCCGCCGTGCTCGGACTTCGCGGTGGACAGTTCGGTGAAGCCGTCCATGTGGGAGGGGTCGCCGCCGAAGCGGGCGAAGTCCGCCACCGGGTCGTTCTTGGCCTCCAGGAGGTAGGCGTGCCCCTCCGGGACGCCCAGATCCTTGATGTCGTTGGTTCCCACGCCCGGAGAACCGTAGAGGATCGCGTCGTCCACGCCGTGGTCGCCGCCTTGCAGCGCGTAGCCGGTGGTCGTCGAGCCGTAGGAGTGGCCGATCGCGGTGAGGTGCGGATCGTTGTCGCGAGAGGCGTTGATGCCCTGGTAGAAGTCGTTGAGCTTCTCGCCACCCTCCTTCGCGGAGCTGGAGCTGACCACCGAGTCGCCGAGGACGTCGTGGGTCTCCGACCACTGCGGCGGCTCGTAGCCGATCCAGGTGACGGCGGCGACGTCGCCCTTCTTGCCGCTCTCGGCCAGCTGGAGTTCGGACTTCGCGACCAGCTCCTGCATCTGGTCGTCGTAGTTCGCGAGGCTGCCGTCCACCGTGGTGGTGAAGCCGGGGGTGAACACCGAGACGTGGTCGGCCTTGTCCACGTCGCCCACTGCCACCGCGGCCTTGAGCCGTTCGCCGCTGGGGTCGAGAACCAGCAGCTGGCGGGGCGGTTCTTCCTTGCCGATGGTCTCGCTGACCTTGTCGACCGAGGCGATCTTGGCGTTGATCTCGTCGAGCTTCTTCTGCTCGTCGTCGGTGACGCCGCCCGCTTGCAGCCGCTCCCGCTCGGCCACGAGGTCCCCGCGGACGTTGTCGATGTTGGCCCGGTTGGCCATGTCGCGGGCGGCGGCGGGGATGCCGTCGCGGTTGCCCAGCCAGGCGGGCGGGGCCTCCATCAGGGCGGCGCGCTGCTCGTCGGACAGCGACTTCCACCACTCGGCGTTGGCCTCGGGGGAGTCCTCGGCGGGCTTGCCCGCGGAGGCGGCCAGGGCCTGCAGGTCGCCGGTGCTCGCGGCATCGGCCAGCGTGCCGCCCTCGCCGGGCTTGATCTCGTCCTTCTGCGCGGAGGTCAGCGCCTTGGCCAGTTCGGCGTCGGCCTGCTCGGCGTCGTCGAGGATCTTCTCGATGTCGGCCATCAGCTTGTCGCGGACCTGGAGGCGCTTCTGCTTGACCTCCTCGAGCTGGTCCTCGGGCACGTCCTGCGGCGGGGCGACGTCGCGGATGCCGCCCTCCTCGGTGATCTGGAACCCGTTGGCCTCGGCCTCGCGGTCGGCTTCCTCGATCCGCTTCTTGATCTTGGCGACGTCGTCGGCGGCGGAGGCCACCGCCACCCGCACGGTGGCGACCTCGGCGATCAGCGAGCGCATGCCGTCGACGAGCTTCGCGTGCTCGGCGGCGGAGGCCTCAGCGGCGGCACCGCTCCAGCCGTCCGTCTTCTTCGCGCCGTCCAGCTCGTCCTGCAGCCCGACGAGGTCGTTGCGGCGGTTGCCGAGATCGGAGTGGGCGGATTCGAGCTCTTCGGGCTTCCAGCGGCGCACATCGGCGTAGGACACCATCGTTACCTCCCACCCGCGGCGTTGATGCCCTGCGCGCTGGACTCGTCGGAACCCTGGTACTCGTCGGCGCTCGCGGTCAGCGACTGGCCGTGCTTGTCCGCTGCCTTGCTCCAGTCGCCGATCGCCTGCCCCCAGCTCTGCGCGACCTGCTTGGCCGCACCTTCCGACCGGCCGCCGGGCATCGCCGCCGCGATGTCCTCGACAGGCGGTCCCAGCTTGACCTGCCCGGCCTGCTCGCCTGCCGATTTCGCACTCTTCCCGGCCTTGCGCAGCACGTCCGGGTCTGCCGTGAATGTCAACGCCCCACCTCCAGCGGCCGAAGCCTAGCGCCATGATCAGGGGTGAGATGTGCGATCCGGCGAACTGGTTCCCGCCTTCTCCGCGGGCCGCACCGCCGCGCCGCCGGGCGTGCCGCCGCGGGGTAGCCTGCCGGTCGTGACTGCGTCGTTGGATCTCACCGCTGACCCCGTCGAGCTGACCGCCGCGCTGGTGGACATCCCCAGCGTCTCCGGCGGCGAGAAGGCCATCGCGGACGCGGTGGAGCAGGCGCTGCGCGCCCAGGCCCCGCACCTGGAGGTCGTGCGCAACGGCGACGCGGTGCTGGCGCGCACCAACCTCGGCCGGGCCTCGCGGGTCGTGCTCGCCGGGCACCTGGACACCGTGCCGATCAACGACAACCTGCCGCTGACCCGCACCGGATCGGGCGCCGACGAGATCCTGCACGGTTGCGGGACGGTGGACATGAAGAGCGGCGACGCGGTCATGCTGCACCTCGCCGCGACGCTGGCCGAGCCCCGCCACGACCTGACGTTCGTGTTCTACGACTGCGAGGAGATCGAAGCCGAGCGCAACGGCCTCAACCGCATCGAGCGCGAGCTGCCGGACTGGCTGGCCGGTGACCTGGCGGTGGTCTGCGAGCCGTCGAACGCCGCGATCGAAGCCGGCTGCCAGGGCACCATGCGGGTCGAGGTGCGCACCACCGGGACCCGCGCGCACACCGCCCGCGCCTGGATGGGCGAGAACGCGATCCACGCCGCGCAGCCGGTGCTGCAGCGGCTGGGCGAGTACACCCCGCGCAACCCGGTGATCGACGGCCTGCAGTACCGCGAGGGGCTGCAGGCGGTGCGGATCTCCGGCGGGGTGGCGGGCAACGTCGTCCCGGACGAGTGCGTGGTGGCGGTCAACCACCGCTTCGCCCCGGACAAGTCCCTCGACGATGCGGAAGCCCACCTGCGCGAGGTCTTCGACGGTTTCGAGGTGACGGTGACCGACGGAGCGCCGGGCGCGCTGCCCGGCCTGACCGCCCCGGCCGCGGCGGAGCTGGTCGAGGCCTCCGCCTCGGAGCCGGTCGCCAAGCTCGGCTGGACCGACGTGGCCCGCTTCGCGGCCCGCGGCCTCCCGGCGGTGAACTTCGGCCCCGGCTCACCGACCCTGGCGCACACCAAGCAGGAGCACGTGGCGACCGCGGAGATCCGCCACTGCGCCGACGTCCTCACCCGCTTCCTGCGCTGACGCGCGCCGGGCGCCCCGCTGGAGGCGCCCGGCACCGCTCCGCGGCTCAGGCGATGCCGAGCACCGACCGCTCCGCGTCGTCCGCCGGCTCCGCCGCGCGCTGCTGCGGCAGCTCCGCCGCCGGCTCCGCGCCGAGCAGCTCCGCTTCGCGCCCGGCCGCTCGCTCCGCTTCGGCGAGCTCCGCTTCCGGCTCCGGCTCCGCCGATGGTTCCGCGCCGCCGGTGGCGCCGTGCTTGATGGTGTCGACGAACTGGAGGAGCTCCACCGGGAACGGCAGGACCAGGGTGGAGTTCTTCTCCGCGGCCACCTCCACCACGGTCTCCAGCAGCCGCAGCTGGAGGGCCGCCGGGGTGTCGGCCATGACGTGGGCGGCGTCGGCCAGCCTGCGGGAGGCCTGGAACTCGCCGTCGGCGGAGATGACCCGGGAGCGGCGCTCGCGCTCCGCTTCGGCCTGGCGGGCGATGGAGCGCTTCATGGACTCCGGCAGCGAGACGTCCTTGATCTCCACCCGGTCGATGTGCACGCCCCAGCCCAGCGCCGGGCTGTCGATCATCAGCTCCAGGCCCTGGTTGAGCCGTTCGCGGTTGGAGAGCAGGTCGTCCAGGTCGCTCTTGCCGATGATCGAGCGCAGCGAGGTCTGCGCGACCTGGCCGACGGCGAACAGGTAGTCCTCGACGTTGACGATGGCGCGCACCGGTTCCTCGACCCGGAAGTACACCACCGCGTCCACCCGGACCGTCACGTTGTCGCGGGTGATGCCCTCCTGGGCGGGCACCGGCATGGTGACGATCTGCAGGTTGACCTTCCGCATCCGGTCGACCACCGGGATGATCATGGTCAGGCCCGGACCGCGGGTGAGCTCCTGCACCCGCCCGAAGCGGAACACCACTCCGCGTTCGTACTGCTTGACGACCTTGACGCCGGCGGCGGTGCAGAGGACGCCGAGCACGAGGATCACGATGAGCAGTTCGATGAGCATGGCTGGCTCCCGGGCTCGGATTCCGGTCGTGCCCGCGACCCGGCCGCTCGCCGCTGGATCCGCGTGGTGATCCGGCCGGGCCGTCGGCACCACTCGATCGTTGCATCGCAATCGTACGCTCGCGCAAGCGCGCGTGAATCCCCCGTGAACAGGCGTTTCCGCACGTCCCCGCGGCTCGGTGCCGGGCGGTGGCTGCGTAGGCTCGGGCGCATGACGATCGAAGGTCGGCAGGACGGCGCGGAGCGGCCCCAGGAGAAGCAACGCGGACCGGTGGTGCTGCGGCGGTCCCGGTTGAGCGAACCCACCACCACCGATCAGCGGCTGCTGGACTCCCGCGGCCCGTCGGACTGGGTGCACACCGATCCGTGGCGGGTGATGCGCATCCAGTCGGAGTTCGTGGAGGGCTTCGGGGCGCTGGCCGAGGTGCCGCGCGCGGTCACCGTGTTCGGCTCGGCCCGGACGACGCCGGATCACCCGGAGTACGCCGCAGGCGTCGAGCTCGGCGCTGCTCTCGCGAAGATCGGCTGCGCGGTGATCACCGGCGGCGGCCCTGGCGCGATGGAGGCGGTCAACCGGGGCGCCTCGGAGGCCGGTGGGCTCTCCATCGGGCTCGGCATCGAGCTGCCCTTCGAGCAGGGGCTGAACCCGTGGGTCGACCTCGGGGTCAACTTCCGCTACTTCTTCGTCCGCAAGACGATGTTCATCAAGTACGCCCAGGCCTTCGTCTGCCTGCCCGGCGGGTTCGGCACCATGGACGAGCTGTTCGAGGCGCTGACCCTGGTGCAGACCAAGAAGGTCACCAAGTTCCCGGTGGTGCTGTTCGGCAAGTCCTACTGGCAGGGCTTGTACGACTGGATCCGGGACAGCATGCGGGCGTCCGGCAAGATCGGCGACAAGGATCTCGCGCTGCTGCACCTCACCGACGACATCGACGACGCCGTCGGGATCGTGCAGGAGGCCTACGTTGCATGGGAGGCAACGCATTGACCAGTTCCGCACCGGTCGACGTCTCGGTCTGCGTCTACTGCGCGTCCGGGCCGGTCGACCAGCAGCACCTCGACCTGGCCGCCGAGGTGGGGCGCAAGATCGCCAAGCGCGGCTGGACGCTGGTCTCCGGCGGCGGCCGGGTCTCGATGATGGGTGAGGTCGCGCGGGCAGCGCGCGCCGACGGCGGCCGGACCGTCGGAGTCATCCCGCACGCCCTGGTGGACAAGGAGATGGCCGACACCGGGGCCGACGAGCTGCTGGTCGTGGAGAACATGCGGGAGCGCAAGGGCCTGATGGACGCCCACGCCACCGCGTTCCTCGCGCTGCCCGGCGGCATCGGCACCTGCGAGGAGCTGTTCGAGGTCTGGACCGCCCGCTACATCGGCATGCACGACAAGCCGATCGTGCTGCTCGACCCGGACGGCCACTACCGCGGGCTGCTGGACTGGTTGCAGGGGCTGGTCGACAGCGGGTTCGCCAAGCAGCACTCGATGGACGTGCTCTTCGTGACCACCGACGTCGACGAAGCGCTCGACGCCTGCGCCCCGTGACCGCGCCGCTGCGGTTCCGGGACAAGGACGTGCCCCAGAACCGCCCGCTGGTGATGGCCATCGTCAACCGCACCCGCGACTCGTTCTTCGACCGCGGCCGCACCTTCGAGGCCGACGCGGCCACCGCGGCGGTGGACCGGGCGGTGGCCGACGGCGCGGACATCGTGGACATCGGCGGCGTCCGGGCTGGTGCCCAGGGCGAGACCGTGGACGCCGCGGAGGAGGCCCGCCGGGTGGTGCCGTTCGTGGCCGCGGTGCGCGAGCGGCACCCGGCACTGGTGATCAGCGTGGACACCTGGCGGCACGAGGTGGCGCGGCAGGTCTGCGAAGCCGGTGCCGACCTGCTCAACGACACCTGGGCCGGGGCCGATCCGGAGCTGGCCGGGGTGGCCGCGGAGTTCGGCGTCGGCGTGGTGTGCTCGCACACCGGCGGGCTGCCGCCGCGCACCGACCCGTACCGGGTGCGCTACTCCGACGTGGTCGCCGAGGTGACCGCCGAGCTGGTCGAGCGGGCCGAGCGGATGGTGCGGATCGGCGTGCCCCGGCAGGGCGTGCTGATCGACCCGACGCACGACTTCGGCAAGAACACCTGGCACGGGCTGGCGCTGCTGCGCCGGGTCGACGAGCTGGTGGCGACCGGCTGGCCGGTGCTGATGGCGCTGTCCAACAAGGACTTCGTCGGCGAGACGCTGGGCACCGCGGTCGACCAGCGCCTGGAAGGCACCCTCGCGGCGACGGCGGTCGCGGCCTGGAGCGGCGCGAAGGTGTTCCGGGCCCACCACGTGCGCGAAACCCGCCGGGTGGTGGACATGGTCGCGGCCATCGCGGGCACCCACCCGCCGGACCAGGTCCTCCGGGCCTTGGCGTGAACTGCCTGAGTCTTCCGGGCCCGTTCTGGGGGGCGGTGCAAGCGTCGTAGGTGGGTCATGCGCCCAGCGGCGCAGGCGACACCTTCCGGGGCGCGGCACGTGGAGCGCGGCGGTGGTGGCTACCGGCCAGGATGCGAAGGTTCAACGGGAACTGCTGATCAGGCGGTGCCGAGGGCGCGGTCCAGGAGGTCGGTGAGCGCCGGGATCGGGATGTCCGGGCGTACTTCGCGCAGGAGCGGGACCAGGCGCAGCCAGCGCGACTGCACCCGCCGCGGGCTGAGCGGGTCGCGGGAGAGCTCCTCCACCAGCTCGGCGAGCCGCCAGAGCGATTCGTCGCGAGCCATGCCCGGCTCCGGGTGCTGCTCCACCACGCCGATCAGCTGCGCGAGGTAGTCGCGGATCTGCGTGCGCGCGTGGTCCCGCGGCGCGTAGGTGGTCGCGGCGTCCAACCGCGAGGCTCCGGACGTCGTTGCCGGGGCGCTGTTGTCGGGCACGGCGAACGCCTCCTGATTGCTCGCGCGGCTCATCCGACTCCGCAGTGTGGCCGGATTCGCCGGTTGTCAACGCATTTCCCAGTTGACTCCACCCGAACGGCGCACTGTGATCGAGGTCATCGAACACCGGATCGCGAAAGGACTTTGGTCCTCTTGTGCAAGAGCGGTGACAGTGGTCGGAAATAACCGTAGAGTCGCTACTTGTGAAGGCTGATGCGCTCCGCGGCCACCTGGACGCCCTCTTGCTGGCCACGCTCGACGGCAGGGCGTTGCACGGCTACGCGATCATCGAGGCGCTGCAAGAACGCAGCGGTGGTGCTCTCGACCTGCCGACCGGCACGGTCTACCCGGCGCTGCGCCGACTCGAGCGCGCCGGATACGTGCAGAGCACCTGGAGCACCGTGGGCGGCCGCCAGCGCCGCACCTACCGGCTGACCCAGGCGGGCGTGCAGACGTTGCAGGCCGAGCGGCTGGCGTGGCGCGAGTTCACCAGCGCCATCGAGGGCGTTCTGGAAGCCGCGCCGGCGAAGACCTGACCGTGGCCGCGGCGGTTCGCCGTCCGTGCCACGATTGACGACCGTGGCTAGTGCGCTCATCTACCTCTTCGCGGTGCTCGCCGTGGCCGCGGTGGTGTACCTGCTCGCGACGCTCGTCTTCGGGCGTGGCGAGGAGCTGTCCCCGCTGCCGCCAGGCTCGACGCCGACCCGCCTGCCCCCGGCCGACATCGAGGGCGCCGACGTGCGCGCGCTGCGGTTCCAGCAGGTCCTGCGCGGCTACAAGGCCTCCGAGGTGGACTGGGCGCTGGAGCGGCTCGCCGGGGAGATCGACGAGCTGCACGGCCGCATCGCGGTGCTGGAGCGCCAGCTCGACGTCGCGGGCGAGCAGCTGCAGGAATCCCGCGCCGCGCGCACCGACGAGCCGGAGGGCTGAGCCGTGCGCCCGGTCGAGATGCGGTTCACCGTCCCGGTCCAGGCACCTCCCGAGGTGGTGTGGGCCGCGGCGACCGACTGGGCCCGGCAGGGCGAGTGGATGCTGGGCACCGAGGTGCACCCGGTCGGCGACGCGGCCGGGCCGGGCGGGCGGCTGATCGCGGTGACCGGCTTCGGCGGGCTCGGCTTCGTGGACCGGATGGAGATCGTGGAGTGGGTGCCGCCGCGCAGCTGCCGGGTGAAGCACGTCGGCGAGCTGGTCGTCGGTGCCGGCGGGTTCGATGTGGTCCGGTGCGGGAACGCGGCGTCGACCTTCGTCTGGTGGGAGCGGCTGACCCTGCCGACCGGCGCGGCGCTGGTCTGGCCGGTGGTGCGCCCCGCGTTCGCCTGGGGCATGCGCCGGTCGCTGGCCGCGTTCGCGCAGTTCTGCCGCGAGTACGACAGGAGAGGGAAGTGAGCGGATCCGGCGCCGTGCTCGGCGCGGATGGCAAGGCCCGGTGCCCGTGGGGCGCGGGGCACGCGGACTACACCGAGTACCACGACCGCGAGTGGGGCGTCCCGCTGCGCGGTGTCGTGGAGCTGTTCGAGCGGATCACCCTGGAGTCGTTCCAGTCCGGGCTGTCCTGGCTGACGATCCTGCGCAAGCGCGAGGCGTTCCGCAGCGCGTTCGCCGGGTTCGAGCCGGAGAAGGTGGCGGCCTTCGACGACTCCGACCGGGAGCGGTTGCTCGCCGACGCCGCCATCGTCCGCAACCGGGCGAAGATCGACGCGGCGATCCGCAACGCGGGAGCCGTGCTGCGGCTGGACGAGCCGCTGGACGACCTGCTCTGGTCGTTCGCCCCGGAACGCCGCGAACACCGCCCGGCCACGCTCGAGGAGGTCCCGGCGATCACCCCGGAGTCGACGGCGATGGCCAAGGAGCTCAAGCGCCGCGGCTTCGTCTTCGTCGGCCCGACGACCTGCTACGCCCTGATGCAGGCCACGGGAATGGTCGACGACCACCTCACGGACTGCTGGCGGGCTTCCTGACGGTTCTGCGTGGCGGCGCGGGTGGCGGAACCTCAGAGGCCACCTGGCCGCGGGACCCCGTTCTTGTGCATGCCCGATCTGACCGTGGTTGGTCTGCGGGTTCGCCTCGTTGCCGCTGCTTCGGCGGCGGCGAGCGTTTCGGCAGGCCATGGCCCGTGAGCGCTTTGGGGTGCTATGACGCCCCGAAGCACTCACGGGACCTGACCAGGCACGTCCGTCAGCGGCCGGTGAAGTTGGGGGTGCGCTTGGCGACGAAGGCGGACACCGCTTCCCGGTGGTCTGCCGTGGCACCGGCTTCCGCCTGGGCTCCGGCCTCGACCGCCAGCGCTTCGGCGAGGCCTTCGGCCGCCGCGGCCAGCGCGGTTTCCTTGATGCGGGCGTAGGCGAACGTCGGGCCGGCCGCCATGCGGGTCGCCAGCTCCATCGCCGCGCCGGTCGCCTCGCCCTCGCCGACGACCCGGTTCACCATGCCGATGCGCAGCGCCTCCTCCGCGGCCACCGGCTCGGCCAGCAGGAGCATCTCCATCGCGCGGCCGTAGCCGATCAGCCGGGGCAGCGTCCAGGACGCGCCGGAGTCGGTGGACAGGCCGACGTTGGCGAAGGCCATCAGGAACTTCGCGTTCGACGCCGCCACCCGCAGGTCGCAGGCGTAGGCCAGCGATGCGCCCGCGCCCGCGGCAGTGCCGTTGACCGCCGCGATCACCGGCTTCGGCATGCTCGTCACGGCCCGGATGATCGGGTTGTAGTGCTCCTCGACCGTCTTCAGCGGGCTCGGGTCGTCGGCCTCCAGCAGCGCGACGTGCTCCTTGAGATCCTGCCCCGCGCAGAACGCCTTGCCCGCGCCGGTGATCACCACGGTGCGCACCGAATCGTCCGCGGCCGCGTCGCGCAGCGCGCTGATCAGGGCCTGCTTGAGCTCGACGTTGAGCGAGTTGAACGACTCGGGGCGGTTCAGCGTGAGCAGGCGCACACCGGCGGTGTCCTCGGTCAGCAGTACGTCGGTCACTTCGAACTCCTTGCCTCGCGGTCCGCTGCGGCATCTCGGCCGGGACGGCGCGCCGGGTTCCAAAGTGGACTCCGCGGCTCGCCCGATGTCCCAGGTGGACAGTGTTGTCGCAGGTCGCCGGGGTGATGGCGGCGGTGGACCGCCGCGCGCGGCGACCAGCGGCGCGCCGGCTGCCGCGGGCCGTCGCCAGGTGGCCCGCGACGACCCCGAAACAGCCCGCACGAGCGGTGAGTCTGCCAGCCCCGGCGGGCATTCGACCAGCGCACGGGCGACACGAGTTGATCGGTTCGGTTTCGTCCCAGCCTCGGGATGGGGGAGAATGGGGGTGAACCCGAGCTGGTTGTGGCGATCAGCGGGGTAAAGAGTTCACGGAGGGAGCACGCTATGGCGGCCATGAAGCCCCGGACCGGTGACGGTCCCCTCGAGGTGACTAAGGAGGGACGCGGCATCGTGATGCGCGTTCCGCTTGAGGGTGGTGGGCGGCTCGTCGTCGAGATGTCGGTCGAGGAGGCCAAGAACCTGGGGGACGCCCTGGAGTCCGCCACCGGCTGAGGCCGCCGGCCGGCGACCTCGGAGGTGCCGCGGCAGGACAGCCGCGCGGTGCCTCCGCCCGCTGAGGCCGCAGCGCAGCGTCGACGACGAGTGGCGAGCACTCTTCGCCGCGGTCGGGCCCCGGTGCCGAGGACGGCACCGGGGCCGTCGTCGACTGGCAGGTCCCCGCGGTCGGCTGCGGACCGTGTCCGACCGGGTGACGACGGTAGTTTCGAGTGTGCGCGGTCAGTCCGTGCAGGAAGGTCTTCTCGTGTCCGGTGCCTCAGTGTTCCGCCCCGCCCAGCCGGCCCGCGATGCGGATCCGGCGCTGCCCGCGATCCCGACCGCACTGGTCGAAGTGGACGTCGTGCGGCAGTGGCGGGACGGCGTGCCCGGTGCGGTCCCGGTCTTCGACGGCGAGTCGGGGCCCGATCTGGCCGCCGCGGCTGAACAGTTCGATGTGGACGCCGCGGTGCTGGAGGCTGTCGGCGTGTCGGCCTCGGCCGGCGCGGTGCGCGCGCTGCCGCTGCGCACCGGTGGCCTCGGCTGGGCCGTCGGAGTCGGCTCCGGCGAGGCCGCGAAGTGGCGCAGCGCCGGTGGTGCGCTGGCGCGCGCGGTGCGCGAGCGGCTCAACGGCGTGGCCGAATCCGACGACGAGACCGGTGATCTCGGCGAGGCGTCCGACGCGGACTACCTCCAGGTGAAGCTGCCCGCCGACGTCGACGGCGACATCGTCTCGGCGCTGACGCTGGGCCTGGCGCTCGGCGGCTACCGGTTCCGCGTGTCGCGCGGCCCGGTCCCGCCGCGGCTGCGGAAGGTCCTGCTGGTCGCGCCGGAGGGCGCCGACGTGGCGGCGCTGGGCGAGCAGGCCCGCCGGGCCCGCGAGCTGGCCGCGGCGACGGCCCTCGCCCGCGACCTCGCGAACACCCCGTCCAACGTCAAGGACCCGGCCTGGCTCACCGGCATCGCCGCGGAGCTGGCCGCCGACGTCCCGGACCTGACCGCCACCGTGCGCGACGAGAAGTGGCTCGCGGACAACGGTTTCGGCGGCATCCTCGCCGTCGGCGGCGGCTCGGCGCGGCCGCCGCGACTGCTGGAGCTGACCTACCGCCCGAAGGACGCGGCCGGACCGCACCTGGTGCTGGTGGGCAAGGGCATCACCTTCGACACCGGCGGCATCTCGATCAAGCCCGCCGAGGGCATGCACCTGATGCGCACCGACATGTCCGGCGGCGGCGCGGTCATCGCGGCGCTGCTGACCATCGCGCGCCTCGGCCTGCCGGTGCGGGTCACCGGCCTGGTGCCGTCGGCGGAGAACCACGTCTCCGGCAGCGCCTACCGGCCCGGTGACGTCGTCCGGCACTACGGCGGCACGACCACCGAGGTCGGCAACACCGACGCCGAGGGCCGGATGGTGCTCGCCGACGCCATCGCCTACGCGGTCGACAAGCTCGAACCGGACGTGCTGGTGGACGTCGCGACGCTGACCGGTGCGATGAAGGTCGCGCTCGGCCTGCGCACGGGCGGGCTGTTCGCCTCCGACGAGGGCCTGGCCGAGCAGGTCCGCGCGGCCGGTGCGGGCGTCGGCGAGGCCTGGTGGCGGATGCCGCTGCTGGAGGACCACGCGGAGGCCGTCCAGGGCGAGCTGGCGGACGTCAAGCAGACCCCGGCCGGACCGGGCGGCATCACGGCCGCGCTGTTCCTCCGCGAGTTCACCGGCGGCCTGCCGTGGGCGCACCTGGACATCGCGGGTCCGGCGCGGGCGGACAAGGACTACAACGAGGTCGTGTCGGGCGCCACCGGGTTCGCGGCCCGCAGCCTCGTCGAGCTCGCCGCCACCCTCACCAAGCCCTGACGCGGCGACCACCGCGGAACGTCACCCGGGTGCTGGTCCGCGAGAAGTCGACCAGTGCCCGGGTGAGCGTCGACTTCTCGCGAAGTCGACCGCTCCCGGGGTGACGGCGAAGGTGCGGAAGGTCCGGACCGCTGGTGGTTGGGGGCGGTCTGCGGGCCAGGCCAGGCCGATCGTGCGGTGGGCCGGTGGGTTCAGCGGGATCTCGACGGTGTCCGGGGCCGGGCCGGTGTCGGCGGGTGGTAGCACCGCGACGCCGAGCCCGGCCGCGACGAGGCCGCGCACGGTGTCGACCTCCTCGCTCTCGAAGGCCAGCCGCGGCTCGAAGCCGGCGCCTTCGGCCAGCCGCACGAAGATCTGCCGCAGCCCGTAGCCGGGGCGCATCGCGACGAAGTCCTCCGCGGCGAGATCGGCCAGCGGCAAGGTCCGGCGGCGGGCCAGCCGGTGCCCGGCGTGCAGCACCGCGACCAGCGGTTCTTCCAGGATCGTCGCGCTCGCCCAGCGGGGATCGCCCGCGGGCAGCGGTGCGATCAGGCAGAGATCGATCTCGCCCGCCCAGGTCCGGGCGAGCATGTCGTCTCGCGCGCCCTGGACCAGCGAGAACCGCACCCGCGGGTGCTGGTCGCGGAAACCGCGCAGCAGCGGGGGCACCAGGTTGCTGCCCATCGTGTGCTGGAAGCCGAACGTCACCTGGCCGCGTTCCGGGTCGAGCTCCTCGACCACCGCGCGGCACCCGGTCTCCAGGCGCTGCATCGCCTCCTCAGCGGCTTCGGCCAGCAGCGCGCCCGCACGGGTCAGGTGGATGCCGCGCCCCTGCCGGGCGATGACCGGAGCGCCGAGCTGTTCGCCGAGCCTGGCGAGGGCACGGCTGACCGTCGGCTGTGGAACGCCCAGGATTTCCGCAGCTCGTGTGAGATGGCCCTCGGCGGCCACGGTGCGCAGCATCGCCAGGGTTGGAGCCAGGTGGGCCGCGAGCTGGGGCGCGTCGACGGGCGCCTGCGATTGATTCGCCACCGCATCGATGATGCGCCATCGACGTATTGGACGCATCAATCGGTGCTGCTTAATTTCGGTCGCGTGGACCAGGCACGAACCAACCGCATCCGCATCGCACTGCTGCTCGGAGCGTTGGCGCTGTTCGCGCTGCTCTACGCGCCCCAGCCGGTGCTGCCGCAGTTCGCCGAAGCGTTCGCACTGGCTCCGGGGACGGTCGCGCTGCTGATCTCGGCGGCGACGCTCGGGCTGGCGGTGGCGGCGATCCCGCTCGGCGCGCTCGCCGAAGCCGTCGGCCGCCGCCGGGTCATGATCGGCGCGCTGCTGGTGGCCGAGGTCCTGGGCCTCCTGCTGCCGTGGATTCCGGTCTTCCCGGTGCTCGTCGTCGTCCGCCTGCTCCAGGGCATCGCGATCGCCGGCCTGGCCGCGGTGGCGACCGCCTACCTGGCGGAGGAGACCGGCGGGAAGAACCTGGGCGCGGCCATGGGCCTCTACGTCGCGGGCACCACCATCGGCGGCATGACCGGCCGGCTGCTGGGCGGTGTGGTCGGCGACTTCGCCGGCTGGCGGGGCGGAGTGCTCGCCGTGGCGCTGCTCGCGGCGGTCTGCACCGCGTTCTTCGTGGTGCTGCTCCCAGCCGAGCGCAACCACCAGCGCAAGCCGCTGTCGCTCGGCCCGCTGTTCGGCGGCTTGCGCGCAGCGGTGCGCGATCCCGTGCTCTACGGGCCGTACCTCGTCGCCGCGCTGGGCATGGGTTCGTTCGTCACGGTCTACAACGTGCTCGGCTTCCGCCTCACCGCACCGCCCCTGCTCGTGCCGCCCGCGCTGGCCGCGCTCCTCTTCCTCGCCTACGCGGCGGGCACCGTGACCTCGACGCTGGCCGGGCGGGCCGCCGACCGCTACGGGCGCACGAGGGTCCTGCTCGGCGGGCTCGCGGTGACCGCGCTCGGACTGCTGCTGATGCTTTCCGGCAGCCTGATCGTGATCGTGCTCGGCCTGGTGGTGTTCACCGGCGGGTTCTTCGCCGCGCACTCGGTGGCCAGCGGCTGGGTCGGAGTCCGGGCTTCAGCGCAGGCCCGCAGCCAGGCGTCGGCGCTGTACCAGCTGGCCTACTACGGCGGCAGCAGCGTCGGCGGCGTGGTGGGCGGCGCGGCCTACGGCAGCTGGGGCTGGTCCGGGATGACGGTGTTGCTCTGCTGCTGGCTCGCGGCCGCGGCCGCGGCGGTGTGGCTCGCGCAGATCAGGTCGCGTCGGAGTCGAACGGCGGGCGCTCGCCGGGCTCCAGCGGTCGCTGCGGCGGCTTCGGCTGGCTCGACGGCGGAGCATGGCCGTTGCCGTTCGAGTTGAGGTCGAGCGGGTTGTCCCCGTCGAACAGGTGCTTGGTCACCGCGGTGCGCGGGTTGAAGTCGCGGATGCCGCGCAGGTCCTCCAGCGGCTTGCGCAGATCGTCGAACTCCGGGCCGAGCTCGGACTTGATCTGATCGCGCGCCCCGGTCGCGTACTCCTTGACCTGGCGAACGGTCTTGCCCAGCCACGCCGCACCCTGCGGCAAGCGCTCCGGGCCCAGCACGAACAGACCGACCACGATGAGCACGAGGAGCTCGGGCCAGCCGATGCTATCGAACACCTCTCGACTACCTCCGGGTCCTCGCCGCCCGCGGACCAGCACCGCGCGAGCTGCCAACACCCCCAGCGTACCCACCGGGTGAATCCGGTTGGAGGGGGAAGTGGCCCAACACGGTGCCTTCCCGCGGAGGTGCGCAGGCGTTCACTTCAGCGTCACGTCCAGGACCAGCTCGCGCCCCTGCCGCACCACCGCGACCGGGATCCGCTCGCCGACCTGGTGCCGGTCCACCGCCACGACCAGCTCGTCGGCGCTGCCGACCTTCCGCTCGCCGACCCGGATGATCACGTCGCCCTCGGCGATCCCGGCCGCCGCCGCGGCGCTGCCGTCCTGCACGTTCTGCACCTGGGCGCCGTCGGCGAGGCCGTCGCTCACCGACTTGGCGTTGACCCCCAGGTCGGCGTGCTGGACGTGGCCGGTGCGGATCAGCTCCTGGGCGATCCGCCGGGCGTCGTCGATCGGGATCGCGAAGCCCAGCCCGATCGAGCCGCCCTCGCCGCCCGCGCCGAGGGTGCGGATCGCGCTGTTGATGCCGACCACCGCGCCGTTGCCGTCGACCAGCGCGCCGCCGGAGTTGCCCGGGTTGATCGCGGCGTCGGTCTGGATGGCGTCGATCACCGCGTTGGTGTCGGTGCCCTCCCCGGCCAGCCGCATCGGGCGGTGCACCGAGCTGACGATGCCGGTGGTCACCGTGCCCGCCAGGCCCAGCGGCGAGCCGATGGCGATCACGTCGTCGCCGACGGCGAGGCTGTCGGAATCGCCGAGCTGGGCCACCGTCGGGTTGGACACCTCGACCTTGATCACCGCGAGGTCGGTCTTGACGTCGCGGCCCACGATCCGCGCCGGGGCCCGCGTGCCGTCGTGGAACACGGCGGAGACCTGCGCGTTCGGGGTGTCGGCGGCCATCGAGACGACGTGGTTGTTGGTCAGCACGTAGCCCTCTCCGTCGATGACCACGCCCGAACCGCTGCCGCCCTGCGCGCCGACGCGCACCTCGATCGAGACCACGGCGGGCACCACGCGCTGCGCGACGGCGGCCACGGTGCCCTTCGGCCGTTCCTTGGCCGGTTCCACCTCGGCCAGCGTCACCGACGGGTTGAGCAGCGGGTTGCCCTCCTCGGCGGTGATCCGGCCCAGGAACCCGCCGGCGAGGCCGACGAGCAGGGCGACCACGGCGAGGATCACCAGCGCGCGTGGCTGCACGCGGCGGCCGAACAGGACTTCGCGGGCGCTCAGCAGCGGGCCCGTCTCCTTCGGCTCGGACTCCTCGTCCTGCTCGGCGGAGGCGGCGGGCGGGCCGAGCATCGCGCCCGCGGCCGGGTTGCGCCACGGGTCGCGCTCGTCGGAGTTCCACAGCACCGGCTCCTCGGCCGGTTCCGGCGTCACCGGCCGCTCGCCGGGAGCCCGCTGGAGCAGTTCACCGCTGTCCTCGGGGCGGCCGAAGGCGCTGGCCAGCGGGGCAGCCGGGGGAGCGGTGCGCTCGATGCCGCGCACCGGGGCGGTGCGCCGGTTCGGGTCGAAGCTGCCGGTCACGCCCTGCGGGCGGCGGAAGGAGGAGCTCTGCGCCGGATCGACCGGCGGGCGGTGCAGCGGCTTCGGTGCCAGGCGGGGCGGTTCCGCGGAGCCGTTCGCGGTGGAAGGTCGCGGGGCGGCGCTGGCCGGCACGCCGCGCGCGGCGGACGGGGACGCCCCCTGCCACGGGTGCATCGGCTGAGCCGGCCGCCCGTTGGATTCTGGCCGGCCTGCGCGGGGCTCGTCCCGACGTCCGTGCTCGTCGTCCGGGCCCTGCGCGGGCGTTCCTGGCTGGTCGGTCATCGCTCCCCGGGCATGCGGTCGGACTCGTCCCTTCGAGTGGATCACACGGGCGTGGCACCCGTGCCACCGGCACCTGGGCCCACTGCCGGTGCGCTCATTCTGCCGGGCGAACGGTGAAGTCCGTGTTGGAGAGGCGAAGAAAACCGCGGTGACGCGGTCCGGATCAGTTCTGCGGGGCCGCGCTCGACGTGGTCGTCGTCGGTGCGGGTTCGGCGGCCGGGGGCACGACGGCGGCCACCAGCGGCGCAGGCGGCTCGGCGCGGGTCGTCTCCGGCGGCAGCGAATCGCGGGCGGAGGCGGGGACCACGGCGAACTCCCCGCCCGGCTGCGGGCCGGGCAACCCGGGGATCGGCTTGCCGTCCTCGTCCGCGGGCAGGTTCATCAGCGCGAGCGCGCCGAGCACGAGGCCGGAGAACACCACGCCGGCGCCCTGCTTGGTGCGCCGGCCCATCCGGCGGGCCGGTTCGGGCGCGCCGGGATCACCGGCAAAAGGGCGGGAGCTGCCCAGGGGCTGCTGCCCGCCGCCGAGCGGCGTCGTGGAACCCAGGACGGCGCCGGTGCCGAACCGGCGCGCGCGATCGGGGCGGGAGACGGTGACGAGCTGGCCGTCCTCGGTCAGCGCGAGGCCTTCGGGCTGGCTCGGGAGCTCGGCGTGCGTCGGTATGGCCTGCAGCGCCTGCAGGAGGGACGGCGAGATCGACGGGGTCCCGGCAGCCTTCACCGCGGCCCGGGCCTGCCGCTGGGCGGCGGCGTCCGACGTGCACGCGGGACACCGGGCCAGGTGGGCGGCGGCGCGGTCATGGGCGTTCGGGCTCAGTTCCCCGTCCACGAAAGCGACGATCGCGTCCAGCGCGAGGTGCTGCTCGGGCAGACCCCACCCACGCAAAACCGTCATCCGTCTCAAACCTCCCGGGCTTGCTCGCGGCGAGACTCCAAGGTGGCCTTCAGCATCTGGCGTCCGCGGTGGATCCTGCTGCGCACGGTTCCGAGCTTGACGCCCAGCGTCGTCCCGATCTCCTCGTAGGAGAGGCCCTCGACGTCGCAGAGCACCACTGCGGCCCGGAATTCCGGGGGCAGCTCGTCCAGCGCCGACTGCAGGTCGGGGTCGAGGTGGGTGTCGTGGAACACCTGCTCCGGGCTCGGACCGCCGCCCGGCAACCGGTCGGTGTCCTCGGGCAGGCCCTCCATCCGCAGGCGGGACCTGCGGCGGGCCATGTCCAGGAACAGGTTCGTGGTGATCCGGTGCAGCCACCCCTCGAACGTCCCCGGCTTGTACGAGGCGAGCGAGCGGAACACGCGGATGAAGGTCTCCTGGGTGAGGTCCTCCGCGTCGTGCTGGTTACCGGTCAGGCGGTACGCCAGCCGGTACACCCGGTCGGCGTGCTGCCGCACGACCTCGTCCCACGACGGTGGGGTCCAGGCGACCTCCTCAGCGGGCGAGACGGTGCTGGGTCGAACACCGGTGCTCGGTCGAACACTGGGGGCCACACTCATCGGCTGAGTTGCCATTGGGCGAAAAGCCACCTCCTGCGCTTTGCATCTACCAGAACGAGCGGGTCGGGCTGGTTGTTCCCGGCCCTTCGGAGTGGAGATGCCGACTGGTGTCGGTCATGACGTCATCACTCTCGTCTGCGCTGGTGAGGTGGCCTTAATAGAGGCCTGAGAGCAGCCTGAGAACCTGGCGTGATCTACGTCTCATCGAGAGTCGCCGGAAACGGCCCACTAACGATGTCGACCGCGCGGGTCACGGATGAGCACAACATCGATAACCTTTCGCGTTGTGATCCCCGAGACGCCGCTCGGTGCCGGGCCCGCGGGCCGCGAGCAGACGCCGCTGCGCATGCCCGATGGCCCGCAGGGCACATCGGTCGGTGCGTCGCCGCTGCACGTGCTGCGCTTCCTGGCCGCGGCGTTGCAGGCGAAGGCCGCCGTGGAGGTCGGCACCGGCTCGGGCGAGACCGCTCTGTGGCTGCTCCGCGGCATGGTGCCGGACGGCGTGGTGACCTCGATCGACGCGGACGCCTCGGTGCACCGCGAGGCCCGCGGCACGCTGCGCGACGCGGGCGTCCCGGCCAGCCGCACCCGGCTGATCGCCGGCCGCGCGGTCGACCTCATGCCCCGCCTCACCGAGGGCGGCTACGACCTGGTCTCGGTGAACATCGCGACCACTGAGTACCCGCAGTACCTGGAGCTCGGCCTGCGCCTGCTCCGGCCGGGCGGCGTGATCGTCTTCGCCGGCACCCAGCTGGCCGGGCCGGACACCCGCGGCGCGATGGCCCAAGCCCTGCGCGAGCTCATCCGCGAGGTGCAGTCCGACGACACCCTCGTCCCGGTCACGCTCCCGACCGGGCCGGGTCTGCTGGCCATCACCAAGCGCACCTGACCCGGCGAAGGGCATCCCCGGTCGCCCGGCGATGCCCTTCTCGGCCGGTCAGGCCGGTGAGACGGAGAGCAGCTTGCCCGCCAGGCCCCGGGAGCGGGTGGACAGCCGCTTGGCGATGTCGTTGAGGACCACCGCGGCCGGGGAGTCCGGCGCCTCCAGCACCAGGGGCGTGCCCGCGTCGCCCGCCTCGCGCAGGCGCGGGTCGAGCGGGACCTGGCCGAGCAGCGGCACCTCGGTGCCCAGCGAGCGGGACAGCGAGTCGGCCACCAGCTGACCGCCGCCGGAGCCGAAGACCTCCATCCGCTGGCCGTCGGGCAGCTCCATCCAGGACATGTTCTCCACCACGCCGGCCAGCCGCTGGCGGGTCTGCATGGCGATCGCGCCCGCGCGCTCGGCGACCTCGGCCGCCGCCTGCTGCGGCGTGGTGACCACCAGGATCTCGGCGTTCGGGATGAGCTGCGCGGTGGACAGCGCCACGTCGCCGGTGCCGGGCGGCAGGTCCAGCAGCAGCACGTCCAGGTCGCCCCAGAACACGTCGGCGAGGAACTGCTGCAGTGCGCGGTGCAGCATCGGCCCGCGCCAGACCACCGGGGTGTTGCCCGGGGTGAACATGCCGATGGAGATGACCTTCACGCCGTGCGACTGCGGCGGCATGATCATCTTCTCCACCTGGGTGGGCTTGCCGCCCGCGCCCAGCATCCGCGGCACCGAGTGGCCGTAGATGTCGGCGTCCACCACGCCCACCGACAGCCCGCGCTCGGCCATCGCGGCGGCGAGGTTCACCGTCACGCTGGACTTGCCGACGCCGCCCTTGCCCGAGGCCACGCAGTACACGCGGGTCATCGAGCCCGGCTCGGCGAAGGGGATGCGCGGTTCGGCGGCGTCGCCGCGCAGCGTCTTGCGCAGCTCGGTGCGCTGCTCGTCGCTCATCACGTCCAGCTCCACCTGGACGGAGCCGACGCCGTCGACGGCGGCCACCGCGTCGGTGACCCGCTGGGTGATGGTCTCCCGCATCGGGCAGCCCTTGACCGTCAGGTAGACCTCGACCAGCACGGCGCCGCCGTCGCCGATGGACACGCTCTTCACCATGCCCAGGTCGGTGATCGGCCGCCGGATCTCCGGGTCCTCGACCTGGCTGAGGGCCTTGCGGACGGCGTCCTCGGTGGGCGCGGACTGCGTACTGGTCACGGTTACCTCGGCAAGCTGTTGGGAACTTCGCGGAGAGGACCAAGGTTCTCACACGGCCCCTCGGGGCGACTCCAATGCTACGGATCGGTAGCCCGCCCGGAACAGGGGCGATGGCCTGCGGGGCCGGTTCACGCCGGGTGACCGCCGGGTGTTCGGCGGGGGCGCTGCGCAGTCGGGTGAACGCGGACCGTAATATAAATCTTCGTGGCCGAGACGGCTCTTGATCGATTACCGACTCGAAGCGAATTGCTGGCGTACCGCAGTTTCCTCCGCGCGCACGCCCGGGTCACGCGTTGCCTGGAGGGCGACCTGATCGCCGAGCAGCGGCTCACGCTGGCCGCGTACGACGTGCTCGAAGCGCTGGCCGAGGCGCCGGAGCGCCGGTTGCGGATGACCGAGCTGGCCGACGTCGTGCTGCTGTCCCGCTCCGGGGTGACCAGGTTGGTGGACCGCCTCGAGCGGCTCGGGCTGGTGCGACGCGTCCGGGTGGATTCCGACGGCCGGGGCGTGCAGGCGGTGATCACCGAGAGTGGTGAGAACCGGCTGCGGACGGCGCTCGCCACGCACCGCAGCGGCGTCGCGCGGTACTTCCTGTCGGCGACCGCGGGCGAGCTGGAGGCGCTGGTGCGCACCTTCGAGCGGCTGGCCGACGGGGGTGTGCCGTCGCCGCCGGGGCAGCGTGCGCAAGCATGAGGACGTGCCAGAAGCGAAGTACTCGACGTCCGAGGTGATCCGCGCGGTCGGGCTGGTGCGGTTCGCCGACCGCAGGCTGTTGCTGGTCCGCGCCGACTACCAGGACGCCTTCTACCTGCCCGGCGGCAAGATCGACCCGGGCGAGACCGAGGTGCAGGCGCTGCACCGGGAGATCCGCGAGGAGCTGGGCGTCGAGCTGGTGCGGCCGGACTTCTACCGCCGCTACGAGACGGACGCGGTCGGCCAGGGCGAAGGCGTCCAGGTGTCGCTGAGCTGCTACTCGGGCGAGCTCGACGGCGAGCCCGTCCCGGCGGCGGAGATCGCCGAACTCGCCTGGATGACCCGCGAGGAGTACCTGGCCCGCCCGGTCACGGCGCCCGCGATCGTCGCCCTCTACGCCGACCTCGACCCCGCCTGATCAAGCATCCCCGAAGCACCAAGAACCCGCCGTCACCTGACGAACTTCCGCAATTTCAATGGAAATCGCACCTCCAATTTCAATGGAACTTGCACCCCCTTCGGCGTGTCGGGCACCGACACGCCGAAGGTGCGTCGGGATCCACGCAATTTCAATTGAAATTGCACGTCCAATTTCAATTGAAATTGCATCCGACCCCGCCCGGCCCTCGACGCCGTCCGGCTCCGTCCGGCCCTCGACCTTGTCCGGTTCTCGACCCCCGACCCTGCCTGACCCCGTACGACCCTGCCTGACCCCGTACGACCCTGCCTGACTCCGTCCGGCCCACGACGCCGTCCGACCCCGTCCGGCTCCGTCCGACCCACGACCCCGTCCGGCTCCGTCCGACCCCCGACCCCCCGGCCCCGTCCGGTGCGCTTGATTAGGGGCGGATTCGGCGTTTGTCCGTCTGGGGCGAGAGGCCTGGGAGTTCTTCGCGGAGGCGGTCGAGTTCGCCGCGCAGGTAGTCGCGGGTGGCCACCTCGCCGATCGCCAGGCGCAGGGCGGCCAGCTCGCGGGCCAGGAAGTCGGTGTCGGCCTTGGTCTGCTCGGCGCGCGCCCGGTCCTCCTCCAGCGAGATGCGGTCGCGGTCGTCCTGGCGGTTCTGCGCCAGCAGGATCAGCGGCGCGGCGTAGGACGCCTGGGTGGAGAACGCCAGGTTGAGCAGGATGAACGGGTACGGATCCCAGCGCAGGCCGACCGCGAACAGGTTCACGCCGATCCAGGTCACCACGAAGAGCGTCATCCAGAACAGGAACGTGCCGGTGCCCAGGAACCGGGCGATGCGCTCGGAGAACCGGCCGAAGATCTCCCGGTCGAAGCTGATCGACAGGCGGTGCGCCGGTCGGGGTTGGTCGAGTCGGCGATGGGTCAGCAGCTCGGGCATCAGCGCGGCTCCCGTTTCGGCGGTGGGTTCGGTTCGGCTTCGGGCAGCCCGCTCTCCCGCCAGCCCTCCGGCAGCAGGTGGTCGAGCACGTCGTCGACGGTGACCGCGCCGATGAGGTGCTCCTCGTCGTCGAGCACCGGACCGCAGACCAGGTTGTAGGCGGCGAAGTAGCGGGTCACCTCGGTCAGCGGGGCCTGCGCGGACAGGCACGCCAGATCGGTGTCCAGCGCGCCGGCGACCAATGTGGACGGTGGTTCGCGGAGCAGCCGCTGGATGTGCACGCAGCCCAGGTAGCGGCCGGTCGGGGTGGCCGACGGCGGTCGGCAGACGAAGACCAGGCTGGCCAGCGCCACCGGCAGATCCGGGTTGCGCACCAGGGCGAGGGCCTCGGCGATGGTCGCGCTCGGTTCGACGACCACCGGTTCCGGCGTCATCAGGCCGCCCGCGGTGTCGGAGGAGTACTCCAGGAGCCGTTTGACGGGCGCCGACTCCTCCGGCGCCATCAGGCCGAGCAGCCGCTCCTTGTCCACTTCGGACAGCTCGGCGAGCAGGTCGGCGGCGTCGTCCGGGCTCATCGCCTCCAGCACGTCGGCGGCGCGCTCGTCGTCGAGGTGGCTCAGCAGGTCCTTCTGGTCCTCCTCCGGGAGCTCCTCGACGACGTCGGCGAGCCGTTCGTCGTCCAGCGCCTCGGCGACCTCGTAGCGGCGCTTGGACGGCAGCTCGTGCAGGGTGCTGGCGACGTCGACCGCGCGCATCGTGTCGAACATGGCCAGCAGCTGCTGCACGCCCTGCGGGCGGCCGGTGACCTCGGCGAAGCCCAGTCCGCTCACCTGGTCCCAGGCCAGCACCCGGGTCGGGCCCCAGCGGCCGAGCCTGCCGGTGCGCTCGCGGACCGCCAGCTTGCTCAGCTGCCAGTCGCGGGTGCGGGTCTGCTCCATCGCGACGTCGACCAGCACGGCGGGAGTGCCCGCCGGGTCGACGGCGACCCGCGCGTCGAGGAGCTGGCCGAGCACCAGCAGTTCGTTGGGGCGCTGGTGGAACTTCCGCAGGTTCACCGATCCGGTCGCCAGCGTCACCGCGTTGGGCTCGATCCGGGTGACCCGCAGCATCGGCACGAAGATGCGGTGGCGGGTGGGCAGCTCGACGACCGCGCCGAGGACGCGCGGCGGCCGCCGCCCGATGCTCAGCCCGGCGACCACGTCGCGCACTCGACCGATCGATTCGCCGTCCGGCCCGAACACCGGTAGCCCGGCCATCCGGGCGGCGAAGACCCTGGTCGCGGCAACCACGCGATCAGGTTAGGCACTGATCGGTCGGCCCGCCGCCTGGACGAGCCGGGTGACCTTCGGCACGCACTGCACCGCCGCCCGGCGTGGTACGACACATGCAGCTCTCGTCGTTGAGGTGTCCTGTCGGCGGATGGCGTCCGCCAGGCGACCACCTCAGCAGGACAACCAGCGATCTCTCAGGAGGACAACGTGGACGGTCGACGTGCCCGGCGCAGCTGCCTGGCGGTGCCCGGTTCCAGTGCGAAGATGATCGACAAGGCGCGCGGTCTCGCCGTCGACCAGTTCTTCCTGGACCTGGAGGACGCGGTGGCACCGCTGGCCAAGGCCGAGGCCAGGGACCGGATCGTCGGCGCGCTCAACGAGGGCGGCTGGGACGGGAAGATCCGCTCGGTGCGGGTCAACGCGCTCGACACCGAGTGGACCTACCGCGACGTGGTGACCGTCGTGGAGGGCGCGGGCGCCGAGCTCGACACGATCGTCCTGCCGAAGGTCAGCACCGCCGAGCACGTGCGCTGGCTGGACCTGACGCTGACCCAGATCGAGCGGGCGACCGGGCTGGAGGTCGGCCGGATCGGCATCGAACCGCAGATCGAGGACGCCGCGGGCCTGGTCGAGGTGGACGCGATCGCCACCGCCTCGCCGCGGGTGGCGGCGCTGGTCTACGGCCCGGCGGACTTCATGGCCTCGATCAACATGCGTTCCCTGGTGGTGGGTCACCAGCCGCCGGGCTACGACGTGGGCGACGCCTACCACTACACGCTGATGCGCATCCTGATCGCGGCCCGCGCGGCCGGGGTGCAGGCCATCGACGGCCCGTACCTGCAGATCAAGGACGTGGACGGGTTGCGGCGGGTCGGCGGCCGCACGGCGGCGCTGGGCTTCGACGGCAAGTGGGTCCTGCACCCGGCCCAGGTGGACGCGGTGAACGAGCTGTTCTCGCCCCGCCAGGAGGACTACGACCACGCGGAGAACATCCTGGACGCCTACGAGTGGCACACCTCGGCGGCCGGTGGCGCGCGCGGCGCGGCGATGCTCGGCGACGAGATGATCGACGAGGCCTCCCGAAAGATGGCCCTGGTGATCGCGGGCAAGGGCCGAGCGGCCGGGATGACCCGAACGGACCGCTGGACACCCCCGGAAGCATGACCGGACACCGAGGCCCCGCCTCGGTCACCCGCGGCGGTCATCCCGTCGGCTGAGCGGCGGGTCGCGGGTGGTTGGTCCGCGAGGGTTGAGGTTGCGGGGCATTGGGGGTCAGAAACGCCGTTCCGGGGCCACCGGGCGGTGTTCTCGCGGTAGGTTTCGGGTGATCCGCAGGTGTCGACGGAGAGGGCGGATTCCGAGGTGGCCACCGCGGCTGGAGCGGAGAACGAGCAGGAACTGCGCTTGGCGCTGGCGATGCGCGGCGGTGCGAGCATGGCCGTGTGGATCGGCGGCGCCGTCGCCGAGATCAACCGGCTGCGCACCGCGCTGGTCGACGCCGACGACGGAGCGCACCCGTGGGCCGCGCTGGCGCAGCTGTCCGGCTACGACTCGGTCGCCGTCGACGTGCTCGCCGGCGCGTCGGCCGGTGGGCTCAACGCCACGCTGCTGGCCACCACCCTGGTCTACGGGATGCCCTTCGACCGGATGCGCGAGATCTGGGTGCGGTTGGGCGACGTGGAGGCGATGTCCCGGCCGCTGCCGAAGTTCTGGCAGCCCAGCCCGCCGTCGCTGCTGGAGGGCGACGACTACTTCCGCACCGAACTGGTGAAGGTCATCACCGGCAACGTGCCCGCCGAGCCGGACCTGCCGAACAACCGAGCCGACCTGCTGCTCACCGCGACGCTGCTGGACCCGGTCGTGGAGCAGCGCCTCGACTCCCGCTCCGAGCCGATGCTCCAGGAGCGGCGCACCGCGTCGTTCTCCTTCCAGCACCGGGGCCGGGCGGGTGATCCGCTGTCCGACTTCGGCGCGGGCGAGCGGTTCGACGCCACGGTGCTGCGGCTGGCGCACGCGGCCCGCGCCACCTCGGCGTTCCCGTTCGTCTTCGAACCCGCTCGGGTGTTCTCCTCGCTGGGCGAGCCACCGGCGGGCGAGCCGAACATGGTCGGGCTGTTCTCCGAGACGACGCCCGATTCCGGGCGATCGCCGTTCCGCGTGATCGACGGCGGTGTGCTGGACAACATCCCGGTGTCGGCGGCGATCCGCGCGATCACCGAAGCCCCGGCGGACCGCCCCACGCAGCGGTGGCTGCTGTACCTGAACCCGGACCCCGTCGCCTCCCGCGCGCAGCGCCGCGAGCCGGGGCACGCCGTGCCGGTCACGCTTTCCGCGCTGCGCGCCCGCATGACCCAGGAATCGCTGCTGGCCGATCTCGACGCGCTGGCCGACCACAACCTCCTCGTGGAGCGAACAGCCTTGCGCCGCAAGGCCTTGTTCGCCCAGCTGCACGCCGCGCCCGACGCGGAGCGGCTCGCCGCCCTGGCGAACCAGGTCGCCGCCGTCGGGCCCGACCACGCCGTGGTGCGCGCGGAACTCGACGCGCAGGCCGCGTACCGGTTGCTCACCGAGCCCGCCGGCAGCGAGGACGGGAAGCTGCTGCCGCCGGTGGTCGGTGATCCGCTCGCGGACTGGTCGGCGCAGGCCCGGACGCAGCTCGCGCGGCGCCTGTCGGACGGGCTCCGGCGCGATGCGACGACGCGCGTCTTCGACGACGCGCACAGCCTGCTCGCCGCGGTCCAGGAGTGCCTCGGCTGGGCGTGGGACATCGAGCGGTGGTCGCCGGAGAGCCGGGAGATCGGGCGCTGCAAGTCGGTGCTCTACCGGTTGCGCACGTTCGCCGAGGTGCTGGAGGGCCACGCCGACCGGTACTGGATCAACGGCGCGAAGCTGGAGCCGATCGTCGAGACCGCCGAGCTCGACGAGTGGGTGCAGCGGGTGCTGCGCCGCCGGACCCGGTTGCAGCACGCGCTGCCCACGCCGATCGCGCCGCTGCTCGGCGAGGTGCTGGGCGAGGCGGAGGGCGGCGCGGACTTCCAGCGGGTGCTGGCCGAGTTCGCCGCCGAGCTGCGGTCCATCGTGGAGTCCTCGGGCGGGGACGCGGTGCCGGACGCCAACGGGATCGACGCGGTGGCCGAAGCGCGCAAGCTGCTGTACCGGGTGGCCGACCGGCTGGCCGCGTTGGCGCCGCCGCGCGAGCGGTGCGACGAGCCCGAGCAGATCGGCTATTCGCTGCTGGAGCGCAGCGACCACCGGGACGAGGTGCTCCAGCAGCTGGTGGTGCTGACCTCGCCGCTGGACGTGGGCCGGGTGCCGGGTACGCGGATCAACCTGCTGCGGGTGGTCAGCGACGAGCAGAGCCCGCTGCCGTTCGCGGCGCTGCGCCGCGGCGAGGGCGTGCCGCTGCGCATCGCGGACAAGATCCGCGGTCTGGACATCGGCAACTTCGGCGCGTTCCTGTCCGCCAAGTGGCGGGCCAACGACTGGATGTGGGGGCGGATGGACTCCGCCGCCGCGCTGGTCGGGCTGCTCACCGATCCGGCACGACTGGTGCGGCGGCACAGCGGTTCGGGGGAGCTCGGCGAGGCGCTGCAGGCGATCGTCAGCCGTCCGACGAAGGCCGAGCTCGGCGAGCTGGACGAGGCGCAGGCCGAGCAGTGGCGCGGTTTCCTGGCCGAGGTGTGGGCGCGGCACGCCGGTGAGGTGCGCGCCGAGCTCGACGCGCTGTTCGCCCGGCCCGACGACGAGCACCCGCTGACCGCGACCCGCGACCTGCTCACCGAGCGTCTGCAGTGGACGATCGCGGCGGAGGAGGTCCCGTACGTCGCGACGGTGGCCGCGGGCGCGGACCAGCGCGGCGGTGGCCGGCCGCCGACGCCCGCGCCTGCGCAGCTGTCGAGCGAGGTCGAGCGCTACTCCGTCGGCCGCCAGCGGTTCGCCGACTTGGGCGAGCGGCGCGCGCTGTCGCTGGCCACCCGCTTCGGTATGCTCGCCTACCGCGCTGCCCGCCCGTCGGGAGGCGGCGTGCTGCCGTGGCTCGGTCGCCGGGCGATGACGCTGATCAAGCCGCTGGCGCTGGCGGTCGTCTACGCCTTGGCCGCGCCTCGGCGGGTGGCACTGCTCGGCCTGTTCGCCGCCACGGCGCTGGCGTTCACCGGCACCGGCGGAATCGGGCAGGTCGGCCTGCAGACGATGTCCGCGGACAGCTACGACTCCCAGCTGTACACCATGACGGCGGTCGCCCCCTACCAGGGATATTGCCCGTTCGGCGGTCAGTGCGAGGGCATCGGTGAGGACTTCGGCTGGTTCGCCTACGCCCCGGTGCACGGGGACTGGACGGCGATCGCGGACTTCTCGGGAACCTCCTTCGGCCCCGGGGTGCTGTTCGCGATGCTGCTGGTGGCGGTCTTCGCGGTGTGGACGGGCAGCCGGATCGGGCTCCGGTTCGGCCGCGGGCTGGCGCGCTGGGTTCCCGCGCTGGCCATCGCCGCAGTGCTGCTCGCGGCGGAGTACTGGCTGTTCAGCACCGGGTTCCGCCTCGGACCGCTCGGCCTGGCGCTGGCGGCGGTGCTGCTGACCTGGCCCGCGGCGATCGCCTACCGGACCGGTGCCCGCATCGGCGCGACCGTCCTGACGGCGCTGGTGTTCGGCGGAGTGCTGGTGCTGGCGGAGCCGGACGCCTACAGCGGTGGCGGCTGGATCCTGCTGGCGGCGGTGCTCGCGGCCTACGCCCACATGCTCCTGCTGAGCACCGTCGACGTCCTCGCCCCGAGGCCGCGGAACACGGCCACCCGCTGACCACCCGACACGCCGACGGTGCGTCCGGTCGCTCCGCAATTTCAATTGAAATTTGACCTCTGATTTCAATTGAAATTGCGCGGTGTCTCCCGGACGGACGTGCTCGTGGTGGGTTGGGGGTTGGAAATCGGGGGGCGCTTGAGAGGGCGGTGGGCGCCTAGAACCTCTCCTTGCGGACGGGCGGTACCGGGGTGGTGTGCGGGGTTGCTTCGGTGAGCGGGGCGGCTGTTCCGGCGACGGCGGCCAGTTGCGGGAGGGTGAGGCAGGACATGCGGTTCGCCGCTGCTGCTCCCCAGGCGTCGAGGCCCGCTTTCGGCAGGTCGCGGGTGGACGCCACGACCACGATGTTGCCCGCTCGGTGGCGCAGCAGGACGGCGGGCTCGGCGAGGACCAGGACGTGCCGGAACACCTCGCCGACGGCGGCGACCGCGCGCAGCGCGAACTCCAGTTCGCCGCCGTCCCAGAAGTTCGCCGCGAACAGGCCGCCGGGCCGCAGCACCCGCGCGATGTCGGTCAGGAACTCGACGGTGGCCAGCTCGGTGGCCACGCTGCCCGCGCGGAAGACGTCGAGCACCACCAGATCGGTGCTTCCGTCTGGCGCTTCCCGGATGCCCGCGCGCCCGTCCTGCACGCGGACCTCCAGCCCCGGCACCTCGTCCAGCGCGAGGTGCTCGCGCACCAGCTCCACGAGCGGTTCGTCGAGCTCGAACGCGGTCTGCTCGGAACCGGGCCGGGTGGCGGCGACGTAGCGGGGCAGCGTGCACCCGGCGCCGCCGAGGTAGGTGGCCGACACGGCGGTGCCCGCTGGCCAGTGCCGGTCGACGGCCTGCGCGATCCAGGCGACGTACGGGAACTTCAGGTAGGTCGGGTCGGCGAGGTCGACGAAGGACTGGGAGATGCCGTCGACGGCCACGGTCCAGCCGGCGGCCCGGTGCGCATCGGGGATCAGCTCGGCGTCGCCGAACCAGACCGCCCGTTCGATGCCGACCCGATCCACGGCACTCACCCCCGCCAAAACCCTAGCCAAGGAAGCCCGGGACTTGCGCTCAACCCGAGTTGAGCGGACAGGCTACGGCCCGAACGCGCAACGAGATCGGTCGGCGTCAACCGCAGTTCCGCACAACCGCACCCAGGGGACCGTGATGCAACCCAGCCACAGGAAACCGCGAAACGCGAGCTCACTCGCCAACGCAACCACCACTGTGAATCGCGGGGAGGCGGGACTGCTGCTGGCGCTGGCCTGCGCGGGTTCGTTCGTGGTGATCCTCGATGCCACGATCGTCTCCGTCGCGCTGCCCGCGATCCGCGCCGAACTGGGGTTCACCGACACGACGCTGCCGTGGGTGGTCAACGCCTACACCCTCGCCTTCGCCGGGTGCCTGCTGCTCGGCGGCAGGCTGTCGGACGTGTACGGCCAGCGCCGCATGTTCGTGCTCGGCATGGGCCTGTTCACCCTGGCCAGGACGGTGGGCGGGCTGGTCTCCTCGGCCGAGCCGCTGCTGGCCGCGCGGGCCGTGCAGGGCGTCGGCGGCGCGCTGCTGATGCCGGTGACGCTCTCGCTGCTGACCACGACGTTCACCGAACCCGCGCAGCGCGCGCGGATGCTGGGCACCTGGAGCGCGGTGGGCGCGGTGGGTGCGGCGGCCGGGCCGGTGCTCGGCGGTCTGCTGACCGAGTGGGCGGGCTGGCGGTGGGTGTTCTTCGTCAGCGTGCCGATCGGGGTGCTGGCCGTCGCGGCCGCGCGGGCGACCCTGCCGCCGCGTCCGGACGGCGCGGTGCGACCGCGCCTGGACGTGCTCGGCGCCGTGCTGGTCACGGCGGGCCTGGTCGGCATCGTGTACGCGGTGATGCACTCGGCCGATGCGGGCGCATCGGTGTGGCCGCCCCTGTTGGCGGGCGCTGCGGTGCTGGGCGTGTTCCTGGTGCACCAGGCCCGGTGGTCGCGGGAACCGCTGGTGCCGCTGGGCATCTTCCGGCTGCGGTCGGTCAGCAGCGGCAACGTCGTGATGTTGTTGCTGGGGCTGGGTTTCTTCGCCAGCCCGATCCTGCTGTCGCTGTACCTGCAGGACGTGCACGGCTATTCGCCGCTGCACGCCGGGCTCGGCTACCTGCCGATCGGGGCCGCGCAGTTCGCCGGAGCTCAGCTCGCCGGAGCGCTGTCGGTCCGGTTGGGCGTGCGCCGCGCGGCGGTGCTGTCCTGCCTGGTCGGCGCGGCGGGCCTGGCCGGTGTCGCGCTGCTCATCGGGGTGCACGCCTCCTACGTGACCTCGGTGATGCTGCCCGGTCTGGTCTTCGGGTTCGGCACCACGGCGGCGTTCACCCCGATCACGATGGGCGCGACCAGCGGCGTCCCGGAGCACCAGAACGGCTTGGCCGCCGGACTGCTGAACACCGTCCGCCAGACCAGCGGCGCGATCGGGCTCGCCGTGCTGAGCGTGCTGTCGGCGGCCGTGGCCGCGTCGTGGCGGGCGGCGCACTCCGGGGACGACCTCAACGCGCTGGCGCACGGCTACACCGCCGCCTTCGCCGCATCGGCGGTCTGCCTCGCCGTCGCGGGGATCATCGCCGCGGTGGCGATGCCCGGCGATCAGCAGGGTGCGGGGAGCTCGGTCTCGGCGCGGAATCCCGGGCAGCGCTCGGCATCGCCGGGGGAGCGGCAGCCGAGCAGGCGGTCCAGGTAGGCGCGGGCGTTGGCCAGTTCCTGCTGCTGCCGTTCGATCTCCTCGATCCGCGCGGCGACTCCGTCGAGCCAGCCCGGCCCTTCGAGCATGTGCGCGATCTGGTCCAGGCCGAACAGGCCGCTGGTGCGCCACTCCTTGATCAGGGCGATGCGGTAGAGCTGATCGGTGTCGTAGCAGCGCTTCCCGGCGCGCCGGTGCGAGGTGATCAGCCCGCGCCGCTCCCAGTAGTGCAACGTCGACACGGCGAGCTCGAAGTGGTCGGCGACGACTCGGATGGGGGTCAAAGCGGTCACGGATCCATTCGACCGCACTCCGGTTGGTAAGGCAAACCTAACTCACCGTTCGCGCGCGCGGTGCGGAGCGTCGTGCCCGCCCTCGCGCGGCCCCGGGACGCCGACCGGCTCCCAGCCGCGGCGAGCGCGTTCCGCGGTCCGGCTGCGGTAGACGACGTACGGGCGGAACAGGTACCGCACCGCGGCGAAACCGCTCAGCGCGTGCACCAGCCTGGTGAACGGGAACAGCGCGAACAGCAGCATGCCCGCCAGCACGTGCGCCTTGAACGACCAGGGCACGTCCACCATCAGCGCCACCTCCGGCTGCAGCACGAAGATGCTGCGGAACCAGGGCGAGACGGTGGCCCGGTAGTCGTAGCCCTCGGTCACGCCGTTGGCCAGCACGGTGGTCAGCAGCCCGAGCAGGATCGCGCCGACCAGCACCAGGTACATCGCCTTGTCGTTCACCGTGGTCGCGGAGAACACCGGCCCGTTGCGGCGCCGCCGGTAGATCAGCAGCGCCACCCCGATCAGCGTGCACACCCCGGCCAGCGCGCCGAGCCCGACCGCCACCAGGTGGTAGAGCCGCTCGGACACGCCGAGCGCCGCCGTCCAGGATGCCGGGACGAGCAGGCCGATGACGTGTCCGACGATCACCACCAGCAGTCCGAAGTGGAACAGCGGGCTGGCGAACCGCAGCAGCCGCGACTCGTAGAGCTGCGAGGACCGGGTGGTCCAGCCGAACCGGTCGTAGCGCCAGCGCCACAACGAGCCGACCACCAGCACCGCGATCACCACGTACGGCGCGGCGCCCCACAGCAGCACGTCCCAAGTGCTCATCGCGGACCTCCGAACGGTTGCAGCGGCCCGGCCATGCCCACCGATTCCTGCGGCGGGCCGGTCGCGGCGATGCGCTTGGCCGAGCGCAGGGCTTCCGGCGTCGGCGCGGGCAGCGTTGTCAGCACCGCCTCGACGCCGTGCGCGTAGACCGTGCCCTGGTCGCGCAGGGCGGCGGCGAGCAGGGTGAGCCCGGCGTGGTGGTCGACCAGCAGCGCGGTGCCGCGTTCCTGGTCGGTGGTGGCGGCGAACTCCAGCACGACCGTCAGGTGGTCCGGCAGCTCGTCCACCGGCGGCAGCACGCCCGCCGCCCGGTAGATGCTCTTGAAGTCCACGATCGCGCGGCCCCGGTTCCGGGTGTCGCCGGCCGTCCAGTAGCTGAGGTACTGGCAGCAGCGGCGGCGCAGGTCGAAGGTTTCGACGTAGTGCTGCTGCGCGGCCAGCAGCGAAGCCGTTTCCAGGTGTCGCACCAGTTCCAGCAGCGGATCCCGTTGCGCGGCGGGGAGTTCCGCGCATCCCTCGCGCAGCAGCGGGAGTCGTTCGAGGAGTTCCTCGTCCGGGTAGGCGAGCAGGAACGCGGCGATCCGGTGGGTCAGCGCGCGTGCGCGGTCGAAGGTCATCAGCGGTCCTCGCCGTCGGGCGGGAACAGGCCCTCGGGCGTGCCGCGGCCGTCCCAGTTGAGCAGGTTCACCCGGCGCGAGCCGTCCGGGGCGGTGAAGTGCTCCGAGCTCTGCCGCTGCTTGAGCAGGTGGAAGTTCTCCACCGCCACCGGCACCGGGGCCCCGGAGATCTCGCCGAACGGGCCGGACTCGTACATGCCCGGCCCGCCCTCGTAGTCCAGCGAGCAGCCGGGTTCGTCGAGCTGCCCGGCGAGTTCGGCGTGCGCCTGCGGGATGACGTAGCGCTCCCCGTACTTCGCCAGTGCCAGCAGCCGGTACATCCGCTCCACCTGCGGAACGTCCAGCCCGGCGGCCTCCGGGATGGCCGGGTTCGGGGGCCGCCCGAGGTTGATGTCGCGCATGTAGGCGCGCATCGCGCCGAGCTTGCGCAGCGCCGCGGTGACCGGTGCGGTGTCCCCGGCGGTGAACAGCTCGGCCAGGTACTCCACCGGGATCCGCAGCGCGTCGATGGCGCCGAACAGGTTGCCCACGTCCTCGCCGTCGTGCCCGGTCTCCACCAGCTTGTCCACCACCGGCGACAGCGGCGGCACGTACCAGACCATCGGCAGCGTGCGGAATTCCGGGTGCAGCGGCAGGGCCACCCGGAAGTCCTTGATCAGCGCGTGGATCGGGGAGCGCTGCGCGGCCTCGACCCAGTCCGCGGGGATCCCGGCGCGACGCGCGGCGGTCACCACCTCCGGGTCGTTCGGGTCGAGCAGCACCTCCAGCTGCGCCGGGTACAGGTCGTGCTCGTCCGGCACCGAGGCCGCTTCGAGCACGCGATCGGCGTCGTAGAGCACCACGCCGAGGTACCGCAGCCGGCCGACGCAGGTCTCCGAGCACACCGTCGGCAGCCCGACCTCCATCCGTGGATAGCACAGCGTGCACTTCTCGGCCTTGCCGGTGCGGTGGTTGAAGTAGACCTTCTTGTACGGGCAGCCGGTGACGCACATCCGCCAGCCGCGGCACTGGTCCTGGTCGACCAGCACGATGCCGTCCTCGGAGCGCTTGTACATGGCCCCCGAGGGGCAGGAGGCCACGCAGGACGGGTTGAGGCAGTGCTCGCAGATCCGCGGCAGGAAGAACATGAAGGTCTCTTCGAAGGACTGCCGGATCTCGTCGGACAGCCGTTGCAGCACCGGGTCCTGCTGGGTGAGCTCGGGCGATCCGGCCAGGCTGTCGTCCCAGTTGGCGCTCCAGGAGATCCGCATCGGCTCGCCGGAGATCAGCGACCGAGGCCGGGCCACCGGGATCTGGTCGCCGGCCGGTGCGGAGATCAGGTTGTCGTAGTCGTAGGTCCAGGGCTCGTAGTAGTCCTGGATGGCGGGCATCTTCGGGTTGGCGAACAGCGACAGCAGCCGCTTGACCCGCCCGCCGCCGCGCAGCTTCAACCGCCCGCGGTGCAGCCGCCACCCGCCACGCCACTTCTCCTGGTCCTCGTAGGTGCGCGGATATCCCTGCCCCGGGCGGGTTTCCACGTTGTTGAACCACACGTACTCGACGCCGCCGCGGTTGGTCCACGCCTGCTTGCAGGTGACCGAGCAGGTGTGGCAGCCGATGCACTTGTCGAGGTTCATCACCATCGCGAGCTGGGCCATCACGCGCATCAGTACTCGACCTCCTGGCTGCGGCGGCGGATCACGGTGACCTCGTCGCGCTGGTTGCCGGTCGGGCCCAGGTAGTTGAACGCGAACGAGAGCTGGGCGTAGCCGCCGACGAGGTGGGTGGGCTTGAGCAGCAGCCGGGTCAGCGAGTTGTGCATCCCGCCGCGCTGCCCGGAGATCTCCGACTTCGGCACGTCCACCACACGGTCCTTGGCGTGGTAGACGTACACCGTGCCGGTCGGCATCTTCTGCGACACCACGGCCCGCGCCACCACCACGCCGTTGCGGTTGACCGCTTCCACCCAGTCGTTGTCGCGCACGCCGATCCGCTCCGCGTCGGCCGGGCTCAGCCACAGGTCCGGCCCGCCGCGCGAGAGCGCCAGCATCAGCAGGTTGTCCTGGTACTCGGAGTGGATCGACCACTTCGAGTGCGGCGTCAGGTAGCGCACCGAAACCGCTGCGCCGTCAGGGGATTCCGGCTCGCCGAACAGCCGGTGGATGTTCAGCGGCGGCCGGTAGACGGGCAGGCCCTCGCCGAGATCGGCCATCCAGTCGTGGTCGAGGTAGAAGTGCTGGCGGCCGGTCAGGGTGTGCCAGGGCTTGAGGCGCTCGACGTTGACCACGAACGCGCTGTATCGGCGCCCGCCGTGCTCGCTGCCGCTCCACTCCGGGGAGGTGATCACCGGCACCGGGCGGGCCTGGGTGTCGGCGAAGGTGATCCGCCTGCCCTCGTCGGCCTGCGCCAGGTCGGCCAGCCGCACTCCGGTGCGCCGTTCGAGCTCCCGGAACCCCGCCACCGCGATGCGGCCGTTGGTGGTGCCCGACAGCGCGAGGATCGCCTCGCAGGCGTCCACGTCCCGCGCCAGCGACGGCCGCCCGTCGGCCACCCCGCCCCGCGCGGTGCCGTTCTGGTGCCGCAGCCGCTCGACCTCCTGATCGGGGATGACGTGCCAGCCCTTGTTGCCCACGCCGAGCTCGTCCACCAGCGGCCCGAGCGCGGACATCTTCGCCGCCACCGCCGGGTAGTCGCGCTCGACGACGACCAGCTTCGGCATCGTGACGCCCGGAACGGCGTCGACCTCGTTGCGGGTCCAGTCGCGCACGACACCGCCCGGGGTGGCCAGCTCGTCCGGCGTGTCGTGCAGCAGCGGGGCCGCCACCAGGTCCTCGCGCACGCCCAGGTGCGTCTCGGCGAGCTCGGAGAACTTGCGGGCGATCGCGTGGAAGGCGTCGAAATCGCTGCGGGTCTCCCACGGCGGGGTGATCGCCGGGGTGAAGGCGTGCACGAACGGGTGCATGTCGGTGGACGACAGGTCGTGCTTCTCGTACCAGGTGGCGGCAGGCAGCAGCACGTCGCTGAACAGGCCGGTGCTGGTCATCCGGAAGTCCAGCGAGAGCAGCAGGTCGAGCTTGCCCTCCGGGGCGTACGGGTGCCAGCGCACGTCGTGCGGGCGCCGGCCCGGCGGTGCTTCCTCGGCCCGCAGCGCCGAATCGGTGCCCAGCAGGTGCTTGAGGAAGTACTCGTTGCCCTTCGCCGAGGAGCCCAGCAGGTTCGCCCGCCAGACGGTGACGATCCGCGGCCAGTTCGCCTCGTCGTCCGGGTCGGTGCAGGCGAACTTCAGCCGCCCGGAGCGCAGCTCGGCGATGACGTGCTCGGCGGGGTCCGCCTTCGCCGCACGGGCCTCGGCGACCAGCTCAAGCGGGTTGCGGTCGAACGTCGGGTACGACGGCATCCAGCCCAGCCGCGCGGACTGGGCGATGCAGTCCGCCATCGACATGCCCCACAACTTCCCCGGGCCGAGCGGGTGGATCAGCTCCTCGGCACCGAGCGCGTCGTAGCGCCACTGGTCGGTGGCCAGGTACCAGAACGCGGTGCCGATCATCTGGCGCGGCGGGCGCGTCCAGTCCGTCGCACCGGCCAGCGTCGCCCAGCCCGTCGCCGGGCGGCACTTCTCCTGCCCCACGTAGTGCGCCCAGCCGCCGCCGTTGACGCCCTGGCAGCCGGTCAGCGTAAGCAGGGCCAGGAACGCGCGGTAGATCGTGTCGGCGTGGAACCAGTGGTTGGTGCCCGCGCCCATCAGGATCATCGACCGGCCACCGGATTCCTCGGCGTTGCGGGCGAATTCGCGGGCCACCCGGATCGCCTGCGCGGCAGGGACCCCGGTGATCTCCTCCTGCCACGCCGGGGTGTGCGGGCGCGGATCGTCCAGCCCGCGCGGCCAGTCGCCCGGCAGGCCGGGCCGCCCGACGCCGTAGTCGGCCAGCACGAGGTCGAAGACGGTGGTCACCAGCCGACCGCCGAGCCGGATCGCGGGCACGCCCCGGCGCAACCTGGCGCGGCGGTCGTCGGGCACGTCGAAGCGCGGGAGCTCGACGGAGACCGCCTCCGCCGCGGCGTGGTCGAGCAGGCTCAGCTGCGGCCGCACGTCGCCGAGGTCGAGGTTCCACCGCCCGGCGCTCGCCTCGTCGAAGCGGAAGCCGAGGCTGCCGCCCGGCACGTGCTCGCGGCCGGTGCGCTCGTCCACCAGCACCGGTTTGAAGCGGTCGTGCGCGCCGGTGGCGCCGAGATCGGCGGCGGTGACGAACTTGTCCGGCACCAGGCCCTCGCCGGTGTCCCGCAGCGCCACCAGGAACGGCAGATCGGTGTAGCGGCGCGCGTAGTCGGCGAAGCGCGGAGCCTGCCGCTGCACGAAGAAGTCCCGCAGGATCACGTGCCCCATCGCCATGGCCAGCGCGCCGTCGGTGCCGGGCTGCGGTGCCAGCCAGGTGTCGGCGAACTTGACGTTGTCGGCGTAGTCCGGCGAGACCACCACGACCTTCTGGCCCCGGTAGCGGGCCTCGGTCATGAAGTGCGCGTCCGGAGTGCGGGTGACCGGCACGTTGGAGCCCCACATCACCAGGTAGCTCGCGTTCCACCAGTCCGCGGACTCGGGCACGTCGGTCTGGTCGCCGAACACCTGCGGCGAGGCCACCGGCAGGTCGGCGTACCAGTCGTAGAACGACAGCATGGTGCCGCCGATCAGCGAGGTGAACCGCGCGCCCGCGGCGTGCGAGACCATCGACATCGCCGGGATGGGGGAGAACCCGGCGATCCGGTCCGGCCCGTACCGCCGGATCGTGTGCACGTGCGCGGCGGCGACGAGCTCCACGGCCTCGTCCCAGCTCGCCCGCACCAGCCCGCCCTTGCCGCGCGCCCGCTGGTAGCGCCGCCGCAGCCCGGGATCGTCCACGATGGACTCCCACGCGAGCACCGGATCGCCGGTGGCCGCCCTGGCGCGGCGGTACATCTCCAGCAGCACGCCGCGCACGTACGGGTAGCGCAGCCGGGTGGGCGAGTAGGTGTACCAGGAGAACGCGGCCCCGCGCGGGCAGCCGCGCGGCTCGTACTCGGGCGAATCCGGCCCGACCGACGGGTAATCGGTCTGCTGCGCCTCCCAGGTGATGACGCCGTCCTTGACGTAGACCTTCCACGAGCACGAGCCGGTGCAGTTCACGCCGTGCGTGGAGCGCACCACCTTGTCGTGGCTCCACCGGTCCCGGTAGAAGACGTCGCCCTCGCGCCCGCCGACCAGTTCGACGGTGCGCAGGTCCGCCGAGACCTTCCCGGGGGCGAGCAGCTTGCGGGTGCGCAGCAGCAGGTCGGAGACCGGCCCGTCGAGTCCCGCTTCCGGTCGCTTGGCCATTCGCCGGACTCCTTCGCGAGTCGCCGGGGTTGGTGACCGCCGCTGGTCGCGCTGTCGATTCGCCGCGCGCGACCGCGGCCCGCAAACTCGACGATTGGGCCGACCAGCGCACCACGCAACTCGGCGACCGGTCGGCCACCGCCGGGTGCCGAGCGCCCAAGAACGCTCCGTTTCCCCTGGTCAAGCCCCGTGAGTGCTTTGAGGTGCGATAGCACCGCAAAACACTCACGGGCCGCCACCAGCGAAAACGGAGCCGGCGAGGGCGATTTCGCGCGGAATCGCACCGGAACGAACCGAGAGCCGAGGTGTTCGCAGTGGTCAGTCATCCCGCGCCCGCCCACCTCGGGCTGGCGGCCGAATCCGCCCAGAAGTGGATCGTGCTGGGCGTGTCCACCCTCGCGTTCGCGGTCAACTTCTGGGCCTGGGCGCTGCTCAGCCCGCTCGCCCCCGGCATCGGGCAGCGCCTCGGGCTGGCACCGTTCACCCAGTCGATCCTGGTGGCGCTGCCGGTGATCATCGGCTCCGTCGGCCGGATCCCGGTCGGCTCGCTGACCGACCGCTACGGCGCGCGGCCGATGTTCACGGTGCTCAGCCTGCTGACGATCGTGCCGGTGCTGCTGGTCGGGCTGTTCCCGGACGCGCTGCCGGTGCTGATGATCGGCGGTGTGCTGCTCGGCCTCGGCGGCACGACCTTCGCCGTCGGGGTCCCGGCGGTCAACGGCTGGTTCCCGCCCGCCAACCGCGGCACGGCGCTCGGCGTGTTCGGCGTCGGCACCGGCGGAACCGCCGTGGCCACGTTCAGCACGCTGCCGCTGGTCAGCGCCTACGGCCAGTTCGCCCCGTTCCTGGTCGTGTCGGTGGCGCTGGTCGTGGTGGCGGCGCTGTCCTGGACGCTGCTGCGCGACCCGGCCGACCGCACGGCTCCGGCGGGATCGGCCTTCAGCCGCACCGTCGAGACCCTGCAGCTGGGAGCGACCTGGCAGCTCTCGGTGCTCTACGCGCTCACCTTCGGCGGCTTCGTGGCGTTCAGCGTCTACCTGCCCACCTACTTGAAGACCGCCTACGACCTGACCGCGGCGGACGCGTCGACGCGCACCGCGGGGTTCGTGGTGCTGGCCGTGATCGCCAGGCCCATCGGCGGCTGGCTGTGCGACCGGGTGCACCCGGCCACCGTGCTCGGCGCGCTGTGCTCGCTGGCTGCGCTGCTCGCCGTGCTCGCCGCTTTCGAGCTCCCGCTGGTGCCGGTCGGCACGATCGCGTTCCTCGGGCTGGCCGCGGTGCTGGGTGCGGGCGCCGGAGCGGTGTTCGCGCTGGTCGCCAAGCTGGCCCCGGCGGACCAGGTGGGCGCGGTGACCGGGCTGGTCGGCGCGGCGGGCGGCCTCGGCGGCTTCTTCCCGCCGCTGGTGATGGGTGCGATCTACGGCACCGCGGGCCAGTACACCTGGGGCTTCGTGCTGCTCGCGCTGGCCGCGGTGGGCTGCGCGGCGCTGTCGTTCACCGTGGTCCGCCGCGCGGCCGCGGCCTGATGCTCTCGCCGCTCACCCGGTTGGGGATGCGTGTTGCGCGGGGTACCGACATGATCTCCGGGAAGCCCTCGCAGGGTAGCCTGATGGGGGAAGGGACATTGCGGCGGAATTCGGGCTCGCCCACCGTCGCGGTTCCGGCCTTGGCAGTACTTTTCACGGAGGTGTCAGCGGTGTCCAACCCATTCACCGGCGCGAGCCGGCCGACGCCGGGCACACCCAACCTGCCCACGCCGCCGAGCGGCTGGCCGATCGGCTCCTACGGCACTTACGAAGAGGCGCAGCGCGCCGTGGACCACCTCGCGGACAGCGACTTCCCGGTGCAGGAGGTGACCATCGTCGGCGTCGACCTGATGCTCGTCGAGCGGGTCACCGGACGGCTGACCTGGGGCCGGGTGCTGGGCGGCGGCGCGGCGTCCGGCGCGTGGTTCGGCCTGCTGGTAGGCCTGATCATGGGCATGTTCACCCCGCAGGGCAACTGGTTCGGCCCGGTGCTGGCCGGTCTCGGCGCGGGTGTGCTGTTCGGCCTGGTCTTCGCGGCGGTCGGCTACGCCTCGACCCGGGGCCGCCGGGACTTCTCCTCGGCGAGCCAGCTGGTCGCGGGCCGCTACGACGTCCTGGCCCAGCCCCGCCACGCGGAACAAGGCCGGGACCTCCTCGCCAAGCTCGCGATGAAACCCCCGCCCGCCCAGTAGGCGCGCAGTCCGTTCCGAGCGCCGTCGATCGAGGTCGAGCGTGGCGGCGCCGGCGATCTGCGGATTCGTCCAGAAGTGGACCCAGGACCCCCGCGGGAGCGGGAGCCTGAGTCTCGCGCTTTCCGGTGGCCGCTCATCGTCGTCTCCTGGCTGGGCATCGCCGTGAGGACCGCTGGCGTGGTCGGATTCTCGCTGCGCGCGTTCGGGGTTGTTGCGGCTCTCGGCCCGCCGGCGGTCGGATGGTCCACCTGTTCGACCCTGGCGGCCGGTGCGGTCTGTGGGCTTGCGCGGGCCATCACCACGGTGGGGCTCGCCAGGGGCCGACGGGTGACGACCGCCGGATGACGGCGCCGTTCGGCTGAGTTGCCCCTGACGAACAAGGCAGCGCTGTGCGGCTTTCGGAGCATTGCCGGTTTCGCCGATATTCACGGGTTGGCAACAAGGGTCGCGGCGGTCTTGCCTCGATTGATCAAGAAGCCTAGCTTTCCAGCACCGGCTCACCGCCGGTGGTGGCAGGCGACGAAGCCCCGCGATGCTTGGTCGTGGCTGCGACCAGCAACCGGGAGGACCGATCGTGAGAGTTCGCCGCACACGTCGCGCGGCCGTGCTGGGGGCGTCGCTGGTGTGCGCATCCGCGCTGACCGCCTGCGCCCCGGCATCGAGCGCGAACACCGTGAACCTCTACAGCGCGCCCGAGGAGAACCTGCAGCAGAACGTGGATCGCTGCAACGCCGAGTCGGGCGGCCGCTACAACATCGTCTACCACAAGCTGCCCCGCGACGCCGACGGCCAGCGCGAGCAGATGGTGCGCCGCCTCGCCGCCGGTGACACCGGGCTCGACATCCTGTACCTGGACGTCACCTGGGTGGGCGAGTTCGCCGAGGCGAAGTGGATCCGGGAGTGGACCGGGCAGCACAAGGCGGACGTGGAGCGCGGCACCCTGCAGGGTCCGCTGCAGACCGCGACCTGGGACGGCAAGCTCTACGCGGCGCCGAAGAACACCAACGTGCAGCTGCTCTGGTACCGCAAGGACCTGGTGCCCGAACCGCCGGAGACCTGGCAGGAGATGATCGAAGGCGCCCAGCGCCTGAAGCAGGAGGGCAAGCCGCACTGGATCTCGCTCACCGGCGCGCAGTACGAGGGCGTGTACGTGCACTTCAACACGCTGGTCGAGTCGGCAGGCGGGCGCGTCATCTCCGAGGACGGCCGCACCGCTGTGGTCGACGACGGCGCGGTGCGGGCGCTGCAGGCGCTGCGCGACCTCGGCACGGCGGGCGTGACCAGCGCGTCGATGAACAACGCCAAGGAGGACGACGCCCGGCAGGAGTTCGAGACCGGGCAGGCCGCGTTCCAGCTGAACTGGCCGTTCGTCTACGCCTCGATGGTGGAGAAGAAGCCCGAGCTGGTGGACAAGGTCGGCTGGGCGCGGCTGCCCGGCCTGCAGCCCGGGGTGCCGAGCAAGTCCACCATCGGCGGCGCGAACTACGCGGTGAGCAGCTACTCGACCAAGCCGGACCTGGCCTTCGAAGCCACCAAGTGCCTGCGCAACCCGGAGAGCCAGAAGTTCTCCGCGCTCAACGACGGCGTGCCGCCGACGATCGAGTCCGTCTACGCCGAACCCGAGATGGCCGCCGAGTACCCGATGCGCGACACCATCCTGGAGGCCCTCAAGGACCCGGGCGTGCGGCCGGTGACGCCTGCCGCCCAGAACGTCTCCACGGTGCTGTCCAAGATGCTGTCCCCGATCGGTGAGATCGACCCGCAGCCCACCGCGGTCCGGATGCGCACCGAGGTGCAGAACGCCTTGGAATCCAAGGGAGTGATGCCCTGATGGTGCAGCAGCAGGACGCCCTTCCAGTGGCGAAGGCGATCAGCGAGGGCAAGAAGGCGGAGCGCAAGCTCGGCTGGCTGCTCTGCGCCCCGGCCGCGCTGGTGATGCTCGCGGTCACCGGCTACCCGGTCCTCTACGCGCTGTGGCTGTCGTTCCAGCGCTTCGACCTGAAGTACCCGGACCAGCGCGAGTTCGTCGGGCTGGACAACTACATCACCGTGCTGGGCAACGGCTACTGGTGGACCGCCTTCGGGGTGACCGTGCTGGTCACCGTGGTGTCGGTGGTCATCGAGTTCGTGCTGGGCATGGGCCTGGCGCTGATCATGCACCGGGCGCTGGTCGGCCGCGGCCTGGTCCGCACCGTCACCCTTATCCCGTACGGGATCGTCACGGTGGTGGCCGCGTTCAGCTGGCGCTACGCGTGGACGCCGGACACCGGCTACCTGGCCAACGCGATCACGCCGGACGGCGCACCGCTGACCGAGCACGCCAGCGCGCTGGCCATCGTGGTCCTCGCCGAGGTCTGGAAGACCACGCCGTTCATGGCGCTGCTGCTGATGGCCGGACTGGCGCTGGTGCCCGACGACCTGCTCAAGGCGGCGGCGATGGACGGCGCCGGGCCGTGGCAGCGGTTCGTGAAGGTGATGCTGCCGGTGATGAAACCGGCCATCCTCGTCGCGGTGCTCTTCCGCACCCTCGACGCCTTCCGCGTCTTCGACAACATCGTGGTGCTCACCTCCGGCGCGCAGGACACCTCCTCGGTGTCGGTGCTGGCCTACAACAACCTGATCAAGGGATTGAACCTCGGGATCGGCTCCACCATGTCGGTGCTGATCTTCATCGCGGTCGCGCTCATCGCGTGGATCTTCGTCAAGCTCTTCGGCACGGCCGCGCCCGGTAGCGACGACAAGGGGAGGCGCTGATGGCGGGCGTGGGCGGGGCGGAGACCCCCGCGCGGAAGGCCAAGTGGACGGTGCTCAACGCCGTCGTCGTGGTCTACGCGCTGCTGCCGGTGCTGTGGATCCTGTCGCTGTCGTTCAAGACGCCCGAGACGCTGTCCGACGGCAACCTGATCCCGCGCGAGTGGACGCTGGAGAACTACGCGGCGATCTTCAGCACCACCGAGTTCACCCGCGCGCTGCTGAACTCCATCGGCATCGCGCTGATCGCCACCCTGATCGCGGTGGTGCTCGGCACCATGGCCGCCTACGCGATCGCCCGGCTCGACTTCCCCGGCAAGCGGCTGCTGGTCGGGGTGTCGCTGCTGATCGCGATGTTCCCGCAGGTGTCGCTGGTGTCCCCGCTGTTCGAGATCGAGCGGGTGCTGGGGCTGTTCGACACCTGGCCGGGCCTGATCCTGCCCTACATCACCTTCTCGCTGCCGCTGTCGATCTACACGCTGTCGGCGTTCTTCCGGGAGATCCCGTGGGAGCTGGAGAAGGCGGCGAAGATGGACGGCGCGACGCCCGGCCAGGCGTTCGCGAAGGTGATCGCGCCGCTGGCCGCACCGGGCGTGTTCACCACCGCGATCCTGGTGTTCATCTTCTGCTGGAACGATTTCCTGTTCGCGATCTCGCTGACCTCCACGGAGAACTCCCGGACGGTGCCGGTGGCGCTGCAGTTCTTCACCGGCAGCTCGCAGTTCGAGGACCCGACCGGGTCGATCTCCGCCGCGGCGGTGGTGATCACCGTTCCGATCATCTTGTTCGTGCTGTTCTTCCAGCGACGCATCGTGTCCGGACTGACCTCCGGCGCAGTGAAGGGGTAACCGAAGTGGCCGAGATCGTGCTGGACAAGGTGACCAAGCGCTATCCGGACGGGGCGCTGGCGGTCAACGAGGTGAACCTGGAGATCGCGGACGGCGAGTTCGTGATCCTGGTCGGGCCGTCCGGCTGCGGGAAGTCCACCACGCTGAACATGATCGCCGGGCTGGAGGACATCAGCGGCGGCGAGCTGCGCATCGGCGGGGAGCGGATGAACGAGCGCGCGCCGAAGGACCGCGACATCGCGATGGTGTTCCAGTCCTACGCGCTGTACCCGCACATGACGGTGTTCGAGAACATGGCCTTCCCGCTGCGGCTGGCCAAGGTCGACTCGACGACGGTGCGCACGAAGGTCGAGGAGGCGGCCAAGATCCTCGACCTGACCCAGCACCTGCAGCGAAAGCCGGCCAACCTCTCCGGCGGGCAGCGCCAGCGCGTCGCGATGGGCCGGGCGATCGTGCGCAGCCCCAAGGCCTTCCTGATGGACGAGCCGCTGTCCAATTTGGACGCCAAGCTGCGGGTGCAGATGCGGACCTCGGTGTCGAAGCTGCAGAAGCGGCTCGGCACCACGACGGTCTACGTCACGCACGACCAGACCGAGGCGATGACCCTGGGCGACCGCGTGGTGGTCCTGCGCGGCGGCGTGGTGCAGCAGGTGGGCGCGCCGCAGCACCTCTACGAGCACCCGGCGAACCTGTTCGTGGCGGGCTTCATCGGCTCCCCGGCGATGAACTTCGTGCCGGTCGAGGTCGCCGAGGGCGTGCTGCGCAGCCCGCTCGGCGACGTGCCCCTGAACGATCGCCTCCGCCGCGCGCTGGAAGCCGCGGACGCCCCGCGCGAGCTGGTGCTCGGCATCCGCCCGGAGCACTTCGAGGACGCCGCGCTGCTCGACGACGCGGCCCGCGCCTCGGGCGCGACCTTCCGCGGCGAGGTGGACGTGGTGGAGGAGATGGGCTCTGACAAGTACGTCTACTTCACCCTGCACGGCGGGCGGGCGAGCACGGCGGAGCTGGACGAGCTGGCCGCCGACAGCGGCACCTCGGAGGTCCCGACCGACGAGGGCCAGGTTGTCACCCGCCTCTCGGTGCAGTCCGCGGCCCGCGAGAACCAGGAGCTCGAAGTCTGGTTCGACCCCGACAAGATCCACCTCTTCGACCCCGGCACCGGCGCCACTCTCACCTGATCGGCGGACGCCCGAGGTCCTGGGTCCAGTAGACGCGGTACTGGCTGGACGGGACGTCGACGCGGCCGATGCCGAGGTCGGTGAACTTGCAGTTGAGGATGTTGCCGCGGTGCACGGCGGTGTCCATCCACTTCTGGAAGACGACCTCGGCCGAGTCGTAGCCCGCGGCGATGTTCTCGCCGATGTAGTCGCCCGGGTAGCCCGCGGCGCTGGTGCGGGCCGCGGGCTGGCTGCCGTTGCTGCCGGTGTGGTCGAAGAAGTTCCGGTGCGCCATGTCCGCGCTGTGCCCGGTCGCCGCCTCGCCCAGGTCGGCGTTCAGGCGCAGCGGCGGGCAGCCGGCGTCGGCCCGGGCGCCGTTGGTCAGGTCGAGCATCTGCTGCTCGGCCGACGGCGTTCTCGCCGCCGGGTGCAGCGGCCCGGCGCTGAACAGCGCCAGGACCGCGGCAGTTGCGCACAAAGACGACATCCGCGACCACCCCCGCCGTTGGAAAGCCCTGTCCGGTGGGAGTTATAACCGCGGAACGATCGTGCTGCGCGTCGAGCCGCCGAATTGCGGCCGACGCCGGAGCGTGCTTTTCCAGGCCACAGTGGACGAATTGATCAAGCCTGGTTCGAGATCAGCACGAAGAGGGTGAAGATCCATCCCACGAGCAGGGCTACGAGGATGGTGAGCTTGTTGGTCATCAAGCGAGTCATGGCGGTGCCTCCGACGTGAACAACGAGGATCTGCAAGAGATTCGCCCTCACGATGTGGCCCGCGGTCGATCCCGGCAGGCGTCAGCGCACGGCGGCGCTCGGCGCGGCGGGAACCGCGTCCCACATCGCGCCGGGTTTTCGCTGCACCCACGAGGTGTGCCGGAACAACTGCTCCGCGATCTGCCTGCGCGTCAGCGGACTTCGCCGCGGTCGCGGCGCGGTGCTGAGGCGCCGATGCCTGGCCCGCCCTTGGTGCTGCAGCAACAGGTGCATGACGACCTCCTCACGCGCGGACACCGCCCGAACGGGGCGGGCGGTGGAGAACGGCAGGTGGTGCGCCTGGAAGAAGACCGGGCGCGAAGTGACCCCGCACAGCGTATCGTCCGAGATCCGGACTTCGTTACCGAGTGCCATCACAGCCACTTGTTCCGCCGGAAGATCTTGAACAGCACCACGCAGGCGACCAGCATCACCACGAGCACTCCCGGATACCCGTAGACCCAGTCCACCTCGGGCATGTTGGTGAAGTTCATCCCGTAGATCCCGGCGATCATCGTCGGCGTCGAGATGATCGCGACCCACGCGGAGATCTTCCGCATGTCGGTGTTCTGCTGGAGCGTGATCTTGGCCAGCGTCGCGTCCACCAGCGTGGTCAGCAGCTCGTCGAAGGAGCCCACCATCTCCGAGACCTTCGCCAGGTGGTCCTCGACGTTGCGGAAGTAGGAGCGCACCTCGTCGGCGACCATCGGCGTGTAGCCCTCGGCCAGCCGCTGCATCGGCTTGGTCAGCGGCAGCACCGCCCGGCGCAGCTCCAGAACTTCGCGCTTCATCAGGTAGATCTGCTCGGCGTCGACCTTGGTGCGCGGCTCGAAGACCTCGGCCTCGATCTCGTCGATGTCGTCCTGGATGGCCTCGGTGACCTCCAGGTAGGTGTCCACCACGTGGTCGGCCACCCCGTGCAGCACCGCGGACGGGCCCAGCGCCAGCTGCTCCGGGTCGGCCTCCAGCTGGCTGCGCACCTGGCCGAGCCCGGCGTGCTTGCCGTGCCGGACGGTGATCACGAAGTCGCGGCCGAGGAACACCATCAGCTCGCCGGTGTCGACGATCTCGCTGGTCGCCGACCGGCGGTCCGACGACAGGTAGCGGACCGTCTTGAGCACCATGAACAGCGTGTTGTCGTAGCGCTCCAGCTTCGGCCGCTGGTGGGCGTGCACGGCGTCCTCCACCGCGAGCTCGTGCAGCCCGAAGGTGTCGGCGAGCCCGTTGATCTGCTCCTCGGTGGGCTCGTGCAGCCCGATCCAGACGAACCCGGTGCCGCGGCGGCGGACCTCCTCGACGGCGTCGGAGTGGTTCCAGCTGCCCTCGACGCGGTTCCCGTCGACGTAGATCGCGCAGTCCACCACGTAGTCGGACGTCGGCGCGGGCGCGCGGGGAGTGCTGCGGGGCGCACGGCTGCTTCGGTTGCGCAAACCGAGCGAGGGGAGGTTGGGCACGGCTGCCTCCAGGAGTCCGGGGCGCGATCCACCCGGGTGGATCGTCCGGGGGAAGGCGTGCTGCAGGGGTCTCGCTGCTCACGCATCCCGGCCGGGCCCGGACCGGACTACCGGCGAACGGGCGCTCCGGCGGGGATGCGGTTGGTACTGCACGGAAGAGCGCTATCGGCGCTATTGCCCACGATCCCTCACCTCCTGCGGTCGTCCACCCGGTGCGGTGGTCCTCTCGTCGGCCAACCGGCAACGATACTCCGTCCGGGTACCGTCGCGGCAACCGCTCTCGCCGAGCATCACGCCGCGCACCGGATCGCGGCGGAAACGGGTGAATTGGGCGGTGTGGGCGAATGCGGTGCCGTCCGGGTCCGATTCGGACGTTCACGCATAACCCGGTCGAATTCCGGCGATCACTCGTTGCGGGGTAAACAACCCCAGGCGCGCAGGCAGTCCGCCAAGCCCTCGGTCAGGGCGCCGTCGGCGTCGAGTGTGGCGAAAGTCGCACTGTCCGCCCAGATGGCATCGGCAGCATCGTCACCAGCGCAAAGGGCCCAGTCGTTGGTCCGGCAGGAGTAGTCGAGGATCTCGTAGGTGCCCCGCGGTGCCGGCCGGAGGACGCGGCCGACGAGTGCACCCACGGTGACCGAGAGCCCGGTTTCCTCCTGGACTTCGCGCTGTACCGCCGAATGGTCGGTCTCACCCTGCTCCACTCGGCCGCCCGGCAGCGACCACTTCCCGGCACTGGGGGCATGTGCGCGTTTGACCAGCAGCAACCGGCCGAGCGGGTCGTGGATCACGGCTCCGACGCAGCGGATCACGGGGTTCTCCGATACGATCATCGACACGGAGGGTAGTTGATCCGAGCCTGCTCGGAGACGACTGACCCAAGTGCGGTACAAAGCTGCCGTAAAGCGGCGAAGTGCGGTACAACGGATCAGCAAACGCCTGCGCTACTCAAGGGCATTTTCGGACGGGGTGCGTGACAGTGAACATCAAGAAAATCCTCACGTGGGCCGGAGTTGCTTTCGTTCTGTACTTCCTGTTCACCGCGCCGGTGCAAGCCGGTGGCGTGGTGACCGGCATCACGGATGGCCTGAAGGGCGCTGCTGAGGCCGTCATCACCTTCATGCAGAACCTCATCCAGTAAGCGCGAGCCGCGGGAGGCGGGTGCCTTGTTCGCTCCGAGGGATCCCGACGAGTACCTGCTGGACACCGAACGCAGGGTGATCCGCGTGCGGCGCCATTGGGCGTGCTTGCTGTGGGATCTCTTCGAGGCGATCGGCCTGCTCGTCGGTCTGGTGATGGTGTCCTACCTGCTGCCGGCGGGGAACGCCTGGTTGTTCCAGAACATCCTCTGGTACGCCGGACTGGTCGTGCTGGTGCGCTTCACCTACCAGGTGCTGGACTGGTACGTGGAACGCATCGTCGTCACGGACAAGCGGTTCCTGCTGACGACCGGCATCTTCACCACCAACGTGGCGATGATGCCGATCACCAAGGTCACCGACCTGACGTTCGCGCGAACCCTGATGGGCCGGATCTTCGGATACGGCACGCTGGTCGTGGAGTCGGCGGGTCAGATCCAGGCGCTCAACCGCATCGAGTACGTGCCGAACCCGACCGAGGTCGAGGACGCGATCTCCGGCCTGGTCTTCGGTGACAAGAAGGGTCAGCAGCAGGACCGCTTCTCGATGCTCAAGGCGCGCCGCGCCGCGGTGGGCAAGCGCAAGGCCGCCAAGCTCTGAGCGGAGATCGGCCCGGCGGGTGTTCGGCCTGCCGGGCTGTTCGCTGCCTGGACTGCGGTCGGCGGGGTCTGCCGGGCATGGGTCACACTGGTGGGTGTGCGAATCGACCTGCACACGCATTCCACCGAGTCCGACGGCACCGACACACCGGCTGAGCTGGTGGCGACGGCCGTCGCGGCCGGGCTGGACGCCATCGCGATCACCGACCACGACACCACCGCGGGCTGGGCGGAAGCCGAGCGCGCGGTGCGCGAACTGGCTCAGCCGGGCGGTTTTCGGCTGGTGCCGGGTGCCGAGCTCTCGTGCTCCTGCCCGGACGGCAACGGCCGGACGATCACGGTGCACCTGCTGGCGTACCTGTTCGCCCCGGACTCGGCCGCGCTCGTCGCCGAGCAGTCGCGGCTGCGCGCGGAGCGGCGGACGCGGTTGCACGAGATGGCTCGGCACATGGCCGCCGACGGCTTCCCGATCGATCCGGACGGGCTGATGGCCGGACTGCCGCCGGATTCGCCGGGCGGTCGCCCGCACCTCGCCCGGGCGCTGGTCGACGCCGGGACGGTGGCCAGCGTCAACGAGGCGTTCGCCAGGTTCCTCGGCGGCAGCGGGCGCTACTACCTGCCGCGCACCGACACACCTGTGCACCGCGCCATTGAGATGATCACCGACGCCGGCGGTGCGACGGTGCTCGCGCACCCCTTCGCGACGGCGCGCGGCCCGGTGGTGAGCGAGGAAGTGGTCGCGGAGCTGGCCGAGCGCGGGCTGGCGGGCATCGAGATCGACCACCCCGACCACGACCCGGCGACGCGCGAGCGGTTGCGCGGACTGGCCGGCGAGCTGGACCTGATCCCGACCGGGAGCAGCGACTACCACGGCACCAACAAGACGATCCGGATCGGCCAGGAGACCACCCCGCCCGACTCGCTGGACCGGCTGATCGACCGGTGCACCGGCAGCAAGGTGATCTGCTGAGAGCCGATGGGCGGTCGCCTGGCGCTGGCGCCGCTCGCGCGGGCGCGGACTTCTGATCGGGGCCGGTCGAGGGGCAGCCGCAAAACTGCGTACTGTGGGTCGCGTGCAAGGGCAGCTAGGCCTTGAGGGCATTCCCAGCAAGTTGGTGCGGGTGACTCCGGCCCGCCTGTCGAACTGGCAGCAGTGCCCGCGCAAGTACCGCATGACCTACCTCGATCGTCCGACCCCGCCGCGCGCCGGTGCCCGGGCGAACGCCACGCTGGGCGCGGTGGTGCACAACGCGCTGCGGGCCTACTTCGACCTGCGCGTCGACCAGCGGTCGCCGGAGCGGGCGGCGGTGCTGGTTCGGGAGCACTGGAAGTCCGACGGGTTCGCGGGCCCCGAGCAGGCCGCCGAATACCGGGAGCGGGCCCAGGAGTGGGTCCGCGGGTACGTGGCCGAGCTGCCCCCGGCCGATACCCCGGTCGCCGTGGAGCGGTGGGTTTCCGCGCCTGCCGGCTCGATCATCGCCGAAGGCCGGGTGGACCGCATCGACGAGCGGGACGGGGAACTCGTCGTCGTCGACTACAAGACCGGCAGGTACGGACTCAGCGTCAGCGACGCGCGGGATTCGCTGGCACTGGGTCTCTACGCCTTGGCCGTGCGCAAGCAGTTCCACCGGACCTGCCGCCGCGTCGAGCTGCACCACCTGCCCACCGGAACCGTCGCGAGCTGGGTGCACACCGCGGAATCGCTGGCCGCGCTGCGGGAACGGGCCGAGCAGCTGGCCGCGGAGTTCCAGAGCGCCGCCGACGAGCTGTCCTTCGGCGGCGATCCGGAGGCGCTGTTCCCGGTGCGGACCGGGCGGCACTGCTCGTGGTGCGAATTCCGGTCGCACTGCGCCGAGGGCAAGCAGGCGGCGCCGGATCTGCCGTCCTGGTCGGCGTTGGAAGCCTGATGAGCAGGCGATTCGACTACGAGCAGCCGCGCGAGTCGCGGCAGTTCCGAACGCGGCCGATCCCCGTCGACGGAGCCCGGAGGCGGCACTCGCGCAAGGCGCCCAGCCGCAGCGGGAGCGCGATCCGCGGGCTGAGCGGTGCGCTGGCGGTGGGCTCCCTGGTGCTCGCGCTGGCGCTCGTCGGCGTGCAGTTCTGGGCGACGGGGCAGGGGCAGCAAGGGCCCGGTCTACCTGCGGTGATCTCCCAGCTGGTGACGTCGGTGGCGGCTGTGGCGGCGCAGGCGGTCGCCGATCGCCGCCGCGATCTGATCGGCGGGCTCGCGACGCTGGGCGTGTTCGCCCTCGTGCTGGGCTCGCTGTGGTTCTGGTGGTGGGCCTGACGCCCGGTCAGCGCAGGGCGACGAGGGTGTCGCCGCGCTGCTCCAGCACCACCGGGCCGACCGAGTTGAGCTGCACCGGGCCGGTGTAGCCGGCGCGGTCCACCGGGATCACCCGCTCGCGGTGGCCGGTGGCGGGATCCAGGACGGCGAGCCCGTCGCGCACCGGGACCAGCAGCTTCCCGCCGAACTCGATGCCCGGCCCGCTGGTGTCCGGGGCGGTCCACAGCGGGGCGAGGGTCGCCGGGTCGAGCGCGACGGTGTCCGCGCCGGTGTGCCAGTAGATCCGGCCCTCGACGGTGGTGGTCGACTCGACCTGCACGTTCGCCCGGAAGTCCGGGGTGCCGACGCGGACCGGGTAGTGCGCCACCTCGCGGCCGCTGTTGTCGAGCACGACCACCGCGGAGTGGTCGCGCTCCACCACGGCGACGTGCTCGTCGGTGACCGCGACGACTCCGGCCGAAGCGCTGCCCAGCCCGACGCTGAGGACTTCCTCCGGCTTCTCGTCGTCCTCCGGCCGGGTCTTGATGACCGTGACCCGACCCAGCTCGCGCGGGCAGTTCTCGATCGCCGCGGTGCGCTCGTCGCCGACCGCCAGGGAGGAGTACGTGCAGTCCGGGCGCTGCATGTTGTTGTCCGGGTTCTTGATGGCGGGCGGGATGCCGAACTGCTGGGTGCGCACCAGGTCCGAGCGCCAGGACTCGAAGGTCCGCTGCCCGGTGGCGGTCACGTAGGTGCCGTCGGAGAGCAGCTGGGTGCCCGGCTCGGCATCGGAGTTGCGCTGCGGCCCGCGGACGCCGGTCGGTCCCCGCAGCGAGGTGACCTCGCTGCAGTTGAGGGACTTGCGGAAGACCGCGATCGCGCGGTCCCACTCGGCGCCGACCGTGCACAGTGGAATGTCGCGCGCGTAGCGCCAGGCGACCAGGCCCGACGCCGGATGCCGCCCGAGGACCTCGTTGCCCGCACCGGTCACCACCGCCGGGCCCGCGACCACGGGAACCGGGGTGGCCGGGCTCGGTGCCCGCCACGCCTCGGTCAGCGCTTCGGGAACGCCGTCGACCCACGGCGGATCCAGCACCGGGTGCGTGGCGACCTCGGAAACGGTGGCCCGGGCATCGCTGTTGATCCACAGCACGGTGCCGGTGACCACCACGGCAACCGCGATCAGCGCGACCACGACGAGATCGGTACGCGTACGCCGCTCCGGCCGGACCACCATCACTCCTAAAAGGGGCAAGCTCTCGTCGACGGCGAGCTTAGTGTTTTTCGTGGTTGCTTCGCCCGGGTGGTCGCGTAGCGGAAGCTGAGAAGCTCCCTGAACTGCGGGTGCCCGTCCTGTCCGATACCCGGCGGAGGAGCGAAACCTCTCAGAACCCGCGGGCGGTCACTCTGCATAGCTCGTACAAGCGCGACGACTTCGCCGACAGGCCTTCGGCGCTCGTCCGCAACCGGCAGGTGCCCGCCGAGCTCACCGGCTCCTGAACTGGCAAGACCGCTGGTTTCGCGCGAAACCAGCGGTCTTCTCGTGGACCGGGTGGCGATCTCGGTTCGAAACCGCCACCCCGCGGTCTCCGCTACGCGGCGCCGCCTTCGGCGTTGCCGCTGCGCGCCGAGCCACCGGCTTCGCCGGCCTGCTCGCCGCCGCTCGGGCGACGCCTCCGGCGCCGACGGCGCGGCCGCTCACCTGCGTCGGCTTCCCCGCCTGCGGCGGGCGCCTCCGGTGCCGGTGCGCTGGTCTCGGCTCCACCGCCGCGGGTGCGGCGGCGCTGCCGGGTGCGCGCGGGCCGGGTCTCGGCGTCGCTGTCCTGGCGGGCGCCGGTCTCGGCCTCGCCGCGCGACTCCTTGCCGCCGCGGGTGCGGCGGCGGTTGCGCCGCGGGCGCTTGGCCTCGCCCTGCGTCTCCGGCTCGGCGTCCAGGCCTTCCCGGGTGCGCTTGGCCAGCGGCAACCGGCCCGTCACGTCGGTCGGGATGTCGAGGTCGGTGAACAGGTGCGGCGAGGTGGAGTAGGTCTCCACCGGCTCCGGCTTGTCCAGGCCGAGCGTGTCGCTGATCAGCTTCCACCGGGGCTCTTCGTCCCAGTCGACCAGCGTGATCGCGACGCCTTCGCGGCCCGCCCGGCCGGTGCGGCCGATCCGGTGCACGTAGGTCTTCTCGTCGTCCGGGCACTGCAGGTTGATCACGTGCGTGACGCCGGCCACGTCGATGCCGCGGGCGGCCACGTCGGTGGCGACCAGCACGTCGACCTTGCCGGAGCGGAACGCGCGCAGCGCCTTCTCGCGGGCGCCCTGACCGAGGTCGCCGTGCACCGCGCCGGCCGCGAAGCCGCGCTCGGTGAGCTCGTCGGCCAGCTTCTGCGCCTGCCGCTTGGTGCGGCTGAAGATCATCGCCAGGCCGCGGCCCTCGGCCTGCAGGGCCTTGGCGATCAGCTCGCTCTTGTCCATCGAGTGGGCCCGGTAGACCAGCTGCCGGGTGCGCTCGTGCACCGCGCTCTCGTCGGCCTGCTCCGCGCGGATGTGCGTCGGGCGGGTCATGAAGGTGCGGGCCAGGGTCAGGATCGGGCCCGGCATGGTGGCCGAGAACAGCATGGTCTGCCGCTGCTCGGGAACCATGTGCAGGATCCGCTCGATGTCCGGCAGGAAGCCCAGGTCGAGCATCTCGTCGGCCTCGTCGAGCACCAGCCCGCGGACCTTGCCGAGCACCAGGTGGCGCTGTTCGGCCAGGTCGAGCAGGCGGCCCGGAGTGCCGATGACCACGTCGACGCCCTTGCGCAGGGCGGAGATCTGCTCCTCGTACGGGCGGCCGCCGTAGACGGCGACGGTGCGCACGCCCAGGTGCTTGCCCGCGTCGGTGAGGTCGCGGGTGACCTGCAGGCACAGCTCGCGGGTGGGGACCACGACGAGCGCCTGCGGGGTGCCGTCGCCGGGCACCTCCACGCGGTGCAGCAGCGGGACGCCGAAGCCCAGCGTCTTGCCGGTGCCGGTGCGGGCTTGACCGATCAGGTCCTCGCCGCCCATGGCCAGCGGCAGGGTCAGCTCCTGGATGGCGAAGGTGCGCTCGATGCCCGCTTCGCTCAGCGCCCGGACGATGTCCGGGTGCACGTCCAGCTCGGCGAAGGTCGGGGCCTGCGGGTTCGCGTGCACGACCGGGGTGGTTTCCTCGGGGCTGCCGCCCCCGTTGGGATCTTCGAGGCCGTCGGGGGCCTGGCTGTTGGTGAACGTCAGAATGATCGCCTCTCTCGGTACCTGCGCGCTCGCGTCCCGGCTCGGGCCGATCCGTGGCGACGTCCTCCCGGCACTGCGGCCTGCCGTTTCCAGCCGCTCGCTGTGCTCGTGGTCACCGACGTGATGATGCGCGCCTTTGTTCGCTCAGCGGTGTCATCCGCTGCGGTTCGTTCCTCTCGGCGTCGCGTGCGCCAAAGCCGGCGTGCGATCTCACGTGGGCCGCGTTCGCGCCGGCAGTGGTCCGGGGGCCGTCCCGCTCGGGCCTCACTCGCCCGGATCGTGACGTTCGGGGAGCCAGCCCCGCGGTGCTCGACCGGTCCCGACCGGTGCGCCGCCCGCTGGACGCCGTAGCTCCTCCGATGTCCGAGGATACCTGTTCGCCCGCCGTTCTCGCCGTGGTGCGCGTAACTCGGGCGTGCCGCCGGTTAGGCTCGCAGGCATGAGTGAGGCTGACCAGAGCACGGCGCTGCCCGGAGAAAGTGACGAGCGTTACTCGGAAGGTGTCGTGGATCTGCTGGCGGCGCTGGCCTACGGCGAGCTGACCGCGTTCGACCGCCTCGCCGAGGACGCGCGCACCGCGCCGACGCTGACCGGGCGCGCGGCGCTGGCCAGCATGGCGGCCGCGGAGATGGGGCACTACCGGCTGCTGGAGGAGCACCTTGCGGGCCGCGGGGTGTCGATCGGCGAGGTCATGGAGCCCTTCGCCGAGCCGTTCGAGGCGTTCAACGCCTCCACCGCGCCGCACTCGTGGCTGGAATCACTCGTCAAGGCCTACGTGGGCGACGGTCTGGCGGCCGACTTCTACCGCGAGGTGGCGGAGTGGCTGGACCCGACGACGCGTGAGCTGGTGCTCGCGGTCCTGGCCGACACCGGGCACTCGGCCTTCGCCGAGCGGGAGGTGCAGGCGGCCTGCGAGAACGACCGCAAGCTGCGCGACAAGCTGACGCTGTGGGGCCGCAGGCTGCTGGGCGAGGCGATCATGCAGGCGCAGCGGGTGGTCGCCGAGCGCGACGCGCTGGCGGAGCTGATCATCAAGGGTTCGGGCGACCTGACCGGCATCGGCGCGCTCTTCCGCCGCCTGCAGAGCAACCACGGCAAGCGGATGGACCGCTTGGGCCTGGGCTGATTGAAGGAGGTTTCCAGGCTCGTCTTGCGTGGCGGTGCGAGTGGCGGAATCTCAGACGCCGCCTGGACGGCGGGAGCCCGTTCTGATGTATGTCCGATACGCGGTGACCGTGCTGTCCTCGCCAGACGACGTCTGAGAACCCGCGGCGGTGCGAGTTGCGAGGGCGGGTGTGCGCCTGCGACACCATCCGATCGGTGCCGGTCACGCGCTGCGGCTGCGGCTACGACCAGGACGAAAGTGCTCATGAAGCTGCGGCCGGGCGCGGTGCGGCGTTCGGCGGAATAGCGGCGCGGCGGCCTTCGTTGCCCGTAGGTGGCTCGGGCTGGGATAGCCTGATCGCACCTATCGGAATCTAGTGCCAACGGAGGTTCGGCGTGGAGGTCAAGATCGGCGTCGTGGACAGCCCGCGCGAGCTGACGGTCGCCAGCGGTCAGTCCCCCGAAGAGGTCGAGTCGCTGGTCGCCGACGCGCTGAAGAACGCTGAGGGCGTGCTGGCGCTGACCGACGAGAAGGGGCGGCGCATCATCGTCCCGTCGACGAAGGTCGCCTACGTCGAGATCGGCCCGGCGGAGCTGCCGCGCGTCGGCTTCGGCGTCGGCTGATCGAGCATCGGTCTTCACCGCTGAGGGGCATCCGCGACCGGTTCGCGGGTGCCCCTCAGCGCGTTCCGGGGAGCCTCAGTCGTCCACTTCGGTCGGGATCGGGAACGGCGGGCGCCCGGTGCCGGTGATGCGGTAGCGGCCCCACGGGTCGGGGTCGGAGAGGACGCCCTGCGCTTCGCCCTCCGGCGTGCTCAGCAGCACGGGCGTCTTGCGGTTCGCGGCGAACTCGGCCACCTCGTCGTGCGCGGCCAGCCGGCCGTACCAGTGGAACCGGCCGTCGATCGGCTGGAAGTGGCCGCGCAGCACCACCTCGACCGGGACCTCGCGGTCGTCGGTGCGCACCGTCGCCGGGCCGCGGTAGTCGTCCTCGTCGTGGTCAGCCATGCTCGGCCTCCTGCTCCTCTGCTTCCGCGACCACCCGCAGTCCCTGGTCGCTGATCTCGAGCGGTTCATCGGGGTCGATCACCAGCCCTGCCGAGCGCAGCACGCCGTCGATCGCGTGCCAGATGATCTGCGCCAGGTAGTCGGTGAGATCGCTGCGGCTCATCGACTGCCGGTCCAGCCACCAGTCGCCGCTGGCCTGCACCATCCCCACCACGCCGTGGCTCCAGACCTCGACGCCGCCGGAGTCCAGGCCCAGCAGGCGCAGGTACTCGCCGAGGATGCGCGACAGCGAGTTGGCGATCACCGTCTTCTCCGCCGAGACCGGGTCGCTGTGCACCGGCCGGTCGGCGAAGTTGCGCTGCACGACGAACCGGTACAGCTCCGGGTACTGCTCGATGGTGCCCAGGTAGGCGTCGAGCAGGCGGCGGATCCGCTGGTTGGGGCTGCCGTTCTCGTGGAACAGCGGGCGCAGCCGCCGCATGAGCAGTTCCGCGCCCCACTCGCCGACGGCGACGTACAGGTCGCTCTTGTCGTTGAAGTGCCGGTAGAGCACCGGTTTGCTGACGCCGGCCTCGGCGGCGATGTCGTCCATGCCGACGTCGGCGCCGTGCTTGCCGATCGCGCGCACCGTGGCCTCGACGAACTCGGCGCGCCGGGCCTGGCGGTGTTCCCGCCAGCGCTCCCGGCGCGCATCGCCGCGCTGGACAGCCTTGACAGGTCGAGAGGTGTGGCTCACGCTACCGAAGGTAACTGTTACCTCAAGTAACACGCAACGTGGCGGCGGAGAGGGTGATCACCGGATGAGCAGGGCCTTGCAGGTCAACGACCGGGAGAAGACGGCCGGCAGACTGCTGAACTCGTCCGCCCGGAACAGCTACGACCCCGAAGTCGACGTGGACTGGGACGCACCGCTGGTCGAGGGCAAGCCGTTCATCCCGTTCCACCGGAGCTCGCTCTACGGCACGCCGCTCTGGGACCGGTTGAGCGACGAGCAGCGCATCGAGCTCACCAAGCACGAGTTCGCCAGCATCGCCTCCAACGGCCTGTGGTTCGAAGTCCTGCTGATGCAGATGCTGCTCAAGGAGTTCTACGACTCCGACCCGCGCACCAACCACGCCCAGTACGCGCTGACCGAGGTGGCCGACGAGTGCCGCCACTCCACGATGTTCGCCAAGGCCGTCGACCGCGTCGGGGCACCCGCCTACGGGCCGCTGCCGCTGCTCAAGCTCGGCGGCCGGATCCTGCCCGCGACCCTGCGCGGGCCGTCGGCGTACGCGTCCATCCTGGTCGCCGAGGAGATCCTGGACCGCTACCAGCGGGACCAGATGAACGACCCGGAGGTCCAGCCGCTGGTGCGCATGATCAACCGCATCCACGTGCTGGAGGAGGCCCGGCACGTGACCTTCGCGCGCGAGGAGGTGGTGCGCCGGATGGCCGAGTGCAACGCCGCGGAGCGCGCCTACCACCAGTTCTGGACCGCGCTGGTGTCCTACGCGATCTGCTTCAGCCTGATCAACCCGCACGTCTACAAGGCGGTCGGGATCCGGCCGCGGGACGGCCTCGAAGCGGCCTGGCGGAACCCGAACTGGCGGGACACCCTGCACTGGGGCGGCGAGAAGATCATGTCGTTCCTGGACGAGGCCGGGCTGGTCGGCAAACCGGGCATGTACTGGTGGAAGAAGGCTTACCTGATCCGATGACGGGAGCGAACTTGCAGACCACGACCGCCGACGAGTTCACCACCAGCGACGGCGCCCGGCTGCGCGTCGTCGACGAAGGACCGGCCGACGCGCCCGTCACCGTCGTGCTCGTGCACGGTTGGACGCTGACCAAGCACCTGTGGGACCGGGTGGTGACCGGCCTGCCGGCGGCCTCCGGCGTGGAGGTGCGCACGATCCGGTACGACCTGCGCGGCCACGGCGAGAGCGACCCGGCGCAGCCGGGCAGCGCCAGCATCCGGCGCTGCGCGGACGACCTCGCGGAGCTGATCGCCGAGCGCGTTCCGGTCGGACCGGTGGTGCTGGCCGGGCACTCGATGGGCGGCATGACGATCATGGCGCTGGCCGAGCGGCACCCGGAGCTGGTCCGGCAGCGCGTCGCCGGAGTGGCTCTGGTGGCGACCTCCAGCGGTGATCTGGCGGCGCCCACCCTCGGCCTGCCCGCACCGGTCGCGGCACTGGCCAACCGGGGCGAGCGGGTGGTGCGCAAGCGCCTCGCGGCGGCTCGCGGGAAGCGGTTGAGCCCGCAGTCGTCCTGGATGCGGCCGGGCATGCGCTGGCTGCTGTTCGGCACCGGGCCGGAGGCCCGCGACGTGGCCGTCACGGCGGACTGGGTGGCGGCGTGCCACCCGGCGAACATGGCGGCCTACCGCGAAGCGCTGATCGACCACGACCGGCTCGACGCGCTGGCCGTGCTGCGGGACATCCCGACCGTGGTGCTCTCGGGGCTCGCCGACCGCCTCACGCCGCACACCCACTCGCGCCGCATCGCCGAGGCGCTGCCGGATGCGAAGCTGCTGATCTACGCGGGAGCGGGCCACATGCTCCCGCTGGAGCGGACGGCGGAGGTCACCGACCGCATCGCCGAACTGGTCGCCCGAGCCACCGGCTGACCGCTGTTCCGCGAGATTTCAATTGAAATCAGATGTGCAATTTCAATTGAAATCGCCTGAAACCCGACACCCCGTCGGCGTGTCGACGCCCGACACGCCGACGGGGTGCAACTTCAATTGAAATTGGACGTTCGATTTCAATTGAAATTGCGGGGGTGTCGCCCGGCGGCGGACTCCGGTGGGTCAGGGGTTCTGCAGCGGGAAGCCCGCGAGGCCCTTCCAGGCGAGCGTGGACATCAGCCCGACCGCCTCTTCGAGGGCGATCGTCCCGCGCACGTCCAGCCAGTAGCGCGCGGTCACCTGGCTCAGGCCGACCAGGCCGACGGCCAGCAGGCGGGCGCGCTCGGCGTCCAGCCCGGCATCCGCCGTCACCGCCTCGGTGATCGCGTCGATGCACCCGTCCAGGGCATCTTCCACGGCCTTCTCCACGGCGGGCTCGCCGCGCAGATCGGACTCGAACACCAGCCGGAACGCCTGGCCCTCGCCCGCGACGAACTCGTAGAGCGCACCGATCGCCGCCCGCACCCGCTGCTTGTTGTCCGAAGTGGAGGCGATCGCCTCGCGGACGCGGCGCACCAGCTCGTTGCCGTGCGTCTCCAGCAGCGCCAGGTACAGCTCCAGCTTGCCGGGGAAGTGCTGGTAGAGGACGGGCTTGCTGACCCCCGCGCGCTCCGCGATGTCGTCCATCGCCGCCGCGTGGTAGCCGTTGTGCACGAACACGTGCTGTGCAGCTTCGAGCAGCTGCGCCCGGCGTGCGTCGCGGGGCAACCGGACACCTCGGCTCGGTTGCGCGGTCTCGGTCATCCTCGCCTCCACCCGGTTCCTTCCCAAACGCTCACGGCGGTCTCCGCGACCTCCGGTGCGGCCTGACTCTACTCGCCGGTAGTGGTAGGTAGCGAAATCCGGTGGTGGCAGGGCCATCATGCTGTAGGTGTGACCACGACGACGTCTGCCGTTGCGCGCCCCGGAGGAGACCGGCTGGGCCGGCGGGAGCTGACGCGGGTGCCGCTGGTGGTCGACGGCGTTGCGCCGCTCGACCTCACCGCCAAGCCGCCGCCCGGTCGGCACCTCGAAGTCGCCACGGGCCAAGGTCCGGTGCGCCTGCACGTGCGGGAGACGCCCGCGCCGTCGGCGAGCGCCGAGACCGCGGTCCACCTGCACGGGCTGGCCGGTTCGTCGACGAACTGGACCGACCTCGCCGCGGTGCTGGCGCCCCGGCTGCGCAGCATCGCCGTCGACCTGCCCGGCTTCGGCCGCACCGAACCGCCGCCCGGCTTCGCCTGCACCCGCCGCGCCAACGCCGAAGTGGTGATCGGTCTGCTGGCGCAGCTGCCCGGCCCGGTGCACCTGACCGGCAACTCCTTCGGCGCGGCGGTGGCGATCGAGGTGGCGGTGCAGCGCCCGGACCTGGTCGCCACGCTCACGCTGATCTCCCCGGCGATGCCCGATCTGCGGCTGGACCCGCGACGGCTCTCCGATCCGCGGATCGCGCTGGCGATGCTCCCCGTGCTCGGGACCAGGGCCCGCAGGCAGCTGGCCACCACGACCGCGGCCGAGCGGACCGCGCAGCTGATGCGGTTGTGCTTCGCCGACCCGGGCGTGGTGCCGGAGCACCGCTTCGCCGAGGCGGTCGCGGAGTTCGAGGAGCGCGACGGGCTGCCCTGGGCCGGCCCGGCGCTGGGGCGGACCACGATGGAACTGGTGCGCTCCTGGCTGGTGCCTCCCGCGCGCTCGCTGTGGCGGCTGCTCCCGGAGATCAGCGCGCCGACGCTCGTCGTGTGGGGCGCGCAGGACCGGGTGGTCTCGGTGCGCAAGGCGCCGCGCACCGCGCTGCTGGTGCCGCGCGGGAAGCTGCTCGTGCTGCCACGAACAGGTCATGTCGCGCAGATGGAACGGCCACGGATAGTCGCGCGGGCGGTGCTCGGCCTGGCCGGGGCCGAAGATCTGTGGTGATCGGATTGGGCCGGTCCGGGGCGGCCCCGCCGGGTCGGTCACGCGCGGTGGCCGGTGTGACCTGGGGTGCCGGATGGGCTGTGGCACGCTAGTGTGCGTGACCCGCCCGCCGCAGCGACCTCGTAACTCCGCGAACGACCGCCGACCGGCAGGTCGTACCAAGGCGCGCGCAGGGGCGGAAGAGCGCCGCGGGGAGCCGCTGGCGGCGTCCTGGAACCCCACGGCCGAGCCCGAGGACCTCGACGAGGCGGAGGACTTCGAGGACGACGAACCGCGCCCGCGCCGCAAGCGACCGGGCGTGATGTCCCGGTACGGCTGGCGGATCTACGCGGTCCCGCTGCTGGTCGTGATCAGCGCGCTCGCCGTGTTCCAGACCGTTCGGCCCACCGACGGCGGTGCCATCACCGAGCAGGCGGCGGGCGAGTCGGAGTCCCCGGAGGAACCGGTCGTCACCGAAGTCCCCGGGCAGCGGTTCGGCCCGGAGCTGTTCTCCGCGGACCTGCCGCCCGAGGGCGGCGAGATCCCGGAGACCGGCGCGCGCACCTTCCGGGTGCTGCCCGGCACCTCGGAGGTGGTCGGCACCGGGCGGTTGTACCGCTACACCGTCGAGATCGAGGTCGGCGTCGAGATCGCCGACCCGAACGCCGAGTTCGGCAACCTGGTGCAGTCCACGCTGTCCGACCCGCGCAGCTGGACCAACCCGCAGGGCGCCACCAGCACCGGGCCGATCTCGCTGCAGCGGGTGGACGCGGGCGGTGAGAGCCCGGACTTCCGGGTGATCCTGGTCAGCCAGCAGACCGCGCGCGAAGCCTGCGACTACAGCAACGGCGTGCCCTACGACAGCTCGTGCCGCAAGGGCGAGATGGTGTACCTGAACGCGGCCCGCTGGGTGCGCGGCGCGGTGTCGTTCGAGGGCGACATGGGCAGCTACCGGCGCTACGCGATCAACCACGAGGTCGGGCACGTCTTCGGCAACAAGCACGTCGGCTGCCCGACGCAGGGCGGACTCGCGCCGGTGATGATGCAGCAGACCTTCAGCGTCTCGAACAACGAGCTGCACGAGCTGAACAAGATCGCCGATCAGGGCACCCAGATCCCGGCGGACGGTTTCGTCTGCAAGCCCAACGCGTGGCCCTTCCCGATCCCGTGAGAGCTGATTCCAGGCTCGGTTCGCGTGGCGGTGCGGGTAGCGGAACCTGAGCGGTTCCCCGGTCTCCGGGTGTGTCGCGACCGGGTTCCGTCCCGGAGTGTGGGAGTAGTTTGGGTTGCGGAAGCGCATCGGGGAGTCTTGCGTTGCAGATCCTGTGAGACCCCGTTCGGGTGCTCTTCGGGGAGCCTGACTGAGGTGCTGCTGACGTGCTCGCGCGCTGGTGGCGCCGACCATTGAGGAGGAGCTGGGAATGTCCGGCGCAACGTCGCTGCCGCCGCTGGTCGAACCGGCGGATGAGCTGACCAAGGAAGAGGTCGCGCGCTACAGCCGCCACCTGATCATCCCGGACGTCGGGATGGACGGGCAGAAGCGGTTGAAGAACGCCAAGGTGCTGGTGGTCGGCGCCGGCGGCCTGGGCAGCCCGGCGCTGCTGTACCTGGCCGCGGCCGGGGTGGGCACGCTCGGCATCGTGGAGTTCGACGAGGTCGACGAGTCCAACCTGCACCGCCAGGTCATCCACGGGCAGTCCGATCTCGGCAGGCCCAAGGCGGAATCGGCTCGCGACTCGATCGCCGAGGTCAACCCGTACGTCAAGGTGGTCCTGCACCAGACGCACCTGAGCTCGGACAACGCGCTCGACATCTTCCGCGACTACGACCTGATCCTGGACGGCACGGACAACTTCGCCACCCGGTACCTGGTCAACGACGCGGCGGTGCTGCTCGGCAAGCCGTACGTGTGGGGCTCGATCTTCCGCTTCGAGGGCCAGGCCAGCGTGTTCTGGGACCAGCACGGCCCGAACTACCGCGACCTGTACCCGGAGCCGCCGCCGCCCGGCATGGTGCCCTCCTGCGCCGAGGGCGGCGTCCTCGGCGTGCTGTGCGCCTCCATCGGCTCGATCATGGTCAACGAGGCGATCAAGCTGATCACCGGCATCGGCGAGACGCTGCTCGGCCGGCTGATGATCTACGACGCGCTGGAGATGAGCTACCGCACCGTCAAGATCCGCAAGGACCCGAACGCCACGCCGATCACCGAGCTGATCGACTACGAGGCGTTCTGCGGCGTGGTCTCCTCCGACGCCCAGGAAGCGGCGGCGAAGAGCACGATCACCCCCGGCGAGCTCAAGGAGATGTTCGACCGGGGCGAGAAGTTCGAGCTGATCGACGTCCGGGAGCCGCACGAGTACGAGATCGTCAAGATCGAGGGCTCGAAGCTGATCCCGAAGGACCGCATCCTCTCCGGTGAGGCGCTGTCGGAGCTGCCGCAGGACCGCAAGATCGTCCTGCACTGCAAGTCCGGCGCGCGCTCGGCCGAGACCCTCGCGGCCCTGCACAAGGCGGGTTTCGCGGACGCGGTGCACGTCGGTGGCGGAGTTCTCGGCTGGGCCAAGGAAGTCGACCCGAGCCTCCCGACCTACTGATCCGAGCGCAGCGGGCCGGTGGGTGCTTCGGCACCCGTCGGCCCGCTGCCGTTCGAAGTGATGTGTTCGCGGGCTTCGGAGTGCCTGCTGCGGATTCGGCGATCATCGATGTAGCGTCTGGCGCGTGAGTCCTACGCCGGAGCCGCCACCGCCGCACGTGCGCGCGGCATTCGGCGCGCGCGTCGAAGATCCTGAGCCGCTGGAGGGCGCGGTCGCCTGGCGGTGCGGGGACATCGTGCTGAAGCCCGCCGCGAACACCGCCGAAGCCGCCTGGGTCGCGCAGACCCTCGACCTGCTCGAACCGGACGAGGTGCGGGTCTCCCGCCCGGTCCGGTCCACCGATGGCCGCTGGGTGGTGTCGGGTTGGTCGGCCAGCCGGAACATCGCCGGCCGCGCCGAGCCCCGGCACGACGACGTGGTGGCGATGTCGCTGCGCCTGCACTCGGCAAGCCGCTTCCTGGCCCGGCCGCGATTCCTGCAGGCCCGCCAGGACATCTACGCGCTGGCCGACCGGATGGCCTGGGGCGAGGAGGAGTACGCGCTGCCGGAGGAGAAGGGCGGGCGCCTCTACGACGTGCTCGCCGGCTCGCGGCGCGAGGTCCAGCTGGGACCGCAGGTGGTGCACGGCGATCTGTTCGGCAACGTGCTGTTCACCGATGACGCGGCGCCCGGCATCATCGACTTCAACCCGTACTGGCGGCCCGCCGAGTGGGCGGCGGCGGTCGTGGTGATCGACGCGCTGGCCTGGGGCGGTGCGGACGCGGCGATCGTGGAGCGCTGGTCGCACCTGTCCGACTGGCCGCAGGCGCTGCTGCGCGCGCTGCTGTTCCGGCTGGCGGTGCACGCCCTGCATCCGCGTTCCTCCACCCAGACCCTCACCGGCCTGGAACGCGCCTCCCAGATGGTCCTCGAAGTCCTCTGAATCCCGGCGCCCTTCACCGGGGTCGCCGCGTGGTGTGAGGATGGGGCTGTGGACGAGGAGCAGCCGCTGCGCGGTTTCACGGTGGGTGTGACGGCCGAGCGCAAGGCCGAGGAGATCGGGGCGTTGCTCGCTCGGCGAGGTGCGCGGGTGGTGTTCGGTGCGGCCATGCACACCGTGCCGTTGCCGGAGGACGGTGAGCTCGCCGCGGCCACCGCGGAGGTGCTCGCCGCGCCGGTCGACCACGTCGTGGCCATCACCGGGATCGGGTTCCGGGGCTGGTTCGAGGCCGCCGAGCACGCCGGTGCCGGTGAGCGGTTGCGGGCGCACCTGAGTTCGGCCGAGGTGGCGGCTCGGGGCGCGAAGGCGCGCGGCGCGGTGCGGGGTGCTGGGCTCGTGGAGTCCTTCACCTCGCCTTCGGAGGAATCCGCTGAGGTCCTCGCGCATCTGCTGGAGCGGGACCTCGCCGGGAAGCGGGTCGTGCTGCAGGTGCACGGGGACCCGATGCTGGAGTTCCGCCGTGCGCTGCGCGACGCCGGTGCAGAGGTGGTGCCGGTGACGGTGTACCGCTGGACGGATCCGGTCGATCTGGGTGCGCTGGACGGGCTGATCGACGCGGTGCTGCGGGGCGAAGTGGACGCACTGCCGTTCACCAGCGCGCCCGCCGCCACCAACTTCCTCGCGCGCGCGGATCGCACCGGGCGGGGTGAGCGATTGCGGGAAGTGCTGCGGGACGAGGTCTTCGTCGCGTGCGTCGGGCCGGTCACCGCCGCGCCGATCGCCGCCGCCGGGCTGCCGTACGCCATGCCGGAGCGTTCCCGCACCGCCGCCCTGGTGCGCTTGGTCGCCGACGAACTGCCGGGACGTCGTCAGTCCGAAGTAGACTGACTTGCGGGAGCGCGATTTCCGGTTGCGGTGGACGCGGAGTTCGCTGAAGTGGAGGGAAGTCCGGCGCGACACCGAACGTGGGCAGGCGCTTCCTCGGCCGGGCCGGTGGAAAGCACTGGTGCTTCGGTGGCTAGACCGCGGAGCCAGGGGTGGGCTCCTCCTCGGGGTTCCAGCGGTAGCGGCGCATGCTGACGCGCGCGCCGTCGGCAAGGACGCCCTCGGCGCGCAGCAGTTCCAGCTGGCGCTGCCGGAGGTGTTCGGCGACCGTGCCGTTGGAGCGCAGAACCCGGTGCCACGGCAGATCGGCGCTGTCCTCGGCGAGGATGCGGCCCACGATGCGCGCCGAACGCAGCCCGGCGATCTCGGCCACGTCGCCGTAGGAGAGCACCGATCCGGGCGGGATCGAGGCCACGACCGCCCGCACCTGCTCCCAGGTCTCCTCGTTCACGCACCCGAAGCTACCGCACCCCCGCGCACCGCTGCCGCGAGGCGAACGGTCCGCTCAGCGGTGGCCGTTGCCTCGCGGCAGCCGGAGGATCAGCCCTGGAAGCCCGCGACGATCTTGGTGAACTCCCACTGCTGCTGCGGGATGCCGCTGCAGGAGTCCCCGCCGCCACCGCCTTCGCACTGGCGGTCGCGGTTCAGCGCCCAGAAGGTGAACCGGCCGAGGTTCTTCTCCTTGGCGTAGTCGGCCATCTTCTGGAAGTCGGCCGGAGTGACGACCTCGCCGACGTCGGTCTTGCCGTTCATCGAGGAGATGCCCGCGTGCGCGTAGGCCTCCGCGTCGCTGTAGCCGAAGGCGGCCTTGAGCCGCTCCTTCAGCGCTTCGGTGGAGGTGATGGTGTCCGCCGCCATGTCGGTGCCGCCGAAGTTGAACGGCATCTGCGTCCAGACGTCGACGTTCGCGCCGATCTCGGCGGCCTTGTCGATCAGCCGCTGGCCGTGCTCGTTCGGGCCGCTGATCAGGGTCGGGAAGGTGACCACGGTCTGCAGGCCGGGGTTGGCCTCCTTGACCGTCTTCAGCGCCTCCAGGACCCGGTCCTGCACCGCGGGCGTCTCGAACTCGGTCGCCTCGATGTCGATGTCGATGGCCTTCAGGTCGTAGGCGTCGATCAGCTTCTGGTAGGCGGCGGCCAGCGACTGCGCGTCCTGGCAGGCCTCGCCGAGCTTGTTGCCCGCCCAGCCGCCGATGGACGGGATGACGTCGCCGCCGTTGGCGCGGACGTCCTCGATGACCGCCTTGTCCGGGCCGTCCAGCGGGCGGTTGCCGTCCCAGGTGGGGTTGCAGGTGCCGTCGGAGAGGATGAACGCCAGCGTGAAGTCCTTGATGCCGGTGGCGCTCATCACCTCGCCGACCGCCGGCGGGTTGCCCCAGCCGTTGTAGAGGTAGGGCGAGGCGGCGACCGGAGCGGCGGCGTCGGCTCGGGCGTCGGTCGCTTCAGCGCTGAGAGCGGGAACAGCACCGAGGGCCAGTGCTGCTGTGGCCGCAGCGCAGGTAAGCAGGCTCTTGCGGACCTTGCTCACGGTTTCCTCCTTCGGGGGATCCATGCGTCTCGGGGGAGTGATTTCGCAGGTCACGGGCGGTCTTCCCGTGGTGATCCGGAACCTTGCCAGAGAAAAAAATTGGTTTGTACCACCAAAAGGCGGTCTTGAATTCACATTGAATCGGCGCTACTCGCGCGTGAAGATTCGGTGGAAATCGGTGGTGAACGGCTTGCCGCCGGTTACACGTGCGGTGAGCGCCCGGCGGTTCAATCGCGGCTCCGGGGTCCCGGAACGGGGGACGCGCGAACCGGCGCGGCAGGGCTCCCACCTGCGGGCGAGATCGAAACGGCGAACCGCGAGCCCTTCGCGACCTTGTCGTTGACGCGTGGTTCCATCGATGGGTGCCTTCCCCGACCGCGCCCGTGCTCGTGCGCCGCGCCGAACCTGCTCGGCAGCGCGTCACGTGGGACGAAGCCGGGCAGCGGGCGCTGGCGCACTCCTTCGGTTTCCTGCGCGTGCTCGGCGGCCCGGGGACCGGCAAGAGCACCCTCATCGCCGAGCTGGCCGCCGACCGGATCCGCAACCGCGAGGTGTCGCCGGAGAACGTGCTGGTCCTGACCGCGAGCCGCCGCGCCGCGGCCTGGATGCGCACCGAGATCACCCGTCGGCTCACCGGCTCGTCGCCGGAGGTGCGCACCGCGCCCGAACCGCTGGTGCGGACCGTCCACTCCTACGCCTTTGCGGTGCTGCGGCTGCAAGCGGTGCGCGAGCAGCTGCCGCCGCCGCAGCTGCTCAACGGTCCGGACCAGGACGCGCTGGTGCGCGATCTGCTGGCCGGTGACGTGGAGGAGGGCGCCGGTGACTGGCCGGAGCCGCTGCGCCCGGCGCTGACCGTTCCCGGCTTCGCCGAGGAGCTGCGCGACCTTCTCCTGCGGGCCGCTGAGCGCGGCGTCGGCCCGGAGCGGCTGGCAGCGCTCGGCCGCCGGCACGGCCGTCCCGAGTGGGTCGCCGCGGGCAAGTTCGCGCGGCAGTACGAGCAGGTCACGCTGCTGCGCGGTGCCGGTGGTTCGCAGGCTCCCGCGCTGGACGCCGCCGAGCTGGTCGGTTCGGCGCTGCTGGCCTTCGACACCGACCCGAAGCTGCTGGCCGCCGAGCAGGACCGGGTGCGCTACGTCTTCGTCGACGACGCGCAGCACCTGGACCCGCAGCAGTACTGGCTGATCAGGCGGCTCGGCGACACCGCGACCGAGTTCGTGCTGGCCGGTGACCCGGACCAGGCGGTGTACTCGTTCCGCGGTGCCGACCCGCGCTGCCTGCTGGACTCCGATCCGGACGGCAACAGCACCGAGGTGCTGACGGTCGACCACCGGATGTCCAAAGCGGTCCGGGAGGCCGTGCAGCGGCTGGCGGAGCGGCTGCCGGGTGCGGGCCCGCAGCGCCAGCTGGTCGAGCCCGAAGACGGCCGCGACGGCTCGGTGCAGGTGCGGCTGCTGGCCACCGAGGCGCAGGAGGCGTCCTGGGTCGCCGACCAGCTGCGGCGCGCGCATCTGCTCGACGAGATCCCGTGGTCGGAGATGGCTGTCGTGGTGCGCTCGACGGGGCTCTCGCTGCCGGTGCTGCGCCGCGCCCTGCTCGCGGCGGGCGTGCCGATCGCGCTGCCCGTCGACGACATCCCGCTGGCGCAGCGCAACGCGGTCCGTCCGCTGCTGACGCTCCTGCGCTGTGCCGCGCGTCCACAGGCGCTCGACCCGGACGCTGCCGCCGAACTGCTGGGTTCGCCGCTCGGCGGCGCCGACCCGCTGGCGCTGCGCCGGCTGCGCCGAGGTCTCCGCCGCCTGGAGCTCGCCGCGGGCGGCGCGCGTGGCAGCGGTGAGCTGCTGGTGGAGGTGCTGCAGGACGACGACCGCCTCGCCGCGCTGGAGGACTCCGCCGCCGAGCCCGCCCGCCGCGTCGCGGGCCTGCTGCGCAAGGCGTCCGACTCGGTCGCCGCCGGGCACAGCGTGGAGGAAACGCTGTGGCGCGTCTGGAAGGCCAGCGGGCTGGAGAAGCGCTGGGTGGCGCAGACCGAGCGGCACGGCACCGCCGGTGCTCAGGCCGACCGCGACCTCGACGCCATCGTGTCGCTCTTCGACGCGGCCGCCCAGTACGTCGACCGCCTGCCCGGTGCCGACGCCGCCGGTTTCGCCGATTACCTGACCAGCCAGCAGATCGCGGGCAGCTCGCTCGCGCCGACCGCGCCTCGCGACAACGCGGTCCGGGTGCTCACCGCGCACGCCGCGAGCGGTCAGGAGTGGGAGGTCGTGGCGATTCCCGGTGTGCAGGAAGGGATTTGGCCGGATCTCCGGTTGCGCGGATCGCTGCTCGGCGTGGAGCGCCTGGTGGACGTGCTGTCCGGGATGGACTCCGAGCGGGTGTCGGCCACCGCGCCGCTGCTGGCCGAAGAGCGCAGGCTGCTGCGCGTCGCCGCCAGCCGGGCGCGGCGGAACCTGCTGGTCAGCGCGGTGCGCGGTGAGGACGACCAGCCGTCGCGGTTCCTCGACGAGCTGGAGGGCGTGGACAGCGATCCCGACGTGGTGGAGCGGCCGATCGCGCGGCCGGAGCGCGGTCTGGCGCTGGCCGACCTGGTCGGCGAGCTGCGCCGGGTGGTGTGCGATTCGGCGTCCGAGCCGCGGCGGCGCGAGCGGGCGGCGAAGCAGCTGGCCCGGCTGGCCGCGGCGAACGTGCCGGGCGCCAGCCCGGACAGCTGGTACGGGCTGCCGGAGAGCTCGACGGACCGGCCGCTGGTGACCGGCGACGAGCCGGTGCGCGTCTCGCCGTCCACAGTGGACATCCTGGCCACCTGCCCGCTGCGCTGGCTGGTGGAGCGGCACGGCGGTCAGGACACCGCCGAACTCGCCTCGATCACCGGAACTTTGGTGCACGCGCTCGTGCAGGCCGCCGCAGACGGCGCGGACACCGCGCAGCTGCACAAGGCGCTCGACGACGCTTGGGAGTCGGTGGACGCCGGTGCGCCGTGGTTCTCCCGCAAGGAGCGCAAGCGCGTGGAGAGCATGCTCGACGCCTTCGTGAACTGGCTGGTGCAGTCGCGCGCCGAACTCACCCAGATCGGCGTGGAGAAGGACCTCGACGTCACCGTCCCGCCGCGCGAGGGCGGTCCGTGGCTGCGGCTGCGCGGCCGGGTCGACCGGCTGGAGGCCGACGCCGAAGGACGTCCCGTCGTGGTCGACGTCAAGACCGGGAAGAACCCGGTCAGCAAGGGCGATGCCGAGGAGCACCCGCAGCTCGCGGTCTACCAGCTCGCGGCCGCGCTGGGCGCGTTCGGCGAGCACGACGGCCCGGGCGGAGCGCGGCTGCTGTACGTGGCGAAGTCCGACCGCAAGGGCGCGGCCACCGAGCGGACCCAGCAGGCGCTGGACGAAGACCGCATCAAGGTGTGGCTCGACGTGGTGCACACGGCGGCGGCCGACAGCCTCGGACCGGCCTACGTGGCCACCGAGAACTCCGACTGCTCCCGCTGCCCGGCGCGGACCTCCTGCCCGGTCCACCCGGCGGGAAGACAGGTCTCCCAGTGAGCGAGGCGCGGCCGCTGGTCAGTCCGCACCGGATCGCCCAGGCGCTAGGACTGCACCCGCCGACCCCGGAGCAGGCCGCGGTCATCGCCGCGCCCGCCGAGCCGGCGCTGGTCGTCGCGGGTGCGGGTGCGGGCAAGACCGAGACCATGGCCGCTCGCGTGGTCTGGCTGGTGGCCAACCAGCTGGTCACGCCGGAGCGCGTGCTCGGCCTGACCTTCACGCGGAAGGCCGCGCGGCAGCTCGCCGACCGGGTGCGCGCGCGGCTGCGCAGGCTCGCCGGATCGGGGCTGCTGGACGAGGTCGACCCGAGCGGGCAGCTGCGCTCCGCGGTGCTCACCGAGGACCCGACGGTGCTGACCTACCACGCCTACGCCGGGCGGATCGTCGGCGAGCACGGGCTGCGGGTACCGGTCGAGCCGGGAGCGCGGCTGCTGTCGGAGACGGCGTCGTGGCAGCTCGCGCACCGCGTGGTCGCGACCTGGACCGAAGACCTCGACACCGACAAGGTGCCTGCCACGGTGACCGGCTACGTGCTGTCGCTGGCCGGGGAACTCGCCGAGCACCTGGTGCGCCCGGGCGATCTGCGCGACCACGCCGAGAGGCTCAGCGAGATCATCGAGAACGCGCCGCGCGCGAAGGGGCAGCGCGCGAACCTGCCGCAGGAGCTGGTGAAGGTCGTCGCCGCGCAGCAGCTGCGGATCGCGCTGCTGCCGCTGGTCGAGGAGTACGCGCAGAGCAAGCGGCGGGAAGGCGCGATGGACTTCGCCGACCAGATGTCGCTCGCCGCGCTCCTGGCCGCCGAACACCCCGAGGTCGTCGAAGGCGAACGGGCCCGGTACGGCGCGGTGCTGCTCGACGAGTACCAGGACACCGGGCACGCGCAGCGGGTGCTGCTGCGCTCGCTGTTCGGCCAGGGCGATCCGCTTCCGGTCACCTCGGTGGGCGACCCGGCGCAGGCGATCTACGGCTGGCGCGGCGCGAGCGCGGCGAACCTGCCGCGCTTCACCACCGACTTCCCGCGCACCGAGGACGGGCGGAAGCTCCCCGCGCGCCGGTACGGGCTGCTGACCAGCTTCCGGAATCCCGAGGAGGTCCTGAAGCTGGCCAACGCGGTGTCCGAGCCGCTGCGCAGCACCGGGCTCGAAGTGGACGAGCTGCGCGCCAGGGAAGGCGCGGCGCCCGGCGACATCCGGCTGGCCCTGACCGGTGACGTCCGCGAGGAGCTCGACTGGCTCGCCGACCAGATCGCCGCCCGCTGGCACGCCGCGGTGGACGACGGGGACCAGCCGCCGACCACGGCAGTGCTGGTGCGGCGCCGCGCGGACATGGCGGACATCGCAGCCGTGCTGCGCGAGCGCGGACTGCCCGTGGAGGTCGTCGGCCTCGGCGGGCTCCTCGACGAGGCCGAAGTGCGCGACCTGGTCAGCGCCCTGCGCGTGCTGGTCGACCCGCTCGCCGGAACGGCGGCGATGCGGCTGCTCACCGGCTCGCGCTGGCGCATCGGCGCCGCCGACATCGCCGCGCTGTGGGAGCGGGCGCGCGAACTCGGCGCGCAGGTGTTCACCGAACCGGCTTCCGACGATCCGTCCGCAGTGGTCACCGCGGCGCTGCCGGGCGAGAACGCCGAGCAGGCCGGGCTGGTCGACGCGCTCGACGACCCCGGCAGCGCCGCCCGCTACTCCGCGGCCGGCTACCAGCGGATCCGGCGGCTCGGCAGTGAACTCGCGAGCCTGCGGCGACGCCTCGACCAGCCGCTTCCGGAACTGGTCGCCGACGTCGAGCGGACCCTGCTGCTGGACATCGAGAGCATCGCGCGAGCGGTGGGCCCGGGCCGGATCCACCTGGACGCCTTCGCCGACGTGGTCACCAGCTTCGCGCTGACCAGCCCGTCGGCGACTCTGCCCGCCCTGCTGGACTACCTGTCCGCCGCCGAGCGCGCCGAGGACGGCCTGGAGCCGGGTGAGGTCGAGGTCGCCGAAGACCGCGTGCAGGTCCTGACGGTGCACGCGGCCAAGGGCCTGGAGTGGCAGGTGGTGGCCGTCCCGCACCTGGTCAACGAGGTCTTCCCGGGCAAGCGCAAGTCGTCGTCCTGGCTGCGCTCGGTCACCGCGCTGCCCGCCGAGCTGCGCGGCGACGCCCAGGACCTGCCCCAGCTGGACCTCGGGCGGCTGTCCGGAATGGACCGCAAGGAGATCACCGAAGCCCTAGGCCGCCACGACGAGGAGTTCGAGGAGCGGCGGATCGCCGAGGAACGCCGACTGCTCTACGTCGCCGTCACGCGCTCCGAGCGGACGCTGCTGCTCTCCGGGCACTGGTGGGGCGAGAACGGCGACCGGCCGAAGGGGCCGTCGGTGTTCCTCCAGGAACTGGCGGCGGTGCTGAACGATTCCGGAGCGGGCGTGCTCGACCGCCTGGCCCCGGAACCCGCCGAGGACGATTCGAACCCGCTGGCCGAGGCGGTGCGCACTGCGGAGTGGCCGGTCGATCCGCTGGGCCCGCGCCGCGCGGCGGTCGCCGAGGGCGCGGAGATGGTGCGCGCAGCTCTGTCCGAAGTGGACTCGATCGAGCCGGACGAGGAGGACGAGGACGGCTGGGCCCGCGACGTGGACGTGCTGCTGGCCGAGCGCGCGGCGGCGGCGCAGCGCCGCGAGCAGGTCCGGCTGCCGGACCACCTGTCGGTGAGCCAGCTCGTCGAACTCGCCGGGGACACCGACGGTCTGGCCCGGCGGCTGCGCCGCCCGCTGCCGTTCCCGCCGAACCCGATGACCCGGCGCGGCACCGCGTTCCACGCCTGGCTGGAGCACCGCTTCACCTCCTCGGCGCTGCTGGAGTACGACGAACTTCCCGGCGCGGCCGACGATTCCGCGCCGCTGCAGGAGGATCTGGCCGAGCTGCAGGAGGCGTTCCTGGCCGGAGCGTGGGCCGACCGAACCCCGCACCGCGTCGAGGTGCCGTTCGAGACCCAGGTGGAGGGAATCGTCCTGCGCGGCCGGATGGACGCGGTGTTCCGCGATCCCGACGGCGGCTGGACGGTGGTGGACTGGAAGACCGGCGCGGTGCCCGGTGGCGACCAGGTGCCCGCGCTGTCGGTGCAGCTGGCGGCCTACCGGCTGGCGTGGGCGGAACTGTCCCGCACCCCGCTGGAGAAGGTGCGCGCGGCGTTCCACTACGTCCGCCACGACCACACCCTGCGCCCGGCGGACCTGCTCGACGCCGACGGCATCCGCGAGCTCATCACCGCGGTGCCCGCCGCGGAGTGATCCAGCCGTCGTAACACGTTCGGGTGGCGGAGCTTGAGATGGCGCGGCGCGGCGGAACAGTATGCCCGCGATGAACACGCACTGGAAGCTCAGCGCCCCACCGGAATCCGAAGTGCACGTGGACGCCGACGTGCTCGCGATGCGCGCCCCGCTGGTCCGGGTGCACCGGGACAAGGCGGGCACCTGGTCCTTCGACGGTCCCGGCGAATCCCCGCGCCCGTCGAAGAAGACGTTGCTCAGCGCCGTCGTCGGGGCCTGGCCGCACGTCGCCGCGCTGTCCGACCTGGGCGTCGGCGCCGCGGCGGTGTGGTCGTGGAAGCAGCACGGCTGGGCAGGCGAGTCCGCGTGCGAGTGCGGTTCCTGCGACCAGCCGGTGGCCGCGGACATCGACCGCCGCAGCTGGCCCGAAGAACTCCAGCCGCACACCATCCTGAGCGTCGAGCAGGCCGCGCTGTCCGGTCAGACCGCGCTCACCGACATCGTCTCCACGCCCGGCGGGGTCGCGCTCCTCGGCCCGGGCGAGCACCGCCGCACCGCGGACCTGATGACGCCGGTCGCCCTGGCCAACGTGATCCGCCGCTGGCCGCACACCATGCAGGCGCTGCGAATGCTCAAAGAGGGCCACGGCATGCGCTGGAACTCCGAAGGCCTCAACTGGCACGAGTACGCGCTGGCCTGAGCCGCGATCCTCCCGCCGGTCAGGCGTTCTCGGTGAGCTGGGGGAGTTCGAGGAGGCGGGAGTAGAGGACCTCCAGGAGCCAGCGGCCGAAGAGCGACGAGCCGAACTCGGCCGTGCGGTCCTCCGGGGCGAGCACCAGCTCGGCCGGGCTCTCGGGTGCGGCGTTGACCACGCCCACGCCGTAGTAGTCGAGTTCGAGCATGCGCAGCGGGCGGTACGGCTGGTTCGACGGGAGCACGACCGCGCACGGGGCCAGCGTCAGCAGCGTTCCGCACGCGCGCAGCGCGAATCGCGGGTGGGCCACCGGGACCAGGGCGCCGAGCAGGTCCACCGCGGGCACCGGCACGTGGTCGTGCGTGCTGGGCTCGGACCAGGACCGGAACCAGGCGGGATTGAGCTCGGGCGCCCAACCGTGGCGACTGCGCCACTGGTGGACGTCCTGGCGGATGCGCACCACGGCGGCGAACTTCGCGCCGAGGACCTCCACGTCCGGGATCAGCTGGCCGTCCCACCCCAGGGCGCGGGCCGCGTGCTGAAGCTGCTGCACTTCTGCATGGTAGAACGCCGGGCCCCCGATCCGAGGGGAGGTCTTCCGCTCGGCAGGAGAAGTCTTCGATCCCGCCCGGGGTGCCGGAGCCCGGTGGGCTTGCGCGCGGGGTTACTGTTCTGCGCCGTGAGTTGTCGCGGAGTCGGGGGGCGTTCATGATGCGGCGAGGTCCCAAGGCGCTGGCGCAGCCGTTCATCGGCAGGCGGGCCGACAAGGACGAGCTGACCAGCCGGCCCGACCACGCGCTGGTCGGCGTGATCCGGATGCCCGGCAGCGTGATCAGCCCGGTCCGCTCCATCACCCGCCGCATCATCGGCGCCAGCCTCGCGCTGGCGGCCACGGTCCTGCTGGTCTACTTCGACCGCGACGGCTACCAGGACAGCAACGCGGGCGACGGGCTCAGCCTGCTCGACGCCGTCTACTACGCGACGGTGACGCTGTCCACCACCGGCTACGGCGACATCACCCCGGTCAGCGATTCGGCCCGGCTGGTGAACGTGCTGGTCATCACCCCGCTGCGGGTGCTCTTCCTGATCGTGCTGGTCGGTACCACACTGGAAGTGCTCACCGAGCGCTCGCGACAGGCGTTCAAGATCCAACGCTGGAGGTCCAAGGTGCGCGACCACGTGGTCGTCGTCGGATACGGAACCAAGGGCCGGTCGGCGGTCACCGCACTGCTCGGCGAAGGCGCCGAGCCCGGCCGCATCGTGGTGGTCGACACCAACCACACCGCGCTGGAGGCGGCTTCCGCGCAGGGGCTGGTCACGGTCAACGGTTCCGGCACCCGCTCGGACGTGCTGAGGGTCGCGGGTGCGACGCGAGCGCGGGCCATCGTGGTGGCCCCGGCCCGCGACGACACCGCGGTGCTGGTCACCCTGACCGCGCGCGAGCTGGCGCCGAAGGCGCAGATCGTCGCGGCGGTGCGGGAGGCCGAGAACGTCCACCTGCTGCGGCAGTCCGGTGCGGATTCCGTGGTGGTCTCCAGCGAGACCTCCGGGCGCCTGCTCGGCATGGCGACCTCCACGCCGTCCGTGGTGGAGATGTTCGAGGACCTGCTCACCCCGGACGCCGGGCTGGCGATCGCCGAGCGGGAGGTCGAGGAGCAGGAGATCGGCGGCTCGCCGCGGCACCTGTCGGACATAGTGCTCGGCGTGGTCCGCGAAGGACACCTGTACCGGGTGGACGCACCCGAAGCCGACGCCATCGAATCCGGCGACCGCTTGCTCTACGTGAAGAAGGTGACCCCGGCAGAGCCGTGATCCGGTCGCACGGTCGGTGATCCCGCGACTGCTCGTGGTGAACCGCCGGCGCCCTGGCACTATCGGTGTCGTGGGTAGGCAACGAGGTTCGGCGTCGGTCGCGCCGATCCTGCTCGTGCTCGGCCTGCTCGGCATCGTCCTGGCCGGCGCGGCCGTGTGGCCGCTGGTGGCGGCGGCCGACCGGGGACGCGCGCAGCTGCGCCCGGCGACGGCGACCGTCGTCGAGTCGAGCCCGTGCGGCGGTGCGGCGGCGGGCGACCTGGTCGAGGTCGAGATCGGCGGCGAACTCCGCCGCGCGCGGTTCGACGGGTGCGGGCACAGCCGCGGCCAGCAGCTGCCGGTGCTGGTTCCGGCGGAGGTGACCGGGGAACTCGTGGTCCGCCCGGCCACCGCGAACGACTCGCAGCTCGACGAGCTCGCCGAGCGCGCCAACTGGATCCTGCTCACCCTGGCCGGTGTCGCCGGCGGCGGCTACGCCCTGATGCTCGGCAGGCGCTGACCCGAACTGTTGGTGGTCGCGTTGCTCAGGTGGTCACCTAGCGGAACCTGAGTGCTTCCCTGGACTGCGGGTGCCCCTCCTGACGTATGCCCAATACACGGCGGAGGGGCCGTCCTCGCCAGGAAACCACTCAGAACCCGCCGGTGTCATTCTGTGTAGGCCCAAGCGGCCGGCGCCGCTTGCAAAAGCGTGGATGGCTCCGTCGAACGAGCGCTCAGCTGACGTCGGAGGCGTCGGCCAGCCAGGTGTTGCACTGGGTGATCTCGTTCTTGTAGAAGCCCTGGTCGACCCACGCGTTGTTGTTCTTGGTGGTGCCGTGATCGCGGACGTTGGAGTGCTCGTCGCCGCGACCGCGCGAGTCGTACAGGGCCGGGAAGATGTAGTCGTTGCTGACCCCGCCGTTCTGCAGCGCGGCCAGCGTCATCCCGCCGAAGCAGGTCGCCTGCAGCTCCGAGCGCCGGGTCAGCTCCAGCCCGCTCGGGGTGTCCCGGCCGCCCGCGTCGTAGGCGGCGTCGCCGAAGGCCGTGCTGATCCCGGACATGCCCTGCACCGCGTGGCCGAACTCGTGCGCGAACTGGCCCAGGTACGCGCCCGGTTCGACGAGCTGCTCCTTCTCGGCGTAGTACCGCGCGGTCATGTAGATCGTGTGGCTGCCGGGGCAGTACATCGCGGTCTGGTTCCACTTCCGCGTGCCGCAAGGGGTTTCGAAGTCGCTGCCGCTGGTGACCACCTTCGGGGTGCGGACCGGCAGGTCGGCCTCCTCCAGCAGCGGCCGCCACGCCTCCACCAGGCACGGCAGCGCGGCCTGGTAGAAGCGGTCCTGCGACTCGACGTCGGTGCGGAAGGTGGGCAGGTCGCACGGGGTGTTCACCGCGCCGTTGTTCTGGATGTTGATCGGGTGATCACCGAGCCGTGCCACCGGTCGGACCTGCGTCGATTCGTCGTACCCGCTGGTCTCCGAGGTGGTGCTCGAAGTCGTCGAGGAGCTGGTGGTGCGCGAGGTCGTGGTGCGGGTGCCGGACGAGCTCGTCCCGCTGGTGGGGCTGCTGTCGTAGTCCGAGGCGCGATCGGAGGTGATCGCGGAGGCCATCGCGCCGACCAGGGTGATGCCGCACAGCGTCACGCCGACCAGCACCAGCGCGATGATCACGCCGCCGTTCCCCTTGCGCTTCGGCGGCCGCATGGGCGGCATCGGCGGTGGTGGGCCGTGCGGAGCCGCGCCGCGCGGTGGCATCGGAGGGGGCGGCCCCATCGGCCGCGGGCCGGAAACCGGCCGGACTCCGGGCGGGGGTAACGGCGGGCGCTGCGGGCCGGGACCCGGTGGCGGTTGCGCCCCGCGCGGGCGCGGATGAGCACCGCGAGGTTGCTGCGGCGGCCACGGCTGCTGTGGCGGCTGCGGGCCGTGCGGCGGCCGAGGCGGCTGGGTCATGCGGTCTTCCTCGCGGTGTGTCGAATGTGGACGATCGAGCGGAGTTCAGCGGTCCGCCACCGGGCCGTGCGCTCCCCGGACTTCCTCGAATCGATCTCGCCCGTTGCGGACCAGAGAATAGCTTCGGGCCGCTATCGTTCGGGCCGTGTTGACCAAACGGGGACTGCTGTTCGCGCTGACCGCGCTGCTGCTGGGCGCGCCGAACGCGGCCGTTGCGCAGGAACGACCGGTCGACGCGCTGCCCGGCGAGGTGGCCAGTGAGGTGCACCTCAAGCTGGAGCGCGACGGACTGGTGTCGGTCACCGAGCAGATCGTCGTTCCTCCTGGTCAGCCGGTGTCGCGCACCATGCCGCTGCGGCAGTCCAGCGGCCCGGGCGAGGACCGGGTCTTCACCGTCACCGACGCCTCGCTGGACGGCGGCGAGGTGCACGTCGGCGCCGACGAGGTGCGCATGACCCTGCAACCCGGCGTTTCGACGCTGAAGTACGTGGTGCACGGCGCCGTGGCGGACGCGGGCGATCTGCAGGCCGTGCGCTGGCAGGTGTCCGGCGGGTGGAACGCGCCGGTGAGCCGCGTCGAGGTCTCGCTGCTGTCGCCGAAGGTCCCGCAGGCGATCATGTGCCTGGCCGGCCCGCTGGGCAGCGAGCACCGCTGCGACCAGTTCGAGATCTCCCACACGCAGGAGATGCGGGCGATGACCTACGGGCTGGCACCCGGCGACCGGATGGACATCACGTTCCAGCTGCCCGCGGGCACGGTCCCGGCCACGGCGGTGACCGAGGAGTACTTCAGCCTGGCGAAGGCGTTCTCGCTGACACCCGGGACCGGTGTCGGGCTGGCGGCCATCGGGCTGGTCCTGATCGGCGGACTCGGCCTGGTCTGGTACGCCCGCGGCCGGGACGTCCGCGCGTTCGGCGAGGACGTCGGCCGCGTCGAGGTGCTGATGACCGACTCGCGCGGCGGCGTCACCTTCGCCTCCCCGGACGGTGTCCTGCCCGGCCAGATCGGTGCGGTGGTCGACGAGCGGGTCGACCCGGTGGACGTGACGGCGACCGTGATCGACCTGGCGGTCCGCAACTACCTGTGGATCGAGGAGCTGCCCGGCCAGGACTGGCGGATCGTCCGGATCAACCCGGCGGACGACGCGCTGCGCCCCTTCGAGCGCGCGGTGCACGACCTGCTGGTCGGCGAAGCGGCGGAGGTCCGCCTGTCCCAGCTGCGCGGCCTGGACCTGTCCGGGGTCCGCGACGCGCTGTACGCGGACGTCGTGGAGAAGGAGTGGTTCGCCCGCCGCCCGGACGCGGACCGGAACCTGTTCTGGTGGAGCGGAATCGGCGTCGCGATCGGTGGCGCGGCGCTCACCGCCGCCCTGGCGCTGACGACTTCCGTCGCCCTGCTCGGCCTGGGCGTGGTGCTCGGCGGCATCGCGATGGTGGCCAGCGCCCGCCTGATGCCCGCCCGCACCCGCCGCGGCAGCGCGCTGGTCATGCAGGTCAGAGGCCTGCGCGGCTACCTCCACGAGGTCTCGGCGAACTCGCTGCCCGCAGCGGACCGCGAAACGGTGTTCTCCCGCTCCCTGCCGTACGCCCTGGTCCTGGGCGAAACCGACCGCTGGCTGGCGGAATTCGCCGAACTCGACCCAGCAGCGGACGGAACCCCGGGCCTGTACTGGTACGCGGCCCCCCAAGCCCCGAACCTGCAGAACTTCCGCCGAGTGTTCCCCCAACTAACCGAAAAGCTCAACACAACCCTGAAAAGCTGACCACGGCAGTTGGTGCGCAGAACGTTGGTTGATCCGAGGTGAGGTTTCAGTGCAGAGACTGGTCCGGTCTGTCGTTGTCTTGACCGCTGGCGTTGCCCTCGTCGGGCTGTCCGCGTGCAGCGGCACAGCTGGTGATTCGACCCGAGAAGCGAGCTCCGAGAAGCCGACGGAGCGGGTCAGCGGTGCTGGGTTGGAGCAGTTCGACCCCTGTACGTTCTTCAAGCCCGATGAGCTCAGCTCGTGGGGGTTGCAGGCCCAGGCCGAGGAGTTCACGCCGGTGAGCTTCGAGCCGGGATGCCGCTGGAAGGGCGGGCAGATGGGGCTGGTCCTCCAGAAGAACGTCGAGGAAACCGTGGCTTCGTACGAGAAGAACGGCAACTGGGAGCGGTACGACAAGCAGTCCGTGGGCGGACGTTCGGGTGTTGTGGCGAACGTTCCGGGCGGTGGTGCCACTGGCGGCTGCAACGTGCTCGTCGACGCTGGTGGAGGCGTCGTGATCTATGGGGTATCCGGGCGACTCGCCGACTCGGTGGATGCCTGCGCTGAAGCGGAGAAGATCGCTGCCGCGACCGCTTCGCGGCTGCCTCGCTGAGGCTGGGGCGGCGAGAGCGTTACACCTCCTCAGCAGGTGTGATGGCTTTGTGATCTGAGGCTGAACGAGTGATGTCGGACGGGATCGAGGCTGGTGGGAACCGTTCCGGTGCGGCCTGCGTCAAGCTAGAGTGTCCACGGTTCGTGGGGGAGATCGCAGAGTCCAGAGGGGTCTGGGATGACAAACGCAGGCAGTGCAGGCTTTGCTGGGGCAGCCGAGGGGATCAAGGCCGTCGCCGCGCAGACGCAGTGGGTGAATCAGCAGGTGGGGTCGGGGATGCTCGCCCTAGACCCGGATGCCGCGGAGAAGGCAGCCAAGCACTGCGAGGACGAAATCCGCGAGTTGCAGCAGCTCGTCCGCAGAAGCGATCAGATCACGCGACTTACGGGGCTCGGTGAATATCCGGACGGGCGCGACCTGACGCAACGTTTCGTCGACAAGGCCACGACCTCGGAATCCGGGGCAGTGGACCTGATTCGTCAGATGCAGGACGAGTTGCAGAAGATGGCGGATGCCTACCGTGCCGCGGCCAAGGACTACCGTGCCATCGACGAACAGCACGCCCAAGACATTCAGCGAGGTATGTAGTGAGCTTGTACTCCCGCTCCTTGATCGTGGCGACAGCAGGTCTGGCACTGGTTGGGCTGTCCGCCTGTTCCGGTGGATCGACCGGAGGCGGCGAGCAGCCGCAGACTTCCGCGGCCCAGAGCTCGGGTCTGGCTGATTTCGACGTCTGCAACTTCTTCACGGCAGGCGATCTGTCCGCTTTCGGGGTACAAGGCCCGGGCGAGCCGGACAGCACGATTGACACTGAGCCGGGATGCAACTTCCGAGGCGATGTCAAGGACGTCACGCTCTACAAGGCTCCCGACACCGCGTTCGACGCTTACACGAAGCAGGGCAATTTCGGCTCGCTGACGCCGTACGAGATCGACGGCAGGAAAGCGGCGAACGGTGTGACCAAGGGGTCGGAGGGGCAAGGCATTTGTTCAGCGTTCCTCGACGCTGGAGGCGGCACGGTCATCGTGACGGTGACGGGCTTGATGAGGGATTCGGTCGCTGATCCGTGCGGCGAGGCGGAGAAGGTCGCGCGGCAGATCGAGCCGAGACTTCCTGAGTGATAGGAGCTAGGGGGAGTCATGGGATTTGGGGATTGGGTCGGAGACCGGATCAGCGACGTCGGGAACACCATCCACGACGCCGGAGCGGGTGTCTTCGGGTACGACACCGTGGCCCAGAAGGAGGCCAAGGAGCGCGCCCAGCAGGCTTCGCAGGACGGTCAGAACGAGCGGAATGAGCTGGCGCAGCGCAACCAGGCGCTGCAGGACGGTGTCGTCGGTTACGACCCGCCTGGAATTTCCCAGTGCGTGAACTGGTCCGGGTTCAGCCATGCCGACATCTACCGGACGAACCAGGACACGATCAACGAGGGCGAGGTCGACAAGACCGCAGAAGCCTGGGTGAAGCTGGGCAAGGCGCTTCGCGAACGCGGTCCGCAGTTCGATGCCAAGCTGAAGGAGATCATCAGCGGCGGTTGGCAGGGAGAGGCCGCTGAGCAGGCCAAGACGCTCGGTGAACCGGTCAAGAACTGGATGGAAGGCAGTGGCAACGCCTTCGAGATGACCGGTAACAACCTGAAGACCGTGGGTTCGGCGGCGGGTCAGGTCAAGACGTCGGTGCCGGAGCCGGAGGGCCACAGCTGGGGGCGGACGGCCGCCTCGACGATCGCGCTCGGCCCGCTCGGCGGTGGTGGTGACGCGCTCGCGCAGATGAAGGAGCGCGAAGAGGCCGAGAAGGCCGCGCAGGAGACCATGGGGCGCGTCTACAGCCCGACCTTCACCAATGTCGATGCCCAGATGCCGGCGTTCCAGACTCCCGAAGGCAAGGTCGTCACCCCTCCGCCGCCACCGCCGCAGCCCCCCACTGACTGGGGTCGTGGTGGTCCTGGTGACGGCGGTGGGATCGGTGGCGGTCCCGGTGGCGGCGGCCCTGGCGGTGGTCTGCCCGGTGGTGGTGGTCCCGGCGGCGGCTATCCGGGCGGTGGTCTGCCCGGTGGTGGTGGTCCCGGCGGTGGTTACCCGGGTGGTGGCGGTCCCGGCGGTGGCTACCCAGGTGGCGGCTACCCGGGTGGCGTTGGCCCCGGTGGCTACACCCCGCCGTCAGGAACAGGCAGCGCATGGGCCGATCCGCCCAAGCTTCCCGGAATCGGCGGCCCTGGCGGCGGTCTGCCCGGTGGTGGCGGCCCTGGTGGCGGCCTCCCCGGTGGTGGCGGTCCTGGAGCGGGTGGCGTTGGCATGGTCGGCGGTATGGCCGGTGGCCTCGGTGCTGGTGCGGCCGGGGCCGGGATGGCCGCTGGCGGCCGAGCCGGAGCCAGCGGACTCGGTGCTGGAGGCGCTGCCGGAGCGGGCGCGGGATCTGGCGCCGGTGCTGCTGGAGCCCGGGGCGCCGGTGGTGGCCGCGGCATGATGGGCGGCGGTATGGGTGCTGCTGGTCAACGCGGTCAGGGCGGCGAGGACGACGAGCACGAGCGTCCGTCCTGGCTCGAGGAGCAGGAGGACATCTGGATGAACGACATGCCGAAGACCGCACCCCCGGTTCTGGGTGAGTAACAGCACGTCAGGATGTGGTCCGGTGATGGCTCTCTCGAGCCGTCACCGGACCACTACTAATTGAGAGAGGAACAAAACGGTGAGCGTGTTGGGTCGCTGGCAGTTGCTGCCGGTTCATCTCGACGTCGTCCTCAAGTACCTGGAGATCGACGCGCTGACGCTCCCGCTGAACAGCCGCTCCTTCGGGCGCACCACCGAGCAGCTCGGCCGGATCGCCCAGGCGGAGATCGAGCGCATGACCGCTGCGGGGATCCTCGTGAACGACGAGATCCAGCCGAATCTGGCCGAGGCCCTCAAGCTGCTCGCCCGTCCGTTCCTGTGGGTGGACTCGATCTGGTTCCCGCAGATCGGGGAGGACCACTGCTGGCGAACGGTCGCGGCGGTGACGGAGGGGAACCGGGTTGTGCTCGGGGTGCAGACCCCGAGCGAAGATCCCGCCCACGGCGGGATGCTGACCGTCGAGGTGCACGAAGGCGTTCCGCTGCCGCAGGTGCTGTTGCCGACGCTTCCGCCCGCGCCGCCGGGCAACCGCGGACCGGCTCGAGTGCCCGCCAGCTCGTTCCGCCCGGACCAGCAGGACGAGGACCAGCAGGACAGCTACATGCAGACCGCGACGCAGCAGCGGGGCAGCAGCGGTGATCGCGAGTACGATCTGTACCAGGCGATCGGCCGGGCCCAGCACGTCCGGCTGGGGCAGCTCGCGGCAAACCTCCGCGACCAGTACGGCCGGACGAAGCGCTCGTCGATCGTCAAGTGGTTCGACAACGTCGAGCCCGATGGCCGTTACCTGGACCACAACGTGCGCGGCAACACCGGTGAGCAGATCTACATGCTCACCCCGGCCGATGCCCGCACGATCGGGGCGGAGATCGACCGGATGATCGCGCAGGTGCGCTGAAGCGCTCTGCGCACGGGTGATTCCGAAGCGTGGCGAAGGGGGCACGCGCCGCGATATGCGCCGCACGTAGGCTGCATGGCATGGTCGAACCCCAGCTGCATCGCGTTACGTTGCCCAACGGGCTGCGCGTGGTGCTGGCACCGGACTCGGCAGCGGGCCAAGCGTCAGGGCAGGCTCCTGTGGTCGGTGTCAGCGTGCACTACGACGTGGGCTTCCGTTCCGAACCGGAGGGGCGCACCGGCTTCGCGCACCTCTTCGAGCACCTGATGTTCCAGGGCAGTGAGAGCCTGGAGAAGCTCGCGCACTTCCGCCACGTGCAGGGGTCCGGCGGCACCTTCAACGGTTCGACGCACCAGGACTACACCGACTACTACCAGGTGCTGCCGTCGGCCGCTCTGGAGCGGGCGCTGTTCCTCGAGGCGGACCGGATGCGGGCGCCGAAGATCACCGAGGAGAACCTGCGCAACCAGGTGGACGTGGTCAAGGAGGAGATCCGGCTCAACGTCCTCAACCGGCCCTACGGCGGGTTCCCGTGGATCCTGCTGCCCCCGGTGCTGTACTCGACCTTCGCCAACGCGCACAACGGCTACGGCGACTTCACCGACCTGGAGCAGGCGACGGTCGACGACTGCGCCGCGTTCTTCGACACCTACTACGCGCCCGGCAACGCGGTGCTCACCGTGGCCGGTGACATCGACGTCGAGCGCACCACCGAGCTGGTGCACAAGCACTTCGGCGACGTCCCGGCCCGCGAGGTCGCGCCGCGGCCGTCGTTCGGCGAGCCGTTCCCGGCCGGTGAGGTGCGCGGCAAGCAGGTCGACGCGCACGCGCCGCTGCCCGCGGTGGCCCTCGGCTACCGGCTGCCCGACCCGGTCGGTGAGCTGGACGCCTACCTGGCCGACGTGGTGCTGGCCGCGATCCTGAGCGACGGCGACGCCTCACGCCTGCAGCAGCGCCTGCTGCACCAGGACTCGCTGGTCGTCGACGTGCACGCCGGTTGCGGTCTGATGGGCGCGCCGCTGGACGCCCGCGACCCCGACACCTTCACCATCACCGCGATCCACACCCCGGAGGTCGGACTGGACCGCGTCGTCGGCGCGATCGACGAGGAGCTGGAGAAGCTGGCCGCCGACGGCCCGAGCGCCGACGAGCTGTCCCGGGTCACCGCCCGCTGGGCCGCCAGCCTTTACCGCGAGCACGACCGGGTGATCTCCCGGACGCTCGACCTGGGCAGCGCCGAGCTGCTGCACGGCCGGGCCGAGCTGATCTCGGAGCTGCCGAAGCGGATCGGCGAGGTCAGCGCCGAGGACGTCGCCGCGGCGGCGAAGGCGCTGCGGTCCGATGCCCGCGCGGTCCTGGAGATCGAACCCGCTGGTGACGAGAACGGAGGTGCGGCATGACCCGCGCAACGCACCGCAGCGCCGAGGAGATCGGCCGCACCGAGCTGGGCCCGCGGCCGCTGCCGCCGCTCGGCGAACCCCGCACCGGCCGGCTCCCCGCCATCGCGGACACCGTGCTGAGCAACGGGCTGCGCGTGATCGCCGCCCGCCACGGCGTGGTGCCGATGGTCGAGCTGCGCCTGCGGATCCCGTTCGCCGGTGACGACCCCGAGCACCCGGCGCGCGCCGAGGTGCTGGCCGAGACGCTGCTGACCGGCACCGAACGCCGCAGCCGCGTGCAGATGGACACCGACCTGGCCGCCGTCGGCGGCGACCTGAACGCGGCGGTCGACCCGGAGCGGCTCAGCGTCTACGGCAACGCGCTGGCCACCGGCCTGGACACGCTGCTCGACGTGCTCGCCGACGCGCTGACCGGCGCCTCCTACCTGGACGAGGAGATCACCGGGGAACGTGGCCGACTGGTCGAGCGGATCGCCGTCGCGCGTTCGCAGCCGCGGGTGATCGCCCGGGAGGAGCTGCAGCGCCGCCGCTACGGCGATCACCCGTTCGTCCGGGAGGTGCCGGAAGCCGAGGACGTCGCCGCCGTCACCGCGGAAGAGGTCCGCGCCCTGCACCCCGAGTCGGTGCTGCCGCGCGGTTCGGTGCTGGTGCTCGTCGGTGACATCGACCCGGAGCAGACGGTGGCGACGGTCGAGCGGATCCTGGGCGGCTGGCAGTCCGAGCGCAGCGCCCGCGCGCTGCCGCCCTTGCCCGTCGTGCGGGGCGGCGATGTGAAGCTGGTGCACCGGCCGGGAGCGGTCCAGTCGCAGCTGCGGTTGTCCGCGCAGGCGCTGCCGCGCACCGACCCGCAGTACCCGGCGCTGCAGATCGCGAACCTGACCTTCGGCGGGTACTTCTCCTCGCGGTTGGTGGAGAACATCCGCGAGGACAAGGGCTACACCTACGGCGCGCACTCCTCGTTCGAGTTCACCCCGGGCAACGGCACGCTGCTGGTGGACGCTGACACGGCCAGCGAGGTGACCGCGGCCGCGCTGCTGGAGACCCGCTACGAGCTGGCCAGGCTGGCGCTGGTGCCGCCGACCGAGTCCGAGGTGGAGTCCGCCCGCCAGTACGCGATCGGCGGCCTGCTCACCTCCACCGCCTCGCAGTCCGGGATGGCTTCCACGCTCGTCGCGCTGGCGGTGGCCGGGCTGACGCAGGAATGGCTGGTGGAGCACCCGGAGCGGCTGCGCGAGGTGACCGTCGAGCAGGTGGCCGAGGCGGCCGAGCGGTTGGCCCCGACCTCCTTCACCGGCGTGGTCGTCGGCGACGCGGACCTGCTGGCGGACCAGCTGCGGCTGCTCGGTGGTGTGGTGCTGCCGTGATCGGTTTACTCGGTGAGGCGGGCGAATGACCTCCAACGTGTTCGCTGGAACGGGTTTCCAGCTGGATTCCGCACCGCTGCTGTCGCGGTCCACTGTGGACCGGCGGGAGCAGCTGCGGGACGCCTCCGACGGCGGGGCGGAGCTGTGGGCGACCGGGAAGGTGCTGCTGGTCGACGCCAAGGGCCGCACCCGCATCGACACCGGCTCGGGACTGGTGGTCCACCCGGCCTGCGACTTCGGTGAGCGCCCCGCTCCCGGAGCGGTGCTGCTCGGCGTCGAGGGCGAGACCAGCTACTGGGCGCTGCGCAGCGACCACGACGGTGCGCAGGAGGGCTGGCTCGACCTGCGCAACGGCGGTGGGCTGCTCAACGACACCGACGCGGGACTGTTCACCACCGCGGTCGGCCTGCTCAGCTGGCACGACAACGCCCGCTACTGCGCGGTGTGCGGGGCGGCGACGACCCGCGTGCGCGCCGGGTGGGCGCGGCGTTGCACGGGGTGCGACCGCGAGGAGTACCCGCGGACCGACCCCGCGGTGATCTGCCTCGTGCACGACGGCGGCGACCAGGTGCTGCTGGCCCGCCAGCCGAACTGGCCGCCGGAGCGGTACTCGGTGCTGGCCGGGTTCGTGGAGGTCGGCGAGTCGCTGGAGGCCTGCGTCGCGCGCGAGATCGCGGAGGAAGTGGGGGTGGACGTCTCCGACGTCCGCTACCTGGGCAGCCAGCCGTGGCCGTTCCCGCGCTCGCTGATGCTGGGCTTCGCGGCGATCGCGGACCCCTCGGCGCCGCTGGTCCCGGCCGACGGCGAGATCGAGGACGCCCGCTGGGTGCACCGGGACACGGTGCTGGCCGCGCTGCAGTCCGAAGGTGCCGCGGTGGACGGCCTCCGCCTGCCGCCGGGCGTCTCCATCGCCTACCGCATGATCCGCGGCTGGGCGACCTGGCAGAGCTGATCCGACGGGGCCGGTCGAACCCGTGCCGACCGGCCCCGTCCTCGGGCCCGGGTTTCCGATTCAGCTCGAACGTGCGTTCCCGCTGCCGCGGTCGAGTGATCGACACGCGGGGCCGTGTTCGGGGTGTGGGCTCGATCGGGGGAGCGGGTCTGCGAGGATGCCGGGCATGGCCGAACAACCGCGACTCCTGGAAGGTCTCGATCCGGAGCAGCGGCAGGCGGTCATCGCACCACGAGGACCCGTGTGCGTCCTCGCCGGTGCGGGCACCGGCAAGACCCGCACCATCACCCACCGCATCGCCTACCTCGTGCAGCGCGGCCTCGTCGCTCCGCAGCAGGTCCTCGCGGTCACCTTCACCGCTCGCGCGGCGGGGGAGATGCGCACCCGGCTGCGCGGGCTGAACGCGGCCGGCGTGCAGGCCCAGACGTTCCACGCCGCGGCGTTCCGGCAGCTGCGCTACTTCTGGCCGCGGGTGCACGAGACGCAGATGTGGCAGCTGACGGACAACAAGTTCCGGCTGGTCATGCAGGCCGCGAACAAGGTCGGGCTGTCCACCGAGAAGGAGGACGTCCGCGATGTGGCCGGCGAGATCGAGTGGGCCAAGTCCTCGCTGATCAGCCCGGAGCAGTACCCGGCAGCGGCCGCCGCCGCCGGTCGCGACGTCCCGGTGCTGCCCGAGCAGCTGAGCAAGGCGTTCGCGGCCTACGAGCAGATCAAGAACCGCGCGCAGGCCCTCGACTTCGACGACCTGCTGCTGCACATCGCGGCGATCCTGGAGGACAGCCCCGAGATCGCCGAGGAGTTCCGCAGCCGCTACCGGTCGTTCGTGGTGGACGAGTACCAGGACGTCAACCCGCTGCAGCAGCGCGTGCTCGACGCCTGGGTGGGAAACCGCGACGACCTCACCGTGGTGGGCGATGCGAACCAGACGATCTACTCCTTCGCGGGCGCCTCGCCGAAGTGGCTGATCGCCTTCCCGCGGCGCTTCCCGGATGCCACCGTTGTCCGGCTGGAGCGCGACTACCGCAGCACCCCGCAGGTGGTGGCGCTGGCGAACCAGGTCATCAGCGCGGCCCGGGAGCGCCCGGCCGGAACCCGGTTGAAGCTGGTCGGCCAGCGCCCGGACGGCCCGCGCCCGGAATTCGCCGAGTACGACGACGAGACCGCCGAGGCGGAAGCGGTCGCGCGCAAGATCGCCCAGCTGGCCAAGCGGGGTGTGGCGCTCTCGGAGATCGCGGTGCTGTTCCGGGTCAACGCCCAGTCGGAGGTGTACGAGAAGGCGCTGGCCGACGCCGAGATCCCGTACCAGGTGCGGGGCGGGGAGCGCTTCTTCGCGCGCGCCGAGGTGCGGCAGGCGATGGTCACGCTGCGCACCGCCGTCGCCCGCGACGACGGCGCGCAGGACCTGCCGGGCACCGTCCGCGATGTGCTGCGCGAGGTCGGTCTGACCGATGACCCGCCGGCCGGTGGCTCGGCCCGCGAGCGCTGGGAGTCGCTGATCGCGCTGGTGGAGCTCGCCGAGGAACTCGCGGCCACCGTGCCCGATGCCGACCTGGCCCGCTACGTCGCGGAGCTGGACGCGCGCGCCGAGTCCCAGCACCCGCCGACGGTCGAGGGCGTGACCCTGGCCTCGCTGCACGCGGCGAAGGGCTTGGAGTGGGACGCGGTGTTCCTGGTCGGGCTGGTCGAGGGAACGCTGCCGATCCAGCACGCCGACACCGACGCGGCCATCGAGGAAGAACGCCGCCTGCTCTACGTCGGGGTCACCCGGGCCCGCGAGCACCTGAGCCTGTCGTGGGCGCTGGCCCGCGCCGGCGGCCGGCGCTTCCGCAGGCGCAGCCGCTTCCTGTACAACCTGGTCCCGGACGAGCACCCGGCCGCGCTGCCCGGGCGGGGCAAGCAGCGCGAGCAGCTCTCCCGGCTGGCGAAACCGCCCAAGCCGCGTTGCCGCATCTGCAACGCCCCGCTGGCGGGCACGATGGACATCAAGCTGGGCCGCTGCGCGGACTGCCCCTCCGATGTGGACGAGGACCTGCTGTCCCAGTTGAAGGCGTGGCGCAGCGAGCGGGCCCGGCAGCTGAAGGTGCCCGCCTACGTGGTGTTCACCGACGCGACGCTGACCGCGATCGCCGAGCAGCGGCCGCTGGACGAGAGCGCGCTGGTCGGCATCTCCGGGATCGGCGCGTCCAAGGTGCAGAAGTTCGGCTCGGACGTGCTCGCGCTGATCCAGGGCGAGCGCCCCGGAGCGCGGTAAAACCGCAGGTAGCGAAGGTTTTCAAGGTTCCGGGCGGAATCTTTGAAAAATAAGTTGCGACCGGCACGGCGGTGCCAATAACCTGCAAGAGCGCGAGTCGTGGTCGGCAGGATCACGATCTGAAGCCCGGAGAGGGAGGTGGCCCTGGTGTCGACGAATCTGATCAACCGCACCCCGAGCTGCCTCATGGCCGGGGCCATCGCGCTGTTCCGTATCACTTTTGCGTCCTCGCCGGCTGTCGTGCACGCCGGTTATGGCCGAAAGTTCCAGCCGCGTTGGTTCCGTGCGCTCCCAGTGAGCGCGGAGACCCCGCGTCGGTCCGTTCGTCGGCGAAACCCTGATCCACTGATCTAGGGGCGCCTCTCAGGCTTGTCACAGGCCGCGGACCAGCGAATGGGTCCGCGGCCTTTTTGGCGTCGCCGAAATCCCCACATCCACAACCTGTTACCGATCGACTACAGGAGGACGTCGCATGTTGACGGCGAGTGTGCCGATAACCAATTCGGGCACCGACTTGCAGCCAGCTGCTGACACCGTCGCCGGGCTGCTCGACAGCTCAACCAGCCTGGACGACAAGCTGCCCTGCCGCCAGGACCCGGACCTGTGGTTCGCCGAGAACCCACGGGAGCTGGACCAGGCCAAGACCCTGTGCGCCGAGTGCCCGATCCGGGCCGAGTGTCTGGCCGGTGCGCTGTCCCGCGCCGAGCCGTGGGGTGTCTGGGGCGGCGAGATCTTCGAGCGCGGTGAGGTGGTCGCCCGCAAGCGGCCGCGTGGGCGCCCGCGCAAGCACCCGCTGCCCGCGGACAAGCCGGTGGCGACCCCGAGCCGCCGTCAGGAGCAGGCGGCGTAGCGCCGAGACCGATCACCGAACCGTGCTTCGGCACATCTGACGAACGAGGTAGGAGAAATGACGTACGAAGAGATGACCTTGCTGCGGATCAACGAACTGCGCGAGGAAGCGCATCGACAACGGTTGGCTCAAGACATGTCCGCCGGTCGCTGGTGGCGGTGGTTGGCCGCCTACGCGACGCGGCGGGCCGCGGCCGCTTCACGATGTTGCTGAGCGAACACCGCCGAACCGCGTTGCGCCGAGCGGTTTTCCAGGATGGCGCTGCGTGGTGTTGCGAGTAGCGGGGTCTCAGACGTCGCTTGGCTGCGGAAGCCCGGAACACGGGCTGTCCGCGTCAGGCGGCGTCTGAGAACCCGTCCGTGGTGGCGGTGATGCGCCGCGACGCTCCGGGCGCGGCGCATCGTGCGGTTGCCGGGTGAAAGAGGTTTTGCTGCAACAGGTTTCGGGTCGGGGCCGGGGAGGGGCGGCACCGACCGGGAACCGCGCACCTTGACAACTGCAGAGCGAAGAGCGCGATCCGCCGTAAGCTGGTCGTTCGTGGCTATGCACTCGCACGACAACATCGACTGGGACGCGCACCTGCACCGGTTGCGGGAGGCCGACGAGCTGACCGCGCCGGAGACCGCCGAGCTGGTCGCCGCGCTGCTGCGACCGAACGACCGCACGGTGCTGGAGATCGGCTCCGGAGCCGGTGGTACGGCGGCGGCCTTCGCCGCCGCGCTGGCCGGTTCCGGTGGGGACGTGATCGTGGTGGACACCGCGCCGGAGCTGCTCGCGGCGGCCGCCGGCCGGGCCGGAGCGGTGGCCGACGGGGTGGCCGTGCACCCGGTGCGAGCCGACGCAGCCTCGGACGAACTGGTCGAGGCGGTGGCGCGTTCCGGTGCACCGGCGCAGGCGGACCTGGTCTTCGCCGCGTTCGTCGTGCACCACCTGCCGGACCAGCTGGCCGGGCTGCGCCGGCTCGCGGAGCTGGTGCGCCCGGGCGGTCGGCTGGCGATCGTCGAGTTCGGGCTGCAGACGAAGGTGCTGCCCGATGACGTCGGACCGGGCGGGCCGGGCCTGGAAGGGCGGTTGATCGCCGCGCGCGAGCAGTGGTTCCGGCAGATGCGCGGCGAGATGACCGGTTCGGCCCGGTTGCCGGTGGGCTGGGGCCGAGCGCTGGCCGAAGCGGGGCTGACCGACGTGCGCTCGTGGAGCTACCTCGTCGATCGCCCGGCACCGCTGGACGAGATCGGCCGCAGCGCGGTGCTGCGGCGCCTGCACCTCCTGCGCAGGCACGCGGAGGAGTTCCTCGATCCGGCCGATCTCGAAGCGCTCGACCAGCTGCTGGACGAGGCCGGTGAGCACTACGCCGGGAACCGCGACGACGTCTTCTACCTCACCGCCAACACGGTCCACGTGGGAGCGAAGGAATCCCGGGGGAGTTCCGCGTAGCGGTGCGGGAACCGCGGTTCCCGCGCGATCAGTCGGTGAAGCCGGGCTGCCACTTGGTGATGACGTCGAGGGCGTCGACCTCCGCGTCGAGCTGGCACAGGATCCCGGTCGCGCCCAGCGTCACGCGGTGGATCAGCAGGTAGTCCGGGGGCAGGTTCAGCGACCGGCCGGTGCGGAAGTCGGGGCTGCGCAGGTCGCCGACCCGCTCGGCCTGCCGCTGCAACCAGCGCCGGGTGAAGTGGAACGTCGGGGTGCGGACCGGGTCGACGAACGGCGCCAGGTAGGCCAGCACGTCCTCCCCCCGCAGTTCCCGGTCGGGCTGCACGAACCGCTCGGCGCGCAGCAGGTCGAGCAGCTCGGCCGGCTTGTCCTCCAGGGCCAGCCGGATCATCCGGCCGAGGGTGGTGGGCAGGCCGTCGGGCAGCCGGGACACCGCGCCGAAGTCGATCACGGCGAGGCGTCCGTCCGCCAGCAGCATGAAGTTGCCGGGATGCGGGTCGGCGTGCAGCAGGCCGACCCGCGAGGGTGCGGAGTAGTGGAACTCCGCGAGCAGCTGGCCCGCGGTGTTGCGCTGCTCGCGGTCGCCGTCGCTGATGATCCGCGAGTACGGGGTGCCGGTGACCCATTCCGTCACGACGACCTTGGGGGCGCTGGCCACCACCGCGGGCACCCGGACGGCCTCGTCGTCCCGGAACACCTTGGCGAAGGCGCGCTGGTTGTCGGCCTCGGTGCGGTAGTCCAGCTCCTCGACCATCCGCTCCTGCAGCTCGGCCAGCAGGGGCTTGACCTCGGCGCCGGGAGCCAGCGACTGGAACAGCCGGGAGAACCGGGTCAGCTGGCGCAGGTCGGAGCGCAGCGCCTCGTCCGCGCCGGGGTACTGCACCTTGACCGCGACCTCGCGGCCGTCGTGCCAGATCGCCCGGTGCACCTGGCCGATGCTGGCCGAGGCGGCGGGAGTGTCGTCGAACTCGCTGAACCGCTTGCGCCACGCGCGGCCGAGCTGCTCGTCCAGCACCCGGTGCACGCTGCTCGCGGCCATCGGCGGGGCGGCGGCCTGCAGCTTGGTGAGCGCTTCGCGGTACGGCCCGGCCATCTCGTCCGGGACGGCGGCCTCGAAGACGCTCAGCGCCTGGCCGAACTTCATCGCGCCGCCCTTGAGCTGGCCGAGCACGGAGAACAGCTGCTCCGCGGTCTTGGCCGACACCTCGGCGTTGATCTGCGCGGCGTCCTGACCGACGAGCCGCTTGCCCCAACCGGCTGCCAGCCGACCGGCGACGCCGAGCGGGAGGCTGGCGAGCTTGGCGGTGCGGTGCGCTGCCCGGCGCGGGATGTCGGCCACGAATTCTCCTTGGTACGCGCAGGAAAACCCTCTCGGTGTCCGAAGCGTCCGAAGACGCATTCGAAATCGAGGAACCCAGTCACATGCTAGAGGTTTCCGGGCGTGCCTTGGGCTGCGTTAGCCATCTTGGCGCTGACATTGCGTCGGCAGGTGGATTCGAGCGCTCCGCCGAACCGGGGAAAGCGGTGCGAATCGGCTTTCCGGGAGCAGTCGGTGAAAGAAGTCGGAAAGCGGTCGAGCGCGGTGCGGACATCCGTGTGGTTCGCGCATTTCGCCTGGTGCGGACCACTTCGGGGACACGTGTGCTCCCCTGGCGCACCGGCGCGCGACCGCTGCGGTGTCCGGCGGGCGGACAGGCGGGTGGGCCCTGTGGCGGCGGCCCACCCGGGCCCGGTCACGCCTTACCGAGGATGCGGGTCATCTTGGTGCCGCAGACCGGGCATGTGCCCTTGGCCATCCGGCGCCCGTTGGTCTCCGAGACCTCGCCGGAGAAGTCCCGCTTCTCCCGGCACTTGACGCAGTAGCCGTTGTACGTCTCGGCCACGGCTCCCCTCCTTCGTGTCATGACCCAGCCAACCGGCTGGATCGTCTGCGGCCCTGCTCCGGGCGGCTGGGGGAACGGTACATGTGGGCCATTCGACATGCATGCATTAAGAGCATCGCATGTTCGGCTAAATTGAGTAATCCCTCAGTAGGTCACAGTCCGTAGGCGCTGTGGTGCGGCTCACCGGGGGAACCGATTGTCGGCTCTTCTCGCTAGGGTCCAGATTCGTGGCTGAACCCCAGGTCGAGGTGCGCCGCAGCAAGCGTCGCCGGCAAACGGTGAGCGCCTATCGCGACGGTGACAAGATCGTGGTGCTGCTTCCGGCGCGGATGACTCGCGCGGAGGAAAAGCGCTGGGTGGCGGACATGCTCAGCCGCCTGCAGCGGAGTGAGACGCGCCGCCGCTCGCCGGCGCGCGAGTCCGACGAGGCGCTGATCGAGCGCTGCCGCGAGCTGTCCGCGCGGTACCTCGACGGCCGGGCCGAACCGAGCGGTGTCCGATGGGTGCCGCCGATGCGCACCCGATGGGCCTCCTGCACGCCGAGCGAGGCCACCATTCGGGTGAGTCGACGCCTCCGAGATGTACCCGGATGGGTGCTCGATTACGTGCTCGTGCACGAGCTGGCGCACCTGCTGGTGCCCGGCCACGGCCCCGACTTCTGGAAGTGGGTGCGCCGCTACCCGAAGACCGAGCGGGCCATCGGCTTCCTGGAAGGGCTTTCCGCCGCCGCGCAGCTCGGCATCGGCATGGACGGCGACACCGAGCCGCAAGACGCCGACTGACGAGAGCCATCGCCGCGCTCAGCGGCTGAAGGACGGCCAGCCGCCGCGGCGAATCGCGGATGCGGGCAGCCCTGACGTCGTGCACTGCGACGTGCGCGAGCCAGGGCTCCAAGCGAGCGTTCCAGCCCTGTCCGGTGGCTGGGGCCTTGAGACGACCGACGTGTCGGCACGCGCAGGCGGCCGCGAGGGCCGCCCAAGCGCATTGCCCGCCTTCGACGTTCAGCGGTACCGACAGGCGAAACGAACCGGGAACGCCGGTCAGGACTGGTCGTCCCGCTTCGGTTCCTCCCCGCCGTCGTCCTCCTCGCCGGACTTCGCGGCCTCGTCGGCCTCGGCGCGGCGGATCGCGGCGATCGGATCGTCCAGCTCGGCCGGGGCGGCTCCCCAGCGGTCGGCGAAGTCCAGCGGCTCGTCCAGGTCCGAGCTGTCCGGCAGCAGGTCGGGGTGGTCCCAGACCCGGTCCCGGCTCTCGGCGCCGTGCCGCTCGGTCATCAACCGCCACAGGTTCGCCGCGTCGCGCATCCGGCGCGGCCGCAGCTCCAGACCGATCAGCGTGGCGAAGGTCTGCTCGGCGGGACCACCGGTGGCGCGACGCCGCCGGACCATCTCGCCCAGGGCGCCGGCACCGGGCAGCCGTTCGCCGACCGCTTCCGCGACGACGACGTCGACCCAGCCCTCGACCAGCGCGAGCAGCGTCTCCAGCCGCTTCAGCGCGGCCTCCTGCTCCGGGGTGGTCTTCGGCTCGAGCATCCCGGAGCCCATCAGCTCCTGCATCGAGCTCGGGTTGGACGGATCGATCTTCCCGGCGAGGTCCTCCAGCGCCGAGGTGTCGATGCTGATGCCGCGCGCGTACTCCTCGACGGTGGCCAGCAGGCGCTGCGCCAGCCACGGCACGTGGCTGAACAGCCGGTGGTGCGCGGCCTCGCGGGCGGCCAGGAACACGGTCGCCTCGCTGATCGGCCGGTCCAGGCCCTCCACGAAGCGCTGGATGTTGGCGGGCAGCAGCGCGGCGGTGCCCGTCGGGCCGAGCGGCAGGCCGACGTCGGTGGAGGTCAGCACCTCGCCGCCGAGCTGCGCCAGGCCGTTGCCGAGCTGCGAACCGAAGGTCATGCCGCCCATCTGGCCGAGCATGGACAGCAGCGGGCCGGCGGCCTGCTTGGCCTCCTCCGGCATCGCCTCCAGCCAGGCGCTGGACATCCGCTGCGCCACCGGGTCGCACAGCCGCTGCCAGGTGGGCAGCGTCTTCTCCACCCAGTCGACGGAGGACCAGGTCTGCACCGAGCGAACCCCGGCGGGCAGCGAGGTGGCGGCGTCGAGCCAGAGCTCGGCCAGCCGCACCGCGTCCTCGATCGCCTTGACCTGCTCCTGGCTGGGGCGTTCGGTGCGCTGGTTGTTGTGCAGCTGCTGCACGGCGAGCTGCTTGGCCAGGTCGTAGTTGACCGGCCCGGTGCCGCCGCTGCCGGAGTGGCTGAGCGCCTGCCCGAGCTGGGTCAGCATCTGGCCGAGCTGGCCGATGTCGAAGTTGGGCATGCCGCCCGGACCGGGCATGCCGGCGAAACCGAAGGGATTGTCCCCGTAGTTTCCGGCGCCACCCTCAGAGCGGCCTTTCGACGAGTCGCCCTTGTCAGGGTCGTCGGGGTCCTGCGAACCGAACCCGAACGGCAAGTTGGTCATAGTTCCACGGTACGCGGCTTGCGCCACCGGGCAGAAGGCGTCCGGGGCTGGAAGGGATGCGAACACCGCACACATCGCCAACAGCGAACACGTACGCTGTCGCCTCGTGAACCGCCGTACCTGGACGCTGCTGACGAGCGTCGTGCTGGTTGTCGCCTTCGGCTTGCTCGGTGCGTTCGTCCGGGTGCCGTACGTGGCACTCGGCCCCGGGCCGACCTACGACACCCTCGGCGTCGACGGCGATCGGCCCGTCATCAGCATCGAGGGCCAGCAGACGTTCCCCACCGGTGGCCACCTGAACATGACCACGGTGTCGGTGACCGACCAGCTGTCCATGTTCGGCGCGCTCGGCCTGTGGGCCAGCGGGCGCTACGCGCTGGCACCGCGCGACCTCTACTTCCCGCCGGACAAGAGCGAGCAGCAGATCGAGCAGGAGAACACCGAGGCGTTCAACGACTCGCAGACCACCGCGGAGACCGCGGCCCTGCGCTACCTCGGCTACCCGATGAAGGTGGTCGCCGGGCAGATCATCAAGGGCAGCCCGGCGGACGGCATCCTGGCGCCGGGCGACCGGCTGCTGGCGGCCAACGGCCGGCCGGTCACCGATCCGCAGTCGCTGCGGGCGGCGCTGACCGGCACCAAGCCCGGTGATCGGGTGGAGATCCGGTTCCAGCACGCCGACCAGCCGGAACGGGTCGCCAGCGTGCAGCTCGCGCAGGGCCCCGACGGCCAGCAGCAGGGCTTCCTCGGGGTGGCGGCGGCCGAGCGGCCGGACGTCGGCTTCGAGATCGAGATCAGCCTGGCCGATGTCGGCGGTCCGTCGGCGGGGCTGATGTTCACCCTGGCGATCATCGACAAGCTCACGCCGGGCGAGCTCAACGGCGGTCAGTTCGTGGCAGGCACCGGGGAGATCACCCCGGCCGGTGAGGTCAACCCGATCGGCGGCATCCCGTTCAAGATGGTCAAGGCCAGGGAAGCCGGTGCCACCACCTTCCTGGTGCCCGCCGACAACTGCGCGGAGGCCAAGGCGCAGGCCCCGGAAGGCCTGCAGCTGGCCAAGGTCGGCACTCTCCAGGAGGCCACCAAGGCGCTCGACGACCTCCGCGCGGGCAAGACCCCGGCCAGCTGCTGAACGGGCGCTGAGGACTTCCCGGTCGCACCCTGCTCAGTGGTGGACCAGCGGAATCTCGGACGCCGCCTGGACAGCCGTCTCCCTCCCGGCGCACCAGACGACGGCTGAGAACGCTGAGCGAGTTGCGGGATGGGCGGTGCGCCTGCGGCTTGTCCGCCAAGTCCTGCTGGCGGCCACCGACCCTGGAAAGAAAGTTCACTCGAACGTGGTCGCTGGCCACCTGTTCGCTCCGGCCGCGAGCGGGCAGGTCACTCCGCGAAGGTGGCGTGCAGCGCGGTGATCAGGTTCGGGGCGAGGGAGCGGTCCTCGATGCGCTCACCCGGCTCGTCGCCTTCGGCGCGCAGGCGCATCACGCAGGCCTCGCCGCCATCGCGCAGCACCGCCGCGACCAGTCGCGCCTCCTGGCGCTCCGGGTGCTCGGCAGCGGTCCGCCGCGCCGCCTCCGCGTCGTCCGGCAGTTCGGCCTCCGCCTCCGGCGGCAGCACCACGATCTCCTGCACCAGCGCGCACCCGGCCACCTGCTCGGGCCATTCGATGCGGGCGAGCGCCTCGGCGAGGTCGTCGGCGGGCAGCGATTCCTGGGCGATCGGGGTGAGCGCGGAGTCCGGGTCGAGCTGATCGGCCAGCCCGGGTTCGGCGTTCAGCAGGATTCGGGTGGGCACCAGGGCGAAGACCTGGGTGGGCTGGTCCCACCCGGCGGCGGCGACGAACTCCTCGATCTCGCGGGCGGCCGAGGGCAGCGCTGCGGTCAGGTCCGGCTCGGGGGTCTGCGGCATGCCGACCATGGTCGCACCGCCGAGGTGGTCCGGATGGCGCACCCCGGTGCGGCGAGATGTCGGATTAATCCACTTCGCGAAGCCCCTTCCAGGAACTTCACACCGGGGTCGTAGAGTTGAACATCACGAGGGCGGCCGGTGGCGTGGACACCGGCGCCGTCCCACCTGCCTGCTGATCGTCACCAGGAGCGTGCGCTGTGGCCATGCGGCCCCCGGTCGGAATGCCGAAACTGTCCCGGCGAAGCCGGATACTGCTGATCCTGGGCGGCATCGTGCTGGTCGCCCTGATCGCCGGATCGCGAATGCTGGGCACCTACGTCGACTGGCTCTGGTACGGGGAGGTCGGCTACCGGGGCGTCTTCACCACCCAGCTGTTCTCCCGCGCCGGGCTCGGGGTGGTCGCCGCGGTCTTCCTCGGTCTCGTGCTGGGCCTGAACCTGTGGGTGGCCTACCGCAACCGGCCGGTGTTCGTGCCGGTCAGCGGCCCCGACGACCCGCTGGCGCGATACCGCACGGTGGCCACCGAGCGGTCCCGGCTGTTCGGGCTGGGCATCCCGATCGTGGTCGGCGTGATCGGCGGGCTGGCCGCGCAGGCCGACTGGCAGACGCTCCAGCTGTTCCTGCACAGCGTGCCGTTCGGCCAGGTGGACCCGGAGTTCGGCAAGGACATCAGCTTCTACACCTTCGAGCTGCCGTTCTGGCGGCTCCTGCTGTCGTGGGCGTTCATCGCGGTCACCGTGTCGTTCATCGGCGCGCTGATCACCCACTACATCTTCGGCGGCATCCGGCTGGCGGGCCGCTCCGGGCAGCTGTCCATGCCCGCCCGGGTGCAGCTGGCGATCCTGGCCGGGCTGTTCGTGCTGTTCAAGGCGGTCGACTACTTCCTGGACCGCTACGACCTGCTGCTCTCCCAGCGCAACTCGCTGTTCACCGGTGCCAGCTACACCGACCTGAACGCGGTGATGCCCGCCAAGCTGATCCTGATGTGCATCGCGGTGTTCTGCGCCCTGGCGTTCTTCGCGGTGATCTTCCTGAAGAACGTGCAGATCCCGGCGCTGGCCGCGGTGCTGCTGGTGCTGTCCAGCGTCGTCGTCGGCGCGGTGTGGCCGGCCCTGCTGGAGCAGTTCTCGGTGCGCCCGAACGCCAACCAGCGCGAGGCGCAGTCCATCGAGCGCAACCTGCAGGCCACCAAGGCGGCGTTCGGCATCGGCCCGGACAAGGTGGAGATCACCGACTACCCGGGTCGCACCCAGCTGCAGCCGCACGAGGTCGCCGAGGACAAGGGCACCATCCCCAACATCCGGTTGCTGGACCCGAACGTGCTGGCTCCGACGTTCACCCAGCTGACCCAGCAGTACAACTTCTACGGCTTCACCGACAAGCTGGACGTCGACCGGTACCGCGACGCCGACGGCAACCTCCGGGACTACCTGGTGGCGCTGCGCGAGCTCAACACCGACGGCCTGGCGGTCAACCAGCAGAACTGGATCAACCGGCACACCGTCTACACGCACGGCAACGGCTTCGTCGCCGCACCGGCCGACCGCGTCGACTCGACGTTCCGCGAAGGCGCCACCCAGGGCGGCTACCCGGTCTTCCAGATCAGCGACGTGGCCAACAACGGCCAGGGCGCCATCCCGGTCGAGCAGCCGCGCGTCTACTACGGCGAGCTGGTGGGCCGCAACGACTACGTGATCGTCGGCGGCAACGCGGGCGAGGCGCCGCGCGAGTACGACACCGACCAGCAGCAGTACACCTACACCGGCATGGGCGGCGTCCCGGTCGGCAACCTGTTCCAGCGGTTGGTCTTCGGCGCTTACTACGGCGAGCGGAACTTCCTGTTCAGCGGTGTGATCGGCGACCAGTCCAAGATCATCTACGAGCGCAACCCGCGGGACCGCGTGCAGAAGGTGGCGCCCTGGCTGAAGCTGGACGGCGACCCGTACCCGGCGGTGATCAACGGCCGCATCAAGTGGATCGTCGACGGCTACACCACGCTGAACAACTACCCGTACTCGCAGCTGACCGAGCTGGGCGAGGCCACCAACGACACCCTCACCGGCGTCGAGCGGCTGCCGAACCAGCAGATCAACTACATCCGCAACTCGGTCAAGGCCACCGTCGACGCCTACGACGGCAACGTCGAGCTCTACGCGGTGGACGAGCAGGACCCGGTGCTCAAGGCCTGGCAGGGCGTGTTCCCCGGCGTGGTCAAGCCGGCCAGCGAGGTCACCCCCGAGCTGCGCGACCACTTCCGGTACCCGGAGGACATCTTCAAGGTGCAGCGCAAGCTGCTCACCGAGTACCACGTGGACAACCCGGGCGACTTCTTCTCCACCCAAACCTTCTGGGAGGTGCCGTCCGACCCGACCAGCCGCGGCAACGTCGCGGGCAGCGAGGGGCAGCAGCCGCCGTACTACGTGCTGGCGCAGATCGGTGAGCAGAAGGAACCGACGTTCCAGCTGACCAGTGCGCTCACCGCGCTGCGGCGGCAGAACATGTCGGCGTGGGTGTCGGCCTCCTCGGATCCGGACGACTACGGCAAGCTCAGCGTGCTGAGGCTGCCGACGAACACCCTCACGCCGGGTCCGAACCAGGTGCAGAACCAGATGGAGTCCACTCCGGAGGTCACCGAGAACCGCACCCTGTTCAACAACCCGAACGTCAACGCCATCTTCGGCAACCTGCTGACGCTGCCGGTGGCCGGTGGTCTGCTCTACGTCGAGCCGATCTACATCCAGCGCAACGAGCAGGAGTCCTACCCGCAGCTCGCCAGGGTGCTGGTGTCCTTCGGCGGCAAGGTCGGCTTCTCCGAGACCCTGCAGGGCGCGCTGGACCAGGTGTTCGGCTCGGGGGCCGGCCAGGCCACCCAGACCGAGGACCCGCAGCGTCCGCCGGCGCCGGGGCAGCAGCCCCCGCCGCCCGGGCAGGACACCTCCAGCCCGGAGATGAGCAAGGCGGTCGGCGACATCCGGGCCGCGCTGGAGCACGTCCGCAAGGCCCAGCAGTCCGGCAACTTCGGCGACCTGGGCTCGGCCTACCAGGAGCTCGACGACGCGATCCGGCGCTTCGAGCAGGCGCAGGGCAACGGCGGCTGACCAGGCAATGAGCACCGCGGGGCGGGGACCGGCAACGGTCTCCGCCCCGCGGTGCTCGCGAGCCTCCGATCGGGTGGAAGATGTGCTGCGTCACTTTTCCGGCCTCGCGATTTGCACTAAGCTTCGGCAGCCCGTAAGGTTAGGGACACAACGACGCGGGGTGGAGCAGTTCGGTAGCTCGCTGGGCTCATAACCCAGAGGTCGCAGGTTCGAATCCTGTCCCCGCTACCAAATCGGATGTAAAAGGGCCCCAGACTTGGTCTGGGGCCCTTTTCCCGTTGTCCTTATTTCTTTACGGGCCGAGCCCCCGTGGGCCCCCACGGTGCGGTGGTTGCTTTTCGTCGGCTCCGCGCGGTGGGGGGTCGTGCCCGGCCGGGGTTCTTGACCAGCCCCTCGTTTTGGCGTGGAACGTTTCTCATGGGGCGTTCGTGGGGTGGTTGCCGCTGATCGATTCTGGGGCTGAGGGCTGGGGTTGGCCGGGTTTTGGGTTCGGTTCTTGTCGCGGGGGTGTTTTTGCTGGTCGGGGGTGGTTTTGGGGGGTTCGGGGACCCCCCTGTTCTGGTGGGTTTTCGGGGGTGTAGAGTTAGCGGCACAACAGAAGAACGCAACCGGTTCAAGAGGTTGCTGGCGCGGGGTGGAGCAGCTCGGTAGCTCGCTGGGCTCATAACCCAGAGGTCGCAGGTTCGAATCCTGTCCCCGCTACTATTCCGCAGAGAAAAGCCCCCGATATCGTCGGGGGCTTTTCTCGTTGTCGATTTCCGTCACAGGCCTTGGGCCCACTGGCGGGCGCAGGCGGGGGAGCAGACCCTGCCGTCGCCCTGGATCGCGCCTGTCGGGCGCATCCACCTGCCGCAGACCATGCAGGAGGCGGCTTCGCCGTCGCGCTGCCTGGGCACCAGCACCTTGGCTCGTTCCGCGACCTTGTTGGTCACCCTCGTCTTGCTCTCGCTGGCCTTGGTTCGCAACCAACTGCGATGCACTTCCCCGCACCTCCTGCTCGGTCGCTGGCGGCCGCCGACCGGTCGGCCCAGAGCCACATTGCTGGTGGTCGACCGCGGTTGGGCAGCTTCAGAACCCGATAGCACCGCATTGCGCCGCCAATAACCCCCATCCAGGCGAACCGCGGGCGTGCCCGTCGCAATGCGTGCAGGCGGTGGGCGGGAACCGGCTGCGCACTGTGTCCGGTCTGCTCGGATTGCAGTCGTCCGGCCGCTGCGCCGATGGCGCAATCGTTCGTCCACTTGGACCAGTCCACTGCAACCACAGTGGACAGAACTGGCGACCATTGTGGACAGCTTCGCGCGGGCATGGCACCGTGGCAGTGTGACCGAGCTGAATGCGACATCCGCTGCCCTGTTGGGACTACTGCACGAAGGTCCGAAGACCGGTGGCCAGCTGGTCGCTGCTGCCACCGAGCGCTTCGGAGGGTTCTTCAGCGTGACCCGCAGCCAGGTTTACCGGGAGCTGCCCGCGCTGACCGACGCCGGCCTGCTCCGCCTCGGCAAGCAGGGGCCGCGCTCCAGCCAGCAGTACGCGATCACCGCCGCGGGCAAGCGCGCCTTCAAGTCGTGGCTGAACACCGAGCCGGGGCCGGACAACGTCCGCAGCCCGCTGATCCTGCGGCTGGTCTACTCGGGCTCGTTGACGCCCAAGCAGCGCGCCAGCCTGGTCGAGTCGGCTCGCGGCCAGTACGCCGTGAAGATGGACGAGGCGAAGAACGCGGCCAAGACCGCGGGCGACCCCTACGAGAAGGCGGCCGCGGACTTCACGGTGGCCTACAACCGGGCGATCATCAAGCTCCTCGACGCCATCCCGGACTGACAGCGGTCGGCGGCGCCTTCCGCTTCGACCGCCGGCGGGTTCCGAGTGGTTTCCTGCCGGGGACGGCCCCTCCGCCGTGCACGGGGAGGGGCACCCGCAGTCCGGGGGGAGAGAGCGGTGCGGCTCCGCCGAGCGGCCACGTGAGCAACGCGACCTCCCGAAAGGCGATGAGCCGGGCGGTCCGCCCGCACCGCCGTGCGGTGCGAGTGGCCGGGGAGAACGGGACAACGGGCCGTCCTCGTGGGCGGCCCGTGCCCGGTGAAGTACGCTGAGCACTGTGAATCCCGACGTCGCAGCTTCGCTCAAGGAACTGTCCAACACCCTCGAGGGCATCGAGAGCGTGATGGATCTGGATGCTCTGCGCGCGAATATCGCGGAGCTGGAGGCGGAGGCCGCCAAGCCGGACCTCTGGGACGACGTCGAGCACGCGCAGCGGATCAGCAGCCAGCTGGTGCACCGGCAGGCCGAGCTGCGCAAGATCACCGAGCTGCGGCAGCGCCTCGAAGACCTGGAAGTCCTCTACGAGCTCAGCGAGGACGAGGGCGACACCTCCGGCCTGGCCGAGGCCGACGAGGAGCGCGACTCCCTGAAGAAGGACCTCGAAGCGCTCGAGGTGCGCACCCTGCTCTCCGGCGAGTACGACCCGCGCGGAGCGATGGTCACCATCCGCGCCGAGGCCGGGGGCGTGGACGCCGCCGACTTCGCCGAGATGCTGATGCGCATGTACCTGCGCTGGGCGGAGCGGCACTCCTACCCGGCCGATGTCTACGACACCTCCTACGCCGAGGAGGCCGGCCTGAAGTCGGCCACCTTCCGGATCGACGCCCCCTACGCCTACGGCACCCTCTCGGTCGAGCAGGGCACGCACCGGCTGGTGCGCATCTCGCCGTTCGACAACCAGGGGCGCCGCCAGACCTCCTTCGTCGGGGTCGAGGTGCTGCCGGTGGTGGAGGAGACCGACCACGTCGAGATTCCGGAGAAGGACATCCGGGTGGACGTCTTCCGGTCCTCCGGCCCCGGTGGGCAGAGCGTGAACACCACCGACTCGGCGGTGCGCATCACGCACATCCCGACCGGCATCGTGGTGTCCTGCCAGAACGAGAAGTCGCAGCTGCAGAACAAGGCCGCCGCGATGCGCGTGCTGCAGGCCAAGCTGCTGGCCCGCAAGAAGGAGGAGGAGCGCGCCGAGCTGGACGCCCTCAAGGACAGCGGCTCCAGCTGGGGAAACCAGATGCGCTCCTACGTCCTGCACCCGTACCAGATGGTCAAGGACCTGCGCACCGACCACGAGGTCGGCAACCCGGACGCGGTGCTGGACGGCGACATCGACGGCTTCCTCGAAGCGGGCATCCGCTGGCGCCGCCAGCAGCAGAGCGCGGCCTGATCGGCACCAGGGGTTTCCAGCCTCGTCTTGCGCGGCGGTGCCGCTAGCGGAACCGCCGCGCCCGCCCGGACTGCGGGTGCCCGACCGTGTGCGCGGCCAGTACGCGACGGTCGGGTCGTCCTCGCCAGACGGACGCTGAGGTGCGAGCGCCGGGGGTTGACCGAGCGGCCGCGCCGCTTCGAAGAACGAATCCTCACCGAGGTGATCTCCGGTAGTACCGCCGGTCCGGGTGAGTCGATGTCCCCCTGATGGACGCAGGTAAACTCACGCCCCGTGATCCGCCTTGAGCACGTGTCCAAGACGTACAAGACGTCGACCAGGCCCGCTCTCGACGATGTCTCCGTGGGCATCGAGAAGGGCGAGTTCGTCTTCCTCATCGGGCCCTCGGGGTCCGGCAAGTCGACGTTCATGCGCTTGCTGCTGCGCGAGGACGTGCCCAGCCGCGGTCGGGTCTTCGTCGCCGACTGGAACGTCGCGAAGCTGCCGCGCCGCCGCGTCCCGCGCCTCCGCCAGCGCATCGGCTGCGTCTTCCAGGACTTCCGCCTGCTGAACCAGAAGACCGTCGCGGAGAACGTGGCATTCGCGCTGGAAGTGATCGGCAAGCCGCGCAACGACATCCGCCGCGTGGTGCCCCAGGTGCTGCAGCTGGTCGGGCTCGACGGCAAGGCCGACCGGATGCCGCACGAGCTCTCCGGTGGTGAGCAGCAGCGCGTCGCGATCGCCCGGGCCTTCGTCAACCGCCCGCTGGTGCTGCTCTGCGACGAGCCGACCGGGAACCTCGACCCGGACACCAGCCAGGACATCATGCTGCTGCTGGAGCGCATCAACCGCACCGGCACCACCGTCGTGATGGCCACCCACGACCACTCGATCGTCGACTCGATGCGACGCCGCGTGGTCGAGCTGAGCCTCGGGCGCGTCATCCGCGACGACGCGCGAGGCGTGTACGGCGTCGGCCGCTAGCCGCGCCCCCGCGGCCCTGAGCACACCACCCCCGACCGGCTAGGAAAGCTGACACAAGATGCGCGCGAGCTTCGTATTCAGCGAGGTCGTCAACGGCCTTCGGCGCAACGTGACGATGACCATCGCGATGATCCTGACGACCGCCGTTTCGGTCGGTCTGCTCGGCGGCGGTCTCCTCGTGGTCCGGATGATCGACAAGATGCAGGAGACCTACCAGGACCGCGTCGAGGTCGTGGTGTTCATGACCGACGACGTGAGCGCCAACGACAACGACTGCTCCCAGCAGCCCTGCGCGAACATCATGGCCGACCTCAAGCGCGTGTCCGGCGTGGAGTCGGTGCGGTACGAGAACCGCCAGCAGGCCTTCGAGAGCTTCAACAAGGTCTTCGAGTCGCAGCCCGAGCTGCGCGATGTCGCCCGCGCCGAGGCCATGCCCGCCTCGCTGCGCGTCAAGCTGAGCGACCCGGAGCGCTTCGGCGCCGTCAAGCAGGAGTTCAACGGCCGCCCGGGCGTGGACAACGTGGTCAACCAGGCCGACTACCTCGACCAGGTGTTCGGCATGTTGAACCTGATCCGCAACATCGCCTTCTTCATCGCGCTGGTGCAGGCGCTCGCGGCGCTGCTGCTGATCTCCAACACCATCCAGCTCTCGGCGTTCACCCGCCGCACCGAGACCGGCATCATGCGCCTGGTCGGTGCCACCCGCTGGTACACGCAGCTGCCGTTCCTCCTGGAGGCGGTGGTCTCCGGTCTGATCGGTGCGATCCTGGGCATCCTCGGCCTGTCGGGCTTCAAGGCGCTGTTCCTGGACCGGGTCATGGCGTCGTTCGGCGGCATCGTGCCCAGCGTCGAGTGGGGCGACGTCGCGGTGATCTCGCCGATCCTGCTGCTGGTGGCAGCGGTCATCTCGGCGGGCACGGGTTACGTCACGCTCCGCCTCTACGTCCGCCTGTGAGACGTGCCGGAGGGCCGCGGTTCCAGCCGGGACCGCGGCCCTCCGGCGTTCGCGGTCGGTCCCGAAACTCGGGTGACACGGCAGCTAGAGTTGTCGGCATGGTGAAGGAACGCGGCCGCAAGGTCATCGCGCAGAACCGCAAGGCGCGGCACGACTGGGCGGTGCTGGACACCTACGAGGCCGGCATCGCGCTGACCGGCACCGAGGTGAAGAGCCTCCGGCAGGGCAAGGCCCAGCTGGTGGACGGCTTCGCCACCGTCGACCACGGCGAGGTCTGGCTGCGCAACGTGCACATCCCCGAGTACACCGAGGGGACCTGGACCAACCACGAGCCGCGGCGGTCCCGCAAGCTCCTGCTGCACAAGCGCGAGATCCTCCGCCTGGTCGGCAAGATCAAGGAGAGCGGGCTGAGCCTGATCCCGATGTCGCTGTACTTCAGCGACGGCCGGGCGAAGGTCGAGCTCGCGCTCGCGCGCGGCAAGAAGGCGCACGACAAGCGGCACGACCTGGCCAAGCGCGATGCCCAGCGGGAGATGCAGCGCGCCATCGGCCGCGCTCGCAAGGGCATGCGTTGACGGCGCCGCGCAGCGACGCCGAGATCCCGGCCTGGCTGGCCGAGCTGGGGCTGCCCGGCCTGGTCGACATCCACACCCACTTCCTGCCCGAACGCGTGCTGGACAAGGTGTGGGCGTACTTCGACCAGGCCGGTGAGCACTACGGCGTCGAGTGGCCGATCCACTACCGGCACTCCGAGCAGGACCGCCTGCGGATCCTGCGCGAACTCGGTGTGACGACGTTCGCACCGCTGGTCTACGCGCACAAGCCGGGCATGGCCGAGTGGCTGACGGACTGGGCGGTGGACTTCGGGCACCGCACGCCGGGCGCGGTGCCGACGGCGACGATCTTCCCGGAGCCCGAGGTCGCCACCTACCTCGCCAAGGCGCTCGACGCCGGCGCGAGGTGCGTGAAGATGCACGTCCAGGTCGGCGCCTTCGACCCGCGCGACGAACTGCTCCAGCCCGCGTGGGGGCTGCTCGCGGAGGCCGGGATCCCGGTGGTCGTGCACTGCGGTCACGGCCCGATCCGGGGCGCCCACACCGGGCTCGACGTGTTCGAGCAGGTGCTGCGCCGCCACCCCGCGCTGGTCGCGGTGCTGGCGCACGCGGGAATGCCGGATCACGACGTCGCGTTGGACTTGGTGGGCGCGTACCCGGGTGTGCACGTCGACACGACGATGGTCGGGGTGGCGTTCAGCGAGAACTTCGCTGCGCTGCCCGCGGACTGGTCGGCCCGCCTGGCCGATCACGCGGACCGGGTCGTGCTCGGCACCGATTACCCGAACATCCCGTACCCGTACGCCGAGCAACTGGCGGCGATCGCGGGCTGGGCGGAAGCCGACGACCGGCTGGGGACGAAGTTCCTGCGCGCGGTGCTGCACGACACACCGGCGAAGCTGCTCGGCGGGCCTTCGTGATCGTTTCAGGGATATGGGAATGATCGCCGGGGCGGCACGCGTTATGCTGGGGTACACCGGTTCGAAAGCCGAGCCGGTAGCGAGGGGGTGAACGGTTTCGACTCCGTACGTTGATCCAAGGGAAGCGTGCCGGTGCAGGCAGGAGACCACCGTGAGCGTCGCTGCAACGTTATAAGCGCCGACAAGAGTCAGCGCGAGTTCGCCCTCGCCGCCTGAGCGAGGAGCGACTCTGTCGGACCGGGATTGCCTCCGACCCGGGATCCGGCATCAGCTAGGAGGCTCTTACCGCCAGGTCCGGTCGCGGGACCTGGTGGGACATCCAACAGCGACTGGGCTCGTCACATCGGCTAGTTCGCGAGACCGGTGGAGCCAAGCAGAGGCATAGCGAACTGCGCACGGAGAAGTCTTGGTGAAGCGACGGAGGACCCGGGTTCGATTCCCGGCACCTCCACTTCGATGAAGCGCCCTGCTCGCGCAGGGCGCTTCGCTTTTTCTCGTTCCGGGTTCGATTGCGGGGGTCGAGCCCCCGCAGGCCCCCACGGTGCGGGGGTGGCGTTTCGTCGGTTCCTTGCGTGGGATGGCGTTCCCGGCCTGCTCGCGGACCAGCCCTTCGTCGGGTGCTCTGCGGATTTTGCGGTTTGGTGGTCTTTTCTTGGGCTCGGACCTGCGGGTTCGGGCTGTGAGATCCGATGTTTTTGCTGCTCCAGGGCTCCTGTTTCGGGTGTGGGTTCAGGGGGAGAGCGATCCCTGGTGGGGGCGTGAGTGGTCCTGGTCGATTCTTTGTCGGGGCATTGATGTTCTTGGCCGCTGTTGTTGCGTGGTCTCGTGCTGCTCCGGCCATCTTGGGTTTCGGGATGGCTGTTGCGTCTCCGAGCGCCGACTTCGCGGGGAACGGGTAGGTCGATCCCGTCGCCAGGATCACGCAATCCGTCGCGATCCGATCAGGGCGACTTCGATGGGGCTCACCTCGATGGTGCTGTTCCGGGTCAGTCGGCGGCGGGTCAGCAGGTGGTCGTGCGGGTGGGTGCGTGGAGGTGCATCGTCCGCTGTGGACGGCCAGGTTGTGGCGAACCGTTCTGCGCCGCAGGGGCTTCGAGCGTTGAAGTCGGTCGACCGGTTGCTCCGTTCGGTCTGGTGGAAGGGTGATTTGCGGGCTACACTTCCGCATCATTCTGCAGCGTGAGAAGTATATTTCACATCGCGGAACTCTATCCATGCAGCGTGGCATCGGAGGTAGGGCTGTGGAAACGGCATCCGGTCGGTCCGGGAGATCGTCCGACGGAAAGGTCGCCTTAGCCGACCAGATCGAGAACGCCTACGGTCGAATCGGCGTCACCAGTGCGCACAAGCACATCTTGATCATGGTCCTGATCGGCATCTGGTTCGACGCCCTGGAGCAGAACGCGGTCGGCCTCACCGGCCCCGTGCTGCAGGAGTCCTGGGGGCTCGGCGGGGCCGAGATCGGCTTCCTCAACACGATGACCTTCACCGCCACCGCCCTGGGGCGGCTGCTCACGGGCGTGATCATCGACCGGTTCGGCCGCCGGAAGATGCTGATGATCAACCTGCTCGTCTTCGCGGGCGGCTCGCTGATCTGCGCCCTGGCGCCGAACTACGCGGTGCTCGCGGCGGGGCGCTTCATCGTCGGCTTCGGGCTCGGCGGCGAGATCTCGGTCGCGGTCATCATGATGGCGGAGTTCTTCGCCGCCCGGCACCGCGGCACCGCGGTCGGCCTGATCAACGTGACCTCGGCCGGTCTCGGCAACATGCTGGCGCCGCTGTTCGGCATCCTGGTGTTCTCGGTCTTCGACGGCCCGGACAAGTGGCGCTGGCTCTTCGGGCTGCTGTTCCTGCCCTGCGTGCTGATCATGTTCTTCCGCCGCTACGTGCCGGAGACACCGCGGTTCCTCGCGGCCAGCGGGCGGATCGAGGAAGCCAACGTCGTGATCAACCGGCTGGCCAGGGGTCAGCTGAGCGGCCCGATCGACAACCCGGAGCAGTACCTGACCGGAACCGGTGCGCAGGAACCGGGCAAGCCGCCGCGCTCGGACTGGCGCGGTGTCCTGCGGGGCCGGCTGCTGCGCCGCACGGTGCTGCTCACCGTGGCGGTGTGCATGTCCTACGCCGCGCAGATCTCGATGCTGACCCTGATGCCCACGATCCTGGTGGCCAGCGGCCACGACCTCACCTCCAGCCTGAGCTTCACCCTGCTGATGCAGACCGGTTCGCTGGTCGGCGCGATCGCCGCGGCCTTCGGCGCCAGCCGACTGCCCCGCAAGAAGGTGCTCACCGGCGGCGCCGTCCTCGGCTGCGTGGCCGGGCTGTCGATCGCCGTGTTCTCCGACTCGCTGCCGCTGGTGCTCGCCTTCGGCTTCCTGTTCAACTTCTCGGTGATCATCGTGAACACCACGATCTGGTTGTTCGCGCCGGAGCTCTACCCGACCCGCGTCCGCGGCATGGGGACCTCGATCATCCTGGCGATGGGCTCGCTGTCCGGCGGCCTGTTCCCGCTGGTGGCCGGTTTCGTCTTCGACCTCAGCGGGCTGACCGGCATGTTCACGATGCTGGCCGTGCTGTTCGTGATCCTCGGCATCGCGGTCCAGTTCCCGCCGGAGACCTTCGGCAAGCCGATGGAGGAGGACGAGCAGATTGCCCACGCCTGAGACCGCAAGGGTGCTCCTGGTCAACCCGAACACCAACCGGGCGACCACCGAGATGATGCGCGCGCTCGCCGCGAGAACGCTGCTCGGCAGCGGGCTCGAGGTCGACGGTGTCACGGCGGGAGCCGGACCGTCGATGATCCTCGACCCGGTGGCGCTGAAGGAGTCCGAGGAGCACGTCCGCGATGCCGTGCTGCGCGCGCTGGACGCCGCGGAGCGGGAGTACCTCGCGGTGATCGTCGCCGCGATCGGCGACCCGGGCCGCAGCCGGCTCGACGCGGAGCTCGACCTGCCGGTCGTCGGCATCGGGCAGGCGGCCATCGGCGCCGCGGGTCGGTCGGGGCGGCGGTTCGGCATGGCCACCAGCACGCCGCTGCTCGTCGATTCCCTCACCGCGCTGGTCGCCGAGCACGGGATGTCGGAGGGCTTCACCGGTGTCCGGCTGACCGAATCGGAGCCGCTGGTGCTGGCGGCCGATCCCGAGCGGCAGTTCGCCGAACTGGCCGCGGCGGTCGACCGGTGCACCGGGGTGGACCGCGCCGAAGCGGTGATCATCGCTGGTGGGCCGCTCAGCGAGACGGCCCGCCGGATCGCCGAGGCCCGCACCTGCGAGATCGTGGAACCCATCCCGAGCGCGGCCGAACTGGTGCTGCAGGAGTTGTGGACGGCCGGGAGCTGAGCGCACCGGGAAGCGCCCTGCGAGCGCGGGGCGCTTCCCGAGCCCGGTTCAGACGTCGAGCACCGTGCCGTACAGCCGATCCACCTTCAACCGGATGACCAGGCGGCGCTCGGCGACCATCTGCTCCAGGAACGCACCTTCGTCGTCCGGCTTCGCGGCCGCGGAGACGATCGAGAGCAGTTCGCGCCCGACCGCGTCGCCGGGCGCGGTCGTGATCTCGGAGGTCTCGGCCTCACCCTCGGCGACGGCGAACGACCACACGTCGTCGCCCTGCACATGGAGCGACGCACGCGGATCGCGCCGCAGGTGGCCGACCTTGACCCGGTCGGCCGTCGTCGAGAACCGCACCACCCGGGCTTCCGGGTCCCAGCTGTAGAGCATGGTGGTCAGGTGCGGGTGCCCGCTGCGCTTGACGGTGGCGAGCGTGCCGAAGTGCTGCTTGCCGAGCAGTCCGGACAGAGCTTCGTCGGACAGCGGGCGCGGTGCTGGACCTTGTGCCATGGCGTGATCAACGCCAGCGGGTGCTCGGGGAATTCCCTAGGCCCACTGCTGGGTCTTGCGGTCGTACTTGGGATTCCGGTCCCGTGCCAGCTCGGTTCGCAGGGCCGCCTTGGAGACCCGCTCCGAGGGCGTCAGCGGCACCGCGGTTCGGAAGGTCCAGTAGCGGGGGACCTTGAAGTAGGCCAGCTGCTCGCCGCAGAAGGCCGCCAGGGCCTCCGGGGTGCAGGTCTCGTCGCGGAGGACCAGCACGGCGTGGACCTCTTCGCCCCGCAGCTCGTCCGGCTCCGGCAGGACCGCGGCGATGTCCACCGCCGGGTGCAGCTGGAGCACCCGTTCCACCTCGCCCGCGGAGATGTTCTCACCGCTGCGGCGGATCATGTCCTTGGTCCGGCCCGCGTAGTAGACGCGTCCGCGGTCGTCCATCCTGGCCAGGTCGCCGGTGTGGAACCAGCCGGAGCGGAACGCCCGATCGGTGGCCTCCGCGTCGCGGAAGTAACCGTGCATCAGCCCGACGCCGCGGATCGCCAGCTCGCCGGTGGCGCCTCGTGGCACCGGTTCGCCGGAGTCGCCGAGGATCGCGACCTCCCGCCCGGCGATGGCCCGGCCGAGACAACCGGTTCCCACGGTGTCGTCGTGGTCCTCGGGCGTCATCCGGATGTCGCTGCCCGTCTCGGTCATGCCGAACGCCTCGAACCATGGGACGCCCCAGCGCTTTTCGAGCGCCGCGTGCAGGTCGGCCGGGATCGCCGATGCGCTGATCGCGCGCACCCGGTGGTCCCGGTCGTGGGGTGACGGCGGCATGTCCAGCAGCAGCTTCGGCATCAGGCCGAGGCAGTAGAGCCAGGTGACCTCGTGCTCGCGGACCTTCGACCAGAACGTCGTGGGGTGGAAGCGGTCCAGCACCACGAGCCGGGCGCCGGAGGCGAGGCCCAGCGCGGTGTTCCACTGCGGATCGACGTAGTGGAAGGGCTGTGCGGTGAGGATGGTGTCCTGCGCGCCGATCCGCGGGAAGCCCTCGACCAGCCCGGCGGCCAGCGAGCTCCAGTAGCGGTGGGGCAGAACGCATCCCTTCGGCGCTCCGGTGGTGCCCGACGTGTACTGGATGTTGGCGACCGTCTCGGGCACCGGTGCGGCGCACCTCGGTGCAGGCGCGTCGGGGATCGGGATCGCGTCGACGTCGAGCACGTGCTGCAGGGACGTGGAACTCCTGATCCGCGCGAGCAGTTCCGCGTGCTGCGCCGTGGTCAGCACGACCCGCGCGCCTGAGTGCGCGAGCACGTGCGCGGCGTCGTAGTCCTGGTAGCGGATGTTCACCGGGACCACCGCGGCGCCCAGCTTGGCCGCGCCCAGCCACGCGAGCGGGAATTCCGGCCGGTTGTCCAGCATCACCGCCACGCGATCGGCCGCGGTGACCCCGTGCTCGGCGAGCAGCGCGGCGAATGCATCGCTGCGCCGGTCGACCTCGGCGAAGGTCAGCTCCCGGCCGAGCGCGTCGAACGTCCACGCCACCCGCTCCGGCCAGCGTTCGGCCGCGCTGCGGACGAGATCCGCGAGGGACAGGTCGCTCATGCTGTTCCGCCTCTCCGCGATTCACAGTGGTGGTGGCGTTCGGGGCTGATCTCGCGTTTCGGGGTTTCTTTGGGCCGGGTGGCGTCACGGTCCCCTGTGGTGCGGTTGAGCGGGGCTGATGTCGATGCCGGACTGCTTTCTTCGGTGCTCAGCTCGTCGGTGCGGATCGCGTGCCGGATCTCCAGCGCCAGGGCCGATTCCACCGCGCGGTCGGTGCCCGCGTCGATGGCTTCCTTGGCCATCGCCAGCGGTGCCGCCGGGAGTTCGGCCAGCCGTCGCGCCCAGCTCATCGCGGTCGCCAGCAGCTCGTCGTCCGGGATCACCGCGTTGACCAGCCCGAGCCGGTGCGCGGTGGCGGCGTCGAGCGGCTCGCCGAACATCACCAGCTCCTTGGCCCTGATCGGGCCGACCAGCATCGGCAGCAGGGCGGAGAGCCCGCCGGTGGCGCTGAGCCCGAGGCCCACCTCGGGGAAGCGGAACTGCGCGCTCTCGCCCGCCAGCACCAGGTCGCAGCCCAGGGCGAATTCCGCGCCCGCGCCCACGGCGTGCCCCTGCACCACCGCGATCACCGGTGCCGGGCAGCTGCGGATCCGGCGGGTGACGTCCTGGATGCGGTCCAGCCGGGCTCGCACGGTGGCGGGATCTTCGGGCGGTGCCTTCAGGTCGTGACCGGCGCAGAAGGCGCGGCCGCGACCGGTCAGCAGGACGGCGCGGGCGGTGCGCGCGGAGTCGAACGCGGCGACCAGCTGTTCCACCAGCGCGGTGTTCACCGCGTTCAGCGACTCCGGTCGGTTCAGCCGGATCACGCCGATGTCGCCGTCGAACTCGGTCTCGACCAGCGTTCCGGGCCGGGGTTCGGACATGTCGTCTCCTCGTGGTCTCAGCCGATCAGCAGGTTCGTGCGCCACTCCGACATCCGCGGCGACCAGGGCAGCGGCCTGCCGTCGGCGTCGACCTTCACGATCGTGCGCGTGCCGGTGGCGTTGGGCGCTCCGGGCGGGCCGCAGCGGAACGTCCAAGTCGCGCTGGTCCGGCCGAGTTCGGTGAAGTGCAGTGCTACCAGCAGGTTCCCGGCGTTGCCGACGGGTGAGTGGAACAGGACGTCGAACCGGCGCACCACGTAGTGCAGGTCGGGGTGCCGGTTCAGCACGGTCGCGGTGTCGAAGCCGGCCGCCGCGAAGGCCGCGGTCTGGGCCCGTTCGACGTGCAGCGCGAAGCGCGCGTTGTGCAGGTGGCCGTTGGGGTCCAGCTCGTCGAAGTGGACCGGCGACCAGAAGTCGATCGCGTGCGGTCCGCTGCTCGGTTCTGCCACGCCGCCTCCGAACTAGTCGATCGATCGATCGACAGAGTAGGGTCGGTGTCGGCCGGGGCGCAAGACGTGCGTGCTCGGCGGTCCACCGCCTGAACCGGCAGTTGGAGGATCATTCATGCACCTGGACGTCCTGTTCACCAACGGCGACATCACCACCCTGGATCCCGATCGCCCGACCGCGAGCCGGATGGGCGTGCTCGGCGGTGTGCTCGTCGGCCTGGACGACGACCTCGACGGCTGCACCGCCGCCGAGGTCATCGACCTCCGCGGCGCACCGGTGGTGCCGGGCTTCCACGACGCGCACCACCACCTGAGCATGCGCGGACAGCGCAGCCTCCAGCTCGACCTGCGGCCCAGCGCTGTCACCAGCATGGACGCGCTGCGCACCGCCGTCCGCGAGCACGCCGAGCGGCTGCCGGGAGGTGCCTGGGTGCGCGGGCACGGCTACGACCAGAACCGCCTCGGCGGCGCCCACCCGACCCGGGCGGAGCTGGACGCGCTGACCGGCGGCCGCCCGGCCTGGCTCGCGCACAACTCCGCGCACATGGGCGTGGTCAACACCGCGGCGATCCGGGCGATGGGCTACGCGGATCCTCGCGCCCTGCCCGACGTTCCCGGCGGCACGGTCGAACGCGACGCCACCGGCGCGCCCACCGGGCTGCTCACCGAGCAGGCCCAATCGCTGGTGTACCGCGTGCTCCGGCCACAACCGCTCGAGGACTTCGTGCGGGCCATCGAGCTGGGTTCGGAGCTGGCCCTGTCCGAAGGGCTGACCAGCATCACCGAGCCCGGCATCGCGGGGCGTCTCACCGGCAACGGGCCGGCCGACCTGCACGCCTTCATGATCGCGCGGGAGCGGGGCGTGCTCGGGGTGCGCGCCACCGTGATGCCGGAGATGGCGGCGCTGCACGACATCGACGGGAGCGAACCCGGCTTCGGGCTCGACCTCGGCCTGCGCACCGGGCTGGGCGACGACACCTTGCGCGTCGGCGCGGTCAAGCTGTTCTCGGACGGTTCGCTGATCGGCCGAACAGCCTCGATGTGCTGCGATTACGCCGACGCGGTCGGCAATCGCGGGTTCACCCAGGACGATCCGGAGCGGCTGCGCGAGCAGATCTCGCGGGCGCACCGGGCGGGCTGGCAGATCGCCGCGCACGCCATCGGCGACGCGGCCGTGCAGCTGGTCCTGGACGCCTACGCCCGCGCCCAGCGGCAGGTGCCCCGCGCCGATGCCCGGCACCGCATCGAGCACTGCGGTGTCACCAGCGATGCGCAGATCGCCGAGATCGCGCGGCTGGGCGTGATCCCGGTGCCGCAGGGCCGGTTCGTGGACGAGCTCGGGGACGGGATCATCGCCGCGCTCGGCGAGGAGCGGGCGCAGCTCGCCTACCGGCAGCTCAGCTTCCTGCGCGCAGGCGTCGAAGTTCCCGGCAGCTCGGACTGCCCGGTGGTGGAAGGCGCGCCGCTGCTGGGAATCCACGCGCTGGTCAACCGGGAAACGGCGGCCGGGCAGGTGCTGGGCGCCGACGAGCGGCTGACCCCGTTGCAGGCGCTGCGCGCCTACACCCGCGGCTCGGCCTACGCCGACCACCAGGAGCACCGCAAGGGCCGGCTCGCGCGCGGCATGCTCGCCGACTTCACGGTGCTCTCCGAAGACCTCACCCGCGTCGACCGCCGCGCGATCAAGGACGTCGAAGTGCTGGCCACCGTCGTAGGAGGCGAGCTCAAGCACGACCGACTCGACCTACCCACCTGACCGACAGACCCGCAATTTCAATGGAAATCACAGCTCCGATTTCAATTGAAGTTGCATGCCGTCGGCGTGTTGGTGCCCGACACGCCGGTGTGCGTCGGGACCTCGGCAATTTCAATTGAAATTGGAGGTCCAATTTCAATTGAAATTGCATCACTCCGGAGCCGGAGCCGGAGCCGGAGCCGGAGCCGGAGCCGGAGCCGGAGCCGGAGCCGGAGCCGGAGCCGGAGCCGGAGCCGGAGCCGGAGCCGGAGCCGGGGGAGGGATTGGGGGTCGGCGTTATGTGGCCTGGACCGGCACGCACTGACCGCCAGAACCCGCACGCGCCCCCCGTGCATCGCCTGCGGGCGTGGGCCGGGGTCGGGGGGTGGGGGTTGGTTAGTTGCGGGTGGGGCGGGCGCGCATTGGGGGTAGTTGGATGTGCCAGATCTCTTCGACCAGGCCGTGGACTTCGGCTGCTTCGGGTAGTGCTGTTGAGGCGAGGCGGGTCGGCGGGACGCCGAGGAGTTGGAGCGCCAGCTGCGCGTGCGCCGTGGCGATCGCGTCCAGCTCCTCCTCGCCCTCTGGGGAGTACCACTTGGCCACTCCGGAGCACATCTCCAGCACCGCCATGCGCGCGAAGCGCTGGTCCGGGACCGCGAAAACGCCGCGCTCGCAACCGGCCGCGACCGCGCTGCGCCAGAACTCCTCGTAGCGGTCCCGGATCTGGACGACGGTGCCGCGGCGTTCGGCGTCGAGCACGCCGAGCTCGTTGTCCACCACGGTCGTCTCGTCGCGGTGCAGCGCGTGCGTGAGCACGTGCACGTGGACCAGGCTGGCGATGATCGCCTGCGGCCGGTCGGTGTCCGCGGAGACCCGTTCGGCCGCCATCACCAGCCGGTCCAGGCAGGTCCGCATGATGGAGAACAGCAGGTCCTGCTTGGTGCCCATGTAGTGGTAGAGGGTCGCGGGGGAGAGCTGCGCGGCGTCGGCGAGCTCGCGGATGCCGGTGCCGTGGAAGCCCTGCGCGGCGAACAGCCGGACGGCCGCCTCCCACACCTGCTGCTGCGTGTCGTCACCTGAGCGTCCTCGTCCGCTCATCGCCTCGCGCTCCCTGGAATGCCGGTCGACTGATCGATCTGAGTGACCGCAACCGTACCGGCGACGCGGCGGCCGCATCGACCTCGGGCGGGCAAAGTCCTATTGACCTCCCGATTTCCGGCACCTATCGTGCATGGATCTCTCGATCGATCGATCGGTTGAGGCATCTTGGAGGCAAGATGAACGATCAATCGCCATCCGTTGAGCAGGCCCGGTCGACCGGGGCGCGCGGTCTGCGACCAGCGCTGCGGGACCGGCAGATGAGCATGATCGCGATCGGCGGGGTGATCGGCGCCGGCCTGTTCGTCGGCAGCGGCGCGGTCATCAACAAGGCCGGTCCAGCGGCGCTCGTGGCGTACGCGATCGCCGGCCTGCTCGTCGTCCTGGTCATGCGGATGCTCGCCGAATTGTCCGTCGCCGCACCGAGAACGGGCTCCTTCGCCAGCTACGCCTCGCGGGAGCTGGGCAGCTGGGCCGGGTTGGCGATCGGCTGGCTCTACGCGTACTCGTGGAGCGTCACCGTGGGCGTGGAGGCCGTCATCGGCGGTGCGCTGCTGCACGGGATCCTGCCGGTGGTGCCGGACTGGGCCGCCGCGCTGGTGTTCATGCTGGTGCTGACCGGATCCAACCTGATCGCGGTGCGCGCCTTCGGCGAGGTGGAGTTCTGGTTCGCGCTGATCAAGGTGCTGGCGATCGTCGCGTTCATCGGGCTCGGCGTGCTGGCGATCTGCGGTCTGCTGCCCGGCGTGCCCGCGCCCGGTGGGGCGAACCTGTTCGAGAACGGCGGTTTCGCGCCCCACGGCTGGTACGCGGTGCTGCCCGCGCTGCTCGTGGTGTCCTTCGCCTTCAGCGGCGCCGAGGTCGTCACGATCGCCGCAGGCGAGGCGATGCGCCCGGCGGAGGCGGTGCGCCGAGCCGTCCGCACCACGATGGTGCGCATCCTGGTCTTCTACATCGGCTCGATCGCGGTGATCGCCACGCTGCTGCCCCACGACGCCGCCGGGATCACGGAGAGCCCGTACTCGGCGGTCCTCGACCGGCTGGGCATCCCGAACGCGGGCCTGATCATGGACCTGGTGGTCCTCGTCGCGGTGCTGTCCTGCCTGAACTCGGGCATCTACACCGCGTCCCGGATGCTGTACGCACTGGCGGGCAACGGCGAGGGCCCGCGGGTGCTGGCCCGTTCCAGCGCGGCCGGGGTACCGGTTCCGGCGGTGCTCGTGGTGGCGCTGGCCGGGTTGACTACCGTGGCGGCGAACTACTTCGTCAGCACCACGGCGATCTTCGACTTCCTGGTGGACTCCAGCGGTTCGGTGATCGTCCTGCTGTACCTGACGATCGCGGTCACCCAGCTGCACAGCCGGGCCCGGGCCGAGCGCGACGGCCAGCACCTGCCGGTGCGAATGTGGGGCTATCCCTACGTGTCCTGGGCGGTGGTCGTCGCGTTGGTGGCGTTCCTCGTGCTGATGGTCGTCGACCCCTCAACCCGCCACTCCCTGATCCTCACCCTCTCCGTCGCCGCAGTCGCCGTGACCGTCGGCCTGCTGCGGCAGAAGCGCGGGACTCCGCAGGCGGGCTGACCGGCCTCCGCGCGGTCATCGCCGGTCCAGGTTCCGCACGAGGTCGGTCAGCTGGGCGAGGTTCCGGCACTCGGCCATCTCGACGATCTCCCCGTAGGCGAGTGCGGCGGAGTCACCGGTTCCCCAGTTCGCGCGGGGTTCCGGGTTCAGCCACAGCGTTCGCCGGCACCGGTCGGTCAAGCCGGCCAGCACTTCCAGCGCCGGGTCGTGGTTGTTGTTGCGGGCGTCGCCGAGGACGAGCAGGACGCTGCGCGAGGTGAGCACGTCGACGTGGTCGGCGGCGAACTCCGCGAAGACCCGGCCGTGATCGGTGCCGGTGCCCGGGAACTGGAGGGTGGCGCGGCGGACTTCGGCCAGGGACTCGGCGGCGTCGCGGCCGCGGCGGAGGTGCTCGGTCACCTCGTGGACGTCGCGGACGAAGGCGAACACCCGGGTGCGGGAGAAGACCTCGTGCAGCGCGTGCACCAGCAGCAGGGCGAAGTGCGCGAAGTTCGCCACCGAGGAGGAGACGTCGCACAGGACGACGAGCTCCGGTTTGTGCGGGCGGCGCGGCCGGTAGCGGGGTGCGATCGGGACGCCGCCGGTGGCCAGCGCGGACCGCAGGGTGCGGCGGAAGTCCAGCGTCCCGCTGCGGGTGCCGTGGCGGCGCTCGCGGTGGATGCGGGTGGCGAGCTGCCGGGCCAGCGGGCGGATCGCCCGGCGGATCGCCGCCAGTTCGGCCTGCGAGGCGCCCAGGAACGGCACCTGGTCGAGCGCGGGCGCGGTCAGGTTGTCGGCGACGTAGTGCTCGCCCTTCTGCTCGGCGATGCGCCGGTGGGCCTCGGCGGTGACGAGTTGCTCGAACTGGCCGATGCGGCGGGTGAAGCGGGACCGGGTCGCGGCGCCGGTGGTGTTGCGGGGCCGCGACTGTCCCTCCGCGGTGCGGATCAGACCGGCCAGCAGCGTGGTCGGATCCAGTTGTTCCAGCGCGGCGCGCGGTGACCACGAACCGGGGTTCCCGCCCGCGCCGGGGGTGCTGCCGTAGCGGGCGAGGGCGCGGCGGGCGATCTGGACCAGTGCGGTGCTGTCGCCGTCGAACAGCGCTCGGGCGAGTTCGGTGCGCATGGCGTGGAGTTCGGGGGACGTGCCGTGGGCGCCGGTGACCTCCACTTCGAGGTCGACCACCGCGCCGTCGGTGTCGGCGGTGCGGCCGTCGCCGATGGCGGGCGGGAACCACAGGTCGAACAGGGCGTTGAAGACCGCGACGTCGTTGTGGCGCTTGACCAGCGTGGCCGCGTAGGCGGCCCGCACCGCCTCGCGGTCGAGGAGGTCGACGACGCCCAGGGCGCGGGCGGCGTCGATGCCCTCGGCGGTGGAGGCCGCGATGCCGTGCGCGCGCAGCGCGGCGAGGAAGTCGGTGTGCCGGTCCAGCAGACTCATCGTCCGCGCAGCTCCAGCGCGGCGACGGCGCGCTCGTGGTCGCCGGGGTGTTTCAGCACCACCCCGAGCGTCGCCTCCAGCGCCGGGTCGTTGAGGTCGTCGATGCCGAGGGCCAGCAGCGAGCGGGCCCAGTCGATGGTCTCGGCGATCGACGGCGCCTTGGTCAGCTCCAGGTTCCGCAGCGCTGCTGCGACCTCGGTGAGCTTGCCCGCCAGCTGCTCGCCCAGCGCGGGAACGTGGGTGAGCACGATGTCACGCTCCCGCTCCGGGGAGGGGTAGTCCATGTGCAGGTACAGGCAGCGCCGCTTGAGCGCTTCGGAGAGCTCGCGGGCGGCGTTGGAGGTGAGCACCACGAACGGCCGGTGCCGGGCTCGCACGGTGCCCAGCTCGGGCACGGTGATCTGGAAGTCCGACAGCACCTCCAGCAGCAGCGCCTCGAACTCCAGGTCCGCCTTGTCCACCTCGTCGATGAGCAGCACGGTCGGCCCCTCGCGGCGGATCGCCGCCAGCAGCGGGCGCTCCAGCAGGAACTCCGGGGTGAAGATGTCGGCGCGGGTGCGCTGCCAGTCCGCGTCGTGCCCGGCCTGGATCCGCAGCAGCTGGGTGGCGTAGTTCCACTCGTACAGGGCGCGGCTCTCGTCCAGGCCCTCGTAGCACTGCAACCGGATCAGCTCCGCGCCGGTGGCCGCGGCGACCGCCTGCGCCAGCCCGGTCTTGCCCACCCCGGCAGGTCCCTCGATCAGCAGTGGTTTGCCGAGCCTGCCGGCCAGGAACACCGTCGTGGCGGTGGCCGACCCGGCCAGGTAGTCCACTGCGGACAGTCGTGCGACGACGTCGTCGGAGGTGTCGAACACGGCCACTCCTTCTTCCCGTTGCCCGGACGGTAGCAACTCGATCCGCGCCCGGACCCGGGAACGGGGCGCTGCTCGCCGTGGTCACGGGATGTGGGGGACGATGCCAGGGCTCAACGGCCACCATCGGATGCACCGGTGCCCGATGAGTTCCTGAGCGGTTCGCGGTGCGGCCGCGAACTTACCGTGGAAGCGGCCGCCGGGACGGGTCGTTCAGCTCGATCGCGGCGGTGCAGTCGTGAGCCAACACCGGACGGGAGCGCCATGAGGATCGTCGTCATCAACCACATCACCCTGGACGGCGTCATGCAGGGGCCCGGCCGCTCGGACGAGGACGCCCGCGACGGGTTCGCCCTCGGTGGCTGGGCCGCTGAGCGGGGCGGGGACGATGCCGTGGCGCGGGCGTGGGGCCAGCGGCTGGCCGCCAGCAGCGGGTACCTCCTGGGCCGACGCACCTACCAGGACGTCCTGGCCCACTGGAACGATCAGGACAGCCCGTTCCGCGACGCCCTCGACAACGCCCCCAAGTACGTCGCGTCCAACAGCTGGCCGAGCCCCTGCCGTGGCCCAATTCCACGCTGCTCAGCGGCGACGTCCCCGCCACGGTCGCCGAGCTGAAGAAGGCGCCGGGCGAGGACCTGCACATCATGGGCAGCGGAGCCCTGATCCGATCGCTCGCGCCGTTCGGCCTGATCGACGAGTACCTGCTCTGCATCCACCCGCTCGTCCTGGGCACCGGCCACCGGCTGTTCCCGGACGGCTTCGCCCCGACCGCGTTCGACGTCGCCGACGTGACACCGACGACCACCGGCGTCATCATCGCCACCTACCGACCGACGCCGACCGAAGACGACGAACTCCACCTGGAGCCCTGATCGGGTTCGGGCCGGGGACGCGCCCGGCAAGGGTGATGTCCGGCTCTCCTCGCGGGGCCTCGATGCGGTCGGAGGCGTGGTCGCGGGTGTGACGGGTCAGGCGGGCGGTATCGCGGCCCAGGGGTCCACCGGGATCACCCGGGTGCTCTTGCCCCGGTCGTCGAGGATCCGGCCGTGGACCTTCGTCATCCGCAGGACCAGCTTCCGGTCCACGACCGCTGCGCTCGGGTGCTCCTCGGCCAGGCGGAGCAGCAGGTCGTCGAGGTGGTGCAGGGAGCGGAGACCGACGATCAGGCCCAGGTTCGCCGGGCTGATCACCGCTGCGCAGTGGCGGGTCTCCGGCCAGGCCCCGACCGCTCGGCCGACCTGGTGGACCTCGGTGTCCGGGACGGTCAGCCAGAGCAGGGCCATGGCGTGCCAGCCCGCCAGCGGCCGGGCCACGTCGCAGCGGAACACGATGTCGCCGTGCCGGCGGAGGCGGTCCAGGCGGCGCTTGACGGCTTGCGGTGAGGAGTTCAGCTCCGCGGCCAGGTCGGTGTAGCTGCGGCGACCGTCGTGGCCGAGGGCCAGGAACAGGGCCCTGTCCTCGGCGCCGAACGGCCGGAACTCCCGCGGTGGCGGGCCGATCTGCTCGCGGACCTGGTCGGCCTGGCTGCGGTTCATCACGCCCAGGCGCCAGATGACGCCGCCGAAGGTGCCGCCGAAGACGTGGCTGCGGACCTCGGTGACCTGCGGCGGCATCGGCAGCGTCCGCAGCAGCACGTCGGAGATCGCCGTCCAGGACGGCGCCATGATCAGCGCGAAGACCTGGTACTCGCCGGTGGTGATGCCGACGGTGATCACGTGCGGCAGCTCCGCCAGCTGGGCGGCGACCTGCGGCGCGGTGCCCGGCGCGCAGGCGAATTCGACGGTCGCGCCCCGCGAGGCGCTGTTGCCCAGCGCCACCGTCGTCCAAGCCGCTCCGGCGGCGGTGAGGCGTTGCCAGCGGCGGGCGAGGGTGATCGGGGCGAGCTCCAGGACTTCGGCCAGCGCGGTCCAGCTCGCCCGCGGGTTGATCTGCAGCGCGTCGACCAGCGCGAGGTCCACTTCGTCCAGCACGGTGCCCTCCGGTGTCGTTATCCGACATCCAAGCCGCCCGGAACGGGGAAATCCATCGTTCCGGGCGGCTTGTGGTGAGGTTTCTCCGACGCTGCTTCGCATGTGCGAGCCACAACACTTCGACCTGGTGCTGGCCGGGGCCCGGGTGATCGACCCGGAGACCGGGCTCGACGGGGTGCGCAACGTCGGCATCGACGGTCGGCGCATCGGTGCGGTCACCACCGACCGGCTGACCGGGAACACCGTCGTCGACGTCTCCGGCCGCGTGCTCGCGCCGGGCTTCATCGATCTGCACAGCCACGCGCAGACGGTGACCGGGCTCCGGTTGCAGGCCATGGACGGCGTCACCACCGCGCTGGAGCTGGAAGCGGGCGCGCTGCCGGTGCGCACCGCCTACGACGAAGCCGCCGCTGCGGGACGGCCCATCAACTTCGGCTTCTCGGCCGGTTGGGCGCTGGCGCGGATGCACCTGCTCGACGGCGCCGTACCGGGGGCGTCGTTCGACGTGTTCGCGAAGTACCAAGGTGCGCCGAACTGGCGCCGCCCGGTCGGCGCGCGGGACCTGGCACGAGTGCTGGACCTGCTGGAAGAGCAGGTGCGCGGCGGTGCGCTGGGCATCGGGATGCTGGTCGGGTACGCACCGGACTCCGGGCGGGACGAGTACTTCGCGGTCGCGTCGCTGGCCGCCCGGCTCGGCGTGCCGACCTTCACGCACACCCGGTTCATCTCCACCGAGGAACCGGGAACCTCGCTGGAGGGTGCGCTGGAGGTGATCGCGGCAGCCGCCGGGACCGGCGCGCACATGCACATGTGCCACATCAACAGCACGTCGAACCGGATGATCGACGACGTCGCGGGCGCGGTGGAGCGGGCCCGGGGCTACGGCGTGCAGGTCACCACGGAGGCCTACCCGTACGGTTCGGCGTCGACCGTGATCGGTGCGGCGTTCCTGGCGCCGGAGAAGCTGCACCGGCTCGGGATGCAGCCGCGGAACATCCTGCGCGTCGCGACCGGGGAGCGGATCGCCGACGCCGCGCGGCTCGCCGAGCTGCGCGAGCAGGACCCCGGCGCGCTGATCCTCTTCGACTGGCTGGACGAATCCGACCCGGCGGATCTCTCGACGCTGCAGCGGTCCCTGCTGTTCACCGACACGGCGATCGCTTCGGACGCGGTGCCGCTGGTCGGCCAGGACGGCGACACCTGGCCGGTCGCCGACGGCGTGCACACCCACCCGCGCAGCGTCGGCTGCTACGCCCGCACGTTCGGCTGGCTGGTCCGGGAGCTCGGAGTGCTGTCGCTGGCGGAGGCGGTGCGGCGGTGCACGCTGCTCCCGGCGCGAATCTTGGAACCGGCGGCACCCGCGATGCGCCGCAAGGGCCGGATTCAGGTCGGTGCCGACGCCGACGTCGTGGTCTTCGACCCCGGCACCATCGCCAGCCCCGCCACCGGAACGCGGGTGCTGACCTCCACCGGCGTCGACCACGTGCTGGTGGGCGGGACCTTCGTGGTCCGCGATGCGCAGATCCAACTCGACCGGCTGCCGGGTGAACCGGTCTTCGGCCGGCACCGCGACTGATGGAGCAGACATGACCCAGACCGCTGCGGCAGCCGATGCCCTCTACCGGCGGGTGAGCTGGCGGATCCTGCCGCTGCTCATCCTCTGCTACACGTTCGCCTACCTGGACCGGGTGAACATCGGGTTCGCCAAGCTGCACATGCAGGCCGATGTCGGGATCAGCGAGGCCGTCTACGGGCTGGCCGCCGGGATCTTCTTCCTCGGCTACGTGATCTTCGAGGTGCCCAGCAACCTGCTGCTGGCCAAGATCGGCACCCGCAAGACCATCTTCCGCATCATGGTGCTCTGGGGCCTCACCTCGGCCGCGATGATGTTCGTCAGCGACGCGATGACCTTCTACGTGCTGCGCTTCCTGCTCGGCGTGTTCGAGGCGGGTTTCGCGCCCGGCATCATCTTCTACCTCACCTACTGGTTCCCGCCGGCGCGGATGGCGGCGGCGATGGGGTTGCTGATGCTGCCCGGGCCGATCGGTTCGATGCTCGGCGGGCCGGTGTCGTCCTGGCTGATCACCAACTTCGAGGGCGTCGCCGGGCTGCACGGCTGGCAGTGGATGTTCCTGCTGGAGGGGCTGCCGTGCGTGGCGCTGGGGCTCGTCGTCTGGAAGACGTTGGCGGACACGCCGGAACAGGCGAAGTGGCTCAGCGCGGATGAGCGGGAACTGCTGCGGCGGGATCTCGCGGTGGACGGGCACGAGGGGCAGCACAGCTTCCGGCAGGTGCTGCGGGATCCGCGCGTGTACCTGCTGGCGGTCGGCTACTTCTGCCTGATCAGCGGCCTGTACGCGGTGAGCTTCTGGCTGCCGACGATCCTGCGGGAGAACGGTCTCACCGACACCGTGACGATCGGCCTGTACTCGGCGCTGCCGTACGCGTTCGCCATCGTGCTGATGATCGTGCTGGGCCGGCGGTCGGACCGCACCGGTGAGCGGCGCCTGCACAGTTCGGTGACCGCGCTGATCAGTGCCGCGGCGCTGGCGGTCGCGGCGTTCACGGCGAGCGACTTCGCCGTGTCGCTCATCGCGATCGTCGTCGCGACGGCGTGCATGTGGGGCTCCTACACGGTGTTCTGGTCGATGCCGTCGGCATACCTGAAGGGCACCGCCGCGGCGGGCGGCATCGCGCTGATCAACAGCATCGGCCTGCTCGGCGGGTTCGTGAGCCCGACGCTCATCGGTTTCGTCAAGGACGCCACGGGCAGCACGGTGATCGGGCTGCTGTCCATGGTCGTCCTGCTGCTGGTCGGCAGCATCGCCATCTACGCCAACCGGTTGCCCACGAGATGAGCCGTCCTAGGCCGCGGCGCGGAGCGCTTCGGTGCGCAGCTCTCGTTGCCTGATGAGGAGTTGCGCTGCCAGGACGACGAGTTGGCTGAACGGGGAGGGGAAGCCGAGGACGAGGCCGGTCGCGATGTCGATCAGCACGGCCGCCACCGCTGCGGCGAGCATGCCGTTGGTGGCGGTCGGAGGTTTCCGGGTCGTCGCCCACGGGGTCCGGCGCCAGGGCTTGGCGATCGAGAGCCACGCCTGGAAGGCGATCGCCGAGGCCATCAGGGCCGTGCCGACCAGCAGCGCGAGCGTCGGGGCGGGGCGGCCGGTCGCGGCTTCGGCGACCGAGCCCTGCAACGCGCCGGAGAGGAGGAAGATCCCCGCGAAGAGCTGGACGATGGTGATCGCGAACTTGGCCAGCACCCACCAGCTGCGGAAGAAGCCCCAGGCGGTGGACGCGGCGAGCATGAAACCGGTGAACGCCGAAGCGTTCGCGAACGGGCCGAGCAGACTCACGTCCACCACGTGCGCCATCGACGTCGCGGCCACCCGGACCGACGGATCGCTGCTGGTGAAGCTCGTCGTCAGCATGGCGAAGAGCACCAGCGCCTGGGCCATCCAGCCGACCGATGTGATCACGTGCAGCCAGACGACAGCCTGCCGCCAGCGCTGAGAACCCGTCCTCGCCATGTCCAGAAGGTTCCGGCACGCGCGGGCGGGGCGGATCCAGCGAACCCCGGAGAAAACCCCGAAACGATCCCGGGTTCGAGCGGGCGGGGGTGCGGCTGCTCAGAAGTTGCCGCCGCCCGCGTTGATGATCTGGCCGGTGATCCAGCGGGCGTCGTCGGAGACCAGGAAGGCGGTGAGATCGGCGATGTCGGCCGGTTCGCCGATTCGGCCCAGCGGGGTTTCGGCGGCCACCCGCTGCAACACCTCCTCGGGTTGCAGTTCCAGCAGTGCGTCGGTTCGGGTGGCGCCGGGGCGCACGCTGTTCACCGTGATGCCGCGCGGCCCGAGCTCCCTCGCGAGGACTCGGACGAGCTGGTCGACAGCCGCCTTCGCCGCGCCGTACAGGCCCGTGCCGGGGCGGTGGTTCGCGGTGACACCGCTGGAGATCGCCACGATGCGGCCGCCGTCGCGGAGGCGGTTGGCCGCCTCGCGGAGGGCGGTGAAGGCGGCCCGGGTGTTGGTGCCGAACAGCAGGTCGTAGTCCGCGTCGGTCGATTCGGCGATCGGCGCGAAGCGGGCCGTTCCGACGTTGCTGACCAGCACGTCGAGGCCGCCGAACCGCTGCTCCGCGAAGTCGAACAGGGCGCGCAGCTGCGCGGGGTCGGTGACGTCGGCCTGCGCTGCGACGGCTCGGCCGCCGCCCGCTTCGATCCCGGCGACGAGCTCTTCGGCGGCCGTCCGGTCCGATCGGTAGTTGACCACCACGCTCAGCCCGTCCGCGCCGAGACGCTCGGCGATGGCGCGGCCGATGCCGCGCGAGCTCCCGGTGACCAGGGCTGATCGGTGCACTGCGGACTCCAATGGTTGATCTGCTCGTCAGTCGAGATCATCAACTGAATTTGTCGATGATGTCAACCATCGGGGTAATCTGCAGGGGTGGACGACTTCCCGAGCGCGCTGATGGCCCTGCACCGGGAGCTGCGCGGGATCTACGCCGCCACCGCCCGCCGGTTCGGGCTCACCGCCCAGCAGGTCGAGCTGCTGTGCCTGCTCGGGGATCGCGCACCGTCCTTGGGTGAGCTCGCGGCGATGCTCGGCTGCGACAAGACCAACGTGACCGGCATGGTCGACCGCCTCGAACGCCGCGAGCTGCTGTCCCGGGCGGCCGACCGCAACGACCGCCGGGTCGCCCGCCTCTCGCTCACCGCGGAAGGTGCGGCTCTGGGCGGGCAGATCCGCGCGGCGTTCTCCGAAGCGGTCGCCGAGCGGTGGGGTTCGCTGGACGCTGCCGACGTCGGCGCCATCGCGCGGCTCGCGTCGAGGAGCTGAGACGTCACCGCTTCCAGAGCAGGACTACCGCCGCCAGACCGGCTAGGGCGGGAAGCGCTCCGAGCGCGCTGTGGAGCGGTGGGATGACGTTGGTGTACGCGCCGCCGGAGAGCGACAGGTTGAGCAGCGCGACGGAAGCTCCCAGGGAGAACATGATCGTGCTGACCACGCGCACCCAGCGTGCGTGCTTCCGGGCGCCGACGATCGACCACAGCCAGCCCGCGATGCCGAGCGCGCCGATCACCGCCAGGTAGCCGGCTATCGCGTTGCGGTCGGTCGCGACCAGGTCGTCGGGCCAGTTCGGGTACGCGCTGCGCACGTGGGCGCCGAGGCCGTCCACGGTGGCCACGTCGATCAGCGGCGCCAGTGCGGCGAGCACCGTGAGCGCCAGTCCGATGTACATGGCGCGGACGGCTTTTCCGGTTTCGGGCAGTGCTGTGGCGGCCATCGGCTCTTCTCCATGATTCTTACGGTGTAAGTTTCCTGCGGCTACCGTAGACTTACGACGTAAGAAAAGCAATCGGGCGGAGGAGCGGTCATGTCCACCAGTCGCACCCGCGGTCAGCGCGCCGGGCTCACCCGGCAGGACGTGCTCGCAGCGGCGCTGGCGCTCGTCGACGCCGAGGGCTTGAAGGTGCTGTCGATGCGCAGGCTGGGCGCCGAGCTCGGCGTCGAGGCGATGACCCTCTACCACTACGTGGCCAACAAGGACGCCCTGCTGGACGGGCTGGTCGAGCAGCTGCTCGCCGAAGCCGCCGAGCCGCAGGCCGGCAGCGGCTCGTGGCAGGCGGACCTGCGCGACTACGCCCACGCGCTGCGGGACGCGCTGCTGGCGCACCCGAACGCCATCCCGCTGGTGGTGTCCAGACCCGCGGTGACCTCGCGCAACCTGGAGATAGTGGAAGGCGTGCTGGGAGTGCTGCACGACGCCGGATTCCCGCTGGAGGTCGGGCTGGACGTGCTGTTCTCGCTGGCGGGCTTCGTCGTCGGGCAGGTGGTGACCGAGACCGACAACCGGGTGGAACCGTCCGAACAGGTCCGCCACCTGTCCGATGTGGACCCGGAGCGGTTCCCGCTGCTGTCCGAAGCGGCGGCCCGCGCCGGCGACCGGGCCGGCGCCCGGTCGCGCTTCGACTTCGCGCTCGACGCGATGATCGCCGGCTTCGCCTCCGGCGTCACCGGGTGAGGGTGCCGATCCAGAGGTGGTCGCGGGCCCTGGTCCGGGCCACCAGGCGGTGGCGGTTCGCCGCTTCGACCTCGTCCCGGTGTTCGTGCGACCGGGCGCGTTCGTCGGGGAGGAAGACCGCCCGGAACTCCGTCCCCTTGGCGCGGTGCACCGTGCCGATGTGGATCGGGCCGGAGGTGCGGCCGTTCCAGCGGTCCAGGGCGCGGACGGTGAAACCCGCTTCGCGGAGCACCTTTTCCCAGTGCTGGGCCGCCCCGTTGGTGCGGGTGAGGATCGCGGTGTCGGTGTCCTCGTCGAGTTCGCGCAGCGCGGCGATCAGCGCCTCCTCCTGATCCTCGCCCTGCCAGTGCACCACGTTCCCGCCGCGCAGGACCGGTAACGCCGAGCGCAGCGCCACCGTCGGGCCGCCGTCGAGGTCGTCGAAGCGGTTGATCGCGTCGAGCTCGCCCGCCTGCTGGAGGATCGCCGCCCGGTTCCGGTAGTTGCGGCGCAGGATCTCGCCCCTGCCCTGCAACGAGATCCCGGCCTCGGACAGCCGCCAGCCGCCCGGGTACACCTGCTGCTGGCCGTCGCCGACGAGCAGCAGCTGGTCGGGGCCGTCACCGCTGATCGCGTGCACCAGGCGCAGGCCGATCAGCGTCAGGTCCTGGACCTCGTCGACGACCACCGCCGCGTACTGGCGGGGCAGCGGCCTGCGGTCCAGCTCGGACAGCGCGCGCATCAGCACGTCGTTGTGGTCGAAGGCGCCGCGTGCGGACAGCTCCCGCTCGTACTCGCAGTAGAACTGCCAGACGCGGGCGCGGAGTTCGGCGGGCAGCGGGCGGCCGCGGCCCTTGCGCGGCACGTGCTGGTAGGTCTCCAGCGCGCTGATCCCGCGCCCCTTGATCACCCGGTTGATCTCGTCCTTCCAGTAGCTGCGGGAATTGCGGAATCCGCGCAGCGGGTCGGTCAGCTCCGCGCGCTGCCAGACCGCTTCGAAGGCCTGCTCGACCTGCTGCTCGTCCACGTCGGCGGCACGTCCGCGCTGGTCCAGGAAGTCCCGGGCCCAGGCGTGCAGGTGGGTGAACTCGATGCGCTGGACCAGGTGCGGGGCCAGCGAGCGGAACTGCTCGGCGGCGATCTGCGGCAGCGTGCGCAGATGCGTGGTGAACAGCAGCTTCCCGGTGGTGCGGCGGGCGAGGTAGGCCAGCCGGTGCAGGGCCAGCACCGACTTCCCGGTGCCCGCCGGACCGGTGATGCGCGCCGGACCGGAGTAGCGGCGGCGCACCGCGCCGAGCTGCGTGTCGTCCAGGAAGATCCGCCAGTCGCGGAACGGCCGCTCCAGCGCGCGGTCCACCCGCTCGCGGCGCAGGTCGGGCACCTCGAACAGGGCGGATCCCGTGGCCCGGCCCGGTGTTCGCTGCTGCGGAATGCGTCGCGGGTGCCACATGATCGGGGTCAGGTCGAAAGTCCTGCAGTCCAGGTGGCGGGCGATGCTCAGCGCTTCGGCCGGTTCCAGCAGCCGTTCGCCGTGCCGCAGGACGCGGTCCAGCTCCGCTTCGGTGATGGCCAGGTGCTCACCGCTGTGGCCCTTGCGGCCGCGGTGGTCGGCCGGGTGCACCACCACCGCGCGGGCCACCGCCTCGGTCACCGCGCCGGCTTCGGTCGACGCTCCGGCCAGCAGCTCCGCGGTCCAGACGAAGGCAGCCCGGGCGTCCTCCCACTCCGGTTCGGCGTCGCGGAGCAGGACCACCAGCACGCCTTGCGGCCCCACCAGCACCGCGTCCGGCCGGTTGGCCGGGGTGTGCGGGGCGAACTGGTTGAGCAGCGGGTACCAGCCGCTGCCGTGCTCCACGGCGAACCGCTGCAGGACCCGGTGCTGCCAGGTCGGCAGCAGGCGGTCGCGCAGCTCCGCTTCGGCTTCGCGGCGCAGTCTTTCCTGGCGGTGGTGGAAAGTCCCGGTCACGGCGCCTCCTGTCTCCGCTGGGAAGCCGGCAGCCGAGCGCCGACCACGCGCGGTATCGACAGTAATGCGTCGGGTGTCGCTTTCGAGCGTGCTCGTGGTGCATCACCTGTATGTCGCAGGCGCTGGTCAAGCGGGTCGTTCCCGGGAGAGGCCGTGGGCGCGGGCTGGATTCGGCGCTGGTGCGCGGCGGGTTCGCGAAGATCGGGTGTTGACTACCCCTAGGGGGTATCTGTACGTTCACGATATACCCCGAGGGGGTATATCGGCAATCGGGCTGAGGGAGTGGTGGAGATGTGTGGCAGCGGTCGTGGATGTGACCACTCGGCGGAGGCGGACGAGCACGGCGTGGTCCGGTCGGTTCTCCAGGCCGCGCAGGAGCGTGCGGCCGGGACCGCCGCACCGACGCGGGACTGGCACCTGCGCGGCGAGTGGTTCGACGTGTGCAGCTGCGGACTTCCGTGCCCCTGCACCTTCGCGCAGGCGCCCACCCACGGCTCCTGCCTGTTCACCTTGGCCTGGCAGGTGCACGAGGGGCACTACGGCGACACGCGGTTGTCCGGCCTCGGGGTGGTGGCCGTCGGCGAGTTCACCGGGAACATGTGGGTCGGAGACCCCGACGCCATGATGAAGCTGATGTTCTACATCGACGCGAAGGCGGACGCCGACCAGCGGCACGCGCTCGAGCGGATCTTCACGGGCGAGGAGGGCGGCTGGCCGGGGCAGTTCGGTTCCCTCATCGCCGAGCTGCGCGGGATCGAGTACGCGCCCATCCGGTTCGACGCGGCAGCCGACCTGGCGTACTGGGAGGCCGAGATCCCCGGCAAGGTGAAGGTCGGCGCGCGGGCGCTCACCGGGCCGACGGCGGATCCGAACCGGCGGGTGCAGCTGATCAACGCGCCGGGAGCGGAGGTGGGCCCGGGGCAGATCGCGACCTGGGGCGTGGTCAGCGACGACCGCGCGACCGGTTTCGACTTCTCGCAGCCCTACCGGGGCGGGTCCAGCAAGCACTTCCCGTTCGACTGGCGTCCGGAGTGATGCGCTGGGGCGCCGGCCGGAGCTGAGCGCTCGGCCGGCGCCCCGGTCACCGCGGTGGATCCCGCGTCAGCCCGGGCTCACCGGGCGCGGAGCTCCTCGGTGACCAAGAGATCCAATGTGGACAGCGGCAGGGCGCCGTGGCGCAGGATCGCCTGGTGGAAGGCGCGGATGTCGAAGTCCTTGCCGAGGCGCTGCTCGGCGATGCGCCGCACCCGCTCGATCTCCAGCTTGCCCACCAGGTACGACAGCGCCTGCGCCGGGAAGGAGATGTAGCGGTCGGTCTCGGAATCGACCTCCAGGCGCGGCAGGATGGTGTTCTCCAGCAGGTAGTCCACCGCGCGCTGCCGGCTCCAGCCGAACTCGTGCAGCCCGGTGTCGACCACCAGCCGCGCGGCGCGCAGCAGGTCCTGCGCGACCATGCCCATCCGGGCCACGTCGTCGGAGTACAGGCCCATCTCGTCGGCCAGCCGCTCGGTGTAGAGGCCCCAGCCCTCGGCGTAAGCGGTGATCGCGATCAGCCGCCGCAGCATCGGGAGCTCGGTGCGCAGCTGCGCCAGGCTCAGCTGCATGTGGTGACCGGGCACGACCTCGTGGAAGGCGATCACCTCGGAGTTGAAGCGCTGCCGCTGCTCGGCGCGATCGGTGTTGGCGAAGTAGACGCCCGGTCGCGAGCCGTCCAGTGCCGGGGCGTTGTAGAGCCCGATCGGTGTGCTGTCCGTGGCGGTGCCGGGCATCGGGCGCACCTCGCACGGCTGGTCCGGCAGCGTCTCGAACCACTGCGGCGCAGCCGCTTCCGCGCGGGTGACCGCTTCGCGCGCGGACGTGAGCAGCTCCTCGCCGTCCCGCCAGCGCAGCGCGGGGTCGGTGCGCAGCCGGTGCAGCACCGCATCGGGATCCTGCTCGCCCCAGGTCCGCGCGCCCAGCTCGGCGAGTTCCGAGCGCAGCGCCGCGATCCGCGCCAGACCGATGTCGTGCAGCTGCTGCGGAGTGCGGTCGGTGCTGGTGTGCGCGCGCACCAGCCGCTGGTAGATCTCGTGGCCGCCGGGGAGCCAGCACAGCCCGGGTTGCTGCACCGGGCGCGCGTGCGGGGCGATCTCGGTGGCGAGCACCTCCCGGTACTCGCGCAGCGCCGGGTGCACCGACTCGGTCAGCACGCGCTTGCGCTCCTGCTCCAGCGCCGGGTCGTGCAGCTCCGGGGCCAGCAGCGGATCGCTGTCCTGCGCGGCCAGGTGGTCGTCGAGGTGGCGGATCGCGTCGTCGACCAGCACCCGGACCGGCACCCGGCCGGTCGCGACGCCCTCCCGGTGCCGTTGCGCGGCGGCCGCCGCGAACTCCGGGATGCGGCGCAGGCGCTCCACGAAGTCCGCGCCCTGCCGGGCATCGGCGGGCGTGACCTGTCCGAGGTGGAACAGCAGCCCGGCGACGGGTGCGAACAACGACCCGACCACGGTGTACTCGGGGGAGCGGGCGTCGAGCTGGGCGATCAGGGCCTGCGCGTGCTGGATCACCACCGCGACGGTCAGCCGCTCCTCCAGGTCGGCGTGCGCGGTGTCCACCGCCATCGCTCGCACCCGGATGTCGTCGGCCCGCTCCCGGAACGCCTGCTCGCCCGCCGCGGAGATGTCGGGCAGCTCGTCGTCGCGGTCGTGGATGCCGTACAGCGTGGCGCTGACCGGGTCCGACTCGAACATGACGGTCAGCAGTTCGTCGGAGAGTTCTGTGGGAGTGCTCACACCGATCCATCCTGCCGCAGGCCGCCGACATCGCGCCGCGCCGATTTTCGCGCGAAGTCGCCATCCCGGCGGGCGGACGCGGCGGGCCGGGGACAATGAGGGCGTGGACCCACTGCACGACCCTGACGACGAGGCACTGCTCGACCCGCGGCAGGCCCGCGATCTCGCCGGGCTGGTCGAGACCGCGCGACTCGCCTCGGCCGTCGTGCGCTACGGACTGCGCACCAGGGTCGGCGCGGCCACGGTGGTGCTCAACCAGGACAACCCGCTGCCGGCCGCGAACCACGCCTGCGCGCTGTGGGGGACGCTCGCCGAGGTCGCCGGAACGCTGCTGAGCCTGGAGCAGGTCTTCGCCGAGGCCGGGCGGTCGGAAGCCGTCGTGTTCGCCTCGCCGACCACGGTCGCCGAGATCGAGGGCATCGCCGACGACGCCGGGTGGCGCGCGGTGGAGGAGCTCGTCGCGCTGCTGCACCGCACGCGGCAGGACGTCCGCGGCTGGGCGCGGCCCGCCGAGGAGCGGGACCTGCCCGGGATCGTCGACCTGATCGCCGACGACGCCGGGCTCTCCGAGGAGGGCGAGCACAGGCTGCTGCGCCATTTGGAGCACCGCCTCGACGAACCCCGCAGCGTCCTGCGCGTCGTCGACGACCAGGACGCCGACCGCATCTCGGGCTTCGCGCAGGGATTCGTCGAGCGCCGTGTCGGGCTGGTGGAGCAGGTGGTCGTGCGGCCCGGGCGGCGGCGCCGGGGCATCGGCGGCGAAGTGGTCGCCGAAGTCGTCGAAGAGCTGCGCGAACGCGGTGCGCTGATGGTGGCGGGCTACAGCGAGGAAGGCGGTACCGCCGAGCGGTTCGCCGAGGCCTGCGGATTCGACGTGGTCTACGGCGTGACGGCCTACGCCCGCCGCATCGACGACCTGCTGTGAGCGTTTCGGGGTGCCACAGCGCCCCGAAACGCGCACGACCTTCTGGCGCGATCAAGACGGCAGAGCTCATCACAAACCCGTTGCGGCCGGAATAAAGCGAGCGCAGTTCGGGTTCGGTTAGCCGGTTGCGCGGATCGGCCCGGGAAGCACCAGGCCCTTCCGGTTAGTTCGGCTAAACATGTTGAGAGGGGCAGCGGTGTCGAGCAGCTCGGCAACGGCGGAGCAGACCACCGAGGGCACCGGCATCGGCTCCCTGCCGCGGGAGATCTGGATCCTGGTCATCGGCAGCTTCATCGTCGCGGTCGGCATGGGGATCGTGGCGCCCGCGCTGCCGACCTTCGCCACCAGCTTCGACGTCGGCGTCACCGCGGCCTCGTTCGTGATCAGCGCGTTCGCCCTGATGCGGCTGGCCTTCGCACCGGTCAGCGGGCGGCTGGTGTCGTTCTTCGGCGAGCGCTCGATCTACGTCTGGGGCATCACGATCGTCGGGCTGAGCACCGCGGCCTGCGCGTTCGCCGGCTCCTACTGGCAGCTGCTGGTGTTCCGCGCCTTGGGCGGCACCGGCTCGACCATGTTCACCGTTTCGGCGGTGGCGCTGCTGGTCCGGCTGGCGCCGCCGCACCTGCGCGGCCAGGCCTCCGGCGTGTGGGCGACGAGCTTCCTGCTGGGCAACGTCTCCGGGCCGATCATCGGTGGCCTGATGGTCGGCTACTCGCTGCGGCTGCCGTTCGTCACCTACGGCGCCGCGTTGTTCATCGCCGCCTTCATCGGCTGGCTGATGCTGCGCAAGTCGACGCTGGCGGCGCCGCGGACCGACACCGGGGAGACCCGGTCGCTGACGGTCCGCGAAGCGCTGCGCAACCGCACCTATCGCGCCGCGATGCTGTCCAACTTCAGCAACGGCTGGGCGGTTTTCGGCGTCCGGATCGCGCTGGTCCCGCTGTTCGTGGTCGAGATCCTGCGCTCCACCCAGGCCATGGCGGGCGTGGCGCTGTCGGTGTTCGCGGTCGGCAACGCGGCGGTGCTGCTGGTGTCGGGCCGGATCGCCGACCGGCGCGGGCGCAAACCGCTGGTGCTCATCGGACTCGCCGTCTCCGGCGCGGCCACCGCATCGCTGGGCTTCACCGACTCCGTCCCGTGGTTCCTCGTCGCGTCGCTGATCGCGGGCATGGGCGCGGGCATCCTCAACCCCGCCCAGAACGCCGCGGTCGCCGACATCATCGGCGCCAAGGGCAAGGGCGGGCCGGTGCTGGCGGCGTTCCAGATGTCGGCCGACCTCGGCGCGATCCTCGGGCCGCTGATCGCCGGCGTGCTCGCCGACGTGATCTCCTACCAGGCGGCGTTCGCCGTCACCGGGCTCACCGCGGTGCTGGGCCTGCTGGCCTGGGCCGGTGCCCCGGAGACCCGCCCGACCAGGGCTTCCTGAGTCGCCGCCCGGCAGGACCGGCCGCAATCTGGACGCGCAGGTGTCCCGGCGCCGATCGCCGGGTACTCCGGCGTGGACGTCGTGACGCCCACGACGTGCCGGTTCGCCTGCCTGCCGAAGCGGGAGGACGACATGAGCACGACGACCGGAATACCCGGCTACGAGCTGACCGAGGACCTGCTGCTGCGGGAACTGCGCCACCTGCACCAGACCCGCAACGAGACCTTCCTGCACGGCTCGCCCGACGCGCTCCGGGAGCACACGGCGCGCACCTTCGAACTGGAGCAGGAGTACTTGCGGCGCCACCCCGAGCGCGAGGTCGACCCGCGGCGCACCCGGTCCGGAGCGAGGGGAGAGCCGCAGCATGCCTGAACAGCCACGCATCGTGATCATCGGTGGCGGCCACGCCGGCCTGACCACGGCGCTGCGGCTGCGGCGGAAGCTGCGCGCGGGCGAAGCCGCCGTCACCGTGATCGACACCCAGCCGCACATGACCTACCAGCCGTTCCTGCCGGAAGCGGCGGCCGGTTCGCTGGAACCGCGCCACGTGGTGGTCCCGCTGCGCGAGGCGCTGCGCGGCTGCCAGGTGCTGACCGCGCAGGTCACCAGCATCGACCACGCGCAGCGCGAGCTGACGGTGATGCTGGGCGACGGCAAGGTCGAGCACGTCAGCTACGACGTCCTGGCCGTGGTGCCCGGCTCGATCTCCCGCGCGCTGCCCATTCCCGGGCTGGCCGAGCAGGGCATCGGGTTCAAGACCATCGGCGAGGCGATCTACCTGCGCAACCACGTGCTGTCCAGATTGGACATCGCGGCCAGCACCCGCGACGAGCAGCTGCGGCGCCGCCTGCTGACGTTCGTGTTCGTCGGCGGCGGCTACGCCGGGATCGAAGCGATGGCCGAGCTGGAGAGCATGGCCCGCTACGCGATCCGCAGCTACCCGCCGGTGTCGCCGCAGGAGATGCGCTGGGTGCTGGTCGAGGCGATGGGCCGGATCATGCCCGAGGTCAGCCCGCCGATGAGCGAGTACACCAGGCAGCGGCTGGAGGAGCGCGGCATCGAGGTCAAGCTGAACACCACGGCGAAGTCCTTCGAGAACGGGCACGCGGTGCTCTCCGACGGCGACGAGTTCGACACCGACACCGTGGTGTGGACCGCGGGCGTCAAACCGCACCCGATGCTGGAGGAGAGCGATCTGCCGCGCGACAGCAAGGGCCGCGTGGAGTGCACGGCGAAGCTGCAGGTCCGCGGCACCCACAACGTGTTCTCCGCCGGTGACTGCGCTGCCGTCCCGGACCTGACCAGCAGCGACCCGGACGCCCTGTGCAGCCCGTCGGCGCAGCACGCGGTGCGGCAGGCCAAGGTGCTCGCGGACAACATCGTGGCGCTGCTGCGCGGCGAACCGCTGACCGACTACAAGCACCGCTACGCGGGATCGGTCGCCGGGCTGGGGCTGTTCCAGGGCGCGGCGGAGGTGTACGGCGTGAAGCTCAAGGGCTTCCCGGCGTGGCTGCTGCACCGCGTCTATCACCTGGCGAAGATGCCGACCGCGTCGCACAAGGCGCGGATCCTGGGCGACTGGCTGCTGGAGCTGCCGTTCCGCCGCCAGGTCGTCGCGCTCGGCGAGTTGCACGACCCCCGCGCGGAGTTCGTCAAGGCGGCCAACACCAGGGGCCTGCCGGGCCCCAACGGCCGCGCGGCCGGCTGACAAGAAGGTGAAGCCGCCCGTTTCCGCTGGTGGCGGCCCGTGAGCGTTTTGCGGTGCTATAGCGCCCCAAACCACTCACGGCACCTGACCAGCGGAAAGGGTTCATTCCAGGCCGGGCAGCGGCACGACGCCGTAGTCCCAGCGCACCAGCCGTCTGGCCTTGCCGGTCTCGGAACGCGGGATGTGGTCGCGCGGCAGCACCCGCACGATGCAGCCGAGCCCGAGCCGGGCGTGCAGCGTGGCCGTGAGATCGCGTTCGAGGGCCTCGGTGTCGTCCTGCGGGTCGCGCGGCTCGACGCCGATCCGCAGCTCCGGCCGCGACCGGTCGCGGCGGTCCTCGACGATCAGGTAGTGCGGCGCGACCCGTGGATCGGCCAGCAGCACGGCCTCGACCTCCGACGGGAACACGTTGACGCCGCGGATGACCAGCATGTCGTCGGTGCGCCCGAGCACCCGGCTCATCCGCCGCAGCGTCCGGGCGGACCCGGCGGCCGGGCCGTGCAGCGCGGCGACGTCGCCGGTGCGGTAGCGCAGCAGCGGCGTGCCGGTCTTGGTCAGCGTGGTGAACACCAGCTCACCGGGCTGCCCGTCGGCCAGCGGCTGCCCGTCCGGCCCGACCACCTCGGGGTAGAAGTGGTCCTCGGCGATGTTCAGCAGCCCGCCCGAATCCAGCGACTCGCAGGCCACCCCGGGCCCGATGACCTCGGTGAGCCCGTAGATGTTCATCGCCCGCAGCCCCAGCAGCCGCTCGACGCCCTGCCGCATCTCCTCGGTCCACGGCTCCGCCCCGAACACCCCGACCCGCAGCGACAGCTGCTCGGCGGTGATCCCGGTCGCGGCGAACGCCTCGCCGAGGTAGATGGCGTAGGACGGTGTGCAGCACAGCACGTCCGGCCGCAGGTCCAGCAGCAACCGGAGCTGCCGGTCGGTGGCGCCGCTGGAGGCGGGCAGCACGGTGGCCCCGAGCCGCGTCGCGCCGTGGTGCACGCCGAGCCCGCCGGTGAACATCCCGTACCCGTACGAGCAGTGCACGAAGCTGCGCCGCGTCACACCGGCCCCACCCAGCGCACGAGCCATCACGTGCGCCCAGACGTCCACGTCGTGAGCGGTGTAGGCGACCAGCGTCTGCCGCCCGGCCGTGCCCGACGACGCGTGCACGCAGACGACGTCCTCGGCGGGAGCCGAGCGCAACCCGAACGGGTAGGAATCCCAGAAGTCCTCCTTCGCGAGGAGCGGCAACCGGTGCAACTGGTCGAGCGAGACGTCGTCCCCCCGTTCGACCCCGCAGTCCCGCAACCGGCCGCCCTGCACCCCACCCGCGGCCAGCAGCCGATCGACCAACCGGCGCAGCCGCTGCTCCTGCATCTCGCGACGCCGCTCCGGTGCAGCCCCCTCGATCTCGGGCGCCACCAGCGGAGGGCGAACCCCCTGTGCTGTTGCCACGACCCTCGGTGTACCAGCTGCAGGTCAGCGGGGGTAGATCCAACTAGGGGTACCCCCCTGAAAAGGCCTCCGGAGGCCTGTTGTACTGTATTGGCACACGAGATGAGCGGGACGGAAACCCGGACCGAACACCTCGAACAACAGGACAAGGGGCTGTGGCGCAGCTGGTAGCGCACTTGACTGGCAGTCAAGGGGTCACGGGTTCGAATCCCGTCAGCTCCACGCAAGGGATGGCGAGTGCTCGCGGAGCGCTCGCCATTCTTACGTTCCGAGTGCTTGTCGCGGGGGCCGAGCCCCTGCGGGCCCCCACGGTGCGGGGGCGCCCTTCAGGTCACCGTTCCGGCGCTTCGTTGGGCCTTGGGGTGTCGTGCAGGACGGCCTCGCGGAGTTTGGTGGCGTTGCGGTTTCGGCGAGCGGCCATGACCTGGGTCAGGATCAAGCCCACCACGGCATAGAGCGTGAAGGCGATGGATTGCAGGGCCTCGCCGTTGTCGTCTTGGATCCTCTGCACCGTGACGAAGATGCCCAGGCCGGTGAGGCCCAGGAAGCCGACGGTGATCGTCTTCGTCCACTGGGGGTACGACAGGGTTTGCTCGGCGACTCGTGCGGCGAGAGCGTTCGTCGCCGGGTCGGCGCCCGGAACACCTGCGCCCACCAGCTTCAACGCGGTGCGCAGCTGTGCTGGGTCGGTGTCCGGGGGCAGCGGTTTGATGCGTCGGAGGGAGTAGAGCACGACCGTTGCCGGAAAGGCGCCGCATGCGATTCCCATCCCGATGATCGGGAGAAGAGCAGTAGGCCAGGGCAGCGGCCACCCTTCGAGCACCACGGCGAGGAGCGTTCCCAGCGGCAGGCCGAAGATCGTGCCGATCAGCGCCGCCCAACCCGCATAGCGCTTGGGGTTGTTCTGGGTGTACAGCATCATCCGCTCTCGCAGGTACCGGTCCGTGGCCACGTTCCTCACCCATCGCTCTGCGTCTCTCGCATTAGGATCGTATTGCGGGAGTTCGCGCCGGAAGATCACCTTTCCATCTCTATGTCCGAATCGATGTGTGGCTGTGCACCTGGAGGCGGGTCAGCCATGCTCCAGGGCAGTAGTGCTGAGGGCGGCGGCGCGGGTGAGTCCCACGACGCCGTGCTTGGCCGCCACGTACGGGGCGACCGTGGGGAAGCCGGTCACGCCGAGGTCGGATGCGTTGCTGATCGTGCCGCCGCCGACCGCGACGATCGGGTCACGGCGTCATCGACGGTGACGTCGGCCGGGGCGAACAGCGCCCGGCCGCCAGCTACGCGGAGGCATTCGGCGCCCCGGCCGGATCATCGCAGCGCAGGGAAGGCTGCGTCGAGCCCACTGCTGGCCCATGCGGGGCAATCCGCGCTACGGCGGTTGTTCGTCGTGGGTGGTCGTCCTGCGTAACCGGGTCGCTGCTCCCTGTTGGATTTCGTTCGCACGTGTCACGATCTCCGCCGGGAAATCCCAGGCGAGTCCTCAATCGGGGAGTTCAGGGAGGTTTACCGGATGCTGGAGTTACGTGGCCCGCGGCGATCCCGCAGGACGCTCGTGCTCGGCGTGGCCGCAGCCGTTGCGGGACTGGCGCTGGTGGTGCCGTCCGCCGGGGCACAGCCACCGGGCGACGACGTGCAGCACAGCGACAACGTCCAGCCGTTGGCCAACGTGCCGCGGCAAGGACCTCTCGCCGAGTCGACCCACACCGACCTGGCGTTCTTCGAGAACTACGCGTTCCAGGGCAGCTACGACGGTTTCACCGTCTACGACATCTCCGATCCGGCGGCCCCGAAGACCGTCTCCCAGACCCACTGCCCGGGCGGGCAGGGCGATGTGTCGGTGAGCCCGGACGGCAAGCTGCTGTTCCTGTCGGTGGACTACGCGCGCACCGACGACACCTGCCAGAGCGAGCAGGGTTCCTACGAGGACCCGAACGCCTGGGAGGGCGTCCGGATCTTCGACATCAGCGACGTCGCGAACCCGCGCTACGTCAAGGGCATCAAGACCAGCTGCGGTTCGCACACCAACACCATGGTGCCGGGCAAGAAGCCCGGTGAGGTGTTCATCTACGTCTCGTCCTACAACCCGGACCCGGCGTTCCCGAACTGCCAGCCGCCGCACGACTCCATCTCCATCATCGGCGTGCCCGCGGGCAACCCGGCCAACGCGAAGGTCGTCGCCGAGCCGGTGCTGTTCCCCGACGGTGGCGCGGCGGGCACCGCGGGCTGCCACGACATCACCGTCTACCCGGAGCTCGACCTCGCCGGCGGTGCGTGCATGGGCGACGGGGTGCTGCTGGACATCGCCGACCCGGTCAAGCCGAAGGTGGTCGCCACCGTGCAGGACCCGAACTTCGCGTTCTACCACTCGGCGACGTTCACCAACGACGGCAAGAGCGTGCTGTTCACCGACGAGCTCGGCGGCGGTGGCGCGCCGACCTGCAACGACGAGGTCGGTCCGACGCACGGCGCGAACGCGATCTACAACATCACCGGTGAGGGCGCCAAGCGCGGGCTGGAGTTCCAGAGCTACTTCAAGATCCCGCGCAACCAGGCCGACACCGAGAACTGCGTGGCGCACAACGGAAACCTGATCCCGATCCCGGGTCGCAACGTCTACGTGCAGTCCTGGTACCAGGGCGGGGTGTCGTTCTTCGACTTCACCGACACCACGGCGCCCGCCGAGATCGGCTACTTCGACCGCGGCCCGGTCGACGAGAACAACCTGGTCATGGGCGGTTCGTGGTCGGCGTACTACTACAACGGCCACGTCTACTCCAGCGACATCACCCGCGGTCTGGACGTCATGAAGGTGACCGGACCCGGCATGGACGAGGCCGACAAGGTCGAGCTCGACATCCTCAACCCGCAGACGCAGTACGCATACCCCGAATGATCCGTCTGCCGCCGGGCCGGGTTCCGGCCCGGCGGCCGGCCGTTCGGAAGGGACGGCAGATGATGTTCCCACGGAGACTCGCACTGCTGGTGGTGCTGCTGGCCGGTCTGCTCGGCGCGGGAACGGCGAACGCGGCCGCTCCGGCGCACAACGACGTCGACGCCGAGTTCGCCGCCATGATGATCCCGCACCACTACCAGGCGATCCTGATGTCTCAGCTGGCCCCGGAACGCGCGTCGGATCCCGCGCTGAAGTCGCTGGCGGACCGCATCCGCACCGAGCAGGGCCTGGAGATCAAGATGCTGCAGGGCTGGCAGGGGCGCAACGCCCTGCCGGTCACCGATGCCCCGACGGCGTACGAGGAAATGCTCGGCATGCCGGAGATGATCGAGCACATGGGCATGGCGACGCGGGAGGAGATGGAGCAGCTCGCGACGCTGTCCGGGCCCGATTTCGACCGGATGTTCCTGGACCTGATGATCCCGCACCACGAGGGCGCGGTCGGGATGCTGCAGCACGTGATCCTGCACGGCAGCGACCAGGACCTGAACCAGATGGCCCAGGACATGATGTCCGGCCAGAAGGCCCAGCTCGCGATCATGCGGGAGATGCAGTCCGCGTGAGCGCACCAGGCACCTCGGTCTCGGAAACCCACCAGGCTTTGCAAGGGTTTTCGAGACCGGGTCCTGGGACGGCTGGTCCGACGGAGCTCAGCGTGGTGCCCGGGGTGGTTCCGCACGTCGACGACCACGACGGCGTCCGGCAGCGGCGCCGACCACCCTCTCGCCGGTCGCATCGCCGATCCGGCCGATCGCCAGGACGTCGAACTATAGAGTGACTGCCGTGATCGAAATCGAGGTGCGCTGCCGAAGGAACGGCACGCTCGACGATGGTCTGCCGACCGTGCTGGTCCGGCTCTCCGAAGAGCGCACCACAGCACGGGAGTTGATCCGGCACGCCGTCGAGGAGCAGGTCCGGGAGCTGCGCACCGACGCCGCGCGTTGTCGGCGAATCCTCGATCGCCAGTACCTCTCCGACGACGAGATCCGGGCGCAGGCCGCCACCGGTGCGATCAGGCCGCCCCGGCAGATGGCGGACCCGGACGAGGAGGTCGCCAGGGCGCAACGGGCTTTCGCGCGTGGCACGTTCGCGCTTTTCGTCGGCGGGCGGCAGGTCGTCGGCCTGGACGAGGAGATCACGCTCCGGATCGGCGAACCGGTCGTGTTCCTCCGGCTGGTCGCGCTGACGGGAGGCTGAACGTGGTGGCGCGAGACATCCCCGAGAGCTACGTCGACCTCGTTCGCGAACAGCACGAGCTCTTGAGGCCGCTGGTGGACCAGGTTCGGATGCTGGCGAAGGCCCATGACCGGACGGGTCTGCGGGCGACCGCGGCGGAGATCCTGCTTCGGATCGAGCGAGGCGATTACGAGCTGCTGGGCAACCTCAAGCCGCACGTGGGCGACATCGTCGCGGAACTCGACGAGCTCTACGACGCGAGCTTCCCGGTTGGGCGACCGGACGACGTCGCCGATCTGCTCGCCGCGCCGTGGCCGTCCGCTCGCCGGAAAGCCCTGCTGGCCGAGTTCCTCGGGCGCGACGTCTGGAAGCACCTGTTCTTGGACGAGGTGGCGGAGAAGGCCATCGCCGCTGCCGACGTGCACCTGCTGAGGGTGCTCGTCTTCACGCCGCTCGGCACCCTGCGTCGGAAGACCGTGGCGCGGATCCTCGACGCGCTGCACCGGTCGGGCGCTCTGGACGCCGCCGTGGTCGAACGGGCCTTCGCCGACGACCGCCGCCTCGGCTACGCCATCAGCGGCCGATCGCCCTTGGACGAGGACGCGACCGGCTCGCCGCTCGCCTGCGTGGATGCAGTGCGGGACCACGTGGATGCGCTGACCTGGCGGCTCGTCTCCGCGCCGACGCCCGCTGCCTGGCGCGAATTCCCCGACGGGCTGGCACCGCGCGGCTTGCGGTTCGTGCAGGCCGCGCTGGCCTGGCGCGGCGACGCGCGGGTGACCGGCCACCTCGGGGCAGCCGAACTGACCGACGAGGAACGCGCCGATCTGCTCGACCTGCTGCGGGATCGCCCGGTGGAGGAGCAGCGCCGGGTATTCGGCTGGCGACTGGGCGCTGGTGACGCCGACTCGTTGTTGCCGCTGTTCGGTCTGGAAAGCGCCGCGCGGTTGCTGCGCCTGATCTGTGCGATGCCCGCCGGCGCGGTCACTCGTCAGGACCGGGCCGGCTTCATCGGCGCGATCGAGGAAGCCGGCGCGGACGTCGCCCAGCAGCTGCTGGTGCTCGTACCGAACGAGCTGGTCGCCGCGGTCATGGGTTGGAACCGCGCCGAGGTGCTGACGCGGTTCAAGCGCAACGCGCTGCAGGGCATCGCCGCGTTCGGGCTGCTGCCCCTCGTCCCGGGCGAGACGGTCCTCGACCGATACCTGGTCTTGCGGGAGTCCGCTAAGAAAGGCGCCAAGCTCGGCCCCAACCGCAGGCACAGCCACGCCGCCGCGATCGAGGTCGCCCTCGATCACTTGGCGCAGGTCGGGGGTTTCGAGGACGCGAGTCGCCTCGAATGGGACTGCGAGGCGCGAATCGCCACCGAGACCCCGATGGAAGCGGAGGTCGGGGACTACCGGATCGCGCTGCGGTTCGACGGAGCCGACCCGGCGCTGACGGTGAACCGGGGGAGCAAGGTGCTGAAGTCGGTGCCCGCTGCCGTCCGCGCCGACCCCGGCTACCGAGAGCTGCGCGAGAACCAGAAGCGACTGCAGGAGCAGGCTCGCCGGATGCGGACCGGGCTGGTGGAGCGGCTGGTCGCCACCGCAGGCGCGCTGGCGCCCGATGAGCTGGCTCGGCTGCTGTCCCTGCCCGCCGGTGCGGCGATGCTGCCCGCGCTGCTCTGGAGGGACCGCAACGACGTGATCGGCCTGCTCGACCAAGTCGACACCACCGGCCCGGTCACAGCGGTCCACCCGCTCGAACTGCACGAGCGGCAGGTGCTCGCCGACTGGCAGGAGCGGATCGTGCGGAGTCGCCTCCGGCAGCCCGTCAAGCAGGTGTTCCGGGAGCTGTACGTGCTGACTCCGGCGGAACTGGCGGCGGGCGAGGTGTCGCGGAGGTTCGCCGGTCAGAAGGTCAACGGCAAGGTGGCGGTCCAGCTGCTGTCCGGCAGGGGCTGGTCGACCCACGGCGAGCACGCTGACCACCAGGCGACCCGCGACCTCGGCGACGGCCTCACCGCCGCGTTGCGCTGCGAGTTCGACGGCTACTTCGGGATGGGGCCCGTCCTCGTCGGCGAACTCCGCTTCCTGACCGGCGCGCACCGCCGCGTCGGCGGCACACCCGTTCCGCTGGGTGACGTACCGCGGGTGGTGTTCTCCGAGGTCATGCGAGATCTGGACCTGGTGGTGTCGGTCGCTGGAATGGAGCCGGAAGCGGAGCTGTCCGAGGCGCGAGCGGCGAGTCGGGCGCAGCTGCTCGCCGCGCTCATCGCGGACCTGGGGCTGGACCGAGTCACCGTCGAGGGGCGCGTGGCAGTGGTGCGCGGCACCCGTGCGACGTACCGGGTGCACCTGACCAGCGGCAGCATCCACGTCCAACCGGGCGGACACCTCTGCGTGGTGCCCGCTTCGTTCGGCGCCACGGCGCACCGGCGCCTGTTCCTGCCGTTCTCGGACGAGGACCGGATGACGAGCGTGGTTCTGAGCAAAGTGCTCCTGCTCGCCGAGGACGAGAAGATCAGCGACCCGTCGATCCTGTCCCAGCTGGATTCCCTCACCGCTGAGCCGAGCAACTAGGCCGGACGCGCCGAGCGATGTCGGCGGTGAAATCAGCTTCGGCCGCGGCCGAAAACCGGTCGCCGCGATCGGCTCCGTTTGGGAGCATCGGTCAACGTGGTCGGTGATTTCATCGCTGGAGCGGAGCTCTCGCGGCGGTTCTACCTGGATGCCGTTCTTCCGGTGTTGAGGCAGGAGCTGCCCGGGCTCGTGCACGCGGCTGCGTTGATCGGCGGAGGTTCGGAGGTCCTCGGGTTCGACACCGAGCGGTCCACCGATCACAACTGGGGCCCTCGGGTCCAGTTGTTCTTGGGTGAGCGGGACTTCCGCGAGCACGGGGCTGCGATCCCGGAGCTGCTCGCCGAGCGGTTGCCCCGGATCTTCCTCGGATTTCCCACGAATCTCGAACCGGTCGGGGCCGGCGGTGCGCTGCACATGCGGATGGGCAGCGGGCCGTTGCACCACGGGGTCGTCGTCGCCGAGCTCGGGGACTGGTTGACGCGGCACCTCGGGTTCGATCCGCTCGGCGAGGTCACCGACTTCGACTGGCTCGCCACGCCTGCCCAGACCTTGGCCGAGGTCACGCGCGGTGCTGTCTTCCACGACGGGTCGGGGCTGCTGAACCGGGTTCGGGAACGGCTGACGTGGTACCCGGACGATCTGTGGCGCTACCTGCTGGCGTGCCAGTGGCAGCGGATCAGCCAGGAGGAGGCGTTCACCGGGCGGTGCGGGGAAGTCGGGGACGAGGTCGGCTCGGCGGTCGTGGCCGGTCGGCTGGTCCGCGACCTGATGCGGTTGTGCCTGCTCATGAAGCGGCGGTACCCGCCGTACGCCAAGTGGCTCGGCAGCGCTTTCGCGCAGCTGCCCGTCGCGGCGGAGCTGACACCGGTCTTCACCGCTGCTCTGGCCGCGACCAGCTGGCGGGATCGCGAGCACCATCTCGCCACGGCCTGCGAAGCGGTCGCGGCCATGCACAACGATCTCGGCCTCACCGAGGAGATCGATCCGCGCACCCGCCCGTACCACGAGCGTCCGTTCCAGGTGCTGCACGCCGAGCGCTTCGCGCACGCGCTGCGGGAGAGCATCAGCGGCGACGCGGTGCGCGCATTGCCGCTGGTGGGCAGCGTTGATCAGTTCCTCGACAGCACCGACGTGCTCTGCGATCACGAGCGGCGCCGGGCCGCGGCCCACGCCGTCTACGAGCCCGAACGTGCGGAAACGGCGGCTCGGTAGGCTTTTCGGGTGACGGTGGTCGTGGGAGTTGTCGAGCGGATCTGGCGGTATCCGGTCAAGTCGACCGGTGGTGAGTCGCTGCCGCGGGTGGACGTCGATGCGCGGGGACTGCTGGGCGACCGGCTGTTCGCGGTCCGCGATTCCGACGGCAAGTTCGGCTCCGGGAAGAGCACCCGCCGCTTCCGCCGGATGCCCGGGCTGCTGGAGCTGCGCTCCCGCTACGACGAGGTCAACGACCGGCCGGAACTGCTGGACCCGCAGGGCATCGCGGCACCCGACCCCACCGCCTTCATCCGCGACTACCTGCACCGCGATGACGTCGAAGTGGCGCGCGAGGGCGCTGTCTCGCACTTCGACCAGCTCCCGCTGAGCGTCCTGACCACCGCCACCCTCGACTGGGTTCGTGCGGCGGTCCCCGGCGTTCCCGTCGACGAGCGCCGCTTCCGGCCGAACCTGCTGGTGCGCACGCCGCCAGGCACTCCGCCCTTCGTCGAGGACGAGTGGTTCGGGAGCAAAGCGGCGATCGGCGAAGCGCTGCGCGTCGAGTTCGTGCGCTCCAGCGAGCGGTGCGCGATGACCAACGAAGCCCAGCAGGACCTGCCCCGCTCACCTCTGGTGCTGCGAGCGATCGCCGAGGCCCACGACACCCGCCTTGACGCCCTGGCGACCATCGCCACCCCGGGCGAGGCCCAGCTCGGCGATCCCGTCACCCTGCTGTGAGATGTTCGCCGCCAGAACCATCCAGGACGCGCCGACAACCGCGTGGGAGCGGTACCGGCTCAGTTCCCGGCACTGCTGATGGGTTGCCCGCTGCTTCCAGCAGCCTGCGCGGCCGGATTGGTTCCGTTGACCTCAGCTGTGATCTGCGGGACGAGTCCTTCGAAGACGTGCTTGAGGCGTTTCTTCGTCTCTTCGACGAAGAAGGCCTTCAGCGGATCAACGCAATGCTTGACGAGTGCCGGGTGTCGTGGTGGGGATTTGCACATCAGGACCGCCAGCGCGCGCAGCGCGGGCAACAACACCCTGGCGTCGCTGATCACGGTCAGCCCGAGTGCGTCTGTGAGTCGTTTCCAGACTTGCGCGGCGCAGGCGGTGATCACCTTCCGCTCAACTTCGGTGAACCCGTTCTCTTGTCGTGATCGAACGATCTGATCGGTCACCATGCGGGGCACCGATTCGAGCACGCGGTTGGATTCCTCGATCACCACCACCAGTTGCACGAGCAATTCGCACCAGAAGTGGTCCGCCATGGCGCGGCGCGTCGCTAGGCCGAGTTGTCCGAGGTTCTCCTCAACCTCTCCGAGGGCCTGCACGAGCATGTCGCCAAGCGCTTCGACCCGCTCAGCTTCCGAGGCAGGATCGGCAAGGGAGTGATCGGTAACCGCTGGTGCCGGTTCGGGGATGTCAGCGCCTTCTGCGGAGCTGTGCGCCTTTGCGCAGCGGGAGACTATGGGAGCGTCGGGTACGGGGCTGCTTCGCGGGGCGGCCTTCCCGTCCGAGCTCGCTTTGGAGATGCGCGACCGCTCGGCACGCTGTTCTTCGTGGTGGAGTTCTCTGACGAGGTCGGAGCAGGCTGTGTCGATGGCCGCCCGTTTGTGCGGCAGAGTGGCTTTCGGTTTCTTCCGCTTCTTCGCAGCCTGCTTGGCGCACTCCTTCCGCCAGCGCTGGTCGGCATCCTGCTGGAGCTTGCGCAGATCTTCTGGTGTTCCTCCTCTGGCCACGCGGATCTTTCCGACCCAACCGTGCTCCGTGCCCGCGCAGTGGCCGCACTCGCACTTTTCGCCAACGGCGTCCGCACAATTGACCGGATGTTTTCCGTGCTGCGCCACCATTTCCCCCAGAATCCGCGACGGTGTCTCGTCCGATGATTCCGTCCACGGGGTCGTGTTCGTACCGCTGCCTCGGCGATGTTCAAAGCGTCACTGCGGACCGTGAACTGATGTCGAGCACCGAGTCCGTTCGAGTGCTTCTCAAGCGCTGATCCGGTGTTTCGGCGACGAGAAGTGGTTGCAACTGCGGCGATCGTGGCCCATCCGGAACGGAGCGGTACGCCGTTGGGGCAAAACGCGGCCGGTGTCAATGAACTGCCGGCCGCGCACGAGCACCTCCACCCGGAGGACTGACCCTGCTCCGACTTCGGTCGAGCGGGTCGAGTCTTCGGAGCGATCCGCGCCACCAGGTGGTTTCCTTAGCGTCTCCGGCAGTTTCCGCAACATTCCCAGGAGGCAACGTGTTTCGTGTTCGTGCGACGCTCATCGCCCTGGGGGCGGCGTCGCTCGCCCTCACCGGCTGCACCGCCTCAGCGGAGCCGAGACCGGACCTGGCGGAGTTCTACGGCCAGCGGATCGCGTTCGAGCCGTGCGCGCCCTACGCGACGACGGCGGTGGACGGGAAGCTCTTCGCCGACGCCCGCTTCGACTGCGCGCGGGTGCAGGTGCCGCTGGACTACGCCGAGCCGGACGGCCCGCGGAGTCAGGTCGCCTTGCTGCGGCTGCCCGCGCGGGGCGAGAAGATCGGATCGTTGCTGGTCAACCCGGGCGGACCGGGTGGATCGGGGATGAGCTTCGTCGCGCAGCTGGCGCAGCTGTGGGCCGAGGGGCCGGTGAGCGAGCGATTCGACGTGATCGGGTTCGATCCCCGGGGCGTGGGTGCGTCCACCCCGCAGGCCAACTGCTACACCGACGCCGAGAAGGATCGCGGCGAGGACTTCGCCGGCCAACTCGTGCCGGACGTTCCCGACGCGCAGGCGGCCCGGGAGGTGGCGCAGCGCTGCGCCGACGGCTCGGGTGGTCCGCAGGCGCTGGCCAGCTTCGGCACCGCGAACGTCGTGCGCGACATGGACGTGCTGCGCTCGGTGCTGGGCGACGAGAAGCTGTCCTACCTGGGGTGGAGCTACGGGACGCAGCTCGGCGCGAGGTACGCCGAGACGTTCCCGCAGCACGTGCGCGCGCTGGCGCTCGACGGCGCGATCGATCCCGATCTCACCACGACCGAGTTCCACCTCGCGCAGATGACCAGCATCCAGCAGGCCTTCGACAGGTTCGCCGCGAATTGCGCTACCAGCGCCGATTGCCCGCTCGGCACTGACCCGGGCCGGGCGACTGAAGCGTTCCAAGCCCTCGTGCGGCCCCTGCAGGAGAAACCGGCACCCACCGCGGACGGTCGCGGTCTGAACTACTCCGACGCCCTGACCGCGGTGACCAGCGCCCTGTACTCCCCGAGGCTGTGGCCGAAGGCCACCGAAGGGCTCGCCGAGCTGGCCGCCGGACGCGGTGACCTCCTCCTGGCGCAGCGCGACATCGCCGCCGGGCGCGGACCCGACGGCCGGTACAGCAACTCCGGCGACGCGGTCTACGCGATCCGGTGCATGGACTCGCCGCGCCGCACGCCCGCGGAGCAGGCCGAATTCGCCCGGCAGGTCAGCGCCGCCGTCCCGTTCGCCGACCCCGGCAGGCCGGTGCCGGAATCGCACCACGAGTGCGAGGCGTGGCCGGAGCCGCCGACCATGCCGGAGCCGTGGATCACCGGCCCGGTCGACGTGCCGCCGACCCTGACGGTCTCCATCACCGGCGATCCGGCCACCCCGTACCGGGGAGGTGTCAACCTGGCCCGCGTGCTGGGCGGCAGCCTGCTGTCGGTGAACGGCTCCCAGCACGGAATCGCGCTGCTGGGCCAGAGCGAGTGCGTCGACGACATCGTCGCCGACTACCTGATCAACCTCCGAACGCCGCCCGAAGGCGCCCGCTGCAGCGCGTAGTCCGCTCGTGAGCGGCGAGCCGGGCCCTGCCGCTCAGGGCTTGCGGGCGACGGCTGCGTACATGGCGATGTCGGTGTCGTCGGCCTGCTCGGTGTGCTCGTCGGGGCGCCACTTGTGCATCTGGACGATTCCCGGCTCGGTCAGCTCCAGGCCGTCGAAGAAGCGGGCGGCCTGGGCCTTGGTGCGGAAGCGGAGGGTTTCGCCGTGCTCGCGGTAGGTCCGGCGGACCTCGGCCAGCGCTTCCGGGGCGAAGTCGGCGGTGGCGATGGTGGCCGCCACGTAGCTGCCCGCGGGCAGGACGTCGATGATCCGGCGGGTGGCCGCCAGGGCTTCCTCGTCGTCCTCGATGAAGTGCACTATCGCGATCAGCAGCAGGGCGATCGGGCGGTTCGGGTCGAGGGTTTCGCGGAACTCCGGGGAGTTCAGGACGGTGTCCGGATCGCGCAGGTCGGCGTCGACGTAGGCGGTGCGGCCCTGCTCGGTGCTGGACATCAGCGCGCGGGCGTGCACCAGAACGATCGGGTCGTTGTCGGTGTAGACGATGCGCGCGTCCGGGCGCACCTCCTGCACGACCTCGTGCAGGTTCGGGGAGGTGGGGATGCCGGTGCCGATGTCCAGGAACTGGTCGATGCCGCACTCGGTGGCCAGGTAGCGGCCGGCGCGGTGCATGAACTCGCGGTTGGCGCGCATGTGCACCGGGAGGGCGGGCCAGACCTGCAGGGTGGCTTCCGCGGCGGCGCGGTCGGCGGAGTAGTTGTCCTTGCCGCCGAGGATGTAGTCGTAGATCCGCGCGCCGTGCGCTCGATCGGTCTGCAGGTCGAGACTGCTGCGCCCGTCGCCCATGCCGTGCTCCCCTCGGTCTACGCGTGTCGATCTTCGCAGAGATCGACATCCCGCCGAGCCCCGGCCTTTCCACCGAGCGGACGGCTCCGGCGATTCGTCGTGAGGCTCAGCGGCCGGGCACGGGCGGACCGGCCGTCCAGCCGCCGTCGACGGCGAGCTCCACGCCCGTCGTGCAGCTCGCGCTGTCGCTGAGCAGGTAGGTGACGATCGAGCCACCACCGGCGCGCCGCATCGCGGGCACGACGGCCCGGATTCCGATGTGGACACCGACGAGGTTCGTCTGGATGATGCGCTGGAAGGTGTCCAGCGGCTCGTCGACGAGCCGGATTCCCGACGCGGCGGCAGCGGCGCGCGCCGTGTCCGCGAGCGGGGTTTCGTCCCGGATCGAGTGTTCGAGCGCGACGATGTTCAGCAGTGCCGCCTGCGCACCACCGTGGTGCGCACGTCGTCGGCCGAGGCGTCGAGCAGTGGGGCTGGAAGCTCCGTCCCGCGCTTCGGGGAGAATGGCGGCGGTGTTCCGTCGGGAGGTTCGGTGAGCGTTGGTCCTGTTGTGCTCGAAGGGCTCGTGCGGCGGGCGCAGGCGGCGCCGCGGCTCGGGAGCACGCGGCTGGTGATCATCGACGGGCCCGCGGGATCCGGCAAGACGACGCTCGCCGACCAGCTCGCCGAGGCGTTGTCCGCGCAGGTCGTGCACATGGACGACCTCTACGACGGGTGGAACGGCATGCTCGCCGGGGTGGACCGGCTCGGGCGGCAGGTGCTCGAACCGATGGCCGCCGGGCGGGACGGCCGCTACCAGCGATATGACTGGTACGCGGGCGAATACGCCGACTGGCACGACGTTCCGCAGGCCGAGCACCTGATCGTCGAGGGCTGTGGGGCGGGCGCGCGGCGGTTCGACGGCCTCAGCACGCTGCTGGTGTGGGTGGAGGCCGGGCCGGCGGAGTGCCTGACGCGCACCGTGGCGCGTGACGGTGAAGGCGCGAGAGAGCACCTGCGCGCCTGGATGCGCGCTGAGCGGGCGGTCTACCAGGCCGAGGGCACGGCTCGCCGGGCCGATGTGCGGATCAACGGCCAGGGCCTGGTCACCTGGCCGGGAACGGGGGTGTGAGGAGTGGACGAGGAAGTCATCCCGATCCTGCACGTCGCGGACGCGGCGGCGGCCGTGGACTGGTACCGGCGGCTCGGGTTCGGCAAGGAGTGGGAGCACCGGTTCGAGCCCGGCCTCCCGGCGTTCGTCGAGATCGCTCGCGGGCGGGTGCGGTTGTTCCTGTCCGAGCACAGCGACGACGCCCGGCCGGACACCCTGATCTACCTGCGCGTTCGCGATGTCGACGCGATCGCCGCGGAGTTCGCCGTGCCGGTGGTGGAAGCGCCGTGGGCGCGGGAGGTCGAGCTCCGCGATCCCGACGGCAACCGCCTGCGCATCGGCACTCCCGTGACCTGACGCGGAAAGCACCCCCCGGAGCTTTCCGCGTCAGGTCACTTCGCCAGCCTGCCCGCGATCGCGTCCTCCAGGAGGCTGCCGACGGTTTCCTGCGCGCAGGTCCGGTTGGCGCCGATGCCGCCCGACGGCCCGCGCTTGATCCAGCCGACGACGTAGGTGCCCGGCCGGACCCGGCCGCCCTCGTGCGGGATGGTCCCGGTCCCGGCGTCGAAGGGCAGGCCTGGGAGCTCGGTGCCGCGGTAGCCGACCGCGCGGATCACCCGTCCCGCCGCGATCTCCACGTCCCCGGTGACCCGCAGCGCGCGAACCTGCGTGTCGCCGAGGACCTCCTGCGGCGCGGAGTTGAAGCGGAGCACGATGCGGCGCTTCCCGTGCTGCGGCGGCGCGGACCAGTCGACCGCCTCGCGCGGAACTCCTCGGAGCAGCGCGGCTTTCGCGCCCGCTGCTTCGATCGCTTCCGCGATCTGCGGGTCGTGGTCGTCCACGACCAGGTCGACGTCGTCCTGCTGGGTCAGCGCCAGCAGTTCCGGTGCGGTGTAGGCGGCCGCGTCCGGGCCGCGGCGGGCCAGCAGGACCACTTCGCGGACCTTGCTGGAGCGCAGCTGCGCCAGCGCGGCGGGCGAGATGCTGGTGCGCGCCAGGGCGTTCGGGTCCGCGGTGAGGATCCGGGCCACGTCGAGCGCCACGTTCCCGCTGCCCACCACGACCACCCGCTCCGCCGAGAGGTCGACCGCACGGGCGTCGGGGTGGCCGTTGTACCAGGCCACCACGTCGGTGGCCGCGACGCTGCCGGGCAGGTCCTCGCCGGGGATGCCGAGGCTACGGGCCGATGACGCGCCGACGGCGTAGATCACGGCGTCGTGCTTGGCCGCGAGCTCGTCGGCGGTGACGTCCCTGCCGACCTCGACGCCCAGGCGCAGGCGCAGCCTCGGGTGCGCGTGGAAGCGGCTGAAGGCCTCGCCGATCTTCTTCGTGGACGGGTGGTCCGGGGCGACGCCGTAGCGCACCAGGCCACCGGCCACCGGCAGCCGGTCGATCAGCGTGACGCGGGAATTGGTGTGCAGCAGCAGGTCTTCCACCGCGTACATGCCGGCCGGCCCGGTGCCCACGACCGCGACGTCCAGCGGCGCGAAGTCGCTGGGGATGTCGCGGTGGAACACCGGCGGGCCCCAGCGGTGGAAGTTCGGCGTCGGATCCTGCTGCACCGGGGTCTGGTCGGCGTAGTAGGCGGCGTTGACCTCGGCGTAGGGCCGCAGCTGCTTGGTCAGGCGCTCCACCGGGAAGATCGCGTCGACCGGGCACGCATCGGCGCACGCGCCGCAGTCGATGCAGGTGGCCGGGTCGATGTAGAGCATGTCGGTGGTGCCGAAGTCCGGCTCGTCCGGCGTCGGGTGGATGCAGTTGACCGGGCAGACCTTCACGCAGGTCGCGTCGTTGCAGCAGGTCTGGGTGATCGCGTACGGCATGGGGTTCGGGGATCCTTTCCGGCTGCGGGAACCGCACGCGCGGCTCGACGTGCACCGCTGCGGGTCTCAGGCGCCGCCCGGCGGGGCAACCCGTTCGCGGGATGCCGGGCGACGCCTGAGTTCAGCTGCCCGCACCGCTGTGCGGACGAGTTCGGGGGACGACCGCTCAGATCAGGTTGGCGCGCTTGTAGAACCAGTGCGAGGCCTTGGTGAGGAGCCCGGCGGAGTTGAGGAATTCCATCAGCCCGGCGCAGCTGGAGCGCAGCATGGACTTGTGGTGCTCGTTGGCCTTGGCCTCGCGGATGGCGCGCTTGCCGTCCAGGCCCGCGTTCTCGTACACCTTCTTGTTCCACATGCTGGTGACGATGAAGTAGGAGGCGCCGGCGACCACCACGGCGTTGATCTGCCGCCGCAGCCAGCTCGCGCCCTCCAGCCGCGCCTTGGTCTCCTCGCGGGCGAACTTCATGTGCCGCGATTCCTCCACGACGTGGATGTTGTTCACCGTCCGCACGAACGGCACCACCCGCTCGTCGCGCATCCAGTCGCGCTGCATGACGTCGAGGACCTCCTCGGCGACCAGGATCGCGGCGTAGGCGGCCTCGCCGAAGGCGAGCGTCTTGAACACGCGGCCCAGCTCCACCACCAGGCGGGTCGGCCGGTAGGCGGGCGCGCGCAGCTTCGCGGCCCCGCGGGCGAACATGATCGAGTGCCGGCACTCGTCGGCGATCTCGGTCAGCGCCCACTGGAAGGCCGGGTCGGTGGGGTCCTTGGCGTAGAAGTCCCGCAGCACCATCTGCTGCAGGATCATCTCGAACCAGATGCCGGTGCTGGCGACCGACGCGGCCTCCTGGCGGGTCAGCTCCCGCTGCTGCTCCGGCGTCATCTCCGCCCAGTACGCCGTCCCGTACAGGGTGCTCCACTCGGGGCTGGTGCCGTGGTAGTCGGTGTCGAGCGGCGTCTCCCAGTCCACTTCCTGGACCGGGTCGTAGGACAGGATCTCCGACGAGCGCAGCAGCCGGTCGGCCATGTCGTGCCGGTCTTCGTGCTGCGGGGTCTCGTCGTCCTTGGTGATGCTGCTGGTCATGAGAGCTCCCTGCGGGGTGACGATGGAGGCGATCCCCACCCGGTGGGTAGGTGTTACCCGAAGTAACGGCTCCCAGGATCGATGACATCGCCGATCGTGTCAATGGTCATTGGCAAGATTGGGTCGGCCGCCGGGCCTGGTTGGATGTCCGGCATGGGACTCTTCAAGAACAGCGCGGCCGACCTCGCCGAGCTGGCGACCGAAGCACGTGCTGCGGGTCGGACCAGGTTCGTCGCGCGGTTGATCGCGCTCAGCAGCACCAAGGACGATGCGATCGACCCGTGGGCGGAGCGGATCGAGGCGATCGAAGCGGCCGGCTGGCGGGTCGAGCACTTCTCCGCGACCGCCAACGACAAGGGCGGTGTGGAGGCGTACGTCCTGTTCGCCCGGGTCTGATCCACCGCTCGTCACCGCTTGGGCGGAAAACGCGCCCGCGTGGCGGGCGGTCGTGGCACGATCGCGGTCGGAAATCGCGCGGGGAGCGCGCTTTGCGACTGGGGAGGTTGCGTGGCGACCTGGGAAGATCTCGCGGCGTTCGTCCGGGCCGAGTACGCCGTGGCCGAGGACGTGGACACCGAGACCGAGTACCGGATCATCGAGGACGGCGACGACGAGATCCGGGTCCTCGTCGAGTACGAGGACGACCGCAGTCAGATCGTCATCATCTACCGGGAGCGGCTCGACGGCCGCGAGGACTGGGTGCAGGTCGTCTCGGTGATCGGCCGCGCGGCCGACGTGGACCTGCAGAAGCTGCTGTGGGAGCTGGGCCAGGTCTCGGTGGTCTGCGGCGCGGTGATCATGGGCGAGCACGTCCTGCTCCGCCACTCGGTCCCGCTGCTGAACCTGGACATCAACGAGTTCACCGACCCGCTGAACTTCATCGCGGAAACGGCCGATCACCTGGAAGAGATGTTCTTCCGCGACGACGACCACTGAAATACGGGTTCCAGGCTCGTTTCGCGTGGCAGTGCGGGTGGCGGAACCTCAGAAACCGCGGCGGTGCGAGTTGCGAGGGTGGGTTATGCGTCTGCGGCGCATGCGACACCTCGCGGGACGCGACCGGTTGGGCGTCGCGGCTGCGGTCGTCAACCAGGGCGGAGCGGTCGCCGCGGTCCTTGACCTCCAGCATGGTGGAGGTCGCAGGATCTCCGCATGACCGAGACGAAGGCGCCGATCCTGTTCCGGAACACCATGCGGATCAACGACGGCCACCTGGTGGAGTTCAAGGCGGCGATCCGGGAGGCGGTGGACTTCGCCACCGAGCACGGCCCGCAGCTCGTGGTGGAGGTCTTCATCGACGAGGAGCGCTCGGAGTGCACGAGCTTCCAGCTCTACCGCGACTCCGACGCGATCCTCCGGCACTGGGAGCTCGCCGATCCCTACATCCAGGGCGTCATGGAGCACTGCGTCGTCCAGGACTTCGAGGTCTTCGGAGACCCGGACGACCGCGTTCGCGCCGGTCTGGGCCCGGACGTGAAGTACACCCCGCACCTCACCGGCTTCTACCGCCTGGGCTCGTGACCGCGGTGCTCGGCGACGGCGGCGCGTTCCGCGGCGGTCGGGGGCGGGGTGATGGTGATCCCGGCGTCGGTGAGGATGCTCAGGTCGAGCTCCCACTCCGTCGCCGAGCGCCTGCGCCACAGGTCGAAGGCAGCCGCGACGTGCTCGTCGGCTTCGAGCTCCGACATCCCGGTGACCTCGCGCAGGTGCGCCAGCGCTCGGTCGTCGAGCCCCCTGACCTGGGCGAGCCCGAAGTGGGTGGTCGTGTGGCAGTCGGTGCACACGCAGATCAGCCTGCGCAGCACCTGGGTGCGGGTGCTGTCGTCGTAGGCCCAGCGCTCGTGCGCTTCCAGCCAGCGGCGGGTGCCGCGATCCTCGCCGCGCAGGCAGATCTCGCAGCGCTGCCCGGCCCGGCCGGTGATCATCCGCCGCAACCGCTCCCAGTCGCGCTCGGCCACGCACGACCGGACGTTGGTGAACCAGCACGACGAGGGCACCAGGTCCACGAACAGCCCTGACCCGAACGCCCGGTCCTCACCGGGCAGCGGGTCCGGCACGTCGGGCAGGGCTGCCCAGCGCTCGAGTTCGGCGATGCCCGGGCGCGGCGCGTACCAGCGCTTCACCGTCGGATCCCACCGCGCGCCGCGCGCTTTGGCCTCGTCCTTCTCCGCGAACGGCACATCGAGCCATATTCGCTGCGGCATCTTCCCGCTCCCGCCGTGGTCGACTGCCGCTGCACCGGCAGTCGGGCTTTTCATCCCGGCGGAACGGTATCGGAGCGAGCCGATGCGCGGTTCCGCATCACCGGGTGTTCGGCCAACAGGTGGACGACGCGGAGAAGGGCGGAACGCCGATGTCGTTGCCGCTGCGGCGGAACTGCGCGGAAATTCGGCCGGATGCCCTGCCGTTCAATGGAAATGGCAACGCGCTCCGTATTCGGCGCAGGAGAATTTGTGACGGTGGGCTCCATCTCGATGAGCACGACTGGTCAGCGGGGGATCGGGGTGGCTCCGGTGGTTGCGAGGGAGAGTTCCCAGAGGCGGGCCGCCGAGTCCGGGTTGATGGCGTACTCGCGAACTCCTCCCTCGTCCATGTGCTGGTCGGGTGTGGAGACGGTCGCGATGTCGCAGTCTTCGAGGTAGAGGCCGCCTCGGTCGTCGAGGAGCGGGGACGTGGCCGCCCACAGGCCGGTCGCCGCGCCTTGGGAAGGCGTTTTGAAGTCGGCGCCGATCACGTTGCCGTGCTCGTCCACCCAGCCCCGGTCGATCTGCTCCTGCCGGGCCATCTCGCGCTGGAGCCCGGTGATGATCTTGCCCGGGTGCAGGGCGAACGCGCGGACGCCGTCGTCGCGCCCGAGGGCGTCCAGGTGCACGGCGAACAGGGCGTTGGCCGTCTTGGCCTGGCCGTAGGCCAGCCACTTGTCGTAGCCGGTGCGGAAGTGCGGGTCGTGCCACCGGATGTCGGTCAAGGTGTGCCCGGCGGAGCTGTTGACCACGACGCGTGCGCCGCCGTCGGCCAGCAGCGGGTAGAGCTCGCAGGTGAGGGTGAAGTGGCCGAGGTGGTTGGCGGCGAGCTGGCTCTCCCAGCCGGGCCCGACGTGGCGCTCCGGGGTGGCCATGACGCCTGCGACGGCCATCAGGAGGTCGAGCCGGTCGACGGAGTCGTGGATCCACGCGGCCGCAGCGCGCACGCTGGCGGGATCGGTCAGGTCCAAGTGGACGACCTCGCAGCCCGCGATGTCCGCGAGCGCGGCGCGGGCGGTGTCGGGGCGGCGGGCCGGGACGACGACCCGGGCTCCGGCGGCCGCCAGGTTCCGGGTCGTCTCCAGGCCGAGGCCGGAGTAGCCGCCGGTCACCACGGCGGTCGCGCCGCGGAGGTCGAGACCGGCCATGACCTCCTCGGCGGTGCTGGAGGCGGAGAAGGGCGAGCCGAGCGGTCGCTGATCGGTGGTGGTCATGTCGCTGACGCTACGAGCTAGAGCGCACTCTAGATCAAGCCCTAGGCTGGCGGACATGGCTGTCGAGGAGCGGTTGAGCATCGGTGACGTGGCCGAGCGGACCGGACTCAGCGTGCACGCGTTGCGCTTCTACGAGCGGGAAGAGCTGCTGGTCGGGCCCGTCGAGCGCACCGCGGGCGGGCGGCGGCGCTACACCGGTGCCGACGTCGACTGGCTGCTGATCTGCGTCAAGCTCCGGGAGTCCGGGATGCCGCTGGCCGACCTCAAGCGGTTCGCCGAGCTGGTGCGGCGCGGGCCGGGCAACGAGGCGGAACGCCTGCGGCTGCTCGACGCCCACCGGCAGCGCGTCGACGCGCAGATGGCGGCCTTGGAGGAGTGCCGTTCCCTCATCGCGTGGAAGGTCGGCGTCTACGCCGAGCACCTCGCGCGCGGCGCTGCCGGCGGGTTGTGGGATCCGACGGGCTGACGGCCGCGCGATTGTTTGCGCGCGCGCCATAGCTGCGTGAGCTGGTAGAATGCCGGTCGGGAGGTGCGGGATGGGGATCGCTGACGACGCCGTGGAGATCCGGGCGCGCGGTTGGCGCACGCTCGCGGCCCTGCACGGCAGGCTTGAGACGGCGCTGGAGAAGGCGCTGCAGGCCGAGTGCGGCCTGTCGGTCGTCGAGTACACCGTGCTCGACGCGCTCAGCCGTCAGGACGGGTGGCACATGCGGATGCAGCAGCTGGCCCGCGCCACCGCGTTGAGCAGCAGCGCGACGACCCGGCTGGTCAGCAGGCTGGAAGACCGGGAACTGCTCACCCGCGTGCTGTGCAAGGACGATCGCCGCGGTATCTACACCGAGCTCACCGACTCCGGCCGCAAGCTGCTGGAGAAGGCGCGCCCGACCCACGACGAGGTCCTGGAGAAGTCGCTCGCCGAGGCCTGCGAGACGCCCGAGCTGGCGCCGCTGGTGACGGCGCTGCACCAGCTGCCGGGCAGCTGAGCGTGCAGGCGACCTGCGCGACGCTGGCCACACCGGGCCGGGTGAACGAGGACTACCACGCCGTCGGCCCGGACTGGGCCTTCGTCCTCGACGGCGCGACCGCCCCGTCCGATGTGGACAGCGGGTGCGAGCACGACGTGCCGTGGCTGGTGCACCGCCTCGGTGCCGAGCTCGCCCGGCGGCTCGCGGTCTCGGACCGCCCGCTGGCGGATCTGCTGGCGGAGGCCGTCGAGTCGACCTGCGCGGCGCACGCGGACACCTGCGACCTGCGCAACCCGTCCAGCCCGTCGTCGACGGTGTCGATCCTGCGGGCGGGCGAGGAGATCGAGTACCTGGTGCTCGCGGACAGCCCGATCGTCTTCGACCACGGCGCGATCGTCGACGACCGCGTGGAGCGCCTCCCGAGCTACACGCAGCAAGCGGTGCGCGACCTGCGCAACCAGCCCGGCGGCTTCTGGGTGGCGAGCACGAAACCGGAAGCGGCCTACGAAGCGCTCCAGGGCACCCTGCGCGACGTCGGCCGAGCGGCCCTGCTCAGCGACGGCGCCTCCCGCTACGCGGACATGTACGCCCTCGGGACCTGGCCGGACCTCCTGGACCTGCTGGAGAAGGCAGGTCCGGCCGAACTCATCGCCCAGGTCCGCAAAGCCGAAGCAGCGGCACCGAAACCGCCGCGCGAGAAGCACCACGACGACGCCACCGCGGTGTTCTTGTCGTTCTAGTGCTCTGTTCGAGGGCAAAACCGGCTGGATCGTTCGCAGCGGGCTCATCACCCGGTAGTCAGTTGGGTGGCATCTGACCGGTGTGTGGAGGAAGGCGCGATGAATCAGGATCAACGCACTGCCGTCAAGGTCGTGTCGGTGATCGGGGCGCTGATCTGGGTCCTGCTCGGGCTGCGCTACGGGTGGCCCGCGTGGTTGTGGGTGACGCTGGTGGTCCTGACGATCGCCGGGCCGTGGGCCGTCAGCTGGTGGCTGCTGGGGCGCGTGGGGCGCAAGCTCGCGCCGCCGGTGGAGCCGCACGTCGAGCCGCCCGCGGCGCCGAAGCCGACCGAGCGCCCGGTGTCCGGGACGCCGCTGCGCAGCGCACATCCGGAGTACCGGTTCTCCTTCTCCGGCACGATCTTCTGGTACGTCAAGCCCGATGCTCCGGGGTTGCCGCACGCGAATCCGGGTGGACTGGCGGTGGAACTGGTGCTGGAGCAGGCGGGTGAGGTGGTCGCGGAGACCTCGCCGGAGGACGGCGAGCTGGCGCAGCACCGGCTCAACGCCTTGCTCGGCACACCTCGCTCGGACAAGTCCGGGCACGTGGTGGCCTGGGCGAGCGATGTCCGGCTGGCGCTGCCGGACGCCGACGCCGAGCGGTTGCGCCAGTTGGCCGCCGCCCGCAAGGACGAAGAGCTCTGGGAGCGCAAGCGCGCTCACGAGCGCAAGAAGCGCGCGTACTTCGCCGATGAGGTGCTGCAGTCGCCGGGCAGTGCGCTGGTCTGGTGGCTCGCGCGGCGCGAGGACAGCGATCTCGACGAAGCCGTGCGCCAGATCAGCAACCTGCGCAAGCTGACCGCCGCCGCGCACGACCGGCGGGTCCCGGAGCCGGACGGCGATGCGCCGAACTGGATCCACCCGGTGCACTCGTTCGTGGCGGAGGAGTTCGAAGTCGGCGCCGAGCAGCACGTCTTCGCCGCCATCGAGCGCCTGGCCGGCGATGACGAGCGGGCGGCGCTCAGCCAGCGGTTGGCGGAGGTGCTGGCGGCCCACGGTCACCGGGAGCTGGCGCAGCTGGTGCGCGACCGCTTCGGCGACCGGCAGGAACTGCCCGGCACCTCGTCAGGTGCAGCGCTCGGCGAGGGATAGGGCGTCCGCCGGGGCGTGGGCCTTCACGTCGTTGTCGAAGTAGGCGTAGACGTCCCGGCCGCGCGACTCCGGGGCCGGTGGGGCCACCGTGCGGGACGTCCTCGGGGACTTCCCCGCGTGCCAGGCCTTGATCAGCTCCGCCCAGCGGTCCAGGTCCTCCGAGGTGTAGCCGCTCGCGTAGAGCTCTTCCGCGCCGTGGAAGCGGAGGTAGACGAAGTCGCTGGTGATGTCTTCCAGGTGTGGCCAGTCGCCCGCCGCGTCGGCCACCACCAGGCCGATGTCGTGCTCGCGGAGGAGCTCCACCGGTTCGGGATCGGCGAAGCTGGGGTGGCGGACTTCGAGGGCGTGGCGCATCGGCTGGTCGGTGTCGGTTTCGGTGAGGGCTCGTCCGGCCAGGCGTTCGTCGTGGTGGGCGGCCAGTTCGGCGGCCGCGCCCGTGCTGCGCGGGAGGAGGCGGAAGAACGTCGTGAGGCGGTCGGCGTCGAACGGCAGCGACGGTGGGAGCTGCCAGAGCAGCGGGCCGAGCTTGCGGCCGAGGGCCAGCACCCCGCTGGCGAAGAAGTTGGCCAGCGGGATCTCCGCGTCGCGGAGCTTCTTCATGTGGGTGATGAAGCGGCTTCCCTTGACCGCGAACAGGAAGTCCTCCGGCGTCTGCTCGGCCCAGCGGCGGTAGTGCTCTGGTCGTTGCAGGGAGTAGAAGGACGCGTTGATCTCGGTGGACCCGAGGTGTTGGGACAGGTATTCGAGCTCGCCGCCGCGGCGCAGGTCGCGCGGGTAGAACGGGCCGTGCCACGGCCCGTAGACCCAGCCGGAGGTGCCGACCCGGATCCGGCGCGACGCTCGCATCACCTCCCCCACGGTACGCCGCAATTTCAATTGAAATCACACGTGTGATTTCAATTGAAATTGCGTGGATCCCGACGCACCGTCGGCGTGTCGGGTGCCTGACACGCCGACGGCGCGCGCAAGTTCCATTGAAATCGACGGCCTGATTTCAATTGAAATCTCGTGCTGGAACCGGTCAGGTCAGGGTGACCGGGAGGGTGCGGAGTCCTCGGTTGCGGAAGGAGTTCCGCCACTGGAGGTCTTGTTCCGGCACTGCCAGTGCCAGGTCCGGGAAGCGGGTGAGCAGCGCGTTCAGGGCGATCACGGCTTCCATCCGGGCCAGGGCGGCGCCCAGGCAGTAGTGCGGCCCGTGGCCGAAGGCCAGGTGCGGGTTGTCCGCGCGGTCGAGGTCGAGGCGCTCCGGGTCCGGGTAGCGGGCGGGGTCGTGGTGCGCGGAGATCAACGACAGCAAAACGGTTTCGCCCGCCGGGACGGTCACGCCGCCGATCTCCACGTCCTGCCGCGGGAACCGGCGGATCGCCAGCTGGGGCGGCGGGTCGTAGCGGAGCAGTTCGTCCACAGTGGCCGGTGAGATGCCCCGGCGGGCCGCGGTCAGCGCCGCCGGGTCGGTCAGCAGCGCGATCAGGCCGTTGCCCAGCAGGTTCACCGTGTTCTCGTAGCCGGCGAACAGCACCAGGAACGCCGCCGAGGTGAGTTCGTCCTCGGTGAGCCGGTCCTCCTCGTCGCGCAGTCCGACCAGCGCGCTCAGGAAGTCCGGGCCGGGTTCGGCGCGCTTCGCCGCGATCAGGTCGAGCAGGTAGGCGTGCAGCGCGGCGAGGGAGTTGCGGGCTTGTTCAGGGGTTTCCGGGGCGAGCATGCCGTCGGTCCAGGCGCGGAAGTCCGGCCGGTCGGCCTCGCCGACGCCGAGCAGCTCGCAGATCACCGCGATCGGCAGCGGGCCGCAGTAGGCCGGCATCAGATCCGCCTCCCGCTGCCCGGCCAGCTCGTCGAGCAGGGCGTCGGCGAGCTGCTGGACGCGGGGGCGCAGCGGTTCGATCCGGCGCGGGGCGAAGGCCTTGCCGATGATCCGGCGCAGCCTGGTGTGCTCCGGGGCGTCCATGTTCAGCAGGTTCGCGTCGAGCGCGGGCGGCAGCGAGAAGCCCCGGTAGCCGCCGTTCGAGTTCGCCTTGTCCAGCGACAACCGCGGATCGGCCAGCGCCGCTCGGACGTCGGCGTAGCGGGTGACCAGCCAGACCGACGTGCCGTCCGGGGCGGTGGCCCGGTGCACCGGGCCCTGTTCGCGGAGGCGGGCGTAGGTGGCGCGCGGTTCGGTGACGAAGGCGGAATCGATCTCGATCACGGACCCGCAACCTACCCGAGTTGTGGGGTCAGATGCGGCAGAGCGTCCCGCAGCGTTCCGTTGCGCGTAACCCGCAGCCGACGGCTCCTCCACCTGCCTTGCGCACTCTTTCGGCGCAACTTCGCGATCGGAGGACCAGCAATGCTCAACGTTTCCCGGCGGCTGCTCGCCGTCCTCGCCTGCGCGGCGCTGCCGCTGGGGCTCGCCGCCTGCGGCCCGAGCGCGGCGAGCGACGCCGGCGCGCGCAACCCGGACGAGCTGGTGTTCGCCTCGATCCCGTCGGAGGAGTCCACCAGCCTGGAGCAGGAGTTCAAGCCGCTGGTGGACCTGCTGGCGGCGGAGACCGGCAAGAAGATCCGGGTGGAGAAGGCCACCGACTACGCGGCCGTCATCGAGGGCCAGCGCACCGGGAAGATCGACATCGCCATGTACGGGCCGCTGTCCTACGTGGTGGCGCGCAACAGCGGGGTGCGGGTCACGCCGGTCGGTGCGCAGGTCGAGACGCCGGGCGGCGTGCCCGGCTACCGCGCCTACGGGCTCGTGCGGGCCGACTCGCCGATCCAGCGCATCGAGGAGTTCCGCGGCGAGCAGGTGTGCTTCGTCGACCCGAACTCGACCTCCGGCTACCTCTACCCGAAGGCCGCGCTGCAGACCGCCGGGATCGACGTGGAGCGCGACGTGCGGCCGGTGATGGCCGGTGGGCACGACGCCTCCGCGCTGGCGGTGCAGAGCGGGCAGTGCGATGCGGGCTTCGCCTACGACACCATGGTGGACAAGCTGCTGCCGGAGAAGGGCAACCTCCAGCCGGGCGCGCTGCGGGTGGTGTGGCGCTCGGAGGTGATCCCCGGGTCGCCGGCGGCGATGTCCGACGACCTCGACCCGGCGCTGAAGGAGAAGGTGGTCCAGGCCTTCCGCACCAAGGCCAACGCGGACTACCTGAAGGCCAACGGGTTCTGCACCGACGAGTGCGAGATCGGCGGTTACTGGGGCTTCGCCCCGGCCGACGACGCGACCTTCGACAGCGTTCGCCGGGTTTGCGAGGTCACCCGCGCCAAGCAGTGCACCGAGAGCTGACCCGGTTCCGGTGGGGGGCCGCGGTTTCCGACGGGAACCGCGGCCCCCACTGCTATGCGCTCTGTTCTCCCTGGTCAGGTCCCGTGAGTGCTTTGGGGTGCTATAGCGCCCCAAACCACTCACGGGCTTTGGCCAGGGAAAACGGAGCTGTTCGCCGGGGTTTGCGACAAGTGGGCGGGGTGTTCACCTGGGCGGTCCTCGGCGTTGGGGCGGGGGAAGTTGTCCGGACAAGCTCGGCGCGCAGGCTTCCGGTCGTGGTCAGGAGCCGGTACGTGGAAATGGCCGATGTGCTCGCCGCCGAACTCGCGGGCCTGCCCGCGGGCACCCGGATCGCCGGTGAGCACGAGATCGCCGCGCGGTTCGAGGTCGGCCGGGCGGCGGCCCGGGCGGCGGTGCAGGAGCTGGAGCAGCGGTTGCTGGTCCGCCGGGTGCGCGGGTCCGGGACGTTCGTGAACAAGCGAATCGACTACGTGATCTCCCAGCGCCGCGCGCCGTCGTGGCACCAGACGGTGCGCGAGGCCGGGGCCGAGCCGCGCTCGGTGGTGCGCGACGTGCAACGCGCGCCGCTGCCGGCCGAGGAGGCCGAGCGGCTGGAGCGGCCGGTCGGCAGCGCGGCGAGCCTGCTGGTCCGCCAGTACTACGTCGACGACCTGCTGCACGGCTGGTCCAACGAGTGGATCCCGGCCGACGTGCTGGCCGACGTCGACATCGCCGTGCACGCGGTCGAGTCGGTCGACGCGATCCTGCGCCAGATGAGCCGCGTGCAGCCGGTCCGGTCCTGGTGCCGGGTCAGCTACGCGCTGCCCGAACCGGAGGTGGTGGCCGGGCTGGAGGTCGAGTCCGGCCGGCCGGTGTGGCTGGTGGAGAGCGTCAGCCGCGACGCGGGCAGCGGCCGCCCGGTGCTGTGCAGCCGCTCGTGGTCACGCCCAGATTCCGCCCGGATCGTCGTCGAGATGGACGGGCCGTACCAACCGGAGGACGAGTGAACAGGGAACAGCGGGCCGCGCTGCTCGCGGTGGCCGAACCGGACGAGCTGATCGAGCTGGCCGATGCCTGCCTCGCCACCGGCTCCGCGCCGACGGTGCTGGTGGCGCCGGAGGTCGGGTGCGTGTCGGTGCAGGTGCGGGAGCCCGTCGTGCGGGACCGGTTCCTGCTCGGCGACGTGCTCGCCTGCCGCGCCGAGGTGGAGCTGGACGGCTCGCGCGGCTGGTCGATGCGCCTCGGCGACGACCGGGCCGCCGCGCTGGCCGCGGCGATCCTCGACGCCGCGGTGGAGGCCGGGCGCGCCGGGGACGAGGTCGACGAGCTGTGCGCGCGGGTCCGCGAGCGGCAGCGCGCCGCCGAACACGCCGAGTGGGCCGAGCTGGCCCCGACGATCGTCGAATTCGAGGAACTGTGATGACCGCGTCCCTGGCGCCGCGGCAGGCGCAACAGGTGTTCCGCACGGTGCTGGACGCCCTCTCCCGCCCGGGCGAGGTGCTCCGCCTTCCCGCAATTTCAATTGAAATCAGACGTCCGATTTCAATTGAAATTGCATCGACTCGAGTCCCGGCCGCGTTGTTGCCGGTGCTGGCGCTGGCCGATCTGGAGACCCCGGTGCACGTCGACGGTTGGGCCGATGTCGTGCGCACGCAGACCTCCGCGCCGATCGTCGAGCGCACCGGTGCTCGGCTCGCCGCGCTGCTCGAACCGGTCGAAGACCTGGCCGGGTTCCCGGTCGGCAGCGCCGGGGCCCCGGAGGAGGCCGCGCTGGTCGCGCTCGCGGTGCGGGGCTTCGGCGACGGGCCGGCGCTGCGGCTGTCCGGCCCGGGCGTGCCGGGGCACCGCGAGCTGCGGGTGTCCGGGCTGCCCGCGGACTTCGCCGAGCGGCGGCGGGAGCTGATCGACTTCCCCGCCGGGTTCGACCTGCTGCTGGTGGCGCCGGACGGCGAAGTCGTCGGGCTGCCGCGATCCACCCGAGTCGAGGAAGGTGCCTGATGGGGTATTCCGGAGTCCGCGGCGGGATGGAGGCCATCCTCGCCGCCGAACGGCTGGTGCGCCGCTCGCGCGACCACGCGCCCGCCGAGTGGGCCGGCACCGAGCAGATCGTGCTGCGCTTCCGGCTGGCCGTCGACCGGATCATGGGCGAGGCGGGGCTCTACCACTCGCCGACCGCCGCGGACGCGTTCCGCCAGGCCGAGGGCGACGTGCTGGAGGCGGCGCACCTGGTGCGCGCGCACCGCTCGACGCTGCCGCGCCTGGCGGTCACCGAGCCCGTCGATCCCGACGAGATGGTGGTGCTGCGCCGCATCGTCCCGGCCAACCGCACGCCGGACGGCCCGCAGCTGCTCGGCCGCACCACCGACTACACCGGCCGCCTGCTGGAGCGGGAGGGCGATCTCGCGCGAGATCGGGCCGAGACCCGTACCGAGGACGACGATCCCGCGCGAAATCGCCAGCCCGAGCGCACACCGGAGCAGCGGCACCCGCGCCGCTTCTACCAGCTGCTGCGCGATCTCGACCTGGTCGTCGAGCACGGTGAACCGGCCGAAGACCCGGAACCCTTCGACATCACCCGCCGCGCCGCCCGCCCGCCGGCGCCGCGCTCGGCGGTGCTGTCGAGCATGGCCCGCGCCGAGACCGGTGCGCTGGTCGGGCTCTGGTACCGGTCGATCCTCGGGCCGGACGGTGACGTCCACGAGATCACCCTCGGCGACACCCGGCACGGCCGCGTGCCGCTGCGGGTCGTGCACCCGCACACCGGAGAACCCGTGCAGATCGGCGAGATCCGGGTGACCGAGGCGGAGGGCATCGAGGACCTCGACGGGGCGGAGGAGGACCGCACCCGCTTCGACGTCGGCTACGGGCTCTGCTTCGGGCACAACGAGCGCAAGGCGATCGCGATGGCCAACCTGGACATCGCCTGGCGCCGCGCCGAGGAGGACAGCCCGCTGGAGCAGCTGCTGCTGCTCACCACCGACGGGCTCGATTCGGGCGGCTTCCTGGAGCACCTGAAGCTGCCGCACTACGTGACGTTCCGGTCCATGGTGGACCGCAAGCTGGCCCGGCGGGAGGCGCGGGGCTCGACCGGGCCGCGCGTGCCGGAGCCGTTCGGGGAGGAGTGCCGATGAGCACGGCGGTGCGGGATCTGCTGGTGGACGACGACAACGCCGCCGGGATCCTCGACGAAGGCGCCAAGCGCGAGATCCGCCGGGCCGCGCTGGTGGCGGTGTGCGTGCCCGGCTACCAGGTGCCGTTCGGCTCCCGGGAGATGCCGGTGGCGCGCGGCTGGGGCTCCGGCGGGCTGCAGGTGACGCTGGCCGTCATCGGCGAGCCGGACGTGGTGAAGGTGATCGACCAGGGCGACGACGGCGGCGTCAACGCCGTCAACCTGCGCCGGATGATCTCCGCGACCACCGGCTGCGCGGCCAGCACCGACACCCGGGAGGCCACGGTCATCCAGACCAGGCACCGGATTCCGGAGGAGAAGCTGACCCGCCGGCACGTGCTGGTCTACCAGGTGCCGGTGCCGGAACCGCTGCGCGGCGTGCAGAAGTCCGTCGTGGAGTGCGCCCGGATGCACGCCGAGAACGACTACTCGGCGATGTGGGTCAGCCTGTACGAGGACATGGTCCGCAACGGCGTGATCACCAAGTCGACCGGCTACCCGGTGCTGGTCGACGGCAGGTACGTGCTGGCCACCAGCCCGGTGCCGCGCTGGGACGTGCCCAAGCTGCACCAGTGCGAGCACCTCAACCTCTACGGCGCGGGCCGGGAGAAGCGGATCTACGCGATCCCGCCGCACACCGACGTGGTGCCGCTGACCTTCGACGACATCCCGTTCGAGGTCGAGCAGGTGCCGGGCGCGAGCTGCAAGTACTGCGGCTCCACCACCAGCTTCCTGGTCGAGGGCGGTGCGGGCGAGTACGTGTGCAGCGACTCCGACTGGTGCTCCCGCGTCGAGGCCGGTGACGCCGACGTGGCCGGGCACCGGCTGCCCGCCGAGCTGCTGCCCGCGGTGGACCGGCGCCCGGTGGAGGTCGTCGAAGCGCCCCGCCCGGTCGACGGTCCTGAGTGGACGCTCCGGGTGGAGGGCATCGGCCGCGTCTACGGCCCGGGAGGCGCGGACGCCGTGCCCGGGACCGGGCCGGAGCACGGCACCGCGACCAGCCCGAGCACCGGTGCCGTGGTCGCGGCCTGGGACGTCTCCTTCGACGTCGCGCCCGGCGAGGCGCTCGGCATCATCGGCGAGTCCGGATCGGGCAAGTCGACCGCGCTGCGCTGCGTCATCGGCGACGAGCCCGCGACCAGCGGCAGCGTCTACCTCGCCGGCGTCGACGGAGGCGGGACGGACCTGCTGGGCCTGGACTCCGCGCAGCGCCGGAAGCTGCGGGTGGACACCATGGCGGTGGTCTACCAGGACCCCGCCGCCGGGCTCGACCTGCGCGTCACCGCGGGCGGCAACGTCGCCGAGCGGCTGACCGCCGCGGGCTGGCGCGGCTACCGCGCGATCCGCAAGCGGGCCGCGGAGCTGCTGGACCGGGTGGAGGTGCCGCTGTCCCGGATGGACGACCCGGTGGTCACCTTCTCCGGCGGCATGCGGCAGCGCGTGCAGATCGCCAAAGCGCTGGCCACCGAACCGCCGGTGCTGCTGCTCGACGAGCCCACCACCGGGCTGGACGCCTCGGTGGCCGCCGGGGTGCTCGACCTGCTGCGCGGGCTGCTCAGCGAGCGGGACATCGCGGCGGTGGTGGTCAGCCACGACTTCGCGGTGATCGAGGCGCTGACCGACCGCAGCCTGGTGATGCAGCTCGGCCGGGTCGTCGAGCGCGGCCTCACCGACCAGCTCTTCGCCGACCCGCACCACCCCTACACCCAGCGGCTCGTCGCGGCCGCCCGGAGGTGAGCCCACAGTGGAACCAGTGTTGACCGTGCGCGGTCTGCGCAAGACCTTCACGCTGCACACCATCGACGGCCGCACCGCGGTCTCGCTGCGCGGCGTGGACCTCGACGTGCACGCCGGCGAGCACGTGGCCATCGCCGGGCCGAGCGGCGCGGGCAAGTCCAGCCTGCTGCGCTGCACCCAGCGCAGCTACCTGCCCGACGCCGGTTCGGTGGTGCTGCACACCGACGACGGGCCGGTGGACCTCGTCGGCCTGCCCGACCGAACCCTCGCCCGCCTGCGCGGCAGGCAGCTCGGCTACGTCTCGCAGTTCCTCTCCGCCCCGCCGCGCACCGGGCCGCTGGAGGTCGTCGCGGCAGCGGCCCGCCGCCGCGGCCTGGACCGGGCCGAGGCGCGCGACGCCGCCGCGGAGTCGCTGCGCCGCCTGGCCTTGGACGAGGCGCTGTGGGACGTGGACTGCGGGGTCCTGTCGGGCGGCGAGCGGCAGCGGGTCAACCTCGCCGCGGGCACCGTCCGGCCGCCCCGGCTGTTGCTGCTGGACGAGCCGGTCTCGGCGCTGGACCCGGCAAACCGCGAGCGAGCGCTGGAGCTGATCGCCTCCCTGACCGACCGGGGCGTGGCGGTGCTGGCGGTGTTCCACGACCTCGACGCGATCCGTCGCCTGGCAACCCGCGTGGTGGAGATGGCCGACGGCCGCATCGTCCGCTCCGGCACGGCCGAGGAGGTGCTGGCGGCGTGAGAGGTGCGGTGTCAACCCCAGTTCCGTTCAACGGGACCCCAGGGGGCCGTGACGCAACCCAGCCGCAAGGAACCGCGAAACGCGAGACCGGGCTGGACGCAACCACCGCTGTGAATCGCGGAGAGGCGGGACTGGGAGCATGAGCAGCGCAATTGAGTTCAAGAGCTGGTCGTTGGCCGCCACGCCGCAGGACTACGTGCTCGGGCACGTGCGCGCGGTGCTGCCGGACCGGGTCACCGATGACAGCCGGATCGTGGTGCGCGATGGGCGGATCGAGGCGGTGGAGGATCACCCGGCCGGTGCGCCGTGCGACGTCGACGGCGGCGGATCGCTGTGCATCCCCGGGCTGATCGACGTGCACAGCGACGCGCTGGAGCGGGAGCGCATGCCCCGGCCTTCCGCCGTGCTGCCCTGGGATTTCGCGCTGCTGTCGCTGGAGGGCAAGCTGCGCGCGGCGGCCGTCACGACGGTGTTCCACGGCGCGGCGTTCCAGCACAAGACCTCGCGCGGGACGGAGCGCACGGTCGGCGGCGCTGCGGAGCTCTGCGAGACCGTGCGCGCCAGGGGGGCGGGGCCGGTGGACCACCGCGTGCTGTACCGCCTGGACGTGCGGTCGGCGGAAGGTGCGAAAGCGCTGGCCGCGGAGCTGGCCGTCGCGGACCGCGGTGCGCTGGTGTCGCACGAGGACCACACGCCCGGCATCGGCCAGTACGTCGACCGGCGGCAGCTGGAGCGCTACCTCGTCGGCGCCGACGGCTTGACGCCGGAGGAGGCCGAGCAGCACGTCACCGACATGATCGCCGAGCGCGGTGAGCTGCTCGACGTGCGCGAGGACAACCTCGCCTGGCTCGGTGAACTCGCCAGGGCAGGCGAGATCCGGCTGCTCGGCCACGATCCGGAGTCGGCGGAGGAGATCGGCGCGCTGTGCACCAGGGGCGGTGCGGTGGCGGAGTTCCCCACCACCACGGCGGCGGCGGTCGCGGCGCGCGAGCACGGGCTGCCGGTCGTCGCGGGCGCCCCGAACGTCCTACGTGGACACTCGCACGCCGGGAACGTCTCGGCCCGCGAGCTCGTCTGCCGCGGCCTGGTCACCGCGCTGGCCTCGGACTACCTGCCGTCGGGCCTGCTGGGCGCGGTGTTCCGGCTGGTCGACGACCTCGGGCTGCCCGCCGCGATCGCCCTGGTGACCGCCGGTCCGGCCGAGGTCGCGGGCCTGGACGACCGCGGCCGCCTGGAACCGGGCCTCCGCGCCGATCTGGCGCTCGTCGGCCCCAGCGGCCGGTGGCCGCAGGTCCGCGCCGTCCTGCCGGGAGCTGCGGCGTGATCGGGTGGTCGGTACCGGACCCGCAGATCCCCACCGCGGCGCACGCGGTCCTCGCGTCGGCGGCCAAGGCGGCGTCGGCCGCCTTCCGCGACGCACGGGCCCGCTTCGACCGGAAGCAGCTCGCCGAGACGTCGTCGACCGGAGCCGACGGCACCGCATCGATGCGGCTGGACCTGCTGGTGGAGGCGGCGATCGCCGAAGTCGCCGAAGCGCACCGGATCAACCTGCTCAGCGAGGAGGTCGGCTTCGTCGACAACGGCTCCGCGGTGACCCTGGTGGCCGATCCGGTGGACGGCACGGCCAACGCGGCTTCCGGAGTGCCGCTCTCGGCGTTCTCCGGCGCGATCGTGGTCGACGGCCGGCCGGTGGAGGCGCTGACCAGCTGGCTGGACACCGGCCGCTGCTGGCACGCGGTGGCCGGGCAGAGCGCGGAGTTGCGCACCAGCGGGCGGAAAGCGCTCGACGGCGCGGCGGTCAGCCTGCTGCGCCCGCACGAGCGCAGCGCGGACGCGTGGTGGCGGGTGGCGAAGCGGGCGGCGCGGGTGCGGGTCCTGTCCACGACGTGCTTGGAAGCGATGCTGGTCGCGGAGGGCTCGACGGACGCCTTCGCCGATGCGGACTCCGACACCCACCGCATCGTCGACCTGGTGGCGGCGATGGTCGTCCTGCCCGGAGCGGGTGGCGCGGTCCTCGACGTCCACGGCCGGCCGCTGGAGATCGACCCGGACCTCCGCCGCCGCTGGTCCGGAGTCGTGGCGGCGACCCCGGAACTCGCCGAAGAGCTCGCCGCCACCATCAGGGGCCAGGTTTCCGCAGGTCAAGGCCCGTGAGCGGTTTCGGGGGCCATAGCACCCCAAAGCACTCACGGGTCCCCACCTGCGGAAATGGTGCCGACGAGGTTCAGCCGAGTTCGCGGAGCTGATCAGGGGCGCACCCCGGGAGAACCCTGATGCCCGTGGTACCCGGATCGCGAAGACTGGATCACGTCGGCGGCCGCGGAGCGGCGGCCGGCGCGATCCGAACTCATCACGAGAAGGAGAGTGCGTGGCTTTCACGCAGGAGAGCAGTGCCTCGATGCCCGAGGGCGCCCGTGCCACTGTGCAGGTGACGCCCAACCCGACGACCGAACGAGGTCAGCAGGTGACGATCACCGGGCACTGCGGCGGCGGTACCGGGCTGCGGGCCGTCGTCAGCGGTGTCGACGGGCGACCGGTCCTGGAGGACGTCGAGATCATCGAGTCCGGCCCCGATCGGTTCGAGGCCAGGGCGAAGCTCCGCGAGACGGTCGGCAACGGGGTCGGACCCGTGCTGGTCGACTGCGGCGGCGAGGCGGGCGTGACCCTGCTCGTCACCCACGTGACGAGCAACCCCGCCTGACACCAGCACGAACGCAACCACTGCGGCGGCGACAGCGAGGGCGGACTTCGCCGCCGCTCCGGTTCCCGGGGGTCTGCGAGCGCGGTGGACGCGGTTCCGGTCGAAGTCGAGGGCCTGATCTCCACTGGAATCGCGGGGAAAGGCGCGGTGCTCGCTCGGGGGATGGACGAGGGCACCCGCGACCAGGTCGCGGGTGCCCTCGGTTCGTCATGCCCTGCGGGCCGCGGCGGCTTCCAGGGCCCTGCGGACCAGGACCTTCGCCAGGTGCTTGCGGTAGTCCGCCGTCGCGCTCGCCTGGTCCGGCGGGGAGGTGTCCTCCGCCGCTCGCTCCGCGGCCTCGGCCGGGCTCGCCCCGCTCGCCAGCGCCTCTTCGACGCCGCGCGCCCGCATCGGCGCCGGGCCCATGTTCACCAGCGCCACGCGGTCGCCCGCGACGGCCACGCCGACCACCGCCCAGTCGATCGCGCGCTTGGTGAACTTCTGGAAGTCCCAGCCCTGCGCGAAGTTCTTCGCCACCCTGATCTCCACCAGCAGCTCGTCCTCGCCGAGCGCCGTTTCGAAGAAGTCGGTGAAGAACTCCGTCGCCGGGATCTCCCGCCTGCCCGACGGGCCCTGCGCGACGAGCACCGCGTCCAGCGCGAGCGCCACCGCGGGCAGGTCCGATGCCGGGTCGCCGTGCACCAGCGAACCGCCGATGGTGCCGCGGTGGCGGACCTGCGGGTCGCCGATGGTGCCCGCCGCGTGCGCCAGCAGCGGAACCTCCCGCGCCAGCAGCTCCGAGTGCTCCAGGTCGTGGTGCCGGGTCAGCGCGCCGATGCGGATCTCGTCACCGTCCTCGCGCACGTAGGACAGCTCGCGCAGACCGCCGAGGTCGATCAGCACCTCCGGCACCGCCAGCCGCAGCTTCATCAGCGGCAGCAGCGAATGCCCGCCTGCCAGCAACTTCGCGTCGTCGCCGTGCTCGGCGAGCAGGCTCAGCGCCTCCTCGACGGAACCGGCCTTCTTGTAGGTGAACGCGGCGGGGATCATTCCGCGGCCCCCTGCTTCTCCTCGGCCGCCGACAGCACGGCCTCGACGATGTTGTGGTATCCGGTGCAGCGGCAGAGGTTGCCCTCCAGCCCGGCGCGCACCTCGGCCTCGGTCGGGTTCGGGTTCTCCTCGACCAGCGACACCGAGGCCATCACCATGCCCGGGGTGCAGAACCCGCACTGCAGGCCGTGCTTTCGCTGGAAGGCCCGCTGCATCGGGTGCAGCTCGTCGCCGTCGGCGAGGCCCTCGATGGTGGTCACCTGGTGGCCGTCGGCCTGCGCGGCCAGCACCGTGCACGACTTCACCGATTCGCCGTCGAGCAGCACCGTGCACGCCCCGCAGGACGTGGTGTCGCACCCGATGTTGGTGCCGGTCAGCCCGCAGTCGTCCCGCAGGTACTGGACGAGCAGGGTGCGGTCCTCGACCTCGTGGCTGCGCTGCTCGCCGTTGACGTTGATCGAAACTTGCACGAAACGAACTCCTAAGAACCTGTCACGGATCCTGGTCTTCGGTCATTGAAGCGGCTGGCCCACCTGTGGCGCCGCCGCTGCGGGTTCTCGGCGTCCGCCTGGCGAGGACGGCCCGGCCGCCGTGCATCGGTCATGCATCAGGCCGGGCATCCGGAGTCCAGGCGGGCGCTGAGGTTCCGCTACCCGCACCGCTTCGCAAAACGAGTTCGGAGGCGGTTTTATGCCTCGTTGATCGCCCGCCACACCCGTTCAGGTGTGGTCGGCATGTCGATGTGCCGGACGCCGAGGTGGGCCACCGCGTCCACCACCGCGTTCTGCACCGCGGGCGTGGCACCGATGGTGCCCGCTTCGCCGATCCCCTTCACGCCCAACGGGTTGAGCGTCGTGGGAGTTTCCATCGTGAGCAGCTCGAAGCTGGGCAGCTCGGCCGCGGTGATGAAGGCGTACTCGGCGAGGCTGGCGTTCAGCGGGTTGCCGTCGGCGTCGTAGGTGATCTCCTCCAGCAGCGCCTGCGCGGCGCCCTGGGCGATGCCGCCGTGGCGCTGGCCCTCGGTGAGGACCGGGTTGAGGATCGTCCCGGCGTCGTCGACCGTCACGTGCCGGAGGTAGTCCACCTTGCCGGTCTCGGTGTCCACTTCGACCACCGCGAGGTGCGAGCCGAACGGGAAGGTCGGCCGGTCCTCGGTGAACCGGACGTCGGCGGCCAGCCCGTCCTCGGCCTTCGCCGCCAGTTCCGCCCACGACAGCGCGACGTTCGGCGTGCCGCGCACCTGCCACTTGCCCTCCGCCAGCTCCAGGTCGGCCTCGTCGATCTCGATCAGCTCCGCGGCCAGCTTGCGGGCCTTCTCCTTGACGTCGACCGCGGCGCGGTGCACCGCCGATCCGCCCAGCTGCAGCGATCGCGAGCCCATCGTGCCCACGCCTTCGGGGATCAGGTCGGTGTCGCCGTGCACGACCTCGATCTTGTCCAGGTCGATGCCCAGCTGGTCGGACACCAGCATCGCGTAGGAGGTCCAGTGGCCCTGCCCGTGCGGAGAGCTGCCGGTGAGCACCAGGACGCTGCCGTCCGGGCGGACCTCCACGTGCCCGGTCTCGCCCTCGGTGTTGTTCGGCGCGGTGATCTCCACGTAGCTGGCCAGCCCGATGCCCAGCTGCCGGGTGGCGCCCTCGGCCCGGCGCTTGGCCTGCTCCTCGCGCAGCGCCGGGTAGTCGGCGGCCTCCAGCACCGCGTCCAAACCCTTGACGTACTCGCCGGTGTCGTAGGTCATCCCGCCCGGCGTCTTGTACGGGAACTGCTCCGGCCGCACCAGGTTCCGCCGCCGCACCTCGGCCGGGTCGACGCCGATCTCGGCGGCGAACAGGTCCATCGCGCGCTCGACGGCCGCGGTCGCCTCCGGCCGCCCCGCGCCGCGGTAGGCGCCGATCGGCGTGGTGTTGGTGACCACCGCCCGCGCCCTCGACTGCACCTTCGGGATGTCGTAGACGCCGCTGACCATGAACCGGGTGAACAGCGGCAGGAAAGCGCCCATCCGCGGGTAGGCGCCGACGTCCTGCACGATGTCGAGCTGGTAGGCCAGCACCGTCCCGTCGCGGCGCCCGCCGATGGTCACCACCTGCCGCTGCGCGCGGCCGTGGGTCATCGCGACCAGGTTCTCGCTGCGGCTCTCCACCCACTTGACCGGCCTGCCGACGCGCTTGGCCAGGAACGCCAGCAGCGCGGCCTCCTGCTCGACGCCGATCTTCGCGCCGAACCCGCCGCCGACGTCGGGCGTGATCACCCGGACCTGCTCGCGCGGCAGCCCGAGGTTGTCCATCAGCGCGTCGCGGCAGCTCTGCGCGTTCTGGTTGGACAGCCACAGGGTGACCTTGTCGCCGTTCCACGCGCAGGCCGCGGTGCGCACCTCCAGCGGCGCGGCGGCCACCCGCTGGTTCTCGATCTGCTTGCGGACCACGACCTCGCAGTCGTCGAACAGCGAATCGGCCAGCTCGCCGCTGGTGCCGGTGGTGTTGGTGCCGGCCTCGGGGAACAGCAGGACCTCGTCGCGCAGGGCGTCGTCGACGTCCACGACGGCGTCCAGCGGGTCGTAGTCGACCGAGACCGCCTCGACGGCGTCCTCGCCCTGGGCGCGGGTCTCGGTGACGACCGCGACCACCGGCTCCCCGACGTAGCGCACCACCTCGCGGGCGAGGTGCGGGCGCTCCATCGCCGCCGGTGGTGGACCGCTGATGCCGCCGTCCGGCGGGAACGCCGGGAGGTCGACGTCCGCACCGGTGAACACGCCGAGCACGCCCGGCAGGGCGCTGGCCTCGGAGGTGTCGATCTCGGTGATCCTGGCGTGCGCCAGCGGGCTGCGCACGAAGGCCACGTGCAGCGCGCCGGTCAGCTCGGGCTCGCGCAGGTCGTCGACGTAGGTCCCGCCGGCGGTGAGAAGGCGCGGGTCTTCGCGGCGTTCGACCCTGGTGCCGAGAATGCTCAATGCTGCCTCGCAGACGAACGATCAGTTTCGGGAACCGGCCAGTGAGTCTGCTGGTGCGAATGCTGATCCACAAGACTCGACAGCGCTCGATCGGCGGTCTGGTCCCGGTCGAAGACCTGCGCCGCATCGCGGACGGTGCGCAGCGCGGCTTCGCGCGATCCTGCGCCCTCGGGCATCAGCAGCACGCGGCCGACGCCCAGCACCGACACCCGTTCGGCCAGCCGCCGGCGGCATTCGGCGACGTCGCCCGCGATGTGGCAGCCGACCAGCCGCGCGGCTCCGGCGAGGGCCTGCTCCTCGGTCGGCCGCGGCCGCTCGACCAGCGGCTTGCCGGCTTCCGCGATCCGCAGCTCGGTTTCCGCGATGCCGGTGGTCAGCAGCTGCTCGGCGGTGGCGGTGTCGTCGGCGATGGCGAAGTACGAGGAGTCGATGTTGTCCTGCGGCTCGACCCGGTGGCCGTGCTCGGCGACCGCGGCGGCGTGCGCGTCGAGCACGGCCCGCTTGGTCGCCAGGTCGATGAACGGGCTGAGCAGCACGGGAACTCCGTGCCTGCCCGCCAGCCGCGCGGATTCGGGCGATCCGGAGGCCAGCACGAACGGGGTCCGGCGCGCCGGCGGCTCCGGGGTGATCGCGACCTCGTCGAACCGGTAGCGCTCGCCGCCGCCCTTCGCCCGGCCCTGCCGCAGCGCCTGCTCGAGCAGTGCCACGGGCTCGCTGATGTCGCGGAACCCGGCCATCCCGGTGCCCAAGATCTCCTGGTCGACCAGCGGCTGGCCGCGTCCGACGCCGAGCGTGAAGCGGTCGCCGGAGAGGTGCTGGAGCACCGCGGCCTGCTCGGCGAGCGCGACCGGGTGGTGGTTGGGCAGCACGCACACCGCGGTGCCGACGTGCAGTTCCGTCCGGCCGAGCAGGAAACCCGCCATCGCCAGCGCGGCGGAGTTCAGCGCCCGGGGGTTGAAGTGGTGCTCGGTCGTCCACAGCTCGTCCCAGCCGTGCCGTTCGGCCTCCCGCGCGTGGTCGAGCGCCCATTCGAAGGCCTCGCGGTCGCTCGCGGTGCCGAACGAGTCGGTGAACAGGACGAGTCCGTGCTGCGTGCGCATGATCGTCTCCTAATTTTCGTCTGCAATACGAAAATTAGCAGGGGAGTGCTCGGGGCGTCGAGGGACTGGTCTACGTTGAGGGCGTGACCAAGCCAAACGCCCCGCGCCGCCGCGGCAGGCCGCCGAAGCTGACCCGCGAAGCGGTGCTCGCGGCAGCGCTGGAGGTGCTCGACGAGTCGGGCCACGACGGGCTCACCATGCGGGCGGTGGCCGAGCGGCTCGGCGTCGGGAAGATGAGCCTCTACCACCACGTGGCCGACCGCGCGGAGCTGGAACGGCTGGTCATCGAGCGCCTGCTGGCGGAGCTGGACGTCCCGGACGTCGCCCTGCCCTGGCGCGAGCGGATCAGCGCGCTGGCGCGCAGCGTCCGGTCGCTGGTGATCCGCCACCCCAACGCGACGCCGCTGGTCGCGCTCCGGGAGTACAGCGACCCGGCGTCGCTGCGGCTGCCGGAAGCGGTGATGCTCGCGCTGCGCGACGCGGGGCTGAGCGGTGTCGCGCTCGTGGGCGGGTCGAGGCTGGTCTTCAGCTATGCGATCGGCTTCGCGCAGATCGACCTGATCGCGCGGGAGGACGGCGGCGACGCGGTCTCGCCGATGGCGTCCCTGCCGGAGGCGGAGTTCCCGAACATCGTGGCCGGCGCGCGGCTCACCCGCGGGCTGAGCTTCGACGACCAGTTCGAGCTGGGCCTGCAGCCGCTGCTGGCGGGGCTGGCCGCGATGGCGGCGGACTGAAGGCCCCGGCCGGGGGAACCTCGCCGAGATCGGCTGTGTGGCACTTGTCACACTTTGCCGTTCGGGGCAGAGTCGTGGCCGTAAGGAGCCCCTCCTAGGCGGAAGAGGTGTTCGCCGATGGCCACGACCACCGAACTTGCCGAGCTCCAACGCCTGCTGGCGCAGCTGCGCAGCAGCGTCGGAACCCTGCGCACCCGCTACGGCGACGCCCCGGCCGTGCGTCGCCTGCACAACGACGTGGAACGCCTCGACATCGACCTCGCCGATCTCGCCGGGGCCCTGCCCGCGCAGCGGCGGGGGAGCGCGTCCGAGGAGGTCGTGATGGTGCCCGACACGCCGTACGACCCCTCGCTGTGGCGCGACGCCGACGACGAGGGCCTGGGTGGCCAGGCGAACCAGTGACCCAACTGGTTGCACCGGTTTGGGGCCTACCTGACGCGCACCCGGCTGATCCAGAATGAGCGTCCTCAGAGTCTGTTGGTGGTGCGTTGCTCGGGTCGTCGCGTGGCGGAACCTGAGTGCTTCCCTGGACCCCGGGTGCCCCTCCTGAAGCACGGCGGAGGGGCCGTCCTCGCCAGGAAACCACTCAGAACCCGCGAGTGGTCGACCTGCGTGCGTACTCCGAGCGGCTGACGCCGCTGCTAAAGGCGCGGACGGGATGCGCCGACAGATTCTTAGGTGAGCACCGCCGGACAAACCACGACAACGAGGTCTGCGAATGTCCGCTCCCCCCACTGCCACCGGCCGGGCACGGATCTCCGTGCGAACCCTGCGCACCGACCGGTGGTGGCTGCCCCCGCTGATCACCTTCCTCGCGCTGCTGGCCTTCGTGGTCTACGGCGTGATCCGCACCTTCATGAACCAGTGGTACTGGGTTCCGGAGTACCACTACCTGGCGCCGTTCTACTCGCCGTGCCTGTCGGCCGCCTGCGTGCCGGGCGCCAGCCACTGGGGGCAGCCGGCCCCGGACCTGGGACCGTTCGTGCCGCCGCCGATCTTCGTGCTGCCGTTCGTCCTCGGCTTCCGGCTGACCTGCTACTACTACCGGAAGGCCTACTACCGGTCGTTCTGGGCGTCGCCGCCCGCCTGCGCGGTGGGTGAGCCGCACCGCCGCTACACCGGCGAGACCCGCTTCCCGCTGATCATGCAGAACGTGCACCGCTACTTCTTCTACGCGGCGCTGCTCGTGGCGGCGGTGCTCACCTACGACATGGCGATCGCCTTCCGCGGTGCCGACGGCGGCTTCGGCATCGGTCTCGGCAGCCTGCTGATGGTGGTCAACGTGGTGCTGCTGTGGGCCTACACGCTGTCCTGCCACTCCTGCCGGCACCTGATCGGCGGCCGGATCAACCACTTCTCGAAGCACCCGGTGCGCTACTGGTTCTGGACCAAGATCACCTGGCTCAACGGCAAGCACATGCTCCTGGCCTGGGCCTCGCTGGTCTCCGTGGCCCTCGTGGACCTCTACGTGATGCTGATCGCCAGCGGCGCGTTCCCCGACCCCAGGTTGTTCAACTAGCGGCTATTTCGAAGGTGGTTTGCGTAGCGGTGCGAGCAGCGGAACCTCAGCGGTCTTCTCACTCCGGGATCCCCGACTCGTGCATGCCCGGTGCACGGCGCTGGGGCTGTCCTCGCGAGAAGACCGCGGAGAACCCGCGGCGGTGCAAGCTGAGTCCCTCACTGCAAGCGGCAGCCGCCGCTTACAACGAACGGTAGGACGATGGTGGAGATCGAACGGCACGAGTACGACGTCGTCGTGATCGGCGCCGGTGGCGCAGGCCTGCGCGCGGCGATCGAGACCCGGGAGCAGGGCTTGCGCACCGCCGTGGTGTGCAAGTCGTTGTTCGGCAAGGCGCACACGGTGATGGCCGAGGGCGGCATCGCGGCGTCGATGGGCAACGTCAACTCCCGCGACGGCTGGCAGGTGCACTTCCGCGACACGATGCGCGGCGGGAAGTTCCTGAACAACTGGCGGATGGCGGAGCTGCACGCCACGGAAGCCCCGCAGCGGGTGTGGGAGCTGGAGACCTACGGCGCGCTGTTCGACCGCACCCCGGACGGCCGGATCAGCCAGCGCAACTTCGGCGGCCACGAGTACCCGCGGCTCGCGCACGTCGGCGACCGCACCGGCCTGGAGCTGATCCGCACGCTGCAGCAGAAGGTCGTCTCGCTGCAGCAGGAGGACCACGCGGAGTCCGGCGACTACGAGTCCCGGATCAAGGTGTTCCAGGAGTGCACGGTCACCGAGCTGCTCAAGGACGACGGCCGGATCGCGGGCGCGTTCGGCTACTGGCGGGAATCCGGGCGGTTCGTGCTGTTCGAGGCGCCCGCGGTGATCGTGGCGACCGGTGGCATCGGCAAGTCGTTCAAGGTCACCTCGAACTCCTGGGAGTACACCGGCGACGGCCACGCGCTGGCGATGCGCGCCGGTGCGTCGCTGATCAACATGGAGTTCGTCCAGTTCCACCCGACGGGCATGGTCTGGCCGCCGAGCGTGAAGGGCATCCTGGTCACCGAGTCGGTGCGCGGCGACGGCGGAGTGCTGCGCAACTCCGAGGGCCGGCGGTTCATGTTCGACTACATCCCCGAGGTGTTCAAGGACAACTACGCCGACAACGAGGCGGAAGCCGACCGCTGGTACGACAACCCGGACGACAACCGCCGCCCGCCCGAGCTGCTGCCCCGCGACGAGGTGGCGCGCGCGATCAACAACGAGGTCAAGGAGGGCCGCGGCTCCGAGCACGGCGGCGTGTTCCTGGACGTCTCGACCCGGCTGCCCGCGGAGAAGATCACCCAGCGGTTGCCGTCGATGTACCACCAGTTCAAGGAACTGGCCGATGTGGACATCACCGCGGAACCGATGGAGGTCGGCCCGACCTGCCACTACGTGATGGGCGGCGTGGAGGTGGACCCGGACACCGCGGCATCGCGGGTGCCGGGCCTGTTCGCGGCGGGCGAGGTGGCAGGCGGGATGCACGGGTCCAACCGCCTGGGCGGCAACTCGCTGTCCGACCTGCTGGTCTTCGGCCGCCGGGCGGGCAGCGGCGCCGCCGCGTACGTCTCCGCGCTGGGCATCCGCCCGAGCATCTCACCATCCGATGTGGACGAAGCCGCGCAGCGCGCGCAAGACCCGTTCACCGCATCGGCCGAGCCGGTGGGCGAGAACCCCTACGCGCTGCACGCCGAACTCCAGCAGGTGATGAACGACCTGGTCGGGATCATCCGCCGCGGCGAGGAGATGCGCCAGGCGCTGGAGCGGTTGCACGATCTGAAGGCCCGCGCGCAACGCCTCGCGGTGGAGGGCAACCGCCAGTTCAACCCGGGCTGGCACCTGGCCCTCGACCTGCGGAACATGCTGCTGGTCAGCGAATGCGTGGCGCGCGCGGCGCTGCTGCGCACCGAGAGCCGCGGCGGCCACACCCGCGACGACCACCCGGCGATGGACGCGAAGTGGCGCCGCAAGCTGCTGGTGTGCGAGCTGGTGGCCGACCGCGTCGAGGTGACCGAGCAGCCGCAACCGCCGATGCGCGGCGACCTCCTGGAGCTCTTCAAGCTGGAGGAGCTGCGCAAGTACTACACCGAGGAAGAGCTCGCGGAAGTCCAGGTTGGAGAGATCTGATGGGATATCAGGCGCACTTCCGGGTGTGGCGCGGTGCGGACGACGGCAGGCTGCGCGACTACACGGTGGAGGTCAACGAGGGCGAGGTGGTGCTCGACATCATCCACCGCCTGCAGGCCACCCAGTGCCCGGACATGGCGGTCCGGTGGAACTGCAAGGCGGGCAAGTGCGGCTCCTGCTCGGCGGAGATCAACGGCCGCCCCCGCCTGATGTGCATGACCCGCATGTCCACCTTCGACCGCGCCGAGACGATCACGGTCACGCCGATGCGCACGTTCCCGCTGGTCAAAGACCTGGTGACGGACGTTTCGTACAACTACACCAAGGCCCGCGAGGTCCCGTCGTTCAAGCCGCCCGCGGACCTGGCGCCGGGCGAGTACCGGATGCAGCAGGTGGACGTCCAGCGCTCGCAGGAGTTCCGCAAGTGCATCGAGTGCTTCCTCTGCCAGAACACCTGCCACGTGATCCGCGACCACGACGACAACAAGCAGTCCTTCTCCGGCCCCCGCTTCCTGATGCGGGTGGCGGAACTGGAGATGCACCCCCTCGACGAAGCGGAGCACCGCCCGGAAGAAGCCCGCGGTGACCACGGCCTGGGCTTCTGCAACATCACGAAGTGCTGCACGGACGTCTGCCCGGAGAACATCCAGATCACCGACAACGCCCTGATCCCCCTGAAGGAGCGCCTGGCGGACCGCCGCTACGACCCGATCCTCCGCCTGTTCAGGCGAAAGCAGGACTGATCTACCAGGCAACCGTCAGTGGCGCTCTCCGGGCAGAGCATGTGCCAGGCGTTCGATCATCTCGTCGGTTATGGGCTGGAGGTGAGCCAGCGAGTTGCGCACGTCCAATAAGCTGAACAGCAGTTCGTTGTCCGCCTGGGTGAGACGGACTCTCCTGCTCGAGATCGCCCAGGCCATGGCTCCGAGTTCCAGCACTGTCCTGCGGGGCTGAGCCGGTGCGGACTTGCGCGGTCCTTCTTGCTGGGTCACGTCGGTCAGCACGGCTTGCGAAGCTCTCTTGCGGAAGCTCATCTCGATTTGTCCGCGGTACTCGTCCACGATGGGCATCAGGGCTCTGTTCTGACCTCGCCAGATCAAGGTGTTCAACCCGATACCGTCCCGCTTCGGGCGATTCGCAGCGGGGCTGACCCGGAGCTGGTGTTCCCACAAATCGGCCATTGCGAGACGCCACAGCGGACGCAGCTCGTGCGGTGGCCGGTTGCCACTGTGACCTCGCTGAACGCCCACGTGGTGACATTCTCCGGTGAGATCGCGTGTGGCAGCCTCTATCTCGTCGCCGAGAGAAGAGATCAGACCGTCCCAGGAGACCGCCAGATGTTCGGCCAGCCACAGGTCAGGGCCGGCGACTTCGGTGATCACATCGAGAGCCACGATCTCGCGCAACGAACTTGCATGAGAGATCTTGCCGCTGAACTTAGGGCGTGCGGAGGCAACGACGACTGCGGTATCGAGTCTGCCGACCGCTCCCCACCACCACCGGACTCGGGTGGTCATCTGGTCGAGGCGGTCCAATGCCGTGCGGGGAAGGTCGTTTTCTCGGGTCGCCAGCAAGATGCGCGGGCGATGCTCGGGCTGCAGTCCCTCTTCCTTCACCAACGAAGTCAGCCGGGTCAGCACGCTGGCCAGGGAGTCTCGATCCTGTTCCCGCCAACCACGCACCACGAGCACTTTGCCGTGCAGCAGTGGTTCGGCGACGATGGCGTGGATCTCATCGGAATACGCCTTCGTCTGCAGGCCGAGCAGCTGAACGATCCGCTCCGCCACCGACGTCGTCCGTGGTGCCACCGCAACTGTTGATGATGAGGTCGGAGCGTCGAATCCGGCCAGGCCGCTGAACGTGTCCTGTGCCCACGCCGGAAGATCGTTCGTCGGGCGAGCGGTGAGAGTGGGGACGACAGCGTGTGCCCTCCCACCGCCATCGCACTGTGTCTCCTCTGGAGCAGGAATATGCACGCTGTCGTGGGCGATGGCGAGTTCGTCGAGCAGATCGTCGGCGAAGCCGTTCTTCACGAACTCGTCCGGTATGAGCCACACGCAGCTCATACCGTTGTCCAGAACAGCGCTGATCGACTCCAAGTGCTTGCGAGGGCCAGGGAGCGTCAGCAGGCTCCACGGCTTGCTCATGACGTACCGCGGAGCGACTGCAGACAGCGGTGCACCACCATGTCCACGGCCACACCGTCCTCGTACTCGTCGAGCACACCGAGCATCGACAGGTGATCCAGCAGCGCCTGGCTGGAGCCCCGATCAGTCTCCAGAGCCGCGTCTACGTCTTCCGGCGGAACAATCTCACCGGGCTGGAAGTACTCCACCCAGTTCTCCAGCCGGCGGATGAGGTTCTCATCGAGACCGCACGATGCGAGGTGGGCGTGGTAGGCCGCGGAGTCGCTGAGATTCTTCTCCGCCCGCTGCACCGCGCTTTTCAAGGTCAAACCCCCGTTTATGACCCACGAAATCGTTCGCTCGACCAGTTCCGGCCAGCCACCGGTGGCCTTGATCAGGAGTTCCCGCGTTTCGGGGACGTCGAACGGGCATTCGGGCCAGCTCCGCACGCTCCTGGCGGTCCACCGCTCCAGACGTACCGGCTCGGTGTCGGCCTTGCCGGCCGCGGTCGGTGCGACGGTGGGTGTGGCGAGAAGCACCGCCGAGACGTTCTGCGGCGACGTCTTCTTTACGAGCCTGTCGACGAGCCATCCGGAAACCGAATCGACCTCCGCCAGCGGCATCTTCAGCGCATCGACGATGATGATCGTCGGGGAGCTTCGCCGACGCACGGCATCGGTCACGGCCTTCTTCAGCTCTTTGTCGGAGCTGACCTTCTCGACCCGAGTACCGCGCATCTCCGCGTAGTTCTGGATCGCGTCCGGCACCCGATTGATCCCCAGCGCCGTGCTTCCGGTGATCACGGAGATTCCGGAGTTGAAGGTGAGGTCGTGGAGCTGGCCATCGGTCAGCGGGCTGTGGAATTCGCGGCCGTGCTCGTCGCAGGCCAGCAGCCGACGGGCTTCCCGGGGGTTGTACTCGTAGGGCCGGTCGAAGTCGGTTTCCGCGAGCTCCCGCTCCAAGTCCGCTTTGGTGCCCAGCATGTTGATGACGTTGGGACTCCGCACGGTGTACCGCTTTTTTTGTGGAAGCCGGCTCAGCAGTCCGAGCCCGACCATCTCATCCAGGTAGATGCTCACCTGCGAGGCGGTGAGCTCGACGAACCCGGCGTGCCAGCGACGTCGAGCCTCTTCGAGGAGTTCCTCGGGACCGTAGTCGGTGCCGAAGGAGTCGTTCAGGCTGAACAGCGCGATCACCAGGGTGAGCACACGGTAGCGGTCGTCGAGATTGATCGTAATGCGGAGGCGTTCTGCGATCCTGCTGCGTACCCAGTCGCTCGCGGCCACGGCCTCGACATCGTCCTCGGTCACCAGGACCGGCACCGATTGGCTGCGTCCCCGCCTGCGGTGGAGCGTGCGGACCAGCTCCTCGCAGAAGATCTGGATCAAGCTCGCCTGGTAGTTGGTGGCCGACAGCAGACGCCAGACCAATTCCGGGCGTTCGAACCGGTAGCCCAGCGCGGCCATCGGGTCGACCACCAGTTTGCGGGCGTCCAGTGGCTTGAGCGGACCGATGAGGATTTCGGGACCACCGTGCACGAGCGGAACGTTGGAGATGTGGCCGAAGCGCTGAACCTGGTGCAATCCGGCGAAGACGACCTTGAACCGGCGTTCGGTGGACTCCATGAGTTCCTTGAGTCCCAGCACGTTCCTGAAGTGTGAGATCCCGCCCGGAGTCGATTCACCGCGGGAGTCCGCGGTCAGGAACGCGTCTGCTTCGTCCGCCAGCATGAGAAGCCGCCGCCTGGGGCTCTCGGCCAGCCACGCTTTGACGTTGTTGATGATGGTGTCCGGCGGAGCCTCATCGGACACCTTGGGGCCGAGGACTCCGCAGTTCTTGAGTTCGATCGTCAGCGCTCGCCAGATCCGGGAAGCCGGCTCGGCTTCACCGATTCCTTTGGCCTTCAAGTCCAGGTAGATCGAGCGCCTGGTGTCGCCGTTGTGGAATGTGGAGTGAACACGTCGCAGCAGTGCCGATTTGCCGAGCTGCCTGCCGCCGTAGACGAAGAGCCCGCCGTCGGGATCGGTGACCTGGTACATCTCCGTTTCGCGACCGACGAAGACCTCCGGCGGGACCAAGCCGGCAACGAAGGGTTTGTACGGTTCGAAGATCGTCCACGGCAGGGTGATGCGTTGTGTTGCCCGCCATGAGCTCGGCCTCTTCGCCGCAATCCAGCCGAACGCCGCCGGGTCTACTACGAGGGCCTTCGCCTTACTGTCCGCGGCGTTGGCGGCGATTTCCTGCCTGGTCGTTGAATCCATGGCGTGCGGGTACAGCACGATGTTGGCACGCGAGGTGTCTTCCGGGTCGAGGACGTTGAGAAGTGACCGGCCACGGCGCTCGTCGAGCACGACGGTGACCGTGTATTCGACGGCCGAAGAACCGAGATCCGAAATGTAGGAACCGTCGTTCGGAGTGGCGCTGACGCGGTACACGCGGAAGCCACGTCGCGCGCGCGGCTGGACCGCGTTGGGACGAGCGGCGCAGTTCACCCCGAGCGTGTGGAGGATGTTCCGCACGTTGTCCGCGAGGTTGCTCCTGGCCCGGGCGGTCGGGTCGGTCAGGAAGTCCCATGCTTCGATCCCGATCTTCGCCTGGTTTGTCAGCGGCGTGTCCGGTTCGGCCAGCTCAGCCCAACGATGCACGCTCGTGTGCGGTGTGTCGAGCTTGTTCCTGAATCCTTCCTCGAGGAACTGGGTGAACACGCTGAGGTCTTCGGTGCCCGGGTCGAAGTTGTCCGGGAGCGACTTCCCTTCCAGAGCGAAGGAGAGGAATTCGGTCGCGGTGACGGTGTCACCTTCTTCGAGCAGGCCGCGGATGCGCAGACGATCTGCATCGGACATCTGGAGGGTGTCCAGCTGGGCGTCGAGCTCGTCGATGCGGGCCTGCTGCAGGTTCGTCAGCTCGCCGACCAGGTTGGCCAGGTGCCGTGACGCCGCGTGGTAGTCGTCGTCGCTTACCGTGGTGAGTGCTTCGATCCGCCCGCTGACAGTGCTGTCGTCGCTCTGGGTCAGCAGGTTCTGAGCGCGCACCCGGTCGAACAGGTCGCGGGCCTCGACCACCGCTTTGCGATGCCGCGCAATCCAATCCTGCCTTGCGGCGTTGATGTTCTGCTGAAGGCGTGCGCCGTCCGCCTCCATTCCCCAGTAGTTGTGCTCGTGGAGTTCGAGGATGCGAGTCGCTCTGCGCAGGTCTCCGCGCTTGCAGTACGCCGCGACGGCCTCTGTGATGTCGAACGGTCGGGTCAGTCGAGCGAGTACCGCCGAGGTGGCCGGGTGGGTGGGATCGGGACGTCCATCGGCTGCCCATGGCAGGTCGGTGAGCGGAAGAAGGACATCCGTGGTCGGCTCGGTCGAGCTACCGTCATCGGTCAGAGTCAGCTGGCGGCCCAGCGAAGCAGGCGCAGATGTGTTGCTGGGATCGGCCAGCCAATCCCGCAGCAGCTTCACCGCGCTGCCTGCCATGCCTGGTGGGGTCGGTTGCTCCTGCAAGGCGGTGACCGCGCGCCTAAGTGCATCGCCGACGGCCAGGTCCTTTGAACCCGCGGACCCGATCCGCGCGCTGACCGCGTGCGCTTCCCGTACCAGAGCGGCGACCTCGTCGACGGCCCTTTGGAGTCCGCGTCGCGCCCCAGCGATGATGGGTTCTCGCGTCTGCTTGGGCGTGCGAACTGCAGCATCGGCGGCTTCGATCAGCTCATCGGCCACGTCGTGCCCGGTGAAACTTTCCAGTGCCGACGTGAGTTGCTCGTTGCTCCCTGTACCGTTTGACCAGGCGATCACCGCTTGGAGACCGTTGTCCAGGGGTTGGCCTTCTCGAACCAGCCGCTGCAGCACCCGGGTTCCTCGTTGGTAGAGGTTCTTCCGGTGCGGGAGGTCTGCCGCCAGGCTGGCGGCGCGTCTTCCCAGTTCCGTTCGGATCTCATCGGTGTCGGCCGTAAGAGGTACGCCGACCGTCGGTTCGATCCGGTACTGAACCCGGGTCGCTCGGATTGCAGTTTTGAGCAGTTCGTGCCACGGAGTGGGGAGTATGCCGAGCGTCGGTTCCAGCTGGGCGAGCATTTGCGGTCCCCATCCAGCGACCAACCCTGCGCGGAGCAGACTGGTGGTGGCGAGTACGGCGGCGTCGGTGTCACGGCCGAGTTCTTGACCGTTCAGCGCGAATGAACCCAGTACAGCAGTCGCGTCTTCGCTGTTGTGAGCGTTGTAGGCAGCGGTGGCGAAACTCAGGACGGCGCTGCGACGATCCGGCTCAGCCGACATCGCAGTGACCCAGTATGCCTCGGCGAGCCGGCCGGACTCCACCAGCGCAACTGCCACCGGCGGCGTTCCCTCCTCCCACGGGGAGTCGAGCGGTGACTCCTCCGCGGAGCCCGTTTCGGCCTCGGCCTCGGCCTCGGCCTCGGCCTCGGCCTCCGGTTCCGGTTCCGGTTCCGGTTCCGTGACAGCATCCACAACGGGAGTGCGGGAACAAGTAGTGGATTCCGGTTGTTCCGGATCAGCCTCATGGTCGACGACCGGCTGTTCCTCATCAGCTGCTAGCGCGTCGTCGTTCTGGTCGCTTGACGGGTGACTGACTTCAGGCACTGCATCAGTGCAAACGGTGTGTTCTTCTGCGAGGGAGGCGAGCAATTCGTCCAACTGCCGCTGGTATTTGGCCCGAATATCTGGCAATCCGGGGACTGGATTGTTCGCGATCAGATCGTCGACGCCGGATATCGACCGCTTGAGCTCGTCGATCCTTTTGGCCACTTGCTGACGCCGCGCGTGTTCCTTGTCTGCAAGATCGGAACGCCACACCGCGAGTTGTTGCTCGACAGCGTCGAAACCGGATGCGGAACACGTTCGGTCGTACTTCGCCAGCTCTGCTGCCAGGTTTTCAAGCTGCTCGTCATAGCTGGTCAGCAGCGCGTTCAACCCTGCGGGGATAGCACGTCCGACTTCAACGTCACCAGCGGTTGCGCGCAGGCGGGTCGCGAGAGTACCCGCGAGTTCTTGGAGCTTGGTCAGGCCTTCCGTCAGCTGGTCGAGCGCTGCCGCATCGATGCCGGGTGGATTGGCATCCATTGCGTGGTCGGGGATTTCAGTGCCTCCGCTCGGTCCCGCGAGCGGGCGGTGATGGGAACCCGGCTTCTCCGTCGGTGCGGGAACCTTTTTCGGGATTGCTGCTTGCAGGGCTTTCTCCAGCGCCCCATGGTGTTCCCTGGCCAATTGGCTGGCCGGCTGGTCCGACAGCAGAAGTGCGTAGAGCCCGAGCAAGCCGATAGGACGCCCCAGCGTGGTCAGCATCTCGGTGAGTCGTTCGAGATCGGGTTCCTTGACGTTCTTCGGTGGCCACCCGTATTGCTCGACGAGCAGGTCCGCAACAGCAGGAACTGCGCTCGCGATGACGAACTCGAGCTCCTTCCCGGAAGCCCGCTGAGCCCATATTCGACATGCCGCTTGGACTCGGGCCGTTGCCGGAGCCCACTTCGGTACCGTGGGCAGCTTCGCGGCGGAGCGTAACCGGTCGCATACCGTGAGCACGGTGCCTAACTCGTCTTCGTTGAGCGAAACTAGCCACTTTCGTACCTGCTCCGTCAGTCCGGTCACGCAAAGTGAGTTTGCCAGCCGTTCGTTCGTGGTTCACGTCACTTGATCGAGTTCAACCGAATTTCGCCCGAGTGGAGTAATGGTCGGGTGTGCGTGGACCTGAGGCCGCGCCTTCTGCGTCGCATCTTCACCCGTTGCGCCGCAGCGCGGAGAGCTTGCTGGAAGCTGCATGGTCCTGAACCGAGCTTGGCGGGTTTCTCGGCTGGGGAGGACCAATGAGCTACCAAGTTTTTGTCGGAGAACTGCGGAAGGCGTCGGGCGTAAGATTCTCGGTGGTTGGACAAGCTGGGAAACGCGGCTCGGCGCGATCGGGGAGAAGATCAGCTGGCGCTGTCCAGCACCACGGCGGTGTCGAGCGCTGGCCGTAGCTGGATGGACACGAGCTCACCGCATCCGGAAAGCGCAGGGGGCAGGGTGACGCGGCGCGGGCGGCGGAGGCCCGGCACGGTGCCCTCGGGCAGAACCTGCGCGAACTCATTGGTTGCGGTGGTGCGGCGAGCTCTCATCGCCAACGTGGGAGCGGTCGAAGCGGCTCAGCGGCCGCTGGCCGAGATCGATGCGCTGGCGAGCAGCTTCGGTTCCGCATCCTCGACGACGGCCGGATCGAAGACCTCGACAAGGTCGTGGTCGGTGGTCCCGGCGATCGGCTGGATGATGAGGACTGGGTTTGGGATTCGAAGGATCGGGTTGGGCTGGCCCTGTGGGCCGGCGCGTCCGGGTGGGTGCTTTCGTCGTGCGGGTCCATGGTGGTGGGCCCGGCGCTGCCAGCTAGAGGCTGTGGGGGCGTGAGTGAATAGCGGTGTTCTGGCACCGTTTTGCGCGCACGATCTCTGCGCAGCTGTGTCGGCTTCACCCGGCTCGGCGGGTGGCTGGTTCGGCTTGGCGCGCTACCGAGCCGCCGAGCTGTGTGGGGCAGGGCTTGACGGGGCTCCCCGAGACGTCGGGCGAGCGGTGCCTAGGTGGTGGCGGGTGTGGTGGTGCGGAGTTCGGTTGGTGTTCACCTGGGGTTGGGCGAAATTCGCATCGGGGGCTTTGCGGGCTCGGTGTTAATTGTGTGAATAGGGGATCTCGGGGTGTTGTCCGCCGCGTAAAAATTACTGGTGGGGAGTTCTTGAATCGGTTTTCCGGTCCGCTGTGGACAGTTCCGATAAGACTGGCGGGTTTTGGTCAGGGTGCTGATGCCTTGTGCCCTGGTCGTTATCTTCGGGGCTGACCGGGTCGAATTCTCAAGCACTGGAAGTGGCGCGGGCGAGTCGGGAGGTGCGGGCGTGCAGCGAACCCCTGCTGGGGTGACGACGTGGCGTCTCACCTGCTGTTTCATCGACTTTCCCGGATTGGTGGGCGGGCATCGTGGCTCTCGGGGACGACGTCCGTCCGCTGCTGAACCCTGATTCTCGTGCAGATGTCGGTCAACGCCGACCGCTGGAGATGCTCATTCCCAACGGTTTCCGGTTCGCCGGTAGATCCATTGTGGATTCTTCGGTGGCCGGGTGTTCCTGGCGATGGCGGCCAGAGGAAGTGCGGCGGACGTGCAGCAGGTTCTCGTGGCATTCGACGGATTCGCGCCCGTGGTGACTGTTCTGCTCCCGCTCTCGCTGGCGGTGGGAATGGGATCCGCGGTGGCGCGCGCAGTGGCTCGCAGCGGCCCCGACCCGCGGGAGCCGCTGCTCGACGGGGCGCTCGCGTACTCGGCGCTCTGCGTCGGATACCTGGTCTTCCTCCCGCAGCCGCCTGCGGCCGAACCCGTGCGACCCAGCCTCGGCAAGGACGTGTCGATGGCGCTGACGGCCGGCCCGGGCGATGTGCTGCCCTGGGTCCAGCTGGCCGGGAACGTGCTCCTGCTGGTGCCGCTGGCGGTGCTGGCGCCGCAGCGGCTGCCGTGGTTCGACAGCGTCGTCAAGATCGCCTTCGCCGGGCTGCTGCTGTCGGTGTCGATCGAGCTGATCCAGTTCCTGGCCGTGCCCGGGCGGGTCGCGGCGACCGACGACGTCGTGTGCAACACGATCGGCGCGGCCGTCGGCGGGATCCTGGCGCGGCTGCCGCACTGGGTCGGAAGCCGCCCGCAGCACAGCGCCTCCGGCCGCGCAGGCCAGACGGTGTGGGTGCTGATCGCCAAGGTCGAGCAGGAGCGCGGAGTGCTCAGCCAGCAGCGATCACGATGAGCCCCGGTGGCCGGGGGAGCTTTCCGCGTCAGACACCCCCGGCCACCGGTTCCACCATCCGAAGTGGACTGTCAGCGCTGGATCTTCTCGTTGCGCTCGCTGAGGGAACGGCCGAGCGCGGCCACTTCCTGCTCCATCTTCGGGATCAGGCGGCGCACGGTCGGCCGCATCAGGAACTCGACGAGCCGGGACGACGGGACGTTGCGCAGCCAGTGCATCAGCGCGATCGCGCGCGGCACGTACACCCGGCGGGCTCGTCGCTCGACGCCGTCGGCGAAGGCCTTGGCGCAGTCCTCCACGCTCGTGGTGGCGCGCATCGGCCAGGGCAGGCGCTTGCGCATCATCTCGAAGGCGCTCAGGTCGTGCGCCACGTCGCGCACCATGTCGGTGTCGATCCACGACGGGTGCGCGCTGCCCACGCCCACGCCCAGGTGCATGACCTCGGTGCGCAGCGCGCAGGCGAGTGCTTCCGCGCCGGACTTGCTCGCGGTGTAGGCGGCCATGCCGCCGATCGGCGTGAAGGCCGACAGCGACGAGACCACCAGCAGGTAGCCGCGGCGCTCGATCAGGTGCGGCAGGGCCGCGCGGGCGGTGTGGAAGACGCCGTTGATGTTGACGTCGATGGTCTTGGTGAACGCGCTCGGGTCGCTCTTGCGGACGGTTCCGATGGGAGCGATCCCGGCGTTGGCGATGACCGCGTCGATGCGCCCGAGCTGCTCGGCGGCGGCATCCACGGCGGCCTTGATCGAGTCGCCGTCGGTGACGTCGGCCTCGGCCCAGAAGTGGCCGTCGCCGAGCTCCGCCGCGACGGCGGCGAGCTCGTCGGGCTCCAGGCCGATCAGGGCGAGCCGTGCGCCGCGGCGGGCCAGCTCCCGGGCGGTCTGCGCGCCGATCCCCCGCGCGGCACCGGTGATCAGGACGACCTTGCCGGACACGTTCGGCATGAGCACTCCCTCGGTCGACGTTATCTACTCGACAGTAGGCTACTCATAGTAGGTTCCGCCGGAGCGCTGCGGAAGAGGCGGATTCCGCGGGCTTGACCCTCCAGTCGCTGGAGGCCGCACCGTTGACCCCACTCGATCTTGAAGTGGAGGTTTCGATGCGACGTGTGATCGGCCTGCTGGCCGCGGCGCTGCTGCTCACCGGGTGCGCGGGCACCGCCCGCGCCGCCCCCGCGCTGGACGTCGGCAGCGGTGCGATCGACGAGCCGCTCGCGGTGGTCGTGAGCGGATTGACGCCGGGAGAGCGGGCTTCGGTCTGGGCGCGGATGACCGACGACCGCGGTCGGCTGTGGACTTCGTGGGCGACGTTCGCGGCGGATCGCGGTGGGCGCGTGGACATCGCCGAGCACGCCCCGGTCGGCGGCTCCTACGCCGGAGCCGACCCCACCGGTCTGCTGTGGTCGATGCGGCTGCCGTCCGGAGAACCGGTGTCCGAATCGCGAGCGGCGTTGAGCGGACCGGAGATCCAGCTCACCGTCGGCGTCGACATCGGCGGGCGCACCGTGGCGCAGGAACCGGTGGTGGTGCCGTTGCACGCGCCGGGCGTGCGGTCGGTGCCGGTCGCCGAGGACGGGCTGGTCGGGGATCTCCACCTGCCGCCCGGTCCCGGGCCGCACCCGGGCGTGATCCTGCTGGGCGGATCGGAGGGCGGGCGGCCGAATCCCGAGCTGGGGCGGTTCCTGGCCGGGAAGGGCTTCGCCGTGCTGGGCCTGGCCTACTTCGGGCTGCCCGGGCTGCCGCCCGCGCTGGACCGGATCCCGGTCGAGTACGGCGACCGCGCGGTGGGCTGGCTGCGGGCGCGGCCGGAAGTGTCCGACGGGCGCGTCGGCGTGGTCGGCTTGTCCAGGGGCGGCGAGTTCGCGCTGGTGCTCGGCGCTTTCTCGCCCGGCGTGGGCGCGGTGGCGTCGGTCGTCGGGTCCGGAGCGGTGTTCCCGAGCATGGCGCCGCAGGCGTCGTCCTGGACGCACGCCGGTGCCGACCTCCCGCCGCTGGTGATCGCGGCACCCGGCTCGCCGGTCGGCTTCCTGGCCGATGCCGCGCGCGGACGGCCGGGGAGGTTCGTCGACACCCAGGGCACGACGGCCACGCGGGAGGAACTGGATCGCGCGGCGATCCCGGTGGAGCGCAGCGATGCCGCGTTCCTGCTGGTGTCTGCGGAGCGGGACGAGATGTGGCCGTCGCAGCGGCTGCTGGACGTCGCCGCCCGGCGGCTCGGCGACCGGGCCGAGCACGTGGTCCAGCCGGGAGCCGGGCACTTCATCCTCGACGTGCCGAACCTCCCGACCTCCTACACGACCGCGGCCGCGTTGATCCCGGGCGTCTTCTGGGCCGCGGGCGGCGGAACGCCGCAGGCCAACGCGGCAGCCACCGCGGACACCGTCCGCCGCGTCGTCGAGCTGTTCCAGGAGGAATTGTGATCGGCATTGCTTTCGGTGCGGCCTACGCGGCGCTGATCGCGCTGCTCGGCGTCCTCTTCGGGTATCCGCTCGATCCGGTGCTGATCGGGTTGGCGGTGCCGGCGGCCCTGGCGTTGTTCATCCGCCGGAAGACCTGGGCACCGATGTGGTGCCTCGGCGCGGTCACGGCACTGGTGGTGCTCGGCGAGATCGTGGGCTCCGGCGAGCGCATCGAGATCGGCGGAGTGCTCGTCGGCACTGGTCCGCAGTGGATCGGGGCGTTGGTCGCGGGCTGGCCGAGGTTGCTCGTGCTCGTCGGCGCGGCCGGGCTCCGGCGCGGTCAGGAGCGGCCGCGCAGGCGGAAGGCGCTCGGGCGGGCCGCGGCGCTGGCCGTGATCGCGACCGCGTGCACCGCGTTCGGAACGACGCTCTCCGGCGGGTTGCTGGTCTGGGCGCTGGTGGGCAACGCCCTCGCGTTCGCGGTGGTGGGCTTCCTGCTGCTGCGGTCCGGGCTGGTGCTCCCGGCGCTGCTGCTGGCCGCCGGCGCGCTGCTGGCCGGATTCGACGAGCAGCTCGTCGACGTCGGCGCTCCGGCGGCCACGCACCTGCTGCTCTGGCCCGCGCACCTCGCGGTGGCCTTGCTGGCGGCGGGGCTGGAAGCGCTGGTCAGGCGGATCAGGCGCCGCTGAAAAGCAAACGGGGCCGCAGGTGTCTGCGGCCCCGTCCGGTGCCTCGGATCAGAGGGCGTTGAGCTTGGTCAGCACGTCCTGCTGCCCGGCGAGGAAGTCCTCGGCCAGCTTGCGCATGGCCTGCGACTGGCCCTCCTCCTGCTCGGAGCGGGCCAGCTGCGCGGCGCTCTGCTCCAGCGCCTGCACGGCCTGCTTCCACTGCTGGTCGAACTGCGCGCCGGTGACCTGCTTCAGCTGGTCCACCTGCTGCGGGGACTGCTGGCCGGTGCCGTCGGCCTGGTCGGCGGCGTCCTCCGGGGCGCTGCCCGACTCCTGGCCCGCGGCCGAGGTCAGGAACGCGTTGAGCTGGCCGATCTGCAGCTGCGCGGACTGCTGGAGCTCGCCGGCGAGCGCCTTGGCGTCCGCGCTCTGCGCGTTCGTCTGGGCCAGCTGCGTCAGTTCCAGCACCTGCTGGCGGTTGGCGAGCAGCTGCTGGGCGAACTCGCGGTCCGTCTCGCTGTGCTCACCCGCGCCGTGCTGCCCGGCGTTGTGCTGCGCGGTCGCCGGCGGCGGCGTGCCGGGGGCCGGGGGCTGGTCGCTCGGTGCCTCGGCAGGCGTGCAGCCCGCGAGGGCGAGACCGCCGATCAGCACAGCGCCGATGATCGTGCTCCTCCGCACGTGCTTCCCCTCCAGGATCTGGTGGACGTCGTCCCAGGGCGGCCCGTCGAACTGCTCGCAGGTCGGGCTGCCGGACCTGTTGACCAGTAGGCTAGCCGCCCGTCCAGAACCTGCTAGTGGATGGGTTGCCTGGGTGGTCGCTCAGCGGAACCTGAGTGCTTCCCCGGCCTGCGGGTGTCGCTCCTGGTGCATGGCCCGATGCACGGCGGAGGGGCCGTCCTCGCCGGGGAACCGCCCGGAACCCGCCGGTGGCCGCCCCGCGCAGCTGGGTGCGAGCGCTTCACCGGCGCGGATGGCCTCGCCGGCAGGCTTGCGGGCGACATCGCCGCCGGGCCCGCGGTGATCGCGGCCTGTCGGGTCGATCTCACTCGGGGTGACCGGGCGCGGGGCAATGAATAGGGTGGCTACGGCCCGGCCGAACTGCGGCCGGGAGCCGGGACTAGTATCCGCAGTCGGCAGCGATCGCGACTGGCTCGTCCTGCAGTCGCCCTGCGGGGTGTCGCATGCTGTCATCCGGCCCACCCGGGTCGGGGCGGATCCGACCGGATCCGATGAAGGCTTCAAGGGAGTGCAGGAGGCACCGTGACGGCCGTCGCGCCACAGCCGATCGCCACGCGCCCCTATCCGGTGCGCAAAACGGTCAAGGGTTCGTTCATGGCGCGGATGTTCCGCACCACGGACCACAAGCAAATCGGCATCCTCTACCTGGTCACGTCGATGGCGTTCTTCCTGGTCGGCGGCCTGATGGCGATGCTGATCCGCGGTGAGCTCGCCGTTCCGGGGATGCAGTTCCTGTCGCAGGAGCAGTACAACCAGCTGTTCACCATGCACGGCACGGTGATGCTGCTGCTGTACGCGACGCCGATCCTGTTCGGCTTCGCGAACTACATCCTGCCGCTGCAGATCGGTTCCCCCGACGTCGCGTTCCCGCGGCTGAACGCCCTCGGGTACTGGCTGTACTCGTTCGGCGGTCTGATGGTCGTCAGCGGCTTCCTGCTGCCGGGCGGTGCCGCGGACTTCGGCTGGTTCGCCTACACGCCGCTGTCGGACGCCCTGCACTCGCCGGGTCACGGCGCGGACATGTGGATCGCGGGTCTGGCCGTCGGTGGTCTGGGCACCATCCTGGGTGCGGTGAACATGATCACCACGGTGGTCTGCCTGCGGGCGCCGGGCATGACGATGTTCCGGATGCCGATCTTCACCTGGAACATCCTGGTGACCAGCGTGCTGATCCTGATGGCGTTCCCGATCCTGACCGCCGCGCTGCTGGGCCTGATGGCCGACCGGCACCTGGGTGCGCACGTGTTCGACCCGGCCAACGGCGGCGTGATCCTCTGGCAGCACCTGTTCTGGTTCTTCGGCCACCCCGAGGTCTACATCGTGGCGCTGCCGTTCTTCGGCATCGTCTCGGAGATCTTCCCGGTGTTCAGCCGCAAGCCGATCTTCGGCTACTCCGGCCTGGTGTACGCCACGCTGGGCATCGCGGCCCTGTCGGTCGTGGTGTGGGCGCACCACATGTACGCCACCGGCGCGGTGCTGCTGCCGTTCTTCGCCTTCACCACGTTCCTGATCGCGGTCCCGACCGGTGTGAAGTTCTTCAACTGGATCGGCACCATGTGGAAGGGCCAGCTGACCTTCGAATCACCGATGCTCTTCAGCGTCGGCTTCCTGGTCACCTTCCTCTTCGGCGGTCTGACCGGTGTGCTGCTGGCGATGCCGCCGGTCGACTTCCACGTCTCCGACACCTACTTCGTGGTGGCGCACTTCCACTACGTGCTCTACGGCACGATCGTGTTCGCGACCTTCGCCGGCATCTACTTCTGGTTCCCGAAGATGACGGGCCGGATGATGGACGAGCGGCTGGCCAAGCTGCACTTCTGGCTGACGTTCATCGGCTTCCACGGCACCTTCCTCGTCCAGCACTGGCTGGGCAACGAGGGCATGCCGCGTCGGTACGCCGACTACCTGGAGTCCGACGGCTTCACCATGCTGAACACGATCTCCACGATCGGCGCGTTCATCCTGGGCGCCTCGATGCTGCCGTTCCTCTACAACGTGTTCAAGAGCTACCGCTACGGCGAGGTCGTCGAGGTCGACGACCCGTGGGGCTACGGCAACTCCCTGGAGTGGGCCACCTCCTGCCCGCCGCCGCGGCACAACTTCACCGAGCTGCCCCGGATCCGCTCCGAGCGCCCGGCCTTCGAGCTGCACTACCCGCACATCGCCGAGCGGATGCGACTCGAAGCGCACCTGAGCCTCACCGGCAAGACCCTCGCCCACAAGCACGAGGGCGGCGGCACGGCCACGGCGGTGAAGCAGAAGCCGGTCACCAAGGACGAGTCCAACAGGGACGACACCACCGAGAAGTGATCTGCGCGCTAGCCCCGCGGTACGCACCTGTGCCAGGGTGGAGCTAGCTCGACGACGAGCCCCGGCGGGCCATGCTCGCCGGGGCTCGACGTTTGTCAGGGGCTTTTGAGAGAGGAAGAACCGCTGTCGTGAGCACGTCGAACGCGACCACCGTCCTGATCACCGTGACCGGGAAGGACAAGCCGGGCGTCACCTCCGTGCTGTTCGCCGCGCTGACCCGGCACGGCGTGGACATCGTCGACGTCGAGCAGGTGGTGATCCGGGGTCGTCTGGTGCTCGGCGTCCTGGTGTCCACCGAACGCGACCCGGAGCAGCTGCAGGAGGCGGTGGAGCAGGCGATGGCCACCGTCGGCATGACCGTCGACGTGGCGATCGGCGCCGCGGACGGCGACGGCAGCAAGCTCTCCTCCAGCCACGTGGTGGTGGTGCTCGGGCAGCCGCTGACCGCGCGCCACTTCAGCGAGGTCTCCCGCGGGCTGGCCGAGATCGGGATCAACATCGACTCGATCCGGCGGGTCGCCGACTACCCGGTGACCGGGCTGGAGCTGCAGGTCAGCGCACCGGAGTCGGACGACGACACGGCGCTGACCCAGGCGATGGCCGACATCGCCGCCCGCGTCGGGGTGGACCTGGCGGTGGAGCGCACCGGGCTGGCCCGGCGGGCGAAGCGACTGGTGGTCTTCGACGTGGACTCCACGCTGATCCAGGGCGAGGTCATCGAGATGCTGGCCGCGCGGGCCGGCTGCGAGGACCAGGTCCGCGAGGTCACCGAGCGCGCCATGCGCGGCGAGCTTGACTTCGCCGAATCGCTGCGGCAGCGGGTGGCGGTGCTGGAGGGCCTGCCCGCGTCGGTGCTGGACGACGTCGCCGCGGAGCTGGAGCTCACCGCGGGCGCCCGCACCACGATCCGCACGCTGCGGCGGCTGGGCTTCCACACCGGTGTGGTCTCCGGCGGGTTCACCCAGATCATCGACCAGCTGGTGGACGAGCTCGGCCTGGACTTCAGCGCGGCGAACGAGCTGGAGGTCGTGGACGGCAAGCTGACCGGCCGGGTGATCGGCGAGATCGTGGACCGCGCCGGCAAGGCGAAGGCGCTGCGCCGCTTCGCCGAGTCCTTCGGCGTCCCGGCCGCGCAGTGCGTCGCGGTCGGCGACGGGGCCAACGACATCGACATGCTCTCGGCGGCGGGACTGGGCGTGGCGTTCAACGCCAAGCCCGCGCTGCGCGAGGTCGCCGACACCGCCCTGTCCCACCCGTTCCTGGACGCGGTGCTGTTCGTCCTGGGCGTCACCCGCGCCGAGATCGAGTCGGCCGACGCCGAGGACGGAGTGCTGCGGCGGGTCCCGCTGGACGTGTGATGCGCCCTGGGAATAACGACGGCCCGGAAGCGGCTGACGGAGGTGTGCAGGACACCGCCTTCGACGTGCTGGACCCGCTGATCACCCGCTACGCCTCCTGGCTGGCCCTGCCGGGTGCGGCCACCGCGGCCACCTCGGACGAGGACCCGGAGAACGTGGTGCTGATGCCGATGGTCCTGCGCATCGAGCGGCGAGAGCCACCGGACCGCACGGCGCTGCTGGAAGCGGCGGCGTCGGCGGCGCTGGCGGTGTGCCTGGACGAGCGCTGCAAGCCGGGCGGCGAGTGGCACGAGGCCATGAGCACCTGGATCAGCGGCCGCATCCGCAAGGTGGCGCGGCGGGCGCGCGGAGCGCACTGGGAAGCGGTGCAGTCGCTGCCCGGCCGCACCTTCGAGGTCGGCAACGCCGAGGTGCGGGCCTTCCTGCCGATGCGCGTGGCGGACATGCCGAAGGAGCTCAGCCGCCTGCAGATCTCCGGCAGCGAACTGGATTCCGACGACCCGGGGGCCCCGGCCCCGGACGCGCCGGTGCTGTGGCTGAACCCGGACGTCCCGATGAGCGCGGGCAAGTCGGCGGCCCAGGTCGGCCACGCGACGATGATCCTGGCTTCCCTGCTGCACGGCGAAGGCATGACCGCGGAGCTGGAGCGCTGGTCCGCCGACGGCTTCCGCTGCTCGGTCCGCAAGGCCGACGCGGACACCTGGGCGGGCCTGCACCCGCGAGACAACCCGGAGAAGGCCTGGCGGGAAGCCCGAGTGGGCATGGTCCGAGACGCGGGCTTCACCGAAGTGGACCCGGGCACGGTCACCGTCCTCGCCCAATGGCGCCAGAATTCCTGACAGTTAGTCACGTTCCTGGGTAGGGTCCCCCGCGTGTCAGTGGGGGACTCAGACCTAACAGCCCTGGCCCGAGCCGTGTCCGCGGGCGAGCGACCGGTCAAGGCGTTCTACGCGGCGTTCGCGAAGGCCGTCGTCTACGCCCGGAGGCCGGAGAAGCCCGGCGTGTTCGTGACGGACACAGAGAGCCAGGGCCGGTGGACGGTGGCGTTCACGACCCTGGATCGCCTAGCCGCCCACGCGGGGGCGTGCGACTACATCTCGATGCCGGGCGCGATCTTCCTGGAGCTGGTGCCGCCCGGTGTGGGCGTGATGGTCGATCCCGATGACGACCACCGGCTGCCGCTGGTCGCGCGGGTCGACGACTTCTTCGCGCTCGAACGGGAGTGGAAGCGCACGGCGCCGGCGCGCCAGGCCGCTGCTCGCAAGGCGGTGCGGTGAATTTGGACGGCAACGGTTTTCACGTCGAGATCGAGCTGCTGGAAGCCGCGGCGAGGAACATGGACGAACTCGTCGCCGGGCAGGACAACTCGGAGCTGAGCGAGCTTCCGGGCGCGAGCGAGTCCTACGGGCACGCCGATCTGCTCTCGGCCTTGACGGAGTTCTGCGACCGGTGGTCGGTCGGCCTGGACGCGCTGTGCGACCGGGCGACCCGGATGAGCTATTCGCTCGCCGAAACCGCCAAGGCGTACCGGGAAGCGGATCAGGCCGGTGCGGACGCGCTTTCCGTCGATCCGGGGCTCGATGCCGTGCAGCCGCCGACGACGATTCCGGGGATGGGCCGATGACCCACGAGCTCGGGCAGGTCACCGAGCCGACGCTGCTGGTGCCCGGAGACCCGGACGCGATCATGGCGAACGCCCGGTTCATCCGGGAGCGAGCGGTCAGGGCGTCCGAGACCGGCGAAGCGCTGAAACGGATCGATGCCGGTGGGTGGAGCGGCGAGGCCGCGGACCTCTGGCACGAGCAGCACCAGACCGATGTCCCGCGCTGGTTCGACGGCGGTGATTCGCTGGCGGCCGGGGCTGCCGCGCTTGAGGAGTACGCGCGGGTGCTGCGGTGGGCCCAGGCCGAGGCGGCCGAGGCCGCCCGGTTGTGGGCGGAGGGCGAAGCCGCCACCGAGCAGGCGAAGCTGGACTACGAGAAGGCCGTCGCCGACGCACAAGGCGGTGCGGTCGCTCCCTTCGTCGACCCCGGTGCGGAACGGCGGCAGGCGGCCCAGGACATGCTGCGAGCGGCTCGGCAGGAACTGGCCGGAGAGGGCGACCGCGCTGCCTTCGCGCTGCGGGAAGAAGCCGCGGTGGCGCCCCAGGACTCCCAGGCGCAGATCGACGCGAACTTCTACGGCGCGCTCTGGGAAGGTTTCAGCGGCACGTTCACCGCGTTCTACGACGCCTTCTCCGATCCGCTGGGGACGGTGAAGGCGATGGCCTACGCCGCCACCCACCCCGTGGAGACGTTCAAGGAGATGGTCTCCTGGAACGATTTCGCCAACGGGCGCGGTGAAGTGGGGCTGGGCCGGATCACCGGCGAGGTCATCGGCGGCGTCCTCACCGGTGGGATCGGCAAGATCCTCAAGACGCTCAAGAAGCTTCCGGACGCTCCCGAACACCGGGTTCCGGTTCCCGAGCGGCAGACGACCGGGGACCCGATCGACGTCGCCACCGGGAGCATGGTGCTCGCGCAGACCGATGTCGAACTCCCGGGCCTGCTTCCCCTGGTCCTCAAGCGGTTGCACCTGTCGTCCTTCCGGGCCGGTCAGCACTTCGGCCCGACGTGGGCTTCGACGCTGGACCAGCGGTTGGAGCTGGACGGGACCGACGTGTGCTTCGTCGCCGACGACGGCACGCTCTCCCTCTTCCCGCAGCCGGCGCAGGGAGCGTCCGCCGACGCGGTGACCGGGCCGCAGCGGCGCTTGGCGCGTTTCGAGGGCGACGCCTACACGATCACCGACGTGGCGCAGGGCAGGACGCTGCACTTCGGCCCTGCGGGCGAGATCCGGCCGTTGACCGCGATCGTCGATCGCAGCGGCCAGCGCATCGACGTCGAGCGCGATGCCGACGGCGTGCCCGTCGAGGTGCGGCACTCCGGCGGCTACCGCATCCGGGTGGATTCCGACGCCGGTCTGGTGACGGCGTTGCACCTCCGCGATGCGGACGACGGCGATGACGTGCTGCTGATGCGCTACGGCTACGAGGACCAGCGGCTCACGGAGGTGATCAACGCCTCCGGTCTGCCGCTTCGGTTCACCTACGACGAGTCCGGGCGCATCACGAGCTGGACCGACCGCAACGACAAGTGGTACCGCTACGTCTACGACGATGGTGGCCGGGTCGTGGAAGTGGAGGGCTCGGGCGGGTTCTTCAGCGGCACGCTGGAGTACGACCACGAGAACCGGATCACCTGCTGGACCGATTCGCAGGGCGCGCGAACCGAGTACCACCTCAACGAAGCCGGTCAGACGGTCCGCGAGGTCGATGCGCAGGGCGGCGAGATCCGGTCCGAGTGGGACGACCGGGACCGGTTGCTCTCCCGGACAGATCAGCTCGGCCGCACGGTCCGCCACGAGTACGACGAGGTCGGCAACCTGGTCGCGGTCACGCGTCCGGACGGCAGCCAGACCCGGATCGAGTACGACGACCTCCGCCTCCCGGTCACGATCATCGCGCCCGATGGCGCGGTGACGCGCCGGGAGCACGACGAGCGCGGGAACGTCGTCAGGTCGGTCGACGCGCTCGGTGCGGTCACCACCTACGCCTACGACGAGCGCGGTCATCTGGCCAGCTTCACGGACGCGCTGGGCAACGTGCGGCGCGTCGAGACGGACGCGGCAGGTCTTCCGGTCGTCGTGACCGACCCGATGGGCAACGCGACCCGCTACGCGCGGGACGGGTTCGGCCGGGTCGCGGAGGTGGTGGATCCGCTGGGCGGCACCACCCGGTTCGGCTGGACGGTGGACGGCAAACCGGCGTGGCGCACCTCGCCGGACGGCGCGACCGAGCGCTGGCTGTACGACGGAGAGGGCAACCTCCGCACCTTCGTCGACGCCCTGGGCCAGGAGACGCACACCGAGGTCACGCACTTCGACCTGCCGTCGGCGGAGATCCGGCCCGACGGGACGCGCCTGGAGTTCGACTACGACACCGAGCTCCGCCTGGTCGCCGTCACCAACGAGCAGGGCCTGGTGTGGCGCTACGACTACGACGTGGTGGGCAACCTCGCGCGGGAGATCGACTTCAACGGCCGCGCGGTCACCTACCGGCACGACGCGGCGGGACAGCTGATCGAGCGCACCAACGGTGCCGGCGAGACCACCTCGTTCTCCCGCGACGTCCTGGGAAACGTGATCGAGCGCCGCAACGGCTCGGTGACGTCGACCTTCACCTACGACCCGCTGGGCCGCCTGCTCGAAGCGATGGACGGCGACACCCAGGTCACCTTCGAGCGCGACCCGGCCGGACGCGTGCTCGCCGAGACCATCAACGGCCGCACCGTGGCGTCGGTGTACGACCCGCTGGGCCGCAGGATCCGGCGCCGCACGCCATCGGGCGCGGAGAGCGTGTGGGAGTACGGCCCGAACGGTAGGCCGAGCGCGCTGCACACGGCAGGCCGCACCCTGCGTTTCGGCTACGACCGCGCAGGTCACGAGGTTCAGCGCGATCTGGGCCCGGACGTCGTCCTGGCCCAGGCCTGGAACGCCAACCACCAGCTGCTCTCGCAAACCCTCGACCGGGCCGGTCAGCAGGTCCAGCGGCGCTCGTACACCTACCGCGCGGACGGGTACCTGACCGGGCTCGACGACAAGCTCACCGGCCCGCGCACGTTCGACCTCGACCGCCTCGGCCGGATCACCGCGGTGAACGGGCCAGGCTGGTCCGAGCGCTATGCCTACGACGCGGCGGGAAACCTCGCGCACGCGTCCTGGCCGACCAGCGACCCCGAGGAGCTCGGGGACCGCGAGTACAGCGGCACGCTGATCCGCCGAGCGGGCAAGGTCCGCTACGAGCACGACGCCCAAGGCCGGGTGGTGCTCCGCCAGCGGAAGCGTCTGTCCCGCAAGCCCGACACCTGGCGCTACTTCTGGGACGCCGACGACCGCCTGACCGAAGTCCTCACCCCGGACGGAGCCCGCTGGCACTACCGCTACGACCCGCTCGGCCGTCGAGTCGCCAAGCAGCGACTCACCCCCGACGGCTCTCGCGTCCTGGAGCAGATCGAGTTCATCTGGGACGCGGCGGTCCTGGCGGAACAAGCCCACACCGACGGCCTGCCCAACGGCCCGCACCTGCTGGACGCGCGGGTGACGGTCTGGAACCACGAGCCGGGCACCTTCCGCCCGCTGACCCAAGCGCAACGCTCAGCGGTCCGAAACGCGCCCCAGCGCTGGATCGACGAGCAGTTCCACTCGATCATCACCGACCTCGTCGGAACCCCGACGGAACTGATCGACGACCAAGGCGCGGTGTCCTGGCACCGACGAACAACCCTCTGGGGAGTAACCCCCGACCAGTCCCGAGCGGGCGCCTACACCCCACTCCGCTTCCCAGGCCAGTACCACGACCCCGAAACCGGCTTCAACTACAACTACCACCGCCACTACGACCCGAACACGGGGCGCTACGCGAGCAACGATCCGCTCGGTCTTGCCGCAAGCCCTCGCCCGCAGAGCTATGTCTCGAATCCGTCTCGTCAGATCGATCCGTTCGGCCTGGTTCCGTGCCCGGACGATTCAAAGCTGCCCGGTAGCGGTCCGATTCCGGGAGTTTTGGAAGTAAGTGAACGGGTCAAATCGGTCGGTGCTGTCGAGAACTTTTTCCCGAAGGGGGAGCGTGACTTTGTATTTGATCCAGTTCAGAACAGGTTTGTGACTGGATCTGAGCAAGGGATTCTCGGGCATGACGGGCTTCGGGAATCAATCGGTGGGAATCCGTCCGATGTGGTCGGAGGTCGACTGTCTCGCGGACCGAACGGCGAATTCTTGACGAATGAATGGTCTGGTCACTACGGGCATCAATGGACGCCGGAGATCAGGCAGAAGTTCGTTGAGTTTATGGGCGAGTATGGTCTTGAAGTTGCGCATACGCCGTGGAGAGGATGATGAGAGTACACTGCTGGAGTCATCTGCACGCCTGATCGCGATGAACTATTTGGGTGTTTTCTTCGCTTTCGGTGGCCTGGGAGGCTGTGATGAGGAGTGATCCTCTTGTGAGGTCGGTCGCGCAAGTTGACGATGATGAATTTCGTCAAACTTGGAGCGGTGATGAGCTCGTGGCATGGCTTCCGATAATTTCGATCAGTAAAACTGGCGTGTGGCTCGGGGTTGATAGAAGCGGCGAATGGGTTCTGGGTCGGCTGGAGGGAGTGGTCTCGCGGGGGTGGCCACTTCCGCAAGCGTGGCTGACAGTTCTTGATGATGATGAAGTGAGTTTTCGGGAGCGGCTTGAAGGTGCGGCTGCTCGCTATGGTCTACCTGCGGTGGTGCTTCAAGAAAACGTGCCGGCCGATGAAATTCTGGACATGGCATTCCGGAGTCGCAGTCCGCACTGGGCGGAACGGGCGATGCGCTGGTTGGTTAATCGAAGTTCCACAGGCCGCCACCTTGAGCGCGTGCGCGAACTGGCTGCAGAGCGATGGCCAAACCAATGGACCCGGCAGACTGCGAAGCGCCTGGTTGCCGTCGCTGATCGCTCTGAACCACCAAACCCGGCCGAGTAGGAGGCTTCGGATTGCATGGCCTGTCGGATGACTTGATGCTGATCCAGCCGGGAATTGTGGAAGGAATTCCGATTCGATTTATCAAATCGGAAGAATATGTAGGTTTCGTGGTATGAATCAAGTGTGGCTCTCTGGAAGGATTTACGACGTCACGTCTGCCTCCGATGTGGCCGATAATGCGGAGGTGCTTGAATTTTGGGATGCGAGTGATCCGTCCTGCGCTCTTGAAATTGCCACAACTCAGGTGGGTGATTACGGATCGCCAGACCTGCGCATAGTTGTATTTCGTGAGTTACCTTTGACTGAAGTGGAGGATGCTATCTGTTGCGCACGAAAGCGTTTTGGGGCGTCGCCCCGGGGTGGCTCTGATTCTGGGTAGGTTCGGTTGTGAGCGATCGATTAGGGTTTGAGTGGGATGCGTGCGCGTTGGTTGCAGAAGCGCGCGATCGCAGGGGGCGGGATTCGTCTGGTGTAGTTTCGCCTGTTTGTGGCGAGTTGGTAGAGGCTGCGCGGTCTACCTCGCTTCGCAGGCTTTTTCCTTTCTTTAGTATGAATGGACTTTATCTTAGTCCCGTTCCGGGAGCGCTCGGCCTTGCGGCTCCGGCATTTGTTGTGATGAGTCGGGAGGTGGAGTATGTGATCTGGCGGGGGAATCCGGTTGGAGGTGAGCATGTGCACGTGCTCTCGACGCGCGTAGCCGTCGTGGCTGCGGAGAAATTGGAGTTTCTCCTCGATGGCTGGCCGGAGGGCTCAAATTCTGCAATCGAGTAGATTTGGGCTGACCGGTTGGCGGGTGTGCGGCTCGAGTCCACCGGTGGAGTGGTGGACCCGATTGGTTGGCAAATTTTGAGCGGACCGGACGGCGCGGATTGCTGAGGGTGGTTTCCGGTGCGGGAAACTTCGAAGGTTGATCTGATGGCTGCGATTGATGCTTCGAAGAGGTCTGACAGAGCGGCTGAGCTGCTTCGGGAAGAGGTTCTGCGCTCTGGAGATGACGATTCGTACGTCGTTTCGCGCGTTTCCAGGGTGAGCGTGCTGGAGACAAGCGGTCGGCGACTTCGACGGCCGGGTTTTCGTCCCGAGTGGCTCGTCGGATCAGAGCGGTTGCTCGACGACGTCGGGAGGTGCCCGGATGAGATCTTGCACCTGGTTGCGTTCGCCGGGCGGGATCATGTGTTCAACGTCTGGCTTGATGGTGGTGCCAGTTCGTTGGTCGCCGTTGTCGCTGGTGTACGCGCAGGAAGGCCGACGAGCGGGTCGTGGTGAGCGCGTGAGGGGTTCTGGCCCTAGACATAGGCCGGGCCCGAGAATGTTTTGCAATCTAGCGATTGCTAGGTCTTTGGCGGCCTGATGGTCGTCAAGGCCACTGCATCCTCGGGCCGGTCGCCGGGTTTCCCCGGTACCCATCAGCATGCCCAGGGGCTGCCACTTCGCACCAGGGTCTTAAGTCCTGGTTTCGTCGTCTCCGACTCCTCGGGCGGCCAGAGCTTCGCCCAGGTCGTCGCTGTGGCGGAGGGTTCTGACCAGGAACGGGACCGCGAAGGCCGAGATCGAGCGTTCCGCGTTGCGGGCTCGTTGGGCTTCGCGTACCTGGGTCGCGATCGTCGACAGGGCCGCTACCGCTTGCAGGGTCAGGCCTACCAGCAGGCCGATCCGCTCCGGGCGGACTCCCAGGCGGCGGGTGGGGCGCAGGCCTCGTTCCACCGCGCTGACCAGATCGTCGACGCGGGTCGTCAGGGTGAACAGGTTCGCCGCGCCCAGTGCGGTCAGCAGGCGCAGGCAGACCACCGCCGCGCTGTCGAAGCCGAGCATCCACCACTGCAGCAGGAACACCACCGCCAGCAGCGGGATCAGCAGGCGGGAGATCTGCCAGCAGCGGCGCGCGGGGATGCGGGCCAGCACGTAGGCCAGGGCGACGGCCAGCGCGCAGGCCGTCAGGGCCAGCGGCGAGTTCAGCACGAAGATCACCACCGCGAACACCAGCAGTGCCAGGAACTTCCAGCCCGCCGGTGCCCGGTGCACGGTGCTGGTGCCCGGTTCGTACAGGCCCAGCGGGTTCATCCGATCAGCTCCCGGTAGTACCGGACCGCCGGGGCGGGCTCGTCGTCGGCGACCACCTTGCCCGCTTCCAGGACCACCACGCGGTCGAAGTCCTCCAGCAGGTCCAGGTCGTGGGTGACCAGCACGACCTGCTGGCGGAGTCCGGCGAGGACCTCGGTGAAGTGCCGCTTGTTGCGCAGGTCGAGCAGCGTCGTCGGCTCGTCGCAGACCAGCACGTCCGGGTCCAGGACCAGCATCGAGCACAGCGCCAGCAGTTGCTTCTGCCCGCCGGAGAGCTGGTGCGCCGGGTGCTCGGCGTAGCCCGCCAAGCCGTGCTGGGCCAGCACTTCGGCCGCGCGGCGCTGCCGCTCCGCCTTGGACAGGCCCTGCTTGCGCAGCGAGAACGCGACGTCCTCGCCCGCCGTGGGCATCACGATCTGGCTGTCCGGGTGGGTGAAGACGAAGCCGACGCGGCGTCGCACCGCGCGGCCGTTGCGGGCCGGGTCGACGCCGTCGACCAGCACCCGGCCGCTGGTCGGGTGCACCAGGCCGTTGATCATGCGGGCCAGCGTGGACTTGCCGGAACCGTTCGCGCCCACGAACGCCACGCGCTGCTCGTCCAGCCGCAGGTTCACGCCGTCCAGCACGGTGCGCTCGTCGTAGCTGTGCCCGACGTCCTCGAACTCGATCAACCCACTCGCTCCCACATCGTCGCCACCCCGAGCCCGCCACCGGACGACAGCGCGGCCAGGCCGGTGCGCGGCCCGTCGGCGCGGACCATCCGGCTGAACAGCCGCACCACCAGCACCGCTCCCGACGCACCCCACGGGTGGCCGAGCGCGATGGCACCGCCGTCCGGGCTGACCAGCTGCTCGTCGATGCCCGCGGCGTCCAGGCAGGCCAGCGCCTGCCCGGCGAAGGCCTCGTTGAACTCGACCACCTCCGGGTCGTGGCGCTCCAGCAGCTCCCGCATCGCGGGCACCGCGCCCAGGCCCAGGCGGTTCGGGTCGACTCCCGAGGTCCGCCAGTCCACCAGGCGCAGACCGGGCACGCCGAGCCTGCGGCGCTGCTCCTCGGTGGTGATCAGCACGGCTGCCGCGCCGTCGTTGATCCCGCAGGAGTTCGCCGCGGTGGCCGTGCCGTCCGGGGTGAACGCGGGCCGGAACCGGGCGAGCCGCTCGGCGGTGAACCCCGCGCGCGGCCGCTCGTCCTCGATCGTGCCGCTGACCTGCACCAGCTCGGCGTCGAACCGGCCTGCCTCGCGCGCGGCGACGGCGCGGGCGTGGCTGCGGGCGGCGAAGGCGTCCTGGCGTTCGCGGGAGATCCCGGCCTCGGCCGCGACCAGGTCGGCCGCCGGGCCCATGTCCGGATCGCCGATGTCGGCCGGGGCGAACGGGGCTCGCTGGTAGAAGCGGGGCGGTTCCGTGGCGGTGCGCGGACGCCACGCGCGCCACGGCGCGGTCGACGGGCTCTCCACGCCGCCGGCGAGGAACCAGTCGCCGGCACCGGCGCTGATCAGCACTGCTGCCGTGGTGATCGCGGTGAGACCGCTCGCGCACTGCCGGTCGACCGTCATGCCGGGAGTGCGCTCGCCGAGCCCGGCTCGCAGCGCGGCCACCCGGGCCGGGTTCCCGCCCGGGCCGAGGACGTTCCCGAGCACCACATCGTCCACTGTGGTCACGCCGACGTCGTCCAGCGCGGCGCGCAGCACCGGAGCGGCGAGCCGGTCGACCGGCAGGTGGCGCAGAACGCCGCCCGCTTCACCGATCGGCGTCCGCCGCGCCGCGATCACCACCGGGCTCACAGTGCCTCCGCTTCGAACGATCCGGCGCGCAACTGCTCCGCGACCAGTGCGCGCGCCGGTTTGCCGGACGCGGTCCTCGGCAGTTCGCGCACCGCCAGCCAGCGTCGCGGGCGCTTGGCCGGTTCCAGCGACTGCCTCGCCCTCGCCCGCAGATCGCGCCGCGACGGGCGAGCGGCCGGATCGACCTCCACCACCGCCGTGACCAGCTCGCCGAAGCGGGGGTGCGGGGTGGCCGAGACCAGGACGTCGAGCACGCCGTCCGCGCCGCGCAGCACCGACTCGACCTCCTCCGCGCCGACCAGCCGCGCCCCGGTGTTGATCACCGCGCTGGCGCGGCCCAGGATCTCCAGCGAACCGTCCTCGTGCAGGATCGCGCGATCGCCCACCGCTGACCAGCCCTGATCGGTGCTCGGCGGTACGAGGGCACCGCTCTCCAGGTAGCCGTCGAAGATGAGCGCGGAGCGGACCAGCAGCTCGGTGTCGCGCACCTCGACGTCGACGACGGGCCGCAGCCGACCGCCGCGCCGCACCGCGATCAGCGAGTGCTCGGCCGATCCGTAGTACTCGACCAGCTCGCAGCCCGGAAGCACCTTGCCCAGCCGCTCTTCGAGCTCCAGATCCACCCGGGCGCCTGCGCAGACCACCACCCGCAGCGAGCACTCGGCCCGCAGAACCGGATCGCGCTCCAAAGTGGACAGCAGTGCGGCCAGCATCGCGGGCACCAGGTGGACCGCGGTGGCGTGCCGGGCGGCGGTTGCCGCGTCGTGGGCGGACCAGCGGTCGAGCAGGTGCACATCGGCGCCCGCGTGCAGTGCGTGCAGGGCGCCGAAGAGGAACAGCGACGAGCTCAGCGGGCCCGGGATCAGCACTCGGTCCTGCTGCGTCAGCCCGAGATCCAGCGCCTCGAAGCTTCGCAGCCAGGAGTCGCGCGAGCGGATCAGCACCTTCGGGCGGCCGCTGCTGCCGGAGGTGGTGGGCAGGTAGAACGGGGCATTGCGGGGTGGGTGTTGGGAGGTTTCGCGCGAAATCGGCGTCGGGAGCGCATGGGCTGGGGCGATTTCGCGCGAAACCGCCCCATCGGCCAGGTCGAGCACGAGGTGCGGGGCCGCGTCGACGAGGACGGCGGAGCGCTCGCGCTCGGTCCACGTCGGCTCCAGCAGGAGCGTGGCGCAGCCCGCGAGGTCCGCACCGAGGAAGTGGGTCAAGCGCGTCAGCGCGTTCCCGCCGTCGAGCGCGACGCGCGAGCCGGGGCGCAGCAGCCGCGCAGCGCTGCGAGCGCGGGCGAGCAGCTCCGCGGCGTCGAGCGTCGCGTCGGAGTGCGCGACCCGCGAAGCGGGGGAGCGGCCGAGGATCGGGAGCACGGTCAGCTCTCGGTGGGAGCGCGGCGCGCTGCGCCGGTCAGCGCCGACGGGACGGCGCGGTGCACGGCGACGGCGACCAGCGAGACGGCGACCAGCTTCACCAGGTCACCGGGCACGAACACCAGCGACTGCGCCGCGGCCGCGCCGAGATCGCCGATCATCAGGCCCCAGTACGGGATGCCGATCAGGTAGTCCACGGCGACACCGGCGAGGTTGGCCGCCAGCAGCACCAGCAGCGTCGGCTTCGGGGCCAGCTGCACGATCAGGCCGACCACCACCGCCGACAGCACCCAGCCGAGCACGAAACCGCCGCTCGGGCCGACGAACGGGGCGATGCCGCCGCGGCCGCCCGACAGCAGCGGCAGCCCGATCGCGACCAGCGCCAGGAACAGCAGCACCGATGCGCCGCCGCGGCGCGCGCCGAGGATGCTGCCCGCCAGGAGCGGCCCCATGTTCTGCAGCACGATCGGCACGGCCGCACCGCCGAGGTAGAAGCCCGGGAAGATGCCGAGGACGGCGATGAACGCGGCGAAGACCACAGTCCGGGCCAGGTTCGCGGCGGGCGCGGCTTGGCGTGGTGCGGACACGACGTCTCCTAGCAGTTGATCGACAACATTCGCCGACGAGCGCCGACACCGGGCGCAAGGCCGCGGCCGACCCGAACCCCGTCGTCCGCTTGCAGCCCCGTGACCAGGGACGGGCAGCGCCACTGCGGCCCGATCGGCGCGACTGCACCAACCTACCCGGCACCCCGCCCGGAACAGAAAGCCCAACGCCGAGTTGTCGACCACCCACAAGACCCACAACTCCGCGAAGAGTCGTCCGTCACTCCGCTGCACGCGGAGAAGGGCTGCGGTACCCGCGACCCGACCTCACAGGTGGCCTCGCGGCGGCCCGCATGCGCAACACCCGGGATCGAGAGACCTGGGGATCGAGACACCTCAGCGGAACGCAAGACCTGCGGAACGCAAGACCTGGGGCGGCGAGACTTGAGGATCGCGAGACCGGGGGCGGCGAGACCTGGGACGGCGAGACTTGAGGAACGCAAGACCTGGGGACGGCGAGACTTGAGGAACGCGAAACCGGGGGTGGCGAGACCTGGGGATCGACACACCCGGGGATGCTGTCGTCGGCGTGAACTTCCGCAATTTCAATGGAAATCACACATCGAATTTCCATTGAAATTGCGGAGGTCGTCCGTAGGTGTCGGCGTGTCGGTGCCCGACACGCCGACGGTCCGCAATTTCAATTGAAATCTAAGGTTCAATTTCAATTGAAATTGCGTCGTCGCCTGCGGGAGGAGCACCGACGGAGGAGGGTGCGGTGTCAGGTCGTGGCCGTGCCGGTGAGGCGTTTGAGGGCGCCTCGGACGACCTTGGGGTCGTGGGTGGTCCAGAACGGGGGGAGGGACGAGCGGAGGAAGCCGCCGTAGCGGGCCGTTGCCAGGCGCGGGTCCAGGACGGCGATCACGCCTCGGTCGTTCGGTGCGCGTAGGAGGCGGCCCGCGCCTTGGGCGAGCAGGAGCGCTGCGTGGGTTCCGGCGACCGTGAGGAATCCGTTGCCGCCGTGCTCGGACACCGCTTTCTGGCGGGCCGAGGCGAGCGGGTCGTCCGGGCGCGGGAACGGGATGCGGTCCATCACCACCAGTTGCAGCGAATCGCCCGGCACGTCCACGCCCTGCCACAGCGACAGGGTGCCGAACAGCGAGGTCGCCGGGTCTTCGGCGAACTGGCGGACCAGCAGCGCCGTGGTGTCCTCGCCCTGGCACAGCACCGGCGTCGAGAGGCGTTTGCGCAGCTCCTCGCTGGCCTGCTTGGCCGCTCGCATCGAGGAGAACAGGCCCAGCGTGCGGCCGCCCGCCGCCTGCACCAGCTCGGTCAGCTCGTCCAGGTACTCCGGCGGCAGGCCGTCGCGGCCCGGCGGCGGCAGGTGCCGGGCGATGTAGAGGATGCCGCTGCGCTGGTGCTCGAACGGCGAGCCCACGTCCAGGCCGGTCCACTTCAGCCCGCCGGTGTCGGACGGGGCTTCCTTGGCGGTGGCCATCCCGGCCACCGGCTGGGACCGCTGCTGCGCGGGCAGACCCCACTGCCGGGCCAGCGTGTCGAACGAGCCGCCGAGCGCCAGCGTCGCCGAGGTCAGCACGGTGGTGCGCTGGCCGAACAGCCGCTCGCGGAGCAGCCCGCCGACGCCGATCGGCGCGATGCGGATGGTCGGCGGCCGGTTCGGGTCCGCCGCGATCCACACGACTTCGAGCTGCTTCTCGTCGTCGAACGCTTCGAGCAGCCGCACCGCGGTGTCGTGGACCTCCTCGGTGATGGCGTGCGCGAGCTTGCGCGCCGTGTTGCCCTCGGTGTCCTCCTTGCGCTCCGGGCCGAGCGCGTTGATGCAGGCCCAGGCCGAGTCCCGCACCGCGGTCAGGGCACCGCCGAGGTCCTGCGGGAGTTCTTCCAGCCGACCCGGGGTCGCGGCCTGCAGCACGAGGTCCAGGCCTTCGGAGGCTTCGACCAACCGATCGGCGGTCTCCTCGTCGATGGCCCGCCCGCAGCGGCGAGCGGCGAGCCGCACCGCGGTCGCGGTGAGCTCGCCGGTGGCTGCCGAGGTCACCCGGTCCACCAGGTCGTGGGCCTCGTCGACCAGCACCACGTCGTGCTCCGGAAGCACCGGGCGGTCGTCGAGCGCGTCGATGGCCAGCAGCGCGTGGTTGGTCACCACGATGTCCGCGCGTCCGGCCTCGGCTCGGGCGCGTTCGGCGAAGCAGTCCACGCCGACCGGGCAGCGGTGCACGCCGAGGCATTCCTTTGCGGTGACCGACAGCTGCCGCCAGGCCTGGTCGGTGACGCCGGGCACCAGCTCGTCGCGGTCGCCGGTCTCGGTCTCGGTCGACCACTCCTGCAGGCGCTTGATCTGCCGCTCCAGCGCCGAAGCGGCGAAGGCGTCGAAAAGCGCGCCCTCGTCGGGCTCCTCCGGGGCGTTGCCGTGCACCCGGTTCAGGCACAGGTAGTTGCGGCGGCCCTTGAGGATCGCGAACGTCGGCCGCCGCCCCAGCGCGTCGGCGAGCGCGTCGGCCAGGCGCGGCAGGTCGCGGTCGACCAGCTGGCGCTGCAGTGCGATGGTCGCGGTGGACACGACGACCGTGGTGTGCTCGGCGACGGCGTGCCGGATCGCCGGGACCAGGTAGGCCAGCGACTTCCCGGTTCCGGTCCCGGCCTGCACGGCCAGGTGCTCACCGGTGCCGATGGAGTGCTGAACGGCCTCGGCCATCCGCGCCTGGCCCTCTCGCGGCACCCCGCCGACGGCCTCGATCGCGACCTTCAGCAGCGTCGGCAGATCCGGGATGTCCTGCTTGGCCTTGGCGGTGATCGGAAGCGCGGGCTCGTCCGGTGCGGCCTTGCCGGCCCGCGCCAGGTCGTCGGCGATCTCCGGTGGGAGCACGTCGTCTTCGTCGGGCTCGAACGCAACCGGGTCGGACCATCGCGGGACAGAGGTGGGCACCTTGAGAAACTACCGCGCGCCCCCGTCCACGAGCCCCGATGCCCCCGGATGCCGGGAGGCGACGTGCCGACTCACGCTCGGAGGAGCGGGCCGTCGTGGAAGTCGCTGTAGATCGTCGTCCGCCACTGCAGGCCGCGTGACAGGTGCGCGACGTAGCGGGGGTCGTGCGCGGAGAGCGCGAACTCCACGTAGGGGTGGTCCTTGGTGGAAGTCCCGGAGTCGGGGGTTTCCCAGCAGGGCGGCAGGTTGTGCGGCTCGCCCACCTCGTAGGACTTGATGATCCGGTCGAGCCGCTCGGAGAAGGCGACCGGATCGTCCCCGGACCGGTCGAGCCGCCCGACCTCCTCGAGCTCTTCCTTGGTCTCGTCGTCCGACCAGAACCGGCTGGGGGCGTAGAAGGCTCCGTGCGACTCGACGAGCATCCGCATCGCGAAGTCCGCAGAGCTCGGGAAGTACCCCGCGTCGGGGTTGATCGCGTAGACGCGGCAGCCCACGGTGGCACCGGTCCTGTCGTCGATGGATATCTCGTAGAGGTCGCTCATGCGCCGTTGTGCTCCGTTCCAGAGGAATCCAGTGCCTGGGACGGCAGCGGCCTCGACATGGTTCCGCGTGCAGGCCGAGCGGCGCCGCTCAGGACTCCATCGCGGCCCGTTCGGCGGCGCTGCGCAGGACGCAGAACTCGTTGCCCTCGGGATCGGCGAGCACCGCCCAGCCCGAGCCGTCGGGGTTGCGCCGGTCGTCGACCAGAGTGGCGCCGATGCCCAGCAGTCGCTCCACCTCCTGCTCCCGCGAGGTCTCCGGGCGCAGGCACAGGTGGAGCCGGTTCTTGATCGTCTTCGGCTCGGCCACCTGGTTGAAGTGCAGCACCGGCCCCTCCGCCAGCAGCACCTCGGTCTCCTCGTCGCCCGGCTGGGATTCCGGATGCACCGGACGGCCGGTCACCTCGCTCCAGAACCGGGCGAGCCCGTAGGCGTCGGCGCAGTCGATCGCGATGTTCTGCAGTGCTGAAACCATGTGCGTGAGCTTTCCCGATCCCACTGCGGGAAGGCGACTGAATTACTACCGGACGACGGGTTCGCCGATGAGGTTCACGCCCGCTGCGTCGAGCTCGGTGAGCGCCGCGTCGACCGTCTCGCGGGACACCCCGGCCGTCAGCTCCAGCAGGACCGAGGTCTCCATGCCCTGGCGCACCGCGTCCAGGGCCGTCGCGCGGACGCAGTGGTCGGTGGCGATGCCCACCACGTCGACCCGGCGCACGCCGCGCTCGACGAGCCAGTCGTGCAGCGGCCGGTCGCGGGAGTCGATGCCCTCGAAGCCGGAGTAGCCATCGCTGTACTGGCCCTTGGAGAACACCGCCTCCACCGGGCCCACGTCCAGCGCCGGGTGGAACGCCGCGCCGGGCGTGCCCGCGACGCAGTGCCGCGGCCAGGTGCGCACGAAGTCCGGCTCGTCGCTGAAGTGCGCGCCCGGGTCGATGTGGTAGTCGCGGGTGGCCACCACGTGGTCGTGGTCGAACCCGGCGAGGTACTGCGAGATCGACGAGGCCACGTCGGCGCCGCCCGCCACCGCGAGCGCGCCGCCCTCGCAGAAGTCGTTCTGCACGTCGACGATGATCAGCGCCTTGGTCATCACGGCTCCTCGGTTCGCAACGGGTCGAGCAGTTCTTCGGGATGCGCGGTCCAGCCGCCTCCTGCGGTGAGCAGTGGCTGCGTCCGGCACCGGTCGGGAGGCGTGCGCCGCCAGGTGCACGACCTACCTCCGCAGCTCGCACCGCCGCGGGTTCTCAGCGTTCGCCTGGCGAGGACGGCCCGGTCACGCAGCCGAAGCCCGGGCGGGAGTCGCGACTCCCGCAGGAGAGCCGCTACCCGCCCCGCGAGGCGATATCCGCATTCGCCATTCTGACCGTTGGTCAGGCGGTGTGGAAGGTGGTCGGGATGGCCGGTTCGCCGTGCGAGAGCTTGAGGCCTTCCCAGGGCAGCGTGACCAGCGCGTGCCGGAGCCGCTGGCGGTCGTCCTCCAGCGTGGGCAGGTCCGCGACGCGCTTGCCGTCGCGCATCAGCGGGATCTGCAGGAACCGGTCGTGCGGGCCGAGCACCGGCTCGGACGCGCCCGGGGCGGTCTGGAAGATGACCTCCTCCACCGCCGTCCCGGTGTCCTTGTACCGGCGCACCGCCGCCTTGCGGCCGCCGCGGGACTCCTTGTGCGAGCTGCGCTTGGCGACCGGGCGGCCCTCGACCTCCACCAGCTTGTAGACCATCTCCGCCGTCGGCGCCCCGGAGCCGGTGACCAGCGAGGTTCCGACGCCGTAGCCGTCGACGGGCTCGGCGCGCAGGGCGGCGATGGCGTACTCGTCGAGGTCGCCGGAGACGACGATCCGGGTGTTCTTGGCGCCCAGCGCGTCGAGCTGCTCGCGGGCCTGCCGGGCCAGCACCCCGACGTCACCGGAGTCGATGCGCACCGCGCCCAGCTCCGGGCCCGCGACCTCCACCGCGAGCTCGATGCCGCGGGTGATGTCGTAGGTGTCCACCAGCAGCGTCGTGCCGGTGCCCAGCGCCGCGATCTGCGATTCGAACGCCGAGCGCTCGGAGTCGTGCAGCAGCGTGAAGGCGTGCGCTGCGGTGCCCGTGGTGGGGATCCCGTAGCGGCGGCCGGCCTCCAGGTTCGAGGTGGCGGTGAACCCGGCGAGGTAGGCGGCGCGGGCCGAGGCCACCGCGGACTCCTCGTGGGTGCGCCGCGAGCCCATCTCGATGATCCGCCTGCCGTTGGCGGCCGAGACCATCCGCGCACCGGCCGCGGCGATCGCGCTGTCGTGGTTGAGGATCGACAGCACCAGCGTCTCCAGCACCACGGCCTCGGCGAAGGTGCCGCGCACGGTCAGCAGCGGCGAGCCCGGGAAGAACAGCTCGCCCTCCGGGTAGCCGTCGATCTGGCCCTGGAACCGGTAGTCGCGCAGCCACGCCAGGGTCTCCTCGTCGACCACCCGGTGCTCGGCGAGCTGCGCAAGCTCGGCCTCGCCGAAGGTGAAGTTCTCGATCGCGTCGAGCACCCGCCCGGTGCCGCCGGTGACCCCGTAGCGCCGGCCGTCCGGCAGCCGCCGGGTGAACACCTCGAAGGTGCACGGCCGGTGCGCGGTGCCGTCGCGCAGCGCGCTGGAGAGCATCGTCAGCTCGTAGTGATCCGTAAGCAGCGCAGTGCTGGTGCTCATGGAGCAGAGATTACGTGGTCTCCGATCAGTTGCCGCCGACCGGAGCGGCGCAAGCGCCGTGCGGCCGGGTGGCCTCCGCCGTTGCGCCATTCGCGCGGGCGAGCACGTGGTCGACACCGCTGTGACGGTCGCGTGCAACGATGGGGGCATGACCTCGCCCGCTGAAATCGAGCGCGCGCAACTCGAACCGGATGTGCTCGGCACCGAGGACAAGCCGTGGGTGACCGTGGTGTGGAACGACCCGGTCAACCTCATGTCCTACGTCACGTACGTGCTGCAGAAGATCTTCGGTTACACCCGGGACCACGCGACGAAGCTCATGCTGGACGTGCACCACAAGGGCAGGGCGGTGGTGTCCTCGGGTTCCAAGGAGAAGGTCGAGGGCGACGTGGCGAAGCTGCACGCCGCCGGCCTGTGGGCCACGATGCAGAAGGATTCCTGAGTGGACGGCTGGACTCGCGAGAACGGGCACGTGCAGGCCGAGCTGGCGCAGCAGGAAGCGGCCGTCATCCGGGGCCTGGTCGGGCAGATCAAGGACATGCTCACCGCGCGGTCCGACGAGGCGCCGGTCGACGAGCTCGCCGAGCTGACCGGCATCCGCACCGGCCCGACGACGGCGCCCGAGGACCCGGTGCTGGCGCGGCTGCTGCCGGACTTCTACCGCCGCGACCCGATCACCGGGGAGACCGACGAGGAGAAGGCCGACGCGGCGGGCGCGATGCGCTCGCTGCACGAGCCGACCCTGCTGGAGGCCAAGACCGGCGCGGCGCAGCTGGTGCTGGACACCTGCCCGGCCGGCGGCGGCCGGGTGAGGCTGACCGGTGAGCAGGCCGACGGCTGGCTGACGGCGCTCAACGACGTCCGCCTGGCGCTGGGCACGGCGCTGGACGTGGACGAGGACATGCCCGACGAGCTGCCCGAGGACGATCTGCGCCGCGAGCACCTGGGCGTCTACCAGTGGCTCACCTGGGTCCAGGACAGCCTGGTCACCGCCCTCATGTCCTGATCCGGACGCAATTTCAATTGAAATCAGACCTCTGATTTCAATTGAAATTGCACATCGAACCCGCCTGGACCACACCGGCACCACCGTTAACGTTGGTCACCGGCGATCCTCGGGAGGCGGCATGGGAGCAGGTGAGCGGGACGCGCTCGTCGACGTCGACGGCGTGCTGGTCGGGCACGAGCAGCGGCTCGATCCGCACTGGGCGACCGGGACGACCGCGGTGCTGGTGCCCGAGGGCGCGAGCGCGGCGGTCGACGTCCGCGGCGGCGGCCCGGGGACGCGCGAGACGGACGTCCTCGAACCCAGCCACCTGGTGCAGCAGGTCCACGGCATCGTGCTCACCGGTGGCAGCGCCTACGGGCTGGCCGCCGCCGACGGTGCGATGCGCTGGCTCGGCGAGCGCGGCCACGGCGTGCGCGTCGGCCCCGACCCGGCGCACGTGGTCCCGGTGGTGCCCAGTGCGGTGATCTTCGACCTGCCGATGAACGACTGGGGAAACCGCCCGGACGCCGAGTTCGGCTACCGCGCGTGCCAGCGCGCCACGCGCACCGAGACGCGGGAGGGCAATGTCGGGGCCGGTACCGGTGCGGTCGTGGGCTGCGTCAAGGGCGGCATCGGCACCGCGAGCACCGTGCTGCCGGACGGCACCACGATCGGTGCGCTGGTGGCGGTCAACGCCGCGGGCTCGGCCATCGATCCGGACACCGGCCTGCCGTGGATCCCCACGCCCGGTCTGCGGCGGCCCGAGCAGGCCGAGATCGACGCGGCCCGGCCGCTGTTCGGCTCCCGCCCAGGTCGGCACGGCCCGATCGACCGCCCGCTCAACACCACGATCGGCGTGGTCGCCACCGACCTGCGGCTGTCCAAGGCCGAGTGCCGGCGGCTCGCGGTGGCCGCCCAGGACGCGCTGGCCCGCGCCGTGCGGCCCGCCCACCTGCTGGTCGACGGCGACACCATGTTCGCGCTGGCCACCGGCACCGGGGCTGTGCTGCCCGCGCCGGGGGAGGAGGGCTGGTCCGCGCGGTTGGACCAGGTCAGCGCGGCTGCCGCCGACGTGGTGGCGCGGGCGATCGTGCGCGGGATGCTCGCCGCGGAACCCGTCGACGAGGTGACTTCGTACACCTGGCTCTACCCCTCGGCGCGGGAATGAACCATCGTGGTGCTGCGTTTGCCCACGACTGAGAAGACTCGCGCCGGTAACCGCGATTTCACATCGTGGGAGGCCGGTGCTCCACCTATTAGGATGGCTGCTGTGCTGGTGATCCGACGCGACCTCGTGGATGCGATGGTCGCGCATGCCCGACGGGACCACCCGGACGAGGCGTGCGGTGTGATCGCCGGTCCGGAAGGGTCGGACCGGCCGGAACGCCTGGTCGAGATGATCAACGCGGAGCGCTCGCCCACCTTCTACCGGTTCGACTCCGGTGAGCAGCTGAAGGTGTGGCGGGAGATGGACGCCAACGACGAGGAGCCGGTGGTCATCTACCACTCGCACACCTCGACCGAGGCCTACCCGTCGCGCACCGACATCTCCTACGCCTCGGAGCCCAACGCGCACTACGTGCTCGTGTCCACCAGGGACCCGAAGACCCATGAGCTGCGCTCCTACCGGATCCTCGATGGCGAGGTCACCGAGGAGCCGGTGGAGGTCGTCGAGTCGTACATGTTCGCCCACACCGGTGGCGACGAGGTCCCCGACCGCGACTGAGCCGCGGCCCCCGTGCCGGTGTTCCGCGTCCCCGTTTCCCACGATAGTCCTCTGTGGACAGGAGGTTTTCCCATGGCAGTGAAGGTTTCGATCCCCACCATCCTGCGCACCCACACCGGTGGCGAGAAGTCCGTGCAGGCCGAGGGCAACACGGTCGCCGAGGTCATCAACGACCTCGACACCAACTACGGCGGCCTGAAGGACCGGCTGGTCAAGGAAGGCAACCTGCACCGGTTCATCAACCTCTACGTCAACGACGAGGACGTCCGCTTCGCGGGTGGCCTGGAGGCGAAGGTCTCCGACGGCGACAACCTGACCATCCTCCCGGCTGTTGCGGGTGGCTGAGCTTTAAGACGCTGCACTCGCCTTGCGTGGCGGTGCGGGTAGCGGAAGCTCAGAGGCTTTCTCGACTCCGGGATCCCGGACTTGAGCGCGAACGGATGCGCGGCGTCCGGGCTGTCCTCGCGAGAAGGCCTCTGAGAACCCGCGACGGTGCAAGGGCCGCAGGTGGGCTATGCGCATGCGGCCGCTTCCGTCGCTGTGGTGTCGGGCTTCGCGGTTGCCGTCTACCACCGAGAACGGCTTCGATGGCTGGTTGCCGGGCTCGGCTCGCCGCCTTCGGGGCGGCCGGACCTCGGCACTGTCGTCAGCCGGGTCCTGTTGCTTTGCCGCCGGACGGACACGTGCTGTGTCGTGGCATGTCCTGTTGTGGCGGCGGATGATTGTCCTTGTCGATGCGGTGAGTAGGAGATGCGCCGTGGCTCGGTACGACTCGTTGCTGGACGCGCTCGGTGACACCCCGCTGGTGGGGTTGCCGCACCTGTCGCCGGCTCCCGACGTCCGGTTGTGGGCGAAGCTGGAGGACCGGAACCCGACCGGGTCGATCAAGGACCGGGCGGCGCTGGCCATGATCGAGGCCGCCGAGAAGGAGGGCCGCCTCACCGCCGGCTGCACGATCCTGGAGCCCACCTCGGGCAACACCGGGATCTCGCTGGCCATGGCGGCCAAGCTCAAGGGCTACGGCCTGGTTTGCGTGATGCCGGAGAACACCTCCGAGGAGCGCCGCCAGCTGCTGCAGGCCTACGGCGCGCGGATCATCTCCTCGCCGGCCGCCGGTGGCTCCAACCAGGCCGTCGCGATGGCCAAGGAACTGGCGGAGCAGAACCCGGACTGGGTGATGCTCTACCAGTACGGCAACCCGGCCAACGCCGAGGCGCACTTCACCACCACCGGGCCGGAGATCCTGCGCGATCTGCCGACCGTCACGCACTTCGTGGCGGGCCTGGGCACCACCGGAACGCTGGTCGGCGTCGGCCGCTACCTGCGGCAGCAGAAGCCGGGCGTGCAGATCGTCGCGGCCGAACCGCGCTACGGCGAGCTGGTGTACGGCCTGCGCAACCTCGACGAGGGCTTCGTGCCGGAGCTGTACGACCCGGACGTGCTGACCCGCCGCTTCTCGGTGGGCTCCTACGACGCGCTGCGCCGCACCCGGCAGCTGCTGGAATCCGAGGGCATCTTCGCGGGCATCTCCACGGGCGGAGTGCTGCACGCGGCCCTGACGATCGCGGAGAAGGCGGCGGCCGACGGCGAGCCGGCGGACATCGCCTTCGTGGTGGCCGACGCGGGCTGGAAATACCTCTCCACCGGCGCCTACAGCGGAACCATCGACGAAGCGGCCCAACGCCTCGAAGGCCAGCTCTGGGCATGAGTGAACCGTCGCCCCGGTCCGGTGCGGTACGCAATTTCAATTGAAATCAGATGCACGATTTCAATTGAAATTGCGTGAATCCCGACACGACGTCGGCGTGTTGGGGTGCGACACGCCGTCCCGGCGCAATTTCAATGGAAATCAGACGTCTGATTTCCATTGAAATTGCGCCGAGAAGCGGGGACCTGCCCGGGGTCAGCCGGCGAAGGATGAGGGGCGGAGGCCCGTCGCCAGGTCGCGGATGATCAGGATCGCGCCGTCCGCCTCGGTGGGTTCGGTGACGTCGTCGGTCGCCGAGGTGATGTAGAGGTGCGTCAGGTCCGGGCCGCCGAAGCAGCAGTCCGTCGGGCGCTGGACCGGCAGCGGGATCGTCCGCTCCAGCTCGCCTTCGGCGGTGTAGCAGCGGATTTCGCCGCGGTCGGCGATCGCGACCCAGAGCCGTCCGTCGGCGTCCACGGCCAGCCCGCCGGGCTCGCCGTCGATTTCGCACAGCGGGCGGCGCTCCCCGCACCGGCCGGAGTCGAGGTCGAAGTCCAGCACGTCGATGCGCCCGGTGCCGTCGGTCAGGTACATCCGGGTGCTGTCCGGGCTCCACGCGATGCCGTTGGCCGCGGGCAGGCCGCGCAGCGCGATGCTCGCCGAGCCGTCGCCGGTGACCCGTGCCAGCCAGCCGTCGGCACCCAGCGTCGTCGCCCACAACCGGCCCTTGGCGTCGATCGCGGTCGCACCCGCCTGGACGCCCTCGCGTGCCCAGTAGACCAGCCAGGTGCGGTGCGACCCGGTGGAGTCGAACAGCGCGATGCCCTCGGTCAGGTGCAGCGCCAGACCGCCGAGGCTGCGCGTCTTCGCCGCGCTGACCTGCTGCGGGAGCTCCATCGCGTGATCGGTGCGGCCGGGGACGAAGCGGTGCGCGCTGCGCGCGGGCGGATCGGTCCACAGCAGCGTCTCGGTGCCGATGTCCCAGGTGGGCGCACGCCCGGATCGCGCCGCCGCGGGTACTGCTGTGTCGACCTGCACCTGCTACCTCTCACCCGGAACGCAACGATCCGCCGACCCTACCCCGCGATCGAGCTGTTGATCTTCGAGTCGGGAAAGATGTCCGAATCTCCGGGTAAACCCCGAGACCGCGGCGGCGCCCACCACGTAACCTCGAAGGTGTGAACCGGCTGCCTGATCGTCCTCGCCCGAGAGTGCTGCCCGCGAACCCGCTGCGCGCCGCCGTGGGAATGCTCATCGCCACCGCAGCGCTCTACGGCATCGAGTTCTACGACCAGGTCAACCCGGCCGCCCGCCTGGACGACAACGGCATCCTGCCGCGGGACGTCAGCGGTCTCGACGGGATCCTGTGGGCGCCGCTGCTGCACGTGGACTGGGCGCACCTGTGGGCGAACACACTGCCGTTCCTGGTGCTCGGCTGGCTGGTCCTGGCCGGTGGCATCGGGCAGTTCATCGCGGTGACGGCGACCGTCTGGGTCATCGGCGGCGTCGGCACCTGGGTGGTGGGCGCGCCCGCGTACCACATCGGCATGTCCGGGGTGATCTTCGGCTGGATGGTGTTCCTGCTGGTGCGCGGCTTCTTCCAGCGCAGCGTCGCGCAGATCCTGGTCGCGGTGGCGCTGTTCTTCTACTGGGGCGGCATGCTCTGGGGAGTGCTGCCCGGCAAGGAGGGCATCTCCTGGGAGGGCCACCTGTTCGGCGCGCTCGGCGGCCTGCTGGCCGCGTGGCTGGTGGCGCGCGGCACTCGACGGCAGGTCACCAGCGGCGGGCCTGGCACACTGGCCGGGTGACTGACGCCCCGATCGGGATCTTCGACTCCGGCGTCGGCGGGCTGACCGTGACCCGCGCGGTCATGGATCAGCTGCCCGGCGAATCCGTGCACTACGTCGGCGACACCGCCAACGCGCCCTACGGCCCGATGCCGCTGGCCGAGATCCGCGCCCGCACCCTGGCGATCACCGACTCGCTGGTCGAGGAGGGCGTGAAAGCGCTGGTGCTGGCCTGCAACACGGCCTCCGCCGCCTGCCTGCGCGACGCCCGCGAGCGCTACTCGATCCCGGTGGTCGAGGTCATCATGCCCGCGACGCGGCGCGCGGTGGCCACCACCCGCAACCGCCGCATCGGGGTGATCGGCACCAGCGCGACGATCCGCTCCCGCGCCTACGACGACGCGTTCACCGCCGCACCGGACATCGAGCTGACCACGGTGGCCTGCCCGCGCTTCGTGGACTTCGTCGAGCGCGGCACCACCACCGGCAGGCAGATCCTCGGGCTGGCGCAGAGCTACCTCGACCCGCTGCAGCAGGCCGACGTCGACACGCTGGTGCTCGGCTGCACGCACTACCCGATGCTCACCGGAGTGCTCCAGCTCGCGATGGGCGACCAGGTGACGCTCGTCTCCAGCGCGGAGGAGACGGCCAAGGACGTGGTGCGGGTGCTGACCGAGAACGACCTGCTAGCGGCGCCGGAGACGGTGCCCGAGCACGAGTTCCGCGCGACCGGAGCACCTGACCGGTTCGCCCGGATGGCCTCGCGGTTCCTCGGTCCAGCGGTCGCGGCCGATGCCGTCCGGCCGCTGCTCGTGTCAAGCTCGACCGCATGAAGCTGACGATCCTCGGCTGCTCCGGGAGCATCCCCGGCCCGGATTCGCCTTCATCCGGGTACCTGCTGGAGTCCGGTGGCACGCGAATCGTGCTCGACCTGGGCAACGGCACGCTCGGCGCGCTGCAGCGGTTCATCGACCCGTTCGCCCTGGACGCGCTGTTCTTCAGCCACCTGCACCCGGACCACTGCGCGGACTTCGGCGCGCTGGCGGTCCTGCGCCGCTACCACCCGAACCCGCCCGAGCACGCGCGGCTGCCGGTGATCGCCCCGGCGAACGCCCCGGAGCGCTTCGCCGCGCTCTACGCGCCGAACGCCGAGGAACAGGCCGAGACGGATCTGTCGGACGTGTTCGAGTTCATCCCGACGCCCGCCGAACCGGTGCGCATCGGGCCGTTCGAGGTGCAGGCGATGCCGGTGGCGCACCTGTGCGAGGCGTGGGGCTTCCGGGTGGCCGCGGAGGGCAAGGTGCTGGCCTACACCGGCGACACCGGCCCGTGCCCGCAGCTGGCCGAGCTCGCCGCGAACGCCGACGTGCTGCTGTCCGAGGCGTCCTGGGCGGACTTCCCGGACGCGCCCGACGGCGTGCACCTGTCGGGCCGCCAGGCCGCGGAGGTCGCGAAGACGGCCGAAGCCCGCCGCCTGCTGCTGACCCACGTCGTGCCGTGGGCGGACGGCAACGCCATCCTCGCCGAGGCCGAAGCGGTCTTCGACGGCCCTGCGGAACTGGTCGCCGCGGATCGCACCTATGAGATCTGACCTGGTGCTCCGGCCCGCCGCCGGCTCCGACGCGACCGGGATGGCCGAGGTCTGGCTGCGCTCCTTCGCCGCCGCGCTGCCGACGGTGCGCCGAGCGCACACCGACGACGAGGTGCGCAGCTGGTTCGCCCACGTCGTCGTGCCGAACTCCGAGTGCTGGGTGGCCGAGGAATCGGGCGCGCTGCTGGGCCTGCTGGTGCTCGACGGACCCGAGCTCGACCAGCTCTACCTCGATCCGCCGCACCGCGGCCGAGGCCTGGGCGATCAGCTCGTGGACCTGGCCAAACGCCGCCGCCCGGACGGCCTGGAGCTCTGGACGTTCCAGGTCAACGAGCCCGCGCGGCGCTTCTACGAGCGGCACGGCTTCACCGCCGTCGAGCACACCGACGGCCACCGCAACGAAGAGCGCGAACCCGACGTCCGCTACGTCTGGCTGCCGTAGGGCTGCGTCATTCGCGAGGAATCGACGTTCACCCGGGTGATGGTCGATTTCTCGCGGAATTGACGCCCGACACACCCTCGGGCCTGGGGTGCCCCTTGACGAGGGGTGGAGCGGGGCGGGCTTAGGGTTGTGGTGTGGCACGAGCGGATGGGCGGAGCGACGACCAGCTCCGAGAGGTGCGGATCACGCGCGGGTACCAGGACTGGCCGGCCGGTTCGGTGCTGGTGGAGTTCGGCCGGACGCGGGTGTTGTGCGCGGCCAGCGTCCAGGAGGGCGTTCCGCGCTGGCGGACCGGTTCCGGGCTGGGCTGGGTGACCGCGGAGTACGCGATGTTGCCGTCGGCGACGAACACGCGCAGCCCCCGGGAGTCGGTGAAGGGCCGCATCGGCGGCCGCACCCACGAGATCAGCCGGTTGATCGGCCGCTCGCTGCGCGCCTGCATCGACATGGCGGCGCTGGGCGAGAACACGATCGCGCTGGACTGCGACGTGATCCAGGCGGACGGCGGCACCCGGACGGCCGCGATCACCGGTGCTTACGTGGCGCTGGCGGACGCGGTGACGTGGCTGGGCGCGGCCGGGCGGCTGTCCGACCCGAAGCCGCTGTCCTGCTCGATCGCGGCGATCAGCGTGGGCGTGGTGGACGGCCGGGTGCGCCTCGACCTGCCCTACGAGGAGGACTCGCGCGCCGAGGTCGACATGAACGTGGTGGCCACCGACCACGGCACCCTGGTGGAGGTGCAGGGCACCGGCGAGGGCGCCACCTACACGCGGTCCACGATGGACAAGATGATCGACTTCGCGCTGGACGGCTGCGCCAAGCTGGCCCAAATGCAGGCCGAAGCGCTGGCCGCCCCGTACCCGGGCGAACTGCCGGGGGCCAAGGCATGAGCCGCGTCCTGCTGGCCACCCGCAACCAGAAGAAGCTGGTGGAACTGCGCCGCATCCTCGAAGCCGAGGGCGTGAGCGGCGTGGAGGTCATCGGCCTGGCCGACGTCCCGGAGTTCCCGGAAGCCCCGGAAACGGGAGCGACGTTCGAGGAGAACGCGGTCGCGAAGGCCGCGGACGCGGCCAAGGCCACCGGCCTCCCGGCGATCGCGGACGACTCGGGCATCGCGGTGGACGCCCTCAACGGCATGCCGGGAGTCCTCTCGGCCCGCTGGTCCGGCAAGCACGGAGACGACCAGGCGAACCTGGACCTGCTCCTGGGCCAGATCAAGGACGTCCCCGACGAGCGCCGCGGCGCGGCCTTCGTCTCAGCGGCGGCCCTGGTCCACCCGGACGGAACGGAGAAGGTGGTCCGAGGCGAGTGGCGGGGCACGGTGATCCGCGAAGAACGCGGCACCAACGGCTTCGGCTACGACCCGATCTTCGTCCCCGAAGGCGAAACCCGAACCAGCGCAGAGCTGACCCCGGAGGAGAAGGACGCGGACTCCCACCGAGGCCGAGCCCTCCGCCTGTTGCTCCCCGAGCTCCGCAAGCTCGCAGGCTGAGCGCACAAGTTCCTGACGAAGGGCCCCTGCGACCAGTTTTGCTGGTCGCAGGGGCCCTTCGCTCGTCGCGGGACTGGCTGGTTCAGCCGTCGAGCCTGCCGTCCTTGACGGCGAGCAAGAACGACTGCCACTGAGCAGGAGCGACGGCTAAGTACCCACCATCGCGATCCTTGGTGTCTCGAACTCCGACGGCGTCGAACCCGAACCCGACCTCGACGCAGTTCCCGCCGTTGCCTCCGCTCCGGCTGCTCTTACGCCAGCCGACTTCGACACAGTTGTCGTTGTGCGGGCTGTAGCTGGACTTCCGCCAGTGCATCATCGCTGGCCTCCCGAGACTTCATCGAGCGAACTCGTCAGCGACGCGCAGGATGAACTTCTCGGATTCGACCGGGTCTAGCGCAGCCGCAACGAGCTGTTGCCACAGCAGAGTGTATGCGTGGACGTCTTCGTGTCCGTCCAGGTAGCGGCCGTCGGTGAAGTCTTCGACGTAGACGAATTCGAGCGGCCCGGCGTTGCCAGGTGACGGCACGCGGAACAGCTTGAAGTCGTGCGTCGCACGTGGCGCAGTCGCTGCGGCAAAGGGAAGAACCTGGATTTGCACGTTCCGGAGCCGCGCGATCTCGGCCACGTGGCGGAGCTGCGCTTCCATCAGCTCCCGGTCGCCGACGTGGCGGCGCAGCGATGACTCGGACAGCACGAAGCTGACCTGCGACGCGTTCGGCTTGGTCAGAACAGCCTGCCGTTCCAGACGCGCCTCGATCGCATCCTCTGTGGATTGATCGCTGAGCTGCAGCTGGGCCGTGGTGAACAGCGCCCGGATGTAGTCCTCCGTCTGCAGCAGGCCGGGCACGATCTCGGTCTGGTACTGGAAGATTGCGGACGCGTCCGCTTCGAGGTCGACGGCCATCCGGAAGTACTTCGAGTACACGGACCGGTAGCCGGACCACCGACCGCGATCTTGACTGCCCCGCGCCAGATCGAGGAGTTCGTCCAGGTCGACGACGTTCGGCACGTGCTGCTCGTAGGCATCCGCGAGCTTCTTCAGCATGTGCTGCGGCAGCGCGGTGTGCCCGCGCTCGATCCTGCTCATCGTGCTGTTGGTCTTCCCGATGAGCTTCCCGGCAGCGTCGAGGTCGAGACCGGTCTGCTCCCGCGCGTGCCGCAGGAGGTGGCCCACGAGAAGTCGCCGGACGGTCGGTGTTGGCATGCCGTAGAGCATCGCACCTGCGTTGGCCAGCAGGGTTACACCCTTTCGCGTGGCAGATGATCGTTTCCCTTGCGCCTCAACAGTCGAGTCAATCACAGTAAAGTGGGATTGCACGAAGATGGGAGATGGCGATGGCCGGAAGCTTCTCCGCGGTGGACTGGTTCTGGCGCCCGGTCGGGGTCGGGCGGCACGCGTTCGGCGTGGCCGCGAAGCGAGTTGAGCCGCATGACTCGGTTTCGTCGTACTGCGGAGTCGAGGTCGAGGCGTGGCAGGTGCAGCGACTTCCGCCGGAGAGCGAGTGGGTTCGGGAGCGCACCTGCATGGATTGCTGGCGACAGATCAGTTCCCGCTGGTCATGACCCGTGAGCACTTTGTGGCGCTATAGCAACACAAAACACTCACGATCTTTGACCTGCACAAACATGACTTTCGGCGAATAGGTGATGAGGATGTTCTGGCTTCAGGTGTCCACGCTCGTGCTGGTCAACGTGCTGATCGCGAGCATGCTGTTCATCCGCCCGCCGCGAGCGGCCCACAGCGGCGCCGGCGATAGCGCGCTGAACGTCTGGCAGCTGATCGACGAAGTCGAAGCCGAACGACGACGACAAGCCGAGCCCACCGGCCGCCACCACCTCCGGTCGGACCCCTGAACCGGTCCGGTGCCCGTTCGCCCCCGACCTCGCGGGCACCGGACCTCCCAGGTGGGCCGGGCGTCGCCCCTCCCCGCGCCCGGCCCGCCGCCCCGACGTACTACCGCGCAGCTACCCGAGCCATCGTGGTCCGGGTAGCGGCTTAGCCGAGAAAGCCGGTTCTCGGTTTCCGGTATGGCCGTCGCTGGCGAAACGGCGATAGATGAAATGCTTGGCCCTGCGGAGCTGATCGGGCTTCGCAGAGCGGATTCGACCGATGCGGACAGCGGATGCATCGGCTCCGGCAACTTCGGTCTTCTTGCCGACGAAGACGGTCAAGTCGGCCTTCCCGAGGTCTGACACGTCGATGGCGCCCGCAGTGCTGAGGTACACCTTCCGCAGATGGCTCAAGCCGTTCAGCGACGTCCACTCCGAGCACGCGCTGAGGTCGGGCAGTGACAGCGATTCGAGGTTCGGCAACGTGTCGAACCGCAGCTCGTGCAGGGCCGGAGCGTTGCGCAGGGCTAGCCAGCGGAGCTGGGGGCAGCGCTCACCGATGTAGGAAGTGGAGCTCGGTGAAGTGTCGTGGGCGACCAGATCCAGGACCTTCTCCGGGTTCGGGAGATCGTCCATCCAGCGTTCCGCGGTGGGGCCGTGCAGGTTGATGTTGACGGCGGAGACGAGCCGGGACAGCGGTCGCAATGCCGCCCGGTCGTCCACGCGGTTGAGGTAGAGGGTTTCCACCGGGGACGGCTCGGCGAGGCAGTCGATGTTCTCGATCGGTTTCGCGTTCTGGCGAATCCTGAGTTCACGCACGTTGCGCAGTGCTGCCAGAGCTGCGGTGTTGTGGATCTCGCCACTGGAGTGCAGCCGGACGTAGGTGGCGCCCAAGACCGAGGGCAACGGGCGGAAAGCGAAGTCCTCCTGCGCGGTGATGTCGAGGCTGACCAGCTTCGGAGTGGCGGCGATGTATTCCCAGTACGCGTCCCGCCAGTTCAGGATGTCGAGGTGAGCGCGGTCCAGGCGGCTCAGGTGGTGCAGGTGGGGGAGCAGGCGAACCTCGTTGACGAGGACGGCTCCGTCGTGCAGCGGCGCGTTGGCCAAGACCTGCTTGGCGTATCGCTCGGGATTGAAGAGCGGCCAAGCGTCGATCAGCTCGGCCTGGACGCTCAGCCGTGGGTCGGCGGCGTAGTTCTCCATCAGCCGTAAGGCTTTCGGCCCGTTGACCAGGGCTGCTGTGTACGCGCAGGCGGCTGCCTGGGACTCGGTCAGCTCGGAGAGGTCTCTTGGCAGGCGGTCGAGGACCGATTCGCCGATGGTGGCGAGGGACCGGCTTTCCGTCGTGTTGCGCGGTGGGACGAGAGAGCCCACGCACGTGTTGACTCGGTCGAGCGCTTCGCTGGGCAGTTCGTGCACGGACTCCGTGCAGGTCGCGGCCAAGAGGCGGAGCCGACGGCGTTGCTTGGGGCTGGCGCGGTCGGCGAGGTCGAGGATGTCGGTCAGGAGCCTGGCGCGTTCCGGTCGGTTGAGCAGGCCCGCCGCCATGATGATGGTTTCCCGCCACTGGTCCGAGCCCGCCTTGTCCACCAGCAGGCCGACGTGGCCTTCCTCGGAAACTTCGCAGGCCGCCAGGAATTCTTGGAAGGTGCGGTGCACGAAGTCGATGCGGCCTTCGGCTGGTTCTCGGATGACTCCGCTGCGCTCGATCAAGTGCTTGAGGCACGCGTCGGCGTCGACGTCGACGGTTGGCATCGTGCGGAGCTTGCGGCTGATCCGGTCCACGGCCGTGGCGCGGTCGAGCTCGGCACGGCCGTTGAGGTTGAGCCAGAAGGCCAGGTCCTGGAGCAGCACCAGCTTTTCCCGGTATTCCAGGGTGATTCCGTTGTTGGACGGGATTCCGCGAACCGTGTCGCGCCGGTCCAGCAGCATCTCCAATGCCGCTTCGTAGAGGCTCTTGCGGTCGCGGGGCAGGTTGCCGCTGCGGTCGAGGTTCAGGGCGCACAGCATCGCGCACATCAGCGGGCTGCGAGCCAGGTTGCGCAGGTGGCCGCGGGCGTCGAGGTTCGCGAGCAGGCCCCGGTGGTGCGTTTCGACATCGGCACGGCTGAACGGCAGCGCGCCGGTGTCGGCTTGGAGCAGTGCATCGTGCCACCGGCCCACGAAGTCCTGGATGTCCGCCGGTGTCATCGGCTCCAGGTCGACGGCGGAGAATCCCTCCGCGTGCAGCCACTTCGTTCCAGCTGCTGCCGGACGGGTGGTCACGACGATGTTCGTGCCGGGATAGCTCTTGAGCAGCGAATCCAGCCATCGCCGCACCTTCGGGCGCTCGCCCTCGGCGAGTTCGTCCACGCCGTCGACCAGCAGCAGAACTCGCCCGTCCAGCAGCTGCCGGTGCATCCAGCCGTCCGGGACCGGGCCGAGCATCAGCCCGCTTTGGTCGAGGAACTGCTCGGGCTGCGGCAACCGATCGCCGGTATGACTGCGCAGCTTGATCAGCACCGGGACGCAGCCGTTCCACTTCCCGAGCGCGGCGGTGAAGCGCTCACGGGCGGCTTGGACGGTGATCCACCGGAGCAGCGTGCTCTTCCCCGAACCCGCTTCGCCACGCACGAGCATTCGGTCCGACGCGCTCAGCGCTCCTTCCACGCGCATCGTCCCGCCGTGGTGCTCGCCGTGCAGGAACCACGAGGCATCGTCGGCCCGACCGTGGACGTCGCCGTTCACCGTCAGGCTCAGGTAGGCGACCGAGAGCTTGGTCTTCGGGCGGAAGCTTCGGATGCTTACGCCGATCAGTTCCAGGTCGTCGTGGTGTCGGGCGATCAGGTCCAGGTAGCGGCGGCGGAACTGGCCGTCGTGGCTGGTGCCGGTAGGAGCATCCAGGCTGGTCAGGGGCATCCTGTCCAGGATCTGGTCGATTCCGGAGAGGGTTGCCGTTGCTCTGCGGAGGGATTCTTCGGAGAGGCGGGAGTCGAATTCCGGGAGTTCTCGGGCCAGGTGGACCAGTTGGACGCAGCTCAGGTCCAGGGCGCGGTCGAAGAGGGCGCGGGCGGGTTCGCTCAGGCCTGCTCGGGTCGGGGCGCTCGGGATCTGCCGCCGCACCTCCTTCGCGAGCGCGATCGGGTCGAGATCCGCGCCGAGCAGTGCTGTGTCGGAGAGATCCGCTTCGTCGAGCGCGTCGACCACGGCGTTCAAGGCGGCGAGGCGTTCGTTGTCCTCCAGAGCTGAGAACTCGCGGGCGCAGAGTTCTTCGAGGCGTTCGCCTGCGATCTCGCCGACTTCTTCGAGCTTTCGGCGCAGGGCTCGGCGGTCTCTTTCGCGGAGACCGGCGAAGCGCAGGGCGATCAGGTCCGACAGGTCCGCGCCTCGGCGGGTTTCGGCCTTCTTCCTGGTCAGCCAGGTTGTTGCTACGTGCTTGACCACGGCTCCGCCGGTGCGGAGGAAGGCGGTTTCGAGTCCGGACATGAGACCCCCTCAGACAGACTCCGAGCGGGATCTTGGCGGAACTCGTCACCGGTGGGCAAACTCGCTGGTCCGGTCAGGCCACCGCGTAGTCGCCGAGGGCTGGTTCGAGGAGGTCGAAGGCCGGGGTTGCTTCGGCCGCGAGCGTTGCGGCGATCTCGTCGTTCGTGCGTCCGGCGAAGGTGAGCTCCTGGATTCGCTGGAACAGCGTGCGGTGCACGGCACCGAGCAGGGCGGCGGCCGTGCGGACGGTGGTGTCGGTTCGCGGCTCGCCCACGGCGTCGGCGAGAGCTTCGGCGAGGGCTTGTTCTCGTTGGTCGTGGAGGCCTCGGAGGCACGCCGAGAGGGTGGGGCTTTCGGCGATCATGCGGCTGAAGTCCGGGCCTGCGAAGCCCGCCACCGGGTTCCGGGTCTCGACTGCCGTTTCGAAGGCCTTGCGGAGCGCGGTCAGCGCGGACTCGCCGGGCCGGCGGGTGACCACCGCGTGGGCCAGCGAGGCGATGAACTCCTCCTGGTGGTCGAAGACCAGGTCTTCCTTGCGGGCGAAGTAGTTCGTCACCGTCTTCTTGGCGACTCGGGCCGCCGTGGCGATCTCCGCGATCGTCGTCCTCTCGAAGCCCTGCTCGATGAACAGCTGCGTCGCGCGGTCGGAGATCAGCTCTCGCGTCTCCTGCTTCTTGGCTTCGCGAAGGCCCAGCTGGGCGGTGTCCGGCTCGACTCCCATCGAAAAACTTACCTCCGTCGTAAATTTACGTTGAACCCATAGATGGGTCTCATTATAATGTTACCACCGACGTAAGTTTTGTCCGGGAGTGTTGATGAGGAGGGCTGCCTTGCCGGTCACCACCGAGCTCAGCTTCGTCACCCCGAACCGCGAACCGAGGAGTCACTTGACCTCACGCCCGTCCGTCGCCGCCTTGCCCTCTCCCGCTGCCCAGGCGGAGAACCTGATCGAGCTGGGTGTGCACGAGCTCGCCGGGATTCCCGCCGGCGAGCTGCGTGGTTTCGCCGAGAACGCCGGTGAGCGCGATGGTGCGCTGCTCGCCGTGCACCCGGACCGGGCTCCGGCGTCCGCTCTCGCGCCGCTGCTCCGCTACGGCGGCAAGCCCGGGTTCGTCGTCACCGACATGCCCGACGTCGACCGCTTCACGCCTTGCGGCGTCGACGTGCCCGACGGGCCGCTCTACCTCGTGACCGGCCTGGACCGCGGCGATCACCTGGCCAACTGGAGCCCGGAGGAGGCCCTGCCCGCGCTCAGCGCTGAGGGGCGCACTCCGCTGCTGGTCACCGAGGGAATCCACTGGCTGCTCCAGCAGCCCTCGGTCCTTGAGCGCAACCACTGCTTCATGACCATCGGCTCCCGCCTCCGCAAGGACAACGGTGCTTACGACTCCCGCACGCCCGCGCTGTGGATCAGCAACGGCACGGGGCGCGACGGCGCGGAGCGGCGCAACGCGCCCAAGGTCGGCTGGTGCTGGTGGCGGAACCGCCACACCTGGCTCGGCTTCGCCTCCGCGGCGAGTCGCGAGTCCTAGGCCGGGGTTCCAGGCTTGCTGCCCTCGCCCTGCACGATGATGTGGGGCGAGGGGATCTTTCTGAATTCGGTTGCACCTTCCGCAGCGGCATGTGGTCCGGTGGACTCACGTCCCGATCCCTTGAGGAAAGGTCCCTGCTCGTGCCTTCGTCTTTCATGCCGCCCCGCCAGGTCAAGATCGGTGATGCGGCTGCCTTCGCCGGCAGCACGCCGCGGGCGATTCGCCACTACCACGAGATCGGCCTGCTCCCCGAGCCCGAGCGCGGCGGCGACGACCGCCGCCGCTACGGGTACGAGGACATGATCCGCTTGCTGTGGATTCGCAAGATGGCCGACGCCGGGGTCGCCCTGAACGACATCCGTGACGCCTTCACCACCGGCACGGATTCAGGCGGCGCGGACAGCGGGGGAGGTATCGCGGGCGTCCTGGAGAGGTTGGAGGAAACCCTCGCCGAGCAGGAGGCGGAACTGCGGCGGCAGCGGGCCGCCGTGCAGCGGATGCGCACCGAAGGAAGCCGGATGGGCCTGCTCTCCGACGTCGTCACCGAACGCCTCAAGGGCCTGCCCGAGGGCTCCCTGCGTCAGGCGGACCTGGACAGCCTGCTGGTCACCGAGCGGATATTCGGCCCGCTCGGCGCGGCAGTCCAGGCCACCCGCTTCGTCGTCCTTGCCACGCATCCCGCCCTGCGGGAGGAATCCGACCGCCTCGATGACGCCGAGGAGGCACTCGACGACAGCGTCGCCGTCGATGATCCGCGGGTGGCTCAAGTGGCCGCCGAGCGGCACGCCTTCGAAAGCTCCCTGCAGGCCGTCATCGAGGAGTCCGGCCTGGGCGAGGACGACGATGCCCTCTTCGACGCCTGGGACACTGTGCACTCCGCTGCCGCGGATGACGAGGCCGACCTGAGCTCTGGCAGGCGGGAGGCCGACTCCATGAGCGCGTTCGAAGCCTTCGGCAAGATGCCCTACGACTTCTCCCCAGCCCGCCTGCGCTGCATGGAACTGGCCGAAGAGCTGTCCGCCCAAGACTCGCCCGCCACCTGAGCACGACCTGGACCGCATTTCCCGACATCTGTCGCACCGAGAAACGAGCTGCGCCATTCCCCCGGATCGCACCCGCGCTCGGAGAGGGCCGGGTCGCTTCGGGAATCGGGGCAGAGCGGCGAGTTCGCGCGAAATCGACTCAGGTCGTCGGAACCCAGTTGCCGTGGAAGCCGTTCGGGACGCGGTCCGGGAGCTGGACCTCCGCCACCGTTTCCAGGGTTTCGGCGTCGAGCAGGAGTAGGTCACTGCGGTGCTCGGCCGCCGAGTAGCGCAGGCCCATCAGGACGCCGTCGTCCTCCGCAGCGTCCGGTGAGTTGGGTTCGAAGACGAACTCGCCGACCTGGTTGCCCTCCCCGAAGCTGCGGGTTTCGGTGCGTCCGGAGGCCAGGTCGTGCTTGAACAGGGTGTCGGCGCCGACCGAGTAGCCGTAGCGGTGCTTCTTGCCGACCAGGCGCTCGTCGACGCGCGGGAACTCCTGCTCGCGGTCGTCCAAGCGCTCCTCGCGGACCCGGCCGGTCTTGAAGTCCACCGTCCAGCGGTCCAGCGTCGGGGCTCCTTCCGACGGGCCGGTCACGTCCGCGTCGAATACCTTCGCGTGGCGGACCACGTCCAGCACGATGCCGTGCTCGGTGTCGTAGGCGTTGAGCGGGTGGAAGACGTAGCAGGGACCCACGTCGAACCAGCGGACGGTGCCGCCGGCGCGCGGCATGACGCCGATCCGCGCCGGGTACCGGGGGTTCCAGCGGTACGGGAAGCCGCCGTTGGCCGGGGTGAAGCGGCCCATCCGGGCGGTGATCGGATCCGGGATGCGGACCCGGCCGATCAGCGCGGACAGGACGAGCTGAGCGGGGCGGCGCAGCCAGCTCGGCGCGACGGTCGCGGTGGCCTGCCGCGTGTCGAAGGTGACCGGGAGGTCGTAGAACACCACGTGGTTCTCGGTCAGCGAGAAGTCGTGCATCATCGGGCTGCCGCCGACCTCGACGTCCACCGTGCGCCGGGCCCGGCCGTCCGTGCCGATCACCGAGTACTGGACGGTGTTGCCGCGGCCGAAGAAGTACGAAACCGCGTGCAGCTCACCGGTTTCCGGGTCGCGCTTGGGATGCGCGGTGTAGCCGCCGGGCAGCGTTCCGTCGAAGCTGCACGGGCCGATGGTGTCGAGCTCGTCGGTCAGCTCGTAGTTCGTCGCGCCGCCTTCGACCAAGGCCAGCGTGCGCCCGGCGTGGCCGATGACGTTGGTGTTGGCGCCGAGCAGGTCCAGACCGGCGCGCGGGTCGCGGGGGCGCGGCGGCTCGCCGAGCGCCCGGCTGACGTGCGGCGAGCGGATCCAGCGGTTGCGGTACCACTCGGCCCGGCCGTCGCGGAGCCGGATGCCGTGCACCATGCCGTCGCCCATGAACCAGTTGTAGGTGTCGGGGTCGATCTCGGCGCTGGGGTTCGGGCCGTTGCGCAGGTAGCGGCCGTCGAGGTGGTCCGGGATCCGGCCGACCACCGGGAGGTCCGCGCAGGTGTGCTCCTGCTTGATCGGCGCGTAGTTGCCCTGTGCGAACGGGTTGTTCACGGGAACTCCCTCCGGCGTTCGGTAACACTGTTATAGGAACATAACAGCGTTACCAAACTGGGTGCAACGGCTCGACCCGGTGTGATACCGCTCGCCCCGGTGGGAACTTGAGTCGTTCCAGAAGCTAACTTCGGTGGTCGTGTTCACCGAATGGTTCGAGCCGGTCCTGCTCGTCGTGGTCGGCTTCCTCTCCGGCGCGATCAACGCGGTGGCCGGCGGCGGCTCGCTGCTGGTCTTCCCGGCGCTGCTGGCCACCGGGATGCCGCCGCTGGTCGCCAACGTGACCAACTCGGTGGCCCAGGGGCCCGGCTTCGTCGGCGCCGCGATCGGCCAGCGCCAGGACCTCAAGGGCAACTCCCGGCGGCTGTGGCTGACCTCGGCGGCCGCGGTGGTCGGCTCCGCGCTGGGCTGCGTGCTGCTGATGGTCCTGCCGGGCAAGGTCTTCGACGCGGTGGTGCCCGCGCTGATCGGGCTGTCCGCCGTGCTGATGGCCTTCCAGAACACCATCCGCAAGTGGCTCGGCACGCCGGACGAGAGCGCCCCGGACCGGACGATGTTCCTCGTCCTCGGGATCTTCTTCGCCTCGATCTACGGCGGCTACTTCGGCGGCGCGCGCAGCGTCATCCTGATCGCGATCCTGGTGCTGGCCGCGACCGACTCGATGCGCAGGCTGAACGCCCTCAAGAGCTGGCTGGGCATGATCGGCAGCGCGGTCACGCTGGTCGTCTACGCGCTGATCGCGCCGGTCGACTGGATCGCGGTGCTGATGCTGGTGCCCACCACGGTGCTGGGCGGGTTCGTGGGCGGCAAGCTCGCCCAGAAGCTGCCTGCGACGCTGCTGCGCTACCTGGTCGTGGTGATCGCCGCGGGCGTCGCGGTCTACATGGTGCTGGACTGAGAGGGGGCACCGGCCGGGTCGGTGCCCACGTCGTCAGACGCCCAGGTCCTTGCGGAGCCGGTCGACGTGGCCGGTGGCCTTGACGTTGTACAGCGCCTTGGCGATCTTGCCCTCCGCGTCGACGACGAACGTCGACCGGATGACGCCCTGCACGGTCTTGCCGTAGTTCTGCTTCTCCCCGAAGGCGCCCCACGCCGTCATGACCGACTTGTCCTCGTCGGACAGCAGCGGGAAGGTCAGGCCCTCGGCGTCCCGGAAGGCCGCCAGCTTGGCCGGCTTGTCCGGGGAGACGCCGAGGACGTCGAAGCCCGCGTCGTTGAGCACCGCGAGGCTGTCGCGGAAGTCGCAGGCCTCCTTGGTGCAGCCCGGCGTGCTGGCCGCGGGGTAGAAGTAGACCACGACCGACCGGCCGCGGAAGTCGCTCAGCGAGACGGTGTTGCCGTCGGCGTCCGGCAGCGAGAACTCGGGTGCCTTGTCGCCGACCGAGAGTCGGTTCTGTTCGCTCATGCGCCCGACGCTAGCCGATGCTGCCGACGCGGTCCCGCCAGGTGGAGCGATGTCACTGCCCGCTGGCGCCCGCGGCCGGGGCGACCTGCGCGACCTGGGGTGTCGGCGCGGGTGTTCGATCACTCGCCACGATGAACCCGCCGACCAGTAGCCCGGCGACCGCCGATGCGGTCAGTGCCAGCGCGCAGGTGGTGAAGAGGCGGATCGACACCGCGGTTTCCTTCCCGGAGAAGTGATGAGGTTTTCCGTACTCGTCTTGCACAGGCGGTCCCCCAGCGGAACCTCAGCGCCCGCCCGGCCGCAGGATCCCGTTCTTGTGCATGCCCAATGCACGGCGAACGGGCTGTCCTCGCCAGGCGAACGCCGAGAACCCGCGGGTGGTCGACCTGCGAGGGCGGCTTGTGCACCTGCGGCGCATGCGACACCTCCCAGGTCCGTCCTGTTGCGGGTCGCGACTGCGGCTCCGAAACAGGACGAGAAGCGCTCGGTGGGAACAACGGGATGATCGGGTTGGGCGGCTGGATCGTTACCGACCTCGGCCGACCCGGTGAGCGGGCTTCGAGTTGCGGGGTCGGGCGGCCACGCGTAGACGGGTGGGTGGCCGTGCCGACAACCCCTCCGGAGGACCCGTCATGCCCACTGTCGCCGATCAGCTCATCGAAGTGCTCGTGCAGGCCGGCGTCCGGCGCATCTACGGCATCGTCGGGGACAGCCTCAACCCCGTGGTGGACGCGGTGCGGCGGACCGAGGGCATCGAGTGGGTGCACGTGCGCCACGAGGAGGTCGCCGCCTTCGCCGCCGGCGCCGAAGCCCAGATGACCGGGCGACTCGCGGTGTGCGCGGGCAGCTGCGGGCCGGGCAACCTGCACCTGATCAACGGCCTGTTCGACGCGCACCGCAGCGGAGCGCCTGTGCTGGCGCTGGCCTCGCACATCCCGTCCGCGCAGATCGGCACCGGGTTCTTCCAGGAGACCCACCCCGAAGAGCTGTTCAACGAGTGCAGCCACTTCTGCGAGATGCTCTCGCAGCCGGAGCAGATGCCGCGCCTGCTGCGCACCGCCATCCAGACCGCCTCCGGCCGGCGCGGCGCGGCGGTGCTGGTGTTGCCCGGCGACGTGGCGGAGAAGCAGGTCCCCTCGTCCAACGGCCTGGGCGTCATCGAGTGCGAGCCGCCCATCGTCGTGCCGACGGAGGACCAGGTGCTCGCGCTGGCGGAGAAGCTGAACCGGGCGGAGCGGCCGATGTTCTTCTGCGGTGCGGGTACGCGCGGCGCGCACGAGGAGGTCATGGAGCTGGCCGCGCGGGTCAACGCGCCCGTCGGGCACGCGCTGCGCGGCAAGGAGTGGATCCAGTACGACAACCCCTTCGACGTGGGCATGAGCGGGCTGCTGGGCTACGGCGCCTGCTACGACGCGATGCACCGCGCCGACCTGGTCGTGCTGCTGGGCACCGACTTCCCGTACGACAACTTCCTGCCGCAGGCCAACACCGTGCAGGTCGACATCGAGCCCGCGCACCTGGGCCGCCGCACGGTGCTGGACCTGGCCGTGCACGGCGACGTCGCCGAGACGATCCGCGCGGTGCTCCCGCACGTCCAGCAGAAGCACGACCGCACCTACCTGGACCGGATGCTGCGCGAGCACGCCGGTCAGCTGGAGCGGGTCGTCGACGCCTACACGCGCAACGTCGAGACCCAGGTGCCGATCCACCCGGAGTACGTCGCCGACGTCCTCGACGACCTGGCCGCCGAGGACGCGGTGTTCACAGTGGACACCGGGATGTGCAACGTGTGGGCGGCCCGCTACATCACGCCCAACGGGCGGCGGCGGGTGCTGGGGTCCTTCGTGCACGGCTCGATGGCCAACGCGCTGCCGCAGGCCATCGGCGCGCAGATCGCCGCGCCGGAGCGCCAGGTCATCTCGATGTCCGGCGACGGCGGGCTGGCCATGCTGCTCGGCGACCTGCTGAGCCTGCGCACCCACCGGCTGCCGGTGAAGGTCGTGGTGTTCAACAACTCCTCGCTGGGCATGGTGAAGCTGGAGATGCTGGTGGACGGGCTGCCGGACTTCGGCACCGACCACGACCACGTCGACTTCGCCGCGATCGCCGCGGCGGCGGGCATCTACTCGGTGCGGGTGGAGAAGCCGGGCGAGGTGCGCGATGCGCTGGCCGATGCGCTGCGCAGGCCCGGGCCCGCGCTGGTGGACGTGGTCACCGACCCGAACGCGCTGTCCATCCCGCCGCGGATCACCGGCGACCAGGTGAAGGGCTTCGCGCTGGCGGTGAGCCGGACGGTGCTGTCCGGCGGGGTCGGGAAGATGATCCAGCTGGCCCGCAGCAACCTGCGCAACGTGCCGCGCCCGTGATCGCGGGCCGGTGGTGGGGCTCCGGCCCTCACCACCGGCCGTCAGGGCGGGACGCGGGTTCTTCCGATTCCAGCTCGTGGTGCATGCGCAGGTCCAGCTCGGCCTCCAGGGCGTAGAGCTTGGCCAGCAGCGGGTCGTCGTGTCCGAGCAGGTCGGCGGCCCAGCCGGTCAGCGAGTCGTCGCGGTGCGGGGTGGACCAGCCGAACAGCAGGGCGAGCATCTCCCGGTGGGACTCCCGCGGTTCGGACGCTGCGCTCAGCGCCGGCCACCGGCGCTCGGCCCAGCGCTTGGCCAGCCCGTGGAAGACCGCGAGGCGGTGGCGGGCGTCGGCGGGCTCGGTGGCTTGCCGGACTTCCGCGTGCAGCTGCGCCAGATCCAGCCCGAGCACCCGGCATCCGGCGTAGGCCCAGAAGTCGGTGCCGGTTCCGCCGCCTTCGGCCTCCCAGCGCGGATTCCACAGCAGACGCCGGAACTCGGTGTCGGCGACCTGCCCGTGCATCGCGATGCCGAGGACGAGCCCGCCGTTGCAGTCGGTCGAGGCGCCCTGCTCGCCCCAGGCCACCAGCCGGTGCAGCCACGACGGATCCTGCGTCTTCGTCGCCAGTGCTGGGAGGAACTCGGGGAAGAAGGCCTGCCCTTCGTGCTTCTCCAGGGCGCGGGCGATTTCCTCGCGCACTCCGGTGCAGGGCAGGTGCAGCAGGCCCAGCGCCGCGTGCAGACCGATGTCGTGATCATCCGGTTTCGCGGCGTGCGTCCACAACAGCTCCTCGGCATTCTCCAATTCGAGAATCCCCAGTGCGCTCAGCACTTCCGCCGGTACTCCGGGGCGCAGGCGGCCCGCGTCGACGCATTCGGCCAGCAGACGTCCGGCCAGCGCGGCGTCCCCGTGCCGGGCCAGCACCCGCACCAGCTCGGCGCGTTCTTCCGGAGCTGCAAGGAAGACGGGCAGCAGCGCCTCGGCATCGGCCCGGGAGCCGTGCCGGACCACCACGTCCACGGCTGCCGATTCCCAAGATGTGATACCGGATGTACGGTTTCCGGGGGAGTCGGAGGCCAGCAAGCGCGTCGTTCTGATCACCATCGGATGGTTCCTCCGGACGAATTTCCTTACCCGTGCAGGTGTACTCCATCCTGGCGATGCTGACTCGTTCAGGGGGAGAACCGTAACCATCTTCGAGCAGTATCCGATGTGCATCGGGGCCCCACCGGAACAGCCGGGGCGGGCCGGAGAACCGGATGTCGTAAGGGTGATGGGGTGGTGACGCAGTGTGGACATCCGGGCAGGATGGGAATCATGACAGTCAGTCCCACGGTGCGTCGCCGCCGCCTTGCTGCCGAGCTGCGGCGACTGCGGGCACAAGCGGAGGTCACCCAGCAGCAGGCGGCCGGGCACCTCGGCTGCACGCAAGCGAAGATCGGGCGGTTCGAGACCGCCAAGCGCTCGCCCTCGGTCGGCGACGTCTCGGCGTTGCTGGACTTCTACGGGGTCGAGGGGTGCGAGCGGGACCAGTTGATCAACCTGGCCCGCGATGCCCGCAAACGGGGTTGGTGGCATTCCTACAGCGATGTCCTGCCCGAGTGGTACGAGACCTACGTGGGTTTGGAGGCAGAAGCGTCCTCCATTCACACCTACGAGGCCGAAGCAATCCCGGGATTGCTCCAGACACGTGAATACGCGCACGCGATCACGAAGGCGACACTCATTCGCGCGGATGAGTCGGAGATCAGCCGGCGGGTCGATCTGCGCATCCAGCGCCAGCAGCGGGTGGTGGGGGAGAACCCGCTGGAGTTGTGGGCGGTGGTGGGAGAAGCCGCCCTGCGCAGGCGGGTCGGTGGGCCCGGTGTGCTGCGCAGGCAGCTGGAACACCTGCTGAAGCTGGTGCAGCTGCCGCACGTGACGCTGCAGGTGATGCCGCTGGATGCGGGTGCCCACCCGGCGCAGGCCGGGCCGTTCGTCATCCTGCGCTACTCCAACCACATCGATCCGGACGTGGTCTACCTGGAAACCCACGTAGGCGGGCTCTACCTCGAACGTGAGATAGAGCTGTCGAACTACGTCACGATGATGGACCATTTACGCGCGCACGCGGTAGATCCGGACGGTTCCGTCGAACTAATGCAACAACGCATAGGAGAGTTGTAGAAGATGGCGAATATCACCGACTGGCGCACCAGCACGCGGACCCAAGGCCAGGGCCAGTGCGTGGAGGTCGGTTTCGGAGGTGACTGCGTCGGAGTGCGCGACACCAAGAACCGGGCCGCAGGGCAGATCACCGTCGCCGTACAGCGCTGGCACGAGTTCGTCAGCGGACTCAAGCAGGGCAGCTTCGACGTTCTTTGACGCACGTTCCGTGAGTGCGCGACCGGCGGGTTGCGCGCTCTCTGTGCTTTTCAGCCTCGTTTTGCGCGGCGGTGCGAGTGGCACCGCCGCGCGAGGCGCTTCAGCGCCGTTCCACGAATGGCGCGAGCAGTCCGGGAAGCGCTTCGTGGGCCAGCACCAAGCCCTCCGACTCCTCCACGTCGTGCACCTCGTAGAGGCTGCTGCCCGCCGCGGTCGTCGCGCCGACCGTCATCAGGCCCGCTCGACGCTGGAAGAACGTGCGGCTCAGCTTCCAGCCGATCACCCCGTCGCGCTGCAGGACGACGGTGCGCCGGATCCCGCTGCCGTTGCGGGCGACCAGGTACTGGTCGGTCAGCGCGTGGCCGAGGTTGCGGTAGGCGTCCACCGCGAAGCCCAGGAACGCCAGGAGGGCGACCGCGATCACGACGAGCGCCAGCGGCAGCGGAACCCAGTCGAACACCAACGTCACGACCGCCGCGACGACGATCGGTGCGGTGCACATCAGCGCCCAGTTGATCCGCCGCCGCAGCGCCGCGCGCGGGTGCCTGCGCAGCGGGACCTCCGCCGGTGGCCGCGACTCGCGCAGCACCGCTGCCGAGGCCCGCTGCACCGCGGCGCGGGGCGCCGGCGGCATCAGCGTCTTGTTGTCCGGCTGGTTCTCCTCCTTCTTCTGCTTGAGGCCGGTGGCCACGGCGTTGAGCCGGGCGCCGCCGAACCACCGCAGCAGCAGGGGCTCGACCACCTCGACGCCGCGCAGCCGCCGTTCCTCCAGCGAGATCGATCGCGTGGTGAGCAGGCCGCGCTTGACCTGCAGGGTGTCCCCGCGGTCGCGGCTCAGCCGGAATCCCCACCACATCTCCAGCGATAGCGCGAAGGCGCCGAGCACGCCGACCACCAGGGCCGAGCCGGCACCGATCGCGATCACCAGCCACAGCGCCGTCGTCCGCACCGTCTCGCCGACGGCGGTGAAGACACCGGCCGACAGCAGCAGCTCGCGGAAGGACCCGAACGCCGAGGCGATCGCGCCCCAGACGATCAGGATCAGCGACACCGACAGCGCGGAGTAGCCCAGCCATCCCGGGTTGAGCCGGGCGAGCGTGCTGGAGTCCTCCTGCTCCGGCGCCTCGAAACCGGCCACAGTGGACGAATCGCCGAAGAGCAGCTCCTGGCGCAGCGAGTCGGCGTGCTCCTTGGTGAGCGCGTCGAGCTTCAGCTCGCTGCTGTCGCCGCCCTGTCCTCCGGTGCTCACCTTGACCGCGGTGACGCCGAATACGCGGTGCGCCACGTTGGCGGTGAGGTCGACGCTGCGGATCCGGTCGCGCGGGATCGAGCGGTGGCTCCGGGTGATGGCACCCGTGCGCATCTCGAAGCGCTCCGCGGTGATCCGGTACCAGGTGAACCACCAGCCGACGCCCATCAGCCCGGCGAGCACCGCCGCACCGGCGGCCCACAGCCCGGCGGTGGTCAGCATCACCCAGAGGCTGGTGCCGGAGATGACCATGAGCCCGATGGTCGGCACCATCGGCGCCAGCACCAGGATGGTGTAGGAGGCGATCGCCTTGGGATCCTGGCGGCGCCACTGCCCGTCGATCACGGTGCTCATGTCGCGTCTCCCGGCGTGGCCTGGGTGGTGGCGGTCAGCTGCTCGACCACCGCCTGCGCGGTCGCCCGGTCCAACCCGTCGATCGACAGCGGACCCGCGGCCGAAGCCGTGGTCACGGTGACGCTGGAGAGGTTGAACAGCTGCTGCAGGGGGCCCCGCACGGTGTCGACGGTCTGGATGCGCGACATCGGCGCGATCCGCCACTCCTGGCGCAGCCAGCCCGCCGCCGTGTAGACCGCGTCATCGGTGATCTCCCATCGGTGCACCCGGTACCGCCACTGCGGCATGACCAGCACGTAGGGCACGCTGAGCACGGCGACCACCACGAGCGCCAGCACCAGCCAGAAGCGCGCGGGCGGGATGAACACCGCGGTCGCGGCCAGCGCGATCAGCACCGGGACGACCAGCGCCAGCGCCTGCGTCGTCCACCAGCCGATCGCGCGGCGCTCCACGCGGTGCCGCGGTGGGCGGAGCCGTATCCGGACGGTGCTCTCGTCGGCCACTGTCGGTCCCTTCCTGCGGTCGGCTGGATCCGGACGCCATTCTCGCAGGCCGGACGGGCTGTTCGTGGTCATGTGGGAAGCCACGGCGTCCTCCTACAGCGATTGCAGTCGCGGCCAGATCTGGTCCCAGGCACCGATCCTGCCGGTGCACAGCCAGATCGGGACGGTGCCCGCGTGAACCTGCCGCACCTCGGTGAAGTGCTCCCGCGCGTCCTCCACGTCCCCGACGAGCAGCACCGAGTCGACCTGATCACCGGGTGGTCCGAAGTAGCCGTAGCCCCGGTGCGGGCTGTAGACCTCCGGGAGGTCGTACTTCTCCCGGCCGACCTCCACCATCGCCGCGGAGATGTAGCTGTCACCGATCACCGCCGTGCGCTCCTGCTGCTGCGGTGGCAGCGCGGTGAACGCGATCGAGGTGTCGCGGGCGAGCACATCGGCGCTCGGCATGCCGAACATGCTCGTCATCGAGGTGGAAAGCCACAGCGTCTGGCTCACCAGCGCGACGGAGGCGAGGTAGGGGAGCCATGCCGTCCACCCCCAGCGGGACGGCTTGGCCTCCCGGCGGCGCTGCAGCCCCAGCAGCCCGGCCGCGATCACCACGCCGTACATCCCGAGCAGGTAGTACGGCCGGGCGGCGGTGGCGACGAAGAAGCCGTAGAGCAGCAGCGAGGTGACCGCGAAGAACCGGTACGGCCGCAGCTCGGCGGAGCGGAACAGCTTCCACAGCCCGATCAGGAACAGCGCTCCACCGGCGACTCCCGCGAACAGCACGAGGCTGACCGCGGTGCCGCTGCGACCGCCGGACAGCATCGGGGACTCTTCCGCCACGATCGCGCCCATCTGCAGCTGCGGCCAGCCGTTGAAGGCCTGCCACAGCAACGTGGGAGCCGCGATGACCAGCGCGATGCCGACGCCGCCCCAGAACATCGGCCGGCGCAGGATGTCGCGCGGGCCCACCAGCAGCACGCTGATCAGCAGCGCCACGCACAGGATTCCCACCTGGAACTTGGTCTGCAGGGCGATGCCGAGCACCAGCCCGAACGCCAGCAGCAGCCGGTCGTCGGCGGCGCCCTGCTCGCGCAGCCGGACCCAGCGGACCAGCAGCCAGCTGAGCACCAGCCACTGCAGCGGTTCGAAGGTGTACGGGGTGACCCAGTGCCCGACCAGCGCGGCCCACATCCCGGTCGCGCCCGCACCGGCGGCCAGCACCTGCGCTCGGCGGTCACCGCCGAATTCCCGGGCGAGCAGCGCGAACATCACGACGCCGGCGGTCGTCGCCAGCACCGCGGGCAGCCGCAGCACGACCATCGAGCCCGGTGCGATCCAGTCCATCGCGGCGGCGAGCAGCGGCGCGATCGGCGGCTGGTCGACGTAGCCCCAGTCCGGGTGGTACTTGCCGGCCGCGAGCATGTAGACCTCGTCGATCCAGAAGTCTCCGAGCGCGCTCATCACGACGTGCACGACGGCGACCAGGCCGGCGATGGTGAACACCGGCCACTTGGCCAGCGGCCGCAGCCAAGGCCCGGCAGGCGGCCGGGTTCGTGCTGCGAGCACAGCGGATTCCATGATTCCCCCAAAGGCGATCGGGAAGCTTGCACCAATTCAAGCCCCGGTCCGCCCTTGATCAACACGGCGCTTGGTAGCGCGTGCCGGATCCGAAAGTCGGTGATCGATTCGACCCGGTGCAACTTTCGTCTAGGCCCGATCGCCGACCGTATGGTTTTCCGCCGAACCCCCGCGCGTCGTTGTCTACCGTGTTCCGGGTGAACCGCCCGCTGTGGCGGCTGCTGTGGAACACCAAGCGGGAGGCCGCGTTCGACGTGGCGCTCGTGCTCGGGCTGATTCTGCTCGGCCGCGTGTTGCTCGTGATGTACCCCTCCGACACCCCGCCAGGGGCGTACGACTGGATCGGCGGGCTCTGGCTCAACGACGCCCTCATGTGGATCATGGACCTGGCGCTGCTGGCCCGGCGGCGCTACCCGATGGTGCTCATGTCGATGGTCGCGGTGCTGGCGGTCGTCCAGCCGCTGATGATCGAGTTCGGGCCGGGCCCGGTGCTGTTCATCAACCAGGCCTCCGACCCGTGGCTGCCCGGGAACACGCCGTGGGCGGTCTACGCCGCCGTCGTCTACACCACGGGCCGCAAGTGGAAGTTCTTCGCCTGGGACCTGATCAGCATCACCGCGCTGATCAGCGTCCGCCCGTGGGACGACCTGTCCAGCGATGCCATCGTCGCGGGCGTGCTCTGGACGGTCTTCCCGGCGGTCCTCGGGCTCTACGTGAGCGCGCGCCGGAGGCTGGTGGGAGCGCTGCGGGAGCGCGCCGAGCGCGCCGAGCGGGAGAAGGAGCTGCTGGCCGAGCAGGCCCGGGCGGACGAGCGGACCCGCCTGGCCACCGAGATGCACGACGTGGTCACGCATCGGGTGAGCCTCATGGTGCTGCAGGCCGGAGCGCTGGGCGTGGCGGCGGAGGACCCGGCGATCCGCCAGGCCGCCGAGGAACTGCGCACCAGCGGCTGCGAAGCGCTGGAGGAGCTGCGGGACCTGGTCGGCGTGCTGCGGCGCGGCTCGTCGGAGCAGGACGCCCGCCCCGACACCACGCCACCGACGGACCTGCCCGACCTCGCCGAGCTGATCGGGCAGTCCGAAGCGGTCGGGATACCGGTCGAGTACACCGTGGACGGTGATCCGCGGATGGTCTCCGCCGCGGTCGGGCGCACCGCCTACCGCGTGGTGCAGGAAGCGCTGACCAACGTGCACAAGCACGCGTTCGGCTCCCGGGTGAGCGTGCGCCTGCTGCACAGCGACGACCGGTTGCGGCTGGTCGTCCGCAACACGCGGTCGCCGGACCGGGCAGCGCGGGACCTGGCGGACAGCGGTTCCGGCGCCGGGCTGCTCGGGCTGCAGCAGCGCGTCGAGCTGGTCGGCGGCACGTTCCGGGCCGGGCCCGCCGCCGACGGCGGGTTCGAGGTCGATGTGATACTCCCGGCGTACGTGCCAACTGGGGAGGCGGGCGGCGATGAGTGAGCCGATCCGGGTCGTGGTGGTCGACGACGAGCCGATGGTCTGCGCGCACCTGCGCACCATCCTCGGTTCGGCCGACGACATCGAGGTCGTCGACGACGCGCAGGACGGCGCGGCGGCCGTCGAGGCGGTGGTGCGGCACCGGCCGCACGTGGTGCTGATGGACCTGCGGATGCCCGGCGTGGACGGGCTGACCGGCATCGAGCGCATCTGCAAGCTGCCCGATCCGCCTGCCGTGGTCGCGCTGACCACCTTCGACGCGGACAAGTACGTGCTGCGCGCGCTGCGCGCCGGAGCGGCCGGGTTCCTGGTCAAGTCGACGCCGCCGGGCGACCTCATCGGCCTGGTGCGGGTGGCCGCCGACGGGCACACCGTGCTCTCGGAGGAGGCGCGGAAGCGGCTGGTGGCGGCGTCGGCGGACGAGCAGAGCTCGCGGCAGCGGGCCGTCGAGCTGGCGCGGGACCTGACCGAGCGCGAGGTCGACGTGCTGACCTGCCTGGGGCAGGGGCTGTCGAACGCGCAGATCGCCGAACGGCTGTACCTGTCGGAGGCGACGGTCAAGAGCTACGTGTCCCGGTTGCTGGTGAAGCTGTCCTGCTCGAACCGGCTGCAGGCCGGGCTGCTCGCCTACGACGCCGGGCTGGTCCCGCGCTGAGCTGGATCTTCAGCTGCAGGCGGCCGTGTTGCCCCGGCAGCTGGCGGCGGGCTCGTCCGAGAGATTGAACGATCAACCAGGCAAGCTCCACCGATTGGCCCTGGAATATTCCACCGGGGATCAGATACACCAGAGGCAGCACGCTCCGCACAGGGCGGTCGGGGCCTTGGAGCGTGTCGGCCATCGGTTCGGGGATCGATGGCGCCACCGGTCGGAGGGGTCCGGCCGCGGTTGGGGTGTCCCCGGCGCAGTTCGGGGTGCGCCGGGGACGCTTCTCCGCGCGGCGAATGCTCCGAACGGCCGCGGCGGGGAGCTCCGCGCTGAACTCCTGACGGACGAATCGCGTTGGCCGGTGTCCGATTCGGCGACGTCGGCCGAAGGGCGGCGGGAGCGGTCGCCGATTCTGGTCGCAGGGCATCGGAAACGGGGCTTGACTAGCCGGTTCTGCCGCGTTGTCCAGCTGCTGAACTGGGGAAATGTCCTGCTGTACTGGTTAAAACGGCAAATTCCGGTGCTTTCCCGGTCGGCGTCGACGTCGATATTGTTCGATCGAATAGTCGCTGTGCGTAACCGGTCGGTGGAAGGCAGGCCACCGGGTTCGGTTGGCAGCGGCCGATTTCGGACACGAGGAGAACACGATGGTCGATGCCCCACGTCGCCTGGCCCGGTTCGCCGGGGTCACCGCGATCGCCGTCGCAGCCCTTTCCGCGGCTTCCGTCGCGCAGGCCCAGCCCGCGCAGCCGGCGGACGTCAACCCGTACATCGTCGGTGGCGAGGACGCCGACATCGCCGACCACCCGTTCACCGTCGCGCTGGTCACCCCGAGCGGCCAGCAGTTCTGCGGTGGCTCGCTGGTGGCCCCGAACAAGGTGCTCACCGCCGCGCACTGCACCGACGGCTCGCAGCCGGCCGACATCAACGTGGTCAGCGGCCGCACGGTGATGAGCTCCAGCGAGGGCACCACCTCGAAGGTCACCGACGTCTGGGTGCACCCGCAGTACACCGACGCCACCCAGGGCTACGACGTCTCGGTGCTCACCCTGGAGGCCCCGGTCCAGGAGGCCCCGATCGAGCTCGCCACCGCCGACGACCCGGGCTACGCGCCGGACTCGCAGGCGACCATCCTCGGCTGGGGCAACACCAGCGAGGGCGGCCAGCAGGCCGACAACCTGCAGAAGGCCACCGTGCCGGTGACCTCGGACGAGACCTGCTCCGGCGCCTACGGCGAGTACAGCCCGGACTCGATGGTCTGCGCCGGTGTGCCGGAGGGCGGCATCGACTCCTGCCAGGGCGACTCCGGTGGCCCGCTGGTGGTGGACAACAAGCTGATCGGTGTCACCTCGTGGGGTGAGGGCTGCGCCCGTCCGGGCAAGCCCGGCGTCTACGCCCGCGTCGGCGCCTACCACGCCGAGATCCAGGAGCAGATCGGTTCGGCCACCCGCTGACCGAAGCGCTGCCGAAGGGCCGCGGGCGTCCTGCCCGCGGCCCTTCCGCGTCCCACCGTCCGAAGAGGACACCCCGCCGCTCCGCGCGTGCCGGGAGGGTGCAATTTCAATGGAAATCAGACGTCTGATTTCCATTGAAATTGCGTTCGTTCACCCACCCGGGGGTGAGTTGCCCGCAGGTGTCGGTGTGTCGGGATCCCGACACACCGACGGGGTGCGCAACTTCCATTGAAATTGCACCGCTGATTTCCATTGAAATTGCGGTAGGTAGACCGGGCGCGGGTGGGCAGGGACCGGCGCGCGGGTCTTCGGGGGTTGTGGATGGGGTTGGGTCGTGTGGTTCGGAGTGTGGGTGGGGTCGGGTTGTCAGGTTCGGGGTTGTGGGTGGAGCCAGATCGTCAGGTTCAGGGTTGGGTCGGTGTGTTCGGTGTGTTCGGTTGGGTTTGGGGCGGGGGTCGGTGTTTCGGCGATGTCCACCGCTAGGACCGCGGTGGCGATCTCTTCGGCGTGGTGGCGGAGCGCTTCGCGGAGCTCGCCGGTCGCTCGCCAGCGGAGGGTGATCCGGTCGGTGATGTCGAGGCCGTCCTGCTTGCGGCAGTCCTGGACGAAGCGGATCACCTCGCGTGCCAGGCCCGCCCGTGCCAGTTCCGGCGTGATCTCGGTGTCCAGCGCGATCGTGACCTCGTGCTGCGACTCGACCGTCCAGCCGGTTCGCGGCACCTCGGTGCGGAAGACGTCTTCGCCGGTCAGCGGCTCGGTCCGGCCGTCCACCTCGATCGTCGCGGTGCCGGCGCGCAGGGCGCGGGCCAGCTCGGCGGGATCGGCGGCGGTGACCGCTGCCGCCGCTTGCTGGGTGCGGTTGCCGAACCGCTTGCCCAGCGCGCGGAAGTTCGGCTTGACCGACACCTCCAGCACCTCGCCCGCCGATGCCAGCGGTTCGACGCGGCGCACGTTGAGCTCGTCGGCCAGGTCGGCGAGCAGTTCCGGCGGCAGGTCCGGGCTGACGAGCGCTCGCCCGAGCGGCTGCCGCACCTTGATCCCGCTGCTCTTCCGGGCGGCGCGACCCGCTTCCGCCAGCTGCCGCTCGATGTCCACTTCGGACAGCAGGCGTTCGTCGACCAGCCGGAGGTCGGCGCGCGGCCAGCTCGCCAGGTGCACCGAGTCCGGCGCGCCCGGGATGCCCGGGCGGACGACATCCTGCCAGATCTGCTCGGCGATGAACGGCACGAACGGCGCGAGCAGCCGGGTGAGCACGTCCAGGCAGGCGTGGAGCGTGGTCAGCGCGTTGCGGTCGCCGTCCCAGAAGCGCTGCCGCGAGCGGCGCACGTACCAGTTCGACAGGTCGTCGACGAATGCCGCCAGCGCCCGGCCGGCCGCCGCCGTGTCGTAGTCCTCCAGTCGCGCGTCCACTTCGGCGGCCAGCCGGTGGACCTGGGCCAGCACCCAGCGATCGAGCACCGGGCGCTGCTCGGGCGGATCGGCGTCGGCCGGGATCCAGTCCACCAGCGCGGCGTAGCGGCTGAAGAACGATGCGGTGTTCCAGCAGGTCAGCAGCACCTTGCGGACGATCTCGCGCAGTGCGGCGTGGCCGATCCGCCGTGCCGACCACGGCGAACCGGTGCAGAGCATGAACCACCGCAGCGCGTCCGCGCCGTGCTCCTCCATCAGCGGCAGCGGTTCCAGCACGTTGCCCAGGTGCTTGCTCATCTTGCGGCCGTCCTCGGCCATGATGTGCCCGAGGCACACGACGTTCTCGTACGCGGAGCGGTCGAACAGCAGGGTGCCGATGGCCATCAGCGTGTAGAACCAGCCGCGGGTCTGGTCGATGGCCTCGCAGATGTACTGCGCCGGGTAGCTGCGGGCCAGTTCGGCGACGCTGCCCGTGCGGTGCGGGTAGCCGAGCTGGGCGAAGGGCATCGAGCCGGAGTCGAACCAGGCGTCGATCACCTCGGGCACGCGGGCGGCGGATTTCCCGCAGGCGCAGGGGAATTCGATCTCGTCGAGGTACGGGCGGTGCGGGTCGAGCGCGGCGAGGTCCTGGCCGGTGCGCTCGCCGAGCTCGGCGCGGGAGCCGATCGGCGTGATGTGGCCGTCCGGGCAGCGCCACAGCGGCAGCGGCGTGCCCCAGTAGCGCGTCCGGGACAGCGCCCAGTCCACGTTGTTGGCCAGCCAGTCCCCGTAGCGGCCGTGCTTGACGTGCTCGGGATACCAGTTGGTGCGCTCGTTCTCGCGCTGCAGCGCGTCGCGGATCGCGGTCGTCCGGACGTACCAGGACAGCTGCGCGTAGTACATCAGCGGCGTGTGGCAGCGCCAGCAGTGCGGGTACTGGTGTTCGAAGGTGTTGTAGCGCAACAGGAGTTCGCGGTGCTGGAGGTCTTCGACCAGCACCGCGTCGGCGTCCTTGAAGAACATCCCGCCGACCAGGCCGACTTCGGCGGCGAACCGGCCGTCGGTCCCGACCGGGTTGACCACCGGCAGCCCGTGCTCCCGGCAGACCGCGAGGTCGTCGGCGCCGAACGCCGGAGCCTGGTGCACCAGCCCGGTGCCGTCCTCGGTGGAGACGTACTCGGCGAGCACCACGAAGTGCGCGTCCGGGATGTCCACCAGCTCGAACGGGCGGCGGTAGCGCACGCCCGCCAGCGCGGTGCCCGGCACGGTCGCGAGCACCTCGCCGCCGGTGCCGAGCACCGCCTCGACCAGCGGTTCGGCCACCACGAAGGTGCCCTCGACGGTGCGCACCACCTGGTAGTCCACCGCCGGGTGCACCGCGACCGCGGTGTTGGACACCAGCGTCCACGGCGTGGTCGTCCAGATCAGCAGGTCGACGCCGCGGTGCCCGGCCAGCGGCCCGTCCACCGGGAAGCGCACGAACGCCGACGGGTCGTGCGCGGGTTCGTAGCCCTGGGCGACCTCGTGATCGGACAGCGTCGTCTGGTCGCGCGGGCAGTACGGGGCCACCCGGTAGTCCTCGACGAGCAGACCGGCCTCGAAGATCCGCTTCAGCGCCCACCACACGCTGTCGACGTAGTCCGGCGACATCGTCCAGTAGGCGGTGGACAGATCGATCCAGTAGCCCATCCGCCGGGTGACCGCCTCGAACTCGCCGACGTAGCGCTGCACGGAGGCGCGGCAGCGCGCGTTGAACTCGGCGATGCCGATCCGCTCGATGTCGGGCTTGCCGCTGATGCCCAGCTCCTGCTCGACGGCCAGCTCCACGGGCAGCCCGTGGCAGTCCCAGCCGCCGCGCCGCGGCACGTGGCAGCCCTTCATCGTCTTGAACCGCGGGAAGACGTCCTTGAACACCCGCGCCTCGACGTGGTGCGCGCCGGGCTGTCCGTTGGCGGTGGGCGGGCCCTCGTAGCACACCCAGCGCGGACCGTTCGCGGTCTGCGCCAGGCTGCGTTCGAACACCTCGTCCGCGCGCCACCGCTCGATGAGCCGGCGTTCCATCGCGGGCAGGTCGATCGACGGTTCGAGCGGGCGGAACGGTGAACCGGGCTGCGCCATGCCCATATGCTCACACCGCTCGGGCGCGCCGACATCACGAGCGACCGGCTATCCACTGTGGACGATTCGGAGGAGCTGCGCGGGGTTCGCGCGCCCGCTGTACTGTTCAGTAGGCCGCAGCAGCCGATGCGGCCGGAACGGAGCAGGAGGAAGTCGGGTGAAGTCGGAACCCGCCACGGCCGAACCAGCGGGCAGCGGGCCCAACGTGGTCAAGTCCGCCGATCGTGCGCTGGTCATCCTGGAACTGCTCTCCCGGGGACGACACCGGCTCAGCGACATCGCCGAGACGCTGCGGCTCCCGCTGTCCAGCGTGCACGGCCTGCTCGGCACGCTGGTGCACCGCGGCTTCGCCGAGTTCGACCCGACCACCCGCACCTACGGGCTCGGGCTCAAGGCGTGGACGGTCGGGCAGGGCTACACCGGGCACCGCGACATCGTGGGCCTGGCGCTGCCGCTGATGGACCGGCTCGCGCAGCGGACCGGGGAGACGGTGCAGCTGTCCAGGCTGGACGGCACCGAGAACGTCTACATCGCCATCGCCGAGTCGCCCCAGCCGATGAAGCTGGTGTCGGCGGTGGGCATGCGGCTGCCCGCGCACGCGGTCGGGCTGGGCAAGGCGCTGCTGACCGGGCTCCCGCAGGACGAGCTGGCGCGCCGCTACGAGGGCGTGGAGCTGGAGAGCTTCACCGCGAACACGGTGCGCGAGCTGCCCGAACTGCTGGCCGAGGTGCAGGAGGCGCGGGCGCGCGGCTACGCGGCCGACGACGAGGAGTACATCATCGGCTGCCGCTGCGTGGCGATGCCGATCCGCGACCACTCCGGTGACGTCGTGGCGGCCCTGTCGGTCTCGGCGCCGACGCCGCGCTGCGGCCCGAACTGGACCGAGGAGACGCGGGTGCCGCTGGCCGAGGTGGTCGACGCGATCGAGCAGCAGCTGCGCCGCTGATCGCGCTCAGCCGAACTGGACGGAGCGCTTGGACAGGCCCATCCAGAAGCCGTCGACGGCCACCCGCTGCGCGGTGAGGTCGTCGGCCGCCGCGCCGAGCGTCACGAACAGCGGCGCGAAGTGCTCCGTGCGCGGGTGCGCGAGCCGCCCGGCCGGGGCCTTGTGCCGGAAGTCGAGCAGGGCGTCGACGTCGTTGGCCTCGAGCGCCTGCCGCCCCCAGTCGTCGAACTCCGAGGACCAGCTCGGCGTGCCCGGTTCGCCGAGCGCCGAGAGGTTGTGGGTGAAGAACCCGCTGCCGATGATCAGCACGCCCTCGTCGCGCAGCGGCGCCAGCGTCCGGCCCAGGTGCATCAGCCGTTCCGGCTCCAGCGTGGGCATCGAGATCTGCAGGACCGGCACGTCGGCGTCCGGGTACATCTCCACCAGCGGCACGTAGGCGCCGTGGTCGAGGCCCCGGTCCGGGAAGTCGTGCACGGGCGTGTCCGGGCCGCGGAGCAGGGCGCGCACGCGTGCGGCCAGCGCCGGTGCGCCGGGCGCGGCGTACTGGACGTCGTAGTAGCGCTCGGGGAAGCCCCAGAAGTCGTAGACCAGCGGGACGGTGCTGGTGGCGCCGATGGCCAGCGGGGCTTCCTCCCAGTGCGCCGAGATGATCAGGATCGCCTTCGGCTCCGGAAGCCGGGCCGACCAGTCGGCGAGCTGGCCCGGCCACAGCGGGTCGTCGGCCAGCGGCGGGGCGCCGTGGCTGAGGTACAGGGCAGGCATCCGGGTCATCGCGCACTCCTCGTTCGAATGTCCAGTTTCGTTTTGCGTGGCGGTGCGGGTGGCGGAACCTCAGAGGCCGCCTGGCTGCGGGATCCCGTTCTGATGTATTCCGATACACGGCGAACGGGCTGTCCTCGCCAGGCGACGTCTGAGAGCCCGCGGCGGCGCAAGTGGCGGAGGTGGGCTGTGCGCCTGCGGCGCATGCGACATCTTCCGCGGTCTGACTGCGCTGACCATCGCGCTCCTCGTTCGAATTCGAACTACCTCGACCATAGCTGGTAGTTCGAATTTGAACAAGCTAGGCTCGGGGCATGGCTGAACCGCGCTGGCTGGACGACGAGGAGATGGCGGCCTGGAACGCCTTCGTGGAGGCGAGCAACCTGGTCGCCCGCAAGGTCGAGCAGCAGCTGCGCGAGCAGGTCGGGCTGTCCCACCCGCAGTACGAGATCCTGGTCCGGTTGTCCGCCGCGCCCGGCGGCGAGCTGCGGATGACCGAGCTCGCCCAGCTGGTGGTGACCTCGAAGAGCGGCCTGACCTACCAGGTCACCCAGCTGGAGAAGGCCGGTCTGGTTCGGCGCCGCACCTGCGAGTCCGACGACCGCGGCGTCTACGCGCTGCTGACCGACGCCGGTCGGGAGAAGCTGCGCGCGGCGGCGCCCGGGCACGTCGAGGTGGTGCGCGCGAACCTGATCGACGTGCTCGACCGCGATCAGCTGCGCTCCGTGGCTGCCGGGCTCGGCGAGGTCACACGCCACCTGCGCACGTCCGGCTGAGCCGCGTCCGACCCCCGGACGGGTCTTGCTTCCGCGCGTCCGCCAGTGGAAGGTCGTAGGGCTGCTGAGCCGCGCCGGCCGCACCCGGCCTCGCCGGTGCGTCCTCGGCAGCACTTGCCGAGGCGAAGGAGTGAGATGAGGTTTCTGAGGTTGGGCCCCGCCGGGGCGGAACGACCGCACGTGGCAGACGACCAGGGCCGGCTGTTCGATCTGCACCCGATCACCACCGACATCGACGGGCGGTTCCTGGCCGCCGGTGGCATCGCGCGGGTGCGCGAGGCGCTGGCCGCCGGTGAGCTCACCGCCGTCGACGATCCCGGTGACGGCAGCGGCCTGCGGGTGGGTGCCCCGATCGCGCGGCCGATGGCCGTGCTGTGCATCGGCCAGAACTACGCCGCGCACGCCGCCGAATCCGGGTCGGCGCCGCCGGAGGTGCCGATCCTGTTCTTCAAGCACCCGAACACCGTCGTCGGGCCGCACGACGAGGTGCTGATCCCGCGCGGTGCCGAGCAGGTCGACTGGGAGGTCGAGCTCGGCGTGGTGATCGGTCGCCGGGCCCGCTACCTGGACAGCGCCGAGGCGGCGCTGGCGTGCGTCGCCGGCTACGTGGTGGCCAACGACGTCTCCGAGCGGGCCTTCCAGAAGGAGCACTCCGGCGGCCAGTGGTCGAAGGGCAAGTGCGCCGAGACGTTCAACCCGGTCGGCCCGTGGCTGGTGCCCGCCGACGAGGTCGCCGATCCGCAGGCGCTGCGGTTGCGGACCTGGGTCAACGGAGAGGTGCGGCAGGACTCCAGCACCTCGGACATGATCTTCGGCGTCGCCGAGATCGTCCGGCACCTCTCGCAGTACGTGACGCTGGAGCCGGGCGATCTGATCAACACCGGGACCCCGGAGGGCGTGGCGATGTCCGGGCGGTTCCCCTACCTGTCGCCCGGTGACGTGGTGGAGCTGGAGATCGACGGCCTGGGCAGGCAGCGCCAGCAGCTGAAAGCCTGTCTCCGAACTCGTTCTGCGTAGCGGTGCCGGTAGCGGAACCTCAGCGTCCGCCTGGCTGCGGGATCCCGTTCTGATGTATGTCCAATACACGGCGAACGGGCTGTCCTCGCCAGGCGAACGCTGAGAACCCGCGGCGGTGCAAGCTGCGAGGGTGGGCTAAACGCCTCCGGCGTTTCAAAGCAAAGAACCAGGACCAGAGACAGGCTCTGAAGTGACGAGAGCGGCGGTTCGGCACCGACCTCCGGTGCCGAACCGCCGCTGGTTCCCAGCGCCGACCCCCAGTGCGGCGCTGCAGATCACTCGTCAGCGGGCGAGCTTGCGCGCCTTGGCGAAGCGGCCGTTGGCGGGCAGCCAGCACAGCACGACGGTGAGCACGATGGCCGCCATCGCGATGCCGCTGGTCACGCGGGTCATGGCCGGCAACGCGTCGTTGACCACGGCGAGGTTCGCGAACAGCCCGAAGACTGCGGAGATCGTGTACAGGATGCGCGCGTACAGGGCGCCGTTGATGGCCAGCAGGCTCCAGAGCAGCAGCGGCAGCGAGAACACCACCACCAGGATTCCCTTGAGGGAGACCGTGGCCGTCGCGGTCGCGAGCACGGTGTCCCACATGCCGAAGTCCACGAGCGCGGTCTTGAGGTCGGTGATCTCACCGCCGGACAGCGAGGCCAGCGCCTCCATCTCCGAGTCCAGCCCCAGCGAGCTGGGGTCGGACGCGAGGATCTCGTTGAGCATCGCTTCGCCGATCGGGCCGGCGTTGGTGATGAGGTAGATCGCCCCGATCAGGGCGGAAACAGCGGACAGCACGCCGACGACGACCAGCGCCAGCAGGGTGCCGGGGCGCTTCAAGCCGACCGGGGCCGCGGTCTGGTTCGGGGTTGCGGTCTGGGGATACGTCACGACTCGGGTTCTCCTTGCCAGGGCATGAAAAAGGGGGGTGTGGTCGAGGGGATTCGCGTCACCGGCCGGGCCGGTCGGTCCGGGCGCTCGTGCGGACCGTCGAGCCGGTGGCCGGTGCGGCCACCGCGCGCCGTCGGCGGTCCTCGCCTCCAGGACGTGCAGCGCGGGCCCACGCACTGCGCGGGAAGGCGTCGTTCGACGTCGCGCCACGGGGCGGCGCGACGGTGGTGCTGCGCATGGTGCTCGCGAATCCTCTCCGGGGCAGGCGGCGGCTCACGCATCCGCGCACCTGCGTTCGTGCGAACTGCCCCGAATTCACCGGCCGGTCGCGAGCCGCACCGGGGGCGATCACCGAAGGACCACCGTTGGGGCGAGGCAGATCATTGCACCGCCGCGCACGGGGTTTCCAGCGATTCGGGAAAGAATTCCGCAGATTATTTGTTCTGGCGTGGAGATCAGTTCCGCGCACTACACTTCGGCGCAAACAGGAGACCCGAAGGAAGCATGCCGTGCCGTTAGTCGGAACCGCCAGTCTGTCCGCGAGCGACCTGCGCAGCAGATTGCTCGAATCGCCAGGTGCCCTGCTGGACACCACGATGGATCAGCTGCGCACCCTGGTGCTGGTGCGCGAGGTCGGAACCGCCCTGGCCGCAGCGCGTTCGCTGGGCCGCGAGCAGTCGAGCGTGCAGAAGCAGCTCGACACGCTCAACCGGAACTTCCAGCAACTGTGCGGTGAACCACTGGTGATCAAGCAGGGGCGCGGGAAGTCCGTCCTCTTCACCGATTCCGGAGAGGCGTTCGTGGAGATCGCGCGGAACACGCTGCGCGACTGGCTCGACGGGGTGCACGAATCGCGGCGGCTGCGCGGCGAAACGATCACTGTCGGCACAACTCGTTTCACTCTCGGTTTCCTCGCCAATGCCGGTGAGCACGTCGCCGCGGAATTCGCCGAGCGCGGTGTGGACTTGCGCGTGACGCACCTGCGAACTCGCGAATTGATCAGCGCTTTGCAGGCCAAGCAGGTGGATCTGGTCTGCGGCAGCGTGCTGGTCGGCGAGCCGGGCGATGACGTGCTGGCCGACGTGGACGTGCTGGAGTGGCGGCGCAGCGGGCTGAGCCTGGTCACGAACCTGCCGGTGGGGAAGGTGCCGAACCGGCCGATGCTGGCCAGTCAGCTGCACTCGCTGCCGCTGGTCATCCCGGCCAGCGGACTGATCTCCGGATTCCTGCGCGGCTGGTTCGGCGCCGACTACCGGGAGCGGCTCGACATCGCCGCGGAGATCGACGACGTGCGCTACGGGTTCGACCTGCTGCGCTCGGAACTGCTGCACGGCTGCATGATCGTCACGCGCGGCGTGGGCGAGGCCGCCGACGACGGCCGGCTGCCGGAGGGCCGCGGGCTGCGCACCATCGACCTGGTCAACGACGTCGGGCCGAAGATGCACGTGCTGGTGGGTGCTTTCACCCGGCGCGGGGAGCGGCAGAGCTACGGCGACGATCATCCGCTGAACCTGCTGTGGGCGGCGCTGGAGCTGGAGAACGCCAAGTGGAAGCGCGGTGAGCACCGCCCCGCGGTGGCGTCCTGATTGCGCCTTTCGGGCACAACCGAATGTGAATCTCTTTCAATTCCAGTGCGGGATGGCTAGCGTCCGGGTCGCGAAGATCGACCGGGAGGATCTGGCATGCCGCGACTTCCGCGTCCCACCGCCGCTCTCGCCGCCACGGCCGCGATCGCTTCCCTGCTGATCGCGCCGCCGGCCGCGGCTGAACCGCTCCCGGAGCCCGCTCCGGACTACTGCCGCGAGCAGTGCCACGACATCCTGCCGCCCGGCCAGAACGGCAACGCCACCTTCGCCGAACTCGTCGCGCACATGCTGCTGGGCACCCGGCCGAAGCACTCCGACGACCAGCTGGCGCGCTACGACGCGCTCGTCGACGGCTACCCGCGGCTGACGACCGGCACGATCGGCGAGTTCTTCAACGACAACTCCTTCGGCGTGCGGCCCGACGACGTGGAGCGGACCTACCGGCCGCGCGAGGACGTCACCATCGTCCGCGACAAGACCGCGGGCATCCCGCACATCTACGGGACCACGCGTTCGGGCACCACGTTCGGCGCGGGTTACGCGACGGCCGAGGACAAGCTGTTCCTGATGGACGCGCTGCGCCGGGCCGGACGCGGTTCGGTGACCCCGTTCGCCGGTGGCGCGCCGGCGAACCGCGAGCTGGAGCAGCGGTTCTTCGCCGCATCGCCCTACACCGAGCAGGAGCTGCGGCAGCAGATCGATTCAGTCGCGAGCCGCGGTGAGCGCGGCCGCCAGGCGCTGGCCGACGCGCAGTCCTACGTGGACGGCATCAACGCCTACATCGAGAAGTCGCACCGCGGCCGGTACTTCCCGGGCGAGTACGTGGCCACCGGGCACGTCGACCCGATCACCAACGCCGGCCGCATCGAACCGTTCGAGCTGACCGACCTGGCCGTGCTGGCCTCGCTGGTCGGCGCGCAGTTCGGCGGGGGCGGCGGCAACGAGGTGCAGAACGCGATCGCGCGCATGTCCTTGCACGAGCGGTTCGGCCCGGAGCGCGGCGAGGAGATCTGGGCGGCGTTCCGCGCCGAGAACGATCCAGAGGCCATCAGCACCCTCCACGACGGACAGTCCTTCCCGTACGGCGTGGCACCGGAGAACCCGGAAGGCGTCGTGCTGCCCGATCCCGGCTCGGTGATCGAGCAGCAGCTCGTGTTCGACCCGACCGGATCGGCCGCCCAGCCCGCGGAACCGGCGGTCCGCCCGGAGAGCCGCAACCCGGCGCCGACCACCGACGACCCGGTCGAGAGCCTGCGCGGGATCTTCGACGACGGCCTGTTCCCGGCGGGCATGGGCGAATCCCGCGGCATGTCCAACGCGCTCGTCGTCTCCGGCGCGCACACCGAGAGCGGCAACCCGGTGGCCGTGTTCGGGCCGCAGACCGGCTACTTCTCGCCGCAGCTGCTCACCCTCCAGGAGCTGCAGGGGCCGGGTATCTCCTCGAAGGGTGCCTCGTTCGCGGGCCTGAGCTTCTACACGCTGCTCGGCCGCGGTCAGGACTACGCCTGGAGTGCCACCACCGCGTCCCAGGACATGATCGACACCTACGCCGTGGAACTGTGCGAACCGGACGGGAGCCCGGCGACCGTGGACTCCAACGCCTACCGGTTCCGCGGCGAGTGCGTGCCGATGCAGCAGGTCGAGCGGCAGAACGCCTGGAAGCCCAACCTCGGCGACAACACGCCCGAGGGCTCCTACCGGCTGGTGTCGTTCCGGACCGGCTACGGCCCCGTGACCCACCGCGGCACCGTCGGCGGCAAGCCCGTCGCGTTCGCGCTGGCCCGGTCGACCTTCCTGCACGAGGTGGACTCGATCATCGGGTTCCAGAAGTTCAACGACCCGGGCGCGATCACCTCGGCGCAGGACTTCCAGCGCGCGGCGCACGACATCAACTTCACCTTCAACTGGTTCTACGCCGACGCCGACGACACCGCCTACTTCAACTCCGGTGCCAACGTGGTGCGCAAACCGGTGGTCGACCCGAGCATGCCGATCGCCGCCGACCCGGCCTACGAGTGGCAGGACTGGAACCCGGACGGCAACACCGCGGCGCTCGCCCCGTTCGAACAGCACCCGAACTCGGTGAACCAGGACTACTACATCAGCTGGAACAACAAGCAGGCGCCGGGAACCGCGGGCGACCGCGCGGAGAAGGGCGCGGTGCAGCGCGGCGACCTGCTCGACGCCCGGGTTCGCGAGCGGATCGAGGCGGGCGGGAAGTTCGATCGCGTGACGCTGACCCGGGCGATGGCCGAAGCGGGCGTCACCGACCTCCGCGCCGAGCGGGTGCTGCCCGACCTGCTGCGCCTCATCGACCGCGAACCCGTGACCGATCAGCGGACCGCGGTGCTGGTCAACCGGCTCCGGACCTGGCTGGCCGACGGCGGCAAGCGGGTCGAGACCGAACCGGGCAGCGAGCAGTACGAGCACGCTGCGGCGATCGAGCTGCTGGACGCGTGGTGGCCCCGGCTGGTGCGCGGCCAGTTCGAGCCCTCGCTGGGCGCTCCGGCCTACCAGGCGCTGACCGGGATGATGCAGATCAACGAATCGCCCTCGGGATGGCAGAACGGCGACCCGGACCTGCACGTCGGCCAGGGCCACCAGGGCTCGGCGTTCCAGTACGGCTGGTTCGGCCAGGTGTCCAAGGACATCCGCGCGGTGCTCGGCGAACCGGTGCCCGGCGGGTTCGGCGAACCGCTGTGCGGAGGCGGCGACGTCGCGGCGTGCCGCCAGATGCTGCTGGACACCTTGCGCCAGGCGGCGGAAACCCCGGCGGAGCAGACCTACCCGGGTGACGCGGACTGCGCGGCCGGCGACCAGTGGTGCGCCGACGCGCTGGTGCACAGCAAGATCGGCGGCATCGCCCAGGAGAAGATCAGCTGGCAGAACCGCCCGACGTACCAGCAGGTCGTGGAGTTCCCGGCCCGCCGCTGAGCGGACCAACCCTCGGTCGGTGGGAGTCGTTCCGCTGGTGATGGCCCGTGAGTGTTTCGGGGTGTCCTGGCGCCCCAAAACACTCACGGATCGTGACCAGCGGAAACGGTGTTCGGCGTGGGAACATCGCGGGAACTGCGAACGGGAGGTTGTTGTGGGCGATCTGGGTGCTGTGCTGCGGCGAATCGACGACATCCGGGGCGATCTCACCGCGCTCTACGAGGATCTGCACGCCCATCCGGAGCTGTCCTTCGCCGAGCACCGCACCGCGGCCGAGGTCGCGCGGCGCCTGGAGGTGCTGGGCCTGGAGGTCACCACCGGCGTCGGCCGAACCGGTGTCGTGGGAGTGCTCCGCAACGGCGACGGCCCGACGGTGCTGCTGCGCGCGGACTTCGACGCGCTGCCGGTGCAGGAGCAGACCGGCCTCGACTACGCCAGCACGCAGCGCGGCACCGATCCGGACGGCCACGACGTGCCGGTGATGCACGCCTGCGGTCACGACATGCACGTCACCTGCCAGCTCGGCGCGCTCGACCTGCTGGTCAGCGCCCGCGAGCAGTGGTCCGGCACGGTGGTGGCGGTGTTCCAGCCCGCGGAGGAGATCGGGGCAGGCGCGCAGGCGATGCTCGACGACGGTCTCCTGGAGCGCTTCCCGCGGCCCGACGTGTGCCTGGGCCAGCACGTCTTCCCGTTCCCGGCGGGCACCGTGGGCATGATCAGCGGCCCCAGCATGTCGGCGGCCGATGCCTTGAAGATCACCATGTTCGGCCGCGGCGCGCACGGCTCGCAGCCGGAGAACGCCATCGACCCGGTGGTGATGGCCTCGGCGACGGTGCTGCGGCTGCAGACCGTGGTGTCCCGCGAGGTCTCCGCCCGCGACACCGCCGTGGTCACCGTCGGCTCGATTCGGGCGGGCACCAAGGACAACATCATCCCGGACCAGGCCGAGCTCCGGGTCAACATCCGCTCCTTCGACGAAGCCGTCCGCGAGCGGCTGATCGCGGCCGTCGAGCGCATCGTGCGGGCCGAAGCGATCGCCTCCGGTGCCGAGCGCGAACCCGAGTTCGAGCGGCTGACGGACTTCCCGGTGCTGGTCAACGACCCGCAGGCGACCGACCGCACGACGAAGGCGCTGTGCGAGCAGCTCGGCGCGGAACGGGTTCTGGCGCTGGATCCGGTCACCGGCAGCGAGGACGTCGGCCTGTTCGGCACGGCGGCCGGAGTGCCGACCTGCTACTGGTTCTTCGGCGGAGTCGAGCGCGGCAAGTACCTGGCGGCCCGCGAAGCGGGCACGCTGAGCCGGGACGTCCCGTCCAACCACTCGCCGTTCTTCGCCCCGGTGGTCGAGCCGACCCTGACCACCGGAGTGACCGCGATGGCCACCGCAGCGCTCGCCTGGCTCGACCCGCGCTGACCTCGGTGTCGCGAGGAGTCGCAGCGTCACGGATTGCACGACGACGAGTGCGATCGAGTTTCGCCGGGCCTCCGCTCCGGGCTTCGTTCCAGGGGCCAACGACAACGGCTGTACACGGTGCAGCAAGTCCTACGGCCGCCCGAACCGGGCGGCCGTAGTCGTCGTAGATCGCCCAGCTAGTGGCATCAGCGATGTTGTTCCCCATGGCCTGTGCCGGGATCACATGCCTGTGTTGCCGTCGATGCGTTCGCGCAGGAGGTCGGCGTGGCCGTTGTGGCGGGCGTATTCGGCTATCAGGTTCAGCATGACGAAGCGCAAGGAGATCGGTTCGCCGGTAGAGCGGCGGATGCCGGTCGCTTCCGGCGAGGGCGTTGCGGCCACGATCTCGCGCGACTTCGCGCACTCCGCGCGCCAGATCTCCAGCGCTTCGGCGAAGTTCCCGCTCAGGTCTTCGAAGTCCTGGTCGGGGTCGTCGTCGGAGTAGTGGAGCAGCGGCACGTCCTGCTGCGCGAACTGGATGCGGAACCACCACCGCTCCACCGCGGCCAGGTGCCGGACGAGTCCGTGCAGCGTCAGCGCGGAGGGTTCGATCAGCCGGGCGGACAACCGGTCGGTCGGCACCCCGGCGCACTTGAGCGCCAGCGTTTCCCGGTGCCAGTCGAGGAATCCGCTCAACAGCTCGATCTCCGACCCGGTCGGGGGCGGTTCCCGCCGCGCCTCGCCCTCCGTCCACCGCTGCGACGTGCTCGGCGTGGAATCAGCCATCAGGACCTCCTCGTCCCCGGGAGCATCGCACCGAGCTCCGACGAGTTCAGGGGACCAGGGGCTGGAGGAGGGTTCGGACGAGGTCGGTCGGGGCCGGGTTCGGGGCGTCGGTGAAGTGGGTGAGGAAGGCGCTCTGGAAGCAGGCGCCGAGGAGGAGGGCCGCCGTCGCGTCCGGGTCCGCTCCCGGGTCGAGGGCTCCCGCCCGCTGTTCCGCCTTCAGGTAGGCAGCGAGGGCTTCGCGGACCGCGTTCGGGCCCATGCCCCGTTCCTGCAATGCCTTGCGGTGGGCGGTGAACAGCGTCTGCTCGGAGAAGACCGAGGCCGCCATCGGGAAGGTCTCGGTGTAGAAGTCGAGCGCCTCGGTCGCGACCTCTTCGAGGACCGCTCGCAGCTCGCCCTTGCCCGCCCGGTCGGTCAGGCCGGTGAGCAGCGCGCGCAGGTTGCCCGGCGCGCGTTCCTGGAGCACCGCGAGGAACAGGTCCGTCTTGTCGCGGAAGTGCTTGTACAGCGCGGCTTCCGAGAAACCGGACTCCTTGGCGATCTCCTTGGTGGTGGCGCGCGCCATGCCGCGCGTGCGCATCACGTGCGCGGCGGCGTCGAGCATCCGGTCCCGGGTTCCCACGGCGGCCTCCCTCGGTTGACAGGTTGGTGAGCGTTCACTGACGATAGTAGTTAGTGGGCACTCACCAACCAAGGGGTGGAACGATGCGGATCACGATCTTCGGGGCGACCGGCGGAACCGGGAAGCACCTGATCGAACAGGCCTTGTCGGCCGGGCACCAGGTGACCGCGGTGGTGCGGGATCCGGCGAAGGTCACCCGCGAGCACCCCGAGCTGGCGGTCGTCCGGGCCGACGTCATGGACCCCGCGGACATCCGGCCGCACGTCGCCGGCCGGGACGCCGTCATCTCGGCGATCGGCTCGACGAGCCTGCGGAACCCGACCGCGGTGCAGACCGACAGCACGGCCAGCATCCTCGAGGCGATGGGCGCGGCGGGCGTCCGCCGCTTCCTGGTCGTCAGCAACGGCGGCATCATCACCGATGGCGACGACGTGCTGACCCGGCGCCTGGTGAAGCCGATCATGTGGCGCTTCTTGAAGCACCCGTGGACCGACATGCAGCGCATGGAGGAGGTCGTGCGCACCAGCAGCGCGGACTGGACGATCATCCGGCCGCCGAGGCTCACCGAGGGCCCGCGCACCGGCCGCTACCGCAGCGCGGTGGAACGCGCCGTCCGCGGCGGGATGAAGATCTCCCGCGCGGACCTGGCGGACAGCATTCTCCGCAGCCTGGGCGACGATTCCTCGATCCGGCGCGCGATCGCGGTCGCCGACTGAGGGTTCACCCAGCGAGGCGCTCGGCCGGGATGCCGAGCGCGGTCAGGAAGGCCGTCGCGGCGGGAGTGCGGGTGGTGCGGCTCCAGGCCACGTACTCGATGCGGGCCGGTGCGTCGGTCACCGGGATCGTGGTCACCCCGGTGAACCTCGGCACGTAGGTGGAGGCGAGCATCGCGATGCCGAGTTGCTGCTGGACGAGCTGGACCATCAGATCCGCCGTCGGGATCTCGAACGCCACCTCGCGGTCTAGGCCCGCCGCCGCGAAGGCCTGATCGGACTGGGCCCGTCCCGCGCTGCCGGAGGGGAAGTCCACGAAGCGCTCGGCGGCGAGCCGGGTGAGGTCCACGTTCTCGCTGGCGGCCAGCGGGTGCTCGGGCGCGACCACGGCGACCAGGGGGTCCCGCGCGAACTCGAAGCTCTGGACGCCCTGCGGCCGGACGGTCGCCGGGAGGCCGAGGAGCGCCACGTCGAGGCCGCCTTCGCGGATCTGCTCGACCATGGCCTCGCTGCTGCCCACCCGCAGGCCGATCCGGACGTTCGGGTGGCGCTGGTGGAAGTCGCGGAGCACGACCGGGAGGTCGACCGCGGCGACGGTGGGGATCACGCCGATCGCCAGTCGCCCGCGCACCTCGCCGATCGCCGCGGCGACCTCGGCCGCGGCGCGCTCGGCGGCGTCCAGGCACTGGCGCGCGGCGGGCAGGAAAGCCTCGCCCGCCGGGGTCAGCCGGACCCGGCGGCTGGTGCGGTCGAAGAGCCGCGCGCCGAGCTCCCGCTCCAGCCTCGCGACCTGGTGGCTCAGCGCGGACTGCACGACCAGGCAGCGCTGCGCGGCGCGGGTGAAGCTGTTCGTCTCCGCCACGGCGACGACGTAGCGCATCTGCTGGAGTTCCACCGATCCATCTTGTACCGAGATGGATCAGATGACAAACATGTGTTGGACTCATCGATGCTGGTCGGCCGAGACTTGACGCATGATCCAGAAGAACGTCGTGCTCACCGCGCTGGCCCCGGCCGTGTGGGGCACGACCTACGTGGTGACGACGGAGCTCCTGCCGCCCGGGCACCCGCTGTTCGCCGGGTTGGTCCGCGCGCTGCCCGCCGGGCTGATCGCGCTGGCGCTGACGAGGGCGCTGCCGCGCGGTGCGTGGTGGGGCAAGGCCGCGGCGCTCGGCGTGCTGAACATCGGCTTGTTCTTCCCGCTGCTGTTCATCGCCGCTGAGCGGCTGCCCGGTGGTGTCGCCGCGACGTTGGCCGCGGTGCAGCCGATGATCGTCGCGGTGCTGGCGGTGGTCGTGCTGAAGGAGCGGCCGTCCGCGCGGCGGTTCGGCTGGGGCGCGGTCGGTGTCATGGGCGTGGGGCTCGTGGTGCTGGGCCCGGACGCCGGGTTCGACGTCGTCGGGGTCATCGCGGGCCTGGCCGGTGCGGTCGGGATGGCGCTCGGGGTGGTCCTGACCAAGCGGTGGGGCCGACCGCCCGGTGTCGGACCGGTGGCCTTCGCGGGCTGGCAGCTGACCGCGGGCGGCCTGTTCCTGGTACCGGTCACGCTCACCTTCGAAGGCCTGCCGCCCGCGGTCGACGTGCCCGCGCTGCTCGGCTACTTGTGGCTGGGCGGGGTCGGCGGACTGCTCGCCTACGTGCTGTGGTTCCGCGGGATCGGCGTCCTGCCGGTCACCTCGGCGGCTCTGCTCGGCCTGCTCTCGCCGCTGGTCGCCGCGCTGCTCGGCGCGGCTCTGCTCGGACAGCTGCTGGGCCCGGTCCAGCTGCTCGGTTTCGCCTTCGCGCTGGCCGCGATCGTCGCGGCTCAGCTGCCCGCTCGCACTCCCGTCGTGGAAAGGATCGCAGCATGAAGATCACCGTCGTCGGAGCCACCGGAACGGCGGGCTCGCGCATCACCGCCGAAGCCCTCCGGCGCGGCCACCACGTCACCGCCGCGTCCCGGAGCGGCGCACCGCTGCCCGGCGCGACGGCGGTCCGCGCCGACGCGACCGACGGGGAGCGGATGCGCGAGCTGTTCGCCGGAACCGACGTGATCGTCGGCGCAACGCGCCCGGCGCCGGGGCAGGAGCACGTGGTCGGCGAGACCACGACGGCGCTGCTCGACGCGGCCTTGGCTGCCGACCGGCGGGTTCTCGTCGTGGGCGGCGCAGGTCCACTCAGGACTCCAGCGGACCCGGAGCGGTTGGTCGTCGACGATCCCGCCTACGTGGCCGCCGAGTGGCGCACGATCGCCGCGGCGAGCGTCGACCAGCTCGAGGTCTGCCGCACGCACCAGGCGGACTGGACCTACCTGAGCCCGCCTGCGGTGCTCGAACCCGGCGAGCGCACCGGCCACTACCGGCGCGGCGGCACGACGCTGCTCGTCGGAACCGACGGTGTCTCCCGCATCTCGGCGGAGGACTTCGCGGTGGCGGTCCTCGACGAACTGGAGAACCCGAGCGGCGCCAAGCACTTCACCGTCGCCTCCTGAGCGGGGCTGGTGCGCGATCTCTCCGTTTCCCCTGTTCAGCACCCGTGAGTGTTTTGGGGCGCTATAACCCCCCAAAACACTCACGGGCCGCCACCAGCGAAAGTGCGGCGGGAAGGGAAAGTGCCGCGTCGTGGACCCGAACCGCGAGAGCTCGGTGCGGGGGTCGGGGAGCGCGGATTCGGGCTTCATGCCGCCGAGGTGCGGCCCGCGGCGATCGCCGCGGTCGGCACGTCGAGCGGTTCCGGTCGGCGTCGCGGTGCCGGGCGGGCGCTGGCTGTGCTCCGCTTCCCCACGTGATTCTCCTCCGTCCGTGATCCAAGTCGGCCGAGCCCGGTTTCCGGGGAAGATCCGGTGGATCGAGGACATCAACTGTCCTAACCGGTTCATAGCGTTGCGGCCATGACCAACGCAGTGCACATCCGCCCCTTCCACATCGACGTCCCGCAGGCTCAGCTGGACGACCTCCGGGACCGGCTGGCCGGCACGAGGTGGCCCGACGAGCTGCCGGGAGTCGGGTGGAGCCGCGGTGTCCCGGTGGCCTACCTGAAGGAGCTCGCCGAGCACTGGCGCACCGGTTACGACTGGCGGGTGCACGAGGCCGCCATCAACGAGCACCCGCAGTTCACCGCCGCCATCGACGGCCAGAACGTGCACTTCCTCCACGTGCGCTCGCCGGAACCCGACGCCGCGCCGCTGCTCCTGCTGCACGGCTGGCCGGGCGGGGTGACGGACTTCCTCGACGTCATCGGGCCGCTGACCGATCCGCGCTCGCACGACGGCGATCCCTCCGACGCCTTCCACCTGGTCGTCCCGTCGCTGCCGGGCTTCGGCTTCTCCACGCCGCTGGCGGGCCCGGGGATGAACGCGGCCCGGATGGCCGGGATCCTGCTCCGGCTCATGACCGAACTCGGCTACGACCGGTTCGGCGTGCAGGGCTACGACACCGGCGCCTGGGTCGGTCCGCAGCTCGGGCAGCAGGCACCGGAGCGCGTGCTCGGCGTCCACCTCAACGCGCTGATCACCTTCCCGGCCGGGATCGAGGGCGAGTTCGACGGGCTCACCGAGGTCGAGCAGCGGCGCTGGGAGGCGATGCAGAACTTCAACGACGGGTACCTGCAGTGCAACTCCAAGCGGCCGCAGACGGTGGCCTACGGCCTGCACGACTCACCGGTCGGGCAGCTCGCCTGGATCGTGGAGAAGTTCAAGGAGCTCACCGAGCCTGCGGAGGGACTGCCCGAGGACAGCATCGACCGGGACCGCATCCTCACCGACGTCACCCTGTACTGGCTGACCGGCACGGCGGCTTCGGCGGCGCAGATCTACTACGAGGAGATCTCCGCGAGCGACTGGGGCGAGAGCGCGCCACGCGCGGCGGTGCCGACCGGAGTGCTGGTGTCCGCCCACGACGTGACCGTCCGCCGCTGGGCCGAGCGCGACCACGACGTCGTGCACTGGACGGAACTGGGCCGCGGCGGCCACTTCCTGGCGATGGAGGAACCGGACGCGCTGGTCGAGGACGTCCGGACGTTCTTCCGGAAGCTCCGCTGAGCAGCGGCCGTGAGTGCGCGGGATCCGGCTGCGCACTCACGACCCGGCTCGCTCATTCGCCGTGCTGCTCGGCGATGCGCTCGCGCATCCGCTGCTCGGCCTCGCGCAGCTCCGGGGTGAACTCCTCGCCGAAGTCGGCTTCCTCGGCGACCTTGCGGATCTCGACCTCGCCGCTCTCGAACGGGATGCGGCGCGCCCAGCCGATCGCCTCGTCGCGGGAGGCGACGTCGAGGATCCAGTACCCGGCGACCAGCTCCTTGGTCTCGGTGAACGGCCCGTCGACCACGGTGGTCCGGCCCTTGCCGGAGAACTTCACGCGCGCCCCGCTGCGGCTGTCCAGCAGTCCGTTGCCGTCGACCATCACACCGGCGGCCACCAGCTCCTCGTTGTACCTCGTCATCTCGGCGAGCTCCTGCTCGGTCGGCAGCGCGCCGGACTCGGACTCGTCGCCGGACTTGACGATCACCATGTACTTCATCGCGGTCTCCTCCTGGGAGGTCGGTTCCTGCTTCACCCACGCATCGAACGAGCCGGGCCGGGATCGACACCTCGCGACGGATTTTCCGGAAGTTTTTTCCGCGGCGCGGTCCGAGTCAGCTCCCGCTGATCACCGGACGCCGCTTGACCAGCAGGAACACCACGGCGGTCAGCAGCAGGAAGGCGGGGATCAGCAGCAGCGCGTCCGGCGTGGTCGGCTGCGCGGACCAGCCCGTGCCGCGGTCGGCGCCCTCCAGGGTGATGCGGGCGACGGTCAGGTACGTCAGGTGCACGGCGATGGACGTCCACAGCGAACCGGTGGTGATGCGCGCGATCAGCAGCACGGTGCCGAAGACCGGGAACAGGACCGCGTAGGCGACCGGGTCCTGGCCGGGCGGGGCGAAGCCCGGCGCGGGCGGGTTGTCGCCCAGCAGCGTGCCCACCGCGAAGTTCACGACGGTCGATCCGGCGCCGACGAGGCAGAACAGCAGGACGGTGGTGAGGAAGGCCGTCCACCGGTGCAGCGCCCGGCTGAGCGAGGCGTAGACGTAGCCGCGGAAGACCAGCTCCTCCGGGAAGGCCTCCAACGCCATCGCGATCAGCGCGTTGACCAGCAGGAACCTGGTGAGCTTCGCGGCGTCGAGCGGTCCCCACTCGAACCAGCCGGCCCACGTGCCCAGCCCGAACACCACGACCGCCGAGCCGCCGGTGACCGCCACGCCGAGCGCGAAGGTGCGCAGCCCCGTCGCCCAGCCGGTCAGACCGAGGCCGGACATCGGTTCGCGGTCCACGGCGCGGCGCAGCAGCACGATCAGCGACGCGGTGATCAGCAGGCACAGCGCTGCGATCAGGACCTGCCGCGAGGTGTCGCTCATGCCGGTGCGGCTCTGCACCGCGTGCGCGATCGCTCCTGCCGAGCCGAGCCCCACGGCCATGGCGCAGGTGCCCAGCACGCCGCGGGCGAGTGCTCGTGTGCGCGGCGCGTCGACCGTTGCCTCCGTGGACGGCATCTCCGCTCCTTTTTAGGTCAGGTGTACAGGAAAGGATTTCGGTCAACTGTACAGAATAAAGTTCGCCGAGCGGTCTCGGGTAGAAAAGTCGGGGGAGGTGCGCGTGCCGAAGATCGTGGACCACGAAGAACGCCGCTGGGAGCTGGTGCGAGCGGTGTGGGCGGTCATCCGCGAGCGGGGAGTGGCAGGTGCGTCGGTGCGCGCCGTCGCCCGCCAGGCGGGCTGGTCGCCGAGCTCGGTCCAGTACTACTTCTCCAGCCAGTCGCAGCTGCTGCTGTTCGCGCTGCGCGCGATCTCCGAGGCGGCGGAGCGCCGATTGCTGGCGGCGGACCTGCCCGGCGATCCCCGCGGCCGGGCGCTGGCCCAGCTGGAGCGGCTGCTGCCGACCGACCCGGACGCGCGCGTGGCGACCGAGATCTGGGTGGCTTTCCTGTCGCTGGTCCTGGTCGACGACGAGGCCGGGGAGCTCAACGCGGGCGACACCCGCGCGGTGGCGGACCTGTGCCGCGAGGTGCTGGACGAGTTGTCCGCGGCCGGGCTGGTCGCCGAGCACCGGGACCTGGAGCTCGAAACCCGCCTGCTGCACGCGCTGTTCGACGGCATCGCCCTGCACTCGGTGACGGCCCCCGGCCTGATGCCGCCCGACCGGATCAGGCAGCTGCTCGAATACCACCTGGACCACCTGAGATGATCGGGTGGGCGGTGTCGGGGCGGCGTGGCACGATTCGGCACGTGGCCAGCACCTCAGCCGAAGCTCAGCGCCTGCGCGATCTCGCGCTGCTGCGCCGGGTTCGCGACCGGATCGACCGGGAGTACGCGCAACCGCTGGACGTCGAAGCGCTCGCCCGCGGCGCCGGGATGTCCGCCGGGCACCTCAGCCGCCAGTTCCGCAGCGCCTACGGGGAGTCGCCGTACAGCTACCTCATGACGCGGCGCATCGAGCGCGCGATGGCGCTGCTGCGCCGCGGCGACCTGAGCGTCACCGATGTCTGCTTCGAGGTCGGCTGCTCCTCGCTGGGCACCTTCAGCACCCGCTTCGCGGAACTGGTCGGCATGTCGCCCAGCCGCTACCGGCGGGAGGCTGCGGCCGCGACCGAGGGCATGCCGTCGTGCGTGGCGAAGCAGGTCACCAGACCGATCAGGAATCGAGAAGCGCGGTCATCGGAGCGGACATAGCGTGACTGCCATGGACATCACCATCGCGGAGACCTTCCTCCCGCACGAAGACCCGGAGGCCACGCTGGCCTTCTACCGCGACGCCCTCGGCTTCGAGGTCCGCAACGACGTCGGTTACGGCGGCATGCACTGGATCACGGTCGGCCCGGTCGGTCAGCCCGGCACGTCCATCGTGCTCTACCCGCCCGCCGCGACCCCGGGCCTCACCGACGACGAGCGCCGCACCATCGCCGAGATGATGGCCAAGGGCAGCTACGCGATGATCAACCTGGCCACGCCGGACCTCGACGGCACCTTCGAGAAGCTGCAGGCCCGCGACGTCGAGATCGTGCAGGAACCGACCGAGCAGCCCTACGGGCGGCGCGACTGCGCCGTCCGCGATCCCGCGGGCAACATGATCCGGATCAACGAACAGTCCTGAGTCAACGTTTCCGCTGGTCACAAGCCGTGAGTGTTTTGGGGTGCTCTAGCGCCCCAAAACACTCACGGGCGCGTGCCCGCGGAAACCTGTGCGATAGATGGAGACACCGATGAGCACGGCCACGACGAACGCGCTGCACGTCGCGGACAGCCACGACCTGATCCGCGTGCACGGCGCGCGGGTGAACAACCTCAAGGACGTCAGCGTCGAGATCCCGAAGCGCCGCCTGACGGTGTTCACCGGAGTCTCCGGCTCGGGCAAGAGCTCGCTGGTGTTCGGCACGATCGCCGCGGAGTCCCAGCGGATGATCAACGAGACCTACAGCGCCTTCGTGCAGGGCTTCATGCCGACGCTGGCCCGGCCCGACGTGGACGTGCTCGACGGCCTGACCACCGCGATCATCGTCGACCAGGAGCGGATGGGCAGCGATCCGCGCTCCACCGTCGGCACCGCCACCGACGCCAACGCGATGCTGCGCATCCTGTTCAGCCGCCTCGGAAAGCCGCACATCGGTTCGCCCCAGGCGTTCTCGTTCAACGTCGCCTCGATCAGCGGATCCGGCGCGGTGAAGTTCGAGCGGGGCGGCAAGACGGTGAAGGAGCGGCGCGACTTCAGCGTCCTCGGCGGCATGTGCCCGAACTGCGAGGGGCGCGGCTCGGTGAACGACTTCGACCTGTCCGAGCTCTACGACGACGGCAAGTCGATCAACGAGGGCCCGTTCAAGGTTCCCGGCTACAGCTCGGACGGCTGGTACGGCCGGATCTTCGGCGGTTCCGGCTTCTTCGACCCGGACAAGCCGATCCGGGACTTCACCGAGCAGGAGCTGCACGACCTGCTCTACAAGGAACCGACCAAGATCAAGGTCGACGGCATCAACCTGACCTACGAGGGCCTGATCCCGAAGCTGCAGAAGTCGATGCTGGCCAAGGACCGGGAGTCGATGCAGCCGCACATCCGGGCCTTCGTGGACCGGGCGATCACCTTCACCGACTGCCCCGAGTGCGGCGGCACCCGGCTCAACGAGACCGCGCGGTCGTCGAAGATCGACGGGATCAGCATCGCCGACGCCTGCGCGATGCAGATCAACGACCTGGCCGAGTGGACCCGCGGCCTCGACGACTCCTCGGTGGGCCCGCTGCTGGAAACGCTGCAGCAGACGCTGGATTCGTTCGTGGAGATCGGCCTCGGCTACCTCTCGCTGGACCGCCCGTCGGGCACGCTGTCGGGCGGCGAGGCCCAGCGGACCAAGATGATCCGCCACCTCGGCTCCTCGCTCACCGACGTCACCTACGTCTTCGACGAGCCCACCATCGGCCTGCACCCGCACGACATCCAGCGGATGAACGACCTGCTGCTCCGCTTGCGGGACAAGGGGAACACGGTGCTCGTCGTGGAGCACAAGCCGCAGACCATCGCGATCGCCGACCACATCGTCGACCTGGGCCCGGGCGCGGGCACGGCGGGCGGCACGATCTGCTTCGAGGGCGATGTCGAGGGGCTGCGCGCCAGCGACTCCGTCACCGGCCGCCACCTCGAGGACCGGACCAAGCTCAAGGGCGAGGTGCGCACTCCCACCGGGCAGCTGGAGATCCGCGGCGCCAACACCCACAACCTGCAGGACGTCGACGTCGACATCCCGCTGGGCGTGCTGTGCGTGATCACCGGTGTGGCGGGCTCCGGCAAGAGCTCGCTGGTGCGCGGTTCGGTGCCCGCCGACGCCGGGGTGATCGAGGTGGACCAGACCGCGATCCGCGGGTCGCGGCGCAGCAACCCGGCGACCTACACCGGCATGCTCGATCCGATCCGCAAGGCCTTCGCCAAGGCCAACGGCGTGAAACCGGCGCTGTTCAGCGCTAATTCGGAGGGCGCCTGCCCGGCCTGCAACGGCGCCGGCGTGATCTACACCGACCTGGCGATGATGGCCGGTGTCGCCACCACCTGCGAGGAGTGCGAGGGCAGGCGGTTCCAGGCGGCGGTGCTGGAGTACCGGCTCGGCGGCAAGAACATCAGCGAGGTGCTCTCGATGTCGGTCGCGCAGGCCGAGGAGTTCCTCGGCGAGGGCGAGGGCCGCGTCCCGGCGGCGCACAAGATCCTGCAGCGGCTCGTCGACGTCGGGCTCGGCTACCTCCGCCTCGGCCAGCCGCTGACCACGCTGTCCGGCGGCGAGCGGCAGCGGCTCAAGCTGGCCACGCACATGTCCGAGAAGGGCGGCGTCTACGTGCTCGACGAGCCGACGACCGGCCTGCACCTCGCCGACGTCGAGCAGCTGCTCGGCCTGCTCGACCGGCTGGTCGAGTCGGGCAAGTCGGTGATCGTGATCGAGCACCACCAGGCGGTGATGGCGCACGCGGACTGGATCATCGACCTCGGCCCCGGAGCGGGTCACGACGGCGGCCGCATCGTCTTCGAAGGCACCCCGGCAGCCCTGGTCGAAGCACGCTCCACCCTCACCGGCGAGCACCTCGCCGACTACGTCGGAGCCTGACCGGACCGGCGCGCCGGGATCTGGGGGTTCCGGCGCGCCGCCGCGGGGTCAGCTGGTCTCGTCGGTGAGGGCCTTGTCGAGGATCTCCAGGCCTCGGTCGATCTCCGCGTCGGCGGCCGTCAGGGGCGGGGCGATGCGGAAGGTCCCGCCCATGCCCGGCAGCTGCACGATGTTCATGTGCAGGCCGAGTTCCGCGCAGCGGCGGGTGACCGCGGCGCCGAGCTGATCGGCGCCGTCCGGGCCGCCGACCAGTTCCAGGCCCACCAGCAGGCCGCGGCCCCGGACGTCGCCGATCACCTGGTGCTTGCCCGCGAGCTCGTCCAGGCCGCCGCGCAGGCGGTCGCCGAGTTCGCGCGCCCGCAGGTCGAGGCGGTCGCGGCTCAGCACGTCCAGGACGGTGTTGCCGACCGCCGCCGGGAGCGGGTCGTTGACGTGGGTGGTGAAGAACAGGTAGCCGCGTTCGTGCGCCGCCTGCTCGATCTCCGCGCTGGTCAGCACGGCTGCGAGCGGGAGACCGGCGCCGAGGGTCTTGGACAGGGTGAGGATGTCCGGCACCACTCCGTCGCGCTCGAACGCGTACCAGTCGCCGGTGCGGCACAGGCCGGTCTGGGCCTCGTCCAGGATCAGCAGCATGCCCCGCTCGCGGCACTTGTCCCGCAGCGCGGCCAGGTATCCCGGCGGGAGGTCGACGACGCCGCCGCTGCTCAGGATCGGCTCGACCAGGCAGGCCGCGAGGCTGCCCGCGGACTGGGCGTCGATCAGGTCGAAGGCCAGGTCGAGCTGGCGGCGCCAGTCCAGGTTCCCGTCGGCGTCGACGATGTCGGGGCGGAATCGGTCCGGGACCGGCAGCGCGAAGTTGCCGGGAGCCGGCGGCCCGTAGCCGGCGCGCCCGGCGCTGTAGGTGGCGTTCGCGGCGGCCTGCGTCATGCCGTGCCAGGACCGAGCGAACGAGACGATCTCGTACTTCCCGGTGACCAGCTTGGCCATCCGCAGCGCGGCCTCGTTCGCCTCCGCGCCGGTGGTCAGGAACACCGCCTTGTCCAGGGGTGCGGGCAGCGTTCCGGCGAGCCGCTCGGCGAGGTCGAGGACCGGACGGCTCAGCATCCCGCTGTAGAGGTGGTCGAGCCGCTCCGCCTGCGCGCGGATCGTCGCGACGATCTCCGGGTGCGAGTGCCCGAGGATCGCGCTCATCTGCCCCGAGGTGAAGTCGAGCAGCTCGCGGCCGTCCTCGGTGACCACTGTGGTCCCCGAGGCGCGGTCGATGATCTCGGGGCTGAAAGCGCCGCGCCCCGAGTAGCGGATCAAGTGCTGTTCCCGTCCGGTCTCACGCATGGCCCGACGCTACGGACCCGGACTCCCCGAAGTCCACCCCGGAAAACCCGGCCGCTAGTTCTCCCGGCGGCGGCGTGCGGCGGCCGCGATCACCGGCCCGGCCAGGAGCAGAGCCGCCGCGGTGATGCCGCCGGCCAGCCACAGGGCCCGCGTGGTCGGGGCCGGGTCGGCCACCGCTGGTTTGGGGACCGCGAGGTCTTCCGGGACCGGGGTCGCGGGCGGGTCGGTGTTGGGGATCGTGGTGACCGCTGCGAACGGGTCGACCACGCCATAGCCGATGATCTTGTTCGGCAGCGGTGTCGAGGGGTGGTCGGCTGCGTTGAGGAGGCGGGCGGCGACTTCGGGAGCGGGCAGGGCCGGGTGGTAGGCGCGGACCAGGGCTGCTGCTCCCGCCACGTAGGCCACGGCGAGCTCGTTGCCGGAGGACAGGCGGTGGCCCGCTCCTTGCGGTGCGACTCCCACCAGTTGCTGGGCCGGAGCCGCGATCGCCGGGTCCGCGCCGTAGGTCGGCGACTGGACGGGACCTTCCGGGCCGACGGGTGCGACCGCCAGGACACCGGGAATCCGCGCGGGGAAGGCGAGTTGGCCCTTCTTCGGCACTGCGGCCGGTGCGACGACCAGCACGTCCCGTGCGGACGCGTAGGCGATGGCGGCGCGCAGGTCGGGCATGTCCAACGTGGCCACCAGGCCGACGGCCACCACGCGGGCGCCGCCGTCGACGGCGGCCCTGATGCCCTTGGCGATCGAGTTCGCCAGGCCCGCGTGGTCCTGGATCTTCGGCGGGTCGTCGCTGACCCGGACCGGGAAGATCTTGGCGTCCGGCGCCACTCCGGCGAACGGCACGTGCGGGTCGCTGCTCGGGCGGGCCGCGATCAGCGACGCGAGGAACGTGCCGCGGCCGAAGCAGTCCCCGTTGCCGGGGCCGCCTTGCAGATCCGTGCCCGGCAGCACCGCGCCGGACAGCGCGGGCGCGGAGGCGCTGACACCGGTGTCGACCACGCCGACGATCACGTCTCCGCGGGTCAGCGGCCAGGCGCGGTCGGCCGCCATCCGCTGCTGGGCCCAAGATGCCGTGGTCACCGGCGTTTCCGACGGTGGGGTGCACTGGCCGATCGGCTGGGCGAGCGCGGTCGTCGGAGTGGTGGTGGCCGCGATGCCCAGGACCGCGGCCAGCACGATGAGCCGGGCGCGGCTGAGCAGTGCTGGGGTTGGCACAGGACTGCCGGTTCCGCCTCTCCGCGATCCACAGTGGTGGTTGCGCCCGGGATCGGCCTGGCGTTCCGCGGTTTCTTGTGGCCGGGTCGCGTCGCGTTCCCCTGGGGTGCGGTCGAGCAGTGCTGGGGTTGGCGCAGGACTGCTCATGCCGGTTCCTCCGTCCAGCCGATCTGCAGGCCGATGCCGTCGCGGCGGGTCACCAGCACGCCGCGTCCCGGCGGGAGCTGGCGCCCGCGCGCGCCGTTGAGCAGCGGCATCTCGTTGGCGGGCATCGACAGCGCCAGCTCGGGCGTGTTCGACTCCTGCAGCCTGCGGGTCACCGGCTCCATCGAGGTCCGGCTCGATCCCGCCGCCGCGCGGGCCATCACCAGGTGCAGGCCGATGTCACCGGCCTGCGGGACCAGCTCCACGAGCGGGTCGAACGGGCCGCCCATCGGGCCCAGCATCAGGTCGTAGTCGTCGACCAGCACGAAGATCTCCGGCCCGCTCCACCAGTCCCGCCGCCGCAGCTGCGCCGGCGTGATGTCGGTGCCGGGCACCCGCTCCTTGAGCTCCTCGGCCAGCTGCCGGACCAGCGTCTCGGCCGCCGGCGTGGAAACCGCGGCGCCGCGCCGGTAGGGCTCCGGCACCGATTCCAGCAGCCCGCGGCGCGGGTCGACGACCAGGACCTGGGCCTGCTCGGGCGAGTACACGGTGGTGATGGCGTTGGCGATCAGGCGCAGCGCCGCGGTCTTGCCGCTGCCGCTGTCGCCGACGACGGTCAGGTGCGGGCGGCTGCCGAAGTCGTGCCACACCGGCTGCAGGTCCAGCTCGCCCGCGCCCAGCGCCACCTTCGGGCCCGGCTGCGGCGCGGGCAGTTCCGCCGCGGGCAGCACGGCGGGCAGCATCCGCACCACCGGCGCGCCCCGGTGCGGCCAGCTCTCCGCGACCGCCGCGCACAGCTCGCGGGTCGACTCGGCGAGATCTTCGGTGCCCGCGACGCCGTCGATGCGCGGCACCCCGGCCAGGAAGTGCATCTGGTCGGCGGTCATGCCGCGCCCGGGGATCTGCGGCACCTCCGCCGCCTTGCGCATGTTGATCATCGAGTCGATCGAGTCGCCGAGCCGCAGCTCCAGCCGGGTGCCGAGCTGGTCGCGCAGTGCACTGTGGACGTCCGACCAGCGGTTCGTGGTGAGCAGCAGGTGCACGCCGTAGGCGAGGCCGCGGGCGGCCAGCGCGCGCAGCGCCATGTCGTGCTGCTCGAACTCCGAGCGCAGCGCGCCCCAGCCGTCGACGACCAGGAACACGTCGCCGTGCGGATCGTCGGCGAACTCGCCCTTCGCGCGCCGCTCGCGGTAGGCGGCCATGCTCTCCACCTCGTGCTCGGCGAAGGTCTTCTCCCGCTCCGCCAGCAGGGTCTGCACCTCGGCGATGGTGCGGGCCACCCGCTCGGCCTGCAGCCGCCCGGCCACGCCACCGACGTGCGGCAGGCCGTCCAGCGCGGACAGCGTGCCGCCGCCGAAGTCGAGGCAGTAGAACTGCGCCTCGGCCGGGGTGTGGGTGAGCGCGATCGAGGCGATCAGGGTGCGCAGCAGATTGCTCTTGCCGGACTGCGGGCCGCCCGCGATGCCGACGTGCCCGCCGGCACCGGACAGGTCGACCACCTGCAGGTCGCGGCTCTGCTCGAACGGCTTGTCCACCACGCCGACCGGCACCACCAGCCGTCCGCAGCCCGGCCAGCTCGCCGCGGTCAGCCCGCGGTCGGGATCGGGCAGCAGCGGCGGCAGCAGCTGGTCCAGCGACGGCGGATCGGCCAGCGGCGGCAGCCACACCTGGTGCGCGGGCGGTCCGTGGCCGATCAGCTTGTCCACCGCGACGGACAGCACCGACTCGCCGGGGTCGGCGTCCTCCGCGGCGGGCGCGGGTTCCGGGGCGGGCGCGGCGGGCACCGGCAGCTTGCCCACGTTGAACGGCACGACCTGCCGCCGCACCTCCTCCTGCCGCTGCTCGCGAGTGCGCCTGCGGTGCTGGCCGGACACGTAGGCGGCCTTGAACCGGATCAGCGTCGCCACGTCGCTGCGCAGGTAGCCGTTGCCGGGCGCGCTCGGCAGCTGGTAAGCGTCGGGCACGCCGATCACCGACCGGCTCTCCATCGCCGAGAACGTGCGCAGCCCGATCCGGTAGGACAGGTGGCTCTCCAGCTTGTGCATGCGGCCGTCCTCGATGCGCTGACTGGCCAGCAGCAGGTGCACGCCCAGCGATCGGCCGAGCCTGCCGATCATGACGAACAGCTCGCCGAAGTCCGGGTTGGACGCCAGCAGCTCGGAGAACTCGTCGACGATCACGAACAGCGTCGGCAGCGGGTCGAGCGGGGTGCCGGACAGGCGGGCCTTCTCGTAGTCCAGCAGCGAGCTGTAGTTGCCTGCCGCGCGCAGGAACTCCTGGCGCCGCACCATCTCCCCGTGCAGCGCGTCCTGCATCCTGGTCACCAGGGTCGCCTCGTCGGCCAGGTTCGTGATCACCGCGGAGACGTGCGGGAGCCGGTCCAGGCCGAGGAACGTCGCGCCGCCCTTGAAGTCGACCAGCACGAAGTTCAGCGTCTCCGACGAGTGCGTCATCGCCATGCCCAGCACCATCGTGCGCAGCAGCTCGCTCTTGCCGGAACCGGTGGCGCCGATCAGCAGCCCGTGCGGGCCCATCCCGCCCTGCGCCGACTCCTTGATGTCCAGCTCGATCGGTGCGCCGTTCTCGGTGATGCCGATGGGGATCCGCAGCCGGTCGCGGGTCAGGCCGGTGCGCGCCGCCGCGGCGGGATCCCAGGTGTCCAGGTCGGAGATGCCGAGCAGCTGCGGGAGTTCGAAGTTCGCCACCATCGGTTCGGCCACGTCGGTGGTGCCGCCGAGCCGGTACGGCGAGATGGTCCGCGCCAGCGTCGCGGCCTTCGCGGTGGGCAGCAGGTCCGGCGCGCAGAGCTTGGTGCGCACCTCCTGGCCGGTGCGGTCGGTGCGGACCATGTCCACCTGCTCGGCGGAGACGTCCAGCCGCAGCGTGGTGCGCCCGGCGCCGCCGGTGAGCGCGTCGGAGACGTCGAGCACCACGGAGTTGTGGTAGCCGGTGCCCGCCAGGCGCGACTCCGACGGCACGTCGACGCCGTCGAGCACGATCACCACGTAGGGCTCCTCCGGGTTCGGCGAGGACGCGGCCTCGAACCTGCCCCGCTCACCGAGCTCGGCGTCCAGCAGCTCGGTCAGCGCGTCCACCCCGTCGGCCAGCAGCCGGACCTGGCCCGCGCCGTCCTGCTCGACCGGGTGCTGCGCGTGCGGCAACCACTTCACCCAGTCCCACAGGTGCACCCGGCCGGGCGCCGCGCACACCACCACGCGCAGGTCCTCGGGGGAGTGGAAGGTGACCAGCTGGGCGAGCACGGAGCGGGTGACGCCGCGGATCGCCTCCTCATCACCGGCGAAGCGAACCTTGGCGAACCCGCGCAGGAACAGCGAGGTGGGCAGGTTGGGCACGGTGCTGTGGGCGTTGATGAACTTGCGCAGCGCCCGCGCGGAGAGCGGCTCCAGGTCCGAGATCGGCTTGGTGCTCAACGGATTCATCCGGATCGCCAGGCGCTGCGAACCGGTGCCGATGCGCACCTCGGCGAAATCGCCGTGCGCGGCCCGGCGCTCCCACAACCGGCCGGTCATCGCCACCGACCAGAGGCTGTTCGGATCGGGATGCCGCCAGGACAACGACTCCCGCTGCTTCGTCGCCGCCGCGCGCACCTGAGCGCGCACCTGCCCGAGGTAGCGCAGGTAGTCGCGCCGCTCGCCGCGCATCTTCTGCCGCCGCTCGGTGCCACCGCGCGCGAGCTGGACCAGGAACATCAGCAGCGCCATCGCGAGCATCAGCCCGAACATGCCCATGCCCAGCAACGGGTTCCGCGGCCCGATGTAGATCAGCATGAACACACCGCTGCCGAGCATCATCGGCAGCATCATCATCGAGGACAACCAGTCCCGGCCCACCGTCTCCGGCAACGCCGGAGGCTCCTGCAGGGACAGCTCCCCGCTCGGCATCTCCGGCGGCTGCTCCCGGTTCGGCCTGCGGAACAGGGTGGTGGTCATGGCGCTCGGCTCCTCGCTACTGGTCCGCTCCACCCCCTACACGGCCAACACCCGCCGAGCCGTTCACCGGACCAGCGGTCGTGAGCGCGGAACGGTGCTGGAACACCGTTGCGCACTCACGACGACCCAGCACCGACGAGCTGCAGCAGACCGCTCGGAACGGCTGCCTGAGCTGGAGGATTCCGGCGGGTGGCCAACAACGACTCCGGAAACCCGCGCAGCCGCCCGAGCGGACCGGTGCGACGAATTCGCCGACCTCCGCACCGGCCCACCCGAGGCCGAACGTGTCCTCCACCCCCGCGTCCGGCCACTCCGAAGAGATCGACTCGTTGCCCTACCCGACCACCGAGATCGACTCGGCGTCGTGCCCCGACCACCAAGAGCGGCTCGATGTCGTGCCCTGATCGCCAAGAGCGGCTCGGCGTCGTGCCCCGACCACCAAGAGCGGCTCGATGTCGTGCCCTGATCGCCAAGAGCGGCTCCGTGTCGTGCCCCGACCACCACCGAGCCCGCTCGGCCGGGTTGGTGCGCCTTCCTCGGCGCACCAACCCGGTCCTCTCCACGCTCCGAAGACCCCGCTGCGCTGGCACTTCGGGCGGCGCGAGTCCGTCGCCAGCGGGGTGTAGTACGCAATTTCAATGGAAATTTACTCTTCGATTTCAATTGAAATTGCCGCCCTGGCGGCGTGTTGGGCGTTCGACACGCCGACGGGGTGTCGAGTTTGGGGCAATTTCAATTGAAATTGGACGTCTGATTTCCATTGAAATTGCGTAGGCCGTGGCCGGGAGGTGGGGAGGGGTTGCTGGTGGGGCTTCCCGGGGTGTTGAACCTTCGGGGGTCGGCGGGCCGTGGTGTGGGTATGGCGGCTACGAATGGGAACGGGGCGGCTACCAGTCAGGCTGCTGCGCCGGGTGCGCCGGGTGCGCCGGGTGCGCCGGGTGCGGCGGGACAGGGCGGTGGTGGTTCCGGCGAGATGTGCCGGTTGACCATTTGCGGGCCTACCTCGCGAGTTGAGCTGGCCGTGCCAGCGCACGTGCCGATCTCCGACCTGATGCCCACCGTGCTCGGGCATCTCGATCCGGCGCTGGCGACCTCCGGGCTCGCGCACGGTGGCTGGGTGTTGCAGCGGCTCGGTGAGGCGCCGCTGAACGAGGAGCACGGGACCGCTGCGGCAGGTTTGTACGACGGCGATGTGCTGCACCTGCGGCCTCGCGACGACCAGCTGCCGCTGGCCGACTTCGACGACCTGGTCGACGGCATCCACACCGGGCTCTCCGCGCGCACCGACAGCTGGCGGCCCGCGCTCACCCGACGGGTGTGCCTCGGGCTCGCCGCGCTGTGCGGGCTGCTCGCGGTGCTGGTCACCACGTTCGCCGCGAGCGGGACGGTGACCGCGATCAGCGCCGGGGTCGTCGGGCTCGTCATGATCGGCGGCGGTGCGCTGCTGGCGCGGGTGCTCGACGAGAGGCCCGGGGCGTTGACGCTGGGCGCGGTCGGGGTCGTTTCGCTCGGTGTCGCGGGGTTCGCGATGCCTGCAGGTTCGGCGCCTCCCGCTGACTGGTTCACCGGTGCGGGCGCGCTGGCGGGTGCGGTGGTCGTGGCGGCGGGTGCCGTTGGCGCTCGGGCCGCGCTCGACCAGGCTCGGGCGGGCTTCCTCGCGGTCGCATGCGGTGCTGTTCTGACGGCGCTCGGATGCCTTGTCGGGCTGCTGCTCGGGTTGGAGGCGCACGCGACCGCGGCCGTTCTCGTCGCGATGGTGCTGGCCGTGACCCGGGCCGCGCCGCAGTTGGCCACCTGGCTCGCCGGGCTCGTCGCCGAGCCGGTGCCGACGACCACCGAGGAGTTCCAGCAGGGGCTGGAACCGTTGCCCAGCAAGGACGTTCTCGACCGGGCGGCCGTCGCCGACGCGCACCTGACCGCGTTCCTGGTGGTGCTGGGCGCGGTGTGCTCGGGCGCGCTGCTGGTGCTCACCTCGCACCTGGAGTGGGACACCGTTGCGCTCGGGCTGGTCGTCGCGACGCTGCTGCTGTTGCAGGCGCGGGAGTTGCGCGGGATCTGGCACCGGGCCGCCGCGCTGGTGCCCGCTGGCGCCGCGCTGACCTCCGTGCTGCTGGGCTGGGTCGTCGAGCTGCCGCTGCTCGGGCAGATCTGCGTGCTGGTCGGATTGCTCGGCCTGGCCGGGAACGCGCTGGCCGGCGCGCAGGTGCTGCCCGGTCGCCGGCTGGTTCCGCGGTGGGGGCGCCTCGGCGACATCCTGCACTGGATCTGCGCGCTCGCGGTGCTGGCGCTCGTGCTGACCGTGACCGGTTTCTACGGCTTCGTCGCCTCCTGGTTCTGAACCCTCCCGGGGGTGGCAGCCGTGTTCACAAGTGGAAGGGAGGTCGCGCATGTACGGCAGGCGTGAACAGGTCGAAGCTCACTCGTTCCTGGTCGGGCGGATCCTCGCGGCGGTGCTGCGCACCGATCCCGACGACCCGAACCGGCCGCTGCGCCGCACCACCGTCGGGATGGCGGGCGGCATCGGGATCGCGCTGCTGGTGATGGGCATCGTGCTGATCGTCAGCCTGCTCACCGGGATGGGCGGCAACGCCTGGCGGGAGAAACCGGGATTCCTGGTCGTGGACAAGGATTCCGGCAACCGGTACATGCTCGTCGACGGGCGGCTGCGCCCGGTGCTCAACTACGCCTCCGCCCGGCTGCTGGCGGAGGGCGAGCCGCAGGTCGCGAAGGTCAGCGGCGAGGAGCTGGCGGACTTCCCGAAGGGCGCTCCGATCGGCATTCCCGGTGCACCGGACGCGCTGCCCTCGCCGCTGGCGGGCGGTCAGCCGTGGACCGTGTGCGCGGGAGTGCAGCCCGACGATCCGGGCCTCGCGGCGACCGTCGGGCCGATGCCCGGGATGAGCGAGCTGGGCCCGAACGAGGCGGTGCTGGCCCGCGTGGGAGACCAGCAGTTCCTCGTCTGGCAGGGCACTCGGCTGCGGATCACCGCACCGTGGGTGCCCCGGGCGCTCGGGCTGGACCCGGCTCGGGCCGTGCCGGTCGACTCGGCGTGGCTCAACACGGTGCCCGCCGGGCCCGACCTCGGCGCACCGCCGGTGGCGCACGGCGGCGCGGGGCCGGTCGTGGCCGGTCAGCAGACCGTGGTCGGCCAGCTGGTGACCGCGCCCGAAGCGGTCGGTGACAAGACGTTCGTGGTGGACGCGGCCGGGCTGGTGCCGGTGTCGCGCACCGTCGCGGCGCTGCTCGGCGCCGATCCGGACGTGGCGCTGCCGCCGACCATCACCATCACCCCCGCTCAGCTGGCCACGCAGCAGGTGCTGCCCGCACCGGTGTGGCAGGCCGAACTGCCGCCGCAGCCGCCGACCGGGATGGACCTCGAGCGCCGCGTGCCCTGCGTGCGGTGGGCGGCGGACGAGGTGACGCTGGTGTCCGCTCCGGACATGAGCGGAACCGTCGCGAACGGCGAGATCGCCGGGGTCACCCGCGACGGCCGGGTCGCCGACCTGGTCGACGTCCGGCCCGGCGCCGGATTCATCGCCCGCACCCGCCCGGCGCCCGGCGTGCCCGGCGCGGGCGTCTACCTGATCACCGAGGCCGGGGCGAAGTTCCCGGTCGCCAACGAGAAAGCAGCCGAAGCCCTCGGCTACTCGGTGGATGCCGCGGAACCGGTTCCCGCGGATCTGCTCGCCCTGCTGCCGACCGGACCGGTGCTCGACCTGATCGGCAGATCGCAGTCCGCAACGGAGGAGGAAATCCGATGAGCAAGTTCGGTTACGACGACGGAATGCTGACGCAGGTCATCAGCGCCACCGACAACGCGCTCGGCCAGATGCGTCAGCTCAACAACTCGGTGTCGGGAGTGTCCGGGCAGCTGCCCGCGGTCAACAACTCCACGTCGGGCATGAAGCTGTCCCGCCTGCTCAACGACTGGAGCACGGACTACAACAAGATCGTCGCCGAGCTGGAGAACCTCAAGGGCAAGGCCACCGGCCTGCTGCAGACCAACCGCAACGTCGAGACCGAAACCGGCGGCGCGGCCCAGTAATCCCTGTCATTCCAGTGGCTGGTTCGCGTGGCGGTGCAAGTGACGGCCCCTCTGCGGGAGTTGCAGCGCCCGCCTGGACCGCGGGTGCCCGGCCTCGTGCATGCCGGTGCACGGCGGCCGGGCCGTCCTCGCCGGGGGAACGCTGAGAACCCGCGGCGGGGTGGGCCGAGCGGCTTCGCCGCTTCAAGGACCGAAGACCAAGAGCCGCCAGGACCAACCGGTTCGGCACTCATCGGAAAGGAAGATCGGATGACCGCGTTCGACGTCAACCACAACGGATATCTCGAGGTCAACGAGCAGTTGCTGCAGTCGGTGCGGATGCTCGGCACCATCCTGGAGAACCTCAACGCCGGGCTGAAGAACATCCCCGAGGCCTCCTGGGGTCAGGCGCAGCCCATCTGGCTGGAGAGCCAGAACCAGTGGAACCGCTCGTACCAGCAGATGACCGAGCGGATCAACCTCACCTCGATCTCCTCGATCAACATCCACGAGATCTTCCGCAACGGCGACCAGCAGGGCGCCCGGATCTTCAACCAGTGACCACCGCAGCGACATCGGCACCCCTGTTGGCGGCCCGCTGAGCCGGGCCGAACGATCGGAAGGAGTTCTCGGTGGAGGAGAAGGACCTGCCTGAGTCCGAGACCGTGGTCGAGGTGACGGGCGTGTCGGTGTCGCTGTCGGTGAAGCGAACCGAGGTCCCGGAACCGCAACACCTGCCGCCGGGAGAGACGCACCGCGACTCTCCCGGCGAGGTCCCGGCCGGCTTCGTGCAAAGCCGATTCGAAGCCGCTGTACCCGCGACGTACGGGGAGCCGGTCCAGGGGTTCGAGTACAGCGCTCTGGAGCCCGCGATCCCGGGTGAGGTCGCGGAGCCGTACAGCGTTGAGCGGGGTGAGGAGCTCCAGCACGGGGTTCTGCAGCCCGCGCTTCCGGGCGAACCCGTGAAGCCGGTGGAACCGGCGCTGCCGCCGCTGGAACCGCAAACCGTCACGAAGCGCCACGCCCTGGTGCAGGAGCCCGCGAAGACGGAACCGGCGATTCCGGGTGAACCCGGGTTGCCGCCCACCGAGCCGCTTCAGCCGATGCTCAAGGCGAAGAGGCAACTAGCAGTGGTGGTGGTGCCGAAGGAACCCGGGGAGACCGCTCCGGAGTTCCGCCGCGCGCTGAAACCGGCGGCTCCGGGCAATCCCTCGCTGCCGGTCGGACCGGGCAGCGCACCGATCCCCGGGGAGCAGCCGCCGAGCGAAGCCGAGCCGGCGCGGATATTGCGACGGCTCCTCACACCGGCTGAGCAGGGACACGAGGTCAGGAATCCGGAACCCGAGGTCAGGGATCCGGAACCGGAGGTCCCGGGCCGCCGGTTGCTGCCCGCCCAGCCGAAGCAGTCCGCGGTCATCGGTGTGCCCGCGCAGCCGGTGCAACCGGCAGTGCCGGCCGGTGCGCCGCCGGCGCCGGAGGGCACCGTCGAGGCTCCGGTCCAGCAGCCGAAGCAGCAGCTGGCGCCGATGCAGCAGCCGCAGCAGCCCCCGCTCGGCTACAACGCTCCGCCGGGGCAGAACACCCCCGTGCAGAACCCGCCAACGCAGAACCCGCCAACGCAGAACACACCGGGTCAGAACACGACGCCGGGCAATTCGAACTACACCGGCGGCGGCTACAACTTCCCCGGCATGCCATCGGGATTCGGCAACTACCAGGTGCCGCCGAACGGCGACGTCGGCCCGGACCCCAACATCCAGTTCGACGAGGCGCAGTACACCGCGCTGATCGCGGTGATCGGCGAGATCAAGGCCGGGGCGCGCAAGGCGATCACGCACAACGACGTGTACCTGGACGCCGAGCTGCTGCTGCAGCCGATGAGCCAGACCTGGGAGCCCGCGCAGCGGCTGGTCAAGTGGGGCGGGACCTTCGGCGGCACGGTCGACACCGAGAACAAGAACCTCCGCAAGAAGCTGTCCCAGCTGGAGAGCGGGCTGGAGAAGGCCAAGGTGGTCTTCAAGGACACCGATGACCTCGCCGCCTACGACGTCACCAAGTTCACCACCGAGTTCCCCGGGTTCACCGGCGGGACCGGCGCCGTGTGACTGGAGCTGAGCGATGACTGATCCCATCGGCGAGCCGAAGCCGATCAAGGGCGACGACCACTCGCGCGCGACCTTCGACCAGATCCTGTTCACGGTCACCGGCGAGGGGTCGAACCTGCACGGCGTCCTGGACAGCGGAGCCACGCCGAACACGGGCTGGTTCGTCGAGTCCAGCACGAAACCGGGCAGCGAGCAGACCGACGGCCAGACGGCCGCCACCGGCTACAGCTACCACGCGTGGGACAAGTGGTACATCTCGGTGGACCGCAACGCCACGCTGCCGGGCAACTGGACCACCGCCGTCAGCGAGATCGACGAACTGGTCGACGGGCTGAACTCCGGCGTTCTCGGCCTGCTCAACGTCAACCGGTTGTGGGAGGCGAAGAACGCGGTCGACCACTACGTCAAGTGGCTGGACACCAACCGGGACACGCTCCAGCAGTGGGTCACGAAGCTCACCAGCGACGACTCGGCGTTCAAGGGCAAGGCGGCGTACGCGCTCAAGCAGAACCTCACCACCCTGGTGGAGACCGTCGAGAGCCTGCACGAGCAGATCGCGGAGGAGCGCAACACCTCGGAAGGGCTGCGGAAGGCCGCGGAGGCCGTCAAGACCTTCGGCCAGGGCATGGCCAACGTGTGGACGAAGTACAGCAACGCGGTGCGCAACGAGGTCGACTCCGCGATGAACTCCGTGCTCTGGAACGTCGCCACCTACATCAGGGGCAAGGGGCTGGTGCACGGCACGGAGAACTACGCCCTGGACGAGCTCGCGATCGACGACAGGTCGACGGCCGAGGCGTACATCACCAGGGTCATGAACGCGTACAACTCCAACGCCAACACCGGCCCGGCCGTCACCAGGACCTCGGTCACCCCGGGCATGATCGGTTTCTCGATCAACCACGGCGGGGTGAACGAGGACGCCGTGACGTTCACGCCCTACAAGCTCCCCGACGGCTTCCCGACGATCTCCGGTCCGCTCGGCAGCCAGGCGACCTGGAACGACATCAACACCAAGATCAGCGACCACGTCCGCAAGAAGATGGAGCCGCTCGACGAGGAGGCGCGCAAGCAGCTCGAAGCGCTGCAGACCGCCTACGAGCGGACGAAGTCGTCGCTGGAAGGCCTGGAGACGCCCGTCCCGACGACCGGCGGTGGCGCCGGTGGCGGGAACACGCCGCCGCCAGGCGGTGGTTTCAACTTCCCGCCGCCCCCGGGCGGGGGTGACAACGTCCCGCCCCCGGGCGGGGGTGACAACGTCCCGCCCCCGGGCGGGGGTGACAACGTCCCGCCCCCGGGCGGGGGTGACAACGTCCCGCCCCCGGGCGGGGGTGACAACGTCCCGCCACCCGGAGGTGGTGACAACGTTCCGCCGCCTGGTGGTGGTTTGAACGGGCCGCCTGCGAACGGTGGCGGGGATTTCAACGTTCCGCCGCCTGCGGGCGGGGGTGACAACGTCCCGCCACCCGGAGGTGGTGACAACGTTCCGCCGCCTGGTGGTGGCCTGAACGGGCCGCCTGCCAACGGTGGCGGCGACTTCAACGTTCCGCCGCCTGCGGGCGGGGGCGGCGACCTGCCGTCCATCGGTGGTGACGGTCAGCTGCCGGGCGGTGGCGGCAGCGGTGACTTCAACGTCCCGCCGCCTGCCAACGGCGGCGGCAGCATCCCGCCGCTCATTCCGCCCGGTGGCATGCCGGGACCGGGCGGAGGGACTCCGAACGGCAGCGGGAACTCGCGCGACGGCCAGCGGCTCCTCAACGGGATGCCGGACCCGAACAACCCGTTCGACCCGGCGAACGGCGGTTCGAACTTCTCGCCGCTGACCGGCGACCTTCCCGGTGGCGGGTCGAACCTGCCCGGCAATTTCGATCCGGCAGGCGGGTCGTCGAACCTGCCCGGCAACTTCGATCCGGCCGGTGGTTCGTCCAACTTGCCCGGTGGGTTGGGCGGTGGCCCTGGTGGTCTGAATCTGCCCGGTGGGAATTTCGATCCGGCCGGTGGTTCGTCCAACTTGCCGGGCGGGCTGGGTGGTGGCCCTGGTGATGTGAACCTGGCTGGTGGGAACTTCGATCCGGCCGGTGGGAGCTCGAACTTGCCCGGTGGGTTGGGTGGCGGTCCTGGTGGTCTGAATCTGCCCGGTGGGAATTTCGATCCGGCCGGTGGTTCGTCCAACTTGCCCGGTGGGTTGGGCGGTGGCCCTGGTGATGTGAACCTGCCCGGTGGAAACTTCGATCCCGCAGGTGGGAACGCGAACTTGCCCGGGGGCCTCCCGAATCCGCCCGGCGGGAACTTCGACCCTGCCGGTGGGAACTCCAACCTGCCCGGAGGCAACTTCGATCCCGCAGGTGGGAACGCGAACCTGCCCGGAGGGCTGCCGAACCCGCCCGGTGGCGGTGCGAACTTCCCGATCGGCGGCCTCGACCCTGCCGGTGGCACGTCGAACCTCCCGGGTGGCGGCTCCGGCTTCCCCGGTGGTGGCTTCGATCCGGCCGGTGGGGGCTCGAACCTGCCCGGTGGAGCCGGCTCGGGGCTGCCCGGTGGCGGCTCCGGCGGGTACGGCGGCGAGGGCTGGTCCGACTGGTCCGGGCAGGACCAGTCCAGCCAGCAGAGCGGTCCGTCCGGCGGCGCGGTCGGCGACCAGCGCAGCGGGATGCCGCCGATGATGCCGCCCATGATGCCGCCGATGAACAACGGGCAGAACGAGAAGGAGCGCGAGCGCCAGACCTGGTTGTCCGAGGACGAGAAGGTGTGGGGCACCGACGACGTCGGCGGCAACGGCGTCATCGGCCTGCCGAACGATCCCTCGCTCGAATCCGACGAACCGCTCGCTCCGACGCACGTCCACGTCGGTTCGGCGTCGCGCGCTCCCAAGCAGCCGGAGCAGGCCGCGCCGGCGCAGGCCGCGGAGCAGAGCGCGACCGGGTAGGGGCACGTCAGCGACAAGGGCAAGCGACCACCAAGGAGGCCTTGGGATGTACTCCTCGATGGACAACGAGATGACCGACGCGATGCGGGAGCTGCGGGCTCAGCAGGAGCAGTTCAGCACCGCGTTCGGCAAGCTCGACGAGGTGACCGCGAGCGCGACCACCAAGGACCGCTCGATCAAGGCCACAGTGGACGGTCGCGGCACGCTCACCGGGCTGGAGTTCAACGGCCAGCGGTGGCGGGACATGGCGCCCAAGGAGCTGACGGCGAAGATCGTGGAGGTGGTCGCCGACGCCCAGCGCCAGGCGGCCACCGCGGTCGACGAGGTGATGGCCGGGCTCACCCCGAACGGCGTCGACCTGCAGGAGCTGCGGGAGAACGGCCCCGACCTGCAGGCCATGCTCGAATCGGCGGTCGGCGAGACCGGGCGGTGGTCGCGGTGAGCGACCGGGTCTACGTCGACACCGCCGGGCTGACCAGGGGCGGGCTCAACCTCGGCCAGTGGTCCTCGACGGCCAACCGGCTCGCCGCCCACATGCGCAACGTGACCGCCACCTACCGGCACGCGGGCGGCACCGGGGAGATGGGCGAGCAGTTCGACGCGAACTACCGGCCGGGCGCGGAGAAGGCGATGGAGTTCCTGTCGATGCTGGAGGAAGCCGTCGGCGGGATCTCCGAGAAGACGCTCCTGGCGGGCAAGAAGTTCGAGGACACCGACGACGAAGCCAACGGCGTGGCCCCGAAGGAATAGGCGACCGGTCATGGCGATGGTGGTCAGCCCCGAAGTGGCGAAGCTGTTCCAGGTGCTCACCGGCGAGGAGTGGCCGGACGCCAACGAGGACCAGCTGCGCGCGCTCGCGGCGGAGTGGACGGCGGCGGCGCAGACGCTCGCCGAGCTGGGCCCCGGCCTGCGCAGCGCCGTCCAGGCCATCCGGTCGGAGTTCGCCGGCGAGGCCGCGCAGGCGTTCGTGCAGCGGGTGGCGCCGTTCGTGGAGGGCGACGACCTGATCTCCGCCGCGGCGGAGCTGTTCAACGGCCTGGCCAAGACGCTGACCGACCTCGCCCTCGACGTCGAGTACATGAAGATCGTCACCATCGCCTCGCTGGTCGCGCTGATCGCCGAGATCGCGTGGGCGACCGCGATGGCGCCGTTCACCGGCGGCGCGACGATGGCGTGGCTGGCCGCCCGGATGGCCATCGTCCGGTTCCTGATCAAGACGCTGCTCGGCCGGGTGCTGATGCAGGTGCTGTCCACGGCGGTGTTCAGCATCGCGTTCCAGCTGCTCATCGACGTGGTGGCCCAGGTGTCGCAGTTCGCCATGGGCACGCGCACCGAGTGGGACACCGACAAGACCAAGAACGCGGCGGGCGTCGGCGCGATGGGTGCGGCGCTGGCGCTGCCGATCGGCGGGCTCGGCAAGCTGTTCGGGAGCGGGCTCAACAGCGCGCTGAACGCGGCTTTCGCCAAGAAGTTCGGCAAGGACTGGGCCAAGAACGGCGTGAAGGTGCTCTCGGAGATCGGCACCGAGTCGTTCCACGAGCTGATGACCGAGGCGCTGTACAAGTACGCCACCGAGGGCGAGTTCGAGCTGAACCCGTACGCGGCGACGGCGGGTGCGGCCTCCGGCGCGGGCAGCGCGGGCGGCTCGGCGCTCGGCGACAAGCTGGCCTCCGCCATGCAGAACGGGCCCGGCGGCGGTGACCGCTCGGGCGGGAACTCCGCGAACACCGGCGGCTCCGGTGGCGACCGGGGCATCTCCGGCGGCGACTCGGGTGACACCTCGACGCCTCCCACGAGCCCGAGCACCGAAACACCTGGTGCGGGTGGGCAGAACCCGCCCGGTGCCGGTGGGCAGAACTCGTCCGGTGCGGGCGGGCAGAACTCGTCCGGTGCCGGTGGGCAGAACCCGCCGGTGGTGCAGGCGCAGGCGAACGGTGGAAACCAGCCGCCGAGCGTTCCGGCCGGGAACTCGGGCGGCACGAACCAACCGACCGGATCGACGGGGCAGCAGGAGACGTCGTCGAGCACTGGCAACGTGCCTCCTGGCCAAACGGCGGATCGCTCCAGCCCGCACGGGCCGCCGAACCAGATCGGGAGCAGGCAGGACCTGCCGGGCGGCTCGCAGTCGTCGCAGGGGACCTCCGGTCAGCAGAACACCACTGCGCCGGGCAACGCTCAGACGGTGGAAAACCCCGGCGGACAGGAGAATCCGGCGCGGACCACCGGGCAGCAGGGGCCGCCTGTCGTCGGACCGCAGGGCTCCGGCCCGGCACCGGGGCAGCAGAGCACCACGATGCCGAACACCGCGGTCGACGCACCGCAGTCCAGCGAGCAGAACCCCGCGGTGGTCCAGAACGAGTCGCCGCAGGTTCAGCACGGTTCGAACGGCAACCAGCAACCACCGGGAACGACCGTCGAGCAGCCGAGCCCCTCGACCGGCCAGAACACCTCCGGCAACCAGGTCACCCCACCCGGCGACCAGCAGCAGACCTCGCCGAACCCGGTTGATCAGACCACGCCGACGCCGGTCGATCGGACCACGCCGTCGCCGGTCGATCAGACAACGCCGTCGCCGATCGACCGGACGGTGCCGAACCCGGTCGACCGGACCACGCCGAACCCGGTTGATCAGACGGTGCCGAACGTGGTCGATCAGACGGTGCCGTCGCCGAACGAGCAGACCACGCCGACGCCGGTTGATCAGACGGGATCTCAGGCCGAGCCGAATCCGGTCGACGTCTCGGAGCGGACCGGCGCCGCGCCTCCGGACCTGCAGACCGGGCGGCAATCGCCCGGCTCGACGACCGATGCGGACTTCACGGCTACGACGCCCGATCAGAACCGCGGGCTGTCCGGGAACCAGCAGGTGGAGAACGTGCCGCCACCGCTGAACACCGAAGACCTGTCGAACCCGAGCGGCCGGGCGACGAACACGCAGCTGCCGCCACCTGCGGAGGTCGAGACGTCGCCGGTCCAGCAGGACGGGCAGACCACGTCTCAAACTCCCCAGCCGGAGTCCAATGCTCCGAACCAGGAGTTCGGCACCGAGACCACGAACCCCCGGGTGCAGCAGGGCGATCCGGCTCAACAGGCGAACACCAGCGCGCCGCCGCAGGACGTTGATGCGACCGTCGTCGAGCGGACGGCGGACGGGCAGGTGCAGCCGTCGCAGGACGATCCGCCGCTGGTGCAGCAGACGTCGAGCTCCGCTCAGCAGTCGCAGAGTTCCGGGCAGCAGACCTCGACGACCCAGCAGCCGGGGAGCACCGGGCCGCAACCGAGCGTCATCCAGCAGTCGTCGGATTCCGCTCAGCAGCAGCCGAGCGTCATCCAGCAGCAGGCACCGCAGGCCCAGCAGAGCTCCGCGCAGCAGACGCCCACGTCGACGCAGCAGACGCCTCCGGCTCAGCAGCAGACGCCTTCGCTCGTCCAGTCGACGCAGAACCCCGGCCAGACGTCGAACCCCGGCCAGACGTCCAGCTCCACCACGGCCCCGGGCTCGTCCACACTGCCGTCCACGCAGTCGACGACGCAGCGGGTCGGCCAGAGCACGAACGCCCCGAAGCACGTGAGCACGCTGAAGACGTCGTCATCGACGGCGGTTCCGGGCATGACGCCGAACCACGACGGCGGCACCTCGCAGCTCTCGCCGCAGCAGGCGGTGGCGAGCATCGGCCTGCCGGAGGTGGAGGCCACGAGCTCGCGGAACGCTCCGGAGAGCTACGAGCTGTCGACGCTGCCGACCGGTCGCACCGAGGAGACCAGTCAGCACATCCCCGTCCAGCACACCGACCAGCAGAACACCGGCAACCAGGACGACACTCGCAGCGGCGACTCCACGCGCCAGGAGGATCCGTTCGCCGACGTCGTCGCGGAGGCGACGCGCAACGCCCGGGAAACAGCGGCCACCCGGCAGTCGATCGAGTCGGACCTGGGCAAGATCAACGCCGCCGCCGCCAAGGCCCGGCACCACCTGGGTGCCATCCAGCGGTCGATGCGCGAAGCGCGCGGCGCGGTGATCGCCACCGGAGAGGCCTTCGGTCCCAACCCGCAGCGGACCGCGCAGGCGCAGGAGCGCTTCGACGCCGCCGAGCAGAACCGCATCGATCGTGCGGGCGAGCTCGCCGCGGCGCGCGATCGGCACCAGGAATCGTTGCAGCGGCTCGACGAGGCCCGCACCCGGCTCGGCGAGGCCCGAGCCGACGCGGACCCGAACGCGATCCGCCGAGCGCAGGACGGCATCCGGCGGTGGAAGGAATCCGCTGACCGCCTCGGCGAGCGCGTGCGGACGGCGGACCAGGCCCACTCGGAAGCCGCTGCCGCCGCTGCCGGTGCGAAGCAGGACCTGGACCGGGCCAAGGCCACCCAGGAATCCGCGAACGCGGCGAACACCGCCTACGACGAGGTCGATTCGGCGCGGAACACGGCCACCGACGCGGTCAGCACGATCACCGGTGGGAACACGAGGGCCCAGGACAGCCTGAACTTCGCCAACGACGCCGCCAACCGGTCCGCCCAAGCGCTCGGCGACCTCAACGATGCGGTCAGCAGAGCCAACACCGCGAAGACCGCGGCCGACCGCCTCGCCGGTCAGGCCGGTCAGGCCGGAGAAGACCTCGCCGCGCTGGAGAACCAGCGCAACGACGTCGGCCGCGACCTGGCCGAGCTCCGCCTCTCCCGCCCGGACAACGACCAGCAACGCGCCGACTGGAACACCCGCGTCGAAACCCTCGAGAACGAGCTGACCGACCTCGACGGGCAGATCGAGGCGGCCAGGGACAACGCCGAGAACCTCGCCGCCCGAGCGCAGGAAGCCCGGGAGCAGCACGACAACGCCGTAAACGACGTCGAGAACATCCGCGCCGAGATCGACGCGCTCCGTGAGCAGGCGCGCGCCGCCGAAACGGCGGCCGCCAACGCCCGGAGCGCTGCCGAGAACGCCGCTGAACAGGCCGAGAAGGCAAAGGAGAAGGCCGGCGAAGCAGCCGCGCAGGGCCAGTACGAGCAGGGGCTCACCGAGCTGTCCTTCCTCCCGCACGGATCGGAGCTGCAGTTCGAGACGCTCGGTTCCCGCGACGGGCTGATCGATGCGCTCACCGAGCTGACCGGCGCGGACCGCGACGTCGTGGCGACGGAGATCGGCGGGCTCAGCGACGCCGAGCTGGTCTCGGCGATCGGCGACGGCAAGATCCGGGTCGGCGGCGTGGACGTCGCGGTCAACCCCGACCTGTACCGGCCGGACGACACCCGGGCCGCCCCGCCGAACCAGCAGCCGAGCACCAGGTCCACCGATTCCTCCGACGAGAGCGGGCGGCCGCAGAGCGAGTCCACCTCGACCAGCGTGCCGATCCGAATCCCGCTGATGTTCGTCTCCCCGCTGGACCTCGCCGGCGCGGTGATGCGGCCGATGGTCTACGTCGGCGGAGCCGTGAAGCGCTCCCAGCGGTTCGAGTCCTCGCTGACGTTCACCGACAACTCGGGCAGCTCGCGCAGCTACGTGCCCACCCGGATGGAACTCGGCCTCTCGGTGCCGGGCAAGCAGGCGACCACCTCGATCGACGCCGGCCTGCGGACTCCCCAGATCACCCGCGGCGACGGGATCACCGCCCCGCTGCCGGACACCGACTTCAAGGGCGTCAAGCCGGGGCTGGCCAGCGTCCCGGACCAGTTCGGCGACGTCCTCGGCAACTCCCGGGAGGCCGCGGCCAGCCTGACCAACCAGCTGTTCGCCGGCACCGGGACTCCCGACCGCACCACCATCGACGGCAAGCCGGTGACGATCGCGCCGGTCGGCGACGCGCAGGTCAGCTACGTCGGCACCACGTCGGTGGACAGCTCCAGCGCGGTGAGCCTGGGCCGCAGCTGGCAGACGACCAAGGGCAGCGACGCGACTTTCGGCGCCGGGCTCTACGGCGGCTCGACGCCGTTCTACGTCGGCGGATTCGTCGACTTCACCAGCGGCCTGACCGACGGCAGCACCCCGAGCGCGGACGACTCGGTCACCCAGACCAGCAGCGACCACGAGCTGGTGTACGAGGTCTCCCGGGACATGCGCGTCGGCAACGGCCACACCGACCCCGCCGACGGCCAGCCGCAGAGCACCGTGCGCACCCGGCTGCAGGTGCCGGTGTGGCAGGCCCGCGACCTCGGCCTGCCGCTGCCGCCGCACCTCGCGGAGCCGAGCACGCCGACGCCGAACGCCAACCAGCCGTACCGGTTCGGCCGCGACGACATCAAGTTCGTCGACCGCGACCAGGTCTCCGACTTCGTCACCGGCCGGGTCCGCGACACCGCGGACGGGCTGAGCGACCAGGGCCGGGAGGCGATCAAGGACAAGTTCCGCTCCCCGGAGGTCGCGAAGAACACGATCTACGACGCGATGCACGGCGGTGCGCACGCCTCGTGGGTCAAGGGCGGCCGGACGCACTTCGTCGACATCTACGCGATCCCGGCGGCACCGGAGAGCACCACGCCCTCCGGGCAGCAGGACTCCAGCACGGAGGTCAAGCACAGCGACAAGTTCCAGCGCGGCTACAACTCGTCGCGGACCGCGCGCATCGGCGCCGGCGGCGCGTTCCTGGCCAAGCACACCGACAGCCCGAACCCGGACGCGCCGAAGGCGACACCGGAGAACGGCCTGCCGAACCCGTACCAGGGCGGCCCCACCCAGACGACCGCGGGACCGCGGGCGACCGCCGCGGTGACCTGGGACGGCGGCATCTCCAACAAGTCCGGCTACACCGGCAAGGACGGCCGGGCCGCCAAGTACGGCGGCGACATGCGCGACTACCAGGGGCCGCTGGACCTCGTCGTCGTGCACGGCTCCACCAAGAACCCGAACTGGGCGCAGCACTTCTTCCTCGGCGACCGGATGCTGTTCGGCCCGAAGGCCGACTCGCGCTACAGCGGGCCGTCGAAGGCCGAGCTGGACCAGGCGCTGGCCGGTGGCGAGGTGGCCAACCAGGACATCCACCGGGGCCGGGTGGACGACGCGATCCGGGTGTCCACCGCCGCCGACAAGCTGGACTGGGGCACCAGGCCGCTGCCCGCCAGCACGACGCAGCCCGGCACCTACCTGGGCACGCCGCCCGCGCTGCCGTCGAACCCGGTCACCGCGGAGCTGTTCGGCGACTACGCCAACGTCGAGAACGTCCGGATCACCCCGAACAACACCGAAGCCGTCGACATCGCGCTGGCCAAGCGGATCGAGCAGCTGCAACCGGACGGCACCGGCAGCACGACGGTCCGCAAACCACCGAAGGGCAGCGGGAACTGGCCGGCGTGGGCCGAGAAGACCTTCACCGACACGCGAACCGGCGCCGACGGCACGCGGCAGTCCACCGAGTACGCGTACAAGAGCTCCGAGCTGACGCGGCCCGGCACCACGGCGGGCAACGCGGTGCGCGACTTCCAAGGCAGGGTGGGCAGCCTCGGCACGGCCACCCAGGGCCTCGGCGAGCTGTCCAGCAGCACGGGCAAGATGTTCCGCGAGGGCCGGACGCAGGACTTCAACGGCACGCTCAACGGCGAGGCGACCTACCACTCGCCGCGGCTGGTCGACGTCCGGCCGGAGAGCACGCTCAAGCGCAACCAGGCCGGTGAGCAGGTCGCCGGGAGCACCAAGTCCTGGGGCCTCGGCGGCGAGGTCGAGATCAGCGCCAACGTGATGCCGAAGCGCGACGGCAAGGTGGGCGCGATGATCGGCGGCCTGTTCAGCGGCGGCGGGAAGTACGGCCGCAGCCACGCGATCGACCTGACCACGGGCGGCAAGCAGGACACCGAGTACAAGGGCCCGACGGCGCTGGTCACCCTGGACGTCCGCTACCGGTACTGGGCGGACATGGCGCTGCGCAGCATGTTCGGCGACGGCAAGTTCGGCGACACCTCCGGGGCGCGGCCCGACGAGGTGACCGTCGACGAGCCGGACGGCGTGCTGGTGGAACTGCCGGTCAACCAGGCGATCGCGATGTTCGAGGCGCTCGGCCTGCCGGTGTCGCCGGAGCTCTCCGCCATGGTGCCGCCGGCGAAGGAGCAGGTCGGCAACCCGTCGCACACGGTGCTCCCCGGCCCCGGCGACTACGCCTCCTACAGCGACACCTCGGTGACCGGCGCGCGGCTGACCGGCGACGACCCGATGGGTCCCGTCCGCGATCGGCTCGGCGAACTCGGGATCACCGACGCCGAGCGCCAGCGCGACGTCGTCAACCAGGTCAACGCCTTGCTGAACACCCCGGCCGGGCACCAGTGGCTGCAGGACCCGCTGGCCGGGCAGCAGGGCCTCATCTCGGTGTCGCACTCGAACGCCGGGGTGGAGGACGTCGTCGACATCCGGGTCAAGGCGACGCCGGTGGCCGGCCCGCCCGCACCGTCGCAGACCGACGGCACCGCCCCGGACAAGCTGACCCGGTCCAGCTACGTCTCGACCTCCACCCAGGACAAGAACTCCACCACCTGGTCGGTGAACGCCGCCCTCAACGCGGGCGTGCGCAGCGTGGAGACGCCGTCGGTGCCGCCCGGGCAGCCGGGCGAGAACGGCCAGGTGCAGAAGGCGCCGCCGAACCCGGGCGCGTCCTCCGGTGCGTTCACCCCGCAGGTGCTCGGCGGCGGGAAGACCTGGAAGACCGAGAACGTGCTGGACGGCAGCGGCAGCGAGAAGGTGACCACCAAGGTCGACAACGACAAGGTCGGCCGCGACACCCGCTTGGTCGACTACGAGCTGGAGATCACCCGCCGCAGGCAGCCGATGCCGGGTCTCGACACCCTCGGCGCGGGCATCCCGAAGCACCTGGTCGACCTGGACAAGGGCGTCGGCGACGCGCCGATCCGCCTCAGCGGCGAGGTCGACCTGGTCTCACCGAGCAGCGACGCCTCGCCCGCGCTGCGGAAACCGGGGCAGCAGCCCGAGATCGAGGTGCTCGACGGACCGCGCGAGCAGCGGACGCCGGGCTTCACCTCCGACGACGCGTTCCGCATCGAGTCGATCGGCACCGACACCGCGAAAGCCGTCCACGACGCGGTGTACGCGCAGCTGTCGACCAAGCTGCCGAACGGGAACCTGACCGCGGACCAGATCGCCGCGGCGACCCGGACGGGCTCGGAGTTCACCCGGCCGGGCAGCAACTCGGAGTACGTCGCGCACACCACCACCAAGGGCAGCTCGCTGCACAACGCGTCGAACACCATGTTCACCGGCGGCGACTACCAGGCGGGCAACACCCTCGGCACCAAGCACCCGCTCTACGACTCGCTGTTCGACCTCAAGCTCTCCGGCGACGTCCGCCCGGAGAACCTGACGTTCGTCGCGGCGCTGCCCGACGACACGACGATGAACCTCAGCCGGGAACGCGAGATCACCAGCGCGGACGGCACCACCAAGACGGTCACCACGAGCTTCGGGCCCTCGGTTTCGAGCTACGGCTCGCAAACCCACCAGGCCGCCGGGCCGTCGCCGACGAGCGCCGTCTTCGCGCCGCCGGCCTCCGGCACGGTGGGCCACGACCGGACGACCGCGGAGAGCTCGAAGGACGGCAAGACCACCGGCTTCAAGCACGAAGGCCGGTCGTACCTGTTCCGCGCGGACGTCGCCGACATCTACTCCGACGTGCGCGTGCACGGGTCGAACTGGACGCACAAGCCGATCACCGCGATCAAGGACCTCTTCAGCGGGCACGGGCATCCCCGGGACAGCTCGGTGAAGATCACCTCCCACGACGACCTGCACGTCCGCGTCTGGGAGAACACCGCGCTGGACAAGGGGCTGATCACCCTCCACGACGTGTGGGACCACGCGGGCAAGCTGCCCGACGACCGGGCGACCTACGGGGTGACCGGCAACGCCCGCGGCGCCACGATCCACCCGGCGGGCCAGGCCGCCCCGGCCGCCGGGCAGCCCGCGCCGAACGAGTCACCGGGCCGGAACCTGCACGTCGCGCCCGGGGTGACCCTGGACGGCGTGAAGGACTTCATCGGCAAGCTCCCGAAGGACATGCGCCCGGCGACCTACACCGTCGATCCGGGGCTGAACTTCGGGGACGCCGAGGTCCGGGAAGCGGTGGCGGACCTGCCGGAGCCGCCGAAGCCGGAGACCACGACGGAGACCGGGAACACGGCGACGGAGACCGGGAACACGGCGAACACCGGGAATACGACGGAGCCGGTCGTGACCGAGACGGAGGCGACCGAGACTCCGACGGCCGAGGTGCCGGTGACCGAGGTGCCGGTGACCGAAACACCGACGAGCTCAGAGGTTTCGGTCGACACCCAGGTGCCCGAGGTACCCGCGCCCGAGGTGTCGCTGCCCGGAACTCCGGTCACCGAGACGCCGGTCACCGAGAATCCAGCTGCGGCCGAAGCTCCGGTCGAGAGCCGGGAGAGCTCGTCGCAGCAGCGGAGCGGGGTCGAGCCGTCCGGGTCGGGGCAGGCGAACCCGGACGGCTCGACCACCGCTCGCAGCACGCCTCCTCCCGTGGTCGTGCCACATCGCACGGACGCGATCGGTTCGCAACCGCCTGCGGCCCCGGTCGCCGGTGATTCCGCTGGAACCACCGACTCGGACTCCGACTCCTCCTCCGAGTACCACGACGCGGTATCCGACTTCCCGGCTCCCACGGACGCCCAGCGGGTCGAGCAGCTCCGGCCCGGGCGTGGTGAGCGGGAGGACGGCCGCTACGACATGGAGGCGCTGAAGGAAGGTCGGCAGGTGTGGGTCTCGGACCAGCCGTCGGAGTTCGCCGTCTTCCGCCTCGACGACGGCAGCACCGCCGGGATGACCCGCTTCATGGTCCGGAAGTGGTTCGCGGATTCGCCGGATCTCGCGCTGCTGACCGACCGGCCGGGCAGCACCGCCCTCCACGAGCACCTGTACGGGCCGGGTGACGGCAACCGGGTGCCCAAGGAGTACGGCCTCGACCAGCGGGATGAGTTCATCGCCGATCTGCGCGAGCGTCGGCGCGAGTCGTGGTTCACCGGGCAGCAGGAAGTCGTCACGGCGGTCAACGAGCTGACGACCTGGGTCACCGATCAGTATCCGCCGGACCAGTACAGCTACGTGGGTCTCGGGCGCAGTCCGGCTCCGGTGATGGCGGCGTTGCAATCGCTCGGTCACGACGCGGTTTCGGTGCCGTTGTCGAGTTTCCGGCCCGGGCCGCGGTCGGAGCTGAACTCGATCCTGGACCGGGTGTTCAACCGGCCGGGGGCTGACACGACGCCGTTGACCGATGCGCAGTGGGGGATGTTGCGGGAGCATTTCCAGGAGTTCGTCGGTACGCCGGATCGCGACATCGTGCTGATCGACTACACCCAGACCGCTCTCTCGCTGGTCTCGGCGCAGTTCCACCTCCAGCAGCACCTCGGCCCGGAGGTGCAGGTGCACGCGCTGGCGATGCACCAGGACGTCAACAGCGCTGACGTCCAGGCGACGTATTCGCAGGCCGCGGTGCCGGTTTCCTTCTGGGAAGCGCGGTCGTTGTGGGAGTGGCTCGCGGACAACTGGGGCCCGGAGCGCAGTGCGCAGCGGGCGGAGTGGCAGCAGCGGTTCACGAGCGTGTCCCTCGGCGTGGACGGCCCGTTCGGCGACCGGGGCAAGACGCTCGGCGAGTCGTTCAAGGAAGAGGCTTTCGACAACCTGGCGGAGTACGGCTCCTACAAGCTCCTCGAGCAGAACGCGGAGAGCTTTGAGCAGACCCGGCCGAAGCGTCACGAGCAGCCGGGCCCCGACAGTGCCTACCAGGTGCTCGGCGACGCGGTGCGCGAAGGCCGACCGGAAGCGGAGAACGACCAGCCGAGCTCGGTGGACGTCACCACGGGTTCGGAGCCGCAGGCGGGGCCGTCCACGCAGAGCACCGATTCCGTTGGTGGGTCGGTGGATCACCGCGCCGCTGCCGTTCCAGCGACCGGTGATGTCCTCGCCGAGGAGTCGTCGGCGAATTCGGGGAAGCGCTCGCGCGCGGAGTTCGAGGAGGACGGACCGGAGACCTTCCGCGAGCCGTCCCACCAGCGGCCGATCCCGGAACGCCTGGTGCCGCCCGCGCAGGGCGACACCGACCTGCTCCGCGCGGCGGTGCCGCCGGGCACCCGCTTCGCCGATCCCGCGAGCTTCGCGGGGCTGATCAACGGTTCCCGCGCCGAGCAGGGCCGCGACGTCAACTGCGTCGACGCGGCGCTGGCCTTCCACGAGACCTACCACGGCAACCCGAGAGTCGCCGGCGCGGCGCCGAACGGAACACCGCTGGGCGCGGGCACGGCCGCGGCGGAAGGGCTCGGCTACGCGCCGGAGCTGTTCGGCCAGGGCCCGGCGGGTCTGGCCGAGGTGATCGACCGGGTCGCCCGGGCGGGCCACGGCGCCGACGCGCTGGTGATCGGCTTCCCCCGCAGCGGTCAGGGACACGCGTGGAACGTGGTCAACCACCACGGCGAAGTGTCCATCGTGGACGCCCAGGCGGGCACGGTCCGCCCCGCGACCACGGACGGCTTCTCCTGGCTGGACCGCGTTTACGCGATCCCGGTGGACGCCGAGGGCGACTACGTCGAGGACGCGGCGCCGGCACCGCAACCGCCGGTGAACCCCGACGCCTACGCCGCCGCCCAGCACGAGCGGGCGCAACTGGCCCACGAGATGCGCCGGGCCGCGGCGGCGGGTGAGGAGATCCCGGTGCCGGGCACCGGCGGTCGGCTCGTGCCGAGCCTCGGCGGCCTGCGCCTGGTCGGCGCGGCCATCACCGCCGAACTCGCCGCCGACCTGGCCTCCCTCACCAACCGAGACCTGATCGCCCTGGTGATCGGCCCGGACGCCGAATACCCGGAACCGGAGTACGGCCCGGTCCCCGGCCTCGAAGAGCTCAAGTTCCCGCCAAGAGGCCGCCCAGAACGAACCACCCCACCAGAACCCTGACCCCCCAAAGCCCTGACCCCCAGATCCCTGACCCCACCAGACCCGAGACGAGACGACGACCCGCAATTTCAATGGAAATCGCATGGTCAATTTCAATTGAACTTGCGATCCCTCCGGCGTGTCGTACCCCGACACGCCGGGAACCTGCGCAATTTCAATTGAAATCGGACGTGCGATTTCAATTGAAATTGCGTCATGACGGTCGGGAGCGGCGTTTGGGGGTGCTGGGAGGAGCGGTGAACTCCTGGGGGGTGTGGGGCCGTGTTCTCCGGAGAGCGGAGGAGGCGGAGTGGACGAGTCGATCACCGTGGAGCGCGTTCGGCACGCACTGGTCGTGGGGCGGCTCGACGCGGACGGCGCCGCCGTGCTGCTCGCGGCGAACCTGCCGCCGAAGCGGGATCGCACCTACGTGGTGGTCGGTGCCTCCGCGCGGGACGCGATGACGCGCATCGACCCGTGGGTCGCCGCCGACCTGGCCGACGAAGCGCGTGGCGATCTGTGCGTGGTGGCGCCGGGTTTCGGTTCGATGGGCGGCAACGGCGCGCTGCCGCCCGCGAAGCTGCTCGCCGACCGCCTCGGCGTCGAGGTCACCGCGCCCGACGGCGAACCCGTCGCGCTCGACGACGGCAGCCTGTTCGTCCCCGGCCAGAGCTGCGGGTGGGTGTCGTTCCGGCCGGACGGCCGCCGCACCCGCATCGGTGCGCGACTGCCCGCACCGTGGTGGCAGGACGGGCTTCCCGATCCGGCCGAGCACCTGGTCCACGTGCCCGCCGGCCTGTGGCTCCGGCGGCCCGGCGCCGAGCCCCGGGACGGTGATCGTCTGCTGACCCAGGCGCCCGATCCCGACCGGATGTACGTGGTGCTCGGCGCGCCGGGAGAGCCGCCGCCCGCGTCGGAGTCCGTGGTCGAAGTGCTGCGCGAGCTGCCCGACGAGAGCCGGGACCGGGCGGTCCTGGCCTGCTACGGCTTCGGCGGTGGTGAGCTGATCCGCGAGGTGGCCGGTGCGCTGGGAGCGCCGGTGCGGGTGGCGCACGGGGTGCCCAGCGGCGACGGGCTGGTGCAGGTCGACGGCGAGGGCGCGGTCCGCTGGCGGCCCTTCGCGGTGGAGAGCGTGTACCGCGACGACGGCCCGCCGGTGCTGGACCGCTGGCTGGCTCCGGGAACCCTGGCGATGGTCGAGCCCGGGTCGTACCGGCTGGCCGAGGGCTGGCGCGCCGACGTGGTGCCGCGCGGGCTCGTCGTGCGGCCCGACGCGGTGCACCTCGACGAGGCCGTCACCGCCGCCGAGCCCGGCCCGACGGCTGACGTCGTCTTCGCGGCCGAGCGCGCGGTACCACCGGAAGTCATCGCCGCGTTCGACCGCCTGGTGCGCGAACTACCCGACGCTGCGAGGGAGAACCTGCGGATCGTCCCGGTCGGCGACGCCTCGGTGCTGGCCGATGTCGAAGCCGCGGACCGCATCGAGCGCGTCGCCGAGCGACCCGCGCCGAGCCGGGTTACCGGCGCGCCGCAGCTGGTCGCCCCGCCCAAGGGCGCGGTGATGGTGACGCCCGACGGACGAATCCTGCCCGTCGCCCCGATCCTCGCCGCTCCGGCGCGGCCCGCGGCGAAGAACGACGTCCGGAGCCGACCCGCCGACTTCCCGGACATCGCCTCGGTGCTGCCACCGGCCCGACCGGCCTCGTCGGCACCGGTGCAGCAGCAGATCCAGCTGCCGGAGGTGCTGCAGCCGAACCCGGCGCCCCCGGCTCCGCCGCGACCGCCCGCCTCGACGTGGCCGACGCCCCCGATCCCGCAAGCAGCTCCCGCGCCGCAGACCGTGCAGGCACCGCACGCGCCCCAGGCCGCAGCGCAGGCTCAGCAGGCAGCCCCGGCCCAGCCCGCCATGCCGGGTTCCGCCCAGCAGGCCCCGCGAGCGGTCCAGGCCCCGGCAGCCCACGCGCCGCTGTGGGGGCACCCGCGCTCGGCCCCCGCCGGTGGCCAGCCGCCGTGGATCGGGCAGCTCGACACCAGGCCCGCTCCTCCCGCACCGGCCGAGGCGGAACCCGTGTGGCCGACCGAGACGCAAGCTGCCGCCGAGGAGCGGAAAGCCGAGGCAGCAGCGCAGCCGGATGCGGTCGAGGACGGTGCGGCCCAGCCGGAATCCGGTGCGGTCGCCGAAACCGAGCCCACCGAGGACCGGGCGGCCGAACCCAGCCGGTCGATCCCCGCGACGACCAGCTCGCGAGACTTCCGCGCGGTCGCCTCGGCGAGCGCGGTGCCGCCGCCCGCACCGGCAGCGGCCAAGGAGGCTGCTCCGGTCGGCGCGCTGCCCGCAACCGTGGCGTCCACCACCAAGTCCGCAGCGGAACCGGCGACCAAGTCGATCACCGGGCTGCTGCCGAAGCGTGACCTGCCCGCGGTCCAGGCCGTGGAGGTGCCGGAGGACGCGCGCAGCACGCCGGAGCAGCGGCGCGCGATGCGCGCGGCGCTCGGTTCGCGCTACGACGTCGCGACCCGCGCGGTCACCCGGCTCCTCTCCGAGCGGCCGGGCATGCGGTTCGCCTCCGAGGACCGGGCCGCGCTGCTGGCCGAGCTGGCCGTGGTCCGGGTGTTCGCCGACGATCCCACCGGCGAGTACGACGCCGACTTCTACGTCTGCCTGGCCGACGGCCTGCGCCGGTTGCCGACGGTGCGAACCGTCGTGGTGCGCGGGATTCCGGCGAACACGGCGGTGCGGCCGGAGTCGGTGCTCCGGCTGCCCACCCCGGTGGTCGCCGCCCCGGCCACCGGCACCGAGCCGGTGGGCCCGGCCGAGGCGCTGATCTGGACCACCACCGGCCGCAGGCTGGACGGCTTGCTCGACGAGCCGACCGCGGAATCGGAGGTCTCGCACCGCGGTGACGTGGTGCTCTCCGGGCACACGAAGCTGCGGGTGCTGGCCGTCGAGTCCGACCGGATCCTGCTCGCCGAGGACGGAACCGCCCGCGACGCGGCGCTGACCCGGCTCCGGGCCGCCGCTGCCGCGCGGGCCGACATCGCGAACCGGCCGGCCACCAGCAGGTGGTTCGGCCCGCTCCCGGCGGCATGAGAGGAGAACCGGTGATCCAGCACCAGGAGTTGCTCGCGCTGGCCGGTCAGGTGCCGGACGGCTGGCTGGCCATCGCCCGCGAAGCGCACGCCGCCGCCGACGAGACCCGCCTCGACGGCCTGTTCGCCCTGCTCGGCGACGCGAAACCCCAGCAGCCGCAGCACACTTTCGCCCCGGAGCCGCACGGCCACGAAGAAGCCGATCGCGCCGTCCTCGCCGCGATCCGGGACGAGCCCGGCGCGCAGGCGTGCTGGGCCACCACCCGAGGCGGCACCGACCGCGTGCACCTCGTCCAGTCCGAAGGAGACCTGACGGCCACGACCACCGCCGCTCACCGGGCGCTGGCGGGCCTGGTGGACTCACCGCGGGTGGAGGTGTTCGCGCCCGGCGACGTCCTGCCCGGCTACCACGAGAACGCGCTGCTGGCCGCGACGCTGCTGTGGTCGGCGGAGCCGGGCCCCGAGGTCCGCGTGGCCCGCACCTTCGACGGCGCCACCGCCGCCGGGCCGTGGTTCGACCCCGGCCACGAGCTCGTGGTGGATCCGGCCGAACGGCGGCGGCTGCTGGACTTCCTCACCGCGGGCGAGGTCGTGCTGACCGCGGACGTGCTGATGCTCGACGTGTTCACCGGCACCCGCGCGGTGCCCGCCGGCCTGCGCTCCGACGGCACCTGGGTGTGGTCGGACGCCGCCAAGTACTACCTCGACCGCTACCAGCTGGCGCCCGATGCGGAGCTGGCCGGGCACGCGCTGGGCGGCAGGCCGGGTGGCCGCCTGACCCCGCTGGCCCGCCACCGCGTGCGCGCGGCCTTGACACCACAGGAGGGCCCATCGTGACGAGCAGGATGTCCGGTGTCCGCTCCGTGCTCGGCGTCTCGCCGACCGAGCCGGACTGCTACCGCACCGTCGGAGACGCGATCAGCTCGGCGCGCGACGGCGACGTGATCGCCATCCGCCCCGGCTTGTACCCGGAGTCGATCGTGCTGGACCGCGACGTGACGCTGTCCGGTTCCGGCTCGCCCGGCGATGTGCGGATCGAGGCGGCGGGCACCCCGGTGCTGCGGGTGACCGCCGAGCACGCCGAGGTGTCCGGCATCGAGTTCGCGCACTCCGACGGCGAAGTCGCGGTCGACCTGCAATCCGGGGCGCTGCACCTCGGCGAGTGCGAGGTCGCGGCCGACTCGGAGGTCGCGGTCGTGGTCCGCCGCGGCGCCCAGCTGCGCGCCGACACCACGACCGTGCGCAACCCCGGTGGGGCCGGGGTGCTGGCCTTCGACGGTGGTGCGGCCCAGCTGACCGGCTGCACGATCGGCTCCGTGGGCACCACCGCGGTCGTCGCCCGCTCCGGTGGCATTCCGGTCCTGGTGGACTGCGCGGTGACCGAGGCGAAGGGCGCCGTGCTCGCTGCCGACGGCGGGCGCGGTGAGCTGCGCAATTGCCGGATCAGCGACATCTCGGGCACCGCGATCGTGGTCGAGGAGCGCAGCGAGCTCATCGTCACCGGCACTGAAGTGTCCGCTGTGGACGGTGTGGGCGTGCTGTCGGCGAGCGGATCCCGCCCGGTGCTGCGCGACTGCCACCTGCGCGACACCACCGCCCAGGCCGTCGTGGTGGTGCAGGAATCGGCCGTCGAGCTGGAGCAGGTGACCGTCGACGGAGCTCGCGGGCACGCGGTGCAGGTCCTGGAGGGATCGACCGCCGACCTGTCCGAGTGCGTGCTCACCGGCACCGGCCACGACGCCGTCGTCGCCGGTGCGGACGGCACGATCCGGCTGGTGGCCTGCGAGATCACCGGTGGCGCGGGCAACGGTGTGCTGGTCGAGCGGCAGGCCGCGGTGACCGTGCGCGACACCAAGGTCGTCGGCACCGCGGCCACCGGCCTGCTCGCCACCGACCAGGCCCGGCTCGTCGTCGACGGCGGTGAGGTGCGCGAGTGCCAGACCGGTGTGCTGTGGCGCGGGCACGCCGACGGTTCGATCACCGACTGCGGTGTGCGGGACAACCTGGGCGACGGCATCGCGGTGCAGACCGACCAGCCGGTGGAGGTGAGCGGCTGCGTCGCCGAGCGCAACCTCGGCACCGACGTCCGGCTGCCCGGCGGCGAGGTCCCCGCGCTGGTCGAGAAGTCCGCTCCGGACTCCGCCCCGGCCCCGGTCGAGCCCGGCGGCGACACCGAGGAGCTGGACGACCTGCTCGCGGAGCTGGACGCGCTCGTCGGCCTGGACGGCGTCAAGCGCGAGGTGGAGACGCTGGTGCGGCTGCACCAGATGTCCGAGCGCCGGGCGGCCGCGGGCCTGCCGTCGCCGCCGCTGTCCCGGCACCTGGTGTTCACCGGCGCACCCGGCACCGGCAAGACCACGGTGGCCCGGCTCTACGGCCGGATCCTCACCGCGCTCGGCGTGCTGCGCTCCGGGCAGCTGGTCGAGGTCGCGCGGCCCGACCTGGTCGCCTCGGTGGTCGGCGGCACCGCGATCAAGACCACCGAGATGTTCAACAAGGCGATCGGCGGCGTGCTGTTCATCGACGAGGCCTACACGCTGTCGGCGGGCAACAACGGCGGTGGCGGCCCGGACTTCGGCCGGGAGGCGATCGACACGCTGGTGAAGCTGATGGAGGACCACCGCGACGAGGTGGTGGTGATCGTCGCCGGTTACACCAACGACATGCGCTCGTTCCTCGCGGCCAACCCGGGACTGTCCTCGCGCTTCTCCCGCACCATCGAGTTCGCCGACTACTCCTCGGCGGAGCTGGTCACCATCGTCGAGGGCCTGTGCCGCAGCCACGACTACCGGCTGGAGTTCGAAACCCGGGCGGCGCTGCACACCTACTTCACGAACCTGCCGCGCGACGCGGCGTTCGGCAACGGCCGCACCGCCCGCAAGGTGTTCGAGGAGATGCTCGGCCGCCAGGCCTACCGGCTGGCCGACGACCTCGACGCCGGGCACGTCGCGCTGACCAGGCTGCTGCCGGAGGATCTCGGCCCGCTGCCCGGTTCATCGGTCGGCGCGGGCGCGGGCCGGGTGGACGAGGAGCGCATCGAGCAGCTGCTCGGGACCCTGCAGGCCCTGGTCGGCCTGGACGAGGTGAAGGCGGAGGTGTCGGCGATGGTCGACCTGCTCACCTCGGCGCGGCGGCGGCAGGCGGCCGGCCTGCCGGTGCCGTCGGTGAGCAGGCACCTGATCTTCGCGGGCCCGCCCGGCACCGGCAAGACGACGGTGGCCCGCCTCTACGGCTCGCTGCTGGCGGCGCTCGGCGTCCTGGCCCAGGGGCAGGTCACCGAGGTCGCGCGCGCGGATCTGGTCGGCGAGTACATCGGGCACACCGCGCGCCGCACGACCGAGGCCTTCGACCGCGCGCGCGGCGGCGTGCTGTTCATCGACGAGGCCTACACGCTGTCCTCCAGCAAGGCCGGTGGCAACGACTTCGGCCGGGAGGCGATCGACACGCTGGTGAAGCTGATGGAGGATCACCGCGACGAGGTGGTGGTGATCGCGGCGGGCTACGAGCGGGAGATGGAGGGCTTCCTGGCCGCCAACCCCGGTCTGTCGTCCCGGTTCTCGCACCGCGTGCGCTTCGCCGACTACACGCCCGACGAGCTGGTCACGATCGTCAACCAGCACGCCACCGACACCGGCTACGAGTGCACCGGCCCGACGGTGGCGGCGCTGCGCACGCACTTCGCGACGATGAGCCGCGGCGAGTCCTTCGGCAACGGCCGCTACGCCCGTCAGGTCCTGGACGAGACGATCGCCCACCACGCCCGCCGCACCCGCTCGCTGACCGAGCCCACGATGGACGACCTCTGCCTGCTGCTGCCCGAAGACGTCCCCGCGCCGCCGAGCCACACGTCCTGAGCCGGGTGGACCGTGAGCACTTTCTGGGGCTATTGCGGCAGAAAGTGCTCACGGTCCATCTCGTGCGATCCGGGGTCAGGCCGCGAGCGGCTGCGCGGAGACCGATTCGCGGAGCGTGCGCAAGGCGTTGTGCAGCCGGCTCTTCACCGTGCCCGCCGGGACACCGAGGACCTTGGCCGCCGACGCCGCCGTGCGGTCGGCGTAGTAGACCTCCAGCACGGTGTCGCGGTGCGCGGGGGAGAGGGTTTCGAGCATCGCGCGGACGACGATCTTCGTCTCGACCTGGTCGTTGGCGCTGGGCGCCACCGCCGCGTACTCCAGGTCCTGCTCGGGCAGGCCGACCTCGGTCGGGCGGGCGCGGCGGCTGCGGTGCTGGTCGATGGCGATGTTGTGCGCGACCCGCAGCAGCCAGCCGCGGACCGAGCCCAGGTTCTCGGTGAGCCGGTCCAGGTTGCGCCAGGCCCGCACCCAGGTCTCCTGCACGACGTCCTCGGCGGCGAACCGATCGCCGTTGGTCAGACGTGTGACATATGCGTGCAGAGCATCGCCGTGGGCCCGCATCACGTCTTCGAGCTGAACACTGGGCATTGCCGCTCCCGCCGTATCGCCTGCTGACTACGACAGCAAGCGTCGCGGCCCGGAGCGGAACCGTCGCTGGGTTTGTCCCTCCAGCTCAAGGGGTTATCCCGCCTTCTCAGGTAGGGATAACCCCCCCGCGCCGGTCCCAGTCGGATCATTCGAGGGACCGCAGCGGCGAGGCCTCCAGCGACGAACAGCGCACGGCCCGCCCTCGGCGCCTGCACCGGAGCGGGATCTCAGCGTTCGTCTGACGAGGACGGCCCGGCCGCCGTGCACTGGTCATGCACGAGGCCGGGCACCCGGAGTCCAGGCGGGCGCTGAGATCCCGCTAGCGCCACGCAGAACGGCCTGGGATCAATCTGTTCACGACAGCGCGGAGCAGGGTGTGGCTTCTGGGCTGGTGGCCGCGCCCGCGACCCAGGTGATGTTGCGGAAGGTGGCGTCGAACGGGCCCTGGGCGTAGACCAGGAACGGGGTGTTGACCCGCTTCGGGTCCAGGCCCTTCTCGGTGAAGCAGCTCAGCGGGATGGTGACCTTCGCCGGCGAGCCGACGGGCAGGCCGCGGAAGAGCCCGGTGGCGTCGAGCTCGGCACCGCACGGGTAGCCGCAGTGCGTGGCCACCGATGCCGAGCCGCTCAGCGGCTGGTTCACCACCACGTCGAACACCAGCGCTCCGTCGTTGGCCGCGTAGGACGACAGGTCCCGGGTGTTGTTGCCGGTCTGCAGGTAGATCTGGGCCGGGTCGTCGCTCGTCCAGTTCACCCGCAACCCGTCGCCGGTGGTCGCGGAGATCGCCGCGTGGGCCGCGCTGTGCGCGATGACCTCGGTGCCGTCCCACTTCTCCTGCGAGGAGATGAAAGCCCGGTAGGGCCCGGCGGTGTCGTCGTCGAACACCAGCAGCGGGTCGGGCAGCCGACCGCCCTGCACCGCGCTGGCGTCCGAAGTGGACGATTCCGGTACCGGGGTCTTGGTGCTGGCCGCGGTGTTGACGTCGGGCCCGCTGCTGAACAGCAGCACTCCGCCGACCACCGCGGTGACCACGGCGGCCGCGGCCGCGACCGCAGGCACCAACCAGCGGCGTCGCTTCGGCTCGCTGCGCGCCGGCTCGACGGCTTGCACCGGTCGCGGCGGGGGAGCGGTGAGCGCGCGGGTTCCGATCGTCGCCGCGCCGAGGGCGACGGTGAACTTCGGGTGGTGCGCCATCCGCACCGGCTTGTCGAACTGCTCGAAGACCAGCTGCGTGACCAGCGGAACCCGCGAGGAACCACCGGCCAGCAGCACCGCGGACAGGTCCTCGCCGCGCAGTCCCGCCGAGGCGACGGTGCGGCGCAGCGCATCGACGGCGACCTCCACCGACGGCCGGATCGCCGCGTTGAACTCCCGGCGCGTGATCGTCAGCTCGCGCGCTCCGGACGGCAGCGCGACGTTCAGCGTCACGTCCGGCTCGGTGGACAGGTCGATCTTGGCGCGCACGCACTGCGCCCGGATCTGCGCGAGCGCGGCGGCAGCTGCCGGATCGGCGGGGTCGAGCCGGGTGATCGCGCCGTCGAGGCGTTCGTCGAAGTGGGCCAGCAGCGCGTCGTCGAAGTCCATGCCGCCGAGGTGCTCGACGCCCTCCGGCGTGCCGAGGATCTCCATCCCGTCGCGGCGCATCCGCAGCACGGTGGTGTCCAGCGTGCCGCCGCCGAGGTCGAAGACCGCGACGACCTCGCCCTCGCCCAGCGCCCGCTCCCGGCTGTAGTGCGTGGCAGCGGCTTCCGGCTCGGTGATCACCTGCACGTTCTCGACACCGGCCAGCCGCGGCACCTCGGCGAACTGCTCCCGCCGGTAGGGGCCCCAGATCGCCGGGCAGGTCAGCACGATCGATCCGGGCGGCCCGCCCATGTGCGCGCGGACCTGGTCGAGGACGGCGCGCAGCTGCGCGGCCATCAACGCGCTCGGCGAGTAGGTGGCGCCACCGAGCACCAGGGGCGTCGGGTCGCCGAGCCTGCGCTTGAACCCGCGGCCGAGCCGCGCCGGATCACCGTCGGCACCAGCGGCTGCGGCGCCGGTGAGCAGAGTTCCGTCCGGCGCGTGGTAAGCCAGAGACGGGACGACGATATCCCGGGACAACGGCACCATCCTCGTCCCCGCCGCATCGCCGACGGCGGCGGATGTGAACGTTGTGCCGAGGTCGATCCCCATCGCGTACGACACGCCACCTCCTGTGAACCCCGTACTGCCGTCCGACCGAACCACAGGTCTGGACGATCGTCCCCCAATGTAGGTTGCGCCCCGGCGCCGCGGGTTGATCGTGCGAGGCAACTTGATTGCGGTTCGGGACACAACGGTGGGGATATCCCTACCGTTGCGGAGGGGCGGCACCCTTGTCAAAGGCCGGTCCGACGACGACGCTGGCAACGGTGCACCGCCTGGTTCGTTGGTTCCGCTGGTCAGCGGCAGCGCTGCCGACGCCCATCCGGCCGCCCGGCCGCGACACCGTCCGCCAGCGCTACCAGCTGGAGCGCCTGCTGCACGACGGCGCGGTGGCCGACATCTCCGCGCTGGCACTGGAACTCGGCATGATCTCCGACACAACCCCCGATGCGGAAGCCGCCGCACGGGTGGCAGCCGCGCAGAACCGGGTCACCGGCATCCTGGACGACCTGCGCTGCGTCGAGGCGATGATCTACCCGCCGGTGCTGACCGGGGCCGGCCTCGGACCGGGGCTGCGGGCGGTCGCCGAGCGGCTGGACCTGCGACTGCTGCTCGACCTGCCGCCGAGCGCGTTCGGCGGGCAGGCCCGTGCGCGGATCGGTCTGCTCATCGCCGATCACCTCCACACGTTGCGGCCGGGTAGCGTAGTGCGCGTGCGGGTGCGGGGACGTCGGATCGTGCGGGTGAACATCACCGATCAGCAGCCGGGCGGGTCGGCCCGGCGGGCGCACCGGGCGGTGCTGCGGTGCGAGTAGCGATCGCCGAGGACGGCGCCCTGTTCCGGGAAGGCCTGGTGCTGCTGCTGCAGGCCGCCGGGCACGAGGTCGTGGGCTGCTTCGAGGACGGGGAGGCGCTGGTCGCCGCGGTGGCCACCGATCCGGTCGACGTCGCGATCCTGGACATCCGGATGCCGCCGGGCCCCACCGGCGGGCTCGTCGCGGCCGAGCGCGTGCGCGCGCTGCACCCGCAGGTCGGGTTGCTGCTGCTGTCGCACTACGCCGAGACGCACTACCTGATGCGGGTTCTGGAGATCGGCGCGGACCGGATCGGCTACCGGCTCAAGGAGCGGGTGGCCGGGGTGAAGGTGCTCGGCGACACGCTGGACCGGATCGCCGCGGGTGAGATCGTCATCGAACCGGTGCTGGCCCGCAGACTGGTGCAGGGCGGCGCGGCGCAGTCCGACAGCGCGATCAGCAAGCTCAGCGAGCGGGAGACCGACGTGCTGCGGCTGATGGCCGAAGGGCGCGCGAACAACGCGATCGCCCAGGAGCTCTACATCTCGGCGAAGGCCGTGGAGAAGAACATCGCGGCGATCTTCACCAAGCTCGGCCTGCCCGGCGACGCGACGGTGCACCACCGGCGAGTGCTCGCGGTGCTCGCGTACCTGCAGGCCCAGCGGATCGACGGGTCGATGCGTTGAGCGGTGGGCTGGTCCGGCGCTGGCTGTCCACTTCGGGCCGCCCGCCGCACGAGATCGCCGCCGCCGAACCGCCTGAGCGCTTGGCCGCGGCCCTCGTCCGCAACCTCGCGGAGGGCACCGGCGGGAGAGCCGCCTACGCGGTGCCGACCGAGCGGAGCCACGTCGTCGTCGAGTCCTGGCCGCCCGGCCTGTCCGGTGTCGCCGGCGCGGCCGGAGCGGAGCGGGTCGGCTCGACCGGAGGCGCCCTGTTCGTCATCGCCCCGAGCAAGTGGGACGACGCGGCGCGCGCTCTGCTCCGCGACACCGCGGGCTGGCTCGACGTGGCGGTGCAGCTGGCGCGCCTGCACGTCGACCACGCCGCGGCCGACCAGCGCGCGCGCCGGTTGAACGCGGAGCTGAACAGCGCTCGTGCGCGGCTGGCGCGGGTCCGCGACCTGGAGCGGCACCGGCTGGTCCAGGCGATCACCGCGACGACGCTGCGCGATCTCGACGAGGTGCGGAAGTCGCTGCGCGCGGTCACCGACGATGGCGCGGAACTCACCACGGCCGAAGGCGTGCTGGAAGAGCTGATCGACGACTTCCGGGCGGTGGTGCGCGGGGTGTTCCCGGCGATGCTGCCCGACCGCGGCCCGCGCGCAGCGCTGGAGGAGCTGGCGGCGACGCTGCCGCGCGCGGTGACCTTCAAGGGCGATCTCGGGCGCCGGGCCGGCTGGCAGCTGGAGTCCGGTTTCTACCACGCGGTCGCGGCGGCGCTGAACCTGTTGGCGGGCGAGGAATCCGCGCGCCCGCTGACGGTGACCTTCGGCCGCGACGACGCGCTGCGGGCCAGGATCCACGCGCCGGACGCGCCCGCCGAAGCGCAACTGCGCTACGCGCTCGGCCAGGACGTCGAGCGGCTCGCGGTGCTCGGCGGGGACATGGAGTGCGCGGCAGTCGACGGCGCGGCGGTCATCACCGTCCGGCTCGCCGAACGGGTCGAGCTGGCGCCACCGGCCGTCGATCCGGCCGAGCTGGAGCGCAGCGCCGTCTACCGGAAAGTGCGAGAACTGGTGCGGCAGGGGCAGATCGCCGTCGGCGGAGCACCGGGGAGAGCGGCGTGGGACGCCGTCGCGGAGCGGCTGACCATGCCTCCGCGCCTCGCCGTGGTGGGCCCCGGCGGTGAGATCAAGGGCGGCACGCTGGCCTCCATCATCGTCTTCGACACCCCGGCGGACCGCGAGCTCGCGGAGGAGCTCCGCGCCGACGACGACCCGCGCGGTGGCGTGGACGGCGTCCTGTGCCGGGTCCCGGCCGCACCGGAGTTCCGCGAAGTGCTGCTGTCCGGGCGGAACCGGGTCGTCCTGGCGGAATCCGGTTCGGTCGGGTCGCTGGCGGCGAGGCTCGCCGCGCACGGCCCGGTGATCGCGGCGCGCCGCGCGGTGGTGGCGATGCGCGATCTGGTCCGCGGCCTGCCCGCCGGCCACCAGCTGCGCTGGGCGGTCGAGCAGGTGAGCGCCGACGCCCACGAGTTCGCCGAGCTCGACCTCCTCGACGACCTGGAGCGAGGCGGTGTCCTGCGCGCCGTGGCCGCAGCCGCGACCCGGCTGCTCGGCGCCGACGGAATCGACCCGCGCACCCGGCTCGGCCTGCCGCCCGAAGCGACCGACGAGGACGTGGTGACCGCGGCCCGAGCAGCGGTGACCCGCTGGCGCGCGCACGCCGAGCACCCGGCGAACGGCAGCCGCGACCGAGCGGCCTGCGAGGTGCTGGTGCGCACCGCGGAAGGCCTGCTCGCCCCGAAGGGCACGGCCTGCTAGACGGGCACGACGCCGCTGACGGTGGTGCCCGCGCCGGGCGCTGAGCGGACCTCCACGACTCCGCCGACCGACGCGGCCCGCGCGGTGAGGTTGGGCAGGCCGTCGTTCGCCGCGAAACCCGGCCCGTCGTCGGAGACGGCGAAGGCCAAGCCCTCGTAGCTGTCCCACGCGGTGACGGTGACCCGCGCACCAGGAGCGTGCTTGCGAGCGTTGTTCACGGCTTCGAGCACGACGTAGTAGACGGCCGACTCGACGGGCGTCGGATAGCGGCGCCGCAGCCCACCGAGGTCGAGCGAGACAACGCCGTGCCGGGCCAGCTCGGTGCGCAGAGCAGCGGCGAGCCCTTCGGCGGCGAGCACATCGGGCAGGATCCCGGCGGCGGTCTCGACCAGCACCCGCTCGGCGTCGTCGAGCTGACCCATCAGCTTCGCGACGTGCTCCTGACCGTTCCCGGTGCTGAGCGCGTGCTCGGCGAGCGCCAGCGACATCCGCAGCGCCACCAGCTGGTGCTGGGCGCCGTCGTGCAGATCCCGCTCCAAGCCCCGCCGCTCGGCCTCCATCTCGGCGGCGGCCCGCCACCGGTCGTCGACCAGCGACCGAGCGGCCGAATCCCCGACGCGCCGCGCGTGATCGGTCTCCCGGGCCAACCGGATCATCGCGACGGGAGCCCCGAGCACAGCGGCAACGGAAGCCACCGCCCCGACGGACTCGGGAGCCACGGCGAGCACGCCGCACACCGACCCGCCGTAGGAGATGTCCTGCTCGACCCAAGAATCGCCAGCGCCCCACTGGAACCGCTGCCCGCCGATGACGAGAGCACAACCGGAAGCCCCCAGAGCAGAGCCGACGACCCCGGCGAGCGCGACGGGATCGAGAACCCGCCCACCTCGACCGAGGTAGGCGGTGATGGCCTCGGCGGCACGCCGCTCCCGCATCCGCACCCCAAGCACGTTACCGAACGAGAACGTCCACCCCGTTCCGTGCTCAGCGCGGAGCGGTACCGCCCAGGGACTCTGCTTCCAGGAGCGCGAGCAACCCGGGGAACCTCTTCTCGACGTCCGCGCGTCGCAGCCGGATGCCCTTGCGGTTGCCGTAGTCGATCTCGTCGATGAGGCCTGCCTCGCGCAGGACCCGGAAGTGGTGGGTCTGGGTCTGCTTCGAGATCGGCAGGTTGAACGAGTTGCAGCCCCGTTCGCCGTCGCTGCGGTCGGCGGCCAACTCCGTCATCACCGACCGGCGGTGCTCGTCGGCGAGGGCGCGCAACACCGCACCCAGATCGAGCGCGTCGGCCTCCGGGCCGACCAGGTCCGTCCCGGCCACGTGGCACCTCCTTCAGGTACGACTTGAATCGTACCTCAGCCCGTGCTCTACTGAGGTACGAAATTGATCGTACCTTGGTTCGTGAGAGGTCTTTGCCATGAAGAAGCCCGAAGTGCTCGTGGTCGGAGCCGGAATCGCAGGGCCCGCGCTCGCGTACTGGCTCTCCCGGAACGGGTACCGGCCGACGGTCGTCGAACAGGCCCGGCAGCTGCGCTCCGGTGGTAGCGCGATCGTCGTGAAGGGGCCCGCGATCCCGGTCGCCGAGCGCATGGGCGTCCTCCCGCAGCTCCGCGGGCTCGCCACCCGCAACCGGTCGCTGACCCTGCTCGACCCCGGCGGCAGGCGAATCCTGCAACTCCCGGGCACCTCAGGCGGGGCGCCGGCGGTCGAGGTGACCCGCGCCGACCTGTCCGAGGTGCTCCACCGGTCGGCGCAGGACGAGGCCGAGTTCTTGTTCGACGACACGGTCACCGCTCTCGACCAGGACGGAGGTGGGGTCGACGTCACCTTCCGGCGGACCGCGCCACGTCGCTTCGACCTGGTGGTCGGTGCCGACGGGATGCACTCCACCGTGCGGAGCCTGATGTTCGGACCCGAGCGGCAGTTCGCGAGCGACCTGGGCCTGTACGGCGCGACCGTCCCGTTGGAACCCGATGCCATCGAGGATCCGAGCGAGATGACGATGCTGACCGCGCCGAACCGGATGCTGGTCGTCCATCCCTCGCGGACCACTCCGCTCGCGATCTTCACCTTCCGCGCCGCACGGCCAGCGCCCCACGACCGCAAGAACACCGCCCTGCACAAGCAGATCGTGGCCGACGCCTACGCCGACGTGCGGTGGCGGGCACCGGAACTCGTGGCGGCGTACCTGGAGCACCCGGCTCCGTTCTTCGACCCGCTGACCACCGTCCGGATGCCCTCGTGGTCCCGCGGACGGGTCGCGCTGCTCGGGGACGCGGCGGCGGCGACGGCACTGCTGGGCGACGGGTCGAGCATGGCGATGGCGGGTGCGTACGCCCTCGCAGAAGAGCTGGCCGCCCATCCCGGCGAGCATGCCCGCGCCTTCGCCGCGTACGAGTCGCGGCTCCGCCGTGAAGTGGACCCGCGGCAGCGACGCGTCGGTCCGCTCTCCAGGCTCCTGGTGCCCCGCACCCGGCAGGGTCTCGCGGTGCGCAACGCGGTGGCCCGCGCGGTCGGCCGCACGAGCCGGATCGCCTCTCGCGAACCCGTGAACCGGTAGACCGGGTGGTGGGGCCGGAGGGACTCGAACCCTCACTGGCTAGGACCTAAACCTAGTGCCTCTGCCAATTGGGCTACGGCCCCCAGCTGGGTCACAGCCTAGCCGGTGGGGTGATCTTGGTCTTCGGGGTGTGTCCCGGGAGGTGCGGTGCGCGACACGCCAACCGCTGGTGCGTCGGCGCCTCGCCGGTGCTCTACGGTTGTCAGCAGCCAGGTGAAGGGTGAGGAGGACACGTGGCTCGTGATCCGGACGCCATCGAGCGCGACATCGAGCAGGCGCGCGAAGCGCTTGCCACCACTTTGGACCAGCTGAGCGTGAAGGCGAACCCGCAGCGGTTCGTGGAGGCCGGCAAGGCCAGCGTTCAGGAGAGGCTCAACGACCCGCGGGTGCGCTACGCGCTGATCGGGGTCGGTGCCCTGGTCGCCGTCGTCGTGGTGCGCAAGCTGTTCCGATGAGGTTTTTCCAAGCTCGTTCTGCGTAGCGGTGCGGGTGGCGGAACCTCAGAGGCCGCCTGGCTGCGGGATCCCGTCCGATACACGGCGAACGGGCTGTCCTCGCCAGGCGACGTCTGAGAACCCGCGGCGGTGCGAGCTGCGTGGGTGGGTTGTGCGCCTGCGGCGCATGCGGCACTTTCCGCTCGGTGCCGGTCGTGCGTCGCGACTGCCGACCAGGATGAAGAACTCGCTGAGACCCGTGGACCTTCGCTGGAAGGCCTGCGGGTCTCAGCGCGTTTGATGCTGCCGGGGATCAGCCGTGCAGCAGCGGCATCAGGGCCTCGTTGACCAGCCGGTCCACGAAGCCGGTGTCGAGCGGCTCGTCGGTGAGCATCAGCCGGTATATGAGGCACGCCCCGGTGATCTCCACGACCGTGTCCACCGGTGCGTCCGCGCGGATCTCGCCGCGCTGCACCCCGCGCTCGATGAGGCGGCGCAGGACGTCGCGCTGCGGCAGCAGGAACGACTCGCGGAAGGCGGCGGCCAGCTCGGGCTCGTGCGGCAGCTCGCCGACCAGCGCCTGGGCGGCCTTGCCGACCGGTCCGGTGAGGAACGAGGCGAAGCTGCGCAGGAAGTCTCCGAGGTCGGCTTCGATCGATCCCCGGTCGGGTTCCGGGATGTTGCGCTGGACCAGCTGGGTGCAGGTGTCGATGACCAGGTCCAGCTTGGAGTCCCAGCGCCGGTAGATGGTGGCCTTGCCGGCCCGCGCGTGCGCGGCGACGGCGTCCATGGTCAGCGCCCGGTAGCCGACCTGCGACAGCACCTCCATCGCGGCCTGGCGCAGCGCGGCGTCGCGGGAGGCGTCCCGCGGTCGCCCCCGGCCGGCCGGCCGGGTCTGCTCGGCGCTGGCCAAGGTCTCCTCCTCGCGTGCACTGCTCGTCGGCGCGTTCACGACCGCCATCCTAAGCTCCGGGCCGGGTCGGGGTTGGGTCCGCGAGCGGCGTGAGCTGCTGCGCAGGCCGCTCGCGCGTGTCGGTCCACTGTGCACGCGATCGGGGTGCACCGCGCGGTCACCGGCCGGGCTGGGCGGTCACGCCGTGGCGGGCCTGGAGGTAGGCGGTGGTGAAGGCGAACCCGTCGCCGTCGAGCAGGTGGATCACGATCCGGCCCACCGAACTGGGCGCGAGCTGCTCGATGAGCTGATCGGCCTGGTCGCGGGCGGCGATCAGGCCCGGTGCGCGGGCGCTGCGCTGATCGGCGTCGGTCGTGACGGTGACCAGCCAGTCGTCGCCTTCGGGCAGGTAGTTGGCGGTGATGTGTCCGCTTGCCATGGACGCCTCCTGCTCTGGCTTTCTCGGGCGCTGGTGTGACGTCCCGGCCCGGCAGCGATGACGCGGTCACCGGACCGGTCCCGCGTGGCCGCCGACTCTACGTGTCCGCTCGCGGCAGGTCTTCGGGACGGTCCACGTCGAACCCGGCGGAGATGTCGTCGCAGGGCACCAGCGCCACTTCGCGGTCGCGCAGGTAGCCGCGAGCCCCGGCGTCCCCGGTCGCGGCGGTCCGCGCCCCGGCCCAGTGCTCGCGCCCGAGCAGCACCGGGTGGCTGCGCCTGCCATCGTGCGCGGCGGCGGCGAGCGCGGACGGGCTCGCCAGCTCGGCGACGCGACGCACAGCAGCCGCCCCGATCCCCGGCATGTCGACCGGCAGCACCACCGCCGCATCGGCATCAGTGCTGGTCAGCGCATCGAGTGCGACCCGCAGCGAGGATCCCATCCCGGTCTCCCAGTCGGGGTTCAGCACCACCGCCGCCCCGGACAGATCGGCGCGCTCGCGCACCTCGTCGGCAGCGGCGCCCAGCACCACGAGGACCGGCGAGCACCCGCCGTCCGCGAGCACCCGAGCGGCCCGCTCGACCAGCAACGCGCCTTCGTGCTCGACCAGCGCCTTGGGCATCCCGAACCGCCGCCCGGCGCCGCCGGCGAGCACCACTCCCGCGACCTCCACCTCACCCACGCTACTCATCCGATCTCGACTCCCGATTCCACCTGATCAGGTGACGTGCGACGGGCGTCCCGGCCCTCGGCGGCGAGGTGTCTCGCGACGATCGACTCGGTGTTGCGGAGCGTGACACCTCGCCGAGCCGAGCTGGGTCGGATTGGTGAACCCGACCTGATGAGAACGCCCCGTGTGCCACGATTTGGCATATGACGAACACGGGCAGTGCGGCGGAGACGGATGGCGCCGACATCGTGAACGTGCAGCTCGACCGCTTGGACGCGGATGACCGGGCAGCACTCGAGCAGATCGCCGCCGCCGAGGGTGTCGATCTCGGGCAGGTCATCCTGGACTGCGCCGTTCAGGGCCTTCACGGACGGTCCAACATCAACAACGGCTCCGCCGGAACCCTCGTGCAGACGCACACCTTCGTCGGTGACGTGGCCTTCCCGTGACGGAGCGGCCCGGCCTCCGCTGCCGTCGGAAGCCGGGCCGTCCAGAAGCGCCGCGCACCCGCGGGATCGTCGTCACCCGATGAGGGCTTCCACGGCTTCGACGCCGAAGTAGGCCGCGAAGACCAGGGCGAGGACGCCGACCAGCCAGCCGATCTCGCGGGCCTTGCCGCGGGCCACCTTGATCACCGCGTAGGCGATCAGGCCTGCGCCGATGCCGTTGGTGATCATGTAGGTGAACGGGATCACCGCGATGGTCAGGAACGCCGGGATCACGTACTCCGGGTCGTCCCACGGGACGTGCCGGACCTGCGCCATCATCAGCGCGCCGACGATCACCAGCGCCGGGGCGGCGGCCTGCGCGGGTACCACCGCGGCCAGCGGGGTGAACAGCAGCGTCGCGCAGAACAGCAGCCCGGTGACCACGCTCGCCAGCCCGGTGCGCGCGCCTTCGGCGACCCCGGTGGCCGACTCCAGGAACACGGTGTTCGGCGACGAGCCGGTCAGACCGCCTGCCGCGGCCGCGACGCCGTCCACGGCCAGGATGCGGCCCATTCCCTCGACCTTGCCGTTGCGCACCAGCCCGGCCTCCGAGGAGACGCTGGTGATGGTGCCCATCGCGTCGAAGAACCCGGACAGCACCAGGGTGAACAGGAACACGGTGGCCGCGATGCCGCCCGCCGCCGCGAACCCGCCGAACAGGTCCACCTGGCCGAACAGGCTGAAATCGGGACTGCCGACCACGTGGTCGGGCAGCTCCGGAACGATCGTGCCCCACTGCTCCGGCGCGATGCCGAAGGCCGCGTTGACCGCGACCGCGATGGCGGTGCTGACCGCGATGCCGATCAGGATCGCGCCGGGCACCTTCCGCGCCAGCAGCACCAGCATCAGCAGCAGGCTCAGGCAGAAGATCGCGATCGGCACGCCGACCAGGTGGCCCTCGGTGCCCTGGCCCATCTGGACCGGCACCGTGGTGTTGGCCGCGTCCGGCTTCCGGGTCACGAAACCGGCGCTGACCAGGCCGATCAGCGCGATGTAGAGGCCGATGCCGACGGTCAGCGCGGTCTTGAGCGGTGCCGGGATGGCGTTGATGATCCGCTCCCGCACACCGCTGACCGCCAGCACGATGATTACGATGCCTTCCAGCACCACCAGCCCGAACGCCTGCGCCCAGGTCATCGCCGGGGCGATGGTGAAGGCGACCACGGCGTTGACGCCGAGCCCGGCGGCCAGGGCCAGCGGCGCGTTGCCGACCAGGCCCATCACGACGGTCATCACCCCGGCGGTGGCCGCGGTGGCGGTGGTCAGCTGCTCGGGCGTGAGCTGGGCGCCGGTGGCGTCCGCCGACGAGCCGAGGATGAGCGGGTTGAGCATCACGATGTAGGCCATCGCGACGAAGGTGGTCAGGCCGCCGCGGAGTTCGCGGGAAAAGGTGGAGCCGCGGGCGCTGACGCGGAAGAAGCGGTCCAATCCGGACGGTTCCGCGTCGGCTCTTTCCGGTCTCAGCTGCTGGGTCATGAGTCCTCCCATGCCGGTGGGCGCCCCCGTGCGGCACGTCTCGGTGCCGCCCGGACTGTTTCCTCCGGCGGGTTTTCCGGGCAGGGGAGGGCCCGGCGGGAATCCGCCGAATTCGAGCTGGGGCGTTTGAACGGAGTTGAATTCGCTGTCCCGGTAAGGGTTTCCGGGATGGCGGGCGGGCCTGGTTCCGCATCAGGCGGAAGCGGTGGTGGAGGCCCGCTCGCTGGGTTCCGGGGCGACCCGGTCGTCGCTGCCGGAACCGCTGGTCAAGGCGGCTGTCGGGGTGAGGGGACGGGCGTCCGCCCGGTTCAGGAGCGGATCAGTAGTCGACGCGGTCGGACTTGTTCCGCCAGGCGTCGAAGGCCGCGTTGCGGTCGGGCATCGCCACCCGCTGCACCGGCGTCGGCGTCTCGGTCCGCGGGTCCTCGAAGACGTCGTAGAAGGCTCGGTCGTCGAAGCCCGCTTCGGCGGCGTCGTCCCGGTCGGCGGCGAACAGCACCCGGTCCACCCGCGCCCACAGCGCGGAGGCCAGGCACATCGGGCACGGCTCGCACGAGGTGACCAGCACGCAGCCGTCGAGCTTGAAGCTGCCCAGCGCGCGGCAGGCGTTGCGGATCGCGGTGACCTCGGCGTGCGCGGTCGGGTCGAGGTCGACGGTCACCTTGTTGGTGCCGGTCGCGATGACCTCGCCGTCCCGGACGACGAGCGCGCCGAACGGCCCACCGCCCGCGGCCACGTTGCTGGTGGCCAGTTCGATGGCCCGGGCCATCCAGTCCTGCTCGGCGCTCGTCGCGACGTCCACGGACATGCTGTTTCTCCTTCGGTTTCTCGATGCCGGGGTGAGGGGGTTGCTGCGGCGGCGGCCCGGCCCCGCCGCCGCAGCAGGTCTGGCCTCACACGATGTGCTCCGGCGCCACCGGCGTGTGCGGGAGCTCCCGGCCGGTGGCCGCGCGGATCGCGGCGACCACCGCCGGCGTCGTGGAGATCGTCGGCGGCTCGCCCACGCCGCGGACCCCGTAGGCCGCGTTCGGGTCGCCGCGCTCGATGATGTCGATCTCCATCGGCGGGGTGTCGAGGATGGTCGGGATCAGGTAGTCGGTGAAGGACGGGTTGCGGATGCGGCCGTCGGCGACCTTGATCTCCTCCATCACCGCCAGCCCCATGCCCTGCGCGGAGCCGCCCTGGATCTGCCCGATCACCGCGTCCGGGTTGATCGCCTTGCCGACGTCCTGGGCGCAGGCCAGCTGCACCACCTTGACCAGGCCCAGGTCCAGGTCGACGTCGACCACCGCGCGGTGCGCGGAGAACGCGTGCTGGACGTGCACCCGGTCGCTGCGGCCCTGCTCGTCGAGCGGGAACGTCTCGCGGTGGTGGTACTCGCGGGTCTGCTCGATGACGTCATCGCCCAGCACCTCCACCAGGTCGGCCAGCACGCCGCCGGTCTCGGAGGAGATCTTCCCGCCGTGCAGCGAGAGCTGCGCCGGGTCGACGTCGAAGCGCTCGGCGACCCGGGCGAACAGCTCGTCGCGCACCGCCTCGCAGGCGGCCTTGACCGCGCTGCCGGTCACCAGCGTCTGCCGCGAGGCGGAGCTGGAGCCCGCCGGCCCGACGCTGGTGTCGTTCGGGTGGATGGTCACCCGCTCCACGCCGAGCTCGGTCCGCGCGATCTGCTGCTGCACGGTCACCAGGCCCTGGCCGACCTCGGCCGCCGCGGTGTGCACCATCGCGGCCGGTTCACCGCCGATGACCTGCAGCCGGACCCGCGCGGTGGAGAAGTCGTCGGCGCCCTCGGCGTAGCAGATGTTCTTGATCGTCACGCCGTAGCCGACGCCGCGCACCACGCCTTCGCCGTGCGTGGTGTTCGACGCTCCGCCCGGCAGGTTCCGGATGTCCACCGGCCCGTCCGGTTCGGCGGGCATCGGCAGCGCCCGCACCCGCTCCATCAGCTCGGCGACCGGCGCCGGGTAGTCCAGCACCTGGCCGGTCGGGATCGAGTCGCCCTGCTCGATGGCGTTGCGGATGCGCAGGTCGACGGGATCGATGCCCAGCTCGGCGGCGAGCTTGTCCATTTGGGACTCGTAGGCGAAAGTCGGCTGCACAGCGCCCAATCCGCGCATCGCGCCGCACGGCGGGTTGTTGGTGTAGACGCCCCAGCCCTCGATGTCGACGTTGGGCACCTTGTACGGCCCGGCGCCGAGAGTGGTGCCGTTGCCGACCACGACCGGCGTCTTCGAGGCGTAGGCGCCACCGTCGAAGTACTGCCGCGCCTTGACGTAGACGAGCTCGCCGTCGCGGGTCGCGCCGTGCTCGTAGTACATCTTGGCCGGGTGCCGGTGCACGTGGCCGTAGAACGACTCCTCGCGGTTGTAGACCATCTTGACCGGTTTGCCCAGGTGCAGCGCCAGCATGCAGACGTGCACCTGGATGGACAGGTCCTCGCGGCCGCCGAACGCGCCGCCGACGCCGGACATGGTCATCCGCACCTTCTCCGGCGGCAGCCCGAGCGCCCGCGCGGTCTGCCGCAGGTCGGAGTGCAGGTCCTGGGTGGCCAGGTACATGTCGACGCCGCCGTCCTCGGCGGGGATCGCCAGCCCGGACTCCGGGCCCAGGAAGGCCTGGTCCTGCATGCCGACGGTGTAGACGCCGGAGACGACCACGTCGGCCTTCGCGTGCGGATCGCCCTTGACGATCTTCTGGTGGCGCACCACGTTGCCGTCCGGGTGCAGGCGCGGCAGCGACTCGTCGTGCGCGACCCGCTCGGCGTCGAGCACCGGCTCCAGCACCTCGTAGTCGACGACGATCTTCTCCAGCGCCCGCCGCGCCGTCTCCGGGTGGTCGGCGGCCACCAGCGCGACCGCCTCGCCCACGTAGCGCACCACGTCGGAGGCCAGCACCGGCTGGTCGGCGTACTTGAGCCCGAAGCAGTTGTCGCCGGGCACGTCCTCGGCGGTGAGCACCGTCTGCACCCCGGCCATCGCCATCGCCGGGCCGATGTCGATCGACCGGATCCGGGCGTGCGGGTGCGGGCTGCGCAGCGTGGCGCCCCACAGCATGTCCTCGGCCCACAGGTCGGAGGAGTAGGCGAACTCGCCGCGCACCTTGATGGTGCCGTCGGGCCGCAGCGGCGATTCGCCGATGCCGCCGCCGATGGCGTCGTTGAGCTCCTGCGGACTGCGAGCAGGCGCGTTGCTGCTCATGCGGACACCTCCGGTGTTGCTCGGACCCGATCAGTGCTTCTCGTGGTGGTCGTGCGCGGTCGTCCGGCTCGGTCATCCGCAATTTCAATGGAAATCAGGTGTCCAATTTCCATTGAAATTGCACGTCCGATTTCAATGGAAGTTGCGGGTTCGAGGCTGGCGCCCGAGCTCGGGATTCGGTGCGACCGACTGGTGGAGATCCTGTTCGTGCTGGTCATGACGCCTCCCGGAGCCGGGTGCTGGCCCTGGTCAGCTCGTCGGTGAGGTCGGGCACCGACATCAACCGGCCGTCGTCGACGACGATCTCGCCGCCGCGCAGCAGCCGCTCCAGCCTCGGCAGCTGCCCGAGCACCAGCGCGGCCACCGGATCGGCGATGCCCGCGTGGTCGACGCCGTTCAGCTGCCAGACGGCGATGTCGGCGAGCTTGCCGGGCTCCAGCGAACCGAGCTCGCCGTCGCGGCCGAGGCAGCGCGCCCCGCCGCGGGTGGCCAGCCGCAGCGCGTCGCGCACCGACAGCGCCTGCGGCCCGTAACGGGCGCGCGCCGTCAGCAGCGCCTGCCGCATCTCCTCGCCGAGCCCGCCCGCCTCGTTGGACGCGACGCCGTCGACGCCCAGCCCGACGGGCACACCGGCGTCCAGCAGCGGCCGGACCGGGGCGGTCCCGGCGCCGAGCCTGCCGTTGGAGCTGGGGCAGTGCGCCGCCCCGGTGCCGGTCTCGCCGAGCCGCGCGATGCCCTGCTCGGACAGGTGGATCGTGTGCGCCAGCCACACGTCCGGGCCGAGCCACCCGAGGTCGTCGGCGTACTCCACCGGAGTTTTGCCGAACTCGGCGCGGCACTGCTCCTCCTCGTCGACCGTTTCGGCGAGGTGGGTGTGCAGCCGGACGCCGTTGCGGCGGGCCAGCTCGGCGGCCTGCCGCATCAGCTCGGTGCTGACCGAGAACGGCGAGCAGGGCCCGACCGCGACCTGCACGCGCGCCCCGGGCGAGGGGTCGTGGAACCGGTCGATGGCGTCCTGGGTGCCTGCCAGCGCCTGGTCGAGGTCCTCGACCACGGAGTCCGGCGGCAGCCCGCCGTGCGACTGCCCGCGGTCCATCGACCCGCGCACCGCGTGCAGCCGGACGCCGATCCGCTCCGCGGCGGAGACCACCGCGCCGAACACGTCCCCGCCCTCGCGCGGGAAGACGTAGTGGTGGTCGGCCGCGGTCGTGCAGCCGGACAGCGCCATGCGCGCCAGGCCCGCCGATGCGGCGGCGTGGGTGATCTCCTCGTCGATCCCGGCCCACACCGGGTACAGCTCGGTCAGCCAGCCGAACAGCGTGGCGTCGGCGGCGTAACCGCGCGTCGCCCACTGGTAGAGGTGGTGGTGGGTGTTGATCAGCCCGGGCGTGACCAGGCAACCGGTCGCGTCGATGCGCCGCACCGCGCCGTCCTGCGGCGGCGCGGAACCGGGGCCGACCGCGACGATCCGATCACCCTCGACCACGACGTGGCCCTCGGTGAACTCGCTACCCGAGTCGTCGACGGTCACCACGGCCCCGCCCTCGATGACCACGGTCCCGCCTCTCCGCGGTGCGCGGTGGTGGTCGCGTTCGGGATCGACCTGGCGTTCCGCGGTTTCCCGCGGCTGGTTCGCGTCGCGGTCCCCCGAGCTGCGGCCCGGGCGGACTCGGCTGGAGGAAGGGCTGCTCATGCCCGGGCCTTCCGCTGGGCCGCGAGCCGGACGGCGTCCATGATCTTCTCGTAGCCGGTGCAGCGGCACAGGTTGCCCGCCAGCGACTCGCGGATCTCCGCGTCCGACGGCTCCGGCGTGCGTTCCAGCAGGTCGTGCGTCTGCACCAGCAGGCCCGGGGTGCAGAAGCCGCACTGGACGGCGCCCGCCTCGACGAACGCCTCCTGGACCGGGTCCAGCCGCTCGCCGTCGGCCAGGCCTTCCACGGTGCGCACCTCGCGCCCTTCGGCCTGCCCCGCGGCCACCAGGCACGCGCAGGCCGGGACGCCGTCGACGTAGACCGTGCAGGAACCGCATTCGCCCTGCTCGCAGGCGTTCTTGGAGCCGGGCAGGCCGAGCCGCTCGCGCAGCACGTACAGCAGGCTCTCGCCCTCCCACACGTCGTCGGCCTCGTGCGGCTGCCCGTTGACGGTCAACTTCAGGCGCATTCCTGCCTCCCGGAACAGTGCTCGTGCCAGGCCCAGGACAGGGTCCGGCGGGCCATCACGGCCAGCGCGTGACGGCGGTAGTCGGCGGTGCCGCGCACGTCGTCGATGGGGGAGGACGCCTGCGCGACGAGCTCGCCGAAGCGGCGCGCCACCGAGTCCTCCAGCGGTCGCCGCCCCGCCCAGTCGAGCTCGGCGGACAGGAACTCCTCGGCCTCCAGCGCCCGCCGCGGCGTCGGGGCCGCCGAACCGAGCCCGGTGCCCACCCGCTGCTGCTCGGGGTGCAGTGCGATGGCGAAGGTGCACACCGCGATGACCATCGCGTTGCGGGTGCCGACCTTGGAGAACTGCTGCGGACCGGTCGCCGGGGCGATGTGCACCGCGGAGATCAGCTCGTCGGCGGCCAGCGCGTTGCGCTTGACCCCGGTGAAGAACTCCGCCACCGGGATCAGCCGGGTGCCGCGCACCGACTCGACCTCGATCTGCGCGTCGGAGGCCAGCAGCGGCGGGTGCCCGTCGCCGGCCGGTGAGGCCGAGCCCAGGTTGCCGCCGAGCGTGCCGCGGTTGCGGATCTGCGGCGAGCCGACGGTGCGGCTGGCGATCGCCAGGCCGGGCACCCGGTCGCCGAGCTCCTCGATCAGTCGGGTGTAGGGCAGCCCGGCTCCGATGCGCAGCACGTCGCCGTCCTGCGACCAGGTGGTCAGCTCGGGGATGCGGGTCAGGTCCAGCAGCACGTCCGGACGCCGGTGGTCGAAGTTGATCTCGACCATCACGTCGGTGCCGCCGGCGATGGGCGTGGCGTCGGGATGCGCGGCCTTGGCCTCGAGCGCTTCCCGCCACGTCGCGGGGCGGAGGAATTCCACGGTTGTTCTCCTCGTCACGGCCGGTGAAAAGGTGTGAGTCAGTACACAGCCGGGATGCTCCCGCTGACTAGCGGCGGAAACCCCGAAAAAGCCTTCCGGCCGCCGAACGGGAGTTGTATGTTTCTCCAAATGCGGATGACCGGCTCACGACGCCGCCGGTCGGCGGGGAGGTGGATCGCGTGCTGCTGGGCGACCTGCTCGCCGACCCGGAGCTCGGTCTGGTGCCGCTGCACGGCGCCGACCGGGCGGACCGGCCGGTGCGCGGCGTCTACATCACCGACCTGATCGACCCGCGCCGCTACCTCAACGGCGGCGAGCTGGTGCTCAGCGGCCTGATGTGGCACAACGGCCCGGCCGATTCGGAGCGCTTCGTGGCCGCGCTGGTCGACGCCGGGGTGGCCGCGCTGGCCGCGGGCACGGCGCGCCTCGGGCACGCCCCGCCCGACCTGGTCGAAGCCTGCCGCCGCCACGACCTGCCCGTCGTCGAGGTACCGCTGACGGTCAGCTTCAACACGCTCGCCGACCGCATCCAGCGCCGCGCCGCGCCGCGCCGGGAGCTGGTCGCCGCGGTGGCCGCGGGCGCGGACCTGGACCAGGCGCTGCGGATGGCGGCCGACGAGCTGGGCGCGGAGTGCTGGGTGCTGTCCGCCGCGGGCTGGATCGTCGGCGGGACCGCGCAGCTGCCGGAGGACGCCCGCCGCGCCGCGCTGCGCGAGTTCGCGACCGGTCGGCTGCCGAGCACGGCCCGCTCCGATGGCGCGCACGTGCTGTGGCCGGTGGAATCCGACGCCGAGCCGCGAGCGGCCCGCTGGTTCGTCCTCGCCGAGGGCGCCTACGACGAGTGGGACGCGGAACGGCTGGCCATCGCCACCGACCTCGGCACCGTGGTGGCGCTGCTGCGCGCGCGGGTGGACGAGGCCCGGCGCATCGCGGGGCGCTCGGTGGAGGCGGCTCTGCGCCGGTTGCTGGACGGGACGTCCACCCCGGCCGAGGTCGCCGCCCGGCTGGAGACCGCCGGCCTGCCCGCCGGGGACCCGCTGCGCGCGGTGGCGCTCGACGTCGGCGACGTCGTCGAGTCCACGACGCTGCTGCGCGAGATCGCCGCGGCCACCGGCATGGCCTCGGTGACCGCACCGCTGGGCGATGGCGCGACCGCGCTGTTCGTCGACGACGAAGAACACCTCGGGCAGCTGGACGTGCAGCTCGGCCGGATCGTCGCCGACGCCGAACCGTGCCTGGACGGGCGGAACCTGGCCGTCGGGGTAAGCGACATCACCCGCGCCACCGCGCTGCGCGGTGCGCTGGAGGAGGCGGGCTACGCGCGGCGGCTGGCGCAGCGCAAGCGCGGGCGAGCGGAGGTCGTCGCGGCGGCGGAGCTGGCCTCGCACGAGGTGCTGCTCGCCTCCACCCCGGACGAGCTGCGCCGCTCCTACCGCGAACGGCTCCTGGCCGATCTGATCGCCTACGACGACGTGCACCACTCCGACCTGGTGCGCACGCTGCGGACGTTCCTGGACTGCTCGGGCTCGTGGTCGCGCTGCGCGAAGCGACTCCACGTCCACGTGAACACGCTGCGTTACCGGATTCAGCGCGTGGAGGAGATCACCGGGCGCGACCTCTCGGAGTTCCCGTCCCGAGTGGACTTCTACCTGGCCCTCGAACTCGACCGCACCACGCCGCCCGGGCGCTGAGCGAGCGGCGTCACCGTCAACGTCCCGTGAAGAACCGCGCTGCGGGAGTCCTTGCCGTGCAAGGATTTTCCGCGACCACCGGAACCGGGTTCCGGGCAATTTCGCGCGAAATCGGCGTGATCGCCGGGTGAACGGGACGATTTCGCGCGAAATCGCCACCGACACGTCACGTCGGTGGCCGTGCACGCAACGCGACGAGCGCGCCGCCGATCCGTGGGTGTGCTCACACCGAGTTCGGCTTTCCGGGGGAACAGGTGGGCGCGGTTCGAAATCTCTCCGTGAGGGAGGTACCGTGCTTGGTCGCAGTTGTGCTCCACGGGCACCCGCTCCGGCGGGATCGGCCCGGCGAAACCCCCACCCCACCACCCGAGACGGAGGTACCGGGATTGACCGATCTGTCCGCCACCACCGGTGTGACGGACCGCCCGAGCGGCACCGCGCAGCAGACCGGCACGACTCCGGATGCGATCCAGCAGTTCCTGGACCGGCAGCGGCCCGAAACCCCTTGCCTGGTCGTGGATCTGGCGCAGGTGCGCAACCGCTACCGGCAGTTGCGGACCGCCCTGCCCGATGCTCGCATCTGCTACGCGGTCAAGGCCAATCCCACGCCCGAAGTGGTCGGTGAGCTGGTCGGCCTCGGTGCGTCGTTCGACGTCGCCAGCCCCGGCGAGATCGACCTGTGCCTGGCCCGGGGCGCTGCGCCGGAGTCGATCTCCTACGGCAACACGATCAAGAAGCGCCGCGACATCGCCCGGGCCCACGAGCAGGGCGTCCGGCTGTTCGCCACGGACAGCGCCGCCGACCTGGCCAACATCGCCGAGGTCGCGCCGGGCGCGCAGGTGTTCTGCCGGGTGCTGGTGGACAACGAGGGCTCCCGGACCCCGTTCGGCCGCAAGTTCGGCTGCCTGCCGGAGACCGCCGTCGAGCTGCTGGTGCGCGCGCGGGACCTCGGCCTGGACGCCTTCGGCGTGTCGTTCCACATTGGATCGCAGCAGCTGGAGCCGACGGCCTGGGAGCACGGGATCGACGCCGCACGGCGGGTTTTCGCCGGTTGCGCCGAGCAGGGGCTCCGGCTGCGGATGGTGAACCTGGGCGGCGGGCTGCCCGCCGCCTACACCCAGTCCGCGCCGCCGCTGGCCGACTACGTGCGCCGCATTGAGGAATCACTGGACCGTCACTTCGGCGCCGACCGCCCGGAGCTGCTCGTCGAACCCGGGCGGTTCGTCGTGGGCGACGCGGGCGTGCTGCGCAGCGAGGTGGTGCTGGTCACCGACTCCTGCGACGGCGAGTCCCGCTGGGTCTACCTGGACATCGGCCGCTACAACGGGTTGGCCGAGACCGAGGGCGAGGCCATCACCTACCGGCTGCGCACCTCCCGCGACGGCGATCCGGTGGGTCCGGTCGTGCTGGCGGGCCCGACCTGCGACGGTGATGACGTGCTCTACCAGCGGACCCGCTACGAACTGCCGCGCACGCTGCGCGGCGGTGACTGGGTGGACCTGCTGAGCGCGGGCGCCTACACGGCGAGCTACTCCTCCGTGGGCTTCAACGGGTTCGCCCCGCTGCCCACCCACTGCGTCGACGGCGATCAGCGGCATTGATCGCCCGGCACCGGGCGAAGGCGCCCGAGAACGCCGCGAAGAACCAGGAATTCTGCGAAATGATGGGAGGTCGATAGATGTCCGTCGACACCGGGACACCACCGGTCGGGTTGTTCACCGGCCAGCACGTCCTCGCCGAGCTGGAGGGCGTGGATCCGGAACTGCTGGACGACGAGCAGTTCCTGCGCGAGACCCTGCACGACGCGCTGAGCCGGTCGCACGCCACGGTGTGCCAGATGATCGCCAAGCGGTTCGAACCGCAGGGGGTCACCGTGTTGGCGCTGCTGTCGGAATCCCACGCCTCGCTGCACACCTACCCGGAGGACGGCTCGATCTTCATCGACGTCTTCACCTGCGGGCACACGGCGAAGCCGGAGCTGGCGGTGCGCCTGCTGGCCGACGCGCTGCGCCCCACGACGCAGAACGTCCAGACCATCCAGCGCGGCCGGGACTACGAACACCTGAGCTGAACCTGCGGTGGCGAGGGGGCGCGGTCAGCGCTCGCGCCGCCGCGGGTCCTCAGCGTTCGCCTGGGCGGACGGCCCTGACGCCGTGTATCCGCACACGAGTCGGGGCACCCGCAGTCCAGGAGGGCGCTGAGGACCCGCTACTCGCACCGCCGAGCAGAACGAGCCTGGAACACTCTCTAAGGAGGAGCACCGTTGATCGAAATCGACGGGCAGCGGTGGATCAAGGAGCCGATGGGCGCCGACCTGCAGCGCCTGTGGCGGGTCGACGAGGTGCTGTGGGAGGGCGACACCCCCTACCAGCACGTGGTGATCGGCCGCACCGGACAGGGCGTCTCGCTGTTCTGCGACGACGACCGGCAGAGCACCGAGTTCTCCCAGCTGGTCTACCACGAAGCGATGATGGTGCCCGCGTTCCTGCTGGCCGCGCAGGTGGAGCGGGTGCTGATCATCGGTTCCAGCGAGGGCGTGGCCAGCCAGATGTCGGTGGCCGCCGGCGCCACCCGCGTCGACCACGTGGACATCGACGAGCTGTGCGTGCGCAAGTGCGCCGAGCACCTGCCCTACGGCTACAGCACCGAGGACCTGGCCCGCGCCGAGCGGGGTGACGGGCCGATCAAGCTGCACTACGCGGACGGCTGGGGCTTCCTCGACCAGGCGCCGCCGGAGGGCTACGACATCGTGGTCGTCGACCTGCCGGACGAGCGGGCCGACGACGCCGACGGGCAGCACAACCGGCTCTACGGCATGGAGTTCATCCAGCGCTGCCAGTCGGTGCTGTCCGCGGGCGGGGTCGTCGCGTTCCAGGCGGGCTGCCCGACGGTGTGGCGCAACGAGACGCTGATCCGCGCCTACAACCGGTTCCAGGCGGCGTTCGACACGGTCGCCTACTTCGGCTCGGACGAGCACGAGTGGGCGTTCATCTTCGGCCGCGTGGAGCCGATCGACGACCCGACGAACGTGCTGCTCGAAGCGTTCCCGAAGTCGTCGTACCGCCCGGAGACGATCGACGAGGCGACGATCATCGGCGCCACCGTCCCGCCGTACTCGGTCCGCAACCAGGGCTGAACACCGGCAGCCGACTCGGCCTGCGGTCGGGCGCGGGTCCGTGAGTGTTTTGGGGTGCTGTAGGCCCCCAAAACACTCACGGTCGCTGACCAGCGGAAACGGTTCTTCAGGCGGCCGATTCGCGCTGGGTGAGCACCAGGGCGGCGTCCTCGGTGATGGCCACGGTGTGCTCGGAGTGGGCCGTGCGCGAGCCGTCGGCCGAGCGGATCGTCCAGCCGTCCGGGTCGAAGACGATCCGGTCGGTGGTGCGGGCGAACCACGGCTCCAGCGCGAGCGTCATGCCCGCCTGCAGCTTCATGCCGCGCCCCGCCTTGCCCCGGTTGGACACGTGCGGGTCCTCGTGCATGGTGCGCCCGAGCCCGTGGCCGCCGAACTCGGTGTTGACCGGGTAGCCGTACTCGCAGGCCACCGCCCAGATCGCCGCCGAGATGTCGCCGATCCGATTGCCCGCGCGCGCCGCCGCGATGGCCGCGTCCAGCGCTTCCTCGGTGGCGCGGACGATCCGCAGGTCCTCCTCGGCGGGGGTGCCGACGATGACCGTGCGCGCCGAGTCGGCCACCCAGCCGTCGATGGCGACCGCGATGTCGGCGGTGAGCACGTCACCGTCGCGCAGCACGTAGTCGTGCGGCAGACCGTGCAGGACGGCGTCGTTGACCGAGAGGCAGATGACGTTGCGGAACGGCCCCTTGCCGAAGGACGGGGCGTAGTCCCAGTAGCAGGACTCCGCGCCGCGCTGCTTGATCATGTCGCGCACGTGGTGCTCGATGTCCAGCAGGTTGACGCCCACGTCGGCGATCCGGCCGACCTCGGTGAGCACTTCGGCCACGAACTGGCCGGTCACGTGCATGCGCTGGATCTCGGTGGGCGTCTTGAGCTCGATCACGGGTACCTCGCGTGCCAGTGGATTCCGGTATAATAATACCGACGTTAGCACCGAGCGGTATAGAAATACCAACCAGGCGGCTCACGCGCCCCGACCGGCGAAGAGGTTCACAGCGAGTCGAGGTAGGGGTGCTGCGCCGGGTCCCCGTCGCGCGGCGCGAACCACTGGTCGAACGCCAAGCCGCGCGAGTGCAGCTCGGCCTCCAGCTTGGCGGCCTGCGCCGCCGTCTCCGGCTCCGCGTCTCCGGCCAGCGGCAGATCGATCTCGTACAGCTCGTCGAGCGCCATCCCGCCGGCCGCCCGCGCGGCGAAACCGGCGAACACCGGCTCGCTGTCGTCCCAGTTCATCAGCTCGGCGGCCTCCAGCGCCACCCTGGCCTCGTTGACGAACAGCCGCAGCGCCAGCGCCTCGGCGACCGAGCGCGGCGGCGTCCACGACGACGCGGTCAACCGCTCCGCGACGGGCATCGAGGCCAGCACGAACGCACGGGCGAAGAACGCGTCGTAGCGGTGGTCGTAGCAGGGCGGCAGCTCCTCCAGGACCAGCAGGCCGACCGCGTCGGCGACGGTGGCGTTGTTCACCGCCAGCGCCAGCTCGTCGTAGAAGACCTCGTCGGTGACCACCCGCACCGCGTGCACCAGCGCTCCGGCGGCCAGCGACGCCGCGTCGCCCGGCCCGCCGAACGCCTCCGGCCCGAACGCCCGCAGCCGCGGCGCGAGCCCGAGGAACCGGGCCCGCCACTGCTCGACGTCCATCGCGGGCTCCGCCGAGCTCTCCAGCGCCTCCTCGACGGCCGCCTCCAGCTCGTCGACGACCGCTTCGCCGCTGGCCGCCAGCCGGTTGAACTCGTCCTCGGTGATCCGCACCTCCGAGTGCGCGACCGACCAGCCCGCCAGCACCTCGCTCTCGCCGATCAGCTCGTCGAGCACCGAGGCGGCGGCGTCCTCCGCGGCCAGCAGCGAGGGCGCGTCCAGCGCCAGCACCACGCTGGCCCCGGCCGGGTGCACGGTGATGCGGTAGTCCAGGACGTCGATGTCGGCGTCACCGGGGCCGGAGACCCCCTCGACCAGCGCGAGGTGGCGGTCCAGCACGGCCGCGATCCCCTCCTGCTGCAGCGGGTCGAGCTCCACCACGCCGTTCGGCGGTCCGAGCTCCGCTGTCACCGCATAGTCCACCGCGTCTCGCCCTCTCCTCGCCGGTTGGTCGGCATGGTACGTCCTCGCGGGCGCCCGGACCCGTCAGCCGATCCGGGGTCCCTCATCAGCCATGATGGACCACGTGACGACGACTGTGGCCGTATTCGGCAGCTGCAACATGGACCTGGTGGCGTACGCGGACACCGCCCCGAAGCGCGGTGAGACGGTGCTGGGCCGGGAGTTCCACACGGTGCCGGGCGGGAAGGGCGCCAACCAGGCGCTCGCCGCGGCGAAGGCGGGCGCGGCGGTGCGCATGATCGGCGCGGTCGGCGAGGACGAGTTCGGCTCGGAGATCCGCCGCGTCCTGCAGGAGTCCGATGTGGACATCGCAGGGCTGCGCGCGGTGCCCGGCCGCAGCGGCACCGCGCACATCGTGGTGGACGACCAGGGCGGCAACTCGATCGTCGTGGTGCCCGCCGCCAACGGCACCGTCGACGGGCTGGTCGACGGCGACGAGGAGCTCATCGCCGGCGCGCAGAGCCTGTTGCTGCAGCTGGAGATCCCGTTCTCCGGCGTGGCCGCGGCCGCGGCGGCCGGGCGGCGCAACGGGGTGCGCGTGGTGCTCACGCCGGCACCCGCCGCGGAGCTGTCCGAGGACATCCTGTCGAACGTGGACGTGCTGGTGCCCAACGAGCACGAGGCGGCGATCCTGGCCGGCCACGACGACCCGGACCGGGCGCTGCAGAAGCTGCTCGAACTTGTCCCGGAAGTGGTGATCACGCTCGGTGCGCGCGGCTCGCTCTACGGCAGCCGGGACGGCGCGCGGGTGGAGGTGCCGAGCTTCCCGGTGGAGGCGGTGGACACCACGGCGGCGGGCGACACCTACGTCGGCGTGCTCAGCGCGGCGCTCGGCGAGGGCGCCGACATGCCCGAGGCGATGCGCACGGCCTCCGCCGGTTCCGCGGTGTCGGTGCAGCGCAACGGAGCGAGCAGTTCGATGCCGACCCGCCGGGAAATCGCCGACTTCCTCGCCGGTCGATAAGGCGCAATTACCGAAGGTCGATCGCCCGGTTACGAGGCGTCATTCCCGGGTTTCACGGACGGCCGGTTTCCCCGACCGCATACCGGCCGTCCGTGCCAGCGCTCACTGAGCGTTGTCGTAGGCCTCGACGACCTCGGCGGGAATGCGGCCCCGATCGGAAACCTGCATGCCCTGATTCCGGGCCCATTCCCGAATGGCCTGGTTGCGTTCCCGGTCCGCGGTGGTCGGGGTGCTCGACGGCTTGCCCGGCTTGGTCGCGATCCGCTTGCGACCGCCGGTCTTCCGCGCGCTGGCCACGAAAGACGCGAGCGAGTCGCGCAGTTTCGAGGCATTGTCCGAGGACAGGTCAATTGCGTAGCTCACCCCGTCCAAGGCGAACTCGACGGTGGTGTCGGCTGGTGTGCCGTCGACATCGTCGACGAGCTGAACGGTGACTTTCTGCGCCACGGTAACCCTCGATTCCGGTCCGATTCCCCTCCTTCTCCGCACCGCGCGTGCGGAGAAGAGCGAGCGAACAATAAACGATCGCGCGAAGAATGTTCCACCCGCCGCCGGAATTTTCTCCGCTGTGCCCTGCATTACTTTCCGGATAGACCGGGCGCCGGTTACCGTGCGTTCCCGTTCGTCGCGCTGCTCGCACGCCTGGCAACACCAACCCACCTGGCGGTTATCGGCAGGTGGGTCCGCTGTTCTATGGTTGGATGCGAGACAACTGAGATGTCACGTGCTACAACGTGAGCGGGACTCGCAGTAGTCTTACCTGCAAGTGTCGCGGATCGAGGCGGGGCACGTTCCCGAGACAGGTGATCATGGCCGAGCGGATTCAGGTCGAACTCGTCGACGACATCGACGGGTCTCCAGCCACCCACACCGTTACCTTCGCGTTGGATGGTGTGACGTACGAAATCGACCTGAACGACGAACACGCCCAAGAGCTGCGCGCGCTGCTCACCCGCTACATCGAAGCGGCCCGCAAGCCCAAGCCGGAACCGGCGCGCACCACCCGTCAGCAGGAGCGCGAAGAGGAGCAGACCCGCCTCGCCAACAAGCAGCTGACCGAGCAGATCCGCGGCGCCGCCCAGCGCACCCGCGAGCACCACAAGAAGGCCACCGAGCAGCCCGAGGCGCAGGCCGAGGCCGTCGAGCCCGAGATCGTCGAGCCCGAGATCGTCGAATCCGCGCCGCGCTTCGACGCCGCCGCTGCGGAGAAGAAGGAGCCGGCCCAGGCCTCCGCGGTCTCGCTGCCGCTGTTCTCCTCCGCCGTCGACTGACCCCACCACGGGCGGCACCGGGTTCCGGCCCGATGCCGGAATGATCACGGCTGTGGACACGGCCGGCCGCCGGCAAATACGGTTCTCGCGTTTTGCTCCTCTTGCTGGCGGGAGGCCCGGTGACGGCGCGGTTGATACGTGGTGCTCCGGCAGCACTGCTGGTCCTGGCGGTGAGCGCGACCGGGTGCAGCCCGCTGGTCGACGTCGAGCAGACCGCCGGCCAGCTGCGCGCCTCGGTGCAGGCACCCACGGTGCGCGGCGGCGAAGCCGTGATCGCGCTGGACCAGGAGCCGGACAAGCTGGACCCGACGCTGGCCACCACGCTGGCCGGGCGGCAGGTCTTCAACAGCATGTGCGAGAAGCTCTACGACGTCGACCCGGCCGGTCGCGCGGTCCCGCAGCTCGCCACCGAACTCCCGCGCGTCTCCCCGGACGGGCGCGAGCTGACCATCCCGCTGCGCACCGGGGTGCTGTTCAACGACGGCACCGCGTTCGACGCGGCAGCGGTGAAGAAGAGCCTGGACCGGCACCGCGAACTGCCGTCCTCCGGCCGCCGCTCCGAGCTCACCGCCATCGACTCCGTCGAGGTCGTGGATCCGACCGCGGTGCGGCTGAAGCTCAAGCAGCCGTCCGCCCCGCTGCCCACCGTGCTCGCCGACCGCGCGGGCATGATCATGTCCCCGGCGAAGCTGGACGAGCTCGGCGAGGACTTCTCCGACGACCCGGTCTGCGTCGGCCCGTTCCGCTTCGTCGAGCGCATCGCCCAGGACCGGATCGTGCTGGAGCGCAGCGAGTTCTACTACGACCGCGACGCGGTGCGGCTGGACCGGCTGGTCTACAAGGCGGTCCCCGACGACAACATCCGCATCGCCAACCTGCGCTCCGGCGAGTTCGACGTGGTCTGGGAGGTCGGCCCGCCGGACGTGCCGGTGGTCTCCCGCGAGCAGGACCTGGTGCTGCTCAACCAGCCGTCGATCCAGTACATGGGCATCACCGTCAACACCAACAACGTCGACGGGAAGACCGGCCACGTCGACGGACCGCTGGCCAACGACCCCAGGGTGCGGGAAGCGCTGTCGCTGTCCATCGACCGCGAAACGCTCAACCGCATCGCCTTCAACGGCCTCTACCAGCCTGCCTGCGGCCCGATCCCGCCGACCAGCGAGTTCGCCACCCCCGCGACGCAGGCCTGCCCGCCGCACGACGTGGCCCGGGCCCGCCGGCTGCTCGCCGAAGCGGGCGCGCGCACCCCGGTGCGCGTCGAGCTGCTGCTCACCAACGACTCCACGACCAGCCGCGTCGGCCAGGTCATCCAGGCGATGGCCGCCGAGGCCGGGTTCGACGTCGTGCTCCGCCCGAGCGAGTCCACCAGCGCCATCTCCGCGGGCAAGAAGGGCCGCTTCCAGACCTTCCTGATCGGCTGGTCCGGCCGCCCCGACCCGGACGGCAACATCACCGGCATGCACGCGCAAGGCGCGGCGCAGAACTACAGCGGCTTCTCGACGCCGGAGACCGACGCGCTGCTCAAGCAGGCCGCCGCCGAGCAGAACACCGACCGCCGCCGCGAGCTCTACGAGCAGGTCGTCGAGCAGCTGCAGCAGCGCAACAACGTGATCTACCTCTACCGCCAGCAGTACTACACCGCGCACACCGCCGAGCTGGCCGGTGTCGAGGTCTACCCCGACGGGATCATGCGGCTGAAGACCGCCGGTCGCGTCGAGTCCGGGAGTTGAGATGCTGCGCAGCTACGCGCTCAACCGCGTCCTGCAGTCGCTGGTGACCCTGGTGCTGGTCTCGCTCGTCGTGTTCGCGGGCCTGCGCGCGCTGCCCGGCGACCCGGCCATCGCGCTGGCCGGTGCCGAAGCCGACGACGCCGCGATCGAGGAGGTCCGCCGCACCTACCTGCTCGACGAGCCGGTCCACGTGCAGTACCTGAGCTGGATCGGCCGCGCCCTGCAGGGCGACCTGGGCGAATCGGCCCAGACCGGCTTGCCGATCGGCGAGATCATCCTCAGCCGGATCCCGGTCACCCTCGAACTGGCCCTGCTGAGCCTGCTGTTCGCCGCGCTGATCGGGCTGACCACCGGCGTGATCGCGGCCGTCCGCCGCGGCGGGCCGCTGGACTGGCTGGGCAACGGGGTGTCGCTGTTCGGACTGTCCATCCCGAACTTCTGGCTCGGCCTGATGTGCGTGCTGGTCTTCGCGGTCGGCCTCGGCTGGCTGCCCGCATCGGGCTTCGTGCCGTTCACCGAATCCCCGCTGGGCAACCTGGAACGGCTCATCATGCCGGCGTTCGTGCTGGGCAGCGGGCTGGCCGCGGTGCTGATGCGGCAGATGCGATCGTCCATGCTGGACGCCCTGAGCGCCGACTACGTGCGCACCGCGCGCGCCAAGGGCGCGGGGGAGTTCCGGGTGGTGGCGGTGCACGGCCTGCGCAACAGCCTGATCACCGTGCTGACCATCCTCGGCCTGCAGCTCGGCACGCTGATCTCCGGCGCGGTGGTCACCGAGCAGATCTTCGTGCTGCCGGGCTTCGGCAAATTGATGGTCGATGCGGTGTTCACCCGCGACTACCCGGTCATCCAGGCCGCGGTGCTGATCAGCGCGGCCGGCTACATCGTGGTGAACCTGCTCGTCGACCTGCTCTATTCGGTGGTGGACCCGCGAATCCGGGTCAGCGGAGGTGCGGCATGAGCAACCCCAGCCCTGCACCAACCCGAGCCTTGCGCAACCGCACATCAGGGGAGCGTTCGGAGGTGTCCGCATGAGTAATCCCGGCTCTGAACCAACCCGAGCCCTGCGCAACCGCACCCCAGGGGAACGTGACGTAAACCAGCCACAAGAAACCCCGCAACGCGAGGTCACTGCCGAACGCAACCACCACTGTGAATCGCGGAGAGGCGGGGCAGCATCCCGCCGCGTGCTGCGCCGCCTGCTGCGGCACCGCACCGGCGTCGTCGGCCTCGTCCTGTCGGTGCTGTTCGTGCTGGTGGCGCTGGCCGCACCGCTGATCGCACCGAGCGATCCGGCCGCGGTGAACTTCGACGAGGTCCTGCAGCAGCCGTCGCTGGCCGCGCCGCTGGGCAGCGACGAACTGGGCCGCGACCAGCTCTCCCGCATCTTCTACGGCGTCCGCGCGTCGATCGTGGTGGGCGTGCTGTCGGTGCTGCTGGCCGTCGTGGTGGCGGTGCCGCTGGGCCTGATCGCCGGGTACTACCGCGGTGTCGTCGACTCCGTGGTCTCCCGCATCACCGACACGCTGCTGGCCTTCCCGTTCCTGGTGCTGGCCGTCGGGCTCGCCGCGGTCATGGGCGCCTCGATGGTGAACGCGGCGATCGCGATCGGCCTGTCCCAGGTGCCGAACCTGATCCGGGTCGTGCGGGGCGAAACCCTGCGGCTGGCCGGTGAGGACTACGTGACCGCCAGCGTGGCGGCCGGTGCGTCCGGTGCCACGGCGATGTTCCGGCACATCCTGCCGAACTCGGTGAACGCCCTGCTGGTGCAGATCACGGTGGCGATTCCGCAGGCCATCATCGGCGAAGCGCTGCTGTCCTTCCTCGGCCTCGGCGTGCAGCCGCCCACCCCGTCGCTGGGCGTGATGCTCTCGTCCGCGCAGACCTACTTCACGCAGGCCCCGTGGCTGGTGGTCTTCCCCGGCATCGCGGTGGTGCTCGCCACGCTCGGCTTCAACCTGCTCGGCGACGGCCTGCGGGACGCCCTGGACCCGAAGGGGAACCGATGAGCGACGTGCTTTCCTTCACCGACCTGCGGGTTCGGTTCCGCACCGAGGACGGCACCGCCGAGGCGGTGCGCGGGGTCAGCTTCGGCGTCGCACCCGGCGAGATCCTGGCCGTGGTGGGCGAGTCCGGCTCCGGCAAGAGCGTGACCGCGATGTCCGCGCTGGGGCTGCTCCCGCGCACCGCCGAGGTCACCGGGCGCATCGAGCTCGACGGCGCCGAGCTCGGCGAGCAGGAACTGCGCCGGGTCCGCGGCAAGGACATCGCGATGATCTTCCAGGAGCCGATGACCTCGCTGAACCCGGTGTTCACCATCGGCTGGCAGCTCGTCGAGGCGATCCGGCTGCACACCAGCACGACCAGTGCGAAGGCCCGCGAGCGCGCCGTGGAACTGCTCGACCTGGTCGGCATCCCGGAACCGGCGCGACGGCTCAAGCACTACCCGCACCAGCTCTCCGGCGGTCAGCGGCAGCGCGTGATGATCGCGATGGCGCTGGCCTGCGAGCCGAAGGTGCTGATCGCCGACGAGCCGACCACCGCGCTGGACGTGACGGTCCAGGCCGAGATCCTGGCCCTGCTGCGCGACCTGCGCGACCGGCTGGGCACCACGATCCTGCTGATCACCCACGACATGGGCGTCGTAGCCGACCTCGCCGACCGGGTGGTGGTGATGTACCGCGGCGAGGTGGTCGAGGAGGCGGCTGCCGCCGACCTGTTCCGCGCGCCCCAGCACGAGTACACCGAAGCGCTGCTCGCCGCGGTGCCCAGGCTGGAGATCGGGGAGAGCGCGGAGCCCGAACCGGCCGAACCGGTGCTCGTCGTCGAGGACCTGGTCGTAACCTACGGCGGCCAGCGCGCGGTGGACGGCGTATCGCTGCGCGTCGACCGGGGCGAGGTCCTCGCGCTGGTCGGCGAGTCGGGCTCCGGCAAGTCCACCGTCGGCAAGTGCGCGGCCCGCCTGCTGACCCCGGCTGAGGGCCGGATCGTGCTCAACGGCCAGGACATCAGCCGCCTGCCGGCCCGCCGACTGCGCCCGCTGCGGCGCAACATCGGCATCGTCTTCCAGGACCCGGGCTCGTCCCTGGATCCCCGGATGAGCATCGCGGACAGCATCGCCGAACCGCTCCGCCTGCACCGCGTCGCGCGAGGCCGGGAGCTCGACAAGCGGGTGGACGAACTCCTGGACGCGGTGGAGCTGGGCGCGTCCAGACGCCAGCGCTACCCGCACGAGCTCTCCGGCGGTCAGCGGCAGCGCGTCAGCATCGCCCGCGCCCTCGCGCTGGAACCGGAACTGCTGATCGCCGACGAACCGACCAGCGCGCTGGACGTCTCGGTGCAGGACGCGGTGCTGGAGCTGTTCCAGTCGCTGCAGGCCAGGCTGAACTTCAGCTGCCTGTTCATCAGCCACGACCTGGCGGTGGTGAACATGCTCGCCCGCCGCGTGGCCGTCATGCGGCGCGGCCAGGTGGTGGAGCAGGGGGAGACGGCGCAGGTCCTCGGGAACCCGGAGCACGAGTACACGCAGCGCCTGCTGGCCGCGGTCCCGGTGCCGGACCCGGAGCGGCAGCGCGAACGCCGGCTGGCCTAGTCCTCGGCGCGGTGCCGTCGGGAGCGAGCGCGCTGACCGGGAGCGGAGCGCGCCGGCTTCTTCGACTCGGCCTTGGGCCGCTCGACCCGATCCGCCAGCGCAGCGGCGAACTCCGGAGGAGAGCTCGGACCCCAATTCCGGTCCTCCGGGTCCATCAGAGTCTTTCGCAGCTCGGTGTAGATCGGCGTCGAGTCCACTGCGTACCCCCGTTCTGACGGTCGCCTGGCAGGCTACCCGCGCGCACGGGACGAATCGCGGTGACGAAGCAGGACCACACGAACGTGGACATCAACAGCACTCCGGGAGGACCTCGCCGCAGAGGCCTGAAGATCAGGTCTGACCTGCGGAGATGACCTTTAAGAGGGGGTGGTGTTCAGGGGGTGTTCGGGGGTCTGTAAAGTTCTACGAGTCAGAGCGACACGGGCCGGGAAAACCGGAACGGGCCTGGCGCGGGGTCACGAACCAAGCTCCCACGAACGAGTGGTAGAGTGGGTGAGCCCGAAACGGCAAGACTTTGAAAATGCGAAACGCTTGCACGTGTTGAAAACTACAGACCGCTTCGAATCCGGTAGATAACGAATTGGATGCGGGGAAACGAGAGTGCCCCCCCGATTTGACTCCGGAAAACGGGATGGTCTAGTGTGGTAAACACGAAAGCGAACAGAGGAAATGCTCCCCGGAGCTTGGCGGCCTGATTCGGGTCGTGGGTGATGGTGTGGGTGTGTTCTTTGAGAACTCAACAGCGGACTGTTTTGGTTAGTGTTCTTTTATGCCCCCGACCAGATGTTTGTTTTGGTTGGTGGTTTCTTTGAGTATGACGCTCGCCTTTGATGGTTTGAGTGTCTGCTGGGATTGTTCAACAGCATTGTTGGAGAGTTTGATCCTGGCTCAGGACGAACGCTGGCGGCGTGCTTAACACATGCAAGTCGAACGCTGAAGCACTTTCGGGTGTGG
>NZ_FNVB01000006.1:82179-514492 GCF_900108315.1 Saccharopolyspora kobensis | reverse complement strand
GATCGAGCTTCCAGACCACGAGAGTCGAGACCTCGCCGGACGTCGCAGCCCTGATCGCCTCGGTGAACGCCGCGCGCTTAGTCCGGCGCTTGTACCCCGACCGCCCTCGGTCAATGTGGCGCGTACGGACGCGAATCCCCTGGCGCTCACACCACGCGGTGCAGTCTGCGTCTTGCCGCTCGATCGCGGTCTTGCCCTCCCTGTCGAGGGACAACCGCAGGTAGAGGTCTGCCAGCTCGTGGGCCATGCCAGCGAGTTTACTCTTCTGTCATGGACGTCCAGAAGTCCAGGACGAGAACCTTGCCCCGGAAGTCCTTGAGCCGGAGCTCCTCCCCACCGGTGTTCAACCACTGCCGCCCGACCAGCTCGGGAGCGCGAACACGGGCACGACGTTTCTGCTGCTCACTCACACCCGGAGTCAACAACACCGGGCCGTGAGCTGTTCCGAGGGGGTGCCGGCCGCCGCCCCGCGGCCCGGAACGGCGGTCCCGCGCCCAGCAGGCCTGCGATCATGATCCGGACTCGCGGCGGGCACGAGGAGCGCGACATGAGCGAAGACGAGTGCGTGTTCTGCGCAATAGTGCGCGGAGAAGCGGAATCGAGCGTCGTCCACGACGACGCCGACGTCCTGGCGTTCATGGATCTCCAACCGGTGACACCTGGTCACCTGCTGGTGGTGCCGAAGACGCACGCCGTGGGCCTCGAAGACCTCGACGTGGCAGACGGCCAGAAGCTCTGGGCGGTCGGCCACCGGCTGGCCAAAGCCCTTCGCCGGTCAGAGCTCCGGTGCGAGGGCATCAACCTGTTCCTGGCGGACGGAAGAGCGGCGTCCCAGGAGGTGTTCCACGTTCATCTCCACGTGTTCCCCCGCTTCGCCGGAGACACCTTCCGCATCAGCGCCGACTGGCGAGAGCACGAACGAAGCGAACTCGACGAAACGGCTGCCGCCCTCCGGAAAACCCTCGCGAACCTCACCGACGGCGCACAGCGGAAGAACTGACACTTCGCTCTGGAACACCCAGAAGCCGAGGGGAAGGCTCCGAAGCTCTCGGCACCGGTGCTCAACCACTGCCGTCCCGCTCCACGAGACGACCCCCGATCCCGAGCACCTCGGAGCAGAACCCGCGCGCCTGCTCGACTTCTGCGGCTGAATCCGTCCGAATCGCCACCGCTCCGCAATTGACCTTTTCAGGTGATCCAAGCGCTGAACGCAGTCAGCACCGGCCCACTTGACGAAGATCGGCTCCTGCTGGAGCAGAGGGGAGAGACAGTGGCAGGTGGCTTCTACACGGACGAGCAAGGCCGAGTACGTCCGCTCAACGGCAAGAAGGGGCGTGGCGGAGTCGTTGCGGCGGCTGGCGCGACCGCACTCGCGATGACCGCTATTTCCACTGGTGGTGCCACTACCACCGGCGGTATGAGCTCGGTGGCCGGCGAAAGCGTCACGATCCGCATCAGCAACGCCAAGCAGGCGGCGCGCAACGGGCAGGCGGGCAAGGCGTGGCAACGGATGCGGCTGCGGGTCACCCGGGGCCGAGCCCCAGAGCACCGACCCGACTGCGCGACGCACTCCTTCGGACAGGTGCAGGACTTCTTCGTCCGTCATCGGTGCCGTTCCCTCACCAGGACGTTGATCCCGCTCGCCGATGAGCAGGGCAACACGGCGGTCGTGTCGGTCGCCTGGGTGCAGATGCCGAATGCGCGTGAGGCCCGCGCGCTCGACCGGCTCGACTACCGCGACGGAACCGGGGACGTCACGGCGCTCGGGCACAGTGCCCTCGCTTCGCAGGGAGTGACTTTCACCGGCGAGCACTACGAATCCGACGTGAAGGGCACGCTGTTCGTACGCGCCGAAGCCGCACCGGTGAGCGGCAGTCCCGCGCCCGAGGTCTTGGACGGAATGGCCGAGATCGCGGTGCTGCTTCCCCGACCGTGACCCAGTGGCGGTCGGCGGCCCCGGGCGCAGGTGTCCGGTCGGGCTGGTCAGGGGGCGTTGCGGTTGAGGATTCTGGCTGCTCCTGCGACCTGTGACCAGGATCCAGCCGCCGACGATCAGGGTCAGTGCCACGGCTTTGTTCCAGCCCGTGGGGTCCCAGGCCTTCTCGTGGCCGAGGTCGACCAGCGGGACCAGGAGGTCGAGGCTGAACAGGAACGGATCCCAGGTCGGAGCCTCGTCCTTCTTGATCGCGCGGAGCGGGCCGGTGAGCGCGAAGTGGGCGGTTCCCGCGCAGAGCAGCGCGGTGACCCAGGCGAGGGCGAGCGCCGGGCGGTAGCCGAAACCGAAGGTGACGTCCTGCAAAGCGCCCCACAGCTGGCCGAGCGGCCCCAGGGTCCGGTGGCGGTGGCGCTCTTTGAAGCGCTGCACCTCGCGTGCTTCGCGGTCCATGCCATCGGCTCGCAGTGCGGTGGCCAGCTGGGCGTACGGCGCTGGCGAGAACGCCCGCCGGTCGGAAGTGGTGGAGCAGCGCTTCATCCACTCCAGGCGGGTGGCGATGGGGCAGGGCGCGAGGTCGGTGCTCCGCCGGGTGAGGCGCTGGTAGGTCAGGCCGGTCAACTCGATGCGGCAGTTCTCCGGCCAGTTCGGCGGATCGTCGGTGATGCCCTTGAACCGCGCGTCGCGGAGGCTGATCGAGCCCGCGGAGTCGGCGGCGGGGCGGAGCGTGACCAGACCGGCTTCGGCGTCGATGAGCAGCAGCGCCCAGTCCCCGGGGTTGTGCAGCACCGCGTTCAGCAGGACCAGCGAACCGCCGATGCGCGCACCCGGCAGGTGGACCGCCCCTCGCGCGACGACGTCCTGCATGCCCAGGTGAGCGGTGCAGGCGAGGTCGTTCGCCCGGAGCGCCCAGGACGGTCCGCTCAGGCGGGAGTCGTTGAGGGTCACCGGCCCGCCGACCCGTGCGTGGTTCAGCACCAGCCCGCCATCCACTGTGGACTTGTAGCCGAAGATCCCCTGCTCGACCTGGACCCGGCTCGCGCGCAGAGCGGGCTCTCCGGAGGCGGTCAACCGAGCTCTCTCGAAGCGCAAGCGCCCGCCGATCCGGGCTCCGTCGAGGACGACCGGACCGCACCGGGCGCCGTCCAGATCGACGTCACCCGTCGCGTGGAGCTGCGTGGCTTCGAGAGCGGGGATCCGGCAGCCGGGCAGCCGGACCGAGACCACCTGCGCTTCGGTCAGCACCACGTCATCGCCGAAGTGGCAGTCGCGGAACTCGACGGGGAAGTCCAGTCGCGCCGCGGCCAGGTCCACCCGGCCATCGATGCGAGCCCCGGTGATCCGGACCGAACGCAGCGCCTTCGTCCCGGCCAGCGCATCGGCCAGTACCGCACCGCGAAGCCGCTGCTCACCGTCGAAATCCACCTCGACGCGCGCTCGATCCCGCACCGCCGACAGGACCCGGCGCTCGGTCGCGGTGTGCTCGATCATGCGTTCATTGTCGAGTCGCGCACGGGACCGCCGGGGCAGAACGAGGCGATCAGGTCGTCGGTTGCTGGTTGGCCTTGAAGTACTGGTTGGACGGGGTGAGGAAGATCAGGGCCAGGAACAGGGGCATTGCGAGGACCACCATCAGCAGTTCGACGAGGACCGTGGCCGTGCCTGCCTGGTTGAAGATCACGGACAGCTGGTAGTCGGCCGTGCTGAGCGTCACGAAGAGGCCGAAAAGGGCGTAGAGAAGCCAGATTCCGGCGACGACCGCGAGAGTGGTACGGGCCCGGCTGCGGCCCGCGCGCATCCGGAGCGAGAAGAACACCCACAGCCCGACCAGCACGAGGGTGCCCAGCGTGTTGGCCGTGTTGAACAGCAGCGGGCCCACCGCGTCGTCGAGATACCTGATGATCTCCAGCGCGAAGGCCACGTAGCTGATGACCGTCAGCAGCCCCGAGAGGCTCGGCACCACGATGCCGAGCACCGATGCGAAGGCCACCGTTGCGGGGGCCCTTCGGCCGGTCGTCCTGCTGCGCTGTCACGCGAGGAGAGTAGGTATGCGCACCGGCGCCGAACAAGAATCACCCGCTCACCGTCGCGATTCCGCAACCTCCGGCTGCGCGCCGGTGGCTCGCGTCAAGCTTCCAGGGCCGCGAAGGTCCTGGTGCGCAAGCGTTCGTACTCCTCGCGGAGTCGGTTGATCTCGGCCGGGCGCTCGATCACGACGGCGCCGGTGACGACTTCTTCCGGATCGAACTGCTCCCGGGTCAGGTCGAGCTCGAGGCCGCCCGGGAAGCGGTTCCACCAGTGGTAGTCGACGCGACGGCCGTCGACGTGCACCTCGCCGCGGACGAGGTCGCCGCCCAGCAGGTCGTTGATCACCAGCGCGGTGGTCCCGCACTGGCCGCGCGCCGGGTTCCCCTCGTGCCACTTGGGCAGGTCTTCGGGGGCGCAGGTGTCCGCGCCCCAGGACGAGCGGATGGCGCGCTCGATGTCGGTCAACGTGAAGGCGATCATGCCGGGCACCCTGCCCGGGACCACCGACATCACCGCCGGTTGCGGTCCCGGACGTAGTACGGGGCGGCCGCCAGGGCCGGCACGAGAGCGCCGAGCAGGACGATCACGATTTCCATTTTCGACTCCCTTCGCGCAGCGATGCCCGGGAACGGTGCCGGGTGCGGCGGACGTGAACTGGATGGCGGCAGAAGTGCCGGAGTTGGAAAGCCCCGCGATGCTGCCAGGTCGGGGGTCCGACAGCACCGCGGGGTCATGATGCATATCGACACCCACCGCCCGCTCGTTACACCCTTACAAACATGTGTTCCACGTCACCCTGAAGTCGCTCCGCGGGCGGGCCCGATCGCCCTGTATCCGGATGTATAGCCAGATCACTAGATTTGCTTATAGAACCCGATCACCTAGGGGCGATGTCCAGGCTTTCCCCCGATGACCTGCGGCTATCACGCGTCCACACTTCGAGGATCGCTCTGGAAGGTGGATCATGCCGAAGGCCCCCGAAGCGGTGCGGACCCCGATCCTGCTCTGGCTGATCGCGATCGGCGCCGGCGTCCTGGAAACGCTGCTCAACGTCCTGTCCTCGCCGCAAGACCTGCTGCCGGCGGGCGCGGTCCGGATGCTCGTCTACGCCGCGCTGGTGGCGCTGGTCCTCCAGCTGCGCCACGGCCGGAACTGGGCCCGCACCACGCTGGCCGTGCTGCTGGGCGGCGTCGGCCTGCTGAGCATGGTCGGGCCCGCGCTGGTCGGCGGGATGGAGCTGCCCGCCGGGCCTGCCGACTGGGTCTTCCTCGTCGTGCGCAGCGCGCACGTGCTCGCCGTGGTCGGCGCGGTGATCGCGATGTTCCGGCCCGCCGCCAACCGGTTCTTCAGTCCTGCGTGAGCAGGTAGCGGCCGAAGTGCGGCACGGTGAAGGCGATCAGGCCGCGCTCGCCGGAGTAGACTAGGCCCTTCTTGATCAGGCTGTCCCGCGCCGGGGACAGCGAGGACGGGCGGCGCTCCAGGTACTGCGCGATGGAAGCGGTCGGGGCCGGTTCGTCGCGGCCCTCCACCAGCTCCGCCATCGCCCGCAGGTACTCCCGCTCGGCCGGGGTGGCCCGCTCGTAGCGGGAGCCGAAGAACCCGACGGCCAGCTCCGACTCGGCCTCCGGCGCGGCCAGCCGCACGTCCTCCGCGCCGATCTCGCTGCGCACCGCCGCGTCCCAGGTCGCCTTCCCGTACGACTGCACGAAGTACGGGTAGCCGCCGGAGATGTCGAACAGCGCGTCCAGGGCCTCCGGGGTGATCTCGGCTTCCTCGCGCTCGATGGGCGCGAGCACCGCGCGGTCGGCGTCCGAGCGGTCCAGCCGGTCGATCCGCACGTACCGGAACAACCGCTCGGAGTAGGACTTGCTCGCCGACAGCACCACGGGCAGGTGCGGCAGGCCGGCACCGACCACCACCAGCGGCGCACCTGACTGGGACAGCTCGTGGCAGGCCGCGCACAATGCGGAGACGTCCTCGGTCGGCACGTCCTGCATCTCGTCGATCAGCAGCGCGATCCCGGAACCGACGTCGGCGGCCAGCTCGGCGACCTCGGTGAACAGCTCGACCAGGTCGATCTCGATGTCGCCGGAGTCGGCGCGGCCCTGCGCGGCGGGCACGTCGATGCCCGGCTGCCACCGGTCGCGGAGCTTGGCGCCGTCGGGATTGGTCTTGAGCGCGAAGGCCTTGAGCACGGCCAGGACCTGCTCGACGCGGTCCGGCGCGCGGTGGCGCACGGCCAGGTCGCGGATCGCGCGGTGCAGCGCAGCGGACAGCGGCCGCCGCAGCCCGGCCTCCGGTCGCGCCTCGACCTTGCCCGCGCCCCAGCCCCGGCGCAGCGCCATCGACCGCAGCTCACCGAGCAGCACCGTCTTGCCCACGCCGCGCAGGCCGGTGAGCACCAGGCTGCGCTCGGGCCGACCTCGGGCGACGCGTTCGAGCACGACTTCGAAGGCGTCGAGCTCGCGGGCCCGTCCGGCGAGTTCGGGCGGCCGCTGCCCGGCGCCGGGGGCGAAGGGATTGCGAACCGGGTCCATAGCTCTCGGACTGTATCCAGCCGTCTAGCGCTGTCCCGATATTCGGCGAGAAGTCCCCATCGGCGTGTTGCACCTCCGTTCTTGACCACTCGCGGCCGTCGAATTAGCTTAGCAACTAAGCGAGTTTAGAAGGGAGTTGCCGATGGGCACCGAAGAACGCCCGGATCGCGCCGCACTGGCCGCGGAGATCACCGGCCCGCTGTCCCGCAGGTACAGCACCGCGACCGTGCTCTACCACCACGCGCTGGCCGAACGCCTGGGGCTCGGCCCGACCGACCTCAAGTGCCTGGACCTGCTGCACGAACGGGCCCCGATGACCGCGAGCGAGCTCGCCGCGATCACCGGGCTCACCACCGGTGCGACCACCGGCGTGGTCGCGCGGTTGGAGCGGTCCGGGCTGCTGGCCCGCGAACCCCACCCGCACGACCGGCGCAAGCAGGTGCTGCGCCCCACGGCCAAGGCGGTGCGCGAGGTCCAGGCGGTGTTCGACTCGCTGCCGGTCGCCACCGACGCGCTGGTCGAGGGCTTCGACGCGCACCAGTTGACCGCGATCTCCGAGTTCCTCACCCGCGTGACCGACTTCGCCTACCAGCGCGGTGCGCTGCTGCGCGCACAGGCGCTCTCGCCGGGCGGCCACCGAGCGACCGCTTCTCCCGAGCAGGACCCGGAGCAGCAGCGATGACCGACGACGAGCAGATCACCGCGCTGTTCGAGCGCATGTGCACCGCCTGGACCGGCGGTGATGCCCGCGCCTACGGCGAGTGCTTCACGGCCGACTGCGACTACATCTCCTACGACGGCACCCGCGCGCAGGGGCGAGAACCGGTCATCGCCTCCCACGACAAGCTCTTCCGCGGCGTGCTCTACGACTCCGCCCTGGTCGGCCGGATCGAGTCGATCCGGCACGTCTCGGACGGTGTTGCGGTCGTCCAGGCCACCGGTTCCGTGCTCACCGCCTGGCGGACCAAGCTGCCGAAGCGGCGCCTCACCCGGAACACGATCGTCGCCGTCCGCGGTGCGGGCGGGTGGCAGTTCACCGCGATCCACAACGGACGGATCCGGCCGGTGCACCCGCCGGAGCCGGATTCCCCGCCCGCTCGACTGGCCCGAGCCCTCGTCCACGCCTCTCGGCGACTCGGCCTCGGGCGCGCAGCCGCGCCGGGGCGGGCCTCCAGCGGAACCAGGCGGTCGTGACTGCCGCTGCCGCACCCCACCGCAGCGCTGTGACTCACCACCAGCAGCGCCGCGCACTCCCTGCTCAACGGAGCGCCGGGCGGTGACGTGGGCGCCCCGACTCGTGAGCACGCCCGGCGGAGCCGGGCCGGGTCTGCAGATCTAGCGAGAAGTCGACAAATCACCAGATCGCCGAGTATCCGACTTTCTAGCAGAGGAGGTACAGGCCGCTAGAGATTCCGATGCGCGCACTGTGATCTTCCCCGTCGGTTGCTGCGGGCCGCGGGCTGTGCGCCGAACATCTGGGCATGGCAGCGGAATGGCGTCGGGCACTCGCCGGAGCTCTGGAAGCGCTGGGCATCGAGCGCAGCGCGGACGAGCTGGTCGTGACCGGCGAACTCGGGCACCTGTCGGCCAGGCTCCCGGTCGAGGACACCGCTATCGCGTGCATCGGAGCAGCGCTGCTGGCCGCAGGCCCGGCGGAGCTCGCCACCGGGCACGTCGCCGCCGCGGTGCGCAGCGAGGCCCACCTCCGCCTGAACGGCCAGCCGCCGCAGGACGGCTTCGCGCCGATGTCCCGGTTCTGGCGGGCATCCGATGGCTGGGTCCGGACGCACGGCAACTACCCGTGGCATCGCGAAGCCCTGCAGCGCGCGCTCGGCACGTCCGACGACGTCGCCGCGGTGGGATCGGTGATCGCGGAACTGCCGGCGCGGGAGGTGGAGGCCCGCGTGGTCGCAGCCGGCGGAATCGCCGCCGCGGTGCGCGGCCCCGAGCAGTGGCGCGCCGAACCACCGGGGCGGGCGGTGGACGCGCAGCCGCTCGTGAGCACTCGCCAGGTCGGCGATGCGTCGCCCCGGCGCGGCCGGTTCCAGGTGCTCGACCTGACCAGGGTGATCGCCGGTCCGGTGTGCACCCGGTTCCTCGCGGCGCTCGGTGCGGACGTCCTGCGCATCGACCCGCCGCACCGACCGGAACGACCGGGCAGCTACGACGCGCTGCTCGGCAAGCGCAGCGCGGTGCTCGACGCCCGCGCGCCGGAAGGCCTCGCGAAGCTGCACGAACTGCTCGACGGGGCGGACGTGCTGGTGCACGGCTACCGCCCGGGTGCGCTCGACCGGTTCGGGCTGGACTTCGAGTCGCTGGCCGAGCGGCACCCCGGCCTGGTGGTGGTCTCCCTGTCCGCGTGGGGGAATTCGGGCCCGTGGGGCGACCGGCGCGGTTTCGACAGCATCGTGCAGGCGGCCTCCGGGATCGCGACCGCGGAGTCCACTTCGGACGAACCTGGCGCGCTGCCCTGCCAACTCCTGGACCACGGCACGGGATACCTCTGCGCGGCAGCGGCCCTGGACGGCCTCCGCCGCCAGTCCGAGCACGGCGGAACCTGGCTGCGAGAGCTCTCGCTGGCCCGCACCGCGCACTGGCTCCTGGACCGACCCCGCACCGAACGCCCAGCGGCCCCGGTGAACGTCGAGCCGTGGCTGACCTCGCCGGGAGGCGGCATCACCGCCGTCGCTCCACCCGGCCGACTCGACGGCCGCGCCCTCACCTGGCCGTCCCCGCACCCTTACGGCGCAGCCGCACCCGCCTGGTGACGCAGGGCCTCGCTCCCGAGCCGCGCGACGTCACCCAGACCCTGGCCAACTTCAGACGCCCGCAGCGCCCGAGCGGAAATTCGGTGGCGTTGGGCGGGACGATGGGGGCATGTCGCGTTCGTTCGAGGAGTTGGTGGCCGAGGCCGAGGCCGCTCCGGTCGAGGGCTGGGACTTCTCCTGGCTGGACGGCCGGGCGACCGAGCAGCGGCCTTCGTGGGGCTACCAGCGGTTGCTCGGCCAGCGCTTGGCGCTGGCGTCCGCGGCGCTGGACGTCCAGACCGGTGGCGGGGAAGTGCTGGCCGGGGTGCCGCGCTTCCCGCCGGTCATGGTGGCCACCGAGTCCTGGCCGCCGAACGTGGCGGTGGCGACAGAGCTGCTGCACCCGCTGGGCGCGGTCGTCGTCGCGGACCCGGACGAGCCGCCGCTGCCGTTCGCCGACGCGGCCTTCGACCTGGTGACGAGCAGGCATCCGGCCACCGTGTGGTGGTCGGAGATCGCCCGGGTGCTGAAGCCGGGCGGGACGTACTTCGCCCAGCACGTCGGCCCGGGCACCATGTGGGAGCTGGTGGAGCACTTCCTCGGCCCGCAGCCCGAAGCGCGCCGCAAGCGCCACCCGGAACTGGAGGCCGCGGACGCCCGCGCCGCGGGCCTGGAGGTGGTGGACATCCGCAGCGAGCGGCTGCGCGCGGAGTTCGCCGACATCGGCGCGGTCGTCTACTTCCTGCGCAAGGTGATCTGGACGGTCCCCGGCTTCACCGTCGAGGCGCACCTCGACCGCCTGCGCGACCTCCACGAGCAGATCCGGCGCGACGGCGCGTTCATCGCCCACGCCACGCGGACGCTCGTGGAAGCCCGCAGGTGAGCGGTCAGGGGCGTTCGAGGACGGCCGTCATGCCCTGGCCGCCCGCCGCGCAGATGGAGATCAGGCCGCGGCCGGAGCCCTTCTCGGCCAGCAGCTTCGCCAGCGTCGCCACGATCCGGCCGCCCGTCGCGGCGAAGGGGTGCCCCGCCGCCAGGGACGAGCCCACCACGTTGAGCTTCGCCGGGTCGATCTCGCCGAGCGGTTCGGCGCGGCCGAGGCGGTCCTTGCAGAACTCCGGGTCCTGCCAGGCCTTCAGCGTCGCCAGCACCTGCGAGGCGAACGCCTCGTGCACCTCGTAGAAGTCGAAGTCGCCCAACCCCAGGCCGGTGCGGTCGAGCAGCTGCGGGACCGCGTAGGCCGGGGCCATCAGCAGCCCTTCGTCGCCGCTGACGTGGTCCACCGACGCCGACACCACGTCACCGAGGTAGGCCAGCACCGGCAGCCGCCGCTGCGCCGCCCACTCCTCGCTGGCCAGCAGGACCGTGGCCGCGCCGTCGGTCAGTGGCGTCGAGTTGCCCGCCGTCATGGTCGCGTCCTCGCCGCGGCCGAACACCGGCTTGAGCTTGGCGAGCTTCTCGGCGGTGCTGTCCGGGCGCAGGTTCTGGTCGCGGGCCACGCCCTGGTAGGAGGTCAGCAGGTCGTCGAAGAAGCCGCGCTCGTAGGCGGCGGCGAGCCGCTGGTGGCTGCGCGCGGCCAGCTCGTCCTGCGCTTCCCGGCTGATTTCCCAGGCCAGCGCGGTCTTCGCGGCGTGCTCGCCCATGGACAGCCCGGTGCGCGGTTCGGCGTTGCGCGGGATCTCCGGGACGATGTGCTGCGGGCGGACGCCGCTCAGCGCTTTGAGCCGACCGGCCGCGGTCTTGGCGTGGTTGGCGCGCAGCAGGACGCGACGCAGGTCGTCGTTGACCGCGATCGGCGCGTCGCTGGCCGAGTCGACGCCACCGGCGATGCCGACGTCGAGCTGCCCGAGGGCGATCTTGTTGGCCACCGAGACCACGGCTTCCAGCCCGGTCGCGCAGGCCATCTGCACGTCGTGCGCGGGAGTGCGGGGATCCAGCTTGGAGCCGAGCACGGTCTCGCGGGCGAGGTTGAAGTCGCGGCTGTGCTTGAGCACCGCGCCCGCCACGAACTCGCCGATCCGCTCGCCCTGCAGGCCGAAGCGCGCGACCAGTCCGTCCAGCGCGGCGGTCAGCATGTCCTGGTTGGCGGCGCGGGCGTAAGGGCCGCCGGACCGCGCGAACGGGATCCGGTTGCCGCCGATGATCGCGACTCGTCGAGCGGTGGCCATGGCCTGACTCCCTGGTTGCTGCGATGTTCCCTGGTCAATCTAACCTACCCGCGGGTAGGTTAGGAACCTGTCGACGGATGCCGTCCGCGTCTCGCGAGCGGCGGCAGCCGCGTTGAGCACGCAGGGCGACCACCGGCGGGTTCCGCCGAGCGACCAAGCAGAACAACCACTTACAGGCTCAGACGTCGAGCTACCGGACATCCGTGGGAGTGGCAATGGCCGACCGATACCAGCAGTTCACCTCGTCCGCGCTCGGGCGGCAGGTCGTCAAGCGACTCGGCCTGCCCGCGCCGACACCGCTGCGCCGCCACCGGCCGGGCGAGCCGGTGGTCGCCGGTCCGGTGCTGCTCGGCGGCGCCCCGAACGGCCGGCTCGGCGAAACCGTCGCCGCCGTCGCCAAGGACGTCCAGGCCCAGGTCCACCACGAACCCGCGGAAGGTGAGCGCTACGCCGGGCTGGTCTTCGACGCGACCGGCATCCGCAGCAGCGAACGGCTGCGGGCGCTGCACGAGTTCTTCGGCCCGACGATCCGGCAGATCGACCGCTGCGGCCGGGTGATCGTGCTCGGCACACCGCCGGAAGCCCTGAACGATCCGCGGGAGGCGACCGCGCAGCGCGCCCTCGAAGGCTTCGTCCGCACTGCGGGCAAGGAGCTCAAGCGCGGCGCGACCGCCCAGCTGGTCTACGTCGCCGAAGGCGCTGAGGGCGCGGTCGACTCGACGCTGCGCTTCCTGCTCTCCGCGAAGTCCGCCTACGTCTCCGGCCAGGTGGTGCGCATCGGCCAGGCCGAGGTGCCGGAGGTGGACTGGGAGAAACCGCTGCGGGACAAGGTCGCGCTGGTCACCGGCGCATCGCGGGGGATCGGCGAGGCCATCGCGGAAACCCTCGCCCGCGACGGGGCGCACGTGGTCTGCCTCGACATCCCGGCGCAGGGCGGCGAACTGGCCGCGGTCGCCAACCGCATCGGCGGTTCCACGCTGCAGCTGGACATCACCGCCGACGACGCGCCGCAGCGGATCGCCGAGCACTTCGCGCAGCGCCACGACGGGCTCGACGTCGTGGTGCACAACGCCGGCATCACCCGCGACAAGACGATCGGCCGGATGACCGAGCAGCAGTGGGACTCGGTGCTCGCGGTGAACCTGACCTCGCAGGAGCGGATCAACGAGGTCCTGCTCGCGGACGGCTCCCCGCTGCGGCCGGGCGGCCGGATCATCGGGGTGTCCTCGATGAGCGGCATCGCGGGCAACGTCGGGCAGGGCAACTACGCGGCCTCCAAGGCCGGGGTGATCGGGCACGTGCAGTCCAGCGCACCGATCGCCGCGGGCCGCGGCGCCACGATCAACGCGGTCGCGCCCGGGTTCATCGAGACCCGGATGACGGCGGCGATCCCGCTGTTCGTGCGGGAGGCGGGTCGCCGGATGAACAGCATGTCCCAGGGCGGCCTGCCGGTGGACGTGGCCGAGACCATCGCCTGGTACGCCAATCCCGCGTCGGCCGGGGTCAACGGCAACGTCGTGCGCGTCTGCGGCCAGAGCCTGCTCGGCGCCTGAGCGGAGGGAATGCCATGCCTGAAGTGAGCAACTCGCCTTCGCTGGTCGCGCTGTACGCGAAGGCCGTCGCGACCGGGCCCGCGCGGCGCGGCGACCGGCTGCCGGACACCGAGTACGTGCGGCGCGGCATCGCGATCGACCGCGACCACCTCGCCGAGTACGACCGGGTGTGCGGGTTCGGGCTGCGCGACGAGCTGCCGGTCACCTACCCGCACGTGCTGTCGTTCGGCCTGTCGGTGCGCCTGATGACCGATCCCGGATTCCCGTTCCCGCTGGTCGGACTGGTGCACGTGGCCAACAGCATCCACCAGCAGCGGCCGCTGCTGGTGACCGACGAGCTGACCCAGCGGGTGCGGCTGGCGGACCTGCGCCCGCACCCGAAGGGCCGCCAGTTCGACGTGATCACCGAGACCGAGGTGGCGGGCGAAGTGGTGTGGCGCGAGGTCAGCACCTACCTGCGCCGCGGCGGGAAGCCCGCGGACGCCGCGCCCGCGGCGGAGCGCCCGGCCGACGTCGCAGCGGCGCCGACGGCGAAGTGGCGGGTTCCCGGCGACATCGGCCGCCGGTACGCGGCGGTGTCGGGCGACCGCAACCCGATCCACCTGCACGCCCTGCCGGCCAAGGCATTCGGCTTCCGCCGCGCGATCGCCCACGGCATGTGGTCGAAGGCCCGCTGCCTGGCGGCCATCGCCGAACGCCTGCCGGACCAGTGCGCGGTGGACGTCGAGTTCCGCAAGCCGCTCCTGCTGCCCGCCACCGCGGACTTCGCGGCGCACCCCGCGGAAACCGGCTGGGACTTCGAACTCCGCGCCCGCTCAGGCAAACCGCACCTCCTCGGCACCGTCCGCTGACCCGACACGCCATCGGCGCGTCCGGCGCACGACCCACCAACACCGACGGACGGCTCGCCGAACCAGGTGACGGACACGCAATTTCAATGGAAATCAGACCTCTGATTTCCATTGAAATTGCGGAAGTTGCCCACAGGCGTCGGCGTGTCGGAGTGCGACACGCCGTCTCCGTGCGATTTCCATTGAAATCAGACGTGCGATTTCCATTGAAATTGCGCCCGGTCAGGAGTCCGGTGTCCAGGAGCGGCCTTCCACGAGGTCGCCGAAGCCCATCCAGACCATGTTCATCAGGCGCATCGCCATGCCGTCGGCCGCGTGCTCCGGGTGCTCGAACCACCACTCCACCAGCGCTTCGCCCGCGCCGACCAGCGCCGCCGCGAACGGCTCGGTCTGCTCCGCCTGCATCGGCTGCACCGAACCCTCGGTCGCGCGCGCCAGCAGCGCCGAGATCAGGCTGGTCGCCCGCTCCCGCCACTCGGAGAGCTCGCTGACGAACGGTTCGCCCTGCACGTTGGCCTGCCGGTGCAGGACCGTCCAGCCCGCCTGGTTTGCCTGCACGTACTCGAAGAACACCCGCAGACCGCGCCACAGCTGCTCGGCCGGGCTGAGCCCGGCTTCCACCGCGGTGCCGATCGCCTCGATCAGCCGCGCGGCCTCGCGCCGGATGCAGGCGACGAACAGCTCGTCCTTGGCCCCGAGGTAGGCGTAGAGCATCGGCTTGGAGATGCCCGCGACCTCGGAGATCTCGTCCATCGACGCGGCGTGGAAGCCGTGCGCGGCGAACACCTCGACGGCGGCGTCCAGGATCTGCCGCTCGCGGACCTCCCGCGGCAGGCGCCGCGACCGGGGGCGGCCGTTGTCCTGAACCATTTCACCTCGCACGCTGATCTGCTCCCGGTCAGGCTAGATCAAAACAGGTCGCCGCAGGTCGCTTGCCTTCGAACCTACTCGAACGTAGTCTTACTCGCGAGTAGGTAAGCGCGGGAGCACCGTCGGCGAAGCCGCCCGCTCCCGGGTCAGCGGCGCCAGCCGCTCGAGCCACCTACGCAGGGCGACCACCCGCGGGTTCTGAGTGGTTTCCGGCCAGCACGACCCCTCCACCGTGTATTCGTTCATACAGCAGGAGGAGCGGCCGCAGGCCCGGGGAGCAAGCAGGTCCCGGCAGGCGATCGCCCGAGCAACGCAACCGCCAACAGGCCCTGAGAGGTGGCGACATATGCCCGAGACCGATCCGATCGCCGCGCTCGGCGAGGTCGATCCGAAGAAGATCGGCAAGGACGAGTTCGTCATGCTGCTGGAAGCCGCCTCCGAGATCGCGGACAGCGGCACCGAGGTGGACCTCAGCGCGCTGCGCCCGGAGCAGTTCGCGCGGCTGATCTCGCGCGCCTCGGACGATCAGGTCGAAGCCGTGATGGCCCGGCCGGAACTGCGCGAGCGCATCCTCGACGAGGTGTTCCGGCGGATGGGCGAGCACTACAAGTCCGACAAGGCGGGCAAGACCGAGGCCGTGGTGCGCTGGCGGATCGGCACCGACGAGGACCTGCTGCGCTACGAGTGCGTGCTGGCCGACGGCAAGTGCGAGGTCAGCAAGGACCCGCAGCACGAGCCGCGGGTGACCATCACGGTCACGCCCGCCGAATTCCTGAAGCTGGCCTCCGGCAACGCTTCCGCCCCGATGCTGTTCATGAAGGGCAAGCTCAAGGTCGCCGGCGACCTCGGTTTCGCCGCCGGGCTGACCAAGCTCTTCCAGATCCCCAAGGCCTGAGCCGCCGCTCGGCGGGAGTGCTCCGAGCGGCGGTGTCGCTCGGAGCGGCGCAAGCCATGATCGACATCTGCACTGGCGCGGTGCGGCTGGATCGGGACGACTTCGCAGAGAAACGGAAGACGATGACTTTTTCCCTGGAGCTGAGCGAGGAGCAGCAGGAGCTGCGGGACTGGGTGCACGGCTTCGCCGAGCAGACCATCCGCCCGGCCGCGCGCGAGTGGGACGAGCGCGAGGAGACGCCCTGGCCGATCATCCAGGAAGCGGCCAAGGTCGGGCTCTACGGCTTCGAGAGCCTGGCCACGTTCTGGGCCGACGACACGGGGCTGTCGCTGCCCATCGCCAACGAGGAGCTGTTCTGGGGCGACGGCGGCATCGGCATGGCGATCTTCGGCACCACCCTCGCGGTGGCCGGGATCTTCGCCGTGGGCACCCCTGACCAGCTCGCCGAGTGGGTGCCGCAGTGCTACGGCGACGCCGACGACCCGAAGGTCGCGGCGTTCTGCTCGTCGGAGCCGGGCGCCGGTTCCGACGTCGCGGCGATGCGCACCCGCGCGGTCTACGACGAGGCCACCGACGAGTGGGTGCTCAACGGCCAGAAGGCGTGGGCGACCAACGGCGGCATCGCCAACGTGCACGTCGTCCAGGCGGTCGTGGACCCGGAGCTGGGCTCCCGCGGCCAGGCCGCGTTCGTGGTCCCGCCGGGCACCAAGGGCCTGGAATCCCCGAGCAAGATCAAGAAGCACGGGCTGCGCGCCTCGCACACCGCCGACGTGTTCCTCGACGACGTGCGCGTTCCGGGCCGCTGCCTGCTGGGCGGCAAGGAGAAGCTGGACGAGCGGCTGGCCCGCGCCCGCGAAGGCACCAAGGGCGGCGCGCAGGCGGCGATGAAGACCTTCGAGCTCTCCCGCCCGACGGTCGGCGCGCAGGCCATCGGCATCGCGCGGGCGGCCTACGAGACGGCGCTGGAGTACGCGCAGCAGCGCGAGACCTTCGGCCGCCCGATCATCGAGAACCAGTCGATCGCCTTCACCCTGGCCGACATGCGGATGGAGATCGACGCGGCCCGCCTGCTGGTGTGGCGCGCGGCGTGGCTGGGCCGCAACGGCGGCTTCACCGCGGGCGAGGGCTCGATGTCCAAGCTCAAGGCGGGCCGCGTGGCGACCTGGGCGACGGAGCGCGCGATCCAGATCCTCGGTGGCAACGGCTACACCCGCGAGTTCCCGGTGGAGCGGATGCACCGCGACGCCAAGATCTACGACATCTTCGAGGGCACCGAGCAGATCCAGCAGCTGGTGATCGCCCGAGCCATCTCCGGCAAGCACATCGCCTGACGCGCCGCGTTCGAGAACGGCGCCGCCGAAGGCCCGCGGCGATCACGCGTCGAGGTAGGGGCTGAAGTGGTCGGCGACGATCTCGGCGATCCCAGCGGCATCGCGGGAACCGTCGACTTCGATCACGCGGATCCCGAGCCGGTGGGCGGCGCGGACGGCGTCATCGGCGACTAGCCGGTCCCGGGCCAGCCGGTTGGCCTGCGCCCGGGCCGGGTCGCTGACGCGGTGCCCGAGCGAAGCGGCCCGGGGCAGCTCGCGGGCCTGCCGGTCGCGGAACTCGGGGGCGGGCACCATGACGACCATCCGGCGCGGTGAGTCGATGATCGGTGCGACGAGTTCGGGCCGCAGACCCCAGCCCTCGGCGATGATCGGGCGGCCGGACACGAGTGCGCGGAGGTCGTCGAGCGCCCACTGGAACCGCTCCGGGAAGCCCGCCAGGGTCTGGGCGGCCATCTCTTCGGGGGTGGTGCGGACCCATACCGCGTCCGCGTCGGGCTCGGTGGCGGGCTCACCGAGCGCGACGCGGCGGGCGATCCGGCGGTCGTTGTGACCGCGGGCATCGTGGTAGTCGTAGTGGTAGGCGGTGACGCCGTGGTTCACGGCCAGCAGCCGGGCGACGGTCGACTTGCCCGCCCACTGACCGCCGCCGATCCACAACGCGCGGCGCAAGGTGCCGAAGGGGTCCCGGGCTTCACCGTCGTCATGGCTGGTCATCTCTGGTCCTCCTGGAGCTGCGGCGGCCGACTCGGCGGCGATTGACCGATCATCGCGAACCGGTCAATCGCCTCCAGCCCGGCCCGAGCGCGGACGACGATCGACGCGGCACTCTGCCGGTGCGGTGAATCGAAGCAGAAGCTGCAGGTCATCCCGGGGACCACAGCCAGATCCCTGGGCCAGCTGCGATGACGCGAGCGGCCCCGACCGGTGGTCGGGGCCGCTCGGTGCCAGGGCGCCGCAGGCCGTGGGAGGGGTTGCGGCCCGCGGCTGTCCTCGGGTCAGCTCCAGTCGATCAAGTGCTCACCGTCGTACGCGTACTCGTCGTCGTAGACGTGCTCGCCGTCGTACCAGCCGCCGAAGCACGCGAGGCTGCCGTACTCGTCGTAGACGACCTCGCCGCCGGCCCACTCGCAGTCGGACGCGGTGACGCCCCACGAATCCGCGAACGCGGGTGCGGCCGTGGCCAGCAGCATGCCGAGTCCGAAGCCGGAAGCGACGACTGCCTTCTTGACGCGGTTGCCCATGATCACCGTCTCCCTTCGGGGGATGCCGGGACGCGGTGCCCCGGCCCTTCGAGGGTCAACACCGGCACCCGCCCGCCGCCGGGCGATTGGTCCGGTCGAGCGGGTTACCCGCGCTCGGGCGCCCGGCCGCCGGGCAGAACGTGTCCGACCGTGTCGGCGCGCGCCGGAGGACCAGCCGATGAGGCGGGATTGACGGCCGCTCGATCGCCCTGCGGCTGGCACTTCCGGTGGCCGCGCGTGGCGTCCGCGCCGGAAAACCCGGCCGAACCGGACGATCGGGCGACGACCGGACCGCGCCCCACCCGTTGGAGTGGTGCTCGACACGGTGCGGAATTGCACAAAGTGTGCGCGGGTTGGAGTGTTGCGAGGCACGATTTCGTGGGCCCTTGCCCCGGGCACTACTGGGCAGGTGCACCATGACGCTAGTCCGAATGGATGAATGTCGGCGCTGACCGCATCACCAACGGGGACGGTGGGCGTCACAACGGCGCAGCGCGGTGCCGGAAGTGGTACCGGGCTGCACCCCACGAGCTCCGCGGGGAGGGCTCGGAACGGGGCGACGAGCAGCGAGAGCTGGCGGCGGCCCGGCCACAGCTTCGAGAGTGAACGGGAGGGCGAAGCGGTGAAGAAGACCACCCCTGACCTGGAGACACCCATCTTCCGGGAACTGAACGAAGAACTCGGCGCGCTGCCGGAGATCGACGTGCACGACTTCGACGAGCACGCCTTCGACTTCCTCCGCGAGTACGACGCGAACGCCGAGCGCGAGCAGGCCGAGGAAGCGGCCGAGCCGGTCGCCGCGGCCTCGGGCGGCAAGTCCGGCTCCCGCCGCGGTGGCCGCCGCCGCAAGGGCGACTGAAATCCGCCGAGCCCGCTGACCGGCTCGGCCCGCAGACCTGCGCGAACAGCTCTGCCCGCCTCCTTCCGACGAGGCGGGCAGGGCTGTTCGGCGCTTTCGGGCCGGTGGCTGTCGGAGGCCGGTGCCACCATGTCGCGCATGTCGACGTGGCAGGAATTCGCAGAGCAGGCCCCGGAGCTGGCCGCCCAGGTGCGGGCACGGCTGGAGGCGTTCCAGCACCACGTGCTGGCGACGCTGCGGCGCGACGGTTCGCCTCGGGTGAGCGGGACGGAGGTCGCCTGGCGCGGCCCCGACCTGGTGTTCGGGTCGATGCCGAGATCGCGCAAGGCCGTGGACCTGCAGCGCGACGCCCGGTTCGCGCTGCACGCCAATACCGGCGCGCCGGAGGACATGGTGGGCGGGGTCGACGCGAAGGTGGCCGGCCGGGCCGTGGAGGTCACCGGCGATGAGCACCGCGCCTGGGTCGAGGAGGTCAAGCCCCCGTCCCCGGACTCGCACCTGTTCCGCCTGGACCTCACCGAGGTCACCACGACGGGCGTCGCCGAGGACCAGACCCACCTGGTCATCACCCGCTGGACGCCGACCGAGGGCGTCCGGGTGTACAAGCGCGCCTGACGAGACCTCGGAACCAGGGCGTTTCCGCTGGCAGGTGCCGTGAGTGCTTTGGGGTGCCATAGCGCCCCAAAGCACTTACGGGCCATGACCTGCGGAACCAGCACCCACCGCCGAGACAGCGGTGGGAAGGCGGATCAGTACGTGATGGCCATCGCCGGGTTGGCGAGGAGGGCGCCCACGTCCGCGAGGAACTGGGAGCCCTGCTGGCCGTCGACCACGCGGTGGTCGAAGCTGAGCGCCAGCTGGCAGACCTTCCGGGGCACCACCTGGCCGTCGACCACCCACGGCATGTCGCGGATCGCGCCGAGGGCGAGGATCGCCGACTCCCCCGGGTTGAGGATCGGCGTTCCGGTGTCGACGCCGAAGACGCCCACGTTGGTGATCGTGAAGGTGCCGCCCAGCATGTCCGCCGGAGCCGTCCTGCCCTCCCGCGCGGTGCTGGTCAGCTGCTCCAGCGACTGCGCCAGCTCCTTCAGCGACTGCTGGTCGGCGTCGCGGACCTTCGGCACCACCAGGCCGCGCGGCGTGGCCGCCGCGATGCCGAGGTGGACGTAGTCCTTGTAGACGATCTCGCCGGCCGCTTCGTCCCAGGTGGCGTTGACGTCGGGCGTCCGGCGCACCGCCAGGCAGACCGCCTTCGCCGCGAAGGCCAGCGGGGTGATCTTGACGTCGCGGAACTCCGGGTGCGACTTGAGCTGCTCGCGCAGCTCCATCATCGGCGTGACGTCGACCGTCAGGAACTCGGTGACGTGCGGGGCGGTGAACGCGCTGGTCACCATCGCCTGCGCGGTCGCCTTGCGCACGCCCTTGATCGGCACCCGCCGCTCGCGCGCACCGGGTGCGGCGGTCGGCGCGGCGGGCGGAGCGCCCGCCGCGGACTGCACGTCCTCGCGGGTGATCACGCCGCCGGTACCGGTGCCCGCCAGGTTCGTCAGGTCGACGCCGAGGTCCTTGGCCAGCTTGCGCACCGGCGGCTTGGCCAGCGGGACGTACCCGCCCGCCTGCACCACCGGCTCGGCCCGCACCACCGGCTCGGCCTGCGGAGCGGGCGGGGCCTCGACGACCGCCGCCGCGGGCCGGCCCTTGCGGGGCCGGCGCTTGGTGCTCGTCGCGCGCGGGCCGTATCCGACCAGGTTGGCGACGCGTCCGTTGGACTCCTCGTCGGTCTTGCCGCCGTTGTCCGCCGGTTCGGCACCGCCCATGTCGATCGCGATGATCGGCGCGCCCACCTCCACGGTCGCCCCCGGGTCGGCGAGCAGCTCGCGGACCGTTCCCGCCCACGGGCAGGGCAGCTCCACCGAGGCCTTCGCGGTCTCGATCTCCACGATCACCTGGTTGACCGTGACCGCGTCGCCGGGCTTGACGCGCCAGCCGAGGATCTCCGCCTCGGTCAGCCCCTCACCGACGTCGGGCAGCGGGAATTGCTTGATGGCCATCTAAACGACTCCTTGAGTCTTAGAAGCGGCGCAGCCGCTTAGCCCACCTTCGCAGGTCGACCACCGGCGGTTCTCAGACGTCGCCTGGCGAGGAAAGCCCGTTCGCCGTGCATCGGCTACGGGCTCCCGCGGTCCAGGCGGCGCTGCGAGGTTCCGCTGCGGGACCACCTGCGCAAAGCGAGTCCCTCCGAAAGTCTCAGTACGCCAGCGAGCGGTCTACTGCATCCAGCACCCGGTCCAGGTCGGGCAAGTAGCCCTCCTCCAGCTTGCTCGGCGGGTACGGGGTGTCGAACCCGGTCACCCGGAGGACGGGTGCTTCCAGCGAGTAGAAGCACTCCTGCTGCACTCGGGCGGCGATCTCCGAGGTGATCGACGATTCCGCGGGAGCTTCGCTGGCCAGCACCAGCCGACCGGTGCGGCGCACCGACTCGAACACCGGCTCCAGGTCCAGCGGGGACAGCGTGCGCAGGTCGACGACCTCCAGCTCGGTGCCGTCCTCGGCGGCGGCGCTCGCCGCGTCCAGGCAGGTGCGCACCATCGGGCCGTAGGTGGCCACCGTGACCGCGGAACCCGGCCGCACCACCTGCGAGGCGAACAGCGGCGCGGGCGACGCGGTCGGGTCGAGCTCGGCCTTCTCGTAGTAGCGGCGCTTCGGCTCGAAGAACAGCACCGGGTCGTCGCACTCGATGGCCTGCTGCAGCATCCAGTAGGCGTCCACCGGGTTGGCGCAGGAGACCACCTTCAGCCCGCCGACGTGCGCGAACAGCGACTCCGGCGATTCCGAGTGGTGCTCGACGGCGCCGATGCCGCCGCCGAAGGGAACCCGCACCACGACCGGCACCTTGACCTTGCCCTGGCTGCGGTAGTGCAGCTTGGCCAGCTGGGAGACGATCTGGTCGAAGCCGGGGAAGATGAACCCGTCGAACTGGATCTCGCACACCGGGCGGAAGCCGCGGATGGCCAGGCCGACGGCGGTGCCGATGATCCCGGACTCGGCCAGCGGGGTGTCCAGCACGCGGTGCTCGCCGAAGTCCTTCTGCAGGCCGTCGGTGATCCGGAAGACGCCACCGAGCTTGCCCACGTCCTCGCCCATCACGAGCACCTTCGGGTCGCGCTCCAGCGCGGAGCGCAGGCCCATGTTCAGCGCCTTGGCGATGGTGACGGTCTGGGTGCCTGCCGTCGCGGTCGGGCGTTCCAATGCGGGCGCGGCCATCAGCGCACACCTCCTGCCATCGCTTCGTCGGCGAATCCGGCCAGGTACTGCAGGTAGGACTCGCGCTGGGCGGCCAGCTGTGGGGTCTCCTCGGCGTAGACCTCGGAGAACATCCGCTCCGGTGGTGGTTCGGGGATGTTGAAGCAGAAGTCGCGGAAGCGCGCGGCGAGCTCGTCGGCCTCGGCGTCGACGCCGTCGAAGAAGTCCTGCTCGACGCCCTGGTCGCGGACCAGGTGCACCCGCAGCCGCTCGATCGGGTCCTTGAGCTTCCACGCCTCGTGCTCGTCGGCGAGCCGGTAGCGGGTCGGGTCGTCGGAGGTGGTGTGCGCGTCCATGCGGTAGGTGAACGCCTCGATCAGCACCGGGCCGTTGCCGTGGCGGCACTCCTCCAGCGCCCACCGGCTGACCGCCAGGCTGGCGAGCACGTCGTTGCCGTCCACCCGGATGCCGGGGAAGCCGTAGCCGCTGGCGCGCTGGTACAGCGGGACGCGGGTCTGCCGCTCGACCGGCTCGGAGATGGCCCACTGGTTGTTCTGGCAGAAGAACACCACCGGGGCGTCGTAGACCGCCGACCACGCCATCGCCTCGTGCACGTCGCCCTGGCTGGTGGCGCCGTCGCCGAAGAAGACCATGGTGGCCTCGCCGCCCTGGTCGCCGACCTTGCCCTCGAAGCGCTGGCCCATCGCGTAACCGGTGGCGTTCAGGCACTGGTTGCCGATGACGATCGTGTAGAGGTGGAACCGCTTGTCGATCGGGTCCCAGCTGCCGTGGTCGGTGCCGCGGAAGATGCCCAGGATCTCGGTCGGGTCGATGCCGCGGCACCAGGCGACGCCGTGCTCGCGGTAGCTGGGGAAGGCCATGTCCTGCGGCTGCAGCGCGCGGCCGGCCCCGATCTGGGCGGCCTCCTGACCGAGCAGCGGGACCCAGATGCCCAGCTGGCCCTGCCGCTGCAGCGCGTTGCCCTCGCGGTCGGCGCGGCGGACCAGCACCATGTCCCGGTACAGGTCGCGCAGCTGCGCGGTGGAGATGTCCAGGTCGAAGTCCGGGTGCTCGACCCGCTGACCTTCTGGGGTGAGGAGCTGAACCAAGTCAGCTCCGCCTTCGCTCGTGGCGCGCAAACCGGCGATCACCTGCTCCCGTGTGGGTTTCGCTGCGATAGCGGCAGGGGGGCCGGTGGTGCCGTCGGTTTCCGGTCGCGTCCATTGCTCGGGGGACATGCGTGATCTCCTCGTCTCGCGCCGACCACGCCGCTTGTGGCGCCGTGGCCGACAGCCCTGGTCGTGACCGCCGACGACCTGGTGGGTCGCCTGGTTGCACGGCCTGGGCAGTTGGATCGCTCCCCGCCATCCTGGCACGAAACCGGCCCTCATCGTGAGCCCTGCCACAGGGGGCCGGGCCTGCCGCGGTGCGGCCTGCCTGCTCCCGCCGGATCACCGTAGTTCGCCGTCGATCAGGGCAAAATCGCAGGTCATCGAAGTAATGGAGGTCCGACTAACGCTTTCTGGACCATCGCAGTACCGATATTGCGCGAACCCTTCTCGTTCTTTGTCCGTTTTGTTACATTGAGCGCCACCTGCTCCCGTCGAGGAAGGGTCGGCGCCATGGGGGATTCCGAAGGGCAGCGGCGGAACTCGCCGACGACCAGCGACCTGAACGACCTCGCCCGCATCATCAGCAGCCTCGGCAGAGCGCTGACCCGGCAGGATTGCGACAAACTGGACAGGTGGGCGAGTACGCGAACCTGCTGACGCTGCCGGACGAGTTCGCGCTGCTGCTGCACAAGCCCAGCGGATCGCACGTCGCCGGCGCGAACTTGAACACCGGCACCGCGGCGGCCGAGATCGGTGAGCTGGTGCTGCGCGGCCGGATGGTGCCGCAGAGCACCGCGGTCCAGCTGCTCGACGCCGCATCCAGCGGCCATCCGTGGATGGACCAGCTGCTGACGCAGTTCCAGCAGGTCGCCGGGCGCGAGAACCACCCGGTCGAGTTGAGCTGGTGGCTCCAGCTGCGCTCCAACGCGTTCTTCGCGCACCGAGCGGTGCTGGTCGATCGCGGGGTGCTGCGGGTGGAGCGGCGCAAGTTCCTCGGCCTGCTGCCCGACGACCGCTACCACCCGGACCGCTCGATCCGGACCGCGCTGCTGGCGGAGCTGCACGGGATGGCGCGCGGCGAACTCCCGCCCGACGGACGCCTGGCGCTGCTGGGCGCGCTGGTGCACCGCAGCGGCCTTGAGCACGCGCTGGACTTCGACCGCGAGCAGCGCACCCGGCTGAAGGCGATCGCCGACCGCGAAGACCTCGGCGACGCCGTGCCCGCGCCGGTCGCGGCGATGCTGCGGGCCATGGCGACGATGCCCACCGCGATCGCCATGGCAGGCGGCTGACCCGGGGATTCGGGCAGATCGCGGCCGCGAGGCGGTGATCGCTGCCAGACTGTGGGCCATGACCTCGCTCACCCTGCCGGAAGAGTTCGTCCTCATGCTGCAGCGGGAGAACGGCTCCTACTACGCGGCGTCGGACCACGCGGGCGCGGCCGAACTCGGCGAGCTCGTGCTGCGGAACCGCGTTTCGTTCACCGGCAAGAAGGTCCAGGTGGACGATCCGAGCCCCACCGGCCTCGGCTGGGCCGACGAGTGCATCGCCTACCTGCAGCAGAAGGGCGGCCCGAAGGCCAAGCCGGTGGCGGCCACGAGCTTCATCCAGCACCGGCGCAAGGTGCGCAAGCAGCACTGCGCCGCCCTGGTCGAGCGAGGTCTGATGCGGCACGAGCAGCGCACGGCGCTGCTCATCCCCTACGACAAGTACTTCCCGGACCAGGCGACGCGCACCGCGCTGATCGACGAGCTGCGCTCGATCGCCCGCGCCGAGCGCGAGCTGGACAACCGGTCGGCGCTGCTCGCGGCCCTGGTGCACGCGACCGGCCTGGTCCGGCACTTCGGCTTCGAGCGCGCCGAGCGCAAGCGGCTGAAGGAGATCAGCAAGGGCGAGGAGCTCGGCAAGGCGGTCGCCGCGGTGATCGCGGCGGCGACCGCGGCGATCACCGCCAGCACCGTCGCGGCGAGCTCGGCCGCGATGGGCGGCGGGAGCTGAGCTCTCCCCACCAGTGCTGGTCGCGGGCATAGGATCGCGACGTGGATCGTATTGCCGTAGCGAAGACCGTTGATCGGGTGTGGGACGAATCCGTCCTGCCGAGCCTCTCGGAGCTGGTGGAGATCCCAGCAGTCTCCCCCGCCTTCGACGCCGGCTGGGTCGAGTCCGGGCACCTCGACGCCGCCGTCGAGCACGTGCGCCGGTGGATCGCCGAGCGCGGTGTCGAGGGCGCGACCGTCGAGGTGGTGCGGCTTCCCGAGCGCACCCCGCTGCTGCTGGTGGACGTCCCGGCCACCGAAGGCGCTGCCGAGGGCACCGTGCTGCTCTACGGGCACCTCGACAAGCAGCCGCCGATGGAGGGCTGGTCCGAGGGCCTGGGCCCGTGGACGCCGGTGGTCCGCGACGACCGGCTGTACGGGCGCGGCGCGGCCGACGACGGCTACGCCGGGTACGCGGCGATCACCGCGATCGAGGCGGTCCGCGCGCACGGCGGCGCGCACGCGCGCAGCGTGGTGCTGCTGGAGACCGGCGAGGAGTCCGGCAGCCCGGACCTGCCCGCCTACCTGGAGCACCTGTCCGAGCGGCTCGGCGACGTGTCGCTGGTGGTGTGCCTGGACTCCGGCGCGGGCGACTACGACCGGATGTGGCTGACCACGTCGCTGCGCGGCATGGTCTCGATCGAGGTCACCGTGCAGGTGCTGGAGAGCGGCCTGCACTCGGGCATCGCCAGCGGCATCGTGCCGAGCTCGTTCCGCGTGCTGCGGCAGCTGCTGGACCGGCTGGAGGACTCCGCCACCGGCGAGATCCTGGTGTCCGAGCTGAACGTGGAGATCCCGGAGAACCGGATCGCCGAGACGCGGTCGGCGATCGAGGCGGTGCCCGGTCTGGTGCGCAACTCGGTGCCGTGGCCGGAGGGCCTGCGGCCGGTCGCCGAGGACGAGGTCGAGCTGGCGCTGAACAACTCCTGGCGGCCGACGCTGTCCATCATCGGCGCCGGTGGCCTGCCCGAGCTGCCCGACGCGGGCAACGTGCTCCGGCCCTACACCACCGCGCTGCTGAGCTTCCGGCTGCCGCCGACCGCCGATCCGGAGGCCGCGCTGCGCGCGGTGCGGGAGAAGCTGACCACCGACGTGCCCTACGGCGCGAAGGTGATCATCGGGCACACCGAGGCCGGGCTGGGCTGGAACGCGCCCGACCTCGCGCCGTGGCTGTCGGACGCGCTGGACCAGGCCGGCAAGGAGATCTTCGGCGCGGAGTGGCTGACGATGGGCCTCGGCGGCTCGATCCCGTTCATGGGCCTGCTGCACGACGCCTACCCGGAGGCCCAGTTCGTGGTGACCGGTGCGCTCGGCCCGGACAGCAACGCGCACGTCCCGGACGAGTCGCTGAACTTCCCGTTCGCGGCGAAGATCACCTCGGCGATCGCCTACGTCCTGGACGCCCACGCCACCCGCTGAGCACTGGTCGATTTCCCGCGAAATCGACCGTCCGCTGGGCGGATGCGGTTCGGGCGGAAGATCCGGCCTGCTGGCCGGAAGCGGTCACCGAGCGGGTGGCCGCTCCCGGCCAGCTCGACCACCGCTGATCGCCGACGCGCACTTCGGCGCTCCCGCTGCGACACCAGCGCACCGGGCCTCGTCTCGTGATCCACGTCGTGCACAACCCGCCGTCGCCGTCCGCTTGTTCCCGTCGCAGCGGCGGCATCGTGCGGGCAGGTATACCTGTGGAGTCGGTTTCCACTGGTGGGCAGGGGGTTCTGGGTGGTGGTCCGGGAACTCGCCGGGGTGGTCAAGAACTTCGGGGCGCGACCGGTGCTGCGAGGCGTCGACCTCTCGGTGGCGGCCGGTGAGGTGATCGGGGTCCTGGGCACCAACGGTTCCGGCAAGTCGACGCTGCTGCGGATCCTCGCGGGCGTGTCCAAGCCGTCCGGCGGCACCGCTTCCGGAAAGCCGCGAACCGGGTACGTGCCCGACCGCTTTCCGGCGCGGCAGCGGATGAGCGCCCTCTCCTACCTCTGCCACCTCGGCCGGATCAGCGGCTTGTCCACCGCCGAAGCGCGGCGGCGGGCCGGTGGCTGGCTGGAGCGCTTCGCGCTGGCCGGCGGCCCGGACGCGCCGCTGCGCGATCTGTCGAAGGGCAACGCGCAGAAGGTCGGCCTGGTGCAGGCGCTGCTGCCGGAACCGGATCTGCTGGTGCTGGACGAACCGTGGTCCGGGCTGGACGCCGGAACCCGCGCGGTGCTGACCGAGGTCGTCGGCGAGTCCGCGGCGCGGGGCGCCGCCGTGGTGTTCACCGACCACCGCCCGGACCTCGTGCGCACCACGGCCACCCGCGCGCACCGGCTCCTCGACGGGCGGCTCCAGCCGCTCGGCGCGGAGGTGCCGACCTGCCGGATCCTGTTGCGCGGCGGGGCTGACGAGGAGTGGAACGGCGTGGTGGCGCGGCGCGGCGACGACGTGGAGCTGGAAGTCGCGGTGGCGGAACGGGAAGCTCTGCTGCTCGAAGCGATCCGGCGCGGCTGCGCGGTGATCTCGGTGGATTCGCGGGTGGGGCGATGATCGCGCTGATCCGCTACCGGCTCGCGGAATTGGGCCACTCGCAGCGCTACCTGCCGCCGGTGCTGCTCCACATAGGACTGCTGGCGGTCTTCTACAGCGACGGCGCCGGCCCGGCGCTGCCGGGTCATGCGGTGACCGCCGCCGCGCTGCTGGTGGTCTCGGGCTGGCTGACGATCGCGCTGGTCGACGTGGAGGACGTCGTGCAGCGCACCGTCACCCGCGCGCACGCCGGCTCGGTGCACCGGATGCTGTCCGGCACCGTGCTGACCGTGCTGTGCTGCGCGGGCGGGCTGGCGGTGCTGTCCACCGCGTGGTCGCACGTCGCGTCCGGATTCGCCCACCCGGCAGCGGATCTCGCCGTCGGCCTGCTCGGGCACCTGGTGTGCGCGGCGTTCGGCATCGCGGTCGCGCTGCCGTGCTCGGGCCTGGTCGTCCGGCGGACCGGTTACTCGGTGATCGCCGCGGCGGCGCTGCTGACGATCACGCTGCTGGCCGAGTGGCTGCCGCTGGCCCACCCGCTGCTGCTCGCGCTGAGCTCGTCGTCCGCACCGCCGCAGCTGCTCGTGCAGTCGACGCTCACCGCCGCAGGCGCGCTGATCGTCAGCACCGTGCTGGTCGCCGCGCGGGTCACCCGCCGCACCTGAGAGCCGGTCAGCGCTTCGGGATGAGCACCCAGAGGACGAGGTAGACCAGGAACTGCGGGCCGGGCAGCAGGCAGGACACCAGGAACAGGATCCGGACCGTGGACGGCTTCATGCCGAAGCGCTGGGCGAGCCCGGCGCACACACCGGCGATCATCGCGCTGTCCTTCGGGCGGGCCAGGGGCATTCGGTAGCTCGTCATGCTTCCAGCATCCGCGCCGGGCGGCGGCCGCACGTCAGGGGCGAACCCCTAGTTCCCCCTGAACACCCGTGGTCCTGCCGAAGGAGCGCGGCGCGGGCAGGACGAAGCGGTCGTGGGCGCCGTCGAGGAAGCCGCCGCACGGGTCGTCCAGCGCGTCCGGCACGCGGCCCGGTCGCACCGAGAGGGTCGTCCGGACCTTGTCGCGCGCCGGGTTCAGGATCTCCCGGACGATCAGCACGCACAGGGCCACCACCATGACGTCCCGGACCACGACCGCGCCCAGGAACCAGCCCTCGGGCAGGCCCTTGTTGGCCGTGCCCAGGTAGTAGTACATCCGCGGCGCCCACACCGCCGCGTCGACGAGCATCCAGGCCAGCAGCAGCCGCCAGCGCGGGATCGCCAGCACCGCCAGCGGCACCAGCCACAGCGAGTACTGCGGGCTCCACACCTTGTTGGTCAGCAGGAACGCCGCCACCACCAGGAAGCACAGCTGCGCCAGCCGCGGCCGGGTCGGCGCCGCCAGCGCCAGCCACCCGATCGCCGCGCAGGCCAGCAGGAACAGCGCGAGGCTCACCGAGTTCAGCACCGTCGGCGTCGCGCCCGGCGACAGCTCGCCGTCGAAACCGGCCCACCCGGTGAAGTGCATCAGCACGTTGTACAGCGAGTCCGGATCGGCCGCGCGCTCGTTGTTCAGCCGGAAGAACTCGCCCCAGCCGGCCGGGTAGAGCACCAGGACCGGCACGTTCACCGCCAGCCAGGCCAGCGCCGCGGCCAGCACCGCGCGCACCGCCTCCGGCACCTTGCCCGCCCGCCAGGCCAGCACCAGCAGCGGGCCGAGGAAGAACAGCGGGTAGAGCTTGGCCGCCCCGCCGAGACCGATCAGCACCCCGGCCAGTACCGGCCGGCGCCGCGCCCAGGCGAGCAGCCCGGCGGTGCCCAGCGCGGTGGCCAGCGCGTCGAAGTTGGTGAAGGCGTGCACCAGGACCAGCGGGGAGAGCGCGGCTATCGCGACGTCCCAGACCCGCCTGCGGCACAGCCCGACCAGCGCCCAGATGGTCACCAGCCAGGCCGCGGCCAGCCAGAAGGCGGTGAGGTTGAAGTACAGCACGCTGGTCAGGCCGCCGGGCAGGAAGCCGAGACCGGCCAGCGTCGCCCACCCGTCGGCGGCCCGCGCGTTGATCCACTGGAACACCCCGGTCAGCACCGGGTACTCCATGTACCGGACCTTCTCCTGCGGCGTGCCCGCGTTCTCCAGCCACGGCGTCTTGTACGGGAACGCGTCGTCGCGGGCCAGGTCGCCCATGCCGTAGCGCGGGATGATGTCGGTGTAGCACATGGCGGTGTACTGCTTGTTGTTCCGCCAGTCCAGCTGCGGTCCGCTGCCGGTGTCGTAGGTGAGCTGGCAGGGCGCCTTGAACAGCCACGCCGCGGCCAGCACCAGCACCGCGAACAGCAGGATCACCCGCAACGGCGTCCAGAACCACTGCCTGCCGACCTGCGCGTGCCTGCCCAGCCTGCCGCCGAACGGGCGGCTGATCTGCTGCGCCAGCGGCTCCGACCAGGTCGGCGCGACGCGGTCCTCGGGCCCGAGCGAGTCGCTGTCCACCGCCGAATCCGGACGCCGGTGGGGCGTCGGCGGTTCACTGCTGGCGGGCTCGGTCGTGGGGGACACGCCCGGATGCTACTTGGCGCGAACAACGCACGAGGGGCACCCGCCGCAGCGGATGCCCCTCGTGGTCGATCGTCAGCCGTAGTACCTCGGTCGGTCCGTCGGAGCGACGTTGTTGGGTCCGCCGCCCCCGTCACCGTCGCCGTCTCCGTCGCCGTTGTCCTGTCCCGGCGGGCACGGCGGGTTGAAGAGGCCACCGCAGTCGCGGCTCGGCCGACCGGCGCTGGAGGTCGGGTCCTCCGACTCGTCCGGGTCCCGGGAGTTGCTCGGGTCCATCGACTCGCTCGGGGGCATCGACTCGCTCGGCGCCTCGCTCGTCGGCGGGGGCGGCGGCGGGGTGTCCTCGAACTGCCCGATCTTGCCCGGCGCCGGCAGCTTCTCCACCTTCTTGCCCTGCAGGTAGGAGTTCATGAACTTCTGCCACACCTGCGACGGGTACTTGCTGCCGTAGAAGGTCTTGCCGCTGGAGTCCTTCAGCGGCTTCGGCCCGCCGTCGTCGTTGAGCATCGCCACCGCGGTGGAGATCTGCGGGGTCGCGCCGATCATCCAGGCGTTGCGGTTCAGATCGGTGGCACCCCACTGGTGGGTACCGGTCTTGGCCGCCACCGGACGGTTGTTGTTCAGCGGCACCTTGGCGTTCGAGGCCACGTTCTTCATCGACTCGGCGACGTCGGCGGCGATGTCCGAGCTCTCCTCGGCATCGGTGCTGTACGCCGGCTTCGGCTTCTCGATCTCCAGGTTGTAAGCGCCGCTCTCGGAGCTGATCGCCTCGGACACGAAGTGCGTCTCGACCCGCTGACCGCCGTTGACGAAGGTTCCGTACGCCGCCGCCATGTCGGCCGGGTACACCGGGTACATGCCCAGCGCGATACCGGCCTCGACGACGCCGTTCTCGATGTTCGCCAGCTTGGTCGACTCTCCGATGCCCGCCGCGTGCGCGGCATCGGCGACCTTGGGGGTGCCGATCTTGTTGGCCAGGTGGACGAACACGGTGTTGACCGACTTGGTCATCGCCTCGCGGATCCCGCAGTGCGTCGGGACGTCGCACGCGACGCCTTCGGAGTTCCGGAACGGGGTGCCCGCGATCACCTGGTTGTCGCTGCCGTCGTAGTACTCGCCGATGCCGATGCCCTGCTGCAGCCCCGCCGCCACCACGAGCGGCTTGAACGAGGAGCCCGGTTCCTGCCTGGTGCTTGCCCAGTCCAGGTCGCCCTTGTTCAGCTTCGAGCCGTAGTAGGCCAGCACTCCGCCGGTCTCCGGATCGACCGCGACCAGCGAGGTCCGCAGCGTCGGCGGCTGGCTGGCCATCACCGAGCGGACGGCCTCCTCGGCCTTGTTCTGCGCGTCCGGGTCGATGGTCGTCTTGATGGTGAAGCCGCCGCGGTACAGGACGCTCTGCTCCAGGCCCTTGGACTCCAGCTCCTTCTGGATCGCCTGCCAGATCGCGTCCTGCTCCGGGGTGAGCCGGTTGTCGGTCTGCCAGTCCGTCCGCGGCTGGGTCTCCGGCATCTGCAGCGTGTCCGCCTGGCCGGGCTGGAGGTAGTTGTTCTCCTCCATCTGCCCGATGACGTACTTCCAGCGGGTCGTCGCCTGCTCCAGGTCAACGCGCGGGTCGTTGTCCCGCGGGCGCTGGACCACGCCCGCCAGGACCGCCGCTTCCGCTTCGTTGATCTCGCTCGGCTTCTTGTTGAAGTAGGCCTTCGCCGCAGCGGTGATCCCGTTCGCACCGCGGCCGTAGTACGCGGTGTTCAGGTACGCCAGCAGGATCTCGTCCTTGGAGCGCTGGTTGGTCATCTTGTACGCGAGGACGACCTCCTTGACCTTGCGCACATAACCCGGGTCCTTCTTGTTCAGCTCCAGGTCCAGCTTGATGAACTGCTGCGTGATGGTGGAACCACCACCGACACCGGACCCGGTGAGCAGGAAGTACACCGACCGCGCGATGCCCTTGAAGTCGAAGCCGGGGTTGTCGTAGAAGGAGGCGTCCTCGGCCGAGATGGTGGCGTTGCGCAGCGGCTCCGACACCTCGTTGAGGCTGTGCACGATCTCCCGCGACTTGGGCGGCTCGACGCGGGCCATCACCTCGTCGTTGGCGTAGCGCAGCTCGATCGGCCGGTTCATGCCCATCACCTGCGCCTCGTCCGGCGCGGCCCAGGCCATGTAGCCGTAGAGGAACACCACGACGGGCGCCAGCACGGCCATCGCGGCACCGACGTAGCAGGTCCGCCGGACCCGCCGCCAGAGCACGCTGCGCTTGCTCCGACGGGCGCTCATCTCGTCGTCCGGGTCGTCGTCGGCCGGGCCGAAGTCGTCGAAACGGTCGTCGCCATCGCGATCATCCCCGTTGCGGGCGTCGCCACGTCCGTCGTCGTAGCCGCGCCCGTCGTCGTAGTTGTCGTACGGGTCGTCGTCGAGCTGGTCGTCGGCGTAGTAGTTGTAGCTGCCCTGCTCCTGGTGCGTGAGCAGCTGCGGCTCGCGGGGGTTACCCGCGCCGTTCGCCGCTCCACCGGCCGCACCTGCGGCGCCAGCGGCACCACCGGCCGCTGCGCCAGCGGCACCACCGGCCGCTGCGCCAGCGGCACCGGCAGCACCAGCTGCTCCGGATCCGGCGGCCATGCCGGCGGCAGCCGCACCTGCGGCCGCAGCGCCCGCGGCGGCTGCGCCACCAGCGCGACGGCGGTCGTCGTCACGCCCCGGCTGGGGGATGTTCTGAGTCGGCTGCTCCGCGCTCGGCGGCTGCGGCGGCCGACCGGGCGGCGGGCCCTGGCGGGTCTGCTGCGCGCCCGGAGGCGGTGGCGGCGGGCCCTGACGGCCACCCGGAGGCGGCGGTGGCGGGCCCTCCCGGCCAGGTCCGGGCGGTGCGCCGTCGCGGCCGCCGTTGGGCGGCGGAGGCGGCACCGGGGTGTACGCGGTCGGCACGTCGAGCTTGCCGCGCCCGTTGTCCCCCGAATCGCCGGAATCACCGCTCAGCCGCTTGGACAGCGCGGAGTCGTCATCGTCGTCATCGTCGAACGACGGCGTCCACGCGCCGGTGCGCTCCTGCGCCGACTCGCCCTCGGGCCACTTCGCGTCCGGGCCGGAGGGCACCGCGGGCTGCTGCTGGGTCTCCTGCGCGTCCGGGTTGCCGTTCGGCCACTGCTGGTTCGGCGGCCCCGGTCGCGGAGGCGGAGGCGGCGGGCCCTGCCTCGGCCCCGGCCGCGGTTCTTCGCTCGGCCACGCCGGTCCGCCCGGCCCCGGCGGCGGTCCGGTCATCGGGCGCTGCGGGGGCCGCGCCTGGTCGCCGGGATGCGGCGGACCGGGGCGCTGAGGCGGCGGGGGTGGCGTGCCACGACCATCGGGCTGGGATTGCCTTGAGTGGCGGCCTCGGGGGTGGTCGTCACGCTCGTCGTTCACGAGTGGGCCTCCAGGACAGGCGTCGGGCGACGCCATGTGATGCGTTCACGTCGGGGTTGCGCCGCACCGGGGCGCGCGGTCGTGAGTCGGGGCACGACCGGATTCACTCCGCAGCAGTCTTGCGCCGGGAACGCCGCTCGTTCAAGCCGCCAGTTCCCAGGACGTACGACTGCACCAGGTGGTTCCAATTACATGTGCGGCATACCTCTACGACGTAGACGTTGAACTCCTCGAACACGGCGGCCATCCGGTCCAGCTCCTCGGGCGCTCGCGCCGTACCGGACGCGTGCTTGAGGGCATCGCCGAAGACCCACGAGACCAGGGTCAACGGCTCCTTCCGACACACCGGGCAGGTCACCCCGCTCGGCTCACCGTGGAACTTCGCCGCCCGCAGCAGGTACGGATCGGCGTCGCAGACCTCCATCACCCCGACGCGGCCAGCGTGGACCTGCGCGAGCAGCGCCCTGCGCTGCAACGCGTAGTCGACCACTTGCCGTTGGGTCCGCACGACCACAGGGTACGTGGCGGTGACGACTACTCCATGCGCCGTTCAGGGCAGGCGTGCCCACCGACCGCCACGTGCAGTGACGACGGCCACCTCAGCGCCGCTCGATCGTGGTCCCCGATATATCGCCGCGATATAATCCGCCAGGTGGTCTAGCGGGTGGTGCGCGGCAGCGCGAGCCGGTTCCGCACGAGGCCACCGGTGATCCTGTCCGAGGAGGGTGCGGATGCTCGAACTCGCCGTGCTCGGTCTCCTGCACGAGGCCCCGATGCACGGCTACGAGCTGCGGAAGCGGTTGCACGACGCACCGGGTGCCTTCCGCGCGCTGTCCTGCGGAACTTTGTACCCGACGTTGCGCAGGCTGCAGCGCGCCGGATTGATCGAGGAACAGCCCGAGACCCCCGACGCGCGCGGCTGGGGTCGGCGGGCGCGTCGCGTGTACCGGGTGACCACGGCGGGCGAGTACCGCTTCGCCGAGCTGGTCGGGGACTGCGGACCGCAGGCGTGCGACGACAACGCGTTCGGCGTGCACGTGGTGTTCTTCTCCCGCACCCCGGCCGAGGCCCGGTTGCGGATCCTGGAGGGCAGGCGGCGGCGCGTCGAAGAACGCCGGGAAGGCCTGCGCAACGCGCTGGCCGACCGCGACCGGTTCGACCGCTACACCCGGGAGCTGCACCGCCTCCGGCTCGACCACAGCGAACGGGAGATTCGCTGGCTCGACGAGATCATCGAACACGAACGCGCCGAGCAGGCAGCTGCGGCGCGCGAGCAAGAACTGCAAGGACACGACAGATGACCAAGAAGGAGGGCCCTGCCATGGGCGGAGATCGGCCCGGTCGTACGGTGCGAGTGGCGATCGTCGGCGTCGGGAACTGCGCGGCATCGCTGGTGCAGGGCGTCCACTACTACGCCGATGCCGACCCGAGCACCAGGGTGCCCGGCCTGATGCACGTCGAGTTCGGCGAGTACCACGTGCGGGACGTGAATTTCGTGGCGGCCTTCGACGTGGACGCGAAGAAGGTCGGCCGGGACCTCTCCGAGGCCATCGTCGCCAGCGAGAACAACACGATCAAGATCGCCGACGTGCCGCCGCTGGGCGTCACCGTGCAGCGCGGGCACACCCTCGACGGCCTGGGCCGGTTCTACCGGGAGACCATCGAGGAGTCCGACGAGCAGCCGGTGGACGTCGTGCAGGCGCTCAAGGACGCCGAGGTCGACGTGCTGGTGTCCTACCTGCCGGTGGGCTCCGAGGAGGCCGACAAGTACTACGCGCAGTGCGCGATCGACGCCGGGGTGGCGTTCGTCAACGCGCTGCCGGTGTTCATCGCCTCCGACCCGGAGTGGGCGCAGAAGTTCACCGACGCCGGCGTGCCGATCGTCGGTGACGACATCAAGTCGCAGGTCGGGGCGACCATCACGCACCGCGTGCTGGCCAAGCTGTTCGAGGACCGCGGCGTCCACCTGGACCGCACGATGCAGCTCAACGTCGGCGGCAACATGGACTTCCTGAACATGAAGGAACTGGAGCGCCTGGAGTCGAAGAAGGTCTCCAAGACGCAGTCGGTCACCTCGCAGGTGGACCGCGACCTGGGCAAGCGCAACGTGCACATCGGTCCGTCGGACTACGTGCCGTGGCTGGACGACCGCAAGTGGGCCTACATCCGGCTGGAGGGCCGCGCCTTCGGCGACGTCCCGCTGAACCTGGAGTACAAGCTGGAGGTGTGGGACTCGCCGAACTCGGCGGGCATCATCATCGACGCGATCCGCGCGGCCAAGATCGCCAAGGACCGCGGCATCGGCGGCCCGATCCTCTCGGCCTCCTCCTACTTCATGAAGTCCCCGCCGGAGCAGTACGCCGACTCCGCCGCCTACCAGGCGGTCGAGGACTTCATCGCCGGGAACGTGGAGCGCTGAGCGCACCGCACCGACGACAGGGGCACCCGCGCGGCGCGGGTGCCCCTTTTTCCGCTCGGGGTCTCCAGGCCCACGCGGTACCTCCCGCCCATGGGAGTTCCGGCAGCTGCTGCGCGGCGCACAGCCCGCCCTCGCAGCCCGCACCGCCGCGGGTTCCCAGCGTTCGCCTGGCGAGGACAGCCCGTGCGCCGTGTCGGTCAAGCATCAGCAGTCCACGAGGGCGCTGGGGTTCCGCCACGCGAACCGGAGCACTCAGTGCTGCAGCTGTTGCTCGGCCCTGGCCAGGACCGAGTGGACCGGGGCTTGCCCGTCGGTGGTCACCCAGGAGACGCGGAGGCCGGGCCGGACCTGCTTGCGGCCGATCCGCAGCGGCCAGCCGGCCACCTCGCGGGCCTGCTCGGCGATCGTCTCGCCGGTGCCGCTCGGGTGCTCGGCGACCACCGCGAACTCGTCGCCGCCGTAGCGGGCCACGGTGTGCTCGTCGCTGAGCCCTTCCCGGAGCCGGTCGGCCAGCGTGGTCAGCAGGTCGTCGCCGCGGTCGAAGCCGTGCTCGGCGTTGAAGGCCGCCAGCTGCTGCACGTCGATCAGCACCAGCGTGGACAGCGTGCCGCGGCTGCGCGCCCGCACCAGCGACTGCTCCAGGCGGTCCAGCAGCAGCACGCGACCGGGCAGCCCGGTCAGCGGATCCAGCAGCCCCCGGCTGTGCGGAACGTCGGTGTGCACCGGCTGCAGCAGGATCAGCACGCGGCGGCGGCCCTGCACCTGCACCGCGTGGTAGTCCGCCCAGATCCGGCTCAGCGGCTGGCCGCTGCGGGCGATCACCATCGGGATGGACAGCGGGCTGCCCGCGCGCAGCACCTGACCGGCCAGCTCCGCCCAGTCCGGCATCGCCGCGCCGGTGTCGTCGCGCAGGCGCCAGCCCGCGGGCCGGACGCCGGTGAGCAGATCGGACTTGGCCAACTGCATGAGTTCGGCGGCGACGTCGTTGGTGGCCAGCACCTGCCCGCGCTCATCGGTCAGCAGCACGCCGACGTTGAGCCCGCTGATGTAGTCGTCCCACACCGACGCCAACTGAGCTGATGCGGCTACCTCGACGACACTCATTCGGCCCCCTCCTCCCCACCAAACGGAGCAGTCCGTCTGAGCCTCCCCTGCCAGCAAGCCCCTTTTCAAGAGCACGGCGACCACCCGTAATGGTGGTATTCACGCTGGGCAGATAACGCTCAGTGAGACATTGGCGATGCATCCCCCGACGGTTCACCTCGCCGATCGGAACTTGATGATTCGAGCAGGTGAAACATGCGACGTGGTGCCGGTCCGAAACCGGCCCCGCATCGCGCCCCGCGGACACCCGGATCTCTACGCTTGTCGGGGCGAGGAGCTCAGGCTAGGAGGACCCCGAATGCCCGTGACCGGTAGCGCGCGAGCACGGCTGGCCGACCGGTTGCGCGAGCACCGGTCGCTGCTGGCGGTCATCGCGGTCGCCGAGCTGATCGCGGTGATGGTCGTGTCGACCGTCAACACCCACGACCACATCGACGGCGAGGTCTACCGGCTGGGCGCGAAGGCGCTGCTGGGCGGCCGGGACCTCTACAACGACCTGCCCGCGACCGAGTCCGGCCTGGAGCTGCCGTTCATCTACCCGCCGTTCGCGGCGATCGTGTTCGCCCCGCTGGGGCTGATCCCCAAGGCCGCGTCCACCGCGGTGATCATGCTGGTCAGCCACCTCGCGCTGCTGACGACGCTGTACGTGGTGCTCCGGGCGGCGCCCTTCCTGCAGGAGCACCGGGAACGGGTGCTGCTGGTGACGGCGGCGGTGCTGCCGCTGGCCACGATCAGCGAACCGGTGCTGGAGACCATCACCTACGCGCAGATCAACATCGTGCTGATGGCGCTGGTCGCGGTGGACTGCCTGTGGCGGGTGGACGGGGCGAAGAAGCTGCCCTACCCGCGCGGGCTGCTGATCGGGCTGGCCGCCGGGATCAAGCTCACGCCGCTGGTGTTCCTGCTGCTGCCGCTGCTGCGCCGGGACGTGCGGACGATCGCCGTCGCGCTGCTGACCTTCCTCGGCACCGCGCTGCTGGGCTTCGCGCTGACCTTCGACAACGCGCGCCGCTTCTGGCTGCAGGAGATGTTCGCCAGCAGCAACGTGTCCTTCGGGCCGAAGTTCACCGGTGACGCCTCGATCTACGCGGGCAACCAGTCGCTGCGGTCGCTGCTGACCAAGGTGGGCGTGCCGCACCTGACGCTGGTCTTCGCCGTGCTGGCGGTGCTCGCCCTGGTGCTGGTGGTGCTCGGGATGCGGCACGCGATCCAGCGGCGGGACCTGCCGACCGCGGTGGTGCTCAACGGCGTGTTCGGGCTGCTGGTGTCGCCGATCTCCTGGTCGCACCACTGGGTCTGGGCGATCCCGGGGCTGATGCTGCTGCTCGGCGCCGCCTGGACGCAGCGGAACTGGGCGCTGCTGCTGGCGACCGCGATGGTCACCGGGTTCTTCATGATGGGTCCGCACTGGAAGGTGCCGCAGGGCAAGGGCCTGGAGCTGACCTGGAACCTCCCGCAGAACCTGATCGGCAACGCCTACGTCTACTTCGGGCTGGCCTTCCTGCTCTACAACGCGGTCCTGTGGTGGCGCGCCCGCCGAACCGCGCCGGTCGCGACCGTCCCGACCCACGAGCCCCCGCTCCCGGCCCCAGCCCGCTGATACCTGGCCGCGGACGGCGCTGGTAGATGCCCGTGAGCGCATCGGGGTGTCGTTGCCCCGCAAAGCACTCACGGCCCACCACCGAACGATCCCCACCGCCAACGCAGAACCGGGGCGGGAGCTCGTGCGCTCCCGCCCCGGTTCTCGTCCGGTGGATCAGATCCGGCTGAAGATGATCGTGTCCGCGTTCTCGAAGCCGCGCGGCGTGCCCTGCTGGGTCAGGCCGGGCAGCGGCAGGGTCTGGTCCTGCACCGCGGTGATGTCCGGGACGCCGCCGCCGAGCACCGGCAGGGACATGCCGCCGGCGCGCGGGGCCGGGGCCGGGCGCAGCGGGCTCTCGGTGATCAGCTTGTGCTCCGGCGTCGCGGCGCGCAGCTCGTCGACCACCTCGACCGCGACGGCCGACTCCAGCGGCGCGGCGGTGAAGTTCACGGTGCGCGGCGCGGGCGCGTCCAAGGCGGAGGTGATCCGGCTGACGGTGGGCACCGAGGTCTGCCCGCCGCCGAGCGCGTTGAGCTCGCCCAGCACCGGCAGCGGAGCCTGGACGCCGGGGGATTCGCTGCGCTGCGTCGTGCCCGGCGTGCGGCTCAGCTCGACCAGCGAGAGGCCGGTGAGGTCCGGGATCTCGGCGGCCTTGGCCTGCAGCTCGCCCGGCACCTCCAGCGGCACGAAGTCGTTGCGCGGGGTCGGCTGGGCGGCCACCGCGGACAGCGCGCCCGCCAGCACCTCGCCCGGGACGGTGTGCAGCTGGTTGCGCAGGCCCGGCAGCTCGGCGGAGGTGAGGTCGACGCGGTCCGGGGTGACCAGGCCGCCCTGCGGCGCGGCGAGCACGCCCTCCCACAGCTCGACGATGCCGTCCGCCTGGCCGAAGCCGTCGAAGTAGACCAGGTCGTCGTGCGGGGTCAGCAGATCTGCAGGGACATCCAGGAGCGCACCCGGGCGAAACGCCCCCGCATCGAGGGCAGCCGCACCTCCTCGGATCACCTCGCCGATGGGCCCGGCCCAGCTCAGCGAGCGGTGGAAGCCCTCGGCCGGGGTGACCGGCCGGTCGCCGTCGAAGGGCGGCAGGCCCGCCAGCTCCAGCGGGCGCGCGTCCGCCGGGTCGGCGATCCAGCCCGCCAGGTGCAGCGGGGCCACCGGCGCTCCGGTGTGCCAGTCGCGCAGCGCGGGCATCTCCCGGGTCATGTCGTTCTCGACCGCGGGCAGCAGGTCCCGCACCGGGTCGATGGTGCCTGCCAGCGCGGTCACCTGGTGCGCGGCGCGCGACTCCACGAGCGGCGCGTTCAGCTGCGCGTTCTCCGGGAACAGGTCACCGGACAGGCAGCGCCCGCCGGTGCCGAGCTGGTCGAGCGCGTTCGCCGACTCGCCCAGCGGCGAGTTCGGGCGCTCGGGGCAGGCCTGCTCGGCGGATGCGACGCCGCTGCCGACGGCCAGCATCCCACCGGTGACCAGCGCGGCCTGCACGCCGCGCTTCGCCCAAGTCTGCATGGATCGCTCCTTAACGAGGTTTCCCCTGCGGGGAGATTTCGAGCGCCGCACCGCCGGCCGGGTGCGTGCGGCGCGGCAGCGGGCATTGCGGGAATCGGCTTCGAGTTCGCGCGGCCGGATCGCGGCGGGGTGCTCGCCGCGCCGACCGGCGCAGCGCGATCAGTCGGGAGTGGTCCCGGGCTGCGGCTCCGGGACGCCGACCGGCGTTCCCGCGAGGTCGCAGGCGGGCGCCCCGGCGAAGGCCGGGACGCGGACCGGCGCGGCCGGGTACCAGCCGAGCGCGGTGGTGTTGTGGTGCGGCCCGTCGGTCGGGCTCCCGAAGCCGGGTGCGCCGGGCGGCGCGGGCAGCACGAAGGGGGCGGAGCGGGTCGGGGCGCTCGGCTGCGCCGGCGGTTCCGGCGCGGGCGGCTCCAGCCGCAGCGGCTGGCTCGGGCGCGGTGCTCGGACGGGTTCGGTGACGTCCTGCGCCGGGCTCTCGACCGCTGGTGGTGGCACGACGAGCGGTGGCGGACCGGTCTCCGCCGGTGGTTGCGGCGGCGCCTCGGGCCCGTCGGCCGCGACGGGCGCCGGAGCGCTGGTCTGGGTTTCGGTCACCTCTAGCGCCTCGCCGGCGACCTGCCCGACTTCGGCGGCGGGCTGCCGCAGCACCTCGGTGACCGGCTGCGCGGCGTCGGTGACCGGCTGCGCGGCGTCGAGCAGCTTCCCGGCCGGCCCGGAGCTGACCAGCCGGAGCGGGTCGAGCCGGGTGAGCGAGAAGTCCGTCGGGCCGGGCTGGTCGCCCTCCTGCGCCTCGGCGGCGGGGCGTTCGGCCGCGTCCTCGGCCGCGGGCAGGTCCGCCGCGTCGGCGGGACCGTGGCCGAGCAACCAAGCCGCGGAGGTTCCGGCGACCGTCGCGCCCGCCACCACCAGGGCACGACCGAACAGCCGCCACGGTCGGGCGGCTCCCGTCGTGCGGTCGCGGCGGGACATCTCGGGGCCAGAACCTCCTCGGCTCAGCGGTGACTCCCCACAGGACTGGATCTCCTGCTTGCCGTGGCGCACTCTTTCAAAGCAACCGCCGCGGACGTAAGCGCTGGGCGACAGGTTCGCTACATCGGGTTACTGGCGTCCGGGCGACGTCGCTGGCTGTCGTCATATGCCGCCTCGTGGCCCCGCACGGCGCTACGGTGACGGGGTGAACGACTTCAAGATCGCCGAACGGGACGATGCGGTCAGTGCGCTCCCGCGCGCGCTGCGCGTTTCGGCCGCCTTGAGCTGGCGGACACTGGTCATCCTCGGCGCCGTGTACGTGCTCGGGCTGGTCCTCGGGCAGATCTACGTCGTCGTGATCCCGGTGGCCATCGCGATGCTGCTGTCCGCGCTGCTGGCCCCGTTGGTCGCCGGGCTGGCGCGGCGCGGGGTGCCGCGCGCGCTGGCGACCGCGCTCGTGCTGATCGGCGGGCTGGCCGTGGTCGGCGGCGTGCTCACCTTCGTCATCAGCGCGTTCATCGACGGCTTCCCGGACCTGCAGCGGCAGGTCATCGCCTCGCTCACCGCGCTCAAGACGCAGCTGGCCGAGAGCCCGCTGCAGATCAACGACGCCCAGATCGACAACTACCTGCAGCAGGCGCAGGACTGGCTGCAGGCCAACCAGGCGATGCTGACCAGCGGCGCGCTGTCCACCGCGGGCACCTTCGGCAACTTCCTGACCGGCCTGGTGCTGGCGCTGTTCACGCTGATCTACTTCCTGCACGACGGCCGCGGGGTGTGGCTGTTCGTGATCAAGCTGGCCCCGAAGCACGTCCGGGCCAAGGTGGACCGGGCGGGCTGCCGCGGTTTCGAATCGCTGGTCGGCTACGTGCGGGCGACCGCGATGGTGGCGGTGGTCGACGCGCTGGGCATCGGGCTGGGCCTGGTGATCCTCGGGGTGCCGCTGGCGATCCCGCTGGCCGCGCTGGTGTTCCTGGGCGGTTTCGTGCCGATCGTCGGTGCGGTCGCCTCGGGTTCGGTCGCGGTGCTGGTCGCGCTGGTGACCAAGGGCTGGGTGACGGCGCTGATCGTGGTCGGCGTGGTGCTCCTGGTGCAGCAGCTGGAGGGCAACGTCCTGCAGCCGCTGCTGCTGGGCCGCGCGGTGCAGCTGCACGCGCTGGCCGTGGTCCTGGCGATCAGCATCGGCGCGGTGGTCTCCGGCATCGTCGGCGCGCTGCTGGCGGTGCCGCTGGTGGCGGTCCTGAACGCCTCGATCCGTTCCCTGGTCGACGAGGACGAGCCGGAGCCCGAAGTGCCCCTGGAACCGGCTCCGGACGAACCCGCCGATCCTCCGGAGGACAAGGAACCCGAGCCCACCGCCGATCGCTGACCGGCGCGGTCAGGCGAGGGTGACCGCGTTGCGGCCCGCCGACTTCGCCGCGAGGAGGGCCGCGTCGGCCGCGATCAGCAGGTCCGGGAGCTGGTAGCCGAAGCGGGTCGTGGTGGCCACGCCGATGCTCACCGTCAGGTCGTCGATCTCGCGCGGCTCGCCCTCGATGTCGCGAGCGGGCACCGACAGGGCCGCCGTCGAGCGCCGGATCCGGTCGGCCACCGAGCAGGCCAGGTCGGCGCCGGTGGCGGGCAGCAGCACCACGAACTCCTCGCCGCCGAACCGGCCGACCACGTCCTCCCGCCGCACGCTGCTGCGCAGCATCATCGCGACCGCGGCCAGCACGGTGTCCCCGGCCAGGTGGCCGATCTCGTCGTTGACCCGCTTGAAGTGGTCCAGGTCCAGCAGCAGCAGCGAGACCGCCTGCTCGCGGCTCCGCGCCCGGGCCAGCTCGGTGCGCGCCAGGCGCTCCCAGTGGGCCACGTTGGCCAGGCCGGTCTTGGCGTCGTGCTGCGCCGAGCGCCGCCACTGCGGCAGCTGCCCGGCGAGGTCCAGCAGCACCAGCGGTGGCCCCGCGAGCAGCGCGCTGGCCGGCTCGTGGGTGATCGCCACCGCCAGCAGCCCGCCGAGGCTCGCCGCGACGATGCCGAGCAGCACGTCGATCGGTTCGCCGAGCACGTGCTGGCGTGGCGCCTCCGGGTTGCGCAGCCGGAGCCCGATGGCGACCAGGAAGGCGCGCACCAGCAGCAGGATCGCGCCGGCCAGCACGAACTGCACCGCACCCCACGCCGGTTCCGACCAGCCGATGGCGCACCGCGCGGACAGCGTCGCGATCGTGGTCGCCGCCGTGGTGAACAGCCAGCGGTGCAGCTCCGGGCGGCCGTCGAGCACCCCGTGCAGGGTCGGCCCGAGCAGCAGGAGCACCAGCAGGTTCGGCGGCAGGACGAGGGTGCCGGTGGCCAGGTAGGCGATGTGCAGCGTCCACGGGTTGCGCCTGATCTGGCGTTTCACGTTGATCGACACCGAGGTGACCACGATGACCGTGCCCGCGGTGGCGGCCAGCATGACGAAGGTCAGCAGCTCCCGGGGCGCCGGATCGCGGCTGGTCGCGACCACCAGTCCGAGCAGCGCCAGCGCCACCGCTTGGACGAGCAGCACGTAGGCGATCGCCGCCGGCCGGAGTCGCCACAGCAGCCAGCCGCCCATTCGATCACCTCCCGTGCGCAGCCTTGCACAGCGAGTGGCCTCCTGGTTGCCCGCCACCCGGAGTCTTGTCGTCTTCGTCTTCGAAGCCGCTCGGTCCATCCCGCAGCTCGCACCGCCGCGGCCAGAACGGACCGCGCAGCCGGGCGAAGCCCGAGATTCCGCCACCCGCGCCGCCGCGCGGACCGACCACGAGCGCGGGTTCTTCGGCACGATGCTGGTGATCACAAACACCTGGGGTGGTCGGTCCGGCGGTCTCCGTGAACCTCTCGGTACGGCAGGATGGTCCGCTGGGAAGGAGCGAACTTGAGCAGTCCGCTGTCGAACGAACCGCGGGTGACCGATGGCCGCTCGCCGCTCTGGCGTGGGCACAACGTCTTCCGCGTCGTGACGTTCTTCTACGCGTGCGCATGGGTCATCTTCCAGTTCGACTCCTACGCGCGTCCGTGGCTGGCCGTCGTGGTCCTCGTGCTGATGGGCCTGTGGACCGCGTTCACCGTCTGGCGCTACTCGAAGCGCTGCGGCCGCACCGATCTGCTCGTCGCGCTGGACCAGGTCGTGGTGACGGTGCTGTTCATGAGCAGCGAGTTCATCCTCACCGAGGAGCAGATGACGGAGAGCTGGCCGACGGTGGTGACGGCCTGGCACCCGACGATGATCACCGCGGCCGCCGCGCAGTGGGGCATGTCCGGCGGCATCGCCTCCGGGATCTTCGCGGCGGGCTGCAACTTCCTGCTCCGGTGGAAGACGTCCCCGGACATGGTGCTGGACACGGTGCTGCTGATCGGCGTCGGAGCGGTGATCGGGCTGGCCTCCAACAGCGCCCGCAGCACCACCGCGCGCCTGGCCCGCGCGCTGCGCGCGGAAGCCGCGACCGCCGAGCGCGAGCGGCTGGCCCGCGACATCCACGACAGCGTGCTGCAGGTGCTGGCGCGGGTGCGCCGCCGCGGCACGGAGCTGGGCGGCGAGGCCGCCGAGCTGGCGAAGCTGGCCGGGGAGCAGGAGATCGCGCTGCGCGCGCTGGTCGCCACCACCCCGCAGGAACCCACCGAGAACGGCGCGACGGACCTGGCCGCACGGCTCCAGGTGCTGCGCACCGGCCGCATCCACGTGTCCGTGCCGGGCAATCCGGTGCTCCTGGAAGAACCGCTGAGCTCCGAGCTGTTCGCCGTGGTCCGCGAGTCGCTGGCCAACGTCGAGAAGCACGCCGGCCCGGACGCCCAGGCCTGGGTGCTGCTGGAGGAGCTGCCGGACGAGGTCGTGCTCAGCGTCCGCGACGACGGGCCGGGCATCCCCGAGGGCCGGCTGGACGAGGCCGCGGCCGAGGGACGGCTCGGCGTGGCCAAGTCGATCCGGGGCCGGGTGGACGGTCTTGGTGGCACGATCACCCTGGACACCGAGCCCGGCGAAGGGACCGAGTGGGAGATCCGGGTTCCCCTGCCCGTTGCGAAACCGGCCAAGCGCCGCAGAGGAGGAGAGCGATGAGCGAGCCGCCCGTGTCCGTGATGGTCGTCGACGACCACCCGATGTGGCGCGACGGGGTCGCCCGCGACCTGGCCGAACGCGGTTTCGAGGTGCTGGCCACCGCCAGCGACGCCGCGTCCGCGCTGCGCATCGCGCGGACCGTCAAGCCCGACGTGGTGCTGATGGACCTCAACCTCGGCGACACCTCCGGGGTGACCGCGACCCTGCAGATCACCCAGGAGATCCCCGGCACCCGCGTGCTGGTGCTGTCGGCCAGCGGCGAGCACAGCGACGTGCTGGAGGCGGTGAAGGCGGGGGCGTCCGGGTACCTGGTCAAGTCGGCGTCGGCGGCGGAGCTGGTGGACGCGGTGCAGCGCACGGCGGCAGGCGACGCCGTGTTCACCGCCGGGCTGGCCGGTCTGGTGCTCGGCGAGTACCGGCGGATGGCGATCACCCCGGACTCCGACGCGCAGGCCCCGCAGCTGACCGACCGGGAGACCGAGGTGCTGCGGCTGGTCGCCAAGGGGATGACCGCCCGGCAGATCGCCAAGAAGCTGGTCATCTCGCACCGCACCGTGGAGAACCACGTGCAGTCCACGCTGCGCAAGCTCCAGCTGCACAACCGGGTGGAGCTGGCGCGCTACGCCATCGAGCACGGCCTGGACCAGGAGGCCTAGCACTCCGAGCAGGCCATCAGCCCCGCCACCCGCTCCAGGTGCGCGGGGCTTTTCGTTGGGTGAGGGCGGATCCGTGCAGGATTTTCCGGATTCACCCGATCCATCTAGGAAAGCTCTTGTCAGGACGGGTTTCCCCTGGTCGTGCGCGGACACGCAGCGTCATCGCCGGGTCGGCGGCGGGGGTGGCAGCGCAGCGTGACGCGCTGGTGACGGCCTGGTGACGGGTCTCTGGCGTACTCGTCCCCAGCGGCTGAGCCGCAGTCGAAATTCCGTCGAACGAACTAGGAGCAACCATGTTCGAGACCCACGAGTTCGCAGAACTGCTTCCCGAGCGCAAGGCCCTCGGTGGCTGCTGGTGGGACAACTTCGGAGGGGACATCGACCAGGACATCGACGTCGACCAGGACGTCGACGTTGACGTCGACAACGACTCCTTCGCCGGTGACGTCGACGTGACGGCGTTCAACAACGCCAACGTCGACCAGAGCGCCAAGCACTGACCCGGTACCAGCTGATGAGTTCCCGGCCGCTCACCGCTGCTGCGCGCGGTGAGCGGCCCGGGTCCACAGCCACGGAGGAGACAGAGATGCACGGATTCGAGCTGTCGAGCCAGTCGGTGGAGCTGCTGCCCTCGCGGGAAGCGCTCAGCGGCAACTTCGGCGTCGGCAACATCGCCATCGTCAACCAGTTCAACATCATCGTCGCGGTCAACATCGGTGGTGACATCGGGCAGGACATCGATGCCAGCAACGTGGCCAACATCGAATTCAACGACTGATGAGCCGCCAGGCCGGGAACGGAGTGGACCCGTTCCCGGCCAGGTGCGCGAACGCGATCAGGGCCTGCCCGCGGGCGGGCTCAGGGCTGTGCTGCCCCGGAGGATGTCATGTCAGAAGCTACCGAGGTCGAAGCCGTGGACTCGACCGATGAGAACGCGGTCCCCCGGCTCGTCGAGGGCGTGGCGCTGCTGGGCGAGTACGAGGGCGGCGGGTACGAGGAGCCGCGCTACCTGGTCTCGCGGGCCGACGGGCAGATGGTGCTCGTGTCCCCGCTGCTGCACGAGGTGGCGAGCCGGCTCGACGGGGACCGGAACCTCCGCGAGGTCGCCGAGCAGCTGAACCGGGACCTGGGCACGGAGATCACGCCCGCGGACGTGGCGTTCCTCGTCGACCAGAAGCTGCACCCGATGGGCATCGCCACCACTACCGAGCCGCTGCCGGACCCGCCGCGCTCCGACCCGCTGCTGTCGCTGGTGTTCAACACCCAGCTGCTGCCGCCGGGCTTCGTCCGCGTCGCGGCGGCGATCTTCGCGCCGTTCTACCGGCCGCCGGTGATCGCGCTGATGCTGGCCATGTTCGTCGGCGTCGACGTGTGGCTGGTGATGTCCGGCGGCATCGACGCCGCGTTCCACCGCTCCGTCGGCGATCCGATCCTGATGCTGACGCTGATGGCGCTGTGGGTCTTCGCCACGCTGTTCCACGAGTTCGGCCACGCCGCGGGCTGCCACTACGGCGGTGCGAGACCGGGCGGGATCGGGGTCGGCATCCTGATCCTCTATCCGGCCTTCTACACCAACGTCACCGACGCCTACCGGCTCGACCGGCGCGGGCGGCTGCGCACCGACCTGGGCGGGATCTACTTCAACGCGATCTTCATCGTGGCGATGTTCGGGCTCTACCAGGTGACCGGGATCCCGGCGCTGGTGGTGTTCATGGTGCTCAACCACCTGCAGATACTCCAGCAGCTGGTGCCGCTGCTGCGACTGGACGGCTACCTGATCCTGGGCGACCTGGTGGGCGTGCCGAACCTGTTCGCGTTCGTCGGCCCGGTGTGGCGCCGGATGCGCGGCAAGCCCGACGACGGCACGACGGTGCACCAGGCGCTGCGCCCGCGGGTGCAGCTGCTGGTCACGACCTGGGTGCTGATCGTGGTGCCGCTGCTGATCGCGGGGTTGACGCTGCTGCTGATCCGGCTGCCGTACTACCTGGCGACCGGGACGGACCGAGCCCTGCACTACGGCGAGATCGCGCTGGGCGCGGGCGGCCAGGGCAACGTGGGGATCCTGCTGCTGGCGATCCTGTCGATGCTGATCCTGCTGGTGCCCTGGGTCGGCGGCACCGCGTTCGCGATCCGGACGGGACGGCGGCTCACCCGGGTCGTGCGCAAGGTGCGGGCCCGCCGCCGGGCGACCCGCCCGCACGCCCGGCACCGCAAGCACTCCGGACGGTGGCGCCCGCCGACGGCGGCGTGAGTCCGGTTCCAAGGGGGGAGGACGAGCTCCGGTACCGCGCGGCGGGACCGGGGTTCGTCTTTTCGCGCTGCCCACGACCAGGTGATCTACCAGCGAAAACCGGGCCTTTGGTCACGTTGAGTAGTTCCGTAACAGCCGACCGGAACCACCCGATGGGAGCTGGTGTGGGCTCCCCGGTGCCGGTGCGCGAAGCCGGTGATCGGGAGGGGAAGAGCCCGTTTCAGTCCGGTCGAGGGGGGAACGATGAGCGGTGGCACGGTGCAGCAGGCGGAACGCCGACGGATGCGCACGCCAGCGCAGCCCGATCAGCCGTTCCGGCTGACGCTGCTGGGCGGCTGGGAGCTGCAGGCGGGCGGCGAGGCGGTGGCGATGTCCAGCAGCGGACAGCGCCTGCTCGCACTGCTCGCGCTGCGCGGGCGCACCCAGCGCGACTACGCCGCCGGCGTCCTGTGGCCGGAGAGCGACGACCAGAACGCGCTGGCCAACCTGCGGACCACGCTGTGGCGGGTGCGCCAGCGGGCGAGGGGCGCGCTGATCAGCACGCAGCACGAGATCGAGCTGGCACCGCTGGTTTCGCTGGACATCGACGGACTGGTCGCCGCGGGGCGCTACCTGCTGGCGGACGGTTCGGGCGACTCACCGGCCGACTGCGCGGAGATCGGTCGCGACCTGGCGGGCCACGAGCCGCTGCTGCCGGGCTGGTACGACGACTGGGTGCTCACCGAGCGGGAGCGCCTGCAGCAGCTCCAGGTGCACGCGCTGGAGGTCGCGGCCGAGCGGCTGGTGCAGTCCCGGCACCTGGCCAGCGCCCTGGAGATCGCGCAGGCGGCGACCCAGGTGGAGCCGTTCCGCGAGACGGCGCACTGCGCGGTGGTGAAGGTCCTGCTGCAGCAGGCCAACCCGGCGCAGGCGGTCCGCCACTACCGCCGCTACGAGAGGCTCCTGGACCGGGAGCTGGGCATCCGGCCCTCGGCCCACCTCCGCGACCTGGTCCGCCCAGTCCTCGCCTAACACCCTCCGCACCCTGTGCACCCTGTGCAAACCTGCGCGACCTGTGCACCTTGTGCGAGTTTTACGCCCTGTACGCCCTGTACGCCCTGTACGCCCTGTACGCCCTGTACGACCTGTACGACCTCCGTGGAAATCGAACATCCGATCTCCACGGAAATCGCACAGACCCCTCCACAACCGTCGGCGTGTCGACCCGCGACACGCCGACGGTCCGCAACTTCAATTGAAATCACACGTGCAATTTCAATTGAAATCTGACGTGCAATTTCAATTGAATTTGTTGGTCAGTGAGTGAGGACGGACTTGACGGCCTCTCGGGCCTTGGCCGGGTCGGCCGCGGCGAGGGCCGCTTCCGCCGCCTTCTGGAAGGTCGCCATCGGGTGCTTGGCCAGCGCCGCGCCGACCGCCGGGACCGCCGCGGCCGCCATCGACAGGCTGGTCGCGCCGAGGCCCGCCAGCACTCCCGCCAGCAGCGGGTCGGACGCCGCCTCACCGCACACGCCGACCGGCTTGCCCAGCTCGCGCCCGGCCCGGCCGATCATCTCGATCAGGCGCAGCAGCGCGGGCTGCCACGGGTCGTTGAGCTCGGCGAGCGCGCCGGCCATCCGGTCCGCGGCGAAGACGTACTGGGCCAGGTCGTTGGTGCCGATGCTGACGAAGTCGACGGCCGCCAGGATCTCCCGGGCGCTCAGCGCGGCCGCCGGGATCTCGATCATCACGCCGGCCCGGGGCAGCCCGGCGGCGCGGACCCGCTCGGCGAACCAGGCGGCCTCCGCGGCGGTGGCGACCATCGGCGCCATCACCGAGACCTCCGCGCCGGAGTCGGCGGCCGCACCGGCGATGGCGGTCAGCTGCCGGTCCAGCACCTCCGGCCGGTCGAAGGCCACCCGCAGGCCGCGCACGCCGAGCGCCGGGTTCGGCTCGTCGCCCATGTCCAGGAACGCCAGCGGCTTGTCCGCGCCGGCGTCGAGGGTGCGCACGACGACCGGCTTGCCCGCGAACGGCGCTAGCACCTCGTGGTACGCCGCGCGCTGGGTCTCGACACCCGGTTCGTCGTCGGCCCCCAGGTAGCAGAACTCGGTGCGAAACAAGCCGACGCCCTGCGCGCCGGCCGCTGCCGCCGCGCTCGCGTCCGCGTTGGACCCGACGTTGGCGACGACCTTGACCGGCTCGCCATCGGCGGTTTCACCGACGCCGTTCCACTCCACGGCCTCGGCCCGCTCGGCGGCCCGCACCGGGACGTCCTGATCGCTGAGCTCGACCGCGCCGCTGTCGCCGTCGACGACGGCACCGATCGCGTCCGGGGAGCCGAGCACGCCGCGGACCGCGACCACGGCCGGGATGCCCAGCGCGCGCGCCAGGATCGCGGTGTGGCTGGTCGGGCCGCCCTCCTCGGTGACCAGCGCGAGCACCAGCGCCGGGTCGAGGTCGGCGGTGTCGGCGGGGGCGAGGTCGCGCGCCAGCAGCACGCTCGGGCGCTCCAGCTCGGGCACTCCGGGCGGGGTCACGCCGTGCAGTTCGGCGATGATCCGGTCCCGCACGTCCTGCACGTCGCGGGCTCGTTCGGCCATGTAGCCGCCCGCTGCGCGCAGCGCATCGGCGAACCCGTTCGCGGCTTCGAAGACCGCGCGCGCGGCGGGCAGCGAGCGGGTGGTGACCTGTTGTTCGGCCTGCGAGATCAGCGCCGGGTCCATCGCCATCGCGGCGGTGGTCTCCAGGACCGCTTTCGCATCGCCCTCGACGCGCGCGGCGCGCTGGAACAGCTGCTCGGCCACCGCGTCGGCGGCGGGCCGGATGCGCGCGGCCTCGGCGGACGGATCGGTCGGCGCGGGAGTGGCGGGCGGTTCGGGCAGTGGATCGGCGACCCGGGCGACCGGCCCCGAGGCGCGGCCGGAGCTGACTCCGACACCAGTCAAACGCGACATGGTCTAGACCATACCTTTCCGAAGCCTTCTGCATAAGCCGCATCGACGCGCTGTGGCGCGGAAGGGAACCTCAGACCAACACAGCGCGTCAGAACGTCCTCTGCGGCGATCGTAGGCACCGCTACACCGTTCGGCGCGGTGCGGTCGCGAGCGCCCCCACGCGCGGTGACCTCAGTGGTTCTTACGTCACCCGAACGTCGCAGCACGCTGATTACCGATGAGTAACAGCTGAGTAGAGGTACGGATCCCGCAAATACCCCCTGAACACCAGGCTGTGGGGCATGGCAATGAGCACTCAGATCCTCGACCCGACCCCGACGACCGACTGGTTCGCCGAGCCGCTGGCCGCGATCCGCAGCCTCTTCGCCGCACAGCTCCCGGACGGCGCGGAGACCCCCGACTCCGCCACGACGCTCCCGCCGCCGACGAGCGGGTGGCGCGATTGGGCACCCCCGACGGCGGGGGAGACCGTCGACACCAGCCAGGCCACCCCGGAACACTCCCCGGTCGCCGGGACCGGGGCGGCCCGGGCGGTGGACTGACCGACAGATGCCGACCCGACAACGCCGATCAGAACCCGAGCGGCCCGTTCACCTCGATCGAGGAGAGCGGGCCGTTCGTCGTTCCGGCGGCCACTGTGGAGCTTCCGGGGGTCCACCGTTCGAGCTAACTTGCGGCCAGATGCGGATCTTTTCCGCATTGTCCGGCGTCAGACTGAACAGGTTGCTGCTCGCCGGTATCGCGCCACCGACGATCGCAACCGCCCAAGGGCCGACCGCAACGCCCCCCGTGCGGTCGGCCCTCGGTGTGTTCCGGTCACGATTCCTTGCGCAGCCCGACCGCCTTCAGCGCACCGTCGATCAACCCGGGCTTCGACTCCGGCACCAGGTCCGGGGCGTGCTCGGCGACCGCCTCCAGCACGCTGCTCGCCGACGGGTTGACCGCCTGCCACTCGCCGACGACCACGGTCGGGACGGTCTCGTTGCCGTCGGCGATGCCGCGCACGATCGCCGCCGCCTCCGCGTCCTCCCAGATGTTCACCTCGGTGAACTCCAGCCCCTGCCGCCGCAGGCCGGCGCGCAACGAGGTGCAGAAGGGGCAGCCGGGACGGGTGTAGACGACGACTTCCTGCACTCCGGCGGTCATGGTGCCTCCAAGTTCGCTGGTCATCCGGTGCGGGCCCGATCAGTCTGCCCACGGACTGCAACGCGGCGGACGCCGGGATCATTCGCGGCCGCGCGGCATCCGGTGCGAATGCGAAGAAGGCACCCGGCCCGGCGGCCGGATGGGCCACAATCGCTAGGGCCCCACCGGCGTCCACAGGAGGTGCCACTTGACCGGGGTGACTCGGCGCGAGCGACTCCGCGCCGCCACCGAACAGGACATCCGCCAGCACGCGCGGGCACTGCTGGTCGACCGCGGCAGCGACGCGGTCACCCTGCGGGCCATCGCGCGCGAGCTGGGCATCACCGCCCCGGCGCTGTACCGCTACTACGAATCCCGCGAAGACCTGCTCCGGCAGCTGTGCGACGACATCTGCACCGACCTGGCGGCGGAACTGCACCGGGTCTCCGACGAGGTCGGCGCGGCGTTCCTGGACAAGATCTTCGCGGTGTGCCGGGAGTTCCGCCGCTGGGCGCTGGCGCACCCGGAGGAGTTCGCGCTGGTCTTCGCCAGCCCGCGGGCCGACGCCGACCAGCGCCGGCCGGACCGCTTCGCCGACGTCTTCCTCGGCATCGTCGGCCCGTTCCTGGCCGAGGGCGCGATCCTGGTGGAGCCCGCCGCACTGCCGGTCGAGCTGCCCGACCTGAGCTCCCACCAGGAATCGCTGGCGGCGGCGTTCTCCACCGCGGGCATCGAGCTCCCGCCGGAAGCGCTGCGCCCGGACGTGATGCACTTCCTGCTGCGCTGGTGGGTCCGCCTCTACGGCCACGTGGCGCTGGAGGTCTTCGGGCGCTTCCCGTTCGACCTCAAGCACGCCGACCGCCTCTTCGAAGCGATGCTCCACGAGCTGACCCGGGAAACCGGCTTCGCCTGAGCCTCGGCGCCAGACGCCGGTGCTGGAGGAGGCGCAAACCACGACGCCGAACTTCGTGAGTGCGGGCGATCCCGCCCGGTGCGCTCTCCTGCTGCGGTAGAGATGGCGGCATGGATCTTTCGCTGTCCGAGCAGTTCGTGCTACTGACGCACAAGCCCACCGGCGGTCGGGTCAGGGCGGCCGACCACGCGGGAGCGGCTGAGCTGGCGGACTTCCTCCTCTGGCAGCGCATCGACTTCGTCGGCGGGAAGATCCGGGTGCTCGATCCCGCACCGACCGGATCGCCCTCGTTCGACGGTGGGCTCGCGCTGCTCCACCAGCACGCGACCACGAAGCGCAAGCCGCTGTCCGTGCTGAAGTACCTGCAGGCCCGGAACCCGTTGTCGGGCGGCTGGAATTCCGCGTTCGCCGCGCACCGGGCCGTCCTCGAGCAACGGGACCACCTGCGGCGCGGGGAGAAGCGCCTGCTCGGACTCGTCCCGCACGACTGCTGGTACCCGAACCCGGCGGTCTGGAACGCGGTGCTGCACGGGGTGCGCTCCTTCGCCCGCCAGGAAGTGGCGCCCGATGCCCGCCTGATCTCCCTCGCGGCGCTGGTGCACAGCACCGGCTTGCACCAGTCCCTGCCGCTCACCGCACCCGAACGCGCTCAGCTGAAGCGGATCAGCCGGAGCACTCCGCTCGGGGAGGCCGTCCGGCGCGCCGTCAACGCGCAGTCAGCGGCGGTGATGTGAACCTGCCGACCAGGTCGTACCCGGCCCCGCGATCGGCCCGGGCCGGGCCGATCGCGGGACTGGTCACTGCTTCGGCTGGGTGAAGCGGATCCGGTTGCCGAAGGGATCGCGGAGGCCGCAGTCGATGCCGTACGGGCGCTCCGTGGGCTCGTCGGTGAACTCGACTCCCTTGGCCAGCAGGGTTTCGTAGGTCTTCTGGCAGTCGTCGGTGGTCAACCCGAGCCAACCGCCCATGACGCCCTTCGTGATCAGGTCGCGCACCTGCTCGGCGAGCTCTTCGGACATGGCGGGCGGGCCGGGCCGCTCCAGCAGGATCTGCCGTCCGGGGTCGCCGGGCGCGTGGACGGTGAGCCAGCGCATGAAGCCGAGGTCCTGGTCGCTGCCGACCTCCAGGCCGAGCTTGCCCACGTAGAAGTCGTACGCCTCGGCCTGGTCGAGCACGTAGATCTGGGAGAGGGTCACTGCGTTGAACATGGTCACAACGCTATGCGGCCGCACCGCGGGAGTGCTTATCCAGAACTGACCGGTCGCGTCCAGCTCTTGGTGAAGCAGGTCGGGACGCCGGTCGCGCCGCCGCGGTTGCGCTCGCGGTAGTCGGTCGGCGAGACGCCGACGATGTCGTGGAAGGTTCGGCTGAACGTGCCGAGACTGGAGAAACCGACCGCGAAGCAGATCTCGGTGATGCTGCGCGGGTCCTCCCGCAGCAGCCACATGGCGCGCTCCACCCGCCGCCGCTGGAGGTAGCGGTGCGGTGTTTCCCCGAACACGGCGCGGAACCTGCGGTTGAAGTACCCCGGCGAGACGTGCGCGATCTGCGCGAGCGCGGGCACGTCCAGCGGTTCGGCGTATGCGCGGTCCATCGCATCGCGAGCGCGAAGCATCAATCTGTTCGTCTGCTCGGACGCTCGGCTCACGAGGAACATCCAAGCACACGGCGGACATCGCGGCCCCGGGCGAACGGTCGGCTCCGCCGGAAAAATCGGTCGAGCCGCTGCGAACGCGCGCCTAGCATGTCCGCCATGAAGTTCTTCTTCCGATTCTGACGCGACCGCTGGCGGGTTGCGGACATCCCCTCGCCGGCGATGCGGGACGGCTGGTCCGCCGTCCCGGGTCGCGACGTGGGAGAAAACGGATGATCTCCTCCGCACCGGCGCCGTCGCGCGCCGGAGCTGAACCACGTCCTGGCATCGCCGTCGCGCTGTGACGGCCGCGCGCCTGGTGGCGCGATCGGTGCGAGGTGTGGAAACCCTGGTGGCCGCGGAAGTCCGGGCCTTCGGGCGGGTTCGGCGGATCGGGCACCGCGAGGTGTTCTTCGACTGCGCCGAGCCGGTTCCGGAGGTGGCGGAGCTGCGCTGCGCGGACGACGTGCTGCTCGTGGCAGCGGAGCTGACCGGTGTCGGCAGGCGCCGGGCCGACCTTCGGCTGCTGGCGGAAGCCGCCGCGAAGGTTCCCGGACACCGGATGCTGGCCCTGCGGAAGCGCTTCGGCGGGCCGGCGCGGTCGGCGCACGTGGACGTCACGGCGTCGTTCGTCGGACGGCGCAACTACAACCGGTACGACCTGGAGGACGCCGTCGGCGTTCCGCTCGGTGCCGCGTTGGGCGTGCCGTACCGGAGCAGGCGAGGCGGTGTCGCACCGCCGGAAGGCGGATGTTCCTGGCGGGTGACGGTCGTCGACGACCGAGCCGTGCTGGCCCTGCGGATCGGCGCCCGCCCGGCGCACCGGCGGGAGTACCGGCAGATCTCGCGTCCCGGCAGCCTGCACCCGCCGCTGGCGAGCGCTCTGGTCCGGCTGGCCGAGCCGTTCGACGGCGCGCGATTGCTCGATCCGTGCTGCGGAACCGGCACGATCCCGATCGAAGCCGCCCTGAGCAGGCCTTCGCTGTCGGTCATCGGCTGCGACCGGGACCCGCGGGCGGTGGCCGCCGCGGCCGTCAACGGCAGAAGCACCACCGGGCGCTGGGCGGTGGCCGACGCCGGCCGGCTGCCGGTGGCGACGGGATCGGTGGATCTGGTGGTGAGCAATCCGCCGTGGGACCGCCAGATCCCGCCTGCCGGGGTGCTCGCACGCGAGCCCGCGCGGTTCTGGCGGGAGCTGCGCCGGGTCCTGCGGCCGGGTGGCCGCGCGGTCCTGCTGCTGCCGGAACCCGACCTGGGCGGCGCGGGAACAGCCGGGCTCGCGCTGCTCGACCGGCGGCCGGTGAGCCTGTTCGGCTCGCACCCGGAGGTGGTCCGGCTGCGAGCCTGATGGGAAAGGAGAACGGCGGCCCGTGGGGTGCTCGGGCCGCCGCTTCCGTCAGGGGTTCGTCACCGCCGAGACCGTGCCCTTGTGCAGGTTCTTGATGACGTTGCGGGCGTCGGGGTACTTGTACGAGCCCGACTCGAACAGCAGGAAGGCCTGGTCGCCGTACCGCGCGATGCCCTCCGTCATGCTCGGCGCGCGATAGCACTTGGTCGACGGGATGTCGATGTCGGTCGCGCCCTTGTCGACCACGTAGAGGTTGCTGCGGTTGGTGCGGCCGTAGGAAGTGCTGTAGACGAAGTGGTCCTCGGTGACCATCAGGCCCTGGGTCTTCATCGGGACCTCGTAGGTCTTCTGCTCGGTCAGCGAGCCGTCGTCGCCGACCTTGTACGACTGCATGGTGCCGCGGCCGGTCTCGTTGAACTTGCCCGCGTAGAGCGTTCCGCCGTCGGAGGTCAGGAACGACGCCGCGGTGACCTTCTGGGCCTCGCCGGTCTGCTTGAGGTACGGGGTGCCGCTCTTCTTCATCGCGTCCCGCAGCTCGGTGAGCTTGTACTTGCGGATGGTCGGCGTGCTCCCGGACGGGCGGCCCTGCACGAAGGCCCAGCCGTTGCTGACCGCGATGCCGCCGACGTGCGATTCGGCGATGGCGACCGTGCCGACGTGCGCGCCGGTCTTCGGGTCGATGCCGATGATCAGCGCGTCCTGGCCGGACTTCCCGTAGGAGGTGACCAGCAGCAGGTCCTTGCCCGCGCCGTCCCAGCCGGTCCAGGTCGCCAGGCCCTGCGGCGTCGAACTGCCCAGCTCCGGCACCGCAGGCCCCTTGCCGAAAGCCTTGTCGTAGACGTGCGAAGCCGACGGGCCGGGGTAGAACGGGCCCTGACCGCTGGCCGCGGACGCGCACTCGATGCTCGGGCTGACAACGCCTTCCGCCGCCGCTGTGGACACCGCGGCGGTGCTCAGCAGGAGCGCGGCGCTCAACGCGGCGGTGGTGACCTTCCGGAGCAGGGGTTTCATCGTGCCTCGCAACCATCTCGGCATCGGCTCGTCCCAGGTGTGACGCACGCGAGCCGGATCGGTTCCACGTCGATCCATCTTCATCCGACCGGAGGAGTTGAACGCGTCGGAAATACGCGAGCCGGCGGGAGCCGGGCCTGCTTGACTGTGATCATGACGATCTCCCAGCACGACAAGGCGGAGCGGTTCCACGCCCTGCACCGCGCGGAAACCCCGCTGGTCCTCGCCAACGCCTGGGACGTGGCCAGCGCGCGGCTGGTCGCCGACGCCGGGGCGGCAGCCGTCGCCACCACCAGCGCGGGCGTCGCCTGGAGCCTCGGTGCGCCCGACGGCGACCAGCTCGACCGGCAGCTCGCCATCGACCTCATCGCGCGCGTCGCCGCAGCGGTGGAACTCCCCGTCACCGCAGACATCGAGAGCGGTTTCGCCGACACCCCGGACGGTGTCGCCGAAACCGTCCGGCTGGTGCTGAACGCGGGCGCGATCGGCGTCAACATCGAGGACAGCACCGGCCCGGCGCTGCGGCCGGTCGACGAGCAGGTCGCCCGCATCGCCGCCGCCCGCTCCGCGGCGGACGCGGCGGGAATCCCGTTGTACGTCAACGCCCGGACCGATCCGTTCCTGCGGCCGGTGCACGACGACCCGGCGGAGCGGCTGCGCGATGCGATCGATCGGGCGGCCGCCTACGTCGAGGCCGGTGCCGACGGGATCTTCGTGCCGGGCACCACGAACCTCGGTGTGATCGGCGAACTCTCGGCCGCCATCGACCGGCCGCTCAACGTGCTGGCCGGGCCGGGAGCTCCGGCGGTCGCGGAGCTGGCCGCGGCCGGTGCGTCCCGCATCAGCATCGGCGCCGCGCTGGCCCAAGCCGCGTACGCCGTGGCACAGCGGGGAATCCGCGAAGTCCTGACCACCGGCGGCTACGAATCGATCGCGGACGCCCTGGACTTCCGCGAGCTCAACGCCCTGCTCCAGACCTGATCCCCGACCACCGACACCCCACCCAGCGCAACCGGCGGGAAGACTCCGGCAATTTCAATGGAAATCACACCCGAGATTTCAATTGAAGTTGCACACCTGGTCGGCGTGTCGGGCGCCCGACGCGCCGACGGAGTGTCGGGATCTAGGCGATTTCAATGGAAATCAGACGTCTGATTTCCATTGAAATCGCACCGCCCCGAGCCCGGGCCTTACGAGCGGAGGGTTCGGTCGTGGGCTTGCTGGGCCTGCTGGCGGTCGGCTTCCGCTCCGGTGGCGATCGGGGCGGTGAGCCACTGGCGCGGGAGGTTGAACGCGGTGACCAGGTCGACCGCGTGCGGGCGGAGCTGGGCGCACAGGTCGTTGACCGCCTCGGTGATCGCCTTCGAGCGGCGCGGCGAGATGCGCTCGTGCTCGAGGAACCAGCCCCGGTCCTCCTCGATGGTGGAGAGCACGTAGAGGTCGCACACCTTGTTCAGCAGTGCCGCGGTCTTCCGGTCGCGGCAGCGCTCGATCGCCGCGACGAACGCCTCCAGCACCAGTCGATCCACGTGCACCCGGCCCGCGCGCAGCACGTGGTCCTGCGCGCTGTTGAACACCTCGAAGGCGTTGCTGCGGTTGGACTTCCGCAGGCGGCGGCCGAGGCCGTCGAGGACGTGGCGCTCGCGGTCGTCGAACATCTTGAGCTGCCAGCCGCGGTCGAGGATGTCGTCCTTGCCCGAGGCATCGATGATCCGCTGCACCAGCGAGCGCGTCGCGGTCCGCTCGATCACCGAGCCGACGAACTGGTCGGCCAGGAACTTGGCCATGCCGAGCGTGCCGAGGTCGTCGAACTGGTCCTTGTAGTTGGTCAGCAGCCCCTTGGCGACCAGCTGCAGCAGCACCGTGTTGTCGCCCTCGAAGGTGGTGAAGACGTCGGTGTCGGCCTTCAGCTGCGCCAGCTGGTTCTCCGCCAGGTAGCCGGCACCGCCGCAGGCCTCGCGGCAGGTCTGGATGGTGCTGGTGGCGTGCCAGGTGGTGATCGCCTTCAGCCCGGCCGCGCGGGATTCCAGCTCGCGCTGCGCCCGCTCGTCGTCCGAGCCCTCGTGCAGGCTCGACACCAGCTCCTCCTGCGCGAAGTGCAGGGCGAAGGACTTGGCCAGCGCGGGCAGCAGTTTCCGCTGGTGCGCCAGGTAGTCCAGCACCACGACCTCGTCCTCGGTGCCGGGACGGCCGAACTGGCGGCGCGCGTCGCCGTAGCGCAGCGCGATCTCCAGCGCGAGCTTGGCGGCGCTGCCCGCGGTGCCCGCCACCGAGACCCGGCCGCGGATGAGGGTGCCGAGCATGGTGAAGAAACGCTTGCCCTTGCTGGCGATCGGGCTGCTGTAGGTGCCGTCCGGGGCCACGTCGCCGTAGCGGTTGAGCAGCGCCTCGCGCGGCACGCGGACCTGGTCGAAGACGATCCGGCCGTTGTCCACGCCGTTGAGCCCGGCCTTGCGCCCGCAGTCGGTGATCTCCACGCCGGGCAGCGGATTGCCGTCCTGGTCGCGGATCGGCACCAGCAGCGCGTGCACGCCGTGGCTCTCGCCGCCGGTGATCAGCTGCGCGAAGACCACCGCCATGCGGCCGTCGCGGGCGGCGTTGCCGATGTACTCCTTGCGCGCCGCCTCGTGCGGCGTGTGCACCACGAACTCCTGCGCTTCCGGGTCGTAGGTGGCGGTGGTGCGCAGGTTCTGCACGTCCGAGCCGTGGCCGGTCTCGGTCATCGCGAAGCAGCCCGGCAGCTCCAGGCTGATGATGTCGCGCAGGTAGCGCTCGTGGTGGCGCTCGGTGCCCAGCGCGACGACCGCCCCGCCGAACAGTCCCCACTGGACGCCGGACTTGACCATCAGCGACAGGTTGCCGGGCAGCATCTCCAGGGACACCACCGAACCGCCGGTGTCGCCGCTGCCGCCGTGCGCGGTCGGGAACCCGAGGGCCGGGACGCCGGTCTTGGCCAGCTGGCGCAGCTGTTCGAGGGTGTGCGCGCGGTGGCTCTCGGTGTCGAGGTCGTCGGCGGGCGCCAGGTCGATGCCCTCCAGCGCCTCCCGGACCTGGTCGCGGACGTGCGCCCAGCGCCCGTCCAGCAGCGTCGTGAGCTCGCCTGCGTCGAATGCCATCGCGGCCTCCACTCGTCGGTACCGACTGCTCCAAGCGTAGTTACCGACGAGTAACCCCGCCATGTGAGCTACCTCGCCGACCGCGTTTGACCTTCACCTTGGGGAAAGCTGCAGAGTCCGGCCACCGGGCGGCGGACCCGGCACGAGGAGGGAATCGTGGACGAACTGAGCATCGGCGATTTCGCGCACGCGTCGGGCCTGACGCCCAAGGCGCTGCGGCTCTACGACGAGCTCGCGCTGCTGCCACCGGCGCACGTCGACCCGCGCACGGGCTACCGGACCTACGTCCCGGCCCAGCTGGCGACGGCGCAGCTGGTCGCGCGGCTGCGCGCGCTCGGCATGCCGCTGGCCAGGATCCGGGTGGTGCTCGACCTGCCACCGCTGGCCGCGGCCGCGGAGATCTCCTCGTACTGGCGCCAGATCGAGGCCGAAACCGCGGCTCGCGGCGAACTGGCCGCCGCCCTCGTCGAGGAACTGTCCAGAAAGGACGCTGAGATGACCAGGATGCCGGAGCTGGAACTGCGCCACGCCGCCCGCACAGACCGCGGGTTGGTGCGGCGGAGCAACGAGGACGCGGTGCTCGCGGGCACGCGGCTGTTCGCGGTAGCCGACGGATTCGGCGACCAGGGCGCGGGACGAGCAGCGCTCGCCGCGCTCGAACCGCTCGACGCCGAAGAGCCCGGCGATGACCTGCTGAGCGTGCTGGGCGGCACGACGGGCGAAGCGCAGCGGGCCGTCGACGATGTCGCGCAGGATCACGCGGGCACCACGCTGACGGCCATGCTGTGGTCGGGGACGAGCTTCGCCCTGGCGCACGTGGGCGACTCGCGCGCGTACCTGCTGCGCGGGAGCGAGCTGACGCAGATCACCCACGACCACACCTTCGTGCAGTCGCTGGTGGACGAGGGCAGGCTGACCCCGGAGGAAGCGGCGGCCCACCCGAAGCGCGCCCAGCTGCTGCGCGCGCTGGTCCGCGGCGGCGCGGTGGAACCGGACCTGCACCTGCGCGAAGCGCGTGCCGGAGACCGGTACCTGCTCTGCTCGGACGGTCTGCACGCGGTGCTGGGCGAACAGGCCGTGCACGACGTCCTCGGCTCAGCCGCCGACCCGCAGGAAGCGGTCGACAGCTTCGCGCAGCAGGTTCACGACGCGGGAGCTCCCGACAACATCGCCTGCGTCGTCATCGACACCGCGGCGCGCGCCTGACGTCAGCGGCACGAAGGCCGTGAGCGGTTTGGGGTGCCACAGCGCCCCAAACCGCTCACGGGCGGAACTCAAGCGACGACGTTGACCAGGCGGCCCGGGACCACGATGACCTTGCGCGGTTCCTTGCCGTCCAAAGCCGCGACGATCTTCTCGTCGGCCAGCGCCGCGGCCTTCACCGCGTCCTGGTCCGCCGATGCCGGCACCACGACGCGGGAGCGGACCTTGCCGTTGACCTGGATCGGGTACTCCGCGGTGTCCTCGACCAGGTACTGCTCGTCGGCCACCGGGAACGGCCCGTGCGCCAGGCTCTCCGCGTGCCCCAGCCGGGACCACAGCTCCTCGGCCAGGTGCGGCGTCAGCGGCGCGACCATCAGCACCAGCGGTTCCACCACCGAGCGCGGCGTGCCCGCCGCGGCCGAGTAGGTCTTGGTGATCCGGTTGTTGAACTCGATCAGCTTCGCCACCGCGGTGTTGAACCGCAGCTCGGCGTAGTCCTCGCGGACCCCGGCGATGGTCTTGTGCAGCGCGCGCACCACCTCGACGTCCGGTTCCTCGTCGGTCACCCGCAGCTCACCGGTGTTCTCGTCGACGACGTTGCGCCACAACCGCTGCAGGAACCGGTGCGAACCGACGACGTCCTTGGTCGCCCACGGCCGCGAGGAGTCCAGCGGTCCCATCGCCATCTCGTACAGCCGCAGCGTGTCCGCGCCGTAGCTGTCGACCATCTCGTCCGGGGAGACGGAGTTCTTCAGGCTCTTGCCCATCTTCCCGTACTCCCGCCGGACCTCCTGGCCCTGGTAGAAGTACTTGCCGTCGCGCTCCTCCACCTCCTCCGCCGGGACGTAGACGCCGCGCGAGTCGGTGTAGGCGTAGGCCTGGATGTAGCCCTGGTTGAACAGCCGCCGGTACGGCTCCTCCGCCGACAGGTGCCCCAGGTCGAACAGCACCTTCTGCCAGAACCGCGAGTACAGCAGGTGCAGGACCGCGTGCTCCATGCCGCCGATGTACAGGTCGACGCCGCCCGGGTCGCGCGGGCCGTGCAGCTCGGGCCGCTTGCCCATCCAGTACTGCTCGTTGGCCGGGTCGACGAACCGCTCGGAGTTGTCCGGGTCGATGTAGCGCAGCTGGTACCAGCAGGAACCGGCCCACTGCGGCATCACGTTGGTGTCCCGGTGGTAGTGCTTGAGCCCGTCGCCCAGGTCCAGCTCCAGGTTCGCCCACTCGGTGGCCTTGGCCAGCGGCGGCTCCGGGCGGCTGTCGGCGTCCTCCGGGTCGAAGGTGCGCGGCGAGTAGTCCTCGACCTCCGGCAGCACCACCGGCAGCTGGTCCTCGGGCAGCGCCTGCGGCAGGCCGTCCTCGCCGTAGACGATCGGGAACGGCTCGCCCCAGTAGCGCTGCCGGGCGAACAGCCAGTCGCGCAGCTTGTACTGCACGGTGCCGCGGCCGTGGCCGTGCTCCTCCAGCCAGCTGATGATCGCCTTCTTGGCGTCGTCCAGGTCCAGGCCGTTGAGGTCCAGCCCGATCTCCGGGTTGGCGGAGTTGATCCGCGGGCCGGAGCCGGTGTAGGCGCCGCCGTCGAAGTCGGCGGGCGGCTGCACGGTGCGGATGATCGGCAGCCCGAAGACCTCGGCGAACTCGTGGTCGCGGGTGTCCTCGCCGGGCACCGCCATGATCGCGCCGGTGCCGTAGCCCATCAGCACGTAGTCGGCGATGAACACCGGGATCTGCTCGCCGTTGACCGGGTTGGTGGCCCAGGCCCCGGTGAAGACGCCGGTCTTCTCCCGGTTCTCCTGGCGGTCCAGGTCGGACTTCATCGACGCGGCGCGCCGGTACTGCGCGACGGCCTCCGCCGGGGTGGCCGCGCCACCGGTCCAGCGGTCGTCCGCGCCCTCCGGCCACGCCGCCGCGGTCAGCTCGTCGACCAGCGGGTGCTCCGGGGCCAGCACCAGGTAGGTCACGCCGAACAGCGTGTCCGGGCGGGTGGTGAAGACCTCGACGCGCTGCGCCGAGCCGTCCAGCGGGAACACCACGTTCGCGCCCTGCGAGCGGCCGATCCAGTTCCGCTGCATGGTCTTGACCTGCTCCGACCAGTCCAGCCGGTCCAGGTCGTCGACCAGGCGGTCGGCGTAGGCGGTGATCCGCATCATCCACTGCTTCAGGTTGCGGCGGAACACCGGGAAGTTGCCGCGCTCGGTCAGGCCGTCGGCGGTGACCTCCTCGTTGGCCACCACGGTGCCCAGGCCCGGCGCCCAGTTGACCGGCGCCTCGGAGACGTAGGCCAGCCGGTGCGAGTCGATGATCTCGCGCTGCTCGGCGCGGGTCAGCTCGGCCCACGGGCGGCCGTCCGGGGTCGCGCGCTCGCCGTTGGCGAACTGCTCCTCCAGCTCGCCGATCGGCCGCGCCCGGCCCGCCTCGGTGTCGTACCAGGCGTTGAAGATCTGCAGGAAGATCCACTGCGTCCAGCGGTAGAACTCGATGTCGGTGGTGGCGATCCGGCGGCGCTCGTCGTGGCCCAGGCCCAGGCGGCGGATCTGGCCCAGGTAGCGCTCGATGTTCTGCTCGGTGGTGGTCCGCGGGTGGGTGCCGGTCTGCACCGCGTACTGCTCGGCGGGCAGGCCGAAGGAGTCGAAGCCCATGGTGTGCAGCACGTTGTGGCCCAGCATCCGGTGGAAGCGGGCGTAGACGTCGGTGCCGATGAAGCCCAGCGGGTGCCCGACGTGCAGCCCGGCGCCCGAGGGGTAGGGGAACATGTCCTGGATGAACAGCTTGTCCTCGGGCACGTCACCCTTGAGCGCCCCGGCGGGGTTGGGCGCGTGGAAGGTGCCGCGCTCCTCCCACCGCTGCTGCCACCGCTGCTCGATCTCGACCGCCGTCTCCGCGGTGTAGCGGTGCTGCGGAACCTCTTCGGTCGAGGTCTCTGCCTGGCCACTCATCGGTTTGTGTCCTTCCCTGCCTATCGCCCTCGAACGCGCGAGTCGTGCGCTCCTAGTGTGCCGCCTGCGGAAAATGGAAAACCCCCCAGGCCCTGCCGGGCATGAGGGGTCGCCGCGCTGACGTCGCCTAACGGACGGTCAACGCGGCCTCGCAAGAAGCAGCCTCGCGGCGCACATGCACCCAGGGTAGCCGAAGACGCCAAGCGGTTTGCCCGTCAGCTCACCGGAGGGCGAGGGTGATCAGCTGGGTGGTCTGGGTGGGGGAGAAGTTGTCGTCGCTGACCAGGACCAGGCTGCGGCGGCCGTCCGGCAGCCACGGGCCCCAGGTCATGCCCTCCACGTTGTCCACCGTGCTCAGGTCGAAGTCGCCCAGGTCGGCCACCAGCTCCTTGCGCAGCGGGCGGACGTCGGCGCCGGCCAGCGAGTCGACGTCGCGCACGTCGGTGGCGCTGCGCGGGTTGACCCGGTAGAGGCGGACCGAGTTGCCGACGCCGGTGACGAACGAGCGCTCCAGCACCAGGTGGTCGCCTCCCCGGTCGGCCAGGATCGCGGTCACGCCGTTGTTGGCGAAACCGCCGGTCGGCGACTCGGCGAACACCGGGTCCAGCGGGTAGGCGTACTGTCCGAGGACGCGGCCGTGGCGGGTCTGCACGGTGATCCGGGACAGCGCGCCGTGCTCGGCGGTCGGCGACTCGCCGTCTTCGATGAGCGGGCCTTCCATGGCGCTGACCACCAGGGAGCCGCCCTGCGCCAGCGTCAGCCCCTCCAGCACCTCGTTCTGCTTCGGGCCGGTCTCCGGCCGCATCCGCAGGTTGTCGGCGATCGGCAGGTCACCGGCGAAGGAGCCGTCCGCCTTCGCGCGGCGGACCGTCGGGTCGATCAGCTGCTGGGCGCGCTCGCCCTCGCTGGTCCACCAGATCTCGCCGGTCCACGGGTCCCAGCGCACGTCCTCGGGATCCACGGTGCCCTGCGGGTAGGTGGTGCCGTCCGGGCGCAGCAGCGGGTTCGTGCCGGTCAGCCGGAACTCGCCGGCCTCGAAGCGGCCGGTGTAGATCCGCGCCGGCTGCTTGTCGGAGCGATCGTCGCTGATCAGCACCCATTCCCCGGTCTGCGGGTTGTAGTCGATCCCGGAGAGCCCGCCGACGGTGGTGCCGTCGAACTGCATCGCGTGCGGCAGGGTGGTCTCGCCGACCAGCTCGACCCGGTCGGGCCCGGCCGTCGCCGGGGCCGCGGCCGCGACCAGCAGCCCCGCGGCCAGCACCCCGCTCAGCGCAATTTTCTTCGCCATGCGCCACAGCACACCCGATCAGGGTGTCCGGCAGGTGGCGATCAAGTTGCGCCTCGACCCCCGGCGCAGCGCAATTTCAATTGAAATCGCATCCGACGTCGGCGTGTCGGCCGCCCGACACACCGACGGCTGCGGGTACCTGCCGCAATTTCAATTGAAATCAGCCCGCCAATTTCAATTGAAATTGCGTGTTCTTGGCGGGACGGAGCGCGGTGGGGGAGGTTCGGGGGGCCGCGGGGTGGTCGTAGCCGCACCGTGACGCAGGTCAAGTCCGGTGTTCTCCTACTCTGGTGGGGTGCTCGCTGTTCAGGTGATCCTCTGCGCGATCTTGGTCCTCGGCGGAGCGGCGCTGATGCTGCTCGGCTTCCGGGGGCTGCGGGGGCAGCTTCCCCGCAACCGCTACGTCGGTGTCCGCACTCCCGCCGCCATGAGCAGCGACCAGGCGTTCGAGGTCGCCAACCGCGCGGCGGGGCCCGCGATGCTGGCCGGTGGCGCGGCGGCCGTGCTGGCCGGTGCGTCGCTGCCGATGCTGGCCTCGACGTTCTCCGTGGTGATGATCTCGGTGTTCGGCCTGGTGGGGGCGTTCGTCCTGATGACCGCCGGCGGCGTGCTCGGCAACCGCGCCGCCGAGGCGATGCCCGCTCCGGCTGCGGCCGGTGGTTGCAGCGGCTGCGCGGGTGGCTGCTGCAGCGCCCTGCCGCGCGGCTGACCGCGACACGGCCCGGCAGCGCACGCCTGCCGGAGGCCGGGGACGAGTTCGACACCGCCAGCGGACGGATTCCAACAGGGGGCAGATCGACGCCCCCGGTGATCACCGCGTTCTCGATGGCGATCACCGGTTGCTGGCCGGTGCGCCGGGAGAAGGGCCGCCAGCCGGTCTCGTCGAGCGCGGCGGCTGCGGTGCTCGCCGGGCCACCGCCCGCGTGGCACCGTGCTCATCATGCTGAGGTGCACCCGCTTCCACGCCGGCGGTTCTTCGGCGATCGCCGATGAGGACGTGCTCGACTCCCTGCGGAACGTGCCGGAAGACGGCTTCGTGTGGCTGGAGGTGCCACCGAGCAGGCTCGACGTGCTGCGCGATGCCGCCCGGGTGCTGGACCTCCCGCGGCTGGCCGTCGAGAACGCCGCGCACGACCACCAGCGCGCCCGGGTCGAGCACTACTCGAACTGCGAGCACGTCGTCCTCAAGGTGCTCGGCTACACCGAGGCGACCTCGGCCGTCAGCACCGGCGAGGTGACCCTGTTCCTGACCCCGAAGGTGCTGGTCACCGTCGTGCAAGGCACCGGGGACCCGGCTGCCGAGGCGCACCGCCGCGCCGCTGACCACCCGGAGCTGCTCGGCGCCGGGCCGCGCGCGGCGGCCTACCTCATCGCGGACACCGTCGTCGACGCCTACCTGTCCATCTCCGCCGAGCTCCGCTCCGACCTCACCGGGCTGGAGCACCGCGTGTTCGCTCCCGGCCGGGACGACGTGACGCCGGATCTGTACGCGCTGAAGCGGGAGGTCCTGGAAGCGCGCGACGCCGTGGAGCCGCTGCTGCCGGTGGCGCACCGGCTGGTCCAGCCGGACAACGGCGAGCCGGGGCTGCTCCGCCAGCACTTCCGGGACGTGGCCCACCACGTGCTCCGGGCCGGCCGCGAGCTGCAGTCCTGCGACGAGCTGCTGACCTCGGTGCTGGACGCCCAGTTCTCGCGGGCCGGTCTCTGGCAGAACGAGGACATGCGCAAGATCTCGGCGTGGGGCGCCATCGCGCTGGTGCCCACCATCGTCGGCGGGATCTACGGGATGAACTTCGAGCACATGCCCGAGCTGCACTGGGGGCTCGGCTACCCGCTGGCGATCGCGGTGATCGTCGGCGTCTGCGGCGGGCTCTACGCGGCCCTCCGCCGCAACCACTGGCTCTGAGTTGTCCACAGGCCTGTGGACAACTGCCAGAACCTGGGGACAACTCAGCCCTGGGGCAGCTCGGTGTAGAAGCTGAGCCGGTTGCCGTCGGGATCGGCGAAGTCGAAGTAGTCCACCGCGCCGGGGACGTGCTCGAGCGCTCCGACCTCGACGCCGAGCCCGGCCAGCCGCTCCCGCTCCGCCGCGACGTCGGCGACGTCGAAGCGGGTCACGACCTCGGCGCCGGAGCGGGCGGTCGGCTCCTCGCCGAGCTGCAGCCAGATCGAGCCGAGCCGGAACTCCACCACTCCGTCGGCCGGTTCGAGATCCGGCTCGGCGAGGTCGAACACGCGCTGGTACCACTCCACGGCGCGGCGCAGGTCGCTGACCGGCATCCCGACCGTCACGCTTCGCAAGTCCATGCTTTCCCCGTTCAGTTCAGGCGGACGTCTCCGGGGTGGGTGGCGAGGAACGCCAGCGGCGGCCCCTGGCGGCGCAGGACCCGGCCCCACAGCTCGGCACCCGGGTCGGCGATCACGTCGTCCGGCAGCGCGGGCACCACGATCCAGTCGCCGCGCTCGATCTCGCCCGCCAGCTGGCCGGGCTCCCAGCCCGCGTACCCGGCGAAGAAGCGCAGCCCGCGCGCCTTCGGCACCAGGTCCGCCGGATCGCCGTCGAGGTCGACCAGCCCGACCGGGCCGCGGACGCCGACCATGCCGGAGACCGTCCCGGTGTCCTCACCGGCGCGCAGCGCGGCCAGGCAGATCGCGGTGCGCTGCTCGACCGGGCCGCCGACGAACAACGACTGCGGCTCGCTCGCGTGCTCGCCCCACTTCGGCAGCACCTCGCCCACGGTGACCTCGCTCGGCCGGTTCAGCACGACGCCCAGGGTGCCCTCGGCGCGGTGGTGAATGACGTACACGACGGTCCGCCGGAAGTTCCGGTCGAGCAGCTGTGGGGCGGCGACGAGCAGCGTCCCCGGTTCCACGTCCGCGTCTGATCCCACCTGCACATGATCTCACTGGTTGCCCGTGCACGGACCCACCTGGACCGAACATTGCCGCACCGGCCGCCGAAATCTGCAGCACTCAATGCTCAGCAGTCACAGCTAACAGCGAGAGTTAACACGCAGTATTACTACTGAAGCTCTGACCTGCGGATTCCCGATCAGGGAACGTCGATGCCCTGCTCGCGGGCCCACTTGTAGAGCTCCTCGACAGCTTCCTCGTGAGACATCGGCCCGCGGTCGAGGCGCAGCTCCTTCAAGTGCTTCCAGGCCTTGCCGACCACCGGACCGGGCTCGACGCCGAGCAGCCGCATGATCTCGTTGCCGTCCAGATCCGGCCGGACCTTCGCCAGGTCCTCCGCCGCCTCGATCCGGGCGATGCGCTCCTCGAGATCGTCGTAGGCGCGCTGCAGGCCCGCCGCCTTGCGCTTGTTGCGGGTCGTGCAGTCGGCGCGCACCAGCTTGTGCAGCCGGGGCAGCAGCGGGCCCGCGTCGTTGACGTAGCGGCGCACCGCCGAGTCGGTCCACTGTCCGTCGCTGTAACCGTGGAACCGCAGGTGCAGGAACACCAGGTCGGCGACCTGGTTGATCACGTCCTTGGGGTAGCGCAGCGCGCGCAGCCGCTTGCGGGCCATCTTCGCGCCGACCACCTCGTGGTGGTGGAAGCTCACCCCGCCGCCGGACTCGAAGCGCCGGGTGCCGGGCTTGCCGATGTCGTGCAGCAGCGCGGCCAGCCGCAGCACCAGGTCCGGTTCGCCGTCCGGGTCCGCCGCGCGCTCCAGGTCGATCGCCTGGTCCAGCACGGTCAGCGAGTGGCTGTAGACGTCCTTGTGCTGGTGGTGCTCGTCGATCTCCAGCTTCATCGCGGGCACCTCGGGCAGCACGTGATCGGCCAGCCCGGTCTCCACCAGCAGTTCGACACCGCGCCGCGGGAACTCGCCGCACAGCAGCTTGGACAGCTCGACCTGGACGCGCTCCGGGGTGATCCGGGCGATCTCGGCGGCCATGTCGGTCATCGCCCGGACCACCCGGTCGCTGGCGGTGAACCCGAGCTGGGAGACGAACCGGGCGGCGCGCAGCATGCGCAGCGGGTCGTCGGCGAAGGAGTCCTCCGGGGCGGCCGGGGTGTCCAGCCGCCGCGCCGCCAGGTCGGCCATCCCGTCGTGCCGGTCGACGAACGTCCGGCTCGGCAGCTCGATGGCCATCGCGTTCACGGTGAAGTCGCGGCGCACCAGGTCGCCGTCGATGGAATCGCCGAAGGCGACGTCGGGGTTGCGACCCACCCGGTCGTAGGTGTCGGCGCGGAAGGTGGTGATCTCCACCGTCGTCCCGTGCCGGTAGGCGCCGAGGGTGCCGAACTCGATCCCGGTGTCCCAGATCGTCTCGGCCCAGCCGTTCAGCAGCTCGCGGACCTGCTCCGGCCGGGCCTCGGTGGTGAAGTCCAGATCGGTGCCCAGCCTGCCCAGCAGCGCGTCCCGCACGCTGCCGCCGACCAGGAACAACCGGTGCCCGGCAGCGGTGAACCGCTCGGCGAGCTCCTCCGCGACGGGTGCGACCCGGACGAGCTCGACCACGGCGTTGCGCTGCGCTTGGCGCTCGCGCGCCTGCAGCTCGGCGGACGAAGCGGGGTCGTGGTGCGAAGGAGAGGACACGATTTACCAGGATATCGGCCGCCGCACGACGCCCGAGCGACGGCATGTCCGCCCGCGAGCGTTTCGCCGCGCTACGGCGCTCCAACACGCTCAAGGCCCATGAGCAGCCAAAACGGGCCCCGCCGCCGAAGCCCGCGGCGCATTCAGGTGACCTCGGTGATTCCGCCACCCGCACCGCCACGCAAGTCGGCCGCTGGAAACACGCACGCACTACCATCGGCTGCATGCCCCCGTCGCCCGGCCGCTCCGGCGGTGCTCAGCCGGGGCGTCGGAACCGACGCCGGCGGCGCAGGCTGCGGACCGTCGACGAGACGTCCGCGGGCGGGCTGGTGGTCAACGGCAGCGAAGAGCGCGCTGCGATCATCGGGAGGCTGGACCGCAAGGGCCGACTGCTGTGGTCGCTGCCGAAGGGGCACATCGAGGCCGGTGAGACCCCGGAGCAGACCGCGGTGCGCGAGGTCGCCGAGGAGACCGGGATCATCGGTCGCGTCGTGAACCCGATCGGCACCATCGACTACTGGTTCGTCGCGGGCAACCGGCGCATACACAAGACCGTGCACCACTTCCTGCTGGATGCGGTGGGCGGTGAGCTTTCCGACGAGGACGTGGAGGTCACCGAGGTGGCGTGGGTGCCGCTTGGTGAACTGGACGAGGTGCTGGCCTACGCCGACGAGCGTCGGCTGGTGCGCCGCGCGCTGAGCATGCGCGGCGACGGTGCGGACGGGGCGGGCGATCGGCTCGGGGCCCGTCCGGTGCGAGGTAGCGGGACGGAGCCGGGTTGAGGTTTCTGCTGGCCGCGATGGTCGCGGTGCTGGTTTTCGCAGGTCTCCCGGTGGCCTTGGCGCCGCCGGCCGCGGCGCAGGGCGACAGCCCCGCCCATCTTGACGTGACGAAAGTCACCCCGTCGGTGGTCGCGGACGGCGGCCCCGGCGAGGTGGTCATCTCCGGCCGGTTGACCAACACCGGCGACACCCCGATCAACGGCATCGAGGCCCGCGTCCAGCGCGGCAACCCGGCCACCAACGAACCCGCCGTGCAGCGCGCCATGCGCAGCGCCACCCCGACGGTCACCGAACCCGCGTTCACCTCGGTCGCGGACGGCCTGGCTCCCGGCCAGCGGATCGACATCGAGCTGCGCATCCCGCTGACCGGCCCGAACTCGCTGCAGCTCACCCAGCCCGGCGTCTACCCGCTGCTGGTCAACGTCAACGGCGTGCCCGCGGTGGGCGGCCGGGCGCGGATCGCCGAATCCCGCTTCCTGCTGCCGGTGCTCAGCACCCCGGGCAGTCCGGCGCCGCCGCCCGCGCACCCCACCGAGGTCAGCATGCTGGTGCCGCTCGTCGACTACCCGCGGCTGGTGCGCGAGCCGCTGCCCGGCATGCGCCCGGTGCTGGTCGACGACACGCTGTCCACTTCGCTGGCGCCCGGCGGACGGCTGCACGACCTGCTGCAGGCGGTGGCCGACAGCGCGCCCGCGGGCTCGCCGATGGGCAGCGCGCTGTGCTTCGCCATCGACCCGGACCTGCTGATCACGGTCCGCGCGATGCAGACGCCGTACCAGGTGCAACAGCCCGACGGCAGACTCGCCGACGGGATCGGCACCGGTGCCGCGAACCTCTGGATGAGCAAGCTGCGGGAGGTCACCTCGGGCCGGTGCGTGATCGCGCTGCCCTACGCCGACGCCGACGTGGCGGCGCTCGCCCGCGCCGGGCTGCCCGACCTGGTAGACATCGCGCTGGACGGCGCCGACCTGCTCAAGGACAAGAACGTGCTGGGTGTCGAACCGCGCAGCGTGCTGTGGCCGGTCGAAGGAGCGCTGGCCGATCCGGCGAGCGGCGACCTGCCCGGCACCGCGCTGCTGGAGCCGCAGTCGTTGAACATCCCGGCCGGCTCGCTGGACCCGGTGCGCATCCGCGGCCGCGACATGACCGCCATCCCGATCGACCCGCTGATGACCAGCGCGCTCGACCCGCTGCGCGACACCGAGAGGAAGACCACCGATCTCTCGCCGCCGGTCGCGCAGCTGGAGTCGGCGCAGAACGCGCTCGGCGCGCTCACCTTCCGGGCGACCCAGGGCTCCGTCGGCGACGCCACCTCGGTGCTGGCGCCGCCGCGCCGCTGGAACCTCCGCGGCGACGACTTTCGCGAACTGCTCGACGGCATGCGGCACCTCACCGAAGCCGGTCTGATCCGCCCCCGCTCGCTGCCCGAGCTCGACCCGGCGACGCTGCCCGAGGCCGACCTCAGCTACCCGGTGGAAGCCGGTTCGGCGGAGATCCCGCAGCCGGTGTTGAAGCAGCTGGCCGAGCAGAACTTCAAGGTCGGCGACCTGTACCGGTCCTCGGAGCGGGACCCGGCCTCCGACGTGGAGCGCGGCCGGATCACCACGCCGCTGGTCAACGGGCTGCTGCACGCCGCGTCCAGCGCGTGGCGCGGGAACCCGGGCGCCGCCGAGCACTGGGTGCGGCTGGCCACGGGGACCGTCGAGGAGATCTTCGGCATGGTCCGCATCGAGGAGTCCTCGACCCAGCTGGTGGGCGCCTCGCCGGACAGCCCGACGCCGCTGACCGTGGTCAACGACCTGCCGATCACGGTGGGCGTGGTGTTCCACATCCCGCAGGTGCCGGGCGTGCAGGTGCAGACCGACTTCGGCGGGTTCGGCACCGTCCCGGCCAAGTCGCGGCGGGTGTTCTGGTTGCAGACCACGGCGCAGCGCGCCGGGACCTTCACCCTCGACGTCAAGGTGAGCACCCAGGCCGGCACCCAGTTCGGTGAGACGAAGCGGCTGACCTACAAGTCCGGCAACTACGGACCGCTCATCCTGATCATCACCCTGAGCGCGGCGGCGCTGCTGGTGCTCATGTCCGCGCGCCGGATCTTCAAGCGCCTGCGCGCCAGGCAGCGGCGGCGCGCGGCGGAGCAGTCCGGGGAGACCCCGGACACACCGGAAACCGCGCAGGTCGCCACCACTGAAGGTGATCGAAACCCGGGCTGAGATCCTGGGCGGAACGCCGTGCCATCACACTTTCGGGGCGGCGCACCGCGTAATCGACAGGATCGGGCGGGCAACTCCCGCGCGGGCGAAGGATTGAGGCAGTGAACCGAGACAGGGATGCCGGGCGGATGAGCGGTCGCGCACCGCACCCCGGGACGCGCCCCACCGAGCCGATCCGGCGACCGGCCACCGCCCCGCGCCCGGGACCACCGCCCGTCCACGGCGGGTGGCACGTCGCCGAGACCCAGCCGATCCCCGCGGTCCCGCCGGAACCCGGCATGGACCAGGCGGCCGAGCAGGCCGCCGAGCAGACCCAGGTGATCCGCCCGGTCTCGCCGGGCAAGGGCAAGCCGTCGCTGCTCAAGGCCAGCGGTTCGATGGCCATCGCCACCCTGATCAGCCGGATCACCGGCTTCCTGTGGAAGCTGATGCTGGCGGGCGTGGTCGGCTTCGGCGTCGTCAACGACTCGTTCAACGTGGCCAACACGCTGCCGAACATGCTCTTCGAGCTGCTCATCGGCGGCGTGCTGACCAGCGTCGTGGTGCCGGTGCTGGTGCGCGCCCGCAAGGGAGACGCCGACGGCGGCGAGCGGTTCGTGCAGCAGCTGATGACGCTGGCCGCCGTGGTGCTCGCCGTGGGCACGCTGCTGGCGATGGTCGCCGCTCCGCTGCTGACGATGGCGCTGGTCTCGGACTCCGAAGCCTCGAACCGGGCGCTGGTCACCGCCTTCTCCTACCTGCTGCTGCCGCAGATCTTCTTCTACGGGCTCAGCGCGCTGGTCGGCGCGGTCCTGCAGTCCAAGCAGATCTTCAGCCCACCGGCCTGGGCTCCGGTGGTGAACAACCTCGTCGTGATCGCCACCATCAGCGTGCTCGCGCTGATGCCGGGAGCGATCTCGGAGGACCCGGTCTCGATGACCGACCCGCAGCTGCTCGTGCTCGGCATCGGCGTCACCCTCGGCGTGTTCTGCCAGGCGCTGGTGCAGCTGCCCGCCTTGCGCCGCACCGGGTTCCGGATGCGCTGGCGCTGGGGCTGGGACCGCAGGCTCTCGGAGTTCGGCGGCCTCGCGCTGTGGATGCTCGCCTACGTCGCGGTCAGCCAGGTCGGTCTGATCGCGCTGAGCCGGGTGGCCACCGACAACGCCAAGGGCGCCTGGTCGACCTACAGCTACGTGTGGATGCTGCTGCAGCTGCCGTACGGCGTGATCGGCTTCTCGATCATGACCGCGATCCTGCCGCGGATGAGCGCCGCCGCCGCGGACGGCGACTACCAGCGGGTCATCGACGACCTGTCGCTGGGCAACCGGCTGTCCACCGTGACCCTGCTGCCGGTCAGCGCGGTGATGACCGCGCTCGGCGTGCCGCTGTCGCTGGCGCTGTTCGCGGTGAAGTCCGACATGTCCGGCCAGGCCACCACGCTCGGGCTGGCGCTGGCCGTGTCGGCCTTCGGCGTCCTGCCCTACGCGTTGACGATGATGCAGATGCGCACGTTCAACGCCCTGAACGACGCGCGCACCCCGACGCTGATCGTGACCTTGATGACCGCGGCCAAGGTGCTGATGGCCGTCGCGCTGCCGCTGGTGCTGGAGCCCGACCAGATCGTGTTCGGCCTTACCTTCGTGAACTCGTTCACCTACGTCGTCGGTTGGCTGATCGGCGAGATCTGGCTGCGGCACCGGCTCGGCGCGCTGGGCAGCCGCCGGTTCACCAAGACGCTGGCGAAGACGTTGGTGGCGTCGGTCGCGGGTGGCCTGCTGTGCTGGGCGAGCACGCTCGGCGTCGACGCGCTGATCCCCGGGCCGCCGGGTCTGGGCACCGGCTGGCTGCAGCTGCTGGTGGGCTGCGCGGTCGGTTTCGCGGCGATCTTCGGGCTGATGTCGATCCTGCGAGTGGCCGAACTGCAGCCCGCCATCGGACGGCTCACCGGTTTGCTGCGTCGTCGCTGACTTTCGCGTCACGTACCCTCGGTGTCGAAGTCTCCTCCTGTGCGGGGAAGAGGGGTGGTACGCATCCCCTTGCGGACCGGGAGGAGCGGGAGAGGGAAGGTGACCAGCAAACCCACCGAGCAGATCGCTGCGGACCGCGACGATTCCGGCGACGAGGGTTCGGCCGAGCAGGCGCTGACCCCTGGCCGGGTGTTGGACCACGGCCGATACCGGCTCCTTTCCCAGGTCGGCGTGGACGATCGCTGCAACGCCCAGCTCTGGCGCGCCAAGGACGGCGTGCTGGGCCGTGATGTCGCACTGACGATCCTCGTCGGCGACCGCTCGGAGGCCGAGGCGGCTTCCAACGCGCGGCGCACCTTGGAACGCGCGATGCACGCGAGCACCTTCAACCACATCGGCGTGGCCCGAGTGCTCGACGTCGTCACCCAGTCCTCGAACGATCCGGAGGGCGTCCTCGGCATCGTGATCGCCGAGTGGACGCACGGCACCGATCTGCTCGACCTGGTCGCCGAAGGCCCGCTGCCGCCCGGCACCGCGGCCCGGCTGCTGCAGCCGCTGGCCGCCGCGGTCGAGGCGGCGCACCACGCCGGGCTGGTGCTCGGCGCCGACCACCCGCAGCGGATCCGGGTGACGCCGGACGGCGAGATCCGGATGGCCTTCCCCGGCCCGATGGCCAAGGCCACCTCCAGCGACGACGTGCGCGGCCTGGGCGCCGCGCTGTACCTGCTGCTCACCGGCCGGTGGGCGCTCGGTGACGCGCCGGAAGGACTGCCCACCGCACCGACGGGGCCGGACGGCACCATCGTCGCCCCGCGCACGCTGCGGCCGACCGTTCCGCTGGAGCTGTCCACCGTGGCGGTGCGCGCGCTGGGCAACCCGGACGCCACCGGTACCACCGGCGGTGTCCGCACCGGCGCTGCGGTGCTCCGCGTGCTGGAGCAGCACGCCACCTACGAAACGCCGAGCACCAGCGGTCAAGGTGCTTCGAGCAGTGAGAGCAACGAAGTCTGGCGCCGGGAGGATCCCAAGCCGGACGAGGCCAAGCGCAAGAAGCTGATGGTCAGCGTCGGCGTGCTGGCGGTGGCCACCCTGCTGGTCGTCGCCTGGATCGCGACCTCGCTGATCGGCGTGTTCACCGAGTCCGGCCGCGACAGCGGCACCGGACAGGTCATCGGTGAGACCGGCAACCACCCGGGCGGCCAGGAGCAGCCCCCGCCGGCGCAGGCCACCCCGGTGCAGATCACCGGCGCGGAGTCGTACAACACCAACGGCACCCCGGACACCCCGGGCCGGATCCCGTACCTGTTCGACGGCGACCCGGGCACCTACTGGGCGACGGCGGACTATCGCCAGCAGCTGGGCCCGGGCGGCATCAGCAACGGCACCGGCGCGGTGCTCACGCTCGCCCACCCGTCGGTGCTGCAGGAGCTCGTCGTCGACTCGCCGAGCGCGGGGGCGAAGGTGGAGGTCCGGCAGGTCAACGGCACGCAGAACCTGGGCGACACCAAGGTGATCGGCCAGGGCGTGCTGACCGCGGGGGCGACCACGATCAAGCTCAGCCCCGACTCGGCGTCGCAGGAGATCCTGGTCCTGATCACCCAGCTGCCGTCCAGCGGCGGCGGGTTCGGCGCCCGGATCAACGAGGTGAAGGTGTCCGGCAGCGCGGCCTGACCAGGCCGGGCCCGCTGACCGAAGCTGCGAAGGCGCTTGCCCCGCCCTCGCAGCTCGCCGCCGCCCGCGGGTTCTCAGGTGTCGTCCGGCGAGGACAGCCCGTCACCGTGCACCGGACGGGATTCCGCTGCCAGGCGGCGTCTGAGGTGCCACCTGGCGCACCGCTGCGCAAAACCACCCGATGACAGGTTGTGTCCCTGTTCGAACTCACGATCAGTAAAGTGCTGACTCGTGTCTGTCCCCGTGAGATCGGACGCCGACCTCATCGCGGCGCATACCAACGGAGATCCGCACGCGTTCTCCGAGCTCTTCCGCCGACATCGGGATCGGCTGTGGGCTGTTGCGCTGCGCACCATGCGCGACCACGAAGACGCCGCCGACGCGCTTCAGGACGCGATGATCTCGGCCTTCCGAAACGCCTCGTCGTTCCGCGCCGAATCCCAGGTGACCACCTGGCTGCACCGGATCGTGGTGAACGCCTGCCTGGACCGCATCCGGCGCAGGCAGGCCCGCCCGACCGTGCCACTGCCGGACACCGGTCCCGCCGAGCCGGCCGTGCCCCGAGACGCCATCGCCGAGCAGGACACCAAGATGGCGGTCCAGGACGCGCTGGCCGAACTCCCCGAAGACCAGCGGTCGGCGATCGTGCTGGTGGACGTCGAGGGCTACTCGGTGGCCGAAACGGCGTCGATCTTGGGCATTGCCGACGGCACCGTGAAGAGCCGTTGCGCACGGGGACGGGCCAAGCTCGCCAAACTTCTGGGACACCTGCGGAACCCAAGTGCAGATGCGAACGTCCCAGATGACGCGATGGCCATGCGTCGACGGGAGGGACGATGAGTGGCGAACACCGGCGCACGGGGGCGCCGCAGGGGCCACCGTGGTCTCTGGACCTGCTAGCCGATCTCCACGCGGGAGTGCTGGACGAGCAGACGGCTGAGGAGCTCCGCAGCCAGGTCCAGGACGACCCGGAGGCAAGGGAGATCCTGGCGGCGTTGGACGCCACCAGCGCGGAACTCGCAGAGCTGCCGCCGCTGACGATCCCGGACGATGTTTCGGCTCGCATCGACGCAGCGCTCGAGAACGAGGTCCGGGCCTGGGCCGAGCAGCAGCAACCGGCGGTTCCGGCCGCCGAGCAGGGCGGTCAGGTGATCGACTTCGCGGCTGCGAAGCAGCGCCGCCGCCGGCGCTTCACCCTCGGTGCCGGGATGGTCGGCGTCGCCGCGGCGGCGGCTGCCGTCGTGTTCTCGGTGCTGCCCGCCAACACCCAGAGCTCGACGCCGCAGGCCCAGCAACCGCCGAGCCCGGCACCGAGCGCGAAACCACCGCTGGCGCTGCAGGGCGGCCAGGTCAGCCTCAACGGCCAGCAGTTCGCCGATGCGCTCAACAGCAACCAGTACCTCGGCTCGCTCAGCGATCCGCAGCAGCTCCTCGGTTGTCTGCAGGCCAACGGCGTGACCAGCGGAAAACCGCTCGGCGCGCGGGAGATCACGCTCGACGGCAAGCCGGCCCAGCTGATGGTCCTGCCGGCCGGCGCACTCGGCGAGTTCCGCCTCTTAACGGTCGCCCCGGACTGCGGTCCGGACAACCCGGCCAAGATCTCCGACAGCACCTTCGGCGGCTAGCGGCGCACTGCGCGGGAGGTGGCGTTTCCACGGGAAGCGCCACCTCCCGCGCATGCCCCTCCCAGCCCCCACCTGGTGGTACGGGGCGCTTCGCTGTGCCCTGGAGCACCGGCTTCGGTTGATCGGGAACAGAGCCGAATAGGATCGCGTTGTGCCGGATACGGTCGCGCGCCGAGCGCGGCGGGGACGCTACGACGGAAGGGGCGCGGTGACTGGCGACGTCCGCAACGTGATCATCGTGGGCTCGGGCCCGGCCGGGTACACCGCAGCGGTGTACGCCGCGCGGGCGGAACTCGAACCACTGATCTTCGAGGGAACCCAGTTCGGCGGTGCGCTGATGACCACCACCGACGTGGAGAACTACCCCGGCTTCAAGGACGGGATCATGGGTCCCGACCTGATGGAGCAGATGCGTTCCCAGGCCGAGCGCTTCGGCGCCGAGCTGCGCGCCGAGGACGTGGAGCGCCTCGACCTGACCGGCGAGGTCAAGACCGTCCTGGCCAACGGCGTGGAGTACCGCGCCAAGGCGGTCATCCTGGCCATGGGCGCCGCCGCCCGCTACCTGGGCGTTCCGGGCGAGGAGCGGCTGCTCGGCCACGGCGTGTCCGCCTGCGCGACCTGCGACGGCTTCTTCTTCCGCGACCAGGACATCGCCGTGATCGGCGGCGGCGACTCGGCGATGGAGGAGGCCACCTTCCTGACCCGCTTCGCGCGCTCGGTGACGATCGTCCACCGCCGCGAGGAGTTCCGCGCCTCCAAGATCATGCTGGAGCGCGCCCGCGCCAACGACAAGATCAAGTGGCTGACCAACGCGGCGGTCACCGAGGTCGTCGGCGACGGCAGCGTCAGCGCGCTCAAGCTGCGCGACACGGTCACCGGCGAGACCTCCGAGCTGGCCGTGACGGGCATGTTCGTGGCCATCGGCCACGACCCGCGCAGCCAGCTGGTGCGCGACCAGGTCACCGTCGACGACGAGGGCTACGTGCAGGTCCAGCAGCCCACCACGCACACCGGCATCCCCGGTGTGTTCGCCGCGGGCGACCTGGTGGACCACACCTACCGGCAGGCCATCACCGCCGCCGGTTCGGGTTGCTCCGCCGCCATCGACGCCGAGCGCTGGCTCGCCGAGCACGACACGCCCGCCGCTGAGACCGTCGCCGAGCTCGTCGGCGGCGGGTACGGCCCGGCGAACTGAGCTGACTCGACCAACAAGTAGGGAGATGAAATGGCCGGCAACACCGTGACCGTCGACGCCAAGAGCTTCGAGGCCGACGTCCTGAAGAGCGACAAGCCCGTGCTGGTGGACTTCTGGGCCACCTGGTGCGGCCCGTGCAAGATGGTCGCCCCGGTCCTGGAGGAGATCGCCGCCGAGCACGGCGACAAGATCACCATCGCCAAGCTGGACATCGACCAGAACCCCAGCATCTCGCGCGACTACCAGGTGATGTCCGTCCCGACCCTGCTGCTGTTCAAGGACGGCGAGCCGGTCAAGCAGATCGTCGGCGCCAAGCCGAAGGCCGCGCTGCTCAACGACCTGGCCGACTACCTGTGAGGTCGCGCGCCGCGCGGGGTCTGTGAAATCGGACTCGATCCGAGGCAACCGAATAACGCGGTCCCGCCGTCATGTCGATATGACAGTGACGGCGGGACCGTGTTTTTGCGCACCAGGAGAGATCGCGCACCCACGCACCGTTGTCGCACGTCCGCCCGGTGGCCGTGGGCCGCAGCGCCGAGTCCCGGCGCACAAGGCACAATTACCCGACGGGTTCGAGTTCTGCGACCCGCCACGCGAACCCGACAGCGGGACGTACCCGACCATCCTCCGCGCCGGTGCACCCGGCGCCTGAATCGAGCGAGGAGTGCATGCAGCTGCTCCACCGCGGTGACGTCGGTCCGGCCGTTGCCGAGATCAGGAACACCCTTGCAGCGCTGGGTCTGCTGGCGGCCAACGGCCGGACGGATCCGGCGCTGTTCGACGACGCGGTGGAACAGGCGGTTCGGGTCTTCCAGCAACAACGCGGGCTGATCACCGACGGCGTGGTGGGCCCGGCGACCTACCGCGCGCTCACCGAGGCCCGCTGGCGGCTCGGCGACCGGTCGCTGGCATTCCTGGTGTCCAAGCCGATCAGCGGCGACGACGTGTTCGCGCTGCAGGAGCGGCTGCTGGAGCTGGGCTTCGACGCCGGCCGCCCGGACGGCATCTTCGGCCGCGAGACCGAGCAGGCGCTGCGCAGCTTCCAGCGCGAGTACGGCCTGAACCCCGACGGCATCTGCGGGCCGGGCACGCTGCGGGCGCTCCGGCAGCTCGCGCCGAAGGTCCGCGGTGGCCGCCCGGTGTACCTCCGCGAGCAGGAGAAGGTGCGGCGCGCCGGGCCGCGGCTGCGCGGCAAGCGCATCGTGATCGACCCGGGGCACGGCGGCGCGGACCGCGGCGCCTGCATCGGCGACGTGTGCGAGGCCGACCTCACCTGGGACCTGGCCCGCCGGCTGGAGGGCCGGATGGTGGCCACCGGCATGGAGGCGCTGATCACCCGCGGGCCCAACGCCTGCCCGCCGGACGCCGACCGCGCCGGGTTCGCCAACGAGGCGGGCGCGGACATGTTCCTGTCGCTGCACATCGACGCCAACCACTCGCCGCTGGCCGAGGGCGTGGCGAGCTTCCACTTCGGCACCGGCAACGGCACCACCTCGACCGTGGGGGAGGCGCTGGCGGGCTTCCTGCAGCGCGAGATCGTCGCGCGGACGGGCCTGCGCGACTGCCACACCCAGGCCAAGACCTGGGACGTGCTGCGCCTGACCCGGATGCCCGCGGTGCGCATGGAGCTGGGCTACCTGACCAACGCCCGCGACCGCTCCCGCCTGCTGGACCCGGCGTTCCGCGACGTCATCGCGGAGGGCCTGCTGGTCGCCGTGAAGCGCCTGTACCTGCTGGGCAAGGACGACCAGCCGACCGGCACCTTCACCTTCGACGACCTCCTCCGCCACGAACTCGCCCGAGCCGAAGGCGCCTGACCCCCGAGTCCTGCGCGATTTCAATTGAAATTGCACGTCTGATTTCAATTGAAATCGCGTTCCGGGGTGACGGCCGTGGGCGATTTGTCGACTTGTCGATGTGTCGGCTCGCCGATCAGGCGCCGCCGATCACCGGCTCGGCGGTCTTGATGGTCACCGAGCTGAGCAGGCGCTCCAGGGCCGCTTCGACGTCTTCCTTCCAGGAGATCGCCGTGCGCAGCTCCAGGCGCATCCGCGGCCACTTGGGGTGCTGGCGGACCGTCTTGAACCCGACCTGCTGCAGGAACCCGGCAGGGATCACGCAGCTCTCAGCGGTGCCCTGCAGGTCGCCGAAGGCCTCCACGGCCTTCACGCCGCGACGCGTCAGGTCCTTCGCCACGTTCTGCACCAGCACCCGGCCCAGGCCGCCGTGCTCGAACTCCGGCAGCACGCGCAGCGCGGTCAGCAGCACCGCGTCCGCGCTCACCGGGGCAGTGGGGAAGGCAGCTGCGCGAGGCACCGCGGCGGGTGGGGCGTACATCGCGTAGCCCGCCGGAACGCCGTCGACGTAGATGACGCGGCCGCAGGAGCCCCACTCCAGCAGCACGCTGGAGACCCAGGCCTCCTTCTCCAGTTCGGTCTCGCCGAACTCCTCGGCCTGCTCCCGGATGTGCGGCGCGAGCTCCCAGAAGACGCACCGGCGACACCGCTTGGGCAGGTCGTCGAGGTTGTCCAGCGTGACGCCGACGACACGTCGCGACACCTGACCTCCTGGAGAACCCGCACGAACCCGCACCGACCGGCGGGAATGTGGCCAGGATAAGCGCCCGCGCCCCGGCACCGGAAGCTCCGCCGAGCACCGACAGCGACCCGATGGGGTGAGATGGGTTACCGACGGGTCGGTTTGCAGGAGGCGCTCGTTACATCTGAGCGGGGTCCTGGCGATAGGACCTATAGAATCGCCGGAATCGCTCCCGGCCCGGCCGGGGACGAGCAGTGCGCACAACCGAAACCGGAGCGCGATATGACGGATCACGGAAGTCAGCCGAACCCGCCGGAGAAGCCCGCACGCAACCTGGACGCGTACCGGGCGCACTACGCCGAGCGGACCGCAGGGATGACCGCTTCCGAGATCCGAGCTCTCTTCGCCGTCGCCAGCCGCCCCGAGGTGGTCTCGCTGGCCGGCGGCATGCCGAACCTGGCCGCGCTCCCGCTGGACTCGCTGGCCGCCGAGGTGGCCCGCCTGGTGTCCGAGGACGGGCAGGTGGCGCTGCAGTACGGCTCCGCCCACGGCGTGCCGGAGCTCCGCGAGCAGATCTGCGACGTCATGGCGCTGGAGGGCATCTCCGCGCACCCGGACGACGTGGTGGTCACCTCGGGCTCCCAGATGGCCCTCGACATGGTCACCCGGATCTTCTGCGATCCCGGTGACGTCATCCTCGCCGAGGGCCCGTCCTACGTCGGCGCGCTCGGCTCCTTCGCCGCGTACCAGGCCGAAGTGGTCCACGTGGCGATGGACGACGACGGACTCGACCCGGCCGCGCTGCGCCAGGCCATCGCGGACGTGACGGCGCAGGGCAAGCGGATCAAGTTCCTCTACACGATCCCGAACTTCCACAACCCGGGCGGCATCACGCTGGCCCTGCCGCGGCGCGCCGAGATCCTGGAGATCTGCGCCCAGCACGGCATCCTCGTGGTGGAGGACAACCCGTACGGCCTGCTCGGCTTCGACGGCAAGGCGCTGCCCGCGCTGCGCAGCATGGACACCAACAACGTGGTCTACCTCGGCTCGTTCTCCAAGACCTTCGCCTCCGGCCTGCGGGTCGGCTGGGTGCTCGCGCCGCACGCGATCCGCGAGAAGCTGGTGCTGACCGCCGAGTCGGCCACCCTGTGCCCGCCCACGCTGAACCAGATGATCGTGTCGCGCTACCTGAGCACGCACGACTGGCAGGGCCAGATCAAGATCTTCCAGGAGCAGTACCGGGAGCGCCGCGACGCGATGCTCAGCGCCCTGGAGCAGTACATGCCCGCGGGCTGCACGTGGACCCGGCCGGACGGCGGGTTCTTCGTCTGGCTGACCACTCCCGAGGGCGTGGACACCAAGGCGATGCTGCCGCGCGCGGTGACCCAACGGGTCGCCTACGTCTCCGGAACCGGCTTCTACCGCGGCGGATTCGGCAGCCGCCAGATGCGACTGTCCTACTGCTACCCGACGCCGGAGCGGATCCGCGAGGGCGTCCGCCGGTTGGCCAACACGCTGACCGAGGAGATGGAGCTGGTCCGCACCTTCGGCACCGTGCCGCAGCGCAGCGTGCCGGGACCGCAGGCCCCGTCTCCCGACACGGCGTAGAACGGTTTTGACGAACGCGTTTCGCGTGGCGGTGCGGGTGGCGGGTTCTCAGCGCCCGCACGGACTCCGGGAGCTCGGACTTACGTATGACCAATAAGCGGCGCTCGGGCTGCCCGCGGCGGTGGGAGCTGCGAGGGTGGGCTAAGCGGCTGCGCCGCTTCGAGACGAAGAGCAGAACTAAGATCAGAGACAGGTTCTGAGGGTTTCCCGGTTTCCGAAACGGTCCACTGTGCACGGGATTTCCGCGGTGCACAGTGGACTACTACTTTCCAGGGGTGTTGTTGAGTGTCTGATCGCTGGGTCGCCGTGCTCGCAGGTGGGCTTTCGCACGAGCGCGAGGTGTCGCTGCGCTCCGGGCGCCGGCTGTCGGCGGCGCTGCGTTCGGTCGGCGTCACCGTGGCCGAGTGGGATGCCGACGCCCGCCTGCTCTCCCGCGTCGAGCAGGAACGCCCCGACGCGGTCGTCGTCGCGCTGCACGGGGGAGAGGGTGAGAACGGCGCGGTGCAGGCCGTGCTGGACATGCTCGGCGTCCCGTACGTCGGCACCAGCCCGCACGCGTGCCGCAGGGCGTGGGACAAGCCGACCGCGAAGGCGGAGCTCGCCCGCGCCGGCCTGGCCACCCCGGACTGGGTCGCCCTGCCGCACGCGACCTTCCGCGAGCTGGGCGCGCAGGCCGTCCTGGACGCGCTCGTGGCCAAGCTCGGTCTGCCGCTGATGCTCAAGCCGGACCAGGGCGGTTCGGCGCTGGGCGCGCACGTGGTGCGCGATGCCGCCGAACTGCCGTCGGCGATGGTGGGGGCGCTGTCGTACGGCGACACCGTGCTCGTCGAGCAGTTCGTCGAGGGCACCGAAGTGGCGATCACCGTCATTGACGGGCCGAACGGTCCGGAGGCGCTGCCCGCGGTGCAGATCGAACCGGCCGACGGCGTCTACGACTACACCGCCCGCTACACCGCCGGTCTCACGAGCTACCGCACGCCCGCCGAGATCCCGGCGGAAGCGGCGGCGGCCGCGGCCGAGCTCGCGATCTCCGCGCACCGCCTGCTCGGGCTCCGCGACGTCTCCCGGACCGACGCGATCATCGACCGCGACGGTACGCCGCACTTCCTGGAGGTCAACGTGTCACCCGGGTTGACCGAGACCTCGCTGCTGCCGATGGCGGTCGAGGCCGCGGGCCGGTCGCTGGGGGAGGTCTTCGCCGGACTCGTCGAGCGGGCGATCTCGCGCGCGCACTGACGCGATGTTTCACGTGAAACGAGGTCCGGTCTCCCGCGGGAGACCGGACCTCGTCGTCTGTCGACCCTCGTCGTCTGTCCGACCCCTCCCGCAGCCGAGTCCCCCGGCCGGGGAGGGGTGCAATTTCAATTGAAATCAGAGGTCCAATTTCAATTGAAATTGCGAAACTGATCACGCAGCGTCATCGTCACCGTGACAAAAGGGGTCGGTGTCATTCCTCGCTGAGGCCGCGGGCCTGTTCACCCAAGATCAACTCCGCTACTCGCTCGAGGTCGTCCACCGAGCCGAACTCCACGACGATCCGGCCCTTCCGGCGACCGCGCTCGACCTTGACCCTCGTGTCGAAGTGATCGGACAGCCGGTTGGCGAGCCGGTCGAGCCCGGGGGACTGGATCGGCTTCTTCGGCTCCGCCTTCTTCTTCGGCGCCTCCCGCTTGAGCAGCGTCACCTGCTCCTCGGTCGCCCGGACGGAGAGCCCCTCCGCGACGATCCGCTTCGCCAGCTCCTCCTGCTGACCGACGTCCTCCAGGCTGAGCAGGGCGCGGGCGTGCCCGGCCGACAGCACACCGACGGCCACCCGTCGCTGGACCTCCAGCGGCAGCTTCAGCAGCCGGATGGTGTTGGTGATGACCGGGCGGCTGCGACCGATCCGGTCCGCCAGCTCGTCGTGCGTCACGCCGAACTCGCCCAGCAGCTGCTGGTAGGCAGCCGCCTCCTCCAGCGGGTTGAGCTGGACGCGGTGGATGTTCTCCAGCAGGGCGTCCCGCAGCATCGCGTCGTCCTGCGTCTTGCGGACGATCGCCGGGATGACGTCCAGCCCGGCCAGCTGCGAGGCGCGCCACCGGCGCTCGCCCATGATGAGCTCGAACCGGTCGGTCTCCAGCTCGCGCACCACGATCGGCTGCATCAAGCCGAACTCGCGGATGGAGTGCTGCAGCTCCTGCAGCGCCTCCTCGTCGAACACCTGCCGCGGCTGCTTCGGGTTCGGCGTGATCGAGGAGATGGCGATCTCGCGGTAGACCGCCCCCGCCACCTCACCGCCGTTGGTTTCACGTGAAACCTCGGGAGCGGGCGGTTCCGGACGGCGCAGTCCGGGGCCGCCGCGCACCGTCGTGCCGCTCAACGCGGCTCCGTCCGCACCCGCCGGGGGACCGCTGGGGATCAGGGCGGCGATGCCGCGCCCCAGACCGCCTCTGCGCTCGCTCATGCCGTCGTCCTCTCCACACCCCGCTCGGCGATCTCCCGCGCCGCGTCGAGGTAGCTCATGGAACCGCGCGAGCCCGGGTCGTAGGTCAGCACCGTCTGCCCGAAGCCCGGCGCCTCGGAAATCTTCACACTGCGCGGGATCACGGTGCGCAGCGCCAGGTCCCCGAAGTGACCGCGCACCTCGGCGGTGACCTGATCGGCCAGCTTGGTGCGCCCGTCGTACATGGTCAGCAGGATCGTCGACACCCACAGCGAGGGGTTCAGGTGCGACTGGACCAGCTCGATGTTGCGGAGCAGCTGACCGAGCCCCTCCAGCGCGTAGTACTCGCACTGGATCGGGATCAGCACCTCGTGCGCGGCGACCATCGCGTTCACCGTGAGCAGGCCGAGCGACGGCGGACAGTCGATGAAGACGTAGTCCGGCGCGAGCTGGTTGACCGCCTCGGAGTTCAGCGCCTCCTTCAGCCGGCCTTCCCGAGCCACCATGGTGACGAGCTCGATCTCCGACCCGGCCAGGTCGATGGTCGCGGGCACGCACCAGAGGTTCTTCGACTGGGTGCTCTGCGCCGCCGCGTCGGCGATGCTCATCTCGCCCAGCAGCACCTCGTAGACCGACGGCGTCCCGGAGCGGTGCTCGACGCCGAGCGCGGTGCTGGCGTTGCCCTGCGGGTCGAGGTCGATTACGAGCACGTTGAGCCCGTGCAGCGCGAGCCCGGCCGCGAGGTTCACCGTGCTCGTCGTCTTGCCGACGCCGCCCTTCTGGTTGGCGACGGTGATGATGCGCCGATGGCTGGGGCGGGGGAGCTCCAGCGTCTCCGGGTGCAGCACCCGGGTCGCCCGCTGGGCCTCCTCCATGATCGGCGTCCAGCCGATGTCGTCCTTCCCGAAGCTCATCGCGGGATCCCCGCTCGTCGGACCGGAGGGGAACCGCATACCGCCCACCGCACGGCCCTTCGTTTCACGTGAAACACGACCCGCTCCGTTTGACTCCGGATTCACCGTCCACGATCCTTTCTCGTTCGACGTGCACCGTCACGACGCCGACCGGACGCATTTCGGGTCGCCGCGACCCGTTCCACCACGACGACGGTCGTCGGCACTTCGAGCGCACCGACACCGCACGACACCACTTCGCCACGACCGCCACCGACCGCAGCGATGGCCGCCGCATCCCGCTCCAGCTCCTCCGCCGCGCTCTCGCCCTTCATGGCGAGCAGCCGACCGCCCTGCCGGAGCAGGGGGAGGCACCACTTCGCGAGCCGTTCCATCGGGGCGACTGCGCGCGCGGTCACGACGTCCTGATCGGCCAGCCGCTCTCGCACCGGGCCCTCCTCGGCACGTCCGCGCACCACCTCGACGGTGAGCTCCAACTCGGTGATGACTTCCTGCAACCACGTCACCCGTCGAGCCATCGGCTCCAACAGGGTCAGGTTGAGATCCGGGCGGGCGATCGCCAGCGGGATGCCCGGCAACCCCGCCCCAGAGCCTACGTCCAACACCCGGCAATTCGGTGGCAGCAACTCCGCAATAACCGCAGAGTTCAACAGATGTCTTTCCCAGAGCCGGTCCAGCTCGCGCGGACCGATGAGTCCGCGGCGGATCCCGTGCTCCTGGAGCATCTCGTGGAACCGCTCGGCCAGGTCCAGCCGATCACCGAACACGACCCGCGCCGCCGCAGGCTCGGTCAAAGCATTCACCCCGATGTTTCACGTGGAACCAAGGAATCTCCGACCAAGCCTGCCGGATAGCACTCCGCAATCACCATCAACCCCTCCGGCGCGTCCGAGGACGTCTTCCACCGGTTCGGACGATGGCGCTACGTGCCCCGTGCCGACAGGCAGGGGAGAGGGGGTCACAACCGATCGAATCGCCCCGTCCAACCACTCCGGGGACTAATGTCACGGTGACGTTTCTCGTCGGCCGACGTTTCACGTGAAACACGACCGACGAGCGGCCCGGATCAAGGTCTACCGCGATCCGCACCGGAAAACAACAATGCCCCCGTCCGAAAACGGGGGCATTGGAAACGCGGTCGGGGAGCGGTCAGCTCTTGAAGACGACCACCTTGCGGTTGGGCTCTTCGCCTTCGCTCTCGCTGTGAACACCGTCCACGGCGGCGACCGCGTCGTGGATGATCTTGCGCTCGAACGGGGTCATCGGACGCAGGCGGGCTTCCTTGCCGCTGGAGAGGACCTCCTCCGCGGTGGTGCGGCCGAGCTCGCTGAGCTCCTGGCGGCGAGCGGCGCGCCAGCCGGCGACGTCCAGCATGAGCCGGCTGCGCACGCCGGTCTCCTGCTGCACCGCGAGGCGGGTCAACTCCTGCAGCGCCTCCAGCACCTGGCCGCGACCGCCGACGAGCTTCTCCAGGTCGTCGCCGCCGTCGATGCTGACCACCGCGCGGCCGGCCTCCACGTCGAGGTCGATGTCCCCGTCGTAGTCCAGCAGGTCCAGCAGCCGCTCCAGGTAGTCACCCGCGATGTCGCCCTCCTGCACCAGCAGCGTTTCGGTGTTGGAAGGGGCCTCGGCAGCATCGGTCTCGGGTGCAGCCGGGCTCGACTCCTGCACGGTTTCGGACACTGGGTGTCTCCTCTCCAGGGTTCGCGCCGCACTCACCGGGTCTCGCCCGGCTTGTCCGTGTCGCGAGAACGGTCTTCGATCACCCCGGGGATCTCACCGGGTTGGTCCTTGGTCGTGTCCGCGGCCTCGTCGGTGCCGGACTCCGGCGCCGGGGCGGTGTCCACGACGGTGGATTCGACGACCGCGGGCGCGCCTGCCTGCGCTGCCTCCTCGCGGTCGATCCGGCTGAACACCAGGCGCTGCTGGGCCAGCGTCCAGAAGTTGTTGGCCAGCCAGTAGATCAGGATCGCCAGCGGCAGGAACGGACCACCGATGATCGCGAACGTCGGGAAGAGCCACAGCGTCATCCGGTTCATCACGGCCGTCTGCGGCTGAGCGGCGGCATCCGCCGTCTGGCGCTGCACGGAGTGGCGCGCGGTGAAGTGCGTGGCGATCGCGGCCGCGATCATCAGCGGCACGCCCACGAGCATCATCTCGATGCGGTCGGTGCCGAAGGAGGCCAGCACCTCGGGGGACTGGCTGATCGTGTTGGACAGCTTGGCGCCGAAGAAGTCCGCGGCCACGAAGGACGCCACGTCGTTGGCGTCGAAGATGTAGTTCGACGGTGCGCCCGGCTTGAAGCCGTTGAGCACGTGGAACAGGCCGAAGAACACCGGCACCTGCACCAGCACCGGCAGGCAGCCGCTGAGCGGGTTGAAGCCCTGCTCGGACTGCAGCTTCTGCATCTCCATCGCGAGCTTCTGCCGGTCGTCGCCGTACTTGGCCTGCAGCTCGCGGATCTGCGGAGCGAACTCCTGCATCTTCTTCATCGAGCGCACCTGGTGCACGAACGGCTTGAACAGCAGCGCGCGCAGCGTGAAGACGAGGAAGATGACCGACAGCGCCCAGGCGTAACCGCTGGCCGGGTCGAGCAGGAAGCCGAACACCTTGTGCCAGAACCACAGGATGGCCGACACCGGGTAGTAGATGAAGTCCAGCACGCGGGCTACTCCTCGGCAGGTTTCTCGGGTGCTCGGGCAGGGGCGGCGCGCTCACGAGGGGGCGGCACCGGGTCGATCCCTCCAGAGTGCCAGGGACCGCAGCGCAGCAGTCTGCGCAGGGTGAGCCAACCACCGCGGAACAGGCCGTGCGTGGTCAACGCCTCGACCGCGTAGGTGCTGCAACTCGGGTAGAACCGGCACATCGGCGGCAGCAGCGGGGAGATCACCTTGCGGTAGGCGTGCACCGGACCGAGCAGCACCCAGGCGAACGCGCTCGGGCGCCGAGCGGGCGCGCGGAGCCGTTCATCGTGCTGGTGGTCCTGAACCATCACCTGGAACCTGTCGCCGGACCATCGGGGTCGAGGACGCGGAGCTTCCGGAAGGCCGCGTCCAGGTCCGCGCCGAGTTCGCGACTGGAGGCATCGCCCGCCGCAGGCAGGGCTCGGACCACCACCAGTGTGCCAGCGGGCAGCACCGGGTAGCGGTCACGCATCAGATGGCGCAGGCGGCGCGTGACCCGGTGCCGGATCACAGCGCTGCCCACGGCTTTGCTCACGACAAAACCCACCCGGGTCGAACCAGTCGATTTCCGGGTGGGTGCCGTATTCGCCTCGGCTTCCGGTAAGGCCTCGCCGCGGTACCGCCCGGCCTCCGGTGCCTGGTCCGGTCGCAACACGTGGACCACCAGGCGGGAGCGCCCGGACCGGCGACCACGACGGACCACCAGGCGGAACTCCTGGCTCTTGGTCAGCCGGGCTGCCGCGGGAAGCACGGCCGGACGCGATCAGGCAGTCAGACGCGCGCGGCCCTGGCGACGGCGCGAGGCCACGATGGCCCGGCCGGCGCGAGTGCGCATGCGCAGCCGGAAGCCGTGCTTCCTGGCACGACGGCGGTTGTTCGGCTGGAAAGTGCGCTTGCCCTTGCTCACGGTCGGATCTCCCGGTTACTACAGGCACCGATGGCCACGGTGAACCACGGTTCGGTCAAGGTGTCCCTGTTCTTCCCGAGCCGCGGTCGCCAACCCGTGCGAAGATCGGCGTTACCGAGCGGCGCACGGCGCCGAAATCTCGGCGCAGTGACATGCCCGCTCAGGAAAGCGGGGACTGTACGAGGGTACGCAGTGCCTCCGGAGCTCGCACTACCGGGGTCGGGATAAGCTCGACCGCACGCCCGGTACCGGCGAACAGGCTGCCACATCCCGATCTTGCCGGCATCCCCGGGACTCACCTTGTGACCGCCGCGCGACCTTGTTAGCGTGCACCCCCTGCGATGCGCAGTCCGCAGCCGAGAGATCTTGTCGCGGGGCGCTCTGACCTCGATCGCAGCGGTACGACGGACCCTGGGGGCGACACCGCCGTGGTCTGCCGTACCTTCATACACAAGTTGTGGACAACTCTGTGGAGATCTTCCCGAACAGGTGATCCCCGGGGTTCGGCCCCACCGTCCCGTGACATCGCCGCACCCGAGCACTGTGGGAGCCCGGCTTTCGGGACCGCGAACGGGGGCCGCGCGAGCGAGGGGAGGGGAGCAAGGCGGTGTCCGACCACCAGGCCGATCTCGTTCGAGTCTGGGGCGAGGTGGTGCAGGAGCTGTCCTCCGGCACGCTCTCACCTCAGCAACGCGCGTGGATGCGCGTGACCCGTCCGATCGGACTGCTGGACGGGACTGCGCTGCTCGCCGCGCCGAGCGATTTCGCGAAGGAAGCCATCGAGCGCGCGCTGCGCGATCCCATCACCGACGCCCTGTCCCGCCGCCTCGGCCGGGACGTGTCGCTGGCGGTGAAGGTGGACACCGCGGTTCCCGCACCGACCCGGCCGGTCGCCGCACCCGCTCCCGCTGATCAGTGGAGCGGTCGCACCGGCGATCCGCCCGCACAGCCCTTCTTCACCACGACCGGCCTGGGCCGCGCGCCGGAGAACTTCGGCGCCGCCGAGGGCTACCGGCCGCCGGAGGTCTTCGGCAACACCGCGCACACCGGCTCGATCCCCAGCGTCGGGGAGGGCAGGCACGCCGCCCCCGAGCCCAAGCCGGAGATCGACTTCCCGACCGCGGAGTTCAAGTGGCCCGGCGGCGAGATCCCGCAGCCGCTGGAGGCCGACGGCGAAGCCGAGGAAGCCGAGCCGGAGGCCGAGGAAGCCACCCCGGAGGAGAAGAGCGGGGAGAACTGGCCGACCTTCGGCCGCGCCGGGCAACCGGTGGCCGAGCCGCAGCAGGGCCAGCCGTTCACCGCGCCCAAGCACGCCCCGCCGACCTCGCAGACCAGGCTGAACGCGAAGTACACCTTCGACACGTTCGTCATCGGCTCGTCGAACCGGTTCGCGCACGCCGCCGCGGTGGCCGCGGCCGAGGCACCCGCCCGCGCCTACAACCCGCTGTTCATCTGGGGCGAGTCGGGTCTCGGCAAGACGCACCTGCTGCACGCGGTCGGGCACTACACGCAGCGCCTGTTCCCCGGGATGCGGGTCCGCTACGTCTCGACCGAGGAATTCACCAACGACTTCATCAACTCGCTGCGCGACGACCGCCAGGTCGCCTTCCAGCGGCGATACCGCGACGTCGACGTGCTGCTGGTGGACGACATCCAGTTCCTGGAGGGCAAGGAAGGAACCCAGGAGGAGTTCTTCCACACCTTCAACACGCTGCACAACTCGAACAAGCAGATCGTGGTGTCCTCCGACCGGCCGCCCAAGGGCCTGCGCACCCTGGAGGACCGGCTGCGCACCCGCTTCGAGTGGGGCCTGATCACCGACATCCAGCCGCCCGAGCTGGAGACCCGCATCGCGATCCTGCGCAAGAAGGCGGCCCAGGACCGGATGAACGCGCCGGCCGACGTGCTGGAGTTCATCGCCTCCCGCATCGAGCGCAACATCCGCGAGCTGGAGGGCGCGCTGATCCGGGTCACCGCGTTCGCGTCGCTGAACCGGCAGCCGGTCGACCTGCAGCTCGCCGAGATCGTGCTGCGCGACCTGATCCCGGACTCGCAGACCCCGGAGATCACCGCGCCGACGATCATGGCGGTCACCGCGGACTACTTCGGCGTGACCATCGACGACCTCTGCGGCCCGGGCAAGACCAAGGCGCTGGCGCAGGCGCGCCAGATCGCGATGTACCTGTGCCGGGAGCTCACCGACTCCTCGCTGCCCAAGATCGGCCAGTACTTCGGCGGCCGCGACCACACCACGGTGATGTACGCGGACAAGAAGATCCGCAAGGAGATGGCCGAGCGGCGCCGCGTGTACGAGCACGTGCAGGAGCTGACCGCCAGGATCAAGCAGCAGTCCAGGTAGTTCTTGGCTGCCCATCGGCTGGTCCGCGCGGTGGAACCGCTGTGCTCCCCGATCCGACCACTCCACGAGGTGCGCCGCTGGGCTTAGTTCGCGCGCTCGCCACGACGCCTCCCTGATCTGCCCGCCCGCGCGGTTCGCGCGACGGCTCGAGCGGATCGTTCACCTCTCTCCGCACCTCCCGGCCGCTGCCGCGCGACGTGCGGACGTTCAGCGTCCCCGGATGACGGTCGGCCGCTGCCGGACGTTCCCCGTCCGACCGGTGTGCTGACGCCCGGGTCGCATCGCGGATCTTTTCTGCCCGGCCACCTTCGCGCGGCGCACCCCCTCCAGCAGAAAGTTCCTGCGCGGATGCGCGCGGCCCGGAGGTGGGCCGGTCACGAGGCGAGCGCCGTCCGTAGGCCGCATCGAGCGCCAGGCGACGGGCGCGCACATCTTTCTGCTGGGGCGATCCGCCCCGGCGCACCCCCTCCGACAGAAAAGTTCTGCGTCCGGCGACGGCTCCGGAGGCTCCGATGCCAACCGGGAGAGGGGGTTCGGGCGTCTATTCAGGCGTGGACGGACACGTTCCGAGGTCGTGCGAGCGCGCTGCGCGCACGTGGAAGGCCCTGGAGCCGCGAACTTTTCTGGGTGGCCGGGTGGCCTTCGCCTCACCCCGGCAGCAGAAAAGTCCGCTGGAGGCCGAGCTGTCCACAGTTTCTGCATCCCCAGGGCTGACCTGGAGTTTTCCCCAATTCATCCACAGGCTGTGCACAGGTTGTGGCGGTCTGCCCACAACCCGGACGGCGGTTGACCACAGGGATCCCACAGGTTTGCCCACAACCTGACCGGTGGAACGGCCGAAAACCACAGGGGCTGGGTACAACCGGGGGGTCGAACTGTGGATGGAACTGTGGACAACTGGGGATGGTTGTGGACTGTTCGGAGGGGGGCCGAAGTTGTCCACCACCCGGTTGTCGTAGTCCACGGTTACGTCCCGTGGTCATCCACATCCGGCCACGCCGCGCGACCAGCCCAAACGCCGGTTGTCCCCACAACTCACAGCCCTTACTACTACTGCGGTCTTTTGTTCTTCTAGAAGAAAAAAGAAAACAGAAGTAAGGGCCGGTGGATAAGTGGACAACTCGGCTCGGCGGGCCCGGACGGGCTGACGAACTGCTCGGACCCGGATGCGGAGATCGCAGCGCACGCTCTACGGTGGAACTCCCGCGGAGGCAGCCCCGACGAACTTCGCGCCGCAGTCCTGCTGCTCGGGCCGGTCGGTGCCTAGGGGCGTCCGTGCGGGGATCGCTCCACCCCGCGCGGGGCCGGAGCACCACGACCCACCAATGAGCCTTGGAGCTCGGAGACAGTTCTCGGCAGCCCGCTCACGGCTGAAACCGAAAGGACACCCATGAAGATCCGCGTGGAACGTGACGGTCTCGCCGACGCCGTCGCCTGGGTCGCGCGCAGCCTTCCGTCGCGGCCACCGGTTCCGGTGCTGGGCGGGGTGCTGCTCGATGCGAGTTCCGGGGAGGCGCTGACCATCTCCGGCTTCGACTACGAGGTCTCCGCACAGGTCACCATCGACGCCTCGATCGACGCCAGCGGCAAGACCCTGGTCTCCGGGCGGCTGCTGGCCGACATCACCAAGGCGCTGCCCGCACGTCCGGTGGAGCTCACCGTCGACGGCACGCGCGTCACCATCACCTGCGGCAGCTCCAAGTTCAGCCTGCCGACCATGCCGGTGGAGGACTACCCCGAGCTGCCCGCGATGCCCGAGCACGTCGGCTCGGTGCCCACCGACCTGTTCGGCGAGGCGGTCGGCCAGGTCGCGGTAGCCGCGGGCAAGGACGACACGCTGCCGATGCTCACCGGCATCCGGATGGAGATCAACGCCGACAAGCTGACCATGGTCGCCACCGACCGGTTCCGGCTGGCGATGCGCGAGATCACCTGGGAGCCGGGCACCACGATCGGCGACACCTCGGTGCTGGTCCCGGCCAAGACGCTCGCCGACTCGGCCAAGACCCTCGGCGCCGGGGCGAGCAAGGTGGAGATCTCGCTGGCCTCCGGCGACGGACTGCTCGGCCTGTCCGGCACCTCCCGCCGCAACACCACGCGCCTGCTGGACGCGGAGTTCCCGAAGTACCGCCAGCTGCTGCCCGCCGAGAGCGCGGTGACCGCCAACATCAGCGTCGGCCCGCTGATCGAGGCGATCAAGCGCGTGTCGCTGGTCGCCGAGCGCGGCACCCAGGTGCGCCTGGAGTTCTCCGACCGGGTGCTGCGGCTGACCGCCGGTGGCGACGACGAGGGCAGCGCGGAGGAGGAGCTCGCGGTGGAGCTCTCGGGTGAGCCGCTGACCATCGCGTTCAACCCGACGTACCTGCTCGACGGCCTCGGTGCGATGAAGTCCGACCGCGCCCAGCTGCAGTTCACGACCGCCAACCGGCCGGCGCTGATCAAGCCGGTCGACGAGGACGGCAACGTGGCCGAGGGCTACCTGTACCTGCTGATGCCGGTCCGCCTGCCCGGCTGACCCTCGTTCAGCGGCGCGGCTCGCCCGCGAACCGAAGAAGGATGGGTCACATCCGGTGCCCGCTCCGGCCGGTGTCCGCGCCGCCGGCGGTTAGGCTCCGGTCAGATCGATTCAGCTGGCTCGGTCCCACCTCGCGCGCCGACCGACCAGTGGAAACACAGCTCGCAGAGGAGATCCGGTGCAACTCGGACTTGTCGGTCTCGGCCGAATGGGTTTCAACATGCGTGAGCGGCTGCGCGCCGCTGGACACGACGTCGTCGGTTACGACCGCAATCCGGAGGTCAGCGACGTCGCCTCGATCGCGGAGCTGGTGCAGAAGCTGGCCGGCCCGCGGATCGTGTGGATCATGGTGCCGCACGGCGACCCGACCCGGCAGACGGTCGAGGAGCTGGCCGGGCTGCTCTCCGCCGGTGACCTGGTGATCGAGGGCGGCAACTCGAAGTTCACCGATGACCAGGCCAACGCCGCGCTGCTCGCCGAGAACGGGATCAAGTACCTCGACGTCGGCGTCTCCGGCGGCGTGTGGGGCGCGAAAAACGGCTACGGCCTGATGGCCGGTGGCGACGCCGCCGACGTCGAGCGCGCCATGCCGATCTTCGACGCGCTGCGCCCGGAGGGTCCGCGCGAGGAGGGCTTCGCGCACGCCGGGCCGGTGGGCGCCGGGCACTACGCGAAGATGGTGCACAACGGCATCGAGTACGGCCTGATGCAGGCCTACGCCGAGGGCTTCGAGCTGCTGTCCGCCTCGGGCGTGGTCACCAACGTGCCCGAGACGATCAAGGCGTGGAGCCGCGGCACCGTGGTCCGCTCCTGGCTGCTGGACCTGCTGGTCCGGGCGCTGGACGAGGACCCGGAGCTGTCCGAGCTGCGCGGGTACGTCAACGACTCCGGCGAGGGTCGCTGGACGGTGGAGGAGTCGATCAACAACGCGGTGCCGACCCCGGTGATGACCGCGGCGCTGTTCGCCCGCTTCGCCTCCCGCCAGGAGGACTCGCCGGCGATGAAGGCCGTCGCCGCGCTGCGCAACCAGTTCGGCGGCCACGCCATCACCAAGACCGACAAGTGAACGAGCTTTTCCAGGCTCGTTCCGCGTGGCGGTGCGGGTAGCGGAACCTCAGCGCCCGCCTGGACTCCGGGCTCCCGTTCTCATGTACGTCCGATACACGACGAACGGGCTGTCCTCACCAGGCGAACGCTGAGATCCCGCGGCGGTGCGAGCGCCGCAGGTGGGTTGTGAGCCTGCGGCGCATGCGGCCGCTTCCGCAGCAGCGCGTTGATCGTCGCCGCTGCGGTCACCGGCGAAGACGAGGAGTTCGGTCGACCCGGCAGCGGAGTCGTCAAAGCGATTTGTCGACAAATCTCCGGTTGTCGGCGAACGGTTCGCAGCTCGGTGCCGACCGCTCGTCAGGTCGAGCTCCGCTCGTTCCACCCCACCGATCCGCCCGAGGAACGTGAAGTGCTCTCGGGTCGGATCGGCCGACCACTAAGTTGGACCGTCGTGTACGTCCGTCATTTGCAGGTGACCGACTTCCGGTCCTGGCCGCACGCCGACCTGGCGCTGGAGCCGGGGATCACCGTGCTCGTCGGGTCGAACGGGCAGGGCAAGACGAACCTGGTCGAGGCCGTCGGATACGTCGCCACCCTCGGTTCGCACCGCGTCGCGTCCGACGCGCCGCTGGTCCGCGACGGCACGTCGCGCGCCGTGGTGCGGGCTGCCGTGGTCAACGGCGGTCGCGAGCTGCTGGTCGAGCTGGAGATCACGCCGGGCAAGGCCAACCGCGCGCGGATCAACCGCGGCGCGGCCGGCAAGCCCCGCGACGTGCTGGGCATCCTGCGCACCGTGCTGTTCGCGCCGGAGGACCTCGCGATCGTGCGCGGCGACCCGGGCGAGCGCCGCCGCTTCCTCGACGAGCTGCTCGTCGCCCGTGCACCGAGGTACGCGGGCGTGCGCTCCGACTACGAGCGGGTGCTCAAGCAGCGGAGCGCGCTGCTGAAGTCCGCCGGTGCGGCGCGGCGCGGCGGCGGCAAGGCGGATCTGCGGACCCTCGAGGTCTGGGACGGGCACCTGGCGCGCTTCGGCGCGGAGCTGCTGGCCGGTCGGCTGGACCTCGTCGCCGCCATCGCACCCCATGTGACCAGCTCTTACGCCAACGTCGCCGCGACCGACGAGGCCAGCGCGCCGTCCGGCCGGGTCGCCCACGTGCGCTACCGCAGCAGTCTCGGCGAGTCGTTGCCCGAGGGGTGCGGCGAGCCGATGGGCGAGGCGGCCGACGTGGACGAGCTGGAAGCGGCGCTGCTCGCCGAGCTGGCGCGGGTCCGGCCGCAGGAGATCGAGCGCGGCGTGTCGCTGGTCGGACCGCACCGCGACGACCTGGAGCTGCTGCTCGGCGACCTGCCCGCCAAGGGCTACGCCAGCCACGGCGAATCGTGGTCGTTCGTGCTGGCGTTGCGGCTGGCTTCTTACCACCTGCTCACCGAGGATGGCGCGGAACCGGTGTTGATCCTGGACGACGTCTTCGCCGAACTGGACCGGCGCCGGCGGGCCCGGCTGGCCGAACTGGTCGCCGGGGCCGAGCAGGTGCTGGTGACCGCGGCGGTGGCCGAGGACGTGCCGCCCGAGCTCACCGGCGCGCGATTCGACGTTCGCGAAGGCGAGGTGCGACGTGTCCGGTGACCGCGCGCGGCCGAACGGTTCACCCAGCGTGATCGAAGGGGCCACCCGGCCCACTGATTCACCCACAGCTGGGGATAACTCTGTGGATGGTGTGGATAACCCGACGCCACCGACCGTGCCCGCGGCCGGTGGTGATGGCGCCGGGATGAGCGGCCCCGACCTGGCCCGCGCGGCCCTGCAGGCCGCCCGCGAGCAGTCCGCGGCCCGCCGCCGGGACGCCAAGAAGAAGGGCGGCAAGATCCGCACCCGCCGCCGTCGTGGCTGGTCAGGGCCCGGCCCGGACGACAGGGATCCGCAGCCGCTCGGCCGGCTGGCGGCCCGCATCGCCTCCGAGCGGGGCTGGACCGAGCACCTCTCCGGCGGCCAGGTGTTCGCCAAGTGGCCCGCGCTGGTGGGCGCCGACGTCGCCGAGCACACCAAACCGGTGGCGCTCAAGGACGGCGAGCTCACCGTCCAGGCCCAGTCCACGGCCTGGGCCACCCAGCTGCGGTTGCTGCAGCGGCAGATCCTCAAGCGGATCAGCGACGGCGTCGGCCGCGACGTGGTCCGCCGCATCAAGGTGCAGGGGCCGGCCGCGCCCAGCTGGCGGCACGGCCCGCGGCACGTCCCGGGGCGCGGGCCGCGCGACACCTACGGCTGAGGGCGGCACCCGGTCCTGCCGACGGGCGGCCGATCGGCGCAGAGATCCCTCAGCTGCCGCTCGCGGCTCTCGGATGGTGGATTGATTCGAGTTCTCCGCTCTGTGAGCAAGTCAGGGGTGTCCTTGCCCCACTTCTGTCCGGGTGGACCAGTAGAATCAAACCGGGTGTGGCCGAGGCGCCTGCCAGAGGAGCGCATCGGCGAGGTGCGCGGCACCGGCTCATGGCTGGTCGCGGCGTCAGCAGACGACAGTCGCCCCGAAGTGGTCAGCGGTGCTTCGACGCCGTCGCGTTGGAACCCGGCATCGACCGATCACCCTGACAGCACAGTCGGCTCAAGGAGAAATCGAGGCCCGTGGCACCGAAGAAGAGCGATTACAACGCTTCATCCATCACCGTTCTTGAGGGCCTTGAGGCCGTCCGCAAGCGTCCGGGCATGTACATCGGCTCGACCGGTGAGCGCGGTCTGCACCACCTGGTGCAGGAGGTCGTGGACAACTCGGTCGACGAGGCGATGGCCGGGTACGCGACGACCGTCGAGGTGACCCTGCTGCCCGACGGCGGCGTCCGCGTGATCGACGACGGCCGCGGCATCCCCGTCGACATGCACCCGGTGGAGAAGAAGCCGACCCTGGAAGTCGTGCTGACCGTGCTGCACGCGGGCGGCAAGTTCGACAGCGACGCGTACGCGGTCTCCGGTGGTCTGCACGGCGTCGGCGTCTCGGTGGTCAACGCGCTGTCCACCGCGCTGGAGGCCGAGATCCACACCGGTGGCTACGTGTGGCGGCAGCGCTACGAGGACTCCAAGCCCGTCGCCCAGGTCGAGCGCGGTGAGACCACCGACAAGACCGGCACCAGCATCACCTTCTGGGCCGACCCGACGATCTTCGAGACCACCCGGTACAACGCCGAGACGATCGCGCGCCGGCTGCAGGAGATGGCGTTCCTGAACAAGGGCCTGACCATGATCCTGCGCGACGAGCGGGTCGCGGAGGAGGACGAGGCCGGCGAGGACGCGAGCGGCACCACCGCCCGCGCGAAGGAGCGGACCTTCCACTACCCGGGCGGTCTGGAGGACTTCGTCCGGCACATCAACGCCACCAAGGAACCCATCCACAAGAAGGTGGTCGCCTTCAACGCCTCCGGCTCCGGGCAGGAGCTGGAGATCGCGATGCAGTGGAACTCCGGCTACAACCAGTCGGTCTACACCTTCGCCAACACCATCAACACGCACGAGGGCGGCACCCACGAGGAGGGCTTCCGCTCCGCGCTGACCCGCGTGGTCAACAGCTACGCGCGGGACAAGAAGCTGATCAAGGACAAGGACGGCAACCTCACCGGTGACGACGTCCGCGAGGGACTGGCCGCGATCGTGTCGGTGAAGGTCCGCGAACCGCAGTTCGAGGGCCAGACCAAGACCAAGCTGGGCAACACCGAGGTCAAGTCGTTCGTGCAGACCACCGCCTTCGAGTGGCTGACCGACTGGTTCGAGCGCAACCCGGCCGAGGCCAAGGTGATCGTCAACAAGGCGGTCTCCTCGGCGCAGGCGCGGATGGCCGCGCGCAAGGCCAAGGAGCTGGTGCGCCGCAAGAGCGCGATGGACATCGGCGGCCTGCCGGGCAAGCTGAAGGACTGCCAGTCCAACAACCCGGAGGAGTGCGAGCTCTACATCGTGGAGGGCGACTCCGCGGGCGGCTCGGCCAAGGAGGGGCGCGAGTCCCGCTTCCAGGCGATCCTGCCGCTGCGCGGCAAGATCATCAACGTGGAGAAGTCGCGGATCGACAAGGTCCTCAAGAACAACGAGGTCCAGGCGATCATCACCGCGCTGGGCACCGGCATCCACGACGAGTTCGACCTGGCCAAGCTGCGCTACCACAAGATCGTGCTGATGGCCGACGCCGACGTCGACGGCCAGCACATCCGCACCCTGCTGCTCACCCTGCTGTTCCGCTTCATGCGCCCGCTGATCGAGAACGGTCACGTGTTCCTCGCGCAGCCGCCGCTGTACAAGATCAAGTGGCCGCGCTCGGAGCCGGAGTACGCCTACAGCGACCGCGAGCGCGACGCGCTGCTGGAGGCGGGCGCCGCCGCCGGCCGCAAGCTGCCGAAGGACGACGGCATCCAGCGCTACAAGGGTCTCGGCGAGATGAACGCCGACGAGCTGTGGGACACCACGATGAACCCGGAGACCCGGCTGCTGCTGCAGGTCTCGCTGGACGACGCGGCCACCGCCGACGAGCTGTTCAGCGTGCTGATGGGCGAGGACGTCGAAGCCCGGCGCTCCTTCATCACCCGCAACGCCAAGGACGCCGGCTTCCTCGACGTGTGACCCGCTCGCCGGAACTCACCCGACCCGGTCGGACGCCCGGTCCGCGGCGATGACCGCCCGGACCGCCCGGACCGCGGCCTCCGACCTCCCGAAAGGAATTTCAAGTCGTGACTGAAGTCCTGCCGCCGGAACACGGCCGGATCGAGCCGGTCGACATCCAGCAGGAGATGCAGAACTCCTACATCAACTACGCGATGAGCGTCATCGTCGCGCGCGCCCTGCCGGACGTGCGCGACGGGCTCAAGCCGGTGCACCGGCGCGTGCTGTACGCGATGTACGACTCCGGCTTCCGCCCGGACCGCGGCTACGTGAAGTGCTCCCGCGTCGTCGGCGACGTGATGGGCAACTACCACCCGCACGGCGACTCGGCGATCTACGACACCCTGGTCCGGCTCGCCCAGCCGTGGTCGATGCGGCACAAGCTGATCGACGGCCAGGGCAACTTCGGTTCGCCCGGCAACGACCCGGCCGCGGCCATGCGGTACACCGAGTCGCGGCTGGCCCCGTTGGCGATGCACATGCTCGCCGACATCGAAGAGGACACCGTCGACTTCTCCGACAACTACGACGGCCGCACCCAGGAACCCGACGTGCTGCCGTCCCGGTTCCCGAACCTGCTGGTCAACGGCGGTGGCGGTATCGCGGTCGGGATGGCGACCAACATCCCGCCGCACAACCTGCGCGAGGTCGCCGACGGCGTCGTCTGGGCACTGGAGAACCCGGACTGCGACGACGAGCAGCTGCTCGAAGCGCTGATGGAGCGCATCAAGGGCCCGGACTTCCCGACGCACGCGCAGATCCTTGGCACCAACGCGATCGCGGACGCCTACCGCACCGGCCGCGGCTCCATCAAGATGCGGGCCGTCGTCACCATCGAGGAGGACAGCAAGGGGCGCACCACGCTGGTCGTCACCGAGCTGCCCTACCAGGTCAACCCGGACAACCTCATCGAGAACATCGCCTCGATGCACCGGGAGGGCAAGCTCACCGGCATCTCCGACATCGCCGACGAGTCCAACAGCCGGCGCGGCATGCGGATCGTCGTCACGCTCAAGCGCGACGCGATCCCGAAGGTGGTGCTGAACAACCTCTACAAGCACACCCAGCTGCAGACGACCTTCGGCGTCAACATGCTGGCGCTGGTCGACGGCGTGCCGCGCACGCTGCGGCTGGACCAGGTGATCCGGTACTACGTCAAGCACCAGGTCGAGGTCATCGTCCGGCGCACCAGGTTCCGGCTGAAGAAGGCCGAGGAGCGCGCCCACATCCTGCGCGGTCTGGTCAAGGCGCTGGACATGCTGGACGAGGTCATCGCCCTGATCCGGCGCTCGCCCACGGTGGACGACGCGCGCACCGGCCTGATCGAGCTGCTCGACGTGGACGAGGTCCAGGCCAACGCGATCCTGGAGATGCAGCTGCGCCGCCTGGCCGCCCTGGAGCGGCAGAAGATCATCGACCAGCTGGCCGAGATCGAGCGCGAGATCGAGGACCTCAAGGACATCCTCGCCAAGCCGGAGCGGCAGCGGCAGATCATCCGCGACGAGCTGATGGAGATCGTCGACAAGTACGGCGAGGACCGCCGCACGCAGATCATCCCCTTCGAGGGCGAGGTCTCCATGGAGGACCTCATCGCCGAGGAGGACGTGGTCGTCACGATCACCCGCACCGGCTACGCCAAGCGGACCCGCACGGACCTGTACCGGGCGCAGAAGCGCGGCGGCAAGGGCGTGCAGGGCGCGCAGCTGAAGCAGGACGACATCGTGTCGCACTTCTTCGTCTGCTCGACCCACGACTGGATCCTGTTCTTCACCAACAAGGGCCGGGTCTACCGGGCGAAGGCCTACGAGCTGCCGGAGGCCAACCGCACCGCGCGCGGTCAGCACGTGGCGAACCTGCTGGCGTTCCAGCCGGACGAGCAGATCGCCCAGGTCATGCAGATCAAGGACTACACCGCCGCCCCGTACCTGGTGCTCGCCACCAAGAAGGGTCTGGTCAAGAAGTCCCGGTTGACCGATTTCGATTCCAACCGATCGGGTGGTCTCATCGGCGTCAACCTGAAGGAGGACGACGAGCTGGTCGGTGCGGTGCTCTGCTCCGCCGACGACGACCTGCTGCTGGTGTCCGCCGAGGGTCAGTCGATCCGGTTCCACGCCACCGACGAGGCGCTGCGGCCGATGGGTCGCGCCACCTCGGGCGTGCTGGGCATGCGGTTCAACGACGGTGACGAGCTGCTGGCCATGGGCGTCGTGCGCGAGGACCGGTACGTGCTGGTCGCGACCGACGGCGGCTACGCCAAGCGCACCCCGATCGACGACTACCCGGTCCAGGGTCGCGGCGGAAAGGGAGTGCTGACTCTCCAGTACGACAACAAGCGTGGCAGGCTTGTGGGGGCGCTCATCGTCGAGCTCGACGACGAGCTCTACGCGATCACCTCCAGCGGGGGAGTCATCCGGACCACCGCCAAGGAGGTCCGCAAGGCCGGCAGGCAGACGAAGGGGGTTCGTCTGATGAACCTCGACGAGGGTTCCGCGCTGGTGGCCATCGCGCGCAACGCCGATGAGGCCGCCGACCCGGACGCTGCGGGGCCGGAGCAGCAGAAGTAACACTGTGGGAGACCACGCCGCACACCGCCGACGATCACCGAAGGATCGCTCGTGACACCTTCCGAGAAGCCGGAGTCCTCGGGCCCGCACAAGGACGCGGACCAGGCTTCGGCCAGCACGCAGACAGTCGACAGCACCGTCGAGGCGGAGACCGAGACCGCCCCGGTGGCCGCTGAGGCCGACAGCCCCAGCGGTGAGGAGCTGAACGGCACGGAGACGCCGCCGCCGTGGCAGCGCGCGTCGGCGGCGACCGGCGGGGAGGCCCCCGAGGCCACCCCGGTGGTCGCCGAGGTGCCGGACGTCGACGACACGCAGACCATCCCGAAGCAGTCCGTGGACCAGGAGACGGTGCGCACCAAGGTGCCGTCGTCGGCCCGGACCCAGGTCTCGTTCACCGGGGCCGGGACCGGTGCCGCGGGGCCGCGCGCGTCGACGCCGTCGGCGCGCCGCCCCAGCCGCGGACCGCGCCGGGCCAGCCTGCAGGTCAAGCGGGTCGACCCGTGGTCGGTGCTGAAGCTCGCGCTGGTGCTCAGCGTGGCGCTGTTCTTCGTCTGGATGATCGCGGTCGCGGTGCTCTACGGCGTGCTCGACGGCATGGGCGTGTGGGATCAGCTCAACGGCACCTTCAGCGAGCTGACCCAGCCGGACGACGCGGCGGCGGAGCCGCTGATCAGCGCCGCCCGGGTGTTCGGCGTTGCCTCGATCATCGGCGCGATCAACATCGTGCTGGTGACCGCGCTGGCGACGGTGGCCGCGTTCATCTACAACGTGGCGGCCGACTTCGCCGGCGGCGTCGAGATCACCCTGTCCGAGCGGGAGTAAGCCGCTGACGTGGCGATTCCGGTCCGCCGGGCCGGAATCGCCACGCCGCCGCGGCGCAACACGACCCCCCGTTCGAAGGGCCGGAAGGCGTCCTGTAGTCTTTGAATCACAACAAGGGCCTATAGCTCAGGCGGTTAGAGCGCTTCGCTGATAACGAAGAGGTCGAAGGTTCAAGTCCTTCTAGGCCCACTGGAAACCCTTAGAACCCGAACGTCACGGGCCGCGCGCCGCGTGCAAGGAGGCGACCGGAAGTGAAGAAGCTGCTCGCACTCGCCGCAGTTGCTGGAGTCGTGCTGTTCGTGGTCCGGCGCAACCGCGCCGCCAAGGCCGAGGCCGACCTCTGGCGCGAGGCCACCGCCGAGGCCTGATCGCCCGGCGAGACACCTGAACCAGCCCGGTCCGGTTTCGCCGCGCCGGGCTGTTCTCGTCGCCACCGCCGATCAACGCGCGGCGACGGTCAGGGGACGTAGCTCAATTGGCAGAGCACCGCCTTTGCAAGGCGGGGGTTAGGGGTTCGATTCCCCTCGTCTCCACGTAGAGATTCCGTGAAGTGTGCTCAAAGCCCCTGCTGGTGCGGGGGCTTTTTCGCTTTATCTCTACGTCATTGTTTTGGGGCTCGAACCCCATGCCCCCCACGGTGCGGTGGTTGCTTCTCGTGGGCTCCTTGCGTGGAGTGGCGTTCCCGGCCTGCTCGTCCAGCAGCGCCTCGCTCCGATGCGTTCGTGGTGTGGCGGGGTCCCTGTGGCCGTCACGGAGTGCCGGACCTCTGCGATTTCGGTTGAAATCGGCTTGCCTCGGTGCCGCAGGCTCCGTCGAGGACGTCGCCGATTTCAATTGAAATCGCTGCACCCGGAACGCGACCACCCGCCGCCTTGAACCCCGCGCGTTCCGGCGCTTCTCCTCGTCAAGCGCATCTGGGTGTCACCGCTGGTGGTGCGGCGGTGTCGTTCGTCGTGGGGGTAGCACGTTCGGGGCTTTTACTGGGTGGAAGGTTCTTGCTCGGGTGGTGGTCGTAGCGGGGCAGCATCCGTGCACTGGGTTTTCTGCAGCGGGGCAGGGAGGTCGAGGCATGGCCGGGGTGGGTTCTGTTGGGCGGAGCGGTTGGGTTCTGCCGCTTTGCTGGACCGCCGTGCTGTTGGACGGGTTCGACCTCGTCGTGCTCGGGAGCGTGCTTCCGGTGCTGCTCGAGGTGCAGCAGTGGGGGTTGACCGCGGCGAGCGCTTCCCTCGTGTCGACCGCCGGTCTGGTCGGGATGACCATTGGTGCGTTGGCCATCGGGACCATCACCGATGTCATCGGGCGACGGAAGGCGCTGATCTTCGCGGTGATCAGCTTCTCGCTGTTCACCGCGTTGTGCGCGGTTGCGCCTTCGGTCTTCGCGTTCGGGCTGCTGCGGTTTCTCGCCGGGCTCGGGCTCGGCGGTTGCCTGCCCACCGCGATCGCTCTCGTCACCGAGCACGCCCGTGCTGGGCGGAGCGGTAGCGCCACCACCACGATCATGACCGGGTATCACGTCGGGGCCGTGCTGACGGCGCTGCTGGGGATCGCCGTGCTGCCGAACCTGGGCTGGCGCGCGATGTTCGTCATCGGGGCTGCTCCGGCGCTGGTCCTGGTGCCGCTGATGCTCCGGTACCTGCCCGAGTCGGAGTCGTTCCAGCAGGTCAAGGCCGAGCGCGGTGCCGGTGGCGGTGCCGAGGCCGTTGCTTCGCTGTTCCGCGGTGGCTTCGCCCGGGCCACCATCGCCTTCTGGGTCACGTCGTTCATGGGGCTGCTGCTGGTCTACGGGTTGAACACCTGGCTGCCGCAGATCATGAAGTCCGCCGGGTACCCGCTCGACGCGGCGCTGGGGTTGTTGCTGACGCTGAACATCGGTGCGGTGATCGGGTTGCTGATCGCCGGTGCGGTGGCCGACCGCGTCGGGCCCCGGCCGGCCACCATCGGCTGGTTCGCCGCTTCGGCCGTCTTCCTGGCGGCGTTGAGCATCAAGCTGCCCGGGATCGGCGTGTACCTCGCGGTCCTGGTCGCAGGCTGCTTCGTGTTCAGCTCGCAGGTGCTGGTGTACGCCTACATCGGCCGCGTCTACCCGGCGGCGAACCGGGCCACCGGGCTCGGCTGGTCGGCGGGGATCGGGCGCATCGGCGCGATCTGCGGCCCGCTGCTCGGCGGCGCGATGCTCACGGCCGGAATCGCCTACCCGTGGGGCTTCTACGCCTTCGCCGTGGTCGGCGCGCTCGGCGCCGTCGGTGCCGCGCTGGTCCGGCGCCCCGGGGTGGCGCAGTCCCCGGAGCGCGCGGCCGAGCGCGCCGAGCAGTGATCAGGCCGCGTTGCGGAGCGCCTGGCGAACGGACTGGTGGGTCAGGTCGTGTCCGGCCAGGAAGTCGGCCGCGACACCTCGGCGGCTGAGCAGCGCGAGCAGGATGTGCTCGTCGCCGATCTCCCGGTGCCGCAGTTCGACCGCTTCGCGCAGCGCGTCCTCGATCGTGGACTTGGCGGTGGCGCTGAACGGTCTGTGGGCTTTGAATAAGCGCCGCCGCCGCTGGCGTTTCGGTTCGGCCATGGCGTCGGGACCGAGGGAGCGTTCGACGTTGGCGACGACCTCGCGCACGTCGATGCCCAGCTCGAGCAGGACTTCTGTGTCGGAATCGCTCAGACCGCCGAACCTGCGCGCCTTCGCGTAGGCCGCGACCACGCCGTCCTCGTCGACGCCGTGCTCGGCGAGCAACTGGCCGGCGCGGGTCGACGGCATACGCACGAGCGCGAGCAGCAGGTGCTCGTCGGTGATCTCCGGGTGCACGCGCTGCTGAGCCTGCTCCGTCGCACCGACCACCGCCTGGCGGGCGGCTGCGGTGAACCTCTCGAACATGGTCATGACCTCCCGTGTTTCTTGTGCACGGCCTGCCTGGACACGCCCAGTTCCGCTGCGACCTCCTGCCACGACCACCCGTGGTTGCGCGCGTTGCGGACCTGCACCGATTCGAGCTGCTCGAGCAGCTTGCGCAGCGCCGCCACGGCGCGCAGGCCCACGCGGGGGTCCCGATCGCTCGCGGCGGCGGCGAGTTCCGTAGCTCCTGCCATGACGTCAACCTACGTTGACACTCGGGAGGTTGTCAACCGATGTTGACAGCTCAGCCCTCGGCGGCGGCCTTGATCTGGTCCACCGTCTGCTGCATGCCCTTCTGGAGGAGTTCGCGGCGGAACTCCGGGAAGGTCGCGGCGCGTTCCGGCGGGAGGCTGTCCCGGATCTTCAGCAGGCGGTCCGGCGCGGTCTTCATCCGGAAGCGCTGGGTCAGCGCGCAGCCGTCCGCGGTCGGCTCGATCTCGAAGGACCACACCATGTTGTCCGTGAGCGCCGGGGCGGTGAGCACCTCCCAGGCGAACCGGCGACCCGGTTCGGCGGCGATCACCTCGCACTCGGTGGTCCAGGTGTCGCCCCGGGCCTGGTTGTCCCCCTCGAAGCGGGCGCCGACGGCGCCGGGCTCACCGGACTTCCACCGGCCGCCGGTGCACTCGGGGCTCCACTCGCCCATCCGGGTGATGTCGGCGGCGATTCGGTAGACGGCGTCGGCCGGGGCGGCCACTTCCGCGGTGGCGTGCAGGTCGTAACTGATCAGTTCAGCCATGCCAGCATCCTCGCGCCGCGAACCGATACACCACCCTGTGATCTAGGGCATAGAAAAGGGCACTTCCGGGCAACAGGTTCGCCCGGAAGTGCCCTTCACGTCAGTGGGACCGCTCCGATGTGGGCCGGTGCTGGCCGTCGGTCTGGGCGGGCACCTCCGCGCGGTGGCGGGCGGGCGTGTCGCGCTTGGTGAAGTCGTTGTCCGCCGAGGCGACCGGCAGTTCCTCCGGACGGCGGGAGAACGCCACCGCGGCCGCCGCCGCCAACCCGGCCAGCACCAGCAGCACCCACGGCCACTTGCGGCGCTTCGGCTCGTGCGGGCTGATCCGCTCGGCCAGCTCCTTGCGGGCCACCGCGGTGTTCTTGGCGAGCTGCTTGCGGGATGCAGCCGCCTTCTTCTCCCACCGCTTGCGCGCCCTGCGGCTCTGCTTGACGAGTTCCTCGCGGGACATGCCGGTGGCGCGCTGCGCGAGCTTCTCCTGCAGGTCCTCGGTCGAGATGCCGCGGCTGGCGAGTTCCTGCTCGGCCAGCGCGGCGGCGTGCCTGGACAGCGCGACACCGACCTCGCCCGCGCGTTTCGCGTTGCGACGTGCGGTTTTGATGCCGGTTCCCACCGCCTTGCCCACGCTCTCGCCAGCTCGGGCCATCGCCTTCACCTCATCCATCGTGTGCCTCCTGGGCCCGGCGTCCGCCGGTCGACTACTGGCCGCATCGGGGCCCATACTGCACCCAGAAACCGCGATCGGCCTGTTCGATGGCAGGATGGTCGGGTGGCTGAAGACAACGGATCGCTCGTTGGGACGAAGGTGACCGCCACCCTGCACACCTCGCAGGGGGACATCCGGCTCAACCTCTTCCCCGACCAGGCGCCCAAGACCGTGAGTAATTTCGTGGGTCTCGCCGAAGGCACCAAGGACTACGCGGCCCCCAACGCGAAGGGCGAGAAGTCCGGTCCGTTCTACGACGGGGTGATCTTCCACCGCGTCATCGACGGATTCATGCTCCAGACCGGTGACCCGACCGGAACCGGCCGCGGTGGCCCGGGCTACCAGTTCGGCGACGAGTTCCACCCGACGCTGCAGTTCGACCGGCCGTACCTGCTGGCCATGGCCAACGCCGGGCCGAACACCAACGGCTCGCAGTTCTTCATCACGGTCGCCGCGACCAGCTGGTTGAACTACAAGCACACCATCTTCGGCGAGGTCGCCGACCAGGCGTCCCGCGACGTGGTCGACGCGATCGGGCACACCGCCACCGGTGCGGCTGACCGCCCGGTCACCGACATCGTCATCGAGAGGGTCTCGATCGAGCGCGGTTGAGATCCGCCCACCGAGCAAAGAGCAGGTCCTGACACGTGACTGTTCCGCCCGGATCCCAGCCGGGGGCGGACGGGGCGCCGCCGCAGCTGCCGACCTGCGTTCGGCACCCCGACCGCCCGACCGGCCTGCGCTGCACGCGGTGCGAGCGCCCGGCGTGCCCGGAATGCCTGCGCGACGCCTCCGTCGGCCAGCACTGCGTCGACTGCGTCGCGCAGGGGCAGCGCGGCATGCGGCAGCCGGTGACGGTCGCCGGTGCTCGGCTGCCCGCGAAGCCGATCCTGGTGCCGGTGCTGATCGCCGTGAACGTGGTGATCTTCGCGCTCACCGCGGTGCAGGCGGGCAGCATCGGTGCGAACTTCACGGCGCCGCTGTTCGACGAGTTCGCGCTGTGGCCGATCCTGGTCGCGGGCGGCCAGTGGTGGCGGCTGCTCACCGCCGGCTTCCTGCACATCGGGTTGCTGCACCTGGCGATGAACATGATCGCCCTGTGGGTGATCGGGCGTGACCTGGAACTGCTGCTCGGCAGGCTGCGGTTCATCGCGGTGTACCTGCTGTCGCTGCTCGGCGGCAGCGCCGCGGTGTTCCTGTTCGGCGACGAGGTGACCCCGGTGGCCGGTGCGTCCGGCGCCGTCTACGGCCTGATGGGCGGTATCGCCATCGCCGCGCTGCGGCTGAAGGTGAGCCTGCGGCCGGTGCTGGTGGTCATCGCGCTGAACATCGTCGCCAGCGTGGTGATCCCCGGGATCTCGCTGCTCGGGCACATCGGCGGTCTGGTGCTGGGCGTGCTCGCGACCGGCGCGCTGGTCTACGCGCCCCGCAACCGGCAGGTGCTGATCCAAGCCGGTGCGCTGGGCGCGCTGCTGCTGGTGCTGCTGGCCGTGGTGATCACGCGCGACCTGCAGTTCGGCAACGTGGTGTGCTTCGGCTCCGGCGCGCAGACCCGCTGCGGCGTGCTCGGTTCCTGAGCTCAGCGCTGCCAGTCGCGGAGGGCTTCGGCGACGTCCTGCGGGTCCGTGCCGAGGTCGAGCCGGGTCAGGATGACCAGGACGGCGTCCGAGTCGAGCTCCAGGGACTGCACCTCGCGGCCGAAGCGGCGGTGGCTGCGGACCTGGACCGTCACCGCTGACCAGGGCCAGCGCCGTCGGCCGCCCAGCCCGCGCACGGTCACGCCCTCGCGGTCGGCGCTCAGCCTCGGGCGGCAGATGGTGGCGTGCGCCGAGGCGACGGCCAGGGCGAGCACGAGGACTCCGACGAACGTCCGGTCCACCGCGGATTCGGCGGCGAACCACCAGGCGGCGGCTGCTGCGGTGAGCACCCAACCGGTGGCGACCAACCCCGCCGGGGTCGCCCACTGCTGCGATCCGTTCGGCACGTCCACCGTTATCCACCCGCTACCGATGAGTTATCCACAGGAGTTATCCCCATTGGGGATGAGTTACACCCATGTTGTTCGACGACCGGCTGTCAATACCCCGACGAGATGAGTGAGGCCCGAAGGGGTTGCGCCCTCCGGGCCTCGGTCACGAATCGCGGTGGTGCGGTCAGCGCCAGCGCATCGTCATCAGCAGGCCGACGATCATGAAGGCGAACCCGACGGCGAAGTTCCAGCCGCCGAGGTCGGTCATGAACGGGATCTTCTCGCCCGCGATGTAGTTGACCACCAGCCAGAGCAGCCCGATGATCATCATCCCCAGCATCACTACGACGTAGATGGGGTGCGACGGGCCGACCGCCTTCGCCTTCACCGGAGTGCGGCGGTCGCCCACCGGGGTGGGTGAGTCCTTCTTGCGGACCTTGGACTTCGGCATGGTGTCCTCGCCAGGTGATGCGGCCGCGGGTGCCGCGTGCTCGGGCGGTCGCCGACCCGCGAAACCAGCCGCGGATCGGTTCGTTGTTCCAGGTACCACGTTAACGTAATCACAGAGCTGATCTAGAGCCCGCCTGTGGTCATTTTGCCCGGAGACGAACCAGTCCCCGCGGTCCGAGCCGTGACGGAGAGCGCAACCGTGACAGCACCGGAGCATCCCGAGGCCCCGCCGCCGGAGCGCCGGCGCGTCCGCTCCGCGTTGCGCGTGGTGGGCGAACTGCTGATCACCGCGGGTCTGGTGCTGCTGCTCTTCGTGTTCTACGCGGTCTACGTCACCGACTGGTCCACCGCCCGCAAGCAGGCCGCGGCCACCGACCGGCTGCTGACCCGGTGGCAGCAGCCGCGACCGGCCGCGCCGCCACCACCGCCGAGCACCGGCGAGGGCTTCGCCCAGCTGTACCTGCCGGAGTTCGGGCCGGACTTCCGGTTCGCGGTGCTGGAGGGCACCGACAGCGCGACCCTGGCCGCCGGTCCCGGCCACTACACCGGCACCGCATGGCCCGGCGAGCGGGGCAACTTCGCGGTGGCCGGGCACCGGATCGGCAAGGGCGCGCCGTTCAACGACCTGGACCAGCTGGAATCCTGCGATCCGGTGGTGGTGGAGACCGAGACGCGCTGGTACGTCTACCGCGTGCTGCCGATGGCCGAGGAGGTCGCCGGCTGGGACGGGCGCGGCGGCGATCCGCGCTGCCGGGGCGTGGCACCGATCGGCGAACCGTACGAGCAGGCCCACGGCCGCCGCATCGTGCTGCCCGCCCAGGGCGAGGTGATCCACCCGGTGCCGGATCGGCCGGTCGACGAGCTGCCCGCCGACCAGCGCACCCGACTGATCACGCTGACCACCTGTCACCCGGAGTTCTCCGCCGAGCAGCGGCTGATCGTGCACGGCGTGCTCACCACGGAGTACCCGAAGGATCCGGCGCACCCGGAACTGCGCCCCGCTGAGCTGGAGGAGCGCTGATGTACGGGTGGCTGTGGCGGCACCTCCCGGGCGGCACCGCGGCGAAAGCGCTGCAGGCGGTGCTGCTGGTGGCGCTGGTGGTCGCGTTGCTGCTGTTCGCGGTGTTCCCGGCGATCGACCCGCTGCTGCCCTTCAACGAGGTGACCACGCGGTGACCGGGCCCGGTTCGGGAAAACCGGCAGGACGGGGCGGCGGGTGTCCGCGTACTCTGGCGCCGTGCGCGTACTCGTCGTCGACAACTACGACAGCTTCGTCTACAACCTCGTGCAGTACCTCGCGCAGCTGGGCGCGGACTGCGTCGTGCGGCGCAACGACGTCGTCACCGACGACGACGTGGCAGCCGCCGACGGGCTCCTGCTCAGCCCCGGTCCGGGAACGCCGGACCGCGCCGGGCGCACGATGGAGCTGATCCAGCGCTGCGCCGCGGAGCGCAAGCCGGTGCTGGGCGTGTGCCTCGGGCACCAGGCCATCGGTGCGGTGTGGGGCGGCGTCGTGGAGCGCGCGCCGGAACTGCTGCACGGCAAGGTCAGCGAGATCCACCACTCCGGTGCCGGGGTGTTCGCCGGGCTGGCGGAGCCGTTCATCGCGACCCGCTACCACTCGCTGATCGTGCGCGCGGACACCATCCCGGACGACTTCGAGATCACCGCGCGGACCGCGTCGGGCATCGTGATGGGCATGCGGCACCGCGAGCTGCCGGTCGAGGGCGTCCAGTTCCACCCCGAGTCGGTGCTCACCGACGGCGGCCACCGGATGCTGGCGAACTGGATGGCCGGCGCGGGCCACCCGGTCGATGAACACCTGGTCAACGAGCTCGAACGCGGCATGCGCGAGGTGGCCGCGGCCGCCCAGCGCTGACCCCCACCTCCGCTGGCTAGCGTCGGGCCTGCTTGCGGTAGGCGTCGAGGACGTCCTGGCGGAGGAGGTGGCCGAAGCCCGCGGATTCCAGGCGGAGGCCGAGCTGGGCCTCGTCAATGCCGAGATCGGCGGCGGTGTCGGCCAGGTGCCAGCCGTGCGCGGCCAGGCGGCTGAGCAGGTGGCCCCGGCGGACCTGGCTCTCGGAGAGCCGGAACGTCTTCAGGTACGCCGTCCGGCCCCGCTCGTCCAGGATCGCCTCGCCGATGTGGTTCTCCTCCTTGGGGCGGAACACCGGCAGGAACCGGGCGAGCTCGAAGCGCCCCATCCGGTGGACGGCCTGCCACGTGCAGTCCTGCGCCAGCAGGCCCGCCGCCATCGTCGTGTCGTGGAACTCTGCCCAGGCGCGCTCTTCGGCGTCGGCCGCCGCGCGCAGGTCCGCGAAGGTGTCGATCCGCGCGTCGGCGATGCTCGCCCGGAAGTCCGCGACCGGTGGCATCAGCAGCGCGTACTGGAAGATCAGCTCCCCGTGCATGTCCTGCACCAACGTCGGGTGCAGGGCGCGGTAGTCGTCGGGGTGCGGGACGACGAACGCGGCGGCGAGCGCGTCGGCGACGTAGAGCAGCATGCCGCACTGCCCGGGGTGGATCTCGAAAACCCGCAGCGCATCGTCGAGCCCGGGCACCGCCGCGCCCGACCAGGCGGCTTCCGCGCGCGGCGAGAGCCCGCGGCGCAGCGCCTGCTGCGACCACTCCGACCAGGCGATCTCCGGGCCGCCGAAGTGCAGGGCGAGGTAGCCCTCCAGCGCCAGGTGCAGGGGCAGGAACCGCAACCGCCCGGCCGCTTCGCGACGGGCCAGCTTCCGGTGGAAGCGCAGCGGGATCGCGTCCGGTGGTTCGTCGCCGGGCAGCTGGGTGCCGTAGGTGGCCGCCGCTGCGTCGCCGGTCCAGTCGGCGACGAAGCCGTGCGGCACGTAGGAGATGTAGGTGCTGCGGCGGCCGACCTCGACCACCCCCACCGAGTCGCCGTAGATCCGCGGGTGCAGCCGGAGGTCGTCGATCGGTTCCGCGCGCACCAGCGGCACCAGGCGGACGGCGCCCCAGACCTGGGCGGGGCGGGTCTGCAGGCCGGTCAGGTCGAGTCCGGTCATGGCGTCTCCCCGCCGAGCAGCCGGTCAGCGCGGTTGCTCAGGTAACCGATCAGCTCCGCGAGCCCGGTCCGCCCGGTCGCGAACTGGGCGAGCTCCACCAGCGCGGGCAGGTCCTCGGCGTCGCGGATGCCGGTGCTGGGCACGACCTCGGACAGGCGGCGCACGTCGAAACCGGTCGCGTCGTAGACCGGGTTGAGGTGCACGGCGCTGGTGCGGTGCTGCGCGTCGAGCCGGGAGCGCCAGGCGCGGAGCACTTCACCGGCCAGACCGGGCGGCGCGTTGTCCCACCCGTCGGAGACGATCACCAGCCGGTCCGGGCCGGTTTCCAGCACCTCGACGATCCGCCGACCCAGCGGCGTCGCGCCGTGCGGGCGGGCGAGCAGCGCGTCGGTGCGGCCCGACGTCCACCGAGCGGTGTAGTCGTCGGCGAGGGCTGCGAGCAGGTAGTGGCAGGCCAGCGCCACGGCGAGCGGTCGGCGGCGCTTCTGGCCCGAGCCGGATGCGGAGAAGCTGTCGTCCAGGACGGCGGCGACCTTGCCCCAGGTGCCGCGGTGCGGGCCCGCCACCCGGTCGGCCGCCGCGCGCAGCGCGCGGGTCAGCTCGTCGCGGCGGCGCACGCGGTCCTCGACCGGCAGGGCGAGCGCGTAGGCGGCCAACCGGGTCAGCGGCATCCGGGTCAGGTCGGCTTCGGCGGCGCCGGACTCCTGCAGCCGCAAGGCCTCCAAGCGGGTCATCTTCGGCGCGATGCGCTCCAGGAAGACATCGCGCGGGATGCCGTGCTCGGCGGCGAAGCCCTCGGCGGCGGTGAACGGCAGCTCGTAGACGGACGCCTGCTCGTAGTGCGCGCGGCGCCAGGTCTCCAGCAGCGGCGTCTCGTACTGCGCGCGGGTCAGCGGCGCGAACAGGAAGGTGCCCAGCTCACCGGACGGGGCGAGGTGCGCGTGCCGGAGAGCGCGCTTCATGCCGCCGCGGTACTTCACCGCGTCGAAGGCCGGGTCCGGTCGGGCGGCCAGCCAGTCGCGCATGATCGCCCGCGTCCGGCGGTTGTTCACCTTGGCCCGGCGCAGCGCGCTGAACAGCCGGAACACGCGCTGCGGCGGGAGCAGCGCCAGGCGACCCGCGATCAGCCGGCCTTCGCTGCGGCGCTGCTCGGCGGTCGCCTCGCCGGAGGTCTCCAGCAGGCGCCGGACGATCAGCGCCGCGTTGTGGTCGTTGATGTCGAGCGCCAGCACGCCTGCGTAGAGGTCCCGGTAGTTGACCAGCATGTACTCGTGCAGGAACGCCAGGGACAGCTGCTGCTCGTCGGCGCCGGTGTGGAACTCGCGCTGGCCGGTCGCGGTGATCGCGGCGTTGACGAACAGCAGCACGTCACCGGCGGCGAGCAGCTCTCCCCGCGATCCCACCCGGCGCCCCCTCGGTCTTGGCGCCGACCGGGGAGTGGGGGCGCGAGCTGCGAATCAGTGCGGTAAAGGCAGTTTCCGGAAGTCGCGCCGAAGTCCCGCGGTCGGCACCGGGGATGCTAGCAACACCCGCCGGGCGCGATCACGGCATTCATCCCGCCCCCGGAGGGGCACCTCCCGGTCCGAGGTGCCCCTCCGGGCTCAGCCGAAAGGCGGGAAGATCCCGCCGTCGTTGCCGGGGCTGGTGGTCGGCGAGCTGGTGTAGTCGCCCACGTAGATCGTCACCGTCTGGGACTTGCCGACCTTCTGGCCGGAGCCGGGCGAGGAACCGACGACCTTGCCGTCCATGTCCTTGTCCGCGGTCTCCTGCGTGACCTCGTTGATGTTGCCGTTCCAGCCCAGCGCCTGCAGCGCCTGCTTGGCCTCGCTCGGCGACATGCCGGTCAGCTGCGGGACGGTGATCTGCTGGCCGTTGGAGACCACCAGCACCACCTCGCTCTTCGGCCGGACCGAGGTGCCGCCGGCCGGCGACTGGTCGATCACCGTGTCCGCGGGCTGGTCGGAGTCGCGGGTCTGCCTCTTGACCGTGAAGCCGGCGCCGTCCAGGTAGGCCTTGGCCATGTCGTAGGACATGCCGCGCAGGTCGCGCAGCGTGACCGTCTCGATCTTCTGGCCGATCACGACGTTGATCGTGGTGCCCTTGGCCACGGAGCTGCCCCGGCTGTCCCAGTTCATGATCCGCTGGACCAGCTGCGGGTCGGAGGTCTCCTCGTACTTCGGCGTGATGCCCAGCTTGAGCCCGACCTTCTCCAGCTCCTGCTGCGCCTCGGTCATGGACAGGCCCTCCAGGTCAGGGACCTGCACGCTCTCCGGCCCGGTGCCGATGCACAGATCGATGCTGGCCGTCTCCCTGTTGAGCTCCGCCGGGTACTCGGGCTTCTGCTTGACGACCTTGTCGATCTCATCCCGGGAGGACGGGCACGCGGTGAGCTTGACGTTCCAGTTCTCCGTCATCGCCCGTTCCTGGGCGGCGTTCTTCATCATGCCCACGAAGTTCGGCACCGGTTCGGTCTTCTCCGCGCCGTTGCCGATCAGCAGCGTGACCGCCCACGCGGCCAGCGCGAACACCGCCACGCAGGCCACCGTGACCAGCGCGACCGTCCGGGTGCGGCGGCGCTTGCGCTCCTTCTCGTCGTCGACCGGTTCTTCCGCGTCGCGGTCCACCGACCGGTGCCTGCCGGGCGGCATCAGCTCGGTCGCCGCGGACTGCGAGAGCATCGCGGTGCGCTCTTCGTCCGACATGATCATCGGGGCCTTCGGGCGCTGCCCGGACAGCACCCGCACCAGGTCGGCGCGCATCTCCGCGGCCGACTGGTAGCGGTTCGCCGGGTTCTTGCTCAGCGCCTTGAGCGCCACCGCGTCCAGCGACGCGGGAACCGTCGCGTTGACGTCGGACGGCTTGCGCGGCTCCTCCCGGACGTGCTGGTAGGCCACCGCGACCGGCGAGTCGCCGGTGAACGGCGGCTCCCCGGTGAGCAGCTCGAACAGCACGCAGCCGGAGGCGTAGACGTCGCTGCGCGCGTCCACCGCCTCGCCGCGGGCCTGTTCCGGCGACAGGTACTGCGCGGTGCCGATCACCGCGGCGGTCTGGGTGACCGCGGCCTGCCCGTCGGCCAGCGCCCGGGCGATGCCGAAGTCCATCACCTTCACCGCACCGGAGTTGGTGATCATGATGTTGGCCGGCTTGACGTCGCGGTGCACGATCCCGTGCCGGTGGCTGAAGTCCAGCGCCGCCGAAGCGTCCGCCATGACCTCCATCGCCCGGCGCGGCGCCAGCGGCCCCTCGGTCTTGACGATGTCGCGCAGCGTCCGTCCGTCGACGTACTCCATCACGATGTACGGCAGCGGACCGCTCTCGGTGTCCGTCTCGCCGGTGTCGTAGACGGCCACGATCGCCGGGTGGTTCAGCGCGGCGGCGTTCTGCGCCTCGCGCCGGAACCGCAGCTGGAACGTGGGGTCGCGGGCGAGGTCGGCGCGCAGGATCTTCACCGCCACGTCCCGGCTCAACCGGGTGTCGCGACCGCGGAACACCTCGGACATGCCGCCGTAGCCGAGCGTCTCGCCGAGCTCGTATCGGTTGGACAGAAGTCGGGGTGAACTCATCGAAGCGTCGTTCCGATCCTTGTCAACGATCGTCCCATCATGCCGATCCGTCCTCGTCGGCCGACGGGACGAGTGGTGTTCCCCCGACTCCGGTGCCCGGCAGCACCACCGGGTCCGGTTGCCGTAGCGCAGTGTGGCCCAGCGCTGCGGCGGAATCCAGGCCGTGAGCTTGCGCACCCAGGCTCTCGTCCCGGTTGACGAGCCAGTACGTGGTGAATCCCACCGCGGCCAGCACCGCCATGGCCAGCACCGCCACCAGCACCCAGATCACGACCTTGTTGGCCGAGGAGGTGGGCGGCGGTTGCGGTGGCGGCAGCTGCGGGGCCGGTGCCTGCGGAGGGATCAGCCCCGGCGGGTAGGTGTTGCCCATCGGCGGGAGCTGGGTCGGCATCGGGTGGACGCCGGTGTTGGGCACGGGCACGTTCATCTGCTGGCGCTGCTGCGGCAGGACCAGCGACGACGGCGTGGGCAGCGGGCGGCCCGCGCGCACCGCCGCGACAGCGCCGGCGAACTCGCCGCCGTCGGCGTAGCGGCGCCGCGGATCCTTGGCCATGGTGGCCTCGATCAGCGCGCGCACGCCCGGCGGCACGTCCGGCGGCAGCGGCGGCGCGATGTCGCGGATGTGCATCATCGCGACCGTCACCGCGTTGTCGGACAGGAACGGCCGGTGCCCCATCAGGCACTCGTAGCCGACCACGGCCAGCGAGTACACGTCGCTGGACGGGGTGGCGTCGCTGCCCAGGGCCTGTTCCGGCGCGATGTAGTGCGCGGTGCCCATCACCATGCCGGACCGCGTCACCGGCGCGGAGTCGGCGGCCTTCGCGATGCCGAAGTCGGTCAGCTTCACCTTGCCGTCGGGCGTGATCAGGATGTTGCCGGGCTTGACGTCGCGGTGCACCAGGCCGCGCTCGTGCGCGGCCTGCAGCGCCTGGCCGGCCTGCTCCAGCATGTCCAGCGTGTGGTCGGTGTTGATGCGGCCCTCGCGGGCGAGGATCGCCGCCAGCGGCTCGCCCTCGACCAGCTCCATCACCAGGTAGGCGGTGTCCTCCGGCCCGTCCGGGATCGCGGCGGTCTCGCCGTAGTCGTGCACCGCGGCGATGCCCGGGTGGTTCAGCGATGCGGTGGTGCGCGCCTCGGTGCGGAAGCGGTGCAGGAACTCCGCGTCCCCGCACAGCTCGGCCTTGAGCACCTTGATCGCCACCGTCCGGTCCAGCCGGACGTCCACCGCCTCCCACACCTCGCCCATCCCGCCGACCGCGATCCGCTTGCCGAGGCGGTACCGGTCGGCGAGTAACTGGCCGGAGGTCAGCACGGGTCAGCCACCTCCCTGCAGACCGGCCCGGATGACCTCCCGGCCGATCGGGGCGGCCACCGAGCCACCGGTGGCCTCGGCGCCCTCGTCGCCACCGTTCTCCACGATCACCGCGACCGCGATGGTCGGGTTCTCCGCGGGGGCGAACGCCACGTACCAGCCGTGCGGCTTGTCACCGGGGTCGCCGTGCTGGGCGGTACCGGTCTTCGAGGCGATCTCGACGTTGGAGATCTTGCCGGAGCCCTTGGTGTACTTCTCCGACTGGATCATCATGTCGCGGAGCATGCGCGCGATCTCCGGCGAGACCGACTGCTTCATCTCCTCCGGCTGGAAGGTGTCCAGCTCCGACATGTCCGGCGAGCGGGTGTTCTTCACCAGCTGCGGCTTCATCAGCTTGCCGCCGTTGGCGATGGCCGCGGTCATCATCGCGTTCTGCAGCGGGGTGACCCGGACGTCGCGCTGACCGATGCCGCTCTGGTACAGCGCGGCGGTGTCGGCCATCGCGCCGAGGTCGGACTTGGCCACGCTCATCGGGATCTGCAGGTCGTCGCCGAACCCGAACGCCGCCGCGGTCTCCCGCAGCTTGTCCGGCCCCAGCTCACCGGCGATCTTGGCGAAGGCGGTGTTGCAGGAGTAGGCCACCGCCGCCGTGAGCGTGTCGCCCCGGCAGGTGTTGCTGCCGTAGTTGGGCAGCGTCGCGCTGGCGGTGCCGGGCAGCGGGATGCGCGCGGCCGTCTCCACCTTGCTGTCCGGCTTGTAGCCGTTCTGCAGCGCGGCGGCGGTGGTGATCATCTTGAAGGTCGAACCGGGCGGGTAGATCTCGGAGACCGCGCGGTTGGACATCGGGTTGTCCTCGGCCTCGCTGAGGTTGTTCCACTGCTTGGCGACCTCGTTGTTGTCGGTCGAGGTCAGCAGTCCCGGGTCGTAGGACGGCGCGTTGACCATGGTCAGGATCTCGCCCGACCGCGGGTCCAGCGCCACCACCGAGCCGGAGAAGCCCTTGCTGGTCAGCTCCTTGTAGGCCACCTCTTGCATGGCCGTGTTGATGGTCAGCTCGACGCTGCCGCCGCGCGACTCCTTACCGGTGATCATGTCCGACAGCCGGTCGAAGGCCAGGCTGTCGTCCTTGCCGGTGAGGATCTTGTCCTCGGCGCGCTCGATGCCGTTGGAGCCGTAGTAGAACGAGTAGAACCCGGTCACCGGGGCGTACATCGGGCCGTTCGGGTAGGTGCGCAGCCACTTGTAGCGGTTGTCCTCGTTGGGCACCGACCGGGCCAGCGACTGGCCACCGGCGATGATCTGCCCGCGCTCCCTGGCGAACTCCTCGTACTGGGTCCGCTTGTTCAGGGCGTGGTCGCGGAGCTCGCTGGCCTGGATCACCTGGATGTAGGTCGCGTTGCCCATCAGCAACACGACCATCACCATCATGGCCAGCGCCACTCGGCGCAGCGGCTTGTTCATCGGGGACGCTCCACGAGTTCCGTATGCGCTTCCGCGATCGGCGCCTGCTTCGGCTTGGGCTTGGCAGGCGTCTGCGGCCGCCGCGCGGCGTCGGAGATCCGCAGCAGGAGAGCGACCAGCACGTAGTTGGCGAGCAGCGACGAACCACCGGCGGCCAGGAACGGCGCGGTCAGACCGGTCATCGGGATCAGCCCGGTGACGCCGCCTGCGACCACGAACAGCTGCAGCACGATGGTGAACGCGAGACCGCCGGCGAACAGCTTGCCGAAGGAGTCGCGCACCGCCAGCGAGGTGCGCAGACCGCGCATCACCAGCAGCAGGTACATCATCAGCACGGCCATCAGCCCGACCAGGCCGAGCTCTTCGCCGATGGCCGAGATGATGAAGTCGCTGGCCGCCCATGAGGTCAGGTACGGCCGGCCCGAGCCGAGCCCGGAGCCGAACATCCCGCCGTTGGCCATGCCGAACAGGCCGGTGCGGAGCTGGTCGTTGGCGGCGCCCTCGGCCAGCGGGTCCAGCCAGGTGTTGACCCGGGCCTGGACGTGGTCGAACAGGTTGAACGCGATGATGGCGCCGAGCGCGAACAACGACAGGCCGAGGAACACCCACACCGCGCGCTCGGTGGCGATGTAGAGCATCACCAGCACGATGCCGAAGAACAGCAGCGAGGAGCCGAGGTCCTTCTCCAGCACCAGGATGCCGATGGACAGCACCCAGGCCGCGATCACCGGCATCAGGTCCCGCGGGCGCGGCCAGTCCACGCCGAGGAAGCGCTTCCCGGCGGTGGTGAACAGCTCCCGCTTGGAGACCAGGAACGAGGCGAAGAAGATCAGCAGCAGGATCTTGGCGAACTCACCGGGCTGGATGGAGCCCAGCGGACCGAACCGGATCCACAGCTTCGCGCCGTTGGCCTCCGAGATGCTGGCGGGCAGCAGGCCGGGCAGCGCCAGCAGCGCGATCCCGACGAACCCGCAGGTGAAGCCGTACTGGGCCAGCGTCCGGTGGTCCTTGATGAACGCTAGGACGAGGACGAACAGCACGACGCCGATCGCGCTGAACATGATCTGCTTGCCGGTGAACGGCCCGCCGTAGACCTCGGCGAGGTCGAGCCGGTGCAGCATCACCAGACCGATCCCGTTGATCAGCGCCACCAGCGGCAGGATCAACGGGTCGGCGTACGGCGCCCAGCGGCGCACCGCGAAGTGCGCCACGCCGAAGAGCACCAGGAAGGCAGCCCCGTACAGGAACAGGTCCCGGGTGACGGTCTGCTCCTGGGAGATCTCCACGATGAGCAGCGCGAAGGTGACGAGCACCGCAGCGAAAACCAGCATGAACAGTTCGGTGCCCCGCCGAGTGAGAACTCGCGGGGCGCCGCTGGTCGCTCCGGTCTGAGCGGCCGGTTCGGGCATCAACTCACCATCCGGCAGGTCACGCCCGGCTTCTGCTCCTCCGTCTGCAGCGGGGTGGCGTCATCCGGCGGAGGCACCTCGGAGTTCGGCTGTCCGGGCGGCGGGACGACGTCGCCGGGCTGGTTCGTCGGCGGCGCCGGTGGCTGCTGCGCGGGCGGCTCGGGCTTCTGGCACTCGGGCAGCAGCGCGGTCATCCGCAGCCTGCGCATCGCCTCGCGGGCGTCCTGCAGGCCGTTGACCTCGGTGATGCCGTTGCGCACGTCCGGTCGCTGCGCTTCCTGCAGGTCCGTCAGCTTGATCGGGGTGCAGTCCGCGGCCGAGTCCGGCGGGCAGGAGGTCTCCACCTGCCAGTTCAGCGAGACGCCGAGCACGCTGCCCTGCACGCCCTGGTAGATCACCACCTCATCGGCGGCGTTGGCACCGATGTAGTACTGGTTGAGCACCCACCAACGCCCGACCAGTCCGCCGCCAACAAGCAGGATGAGCACGCCGCACATCACCAGCAGCCAGCGCAGCCAACGCCGCTTGCGCGGCAGCTCCGGCGGCGGTGAGGTGGGTTCGAAACGCTGCGGCTGCGGCCGCGGCATGGTCACCGCGGAAGCGCGCGCCGCCGACGAATCGGGTTGCGGATGCTCATCGCCATTTCCCGCCGCGCCCCCGACGATCGGGGCGTCATCGCCGAACTCGACGTCGACGACGTCGGCGATGATCACGGTGACGTTGTCCGGACCGCCGCCCTTGAGGGCGAGCTCGATCATCCGGTCCGCGCACTGCTGCGGGTCCGGGATGCGCAGGGCCTCCGCCAGCGTCTCGGTGCTCACCGGGCCGGTCAGCCCGTCCGAGCAGAGCAGGTAGCGGTCCCCGGCGCGCGCCTCCCGGATCGCCAGGCTCGGTTCCACCTCGTGGCCGGTCAACGCGTGCAGCAGCAGCGAGCGCTGCGGGTGGTTGGCGGCCTCCTCCTCGGTGATCCGGCCTTCGTCGATCAGCGACTGCACGAAGGTGTCGTCGTGGGTTATCTGGGCCAGCTCGCCGTCGCGGACCAGGTAGGCCCGGGAGTCGCCGATGTGCACCAAGCCGAGCTTGCTGCCCGCGAACAGGACAGCGGTCAGCGTGGTGCCCATCCCCTCCAGGTCCGGGTCGTTGGCCACCAGCTCGGCGATGGCACCGTTGCCGGTCAGCACCGCGTTGCGGAGCTGACCCAGCAGGTCGTCGCTGGGCTCGTCGTCGTCCAGCGGCGCGAGCGCCGCGATGACGACCTTGCTGGCGACCTCACCGGCGGCATGGCCTCCCATGCCGTCCGCGAGGGCGAGTAGTCGTGGGCCGGCATAGACCGAGTCCTGGTTGTTGGAACGAACCAGGCCGCGGTCGCTGCGGGCTGCGTAGTGAAGGACGAGGGTCATGAGCGCAGCTCGATCACCGTCTTGCCGATTCTGATCGGAACTCCGAGCGGGACCTTGGTCGGCCCCGTGACCTTCGCCCGATCGAGGTATGTGCCGTTTGTGGAGCCTAGATCCTCCACGTACCAATCGGAGCCCCGAAGGGACAACCTCGCGTGTCGTGTCGACGCGTAGTCGTCATCGAGGACCAACGTGGAGTCGTCCGCCCGGCCGATCAGGATCGGCCGACCGTCCAGTGAAATGCGCGTGCCGGCGAGCGCACCGTGCGTCACCACCATCTGGCGTGGCGCCTTGCTCCTGCCCCTGCCCTTGGCCGGGGCCCGACCCGCACCTGGCATCGGGAGCCGCATCCCGGACGCCGAGTAGAGGTCTGAACGAACCACTCGAAGCGCAGCCAGCACGAACAACCAGAGCAGGGCGAGGAACCCTGCTCTGGTCAGCTGCATCACCAGCTCTGGCACTTGTTGTGAACGCTCCTACTCGTGTCGGGGACGCGGTTCGCGGTCTCAGGCCTGCTGAGCGCGGAAGATCAGGGAGGAGTGCCCGACCCTGATCACGTCTCCGTCCGCCAACTGCCAAGTCTGCACCGGAGTGCCGTTCACCGTGGTGCCATTCGTGGAACCGAGGTCGGCCAACATCGCGCTCTGGCCGTCCCAGGTGATCTCGATGTGCTTGCGCGAGACGCCGGTGTCGGGGAGCCGGAACTGGCCCTCCTGGCCGCGGCCGATGATGTTCGAGCCCTGCTGCAGCGTGTACGAGCGGTTCGAACCGTCGTCGAGGTGCAGGGTCGCGGTCATCATGCCGCGCGGGCCGCCCTGCGGGTAACCGCCGGGCGCGCTCTGCGGGTAGGCGCCACCGGGCTGCTGGCCGTAGCCGCCCTGGTCCGGGAAACCGCCCGACTGCGGGTAGGCACCGCCCGGCTGCTGGCCGTAGCCCTGGTCGTAACCGGCGGGCTGGCCGTAACCCTGGTCGTAACCGGCAGCGGGCTGCTGGCCGTAACCCTGGTCGTAGCCACCGGGCTGCTGGCCGTAGCCCTGGTCGTAACCGGCGGGCTGGCCGTAGCCGCCCTGGTCGAAGCCGGCTGCGGGGGGCTGCTGGCCGTAACCCTGGTCATAACCGGCAGCGGGCTGCTGCCCGTAGCCCTGGTCATAGCCCGGCTGCTGGCCGTAGCCGCCCTGGTCGTAACCCGGCTGCTGGCCGTAGCCCTGGTCGTAACCGGCGGGCTGGCCGTAACCGCCCTGGTCGTAACCGGGCTGCTGCTGGCCGTAACCGCCCTGGTCGAAACCGCCGGCGGGGGGCTGCTGGCCGTAGCCCTGGTCGTAGCCGGCAGCCGGGGGCTGCTGCTGGCCGTAGCCGTAGTTGGGGTCCTGGCCTTGGCCGTAACCCTGGTCGTAGCCGTACTGCCCCTGCTGGTTGTACGGATCTCCCTGGGGATAGTGGCCTGGTGGCTGGCTCATGGGTCGGTCTCCTGCGGTACGCGGTTGTGCCGGCCGTCGAGTCACGTCGGGGTCGACGGTCGAGCTGATTCGAAACTGTCCCGTGTGCAGCGTCTCAGAGCGCTCCAGGGAGACTACGACGTCACCATATGTGTCCCACCCCTGCTCGGTGAGATGCTCCTGAACGCAGTCGGCGAGGAGGTCGGTCACCCGGTCCTCGTCGTCGGTGAGCCGATCGTGATCGGACGGGCTCAGTTGCACAACGTAGTGGTTGCACGCGAGCAGTCGACCCCCGGCGAGCTCCCGGACCTGCAGCTCGGCTTCCCGCTGCAGTGCCTGGGCGACCTCCTGGGGCACGACCTTCCCGCCGAAAACGCGCGCGAAGCCGTTACCGACGATGCCTTCGAGTCGGCGCTCAAAGCGCTGCACGAGGCCCACGGCAATTTCCTTCCACGCGTACGACTCCTGACACCCATCGTATCTGGGTCAACGGGCCGGGACACCGCCCAGTTCCCAACAAGTCCGACCCCCCGCCGAAGGCCCTCGTCAGCCCGTGCTAATCTACTTTCGCCAACAGGGCAGCAGGGAAGCGAAAGCGACCCCGGTGCCGAAGGCCGGAAGCAGTCAGTGTAAGCTTCCAGCCAAGCCACGGGCGAGTGGCGGAATGGCAGACGCGCACGGTTCAGGTCCGTGTGTCCGAAAGGACGTGAGGGTTCAACTCCCTCCTCGCCCACTCCGAAGGCCCCCGGCTCATGCTTCGCCGGGGGCCTTCTTCGTATTTCTTTACGGGGGCCGAGTCCCCGTAGGCCCCCACGGTGCGGTGGGGGCCTTCTTCTCCGCTCCTCGCGATGGGCGGCGTTCCCGGCCTGGGTCGGGGACCAGCGGTTCGCTTTGTTCTCCGGGCTTCGCCCGTCGGGCCGTTCAGGGGTGGGGTTCCCGGGTTTCAGTGTTTCGGTCTTCAGGTGCTCGGCCGTGCGCGCAGGTTTCAGAGCCGGAGTCTTCGGTGTCTGGGCTTCGGTCTTGGGCGTCGTTGCTCCGAACGTCGTAGTGGTCGGGGTGGTGGCCTCGGGTTTTGGCGTTCTGGTTCTCGGGTTGTGCCGGTTTTGGGGTTTCTGCGGGGTTTTCGGAGTGGGATTTCTCGTTCTTGTTGTGGGGTGGGGTTTGTCATGTTCGGGGGTGCGTTCGGGTTCAGCGGACAGCGAACACCGGGGGCAGATCGGGAGTGTGGGGATCACCACTCGGTTGCGGTTTCGGGGCATCTCGGGCCGATTCGGGGGCCGGTGGCGTTCGGCCGCCTATGGTGATCGGTGTTTTTGTCCGGGTTCGGGGCTGGAGTGGGCGTTTTGGTGGAGGTGCTGGTGGTCGCTGCGGTGTGCTGCAGCGGCTTGGTGGCCGGTTTGTTCGCCGGGTTCGGCTACGCCGTGATGCCCGGGCTGCGGGCCGTCGACGACCGGGCGTTCGTCACCTCGATGCAGCGGATCAACGCGGCGATCCTGAACCCGGTCTTCCTGCCGATGTTCCTCGGCGGGCTGGTGCTGGGTGGGGTGGCCGCGTGGCTGGTGTGGTCCGCCGCCGCTCCGGGGGCGTGGTGGGCGGTCGCCGGGGCCGGGCTCTACCTGGTGGTGTTCCTGGTCACCGGGACGGCGAACGTGCCGTTGAACAACGAGCTGGCCGCCGGTGGTGAGGACATCGCCGCGCTGCGGGAGCGGTTCGAGGCCAAGTGGGTCCGGTGGAACCTGGTGCGGGCCTTCGCCGGCGTCGGCTCCCTGCTGTGCTGGCTGATCGCGCTGGTCACCGGGGTGCAGATCAGTTGATCTTGTACGGTTCGGCTGTGGGAGCGCGGGGCATGGGCCTGGACGAGATCGCCGAGTTCGCCGCGCGGGCGCACCGCGGGCAGGTCGACAAGGCGGGGCGGCCGTACGTCGAGCACCTCGCCGCGGTGGCCGCCGGGGTGCGGGAGCGCGGCGGTGACGAGGCCCAGATCGCCGCGGCCTGGTTGCACGACTCCGTCGAGGACGGGGCGGTGACCGAGGAGTGGCTCCAGCGGGCCTCGCTCCCGGCCGGGACCCGGGACATCGTGCTCGCCGTGACCAAGCGGTCCGGCGAGCAACCGGCCGATTACGCCGCGCGGATCCTGGCAACCCCCGGCGCGCTGCTGGTCAAGGAGGCGGATCTGGCGCACAACGCCGATCCCCGCCGGTTGGCCGCGCTGGACGCCGCGACCCGGGACCGGCTCACCCGCAAGTACGCGCGGATGCGGGAGCTGCTCGGGCTGCGCTGATCCGGCGCGGGCTTGGCGAAAACGATCGACTGTGCTGGGCTTGGGCCCAGCTGGTGACACCCGAGCGGCGCGGTGGCCGCTCCACGGGAGGCGACATGGCGGGGAACAGCCGGGATCCTGGCCGATCGGTCACGGCGCGCGCGCTCAGCGTGCTCACCGCCTTCGACATCGACCACGTCCGGCTCACCCTGACCGCCATCGCGCGGCGGGCGGAGATCCCGCTGGCCACCGCCCACCGGCTGGTCCGCGAGCTGGAGATGTGGGGCGCGCTGCAGCGCGACGGCGACGGCCGGTACGCGATCGGCCTGCGGCTGTGGGAGATCGGGCTGCTCGCGCCGGTGAACAGCCGGCTGCGCGAGGTCGCCCTGCCGCACATGCAGGAGCTGTGCCGCCACACCCACGACAACGTCCACCTCGCGGTCCGCTCCGGGCTGGAGGTCGTCTACGTCGAGAAGCTCACCACGCCGCGCGCGGTGCCGATCATCTCGCGCAGCGGCGGGCGGTTGCCGCTGCACTCGACGGGCGTCGGCAAGGTGCTGCTCGCGCACGCGCCGACGACGGTGGTGCACGAGTACTGCGAGCGCGGGCTGGACCGGCACACCGCCTACACCATCACCGAGCCCGGCAGGCTGGGGCGCGAGCTGCAGAGCGTGCGCAGCCGCGGTTTCGCCCAGGCCAACGAGGAGATGACGCTCGGGAACTGCTCGGTCGCGGTGCCGGTGCACGACGGCGGCGGCTCGGTCGTCGCGGCCATCGGCGTGGTGGCGCACAGCGCTCGGGCCGACGTCGGGAAGCTGGTCAAGGCGCTCCTGCCCGCCGCGGAGGGAATCCGGCAGCGGCTGGTGGAGCTGGACCGCACCGAGCTCGACCTGCTGTCCAGGTGAGACCCGTGCGCGGTTCGGGGCGCCACGACATCCCGAAACCGCGCACGGGGCCTGGGAGTCGCATCGCTATCACCTGAATGGCGGCATCGCTGGGCTGAAGTCCTGTTGTCATTCATCGACCAGTCACCGACCGATGCCCGCCGCCGGTCGCAGCGAGCACAGATGAGCAGCGCGGAACCCGCCCCGAGCTGTTTTAGTCGAACGTGGCCCCGCTGTCGGTGGCCGTGGAGTGCAAGCGCTGTTCATGAGGGAGGCGGAACGCCGTGACCGGAATGCCGGGACGTGCCTGGACCGAGGACGAGGTCCGAGCCTGCTCGACGACGCAACTTCGGTCCCCGCTGGGACCGGTCGCCTCCATGGGCCGGCTCGCGCAGCGATCGGTCGACATCCTCGGGTGGGCGGGCAGCGTGCTGCCGCCGGTGAAGCTGTACGGGCGGCAGGTCATCGCGACGGCCGAACTGCTGCCCGAATCGCACGCCGAGCGGCTCTGCCTCGGCAGCGGCCCGGTGCTGGACCGCGCGGAGATCTCCACCTGGGTGTGGCCGGAGATGGACGGCCGGGTGCCCCCGCCCGCCGCGCAGCTCTCCGGCGTGCTCGCCCCGGCGCGGCACTGGCGCAGCGCGCTGACCGCCGCGGTGCCGTTCTCCCGCTTCACCAGCGCGGCGATCGTGGTGCCGCGCAACGTCGCGATCGCGCCTGACTTCACCGAGACCTGCCTGATCCGGGCCCGCCAGTTCGGCATCGCGGTGCTCAGCGCGGACGGCGACGACGTCCAGGTCGAACTGCCGGGTCGCTGCTTCGCCGACGCGCCACCGGTGGAGCACACCGCGGTGTCCCGCTGGGTCAACGAGGTGGTCTACGAGCAGCTGCTCGCCACCGAGGCCCCGGCGCCGACCCGGAGCTAACCCCTGGGGACGCAGTTCCAGCCGCCCGCGCCGCTCCACTCCGGCTGGAACTGCGCATTCTTCATCCCCACCCATGAGGTGTGGGGCGAACGGCCCGCCGGCACCACCCGTTGTGGTGCGCGGCCGTTCGCCCCACACTCCGCGCTAGTTGTCCACAGCTCGTGGCCAGTTGTCCACAGGCTGTGTTGATCGGTGCAGAAGCCGTCGGTGGCCTACGTTGGACGGCATGCGAATCGTGATTGCCGGCGCCCACGGGAAGATCGCTCGACACCTGGGCCGGGGCCTGTCCGAACGCGGCGATTCGGTGCTCGGGCTGATCCGCAACCCGGACCACGCGGCGGACCTGCGGGCCGACGGCGTGGAGCCGCTGGTGGCGGATCTGGAGCGGATCGACGCCGTCGACCTGGCCGGGTCGCTGTCCGGTGTGGACGCCGCGGTGTTCGCCGCGGGCGCGGGCCCGGGCAGCGGTGCGGCGCGCAAGGACACTGTGGACCGGGCTGCCTCGGCGCTGCTCGCGGACGCCTGCCAGGAGGCCGGAGTCCGGCGGTTCCTGCAGGTCAGCTCGATGGGCGCCAAGAACCCGACACCGTCCGACGTGGACCCGGTCTTCGGCGCCTACCTGGACGCCAAGCGGGCGGCCGAGGAGGATCTGCGGGCCCGGCCGCTGGACTGGACGATCCTGCGACCCGGTCGGCTGACCGACGATCGGCCGACCGGCCGGGTGCGGTTGGCCGCGGAGGTCGGCCGCGCCGAGGTGACCCGGGCGGACGTCGCGGCGGTGCTCCTCGCACTGCTGGACGAACCCGCCTCGATCGGGCGGGAGCTGGAGCTCGCCAACGGGCCGACCCCGATCCCCGAAGCCCTCCGCCAGGCACTCGGCTGACGCGATCCCAATGGGAATCGGACATCTGATTTCCATTGGAATCGCCTCCCGCTGTGGACAGGTCGCGGAGTTATCCACAGGGTCCGAGGACGCGGTCCAGGTAGGCGTTCCGGAAGACGCCCGCCGGGTCGAGCTCGGCCCGCAGGCGGCGGAAGTCGTCGAAGCGCGGGTAGCGCTCGCGCAGCGCGTCGGCGTCGAGCCGGTGCATCTTGCCCCAGTGCGGGCGGCCGCCCGCCGCACCCGCGATGTCCTCGAAGGCGTCGAACCACCGGCGGTGCGGCATGCCCTGGAACTGGTGGATCGCGATGTAGGCGGTCGGGCGCTGGTAGGCGGTGGACAGCCAGATGTCGTCGGCCGCCGCGACCCGCACCTCGACCGGGAACATGACCGGATCGTCCAGTCCGCGCGCGGCGGATCGCAGCTCCCGCAGCACATCTCGCAGCGCTTCCTGCGGTATCGCGTACTCCGACTCCACGAACCGGACGCTGCGCGGCGTGGTGAAGACCCGGTGCGACCGGTCGCTGTAGCTGCGCGCGGACCAGGTCGCCGCGCAGATCCGGTTGAGCGGCCGCACCAGCGCGGGCACCGCGCGGCCGAGCTTGCAGACCGTGCCGAACAGCCGGTTCTCCAGCACCTCGTACTCCAGGAAGTGCCGGACCGGGTGCAGCGGCCGGGGTGGGCCGTCGTGCCGGTTGTTGCGCTTGACCAGTGTGTTCGCGCTGTGCGGGAACCAGTAGAACTCGGCGTGGTCGTTGTCGGCGGCCAGCTCGTCGAAGCTTTCCAGCACCTCCTCCAGCGGCACCGGGCGCTCGTCGGCGTGGAGGGTGAAGGCGGGTACGCAGCGCAGCGTCACCGAGGTGATCACGCCGAGGGCGCCGAGGCCGACGCGCGCGGCGGCGAACAGCTCGGGGTTCTCGGTGGCCGAGCAGCACCGTTCGCTGCCGTCGGCGAGCAGCAGCTCCAGCGCTTCGACCTGGGTGGCCAGTCCGCCGAGCGCGCCGCCGGTGCCGTGGGTGCCGGTGGAGATCGCGCCGGAGATCGTCTGCTGGTCGATGTCACCGAGGTTGGCCATCGCCAGGCCGAGCCCGTCGAGCTCGGCGTTCAGCTGGTGCAGCGGGGTCCCGGCGCGGACGGTGACCAGCCCGGTGTCCGGTTCCGCGCGCACGATGCCGGTCCAGTGCGAGAGGTCCAGCGCGCAGCCGGTGCCCGGCGAGCCGATGCTGGAGAACGAGTGGCCGGTGCCCAGCGGGCGCACGGTGCGTCCGGCGGCCGCGGCCTCCCGGATCGCGGCCGCGGCTTCGGCGGTGTCGCGCGGCGCGAGGACGCTGCTCGGCGTGCCGGTGGCGGTTCGGGCCCAGTTGGTCCAACGCTGCATGCCCACGTCCTTCGGTGCCTGGAAATTCCGTGCTCATCCTGGGTAGCGGTGCTGGTAGCGGAACCTCGGAGGCTTCCTGGTCTGCGGGTGCCCAGCCTTATGCATGACCGGTGGGCCGTCCTCGCCAGGAAACCTCTGAGAACCCGCGGCGGTGCGAGTTGCGAGGGTGGGGCAAGCGCTACGCGCTTGCGACGGCTCATGCCGTTGTTGCGGTACGCCTCGCTGCTGCGACCCGAACAAGGGATCAACCGTCTGGGCAGAGAAATTATGTGAAAGAGATTCACATAACAAGACCTTTCGGCTTACGGTTGTCGACGTGCCCCGGATAGACGAGATCACCAGCGAGCTGGACCCGCCGTTCGCGGTGGTCGACCTCGACGCGTTCGACCACAACGCCGCGGACCTCGTGCGGCGGGCGGCCGGGCGGCCGATCCGCGTGGCCACGAAGTCGGTGCGCTGCCGCGAACTGCTGGGCCGCGCGCTGCGGACTCCCGGGTTCGCCGGGCTGATGTGCTACAGCCTCGCCGAAGCCCTCTGGCTGCACCGGGAAGGGCTCAGCGACGACATCCTGGTCGCCTACCCGACGGTGGACCGCGGTGCGCTGCGCGAGCTGGCCGCCGATCCGGCGGCCGCCGCGGCGATCGCGCTCGTGGTGGACTCGCCCGAGCACCTCGACCTCATCGACGACGCCGTCGGCACCACCCGCCCGGACATCCGGCTCTGCCTGGAGGTCGACGCCTCCTGGCGACCGCTGCCCGGGCTGCACATCGGCACCCGCCGCTCTCCGGTGCACAGCGCCGACCAGGCCCGCCGGGCCGCCGCGACCATCGTGCGCCGCAACGGTTTTCAACTGGTCGGCGTGATGGTGTACGAGGGCCAGATCGCCGGGATCGGCGACGCACCAGCCGGACAGCCGCTGCGCGCCGCCCTGGTGCGCTGGCTGCAGCGCCGGTCGGCGGCCGAGCTGGCCGAGCGGCGCGCCGCGGTCGTCCGCGAGGTGCGCGCGCTGGCTCCGCTGGAATTCGTCAACGGCGGCGGGACCGGCAGCCTGGAGCGCACCACCGCGGAACCGGCGGTCACCGAACTCGCCGCCGGTTCCGGGCTGATCGGGCCCTCGCTCTTCGACGCCTACCGGGCGTTCCAGCCGCGACCCGCGGTGCAGTACGCGCTGCCGGTCGTGCACCGGCCGGCACCGCGCATCGCGACCCTCTTCGGCGGCGGCTACCTGGCCTCTGGCCCGCCGGGCGCGGACCGGGTGCCCGTGCCGATCCGGCCGCGCGGGCTGCGGCTGACCTCGACGGAGGGCGCCGGCGAGGTGCAGACGCCCGTCGTCGGGCCGGCCGCCGACCGGCTCCGCCTCGGCGACCGGGTGTGGTTCCGGCACGCCAAGGCGGGCGAGCTGGCCGAGCGGTTCACCCACTACCACCTGATCGACGGCGGGCGGCTGACCACCGTGCCGACCTACCGCGGCGAGGGCAGGTCCTTCGGCTGAAGGCCCGCTGGTGGGCGCTCGGCGGAACCCGAGTGCTTCCCCGGACTGCTTGATGCACGGCGGAGGGGCCGTCCTCGCCGGGAAGGCACTCAGAACCCGCGGCGGTGCGAGCTGCGCACGTGCCCCGAGCGGCTGCCGCCGCTCACAAGGGCGCGGACGGCTTCTGCTCCTCCGGAATCCGGTTGGACAGGTAGCCGCGGACCATCTCCTTCGCCTCGGCGACCAGCGTCGGATCGCCCGCCGGGTCGCGGCGGAATGCCATGTGCAGCACCGCGTCCGCTGCTTCCACCGCGACGGCCAGCGGGAGCAGCAGCTGCTGCGGGTCGAGGCCGAACTCCTCGGCGAGCAGCCCGATCAGCTTCTCCGCGATGACCGCGTTGTTGTCCTTGCCCGGGTCCAGCAGGCGCAGGTCGACCACGTCGCCGAAGTGCAGGCGGCTGAAGGCCGGCACCTCGCGGTGCATGGTCAGGTAGACGTCGAAGACCGCGTCCACCGCGTCCCACCAGTGCGCCAGTTCCAGCTGCTCGAAGCGGGCCGACACGGTGCGCACGAAGCGGTCCAGGTTGCGCAGCGTCAGCTCCTGCACCACCGCCCGCTTGTCCGGGAAGAACTGGTAGAGGGAGCCGACCGCGACGCCTGCCCGCTCGGCGATGAGCGTGGTCGTTAATCCGTCGTACCCCACCTCGTCGATCAGCTCGGCGCAGGCCACGAGCATCTTCTCCACGCGTTGTGCACTGCGCTGCTGGACCGGCTTGCGGCGCAGTGGGGCGACTTCGGCTGGCAAGGCAACTCCTTGATCATGTTCACTGACCATCTTGCCGACCACGACCGTGATTCTCTTTCAGGGGAGCCCTGGGAGATGTGCCGAGTTCGACCCGGCGGTCTGGCTCACCGGTGAATTCCGAGGAGGTTCCCAGATGCCGGTGATGTCCCAAGTTTCCCGGCCCGCGGGCGGTCGTGCGCTCCGGACATGCCGAAGACGGTATCAATCGAACGGGTGATTTCTCGGGCAACGACTTGACCAATCGGGGTATTTGGTCATCGGCCGGGTGACAGCCCTGCCTCTGACCTGCGGATCCGGCCGCGTTACATGATTCGGATATGCATTGAGTCATGTTGTCAGCGCGCGCGGTCACTATCTAGGGTGATCGGGTCGTCATTCTCCGTGACAGAAAGGTCATTGTGGGTTACTGCGCGGCTTCCTCTCGTTTTCCCGTCGTTCGACGTGTTGTGCTTACCCGGTGGACTCCGACCTGGGGGAGCGCGAGGACCTGCAACGACCCTGCCGCGGCTACCCGTGCCTGCTGCGCTGTCCCGTGCGCGACGCGCACCGCGACGCCGTGACCGCGCGGCTGACCGCGGAGCGGGCCCACCGATCGAGCCGGCGGCCCGCGACCGAGGACGCCCCGGCGCTCCGGCACCAGCTGACCACCGCCGCGGCGAACGAGCTGCTCGGCGAGGGCGGGTACGGGCTGCGCGTCGAGCGAGGTGCCTGCGGAGGACTGCTGCTCACCGGCATCGGCAGCGGAGTCCCGCTGGGCGGTGAACCGGATTGGGCCGACCTGTACCGCGCCCTGGTGCGATCGCGCCGCACCCGGAAGGTGTTCGACGCGAGCTGGTTGCAGCGGTTGACCCGATCCCTGGCCGACGCGCCGGAACCCGGCCCCTGCACGAGGGTTCCGCTGGACCGCGTCGAACTGCTGCCGGGCGCCGACCCCGACCTCACCGCGGACCTGCTGATCGCGGTCACCGATCCGGACCTGGCCGTGCAGCTGCCCAGCGGGCAGCTCAGCGTCGACGGCCGGGCCCGCACCGTGCAGCTGAGCTCGGTCACCTCGCGCGACCGCGCGCAGCGGCAGATCCGCTGCTGGGAACGGTTTTCGGCGGTCGTCGCGGAGGACCCGAACCTGCGGATGCACTGCGCGGCGCAGCCGGTGCCGGGCGCGGTGATCGACACCCGGACCGGCGCGGCGGCGCTGTTCCGCCTCGCCGAACCGGCGCCCGCGCACCCGTCGCACCCCGGCGGCACCATCGCCGTGCCGCTCTCCGCGCTGCTGCGCCCGGGAGCCGCGGGCACGCCGGAACTGCTCCGCGTGGTGCTGGACAACCGCTTCGAATGGCGCGAGGACGAGCTCGAGTACTTCCTGGAGCACTTCGTCCGGCCGCTGCTGCGGACCTTCCGGGTGGCCCTCGACGTGCACCGGATCGGCCTGTTCGCGCTGGACGAGACCGGGCTGGCCGTCGAGCTCTCCCCGGAACTCCAGGCCACCGGCCGGATCGTGGTCACCGACCACGACCGGGTGAGCTGGGAGCCGGGTCGCACCGAGGTCGCCGCGGGCGTCCGCGCGCTGGTCGGCACGCTCGACCGCCTCAGCACCGGGTTCACCGAGCTCGGCGGCGGTCGCCGGGCGGGCCAGATCCGGCACGCGGTGGACCGGGTGATCGCCGAGGAGCTGCGCTACCTGGAGCCGAGCACCGCGGAGCTGCTCTCGGGCGAGCAGCCGCTGCAGTGCTACGCGCACACCGTGCCCGAGGAGCAGGACGCGGTGCTCCGGTCGGTGCTCGACGACGTCCAGCAGCGCACCCGGCAGCGCCGGTGGAACCCGGATCTCGCCAAGCCCGCGGTGGCCATCGACGTCGACCTGTGCGGATTCGTTCCCCTGCAACGGATCCTCGACGCCGCCCGCGCGACCGCCGGGCCGCGGCCGGGCGCACCGGAGGGCATCCTCGAACTCGCCAGCGCGGGCACCCTGCCGCTGCTGCCGACCCACTCCCCGGAGACCTGGGACGACTTCGTCGAGCAGAGCGGGCTCGGCGAGCGCTACCCGGCGGTGGACTGGGCGGCGGTGCGCGCCGATTTCGTCCGCGCGTTTCTGGCGCGCCCGCGCGAGCGGCTGCGCACCGACAGCGCCAACGCGGGCCTGGCCCGGTTCGCCTGGGACGTGCAGGACGCCGGTGGGCAGGTGGTGTTCTACACCCGCCGCAAGGAGCGGTTCCGCGAGCAGACCGAGGAAGTCCTGGCCGCGGCCGGGATCGCCGAGGCGGACCTGCGGTTCCTGCCCGAGGACGGCACGCTGCGGTCGGACGACCTCGGTGCCGTCGACGTGGTCGCGGTCTTCGACGACGCGCGGGCCGGTCGGGAGGCGATCAGCGCGGAGTTCGGTGGCGCGCGGTCGGTCGCGGTGGCGATCCCCGGGTTCGCCGCCGAGCGCCGCACGGACCAGGACGAGGTGATCGCCACCTTCGAAACCCGCCCGCGCCCCGACGAGCGCATCGGGCCGCGCCTGTCCAACACGCATTCGCTGGAGGAGCTGCAGATCGGCGCCCTGCGCAAGAACCGCTTGGCGCAGCGCTGGGCCGTGCACCTCACGGCGCAGGAGACCCGGGACATCGTGGACTCGGTGCTCTCCGACGCCGATCGCGCGGCGGCGCGCACCGGGCAGGCCGCGGCGGCCAAGTTCGGGCTCGACCGGGGGCCGGCGGCGGATGAGCAGGTGCTCGCCGCGGTGCACCACGTGCTCACCCGCAAGCAGTTCTTCAAGGGCTCCCGTGCCAACTACCAGCTCGCCGACCTGCGGGCCGACGCCGAACCGCTGGTGCGGCGCGGCGAGCCGATCGAGGTGGTGCTGCTCGGCTTCCCGGTCAAGCAGTGCCTGAACCGGCTCAAGGCAGGCGGTCCGCTGCCCGACCTGGCCGAGTTCGGCGCGATGGCCCGGCTGCGCGAGATGCAGCGGGCGATCAGCGCGGTGCACCCGCCCGGCCTGCACTTCAACATCCTCACCGACGGACGGCACTTCCGGAGCCGCCCGGCCGCGATCACCGAGGCCTACCAGCGGAAGCTGCGCGAGTACGCCGATCTGGCGGGCATCGGCGACCGCACGCTCGTCGAGGACATCGACGTGGTCGCCGAGCAGCGGCTCGGGCCCGGGCTGCCCGCGCAGCGCGCGGAGCGGATCGCCAAGTACCGGCGGCTGCTCGGCGAATCGCTGCGGGAGTTCGACATCACCGACAACCCGCTGCGCACCCTGGAGCGGGTGCACCGCTGGACGGCGGGCGCGGACGACTTCGCACCGCACGTCATCGGGCTGTTCCGGGAGATCCTGATGTCGATGGTGTACTCGGTGCCGGTCTCGGTGCCGACCGGCGTCGACCGGCTGGAGTGGTCCACCGCGATCTACGCCGACGTCTACAACCTCGGCGACCAGAGCGTGTCGGCCGAGGTGCGCCAGGCGCGCTGCGCGGTGCTGCGCCGGGCTTGGCACACCGTCATCCGCTACATGGCGACCATGCAGGTGGACGAGGAGTTCGGCTACGAGCGGATGTTCCCGAACCGGGTGCGGCTGACGCTCAGCGCGGTGCGCAAGGGCTGCCTGGGCTTCACCTACCTCGGCGGCTCGGGTCTGCTGCCGTGGCAGGGCACCGGCGTGCTCGACCCGCGCGGCACGGTGGCGGTGGACTTCGCGATCTCCCTGCTCGACCAGGGTTTCGTCCCGGTCTACTCGCCGCTGCTGGGACCGCGGCAGCCGTGGGCGATGGTCCCGGCCGACCGCACCCACCCGGCGCAGCGCTCGCACGTGCCCACGCCCCGGGGTGCGGCGCCGCAGTCCGGCCTGAGCCTGGACGAGCACCTCATCGCCAAGGCCCGGCTCCGCCGGAAGTGACGCCCCGGAAGCCCGACGATTACGCGCGCCCCGAGGACAGCATCCCCTCGGGGCGCTTTCCTTGCGGTCCAGCTCAACGCCCTGGAAGCTGAGTGCAACGCCGTTTCGGAACCGGCCAGCGCAGCGCCGCTCCACACGCAACGGCTCACCAACAAATCCAGCCTCCAGCCTCAAACACGAGGCCCGAAGGCACATGCCCAACTCCAAGCTCGTGAGCACCGCTAGTCGCCCTTGCGACTTTCGCCGCTCACGAGTGGGTGGCGTGGGTTCGTGAGCGGCGTTGGTTGTTCTTGCGACCTTTGCCGCTCACGAGTGGGTTCGTGCGTGGCGGTGGGGGATCGTCGGGCACGGGAATGGGGGAGGAAGTGTCGTTTCGTCCCGCTGTGCGGTTCGCCGGTCGGTTTCGCGATCCCGTGTTGATCGCCGTGCTGGTCGGTGCCGCGCTGCTGTCGATCGGGGCGTGCGTGGTCACCGCGCTCTCCGGTAACACGCTCGCCTACGCCGATGCCATGTCCCACCTGCTCATCACCGGCCGCGTCTCCGGCGCCTCGACACCGGGAGCCGCCCAGCTCGGCGGCGTCTGGCTGCCGCTGCCGCACCTGCTGGCCGCGCCGCTGGTGGAGTGGGATCCGCTGCTGCGGTCGGGGATCGGCGCGTGCGTGCTGTCGATGGCCTGCTACGTCGCGGCGACCGGCTGGCTCTACCGGGCCGGGCGCGGGATCACCGGCAGGACCGTCGGCGGAGTCGTCGCGGCAGCCGTGTTCGCCACCAACCCGAACGTGCTCTACCTGCAGAGCACGCCCATGACCGAAGTGCCGATGCTGGCGGGCATCGCGGCGACCATCGCGTGCTTCGTCGCGTGGTGCCGCACCGACGAGCTCCGGTACCTGCTGCTCTGCGCGCTCGCGACGATGCTGACCACGCTCGTGCGCTACGAGGGCTGGGTGCTGCTCCCGGTGCTGGTCGCCGCGGTCGGCTGGCGGTCGTGGCGGCGGGCCGGTGGTGACGGCCGCTGGTACGCGGTCCGGGCCGACCTCGTGCTGTTCGGCGTGCTGGCGGCCAGCGGCGTGGTGGGCTGGATCGGCTGGAACGCGATCATCTTCGGCGATCCGCTGAACTTCCTGCGCGGCGAGTTCGCCAAGCCGGAGCTGTGGGTGGCTGCCGGCGATCCGGCGGTGGGGAACTGGGCCGTGGCGGGCGCTAGCTACCTGTGGGCGGTGGTCGCGGTGCTGGGCCCGGTGGTGCTGGGTGCCGCTGCGGTCGGGCTGGGCTTCCTGGTGTGGCGCACGCGCTTGCGGGCGGAGGCGATGGCACCGGTGCTGCTGCTGGTCCTGCCCGTCTTCTACGTCTTCGCGCTGCGATCCGGGCAGCGCCCGCTGCACGTCCCGCAGATCAGCGGAGATCTGTACAACGTCCGGTTCGGGCTGGCCGTGATCGTGCCCGCGGCACTGCTCATCGGATACCTGGCCGCGCAGGTGCGGCCGCGCGTGCTGGCCGGGCTCGCGCCGGTGGCGGCCGGGATCGCCTCGGTGCTGCTCGCCGTCGGCGGCATCGCGACCTTGCAGGAGCCGCAGGCCTTCCGGGCCGGCGCGGCCGAACGGACCAACGCGCGCGGCGCGGCTTGGCTGCGCGAGCACTACGACCGGGGGCGGGTGCTGATGCAGTCATGGAACAACGAGACCGTCAACTTCGAATCCGGCATCCCGCTGCGCGAGGTCGTCTACGAGGGCAGCTACCGGCAGTGGGAACCGGCGCTGGCCGATCCGGCCGCGCACGGCATCCGGTGGATCCACCTCGGACGCGCCCGCGGCTTGCCCGACCGGGTGTGGACCAGCCTGCACGGAAAACCGCAGCTGACCAGGTCTTACGCGCTGGTGTACGCGGATGCCGACCGGCAGGTCTACCGGCTTCGCGGGAATTGCCGATGAGCACCCGGGCGGAATCCGCGATCGCTCCGCTGCCGGAGCACCTGAGCGCGCGGGAGCTGCTCAGCACCGGTCAGCGCCGGTTCTCGTTGGCGGCGCTGGCCTTCGGGATCGGGACGGTGCTGCTCTGGGCGGTGACGGGCTACGGCGTGTCCGCGCTGGCCTGGGCGCAGGTCGGCGTGATCGCCATGACCGCCTGCTACGTGCTGGTGATCGGCTACCGGGTGTTCCTGGTGCTGATCGCGCCGCGCGCCGTCGAGCCGGTCGGCACCGAGATCCCCGACGACCAGCTGCCGAGCTACGCCGTGCTGGTGCCGCTGCACCGGGAGGAAGCGGTGCTGCCCAGCCTCCTCGCGCACCTCGACGCGCTGCGCTACCCGGTCGGCAAGCTGCACGTCCTGCTGCTCGTCGAGGAGGACGACAGCACCACGCGGTCGGCGCTCGCCGAACACCACCTCGGCCCGCAGTACGAGATCGTCGTGGTGCCCGAAGGCGGGCCGCGCACCAAGCCGAACGCGTGCAACGTCGGCCTCGCCCGGGTCACCGCCGAGCACTGCGTCATCTTCGACGCCGAGGACCGGCCGGAACCCGACCAGCTCCGCAAGGCCGCCGCCGCGTTCGCCCACCACCCGCCGGAAGTCGCGTGCCTGCAAGCCGAACTCGCCTACTGGAACCCGTGGACGAACTGGCTGACCCGGATGTTCGCCGGCGAGTACGCGCTGAACTTCCGGCTCACCCTGCTCGGCCTGGACCGGCTCGACCTGCCGATCCCGCTCGGCGGCACGTCGAACCACCTGCGCACCTCGGCGCTGCGCGAACTCGGCGGCTGGGACCCGCACAACGTCACCGAGGACGCCGACCTCGGGATCCGGATCGCCCGCCGCGGCTGGCAGGTGCGGATGCTCGACTCGGTCACGCTCGAAGAGGCCAACAGCCGCACCGGCAACTGGATCCGGCAGCGCAGCCGCTGGATCAAGGGCCACCTGCAGACCTGGCTGGTGCACATGCGCCACCCGCGACGGCTGCTCGCCGAGCTCGGCTGGCGCCGGTTCGCGAGCTTCCACCTCACCTTCGCGGTCAGCAACCTGACGGTGCTGTGCAACCCGGTCTTCTGGGCGCTGTCCTGCTGGTACCTGCTGGACGGGCCGAGCCGGATCGAGCCGCTGTACCCGGGGCCGGTGCTCTACGCGGGCGTCGTGGTGATGCTGCTCGGCAACCTGGCCACGACCTACCTGTTCATCGTCGCCTGCATGGTGCGCCCCGGGCTGCACCGCGCGGTGCCCGCGATGCTGACGATCCCGCTGTACTGGGCGCTGATGAGCGTGGCCGCGATCCGCGCGGTGACCCAGCTGGTGCGCCCGAAGCGCAGGCACTACTGGGAGTTGACGGCCCATGGCCTCGTGCTCGATGCGGACACCGCGCGCTGACGGCGCCCGGCGCCTGCTCCCGTTCGCCTGCGTCGGCGCGTTCTCGACGGCCCTGCACGCGGCGCTGTTCGCGGCGCTGCGGCCGTGCTGCCCGGCGCTGCTGGCCAACCTGGTCGCGCTGGTCGCGGCGACGATGGCCAACACCGAGCTCAACCGCCGCTTCACCTTCCGGGACCGGCCGAACTCCACGGCATCGGTGCAGATCCGCGGTTTGCTGGCGTTCGCGGTGACCTACGCGGTCACGGTGCTGGGGCTGCTGCTGGTGCGCGCCGCGGTGCCGACGGCTGGAGTGCTGCTGGAGCTGTTCGCGCTGGCGGTGTTCAGCGGGATCGGCACGGTGCTGCGGTTCGTCGCGCTGAACCGCTGGGTATTCCGGCCCGGTGAAAGGAAAGAGCCCTGGCGGCTCGGTCGGGGAAACGAGCTGCCAGGGCCTTCCCATCCTCACTTCGGAGCCGTCCGGGGAAACGGGTTCCGAAGCGGTTGGAGTCCGCGGACCAGCACCGGTCGGGGGGAGGGGAGTGCGTCAGCACCAGCCCGCGGAAGTTCTTCTCACTGTGGAGTTTTTCGCGGTGACGGCCGATGCGCGCTGGCCGAGGTCGGGGAAACGCGACCAGTCGCCCATCGGCCGTCACCTGGCGGTTGCTCGGTCTTGCCCGGGGTCGGGGAGGAGGTGTTGCTGTCCGGGACCGAGTCCGCCGGCTTTACGGCACCGGCGCCACCGGGCGCAGAGCGTGCGCCGGTCGCTGGTGCCGAGCGGGACGGGGAGCCAGGGCACCTGCCACCAGGTGCTCGTACGCCGAGCGCCACACCGAGCACGGTGCTTTCTGCGGGCGCCAGCGGCTGGAGCACTCCGGGCAGTTGCCCTTCTCGTCGGCTTCGTGGGCGGTGAGCAGCGTTCGCCACCCCTCGGTGAGCCGGGGCAGTTCGGAACGCGCTACGGAGAGCAGGGAGGTGGCGTCCGCCCGGTCCGCGAGCTCGCTCAGCATGTCGAGCCGCTCGCGCACCGCGTTTCGCAGCACCTGACCCAGGATCTCGTCCACAGGAACGTCACCGTCACTTTCTCGCCTGCATCGCGGCATCCCGCAACGCTGTTGACAACTGGCGCACGCCGAGTGCGGAGAGCACTGCGGCGTGGCCGGGCGGTCCGACGAGCTCGACCTCATCCCGGTCGACCAGCACGGCCAGGTTCCGGTGGGCGTTCGACAGATCGCGGCAGTCCACCTGCCACCAACGCCGGTGGTCGGCAGTTGCCGGAGCGGACTCGGCCGACTGGCCGATCCCGGTTTCCCGCATCTGCTCGTCCACTTCGCTTCCCGTCCCGTCCGTGCTCGGTTGCTTGCTGATGACTAGATTGGTCCCAGTCGACGGGTTCGCCTAGTCGTCGGGCGCCGACCGGGCCAATGGCGACGACGAACGGTCGGCGGACTTCAGCGCAACCGATCACCTCTACCGAAGCGGGCTTCACCGGGCTGCCGCAGTGCCCTTACCCTGCGACCAACGCCCGTGCAGAGCGTCAGGGGGTCTAAATGAACATCATCGGTTCTAGCGGCTCTCCCGTTACACCCGACGTCTGGAACGATCGGGAGATGCGGGACGCCCTGGCCCGGCGGGACGTCAGCGAGATCTACAAGCAACTGCGCCGACGCGGTGTCTCGCAGCGCCAGATCGCGGCCTCCACGGGCCAGTCGCAATCCGAGGTGTCCGAGATCCTCAAGGGTCGGCAGGTCATGGCTTACGACGTGCTGGCCAGGATCGCCGACGGGCTGGGTATCCCGCGGGGCTACATGGGCCTCGCTTACGACGGGGCGACCGCGATGCGGGTCGCTAGCGCGACCAACGCCCTCGAAGCTGAGGAGGACGAATCGGTGAAGCGTCGGAAGTTCTTGTCCCACGCCGCCCAGGTGACCATGGGCGCTGCCGTGTTCGGGGAGGCCACCAGCTGGCTCCCGGCGAACGCGCAGACACCGGCGCCGGCCCGGATCGGCATGACCGACGTGCAGCAGATCCAGGCAGCCACCAAGGCCCTGCGCGATCTCGACTACCGCTACGGCGGCGGCACCTGCCGCGACGCCGTGGTGGCCCAGCTGTCCTGGGCGCAGCAGCTGCTGGACTCGACCTCCACCGACCTGGTGCGCAAGCAGCTGTTCGTGGCGCTCGCGGACATGCACAGCCTGGCCGGGTGGACCTCGTTCGACGTCGGGTTGCTGGACCCGGCGCGCGGGCACTTCGGCAAGGCGCTGGAGTTCGCCAAGCAGGCCGATGACCACGGGTTGCTGGCCAGCGTGCTGTACCGGATGGGCCGGGTGTACCTGCACCACCAGGAGCCGAACGAGGCGCTGAAGCTGTTCCAGCTGGGGCAGATCGCCGCGCAGGAGTCCGGATCGGCGCTGACGGTCGCGGTGCTGTGCGCGAACGAGGCCTGGGCGTACGGGATGCTGAACCGGCCCGACCAGGTGCAGAAGATGGTCGGCCGGACGAAGGACGAGTTCGCGCGGGCGCAGGCCAGCGAGGCGCCGGACTGGGTGCGGTTCTTCAACGAGAACGACCTGCACGGCATGATCGGCTCCGCGCACGACGCGCTGGCCGTGTTCGACCCGCGCAAGCACGCGTCGATCGCCGTCGCCGAGACGATCAAGTGCAACGAGGCCTACGGCGCGGACATGCAGCGCACCCACGTCTTCGGGCTCAGCCTGCAGGCCACCAACCACTTCCGGGCCGGTGACGTCCAGGAGGGCATCAAGGTCGGCCGCCGCGCGCTGCAGCACGGCGAACGGGTCAAATCGGCCCGCGTCTCCGACCGGCTCAAGCCGCTGGAGCTGGAAGCGGCCAAGCACCGGGCCAATTCCGACGCCCGCGACCTGTTCGAAGAGGTCCGGCAGTTCCGGCAGGCGTGAGCTGCCCGGATCGATGCGCCGGTGCGAACACCATGAGCATGCAGACATACGTCGAACAGGGTCAGCGAGTCCCGCCTGAACTGGGCTTGGCGCTGGCCGAGATCTGCGCTTCCGCCGGACTGGATCCGCGGGGTGCGCGACTGATCCGATTCATCAACAACGGGGTCTTCCTGCTCCGCGACGATCCCGTCATCGTCCGCGTGGTGCTGTCCCCGTCGTTCGGTTACCGAGCTTTCAACGCAGTCGACGCCGCGCGCTGGCTGGCGGTGCACGGCGTGCCCGCGGTGCGGTTGCTGCCCGGTTTCGAGCAGCCGGTCCAGGTGGGGGAGCACCTGGCGACGCTCTGGCGCTACGTGCCGGAGATCGGGCCGGTGCCGGACGGCGCCGACCTCGGTGCGCTGCTGCGGCTGATGCACTCGAAACCGCTGTCGCCGACGTTCCTGGACTGGCAGCCGATGGCCGACATCCGGCGCCGGTTGACCGACGCGGTGGACATCGACCCGGCCGACCGCTACTTCCTGGAGCAGCGCTGCGACCACGTCGAGGAGCAGTTGGCCGAGCTGCGGTTCCCGCTGCCGCAGTGCGTGATCCACGCGGACGCGCACCTGGGCAACGTGATCGGCGGTCCGGACGGCCCGCTGCTGTGCGACCTCGACTCGTTGTGCGTCGGGCCGCCGGAGTGGGACCTGACGCCGCTGGCGGTCGGCCGGCTGCGGATGGGGCACCCGCCGTCCTGGTACGACGACCTGGCCGCCGCGTACGGCTTCGACATCACCGGGTGGGAAGGCTTCCCGGTGCTGCGGGAACTGCGCGAGCTGAAGATCACGACCGGCGTGCTGCCGATCGTGCGCAGCAATCCCGGGCTCCGCGAGCAGCTGCACCGGCGGCTGCGCACGATGCGCGACGGCGACCTCGCCGCGCAGTGGGCCCCCTACAGCTGATCGACAGACAGTCCTACACCCGAACGGGCGATCTTGAGGCCGAACGCTGCGCTCTTTTGGTCATTCTTGGTGACGACGCTGACCCGAAGGGGTAAACCATACGAGGGAACTGATCCGTCAGGGCGTTGCAACTGGATGGGTTGTCGATGATGGTCGCGGAGTTCTTGCTGGGGGTCTTGTCCCCGCGCTGGCGCCGGGCGCGCGCGTTGCGCTCCGCCCAGGCGCTCGACGACGTGGTGGACTCCCAAGTCGCCTCGCTGCCGCTGCTGCCCGCGGACGTCCGGCGACGGCACGCCGACCACCTCACGGAACTGGTGCTGCTCGCCCAGAACTACCGGCACTACGCGAAGGGCTGGATCACCCGCCGGGAGCTGGAGCGGCGCGGCCGCGCCGCGCTGCTCCGCCTGGAGGAACCGGATGGTCTGGGTGTCGGTGCAACTCACCGACGCTGAATGACCGCTCGGCGACCGGCGCGTCATCGTTGACGTTTCGGTGAATCGCGCCTGCGACCAGCGTTTTCTGCTGGTGCGCCGAAAATCGCAGCGCGCAGTTCGGTCGGGCTGAAGTACGCGTTTTCCCCGGTAGCGGCCGGTTTTCCGGCTCGGCCGGGGCCATCTGCCGCGCCCATCCGCCGTGCCCGGAGCCGGTTCGGGCGACGTGCTCGGAAAAAGTGACCGAAACCACTTCCCTTTGATCTCTTTCTCACCGCAGTCGAATTCTCGCCGCATCCCGGCCAATTCGCTCGCCGGGATCGGAAAAATCCGTGATGGGAGATGATTTTGTGCAGTCCGGAAGAAATGCCGGGATTCCGCGTGGGGTTGCGGAGCGCGCTGGCCGACGACGCGCTGCTGAGGTTGTACTGCGCACCCGTTCAGCGGGACTGGCTCGCCCTGGGTGATCTGGTGCGCGGTGACTTCCCGGGAGATGTGCTGGCGTTGAAGCGGCTGGTGGCCGACCGGCCGGGGGACTGGACGGCGCGGGACCACCTCGCCGAGTTCGTCGTGCGGCCGCTGCTGATCACCTTCCGCGGTCTGCTGGCCAGGGGTTCGCTGCCCGCGGGCGAGGTGGGCGTGGAGCTCGGGCCGGAGTCGTCGGCCACCGGCCGGGTCGTGGTCGAGGGCGTCCGCCCGGCCGCGGAGGTGCCTGCGGCGATCACCGCGCTGGACGGCTGGCTGACCGAGCTGGCCGCGGCCGGCGTGCTGGTCACCGGCGAGGAGCAGGAGCGGATCCGCGGTGCGTTCGACGAAGTGGTCTCGCAGGAATTGCGGAACCTGTCGGCGGAAACCGCGGCTCGCCTGGCCGGTGACCACCCGTGGCGCGAGTTCGTGCACGTCGTCGGAGCGCGTCAGCACGAGCTGCTGCGCCAGGTGCTCCGGACGGTCCGCGAGCGCAGCGCGCGGTGCCGCCGCGAGAGCGGGCTGCCGCGTCCGCTGGTGGCGGTCGACCTGGACTTCTGCGCGGTGCAGCCGAGACAGCGGGTCCACGAGGCGGTGCGGCGGGTGGGCGCGGCGCACGGGATCGCGGAGTTCGCCGATCCCGCTGTGCTGCCCGGCCTCTACCCGGCGGGTTGGCGGCCGTTCCTGGCGCGGAACGGTTTGCGGCGCGGCGCCGGCCTGCACGCCGAGTACCGCCGGAACATCGCGTGGCACGGGGAAGCGCTGCTGACCGACACCCTCGCCCCGGGCATCAAGCGGTACGTCCGCGATCTGGAGCAGGCGGGCGCTCGGGTGGTCTGGCTGACCGGCCGTCGGCACCGGGTGCGCGCGGCGACCGAGGAGTTCCTGGCCGGTTGCGGGCTCGGGCACCTCGACCTGCGCACCTCCGACGACGGCCCCGTCGCCGAGCGCAAGGTGGCCGCGCTGCGGGAGTTCCACGGGTACGAGCTGGTCGCGGCGTTCGACGACTCGGCGGCCAACCGGGCCGCGCTGCGCACCGCGTTCCCCGGTGCCCTGGTGATCCCGGTCCGCCTGCCGGGCTTCACCTCGGGCGAATCCGCTGACGGCATCGAGACCTTCGAGTCGCTGCCGCACCCGGTGCCGCTCGGCCGCGGTCATGCCCGCGAGCCGCAGTTGTCGCACGTGACCTCGCTCAGCGGGCTGCGGGTCGGTGAGCTGAGCACCCGCCCGACGATCTGGGGCCGCGGCGCGGAGCTGACCGCTGCCGAGCAGGCGCGGATCGTCGACTCGCTGGTGGCGACCGCCGTGACCAGCGGCCGGAAGCTCGGTTCGGCGATCACCGCGGGAGCCGACCGGGTCCGGGCGGTGTGGCAGGTGATCACCGCGAAGCCGTTCGGCGCGTCGAGGTCGGCTTATCCGCTCGCGGTGGCGGAGCGGGATCTGCGCGGCCCGGTCGAAGCGGGCGAGCCGATCCCGTTCGTCGTGGTGGGGCCGTCGCTGAAGCAGGACGGATCCCGGCTCAAAGCGCTCGGCGGTCTGCCCGACCTGGCGGAGCTGGCGATGCTGGTCCGGCTGCGGCAGCTGGACGCGGCGGTCCGGCAGGTGCACCCGCCGGGGATCCGGGTCCGGGCGCTCACCGATGCCAGCCACTTCCGGTTCCGCGAGCCCGACCGGTGCGCGGCCTACCACCGGGAGTTCGCCCGGCAGGTGGCCGCGGTCGGCGCGGCGGACCTGGTGTCGGTCGAGGACTTCGACGACGCGGCCGACGCGCACCCGGCCTGCGGCGACCGCAGCCAGCGCTCGGAACTCCTGCGCGCGCACCGCGAGAGGTACGAAGCGGCCTTCGCGGGCCTGGACGTCCTCCGGAATCCGGGAGCGGCGCTGGCCGAAGCGGCCACCCGCGACCCGTCGGCTGCCGGTCAGCCGAGGTTCGCGGAGCTGTTCCGGTCGGTGCTGCACGCGGTGGACATCCCGTGCCACGGCGGCGATCCGCTCGCCTGGTCGCAGCGGATCTACGCGGATCCCTTCGACCTGACCGACCGCTCGACACCGGCCGAGGTGCGCCGGGCCCGCGGTGATCTGCTGGTCTCGGCTTGGCGCGAGACCATCACCTACCTGGCGAACAAGCACGTGGACGCCGATCTCGGCTACCAGGTCCTGTGGCGGGAGGGCGTCCGGATGAGCCTGTCGATCCGCCCGACCCCGGGCAGGCTCCGCTTCGTCCCGCTCGGCGGTTCGGGCGTGATGCCCTGGCACGGCACGGCAGCCCTCAACGGGAACCAGGAGGTGGCGGTCGACTACGCGATCTCCCTGGTGGACCAGGGTTTCCGCCCCCTCTACGCCCCGGGGGGCCCAACCCGCCGAGGACTCCGCCAACCCTGGCTGATGGTTCCTCCGGCCCTCCTGGATCCCGAAGGCCGCCCGACCGAACGCCTCCTGTCGAGCACCCGCCTCCGCCCCAAGTGAGATTCAGCCGTCCAAGCTCCCGTGAGTGCTTTGGGGCGCTATAACACCCCAAACCACTCACGGTACTTGACCAGCCGAAACGAGCCGGGAAGCGCAGCGCCCCGCGGCCGGGGGAGGACCGCGGGGCACCGCTGCGAGCAGGAGCGGGGAGGGGAACTCCCGCCCGCGCCATGGATCCGCGTCGCGAAAGCGCGGATTGCCTTGCGAGCAGGGCGGTCCCGGCTGCCTGGTCGGGGGCAGAACAGCCGGGACCGGGTCTAAAGCCGTTGCAGCCCAGCGAGTACCCGCTGGAACACTTCGGTATTCCGCGAGAACCCAGAAGTCGGCACGACTACGTCGGGGGAGCCGCGCCCACCGGAGTCGGGCTCGCGCAGACGATGCCGACCACCACTGGTCTCGGCCTCGACACGCTCGATCAGGTACCGAACGGTCAGCGCGCCATCCCCGCCCCCGGCGTGCTGCGGCCGGTACGAGAAGACCCGGTGGACGACGAAGAAAGCGACCAGAACAGCGGCGACGGCCGTGATCACCCAGAACATCGCGAGGTTCGGCATGATCATCCCTTCGCCGCCTTGAGTGCGGAGTTGCAGTTTCGGCACGACGGGGCCTGTATCCAGTCCACTTCGGACGGCTCCGCGAGGCCGAACTGATCACCGCAGAAGGACTCACCGCTCAGGCCTGAATCCAGGCGTCTTCCCGGGAAGGCATGCCGGACCATCCCGTTTCGGCCCGACTCGTCCACGACGGGAAGCCAGAAGTAGCGAGGCTGTGGTTGCGTCATGTCCACCCCGATCGTTGCTACGGCCTGTTGTCGCTCGGCGACTCTGCGTTAGACGGTAATGGTTACCGGGTAACTTCGTCGAGTTACCCAAGCGGGTGATCTTGACCGTCGACGTCGCGTGTAAAGCTGGGCGCATGGCAGGAACCGCTCGGCAAATCCATCTGGGCCGTCAGCTCCGACAGCTTCGGACCGAGGCGGGCTTGTCCTTGGACGAAGCAGCGGCTCACCTGGAACGATCGCGTGCCACGGTCGGGCACTGGGAGCGCGGGCATTCCAGGGTGTCGGCGAAAGACCTCGAAGCCCTTCTCGCGCTCTACAAGACGCCCGACGACGTGGTCGAACAACTCCACCAGCTGCGAAGGGAAAGCGGGCAGCGCGGGTGGTGGCAGAGCTACAAGCTGCCGCAGTACCTGGCCCCGTTCGTCGGCTTCGAAGCAGAGGCCAGCGAGATCTTCCACTTCGAGCTGGGCGTGATCCCAGGCCTGCTCCAAACCGAGAACTACGCGCGTGCGATCCACGAAGCAGGGCGTCTGGTGCTGACAGATGTCGAGCTCCAACAGTGGGTGGACGTTCGGCTGAAGCGTCAAGAGCGGTTGAGCGAGGACGGTGCTCTGGCGCTTCACGTGGTGATCGCCGAGGAAGCATTGCGACGGGTCATCGGCTCGCGAAAGGTGATGGTCGATCAGCTGGAACGGCTTGCGGAGTTCGCTGCGCGGCCGAACATCCGGCTTCAAGTGCTGCCCTTCGAAGCTGGTTCGCACGAGGGACTCCACGGCCCGATCTTGTTGCTTCGCTTCTCGGATCCAGGCCACTGCGATGTCGCCTTCAGCGACACCCCGCTCGGCGGTCACGTCATAGACGACATCCGGGATGTAGCCGAGCTGGCGCGTCTTTTCGCATCGTTGCAAGCTCGGGCGCTCGACGAAGCCGACTCCGCTGAACTGCTGCGTAGCATCGCTCTGGAACACGCCTCACGTGTGAAGGAGTAGCGCGGTGCGCCCAGAACCAGCGTGGAAGAAGTCGAGCCGTTCGGGACAGGCGAACGCCTGCGTGGAAGTCGCGTCCAACGTGCCGGGGCGCGCTCTCGTGCGTGACTCGAAGCTCGGCGGCTCGTCGCCAACCTTGAACGTGACGGCCAGCGCGTTCGCGGATTTCGTCGCTGCGATCAAGTCCGGAAAGTTAGCCGACTGAGCGAGGAGCGACCCGTGACCGAACAGCCAGGCTGGCGGAAGTCGAGCTGGAGCAACCAGGAGACGAGCTGCGTCGAGGTCGGTCGCGTCGATGGCGGAGCCGCGGTCCGCGACACCAAGAACCGCGCTGCCGGTCACTTCACGACGACGACGCCCCAGTGGTCGGCGTTCGTCGCCGCGATCAAGGCCGGCAGGTTCGACGGCTGAACGAGGTGGAGGGGCACCTTTCGGCCGAAAGGTGCCCCTCCACGCGTCAACTGCTCTGCGATCAGGCCTTGGGCTTGCCGAGGCGGAGTGCCAGGACCAGGCCGAGGCCGACCAGGACCACCACTCCGACGATCCAGGGCCAGATCGGCATGCCGCCGGACTCGCCCGACTGCTCGGTTGGCTGGTCCGCGTTCTGCGGCGGCTCGGCCGGTGTGCCGTTGCCCGCCTGGGTCAGCTCGAAGGTGACCTTGCCCGGCACCGGGTGGCCGTCGTTGGACAGGATCCGGTAGCCGACCGTGTAGGTGCCCGCCGGGCCGAGCTCGCGGACCGGTGCGGTCACCGAGTTGCCCTCGACGCGGACCTCGCCGTCGGTCCAGTACGTCCCGTCGGGGCCGACCACGTTCACCGTGTTGTAGCCCTCACCGGCGCGGACCGGCTGGTCGAAGGTCAACCGGATCTCGCCCGGCCCGGTCGACAGCTTCGCGCCGTCCGCCGGATCGCTGCTGACCAGCACGTTGTGCGCGAGCGCGGTGCCCGCGCCGCCGAGCAGCGCGGCCAGAGCCAGCGCTGCCACCGCCATCAATCGCTTCACGACTCGTCCTTCCCGGTCGGTGCGGCGCTGCGGCTGCGGGCCAGCGCACCGGCCCCGATGCCGACGCCCAGCGCGCCGACGAGCAGTCCGGCGCCGCCGAGCCAGCGGGCCGTGTCGTCACCGGCTCCGGCTGCCGCCGCCTGCTCCTCCTCGCCGCCGTGCGAGTGGCCGCCCTCGGCGTCCTCGACCAGCTTGAGCGTCGGTGCCGGGTGCTCCGGCTCCTCGCCGTTCGGCGGCGTCGGCTGGTCCCAGTTCACGACCTCGCCGTTGTCGTAGGTCTGGGTGGTGGGCATGGCGAAGGAATCCACGTTGTCCGGCAGCGCGCCGAGCGTGGCCTCGAACTCGTTGAACTCGTTCGGCCCGATCCGGTTGCCCGGCTGCGCGGTCCACGTGATGCTGCGCACCGCTTCCCTGACCTCGGACCCGGCCACCTGGACCGGAGCGATCTGGACCCGCTCGACCTGCGCGGTCCAGCCCGGCATCGGCTTGGTGCGCACCGAGCTCAGCGGCTGGTCCTCGGGGAAGGTGACCTTGACCTGCACGGTCGAGGCGTTCGGCCGCTCGTTCGGCACCCGGAAGGCGATCTTGGCGTGGCCGCCCTTGGCCGCCTCGCCCGGCTGCGCGCTGACGTGGGCGAATGCGGGGGCAGCAGCCAGCAGCGCGGTGATCCCGCAGGCAGCCGTCAGCGCCGCGGATCGGACCGCGAATCGTTTTGTCGACATGTTTACTTGGAATCTCCTGGAATATCGATCAACGAGCCGTTGATCGGGAAAATGACAGATCGACAACGATCAGGCGGCGAATTCCACCTGATCATGCGCAGGAGATTCCGGGGGCCCGCGACGGGCGTGGATGCGTTGGTAGAGCAGGTGCGCCAGGGGACGCACCGTGATCGCCGGGACGCACACCGTGGGCGTCTCGGTGACTGTGGGTAGCGGCCGTGGGCGGCGCGGCAGAATCGAACGGAGCAGGCGTGCGACTACGAAGAGTGCACGCTCCGCCCGCGCCATCAGCAGCCCGGTCACCAGGACCGCCCCCAGGTGACCGAGGGTCATGGCCAGGGGTGAGAACGGCATGCCGATGGCGCCCGGTCCGTCCTGGTGGGACGCCACGAGCTGGAGAAATACGTGAAGTGACAGCTGGCTGACGCCAAGTGCCCCTAGAATGCCCCACGACCCGCGCTTGCGATCAGCGAGTGCCACACCGGCGCCGGCCAGGAGGACGGTGATCACAACGGTCGATCCCAGATCGGGTAATGACCCGCCCGCCGCCGCGTGAGCGGCTACGGACAGTGACGCCGATGTGGTGGCCAGGGCAGCGCCGCGCAGGACGCGCAGTGCGCCCTGCGTAGGTGTGAGACCGGCTGCCACGAGAGCCAAGTCTAGGTGTCGGTTCGGCCACGCTGACCGCGGGCGAGCTTGCCTTGTTCACCCGATTGGGTCACGGTTTAACGGGTTGCAGGCGTTCCGAGTGCAGCTGCGCCCAATGCGGAGGTGCTGAATCGGATCGTCGTGACTGACGACGGAGAGGAGGGGGCGTCGCCGCAAATCGACGCCGGAACCTGTGTCGACAACAGAACGAAGTGGTGACTCCGCCAAGGGGAGCCATACGACTGAACTGTCTGCGAACACCGAATTCCTGGGCAAACCGCGAACCGACTGGATCGTGTTCGGCGTCGCCGCGGCGATCATGTTCGCGGTGGTGGTCTGGGGTGCGGTGGGCACCGACTCGCTCAGCGTCGCCTCGTCGGCCGCGCTGACGTGGTTGATCACGAACACGGGCTGGGGCTTCGTGCTCGCAGCGACCGGTTTCGTCATCTTTGCCCTTTTTCTGGCTTTCAGCAAGTACGGCCGGATCCCGCTCGGCCAGGACGGCGAGAAGCCGGAATTCAGGACGGTGTCCTGGATCGCGATGATGTTCAGCGCCGGTATGGGCATCGGTCTGATGTTCTTCGGCGTTAGCGAGCCGCTCGGGCACTACGTCTCGCCGCCGCCGGGCACCGTCCCGGGGGAGAGCGAGGCGGCCATCGAGACCTCGATGGCGACTTCGCTGTTCCACTGGACGCTGCACCCGTGGGCGATCTACGCGGTGGCGGGTCTGGCGATCGCCTACAGCAGCTTCCGCCGCGGCCGCAGCCAGCTGATCAGCGGCGTGTTCCGCCCGCTGATCGGCAAGCGCAACGCCGAGGGCCCGATCGGCAAGCTGATCGACATCCTTGCGCTGTTCGCCACCTTGTTCGGCTCCGCCGCCTCGCTGGGCATCGGAACCCTGCAGATCAGCGCGGGCATGAAGGCCGCGGGATGGATCGAGGGCGCCTCGTCCACGATCCTCGTGCTGATCATCGTCGTGCTGACGGTGTGCTTCATCGCCTCGGCGGTGTCCGGCGTGGCCAAGGGCATCCAGTGGCTGTCGAACATCAACATGGTGCTGGCCGCGCTGCTGGCGCTGTTCGTGTTCGTGGTCGGCCCGACGGTGTTCATCCTGGACCTGCTGCCCACCGCGCTCGGCTCCTACATGAGCGAGTTCGGCGAGATGGCCTCGCGGGCCGGCGCCACCGGCGGCGAGGAGATGCAGAGCTGGCTGTCCAGCTGGACCGTCTTCTACTGGGCATGGTGGATCTCCTGGACGCCGTTCGTCGGCATGTTCATCGCCCGCATCAGCCGCGGTCGCACCATCCGCCAGTTCGTCGGCGGCGTGCTGCTGGTGCCCAGCGTGGTCAGCCTGGTCTGGTTCGCGATCTTCGGCGGTGCCGCGATCGACAGCCAGAAGGCGGGCAACGGCGTGTACGGCGACGGCAGCGCCGAGGCGCAGACCTTCGCGGTCCTCGACCACCTGCCGCTGACGCTGATCACCTCGGTGCTGGTGATGATCCTGGTGGCGATCTTCTTCGTCTCCGGTGCCGACGCCGCCTCCGTGGTGATGGGCACGCTGTCGCAGCGCGGTTCCATCGAACCGAGCCGCTGGGTGGTCATCTTCTGGGGCGCCGCCACCGGTGCGGTCGCCGCGATCATGCTGGTCATCGGCTCCGCGGGCGGTGACGCCGAGAAGGCGCTGGACGGCATCCAGAACCTGACCTTCATCGGTGCGCTGCCGTTCGCGATCGTCATGGTGCTGATGTGCGTGGCCCTGCTCAAGGACCTGCGCAGCGACCCGATGACCCTGCGCGACGCCAAGGGTGCGGAGGTGCTGGAGCAGGCCGTGATCGCTGGTACCGAGGAGCACGAAGGCGAGTTCCAGCTGGTCACCACGCCTGTTGACGAGGACGCGGAGACCGCTGAGTCCCCGGCCGGGGAGAAGAAGTAGCGAGTCATTCCGGCCGAAGCGTTGCGCGCCCGGCTGCTGCGGCGGCCGGGCGCGCAGCTGTTTTCACCCCTGCGGCATTTGTCCCGTTCGCCCCGGGGTGAGCAAGTGCACGGGCCGTGCGCGATCGGTTTCCGGACACCCGGGAACCACCCGCGCGCGGCCGACTCCCGAAAGGAGGGGGCGCCGTTCGCCCGGCGCCTGGATCTGTGTCGACAGTAGTAGAGGAACGATCGGACAAGCCGGTCGAGAAGGAGGAGGCGGGCACCAAGCTCGTCGACCAGCCCGGCCGGATGGACTGGGTGGTGTTCGGCATCTCCGCGGTCGCGGCGGTCGCGTTCATCGCCTGGGGCGTGCTCGGCTCCGAGTCGCTGCAGGCCTTCGCCGGCGGCGCCCTCGAGGTGCTGGTGCGCGACGGCGGGTGGGTGTTCGTGCTCGCCGGCACCGCGTTCGTGGTCTTCGCCCTGTGGCTGGCGTTCAGCCGGTACGGGCGCATCCCGCTGGGTGAGGACGACGAGAAGCCCGAGTTCCGGACCACCTCGTGGATCGCGATGATGTTCGCCGCCGGGATGGGCATCGGTCTGATGTTCTACGGCGTTTCCGAACCGCTCACCCACTTCACCAGCCCGCCGCCCGGCAGCGCCGAGGCGGGCACGGACGCCGCGGTCGGGACCGCGATGGCGACCTCGCTGTTCCACTGGACCCTGCACCCGTGGGCGATCTACTCGGTGGTCGGCCTGGCCATCGCCTACGCCAGCTACCGGCGCGGCCGCAAGCAGCTGTTCAGCTCGGCGTTCGTGCCGTTCTTCGGCAAGGGCGCGTCGGAGAGCGTGCCCGGCCGGATCATCGACGCGCTCGCGGTGTTCGCGACCGTGTTCGGCACCGCCGCGTCGCTGGGCATCGGGGCGACTCAGATCGCGGCCGGTCTCACCGAGGTCGGCTGGGTCGCCTCGGTCGGCAACACGCTGCTGGTCGTGATCATCACGGTGCTCATCGCCGCGTTCGTGATCTCGGCGGTCTCGGGCGTGTCCAAGGGCATCCAGCTGCTGTCCAACAGCAACATGATCCTGGCGCTGCTGCTGGCCGTGTTCCTCTTCTTCGTCGGCCCGACGGTGTTCATCCTCGACGTCATCCCGCTGTCGGTGGGCTCCTACCTCGCCGACTTCGGCGAGATGATCTCCCGCACCGGTGCCATCGGCGGCGAGGAGATGCAGAGCTGGCTGTCCAGCTGGACGATCTTCTACTGGGCCTGGTGGATCTCCTGGGCGCCGTTCGTCGGCATGTTCATCGCGCGGATCAGCCGCGGTCGCACCATCCGCCAGTTCATCGGCGGCGTGCTGCTGGTGCCCAGCGTGATCAGCCTGATCTGGTTCGCCATCATGGGCGGCACCGCGCTCCACCAGGAGCGCAGCGGCGCCAACCTGACCGACGCGGGCGGCGCCGAGGACCAGCTGTTCCAGGTGTTCCGGAACCTGCCGCTGAGCGCGGTGGCCAGCGTGCTGGCGATGCTGCTGATCATCAACTTCTTCGTCACCAGCGCCGACTCCGCGTCGGTCGTGCTCGGTTCGATGTCGCAGCGCGGCAGCGCCAAGCCGAACAAGTTCGTCGTCGTGTTCTGGGGCCTGGTCATCGGCGGCGTCGCCATCGTGATGCTGCTGACCGGCGGTGAGGACGCCCTCAGCGGGCTGAACAACACCACGATCATCGCGGCTTCGCCGTTCGTGGTCGTCGTGCTGCTGATGTGCGCTGCGCTGGTCAAGGACCTGCGCAGCGATCCGATGATGCTGCGCGAGGTCAAGGGTGCCGAGGTGCTCGAACAGGCCGTGATCACCGGCACCGAGGAACATGACGGCGAGTTCCAGCTGGTCACCACTCCGGTGGAGACCGACGAGGAGCCCGCGTCGGCCTCGGCGGGCGGGAAAGAGTAACGAGTGAACTTCCTGGACTACGTCGCATCCAGGTGGCAATCGCTGCTGGTGGACTCCTACCAGCACGCCAGCATGGTGCTGCAGTGCATCGCGCTGGCGACGATCGTCGGCGTCCTGGTCGGGGTTGCGGTCTACCGCAGCCCCGCCGGGGCGGCGATCGCCACCGCGCTCTCCAGCGCCGTCCTGACGATCCCGTCGTTCGCGCTCTTCGGCCTGCTCATCCCCGTGCTGGGGCTGGGCGTGGCGCCGTCGGTGCTGACGCTCGTGCTGTACGCGCTGCTGCCGATCGTGCGCAACACCATCGTCGGTCTGTCCACCGTGGACCAGCCGATCCTGGACGCGGCGCGCGGCATCGGCATGGGGCGGTTCAGCGTGCTGACCCGCATCGAACTGCGACTGGCCTGGCCCGCGATCCTCGCGGGCATGCGGGTGAGCACCCAGATGCTGATGGGCATCGCGGCCATCGCCGCCTACGCCAAGGGCCCCGGGCTGGGCAACCTGATCTTCAGCGGGCTCGGCCAGCTCGGCGGTGCGAACGCGCTGAACATGGCCGTCGCGGGCACCGTCGGCGTGATCATCCTGGCGCTGCTGCTGGACGCCCTCTTCGTGCTGATCGGGCGGTTGACGACTTCGAGAGGTATTCGTGGCTGACGACAACATGAACCCGACCACCGGGCACGGCGTGGAGATCTGCCTGGAGGAGGTCTCCAAGCGCTACCCCGGTCAGAAGCTGCCCGCCGTCGAGTCGGTGACCATGACCATCCCCGCCGGCGAGACGGTGGTGCTGGTCGGCCCGTCCGGCAGCGGCAAGACCACCACCATGCGGATGATCAACCGGTTGATCGAACCGACCTCCGGCAAGATCACCATCGGCGGGCAGGACGTGCTGGGCCTCGACCCGGACAAGCTGCGCCGCGAGATCGGCTACTCGATCCAGCAGGCCGGCCTGTTCCCGCACATGACCGTCGGCGAGAACGTCGGCATGGTGCCCGGCCTGGTCGGCTGGGACAAGAAGCGGATCAGCGAGCGGATCGACGAGATGCTCGACCTGGTCAACCTGGACCCGGCGGAGTACCGCGACCGCTTCCCGCGGCAGCTCTCCGGCGGTCAGCAGCAGCGCGTCGGGGTGGCCCGCGCGCTGGCGGCCAACCCGCCGGTGCTGCTGATGGACGAGCCCTTCGGCGCGGTGGACCCGATCACCCGCGGTGTGCTGCAGGACGAGTTGATGCGCCTGCAGGCCGAGCTGGGCAAGACGATCGTGTTCGTCACGCACGACTTCGACGAGGCGGTCAAGCTCGGCGACCGGATCGCGGTGCTCGGCGAGCGCTCCAAGATCCTGCAGTACGACACGCCGGACGCGATCCTGGCCAACCCGGCCGACGACACCGTCGCCGGATTCGTCGGCGCCGGTGCCGCGCTCAAGCAGCTCACCCTGCGGCGGGTCCGCGAGATCGAGGTCGGCCAGGTGCCGACCGCGAAGGTGGACGAGGCGCCGTCGGTGCTCAAGGAGAAGCTGGGCACCCGCCGCGGCGCGATCGGCCTGGTGCTGGACAAGCGCAACCGCCCGCTGCGCTGGGCATCGGCCCGCGAAGCCGGCGCGGTGTCCTCGCTGGACCGAGCGGGCCGGCCGGTCGAGGACAGCGTCTCGCCCGCCTCCACGCTGCAGGACGCGCTGGAGGCGATCCTCACCGACGACGACGGCGTCGCGGTGGTCACCGGTTCGCGCGGCGAGTACGTCGGCGTGGTCGACATCGACACGGTGATGAACACCATCAAGGCGCTGCGCGAGGAGCACGCCGACGATCCGGCCGAGGACGAGTGATGAGCAGCCAGTTCGCTTCGGACTCCGGATCCCGCACCGCGGAGCGGTTGCGCCTGCTGGCGCAGCCGATCGCGGTGCTGGTGCTGGTCACCGCGGTGCTGGTCTGGGCGTTCGGCCAGGACAACGACGAGGTGACCGCGCGCAGCATCAACGCGCCGTACATCCTCGGCCTGACCTGGGCGCACTTCCTGATGAGCTTCGCGGTGGCGCTGATCGTGATCGCGGTGGCGGTGCCGCTGGGCGTGCTGCTCAGCCGCCCGTGGGCGCGCCGGGCCGCGCCGCTGGTGATCGGTGTCGCCAACATCGGCCAGGCCGCGCCCGCGGTCGGTCTGCTGGTGCTGTTCTTCCTGTTCACCGGTGGTTCCACCGGGTTCTGGATCGCGGTGCTGCCGATCGCCTTCTACGCGCTGCTGCCGGTGCTGCGCAACACCATCGTCGGCCTGCAGCAGGTGGACCGGTCGCTGATCGACGCCGGTCGCGGCATCGGCATGTCCGGTGCCGCCGTGCTGCTGCGCATCGAGCTGCCGCTGGCGGTGCCGTTCATCCTGGCCGGGCTGCGGACCGCCCTGGTGCTGGCCGTGGGCACCGCGACGCTGGCGCTGTTCGTCGGCGCGGGCGGCCTCGGCGAGATGATCGACACCGGCTACAAGCTCAACGACTGGACGGTCATGATCGTCGGCTCGGTGCTGGCCATGGCGCTGGCGCTGCTGGTCGACTGGCTGGGCGCGCTGGCCGAGACCTACCTGTCGCCGAAGGGGTTGCGATGAAGCTGCGAACGTCGCGCCGCGGCGCGCTGAAACTGGCCTCGCTGGCGATGACCGGGGTGCTGCTGTCCGGCTGCGGGCTGAGCTCCGGAAGCTCGGTGCCGCTGGCGGTGGAGCCCGGCTCGATCCAGCCCGTCCCGGAGCTGGAGGGCGTCACGATCACGGTGGGGTCGAAGAACTTCACCGAGCAGGTCGTGCTCGGCTACATCGCGCAGTTCGCGCTGTCCGCCGGTGGCGCCGAGGTGCGGGACCTGAGCAACATCGTGGGTTCCTCCACGGCCCGCAACGCGCTGCAGAGCGGGCAGATCGACATCCTGTGGGACTACACCGGCACGTCCTGGATCAGCTACAACGGCAACAACGACCCGATCCCCGACGCCCGCGCCCAGTACGAGGCGGTCGCGAAGCAGGACCTGGAGCGCAACGGCGTCGCCTGGACCGCGATCGACTACAACGTGGACAACACCTACGCGTTCGCGGTCAACCAGGACGCGGCGCGGCGGCTGGGCGTGGAGAAGCTGTCGGACATTCCGCGGGTCGTCGCCGAGCGCCCGGACGAGGCCACCTTCTGCGTGGACACCGAGTTCGCCAACCGCAACGACGGATTCCCCGGTGTGCAGCAGGAGTACGGCTTCACCGCGGACAAGTCGAAGGTGAAGACGCTGACCGAGGGCAGCATCTACCAGGCGACCGCGAACGGCACCTGCACCTTCGGCGAGGTGTTCACCACCGACGGGCGGATCAAGGCGCTGGACCTGAAGGTGCTGGACGACGACAAGTTGTTCTTCCCGCGCTACAACATCGGCGTCACCACCCGCGACGAGCTGCTCGAGCGCTACCCGCAGATCACCGCGATCTTCGAACCGGTGTCGGCGGTGCTGACCAACGAGGAGCTGGTCCGGCTGAACGCCCAGGTCGACGTCGACGGCCGCGACCCGGCCGACGTGGCCCGCGACTGGATGGCGGAGAAGGGCTTCGTCAAGATCCCCGGTCGCTGACCGGCGGGATTCGACGAGCGCGACGGGCACCTGCGATCGGCAGGTGCCCGTCGTCGTGCGCGGGGCGCTCTGCGCCCGGCAGGTGGTTCGCGCCGCGTTATCTTTCCGGTGCGCGGCGTGAGGAGGCCGAGATGGAGCAGGCCGACTGGGACGCCCACCGCCCCGCCGTGTTCGGGGCGGCCTACCGGATCCTCGGCACCGTCGCCGAGGCCGAGGACGTGACGCAGGAGGTCTGGCTGCGAGCCTCCGCCGCGGATCTGTCCGATGTGCGGGATCTCCGGTCCTGGCTGGTGACCGTGGCCGCCCGGGCGTCGTACAACGTGCTGCAGTCCGCGCGCGTCCGGCGCGAGTCCTACGTCGGCCCGTGGCTTCCCGAACCGCTGCTGACCGGCCCGGACGCCGCCGAGCAGGTTCTGGTGGACGAGTCGGTGAGCACCGCGATGCTGGTGGTCATGGAACGGCTCAGCCCTTCCGAGCGCGTCGCGCTGGTCCTGCACGACGTCTTCGCCTTCCCGTTCGACCGGATCGCCGAGGTGCTCGGCGCGACTCCCGCCGCCGGCCGCAAGCTCGCCTCCCGCGCCCGGGCGAAGGTGGCCGCGGCCGACGGGCGGCCGCAGGCGTCCAAGGCCGAGACCGAGCGCGTGCTCAAGGCCTTCAAAGCCGCCGCCGACCGCGGTGACCTGGCTGAACTCGTCCGGCTCCTGCACCCGGAGGCGGTCTACGTCGCCGACGGCGGCGGCCGGGCGACCGCCGCGCGCCGACCGGTCGTCGGCGCCGAGACGATCGCGCTGCTGGTGGCCCGGCAGATCCAGATCCGGCGGCCCGACGCCTTCCGCGTCGTCGAGGTCAACGGCCGCCCGGCGCTGGCCACCTACTGCGCCGGAGCCCTGGTCTGGCTCGACACGGTGGAGATCGCCGACGGGCGGATCGCGGAGTTCCGGCGACTGGTCAATCCCGAGAAGCTCGGTCACATCTGAACCCGCTGTCCGGTCTCCCTGCCGAAGCCCCTGGTGCCCCGGGGGCGCAGCGGATTCAGGAGAGGACGACACGATGGCGCAACTCGTGATCATCGGCGGTGGCTTCGCCGGGGTGTGGAGCGCGGCGGGAGCGGCGCTGGCGCGCGGGGAAGCGGACCTGCGCATCACCCTCATCGCGCCGAACGAGCACCTGGTGCTGCGGCCACGGCTGTACGAGCCGGAGCCCGATCTGGCCAAGGTGGAGCTGAGCAGGATCCTCGACCCGATCGGTGTCGAGCACCTGCGGGCCTCGGTCAGCGCGATCGACACCGAGCGGCGCGCGGTCGTGGCCGACGGCCGCACCATCGGCTACGACCGGCTGGTGCTGGCGGCGGGCAGCGAGCTCGTCCGCCCCGGGAACCTGCCCGGCGCGCAGCGGCTCTTCGACATCGACACCTTGGGCGGCGCCCAGCGGCTGGCCGCGCACCTGCGCGCCCGCGAGGACTTCTCCGCGGTGGTGGTCGGCGCCGGCTTCACCGGCCTGGAGATCGCCACCGAACTGGCCGCCCGCGGCCGGGTGGTGCTGGTGGACCGCGCCGGCGAAGTCGGACCCGAACTCGGCCCGGGCCCGCGCCCGCAGATCGAATCGGCGCTGGACGAACTGGGCGTCGAACGCCGCCTCGGCACCACCCTGGCGGAGGTCGGCGACGACTACGCCGCCCTGTCCGACGGCACGAAGGTGGTGGCGGACGCGGTGGTGTGGACGGCGGGAATGCGCGCCAGCCGCCTGACCGGCCAGATCACCGACCGGCTCGACCCGCTGGGGCGGATTCCGGTGGACCGGCACCTGCGCGCCCTGCCGGAGGTGTTCGCCGCCGGGGACACCGCCGCCGCGGCGGCGTCCGATGCGGAGCGCACCGTCGTGCAGGCGTGCCAGTACGCCACTCCGATGGGCAAGGTCGCCGGGTACAACGCGGCGGCCGACCTGCTCGGCAAGGCGCCGCGCGAGTTCGCCCCCGGTCCGTACGTCACCTGCCTGGACCTCGGCGGCGCCGGTGGGATCTTCACCCGGGGCTGGAACCGCGAGGTGGTGGCCTCGGGCGCGGCGGGCAAGGAGATCAAGCGGCGGATCAACCAGGGCATCCACCCGCCGGTCGACGACGCCGCGAAGATCCTGGCCGCTGCCGACCGCATCAGCGCCGAACGGCCCTTCTTCCCCCGCGACGACGAGGCAGCCTCCTCCGGGGCGTGAGCCTCGACGTGCTCCCGGAGCGCGCGGTCCGCCGCGCCCTCCGGGAGCACCGGAGCGGTCAGCGCCTGGTCGGGACGCCGAAGCGGGTCAGCAGGTCGTCCTCGATCCGGCCCAGTTCCGCGTCCACGGCGCGGTGCGCCGACCGGCGGCGCTGCGTCGGCATCCGCTCCGCGGCCCGCACCGCCGTCGTCAGCTGCATCAGCCGCGCGCCCGTCCGCTCCGCGTACTGGTCCGCCACCAGCCTCGCCTCGGCGTCCTCGGCCTGCTCGCGCAGTGCGCGCAACGCCTCGGAGTCGCCCGCGATGCGCGCGTGCAGCGCCGCGCCGTGGCCCGTGTAGGTGCCGATGTCGTCGACCGGGACCCCGAGGCGCCGGGCTCGCGTCCGGTCGTAGCTGCTGCGGAGCGCCGACACCACGCGGACGGCGAACGGGAGCAGCACCGGGCCGACGACCTTGGCCACACCGATCACCTTCTTGGCGTTGCCCGGCGTGATGCGCCCGTGCTCGCCCTTCTTGATCGCCTTGGCGGCCCTCTTGTCGGCCTTCTTCGCCGCCTTGGCCGTCCTGCGGGACTCGGTCGGGATCCGCTTCGCGGTCGTGCGCTTCCTCACCGGGCCGTCACCTCCCTGTTCGCGCTGCAAAGCCTAAGTCCGCAGCGAGCCGCGCACGACAGCAGAAGGCGACGAGTCGTGCGCGGAACGTACGACGCCGCTCGGTCGTGTAGCCGGGGTGATGGGCGCACCTGTCATGCCGACGGCATACGCTTCACCCGTGAAGGAGAAGGTGCTGCTCGACGCAAGCGTGGTGACGCGTTGCCGTCGACGCGTGCACCTGGAGAACGACCCGTCGATGCAGGACCAGCCGAAGGCTCCGCTGGACCTGGGCATCGAGCAGCGGATCGCCGACGCAGCCGAGCACCGGCGCGCCGTCGCGAAGCTGCTCAGCCGGCTGCACGGTCCGGACTGGACCGAGATCCCGCTCGGCGCACCGGCCGACCGCGCCGAGCTCACGCTGGCCGCGATGCGCGCGGGAACCCGCTACATCTCCGCCGCCCAGCTGCCGTCGGACTCCGACAGCGGACGTCGCGGCACGGTCGACCTGCTGGTGCGCAGCGGCGACGGGTACGTGCCGGTGCTGGTGGTGCGGCACAAGATCACCGATCCGGGGCGCGGCGCGCGGGTGTCGCCGGTGGAGCGCCCGCTGCCCGAGGAGGCCTCGACCGACCGGCTCCGCAAGGTGCGGGCGCAGCCCCGCGACCAGCTCCGGCTGGCGCACGCGGTCCGGCTGCTGCAGGCCTGCGGGATGAGCGCGGCCGCCGACCAGGGCGGCGTGATCGGCGTGGAAGCCGACGTGGTCGTCTGGCACGACCTGGCGGCGCCGAACTGGCCGGGCGGGCGAACCGCGCTGGCCGAGTACGAGGCGCGGTTCGCCGACCGGTTGGCGGTGGCCAGCGCGGCCGCCGAAGGCGCCGAACCGCTCGCCGAACCCTCCCGGATCAACGAGTGCAAGGGCTGCCCGTGGTGGCCGGTGTGCGAGCAGCAGCTGCGCGACCGGCGCGATGTCAGCCTGGTCGTGCGCGGCGAGGACGCCACCGCGCTGCGCGACCTCGGGGTGTCCACAGTGGACGCGCTGGCCGAGATGCCGCTGGAGCGGGCCGAAGAGCTGCCGCTGACCGGCGTCCGCAACACCGACGCGATCCTGCTCGCCAAGGCGTGGCTGCAGGACCTGCCGCTGGTGCGGCGGGTCCGCGACCTGTCGGTGCCGCGAGCCGACGTCGAGGTCGACGTGGACATGGAGAGCTACGGCGATTCCGGCGCCTACCTGTGGGGCTGCTGGCTCTCCGGCGCCGACATCGGCGAGGAGCAGGGCTACCGGGCGTTCGTCAGCTGGGAACCGCTGCCGTCCGACGACGAGGGCCGGTCCTTCGCCGAGTTCTGGATCTGGTTCTGCTCGGTGCGCCGGCTGGCCTACGAGCGCGGCCTGACCTTCCGCGCCTACTGCTACAACGAGCTGGCGGAGAACCGCTGGATGCTGGCCTCCGCGCAGCGGTTCGCGGGCAAGCCCGGCGTGCCGTCGGTGGCCGAGGTGCGCGAGTTCATCCGCTCCGCGGAGTGGGTCGACCTGTTCGCCTCGGTGCGCGAGCAGTTCCTGTGCCCCAACGGCAAGGGCCTGAAGGTGATCGCGCCCAGCGCCGGGTTCGGCTGGCGGGACGCCGAGGCCAGCGGCGAGAACTCGATGCGCTGGTACCGCGACGCGGTGGGCCTGGGCGGCGGCACCCCGGACCTGTCCCAGCGCGACCGGATCCTCCGCTACAACGAGGACGACGTCCAGGCCACCTGGACGATCCGCCGCTGGATGACCTCCGACGAGGTCCGCGAAATCCCCTTCGCCGAAGACCTCTGACCGCCGCGCCGGGAGGACGGGTGGTCGATTTCGCGAGAAACCGACCGTCACCCGGGTGAACGTCGACTTCTCGCGAAAACGACCGGACGGCGCCTACGGGACGATGACCGCGCGGCCGGTGATCTCGCCGGCGTGGAAGCGCTCGTAGACCTCGGGCGTCTCCTCCAGGCCGAAGGTCTCCACGTGCGCGCGCAGCGCGCCGGAGCGGGCCAGGTCCAGCACCTCGATCAGCTCCGCGCGGCTGCCCCAGTACGGCGAGGCCACCGAGACCTCGTGCGGCAGCAGGCCGAAACCGACCGGCAGCGGTGCTCCGGCGATCCCGACGATGGTGATGTCGCCCTCGATCGCCACCGACTGCGCGGCGAGCTTCACCGTGGGCGCGATGCCGACGAAGTCCAGCACCACGTCCGCGCCCAACCCGTCGGTGAGCTCCCGGATGCGCTCCGGCGCCGACTCGTCGGAGCGGGCCACGTCGTGCGCGCCCACCTTCCGGGCCAGCTCCAGCCTCGCGTCGGCCACGTCGAGCGCGATCACCCGGGCACCGGTGGTGGCGCGCAGGATCTGCACCGCCAGGTGCCCGAGCCCGCCCGCACCGATGACGACCGCAGTGCTGCCGCCGACCAGCTTCGGCAGCGAGCGCTTGATCGCGTGGTACGGGGTGAGCCCGGCATCGGTCAGCGGTGCGGCCTGCACCGGATCCAGCCCGTCCAGCGGAACCAGGTGCCGGACGTCGTCGACCAGCAGGTACTCGGCCATCGCACCGGGCGCGCCCAGCCCCGGCGGCCGGATGCCCAGCTCACCGGCGCGGGTGCAGTAGTTCTCCTTGCCCTGCGCGCAGTTCCGGCACACCCCGCAACCCCACGGCCCGTACACCGCGACGGACTCGCCCTCGGACACCCCGCGCACGCCGGCGCCGAGCGCCGCGACGGTGCCGACGCCTTCGTGCCCGAGCGTGAGCGGCAGCTCGAACGGAAGCACCTCCGCGGGCCGGCTCATCACCCCGATGTCGGAGTGGCACATGCCCGCCGCGGTGACCTGGAGCAGCACCTGGCCGGGGCCGGGCTCGGGCCTGGGCACCTCCACGACCACGGGACTCTCCCCGACCCGCTGGTACTGAACGGCCTTCATGACCTGACCCATCGCGAGCTCCTTCCGCGTTTCAGACCGGAGCCCATCCTCCGCCGAATCTCGCGTCGCCACCGCTCGTGAGTGTTTTGTGGCGTCATAGCACCACAAAACACTCACGGGGCTGGGTCAGCGGGGCGCCATGCGGAGGGCACCGTCCATGCGGATGACCTCGCCGTTGAGGTAGTCGTGCTCGACGATGTTCAGCGCGAGCTTCGCGTAGTCGTCCGGGGTTCCGAGGCGCTTCGGGAACGGCACGCCGTCGGCCAGGCCCTGGCGGTACTCCTCGCTCACGGTGGCCAGCATCGGGGTGTCCACGATGCCGGGCGCGATGGTCATGACGCGGATCCCGGCCGAGGACAGGTCGCGCGCCGCGGGCAGCGTCAGGCTCGCCACCCCGCCCTTGGACGCGGCGTAGGCGGCCTGGCCGATCTGCCCGTCGAAGGCCGCCACCGAAGCGGTGTTGATCACCACGCCGCGCTGGCCCTGCTGGTCGGCCTCGGTCTCGCGGATCGCCGCCGCGGCCAGCCGGAGCACGTTGAAGGTGCCGAGCAGGTTCACCTCGATGACCTTGCGGAACAGCTCCAGGTCGTGCGGGCCCTGGCGGCCCACGATCCGCGCCGACGGCCCGATGCCCGCGCAGTTCACCACGATCCGCAGCGGATTCCCGGCGCCCGCGGCCTGCTCCACCGCGGTCTGCACCTGCTCGGCGTCGGTGACGTCAGCGGCCGTGTAGGTGACGCCGTCGACCACCGGCGCCTTGCCCACGGCGTCCGGCAGGTCCACCGCGAACACCTGAGCGCCGCGCCCGGCGAGTGCTCTGGCGGTGGCCGCGCCAAGGCCGGAAGCCCCGCCGGTGACGATCGCCGCGGTGTCGGTGATCTGCATCTGCTCGTTCCTTTGCGTCCGGTGCTGGTACCCGGGCATGTCTAACACCTGGGAACTTCCTTGCCCAGCATCTGACGCGGAACGGGCACGGGGCGAAGCGGCGGTCACCGATGGCGGCGCACCTCCTTCCCGGAGATCGCCTCGGCGAACTTGAGCAGCGCCACCAGGGGCAGCGCGGCCAGCAGCGCGAGGCCGATGAACAGTGCGGCGAACCCGATGAGCTCCATGCGAAGAGCGTGGTCCGCTCACCGCGGCCGCCGCGTCGGCCACCAGGGCAGAACTCCGGTCCGTCCGAGCGAAAACCCCATCACCCAACGTGATCGGAATCACTCCGCGCGCCCCTGATCTGGCGACGAACGCGCGATTTCAATGGAAATCAGACGTCTGAATTCCATTGAAATCGCATCACAGCGGTGGGCAGATGGCGTTGAGGACGTCGAGGTCCTCCTGGGTGGGGCGCCACTGGCCCGCCACCGCGTTGGCCTGGACCTGCTCCGGCGTCGTCGCACCGCTGATCACCGAGCCCACCACCGGCTGCGCGGCCAGCCAGCCCACCGCGACCGACGTCATCGGGATGCCGCGCTGCTCGGCGAAGGTCCGCAGCTGCTCGATGCGCTCCCACGGCGCGTCCATCAGCATCTGGTTGCGGTTGGCCAGCCTGCTGCCGGCCGGCGGCTCCTGGTCCTTCCGGTACTTGCCGGTCAGCAGCCCGTTGGCCAGCGGGAAGTACGGGATCAGCCCGACCCCGAACCGCTTGCAGGCCGGGATCACCTCGCGCTCGGCCTCGCGCGCCAGCAGCGAGTAGTGGTTCTGCGTGGACACCGGCCCGGTCAGCGCGGCCGAGGACGCCAGCCAGGACGCGTCGGCGAGCTGCCAGCCCGCCAGGTTGCAGTGCCCGACGTAGCGGATCTTGCCCTCGCGGACCAGGTCGTCGAGCACCGAGAGGGTCTCCTCCAGCGGCGTCAGCCGGTCCGGCCGGTGCAGCTGGTACAGGTCGATCCAGTCGGTGCCCAGCCGCCGCAGCGAGGACTCCACCGCTCGGCGCACGTAGCGGCGCGAGCCGCGCGCGGCGAAGTCCGGGCCGTTGCCGCCCTGCATGTCCATGCCGAACTTGGTCGCGATGATCGCGTGCTCGCGGCGGCCGGAGAGCGCCTGCCCGAGCAGCTCCTCGCTGCGCCCGCGCGGCGAGCCGTACACGTCGGCCACGTCGAAGAAGCTGATGCCGGCGTCGAGCGCGGTGTCGACCACCGCACGCGCGCCGGCCAGGGACTCGGTCGCCGTGCCCGGTCGGCCCAGGTTGTTGCAACCGAGACCGACCGCGCTGACCACCAGACCGGATTCGCCCAGGCGTCGCTGTTCCACGCGGTGACCATAAACGGCTGGTCACCTGCACGTCACTCTGGACGTACGGCGCGTGAACGTTTGCCCAAGTCGGTTCCACTCGTCGGGCGATGTGCCACGATGCCGAAGGGGGTTGCGACCGCCCGGTCGTGCGCGTGAAGGGGTGTGGGGACTGTGTTCGCCCGTCGGATCGTCGTTGTCGGTACCGGGTACGTGGGACTCACCACCGGTGCGTGCTTGGCCTCGCTGGGGCACCGCGTGGTGTGCAGCGACGTCAACGCGGAGAAGGTCGCGCAGCTGTCCCGCGGTGAGGTCCGGATCCACGAGCCGGGGCTGGCCGAGCTGGTGCAGGAGGGCATCGCGGCCGGTCGGCTGGAGTTCGTGCTGGGCTCGGCGGGCGCGGTGGCCGATGCCGAGGTGGTGTTCCTGTGCGTGCCGACGCCCATGGGCTCCGGCGGTGGCGCCGATCTGGCGGTGGTCGAGTCGGTGGCGCGCGAGGTGCGCGAGGTGCTGCCCGCCGGGTGCGTGCTGGTGACGAAGTCGACGGTGCCGGTGGGAACCTCGGCGCGGCTGCGCGAGCTGGTCGGACGTCCCGACGTCGCGGTGGTGAGCAATCCGGAGTTCCTGCGCGAGGGTTCCGCGGTGCACGACTTCCTGAACCCGGACCGGATCGTGGTCGGCTCGGACAGCCAGGACGCGGCCGAGCGGGTGGCGGCGCTGTACGCGCGGTTGGGCGCGCCGACGGTGCTCACCGACGCGGCCAGCGCGGAGATGGTGAAGTACGCGGCGAACTGCTTCCTGGCGACCAAGCTGTCCTACGTGAACGCGATCGCCGAGCTGTGCGAGCGGCTGGGCGCCGACATCACCGACGTGACCGAGGGGATGGGCTACGACCGGCGCATCGGGCAGGCGTTCCTGCAACCCGGCCCGGGCTGGGGCGGCTCCTGCCTGCCGAAGGACACCGCGGCGCTGCTGCAGGTCGCGGAGGCCGTGGAGTTCGACTTCCCGCTGCTGCAGGCGACCATCTCGGCCAACGCGCGGCAGCGGGAGCGGATGGTGGCCAAGGTCGTCGACGCCTGCGGCGGTTCGCTGGACGGCGTCCGGCTCGGCCTGCTGGGCCTGACGTTCAAGGCGGGCACCGACGACCTGCGCGATTCGCCCGCGCTGGAGGTGGCCCGGCTGCTGGCGGCGCGAGGTGCTGAGCTGGTCGCCTTCGACCCGGGCCTGCGCGGCGACGAGCCGGGGCTGCCGCTGACCCTGGTCGACGACCCGTACCAGGCGGCGAAGGGCGCCGCGGCGCTGGTGCTGCTGACCGAGTGGCAGGAGTTCCGCACCCTGGACTGGGCCCGCGTGGCCCAGGAGCTCGAAGCCCCGGTGGTCGTGGACACCCGCAACCACCTGGACCCGGACGCCCTCCGCCGAGCGGGCCTGAGCTGGCGAGGAGTCGGCCGGACCCCGGTTGGCTGACCTGCGCCCGGCTCCGTTTTCCCTGGTCAGGGGCCGTGAGCGGTTTGAGGGGCCATAGCACCCCGAAGTACTCACGGGCCTTCACCAGCGGAGACGGAGCCGTTGCCGGAGATTGTTGCTTCGGCTATCGATCAACCGGGTGATGGGACCTTAAGGTAGTTGACGTGTTCACTACTCGCCCGGAACTCGCCGGTACGCACGGGATGGTCGCCTCCACGCACTGGCTCGCCTCCGCCGCGGGCATGGCCGTGCTGGAGGACGACGGCAACGCGTTCGACGCCGCGGTCGCAGCCGGACTCGTGCTGCAGGTCGTGGAGCCGCACCTCAACGGACCGGGCGGGGAGCTGCCCGCGCTGTTCGCCACCGCGGACGACCCGCGGCCGCGCGCTCTCGCCGCCCAGGGCCCGGCGCCCGCCGGGGCGACCGTGGCGCACTACCGCGACGAACTCGGCCTCGACCTGGTGCCCGGCACCGGTCTGCTGGCCACGACCGTGCCCGGCGCGTGGGACGGCTGGCTCCTGCTGCTGCGCGACCACGGCACCAAATCGCTGCGCGAGGTGCTGAAGTACGCGATCGGCTACGCGCGCGGCGGCTACCCGATCGTGGAGCGGATCAGCACCACGATCGACACCGTCCGGGAGATGTTCCGGGAGCACTGGCAGACCTCCGCGAACCTGTGGCTGACCGACGGCGCGGCCCTCGCGCCGGGCAGCGTCCTCCGGAACCCGGCGCTGGCCGACACCTGGGAGCGGCTGCTGACCGAGGCCGAAGCGGCCGGGCCGGGCCGCGAGGCGCAGATCGACGCCGCCCGCCGCGCCTGGTCGCAGGGCTTCGTCGCGGAGGCGGTGGACAAGTTCGCGCGGATCCCGCACCGGGACAACTCCGGCCGTGACCACGCGGGCGTGATCACCGCGCAGGACATGGCCGAGTTCGAGGCCGGCTACGAGACGCCGCTGACGATCGACCTGCCCGGCGGCTGGACGCTGGCGAAGTTCGGCATCTGGTCGCAGGGCCCGGCGCTCGCGCAGCAGCTGCGCCTGCTGGAGGGCTTCGCCGACCGGATCGGCTACGTCGACGGGATCGCCGACGCCGACACCGTGCACCTGTCCGTCGAGGCGGCGAAGCTCGCCTTCGCCGACCGCGAGGCGTGGTACGGCGACTCCGCCGATGCCGGCGTGCTCACCGACCTGGTGTCCCGCGAGTACGCCGCCGAGCGCCGCGAGCTGATCGGCGACCGGGCGTCGATGGACCTGCGCCCCGGCGCGCCGGGCGGTCGGCAGCCGGCGCTCTCCGCGCACATCGCGGAGAACCGCGGCGTCGACGGGGCGAAGGACCCCAGCGGCGTCGGCATCGGCGAGCCGACGGTGTCGCCCACCGGTGAGGCCCGCGGCGACACGGTGCACATCGACGTGGTGGACCGCTGGGGGAACATGGTCTCGGCGACCCCGTCCGGCGGTTGGCTGCAGTCCTCGCCCACCATCCCGGAACTCGGCTTCTGCCTGGGCAGCCGGGCGCAGATGTTCTGGCTCGACGAGGGCCTGCCGAACTCGCTGGCGCCGGGCAAGCGGCCGCGCATCACGCTGAGCCCGTCGCTGGCGCTGCGCGGTGGAGTGCCGACGCTGGCCTTCGGCACGCCGGGCGGCGACCAGCAGGACCAGTGGCAGCTGTGCTTCTGGCTGGCGCACGTCCACGGCGGCCTGAACCTGCAGGAGGCGATCGACTCCCCGGCCTGGCACACCGGTGCCTTCCCGGGCTCCTTCTACCCGCGCGCCTGGGAACCGGGCCGGGTGGTCGCGGAATCCCGCCTCGGCGCGGAGACCCTGGCGGAGCTCCAGCGCCGGGGTCACGACGTCCTCGACGCGGGGCCCTGGGCCCTCGGCCGCCTCTCGGCGGTCTCCCGGGACCCGGAAACGGGCATCCTCCGCGCCGCGGCCAACGCCCGCGGCGCCCAGGGCTACGCGGCCGGTCGCTGAGCCGTTCCACGCAATTTCAATGGAAATCGGACGTGCGATTTCAATGGAAGTTGCGCATCCGTCGGAGTGTCGGTCACCCGACACACCGACGGCGCGTCGGGATTTGTGCAATTTCAATTGAAATTAGACGTCCAATTTCAATTGAAATTGCACACCTCCCGGCGTGTCGGGACTCGACACGCCGGGAGTCCTCTGTGGAGGGGCAGGCTGCGCGGAGGTCAGGCTGCGCGGAGGGTTCGGCCTAGGAGGAGCATGCGGAGGGTTCGGGCCGTGGCGTCGGCGATCAGCTCCGGGGCGCTGTTGATCGCGTCCTCCAGCGGCACCGGGCCGGTCAGGATTCCGGTGATCGCGTCGATTCCGTGGTCGTAGCTGATGTCCGCGCCGGGACCGATGGTGCCGCACAGGGCGATCACCGGCCTGCTGTGCCGCTTGGCCCGCCGGGCCACCTCGGTCGGGATCTTGCCCAGCGCGGTGGACGCGTCGATGGCGCCCTCGGCGGTGATGACCAGGTCCGCCTTCTCCAACCACCGGTCCAGGTCGGCGCTTTCGAGGAACACGTCGAACCGCGACTCCAGCTTCGCGCCGAGCACCCCGGCCAGCCCCGCGCCCAGGCCGCCGGAAGCGCCGCTGCCGGAGAGCTCGGCGTAGCGGACGCCGCTGTGCTTGCGCAGCAGGTCCGCCCAGATCTGCATGGCCGCGGCCAGCTGCTCGACCTGTTCCGGCGAGGCGCCCTTCTGCGGCCCGTAGCGGCGGGCGACGCCGTTGGGCCCGCACAGCACGTTCTCCGGGTTCACCGCGACAACGATGTCCACTTTGGACGTGCGCGGGTCCAGGCCGCTGACGTCGAGGTGCCGGGCGCGCAGCAGTTCCGCACCGCCCTCGCCGATCTCCGCGCCGTCGACGTCGAGCACCCGCACGCCCAGCGCTCGCAGCGCGCCCGCACCGCCGTCGCAGATGCCGGAATCGCCGCAACCCACGATGATCTTCTCCACGTCGGCGTCGAGCGCGGCGGAGATCAGCTCGCCGACGCCGCGGCTGGTCGTCGCACCGGGATCGCGCTGGCCCGGCGGTACCAGTGAAAGCCCCGCGGCGGCGGCCATCTCGACGAACGCGGTGTGCTCGTCGAGCAGCGCGTAGTGCGCCTGCACCGGCTCGCCGACCGGGCCGGTGACGGTGGTCGGCACCAGCTCGCCCCCGGTGGAGCGGGCGAGCAGGCGCGCCGAGCCCTCGCCGCCGTCGATCAGCGGGATGGTGTCGACGATCGCGCCCGGCACCACCCGGCGGATCCCGGTCCGGATCGCGGCGGCGACTCCGTCGGCGGCCAGGCATTCCTTGAAACCGCTCGGGGCGACGGCGAAGCGCAGCATGACAATCTCCTCCACTGTGGACATTCAGAGCAGCGGCAGGCCGAGCAGCGGCCAGCCGAACAGGGCGAACAGGACGACGAGCGCGGCGAGCGCGGGCCCGAGCAGCGCGGCGAGCTTGAGCAGGTCGCGCGGCTGGTAGGTGGGGATGTTCTCGAGCCGGGCGAACATGGCGACCGGCTTGGCCGAGGACGGCAGGGTGTGGCAGAAACCGGCGGCGGCGGTCGAGGCGAAGGCCAGCGCGACCGGGTTGGCGCCGACGGCGAGCGCCGCGGGCACGACCAGCGGGATCAGCACCGAGGACCGCGCGGAGCGCGACTGCACGACCAGGTGCGCGGCGGTGCTGAGCAGGACGACCGTGATCAGCAGGGTCATGACGTCGTTCCCGCTGAGCACCTTCGATGCGAGCCACCCGGCGGCGCCGGAGGAGGTCAGCGCGGTGCCGAGCGCGGCCGTGGCGGCCATGAACAGCAGCAGCGACCAGGGGATGTCGGCGATGGCCTTGCCGATCCGCACGGTGCCGAAGCGCGGCGAGGTGATCAGCAGCGCCCCGCCCAGCGCGACCAGCGCGGGGGAGAGGTCGTGCAGCGATTCGGTGCTCCAGAGCACCACCACCGCAACGAGCATCGTGACCGCCCGGATCTCGGCGCGCTGCATCTGCTCGGGGACGTTCAGCCGCGCGCGCAGTTCAGCGGCGTCCACGCGCAGCTGCTCGCGGCGGTCGGCGTGCTTGGTGAAGAGCAGCAGCACCAGTTCGGCGGCCAGGTGCGAGCTGATCGCCGCGAACGGCAGGCCCCACAGCAGCCACTGCGCGAAGCTGATGCCCTCGTCGATCGTGGCGTCCAGGATCTGGCTGGTGATCAGGTGCGCGCCCGCGCCGACCAGCGTCGCGATCGCCGACAGCAGCACCACGGTCGGGAACAGCAGGGCCAGCGCCCGCACCAGGCGGGGCCGGGCGGCGAACACCCCGGCCAGCGCGCTGTAGATGGGCAGCACCAGCGCGGCGCGGCCGCTGGTGCTCGGGATCAGCAGCGCGGTGACCAGCAGGCCGAGGGTCACCAGGTGGAACAGGCAGCGGGCCGACCGGGCGCGGCCGACGAGCGCGACGGCGAGCCGGGCGGGCAGCCCGGTCCGGTTGACCCCGGCGGCCAGCACGAACGCCGCCACCAGGAGCCAGATCTGGTCGTCGCCGAGCGTCTCGAACAGCTCCTCGGCGTCCAGCGCGCCCAGCACGACGAGCGCGGCGGCCGCGGCGAGCGCGACGAAGGTGTCGTCGAGCCGGTTGCTCATCCATCCGATGACCGCGGCGGTGAACACCAGGAGGGTGATCAGCCCGGACTGGCTCAGCTCACCGGGACCGGTCGTGTCCGGCGCGGTGAAGACGGCCGCCACGGCGAACAGCAGGACCGCGGCCGCGGTGATCGCGACGGCCCAGCCGCGCTCGCGGTGCGGCTCGGACACGTTGCGGACGGTGCGCGCCGGGGTGGCGTAGTCGGTGCGCACCCGTTCGGTGTCGTGATCGCCGTTCATGGTGTCCACGATCGGAGGCCCCGCTGAGAGGTGCGTGAACGGTTCATGAGGGGGCGTTCATGTGGTTGTCCACACCCCTGTGGACAACTTTGTCCACAGGGGTGTGACCTGCTAGAACTCCCGTCCGTGGGGCCGCTGTGGCGCAAAGTTATCCACAGCTGTGCACAACCTCTACCGACGGGTGCTGACCAGCACCAATCCGGCTCCGATCAGCACCGTCCCGAACCACGCGCCCGCGTCCAGCCGCTCACCGACGACGAGCACGCCGAGGATCGCGGCGACCACCGGTTCGAGCAGGCTCAGCGTCGTCGCCGCGCTGGTGGAGGTGTGCCGCAGCCCGGCGCCGAACAGCACGTAGGCCAGTCCCATCGGGATCACCGCCAGGTAGCCGGCGACCGCCAGCCCGGACGGCGAGGAGAGCAGCGGTCCGCCGGTGAGCGCGAGCACCGGGAGCAGGACGAGCGCGCCCGCGCCGAACATCGCGCCCATCACCGCGCGCGACCCGTGGCCCCGGCGCATCATCCGCGACGCCGACCACGAGTACACGACGTACCCGGCGCCGCCGAGCAGACCGAGCAGCGCGCCGAGCAGGGCGTTCGCGTCGGCACCGGCCCAGCCGCCACCGGTGATCAGCAGCAGGCCGAGCACCGCCAGCGCGGCCGACACCGCCCACCGGCCGTCCAGCCGGACACCGTCGACGACCCGCTCCAGGATCGCGGCGAACACCGGCGCCGACCCGAGCGTGACGACGGTGCCGATCGCGACTCCGGCGAGCGCCATCGACGAGTAGAACGCCAGCGGGTAGACGGCCACCGCCAGCGCGCCCACCACGAGCAGGCCGGGCCGGCCGGAGCGCAGCACTTCGAAGGCGGAACGGCCCGCGATCGCGAGCAGCAGCAGACCGCCGACGCCCATCGTGGCGGCACCGATCGACAGCGGGCTGGCACCGGCCGGGGCGAAGCTGGCCGCGGTGCCGGTGGTGCCCCACAGCGCGGACGCCAGCAGGACGAGGAGCGGGCCGGAGCGGAACGAGGCGCGCGCGGGCGCGTCGAGGAGTTGGTCGGACATCGTGAACTCTTCCGTTCGAGGAGCGATGGGACGCGTCGAACGGGGGCGCGTGCGTGCAGCGGGTTTCCCGGCGCCGTTTTCAGGCAAGACCGACGGAGGACTGCACAGCAGGGTGAGCGACGGCCGGTCAAGCCGTCGAAGGAGCGCCGCCCGTCAGCAGGACGGCGGCGGAGTGACGCGACGCCAGTACGAGTTCACGAGGCACACCCTAACGGGTTAACAGGGCGTTCGGAACGTGCTCCGCACCGCACCGACGCCGCCCTGGACGTTCTGCGGAGGTCTGCGATGGCGATCCTGCACACCGACATCCCGACGCGCTCCCAGGTCGACGCGCTGCTGACCGCGCGCAACCCGAACAGCGCGTCCCTGTACCTGCCGACCGACCCGGCCTCCACCGGGGAGGCCGAGCGGGTGGAGCTGAAGAACCTGACCGGCGAGGCGCTGGAGCAGCTCCGCGCGGCGGGCGCGGACAAGGACGCCGTCGGCGAGCTGGCCGACCACCTCGCCGATCTCGGCGACGACGAGGCGTTCTTCCGGTACCAGGCGCGCAGCCTCGCGGTGTTCGCCACGCCGACGTCGATCACCACGTTCCGGCTGCCCAACCACCTGCGTGCCGCGGTCGAGGTCTCCGACCGGTTCCACCTCAAGCCGCTGCTTCGCTCGATCACCTTCCCGAACACCGCGCTGGTGCTGGCCCTGGCGCAGCACTCGGTGCGCCTGCTGGAAGTGCTGCCCGAGCTGGACCCGGTGACCATCGAGGTGCCCGGGATGCCGTCCGACATCGACAGCGCGGTGGGCCGGGCGTTCCCCGCCGACCGCTCGCCGATCCGCAGGCTGCAGGCCGACGAGGGCAAGAAGGTGCGCATCCGCCAGTTCGCCCGGCAGGTCGACCGCGCGCTGCGGCCCGTCCTGCGCGGCGACGTGCCGCTGATCCTGGCCGCCACCGAGCCGCTGCAGAGCATCTTCCGCTCGGTGAGCGGCGCTCCCGAGCTGGCGCCGGTCGGCCTGACCGGCAACCCGGAGGAGAGCACCGACCGCGAACTGGCCTCGGCGGCCCGCAGCGTCCTGGACGACCTGCACGCCGACCGGCTCCGCGAACTGCACGAGCTGTTCGACCTGCGCACCGGGCAGGGCCGGGCGGTCAGCGACATCGCCGACGTGGCCCGCCACGCGACGATGGGCGCGGTGGACACGGTGTTCGTGGACATCGACAACACGACGACGGGCGTCATCGACGAGGCGGGCGCGGTGGACTTCGAACCGGCCGGCGCCTCCACCTACGGCCTGCAGGACGAGATCGCGCGCCGGGTCTGGCTCACCGGCGGCCAGGTCCTGGCGGTCCGCCGCGACGACATCCCGGCGGGTGGGGAAATCGCCGCGATCCTCCGCTACGCCCCCTGACGCGATCCTCCGCTACGCCCCTGCGGCGATTTCAATTGAAATCAGACGTCCAACTTCAATTGAAATCGCGCAGGCACCGGCGTGTCGCGGCCCGACACGCCGGTGCCGGTGGTGAACGTCCGCGATTTCAATTGAAATCAGGTGTTCGATTTCAATTGAAATCGCGTGGTCGGAGCCCTGGGGCGGCGGAACCGGCCGGGACCCGTCAGGTGCCGAGGCGGTAGCCCATGCCGCGGACCGTGGTGATGCGCTCCGCGCCGATCTTGCGCCGCAGCGCCCGCACGTAGACGTCGACCACGTTGGAGCCCGGGTCGAAGTCGTAGCCCCACACGTGGGAGAGGATCTGCTCGCGGCTGAGCACCTGGCCCGAGTGCCGCAGGAACAGCTCCAGCATCGCGAACTCCCGCGCCGTCAGGTCCACCGTGCCGTTCGGGACCTGGGCGCGGCGGGTGCGCAGGTCGAGCGACAGCTCGCCGTCGCGCAGCACCGTCACCTCCGGCACCCGGTCCACCGGGCGCAGCCGCAGCCGCACCCGGGCCAGCAGTTCCTCGAACCGGAACGGCTTGGTCATGTAGTCGTCCGCGCCGCCCTCCAGCCCGGCCACCGTGTCGTGCACGCCGTCCCGCGCGGTCAGGATGATCACCGGCACCGTCATGTGCTGGGCGCGCACCGCCCGCAGCACCGAGAACCCGTCCTTGCCCGGCAGCCCCAGGTCCAGCACCACCAGGTCGAAGTCGCCGGTGAGCAGGTAGTCCTGGGCGGTGTCGCCGTCGCCGACGACGGTGGTGGTGAAGCCGTTGGCGCGCAATCCCTTCTCGATGAACGCCGCGATGCGCGTCTCGTCCTCCGCGATAAGGATCTTGCTCATGGAGTGGGCTCCTCAACTGGGATGTGCGGGGGGATGGCGGGCAGTTCGAGGCGGAAGGTCGCGCCGCGGCCCGGCTCCGACAGCACCCGCACCCGGCCGTAGTGGGCGTCCGCGATGGCCTTGACGATCGCCAGGCCGAGCCCGGCGCCGCCCTTGCCCTTGCCGCTGCCGTGGGTGAAGCGGTCGAAGATCTTCTCCACCTCGGCCGGGTCGACGCCGGGCCCGCGGTCGGCCACCCACAGCGAGACGGTGCCGTCGACCAGCGACGAACCGATGCGGATCTCCGAACCGGGCTCGGTGTGCTGCACCGCGTTCTGGGCGAGCTGCACCATCGCCTGGGTGACGCGCTGCTCGTCGACCACCACGTCGCCCTCACCGATGTCGGCGAGCACCCAGCGGCGGTCCGCCAGCGACCGCACCTTCGCCTCGATGTCGCTGGTCAGCTCGGCCAGCGGGACCGGGGCGGGGGTGACGAAGTCGGGCCGGTCGGCCTTGGCCAGCATCAGCAGGTCGTTGACGATGCGGGTCATCCGGTCCAGCTCGTCGGTGCACAGCCGCACCACCTCCTCCCGCTCCGCGGGGTCGTCGCCGAGCAGTTCGAGGTTGCCGCGCACGATCGTGATCGGCGTGCGCAGCTCGTGCCCGGCGTCGTCGACGAACTGGCGCTGGATGCGGAAGGCGTCCTCCAGCCGGTCGAGCATCGCGTTGAACTGGTCGGCCAGCGCCGCGATGTCGTCCCGGCCCTCGACCGGGATGCGCCTGGTCAGGTCGTGCTCGGTGATCTCGGCGGCGGTCTGCCGCACGGCCCGCACCGGCGCCAGGATCAGCCCGGCGACCACCCACGACGACAGCGCCGCGATCGCCACGCCGATCCCGCTGACCAGCAGCAGGGTCTGCACGGTCCGGTCGGCCTCGCCCATCGCCTTGTCGGTGTAGCGCTGGACGATGAACCACGCCGGGTCGCTGTTGGCGGACTCGGCCCGCACCTTCACCCAGCTCATCCGGCCCAGCGGCGTGTCCTCCTCGCCCCAGGTGCTGGGCTGGTCCACGATCCGCTGCACCATCGCCGGGTCCTCGGCGAAGCGCTCGATCTGGTCGTTCTGCTCCTGGGCGAGCGTGCGCAGACCGGTGGGCGTCCGCCACACCCCGATCAGCGCCTCGTCGGGATCCGGGTACTGGCGGCGCAGGTAGGAGTCGAAGAGCGCGTCGGGGGCGCTTATCAGCTGGCCGGTGTTCGGGTCGCGCCCGGTGGCGGCGAACGTGGAGAACTCGTGCGCCTCCTGCTCCAGCGACTCCGCGATCTGGTCGTTGACGTCGTTGTGCAGGAACGAGCGCACGATCAGCACCACCGCCAGCAGCACCACGACCAGCACCAGCAGCAGCCAGCCCATGATCTGCGCGCGCGCCGGGATGCGCGTGCCCCGGCGGGTGGGGAGCTTGGGGAGCGACCGCGTCGGCGCGGGCTCAGTCGTCGTCATCGTCGTCGTCATCGTCGTCGTCGCCGGGCGCGGGCGGCGGGATCTCCGTCGTCGGGGCGGGCGACGCCGTGGTGGGGTCGGGTCCGGGCGAGCTGCCGATCTGCACGGTGGCGGGAACTTGGGGAACGCGCGGTCCGTCGGTGAGCGCGAAGCTCACCAGCACCGCGGCGATGGGCAACGCCATCGCCGCGAGCAGCAGGACCGCCTTGGGAACCGACCTCATGACGTCCACTCTGACCTCCGTTCCCGCGACCCGGCATGAAAGCCGGATGAGAGGTTTTTCATCTGAGCCCGTCGGTGCCGCCGCGTACGGTCCGGTCCGTGTTCCCGGGAGAGACGTGGCGGCTGCACCGCGGCGAAGAGCTGGTCGGCGAGATCGAGGTCACCGACGCGGACTTCCCGTGGCTGTCCGGACCGTTCCGGCCGCAACCGGCGTTCGCCGAGTTCGAGCCCGTGTTCGCCGCCGAACTCGAACTCGCGGAGTCCGACGACGACTGGGCGGCCTGGGAGCAGATCTACGACCGCATCAACGAGGCCCTGACGCTGGTCTCCCCGCGCGGCCCGGTGGCGGAGTTCATCCTCCACGTCCAGGACGGCGAAGCCTGGTTCCGCTGGATCGACGAGCCCCCGCCCCGCTGACCACCGTCGCCCGGGCGCGGCGTCGTGCAGCGGGTTCGGACGTATCGGCACGGGAGCGAGATCCGGGCGATAACCTGCGGTACGTGGCGAGGGACCCGAAGGACGAGCGGCTGATCGAGTGGACCGGCGAGCGGTGCGTGCCGTGGACCGATGACGTCCAAGTCATCTACGAGCACTACCACCGCTACGCGATGGCAGCCCGGTTCGTGCGCGGCAAGCGGGTGCTCGACCTGGCCTGCGGAGAGGGCTACGGCGCCGCGCTGCTGGCCGCCGAGGGCGCCGAGGTCGTGGGCGTGGACATCGACCCCGACACCGTCGAGCACGCCAAGCGCAAGTACGGCAGCGGCGACGTCACCTTCCAGCTCGGCTCGATCACCGATCCCGACCTGCTCGCCGACGCCGCGCCCTTCGACGTGATCGTCTGCTTCGAGGCCATAGAGCACGTCGAGGACCACGGCGCCGTGCTGCGGCTGGTCAAGTCGCGGCTGGCCCAGGGCGGGCTGTTCTTCAGCAGCACCCCGGACACGGCGGTCTACTCGCACGAGCACGGCAACGACAACCCGTACCACGTCAAGGAACTCACCGCCGACGAGTACGAATCCCTGCTGGAGGGCGCGTTCCGGCACGTGGCGGTGCTCAAGCAGAACGTGACGGTCGGCTCGCTGCTCACCCCCGCCGATCCCGGCGACCCGGACACCGCGATCGAAGGCGTCCGGCTGCAGACCATCGACCCGGGCGAGGACGGCTGGACCCTCCGGCAGGGCGTGCCGCACACCTACCTGCTCGGCATCGCCTCCGACAAGCACCTGCCGAAGCTGCCCGCCGCCGCCCTGCTCACCGACGCCCAGCTCACCCTCGCCCGCCGCAGCGGAGACGTCGCGCCGATCATCGAGCAGCGCGACGCCGCGGTCGCCGACGTCGCCAAGCTCAACGACCTCTACCAGCGCAGCCGGGACGAGGCCGAAGAGCTCAAGAGCGTGATCGGGCGGCTCGAAGAGCTGCGCAAGAGCGAGGAGCAGCGCGCCGACCAAGGAGTCCGCGAGCAGGCGAAGCTGCGAGCGGAGCTCGACCGGCTCGGCGGCGAGCTGCGCGAGCGCCGCGAGAGCGCGGAGCGCGACGCGGCGCGCATCGAGTGGTTGCGCGACACCGTCGCGCGGCTCGAAGGACGCGTAGCGGACGCCGAGCGGCAGGCGGCGGAGCTCAGCGAGGCGAACGCCGAGCTGGCGGCGCAGAACTCCGCGCTGGTGCAGCGCGCGGTGACGAAGTACCGCAAGGTCGTGGAGCGGGTGGCGCCGCGCGGGACCGCGCGCCGCGACGCCTACGAGATCGTCCTCGGCCGCAAGCCGGGCGTCGTGCAGGCCGAGGAGGTCGTCGAGACCGGCCCGCTGCCGGTGCCGCGCAGCGACCAGCCGCTGGTCAGCGTGATCGTGCCGGTGCACGGCAAGTGGCCCTACACCCGGCAGTGCCTGCGGTTCCTTGGCGGGCACGTGGTCTCCGTGCCGTTCGAGGTGATCGTCGTCGACGACGCCTCACCGGACGACAGCGCCGAGAAGCTCGCCGCCTGCGAAGGCGTGCGGCTGGTGCGCGCCGAGCGCAACCTCGGGTTCATCGGCGCCTGCAACCTCGGTGCCGAGCACGCCCGCGGCGAGTACCTGTTCTTCCTGAACAACGACGCCGAGGTCACCGAGTCCTGGCTCGACGTCCTGATGGACACGATGCGCTCCGACGACCGCATCGGACTGGTCGGCGCCAAGCTGGTGTACCCGGACGGCAGGCTGCAGGAGGCCGGCGGCATCGTGTGGGCCGACGGCAACGGCTGGAACTACGGCCGCAACACCGATCCCGGTGGCGCCGAGTTCAACGTGGTCCGCGACGTCGACTACTGCTCCGGGGCCGCGATCCTGGTCCGCAACGACGTGTTCCGGGAGGTCGGTGGCTTCGACACCCGCTACGCGCCCGCCTACTACGAGGACACCGACCTGGCGTTCGCGGTGCGCGCGGCCGGCTACCGGACCGTGGTGCAGCCGAAGGCCGTCGTGGTGCACCACGAGGGCGTGTCCAACGGCACCGATCTCAGCACCGGGGTGAAGAAGCACCAGGAGATCAACCGCAAGGCCTTCGTGGCGAAGTGGGCGGACACGCTCGCCGCCGAGCACCTGCCGGAAGCCTCGCCGCGCAACCTCTGGCTGGCCCGCCACCGCGGCACCCGCGGCCACCACGGGCCGATCGTGCTGGTCAAGGACCACCAGGTGCCGCGGCCGGACTTCGACTCCGGCTCGGTGCGGATCCGCCGCGTGCTGGAGCAGTTCGTCGAGCTCGGCTGCCGGGTGGTGTTCTTCCCGGCCAACCACGCGCACCTGGAGCCCTACACCACGGAGCTGCAGCAGCTCGGCGTCACCGTCCTGCCCGCACCGGAGCTGCAGCAGGCGTTCCTGCACGAGGCCGGTTCGGAGATCTCGCTGGCGCTGCTGTCGCGCCCGCAGGTCGCCTGGAGCCTGGTGGAGGAGCTGCGCACCTGCGCGCCGCAGGCGGTGATCGCCTACGACACCGTCGACGTGCACTTCCTCCGGCTGGAGCGGCAGGCCGAGGTCGCCGAGCGGCAGGGCGACGCGGACAAGGCCGAGGCCCTGCGCCGCAAGGCCTTCGCGTCCCGGCAGATGGAGCTCGGCCTGGCCAGGGCGTGCGACGTCACGCTGGTGGTCTCGGAAGCGGAGCGGGCGCTGCTGGGCGAGCTCGTCCCCGAAGCCGACGTCCGCGTGCTGTCCAACGTGCACGAGGTGGACTGGAGCCCGGCGCAGCCCGACGGCCGCAAGGACGTCGTGTTCGTGGGCAGCTTCGACCACCCGCCGAACGTCGACGCGGCGCGCTGGGCGGCCCGCGAGATCATGCCGCTGGTGCGCGAGAAGTGCCCGGAGGCGGTGCTGCACGTGATCGGCAGCAACCCGACCGACGAGGTCCGCGCGCTGGCCGGGCCGGGCGTCGAGGTGCACGGCTGGGTCGCGGAGCTGGAGCCGCACTACGCGCGCAGCCGCGTGACCCTGGCGCCGCTGCGGTTCGGCGCGGGCGTCAAGGGCAAGGTCGGCGAGAGCCTCAGCCTCGGGGTGCCGGTGGTCGGCACGACGGTGGCGGTCGAGGGCATGCACCTGGAGCACGGCAAGGAGGTACTGGTCGCCGACGACGCGCCGGGCCTGGCCGCCGAGGTGATCCGCCTGCTCAGCGACGACGAGACCTGGCAGCGCCTGGCGGAGGCCGGGAAGTCCGGTATCGCCGCCCAGTTCGGCCCGGACGTCTCCCGCGCCACGCTGCGAGAGCTCCTCAAGACCGCCGACTACGAAGCCTGACCGAAGCGAAACGGCCCGTCCTCCTCGGTTTCGAGGTGGACGGGCCGTTTCGCGTCGGTCGTCAGTCGCGGACGGTCGGCGGGGTCTTGGCGAGCTGCTGCGAGAGCACGTCCTTGAACTTCTGCTCGGCCTGCTCACCGCTGGAGTCGATGATGACCACCCAGCCGTGCGACACGTAGGCGGTGCGGAAGGTGCTGCCGGTGGAGACGACCTCCACGCCCTTGTACGACAGGTCCTCCTCGACGGCCAGGCCCTGCTGGGCGTCGAGGTACTTCTGCACCACGGTGGAGGCCGCGTCCGGGCTCGGCATGCGCAGCGCGAGCAGCGTGACCTGCGGCGGGCCGTCGGTCTTGGTGAACCAGCCGTCGGTCAGGCCGTTCTGGATCGCGGTGTCCAGCACGGCCTGCGGCTGCAGCACGCCGGCCTTGTGGCCCTGCAGCGCGGGCAGGTCCAGCGGACCGTTCCACGGGTGCGCCGGGCCCTCCACGCCGACCAGCACGTCCTGCGGGTTGGCGGGCGGGTTCGGGTTGGCCGCGGGCGGCTCGGGCAGTTCCTTGGTCGTCGGCGGCGGCGGGGTCTGCACGGTCGGCTCGGCCTCGATGACCTCGCCCGGGCTGTCGTTGCCGCTGGTGAAGAAGAAGATCAGCGCGACGATCAGGCCGACCACCAGCACACCGCCGATGGACAGCCCGGCGATGAGCTTGCCCTTGCCGGACTTGCCCGCGCTGTCGAAGACCTCGGGGCCCTGCCGCATCCAGGCCGCGTCGCCGTGCTCCGGCTGCCCGCCGGGCAGGTCGTCGCCCCACGGGGTGCCGGTGCTCTCCACCGGGCCCCAGCCCTGCTGCGGGCCCCACTGCGGCTGCTGCGGTGGCGGCTGCTGCGCCGGCCACTGCTGTTGCTGCTGGTTGAGGTTGACGACCTGGGTGCTCTCGGAGTCGTTCTGCGGCGGCTGCGGAGCGACCGGGTTCGGCACGACCTGCGTGGCATCACCCGAGACCTGCTGCTGCGGCTGGGCCTGCTGCTGCGCCCCCTGCGCAGCGGCGTCTCCCCAGCTGAAGGCGGGCGGGAACGGGCTGCCCTGCTGCTGCGGAGTACCTCCGGCCGGAGTGCCGGGCTGCTGCGGCAGACCACCCGACGGAGTGCCGGGCTGCTGCTGCGGGAATCCGCCGGAAGCAGGTCCGTTCTGCCCGCCTTGAGCGCGACCGAGCACGGCGTCCCGCCGCTGGCGATACTCCTCGGCGGAAATCCGACCCGCCGCGAGTTCGGCGTCGAGATTCTGCAACTCGTCTTGCCAGGTCACCGATGCGCCCTTTCCGGATTGAACAGCGAACGCCCCCACATGCGATCGATCGCCATTCTGGCACCCGGTCGGTGGGCTGCGGGGCACCGGCCGGATAACGATCCGGCCCCCGGTCTGGTCGTGCCGGGCGGCTACGAGGTAATGGGTCCCCAACCGCCGCGCCCCCAGCTAGGCTACGCAGCGTTGACCTCTCTGGCGGGGGCATTGACTTGATGGGGTGATCTGGGTGGGTGATGCGCGGGTCGTGCACACCCGTCCGGAGTTGTTCGCCGAACCGCACCACGGCTTCGCCTGGATCCGGATGATCGGTGCGGTGCTGGTCATCTACGGTCACAGCTCACCGCTGGCCGGCGAGGGAGTGCTGTTCTCGAAGGACTGGGCGCTGCGGCCCGACGACGGCGTCCTGATGGGCTTCTTCGCGATGAGCGGCTTCCAGATCACGGAGAGTTGGCTCCGCGACCCGCATCTCGGCAGGTTCGCGGCGAAGCGCGTCCTGCGGCTGTGGCCGCCGATGCTGACCGTGACGTTGGCCATGGCGCTGGTCATCGGCCCGCTGGTCACCACCCTGTCCGCGGGTGACTACTTCGCCGCGCACGGCACCTGGGGCTACATCGTCAACAACGCCGGAATGCTCACCCTCAAGCACGAGCTGCCCGGGGTGTTCACGGACAACCCGTGGCCCGACGCGGTGAACGGTTCGCTGTGGACGCTGCCGATGGAGCTGCTCGCCTACGCGGGCCTGTTCCTGCTGCTCGTGGTCGGCGCGGGCAAGGACAAGTACCGCTGGATCACGGTGGTCGCGCTGGTCGCGCTGGTCATCTGGGACCGGCACCTGGACCAGATCCCCGGTGCGGAGTCGGCCGGTTCGCTGCTCAGCGTCCCGGTCGAGTCGCTGGTGGCGTTCCTGGTCGCGTTCGCCTTCGGCGTGGTGCTGAACCTCTACCGGATCCCGCTCTCGCCGCTGGCCGCGGGCGCCGGGCTGGTGGTGCTGGCGCTGATGCCCAACAGCATCGCCGGCTCCTTCCTGATGGTGTTCGTGGTCAGCTACGCGGTGGTGCTGGCCGGGCACTACTGGCCCGCCCGGCTGACCGTCCCCGGGGTGTGGGTCAACGGCAGCTACGGCGTGTACGTGTGGGGATTCCCGATCCAGCAGCTGCTGGCCATGGCGGGCGTCCGCAACCAGTGGCTGATGCTGATCTGCGCGGCACCGCTGGCGTACGTGATCGGCACGCTGTCGTGGAAGTTCATCGAGGACCCGACGATGAAGCTGCGGCACTACCTCACCCCGGCCCCGAAGAAGAAGGACGATCCGGTCGACGTCGAGGAGCCCGAGGAACCCGAAGCGGACGACGAGCCCGAGCCGAAACCGGCCCCGGAGGCGACGACGAAGGTGACCGCGGTCGGCCGCCCGGGCCGTCGCCGCGCGGCCACCCCGCCCCGCGGCACGCCGGCGCAGGACGACCGCCCGCCGACACCGCCTCGCGGCACGGCAGCGCAGGACGACCGACCTCGTCCGCCGACGCCTCCCCGCGGTACGCCGGTGCCGGAAGCCGACCGCCCGCGCCGGAGGGCGGAGGGCGCCGACCAGCCGCGCCGGGTCAGGCCCGTCGGCGAGGTGAAGCCTGCCGAGCAGCCCGCCGTGCCGCCGCGCCCGGACATCGGCGTCGGCCGCCGGAGGCGCGCGGAATCCCTGCCGAACCGGGCGGACGGGCCGGTCCGCCCGCTGGAGTCGCGCAACGGCGCACCGCAGGACCGCGGCTCCATGCCGACCGGCATCGCCCGCCCACCAGCGGACTTGCCGCCGAACGGCCACCAGGGCACTTCCGAACCCCGCAACGGCGCGGCACCGGGCCGCCCGTACCCGCGCCCGCAGCGTCCGATCGACGCCCCACCGCGCCGCCGGGCGGCCCCGCTCCAGGAGGACTCCGCGCTGGCCAAGCGCCTGGTCGGCGACGTGGAACCCCGGCAGACGCCGCCGGGCCGACCGCGCCCACCGGCTCGGCGCGCGGGGACCGGCCGGCACGCCCGCCCGGAGCCCCCGCCGAGCCCGGACGAGGAGACCCGTCCGCATCCCAAGCACCAGGATCGCCGCTGATCGAGGCGTACCCTCGGGAACATGGCGCTTTTCGGTGACAAGACGAGCCTGATCGACCGGGCGGCTGCCCTGCCCGGGCGGGACACCCCGCTGCCGGTCGCGGAGTTCCACGCGGTGCACCCCGATCGCCGGATCGTTCCGCCGTTCCCGGACGGCTACGCCACGGCGGTCGTGGGCATGGGCTGCTTCTGGGGCGCGGAACGCGTCTTCTGGCGCACCGAAGGGGTGTGGACCACCGCGGTCGGCTACGCGGGCGGCTACACCCCGAACCCGACCTACGACGAGGTCTGCTCCGGCCGCACCGGGCACACCGAGGTGGTGCTGGTCGTCTTCGACCCGAAGGTGATCAGCTACGCCCAGGTCCTGAAGGTGTTCTGGGAGAACCACGACCCGACCCAGGGCATGCGCCAGGGCAACGACATCGGCACCCAGTACCGCTCGGCGATCTACCTCACCGACGACGCCCAGCGGGCCGAGGCCGAGGCCAGCCGCGAGGTGTTCCAGCAGGCCCTCAGCGCCGCGAACCGAGGCGAGATCACCACCGAGATCGCCCCGCTGGAGGCCTTCTACTACGCGGAGACCTACCACCAGCAGTACCTGAGCGACGCCAAGAACCCGAACGGCTACTGCGGCCTCGGCGGCACCGGGGTCTCCTGCCCGATCGGCACCGGAGTGACCGCCCAGGGCTGACGGAAACCTGCTCGTTCTGCGTGGCGGAACCTGAGCGGTTCCCTGGAGCTGCGGGTGCCCCTCCTGATGTACGTCCGACTACACGGCGGAGGGGCCGTCCTCGCCAGGAAACCGCTCAGAACCCGCGGCGGTGCCGGTTGCGAGGGTGGGTTGAGCGCTGCGCGCTTGCGACAGCTCATGCCGTTGTCGCGACACCTCGCGGCTGCGGCCCGAAGGATCCGGATCGACCGCTCAGCGGGAGCGGAGGACTGCGACGCCGTCGCCCTCGAGGTCGTCGCAGTACGCCGTGCGGCCGACCATCGCCATGATCAGCGCCAGGGTGGTCCCGGACGCGGGCTGCCCGGCGCCGGTCTCGAACGGCCCGTCGTTCGCGGCGAGCCGCAGACCACCGATGCGGCCCTTCGCCGGGACGACGAGGTCGGAGCTGCGGTAGTACTCGGCCAGCTGCGTGAGCGTGCTGATCGGGTAGTCGCGGCGGATGCCCAGCGGCCGGCGGACGTCCTCGCCGTGCACGATCACCTCGCCGAGCATCGCCACCACCGGCAGCGGTGGCTTCGTCCGGCTCGTGATGACGCGGCGGAACCGGTCGAGCGTCTCGGCGCCGTCCGCGCCCAGGTGCTCGGCCAACCGCATGGCCACCTGCTTGTCGAAGTCGAAGCGGCAGCGGATCACGCCCGCCAGCCACTGCACGGGGTTCAAGCTCGCGGCCGCGGTGATGTGCGCGAGCACCTCCCGCACGGTCAGCCCTTCGCAGAGCGACGGCGTCGACCACTGCTCCTCGGAAAGCCCCGATAGATCAGCCGCCAGCGCTTCGCGCTCCTCGTGGACCAGCTCCCAGAGCCCTGCGGTCATGTCCGTTCCTCCGCGATGTCGAAACTGCCACCCCATGGACTCCGCCCACGGCGCAGAATCATCGCAACCCGGAGAAGAACTCCACCGATCTCAGCCCGCGACGACCAGCAGCTCCTCGACGACCTGGCGGGCGACCGGTTCGAGTTCCGCGGTCGGCGCCGCAGCGCTGTAGCGGACCGCGATCGTCATGTTGGCCTTGGCCGCGACGAGCTGGACGTCGCGCGGGCTGCGGATCACGACCGCGCGGGCGTCCAGGTCCGGCACTTCGGCCGCGCCCGGTTCCAGTTCCAGGTAGTCGAGGAACTGGTCGACGTAGGCGGTGTCCGGGCGTGCTTCGCGGTCGAACTCGATCGCCATCTCGACGTGCAGCCGGGTCTTCCGCTCGGCGTGCACCGGTCCTTCGGTGCGCCACTGGCACTTCGAGCTGTGCCTGCCGCCGTCGATGCCGTGCCGCTGCTCGTAGACCTCGGTCTGCCGCGGCTGGAACGCCTGCTCCAGCGAATGCGGCGAGACCGACTCGCACGTGTTCGGCACGCTCGTGTAGCCGGAGGCGGTGGGCGAGGGCATGATCCAGCCGGCCGCGGCGAGCCCGATGCCGACGGCGAGCACGCACAACCCGACGCCCGACAACCGCCGCACCCGCGAACGAGTGGCACCGGACATGCAGCTCCTCCCGCGCACGGCGGCCCGTGCTTCGAGGAGGGAGCTTATCGGCAGGGCGCACCGCCCGGAACCGCCCGGCGGGGCCGATCCGGCGACGGCGACCGGCCGGAGCAACGCGGAATTAATTCAAATCCGGTTCAGCATTCGCGAATTAATCCTGCGCGCGCTGAATGGGGAACGGGGATCGTCGGCTGTTGCGGTGATCCCCGTTCTGAAAATCGGCGCACGAACATGCGCGCGAAATGGGATGTGCCGCGCCCGCCACCGAGCGCGGCACATCCCCGAACTCAACCGTTTGCGCCCTGAGCGTTCTCGCCCTGCGCGTAGCTGTACGCCCAGCCGTCGCCCTGGACGTAGCTGTGGGACGAGCCGCCCTGCGCGCTGCCGCCCTGCCCGCCGTCGCCGGATCGGGCGGAAGTGCTGGTAGTGGTGGTGGTGGAAGTCGTCGAAGAGGTGGTGCTGGAGGTGGTGGAGCTCGACCCGTCCTGCCAGGAGCTGAACTTCTGCCCGTTGATCTGCCAGCCCCAGGATTCCGAGGAATTCGGCTGCTGGTAGGGCTCGCCAACGGCATTGGCGACCCCGCCTCCGATGCTTCCGAGAACTCCGAAGGCCAGCAGACCAACAACAACCCGACGCATGAAAAACCCTCCAAAAACCGAGAACAAGGCGCCAACGAGAAGATCACACCCCACCAACCCGCGCACCCCGCACAACCCGAGAGTCAGGAAAATTCCCAATTTCGAGCGAACCCAAAACCAAAAAGAAGATCAACCCAAACCCAAACCCACCAAACAACCCAAACCAACACGAAGACGACACCCGGCAAGACCCGAACCCCAGCCGTCAAGCTGCCAAGCCCCAGAAACCGAGCGACACGACCAGAACCAGGTCACCAACGAAGAAGCAACCCACAAACAACCCACCGATGCCAGGACCCGGCGACCCCACCGAGGTCAGCGCCGAACCGCTGGTCCACAACCCAGGCCGAGCACACCACTCAAGGTAAGGAGCACGCGAAACCCAACCCCCGCACCGTGGGGGGCTTGGGGGGTTCGAACCCCCCAACAAAATGGCGAGGAGCCGCAGCCAAAACGAAAGTTTGGCACACGGCTCCCAGCTCTGAGCGGATGACGGGACTCGAACCCGCGACCCTCACCTTGGCAAGGTGATGCGCTACCAGCTGCGCTACATCCGCATCTTCATCGCCCCGGTGGGCTGTTGGTGACTACTCTAGCCCATGCTTCCGAGCATGTTCACCGGGGGGTCCCAATTGATCAGAACGGGCGTCGCGCGGATGGGTTCGACGCTCGGCGGAGATCCGCGTCCGACCGCCCTGACCTGGCGTTATTCCGTTCGGGTCGGGTGTCGGCCGGAGGCGCTCCGGCAGCGGCGGGCGAGCTCGTCCGGGAGGACGCGGGGCCACGCGTGTGGGTGGCGGCGGAGGTTGCGGTCTTCGGCGCGGCCGACGACAGTCTGATGGTGACGTGCCCGGCGCGGTCGGTGGTGACCGGCGCCCGGCGTCATCTGGGGGAGTTCCACCGGCGCGCAGCGCGCTGCTGGCGGCCGATCGTTTCGCGGGTTTCGCCGAGATCCACCGCGACCTCCTGGTGCCGCCGCCGTCCGGGGCGTCGGCGGTGGCGATTCCGGCCGGTGCGGAGGGGTTCGCCGGTCGGCTGGGCTGGGGGAGGAACGTTGGGGCTGAGCGAAGCTGCGGTGCTGTCGTCGGAGGACGGGGCGCTGCTGGCGCGGTTGCGGGCGGGCGACGATTCCGCTTTCGGGGAGCTGTACCGCAGGCACGCGCCCATGGTGCGGCGGTTCGCGCTGAGCATGCAGCGGCCGGGGATCGACGTCGACGACGTGGTGGCGGAGGTCTTCTTGCGCGTGCTGCGCGCGGTTCGCGCCGGGCGCGGTCCTCGGGACGCGATCAGGACGTACCTGTTCACGGCGGTTCGGCGGGTGCTCGCGGAGTGGGCGGCCGCGCGGCGGGACGAGCCGATGAACTCCGACGAGCTGGGCGAGCACGTGCCGCGGCAGGGCGATCACCAGGTGGCCCAGGCGGAGGGCGAGTTGCTGGCCAGGGCGTTCCTGCGGCTTCCCGCGCGGTGGCGGGAGGTCCTGTGGCGCACCGAGGTGGAGGGGCACCGGCCGGCCAGCATCGCGCGGCAGCTCGGCCTGACGCCGAACGCGACCGCCGTGCTGGCGCACCGGGCGCGGCGCGGGCTGCGTGAGGCGTATCACCAGGCGTCGGATCTGCCGGTCGCGCGGTCGCGGAGGTGCTTGCGCCGCGCTTGACGTGCTGCCGCGGGGTTGGCCCGGGCGTCGGACATGATCGACAATGGGCCCGTTCGGGAACGACTATCACCCGTCGGGCCCATGACGCGCGCGGTACCGTTGCTTCACGCTCGGTTAGCGCCGGGGTTCCAGTGGCGAAGCGATGTTTGGTGAGGCGACCAGCCCGGGTGGGCGGGGAGGCGACGATGAACCGGGTGGTGCGGGGCTCCGACGGCCGCGAGTGGACCATCAAGGCGAACCTGGAGTGGTCCAATCCGATCGCGGCGGAGGAGTTCGAGCACGACGTCAACGGCGGTGCCGGTCCCGGCGTGGTGATGGGCGGGGTGCTGCTGTTCCTGGTCGTGCTGTTCGTGATCTGGACGCCCGACGAGGTGTACGTGCCGTCGTGGCTGATCCTGCTGCTGATCGTGGCGGTGCTGTTCTTCCCGGTCCGCTGGGTGCTGCACCGGCCGTGGACGGTCACCGCCGCCACGCCGGGCGATCACGAGGAGAACCCGCCGGAGACCTGGGTGGGCGTGGTGCGCGGCTTCTACGACGTCCGCAAGGAGGTCTCCGAGGTGGCCCGCCACATCGAGCTGTACGCCGAACCCGACATGAACGGCAGCCTGCAGCCGGTGGAGTGATCGCCGGGTGAGCGCTTCGGGGTGCCGCAGCCCCCGGAACGCTCACGGAGACCGCACACTGGTGTCGTGCCGGAACTTCCTGAGATCGAAGCGTTGGCGCAGCACCTGCGCGACAACGCCGTGGGTCGGAGCGTGGTCCGGGTCGACGTCGCGTCGATGAGCGTGCTGAAGACGGCCAGTCCGCCGTGGACCGAGCTGCACGGCCGCACCGTGACCGGGGCCGCGCGCCACGGCAAGTACCTGGACCTGGACTGCGACGGGCTGCACCTGGTCTGCCACCTCGCGCGGGCGGGCTGGCTGCGCTGGTCGGACAAGCTCTCGCCCGCACCGCCGAAGCCCGGTCGCGGGCCGATCGCGTTGCGCGTGCACCTCGGCGGGGTCGGGTTCGACCTGACCGAGGCGGGCACCCAGAAGAAGCTGGCCGTGTGGGTGGTCGCCGATCCGGCCGAGGTGCCGGGGATCGCGAAGCTCGGCCCGGACGCGCTGGAGCTGGACGCCGACGGGCTGGCCGCGATCCTGTCCGGGCGCACCGAGCGGATCAAGACGCTGCTCACCGATCAGTCCGCGCTGGCCGGGATCGGCAACGCCTACTCCGACGAGATCCTGCACGCCGCGAAGCTCTCGCCCTTCGCCACTTCGGGCAAGCTCGACGCCGATGCGGTGGCGCGCCTGCACGAGAGCACGCAGGAGATCTTGAAGGACGCGGTGCAGCGCTCGCTGGGCCAGGACGCCGCGCGGTTGAAGGCGGAGAAGCGCTCGGGGTTGCGGGTGCACGCGCGGACCGGCTTGCCCTGCCCGGTGTGCGGTGACCTCGTCCGCGAGGTGTCCTACGCGGATCGGTCGATGCAGTACTGCCCGACCTGCCAGACGGGTGGCAAACCACTGGCGGATCGCCGGTTCTCCAGGCTGCTGAAGTAGTTGTCCACAGGTTGTGGATGAATTCGGTGGTTGTGCACAGCTGAATAGCCGCAGGTGGAACTGGTCCATACCGCTGAACGGAAGAGTGAGGTACCGCTTACCGATGGAAAGCGCGCACTGAGCGTAGCCGTCTTGATTCCTAGTGTGCGCATCGGGCAGATTGATGTTGTGGCGGAGTTGTTGACTGAGCGGACGGTGCTGACCACGCTCGCGGCGCTCGCCGTGCTCGGCATGTTCGTCCTGCTGTGCCGGGCGCGTCGGGTGAGCACCTCGGTGGAGGACGCGACGCTGGCGGCGTTGCACCGCGTGACGAGCGCGGCTCCGCACCTGCGCGCCGGGCTGACGCCGGCGTCGGCGGACAAGGCCGCGCCGCACCTGCGCGAGCTGCTGGCGTGCGTGGCGGTGGGCATCGTGGACGCCGACGGCACGCTGCTGAGCTGGGACGGCGAGGCCAACCACCACTACGCCGACCTGCGCACCAAGATCGAGCAGGTGCTTCGCACCGGCAAGCGCGAGTTCCTCGACCACGGCGACGTGACCTGCGAGCACCGGCCGTGCCCGATGCGGCACGCCGTCGTGGTGCCGCTGGAGGTGGAGGACGAGACCCGCGGTGCGCTGGCGGTGATCGCCGGTGGCGACCGCAAGCGCCTGCTGCGGGCCGCTGCCGAGGTCGCCAACCACGTGTCCACCCAGCTGGAGCTCGCGGAGCTGCAGGAGTCCAAGGAGCGGCTGGCGCAGGCCGAGGTGCGCGCGCTGCGGGCGCAGATCTCGCCGCACTTCATCTACAACGCGCTGAACACCATCGGCTCGCTGATCCGCACCGACCCGGAGCACGCGCGGGACCTGCTGCAGGAGTTCGCCGACTTCACCCGCTACTCGTTCCGCACCAGCGGGCTCTACACCACGCTGGCCGACGAGATCCGCAACATCGACCGCTACCTGATCCTGGAGAGCGCCCGGTTCGGCCCCGACCGGCTCAAGATCCAGCTCAAGATCGCCCCGGAGGTGCTGCCGGTGGTGGTGCCGTTCCTGGCGCTGCAACCGCTGGTGGAGAACGCCGTCCGGCACGGCCTGGCGAACAAGCCGGGCGGCGGCACCGTGTCGGTGACCGCCGAGGACAACGGGACCGAGGCGCTGATCAGCGTGGACGACGACGGCATCGGGATGGACCCGGAGCGGCTCGACGCGGAGCTGGCCAACGCGCACCTGACCGGCGCGCACGTCGGGCTCGGCAACATCAACAACCGGATGCGGGCGACCTTCGGCAACGACTACGGCCTGGTGGTGGAGACCGAGCAGGGCGCGGGCATGAAGGTCATCATGCGGGTGCCGAAGTTCGCGCCGGGCGTGCGTCCGCTGCCGCCGCCGGCTTACGACGAAACGGGCATCGGGTTGGCGGCCGGGCCCGCGGTGAGCCGGTAACGTCGGGGTATGAGCGAGAAGGCGCCGCAGAAGTTCACCGACCTGTTGTCCGGCAAGTTGTCCGCGAAGCTGCCCGGCAAGCTCGCCGAGCGAGCGGAGCGCGGGCCGGTGGTGGCGGTCGTGAAGCTGCACGGCGTCATCACCTCGACCCCGTCGCCGATGAGCCGGCCGACGATCTCGACCCAGACCGCGGAGTCCGCGCTGACCCGCGCGTTCGGCCACGACCGGCTCGCCGGGGTGGTCCTGGCGGTCAACTCGCCGGGCGGCGCGCCGACCCAGTCGGCGCTGGTGGCGGACCGGATCCGGGAACTTGCCGCGGAGAAGGACGTGCCGGTGCTGGCCTACTGCGAGGACGTCGCGGCCTCCGGCGGGTACTGGCTGGCCTGCGCGGCCGACGAGATCTACGCGCACCCGACGTCGATCGTGGGATCCGTCGGCGTGGTCAGCGCGAGCTTCGGGCTCACCGGGCTGATCGAGAAGCTGGGCGTGGAGCGCCGGGTGTACACCGCGGGCGAGCACAAGGTGCGGCTGGACCCGTTCCGCCCGGAGAAGGAGGAGGACGTGCAGTGGCTGCGCGGCCTGCAGGGCGAGCTGCACGAGCAGTTCCGGGACTGGGTGCGCAAGCGCCGCGGCAGCAAGCTGCAGAGCAGCGACGACGACTTGTTCTCCGGCGAGGTGTGGACCGGCGCGAAGGCCGCGGAGCTCGGTCTGGTGGACGGCGTGGGTTCGCTGCGGGAGATCGTCAAGGAGAAGTTCCCGGACGCCCACCTGCACATCGTCGAGCAGCGCAAGCCGCTGCTGGCCCGGCTCGGCATGTCCTCGTCGGTCCGCCTCGGCGGCTCCCCCGCGGACGCGGTGCTGTCCACTGTGGAGGCCCTGGAGCACCGGGCGATGTGGAACCGCTTCGGGCTCTGAGCACGGTTTTCCGCGCTTGTCCTGCGTGGCGGTGCGGGTGGTGGCCACCCTGCGGGAGTCGCAGCGCCCGCCTGGACCGCCGGATCGGCGTTCTCGGGTGTGCCCGATGCACGGCGAACGGGCTGTCCTCGCCAGTCGAACGCTGAGAGCCCGCGGCAGTGCAAGCGCCGAGGGTGGGCGCGCGGCTGCACCGCTTTCAACGACGAGGTGATGTCACGGGCCCCGTTGGAAAGGTGATCCCGGAACGTGATCGACCGCAGTCCGAACCGAAACTGCGGTCGATCTCGGCGTGCCCGGGCGGCGCTGGTGCGGACGGTGATCGCGGCCGTTGCTCTGCGTCGACGTACCTGCTTTGGTTGTCACTCGTTCAGCCGCAGTTGCTGGGCTGAACGGGCGAATAACCGTTGCGCCGAGGGGGGAATTTCGTGGTAAGCCCCCTGAGAACCACCGCGCTCCGTTAGCAATTAGCTTTGTTGGCAAGGCGTGACTGGACTCACTCGGGGCGAGTGGGGATGCGACGGCAGGATATGGCGTGCAGTGAGTACACGAGAGAACCCCGCAGGCCTCGTCGTTCTGGCCGTTGACGACGAGATGGCCGGGCTGGACGAGATGAAGTACCGGCTCGGCAGCAATCCCAGGGTCGGACGGGTGCTGACGGCCTCCGACGCCGCCGAAGCGCTGCGCCTGCTCCGCAGCGACGATCCCGACCTGTTCGGCCAGCGCGACGCGGACGAGTCCATTGTGGATGCCGTGTTCGCGGACGTGTCGATGCCGGGCCTCAGCGGGATGGAGCTGGCGCGGGTGCTCACCGCGTTCCGCAACCCGCCCGCCCTGGTGTTCATCACCGGGCACGAGGAGAACGCCCTCGAGGCCTTCGAGGTCGGCGCGCTGGACTACATCATGAAACCGGCGAACGCCGAGCGGATCGATCGCGCGCTGCGCACGATCGAGAAGAACAAGCTGCAGGCGGCCAAGGGTCCCCGCGCGCTGGAAGCCCCGGCGCCGGACGACGAAGAGGTCATCCCGGTCGAGCTGGCGGGCACCACGCGGATGATCCCGCGCAAGGACGTCCGGTGGGTCGAGGCGCAGGGCGACTACGCGCGCCTGCACACCACCGAGGGCTCGCACCTGGTGCGAATCCCGCTGGCACAGCTGGAGGAGCGCTGGGCCGAGGCCGGTTTCCTGCGCATCCACCGCTCCTTCCTGGTGTCGTTGTCACTGGTCACCGAGCTGCGGATGTCCTCGTCCGGGTACTCGGTGGTGCTCGGCGGCGGCCAGCCCAAGGAGCTGCCGGTCAGCAGGCGCCACACCCGCGAGCTCAAGGACAGGCTGGTCCGGGCGCCGCGACAGAACTGGGGCCAGCAGTGACCCGCGGTTCGGCCGGATGAGTCCCGAGGGCTTCGACATCCGCGGCCGGCTCGGCGAGTTCACGCCCCGACCGCGCCGCAAGCGCGTGGTGCTCGCCGACCGCCGCCGGACCCGCCAGGTCGCGCGCACCATCATGGAGCTGGAGGAGCAGAACAGCGTCGGAGAAGTGCTGGTCACCAGCCTGGTGAAGGCGCAGCTGCGCAGCGCGCTGGTGCTGACCGGCGTCGTGGTCGCGGTGCTGTTCGGGCTCCCGGTGCTGTTCTGGGCGGTGCCGTCGATCGGCGATCTGGCGGTGCTGGGCGTCCGGTTGCCGTGGCTGCTGCTGGGCGTGCTGATCTACCCGTTCCTGGTGCTGATCGGTTACCTGTGCACCCGGCGGGCGGAGCGGCACGAGCGCGATTTCCTCGACATGGTCGAGAAGTGACGCCCGTGAGCGACGACTTCGGTGCGATGGCCGCGAACGCCTGGTCCCTGATCGGCGTCGCGCTGATCGTCGCGGCGACCTTCGCCATCGGGATCTGGGGCTCCCGGTCGGCACGCACCACGACGGACTTCTCCGCCGCGCGGCGGGAGGTCCGCGAGGAGCACAACGCCGCGGCGATCTCCGGCGAGTACCTGTCGGCGGCCTCCTTCCTGGGCGTCGCCGGGCTGGTGCTGAAGGACGGTGTGGACGCGCTCTGGTACCCGATCGGCTTCGCCGCCGGATACCTGGCGCTGATGCTGTTCGTGGCCGCTCCGATGCGCCGCTCGGGAGCCTTCACGCTGCCGGACTTCGCGGAGGCGCGGCTGGATTCGCTGCGGCTGCGCTCGTTGTGCACCGCGCTCGTGGTGCTGATCGGCTGGCTGTACCTGGTGCCGCAGCTGCAAGCGGCCGGGATGACCTTGGCCGCGATCGTCGGTTTCCCGTACTGGGCCGGGATTCTCGTGGTCGCGGTGATCGTGCTGGGCACCGTGGCCACCGGGGTGCTGCGCGCGGTCACGCTGGTGCAGGCGTTCCAGTACTGGGTGAAGCTGTTCGCGATCACGGTGCCCGCCTTCGCGCTGTTCGTCGTGTTCCTCGGCGGCGCGCAGCGGCAGGCGCTCGACGCCCCGGTGCCGCCGGTCTTCCCGATCGACACCGCGGTCCGCATCGACACCGACGTGCGGCTGACGGTCCGCGAACCGGTGTGGCTGGCCGACCAGGACGGCACGCTCTACCTGCAGCCGGGGGAGCACACCTTGCCCGCGGGCAGCGAACTGCGCTTCCCGGCCGGGGCGTCGGTGCCGGTGGTGTCGGACGCGGAACCGGACAACGCGACCTGGCTCCGGCCGGAGCGCGACGGGGCGATCGGGCTGCTGGAGACGTATTCGGTGCTCGTCGCGACGTTCCTGGGCACCATGGGTCTGCCGCACGTGCTGGCCCGCTTCTACACGAACCCGAACGGCACGGCGGTCCGCCGCACCACGCTGTACGTGGTGGCGATGCTCGGGGCCTTCTACCTGTTCCCGACGATCTTCGGGCTGCTGTCCCGGATGTACGCGCCGCAGCTGCTGGTCACCGGCGAGACCGATGCGGCGGTCCTGCTGTTGCCGAACGAGATGCTGGGCAGCAGCTGGGTGGGCGGGCTGCTCGCGTCGATCACCGCGGCCGGGGCGTTCGCCGCGTTCCTGTCCACCTCGTCGGGGCTGGTGGTGAGCCTGGCCGGGGTGCTGTCCTCGCGCGACGTGCTGCGCGGGCGCTCGCTCGACTTCCGGCTGCTGGCGGTGCTGGCCTGCCTGGTGCCCGCGGTGCTGGCGCTGCTGGCGGACAGCCACGACATCGCGCGCAGCGTGGGGCTCGCGTTCGCGATGGCCGCTTCGACGTTCTGCCCGGTGCTGGTGCTCGGGATCTGGTGGCGCGGGCTCACCGCGGCGGGCGCGGCCAGCGGCATGGTGGTCGGCGGCAGCCTGGTGCTGATCGCTGCGCTGCTCGCGTACTTCGTGGGCCGCGGGGAGACCTGGTGGGCGACGCTGATCGGGCAGCCCGCGCTGATCACCGTGCCGGTCGCCTTCGCGGTCACCGTGGTGGTCAGCCGGGCGACCAGGGCCCGGGTGCCCGCCGGGGTGGGGCGCGTGATGCTGCGGCTGCACGCGCCGGACCGGCTCGGATTCGTGGACCAGAAGCCGGTCGCGGAGCCCGCCGACCAGCCCGAGTCCCGGGGACGACACCAGCGCTGAGCGTGATGCCTCCTCGGATTGTTTAGTCCGTTCGTCGGATTTTGCGCAGAACCTTCGTCACTTTACGTGAGTAGATGTCTGAACCATTCGGATTCAATAGTCCGAACGGGTGAAATCGTCATGTTGAGTTGCATTTTCATGACTGCGATTGGCCTTCATCAACTTCACTCGATCGTTAGCTTGTGTACTCCTTCCGGGGCTTCACAGTTGTGGGCGAACTACGTAGCGTTCCCGCCTTGAAAGCGATTCAGGCTCGCGTCCCGGCATCCCCGGGCCGGGGCCTTTTTCATCTGGGAGGGACCCCGTGAGCACCACGGACCAAGTCGGGTCCGGGTCCGGTATCGACGCCGAAACCTGGGCAGCTGCGCAAAGCAGCCCCGAATTCACCGCCTTGCGGCGCAAACTGCGCAACTTCGTCTTCCCGGTCTCGGCGCTGTTCCTGGCCTGGTACCTGGTTTACGTGCTGCTCGCCGACTACGCGCACGGCTTCATGAGCATCAAGCTGGTCGGCAACATCAACGTCGGGCTCGTGCTGGGCCTGCTGCAGTTCGTGTCCACCTTCGCCATCACGACCTGGTACGTCCGCTACGCCAACCGCAACCTCGACCCGGTCGCGGAGGAGATCCGCGAATCCCTCGAAGGCGGTGCGGCCCCGGCGTCCTCCGAGAAGGGTGACGCCGACAAGGGCGACGCCCCGGTGGAGGACACCGAGAAGAGCGATGCCCCGACGGGGGACGCCAAGAAGGACGATGCCCCGGCCGAGGACGCCGAGAAGGGCGATGCCCCGGCGGATGAGGCCGAGAAGGGCGATGCGCCGACGGCGGATGCCGAGAAGGGCGATGCCCCCGCGGATGACGCCGAGAAGGGCGAACCCGCTGCGGACGACACCGAAGGAGGCCGGGAGAAGTGATCGCCGCGCTGTCCCCGCTGGCCCAGAACGAGACCGCGCAGAACAGCGCGCTCAACATCGGCATCTTCGGACTGTTCGTCGTCGTCACGATGGTCGTGGTGTTCCGCGCCAGCCGGAACACGAAGACCGCCGCCGACTACTACGCGGGCGGCCGGGCCTTCACCGGCCCGCAGAACGGCGTCGCGATCGCCGGTGACTACCTGTCCGCCGCGTCCTTCCTCGGCATCGCCGGGGCGATCGCGGTCTACGGCTACGACGGCTTCCTGTACTCGATCGGCTTCCTGGTGGCCTGGCTGGTGGCGCTGCTGCTGGTCGCGGAGCTGCTGCGGAACACCGGCAAGTACACGATGGGCGACGTGCTCAGCTTCCGGATGAAGGAACGTCCGGTGCGCACCGCCGCGTCGCTGTCCACGCTCGCCGTGAGCTTCTTCTACCTGCTCGCCCAGATGGCGGGCGCCGGTGGCCTGGTGGCGCTGCTGCTGGGCATCACCAGCAAGTCCGGTCAGGCCCTGGTCATCGCCGTGGTCGGTGCGCTGATGATCGTGTACGTGCTGGTCGGCGGCATGAAGGGCACCACCTGGGTGCAGATCATCAAGGCCGCGCTGCTGATCGCGGGCGCGCTCGTGATGACCGTCTGGGTGCTCGCCATGTACGGCTTCAACCTGTCCGGTCTGCTCGGCCACGCCGCCGAGGTCGCCGGGCCGTCCGTGCTCGACCCTGGTGCGCAGTACGGCACGAGCGAGACCAGCAAGCTGGACTTCGTCTCGCTCGGCGTCGCCCTGGTGCTCGGCACCGCCGGTCTGCCGCACGTGCTGATGCGCTTCTACACCGTGCCCACCGCCAAGGAAGCCCGCCGCTCGGTGGTCTGGGCGATCTGGCTGATCGGCCTGTTCTACCTGTTCACGCTGGTCCTGGGCTACGGCGCCGGCGCGCTGGTCGGGCCGGAGGCGATCAAGGACGCCCCGGGCGGGGTGAACTCGGCCGCGCCGCTGCTGGCGCTGGAGATCGGCGGCCCGCTGCTGCTGGGCTTCATCGCCGCGGTCGCCTTCGCCACCATCCTGGCCGTGGTCGCCGGTCTGACGATCACCGCGTCCGCCTCGTTCGCGCACGACATCTACGCGAACGTGCTCAAGAAGGGCAAGGTGGACGACAAGAACCAGGAGGTCAAGGTAGCCCGGATCACCGCGGTGGTGATCGGCGTCGTGTCCATCCTCGGCGGCATCGCGGCCAACGGCCAGAACGTCGCGTTCCTGGTGGCGCTGGCCTTCGCGGTGGCGGCCTCGGCGAACCTGCCGACGCTGCTGTACTCGCTGTTCTGGAAGCGGTTCAACACCACCGGTGCGCTGTGGAGCATCTACGGCGGTCTGGCGGTCACGATCCTGCTGATCGTGTTCTCGCCCGCGGTCACCGGCAGCGAATCCGCGATGTTCCCGTCGCTGGACATCGCCTGGTTCCCGCTGAAGAACCCGGGTCTGATCTCGATCCCGGTGTCCTTCCTGCTCGGCTACCTCGGCACGATCTTCGGCAAGGAGAAGGTCAACGAGGCCAAGTACGCCGAGATGGAGGTCCGCTCCCTGACCGGAGCAGGCGCCGAGAAGGCCATCTCGCACTAGAGCTCTTTCCAGGCTCGTTGTGCGTAGCGGTGCGTGTGGCGGAACCTCAGAGGCTGCCTGGCTGCGGGATCCCGTTCTGATGTATGACCAATACACGGCGAACGGGCTGTCCTCGCCAGGCAACCTCTGAGAACCCGCGGCGGTGCGAGTTGCGGGGGTGGGTTATGCGCCTGCGGCGCATGCGGCACCTCCGGAGACGCCGCCTGAGTCGTCGCCGCTGCGGACAACGGCAAAGCGGAGGGGAACTCGACTTCAGGGCTCGCAGAGCGCCCGTCCGGTTTCGAGCCGGGCGGGCGCTCTGCTGCTCATGTCGGGACGAGTTCGGACTCGGCGGCGGTGAAGTGGACCTCCCACATGCCCTCGTCGGCCGGCTGCGGCTCGACGAGGGTGATCAGCGTCTGCACGCGGGGATCCGTCATCCGGACGAAGCCGGTGAAGCGGGGCAGTCCACCGCCGTCCGGTACCTCGGCCAGATGTCCCCATTCGCTGCCGTGCGGCCAGCGGAGAATGGCTCGACGAGACACGGGAACCCCTTTCGGTCGGACCTGAATCGAGCAAGCAAGCGAACCTTCGCACGAGATGATCTTGCTTCGCCAATTTCGAGGGCAGGACCGCCTGAAAGCGTGAACAACCACGAAACGGCCTCGCGTTTCGCCTGGTCAAAGCGCTGTTTCCAGGCGCATCGGCTGCCTCGGGGCCCGGCCCGTCCCGGAAGCGGTGGAGCCGGTTGGTCCGCGTTCACGACTGACACCGCCCCGGTTCGCTCGTTCCAACCCCGCCAGGTTTCCCGGCCCGGACCGCTGCGATGCCTGATGTCGCTCGAACGTCCGGCGGAGCCCCACCGCCGGGCGACGGCGCTCACGCGACGAGTTCACCGGGCGGGCCTCACGCGGGCGCCACGCCCGGCGTGGCAGCATCGGGGTGTGACTACTCCAGTTCCCGGTCATCAGGTTCCCGGCGTGCAGCCGGAAGACATCCCCGCCCAGCTGCCCGAGGGCAGCGTGCTGCTGGACGTCCGGGAGGACAACGAGTGGCAGGCCGGGCACGCGCCCGAGGCCGTGCACCTGCCGATGAGCGAGCTCGTGGAACGGCTCGACGAGATCCCGGAGGCCGACCAGGTCTACGTGATCTGCCGGTCCGGCGGCCGGTCGGCGAAGGTCACCGCGTACCTCAACGCCAACGGCTGGGACGCGGTGAACGTCGAGCGCGGCATGAACGGCTGGTCGGCGATCGGCCGGCCGATGGTGTCCGACGACGGTGAGCCGTTCGTGCTGTGACCCCAGGACCTCCGCGCCCGACCCGGTGGGTCGCCACTCCGCCCGGCGGCCCACCGCGCCCGAAGCAGCGCAAGCAGCCACGCCGCTACAGCGGTCCGCCCGCCTACCCGGCGGTGCCGCGCTGGGGCTTCCCGATGCTGGCGTGGCGCTGGCCGCTCGCGCTGCCCGCGCGCCAGCACGTCAACGCCGAGGTGCGCGCGGAAGCCACGACCGGAACCGCGCTCGTGACGCTGTGGATCACCGCAGGCGTGGCCGGGCTGGCGACCCTGGCCGAGGGCTGGCGGTACGTCCTGCTGCTGTTGAGCAGGGACGGGGCGCTGGCGCGCACGCCGCTGGCGATCTCCGACGCGCTGGTCAGCACGACCGGGTTCCTGCTGTGGGTGCTGGGCGCGCTGAGCGGGGTGCTGGTCGTGCTGTGGGGCCTGCGGGCCCGCGCTGCGGCCGCGGAGCGCATAGGAGTGCGCAACGCCCGTCCGGACTGGCAGGTGGTCGTCGGCGTGCTGGTGCCGGGGCTGAACCTGTTCGTGCCCGGCTCGGCGGTCGCCGAGCTGGAGCACTCGGTGCTGGTCGCCGAGGGCGCCCGCGAACGCGGCGCGCGGCCGTTCCCGACGCTGCGCGTCCGGCTGTGGTGGGCGGTGTGGGTGGCGACGCTGCTGGTCGGCTGGTTCACGATCCTCTGGGGCTTCCGCGACACCGTCCAGGCGCTCGCCGACGGTGTCGTCCTGCACACCCTGAGCAACGCGCTCGTCACGCTGCTGGCGGTGCTCACCGCGCGGCTGATCAAGTACGTGATGACCCTGCTGGTCGAGCCGGACCCGACCGAGCTCCAGCGCTTCCAGGTCCGCGCGGTGCGCGCGACCCCGCCGCCCCCGCGCGCCGCGCGCCCGGCTTCCGCGCCGCGCTGACAGCGCCGATCGGCACCCCGATGCTCCCGGCCGGTGAGCGCTTTCGGGCGCTGCAGCACCAGAAAGCGCTGACGGTCGCTGACCAGGCGGGACGTCCTCGCTCGGCAGAACGACTCGCGCGTTGCGTCACAGATCCCGGAACTCGATCGGAGCGGTCCGGATAATCGGCGTCGTGTGGCAGCCGACTCCCGACGTCGTCGCGCACCGGGGAGCTTCGGCGCACCGCGCCGAGCACACCCGCGGCGCTTACGAACTGGCCCTCGAACAGGGCGCCGACGCTCTCGAGTGCGACATCCGGGTGAGCCGCGACGGCCACCTGGTGTGCGTGCACGACCGGCGCATCGACCGGACCTCCAGCGGCCGCGGCGTGGTCAGCGAGCTGACCCTCGCCGGGATGTCCGGTGTGGACTTCGGCAGCTGGCACCGCGAACTGCCGGGCACCGCCGACGAACTGGTGGACTGGGCCCGCCCCGATCCGGAGCGCGGCGTGCTGACCCTGGACGAGCTCCTCGGCCTCGTCCGCGATCACCCGCAGCCGGTGCGGTTGTTCGTCGAGACCAAGCACCCGGTGCGCTACGGCGGGCTGGTGGAGCACAAGCTCGTCGCGCTGCTCGCGCGCCACGGCCTGGCCGCGCCCGCCGACCCGGAGCAGTCGCCGGTGCTGATGATGTCGTTCTCCCAGGCCGCCGTCCGCCGGTTCCGCGCCGCGGCGCCGCGGGTGCCGACGGTGCTGCTCTTCGACCGGTTCCGCAGCGCGTGGCGCAACGGCGTGCTGCCGCCGTGGGCCGACATCGCCGGCCCCGGGATCCGGCTGCTGCGCGAGGATCCCGGTTTCGTCGCCCGCGCCGCCGCGCTCGGCCGCGACACCTACTGCTGGACGGTCGACGATCAGGCCGACATCGATCTCTGCCAGCGCGCCGGCGTGCGGTACCTGGCCACCAACTCGCCCGCCTCGACCCGCTCCCACCTGGATGATTCGGACAGCTCCCGGTTCGGTAGCGTCACGGCGACGTAACCGCGAGCGAGGGGATCTGCAGTGTCGAAGCGAACCGCGCCCAAGCCCGAGGCGGACACCGGGATCAAGCCGCGCCAGCCCTGCCCGTGCGGTTCCGGCAAGCGCTACAAGGCTTGCCACGGCGCCGCCGGTGGTGCCGCCGACGTGATCGTGACCAGGCCCTTCGAGGGGCTGGCTGCGGAGTGCGAGCTGATCGCGCTGCGCGAGTTCGTGCCGTCGGCGACGGCGAAGCTGCCGCTGCGCGGCGACGGCGAGATCACCCTGGCGACGGTGCTGCCGATGGCCGCCGCCGGACTGCGCCGCAACGACGACAAGTCGTTCATCGGGCTCCAGGTGCAGACCCACTCCGGGGACATCAGCCGCGACCTGGCCCGCGCCGTGGAATGGGTGCAGGGCGCTGAGCTGGGCGAATCGCTGTCGGTCGTCGGGCCGGAGACCGCCGAGGCCGGTGCCGTGCCGACCCGGCTGCAGGACCTGCTGGACCCGGAGGCGAAGCTCGACGTCGAGGTGCACGAGGACTTCGCCTGGTGGCTGCCGGGCGACGTCGAGCCGACCGGCGAGGTGGCGCTGTCGCTGGAACGTGCGAACGCGGCGATCATGCCCACCGATCGGCTGACCGCCGAAGGTGTGGAATCGGCGTACTGGGTGGATGCGGGCGAGAAGGCGCACCTGCGCTGGGTCCGCCCGGAGCCGGAGGAGAAGCTGGTCGCCGCGCTGGCCCGCCTGTCCGCCCGCGGTGAGCTCGCGCTCGACGACGACAGCCGCTACGCGGGCTCCTTCCGCGCCCACGGCCTCCTGGTGCCGGTGTGGGACCTGGACCGCGAGAAGCACGCCCGCGAGTGGGACGAGCCGGCCGCGCGCCTGGGCCGCCGGCTGGAGGAGGCGCTGGCGTCCCTGGACGACAAGCCGCTCGACGCGGCGGAGCGCCGGGCCCGGGACGGCCTCCGAGGCCGCCAGGTCACCATCCGCTGAATCGTGGATCACCCCGTCGACAGCCGCGGCCGTCGGCGGGGTGATGCCGTTTCGGCGCCTGGTCGCATCGCGCGGGCTTTCGGGCACCCGGCCCGCGGATCGCTGCGCCGATTGGGTGATCGCGGTATTGGTGGGGGCAACCCCGGGGTGCGCTGCGGCGTGTTCTCCACGGCGATACCCGAAGTGGACGGGGGTGGACCGGGTGACCGCGCACCTGCCGGCAGTGCCGACCGCCGAGGTGGCCGGCACTTCTTGTCAGCGGCAGGCGCGCCGGGGGGACATGGCGGCGACGGAAGACGACTTCGCGGAATTCGTCCGGGTGGCACTGCCCGGGCTGATGCGGTACGGCCACGCGCTGACCGGCAACCCGCACGACGCCGCGGACCTGGTGCAGGCGGTGCTGGAGAAGGTCGGCGCCCGCTGGGCCAAGGTCAACCGCAACTGCGCGGACCCGACGGCCTACGTCCGCAAGGCGATGGCGAACACGCACGTCAGCCGCTGGCGCCGCACCCGGCGCGAAACCCTGCTCGCCGACTTCCCGGACATGCCCGCGTACGCGCAGCCGGACCGGTTGGAGAACGAGCCGCTGTGGCAGGCGCTGCGAAGCCTCCCGCCGCGGCAACGCGCCGTGGTCGTGCTGCGTTACTACGAAGGCCTCTCCGAAGCGGAGATCGCCGAGAGCCTCGGCGTGAGCTGCGGAACGGTGAAGAGCCAGGCGAGCAAGGCGATGGCGACGCTGCGCAAGCGCCTCGGATCGCTGGAAGGAGGTGACGTGTGATGGATCTCGAGGACGAGCTCGGCCGCATCCTCCGGGACGAGCGCCTGGACATCCCGGTGCGCACCGGAGCGGAGTGGTCGGTGGTCGCGGGCGCACGTCGCCGCCGCCAGCGCAACAACATGCTGGCCGCGTCCGGAAGCGCGCTCGCGGCGCTGATGCTGGTCGGCGGCGGCGTGGTGCTGGTCAACCACCAGCCCGAACGGCCGCTGCCACCGGCAGCTCCTCCGGTGGTGAACTCGACCCCGATCCCGACCTCGACCAGCGCGGACCTGCCTGCCGTGCCGCCTCCGCACCACCCTCCGGTCCAACCGCCGCAGCCCCCGTACCGCCCCCGGCTCCCGCAGACCTCCGAAGAACCCCCGGAAATCCTGAGCACCCAAACCACGGCCCCGGCCCCGACGACGTCGAAGCCCACCCAAACCACCCAACCGAACCCGACGTCCTCGGCGAACAACCCGACCACCCAGCCCCCGGCCCAGTGACGCGGGCGCGCTGAATCCCTTGTCGCGGCGCTGGTAACCGGCCGCAGCCGAAGCAGGTTCGGAAGGCGAACTCCGATGGCACCGGGCCGCCCATCAGCGAGGTGCCCAGGTCTCCGCGGTTCCGTCCGGGAGAAGCCGGAAATTCCCGGGCACCTCGCGCCGGGGTGGGCGCTGCTGCCGGTCAGACGGAGCCGCCGGCGGCCTTGGGGGCGGTTGCGTCCGCTCCTTCGTCGCCGACCGTTTCGCGGGCCAGGAAGGTCTCCACGTCGAAGAGGTTGCCCTTGGCCCGGTCGACCACGTTGAGCAGGGTCGACATCTGCGAGACCTCTTCGACCTGCTCCTTGAGGAACCACTGCATGAACTGCTCGCCGAGGTAGTTGCCCTCCTCGCGAGCCGTCTTGGCCAGCGTCTCGATCTCGCGGGTGACCTCGCGCTCCTGCTCCAGGGCGAGCGCGACGAGCTCGCGGGTCTCGTTGAAGTCGTTGCGGACCTGCTCGATCGCCGGGATGACCGGCTTGATGTCGTTGTCCATCAGGTACTGGACGATCATCATCGCGTGGTTGCGCTCCTCCAGCGCCTGCCGGTAGAAGTGCCCGGCCAGCTGCGGGAGGTCGTTGTCGTCGAACCACACGGCGACGGCGATGTACTGCTGCGAGGCGGTGAACTCGTTGCGGATCTGCTCCTGCAGCAGGTGCTCGAACTTGGATTCCTTGTGCTGAATTTTCTTCGCGGTGGCGGTCATGCCAATCAATATACTCTGGAATCAATCCAGATTCATTCCAGGGAAGCCTAAGTGAATTGCGGTTAGCCTAACGTTCGCACAATTAACGAAGGCAACCCTGGGTAAGTTCAGGCAAGCCAACCCTGACCTGTTTTCGCTGGTAGATGGCTCAGTGTAGGGGTTCTGAGTTGGAGTTGCGCATGTCACCACCAATTCGAGTGATCATCTTTCGGCAAAAGGCGCCTCCGGTTGACTCATTCGCGGGGAGGCGCCTTCGCCGACTACCCGATCAGGTGATCGCGGGGAGTGGGGCGCGCGTGATCGGGCAGGACATGCAACGCGGTCCGCCGCGGCCGGAACCGAGTTCCGAACCCGATATCCGCAGCACCTCGATGCCCGCTTCCTCCAGTCGGGCGTTGGTCTCCGCGTTCCGCTCGTAGGCGACCACCACGCCGGGCGCCAGGGCGAGGGTGTTGTTGCCGTCCTCCCACTGCTCGCGCTCCGCCGTCACCGGGTCCAGGCCGGTGTCGATCACCCGCAGGTGGTCGATCTCCATCGCTTCCGCCGCCGCCGTCAGGAACGGCGTCGGGCCGGACACCTTCAGCTCGTCGCCCGCCGGGCGCAGCGTGTAGGCGCGCAGCGAGTGCTGGATGGCCGGGTACATCACCACCGCGTCGCGGTCGACCATCGTGCAGACCGTGTCCAGGTGCATCGACGCGCGGGCCTGCTCGATCGGCACCGCCAGCACGGTGTGCGCCAGGTCGTCGGCGAAGACCGAGCGCGCGAAGGACTCCGCGCCGGCCGGTGTGGTGCGCTCGCCGACGCCGATCGCCACCACTCCCGGCGCGAGCAGCAGCACGTCGCCGCCCTCGACGGGGGCGGAGTGCGCGCCGTACGCGCGGGCCGAGTGCGAGAAGCGCGGGTGGTAGGCGTAGATCAGGTCGGTGAGGGCCGATTCGCGGCGCCGCGCGGGCATCGCGAGGGCGGCGATGGCGACCCGGTCGCCCACCCACACCGACGAGTCGCGGGTGAACAGCAGGTTCGGCAGCGGCTCGATGGCGAAGTCGTGCGGCTGGTGCATGCGGCGGACCAGCGACTGCCCCTCGGCCGCGGGCAGCTCCTCGAAGGTCATGCCCGCGATGAGGATCTCGGCCAGCGCGGCCTCGTCCACAGTGGACAGGTGGGAGCGCAGGGTGTCGGCGATGTCGGAGCCCAGCCTGAGCTCGTCGACGCCGCTGAGCACGGCCGCCGCCCGCGCCCGCGAGTCCTGCAGCGCGTCGGTGAGGACGTCGCGCAGTAGCAGCACTTCAACGCCTCGGCCGCGCAGGACCTCGGCGAAGGCGTCGTGCTCCTCCTGCGCGCGATCGACCCACGGGATCGCGTCGAACAGGAGCTGGTCGTTGTTGCGCGGGGTGAGCCGCTTCAGCTCCGTGCCCGGCCGGTGCAGCAGCACCGCGTGCAGCGGCCCGACCTCGCTCTGGACGTGTGGTTCGGTCACGATTCGCAGCGTAGCCACGACGATGCAAAACATCTGCACCCGGCGCGTTTTTCGATGGATCGTTAATCAAAACACCGTTGCGACCATCAGAACGTTGCGAAGAACGCCCGGATCGAAGACCCCGCTCCGGAGCTCCCCCAGTGGGTGTCCGCGCAATTTCAATTGAAATCACACCGCTGATTTCAATTGAAATTGCACTCCTACGGCAGCCAGGTGACGTTCCCGCGGAGGGCTGCGTAGCCGACGAAGGCGACCACGTCGATCAGGGCGTGGCCCACGATCAGCGGCCACAGGCGGTTGGAGCGCTGCCAGATCCGCCCGTAGACCAGCCCCATCACGACGTTGCCGACGAATCCGCCGATGCCCTGGTACAGGTGGTAGCTGCCGCGCAGCACCGCCGCGAACCACAGCGCCCGGTTCTCCGACCAGCCCAGCTGCCGCAGCCGGGTCAGCAGGTAGGCCACCACCAGGACCTCTTCGGCGAAGGAGTTGCCGAAGGCGGCCAGCGTCAGGACCGGCGCCCGCCACCACGCCGCGTCGAGCGTGGACGGCTGCACGGTCAGGCTGAGGCCGAGCGCGTGCGCGGTCAGGTAGAGCCCGAGACCGGGAATGCCGATCAGCGCCGCGAGCCCCACGCCGCGGACGAAGTCGCTGCCCGGGCGGGTGCGGTCGAGGCCGACCCGCCACAGCGCGATCCCGCCGCGCCACAGCAGGTACGCGCCCAGCGCGCCCCAGGCGATCAGCCGGGCCACGTTCGTCAGCTGCTGGAGCATGTCGAGCAGCCCCAGGTCGGCGCGCGGGACGTTGATCGCGGCGTGCTGGTCGGCAAGCGGCTCCGGGCGCAGCAGCGCGTCGAGCAGGGACAGCAGGCTCTGCAGGCCGGACATCCCGAGCGTCACGGCGAACACCACGACCAGCTCGATGGTGATCGCCTTGCGCTCCCGGCGGTCGGTGACGACGGCGGGGTCGCCGGGGCGGGCGGGGGCCAACCAGGCGCGCATGGTGCTCACGCGACGAACCTACCCGGGCCGGTGACGGCCCCCGTCCGGTCTGGCAAAACCGGGAAACCCGAGCCGGAACTGCCCGCGCGGCGGTGGCGTCGGATCGGTGACGGCCCGGCGGAGGTGGGCATGGACGTGTTCGTGTGGGGTTCGGCCGACACCGGACGCGCGGTGCGCGTGCTGCAGGCGGTGCGCGGCTTCGACGCGCTCGACGGACCGGTGGGCGCGGCCGACCTGTTCGGCGTGCGCGACGGAGTCCTGGTGGAGCTGCGGCACAGCGATCCGGGCGGGCTGCAGGTGCGGTTCGTCGACGGGACCAGACCCGGGCGGGCGGCGGTCGTCGCGCGCTCGTTCCTGTGGATGATCACCCGGCGCGGCGGCGTCGACGAGGCGCTGCTGGTGGGCCCCGGGGAGACGCGCCTGCGGTTCCGCAGCGGCCGGATCCAGCACCTCGAACCCCTGGACTCCGAGGCCGTCCAGGACGACTGACGGTGCTTGAGCAGGCGCAACGGATCGAGCCGAGGCCGATCTCCCCTTCTTGAAGCGGCGATGCCGCTCGGCCCACCCTCGCAACCGGCATCGCCGCGGGTTCTCAGCGCTCCTCTGGCGGGGACGCCGCGCACCGGTCACACGAGTCAGGGCGCCCGCGATCCAGGCGCTGATCCGCCACCCGCACCGCCGGGCAGAACGAGTTCGCCGGACGGGATCTCAGGCGGAGCGCTGCTGGGCGAGGAACGGGCAGCCGACCAGGCGGCGCAGCTCCGTGCCGAGGTTCTCGGTGGTCGTCACCGGGCGGGAGAAGGCCAGCCGGACGTCGTGGTCGCCGTCGGTCGACTCCACGCGCAGGCGCAGGCCGTGCTTGTCCAGGCCGAGCGGGCGGATGTGGCCGCCGCGCAGCTTCTCCGGCAGGTGCCTGCCGAGCAGGCCGACGACGTCCCGGTGCGAGAGCTCCAGGTGGCGCAGCCAGGAGTCCTCGTGCATGCAGAACGGGTCGGGCTCAGCGGCCTGGAAGTCGGCAGGCTCCACCGAGCTGGTGCCCTCCGAGTCGGCCAGCACCAGCGACGCCGACTCCAGCTTCAGCACGGTCGCGCCGTGCCCGGCGTCCAGCAGTCTCGGGTCGGGGCGCTCTTCGGCGACCGCGAGCACCTCGGCGCGGGCGTCGTCGCCCTGCAGCAGGCTCATCCAGCCGGTCAGCCACAGCAGGCCGCGCACCGGTTCGCGGAGCCGGACGGGCGTCGGGTCCGCGACCTCCAGCACCGCGGCGAGTTCGCTGCGCGGGGCTTGCCAGGCGGTGGAGATCAGCGGGTGGTCGTCGGCGAGCAGCACGGTGGCGGAGCCGTCCGCGTGCACGTGGTGCAGCAGCGGTGCGACGCGCACCGCTGTTTCGCCGGACGGCAGCAGCGCCGCCCGGCCACCGCGCTTGGCGATGCTCCTGGCCCGCTCCGCCGGGCTCGGCGTGGCAGGTCTCCGGGTCCTCGTCTCGCTCACCGCTCACCTCCAACTTAGGCAAGCCTAACTTATCTCCGCGGGGTCTGGAAGTGCTCCGCTCGGGGGAACCTCGCCCCGAGCCGCTCCCGCGCACATGCTCTTAGTACCAGCTGGAAGGCCGCAGCGGGAGGCGATCTCGCGCAGTGGGGGAAGGGTGCCGTCAGCCGCTGTCGGTGCTGGGTGGATGATGAGGTCTGAACCAGGCGAGGGAGGAGCCCATGACCCCGCCAGACGTCCGTTTATCGGGCACCTTTGTTCACTGGCTGATACGGCATTAGCGTGTCAGCCGTGTCAAGCGCTGTTGAGCTTCGCGCGCCCGGTCCGCGCGGCATCCCGCCACTGTTCGCCCGCCTGGTCGACGACGCCTCGTTGTTCCCGCCGGGAGCGCCGGCCGTCCCGCAGGTGGTGGCCGACCACCTCGAAGCGCGCGGCGGCGCCCTCACCGGACTGCTCGGGCCGATCCTGTGCCAGGCCTCGCGGCTCGCCGAGCTGATCACCGAGCTGGCCAAGGCCAAGCCGAGCGCGCCGGTGCCGCTGTCGCTGGTGTGCGACACCGGGCTCGGCGGCGTGCCCAAGGCGCTGTCGATCATCGAGGGCCGCCAGGAGCTGCTGGCGCTGCGGATGGTGGAGATGCCGGCGCCGTCGGACGTCGACGACATCTGGCTGGAGCGGGTGTCGGAGTTCGTGCCCGAGGACATCATCCGGGTCGTCGAGCCGCGGCGCGGCGGCGACGGCTGGCTGGACGGCATCCGCCGGGTCGCCGAGCACGGTTGCTGGCCGAAGCTGCGCTGCGGTGGGCAGACCGCCGAATCGGTGCCCTCGGTCGACGTGGTCACCGACTTCCTGGCCGTGGCCGCCAGCCTCGACGTGCCGTTCAAGGCCACCACCGGGCTGCACACCGCGGTGCGCGGCACCGACCCGGAAACCGGGTTCACCAACCACGGCTTCCTGAACCTGCTGGTCGCAGCCGCGCGTTCGCTGTCGGGCAAGGACGTGCGGGAAGCTCTGGCCAGCACCGACGGCGCCGCGCTGGCCGAGGAGGCCAAGGCGCTGTCCGACGACGCGGCGAACGCCGTCCGCGACGTCTTCGCCTCCTACGGGGCACGATCGTTGAAGGACCCGGTCGTCGAGCTCGAAGGATTGGGACTGCTTTGACCTGGATCGAGGATCCGGAGTTCGCCCCGGACCAGCCGTTCGGGCCGCAGACGCTGCCCTACGGGGTGCTGGTGACCGGCAGCGGTCCGGTCGTCGCGGTGCGGGTCGGCAGGCATGCGCTGCCGCTGCGCGGCGTCGCCGAGGCGCTCGGACCTCGACTCGCCGAGCTGGTCTCGGCCGATTCCCTCGATCCGCTGCTGGCGGCCGGGCGGGAGCGCTGGCAGGAGCTGCGCGAGCGGCTCACCGAGATCGTGTCGGCCGACCGCGCGCCTGCTGGTGCGCGCCTGGTGCGCACCGACTGGCACACCCTGGTGCTGCCGTTCGCGGTCGCCGACTACGTCGACTTCTTCTCCTCGCGGCACCACGTGGAGAACGTCAACCGGATCCTGCGCCGGACGGCCGCGCCGGTGCCGGAGAACTGGACGCACATGCCGGTCGGCTACCACGGCCGCGCGGGCACGGTGTACGTCTCGGGCACCGACGTCCACCGGCCGAGCGGGCAGCGCAAGGCGGCCGGTGACCTGCACCCGGCGTTCGGGCCGACCCGGCGGCTGGACTTCGAGGCCGAGGTCGGGTTCGTCTGCGGCGGGGAGGCCGCCACCCGGGTGCCGACCGCGGACTTCGCCGAGCACGTGTTCGGCGTGGTGCTGGTCAACGACTGGTCGGCGCGGGACGTCCAGGCCTGGGAGTCCGAACCGCTGGGGCCGTTCCTGGCCAAGTCCTTCGCCACCTCGATGGCCGGCTGGATCACCCCGCTGGCGGCCTTCGAGGACGCCCGCATCCCGCTGCCGGAGCCGGACCACGTGCTGCAGTCCTACCTGCTGGAGGCCGAGCCCTGGGGACTCGACCTGCAGCTGGAGGTGCGCTGCAACGAGACGGTGCTGTCCCGGCCGCGCTTCGAGCACATGTCGTGGTCGCCCGCGCAGCAGCTGGCGCACCTGACCGTCAACGGTGCCCCGGTGCGCCCCGGCGACCTGTTCGCGTCGGGCACCGTGTCCGGGCCGCAGCGCGAGCAGCGCGGCTGCCTGCTGGAGCTGACCTGGGGCGGCGCCGAGCCGATCACGCTGCAGGACGGCGAGCAGCGCACCTTCCTCCAGGACGGGGACCGCGTGACGCTGCGCGGGACCGCGCCCGGGCCCGGTGGAACGGTGATCGGGCTCGGTGAGGTGACCGGCACTGTGCTGGCCGCTGCTCGGAGGTGACGCGATGGCCCCACCAACCACCCCGGAACCGATCCGCACCCCGCTCGGCGGGCCCCGCGACTCCCAGCCCGTGGCGAAGGAGAGCTCGCTGACGCTGGAGCGCGGGCTGAGCCTGCTGCAGGCGGTGGCCGAGTCGGAGAGCGAAGCGCCGACGATCAGCGACCTGGCGGCGACCGTGGGCGTCAGCCGCGCGGCCGTGTACCGGTTGCTCGGGCCGCTGCAGAGCCGCGGCCTGGTGCGCCGCGAGGGTTCGAAGGTGCGGTTGGGCCTCGGCGTGCTGTGGCTCGCCGGGCGGGTGCTGCCGCAGCTGCGCGTGGCGTCGCTGCCCGCGCTGCGGGCGTTGGCGGAGCGCGTCGGTTCGACGGTGCACCTGACCGTCGCCGACGGCAGCGAGGCGCAGGCCGTGGCGGTGGTGGAGCCGTCGTGGACCAGCTACCACGTGTCGTACCGGGTGGGCAGTCGTCATCCGGTGCAGCGCGGCGCGGCCGGGCGCGCGGTGGACCTCCCGCCGGGCGGGCCGCGGTGGATCGCCAGCAGCGGCGATCTGCAGGCGGGCGCGTTCGCCGTGGCGGCGCCCGTGCGCGGGGTGCCCGGCCTGCGCGCCAGCGTCGGCGTGGTGGCGCTGCAGCCGCTGGTGCCGGAGGAGATCGGCCCGCTGGTGCTGGAAACGGCGGAATCGGTGGCCGAGGCCCTGCGCTGAGGCCCGCTCCGGACGAATTTTTCCGCGCGGCTTCTCCGGTGCGGCGTTCTCCCAGTTCGACGCGGGTTTCCGCGCGCTCGAAAAAGCAATTCTCCGCTGTCATTCGACGAATTGTTTCCGCAGGTCAGAGAGTTATGTGAACAACTTGTTCATGTTTGCTCGGCCGGGGATCGGCGGGGCAGGATGAATCCGTCGTCGAGCGCTCGACATCCCGAACGAATTCATCGAGAGGACGTAATGACGCCCTTGTGCCAACCGGAGTCCTGCCCAACCGCACCTCATGGGACCGTGACGCGACCCAGCCGCAAGGAACCGCGCAACGCGAGATCCGTCCATGCGCAACCACCACTGAAGAACGCGGAGAGGCGGGACAGCGAGGCGGACCGCGCATGACCATCCTGATCACCGGAGCTACCGGCAACGTCGGCAGCCGCGTCGTGCGCCGGCTGGCGGACGCGGGTGAGCCGGTGCGGGCGCTGACCCGCAACCCGCGGGCCGCGTTCCCCGCCGGGGTGGCGGCGGTGCGCGGTGACCTCGCACGACCGGACAGCCTGACCGAGGCGTTCCGGGGCGTCGAGCGGCTGTTCCTGTTCCCGGTGCCGGAGACCGCGCGGGAGGTGGTGGCCGCCGCGGAGCGGGCCGGTGTGCAGCGCGTCGTGGTGCTGTCGTCGGGCGCGGTCACCGGCGGTTTCGACACCCACTTCCACCTGCCCGTGGAGCAGGCGGTGGAGGCCTCCGGGATGGCGTGGACGCACGTGCGGCCCGGCGAGTTCGCGCTGAACAAGCTGTGGATGTGGGGACCGTCGATCCGCGCCGAGGGCGTCGTGCGGGACCCGAACCCGGACGCCGTGGCCTGGTACCCGACGCACGAGCAGGACATCGCCGACGTGGCGGTGACGGCGTTGCTGGCCGACGGGCACTCCGGCCGCGCCTACGACGTCAACGGCCCCGACCTGCTCACCCACCGCGAGCAGATCGAGCTCATCGCGGAAGCCGTCGGCCGGGAGATCCGCATCGCGGAGGTCACGCCGCACGAGGCCCGGGAGTTCTACCGCGCTCAGGGCGGTTTCGCCGCGGAGAACGCCGACTTCCTGCTGGGTTTCGAGGACTACTCCGGAGCGGAAGCCGACCCCTCGGAGCTCGCTGACTTCGACAAGTCGGCGGTCCCGCCGATGCCGACCTCGGCGCCGATCACCGGCCGCGCCCGCGGCTTCGCGGAGTGGGCCAAGGACCACGCGGCCGACTTCGCGCGTGCGATCTAGGCCGCTCGGGGGTATTCCGAGCCCCTCGGGCGCCTGTGCGGGCGGCCGGGTCCCTTCCGAGTGCTTTGGAGGCCCACGGATGACACGGCAGATGACCACCGAAATGCAGCAGTGCATCGACATGTGCCACAAGTGCCACGACATGTGCGAGCGGATGCTGTCGCACTGCATGGAGAAGCGCAGCGACGAGGCCATGCAGATGAGCATGGTGATGATCTCGTGCGCGGACATGTGCCGGATGTGCGCGGACATGATGATGCGCTGTTCGAGCATGGCGAAGGCCAGCGCGGACATGGTGCAGATGTGCGTGCGGATGTGCGGCATGTGCGCCGACATGTGCGACATGACCGCCGAGATGTGCCGCCGCATGGAATCGCGGGAGATGGCGGAGCTGGCGGACATGATGAACCAGTGCGCCTCGATGTGCCGCCAGATGTCCCCGCAGGCGATGCAGTCGGCGTGAAACCGTTCCTCCCGGGTCGCGTTCGCCAACGCGGCCCGGGAGGTTCATTCGCCGCCGTCGCCGTCGCCGCCGCCTGAAGTGGAGGGGCTGGGAATCGCACTGGTGAGCGCGCTGGTGGCGCGGAGGAGGCTGGGCGGGACATCCCCGAACGACTTGGACTTCAAGACGGTCCAAACGCTGAGCCCGCGCCGCATCTCGCTGTTGAGCCCGTCGGCGTTGGCGAGCTGGGTCAGGACGAAGGTGCGCCCGTCGAAAGGGCGATGACCTGCGATGGCGGCGTGCAGTTCGGCGAGCAGCGCCTCCCGCGCGCCGGGGTGCGGGAAGTAGCGGTCGGGTTTCCTCCGGGATTCGGGTGGCGCGTGAGCCAGCAGGCCGCGGGCGAGCAGCGCGGACCGGTGCTGGTTCAGCGCGTCCGAGCTGCGATGGCGTACCCAGCTGGTCACAGTGACCGGCTTGGGCTTGGCGGCTTGCCGTCGTACGAGCCCGTTCAGCACCTCCTCGGCCCAGGCGAGTCCGGTGCTTCCGGAGTCGAGCAGCTCGATCTTGCCGGACCCGATGAGCACCGCGCGGCTGAAGAGCCGGCGTTCCTTGTGCCAGATCCGGATCTTGCCGCGCAGCAGGAGTTCACCGAGCTCGGCCGCCGCGCAGCCGAAGCTCGTCGCGGGCTCGTACCTGACCTCTCCGGTTTCCCGCTGGGACAGCAGGACGAACTCCTCTGGCAGGGAAAGCGGTATGGGCACATCCACGCGGCTCAGTTTCGCAGCTCGTCTCGGTGCGCGTGCTCGCTCAGCGGAAATCGCTGCCCTTTCAGGCAACACCGGTGATCGCTCCGGGGAGTTCGGAGCCGGTGCCGGTGGAGCCGTCGAAGATGCCCATGCGCTGGAACTCCGGCCAGAGGTCGGACCAGGGCGCGCGCGGGCCGCTGGCCAGCCAGATCGTCGTGCCCTCGTAGTAGGTGTCCACCGCGAGGCCCGTGTCCACCGTGGTCATCGGGCGGACTTCGCGGAAGTGCTGCAGCAGGTGGTCGCGGGTGCCGCCGACGTAGAGCACCTGGCCGCCGCTCGGCCGGCTCAGGTGCCAGAATCCCCGGCTCCCGCTGTGCACTTCGGTGATCCCGATCGCCGGGCCGTAGTGGTGCAGCGCGCTCGCCGACCAGTAGTCGTGCGTGATGACCTCGGTGCCCGGCGGGGTGCTGCGGTGCGCGTCGGCGACCGCGGCGGTCAGCTCGGGCCAGCCGATGCTGCCCCGGGCGAACACGTCGTGCTTCGGGATCATCGACATCGGCAGGATCGGGAGCGCAGCGATCGCTATGACGGCGGAGGCGGTGTAGGCGGTCCCGACGATCCAGCCGCGGGTCGGGCGGTGCTCCCGCTCGACCGCCGCCACGGCGTAGAGCAGCCCGAACAGCCCGGCGACGTAGTACGGCCGCCCGCCGACGGCGGCGAACGCCAGCGCGATGCCGATCGCGGCCCAGCCCAGGTAGCGGTACGGGCTCAGGTGCGGGGCGCGCAGCAGTCGCCAGGTGCCGAAGCAGACCGCCGCGGCGCCGACGAGCCCGGCGCAAGCCACGGCGAGCGGGAGGGTCAGCCAGCCGGTGGAGTTCTCGGAAGCGACCGTGGCGGGCATCTGCAGCTGCGGCCAGCCGTTGGCGTGCTGCCAGAGCAGCGTGGGCGTGAGGGTGAGCGCGCAGAGGGTCGCGCCGCACCAGAGCAGCGGGCGCCGCAGCAGTTCCCGCGGGCCGGTCAGCAGCGCGGCGATCCCGACGCCGAGCCACAGGACCGGGATCAGGAACTTGACCTGCAGCGCGACCGCGGTGACCGCTCCGGCCCAGAGCAGCAGCCGGTCGTCGCGCAGCCGGGTCCACCGCACCAGCAGCCAGCTGGCGGTCGTCCACAGGACCGGATCGATCGACCAGGTGGTGAGCATGTGCCCGGCGCTGGCGAACTGCGCGGTGACCGCCCAGGTCCCGGCCGCCGCGATCTGCGCCCGGCGGCCGCCGCCGAGCTCGCGCGCGATCAGCGCGGTGACCACGACGCCCGCCGCCATGACGAGCGCGGCCGGAAAGCGCAGCGCGACGAGCGAACCGGGAACCATGTTGTCCAAAGTGGACGCTATGAGCGGTATCAGCGGCGGTTGGTCGGCGTAGCCCCAGGATGGGTGGTGCCCGGCGGCGATGAAGTAGAGCTCGTCGGCGAAGTACCCGTAGCGCGGGCTGACCAGCACCAGCACCGCGGCCACCGCCGAGGCGATCAGCAGCACCGGTCGCCAGGTCATCGGGTGCAGCGCGGAATCGGGTTTCCGCGGAACGGTTCTCGCGAGCGCGGTGGTCATGTCCGGGCCCCTTTCCGGGCGTGCGAGGTCAGCACCTGAATTCGTCGAATTCAGGCGTGCGGATGCGTTTTCGGAGCGCTATCGAATTGTGGTGGCCAATTCCCCGATGGCTTCGGGGTCGCAGTCGCGGTACGCCGCGTAGTACGCGGCCATCCACTCGCGCCCGGGCGGGCCGTCGGGCCGGTCGTCGAGCAGCCAGGCTGCGGCGATCCCGTATGCGTCGAAGAAGTCCTGGCCGGGACACGTCATCTGGCGAGGCAGGACCAGGTACGACGCCATCAGCTCGCGTTCGCGGTCGGGATCCGCGAGCCGACCGGTGAGGGTGATGGGGTGCTGGTAGGTGTTCAGGCCTTCGTCCGCCGGGCTGCCGCTTCCGGTGCGCAGTTCGGTCGGGGCGCCGGGTATCCCGTCGAGCTTGCGCAACATCGGCTGCGTCAAGGCGGCGACCTCGGCCAGCGCGGGTTGCTGGTACTCCGGGACGCACACCTTCGGCGTGCTGGTCGTGCACACCGGTTGCGCGCCCGCCGAGTCGATGGCCACGTGCTGGTCGTGCGACAACCCGGAGAAGTGCGCCGACACGGCGATGACCAGCCCCGCGGGCAGCAGGGCGAGCCATCGTCGCCGCGCCACCGCGGCGATGAGCAGGGCGACCGCGATGGCGCTGAACAACACGGCCTGCAACGCGCTCGAGAAAGCGGTGAACATGCTGGAATTCGCGATGTCGTTCGGGCCGAGCGCTACGCCGATCGCCGAAGACCAGCTGGGGACCTCGATGTAGACGATCAGGGTGAACGTCAGCAGCGGCGTCGCCGCGGTGATCAGCGGCCACCGCACCGACCGGCCCAGCAACGCGCCGAAGGCCACCATCGCGCCGAAGATCGGCACGTTCGCCAGCATCGTCAGGAGCCACCGACCACTCGTCGGCGCGGCGGTCGGGATGACGAAGAACGCCGCGACCGCGATCGCGATCACCATGCCGAGCACCGAGATCAGGGTGAGCGCCAGCCAGGACGCGAGGAAGGGCTGCCACCCCGGCCGCGTCGTGGTGGTCAGCAGTTCCGCGGTGCCCCGGCGGTGCTCCCGGTTCGCCGCCCACGTGCCGGCGGCGGCCATCAGCGGGCCCACGTAGAGCACGCTGAACCGCAGTGCCGTGGTGAGCGCGTTCCAGTTGCCCGCCCACCACGGCTGCAGGAACACCAGCACGGTGAAACCGGCCGCCACCACCAGCGCGAACGGTGCGCCCTTGCGCAGCTCGCGCAGCAGCGCCCGGATCACGCCGCGCGCTTCCGGTTCGCGCGCAGCACTGGGCGGACCGGACGCGGTCGAGGAGTGCTGATCGGCATCATTTCCAGGCCCTTTCTGGGTGTGCGGCGGCGGTCGACCGCGCGTGGTCCGGGTGCGCTGTGCCCGTCCGACCAGGACGGCGTCGCGATTTCGTTGTGCGATCAGGCGTTCGCGGTGGCTGGGACCAGCAAGCGCATCGCCTCGCCGTCGCAGTTCGCCTTGGCCGCGAAGTAGGCGGCGATCCATTCGCGGTCGGGGGCTCTTCCGTCGAGGAGCTGTTGTGCTCGCGGGATGTCGCCGAGCAGCCAGTGCTGGGCGGCCTCCGCGACGGACGCGTACTCGCCGTGCACTGTCGGCGTGCAGTCGGCGTAGTGCCGTCCATCCGGTTCCAGGGACAGCAGCAGGTGCGCCAGCGCTACGCGATTGCGTTGCGGATCCACCAGTCGCCCGGTCAACGTCGAGTCGAACGTCCAGGCCGGTCCGTCGTCCGATCGGTGGGAGAACCGCACTGCTGTCGGAGCCGAGGCGATTCCGTCGAGCCGCACCAGCATCGGCTGCACCAGACCGGCGAGCTCGTCGAGCACCGGCTCCTGGTAGCGCGGTACGCAGACGGGCGGGCCGGTCGTGGTGCACACCTGCTGGACGGCCGCCGGGTCGTCGCGCATGTGCTCGTCGTAGGGCATCGAGGCCAGCTGCACCGACATCGCGATGGCCAGCGCCATCGGCGGCAGGGCGAGCCACCGCCGACGTGCCGCGCCGATGGCGAGGAGAGCCACCGCGATGGCGGCGTACCACGCAGCTTGCAGCGCGCTGGATAGGCCGGTGAACGTCGCGTAGTCGCTCGCCGGGCCGGCGTTCATCGTCAGGGACACCGGTGCGGACCAGTCCCGCCGAGAGGCGAAGAGGATGCCCAGGAACGTCAGCACCGGGGTCAGCGCGACGATCAACCGCCACCGCACCAACCGGCCCAGCGCCATCCCGAACGCGACCAGCGCCCCGTAAGCAGGAACGCAGAGGAACAGCTCGGGGACCCACAGCTCGTCGCTCGCGGTGATCGGTTGCACGAAGATCGCTGCGACTGCGCAGGTCAGCACCAGCCCGAGCAGCGCAGCCGCGGTCAGCGCCGCCCAGGCCACCACGTGCGGCCGCCAGGTCGACCGGGATGTGGTGGCCAGCAGATCGCGGGTGCCGCGGCGGAGGTCCCGGCCTGCGGTCCAGGCACCGGCCGTCGCCATCAGCGGGCCCGCGTAGAGCATGCCGAACCGCATGGACTGGGCGACGGCGTTCCAGCTGAGCGCCCCCCAGGGCTGCACGAGCAGCAGCGTGGTGAGCGCGGCGAGGACGGCCGGCGACAGCAGCACCGCGGCGCGGAACTCCCGGCGCAGTGCCCGGATCACGCCGCGCTCTTCCGGTTCGCGCGCAGCACCGCGTGGTAGCGCTCCTCCAGGTTTCCGCTGCCCAGCTCGTCCGGTGCGCCCCGGAAGAGCGGCCGCCCGGATTCCAGGACCCAGATCTGGTCGCAGGCACCGGCATCGCCCATCACGTGCGTGCTCAGCACCACGCAGCTGGTTTCGCCGAGCTCGCGGAGGAGTTCGCGGAGCTCCACCTGCTGCTCGGGATCCAGTCCGGCGGTCGGTTCGTCGAGCAGCAGCAGTTCCGGGTCGTTGACGATGGCCTGCGCGATGCCGACCCGCCTGCGCATGCCGCCGGAGAGCTTCTTGAGCTTCTCGTCGGCGCGGTCGGCCAGCCCGACGCGGGTCAGCGCCCGGTCCACCGCGAGCGGCAGCTCGGCGGCCGGGACCTCCTTCAACCAGGCGAAGTGCTCGACGAACTCGCGCGCGGTGAACCGCGGGTAGTAGCCGAACTCCTGCGGCAGGTACCCGAGCCGGCGGCGGATCTCGCGCAGGTCGGTGCGGCCCAGCAGCCGGATCGAGCCGCTGGTCGGCGTGACCAGCGTGGCCAGCGCCCGCAGCAGCGTCGACTTCCCGGCGCCGTTGGGGCCGAGCAGGCCGAGCACGCCGTCGTCGAGGTCGGCGCTGATCCCGCTCAGCGCGGTCCGGCGGCCGAATCGGACGGTCAGGTCGCGGATCTCGGTGGGGGGCAAGTCAACTCCCGAAGTTCGAGTGCAGTCGGGTGCGGCGCAGGTAGAGCACGGTGGCGGAGGCGGCCATCAGCGCGGACCACAGCAGCGGCAGCGGCCGGTCGACCAGCACCGGGACCTGTTCGTTGAACAGCGGCCCGCCGACGAGCACCCACCAGGTCGCGGTCACCGCGACCGCGACGATCTCCAGCCGGAACAGCGAACCGAGCGCCAGCGTGAGCGCGGTCAGCCCCAGGCAGGGCAGCAGCCAGGTCGTGACCGACGCGCGCCCGGTGATCGCGCCGACCAGCGCGGCTGCCGGGACGGTCGTCAGCAGGACGGACATGGTGCGCCAGAGGACCAGCCGCAACCCGCCGAACGGCGTGACCGCGGTGATCTCGTGAGCCGGGTCGCCGAACGGCCCGAAGCACAGCGCGACGCCGAGCACCGGCAGGACGGGCGCGAACAGCAGCAGCGCGGAGCCGTGCTGCGACCACCAGCTGTCTTCGGGGGTGATCTGGTCGAGCCCGATGGCGCACGCCAGCACCAAGAGCACGGCGAACAGCCACGCGCCGCGCACGGCGGGCGCGGAGTTGAGCAGCACCCGGATCCGCCGCCACCGGCCGGGCCGGGGCCATTGCGGCGGCAGCGGGGTGAGCGCGGCCCGCACCTGCTCCAGCAGCGGATCGCCCGCTGCCGCCTCGTTGATCAGCTGCCGGCACGGGGCGCAGCCGAGCGCGTGGTCCTCGATGGCGTCGGCTTCGGCGGCCTGACCGGCGGCGTAGGCACGCAGGGCGGACGCGGGGAAGTGCTCGTGCGTCATGCGAGTGCCTCCTTCAGCATGCGGCGGGCTTTGCGCATTCGGGTCTTGACCGTGCCTTCGGGTATGCCGAGCAGCGCCGACGTCTCCCGGACCGTGCGCCCGTCGAGCGCGGTGGCCTGCAGGACCGCGCGCAGCTCCGGGGACAGCAGCCGGATCGCGGCGGCCAGCTCCGGGGCGAGCGTCCGGTCCATCACCTCGGACTCGGCGGAGTCCGCGACGAGCGCCGACTCGGCCGGTTCGCCGGACGACCGGACGCGGGCGCCGCGGCGGCGGTGCGCGTCGATCAGCCGCCGGGACGCGATGGTCCACAGCCAGGCGGCGGCGTTGCCCCGCGAGTCGAACGACCGCGCTGAGCGCCACGCCAGCAGGAAGCAGTCCTGCAGCACCTCGGCGGCCAGCCCGGGATCGTCGCAGCGGCGCCGCAGCCGCGCCGCGAGCCACCCGGCGTTGCGCTGGTAGAGCGCGTCGAACGCGGCCCGGTCGCCGCGGGCCACGGCCCGCAGCAGCTCCTCGTCGCTCTGTTCCTCCCGCACGCCCGGTCAGACGCAGGAGAACGTGAAACGGTTTTCCGCGCTCATCCGCACGACCGCCCGGGCGCCTGACCGCCTGGTTCGGCGACCACGACGACGTCGGTGCGCGCCAATCGCCTCGCCGTGCGGCGGTGCCCGCCCGGGAGCGCGCGCAGTCCGCGCGGCGGCGGTGCGGTGGTCCGGCGGCGCGATCTCATCAGCAGCGCGATCACCGCGGCGAGCACGCCGGCGGCGACTACCGGTGTTCGCATGGCAGGTCCTCTCCGTTCGGGTCCACCGGGTAGTACGCACCGCGGGCGGATCCGGTTTTCGCCGGAACATCTTTCCCGTCACCCGATGCGGCTGGTAAGAAGTAATCCGGCCGGTGAGGATGAATCCGCTGCGTCGATGGGACCAAGGTCCTGTCCGCCATAGGACCCTCGTCCGGGCGATAAAGGGCCCTTGCCTCTGCGGATTTCACCCGGGCGTGGACAGAGTGGACATCGTGGATCTGCTCGACATCGCCCGATGGCAGTTCGGGATCACGACCGTCTACCACTTCCTGATGGTTCCGCTGACCATCGGGCTCGCGGTGCTGGTCGCCGGGATGCAGACCGCCTGGTACCGCACCGGCAAGTACCGCTACCTCAAGATGACCAAGTTCTGGGGCAAGTTGATGCTGATCAACTTCGCCATGGGCGTGGTCACCGGCATCGTCCAGGAGTTCCAGTTCGGCATGGCCTGGAGCGCCTACTCGCGCTTCGTCGGCGATGTCTTCGGCGCGCCGCTGGCGATGGAGGGCCTGCTCGCGTTCTTCGTCGAGTCGACCTTCCTCGGCCTGTGGATCTTCGGCTGGGACAAGCTGTCCAAGGGCGTGCACCTGGCCTGCGCGTGGGCGTTCTCGCTGGCCACCGTGCTGTCGGCGTACTTCATCCTGGCCGCCAACTCCTGGATGCAGCACCCGGTCGGCGTGGAGCTGGTGGACGGCAGACCGCGGCTGAACTCGATCTGGGCGGTGCTGGGCAACAACACCGTGCTCGCCGCGTTCCCGCACACCGTCTTCGGCTGCTTCGCGGTCGCCGGGTCGTTCCTGATCGGCATCGCCGCCTGGCAGATCGCCCGCCACCACCGCAAGTCCGCCGTCGACGACGAGGACCGCAAGGCCTGGCACGGCTCGCTGCGGCTGGGCGCCTGGGTCGCGGTGATCGCCTTCGCCGGGCTGGCGATCTCGGGCGACATCCAGGGCAAGCTGATGTTCCAGCAGCAGCCGATGAAGATGGCCTCCGCCGAGGCGCTCTGCCACAGCGAGGCCCCGGCCAGCTTCTCGATCTTCGCGGTCGGCGACGTGACCCGCCCGGACTGCGAGAACGTCAAGAGCATCACCGTGCCCTACATCCTGTCCTACCTGGCCAACGGCGACTTCACCAGCGAGGTCAAGGGCGTCCAGGCGCTGATCCCGGAGTACCAGGCCAAGTACGGCACGCACTACCCGGACGACCCGCGGCTGGGCCAGTTCGCCGGGCAGCCCATCGACTACACGCCGAACCTGCCGGTCACCTACTGGGGTTTCCGGTTCATGATCGGCTTCGGCGGACTGGCCGCGCTCGGCGCGGTGGCGGTGCTGTGGCTGACCCGCAAGCAGAAGTTCCCCAAGGGCCGCTGGTGGGCGCCGCTGGCGGTGGCGGCGATCGGGCTGCCGTTCGCGGGCAACATCGCGGGCTGGGTGTTCACCGAGATGGGCCGCCAGCCGTTCGTGGTGGCGCCCAACCCCGATCCCTCCGGCATCGACGGCGTGTGGATGTACACCGCGCAGGCGGTGTCCGCCGGGGTGACGGCCGGCGAGATGCTGACCTCGGTGATCGCGCTGACCGCGCTCTACGGCGTGCTGGCGATCGTGGAGATCTTCCTGATGGTGCGCTACGTGCGCGGCGGGTTCGACGCGGTGATGCCGCCGAAACCGCCCGAGGGCGAGAAGGCCGACGAAGCCCTGTCCTTCGCGTACTGACGAGCTGAAGAGGACTTGCGATGGATCTGCCCACCTTCTGGTTCTGCGTGATCGCCCTGCTGTGGCTGGGCTACCTGTTCCTGGAGGGCTTCGACTTCGGCGTCGGCATGCTGCTGCCGATCCTCGGCCGCAAGGACGTCGAGCGGCGCGTGCTGATCAACACGATCGGCCCGGTGTGGGACGGCAACGAGGTGTGGCTGATCGTCGCCGGTGGCGCCATGTTCGCGTCCTTCCCCGGCTGGTACGCCTCGCTGTTCAGCACCGCCTACCTGCCGCTGCTGTTGCTGCTGGTGGCGCTGATCGGCCGCGGTGTGGCCTTCGAGTACCGCGGCAAGGTGGACACCCACCGGTGGCGGCGCAACTGGGACCGGGTGATCGTGGCCGCCTCCTGGATCTCGCCGCTGGTGGTGGGGCTGGTGCTGTCGGCCAACGTCTTCGGGCTGCCGCTGGACGAGCGCGGTGACCGGGTCGGCGGCTGGTGGACGATCTTCAGCGTGCCCAGCATCGTCGGCGCGCTGGCGGTGTGCGGGTTCTCGCTGCTGCACGGAGCGGTGTTCCTGTCGCTGAAGACCGAGGGCGAGATCCGCGAGCGGGCCCGGCGTTTCGCGCTGCGCATGGGCGTGCCGCTGCTGCTGCCGGTGATCGCGCTGCTGTTCATCGCGCAGTTCACCGAGGGCTCCGAGTGGACGTGGGTGCCGCTGGTGATCGCGCTCGTGGCGGCGCTGGCCGGGCTCGCGCGGCTGTACCGGTGGCGCGACGGGCAGGCGTTCGCGCTGCAGGGCGTGGCGCTGGCGAGCGTGGTGATCACGCTGTTCGGCGCGCTGTGGCCGAACGTGATCCCGTCCACTTTGGACGCCACGAATTCGCTGTCGATCGCGGACACCGCGTCCAGCCCGTACACGCTGACGGTGATCACCTGGGTGGCGGCCTTCGGCACCCCGGCGGTGCTGATCTACCAGGGCTGGACGTACTGGGTGTTCCGCAAGCGCATCGGCACCAAGCACATCCCGCCGGTGCACGCCCCCTCCGCATGACACCTCCCGCTGCTCGACGCAATTTCAATGGAAATCAGACGTCTGATTTCCATTGAAATTGCGCGGGTTGTCGGCGTGTCGGGCGCCGGACACACCGGGGCATGTCGAGCACCGCGAAATCACCGGTTCCCTCGACACTGTGGGGCGGGTCGTTGCAGGACGTAGTGGTGAGGAGCGAGTGATGGGTCCGCTGGGTGCGCTGCCGCGGTTGTCGGCGTCGGCTCGCCGGGCGCTCGTGGTCGCCGGGCTGCTGTCGGTCGGCAACGCGATCGCGCTGATCGTGCAGGCCTGGGCGTTGGGCAGCGCGCTCGCGGCGGTGGTGACGCGCGGCGCCGGTCCCGGCGAGATCAGCGACTACCTGATCGTGCTGGCCGGCGCCGTGGTCGCGCGCGCCGTGCTGGGGTGGGCGACCGAGTCGGTGTCGGCCCGCGCCGCGGCGGGCGCGAAGGAGGAGCTGCGCGGCCTGCTGCTGGACTCCGCGCTGCGCCGCGGCCCGGAGTGGATCCATCGGCGCGGGCCCGCCGAGCTGACCGCGCTGGCCACCAAGGGCCTCGACGCGCTCGACGCGTACTTCACCAAGTACCTGCCCGCGCTGGTCACGGCGGCCGTGGTGCCGCCGCTGGTGGGCGCCTGGATCCTGTGGTCGGACTGGGTCTCCGCGCTGGTCATCGTGATCACCGTGCCGCTCATCCCGCTGTTCGCCTGGCTGGTCGGCAAGTACACCGAGCAGCGCACCTCCCGGGCCGCCGACGCCGTCCAGCGGCTGTCCGGGCAGCTGCTGGAGCTGATCCGGGCGCTGCCGGTGCTCACCGCGTTCGGCCGCGCGCGGGCCCAGGGCGAGGTGGTCGGCCGGGTCAGCGACGCGCACCGCCGCACCACGGTCGCCACGCTGCGCGTCGCGTTCCTGTCCGCGCTGGTGCTGGAGCTGCTCTCGTCGCTGTCGGTGGCGATGGTGGCGGTGGGCATCGGCCTGCGCCTGGTCTCCGGCGACTTCGACCTGGCCACCGGCCTGCTGGTGCTGGTCCTGGCCCCGGAGTGCTACCTCCCGCTGCGCGCCGCGGGCGCCGCGCACCACGCCAGCGAGGACGGCGTGGAGGCCGTCCGCCGGGTCGACGAGATCGTCAGCGGCGATCCCGGCGACCAGCGATCCCGACCGGGTTCCGGCGCTCCGCGTGCCGGGGAGCTGCGGATCGCCGGGCTCCGGGTGCGGCGGCGGGAGGCCTTCGCGCCGGACGGGCTCAGCTTCACCGCGCGGCCGGGCGAGATCGTGCGGCTGGAGGGCTTCGACGGCATCGGCCCGAGCGGCAGCGGCAAGTCCACGACGATGGCGGTCCTGCTCGGCTTCGCCGAACCGGAGAGCGGCACGATCACCTGCGACGGGGTGGACATCGCGGAGTTCGCGCCCGCGGAGTGGCGCCGCCGCATCGCCTGGGTGCCGCAGCGCCCGACCTTCTCCGGCGGCACGGTCGCCGACGAACTCGCCGTCGCCACGGCCGACCAGCCGGACTTGTCGGCGCACGTCGGCGAAGCGCTGGCCGAGGCGGCGGCGGGGCACCTCCGGGACCGCCGCACCGACGAGCTGTCGACGGGGGAGCGGCAACGCGTCGCGGTGGCCCGCGCTCTGCTCCGGCTGCGCGGCGACGCGACGATCCTGCTGCTCGACGAGCCCACCGCGCACCTCGACACCGCCACGGCGCACCGGATCAACACCGCGATCCGTCGCGCCGCCGACGCCGGTGCGACCGTGGTGCTCGCCAGCCACCGGCCGGACGCCGCCGCGGAGCGCTCCGAGCAGGCGCTCGCGGCCGCCCCGGCCGCTGCGCCCGACCTTCCCGCCGCCCGCGGTCGACTCCGCGACCTGCTGTCCCCGCGCCTGCTCTTCGGCACCGGTCTCGGTGCGCTGTCGCTGCTCTCCGGTCTCGCGCTGGCCGCGACGTCGGCCTGGCTGATCGCCCGCGCTTCGCAACAGCCGCCGATCCTGACGCTGTCGGTCGCGGTCGTCGGCGTGCGCACCTTCGCGCTGTCGCGCGCGGTGCTGCGCTACGTGGAACGGCTGGTCACGCACGACGCGGCGTTCCGGATGTCCGGCCGGATGCGCCGTCGGCTGTGGGACGCGCTGGTCCGGCTCGGACCGGTGCGCACCGCCGGGCTCCGCCGGGGCGAGGGCGTCGCCCGTCTCGTCGACGACGTCGACGCGGTCCGCGATCTGGTGCCCAGGGTGATCTTCCCGCCGCTGGTAGCCGTGATCGTGATGGTCGTGGCGGTCGTGGTGCAGGCGCTGGTGCTGCCCGAAGCGGGTGTGCTGCTCGCTGTCGTGCTCCTCGTGGCGTGCTTCGCGAGCCCCTTCGCCGCTGTGGTGGCGGAGCGCCGCGCGACGACGGCCGTGGCCGAGGGGCGGCGGCGGGTGGCCGCCCGTGTCCTGGGACTTCTCGACGGCGCGGCGGAACTGCTCGCCTTCGGCGCGCACACCGGGCAGCGCGCCGAGCTGGCGGCGGAGGACACGCGGCTCGCCGCGCGAGCCCGGCGCGCGGCCTTCGGCGCGGGTGCGGCCACAGCGGTGATCACCGTGCTCATCGGCATCGCGGTGCTCGGCGGCGCGTGGCTCGGAGCGGCGGCGGTGTCCGGAGGTCGCCTGGCGCCCGAACTGGCGCCGCTGCTCGGGCTCGTGCCGCTCGCGGTGGCCGAGGCCGTCGCGCTGCTGCCTCCGGCCGCGCAGCAGTGGCGTTCGCTGCGCACCGCTCAGAACCGCCTGGAACCGCTGCTCGCGGTATCCGGCGACGTTGCGGAGCGGAAGGCGCACACGGACGGCGGGATCGAGCTCGCCGACGTCGACGTGCGCTGGCCGGGCGCTGCCGAACCGGCGCTGCGAGGCGTGGACGTGCGTGTGCCTGCCGGGACGCACGTGGCGATCGTCGGGCCTTCCGGAGGCGGCAAGTCGACGCTGCTGGCGCTGCTGCTGGGATTTCTGCGGGAGGAGAGCGGTGAAGCCCGGGTGCCGCAGCGGATCGGCTGGTGCCCGCAGGAACCGCAGCTGGTGTCGACGACCGTGCGCGAGAACCTGCGGATGGCCGCGCCGCTAGCGAGCGACGACGAACTGATCGCGGCGCTCCGGCTGGCCGGGCTGCCGGACTGGGACGACCGGCTGGACACCGCGGTCAGCAGCACCGCGATGTCCGGGGGCGAAGCGCAGCGCCTGGCGCTGGCCCGCGCGCTGCTGGTCCCGGACGCGGAGCTGGTGCTGCTCGACGAGCCGACGGCGCACCTGGACGTCCCGACCGCTGAAGCGCTCCTGGACCGCCTGACGCAGGAGCTGCGCGGTCGCACGCTGGTGCACGTGACGCACCGCTGGTCGGAAGCCGAGCGCGCCGACGTCGTCCTGCGCGTGGAGAACGGCGTGGTCCGCGCGGAAGCCGGGCAGGGCCATGCCGTCGTCGGGTGATCGGGGACTCCGCTGGCCGGAAGCCGATGTCGCACCGGCCGCCCGCGTCGCGGTAGGAAGTCGGGTCGTGTTCCTCGCGCAGCCCACCGCCTGTGACCTGCGTAGTCAGGAGGCGCCAGCGACCGGTTTGGAGCTATAGCCTCGTGCACGACATGGATTCCTCCCTCGCCCGGCGAATGCTGGCGGCATCGACCGAGATCACCCGCGTGGCGCTGTCCGCGGAAGATCCCGACGCGGTGCTGCCGCTGGTCGTCCGCCGCGCCGCCGAACTGGCCGAGGCCGATCTCGGCGTCGTCACCGTCCGCGCCGACGACGGCCGCCTGACCGTCGAAGCGGCCTACGGCGCGCCGTCCGCGACCGGCCCGCTCGGCGACCCGGTCGGCACCGTCCTGTCCTCCCGGTCGGCCGCGGCGCGCGTCGCCCGCAGCGGCGTCCCGGTCGTCGTCGACGACCTCATCGACGACCCGCTCACGGCCCCGTACGTCCCGGCCGCGCTGCGGGTCTACGGCCCGTTCGCGGTCGCCCCGTTCGGAACCCGCGAGCGCCGACTGGGCGCGCTGGCGGTCTACCGCAGGCGCGGCGCGAGCACGTTCACGCGAGTCGCGGTCGACGTGCTGACCTCGTTCGCCGCGCAGGCCGGGCTGGCGCTCGTGCTCGCCGAAGGCTCCACGGCGCGGCAGCGGATCGCGGTGTACCAGGAGCGGGAGCGCATCGCCCGCGATCTGCACGACGTGATCGTGCAGCGGCTCTACGCCACCGGTGTGCAGCTGGAGGTGCTGGAGCGACGGCTGTCCGGGCAGCTCGCGCCCGCCGACGCCTCCCGGCTGGCGGAGACCATGGAGCAGATCGACCAGGCGATCGCCGAGGTCCGGGCCACCGCCCGCACGCTGCGCTCGGCCGACCCGGAAACCCCCGACCAGGCGCCCGCGCTGGACGACTCGATGCGTTCCGAGGTGCAGATCGCCGGTGAGCTGCTGGGCCGCCCGCCGCGGCTGGAGATCGAGGGCGACCTGTCGGACGTGCCGGTCCAGGTCGCCGACCACGCCCGCGCCGCCCTGCGCGAAGCGCTGTCCAATGTGGTCAGACATGCCGGGGCGAAGGCGGTGCTGGTCCGGGTCCGCCGCTCGACGGCCGGACTCCTCCTGCAGGTCGTCGACGACGGCTGCGGGATCCCGCGCGACGTGAGCAAGCGAGGCCTGCGGAACCTCGAAGAACGCGCGGTCGCAGCAGGAGGCCGCTGCGTGCTGACCTCGTCCCCCGACAGCGGCACCACGGTGACCTGGGAAGTACCGCTCAGCCCCGCTGTCCCGCCTCTCCGCGATTCACAGTGACTGTTGCGTTCGGGATGCTCTCGCGTTTCCGGGGCTTCTTGCGTCACGGTCCGCAGAGAGGCATCGGGGCCTCGACTCAGAGCGGCTCGTCCCAGCCGCGCTGAGCATGGGTCAGAGCTGGCCTTGGCGGCGGGCGACCCAGGCCGCGGCCTGCGTTCGCCGCTCCATGCCGAGCTTGGCCAGCACCGAGGTCACGTAGTTCTTCACCGTCTTCTCCGCCAGGAACAGCTGTTCGGCGATCTGGCGGTTGGTCAGTCCCTCGCCGATCAGCTCCAGCACCCGGCGCTCCCGCTCGGTCAGCGACGCCAGCTCGTCCTGCTCCGGATTGCTGGACTGGCGCAGCCGGGCCAGCACCCGACCGGTGGTGACCGGATCCAGCAGCGAACGGCCCGCCGCCACCTCGCGGACCGCGTTGACCAGGTCCTGGCCCCGGACCTGCTTGAGCAGGTAGCCGGAGGCCCCGGCGTTGATCGCCCCGACCAGCGCGGCCTCGTCGTCGAAGGCGGTCAGCACCAGGCAGTACGGCGGTTCGGGCAGCTCGCGGAGCCGTCGGCACAGCTCCAGGCCGTCGCCGTCGGGCAGCCGCATGTCGATGACGGCGACGTCGGGGCCGGTCGCCTGCGCGCGCACCAGCGCTTCGCCGACGCCACCGGCCTCGGCGACGATCGTGACGTCCTCCTCGGTGTCCAGCAGGTCGCGCAGACCGCGCCGGACCACCTCATGATCATCGACTAGCAGCACGCTCACCGGCACGACACCCACGCTACGTAGGTACCCGCCGACGGGTGCGCTTAGGGTCGGATCCGGCGCTATTTCTTGATCTTCGCCATGCCCTTGACCGCGCCGGCCGTCTGGTGGGCCTGGGCGGAGACCTTGCGCGCGCGGCGCTTGGCCCGGTAGCCGACGGAGGGCTTGCCGCCGGTGTCCACCGCGGTCAGCAGCAGGCCGCCGAGCAGCCCGAGGTTCTTGAGGAAGTGGACCTGCTGGTTCGCGCGTTCCTGCGGGTCGGAGATCTCCCAGAAGGCGTGCGCGGCCAGCGTCGTCGGCACGACGCTGCCCGCCAGCAGCAGCGCCGACAGCCGCGGGAACTTGCCGAGCGCCAGCAGCACGCCCGCCCCGATCTTGACCGCGCCGTCGATGCGCACCAGCGTCTCCGGGTCGGTGGGCACCTGTTCGGGCAGCGAGTCCTTGATCGGTCCGGTGGCCTTCTCCAGCAGCGGGGCCGCCGCTTTGGCGTGGTTCGGCGCATCGCGCAGCGACCCGATCCCGCCGTAGATGAACACCGCGGCGAGCATCGGTCGGGCCAAACGGCGAATCAGCATCGGGGAACCTCCTCGGTGGTCGGTGCGCCCGACGGTACTCACCACCGTCCGGTTCCGCCTGATCGTCAGCGCTGATCCACGTGGGTGAAGACCTCGTCCCACGCCGCGGCGATCTGCCGCGCGCACAGGTCCGGCGCCACGCCGCCGACGCCGGTGCCCAGTCCGGGCATCGCTATCGACCGCACCACCTGCCGCACCAGCGCGCCGTTCTCCAGCACCGCGCTGGCCCAGAGCCGCAGCACCGCGCGCGCCGCCAGGTAGGGGTGCACGGTGTCGGCGGGCAACAGCTCCCCGGGCTCCCGCATGGTGGGCGCGCTGATCAGCCAGATGGGGTTGGGCGCACCGGTGGGCACCAGCAGCGCCTCGCCGACCGGCAGCTCTCCGCCGTGGTAGGCGAGCACGGCGCTGCGCACCTGCTCCTCCACCTCCGGGAAGGCCCGCGCGTACACGGCGTCGATGCCGCCGCGCATCCAGCCGTAGGAGTTCGCCGGGCTCACCACCGCGTCGACCGCGAGGTCCAGCACCGAACCCCGGTGGACGCTGAGTCCGGCGCGGTCGTCTGCGATCTCCTGCCAGGCTGCGGCCAGCGGCTCGTCCAACGCGCACAGGACGAGCTGCAGCTCCGGCTCCGCTCCCTCCGACGAGCGCCCCGAATCTGCGGTCACGACACACAGCATCGCAGGAAAGCCCGAACAAGTGGCATCGGGTAGGTCACACCTGGGGTGCATTGCGGTTCCGAGGCGCCGCGGCCGGTTCGCGAGGGCGGGGCCCAGCTCCGCGAACCGCAGGTCGAGGTGGTTCAGGTGGCTTCTCTAGGGTGGTCGTGTGCCACAAATCGCGTACCTCGGCCCGGCGGGCACCTTCACCGAGCAAGCCACCAGGTCGCTCACCGGGGACTTCGACGCCGAACTCGTGCCGTTCGAGACCGTCCCGCTGGCGCTGACCGCGGTGCGCCGCGGCGAGGTGCTGGCGGCCGGCGTTCCGGTGGAGAACTCCGTGGAGGGCTCGGTGCCCGCGACCCTCGACGCGCTGACCACCGACGAACCGCTGGTCGCCGTCCAGGAAGCCCTGCTGCCGGTGCAGTTCGACCTGCTGGTCAGACCGGGCACCGAGCAGGGCGCGATCCGCACCGTGGCCAGCCACCCGCACGCGCTCGCGCAGGTCCGCGACTGGCTCGCGGCGAACCTGCCCGGCGCGGAGGTGCGGGCCACCAGCTCGACCGCGGCCGGTGCGGCGGCGGTGGCGGCAGGCGAGTTCGACGCGGCGATCTCCGCGCCGGTCGCCGTCGAGCACTACCCGTCGCTGGAACGGCTGGTCGGCGGCATCGCCGACGTGCGCGATGCGGTGACCCGGTTCCTGCTGGTCCGGCGCCCCGGCAAGCTCCCGGAGCCGACCGGCGCGGACCGCACCTCGGTGTGCGCGGTGATCGGCGACGAGGTCGGCTCGCTCGCCGAGCTGCTCGCCGAGCTGTCGCTGCGCGGCATCAACCTCAGCCGCATCGAGTCCCGCCCGATCAAGGACCGCTTCGGCGAGTACCGGTTCTTCCTGGACTTCGACGGCCACGTCGCGGACGCCCGCATCGGCGACGCGCTGACCGCCCTGCGCCGCAGGTGCAGCACCGTCCGGTTCCTCGGCTCCTACCCGAAGGCCGACCGCTCCCCGGCCAGCGTCCGCGAAACGGCTTCCGAGCAGGCCTTCCGCCTCTCCGCCCAGTGGGTCGAAGACGTCCGAGCAGGACGTCTCGCATGAGCATCCCGGAGTCGCGGTCACGAGTTCTGCTCTACTGCATCTCAGCGGACCGTGGCGCGACCCGGCCACGAGGAACCGCGAAACGCGAGATTGTTTCTGGTCGCTACCCCTGTGAATCGCGGAGAGGCGGAACAGCATGAGCGGGCTGGAACTGGCGGCGCCCACCGGACTGCGCTTGGTCCTGATCCGCCACGGGCAGACCCCGGCCAACGTGGCTCGCGTGCTCGACACGCTGCCGCCAGGCCCCGGCCTGACCGAGCTCGGGCAGCAGCAGGCGGCGGAGCTGGCGGTGCGGCTGGCCGAGGAGAAGATCGTCTCGATCCACGCGAGCCGCGCGATCCGCGCCCAGGAGACGGCGCAACCGCTGGCGCAGCGCCACGAGCTGCCCGTCGAGGTCGTCGAGGGCACCCACGAGGTCTACGCCGGTGACCTGGAGCGCCGGGGCGACCCGGAGGCGCTGCGGAGCTTCCACGAGGTCTACTCGCTCTGGCACGGCGGCGAGCTCGACGTGCCGATGCCGGGCGGCGAAACCGGCCGCGAGGCGCTGACCAGGTTCGTCGCCGGAGCCCGCAGCGCGATCGACGGCGCCGGGGACGGCTCGGTGGCACTGGTCAGCCACGGCGCGATGCTGCGCCTGGCGGCCGCCGCGCTGGCCTCGAACGTCGACGGCGCAACGGCCGACTCGGTCTTCCTGCCCAACACAGGTGTGATCGTCCTGGAATCCGACCCCGAAGCCCCGACCGGCTGGACCTGCAAGGCCTGGGACGGCCTCCCAACCCTCTAACCCACAGAAACCGCCGGAACCGGACGACCACGCGCTCTCGACGACCACGCAATTTCAATTGAAATCTCACGTCATATTTCAATTGAAATTGCGCAAAACCCGACGCACCGTCGGCGTGTCGGGCGCCGACACGCCGACGTCGTGTGCAACTTCCATTGAAATTGCACACCTGATTTCAACGGGAGTTGGACGTCTGGTTTCCGTTGAAGGTGGACGTCTGATTTCAATTGAAGTTGCGGGTTCGCGCTCAGCCCCAGCCGAGGGCGTGGAGCTTGTCGTCGTCGATGCCGAAGTGGTGGGCGATCTCGTGGATCACCGTCACCGCGATCTCGTCGACCAGCTCCTCCTCGTCGGCGCACATCTCCAGCAGCGGCTCGCGGTAGATCGTGATCCGGTCCGGCATGACCCCGGCGTAGGTGCTGTCGCGCTCGGTCAGCGCGATGCCCTCGTAAAGCCCGAGCAGCGTCGGGTCCTCGGGATCGGCGTCCTCGACCAGGACCACGACGTTGTTCATCGCGGCCGCGAACTCCGCGGGCAGCAGATCCAGCGCGTCCGCGACGAGCTCCTCGAACCGGGCACGGGTCATCTCCACCGGCATGGACCCGTTCTACCAGCTCAGCGCGGCTCGGTGGCGGGTGCGCCGGGCTCGCCCGGAGCGGTGACGCGCGGCGCGGGCTCGGTGCCGACGCGCACCTCGCCCTTGACGCTGCCGGTCACCGGCGCCAGCCCGCTGCCGTCCGGCAGCTGCGCGCTCACCTTGCAGTTGACCTGCCGCGATCCGGCGTCCCAGCTCTCCTGCGAGAGGGTGTCCCAGTAGACGACGAGGCCCTTGTCCTTGGCCACCGTCGGCCCGCCCGCGTAGCGGCCGGTCATCTCCTCGCACCGGCCGAACAGGAAGTCGTCCTGGGCCTTCTCCTCCGGGTAGCCGCCGGGGAACTGGTCGGCGAGGTCGACCACGCCGGTGATCTCCACCGAGTGCGGCCGCGCGCAGTCCACCGGGTCCCACACCGCGGTGCCGTTGACGCCGAGGCAGCGGCCCTCCGGGTAGGTGTTGGACTGGTCCATCGTCGAGGCGCTGCCGGTGATCGGGTAGAGCTTGCCGGACGGGCCGGGCTGCTGGAGGCCGCAGTGCAGCTTCCGGTCACCGTCGACCCAGCCGTCCTCGCTGGGGGTGAAGGCACCGACGCTGAACCGGCCGTTGGGGTCGAACCGGCCGGACAGGAACCCGGTGGAGACCTCCACGCAGCGCTCCTGCTTGAGCTCCTGCCACTGCTCGGTGTTCGGGAACGGGGCCTGCGGGCCGAACTCCGGGCCCAGGTCGGCGGTGCCGGTGACCTCGAACAGGTGCGGCTCGGCGCAGGTCACCTGGCGGATGTCGGAGGCGTCGGGCTCGGCCCAGTTCAGGCAGCTGCCCGGCGGTGCGCTGAACACCACCTTCGGCGCCGGGGACTGGCCGAGCTGGTTGGGCCCGCCGCTGCGCGACGATCCGCCCGTCGGCCAGTTCAGCAGCGCGCTGACCACCAGGACCAGCAGCGCGCCGAGCACGGCGCAGATCATCACCAGCCGGGTGTTCGGCTTCTTCCGGCTGGGGCTCTGGGGTGCATCGGGCGCGGCCATCGTGGACATGATGCCTGGTCCGACATCGCGTTGCGCGGTTACCTGCGGCTGGTTCGGAACCGATTCGTTGCCGGGGCCGTCAGCTGGGTAGGTAATGTTGCTTCCGGGAGTGGGGCTATGACGGAAGATGGCAAGCCAGTGGCAGACGAGCAGTCGGGTGGGGGTACGCCGCCGAACCCTCCGCAGCAGCCCGAGCAGCCGACGGCGGGACCGGCGCGTGGTCAGATCCGGCACCAGGACGCTGAGAGCACGACCCCGCGCGAACCGACGCTGGCGGAGCAGCGCGCCCGGATCGCGGCGGAGAAGCGCCGCGAGGAGAAGCACCGCGCCGAGCTGGAGGCTGCGGAGCAGAAGAGCCAGAAGCGCCGCCGGATCATGATCGGCGGTGGCGTGACGGTCGGCGTCGTGGCGCTGGTCGCCGCGATGTACTCGGCGTCCGAGGTCAGCAACGAGGCCAACGCCAGCGAGCAGTACTGCGCGACCGACCAGTCCGGCCAGCCGGGCGTCCGGGACCAGGACGACTTCTGCAACGAGCAGTACGTGCACAGCCACGGCGGCCACGTCACCGGCGGCATGTTCTTCATGCCGATCTTCCTGCCCAGTGGCATGCCGAGCGGCAACTACAACTCCTACCGCTACGCCTACACGCCTGCCGGTGTGTCGGCGCCGCCGGTGGGATCGCCGGCGACCGGCTCGTCCTTCACCAAGCCGACCGGGTCCACCATCAAGGACACCAGCGGCAAGACCATCCAGCGCGGTGGCTTCGGCATCAACAACAAGAGCGGCAGCAGCGGGAGCTGACGGGTGCGACGCAGGACTACCGAACGGCGGCCGGACTGGCAGGCCAAGGTCGAGGAGCTGGGGCTCGTCTTCGGCACGCCCGCCCGCGCGGCGGACGGCTCGGCGCGGCCCTACTGGGACGAGGGCGTGCACTACGAGTTCAGCCTCGACGAGGTGCTCTCCCTGGAGGCCGACGTCGAACTGCTGCACTCGATGTGCCTGGACGCGGTGGACCACGTGGTCACCACCGAGCGCTACAAGGACTTCGGCATCCCGGAGTGGGTGTGGCCGCGCATCGCCGAGTCCTGGAAGCGCGGCGACCCGCACCTCTACGGCCGGTTCGACCTGCGCTACGACGGCACCGGCCCGGCCAAGCTGCTGGAGTACAACGCCGACACGCCGACCTCGCTGCTGGAGGCCGCGGTCGTGCAGTGGCACTGGCTGACCGAGTGCCACGAGGGCGACGACCAGTGGAACTCCGTCCACGAGAAGCTGGTGGAGCGCTGGGGCGAGATCAAGGACCAGCTGGCGACCAACGAGGTGCACTTCACCTGGTCCTCCGCCGACACCACCGGTGAGGACAACATCACCGCCGCCTACCTGCAGGAGACCGCGGCGGAGGCGGGTCTGGACACCGTCGGCCTGGCGATCGAGGAGATCGGCTGGGACAACCTGCTGGAGCGCTTCGTCGACCTCGAAGAGGCGCCGATGAACTCCGTCGTCAAGATCTACCCCTGGGAGTGGATGGTCGACGACGAGTTCGGCAAGCACGCGGTCGGCACGCTGCCCGCCACCCAGTGGATCGAACCGCTGTGGAAGATGCTGCTGTCGAACAAGGCGCTGCTGGCGATCCTGTGGGAGATGCACCCCGGGCACCCGAACCTGCTGCCGACGTTCCTGGACCAGCCCGGCCTGCTCACCGAGTACGTCCGCAAGCCCCGGCTGGGCCGCGAGGGCAACAACATCACCGTGGTGGCGCCGGGCTGGGAGACCGAGACGGCCGGCATCTACGGCGAGGAGGGCTACGTCTACCAGGCGTTCGACCCGCTGCCGGAGTTCGACGGCATGCGCCCGGCCCTCGGCGCCTGGGTGGTCGGCGACTCCTCGGCCGGCCTCGGCATCCGCGAAACGGCCGGCCTGATCACCGACGACGGCGCGGCTTTCGTCCCGCACCGGATCCCCGGCGGCAGCTGAGCGGAGTGCGCGTCGATTTCGCGAGAAATCGGCGTTCACCCGGGTGATGGTCAATTTCGCGCGAAATCGGCACCCAGGGGCCGGGGTCGGTGCGGGAAGGACTACGCTGACCAGCTGTGATCGACCTGAAGACGCTACGCGATGATCCGGAAGCCGTGCGCGCTTCGCAGCGTGCGCGGGGTGAAGACGCGTCCCTGGTGGACGCGCTGCTGTCCGCCGACGAGCGTCGCAGGTCCGCGGTGTCCCGCGCGGACAACCTGCGCGCCGAGCAGAAGCAGCTCGGCAAGAAGGTCGGCAAGGCCAAGGGCGAGGAGCGCGACGCGCTGCTGGCCCAGGCCAAGGAGCTCTCCGCGCAGGTCAAGGAGGCCGAGGTCGCGCAGTCGGAGGCCGACGAGGAGCTGCTGCGCGCGCAGAAGGCCGTCCAGAACATCGTCGAGCCCGACGTCCCGCCGGGCGGCGAGGACGACTACGCGGTGCTCAAGCACGTCGGCGTGCCGCGCGAGTTCGACTTCGAGGTCTCCGACCACGTCGACCTGGGCAACGCGCTCGGGGCCTTCGACATGGAGCGCGGCGCGAAGGTGTCCGGCGCCCGGTTCTACTTCCTCACCGGCATCGGTGCCCAGCTGGAGCTGGCGCTGCTGAACATGGCCGCCGCGCAGGCCACCGCCAGCGGGTTCAGCCTGGTCGTGCCGCCGGTGCTGGTCCGGCCGGAGATCATGGACGGCACCGGCTTCCTCGGCGCGCACTCCACCGAGGTCTACCGGCTGGAGGCCGACGACCTGTACCTGGTCGGCACCTCCGAGGTGCCGCTGGCGGGTTACCACTCGGACGAGATCCTGGACTTCTCCGACGGTCCGCTGCGCTACGCGGGCTGGTCGACCTGCTTCCGCCGCGAGGCGGGCTCCTACGGCAAGGACACCCGCGGCATCATCCGCGTGCACCAGTTCAACAAGCTGGAGATGTTCGTCTACTGCCGGGAAGAGGACGCCAAGGAGGAGCACCAGCGCCTGCTGGCCTGGGAAGAGGACATGCTGGCCAAGATCGAGGTGCCCTACCGGGTGATCGACACCGCGGCCGGTGACCTCGGCGCCAGCGCGGCCCGCAAGTTCGACTGCGAGGCCTGGGTGCCCAGCCAGCAGACCTACCGCGAGCTGACCTCCACCTCGAACTGCACCACGTTCCAGGCCCGGCGGCTCAACACCCGCTACCGCGACGAGGAGGGCCGCACCCGCATCGCGGCCACCCTCAACGGCACGCTGGCCACCACCCGCTGGATCGTGGCGATCCTGGAGAACCACCAGCAGGCCGACGGTTCGGTCCGCGTCCCGGTCGCCCTGCGCCCGTTCCTCGGCGGCCGAGAGGTCCTCGAACCCAAGTAGTGAGGTTTCCGGGCTCGTTCTGCGTGGCGGTGCGGAAACCTCAGACGCCGCCTGGCTGCGGGATCCCGTGCCCAATACACGGCGCACGGGCTTTCCTCGCCAGGCGACCTCTGAGAGCCCGCGGCGGTGCAGGTTGCGAGGGCGGGTCATGCGCCTGCGGAGGCTTCTGCGATGCACCGCGTAGGCCTTCGCAGCCACGTGGCCGACCAGGGCAGAGATGGAGTCCGGAGCCCTGAGCGGCGGTGGTCTCGCACCGCCGCCGCTCAAGCTCGGATCAGCGCGGCCGCCAGGCGGGCCAGGTCGTGGCCCTCGACGTGCTCGGCCAGCCGTTCCGGTTTCGTCGGCAGGCCCAGCTTCCGCGCACCTGCCAGGGCCTTCTCGTCGAAGAACGGCCGCAGCTCGGGCCACACCAGCTGCACTTCGCGGCAGAAGATGTCCGCGCCCACCGGGCCGATCCGCGGCACCTCGGTGAGCAGCTCCCGCAGCACGTCCAGATCGCCGTCGGCCTTCGCCCGCATCCGGCGCAGATCGCCGTGGTAGCGGTCGAGCAGCAGTTGAGCTCCCTTGCCGAGCGCCGTCGCCGTGCTCTCGTCGTAGCGGGCGTAGCGCCCGCGGTCGAGCGCGTCCACCCGCTGCTGCCAGGTCGCGTCGCACATCTTCTGCGCAGTGCCGAACTCGCTGAGCTCCCGCGCCGCCGACACCGCCAGCTCCGCCTTGATCCGCGTGGACAGCAGCAGCGCCAGCACCAGCAGCCGGTACAGCGGGGCGGGCTTGTTCTCCAGCTTGATCCCGGCTTCGGCGGCGTAGGTGGTGCCCTCGTCGTCCAGCAGGCGCTGCACGGTCTCCCGAATCGACATCACCACCACCTCCTGCCGAAGATGGCTACCCGGCGTGGCATCGGGGCACACGCGCGATCGCAGCGAACCCGCCGCACCCGTCTTATGGTGTTCGACGTGTCCGATACCCCTGGTAGTTCGCGCGCTCTCGCCGGGCTCGGCGACCGGATCCGCCGGTTGCGGGCCTCGCGCGGGCTCGACCAGGGCGAGCTCGCGGCCCGCGCGGAGCTCGACGTGTCGCACCTGATCAACATCGAGCAGGGCGAGATGACACCGGCGCTGGACGTGCTGGCCAGGCTGGCCACCGCGCTCGACGTCGGCCTGTCCCAGCTGTTCACCGACGGCAGGCCGGGACCGGCGGCGATGGTGTTGCGCGGCAACGAGGTCCCGACGGTCGACACCGACGGCATGGCGCTGCAGGTGCTGACCCCGCGCGCGGTGATCCCCGGCCTCTACGCCGCGCGCTACCGGATCTCCCCGACCAGCGAGGGAGTGCGCCCGGTCAAGCACGAGGGCCACGACTGGCTCTACGTGCTCAGCGGCCAGCTGCACGTGGACTTCGACCAGGGCGCCACGACGCTGCGGGCCGGGGACAGCGTGAGCTTCAGCGCCCGCGTCCCGCACCGCCTTTCGGCCCTGGGCGGAGCGCCCGCCGAGTTCCTCGCGGTGGGCGCGACGCTGCTCGCCTCACCTCGCGGTGAGGTCTGAGGGCACTGCCGTGGTCATACACCAGGACGGGCACTCGCAGTCCGGGGAAGCACTCAGCCGCTGAGCGACCACCCCAGCAACGCAACCACCACCAGGCTGTGGGGACTGATCAGATCTCCGGGAGGACTTCCGAGGCGATCTCCTCGACGGTCGACTCCTTGCCCGCGTAGGGGCCGTCGGCGCGCGGCCAGTGGGTGATCACGTCGGTGAAGCCGAGCTCGCGCGCGCGGCCCACCACGTCGCGGAAGTGCTCCACACTGGACATCGAGAACACCGGCGCCGCGTCGGCCTGCAGGTAGCGGTCGACCCTGGCCGGATCCCGCCCCTGCTCGGCGAGCGCCTCGGCGAAGCGCAGCGAGAGCTCGGCGACCGACCGCCACCACGCCTCCTGGTCCTCCGCCGCGCGGCCGGTGGTGACCCAGCCCTTGCCGTACCGGGCGGCCAGCTGCATCGAGCGGGGGCTGTTGGCGGCCACCACGAACGGCAGCCGGGGCAGCTGCACGCAGCCGGGGTGCCTGCGGGCCTCCACGGCGGAGTAGTAGGTGCCGGAGTAGTCGGTGGAGTCGTGGGTGAGGATCCGGTCCAGCAGCTCCAGGAACTCGGCGAACCGGTCGGAGCGCTGCGCGGGCGTCAGCTCCGGTTGGCCGAGCACCCGGCTGTCGAAGGCGGCGCTGCCCGCGCCGATGCCGAGCGTGATCCGGCCGTCGGAGATGTCGTCGAGCGCGGTGAGCTCCCGCGCGAAGTGCACCGGGTGCCGGAAGTTCGGCGAGGCGACCAGGGTGCCCAGCCGGATGGTCGAGGTGACCATCGCGGCCGCGGTCAAGGTCGGCACCGCGTCGAACCACGACTTGTCCACAAGGGACCGCCAGCCCAGGTGGTCGTAGGTCCAGGCGTGGGCGAAGCCGTACTCCTCGGCCATCCGCCACAGCGGCTCGGCGGCCCACCAACGGTGCTCCGGCAGAATCACGATCCCAACTCGCACACGTCGACCGTACTGGTCGAGCCCCACCGCCATCGACCCGATCAGGTGATGCGGGGTGGCGCGCGTCGCCTCGGCGGGGTGCTGGGTCCGGGGTCGCCCGCCCGCACCAGGCAGGATGGCGGCGTGCGCAAACCCGGCCTGGTGGCATCAGACGTGGACGGAACCCTGCTCGACCCGATGGAGCGGGTGAGCTCGCGAACCGCTGGGGCGGTGCAGCGGGTGGTCGCATCCGGGACGCCGTTCGTGCTGGTCACCGGTCGCCCGCCGCGCTGGATGCCGATGGTCGTCGAAGGCCTCGGGGTGGCCGGCGTGGCGGTGTGCGCGAACGGTGCGGTGCTCTACGACGCCGCTGCCGACCAGGTGCTCCAGAGCCACGTGATCGAGGCCCTGGAGCTGCACGACGTGGTGCGCGAGCTGCGCCACGAGCTGCCCGGCTGCGCCTTCGCGGTGGAGCGCACGACGGACGGCGCGCACGACCGGCCGCACGAGCAGTTCCTGGCCGAGGCCGATTTCCGCCGGGTGTGGCCGAACGCGGACATCCACGTCGCCGGCACCGACGAGCTGACCGGCAAGCCCGCGGTCAAGCTGCTGGTGCTGCACGAGCACATGACGAGCGCGGAGATGGCGGAGGCGGCGGGCGCGGTGCTCGGCTCCCAGCTGCAGCTGACCTACTCGACGTCGTCGGGTCTGATCGAGCTCTCGGCGGCCGGTGTGGACAAGGCGACCGGCCTGGCCGCGGTGGCCGCGGACCTCGGCGTCGACCAGGCCGACGTGATCGCCTTCGGCGACATGCCCAACGACGTCCCGATGCTGTCCTGGGCGGGCCGCGGGGTGGCGATGGGCAACGCCCACCCGGTCGCGCTGGCCGCGGCCGACGAGGTCACCACCAGCAACACCGACGACGGCGTAGCCGAATTCCTCAGCCGCTGGTGGTGACTGTTCCGCCTCTCCGCGATTCACAGTGGTGGTTGCGATCAGGAGTGATCTTGCGTTTTCGGGGTTCCTTGTGGCTGGGTTTCGTCACGTTCCCCTGGGGTGCGGTTGGGTGGGTCTCCGGACCGTGGCTCAGGGGTGCTTGCGCCGGGGCGGAGTTCGGGGAGGCCGTGCAGGTCTAGGTCGCCGCGGCTGCGGGCATCAACCGGGTTCAGGGCCGGGCGTGGCGCTGCTGGAGGACCGCCGCGCGGGCGCGGATCGGGTCGAGCTTCTCGTAGCCGCGCTGACCCGGGCAGACCGTCCGGCTCACGTCGCGGTGCCCGAAGATCGTCGGCAGCGAGACCGCGGCCCCGGCGGGGTGGTGCGAGTTGTTCGCCGGTTCGGCGACCAGTTCGGTCCGGCCGTCGGCGGGCACGCCCGCGGTGCCCAGCTTCCAGGCGCTGATCTCGGCGACCGACTCGACGGTCTTGCTGCTCGGCGTCGCCCGGTCGTAGTTGCCGAGCATCGACACGCCGAAGGTGTTGCGGTTGAAGCCCCGCGCGTGCCCGCCGACGACGTCGCCGCGCAGCCCGCCCGCGCGGCCCTCGAACACGGTGCCGCACTTGTCGACCAGCGCGTGGTAGCCGATGTCGCCCCACTTCAGCTCGACGGCGTGGTAGCGGTAGATCGCCCGCACGATGTCGGCGGACTGCGCGCAGCTGTAGTCGTTGGTGCCCGCGGTGTGGTGCACGATCACCGCTTTGGTCCGGGTCGGCTCCGGCGGCCAGGTCATCAGGTTCTCGTCGGCGCCCCACTGCGCCCGCCCGACGACCGGCGGTGACCCGGCGATCCGCGTGTCCGGGGTGACGGCGGCGCTCGTGCCCGGGTCGATCGCGATCAGCTCGAGGTCACCGGTCGCGTCCGCGCCGCCGCGGCTCGCCCGCACCTGCGCGGTGTCGGCCCGCCCGGTCCACAGTGGTTCGCTGCCGCCCGCTTCCGGCTCCAGCTCGGTCCACTCGCTCCACTCCCCGGAGCCGCGGGTGCGGACCTCGACCCGGTCCGGTGCCGGTCCCCGCCAGGCGAATCCGACCAGGTCGAACGGCGTGGAGGTGCGGACCTCGCGGGTCTGGGTGCGGTCCAGCGGAGCTTCGCGCAGCGGAATCCGGGTGCTCGACTCCGGGGCGGCGGCGCTCGCTGCGGGCAGCGCCGCCGTGGCCAGCAGCAGCGCGATCGGGAATCCGAGCCGACGACGCATTCGGTACCTCGTTTCCGCGCAGGGGTCCCGGCCGTCGGCCGGAACCGTTTGGTGGACCGAAGCGAGTATGCGGTGGACTCCGATCAGCCGCCGGTCAACTGCTCTGTCCGGGTGACCGCTGTCCCCAGTGGATGGTCCCGGGCCCCGGCGAGCGCTCCGGCGGAAGCCCCGAAATTCCCCGCTCGTCGCCGATTCCACCGGCGGGTGCGGCGATTTCAATGGAAATCGGACGTCGAATTTCAATTGAAATTGCGGAAACGCCGGTGTGTCGGGCGCGTGACACGCCGACGGATGCGCGATTCCAGCGGGGATCGAATCCGGTCAGCGGTAGTGCTGGGGCGCGGCGGCCGGCGGCACGTCGACGGGTGCGGGTGCGCGGACGGAATCGGGTCGGAACCGCGCGCAGGCCACCGCCGCGGCGACCAGGAACCCGATGCCGATCAGCGTGTAGGAGTTGCCGACCACCTGCTGCGAGAACGTCCAGGCCAGTTCCTTGTCCCCGGTGTTCGGCAGGTACCACTGCGGGGCGATCAGCACCGTCAGCGCGCACAGCACCACCGTGAACAGCACTCCGTACCAGCGGTGCCGCAACGACATCGCGAACAGCAGCGCGAGCGCCGGCCCGGCCCACACCCAGTGGTGCGACCAGGAGATCGGCGACACCAGCAGGATCCACACCGCGTTCAGGCACACCGCCAGCGGCAGGTTGCCGACCCGCAGCGCGTACCGCATGCCGAGCACCGCCAGCGCGAGCAGCAGCAGCGAGCCGATCACCCACAGCGCGTTCAGCTCGAAGCCGGTCACCGACTGCTTGGCGATCAGGCTGCGCAACGTCATGTTGCCCACGTAGACGGTGCCGAGGGAGTCGCCGGTGGAGAACATCGAGTCCAGCCACCAGTCCGCGGAGTCCTGCGGCATGGCGATCAGCCCGATCAGCACCGTCGCGGCGAACGTGATGCCGGTCACCGCCATCGCGCGGAAGTCGCGGCGCAGCAGGAACAGCAGCAGGAACCCGAGCGGTGTCAGCTTGATCGCGGCGGCGATGCCCACCAGCAGGCCGCGCGGCCAGCGGGTGCGCGGCAGCAGGCAGTCGGCCGCCACCAGGCCCATCAGCAGCAGGTTGATCTGCCCGTAGTTGAGCGTCTCGCGCGTCGGCTCGATCAGCGTGAGCCACGGCAGCAGCAGCGCGGTGGCCACCGCCAGCTGCCCGGCCCGCGGCGCGAAGTAGCTCGACGACCGGGCCAGCGAGTACGCGGTGACCAGGATCGCCAGGTGTGAGACGACCGACACCAGCACCACCGCGGTGTCGCCGGAGAGCCAGGTCAGCGGCACGAACAGCAGCACCGCGAACGGCGGGTAGATGAACGGCAGCGTGCCCGAGTCCGGCGACTCCGGGGTGAGGTCGTCGCCGTACACCTCGTTGCCGTTCAGCCAGGCGCGGGCGCCGAGCCGGTAGATCTCGGTGTCGATGTAGCCGCGGGTGTCGATCCAGTGCACGAACCAGATCGCGAGGATCTCCAGCACGATCGCCGCGACCAGCAGGTGCCGCCCGTCACGAGCACGTGTCACCCCGATGTTCACCACCCCGGATCCGGCGCCCGCGCTCGCGAGCGGCGGGAGCGGGGCGCAGCAGAATGCGATCCGCGATCCTACTCGGCTCACGACACGCCGGGCGGATCGCCCGACAGGTATTAGCAGTGACGAATAGTTGCGTGCCGTATTGCCGTTCTTACTCGGAGTGGGTGAGAGCAGAACGTTCAAAATGCCGAGAAGATGCTGTTTGCGGCGATATCAACACGCGCCGTAGCCATGCGTAGCCGCGAACGTCAACGCGGTTTCGGCCTTGCGGTAAGCCCCCAGTACCCTCGACGGCTGTGAGCTTCGCAGGCTATGACCTGATCGTTGTTGGTTCCGGATTCTTCGGCCTCACGATCGCAGAGCGCGCCGCCACCCAGCTGGACAAGCGGGTGCTGGTGCTGGACCGTCGTGACCACATCGGGGGCAACGCCTACTCGGAGGCGGAGCCCGAAACAGGCATCGAGGTGCACCGCTACGGGGCGCACCTCTTCCACACCTCGAACAAGCGCGTGTGGGACTACGTGAACCAGTTCACCGAGTTCACGGACTACCAGCACCGCGTGTTCACCAAGTATCAGGGCCAGATCTACTCGCTCCCGATGAACTTGAGCCTGCTCGGCCAGTTCTTCGGACGCGCCTTCACCCCGGACGAGGCGAAGGCGCTGATCGCCGAGCAGGCGTCCGAGATCGAGACTGCGGACGCGCAGAACCTCGAGGAGAAGGCCATCTCGCTGATCGGACGCCCGCTGTACGAGGCGTTCATCCGCGGCTACACGGCGAAGCAGTGGCAGACCGATCCCAAGGAGCTGCCCGCGGCGATCATCAGCCGCCTGCCGGTCCGCTACAACTTCAACAACCGGTACTTCAACGACAGCTACGAGGGCCTGCCGGTCGACGGCTACACCGCGTGGCTGAACAAGATGGCCGAGCACGACAACATCGAGGTCCGGCTCAACACCGACTTCTTCGACGTGCGCGGCGAGCTGCCGACCGGCGTCCCGGTGGTCTACACGGGCCCGCTGGACGGCTACTTCGACTACGTCGAGGGCGAGCTGGGCTGGCGCACCCTGGACTTCGAGACCGAGGTCGTGCAGACCGGCGACTTCCAGGGCACGTCGGTGATGAACTACGCCGACGAAGAGGTCCCGTACACCCGGATCCACGAGTTCCGGCACTTCCACCCGGAGCGGGACTACTACCCGAAGGACAAGACGGTCATCGTCCGCGAGTACTCGCGGTCCGCGGAGAGCGGGGACGAGCCGTACTACCCGATCAACACCCCGGAGGACCGGCGCAAGCTGGAGGCCTACCGCGAGCTGGCCAAGAAGGAGGCCAAGGAGCGCAAGGTCGTCTTCGGCGGGCGATTGGGCACCTACAAGTACCTGGACATGCACATGGCGATCGGCTCGGCGCTGAGCATGTTCGACAACAAGATCGCTCCATACTTCACCGAGGGCCGTTCGCTGGACGGCTCGCTGGAGGACTGACGTGACCGACCGGACCCCCCGAGAGGACCGTTCTCCCGCCGCGGGGGAGAGCAAGATCAGCGACGTGACGTCGATGCGCTCCGGTACCGCCGACGTGTCGTCCCAGCAGGTGCTGCAGCGCGTGGTGTTCCCGCGCAGCGAGGACCCGCTGGACGTGCGCCCGCTGTACATCGACGAGCCGGCGTCGCTGGACAGCGCCGCGACCGTCGTGTCACGGCGCCGGCTGCTGGTGCCCGCGCACCGCAAGATCTCCCTGGCCTCCTACTTCAACGCCTTCCCTGCCAGCTACTGGAAGCGTTGGACCAAGGTCGACGAGGTCGTGCTGCGGCTGAAGGTCAAGGGGGCCGGTCGGCTCGACGTCTACCGCTCGAAGGCCAACGGCGACAGCGTCCACCTGCAGGGCACCCCGGTGGACAGCGAGGGCTGGACGTCGCTGGAGTTCCGCGTGTCGCTGACGCCGTTCGAGGACGGCGGGTGGATCTGGTTCGACCTGTTCACCAACGACGTGCCGCTGGAGATCGACGAGGCGGCCTGGACCACCGACGTGCCGCTGCCCAAGCAGCAGGTCGTCATCGGCACCACCACGATGCGACCCGCCGACTGCGTGCTCGCCCTGCAGACGCTGGGCGAGGACCCGCAGGTCATGGAGGTCGTGCAGCGCGTCGTGGTGGCCGACCAGGGCCCGCAGAAGATCCGCGACACCGAGGGCTTCGACGAGGCGGCCCGCCGCATCGGCGACAAGCTGCACGTGATCGAGCAGGACAACATCGGCGGCTCGGGCGGTTTCGGCCGGGTCATGTACGAGGGCATCTACAACTCGGACGCCGACCAGGTCATGGTCATCGACGACGACATCGCGCTGGAGCCGGACGGCGTCCTGCGGGCGAACGCCTTCGCCCGCGCCGCGACGAACCCGGTGATCGTCGGCGGCCAGATGCTGAACCTGCAGGCCCGCTCGCGGCTGCACACCATGGGCGAGGTCGTCGACCTCGGCCAGGGCATCTGGCGGGCCGCGCCGGGCGCGGTCACCGACCACGACTTCGCCAAGAAGCCGCTGCGCAAGACCACCAAGCTGCACCAGCGCATCCACTCCACCTACAACGGCTGGTGGATGTGCCTGTTCCCGCGCGAGGTCATCGAGCGCACCGGGCTGCCGCTGCCGCTGTTCATCAAGCACGACGACTCGGAGTACTCGCTGCGCGCTGGCGAGCGCGGGTACCCGACGGTGACGCTGCCGGGTGCCGCGATCTGGCACATGCCGTGGACGGACAAGAACGACGCCACCGACTGGACGGCGTACTTCCACACCCGCAACCGGCTGATCCTCGCCGCGCTGCACAGCCCGGACGTGGTCAAGAACAACATCATCAAGCAGGGCCTGAAGCTGACGCTGCGGCACCTGCTGTCGATGGAGTACTCCACGGTCGCGGTGCAGCAGAAGGCGCTGGAGGACTTCATGGCGGGCCCGGAGGGACTGTTCGACAGCCTCCGCACGGCGCTGCCGGAGGTCCGGGAGCTGCGCAAGGACTACGACGACGCCAAGACGCTGCCGTCGGCCCGCGAGTTCCCGCCGCCCTCGGCGAACCCGATCATGGCCGAAGGCCTGCTCAAGCCGCCGGTGAACCCGGCGGTGATCGCGGCGCGCGCCTCCAAGGCGCTGCTGCACAACCTCAAGGAACCGGCCAAGGACGCCGGCGAGCGGCCGCAGCTGAACGTGCCCGCGGCCAGCGCCCGGTGGTTCCTGCTGGGCAACCTCGACAGCGCGACGGTGTCCAACGCCGACGGCAGCGGGGTGGCGTTCCGCCGCCGCGACCCGGAGGAGTTCCGCCGGCTGGGCATGCGCGCCATGGCCAACTACCGGCGGCTCGGCCAGGAGTGGAGCAGGCTGTGCGCCGTCTACCGCGCGGCGCTGCCCGAGCTGACCAGCCCGGAGTCCTGGAAACAGGTCTTCGACCAGAAGTGACCCCGATCCACCCGGAGACGATGTGGCAGAGCTGACGACGGCGACCGGTCCCGAAGAGGCAGTCGCCGCATCCGCCGACGAAGCACCGGCGACGGTCACACCCGAAACCGTCGCGCTGCGCAAGGTGCAGGGCGCGCTGGCCAAGCCAGCCGTGGTCAAGACCGCTCGGGCGATGTCGCTGTTCGGCGAGCACGCGGGTGGCTGGCTGGCCATCGGCGCGATCGGCGCGCTGGTGGACCGCGAGCGCCGCGGCGAGTGGCTCACCGCCGCCGCCGGAGTCGCCGTCGCGCACGGCGCCTCGATCGCGATCAAGCGCGTGGTGCGCCGCCGCCGGCCGTCCGACCCCGAGGTGCAGGTGCTGGTCGGCACGCCGAGCAAGCTGAGCTTCCCGTCCTCGCACGCGACGTCCACGACGGCCGCCGCGGTGCTCTACGGCGGGTTGACGGGCAAGAAGCTGACCCCGGCGCTGGTGCCGCCGATGATGGTCAGCCGCCTTGTCCTGGGGGTTCATTATCCGAGCGATGTGGTCGCCGGTTCTGCGCTCGGCGGTGCCGTGGCGTGGGGCGTGCGGCGATTCATGAGACGGCGGAGGAACCGTGGCTGACAAGAAGCAAACCGAGGCCGACACCGGCGAGACCGAGGCGGCTGAGGCCGACGGCAGCAGCAACGGTGCCGGTGTCGGCGAGGAGTTGACCGAGGACGCTGGTAAGTCCGACGCCGATGGCAGCAACAACGGTGCCCGCGTCGGCGCGGCGCTGGCCGAGGACGGCGGCAAGTCCGAGGCGGCTGAGTCCGACGGCAGCAACAGTGCCGGTGTCGGCGAGGAGTTGACCGAGGACGCTGGTAAGTCCGACGCCGATGGCAGCAACAACGGTGCCCGCGTCGGCGCGGCGCTGGCCGAGGACGGCGGCAAGTCCGAGGCGGCTGAGTCCGACGGCAGCAACAGTGCCGGTGTCGGCGAGGAGTTGACCGAGGACGCTGGTAAGTCCGACGCCGATGGCAGCAACAACGGTGCCCGCGTCGGCGCGGCGCTGGCCGAGGACGGCGGCAAGTCCGAGGCGGCTGGCCTTGTGGTGACCGACTCGGAGGGCAGCATCGGCGCCGAGTTCGGCGACGAGGTGCTGGAGCCCGAGCCGAAGCAGAAGTCCGACGACATCAAGGACAAGTCCTCGGACGCCTACCACGCGAAGGTGACCGCCAAGGCGGGCACCACGGCGGGCCTGGTCACCGGTCTGATCAAGGAACTGCGCCCCAAGCAGTGGGTGAAGAACGTCCTGGTGCTGGCCGTGCCGTTCGCGGCGGGCCAGATCCTGGACCCGAGCGTGCTCGGGCACGCCGTGGTGGCGTTCATCGTGTTCTCGATGGCCGCCTCCGGCATCTACTTCGTCAACGACGCCATCGACGTCGAGGCCGACCGCCAGCACCCGACCAAGCGCAACCGGCCGATCGCGGCGGGCCTGATCCCGCTGCCGATCGCGTACGCGGTGTGCGTGCTGCTGCTCGGCGGATCGCTGCTGATCTCCGGCCTGACCAGCATGTCGCTGTTCATGGTGATGGCGGTCTACATCGCCGTCCAGCTGGGCTACTGCTTCGGCCTGAAGCACCAGCCGGTGATCGACCTGTGCATCGTGGCCTCCGGCTTCCTGCTGCGCGCCATCGCCGGTGGTGCCGCCGCCGGTCTGGTCATCACGCAGTGGTTCTACCTGATCGTCGCGTTCGGCTCGCTGTTCATGGTGGCGGGCAAGCGCTACGCCGAGGTGAAGCTGGCGATGGAGACCGGTGCCAAGATCCGCAAGTCGCTGAAGGCGTACTCGCCGTCCTACCTGCGGTTCGTGTGGGCCATCGCGGCCGCGATCACGATCATGTCCTACGCCCTGTGGGCCTACGACATCCGCGAGTTCGAGATGTCCCGCTGGGGCCTGATCTCGATCGTCCCGATGGTGGTGGCGATCCTGCGCTACGCGGTCGACATCGACAAGGGCGTGGCGGGCGAACCGGAAGAAGTGGTCCTGAAGGACAAGGTCCTGATGGTCCTCGGCCTGATCCTGGCCGGCTGCCTCTTCCTGGCCTTCTACCTCTGAGCGACCCGAACAGCGCCCCCGGTTCCCGGACCGGGGGCGCTTTCGCGTTCACCGAGGTGGCGCCGCGACGGCTTGTTCACCTCTCGATCACCCGGATGGCAGCGCCTCTTCATCGCTCCGGGCGAGGGTTGAGCCCGTTTCCCGAACGATGGAGGTCCTCGTGCCCGAATCCGTTTCGCGGCGCAGCGTGCTGCTGGGCGGCACGCTCGCCGGCGCCGCAGCGCTGACCACTGCCGCCGCGCTGCCCGTTGCCGCGCTGCCGGGGGCCGGTTCGCCCCGCCGCGGTGAGGTCTTCACGCTGGGCGTCGCCTCCGGCGATCCCGCCCCCGACGGCGTGGTGCTGTGGACCCGGCTGGCCGCCGACCCGCTCGCCGAGGACGGCATGGGCGGCATGCCGGACAAGGCGCTCCCGGTGCAGTGGGAGGTCGCCGAGGACGAGCGGTTCGCCCGCGTCGTGCAGCGCGGTGAGGCGCAGGCCGCGCCGGAGCTGGGCCACAGCGTGCACGTCGAGCTGACCGGCCTGCGCCCGGACCGCGACTACTTCTACCGCTTCCGCGCCGGGGATTCGCTGTCGCCGACCGGCCGCACCCGAACCGCGCCGCTGCCCGGCGCGCTGACCAGCCTGTCCATGGCGTTCGCGTCGTGCGCGCAGTACGAGCACGGCTACTTCACCGCCTACCGCCACCTCGCCGACGAGCACCCGGACCTGGTCCTGCACCTGGGCGACTACAACTACGAGTACGAGGCGGGCGTCTACGTGGCGCCGGGCGGCAACCCGCGCGACCACGCCGGGCCGGAGACCGAGACGCTGGCGAACTACCGGCAGCGGCACGCCCAGTACAAGTCCGACCCCGACCTCCAGCACGCGCACGCGGCGGCCCCGTGGGTCGTGGTGTGGGACGACCACGAGGTGGACAACAACTGGGCCGACGAGATCCACGAGAAGCCGGAGATCCCGCAGCCGCACTTCCTGGAGCGCCGCAAGGCCGCCTTCCAGGCCTACTACGAGAACATGCCGCTGCGCCGGGCGCAGATCCCGCGCGGCATCGACCTGCGCCTGCACCGCCGCGTCCAGTGGGGCCGGCTGGCCAGCTTCCACATGCTCGACACCCGCCAGTACCGCGACGACCAGGTGGGCGGCGACAAGTTCCCGACCCAGGACCCGCAGCGGCTCGACCCGAAGCGCAGCCTCACCGGCGCCGAGCAGGAGCGCTGGCTGCTCAAGGGCCTGCAGCAGTCCAACGCCCGCTGGGACGTGCTGGGACAGCAGGTCATGTTCGCCGAGATCGACTACCTCAACGGCGAGGAGAAGGGCTACAACCCGGACGCCTGGGACGGCTACGTCGGCTCCCGCGAGCGCGTCGTGCAGGGCTGGAAGCGGGCCAAGGTGCGCAACCCGGTGGTGCTGACCGGCGACGTGCACACCCACTGGGCCAACGACATCCACCACCGCGACGAGATCGTCGGCACCGAGCTGACCACGACGTCGATCACCAGCGGCGGCGACGGATCGGCCCAGCTCACGGACAAGGAGAAGGCGTACCTGGAGGAGAACCCGCACGTCCGCCTCTACAGCAACCAGCGCGGCTACATCAGCACCAGGATCACGCCCGACGAGCTGCGCGCGGACTACCGGGTCCTCCCGTACGTCTCCAAGCCGGGAGCGCCGGTGCAAACCCTCGCCTCGTTCGTGATCGAAGACGGCAAACCGGGGCTCAACGAGGCCTGACGGTGGTGCCCGGCCCGTTCTGCTGAGCGCGGTAGGTCAGGTGCCGTGAGTGCTTTGGGGTGCTATAGCCCCACAAAGCACTCACGGGCACCCGGCTCAGGTCCGCCGGCCCGTCGCGGCGAGGGTGCCGAGCAGTGCCAGGGCCTCGCTGCTCGGCGAGCCCGGTTCGGCGTGGTAGACGACGAGCTCCTGGCCGGGGCGGGATCGCACGTCGAAGGTCTGCATGGTCAGCGTCAGCGGTCCGACGTCGCGGTGCTCGAAGTCCTTGCGCTCCAGTGCTTTGCCGCGGGCGTCGTGGCTGCTCCACAGCTCGGCGAACGCGGAGCTGGCGTCGAGCAGCTCCGCGAGCACCTGCTGGATCCGCGGGTCGTCGGGTGCTTTGCCGTGGCCGAGGCGGAAGCCCGCGACGGAGTTGCGGGCGACCTCGCGCCAGTCCCGGTAGAACGTCCGCGCCGCCGGATCGGTGAACACGACGTGCATCAGGTTCCGCGAGTGCGCCCAGTCGTGGAAGAGCGCGTCCGCGATCGCGTTGGACGCCAGCACGTCGAACGCCCGGTTGTAGACGATGGCCGGGTTGTGCGGCCACGCGGACATCAGCTCCAGCAGGCTCGGGTCGACCCGGTCGGGCACCGCGGCGGCGCGGGCGCGCGGACTCAGCCCGGCCAGGCGGAACAGGTGCTGGCGGCCGTCCTCGCCGAGGCGGAGCGCGGTGGCCAGGGCATCGACCACCTGCGCCGACGGTGTTCGCTCACGGCCCTGCTCGAGCCGGATGTAGTAGTCGACGCTCACCCCGGCCAGCAGGGCGACCTCTTCGCGCCGCAGCCCGGGGACCCGGCGGGGACCGGTGCTGGGCAGGTTCGCCTCGTCCGGGCGAGCTGCGCCCGCCGCCCGCTGAGGTACTCGCCGAGTTCGGATCGTCCCACGTCGGCAGCGTAGGGGAGCCGACCGGCGGCCGTCGTGGGTGCAGTGCTCCCAGGAACGTCGTGGCCTCCCGCGGGGCGGCGGGCCCGGACATCGTCGTGAGCATGACCGATGAATCGCAGGACCGGAAGATCGTGCTCGTCACCGGAGCCAGCAGCGGGATCGGCGAGGCCATCGCCACCCGCCTGGTCGGCAGCGGGCACCACGTCGTCGCGGGTGCGCGGCGGCAAGACCGGTTGCAGGAGCTGGCCGAGCGCACCGCACCGCGGGCGAGCCGCTCGGGCGGGAGCCTGCACCCGGTCCGGCTCGACGTCACCGACCGGGCGGACGTCGCAGCGTTCGTCGAGCTCGCCCGCGAGCGGTTCGGGCGCGTCGACGTCCTGGTCAACAACGCCGGAGTCATGCCGCTGTCACGCCTGGACAGCCTGCTCGTCGACGAGTGGGACCGGATGATCGACGTCAACGTGCGCGGCCTGCTGCACGGGATCGCCGCCGCGCTGCCGCACTTCACCGCGCAGGGTTCCGGGCACTTCGTGACGATCGCGAGCATCGGAGCGCACCAGGTGGTGCCCACCGGCGCCGTGTACTCCGGCACGAAGTACGCGGCCTGGGCGATCACCGAGGGCCTGCGACAGGAAGCCGACCCCGCGATCCGGGTCACGACCATCTCGCCGGGCGTGGTCACCTCCGAACTCGCGGACTCCATCACCGACCGGGAAGCGGCCGCGGCGATGCGCACCTACCGGAAGCACGCGATGGAACCGGATGCCATCGCGGGCGCGGTGTCCTACGCCCTGGACCAGCCCGACGACGTGGACGTGAACGAGATCGTCGTCCGACCGACCCGCCAGCGCTGAACGAGGAGAACCCGATGACCACCCCCACCAGCTGGGACCTCACCGGCCGCGTCGCGGTCGTCACCGGCGCCGCCCGCGGTATCGGGCGCGCCACCGCCGAGCTGCTCCGAGCACGCGGTGCCCGCCTGGTCGTCACCGACCAGGCCCCGGCCGTCGCGGAGCTCGCCGAGGCCGCCCCGGACCACGTGGCCGCACTCGTCGGCGACGTCGCGGACGAGGACCTGGCCCGGGAGACGATGGCACTGGCCCGCGATCGGTTCGGCCGCCTCGACGTCCTGGTCAACAACGCGGGCCGCACGCTGAACAAACCGGTCACCGAGACCTCCGTCGAGGACTTCGAAGCCATCATGCGCGTCAACGCGCGCGGGAACTTCGTCCAGGCGCGCGAGGCGTTCCGGGCGATGGAGGCCGGCGGTGCGATCGTCTCGATCGCTTCGGTCTCGTCGGTCGTCGCCTTCGAGACGCAGACCGCCTACGCCGCGTCCAAGGGCGCGCTGGCGCAGATGACGCGCGTGCTCGCCATCGAGGGCGGTCCGAAGGGCATCCGCTCCAACGCGGTGCTGCCCGGCGTGATCGACACCGACATCATGGAGGGCGTCGTCGACAACGGCCGCGAGATGCTCGCCTCCTTCGGGCCGTCGCACCCGATCGGCCGGATCGGACGGCCCGAGGAGGTCGCCGAAGCGGTTGCCTTCCTGGCCTCCGACGCGGCGAGCTTCATCACCGGCGCGCTGGTCGCCGTCGACGGCGGGTGGACCGCCCGGTGAGCCGGGCGGTTCCCGCTACGGGCGCCGGTTGCTGAGGCCGAGTCGGTCGGTGACCTCGTGGGCCATGGCGATCGCGTAGGACTGGCCGCGGTCCTGCGGGTAGATCTGGGACATCGTCGCCAGCGTCACGCCGGGCATCTTCGTGCGGTGCCCGGGGATCAGCGAGCGGTACTCCGGCGTCACGATCGGCTGGGCGAAGGGCGCCTTGGAGAAGTGCCAGTTCCGGATCCAGGAGCGGTCGAACTCCGGGTTCAGCTTGCGCAGCCAGGGCACGTAGCGCTCCAGCAGTTCGGCCGGGTCGGTGTTGAACCGCCAGTCGTCGCGCGGCACGTAGTTTCCGACGTAGACGATGTGGCGGCCGCCGTACTCGGCGGGATCGACCATGTTCGTGTGCTCCACGACCGCCAGGAACGGGAACGCCGTGTCGTTGATGTTCAGCCAGTAGTGCGGGATGACGCTGCGGTCGCACTCCAGGATGAAGCACGTCGCGCCCAGGTACTGGTTGCGCCACAGCACGTCGTCGGTCTCGATGCCCGCCGCTTGCGCGAACACCGGCTGGGGGACGGTGACGATCACCCGGTCGAACTCGTAGCTGCTGCCGTCCCCGGCACCGACCAGGACCGTCGCGCCGGGCTGGCGGATGGTGGCCACCGGTTTGCCGAACTCGACCTTCCCGCCGCGCTCGGTCACCGCGTCCAGCAGCGCGCGGTACACCTGCTCGAAACCGCCGTGCACGTAACCGAGTTCGAAGGTGCGGTAGTGGATCCTGGCCCACAGCCAGGCCATCGAGATCTGCTCGGCGTGGATGCCGAACTTGCCCTCCAGCAGCGGTTCCCAGATGTTCGCGGTGACGCGCCGCCCGGCCCAGCGGCGCATCCACTCCAGCGCCCGCACCGAGTTGAACCGCTGCCCGCTGCGAACCGCCTTCAGAACCGCCGCCGTCGCCCCGAAGCGGAACTTGTCCAGCAGCGAGAAGCCCGGGAACCGCAGCATCTCCTGCGGGGTGCCGAAGTCGTGCAGCTGCCCGTCGACGTAGACCCCGGTGGTGGGCCGGTGGAACCACAGCAGGTGGCCGAGCCCGAGCTCCTCGACGAGCCCGATCATGGCCCGGTCGGTGCGGAAGCTGTGGTGGTAGAAGCGCTCCAGCGGCGTGCCGCCGACCTCGATCGACGCGGCCAGCCCGCCCAGTTCGGCGGAGGCCTCCAGCACCGTCACGTCGTGCCCGGCCTTGACCGCGTCGTAGGCCGCGGTCAACCCGGTAGCACCAGCACCGACGATGCCGACTCTCATCCGAAGCTCCACTTCTTGTTGATGGTGTACTGGACGATCAGGACGATCGGCAGGGACGCCGCTTTGACCAGGTTCGGGTCGATGCCGAGCCAGCCGGAGAAGACCTGCAGCAGCGCGAACGTCAGGCCGATGCCCGCCACGCCGACGGCGTAGAACCGCAGGAAGCGCACCAGGATCCGGTCCCGCTTGCGGAAGTTGAACAGCGCGTTGAGCACGAAGTTGTTCGTGATGCCCGCGGTCGTGCTGATCACGTTGGCCACCTGCTCGTGCAGCCCGAAAGCGTTGTACAGCAGCAGGAACAGCAGGTAGTCCAGCAGCACTCCGCTGGCGCCGATCGCCGCGTAGCGCAGCAGCTCCGGGCTGACCAGCGGCCGCTGTTCAGTCCGCGTCATGCCGGATCACATCCCGCACGATGTAGAGCGGACGTTGCTGCACCTCGCTGTAGATGCGGCCGACGTAGCTGCCGATAACCCCGAGCGAGAGCATCTGCAGCCCGCCGAGGAACAGCATGGCGACCATGAGCATGGTCCAGCCGGACACCGTCACCGCGGGGAAGAACAGCCGTAGCGTCACCGCGTAGATGATGCCGAGCAGCGCCAGCCCCAAGGTGATGAACCCCATCCGGGTGATCATCTTGAGCGGGACGGTGGAGAAGCCGGTGACGCCGTCGGCCGCCAGCCGCAGCATCTTGCGCATCGGGTACTTGGTCTCGCCCGCGACGCGCTCGTCGCGGTCGAACAGCACCTCCTGCTGCTCGAAGCCCATCGAGGCGACCATGCCGCGGATGAACCGGCTGCGCTCGCGGAAACCGCGCAGCTCCTCGGCGGCGCGGCGGTTGAGCAGCCGGAAGTCGCCGGTGTCCACCGGGATGTCGACCTCGGCGCAGCGCCGCAGCACCCGGTAGTAACCGGCGGCGGTGACGCGCTTGAACGGCGTGTCCTGGCGGGTGCGGCGGCGCGCGGACACGATCTCCGCGCCTGCCACCCACGCGTCGATCAGCTCCAGGCTGACCTGCGGCGGGTCCTGCAGATCGGTGTCCATCACGATCACCGCGTCGCCGCGGGCGTGGTCCAGCCCGGCGGTGATGGCGATCTGGTGGCCGTAGTTGCGCGCGAAGTCCACCACCCGCACCCGCGGGTCGTTCTTCGCGATGTCCCGCAGGACTTCCAGCGAACCGTCCGCGGATCCGTCGTTGACGTAGACGAACTCGTAGTCGAACTCGGGGCGGGTCGCGGTGGTGGAGGTCAGCTCCTCGTGGAAGTGGCGGATGCCGTCCACCTCGTTGAAGACGGGGAGCACGTAGGAGACCAGCGGGGGGCCTTCCGGAGCGCTGCTGCGCGGTTGCTGCTGCGGCACCGGAATCCGGACCTGCTGGCGCATCGTGTCGGCCATGGTCACTCCCCTCGCCAACCCCACCGTGGAACAGGAACGCGTTGCACGTCGTATTCGTTGCCCGGCATCGGGTAATGCACCTCGATGAGGTGGCCCCATTCGGAGTACTCCGGGGTTTTCTCGACGCCGAGTGGTCGGGTCGGTACTTCTTTCTGGTGACCGACTTCCCGCACACCGGCGAAGACACCGCCGATGTCGCGGACGTATGCGGCACTGCCGCCGAAACCCGTGCCGCTGGGCGGGATCACGAGGTGCGCGGGCGGCTCGACCAGGCCGCCGGCCACCCGCGGCACGTCCTGCAGGCACGGCGCGTTCCAGGTCATCGACCAGTCCACCAGGACCGGCGCCTCGCCGCGCAGGTACTCCGGGAGCGGCACGACGTTCCGGACGCGCGGCCCGGCCACCGCGAGCCAGCCCGCGGGATCGGTGGTGCCGTCCACCGCGCGGATCCGCACCGCGGTCGCCCCGGCCGGGATGTCCCGGGCGGGAACCGGCAGGTCGCGCCAGGCGGGGTGGTCCTGCGGGCGGTCCGGCACCACGTGGTCGGCGGGGTAGGCCGGGCGCTCGTCGGCGTCCAGCCAGGTGTCGTCCAGGACGTGCTCGCCGAGGACGCCGGTGGGCGAGGCGAATTCCAGCGCCACCCGGTTGCCGTCGCCGCTGCGCCCGGCGACCGCCACCGCGAGCTCCTGGTCCGGGGCGAGCGCGGGCAGCGAGTACCAGCCGGTGGTGAGCTCGCCGGTGGAGATCTGTCCGCCGCCCAGGCTGCCCCAGAACTCGTTCACCCCTTCGGGTGGCGCGAATTCTTGCGCGTGCCCGGTGCCGGCGCTGAAGCCGTAGCTCTCGGCAGGTCCGTTCGAGGCCGGCGCACCGCCGGGAACGTCCGGGGTGGCGACCACGTGGTCCGCGATGCCGCAGCTGCCGCCGGACAGCGCGGCCAGGCCCTGGCCGCCGATCGAATAGGCATCGGCCTGCCGGATGGGCGCGAGGACGAACGAACCGAGCACGATCGCCACCGTCACCCCCACCGCGCCCACGCCGACCAGCGCGGGAATCCGGACGAGCAGCCGCCGAGCCCGGCCGGTGCGTCCACTCAGGACGGACACCGCCAGTGCCGCGGCCACCGCGAGCAACCACCACGCGGGGTTGTTCAGCGGTCGCACCGGCTGCTCTCCCCAAGGCACTCCGAACTGGGAGTGCAGGAACCAGTTGTTCTTTCCAGCGAACGCCAGCGCCGCGGCGAGCGCGGCGAGGGCGGTGCACAGCCCACCCGCCACCAGCACCACCCGGTCGCGGGCGAGGTGCCGGGCGGCGAATGTGATCAGGACCGCACCTGCGGTCAGCGTAGCGGCTCCGACTCCGGCCAGCGCGCCGAAATAGTGCGTCCATTTGGAGGGTGTCGCGATCATGAGGAGGACGCTCAGCAGCAGGCAGAGCGGCGGCACGTGCGCCAGCGCCATGCCGGGCAGGCGCCGGGCGCCGCGCAGCAGCAGCAGGCCGCTGTAGCCGGCGATGAGCGCGGTCAGCAGCACCGGAGCGCGTCGCGCGATGTCGCCCTGCAGGTCGAAGCCGAGCAGGTACTGGTAGCGCAGGACTTCCTGGAACCAGGGCACGTCCGGCCCGTAGTGCGCGTGCAGCTCGGTCGCCTTGCGGACGCCGAACAGCGACTGGTCGGCGAACATCACCACCACGCCGACGGCGGCGATACCACCGAGCAGCGCCACGACGGGCACGCTGAGCAGCCGCCGCAGCTGCGGTGCGAGCACCGCGAACGGCGCGAGCGCGGTGATGCCCATCGGGTTCACCGCGACCGACAGCCCGGCTGCCAGCGCGGCGAGCCCCAGCCACGCGACCCGGTCGCGCCGCACCGCCTGGAGGACGCAGGCGAGCACTGCGGCCAGGCCCAGCGCTTCGAACGGTTCCGGGCGCACGCCCAGTCCGAACGGCAGCCACCAGGCCAGGAAGCTCACGGCGGCCAGCAGCCGGACCGAACCGAGTCGGGAGTGCTCCGGCAGCACCGCGCCGAGGATTCCGCGGCTGAGCACGAGCCAGGTCAGCGCGGCCGCGACCACGCTCGGGATGCGCAGGGCGAGCGGATTGGCACTCCACGCGGCGACGGGTTCGAGCAGGTGCTGGACCAGCGTGAACGGGGCTTCGGAGGCGTTCTCCCAGCGGTAGTAGTTGCCGATGTCGCCGGTCAGCAGGCCGTTGCGGACGGTCATCGCGGCGAACGAGTCGTCCGGCGTGGTCGGTCCGACCACCCACCACCCCGCGAGCACGATGAACAGCCCGACGTCGACGAGGCGCCCCAGCACCGGACTCCGCCCGCGAGATGCAATTTCAATTGAAATTGGACGTCTGATTTCCATTGAAATTGCGCCACCATCCGACGCGCCGTCGGAGTGTCGGGCGGCGACACGCCGACGGTCCGCAATTTCAATTGAAATTGGGGGTTCGATTTCCATTGAAATTGCGTGCTTCCGGCGGGACCGGTCGTGGGCGAGGAGGGTGGCGAAGGCGAGGAGGACGAGGACGATCTGGGTGGTGACCAGGAGGTTCTTGGTCGTGGTGGGGGAGTTCTCGAACCAGTTCGCCGTGGTCACCCGGACCTGGAGGCCGGTCGCCTGCTCGGGTTCGAGGTCGGTGGCGAACGCGACGATGTCCCGGACTCGCACACCGGGCAGCTCCACCGCCCGGTCGCCGATCCGCGCCCGGCTGCCCGTGCTGTCTGCGTCGATGGCGACGTCGCAAGCTGCGGTGATCGGCGCGCGCAGCGCTTCGCGGCCGCCGATCAGGGCGATCACGTGGTCGTTCGCGGTGGTGACGGCGAAGCCCTCGGTGGGCTGGCCGGGCGGTCGGCTGGCGACCAGCGTGGTCGGGGCGGCGCGCTGCTGCCCGGCGCGGACCACCGGGCACGGGATCCGCACCTGTCCCTCGGCCGGGTGGTACGGCACGACGAAGGCCAGCGTGCTTTCGGGCAGCTGCCCGGCTTTCGGCCAGGTCGCGGTGACCTGCTGGGTGATCACCGGTGCCAGCGGCACGGCGAGTGCGACCAGCACGCCCAGCATTCCGACGAGCAGCCCGACGGCGCCGGGAAACCGGCGCTCGCGCGGGGTCGGCGCGGGCAGCGGGCGGTCGAGTTCCGCCGCTCCCGCCCGGTCCGCCACGATGCCCCCCGGTCAACTGGCTGGATGCACAATGCGAACCAGTTTCAGCCAGCCGACCGGATCCCGCAGCACCTGAACGAGCGTCACCCGTCCTCCCACCCCGGGCAGGGCCGCGTCGCTTTCGCCCGAAATCGACCGCCGCCGGGGTGACGCGATCAGTGCTCCTTGAAGGGGTACGGGGCGTCTCCGTGAGCGCCGCCGATCGTTTCCCAGGTGCGGGTCGTCGTGTAGGCGTCTCGTTCGATGCCGTAGCCGACCGCGTAGAGGTGGCCCCAGGCGTGGCCGGGCGCGCCGCGCAGGCGGGTGGGGATCTCGATGCGGCGGGAGAGCATCGTCGCGCCCGCGAAGACCCCGCCCCAGTTCGGGTCGACGGCCATTCCCCAGTCGCCGGTCGGCGGGGTCACCATCAGCCGCGGACTGCTCGCCACCCCGCCCGCGACCTGCGGGTAGTCGCTGCGGCACGGGAAGAGGAAGCTCATCGTCCAGTCGATCAGCACGGGCCCGCGCGCGTCGAGCGCCTGCCGCAGCGGCACCACGTCGCGCACCACCGGGCCGCTCACCGACAGCCAGCCCTGCTCGTCGGTGGTGCGGTCCTCGCCGAGGATCCGCACGCGGTCCGCGCCGCGCGGGATGTCGCGGGCGTCGATGGTGTGCAGCCGCCAGTCGCGGAAGTTGCGCCAGTCGACCGGCCGTCCGTGGCGCGGGTCGTCGAAGGGCGGGTCGGTCGGCGGCGGGTCGCGCAGTTCGCGGACGCCCAGCGGTCGGTCCGCGGCGGCGAACTCCAGCGCCAGCGAGTTGCCCTGCTCGGGCCGCCCGGCGATCCACAGCGACAGCGCCTGGTCGTTGGTCAGCTGCGGCATTCCGAACCACGGGCTGATCAGCGAGCCGGTGTTCTGCGGGCCGCCGGTGCGGCTCGTCCAGGAGTGCTCGCTCGCCGACGTCGCCTGCACCTCGTCGCGCGGGCCCTTCTCCGGTTCGGTCTCCGGCGGCACCACCCGCAGCGGTTCGCCCGATCCCGCGTTGGTCACGTCCGCTTCCTGCGGCGGTGCGCCGCCCGCGGTGAACCCGTCCAGCTCGGCCTCGCCGACCAGCGGCCACAGCTGCTCGGCGACGGGCAGCGCCTGGACCTCGTCCTCCAGTCCGCAGGTGCCGCTGCGGAGGCCCTGCCAGTTCATCCGCGCCACGGAGAACCGGTCGCCCATGACCTGCGGCGCGGCGGCCAGCGAGCCGAGCAGGACCAGCACCGAGGCCAGTGCCGCCCCGCTGAGCACGGAGGCGGGCATGATCGTCCACATCAGACGATTGCGCGGCCGGGCCCACACCGCCGCGCGGAGGCGCAGGAAGCCGAGCGCGAGCAGTCCGATGAGGACGGCACCGGCCAGCCAGAACACCGGGCTGTCGAGCGGAACGTCGGGCCGCACCGGGGAATCCGACCACGGCACGGCGAAGTCGGAGTGCATCGGCCAGGTGTTCGGGCCCATGAACGCCAGCGCCGCGGCCAAGGACGTCGCGACCGCGCCGAACACGCCGAGCAGCCGGGCCTCCCGCTTCGCGTGCTGGAGCCTGCCGACCCGCACCAGCACCACCACGACCACCGCGAGCAGCGCCGATCCGACCCCGGCCAGGGAGCCGAAGTGGTGCGTCCACTTCGACGGCGTCAGCCACAGCGCGGCCAGCACCGCGACCGCCGCGCCGAGCAGCACCGGCAGTTCGCCCACCGAGGTCCAGCGGTGGATCTGCCGCATCGCGCAGGCGCCGGCGAGCAGCGCGGCGGTGATCACCAGGAACACCGCCAGCCGCTTCGCCGAGGTGCCCCAGATCGAGGTGCCCAGCAGCGCCGCGTACCGGTCGATCTCCTGGTACCAGCCCAGGCTCGGCCCGAACTCGTCGTGGATCTCGGTCGCGGCCATGACGCCGCGCCAGGTCGAGTCGGCGAACATCGCCACCAGGCCGGTCCCCGCCAGGCACGCGGCCAGCGCCGCGCGGGTCGGCACCAGCACCCAGCGCGGCAGCGCACCCGGCTGGGCGAGCACCCGCCAGATGCGCGGCGCGAAGACCAGCACGATGATCAGCGCGCTGACGCCGGTGGGCGTGATCGCCACGGTCAGCCCCGTCAGCAGCGCCGCGATGCCCAGCCACAGCTGCGGGGCGCGCGTCCGGCCGAGCTTCAGCAGCGCCGCGACCAGCGCGGAGGCGCCCAGCGCGAGGAACGGTTCGGGGCGGATGCCCAGGCCGAACGGCAGCCAGCAGGCCAGGAAGAACACCGCGGTGACCAGGTGCAGCGGGAACCGCCGGGTGCCCCGGCAGACCGGTGCCACGATGCCGCGGCTGACGACGAACCAGGTCAGCAGGCCGGCCACCGCGCTGGGCACCCGGAGCCAGGCGGGTGTCAGGTCGTCCGCCGACCACCACCGCATCAGGTGCTGGACCAGCGTGAACGGCGTCTCCGAGGCGTTGAACCAGCGGTAGTAGTTGCCGATGTCCCCGGCGTCGTCGTAGTTGCGGACGGTCATCATCGCGAAGCCGTCGTCATCGGTCAGCGGGCCGATGACCAGCCACGCCGCCAGCACGGCGGCGACCCCGACGTCCACCGGCAGCGGGGTGAGCGCCACCCGGACCGAGCGCAACGCCGGTGGTGCGTGCACGAACAGGAGGGCCAGCGAGACCAGCGCGAGCGCCAGCGCGGTGGTGATCAGGGTCGTCTTGGCCTCGGTCGGCGAGGTGTCGAACCAGGAGAACGTCCGGGCCGTGACCGAGAGCCCGGTCAGCTGGCCGGGTTCGAGGTCGGTGGCGAAGGTGAAGATCTCCGGCGCGGCGACGCCGGCCAGCGCGATCGGCGCCCGGCCGTCGACGGTCACCAGCGAGCGCTGCGAGTCGGCGCTGATGTCCAGCCCGCAGGCGTTCGGCGGCAGCTGGACCTGCTGCTGCCCGAGCAGCAGCCGCGGTTCGCCGTCCTCGGTGGTGAGCACCAGGCCTTCGCGGTCGCTGCCCGGCGGCAGCGTGGTCAGGACGGTGGTGCGCCCCGGCCGCTCCAGCGCGTTGCGCAGCACCGGGCACGGCACGGACGCCTCGAACTCCGCCGGTCGGTAGGGCGCGAAGAGGGCCGTCGTGGTCTCGGCCTGCGCGTCCGGCCAGCGCACCTCGGTGCGGTCCACCCACACCGGCGCGAACGGCAGCGACAACGCGCAGACCAGCCCGACGACGCCGACGCAGAGCGCGAGCAGGTGCGCCAGCCACCGGCCGGGCCCGCGCCGGCGCGGTGGTTCGGTCGGCTCGGGCTCGGCGGTTCGTTCGAGCTGTGCGGAGCTGCTGAGGTGCTCCAAAAGTCCTCCCGGCGTTTCGCTGGGGCGCCGCGGGTAATCCTGTCGAACGTGTTGCGCGAACACCGCTGCCGCGCGCCGAATTCGTCCGGCCGACTGACGATAGGCATCACACAACAAGTTCCCCGATCGGGGCAACGAACCCGTCCGCAGCGGCGTGCACACGTCGAGCGGAGGGGAGTGCGCGAGTGCGTGTTGCAGAGGGTGCCGCGTTGCGCCCGGACCACGGTTGGACCCGCGTCGACCAGGGCGAGCAGCGGGTCCGGAGCGGCTGGCCGGTGTGGACGGTGGTCGTCGGGGCGGTCGCTGCGGTGGTTTTCTGGGTGGTGCACGGTGCCCTGATCGATGACGCCTACATCACTCTGAGCTACGCCCGGAACCTGGCGTTCCACGGGCACTGGGGCCTGATCGGTGGGGAGGTGTCGAACTCCGCGACCGCACCGCTGAACGTGCTCGTCCTCGCCGCGTTCACGGCGGTGCTGCGGCAGCCCGTCGTCGCCCTGGGCGCGGTGTTCGTCCTGGCCAACATCGCGCTGGCGCTGCTGTTGCGCGCCGCTGCTCGCCGCTCGGGGCTGCCCGGCTGGGTGGGGCCGCTGGGCGCGCTGCTGGTCGCGGGCAATCCGCTGGTGCTCTCGTCGGTCGGTTTGGAGATGACGCTGGCCGCGGCGCTGCTCGGGCTGTTGCTGCTGGCATCGGTGCAGGTCAGGCCGGTCCTGTTCGGAGTGGCGGCCGGGCTGCTCGCGCTGACCAGGCTGGACCTGGCGGTCTTCGTGCTGGTGGTGCTGGTCGGCAGGCCTGCGCTGTGGCGCGGCTGGTGGCGCTGGCTGCTGAGCACCGCCGCGATCGCGCTGCCCTGGTTCACCTTCAGCTGGTTCTACTTCGGATCCGCGGTGCCGGACACATTGGTCATCAAGCAGCTGCAGAAGTCCTGGGGCGACTGGGACTTCAGCAACGGGCTCTGGCTCTACCACGAGGTCTTCCCGACGGCCGTGGTGATCTCGCTGATCCCGCCGCTGCTCGGGCTGGTCGCTCTGCCGGTGGTGTGCGCGCTGCGCCCGTTCCGCCGCGCGGTGCGGTTGTGGCCGTGGGCGCTGCTCGGCATCGGCGGCGTCGCGCACTACTACGTCTACACGCTGCTGGGCGTTCCGCCGTACCACTGGTACTACGCGCCGAGCATGATCGGGCTTTCGCTGCTGCTGGCCGGTGTGCTCGGGGCGATCCGGCGCGAGCTCTCACTGCTGCTCGGCTGCGCCCTGCTCGTCGCGCAGGCGTGGTTCGCGGCCGCGCAGGGGACGCCGTGGCGCGAGTCCGCGATCACGACGAACTGGGCGAGCGCGGCGGACTACGCCCGCGTCGGCACCGAGGTCGGCCGCCTGGTGGGTACGGGCACGGTCACCAGCCCGGGCGAGATCGGTGCCCTCGCGTACTTCTGCGACTGCGCGGTGGTCGACGGCTTCTCCGACCGCGGCTACCTCCCCGACCAGCTGGCCCAGCGGCTGGCGACGGCCGGCCCGCCGGTCCGCGCGCTGCTGGAGTTCAACTACCGCAACTTCACCCCGGAGGCCCCGCGCCCGGTCACCCACACCCTGCGCCGGGAGCCGGGTCCGGCCGGGGCCTGGACCATCACCTCGACCTGGGCCGGCGAGGCCCACCTCGTCCTCGAAACCCGGGAGCGGTGACGATCAGACCTTCTGCCAGCCGTGCACGGTGACCTCGTCGCCGCACAGGTCGAACACCCACGGCTTGTCGTTGAGCAGCGGGTCCACCGACTTCGGCTGGTCCTCCGGGCGGACCGAGAGGCTCATCCCCCAGACGCGGGCCACGCACTCCGGGCCCATGTCGTTCCAGTCGAGCTCCGCGGCCGCGGACTCGCCGGGTGCGAGGGTGATCGGGCCGCTGCCGGGGTTGCCCTGCCGGTAGGTGACGCCGTCGATGGGTAGGGCGTCGCGGTTGTTGAACTGGATGATCGGGTGGGAGGCGTCCAGCACGCAGGGTTCGCTGCCGGTGTTGGCGACCGAGACGTGGCCGGCGACCTTGCCGGTGGTGGCGAGCACGAAGGTCGGTTCCAGCTGCTCCGTCGTGCACGAGGCGGAACCGTCGTCGGCGATCAGGCTCGCCGAACCGGTCCGACCGTCCTCTTCGGACGCGGAGAGGTTCCCGCAGGCGCTGAGCGAAACGACGCAGACCGTCGCCGCGAGCAGCGTCTTGCCGATGGTGTGAGCGCGCATTTCCCGTGTCTCCCCTGAAAGAAGTGCCGTCAACGCTTTCTGTTCGGAAGACGTGCGGCGGGGGACGCAGTTCCGCGGCGGGTGCGGTGACCTGGCTCACACGGGTGCGTGCGCGGTGATGGCGCGCCCCATCACCGCGCACGCACCGTGGATCACCGGGTAGGTCGGTCGACGACCTCGCCGGTGTCGCGGTGCCACTCGATGACGCCGTGCTCGAAGTCGCTCGCGCGGCCCCGCTCGACGTCGTGCTCGCCGCTCACCGGGTAGCCCAGGTAGGAGCGCTCCCAGCCGAGCTGCGCCCAGCGGACGCGGATGCCGCCGTACACCTCGTGCGCGCCGGTCTGCGGCGTCCAGTAGATCGACGCCCCGCCGGTGCCGGTGAAGTGGTTGTACTGGCCGCGCCCGTCCGGCGTGCCCAGCTCGTCGGTGGTCGGGTAGCCGAGCACGCCGCCCGGACCGCTCAGCTCGATGTAGCGCTGGGCGATGACGCCCTGCAGCGAGTGCGCGCCGGTCTCCGGGCTCCACACGATCCCGGCCGGGAAGGCGCCGTCACCGTTGAACTGGTTGTAGCGGCCGACACCGTCCGGTGCGGTCAGCTCGTCGGTCACCGGGTAGCCCAACGGCCCGGCCTCCCAACCGCTTTCGGCCCACTTCGCGCGGATCGCGCCCTGCACCGCGTTCGCCCCGGTCGGCTGCGTCCAGTAGATCGAGGCGTCCTGGCGGGAGGAACCCGGCATCACGAAGTGGTTGTAGGCGCCGAACGCGTCCGGCGTCAGCCGGGTGTCGGTCGCCGGGTACCCGAAGTGGGCGTCCTCGCCCAGCGCGCGGAAGTGCTCCAGGATCGGCCCGACGACGAGGTGCGCACCGGTGCGGGTCGAGAAGTAGATCGCCGAGTGCACCGCGCCGTCGGCGGAGAGGAAGTCGCTGTAGCGACCCCCACCGCTGCTGGCCAGCTCGTCGGTGATCGGCACACCGAGCTCGTCGTGCCCGCCCAGGTCCAGGAACCGCTGGTAGATCATGCCGCGCACGACGGTGACCCCGGTGTCCGGCGTCCAGTAGAAGCGGGCGTAGGTGAACTCCTGCCAGCGCAGGCCCTCGTCGGCCACCACCTCGCCGCCGACGGGCTCGCCGACCTCCGCGCGTTCCTGCTCGGACATCGACTCGTAGCGCTGCTGGATCGCGCCGTCGCCCGGATCCGGTTCGGCGGTCGCCGACGTGGTCGGCACCGACGTCGACGAGTCCGGCGCGGGCGTCGAAGTTCCCGGGGCCGTGGTCGGCGTCGAGGAGTCCGGTGCCGTGGTCGGCGCGGATGTCGAGGAGTCCGGTGCCGTGGTCGGCGCCGGTGTCGAAGGGTGCGGTGCCGTGGTCGGCGCCGGTGTCGAGGAATGCGGTGCCGTGATCGGCTCGTCCTGCGCCGCTGCGGGTGCGGTCACGGCCAGGGCGAGTGCTGCTGCCGCGGCGGTCGACGCCGCGATTCTTCTTGCGGTCACGCGAAACCCCTTTTCGCTCGGTCAACCATTGATCGCGCGGCGGGGCGTTCCGGTTGCCCGGCGTTCCGGGGGTTTTCGCGAATGTTCGGCGACCGGGGATCGCGGCGCCCGCATGGGCGCCAACAGGATGGCGAACGCCTCCTGGAGCGCGGTCGATCCCGTCCTTCGCGGCGGCGCTGGCCATCGCCCTCCGGTCCGTGCACGGGCGGGTCGGGGCGTGGCGCTGCTGGACGTGGTGACTTCGGCGTTCTCGCCCGGCGAGCAGCTGGTGCGGCGAAGCTCCGTGGGCCCCCCGGACAACAGGGCAGGTGGAGGGCCCACGGACACGGTTACCCGGTGAACCCCACTTCTCCAGGCATCCGCCTTCCCCCAGCGCGCAGCGCGTCGGGAAGCCATCGGGGCGGCGCAACGGCGCCGTCACAGTGGAGATCGCATCCGGACTCGGGAACGTTGCCTGAAAGACCAAAACGTTATGGACGGACATTCCGTACACCCGGAAAGACGAACGGGGCCGCCGGGACGAACCGCGGCGACCCCGTCGCTCGATGAGTCTGGAAGGACTCTCAGAACGGCAGGCGGCGGAAGATGACGCGCGGGAGGTGCCGCAGGACCGTCATCACCCAGCGCATCTGGGCCGGGGCCCAGACCTGCTCCTTGCCCTTGCGGACCGCGTCCACGATCACCTCGGCGACCTGCTCCGGCTGCTGGGCCATCGGCGCGGGCTTGATGCCCTCGGTCAGCTTGGTGTGCACGTAGTTCGGGCGCACCACGGTGACCTTCACGCCGGAGCCGTCCAGCGCGTAGGTCAGGCCGCTGAAGAACGTGTCCAGACCGGCCTTCGACGAGCCGTAGACGAAGTTCGAGCGGCGAGCGCGCTCGGCGGCCGGCGAGGACATCACGACCAGGTGGCCGTGGCCCTGCTTGCGCAGCTTCTCGGCCAGCCGCACGCCCAGCGTCATCGGGGCGACGTAGTTGACCTCGGCCATCTCGCGGGCGGTCTCGACGTCGGTCCAGCCCTGCTCGTTGTCGCCCTGGACGCCGAACGCCACCAGCGTGATGTCGATGTCGCCCTCGGCGAAGGCCTTGTCGATGACCTCGGCGTGCGTTTCGATCTTGCGCGCCTCGAACGGCACGGTCACCACGGTGCTGCCGGTCTTGCGCAGCCGCTCGGCGGCGGCGTCCAGGCGCTCCGACTCGCGGGCGGCCAGCACGATCCGCAGCGGCCGCTGAGCGGCGTACTTCTCGGCCGTCGCCAGCGCGATGTCGGAGGTGCCGCCGAGCAGCAGCAGGGACTGCGGGTTTCCAACGGCGTCGATCACAGCTCAAGCCTCCGGCTCATGTCTGAAGCGAAAATGCCTTCGGGGTCAACGGTCTGGCGGATCTTCCGGAACTCCTCCACCCGCGGGTACATCGTGTGGAAGGTCTCCGCGGTGGTCCGGGAGTCCTTCGCGGTGTACAGCCGGCCGCCGAGCGCGAGGATGTCCTCGTCGAGCTCGGTGCAGAACCGGCCCAGCCCGTTGACGATCGGGAAGTCCAGGCACACCAGCCAACCCGGGTGCGGGTAGGACAGCGGCGCCCGGTTGCCCTCGCCCATCTTCTTGATGACGTTGAGGAACGAGACGTGCCCGGAGTGCGCGACCTTGCGGGTGATCCGCTTGAGGTCCTCCTCCTTGCCGTAGGGCAGGGAGAACTGGTACTGCAGGAAGCCCTGGGAGCCGTAGGCCCGGTTCCACTCGCCGAACAGGTCGAGCGGGTGGTAGAAGGCGGTGAGGTTCTGGATCAGGTCCCGGCCGCGCTTCGGGGTCTTGCGGTAGTACAGCTCGCCGATGGCGGTGAACGAGAGCTTGTTGGCCAGCCCGGGCGGGAAGATGTCCGGCAGCGTCAGCAGCTGCGGCGCGTCGAACTTCAGCGGGTTCGCGCGCAGCTTCGGCGGCAGCTGGTCGACCGTGGCCAGCGAGCCGCGGCCGAACGCGGCGCGGCCCAGCTTCGGACCGGTGGAGATCGTGTCGAACCACGCCGAGGAGTAGGTGTACTTCTCGTCGGAGCCGTCGCTGAACAGCTCGATCGTCTCGTCGAGGTTGGCCGTCCGGTCGACGTCGGCGATGAAGTACGCGGTCTCGGTCCGGGTCATCTGGATCTTGGCCCGGAGGATGATGCCGGTCAGCCCGATGCCCGCGACGGTCGCCCAGAACAGCTCCGCTTCCGGGCCCTCCGGCGTCAGCGTGCGGATCTCGCCGTCCGCGGTGAGCAGGTCCATCGACACCACGTGGTTGCCGAAGCTGCCCGCGCTGTGGTGGTTCTTGCCGTGGATGTCGTTGGCGATCGCGCCGCCGATGGTCACCTGGCGGGTGCCCGGCAGCACCGGGACCCACAGGCCGTGCGGCAGCGCCGCCTTCATCAGCTGGTCCAGGCTGACACCGGCGTCGAGGTCGACGATCGCGGTGTCCGGGTCGATCTCGTGGATCCGGTTCAGCCGCGTCATGTCGATGACGGTGCCGCCGGCGTTCTGCGCGACGTCGCCGTAGCTGCGGCCCAGACCGCGGGCGATGACGCCGCGCTCGTCGGCCGTGCGGACCGCCTCCGCGATCGCGTCGAGGTCCGTGGTGCTGAGCACGCGCGCCCGCGAAGGAGCGGTGCGGGCCCAGCCCATCAGTTCCTTGGTCTCCAGTGCTGCGGTCACAGGTCAAGCCTCCGGGACAGGTCGGAGTGGAAGACGCCCTCCGGGTCGACGGCGGCGCGGATCTTGCGCCACTCGCCGATGCGCGGGTACATCTGCTCGATCATCTCCGCCGTGGTGCGGGACTCCTTGGCCAGGTACAGGCGGCCGCCTGCCTCCAGGACCATCTCGTCCAGCTCCGTGCACAGCCGGTCCAGGCCCGGTGTGATGGGGATGTCGACGGTGAGCGTCCAGCCCTTGCGGGGGAACGACATCGGGGCCTGGTTGCCCTCGCCGAACGTCTTGAGCACGTTCAGGAAGGACACGTGACCCGATGCGCTGATCTTGTCGATGGAGCGGCGGAACATCGCCTCCTGGCCGAACGGCACCATGAACTGGTACTGCAGGAAGCCGTTCGGGCCGTACACCCGGTTCCACTCGCCGACCAGGTCGAGCGGGTGGAAGAACTGGGTGATGTTCTGCACGAGGCCGAACCTGGTCGGCGCCTTGCGGTACCAGACCTCGTTGAACGCGGTGATGGTGAGCTTGTTGACCAGCCCGTTCGGGAAGATCGGCGGGGCGGTCATCAGCTGCGGCGCGTTGAACTTCAGCGGGTCCTTGCGCAGCTTCTTCGGCAGGTCCTCGATGGTGGCCGAGTTGCCGCGGGTCAGCAGCGCGCGGCCCAGCTTGTCGCCGCGGGCCAGCGAGTCGAACCAGGCCACCGAGTAGACGTAGTTGTCGTCCGAGCCGTCGGTGAAGTGCTCGATCAGCTCGTCCAGGTTCTTGGTCTGCACGTTGTCGACCAGGAAGTAGGCCGTCTCGACGCGCTTGAGCTTGATCGTCGCCTTGAGGATGATGCCGGTCAGGCCCATCCCGCCGACGGTGGCCCAGAACAGCTCGGAGCCCTCGCCGTCCGGGGTCAGCGTGCGGACCTCGCCGTCGGCGGTGAGCAGGTCCAGCGCCAGCACGTGGCTGCCGAACGAGCCCTGCGAGTGGTGGTTCTTGCCGTGGATGTCGGAACCGATCGCGCCGCCGACGGTGACCTGGCGGGTGCCGGGCAGCACCGGGATCCACAGCCCGTGCGGCAGCAGCCGGCGCATCAGGGTGTCGAGCGACACACCGGCGTCCACGACCACCGTCGCGTCGTCCACGTCGATCAGGTGCACCCGGTCGAGGGCGGTCATGTCGATGACGGTGCCGCCCGCGTTCTGCGACGGGTCGCCGTAGCTGCGCCCCAGGCCGCGGGCGATGACACCGCGCGGACCTGCCTCGCGGACGGCTTTCGAGATCGCCTCGACGTCCGGGGTGCTGACGACGCGGGCCCGGGTCGGCGCGGTGCGCCCCCAGCCGGTCAGCGTCTGAAGCTCGTCCTTTACCGATCCCACCCAGCCGAGTCTATCCGCGCAGCGGTGGCCGACAGCCGCGGGTGCGCGCGGTCCGCGGCGGTGTGCGATGCGTCATCGCTACACTCGCCCGGGACGTGTGCGGAGTTCGAGCCCCCGCGTCTTCGGCGCCCAGCCGGGTGCTCCGGAGCGACGAAGCCCTGGACGCCGAACGACCTGTCGTCGATCCCGAGGTGAACCAGTGGCCGTGGCCGAAGCCCAGACGGACCAGACGGAGCCCAAGCGCCTGGGCGTTGTGAACCAGCTTATCCGATTCGTCGTAATCGGCGGTGGCTGCGCCATCATCGACTTCGGCACCTACTCGCTCATGCTGGGCGTGCTCGGGTGGCCGGTGTGGCTGTCCAGGGGGATCAGCTTCATCCTCGGCACCTCCGCGTCCTACTTGATCAACCGCAAGCTCACCTTCCAGGGCGCGAACACCGGGAACACCAAGGCCAAGGCCGGTGGCTTCGCCCTCGTCTACATCGTGACGTTCTTCGTGAACTGGGGAACGAACCAGCTGCTGGTGATGATGACGGGCGCGGAAGGAACGCCGTGGCTGGTCACGCTGTGCTGGATCATCGGTCAGGGCCTCGGCACCCTGATCAACTTCGTGATGCTCAAGTGGGTCGTCTTCCGCGAGTGACCGCGCCGTGGTCGGCACCGATGCCCAAGTCCGCGATCCGAACTCCGTTTCCGCAGGTCAAGGACCGTGAGCGCTTTGGGGCGCTATGGCACCCCAAAGCACTCACGGGGACTGACCAGGGGAAACGGAGCTCTTCGCGTTCGGGCGGAGGTGGAACGGAACGACTGCGCGGCGCGTCCCACCCGGGGAGATCGGACTTCGGAGGATTTGGTGCGTCGTACTGCGGGATTGCTGTCCCTGCTCGCCGTTCTGCTCGTCGGCTGCGGTCAGGCCGCTGAGCCCGAGAAGGCCGCGCCGCCGCCTCCGGCTCCCGCGACGAGCCAGCCCGTCGTCGAGAGCTTCGACCTCGCCGCCGCGCTCGCCCAGATCGAAGCGGCGGGCTACACACCCACGCCGCCGGACGGCGAGCTGGCCGGGCCGGTCCGGGTGATCCAGGCGATGTGCACGGGCAGCGCGAACGGCCGCTGCCAGGCCCTGTTCTTCTTCGACGGGCAGCGGCTGGCGCAGCAGACGGGCGACATCGGAATGATGCGGATCCTCTCCCAGGACGGCACCGCGGTCCGGGTCGAATTCCCGGTCTACAACGCCGACGACCCGGGCTGCTGCCCGAGCGGCACGCCGACCCAGCACACGATCCGCCTGGTCGGCGACCAGCTCCAGGCCGACCCGCCCATCTCCACCAACCCGAACCGCCCCGGCGACTGAGCCCGGGCCGCCGGAGGGCGTGCGGTCGATTTTCGCGAGAAGTCGACCGCACCCGGGTGAACGTCGATCTCGCGAGATCGACGGGCCCGTGCGTGGTGGAGGGCGGTTTCGCGCGAGATCGGCGGCCAGCACGCCCGTCGAACGCCGATTTCGCGCAGCGGTCCGGGCGGTCAGTTGCGGAAGCCGGTGCCCCGGGCCGGAGCGCCGTAGGCGTTGGCGTCGGAGCGCGTCGTCTCGACGTGGGCCGTGGCCACGTGCGCGAAGTTCACCGCGAAGCTGCCGCCGTCGGCGGTGGTGAGCGCCTTGGTCTCGCCGTTGGCCATCAGGTCGGCGAGCACGTCGCGCAGGGTGTCCGCCTCGGTCTGGTCGAGCGCGATGTGCAGTGGCTGGCTGACGCCCGCGAGGTGCAGCACCAGGCCAGGTCGCGTGTCGGGCATGGGAACCCTCCCAATCGCAGCGGTCCTCGGCGGTCGAGGACCCGGATCCCAGGGCACCACGCCAGACCCGGCCGGAACACCCGGTTTCACCCTCGGCAGACCCCGAAACCCCGCTCACCAGCGCATTTCGCCCAAGGCGTACCGCCGGCGGCTCCCCGAGAACGCAATTTCAATTGAAATTGGACCTCCAATTTCAATTGAAATTGCACTCCGGGGGACGGATCCGCGACGTCACTGCTCGGGTTCCGCCTCCTCCGGGACCTCGAAGGCCTTGACGTCGTTGCGGTCGTCGCTGCTCGGGACGTCGCCCGGCAGGTGGACCGTCTTCGACAGCGGACCCGGCGTCCAGGTGCCCCAGTGCGTTTCGCGGTGCACCTGCATCGCCGCCTGCGCAGGCAGCGCGTCCGGCTCGTACGGGTCGACCGCGTACAGCGAGCCCCAGTCCCGGTGGATGTTGTTCTTCAGGTACGTCGGCAGCTCGCGCATGCTCGTCGCCACGTTGAGCCAGCCGAACGGGCCGCCCGCGTCCGGCGACGACCAGCCCTGGCCGACCTCGCGCACCTCGGCGCCCGCCGCCACCCGGAACTTCGGGATCTCCGCGACGCCGTTGTGCACGCCCGGCAGCTGCAGGCACGGGTGCACCAGCGCCGCCGTCCACTCCACGAACGTCGGCTGGTCGCCGACGAAGTCGGTCATGTTCACCAGCTGCGGCGCGCGCGGGGCGCTGATCGCGATCCAGCCGTTCGGGCCCACCGAGTTGTCCGTGGCGACCACGCGCATCTTGGTGGCGCCCTCGGAAAGGCCGCCGATGGTGTACCGGAAGTCGCGCCAGCCGGGGCCGCCCGGCTGCACCACGTACTTGCGCGCGGTGATCAGGAAGCCGTTCTCGGTGTCGTGGCCGAACTCCAGCGAGATCGAGTTCGCGCCGAACTCGTTGCCCGCCAGCGAGATCACCACCGGCACCTCACCGGTCCGGGCCCGCTCCGGCAGGTCGTACCACTGGGTGCGCAGCTCGCCGGTGCCGGTTCCGGCCTGGTCGTAGCTGCCCCACACCGGCGCCCGGTCGTTGCCGAACTGGTGCGGTGGCTTCCAGTCGGGTTCCTGCGGATCGGTGCCGTCGCCCGCGGGCAGGCCGGGCCGGTTGAAGCCGACCATCTTGGCCCGCATGAACTCGTTGATGTCCTCCTTGCCCTCCAGCCGCTTCGGCGGGATCGGGATGCGCACGTCCTGCGACGGCGCGCCGACGCTCGGCTGTTCGGGCGAGACCCGCAGCATGCCGGACTGCGGGTTGGTCTCGACGTAGACGTAGTCCGACAACCCGCAGCTCGATCCGACGATCTGCTTCACGTTGTCGGCACCCATGCTGTAGCTGCCCCACTGCTTCTGGATGACCTTGCCGAAGTTGGCCAGCTCGAACAGCACCAGCAGCGCGCACACGATCGACAGCGGCGCGGTGCCCAGCCGCAGCGCGCGGCTGCGCTTCTCCTCGCGCCCGAAGCTCTCGTCGACGACCTTGGGGTTGTTCTCGTCGATGCGCAGGTGCTCGATGAACGCCACGATCAGCGCGATGGCCGCGACGATCAGGAAGATCGTGCTCAGCTTGTAGCCGGCGATCTGCGGCGGCATGTTGAACCACGGCACGCCCCAGCCCGAGACGTACCACCAGGCGTTGGGGCCGGTGGCCGCGAACGCCAGGATCGCCATCAGCATCGCGACGAACACCGCGCGGTTGCGCTTGGACCGCAGCACCGTGCTGCTGGTGGCCAGCGCGGTCAGCGCGGCCAGCGCACCGCCGAAGGCAGCGAAGATGCCGAAGTGGTGGGACCACTTGGTGGGCGTCAGCACCAGCACGCCGAAGGACATCGCGGTGATCGCCAGCAGCCGCCGGCTCGGGCCGAGGGCGGCGCCCCGGATCCGGCTGCGGCGCAGCAGCACCACGGCGCAGGTCACCAGGCACAGGATCACCAGCAGCACCGGGAAGCGGCGCGTCATGGAGCCGTCCGGCGTGGAGCTGAACAGCAGGTTGTAGCGGCTGAGCTCCTCGTACCAGCTCTGGCTCGGGCCGAGGTCGGTGCGCAGCTCGGTGGCGTCCATGACCGACTTGAACGTCTGGTCGGAGAACACCAGCGTCAGGATCACGAAGCCGGAGGCGGCGATCGGCGCCAGCACCGGCAGCCAGCCGAACTCCTGCGCCCGCTTGCGCACCAGCCGGAACAGCGGCTTCAGCGCCGCGATGAACGGCAGCACGGACACCAGGCCGTGCGGGTTCGCGCCGACCGACAGCGCGGCCACCACCAGGCCCAGTGCGGCGGGCATCAACCGGCCGGTGGCCACCGCGCGCTCGACGGCGCACAGCGCCAGCAGCGAGAACAGCACCACGACGGGCTCGGGGCGCAGGCCGTTGTTGTAGGGCAGCCAGAACGCCAGGAACACCGCGGCGGCGGCCCAGCCGGCGGCGTTGGAGCGCCGCACCTGCTGGCCGAGCCTGGGGAGCACTTCACGGCTGATCAGCAGCCAGGACACGATGCCCATCAGCAGCGCGGGCAGGCGTACCCACGGCGTCGCCGTGGAGACCTGCACCCACAGCGCGTACAGCTCGTAGAACCAGCCGAACGGCGCTTCCGGACCGCCGAACCAGCGGTAGTAGTTGCTGACGTACCCGAAGCTCTCGCGCGCTCGCGCGATGTTCAGGATGTAGCCGTCGTCCGAGGTCATGGCGCCCATGGCCCACCAGACGACGAGCGCACCGATCACCGACACGTCGCGGAACGTCGGTTTCCACCAGCCCGCCGGTGCCCACTTCGGCGGGCGGCGCCCGGCGCGCACGTCCAGCCGCCGCAGGCAGATCAGCGAACCGATGAACGCCACCACGGCCAGCACCATCGCGGTGAGCTTGATGGTGGTCGCCTGGCTCTCGTAGCGGTTGTCGACGCGGGCCTCGAAGGACAGGCCGCGCACGTCGTCGATCGCGTCGTTGAGGCCGGAGTAGATGCCGGTGAGCTGCGGGCGCTGGTCGCCGTGCAGGTTGGCCAGCGACTCGGCGCCCACGGTCGCGGTGGTCTCGTAGGCGTCGGAGTGCAGCGAGATCGCGCAGTCGCCCTCGGGCAGCGGCACGGTGCCCATCTGCTGGCCCTTGTTGAGCAGCGTCAGGTGGTTGTTGTCGACCTGGAGCACCAGGCCGGTCAGGTTGCCGTAGTCCGAGGAGGGCGGGTTGGTGCTCAGCAGGATGCCCGGGCCGTTGGTGCGCGCGTCGAGGCTGCGCGCCGAGGCGCACTGGACGTCGGCCTTCAGCCACAGCGGCGAGTAGCTCAGCAGCGGCGCGGACACCGACTTGGTGCCTTCGGCCGTCGGCCACTTCAGCGTGGTGATGTCGTAGTTGACCGGGAGGAACGGCACTGCCAGCGCGAGCACGGTGCCGAGCAGCCCGAGGACCGACGCGAAGAGCTTCAGCCGTTTCGCGGGCGGTTTCCGGGTCGTCTCGGTGCGCGCCGACGCATCGTCCGTTCGGCGGCTTTCCTCCTGGCCACTGAGCACGGGTGGAGAATAGTAGTTGCTGGTCCGGGCCCTTTCGCGGCATTCCGCGGGTGTGCAGAGGAACACCTCGGCCAACGCCGTGAGCTGCGGACTCAGGTTGCTCTCAGGCCATTCTCAGTATTTCGTGACCACTCGGTGACTGCTTTTCCATTCCGCCGCAGCCGGTTCCTGCGGGCGGTCCGCGAGCGCACAACGCTGTCACGCGCTCACGGACCGCGCGTCGGTCAGCGGCGGAAGAACTGCTCCCGCTGGCCCTGGCGGACGAGGCGCAGCCACTCCTTGAAGGCCTTCGGGTCGCGCTTCTGGCCCACGAAGTAGAGGCCGAAGCGGACCACCTCGAGGGCGCCGATCTTGCGCATGCCCGGCTGCGACAGCAGGTAGCCGCGGTTGCGGTAGGTGTAGTAGCGCTTGTTCGCGTCCGACGGGTCCTGCGCGTGGAACCGGCCGCCCAGCATCGGCTTGAACTCCGCCGAGCCGTCCGGGTGCAGGAAGCGGGTCTTCAGCGTGGTGCCGAACGGCAGCCCCGAGCGCAGCACGCGCCGGTGGATCTCCACCTCGTCACCGCGGAAGAACAGCCGGTAGTCCGGCACGCCCACCACGTCCAGCGTCGAGGCGCGGAACAGCGCGCCGTTGAACAGCGAGGCGATGCCGGGCAGGAAGTCGCCGGCGCCGAGCTCGCTGACCCGCCGCTTCCAGGTCAGCCCGCGGCGCAGCGGGAACGCCAGCTTGTCCGGGGTGTCGATGTTGACCACCACCGGCGACACCGCGGCCAGCCGCCGCTTGGTGGCGACCTCCAGCAGCGTCTCCAGCGCCTGCTCGTCGGCCGGGCGGCCGTCGTCGTCGCCCAGCCACACCCACTCGGCGCCCAGCGACAGCGCGGTCAGCATGCCGAGCGCGAAGCCGCCCGCACCGCCCAGGTTGCGCTGCGAGGCGATGTAGGTCGACGGGATCGGGCAGTCCGCCACCACGTCCTCGGCGGACTGGTCCGGGCCGTTGTCGACTACCACGAGGTGGTCCGGCAGCCTGGTTTGGCTGCCGATCACCTTCAGGGACTCGGCCAGCAGCTCGCGACGGTGTCTGGTGACGATCACCGCGACTACGGATCCGGCGGGCAGCTGCTGTGCGGAGTCGGTGCTCATGAGCCTTCTTTGCTCCCGATCGTGGCCGCGGACTCGCCGATCCGGGCCAGGGTTTCCTCACTGAGGTGCTCGAAGGGGTCGTACCCCTTGTAGTGCGTCAGGACCTCGCGCAGCGAGCCCTGCTCGCGGATGCCGCCCTTGTCCATCCAGATCGCCGAACTGCACAGCTCGATCAGGAATTCGTCGGAGTGCGAGGCGAACACGAGGATGCCGGACCGCTTGACCAGGTCGTTGAGCCGGTCGCGGGCCTTCTCCAGGAACTCCGCGTCGACCGCGCCGATGCCCTCGTCCAGGATCAGGATCTCCGGGTCGATCGAGGTCACCACGCCGAGCGCCAGCCGCACCCGCATGCCGGTGGAGTAGGTGCGCAGCGGCATCGCCAGGTAGTCGCCGAGCTCGGTGAACTCGGCGATGTCGTCGATCCGCTTCTCCATCTCCTTGCGGGTCATGCCCAGGAAGAGGCCGCGGATGATGATGTTCTCGTAGCCGGAGATCTCCGGGTCCATGCCCACGCCGAGGTCGAACACCGGCGCGACCTTGCCGACCACTCGGGCGCTGCCGCGGGTCGGCTCGTAGATGCCGCTGAGCAGCCGCAGCAGGGTGGACTTGCCCGCGCCGTTGTGGCCGACCAGGGCCACCCGGTCACCGTGCCGCAGCGACAGGTCGATGTCGTGCAGCGCCTCGATGATCGGCACCCGGCTGTCGGTGCCGATCTTGCCGCCGGCCTTGCCCAGGACGGCCTTCTTCAGCGAGCGGGACTTCGCGTCGAAGATCGGGAAGTCGACCGCCGCATTCCACACGTCGATGCTGACCACAGTTCGACCTCACTCAGACCCAGTAGGCGACACGTGCGCGGTAGTTGCGCATGACAAACAGCGCCAGCAGCCAACCGCCGACGGTGAACCCGAGCACGACCGCCCAGTGGTGCCAGGACTGCGGCGTGCCGAGCATCGGCGCCCGGGCGATCTCCACGAAGTGGTAGATCGGGTTGAGCTGCGCCAGCCAGGCGCGCGGCCCGGCGTTCTGCTCGAGCACGTCGATCGGCCAGACGATCGGCGACATGAAGAACAGCAGCTGCATGAAGCTGCCGACCACCGGCGGGATGTCCCGGAATCGGGTGCTCGCGACGCCGAACAGCAGCACCACCCAGCCGCCGTTGAGCAGCAGCAGGAAGAAGGCCGGGATCGCGAAGACGATCGTCCAGCTGATGCTCGGCTGGAAGATCAACAAGATCGCGACGTAGACGACCAGGTTGTGCAGGAACAGCAGGAATTCCCGCCACACCGTGCGCAGGACGTGCACGCTGATCGGCGCGGGCAGCTGCTTGATCAGGCCTTCGTTGTGGATGAACACCTCGGTGCCCGAGAGCAGGCAACCCTGGATGAAGTACCAGATCATGAACCCGACGGTCATGTACGGCACGTAACGGCCGGGGTCCTGGCCGAAGATCGTGGAGTACATGAGGCCGAGGCCACCGGCGGTGACGCCCATGCCGATGGTGATCCACAGCGGGCCCAGCACCGATCGCCGGTACCGCTGCTTGATGTCCTGCCAGCCGAGGTGGGCCCACAGCTGCTTCTGCCGGAAACCGTCGCCGAGGTCCTTGGCGGCCTTGCGCCAAGTTCGCGACGAAGTTTCGGGGGGCGCTGCGGGGCGGTCTACCGTGCTCGTGGACTGCACAGTGCGTCAGAGTACCGATCGATGGTGTGCACTCCGGGCCAGGGCATCACTCCACGGCGCGAGGCTCCGGCGCGGCGCCCCCACGCACCGTGCGCGAGCCCCCCGGTGCCCGTCGAAACTGCGAACCGCCCTCGGGGACGACCACGGCTCCAGCGGGAACTTGGTTCAGTCCCGGCTGGAACCGCGGTCGCCCCGGCGCCTCACAGGTACTGGCCGGTGCCGCCTCGGCCGTGGCCGATCTCGGCCTCGCCCGCGCTGCCCGCGGGCAGGCCGCGGCGCATCTGCTCCAGCTGCGCGCGGGCCGCCATCTGCTGGGCGAACAGCGCGGTCTGCAGGCCGTGGAACAGGCCCTCCAGCCAGCCGACCAGCTGAGCCTGCGCGATCCGCAGCTCCGACTCCGACGGCGTGCTCTCCTGGGCGAACGGCAGCGACAGCCGCTCCAGCTCCTCGATGAGCTCCGGAGCCAGGCCCTGCTCCAGCTCGCGGATGGAGGACTGGTGGATCTCCTTGAGGCGGCTGCGGCTGGCCTCGTCCAGCGGCGCCGCCCGGACCTCCTCCAGCAGCTGCTTGATCATGGTGCCGATGCGCATCACCTTGGCGGGCTGCTCGACAAGCTCGTTGATGTCCTCTCCGCGCTCGTGCTGCTCGCCTTCGGCAGTGGCACCGAGCGGCTTGCCGTCCTCGCCGACCACGAACACCTGCGGCCTGCCCTCACTGTCTTCGCGGGTCATGTCTCCATCCTGGCGGGTTGCGGGATGCTTCGCGTGGGCGGAGTCCGGTGCTGCGCTGCAGGCGGACTCCCGTGAGCGTTTTGGGGCGCTACGGCTCCCCAAAGTACTCACGGGCCCTGACCAGCGGAGACGAACGCCTCAGATCGGAACCGGCCAGTCGGCCACGCCGCGTCACCGGATGATCGCTCGCGCGGCGGATTGATGCGATATCGACCACCCGGCAGCCGGTCCGGCCCGCCTCGTACGTAACGTGTGCTCCATGGCGTTCGACGTCGCGGCGGTTCGCGGGCTGTTCCCCGCGCTCGGCGACGGGTGGGTGCACCTGGACGCCCCGGCAGGCATGCAGGTTCCCGAACAAGTGGCGACCGCGGCGTCCACCGCGCTGCGAGCGCCGGTATCCGGTCCGGGCGGGATATTCCCCGCCTCGCAGCGCGCCGAGGCGATCGTGGAGGCCGCCCGTCGCTCCATTGCCGACCTGGTCGGGGCGAACCCGGCCGGGGTGGTGCTCGGTCCGAACTCCGCCGTTCTGCTGCAACGACTGGCCGACGCGCTCGGCGACGGGTGGATGATCGGGGACGACGTGGTCGTCTCCCGGCTGGACCACCCGGCCAACGTCGCGCCGTGGCAGCGCGCTGCCCAGCGCTCCGGCGGGACCGTCCGCTGGGCGGAGGTCGACATCGAGACCTGCGAGCTGCCCACCTGGCAGTACCAGGAGCTGGTGACCCCGCGCACGAAGGTGGTGGCGATCACCGCCGCGTCGGGTGCGGTCGGCACCCGGCCCGACGTGCGGCAGGCCGCGGAGGCGGCGGCCGAGCACGGCGCGCTGGTCGTGGTGGACGCCTCGGCGGCGGCACCGTTCGTCCCGCTCGACATCACCTCGATGGGCGCCGACGTGGTGGCGGTGAACGCCTCGGCCTGGGGCGGGCCGCCGGTGGGCGCGCTGGTGTTCAAGAACGCCGCGATGCTCGACCAGCTGCCGTCGGTCGCGCTGGAGCCCGGCGCGCGCGGCGCGGAGCGCATGGAGCTCGGCCCGCCCGCCTACCCGCTGCTGGCCGGCCTGGTGGCGTCGGTGGACTACCTGGCGGCGCTGGACGACGCCGCGGTGGGGCCGCGCCGCGAACGGCTGCTGACCTCGCTGGGCTCGGTGAAGTCCTACCAGGCGGGACTGCTGGCGAGCCTGACCAACGGGCTCCGCAAGATGAACCACGTGATGCTGATCGGCGACGCGATGCGCCGCGTCCCGTCGATGGCGTTCACGGTCTCCGGCGTGAAGGCGGTGGACGCGGTCGAGCACCTGGCCGACCGCGGGGTCTGCGCCTTCGCCGACCCCGGCACCCACGGCGTCTTCGCGGTCCTGGGCGTCGGCGAAGTGGGCGGAGCGGTCCGAGTCGGCCTCGCCCACTACACCAACGCGGCAGAAGTCGACCAGCTCATCCGAGCCATCGCCGAACTCGCCTGACCCCCTCCACCCCCGACTCCTCCAGCCCCTCCGGACTTGGACCCCGATCCCTCCGGACCCGGATCCCTCCGGACCCGGACTTGGATCCGGCTCCTCCGGATTTGGATCTGGCTCCTCCGGATTTGGATCTGGCTCCTCCGGAGGACCCGGACCCCGGCTCCTCCGAACCCGGACTCGGCTCCTCCGGACCCCGGTTCCTCTGGCGTCGGCTCCGGCTCCTCCGGACCCCGGTTCCTCTGGCGTCGGCTCCGGCTCCTCCGACCCCGGCCCGTCCGGTGTCGGCACCGGTCGACGCCGGGGTGGAGGCGATTTCAATGGAAATCAGACCCCTGATTTCCATTGAAATCGCGTAGATCCCGACGCACCACCGGCGCGTCGGGACCCGACACGCCGACACCTGCGCAAGTTCAATTGAAATTGGACCTTTGATTTCAATTGAAATTGCGCCGGGCGCCCGCCGGTCGGGTGACTCCGCCGTCAGCGGACCAGGAGGATCTTGCCCCGGACGTCGCCCGCTTCGAGGACGGCGTGGGCCCGGGCCGCTTCGCGGAGCGGGATGCGGTCGTGGACCGGGGTCCGCACGCGGCCCGCTTCGACCAGCGGCCACAGCCGCTCGCGGACGTCGGCGACGATCGCGGCCTTGCCGTGCGGGCCCGCCAGCGGGCGCCCGCGCAGTCCCAGCACCGACAGGTGCAGTCGCTTGACCAGCATCTTCCCCAGGTCCAGCTCGGCCTTCCGGCCGCCCTGCATGCCGATGATCGCCAGGTGCCCGTCGGGCGCCAGCGCGGACAGGTTCCGGTCCAGGTAGGACGCGCCCATGTTGTCCAGGATGACGTCGGCGCCGCCGAGCTCCTTCACGACCGCGACGAAGTCCTCGTCCCGGTAGCTGATCACCGGGTCCGCGCCGAGCTCGGCGCACAGCCGGCGGCTCTCCGCCGATCCCGCGGTCGCCGCGACGCGGGCGCCGAGCGCCCGGCCGATCTGGATCGCGCAGGTCCCGATGCCGCCCGCACCGCCGTGCACCAGCAGCAGCTGTCCACTTCGGAGGCCGGACTCCATGATCACGTTGGACCAGACGGTGCAGCACACCTCGGGCAGTCCGGCGGCGTCCACCAGGTCGACCCCGGCGGGCTTGGGCAGCACCTGCTCGGCGGGCACCGCGACGCGTTCGGCGTACCCGCCGCCGGACAGCAGCGCGCAGACCTCGTCGCCGACCTGCCAGCCCTCGACGCCTTCACCCAGTTCGGCGATGGTGCCGGAGCACTCCAGCCCGAGGATGTCGCTGGCGCCCTTCGGCGGCGGGTAGTTGCCCTCCCTCTGGCTGAGGTCGGCGCGGTTGACCGCGCTGGCGGCGACGTCGATGAGCACCTCGCCCGGACCCGGTCGCGGGTCGGGGTGTTCGGTCCACTCCAAGACGTCCGGTTCACCCGGTTCACGGATCGCGATGGCGTACATGCCCGCGACAGTAGAGCCTGTCGGCGCCGCCGTCCGCGCTCGTGTGACCGGCGCCAGCCGCTCGGGGTACGGACGTCAGCGCAACGCGACCACCGGCGGCACCGCAGTCCGAAGCGGACGGTGCGAGAGGACCGGGCCAGCCGCACAATACGGGAAAAACGGGAATTGGTCCCTGGTTCTTAACTCTTCCTGGTACGGCCTTGACTTCAAAGCGTGATCCTCTCAAGGCTTGCCACCACGAAATCCACCCGAAACGGGGAGCATGATGAGTTTGCGAACCATCACATCCAGGCGTTCGATCACCGCTCTGGCCGCGAGCTGCGCGGCGGCGATGCTCGCTGTCACCCCGGCCAGCGCGGCCCCGGCCGACCTCGGAGACGCGATCAACGGCAACGCGGTGAACCGGCACCTGATCGCGTTCCAGCGGATCGCCGACCAGAACGGCGGGAACCGCGCCTCCGGGCAGCCGGGCTACGAGGCCAGCGTGGATTACGTCGCGGGCAAGCTGCAGCGCGCCGGTTTCGACGTGACCACCCCGGAGTTCACCTACGAGGCGTACTTCAAGGACTCCTTCAGCCTCGCGGTCGCCGGTCAGCCGACGGAGGGCGACGCCCTGGAGTACTCCCCGGCGACCCCGCAGGGCGGTCTGACCGCGCCGCTGGCGGTCCTGCCGGTCGACGAGACCCCGGGCTGCGAGGCCACCGACTTCGCGGGCACCGAGGTCACCGGGACGGTCGTGCTGATCTCGCGCGGCGCCTGCGACTTCGCGACCAAGCAGCAGCTCGCGTCCGAGGCCGGCGCGGTCGGCGCGATCATCTACAACAACGTCGAGGGCCCGCTAAACGGCACCCTCGGCGGCGCGGACGCGGGGCGCATCCCGACGGCCGGTGTCACCAAGGAGGTCGGCGAGGCGCTGTCCGGCCAGGCCGGTGCCGAGGTGAAGCTGGACGTGCAGGCGCGGTTCGAGACCGTGACCACCCGCAACATCATCGCGCAGACCAAGACCGGGCGCACCGACAACGTGGTGATGGCCGGTGCGCACCTGGACGGTGTGCCGGAGGGCCCGGGCATCAACGACAACGGCACCGGCAGCGCCGGTCTGCTGGAGACCGCGCTGAAGCTGGGCGGCAGCCCGGACGTGAAGAACGCGGTGCGGTTCGCGTGGTGGGGCGCGGAGGAGTCCGGCCTGGTCGGCTCGACGCAGTACGTGCAGGGCCTGAGCTTCGAGGAGCAGCTCGACATCGCGCTGTACCTGAACTTCGACATGATCGGCTCGCCGAACGCCGGCTACTTCGTCTACGACGGTGACGGCTCGACCGGTGGCCCGTCGGGCCCGCACGGCTCGGGTCAGATCAAGGACGACTTCATCGCGACGATGGCCGCGCAGGGCATCGAGTCGGAGCCGAGCGAGTTCAACGGCCGCTCCGACTACGGCGAGTTCATCGCGGTGGGCATCCCGTCCGGCGGCATGCACACCGGCGTCGAGGACGTGAAGACCGAGGAGCAGGCCGCCAAGTGGGGCGGCACCGCGGGCATCGCGTTCGACCCGAACTACCACAGCAAGGACGACAACCTGTCCAACGTGGACCGGGTGGCGCTGGAGCGGATGACCAAGGGCATCGCCAACGTCGTGCATGCCTACTCGCAGAGCACCGAGGCGGTCAACGGCATGCAGACCCGCGCCGAGCGCGCGCAGCTGCGGGCCGCGCAGACGACGATGATGGCCCAGAGCTTCGACCAGGGCCCGAAGGTCGGCCACGGCCACAACCTGTCCTGATCCCCGCTGGAAGACCACAGCTCCGGGAGGACTTCGGTCGTCGTGGTTTCGACCACCGACCGAGATTAGAGCTTCAGCTGGAGTTGTGCTTCCGTTCGTCGCCCGACCACGGTTCCTTGGCACCGTGGTCGGGCACAACGGTTCTGCGAAAGGCGATGTCGTGAAACGAGCTGCATTGGTGGTGGCGGCCGCGGTGTCGGCCGCGCTGGTCGCCCCGACCGCGAACGCGGCCGAGCCGGTGCGCTTCGCGACGTTCAACGCCTCGCTGAACCGGGTCGCCGAGGGCGAGCTGCTGGCCGATCTGTCCACACCGGACGACGAGCAGGCGCGGAAGGTGGCCGAGGTCGTGCAGCGGGCCCGCCCGGACGTCCTGCTGCTCAACGAGTTCGACTACGTCGAGGGCAACGCCGCGGTCGACGCCTTCCGCACCAACTACCTCGCGCGGGGCCAGCGCGGCGCCGACCCGATCGACTACCCCTACGCCTACACCGCGCCGGTCAACACCGGTGTGCCGTCCGGCATGGACCTGGACAAGGACGGCGCCATCGGCGGCCCGGGCGACGCCCACGGCTTCGGCGTGTTCCCCGGCCAGTACGGCATGGTGGTGCTCTCGAAGTACCCGATCGGTCAGGCCCGCACCTTCCAGCAGTTCCGCTGGGCCGACATGCCCGGCGCGCGGCTGCCGGACGACCCGGCGACGCCGGAACCGGCCGACTGGTTCACGCCGGAGGAACTGGCGCAGGTCAGGCTGTCCTCGAAGTCGCACTGGGACCTGCCGATCGACGTCGGCGGACGCACGGTGCACTTCCTCACCTCGCACCCGACGCCGCCCGCCTTCGACGGCCCCGAGAAGCGCAACGTCCTGCGCAACCAGGACGAGATCCGGTTCTGGGCGGACTACGTGACGCCGAAGCGCGGCGACTACATCTACGACGACGAGGGCGAGCGCGGCGGTCTGCGCCCCGGCGCCCGGTTCGTCGTGGCCGGCGACCAGAACTCCGATCCGCTCGACGGCGACAGCAACGGAATCCGCCAGCTGCTGCACGCGCCGCGCGTGATCGACCCGCGGCCGGGCAGCGTCGGCGCGATCGAAGCGAGCCTCGCCCAGGGCGGCGCGAACGGGAGCCACCGCGGCAGCCCGTACTTCGACACGGGCGACTTCAACGACGAGAAGCCGGGCAACCTCCGGATCGACTACGTCCTGCCGTCCGCGCCGCTGATCCCGCTGCGCTCCGGCGTCTTCTGGCCGACGTCGGGCGAAGAGCTGTCCCGCCTCAACGACGCGTCGGACCATCACCTCGTCTGGGTGGATCTCCGGGCCTGAACCAGGGTCTGCCCGGGTCCGCCGGACGTCCGGGAACGGGACGCTCGCAGCATGAAAACGCTGATAGCCGCCGTTTCGGCGAGCGCTCTGCTGCTGGGCCCGACCGCGGTCGCCGATCCGGTTCCCGCACTGCCGCGACCGTCCGGCCCGCACGCGGTCGGCACCACCGCGCTGCACCTCGTCGACCGGAGCAGGCAGGACCCGTGGATCCCGGAGGACAAGCGCGAGCTCATGGTCTCGCTCTGGTACCCGACCCGCGACGACGCCCCGCGCGCCCAGTACGTCACACCGGAGGAATCCCGCCGGATCCTCGAAGGACAGCAGCTCAACGGGGTGTCCCCGGAGGTCTTCAGCACCACCCGGACCCACGCGGGCGTCGACGCGGAACCGCTGGACCGCGATCTCCCGCTGGTGCTGCTCTCACCGGGTTTCACCCTGCCTCGCACGTCGCTGACCGGCCTCGCCGAGGACCTGGCCAGCCGCGGCTACGCGGTCGCCGCGGTGGACCACAACCACGAGGCGAAGGCGATCACCTTCCCGGACGGCCGGGTCACCGGCTGCCTGGCCTGCGAGCGGACGCCGAAACCGGACGGCACGACGGTGGCGGGAAACCGGGCCGCCGACCTGTCGTTCGTGCTCGACGAGCTCATCGAGCGAGGCGGGATCGACGGCGACCGCGTGGTGGTCGCGGGCCACTCCATGGGCGGAGCGGCGGCGGCTCGCGCGCTGCTGGCCGATGACCGCTTCCGCGCGGCGGCCAACCTGGACGGGACGTTCCACCCGGGCCTGACGGCCGATTCCGACCGCCCGCTGCTGATGCTGGGCGCCGACCAGCACGGGCGGCCGGGTGCGGACGACACCTGGGACGGCACCTGGTCGCACCTGACCGGATGGAAGCGCTGGTTCTCCGTCGAGGGGACGTCGCACTGGTCGTTCACCGACTACTCGCCGCTGGCCGAGCAGGTGGGCATCGACCTGGGGCCGGAGCCCATCGCCGGCGACCGCGCGGCTCGCATCACCGCCGACTACCTCGACGCGTTCGCGGAGCACCACCTGAACGGCGTCCCGCAGCACCTGCTCGACGGCCCGTCCCCGCGCTATCCCGAGGTCCGGTTCGAAAACCCGTGAGCGGGAGGTAGGTTCACAACCCGAGTCGGGGCGGAGGTGCGGTGGTGGTCGAGGTCCTGCTCATCACGGGCAGCACGCGGAGCGGTTCGACGAACACCGCCGCCCTGCGCACCGCGCGGGAGGTCGCGCCGGACGGGGTGACGGCGGTGCTCCACGAAGGCCTGGCGGACCTGCCCGCGTTCAACCCGGACGACGACGTCGAGCCGCTGCCGCGCGCGGTGGCCGAGCTGCGGAACCGGGTGGCCGCGGCGGACGCGGTGCTGTTCTGCACTCCGGAGTACGCCGGAACGCTGCCCGGCAGCTTCAAGAACCTGCTGGACTGGTCGATCGGCGGCACCGAGCTGAACGGCAAGCCGGTCGCCTGGCTCAACGTCGCGCCCGAAGGCCGTGGCGACGGCGCGATCGGCGCGTTGACCACCGTTCTGCGCTACCTGGCGGTGGATCTCGTCGAGGCGGCCTGCGGGCGGCTGTTCGTGCCGCGGGAGGCGGTCGGCCCGGACGGCCTGGTGGAGGACGCCGGCATCCGTGACGGACTGCGCGAAGTCCTCCGCACCCTCGCGGGCCGTTCCGCCTAGTACTGCCTCAGCTCCAGCTGCCCAGGGGCTCGGTGGCGGTCAGCGGCTGGAAGACCAGCTTCAACCCGGTGGCATCGGCGGGCACGTCGAAGTACACCTTCCCGCTGCCGGAATCGCCCTGGCTGAGCAGCGTCGCGAAGAGCACGCCGTCCATGTTCTCGCCGTTCGGCGCGGCGCTCACGTATTCGTTGCCCGCTGCGTCGACGAGCATGAAACCGACCGAAGCGACGGCCCCGCCGGTTCCGCTGATCAGCGATGCCTCGACGTCGGTGGAAACGTACTTGCCCTCCACCGGCGGCTCCGAGAACTCGGTGACGTCCTGCAGCGCGCTCGCGGCGATGGCGTACTTCCCGCCCTCTTCGTTCGTGACGCCCGCGGTCTCGCCGAAAGCGACGTCCTTGCCGCCGACCTGCGGCGTGGCTGCTTCGGATTCCGCCTGCTCGGGGGCGGTCTGGGGCTCCGGTACGAGAACGGTCGCCTCGTCGGCGGCGCCACATCCGGCCAGTCCCAGCAGCAGTCCGACGGCCGGCGCGAGTAACTTCTTCACTTTTCCTCATCGGGTCGAGAAAAACGAACGCGACGAATGATGGCAGCGAAGATCGGTCCAGACCACGGATTCCCGGAACAAATCCCGGAATCATTTGAATTGCACTGCGGAACAGCTCCGGGAACCGGATTCCGGTGCGGTGCGTCGGAACCACCGTCGCATTCGGTCGACCGGGAGGATCGGTTGGAACTGCTGGACGTCGAGCAGTGCCTGATGCGGATGGCGCACGGCCTGGAAGCGTGCCCCGAGGTGGAGATCGAGCACCGGGATCTGGGCGGGCCCGACCCGGAACGCGCGGACGCGCGCAGCGTGCTGGCGGCCATCGCGGACTGGTACGAGGTCACGTTGGACGAGTCGCTGCTGCCCGCCGTGGCGAGGTTCGAGTCCTTCGCCGTCCAGTGGCGCACCGCCGACCCAGCGGTGTCCGGCGAGTTCGACCTGACCTACCTGCTCGACGCGTTCGGGAATCCACCGCCCGCGCTCGCGCACGCTGCCACGCCCGCGGACGAGCGGCGGCTGTTCAGCGAGTTCCGGGTCTTCGACGCCCCGCACCGCGGCGGTGACGGCAAGCTGGTGTCGCTGCGCTGCGGTGCCGCCGATCCCGAGATCTGGTTCTTCGACGCCAAGCGCGGGACGTACCGGCTGGACGTCGACTACGCCGGCTACCTGGAGGCGCTGCTGCTGACCCGCGGCACCTACGGCTGGCAATACCTGCTCACCGAGATGTCGTTGCGCGGCAGCGAGTTCGGCGGGACCGTGGCGGCGATGAAGGCGATGCTGCGCACGTTCCCGGCCCTGTTCCCCGAGGACGACTTCAGCCCGTTGCGGGATCGCCTCCGGGATCGGCTGCGCCATCCCGGAGCGGCCGGACCGCTCCGGGATGGCGCGCCGGGATCACACCTTCCAGTACCAGTACTGGGTTCCGTACGGGTATTCCATCCTGCTGTCGACGTGGGTGAAGGTGTTGTAGCGGATGATGCCGGACATGCCGGAGGTCTTGGCCAGGTCGATGGTCTGGCTGACGCTCTTGCCGCTGATCACGATGTCCGCGGCGATGCCGTAGGTGTGCTGGCTGTTGGCCGCGCCGCCGACGTTCTCGTTGTGCGCCTTGCTGCGGAAACCGGAGTTGACGGTGATCGCGGCGTCACCGGCCTTCTCGCGGATGGCCTCCAGCTTGTACATCAGCCGCCGCACGTTCTCCCGCACGGTGCTCTCGTCGGCGTTCCCGCCGCCGAAACCGGCCCCGTCCTTGGAGTGGAACTCGGCGAACTCGAAGTGCGCCGTCGACCCGTCGGCCTCCTCCAGCGCGTTGAGCTTCTCCTGCGTGGCGCCGTCGACCACGCCGCTGCCGTCGAGGCCGTAGGCCTTCTGGAAGCGCGCGACGGCGGCCTTGGTGCCCGGGCCGAACTTCCCGTCCACCGCGACGAAGGTCTGCTCGGCCCCGTCGGCGGCCCAGCCGGCCACCCTGATCTGCAGCTCGGTGACGTCGGCGCCGCTGTCGCCCTCGCGGAGCTCGCGGCTCCAGTCGTAGGCGGCGGCTTCCGGCGCGGTGGTGGCGGAGACGCCGGAGAACACGAGCACGGCCATCGCCAGCGCGGCGACGAGCCGTAACGGACCGATCGACATGATCATCCCCTTCCTGAACCGACCAGGTCCCGGAGGATGTCAGAACTTCACGAAGATCACGCCCTTTGTCGGGATCTGCTCACCGGCCGTTCAGCCCGTCACCGCGCGGACCAGACGCCGAGCTCGTTGCCCGCCGGGTCGTGGAAGTGGAAGCGGCGTCCGCCGGGGAACTCGTACGGCCCCTGCGTGACCGTCCCGCCCGCGTCGCGAACCGCCTGCGCGCTGGCGTCCAGATCGGCCGAGTACAGCAGCACCAGCGGCCCGCCCGCGGTGACCTCGTCGGTCAGCCGGAAGCCGCCGACCTCGCCACCGTCGCCCTGGATTCCCACGTAGGAGGGGCCGGGCCCGTAGTCGTTGAAGGTCCAGCCGAAGGCGTTGCCGTAGAACGCTTTCGCGGCGGCGAAGTCGGTGACGGGGATTTCGACGTAGTCGAGCGCGTGGTGCGTCTGCGAAGCCATGCCGGGGAGTCTGACCGATATCCCCGACAGCCGGGCGCGGGCCGGGGCAGAATCGCCTGATGGGTGAACGCAGGTGTGCCGTGCTGGCACTTCACTGGCAGGTCAACGTGATCGAGCCCGAGGGCTTCTTCGGCGGGATGCTCGGCGAACCGGTGGCGCGCAGCGGAGTCGTGCCCCGCGCGACGCGATTCCACGCGGCCGCAGCGGATGCGGGCGCGACGCTGGTGTTCACCCGCTTCACGATCCCCGACGGCGAGGGCGGGCTGGTGCGCAACACCGGATTCATGCGGGCAGTCGGCGAGGCGCAGGAGGCGTTCCGGCCGGACGCGCCGGGCTCGGCGCTGATCGCCGGGATGGCGGACCAGCCGGATCACGTGGTGGACAACCAGAAGCTCTCCGGCCTCGCGGGCAACGACCTCGCCGCCTGGCTCCGCGCCCGCGACGTCGACTCGGTGCTCATCACCGGGGTGGCGACGAACCTGACGGTCGAGCAGACGGCCCGCCACGCCACCGACCTCGGCTTCCACGTCCAGGTCATCAGCGACTGCACGACGGCGGCCGACCAGCCGACCCACGATGCCTCCCTGGCCAACCTGGAGCTGACCACGGCGGGCTGCATCACCGCGGCGGAAGCCCTGCACCAGCTGTCGCCGCGAACGCCTTGACCAGCGCGGTCTCCTCCGCGCTGCGCCACAGCAGGCCCCACTGAGCCTGCGGGGCGTCCCGGAACGGCACGAAGGCGATGCCCGGTCGCGCGAAGTACTCCGCCGCGTGCGCGGCCAGCGGGCAGATGCCCTCGCTCGCGCCGATCAGCAGCAGGAGTTCCTGGAAGGTGCGGCACGTGCGGCCGCGGGTGATCGGTGCGCCCGCGGGCGTCGTCCACGGCTCCGGCGGATCCCGCCAGTACGCGGGCGGCGGGTGCGCGGCCCGCAGGACGGTGTCCCGGCCGAGGTCTTCCAAGGTGACGAATTCCCTGCGCGCGAAAGGATGTCCGGAGGCGACGGCGAGCACCATGGGCTCGGTGTGCACGACCGGCCCGGTCGTGACGTCGGGCTCGGTGACCGGCAGCAGCACGACGGCCAGGTCGGCCTCGCCGGAGCGCAGCGTGGCGAGCGGATCGTCGAACGGGGCCTCGCGGACGTCCACCTCGCAGCCCGGGTGCCGGGAGCGGAAGTCGTTGAGCACGCCGGAGATCAGGTGCGCCATCGCCGGTGCCTCGAAGGCGATCCGCAGGGTGCCCTCCTCGCCGCGGCCCGCTGCGATCGCGCGCTCGATGCCCGCCAGCAGCTGCTCGTACGCGGGCCGGACGTCGGCCTCCAGCCGCCTGCCGATCGGGGTGAGCGCGACCCGCCGGCTGGTGCGGTCGAACAGCGGCGCCCCGATCCGGCGCTCCATCGCCTTGATCGACTGGCTGACCCGCGCCTGCGACACGCGCAGCCGTTCCGCCGCCCGGCCGAAGTGCAGCTCCTCGGCGAGGGCCAGGAAGATCTCGATGTCCCTGCGCTCCAACCCGACCTCCCATCGATAACCCGCAGCTTATCGACCGATTCGCACTTCGGCGTTGTTCGCCCAGGTCAGCCGGGAAAGAGTGGCATCAGCAACTCGGAGCACCCTGGAGGAACGATGCCCACCCCGATCCGCGCCGCCGACGCCGAGGTCCTCGCCGACGCCCCCGGCAGCCTGATCACGCTGCTGGCCGACTCGGACACCACCGAGAACCGCTTCACCGCCAACCGCGCCACCCTGAGCGCGGGCGTCTTCGGCACTCCGGCGCACTTCCACACTCGCGCCACCGAGTTCTTCTTCGTCCTCGGCGGCGCGCTGCAGGTCCTGGTCGACGACGACCTGCACACCCTGGAGCCGGGCGACTTCCTCGCCGTGCCGCCGACCGTGGCGCACGCCTTCGGTCCGGCAGAGGGCTCCGACGCCGACGTGCTGGTGGTCTTCACGCCCGGCATGGACCGCTTCGACTACTACCGGCTACTCGATCGGGTAGCTCGCGGCGTGGCGGACCCGAAGGAGATCTCGGAATCCTCCCAGCGCTACGACAATCACTACGTCGACAGCCCGCGCTGGCGCCAGGCCCGCGCCGACGCGGCGGTGTGAGGCCCGTTCACGTGGCGATCCCCGGTGCGCGAGCTGACGATGGGAACCGAGGCAGCAGCTGTGTTGAGGGGAGCCGGCGATGCGCCAGACCAATCTCGCCGCGGAGACGCCCGAGTACGTCCGCGCTCGGGAGGAGCTGCGCCAGGCCGAGATCGAGCTGATGCGCCACCGCGAACGGGTGGCCGATCAGCGCCGTCGGCTACCGCTGGGGCCCGTCGTCGACGACTACGTGTTCGAGGAAGGCCCCGCGGACCTGAACGCCGGTGACGAACCGGTGCGCGAGGTGCGGTTGAGCGAGCTGTTCACCGGGCCCGATCGGGATCTGGTCGTCTACCACTTCATGTACGGCAAGGAGCAGGCCGAGCCGTGCCCGATGTGCACGATGTGGATCGACGGGTTCAGCGGAATCGCCCGCCACATCGGGCGGAACGTCGACTTCGCGATCGTCGCGGCGGCCGATCTGCCCGCGCTGCGCGAGCACGCCCGCAACCGGGGCTGGACGGGACTGCGCCTCCTCAGCGCGGCGAAGAGCGCTTTCAAGCGCGACCTGGCCAGCGAGGACGAACAGGGCAACCAGGATTCGACGGTGTCGGTGTTCACCCGCGACGACGACGGCGCGGTGCGCCACGTCTACTCGGTGCACCCCCGCATGTCCGAGGAGATCGACGAGCGCGGCATTGACCTCCTGGCCCCGGTCTGGCACATCCTCGACCTGACTCCCCGAGGTCGCGGCGACTGGTACCCGTCGCTCGACTACTAGCGGAAGGCCGCGCTGTTCACCGGGAAGTCGAAGTACTGGTCCGGGAACGGTTCGCGGGGCAGGTTGAAGTGCCACCACTCGTACCGGTAGTTCTGCAGGCCGACCGAGGTGAGCACGTCGCGCAGCAGGTCCCGGTTGGCTCTCGCCTCACCGGTCACCCGCGGGTCGTCGGTGTGCGACAGGCTGTCGAAGCAGTCGTAGCCGGTGGCCATGTCGATGCTGTTGTCCGGGAAACGCTGCTCGGCGGAGCACGAGGTCAGCGGCTCACCGGGCACGTAGGGGCGCTGGGGGTTCGCGGGCAGTCGCACCAGCGTCAGGTCGACCGAGCTGCCGCGGCTGTGCCCGGACCGCTCGGCGATGTAGCCGTCGGCGAACAGCCGCGACTTGTCCAGCCCCGGGTAGAACTCGGCCTTCATGCGCTGGTCGTCGACGTCCTCGGCCCACTCGACGAAGCGGGTGTCGGCGCGTCGCGGTCGGTAGCAGTCGTAGACCTTGAGCGTGTAGCCCTGCGGCGCGAGCCGTTGCTGCGCCGCGTGGAGCGCCTCGGCGAGCGGCCGCGTCACGACGCACATCGGCTCGTCGTAGCCGGGCACCGGATCGCCGGTGAAGTTGTGCGACGTCGCGTAGCGGATCTCCTCGATGATCGAGGGATCGACGTCCCGCAGCCGCACGAAACCGGCCGGCGCCTGCTCGACCGGTTCCGCGGGCGACGGGCTCGGTGCCTCCGTCGGGCTCGGCGCGGGCGGGCTGGGCGCGGGTGCCGGAGCAGGCGGCGCGGTGGTGCCGCACGCCGTCGCTGCCAGCACGAACACCACCGCCGAAGCGAGCCGTCGGGCGCAGGTCATGCAGCCACGCTAACCCCGTTCGCCCCACCGGGCGCTGCGAGCGACTCCTAGCCCGCGGGTGATCTCTTCATCCGCGCTACCCGGCCCAGCGCGGGCCGCAGGATCGGCGCGTTGCCCGCCAGGAAGTCCCACAGCTGGGCGGCGACCGGCCCGTGCGGCCGGTCGCGCCGGCGAGCCGCGGAGAGTTCTTCGACGACGCCGGGGAAGTGCCGACCGGCGATGGAGAGCAGGCGCCCGTCGCGCAGCTCCTCCTCGATCAGGAACCGGGGCAGGTGCCCCCACGCCATGCCGTGCAGGACCAGTTCCTTCTTCATGAGGTGGTCCGGCACCGAGCTCCGGGGCGCGCCCTCGATCAGGAAGTGCCCTTGCTCGAACGGGTTCCGCGCCGAATCGCGGACGATGCACTGGGTGAAGGCCTGCATCCGCTGCGGCGTGATGTCGGTGTCCGGCGGGAAGGGCAGGAACCCGGGCGCCACGACGGGCACCAGCGCGACGCGGCCGAGGTCGATCCACTCCATCCGCACGTCGCTCTTGGGAACCCGGTGCACGATGAGGTCGGCCTCGTCCTCCAACAGCCGCTCCCACGGGCCGGTGATCGTCTCGAACTGCAGGTGCAGCCGCGTCTGCGGGTGCTGCGCGAAGAAGCGGCTGAGCAGTTCCAGCACCGGCGGCAGCGGGCACAGGTCGCCGAGCACCACGCGCAGTTCGGCTTCCTCGCCCATCGCCAGCTGCTCGGCGTAGGTCTGGAGCTCCTCGGCCTCGTGCAGCAGGAAGCGCACCTTGCGGTGGAAGGCGCGCCCCGCCTCGGTGAGCCGCACCCGGTAGCCGGAGCGATCCAGCAGTTCCAGGCCCAGCTGGCGTTCCAGCTTGGCGACGGCCGCGAACACCGAGGGGTGCGAGCGGTGCAGCCGCTCGGCGGCGGCCTGGAACCCGCCGTCGAGCACGACGGCGTTGAAGCACTGCAACTCGTGGAGCGTGAACATTGTCCAGATAACCTACAGGGAGGGTCCGATCTTTGTAATAGCTATCCGCGGAGGGCGTTCATAGGCTGAGCTCAACACCGCCGAGAACCACTGGAGCTGACATGGAATCCCGGACCATCACCACCGGCGACGGCGTCCGCATCGCCTACCGCTTCGACGGCGACCAGGACAAGCCGGTGCTGCTGCTCTCGAACTCCATCGCCACCGACCTCCACATGTGGGACGGCCAGGTGCCGGCTCTGACCGAGCACTTCCGGGTCCTGCGCTACGACGCCCGCGGCCACGGCGCCTCCGACGTCCCGAGCGGCCCCTACTCCCTGGACCGCCTGGGCCGCGACGTCGTGGAGCTGCTGGACGCCCTCGGCCTGCAGCGGGTGCACGTGCTGGGCCTGTCCCTGGGCGGAATCGTCGCGCAGTGGCTGGGAATCCACGTCCCGGAGCGCGTCGACCGCCTGGTGCTCTCCAACACGGCCGCGAACCTCGGCCCGGCGAACCAGTGGGACCAGCCGATCGCCGACCTCCTGGCCGCCCCCGACATGCAGGCCACCGCGGAGACGTTCCTGAACAACTGGTTCCCGGCCCACCTGCTGCGGGACGAGGTCGTCGAGCCCTTCCGCCGCACCCTGCTCGCCACGAAGCGCGAAGGAGTGGCGGGCAGCTGGGCAGCGGTGCGCGACTACGACCTGCGCCGCACCGCGACGCTGATCAACAACCCGACCCTGGTCATCGCGGGCGAGCACGACACGGTCACCTCGGCCGCCCACGGCAAGGAACTCGCGGAAACGATCCCCGGCGCCCGGCTCACGATCCTCCCGACGGTCCACATGGCCAACGTCGAAGCCCAGCAGGAGTTCCTGGAAGCAGTCCTGACCTTCCTCACCGAAAAGCCCTGACACCGAACGAACCCCGGCCGGGCCCTGTCCATACCCCAGGTAGCACTGGACAGCGGAAGCCTGCGGAAGTCGGGTTTTCACTGTCATGTGCGCGCGACGGCGCCGATCCCTACCGTCGAGGGCATGACGGAGAGGACGATTCCCGGGCTGATGGCCCGGTCGATCGATCCGGTGGCCGACTTCTACACCGCGTTGGGGTTCGAGATCACGTTCCGGCAGACGGCGCCGTACCAGTTCCTGACCGTCAAGCGCGGTGGCATCGAGCTGAACTTCTACGGGAGCAAGGAGTTCGACCCGGAGACCTCCGCGCACGGCTGCGTGGTCGAGACCGATGACGTCGACTACCTGTACGCAGCGTTCACCGAAGGGCTGCAGGGGGCATTCGGGTCGGTGCCCGTCCAGGGCGTTCCGCGGGTGGGTGCGCTGAAGGACATGAGCTACGGGGTGCGGCAGTTCCTGATGACCGATCCCGGCGGCAACACCATCCAGATCGCCCAGCCGATCAGCGAGAACCAACGGCACTGGCCGCTGCCGAAGGGCACGTTCGACCGGGCGATCCACATGGGCGCGCTGTTCGCGGATTCCAAGCAAGGCGTGGACCTGGCGGTGAAGGTCCTGGACCGAGCCCGGCACCGAACCGACGAAGAACCAACCGCGACCCAGCTCCTGGAACTGCTGGTCCTGCGCGCCGACGTGGCGATCCGCCGGGGCGAGTCGGACCTGGCGCGCGAACTGCTGGCCCGAGTCAGGGCAACCGGAGCCGCTGAACCGGAACTAGCTGACGACCTCCGCTGAGCCGCAGGACGCGAAGCCGGCCTGTGAGCAGACCAGGGCGGCGACTCGTCGGCGCCTACGACCACCTGAAACGCAAGCAGCCCGGCAAACGCCGATCACCCGGATGGAGAAGGCGACCGGCGTTGTGACCTGCCAACGGCGGAAGCGGGATGCGAACCACTACATTGCTAGTTCTGCTCGCCAGCCCTGGCGAGATATCCCGCGACGGTCTTGCGGAGCTGATCAGCGTGGGCGTAGATGTCCTCGACGTCGTCAATGGGCATCCGGGTCTCAACCTTGTTCTCGTCGAAAAGGCCCAGGTAACGCTGGGTTCGGTTGAACCACAGGCGCGCGATCGGCTTGCGGTTGTTGTCGTCAAGCAGGACACCGAAGTAGGTCTTAGTGTCCCGCCCGACCACGCGGGTTGCGGCGACTTCGCTGCAAACGATGGCGCGCACGACGCGATAGCCGTCGAGTTCTTCCTCAGTCGTGGTGATCTCGCTGGCGCGAGTGCCGTGTGCTGTCTCAGCCTCCCCGACGGGGGCCGACTTGGCCGGTGTCCTTGCAGGGGCCGCCTGATCGATCGCGGCTGGTTCGGTGGATACCTCGGAGCCCAGCGCGGTCTTGAGCCGATCGTTGACCTGCTCGGCGAGGAACTGGTGCGCAGCCTTCTCCACCAGTGGATAGAACTGCTCGCGAACCCTCTGGGTGATGTTCTTGCCACCGTAGACCCGCCCGGCGAGGAACCTGACCCACTCGTCGGAGGGCTCCCTGAACTCTCCCGCCAGCGATCGCTTGATGGCACCGATGTACTTGAGCTCTCCCGCGGCGCTGATCACCGAATCGAGGTCGAACGAGTCCCGGGTCAGCTTCGCCAGCTCCGGAAGCAGAGTTCGGTCGACGGCGGTCAGGTCGAGGACGAGGAACGGTTTGGCGTCCATCTTGTTGGGCGCGTCCAGATCGGTGTAGAACTCCCAGATCTGACCGTTGGTCAGCACGCCGACTCGCGCGTTGGTGACTGAGAAGTAGCGGTAGAGCTGCGAGGCGTGCTCAAGGCGCAGCGGTTCCGTGACCTTCTTGGCCTCGATCAGTATCTGCACCTGGCCGTCGTGGACCAGGGCATAGTCGATCTTCTCGCCTTTCTTGGTGCCCACGTCGGCGGTGAACTCCGGGATGACCTCCGACGGGTTGAACACGTCGTAGCCCAGTACGCGGCCGATGAACGGCATCACGAACGCGTTCTTGGTGGCTTCTTCGGTCTCGATCGAGGCCTTCTGCTGCGCCAGCTTCGCTGAGAGTTCAGCAACCCGTTCGGTCATATCCACGACGTCGTCTCCCTCGACTCAGAGGCCAGCGCAAAATCTTGGCTTGCCGACATCGAAGTCGTAGACAAGGCGTGGCGCGTTACGGAGCAGCCGCCGGGGAGGCCAGCGGCTGGTGCCGTGGGTGGCTGATCGTTGCTGTTTGGCCGCGGGAAGGCAATCTGCCGCGCGTGTTCAGTTCTCCGTCTCCGCTTTCGGAGCGGCTCCGCCGAGTACGCCGTAACGCCCGCCCGGCACATGGGCGAAAAGTCAGCGCACGCGTAGCCCCGTGATGTAACGGGACGCCGTCCAGACGTTCACTGGCCGTCTAGTGGGAGCAATTTGTGAGCATCCAACAAGAACGTCGGCAGTTGCGACCAAGCTGAAGGCTCAGGCCGACAGCGCAAAGAAGGCCGCCGCCCTGCGTGCCAAGGAGGCCCGCAAACGAGCTGACGCCGCCAAGGCGGAACAGTTGGCGGCCCCGGACCAGCACCCCCTCTCTCGCGTGGACGAAGAAGAGCGAGGCCACACGCGCGTTGGAGGTGTCGAACACTGTGATCACGGAGTCATCTGATTGAGTCGCCCGTCAAAAGACGCTTTAAAGTCGACGGCCCGCCCTGGGCCGTGTTGAAAGCGCCGGTCGAGACGACTGCAGGCCAGGGTGAGCTGGCGGCACAACAGCGCCAAATGCAACCGGCCCGGCTGGCGCCGGTCGTCTCCACGAGTGTCGACCGGGGTTTCTCCTGATCAAGAAGCGGAAGTGGGGGATTTGAAGCCAGGCTGTGATTCTCTGGGGCCAGCGCTCAAGCGTGTTCGTACCGGCATCTACCGAATGTCCCTTCACAGTCAGCAAACCGGCAACGGATGGTAAATCGCCAATAGCACTGTTGCGCCCGTTGCTCTGCTACTTTCCCGAGAATGCGCACAGTTTCGGCGAACGATCGCGGGACGGTCCGGCTGGCCAGGGCATTCGCAGCATTCCTCTGCGCACTGGCTTTGCTTCCTGTCGGTTCGAGCGCTCATGCGGGCGTCGCCTCCAGCAGCCGGCTGTCAGCCGGGCCGGACCGCGAGTGCGCGACTCCGTCGATCGACCAGTACCAGCAGTGGCTTGCCACCGGCGAAGGCACCACCGTCCCGGCGACCGGCAGCCTGCTCGTGCCGGAGGGCGACCGGTACGCGGCCAAGGTGGAATTGCTGAACGACGAATGGCACGTGATCGTCGTGTGGCTCGGCAATCAGTTCGAAGCGCAGGCCGATCTCTCCGGGTCGTCCGGTTTTTGGCTGACCTACAGCGCGACCGACGATCTCTACATCCAGTTGCGCCCGGCCTCGCACTGGAGCGGCGGCGACAAGTGGCTCACACCGGTGCCGTCGACCGGCGGAAAGCTGGAGCGGAGGTTCTTCAGCTTCGCCCCCGACAACTGGACCTGGCTGCCCGAACTGGGCGAGCCGTCGTACTCATTCGCCTCAGCGCTGAGCGAAGCGCGCGGCCTGGTCTTCGTCGGCAAAACCCCGAACACCCTCGACTTCCGCGGCCTGGAAGTCGACGGCTACCAGCCACCATGCCTGTGAGCACGCCTCGCTCATCCACTTCGGTGAGTCGCCAACTCCGCTGAGTCTCGAAACACCTCGGCGCGGCCCTGCAGCTGAGCCGGGCTCTGATTCGGCATGGTCGTCGCCGCTGCATCGGAGTGGTGGGTGCCCCGTCGAAGCCGCAGCCGCCGCGCTGAGGGCTTGCACGGACGAGATCACGGACTGCTACCGCTGTCTCCGGGGCGAGATCGTCGAGCAGGCTCTTGTCAGGGGTAAGTCGCGAGGTACTGGACGGCGAGCGCGAGGATGATTCCGGGAGTCGCCATCCACGGGATGAAACCGACGCGGATCTCCGGGCCGACGGGCCGAAGGCCCGCGCCGGTGACCGCGCGCGGCAGCCAGCCTCGGAGCAGGTAGGTCCACAGGAGCGCGCAGAAGGCGACGGCTCCGGCGGGGAAGGACAGCACGATCTCCAGCGGAACCATGTCCGAGAGGGCCTCCAGTCCTTCCGGTTCGGCGGACGGCGGCCCCCACGCCGCCTGGCGCTCCCAGTGCTCCCGCAGCGTGGTGACCGCCACTGCGCACCACAGCACGGTCCCCGCGCAGAGCGCGGCGAGGCTCCACCGGAACCGGGTGAGTGCGATTCGCCGAGTGGCCATCCGGCGGGACAGCACCACCAGGCCCGCTACCAGCGGCGCGGTGACGACCGCGAGCGCCGCGCTGCGCGGGTCCAGCGGCTGGAACAACAGCGTCACCAGGGCGAAGCCGGGGAACGCGGCGGCGAGGTGACGGCACGACTCGACGGCGAAGCGCACCTCGAACGGGGCCAGGAACCGGGTCGTGACCACCGGCGGCGGAGCAGGAGCCTGCTCGGTGGGCGATCTGCCGAGCAGAGCGGCCAGCAGGTGGAACAAGTGGTCCGGGCGCCGGTCGCGGAAGTCGATCCACTGGTGGCGGCGCATCGCCTCGGCGTCTGGCGGCAACCGGATGCTGTCCACCAGCACGCAGATCGCAGGCGGCCCCGGCGCACCGACCGCGCGCACCACCGCGGGCCACGACGCGTGCGAGCTGATCAGCACGAAGGTCCACCTCGGCCCGGGGCCACCGGCCATGCCCGCATCGCGGCAGGCGGTTCGGAGCAGCTCGGCGACCGGTTCGTCCTGGGGGGCGAGGCACTCGACTTCCACGACCGGCGCGGCCCCTGGGTCCGGCAGCTCGGCCAGGCGCGCGGTGTACTTCGCCCACAACGCCGGGAAGTCTCCGTCGTAGTACCCGGTTCTCCGGTACCGAGTTACCGGGGACGCCAGCACGAGCAGTGGTCGGACCCCGGCGATGGCCCTGCGGTGGGTGTCGAGGCCCGAGCCGGTCGGCGTCCACAGGTGCACCGTGCGGGAGAGCAGGACGATCAGCGCCTGGGCCAGCGCGCACCCGACGGCGATCACCAGCAGCACTCGCATCGCGGCCACGTCGGCGACCATTTCGGGCGTGGGCGGGAAGATTCGGGTGATGAACGCGGCCTCGTCCAGCGGGCCGCGGCCGCCCACGCTCAGCCCGACCGCGACGAACAGCAGCGTCCCGACAGCGGTGGTCGCGGCCGGGCCGGTAAGCAGGACGAGCGGGCCGGCTCGGCGGCGCAGCAGCCCGACCGCGGAGGTCAGCAGCGTGGGGACTAGCGGAGCGGCGAAGACGGTCAGCCCCAGCAGGTAGTACGCCGTCGCCCGCCAGCGCTGCCCGAGCAGCGCGTCCCAGGCGGACGCCTCCCACACCCAGGAAGTGTCGAACAGGCCCCGGCTCAAGCGGATTGCGGCCACGTCCAGTCCCACCAGGAACGCGGTCGCCCAGCTCGTGGCGATCGCGGTCGCCGACGCCAGTGCCACCACTGCGGCCACCGGTGCGGGCACCGGCAGGCCGCGCGCCCTGCGGGCGGGCGCCGCGCGGTTTCCGGAGATCACCTCGGCAAGGACCGTGGCCCTCGCCCGGAAGCGGGTCCGCAGGTCGTGCACCGGGCGGTCGGCCAGTTCCCCGGGCAGCTCGACCGCCGCCACGGCACCGATGTGGACCGGGATTCCGCGCTCCACTGCCGAAGTCCACTCCCGCCGAACGTGCTCGGACGCCAGCGCGGCCGGAGAGGCCAGGAGCAGCAGCGCGTCGGCAGCCGCGAGGGCATCGTCCAGCGCCGTCGCCCAGTCCTCTCCCGGCACCAGCCGCTGCACGTCGAGCCAGGGGTCCAGGCCATCCGTCCGCAGCACGGCCACCGCGGCTTCGGCGAAGTGGAAGTCGCGACGCGAATAGCTGATGAACACCCGTTTCACCACGGGCCGATCATGCCTGCGCCGAGGTGTTCCGGGCCTCGCTACGCCGCCGCGCCAATCCGATGGAGCAGTGCCCGGTCGGCTCCTGATGCTGATGTCGACATGTCTCGAGGCGAGCGCCGCGTTCGCTCGGCCCAGTACCGACAAGATCGCCCCTGACTTGCGTTTGCGCAGGTCAGGGGCGGTGTGGCGGAAGCGGGGGGATTCGAACCCCCGGTCGCTCTCGCGACGCTCGCTTTCAAGGCGAGTGCATTCGGCCGCTCTGCCACGCTTCCAGGGCGCAGCGTAGCCAACCGGGGCGGGTCGGCGTGCAGGCGGGCCGCTACTTGATGCCGCCCAGATGGGTCGTCAGGCGGTCGAAGATCCGGCCCAGGACCTCCTGCTCCTGCTCGTCCAGGATGTCGACCAGGTTCTCGCGGACGCTGGCCACGTGGCTCGGGGCCGCTTCGCGGAGCTTCGCCGCGCCTTCCTCGGTCAGCACCGCGAGGACGCCGCGGCCGTCGTCCGGGCACTCGTCGCGGCGGACCAGGCCTGCCGACTCCAGGCGGCGGATCTGGTGCGAGATGCGGCTCTTGGAGTGCGCCACGTCGTGGGCCAGCTCGCTCATGCGCATTCGCTGGTCGGGGCGTTCGGACAATCGGACCAGGATCTCGTAGTCCGCGATGGACAGGTTGTGGGTCTGCAAGTCCCTGTTCAGGCGGTGCTCCAGCAGCGCGCTGCCGACGATGTAGGCGCGCCAAGCAGCCATTTCGCGGTCGTTCAGCCATCGAGTGCCCTGCTCCGTCACTTGATCAGGCTACCTGCCAGCACCGACGTGCCGGAAAAATGATTTGCCACCTGACCATTCGGCGCCGATACCATCGGGTCGTGCCCGGCTTCGCGGAGCAGGACCCGCAGCGGATGCCGCTGACCCGACTGGTGGGCTTGACCGGTCGGCGGCTGTCCCAGCACTGGGAGCGGACCGTGGCGCGCAGTACCGAGCTGAGCCGGACGGCCCTGCTCGTGCTCAACGCACTCGACCACCAGAACGACCAGACCCATCGTGAAGTCGCCCGGCGCTGCTGGGTGCGTCCGGCGACGCTGACCCCCGTCGTCGACGCCCTGGTGGAAGGCGGGCTGCTCACCCGCCACCGGGATCGCAACGACCGGCGGGCGGTGAGGCTGCGCATCACCACCCGGGGGCGCGCGGAGCTGCACTCGGCGTGGCAGGCGGTGCGCGCGGAGTTCCAGCGGATCGAACCGGACGTCCCGGCGGCTGAGGCCGCGATCGTCCGGCAGTACCTGATCGCGGTCCTCAGCGGGCTCGGCGAGGAAGGAAGCGGATGTGACCACAGCGGTTGAAGTGACCGACCTGGTCAAGCGGTACCCGAAGGCCGGGAGCAACGCGGTCGACGGGCTGAGCTTCCAGGTGGGTGCGGGGGAGGTCTTCGGGCTGCTCGGGCCGAACGGCGCGGGCAAGACCACCACGGTCGGCATCCTGACCACCCGGGTGCTGCTGACCAGCGGCACCGCCCGCGTCGCCGGGGTGGACGTGGCCGCCGACCCGGTGGCCGCGCGCAGCAAGGTGGCGGTGGTGCCGCAGCGGGTCAACCTGGACCGCTCGCTGAACTCCCGGCAGAACCTGATCTGGCACGCCGCCTACCACGGGGTGCCGCGCGCCGAGCGGCACCGGCTCGCCGACGAGCTGCTGGACCGGATGGGTTTGGCGGACAAGGCGAAGGCGCGCGTCGACGACCTCTCCGGCGGGCAGGCGCAGCGGCTGATGATCGCCCGCGCCCTGATCCACAAGCCCGAGGTGCTGTTCCTGGACGAGCCGTCCACCGGCCTCGACCCGCAGGCCCGGCTGTTCGTGCACGACCGGATCAACGACCTGCGCTCCGAGGGCGTGACCGTCGTGCTCACCACCCACGACATGGACGAGGCGGAGAAGCTGTCCGACCGCGTCGGCGTGGTCGACCACGGCAAGCTGCTGACCCTGGACACCCCGGAAGCGCTGATCAAATCGCTGCCGGGCAGCGGCACGGTGGACGCGACGCTGCGGCCGAACGGCTACGAGCCGGAGCGCATCGCGAAGCTGCTGTCCGCTGTGGACGGTGTGCAGCGGGTGGAGCAGATCAGCAGCGGCACCGCGGCGGACGGCGAGGCGGAGCTGCGGCTGCGGCTCTACGTCGGCGGCGAGCCGGCCGCGCTGCTCGGCCCGGTCGCGCAGACCCTGCACGAGCACCGGGTCGCGGTCAGCGATCTGGCGCTGGGCTCGGCCACGCTGGAAGACGTCTTCATCGATCTCACCGGGAGGGAACTGCGATGAGCTCGGTGCGGGCCTTCACCGCGGTGCTGGGCCGCGACGTGTTCGTGACGGGCCGGGAGCTGCCGAGCTTCCTGGCGCAGGTGCTGGTGCAGCCGGTGGCGCTGCTGTTCATCTTCGGCAAGGTGCTCAGCGAGCTCGGCTACGCCCAACCCGGGTACGCGCAGATCCTGCTGCCCGGCATGATCGCGCTGAACGCCTTCCTGGTGTCGCTGCAGAACACCTCCTTCCCGCTGGTGCTGGACTTCTCCTACTCGCGGGAGATCGAGGACCGGCTGCTGGCGCCGCTGCCGATCAGCTGGGTGGCGGTGGAGAAGATGCTCTTCGGCGCGCTGCGCGGGCTGCTGGCGGCGGTGCTGATGGTGCCGATCGGCATGGTGATGCTGGGCGAGATCAACTGGAACTACAGCGGCCTGGCGTTCGCCCTGCTCTGCATGCTGCTGGGCTCGTTAGCCGGTGCGGCGGTCGGTCTGACGGTGGGTGCCGCGGTGCCGCCGCGGCGGATCAACATCATGTTCGCGGTGATCCTGGCCCCGCTGATGTTCACCGGCGCGACCCAGTTCCCGTGGGCGCAGCTGGAGCACCTGCGCTGGTTCCAGGTCCTCTGCGCGATCAACCCGCTGACCTACGTCAGCGAGGGCATGCGCGGCGCGCTCCTCCCGGACGTCCCGCACATGCCACCGTGGATCTGCGTGGTGGCCCTGCTGATCTCCTGCGTGCTGTTCGGGGCCCTGGGCATCAAGTTCTTCCTCCGCCGGGCCCTCGACTGACATCCAAGCGTTCGGCGGAACAGGTTCGCGCTGACGGCGGATGAGTCCGGGGCCGGTACCGTGCTTCCGTGTAGGGGGATTTGCACCCGCTCCGCAGGGAGGACGCCGGTGGCGACTCGCACGCTCGTCAGGCAGCTGCAGTCCACGATCTACCGGGCCGAGCAGATGACTCCGGTTCGCCCGCTGGCCATGCCGCCGCCCGGTTCCGGGCTGAAGCCGGTGTTCGGCAATCCCGGGCTGCCGGTCATCGGGCACACGGTCACCGTGCTGACCGATCTGCTGGAGGCGTCGCGCCGGCGGTACGCGGAGTTCGGGCCGGTGTCGTGGGGCGTGACGCTCGGGGCGAAGACGGTCACCGTGATCGGCCCGGACGCGCTGGAGGCGCTGGCCACCAACCGCGACAAGGCCTTCGGCAACGAGGGCTTCTACGACTACCTGATCGGCCCGTTCTTCCGCCGCGGCATCCTGCTGCTCGACTTCGACGAGCACCTGCACCACCGGCGGATCATGCAGCGGGCCTTCACCCGCGACCGGCTCAACGGGTACCTGGACGTGATGACGCCGGCGATCGAGCGGGCCCTGGCCCAGTGGCGGCCGATCGAGCGATTCCCGGTGTACACCGCGTCGAAGCGGCTCACCCTCGACCTGGCCACCGAGGTCTTCGTCGGTGAACGGCCGGGTGCGGAAGCCGACCAGCTCAGCCGGGCGTTCGTGGCAGCGGTGCACGGCGGCCACGCGCTCGTGCGCGCCGACGTGCCCGGTGGCACCTGGGCGCGCGGGCTGCGCGCGCGCCGGTTCCTGGAGAACTACTTCCGGGAGCGGATCCCGGCCAAGCGAGCGGGTTCCGGACAGGACCTGTTCAGCGTGCTCTGCCGGGCGCAGTCCGATGACGGCGACAGCTACTCGGACGAGGACGTCGTCAACCACATGATCTTCGCGCTGATGGCGGCGCACGACACCAGCACGATCACGCTCGCCATGACGGCCCACCACCTCGGCAAGCACCCGGAGTGGCAGGACCGCGTCCGCGAGGAGTCGCTGGCGCTGGGCAAACCGGCCATCGAGTACGGCGACCTGGAGCGGCTGCCCGCGCTGGACATGGTGGTGAAGGAGTCCATGCGGATCAACGCCCCGGTCGGCGGCCTGTTCCGCGAAACGGTCAAGGACACCGAGATCCTCGGCCACTACATCCCGGCCGGGACCAAGGTCGCGGGCCAGGTCTACGCGACGCAGCGGATGCCGGAGTGGTGGACGAACCCGGACGTGTTCGATCCGGAGCGCTTCGCCGAACACCGCCGCGAGGACAAGACCCACCGCTACGCGTGGGCGCCGTTCGGCGGCGGAGCGCACAAGTGCATCGGCATGCACTTCGGCGTGATGGAGGTGAAGGCGATCCTCCACCAACTCCTGCTCCGCTACCGCTGGAAGGTCAGCCCCGACTACGAACCCCCGATGCGCTACGGCACCGGCCCCATGCCCACCGACGGCCTCCCCATCAACCTCACCCGCATCCGCTGAGGGACTTCCGCGGTGAAGGGCGCTTTCTAGGCGAGTCGGCCGCTAAAAGGTTCCCTTCACCGGGCCAACCGGGGCGACTCAGCGGTCGAGGCGACCGGCCTTGACGGTGGCGAGGAACGCGGTCCAGGACGGGTGTTTCACGCGTAACGTGCCGCCGTCGCGGTCCTTGGTGTCGCGGATGTAGGTGGCCGCCTCGCCGATGGCGAGTTCGACACAGTTGCTGGCTCCGCTGCCGCTACGACTGCTCTTGCGCCAGATCATGCTGTTCATCCCAATGCCTTCGCCTGGTCGCGGATCAGATCCGCAGACTCATCGGTGCTGAGGGCCGATGTAGCGATCTCCGAGAACATCTCCGCGAAATGTTGTACGTCGTTCGCATTCTCCACCCAGGCGCCACCTGCGACGTAGTCCAGATAGACGGCTGGCGGGTCATCGGGATCGGTGTAGCTGATGATCGTGAAGCCGCCGGACATCGTGCCGTACGCACCCAGGCTGAACGGCAGTACCTGGACCGTCACGTTCTCCCGCGCGCAGCAGTCGTTCAGGTGGGTCAACTGCTCGATCATGACTTCCGGGCCACCCACTGTTCTGCGGATCACGGCCTCGTCGATCAAAGCGTGGAAGCGGAGTGGTGATGGCTGGACCAGCCTCGACTGCCGACTCAGCCGAGCTGACACATAGCGCGCGGGAGACGCGGTGTGGAACTGCTGACCACTTTCGTTGACAGCTCGTGCATAGGCGTGGGTTTGGAGCAGGCCGGGAACTACGTGGGGCTCCAGCGTTCGGGCTGTGTCGGCCTCCGCTTCAGCACGGAGGAAGGCGCGGAACGCCTTTGGTGAGCCAGTAGGAGTAACGACCTGCGTGGCGCGTTCGCCCGCGTCGTCCCACAACGCCGCAGCTTCACCACGCTCCTCATCGCTTGCCTTGTAGAGCGCCAGCAGTGCTTGCAACGCAGCCCAGCCTGGACGAACGTGTCCGGTCTCGTAGCGGCTGATGGTCGGCTCGCTGACGCGAAGCAGTCTGCTTGCATCTCCAAGCGTCTTGTCGGCATCGCTGCGAAGGCGGGCGAGCAGCTGACCCAGTCGCTTCTTCCGGCGCGTCGGAGTGGCTGGCATGGCAGGAGCCTAGCCCTATCAGAAAAGGTGCACTTGCACCCGATCAAGGGATGGCGCGGGGTTAATTGCACCCATAGTCTTCGAAGTGCAGCTGATCTCAGCCTTCGGCAATCCAAGAATCTGGGGTGGTGACCGTGTATCCGTTTCATTGGGTTCCTGCTGGTGGGGCTCGGCATGCGAGTACTGATGCGCGACCCGACGGGGCTTTGGCGTATCCGAGCGGGACCGGGGTTCGGGTGCTGTGCGGGCAGGAGCTCGTCGCCGACAACTCCGAGCTCGCTTGGCTTTGGGGGACCTGCACCGATTGCCACGCCGCCGCGCGGCGGGTCTCCGACCGCTGATCTCGGGAGGATTCGACATGCTGGAACTGATGCCGCAGATCGCCGTCATCTCGGCGACCCTCGCCTGCTACCTGGTCCTGACCTGGCGGCCGCACCGCGCGCAGCACGCCGGAGGCGGCGAAGGCGCGCTGACCGTGTGGCAGCTCATCGCGCACGTCGAGGCCGAGCGGCGACAACGGGAACGCGTCGGACGGCACCGGCTCCGCGAGCCTGAGTCCACATCGGACGGAGCTGGCCCGCCGCTCGATCTGCAGCAGCGCGTGCTGGACGGCCTCCGCAACCTCTGACCACCTGAATTCCGGTTCGCCGCCGCTTCCCCCGACCTGCGGCGTCGAGCCGGACGGCCGGTCGGCGCGTCGTCCCTCCCCGCGCGCCGACCGGCCACCCCGCTTCGGGAGGTCCGGGGATGTTCGCCCGTATGCCGCACGGAGGTGAGCACCCGGACGTTCCTGATCCGGAGAACAGCTCAACTTTCCTGCAGGACATTAGTCCATTCCGGTGATTTACGGCGTTCCGACGTGCAAAAGTCCTGTTCCTACCCCCCTAACCGAACATCTCTCGTGCGAGGAACCTTGAAGAGGCTGATTGCACCCCTGGCCACGGCTGCGTTACTGATCGGGTTGGCGGGCTGCGTCCCCGGCATCCCGACGCCGCCGAGGAACACCGAGTCCGGCAGCTCGGAGACCAGTTCCTCGGAAACCGGCCAGGCTTCCGAGGAAACGACCGGTGGCCCGGTGGCCTTCGGCGAGTTCGCCCAGGTCAGCAAGGATCTCGGTGCCAAGCTGAAGATCTCCATCGGTGCGCCCGCGGACCTCGACCCCGCACAGGCGAGCTTCCCGCCGGAGGTCGGCAAGTACGTCGCCGTCGACGCCCAGGCGGAACTGCTCGCGGGTACCGTCGACAACATCAGCGATGACGAGTTCACGCTGGTCGACTCGCAGGGCAACCGGTACGAGGCGGCCACGGTGTCGCTGGACAACATGTTCCTGCACCTGCTGACCGAGGGCGAGCCGGTCTCCGGGAAGATCGTCTACGACGTTCCGGCGGACGCGACCGGGTTCACCGTCGAGTACGCGCCGACCGACTCGCAGGAGAAGGAACTGGGCGTGCTCGCCAGCTGGAAGTGACGTCCCAGCACTCCTGGCCGGGTTGTTCGAGTCCTTTCCGGGCTTGAGCAATCCGGCCATTTGTCGCTCGGTAGAGCTAAAAAACCAACACTATTGAGCGACAGCTATTTAGTAACGATTTTATGCAATCGATCAAGCTGGCCCGTTTGTCCTGTTCAGGCCGTTGATCGGCGAGATCGCGCTCCCATCGGCCCGCGCCAGCGGCGGAAGGGCGCGGGTTAGCGTCCGTCCCGGCACTTGATCTCCCAGGTCAACGGCCGACCGCACAGGCGCTTCCCGGCCGACGCCGGACGCTGTCGAGCACATTCCCCGACGGGCCAGGAGCCGATCATGAGTTCACGGACGACCGCCGCCAGGCGCAGGATCCAGCTGGGTGCTGCGCTCGGTGCGCTGTGCGTCGCGCTCACCGGTTGCGGCACGGCTCCGGCGGCCCAGCCCGAGCAGATCATGGCCCGGGCCGATCTCGGCATGCAGGCACCGGCCAGCACCTTCACCGAGTTCCCCACCGCGCCGAAAGACCCGGCGCCGGACGGGGAGACCGACGGCGTGGTGCTGCGCGTCAAGAAGGACATCGCGGTGCACCACGCGCCCGACGGACCGGTGTTCGCGAAGCTGCCCGCGACGCAGCTGGAGAACCCGACCTGGGTACCGATCATCGCCGAGCGGGGGGCGTGGGCGCAGGTGCTGCTCCCGTCCCGCCCGAACGGCAGCACCGGGTGGGTCCGCACCGACGGACCGGTCGAACGCGCCCGCACGCCCTACGTGGTCGACGTCGACATCGACGCCCGCCGCATGGTGGTGCGCAAGGACGGCGCACCGATCGGTGAGTGGGTGGTCGGCGTCGGTGCACCGGCTTCACCGACCCCGCGCGGCCGGACCTACATCATGGCCGCGATCGAGGAGACGGTGACCAAGTTCAGCCCGATCATCCTGCCGTTGGGCACCCACTCCAACACCTTCAGCACCTACGGCGGCGGACCCGGCACCGTCGCGCTGCACGGCTGGCCAGAACCATCGGTGTTCGGCCAGGCCAGCAGCGACGGATGCGTCCGGGTGCCCGACGACGCGCTCCAGCTGCTCACCACGCTGCCGCTGGGCACTCTCGTCCACCTGCGGTAGCCCGCGGATGGAACACCCCCGAAGTGAACCGAATTGGGAGGGCTCTATGCGTAAAACTGCTTGCCTCGCAGGCGCATTCGTCGCCGGCGCCGGACTGCTCGCCGGAGGGGTTCCGGCCTTCGCCGACAGCGCGGACAACGACGGCATCAACGTCGGCAACGACAACAACCTGAGCGTGCTGCCGGTCCAGCTGTGCGGCAACAACATCACGGTGATCGGCGCGGTCGTGTCGATCCTGTCGCCGCAGGGCAACCAGTGCGTCAACGCGCCGATCGTCGACCACTCGCACGGCGACCCCACCCCGCCGGTCGAGGGTGCGAAGCCGCCGGTGGAGGGCAAGACGCCGCCGATGGAGAACACCCCGCCGCCGGCGGAGAACACCCCGCCGCCGGTGCAGGCCGTGAACCCGCCTGCCAAGGTCGTGGACCCGGTGAACCGTGACCTGCCCACCGCGCCGGCTCCGGCTCTGGTGCGCGGACACCACGCGGTCACTGGCTGATCGCGTTAATGCCGCCACCTGAACGGGTGCAAGACGCTTTTCGAGCTGGCGGGCAATGCAGAACACAACTACATTCCGGAGCTGCGTAGATTACTACGCGCTCCACGTGGTCGTCCTGGCTCGGACGGCCACACCCCCTGCGGTGGTGCCCGGCGAAGTACTCCCCCTCTCTTCGCTGGGCACCACCGTTTTTTGTTCTTTTATCGGCTGATTCGCGCGGAGACCCGGCTGGGCCGCGGCGCCTACGGCGGCCGCTCGACAGGCGGTTCCCGGCCGCGCTCGCACGTGCTCCTACCAGCGGCGTTGCGGTTGCCAGGGCGATTTCGCCGAAAGCGTGCCCTGCCTGAGAGCGGAATGCCGATTTCGCGCGAAATCGCCCGCGCGACCGAGTCGTCCTCGAACGCGACTTCGCCGCTTGCCGAACGTTTCGTCCGGTAAGCGGCGAATCGGACCGATGGTCGGTGAATCGGTCAGAAATATTGATTTCGCGTCGGAATTCCGAATATTGTCGCGCGCTCAGACGAACGACTTCGCGGCTGCGAGGAAGGCGTCGTTCTCCTCCGGCCGGCCGATCGTCACGCGGGCCCCTTCGCCGACGAAGGCGCGGACCACCACGCGGTTCTGCAGGCAGTGCTCGTTGAAGTCCGCCGTCCGGTCGCCCAGCGGGAGCCAGACGAAGTTCGCCTGGGTCTCCGGGACCTCGTAGCCGAGGGACACGAGCTCCCGGTGCACCCGCTCGCGCTCCGCGATCACGTTGGCGCAGCGCTTCCGCAGCTCGTCCTGGGCCTCCAGGGAGGCGATCGCGGCGACCTGGGCGAGGGCGTTGACGCTGAAGGGGATGATCACCTTGCGCAGCGCAGCGGCGACCTCCGGCGGCGCGATCGCGTAGCCGACGCGCAGACCGGCCAGGCCGTAGGCCTTCGAGAAGGTGCGCATCGAGGCCACGTTGCGGCGCTCGCGGGTGATCTCCACGCCGTCCGGCGCGTCCGGGTCGCTGACGAACTCGAAGTACGCCTCGTCCAGGACCACCAGCACGTCTTCCGGCACCCGGTCCAGGAATGCGGCGAGCTCGGCCTTGCGCAGCAGCGTGCCGGTCGGGTTGTTCGGGGTGCAGACGAACATCAGCCGGGTGGCCGGGGTGATGGCGGCGAGCATGGCCTCCAGGTCCAGCGCGTGCTCACCGGTCAGCGGCACCGGAACCTGCTTGGCGCCGACGACCTGCGTGATGATCGGGTACGCCTCGAACGACCGCCACGGGAAGATGACCTCGTCCTCGGCGGTGCAGGTGGCCTGCACCAGCTGCTCGCACAGCGCGACCGAACCGCAGCCGACGGCGATCCGCTCCGGCTCGACCCGGTAGTGCGCGGCCAGCGCGTCGGTCAAGCGGCCGACGCCCATGTCCGGGTACCGGTGCACCTCGCCTGCCGCCTGGTTGATGGCCGCCACCGCGCTGGGCAGCGGGCCTTCGGAGACCTCGTTGCTGGCCAGCTTGATCGAACCGGGCACGGTCCGGCCTGCCACGTAGGCGGGCAGCTGGTCGAGGTCGGCACGGGTGCGCACGCTCATCTCTGCGACTCCTTCAGAGGTCGGTCACGGTGACGTTAACCTGCGGGGGCTCCGCGAAACAGCCTGCATTCGACGTCGCGGCGCGGCTCCGGTCAGTGCAAGCGGCTGGCACGTTCCGGTGATCTTGTGAAGTGCCCGCTGGTCCGACCGGATGACGTTGTTGACTGGTGTTCACCTGGGCGTGATTCCCTGCACGGCATGACAGAAACCCGGACCGAGACGCTCGCGCTCACCGACGGCAACGAGCTCCGCCTCACCGTTGCCGAACCGGACAACGTGGTGCGCGGCGGGCTCGTCTTCCTGCACGAGACCCGCGGCGTCACCGACCGGGTGCGAAAGTTGAGCAGCGCCCTCGCGGAGGAGGGCTGGCTCACCGTCGCACCGCACCTGTACCACCGCGACGACGAGCCCGACCAGGTGCGGAGGCTGTCCGGCGACTCGATCCTGGCCGACACCGACGCGTCCTTCGTGTGGCTGTCCGACCAGGGCGTGCCCGCCGACCGGCAGGGCGTCATCGGCTTCGACATCGGCGGCGCGGCGGCGCTGGTGGTGGCCGCGAGCCGCACGCTGGGCGCGGCGGTGAGCGTCGGCGGCCGGGGCATCCTCGACCCGCTGTCGGACGGGCTGCCGCCGCTGGTGGAGATCGCGGACGAGCTTTCCTGCCCGTGGCTCGGCCTGTACGGCGACGACGAGGGCGTCGAAGCCGACGAGGTGGACAAGCTCCGCGAGGCGGCCGACGCGGCATCGGTGGTGACCGACGTGGTCCGCTACCCGGGCGCGGGCCACCGCTTCGACCGCGACCCGGAGGCGGCCGCGGAGGCCTGGCGCCGCGCGAAGAACTGGCTCGACCTCCACCTGCGCTGATCCGGACGCGTTTCCGCAGCTCAGCGGGCTGATCGCGGCTTAAGTGGACCCCCCTTGAAAAGGGCTTGGGAGGGCCCTGTAGTCTTTTCTCCGGTGGCCACGAAGGACGCCGGGAGGCTTCGCCTAGTCTGGTCTATGGCGCCGCACTGCTAATGCGGTTGGGGGTTACGCCCCCTCCCGGGTTCAAATCCCGGAGCCTCCGCAGCGGTTCCTACCGTAAGGTGGGAGCCCACAAATGAACAAGCGCCCGTAGCTCAACGGATAGAGCATCTGACTACGGATCAGAAGGTTAGGGGTTCGAATCCCTTCGGGCGCACGTCTGGTCGAGACAGCAGGAACCCCCTCCAGCAGGGGGTTCCTTGCTTTGCAAGCTCGTGACGAGTTGGTAAGTCGCTCTCCGTCAAGCCAGGCTGAGGGTTAATCCCCAACTTCCGGGGCAGTGAGACGGATCACAGAGGTAGCTTAGAAGTGGTCTCGGCCGCTGAACCATCGAAGACCACGCGAAGTACAAGGGTGGATTAGCCCTGAGTTGATCATGTCTGGTGGTCCAGGTCCGATGGCGCTACGCGGACGTCGTAGCGGAGGTGCAGGCACTGGCGGAACAGCGTCGACGCGAGCACGAGTCAGTCATGCCGGAAGCCAGGCCAGGTGACGCGAAGTGCTCGATCTCGCGTACAGCGAGTGCTGATTCCGGTACGCTCAGCGAGCGTTGCCGATCATGGGGGAGCTCACATGGATGCGTCCACGCTCGCGGCCGCAGTCGTTCAGATGATGTCCGCGCTCGCTTCCGGCCAGCCGGTCCAAGAGGGTGCTCAGCGCGTCTATGATCTCGTCCGCGAGCGAGTGCTGAACTCCGACGTCGGCCAATCCGCGTGGAATCAGTTCGAGCAAAGCCCGACGGAGCCCGCAGGACAGGCGCTGTTGCAGTCGGTCGTGCGAGACGCGATCAGCAGTGACCCGGAATTTGCGCGACAGCTTCAGGAGTCTGCCTCCTCCTACACTCCTACCCAGGGCAGCAGCAGCGCGGTTGGTGGCAACCAGGAAAACGTCACGATCACCAACGTCTCGGGCATCCGCGGGCGGAACCACATATCCATCGGCCCGATGACGATCAACAACAACCGCCAAACGCGACTCTCGCTCGTCGGCGCTGCACTTCTGCTGTTGCTCCTTCTTGGCTTCGGAACATACGGTGCCGTCACGCTCGTCATCGGACGAAACGATTCACCGCCGCCGGAGTCGAGAAACTCCGGACAACAGTCAGCTGCCCCTGAGCCGACCATCCCGAAGGTGCATGGGCTTGTGTCCGGGAGACCGATGAAGTCACCTAGCCCTGTCGATGCAGTTTTTGATGTGTACAACTTACTTCGCTCGGAAAAACCAGAAATGATCTGCCTCCTCTTCGCCGACACTGGCAAGGAGGCGTTCGCCGCAGCTCATGGTGCTCCCGACTGCCAGGCTGCGGCTCAGCAACTGCGCAACCAGGTCACGGATCAAAACGCTTATGCCAACCCGCGATTAGATCGCGACGCTGTGGTGATCGCAGGCAACGACGCGGTGGCGTACTCCTGCCGGATGCGGGTCGAAGGTGGTCCCGTTCTCGGTAGCTTCGGGTTTTTTCGAGATTCTAATGGGGGCTGGGAAATCGACTCCTACGAGTTGAAGCCACCGACGTGTGCTTAGAACGGGCCTTCTCTGAACTTCTTTACTTCGCGCCGATCAACCAGATCCATCAACAGCGACGCCCGTCCAACCCACGTGTTAAGTCTTCTCCTGTTTGTCAATGCGACCTCACGGGGGCGTCGTCCTCGCTGGTGGGTTAGCTGCGCGTCCTCGGCGGTGGGACTCACGCGGCGTGGAGGCAGGAGCACTGGCTTGCGATGAGGGTTTTCCTTCTCCTGCTTTCCGGCTCCGGTCGCGGTCGGCACTTGCTGTGCGCGGCCGGACAGCTAGTGCGGTGAGGACTCTGATCGTGGACAGGACCGCCAGGACGGTCCAGGTGGTGGTGAAGCCTGCGTGGTTGCAATCTCCGTCCGGGATGAGGCAGGACACAGAGGTAGATGCTCCCGTGCTCTCTCGGTGCCAAGCTGCTGTGGGCTGATCTGCTCACAGCAGCGGGAGCCGCCAAGTGCGGCGGGGCGGCGGCATCGTCGGGGGCATGAGCGACAACGGGAAGCAGCCGATGTTCGACCATCGGCTTCGGGAACGGTTCTTCGGGCAGCGGGTGCTGGTCCTCGACGGCGTGCTCGACGACGACAACGGGACCGTGCTCGCCACTCAGATGCTGTCCCTCGCGAGCGAGGATCCCGGTAGGGACATCGCGCTGTGGATCCACTCGCCGGGCGGTTCGGTGCCCGCGATGCTGGCCATCCGGGACGTGATGCGGCTCGTGCCGTGCGACGTGGCGACGCTGGCGCTGGGGCTGGCGTGCAGCGCTGGGCAGTTCCTGCTGTCCGCGGGCACTCCGGGCAAGCGCTTCGCGCTCCCGCACGCGCGGATCCTGATGCACCAGGGGTCGTCCGGGATCGGCGGGTCGGCGGTCGAGGTGGAGGTGCAGGCCGACGATCTGCGGCACACCCGGGACACGGTGCTCGGGATCATCGCGGAGGACACCGGTCAGCCGGTCGAACGGATCTTCACCGACTCGCTGCACGACCGCTGGTTCACCACCGAGCAGGCGCGCGAGTACGGGTTCATCGACCACGTCGTCGGCGATCTCGGTCAGGTCCTGCCCGTGCGCACGCACCGGATGGGCCTCGCCTCGGCGACGGGAGCGAGCGCATGAGCACCTACACCATCCCCAACGTCATCACGCGCAGCGCGGGCGGCGAGCGGATCATGGACGTCTACTCGCACCTGCTGTCGGAGCGGATCGTCTACCTCGGCACCGCGATCGACTCCGGGGTGGCGAACGCGTTGATCGCCCAGCTGCTGCACCTGGAGGCGGACAACCCGGAACGCGAGATCAACTTCTACATCAACTGCGAGGGCGGCGACCCGTCGGCGATGCTCGCGCTGTACGACACGATCCGCTACATCAAGGCGCCGGTGGCGACGACGTGCGTGGGCCAGGCGGTCGCGACCGGTGCCGTGCTGCTGGCAGCGGGGGAGGCCGGTCGCCGGTCCGTGCTGCCGCACACCCGCGTGGTGCTGCACCAGCCCGCGGCGCAGGGGCGCGGCACCATCCCGGACCTGATCATCCAGGCCGACGAGGTGGTGCGGGTGCGCACCCAGCTGGAGGAGATCCTCTCCGCGCACACCGGTCGTGCCGTCGCGGACCTGCGGCACGACACCGACCGGGACCGCGTGTTCGACGCGGCGGGTGCCGTCGAGTACGGGCTCGCGGACCGGGTCCTCGACCAGCGGTCCTGAGCTCTCAGGCGGCCATGAGCACGGGGCCGGCGGGACGGCGCACGGGTGCCGCGCCGCGGATCCGCTGGACGTCGCCCGCGATGCCGATGAGCAGCTCCGCCAGGTCGACGCCCAGGGCGCCCGTGACCGCGGCGATCATCTCGCTCGAAGGTTCCTTGCGGCCGCGTTCGATCTCGGAGAGGTACTGCGGCGAGATGCCGGCCCGCTCCGCGATGTCGACGAGGCGGACACCTCGCTTCTCCCGGGTCGCGCGCAGGCTCCGGCCCAGCACCTCGCGCCACAGCGGGTCCGGTTCGCGATCCGGCGCAGGGGTGCGCTTGAAGGGAAGGATTTCCGCCATGACCGCCATCCTGGCACCTGTCCGGTGCCCGCGGGCTGCGGTTCTGCTCCCGGCGGAACGCGCGCACCTCTCGCTCCGCCAGTCGGGTGGCGGGCGAGAGGTGCGCGTTCTCAGCCGTGGGACTCATACGGTGCGGACGCAGGAGCACTGGCCCGCGATGAGGGTGCCTTCCTCTGCTTCCCGGGCCGAGACCGTGACGAGGTCGCCGTCCTCGGCCGGGACCACCGCCGCCGTTCCGGGCTGCTCCACCCGCTCTGTTCGCGGCCAGACGGCCATCGCGGTGAGGGCTCCGATCGCCGCCAAGGCCGCCAGGACGGTCCAGGTGGTGGTGAAGCCCGCGCGGGTCGCGACCCAGCCGGCGATGGGGTAGGTGACCAGCCAGGCGAGGTGGGACAGCGAGAACTGGGCGGCGAAGACCTCGGGGATCCCGCTCGGGTCGACGGCTCGGCGCAGCACCCGGCCGGTCGGCGTGATGATCAGCGCCATGCCGCCGCCGATCGCCACCCAGATCGCGCCGGTCAGCAGCGGTGCCGCGATGCTCGCCGCGGACATCGCGACCGCCGCGCCGACCGCGAGCAGCAGCACCGCGGCTCCGGTCAGCATCACCAGCCGGTCCGCCACCCGGTCCAGGACGCGGGGCAGGACGAGAGCCACCAGCAGCGTTCCCGTTCCGGAAGCGGCGAGCATCCAGGCCACGTCGGACTGGGTGCCGCCGAGGACGTCGCGGACGTAGTTCACGGTGTTGACGACCACGATGGAACCGGCGGCGGCGACGACCAGGTTCAGCGCCATGACGCCGCGCAGGCTCGGCGTGGCCGCGAAGGTGCGGATCCCCGACACCGCGCGGTCCCAGGCGTTCGTGCGCGCGCTGGGACGCGCGTCGGGAATCCGGGTGGACAGGACCAGCAGCGCCGACACCGCGAATCCGACCGAGGTGCCTAGGAACAGCAGGTTGAACGTCATGAAGGTGAGCGCCACCGCCGCCAGCACCGGGCTGAGCAGGCTTTCCATCGTGGAGGCCACCTGCGATGCGGACAGCGCTCGGGTGTAGTCGGCCTCGTCGGTCACGATGTCCGGGATCACCGCCTGGAACGTCGGGGTGAACGCCGCCGACGCGGTCTGCAGCACGCCGATCAGCACGTAGATCTGCCAGACCTCGGTGACGAACGGCAGCGCGAGCACCACCAGCGCGCGCACCACGTCGAGAGCGGTGAGGAACCAGCGCCGGGGCAGCCGGTCGACGTACGCGGCCGCCAGCGGTGCGACGACCACGTACGCCACCATCTTGATCGTCAGCGCGGTGGCGAGCACCGCGCCTGCGCGAGGTCCGGCGAGGTCGTACGCGAGCAGCCCCAGCGCGACCGTGGCCAGCCCGGTGCCGAACAGCGCGATGACCTGAGCGCCGAACAGCCTCCGGTAGTCGCGAATCGCGAACAGCCCCATGTCCCTCTCCTCCCGAACAATACCCCTAGGGGGTATCCGTGTCGGGAGTGTGTATATACCCCGCTGGGGTATATGTCAACGTGGGGATCAGGTGGCGGGGGGCCAGGCCGGGTCGCGGCCGAGGAAGCCCATCAGCTCGTCCTGCGCCGAGGCGCCGGCCGCGACGGGCACGGCGGCGCCGAACTGCCCGCTGTCGCGCAACACCTGCTCCATCGGCCGCATGGCCGACAGCGCCGCGCGGCAGCGCTCCTCGCCGAGGTCGGGCTCGCGGCCGAGCGCCTTGGCGAGGTCCCAGGTGTGCATCCAGACGTCGGCCGCGTAGAACCGGTCGATCGCTTCATCGACCGGCATGTCGCCGGTGTGCGGGTTGCTGAGCACCCGGCCCGCGGGGTTGTCGAGGATGGCCTGGACGTCGGTGACGTGCTGCTTCCAGGCGGCCACCGGGTCGGCCGCGACGTCCAGGGCCGGGAGCTCGATCCCCGCGCCCGTCAGGAAGCCGCGGGACCACTCGACCAGGTGCTTCACGACGTCGAGCGCCGTCCACTCCGCGACCGGGCTCGGCCGCGACCAGTCGCCGGCCGCGGCGGACTCGACCAGCTCGGTGAACCGGGCGGCGTCCTGCGCGTGCTGCTCGGCCGTCACGTCAGGCGCCCTTCGCGAGCAGCTCGTCGAGCTTCTCGTAGCCCTCGCCGACTCCGGTGTCCATGCCGCTGGCGAGGATGCTGTCGCGGGTCTCGAAGTCCGCCACCACGCTCAGCGTCCGCAGCCGCGTCCGGCCGCCCGCGAGCTCCTCGAAGGTCAGCGTCTCCAGCGCGACCGCGTCTGGCACACCCTCGAAGGTGAAGGTCCACACGATCCGCTCCTGCGGGCGCACCTCGTGGAAGCTGCCGTAGAAGGCGGCGATCTCCTCGCCGTCGCGGTCGTTGGCGAACGCCCAAGCTCCGCCGGTCCGGGCGTCCCAGGTGGTGATCCTCGTGGTCACCGAGCGCGGCCCGACCCACTGCGCGTAGAGCTCCGGGTCGACGTGGGCGCGGAACACCTGCTCGGGCGTCGCGTCGAATTCCCGGGTGATCTCGATGGTCGGGGTCTTCTCGTCCGCCGCGATCCTGGTCTCGTTGGTCATGGCCTGTCCGCCTCTCCGTGCTTTTCAGTGGTGGTCGCGCTTGGGAGTGATCCTGCGTTTTGCGGCTTCTTGTGGCTGGGTCGCATCACGGTCCCCCTGAAGGTGCGGTCGAGCAGGAATCCGGTTGACGCGACGGGCGTCATGACGCGCCTTTCTTCCGGTTCGGCTGCTGTTCTTCGTTCATCCGGCCGAGCAGGGCGTCGAGGCGCTGGTAGCGCTCCTCGGCTTCCCGGCGGTAGCGCTCGATCCACTTCGACATCAGGTCGAACACCTCCGCGTCCAGGTGGACCGGCCGGCGCTGGGCGTCCCTGCTGCGGGTCACCAATCCGGCGTCCTCGAGCACCTTCACGTGCTTGGAGATCGCCTGGAGGCTCATGTCGTAGGGCTCGGCGAGCTCGCCCACGGTCGCGTCCGCACCGGCCAGGCGGGCCACCAGTTCCCGCCGGGTCGGGTCGGCCAGCGCCGCGAACGCCCGGTTGAGCCGCTCCGTGCTCTCGTCCAACGCTTGTCCTCAACTAGTCGGTTGAATAACAAGGTAGACCCGGCGTCCGGGCTTGGTCAACCGGAAGGTTGAGAAAGGGGTGGCGGTCGGTGTTGACGGCCGACGGGTCGACCAGCCGCACCACGTGTCACCTGACGGGGGCGTGGAATCCGCCGGTCGAGGACATCGGTGCGGAGTTGCGGCGGCCGATGGAGATGGCGTGATCGTCCGGGAGGGGCCGGGCGGCATCTTCTCGGAAAGGACCTCGGACGATGACTCTTCGACGTGCTCTGGCGTGGGCTTTCGCGCTGGTGTCCATCGCGGCGCTGGTCGCCTTCGCACCCGCTGCGACGGCTGCTCAGCCGCGCGCGTACGTGCAGCCCGGCACCTACCAGATCGAGTTCGGCACGAGCTCGTTCGGCGAGGTGCTGACCGAGCCGTGGGACGCGGCGCCCGGCACGCCCGTCGTGCTGCTGCCGCGCGGTGAGGGCGCCCAGGTCTGGGTGATCGCGCGGAAGGGCCACGGCTACACCATCCAGAGCGCGCAGACCGGCCACTACCTGGGCGTTCGGGTGGAGCCGGGGCACCACCGGCTGGCTGTCGTCACGCCGCAGCCCCACACGTGGACCCTCGACGCCGCGTCGCGGGCCGGCCGGGTGCACATCGCGAGCGGCCAGTTCCGGCTGGACCGCTCGCCGCTGCTGATCTTCCCGCCGCGCGTCGACGTCCAGCAGGCCCGCGACGGCATCGGCCAGGAGTGGCAGCTGACCCGGATCGGCGGCTGAACCTCCCGAAGAGCGCCCGGTCGGCATTCCGGCCGGGCGCTCTCGCACGTCCGGCTACGCCGGCTGGGCCGCGGTCTTCTTCCTGATCGCTGCGGCCAGCAGGGCACCCATCGCGCACAGGGCCGCTGCGCTGATCCACACCGCGTCGTAGCTGCCCATGAGGTCGCGGGCCACGCCGCCGCCGAGGGCGACCAGGCCGGCGCCGAGCTGGTGGGCCGTGCTCACCCAGCCGAAGACGATCGCGCCGTCCACGCCGAAGATCTCGCGGCACAGGGCGATCGTCGGCGGGACCGTCGCGACGTCGAGCAGTCCGAACAGGACCGCGAACGCGAGCATCCCGGGCTGCACCGTCGGTGCCAGCAGCGACGGCAGGAACAGCAGCGACGTGCCGCGCAGGCCGTAGTAGGCGGCCAGCAGCAGCCGGGGGCTGAACCGGTCGGTGAGCCAGCCGGAGGCGACCGTGCCCGCCACGTTGACCACGCCGATGATCGCCAGCACCGAGGCGGCGATCGTCGTCGGCATGCCGTGGTCGTGCGCGGCGGAGGCGAAGTGGGTCCACATGATCCCGTTGGTGGAGGCGCCGCAGATCGCGAAAGTGCCTGCCAGCAGCCAGAACGGGCCGGTGCGCGCGGAGCCGAGCAGCACCCGGAGCGTTCGGCGGGCCGCGCCCGGTTCGGGTTGCGGCTTCGGTTCGAAGGCCGCCGCGCCGTAGGGGCGCAGGCCGAGGTCGGCCGGGTGATCGCGGAAGACCGACCAGGCCAGCGGTGTCGCGGCCAGTGCGATCAGCGCGAGCGCCACGGTCGCCGAGCGCCACGCGAAGCGGTCGATCACCCAGGACATCACCGGCAGGAACGCGAACTGGCCGACGACGGTCGCGGCGGTCAGGGCGCCGGTCACCAGGCCGCGCCGGGCGGCGAACCAGCGGTGCGCGACGGTCGCCGCGAACGTCGTCGCCAGCCCGCCGCAGCCGATGCCGACCAGCACGCCCCAGCCCGCGATCAGCTGCCAGGGCGCGGAAACGGCCGTGGTGATGGCGGCTCCGGCGGCGATCAGCGACAGCGCTCCGGCCGCCGTGCGCCGGATGCCGAAGCGATCCACCAGTGCGGCGGAGAACGGCGCGGTCAGCCCGTACAGCACCATGTTCACCGACACCGCGATCCCGATCGTGCCGTGCGACCAGGCGAACTCGCGGTGCATCGGGGTCACCAGCAGGCCCGCGGTGGTGGCGCAGGCACCTGCGGCGACGACGACCAGTGCGGTGACGGCGGCTACCCACCAGGCGCGGTGCACATCGGTTCTCATGCCCTCCGACCCTGCTCGGTGCCGAGCGCCGGAACGAGTGGCCCGATGGCCAACATGTGCAAGAATCGGGCCATGCATCGCATCGTGGTACTCGTCCGGCACGGAGTCATGCCGATGGAGCTGGGGTTGGTGCACCAGCTGTTCGGCCGAGCGCGCACGCTTGCGGGCGAGCCGCTGTACGAGGTCACGACCTGCGCTCTCGTCCCGGGCGAGGTGCGCACCGACGCGGACTTCCCGATCCGCGTCGAGCACGGCCCGGAGGCGCTGGGAGCGGCCGACACCGTGATCGTCCTGGCCACCCACGAGTACGACGAGACCGAGACCGAAGGGCGACTCGGCCCGGAGCTGGCCGCCGCGCTCGCCAATATCCGGCCGGGCACGCGCATCGCCTCCATCTGCACCGGGGCGTTCGTGCTGGCCGCCGCAGGTCTGCTCGACGGCCGCCGGGCGACCACGCACTGGATCTCCAGCGACCGCTTCCGCGAGTTCTTCCCCGCGGTGCAGCTGGATCCCGACGTGCTCTACACCGACGACGGCGACGTGCTCACCTCCGCGGGCGAGGCGTCCGGGATCGACCTGTGCCTGCACATGATCCGGCGCGATCACGGCGCGGCGGTCGCCAACGAGGTCGCGCGCCTGACCGTCGTGCCGCCGCACCGCGACGGCGGCCAGGCCCAGTACATCCTGCGCCCGGTGCCGGAACCGCAGATCTCGTCCACCCGGCGGGCCCGGGCCTGGGCGCTGGAGCACCTGGACCGGCCGCTGTCGCTGCGCGAGCTGGCCGCGCAGGAGGCGATGAGCGTGCGGACCTTCACCCGGCGGTTCCGCGACGAGGTGGGGATCTCGCCGCTGCAGTGGCTCACCCAGCAGCGCATCGAGCGGGCGCGACAACTGCTGGAGGAGACCGATCTGCCGGTGGAGCGGGTCGCGGCCGACGCCGGTTTCGGCACCGCTGCGTCGTTGCGCCAGCACCTGCAGGTGGCCCTCGGGGTGTCGCCGAGTGCTTATCGCAACACTTTTCGCGGCACCGATGCCCTCGCCGCCGGCTGAGGAGCGGAGTAAGCAACCCGGTATGGCACAAGAGCAGTGGGCAGCGGTCGACGAATACCTGGGAGAGCGGTACGCGCCGGAGGACCCGGTGCTGATCGCCGCGCGGCGGGCCGCCGACGAAGCCGGACTCCCGCGCGTCGCGGTCTCCCCGTTGCAGGGCCGGTTCCTGCAGGTCCTGGCCCGGACGGTGCAGGCCCGTCGGATCCTCGAAATCGGCACGCTGGCCGGGTACAGCACCATCTGGCTCGGCCGCGCGCTGCCGGCGGACGGCCGGCTGGTCACCCTGGAGCACGACCCGGCGCACGCCGAGATCGCGCGCGCCAACCTGGCCCGCGCCGGGCTCGACGAGGTCGCGGAGGTGCGCGTCGGGGCGGCGCTGGACACCCTGCCGGAGCTGGTCGGGGAGGTCTTCGACCTGGTCTTCGTCGACGCCGACCGGCCCAGCGTCCCCGAGTACTTCCGGTGGGCGCTGGAGCTCACGCGGCCCGGCGGACTGGTGGTCGTGGACAACGTGGTGCGCCGGGGCGCGGTGGTCGACGAGGCGAACCTGGACGCCGAGCTGCGGGGCGTGCGCCGGTTCCACGAGCTGCTCGCCGCCGAACCCCGCGCGATGGCGACCTCGATCCAGACCGTCGGGGCCAAGGGGCACGACGGGTTCACCCTTGCCCTGGTGCTGTCCGAGGGGTGATGATCTGCCGATCGGATCTGACTCACGTCCTCTGTGGACGGTCGGGAGGTGGTTCATGGCGGCCGATCTCTTCCAGCTCGACGGGCGCAAGGCCGTGGTCGTCGGCGGTGGTAGCGGACTGGGGCGCGCCAGCGCGGTCGCCCTGGCCGAGTACGGGGCGCGGGTCGTCGTGGCGGACGTGGACGCCGCGGGCGCGGAGGAGACCGCGGAGTCGATCCGGCAGCTGGGGCACGAGGCGGTCCGGCGCGAGCTGGACGTGCGCGAGAGCGCGCAGATCCGCGAGCTCGCGGCGGCCGAGCCCGATGCGGACGTGCTGGTCGTGACGCCCGGCATCAACGTCCGCAAGCGGCTGGTGGACACCACCGACGAGGAGTTCGACCGCGTCGTCGACGTCAACCTGAAGGGCACCTACCGGCTGGTGCGCGAGTTCGGCGCGCGGATGGCCGAGCGCGGGCGCGGCAGCATCATCACCTTCGCCAGCTTCCGGGCGGAGGTGGTCGAGCCGGGACAGGGCATCTACGCCGCGACGAAGGCGGGCGTGGTGCAGCTGTCCCGCGCGCTGGCCGCGGAGCTGGGGCCGCGGGGCGTGCGGGTCAACGCCATCGCGCCGGGCCCGTTCGAGACGCCGCTGACCGAGCAGATCAAGTCCGACGAGGCCTGGTACGGCGCTTACGCGCGCAAGACCGCGTTGCAGCGGTGGGCGAAGGCGGAGGAGATCGCGGGTGCGGTGGTGTACCTGGCCTCGGACGCCTCGTCCTACGTGACCGGCAGCCTGCAGCTGGTGGAGGGCGGCTGGACGGCGATCGACGGCCGCTTCGACCCGGGTGTCTGATCCGCTGCTCCCGCGCTGGGCGCGCGGTTTCCGCTGGTAAAAGGCCGTGAGTGCTTTGCGGGGCTATAGCACCCCGAAGCGCTCACGAGTCCTGACCAGCGGAAACCGTTCGATCAGCGCTTCTCCACCTCGGCGGGGAGGCCGCCGGTGATCCGCACCAGCTCGTCGAAGGTCGTCGGGAACATCGCGTGCTTGGTCCCCGCGCCCGCCCACACCACCGGGTGGTCGGCGAGCATCCGGTCCACCACCGTGCGGATCGGCCGCGGGTGCCCCACCGGCCCGACGCCGCCGACCGGCTGACCGGTGGCGGCCTGCACGAACTCCGGGGTGGCGCGCCGGATCCGGCCGCTGCCGAGGAGCCGCGCGACGTGCTTGGTGTCCACCCGGTGCGCACCGCTGGCGATGATCAGCAGCGGCTCGTCGTCGCAGGTGAAGACGAGGCTGTTGGCGATCGCGCCGACCTCGCAGCCGAGCTGTTCGGCGGCCGCGGCGGCGGTCGGCACCTCGGTGCTGAACTCGACGACCTGACCGGGCACGTCCAGCTCGCGCAGGCAGGCGGAGAAGGTGTCGGTGGCATTGCTCATGCCGCGCAGAATCCCCCACGCCGCGCCGCCGGAACAAGCGAATTGCCCGCCGGTGTCACCTGACCGGGCCGCGGCGGGCCCGCAGGACCGTGTCGTGGGTGTGGTGCGTGCCCGCGGGCGGGGGAGTGGTGCGCGGGCGGGTCTCGTTGACCAGGACGGTCCAGTCGTCGTCGAGCAGCGCCGCGATTTCGGCGGGCCGGTAGTAGTCGTCGGGGTCGAAGTCCGCGTCCGGGGGCACGTCGGCGAGGTCGTGGCTGCCGAACAGCAGCGTGCCGCCCGGGGCGACGGCGGCCAGCAGGCCGCGCAGCGCGGTGTGCTCGGGCTGGCGCCGGAGCGGGAAGTACTGGACGGAGACCAGGTCGAACGCGCCGGCCGGTGGTGGTGTGGTCATCGGGTCGCCGTGCTGCCACGAGATGCCGAGGTCCGCGCCGGTCGCGGCGGCTCGCTCCAGGGCCACCCGGGAGATGTCGATCGCGGTGACCCGCCAGCCGCGCCGCGCCAGCCAGATCGCGTCGGCGCCCTCGCCGCAACCCACTTCGAGCGCCTGCCCGGGTGGCAGGTCGCTCGCCTCGGCGACGAGCACCAGGTTGGGCGCTCCGCTGAACAGCTGGTCGTGGCTGCGGTACCGGTCGTCCCAGAACTGCTGGTCCATGAATCCTCACCTCGGTCGCGGGAGTTCGCTGCCGCCAATCTGCCCGGGCCCGCGCCTGATCGGCAAAGTTCTTTGCGAAAACCGCAAACCCGCAACCGCCGGTCGTCACGAGAAGTGTTCGCTTCCTTGAAACCGTTGCGGCACAGTCTGTTTCGTGCCGGAGCGGAGGAGGTCACGGCGCGTCACTTGTGATCCGGATCACGCGTGTTAACACGCGCGGGGACCCGATCGAAATGCCGGGTGCGGCCGGAGTTGCGGTCGTTGTTCCACCCGACACCGAGAACGGGTCTGGCCTTCTTGGCCGTCCGCAGTTGCAGGGTCATCCCCAACCGAACACTCCACCCCGCTGACCGAGTCGTGCTCTGACGAGGTCGCGGTCCCTCAGCTCCACGCGTTCGACCCGCGGGTCGTCGCGCGATTCGTGCTGCCCTGCCCGCCCGCCATCCCGAGGGAAGCCAATGCAATTCCGGCTCCTGGTGCTCGCCGTCGGCACCTTCGTCATCAACACCGGCTCCTACCTGGTGGCCGGGGTGCTCCCGGCGATCGCCGAGCACGTCGGAGTGCCGGTCACCACCGCGGGCCAACTGGTCACCGTGCACGCCCTCACCTACGCGATCAGCGCACCGGTGCTGTCCACTGTGGTCGGAAGTTGGGAGCGCAGGAAGCTGCTGTGGCTGTCGCTGGCGCTGTTCGTGGTGGGCAACATCGCCACCGCGCTCGCACCGGACTTCGGCACCCTCACCGCCGCGCGCGTGCTGGGCGCGCTGGGCGCGAGCCTGTTCACCCCGACCGCAGTGGTGATCGCCGCCGACCTGGTGCCGCTGGACCGCCGCGGCCGCGCGGTGTCGATGGTGCTCGGCGGGCTGACGCTGGCCACGGTGATCGGCGTGCCGCTGGGCGTCCTGCTGGAGGAATCCGTTGGCTACCAGGGCTTGTTCTGGATGATCGCGGGCCTCGGCGTGCTCGCCTCGACGGCTCTGCTGGCGCTGCCGCCGGTCCCGGCCCCGCCCGCGATGCGGCTCGGCGAGCGGATCTCGGTGCTGCGCAACCGGGCCGTCGTGTGGGTGCTGGTGGTCTCGATGCTCGCCTCCCTCGCCGACTTCGCCGCCTACACCTATGCCTCGCCGATGCTCTCCGCGCTGACCGGCGCGGGCGCGGGCACGCTCGGCGTGCTGCTGTTCGTCTACGGCGTCGCGGGCGCGATGGGCAACGCGGTGGTCGGCCGGATCACCGACCGCTTCGGGTCCGGCGTCGGCATCGCGGGTTCGCTGCTGCTGCTCACCGCCGGCCTGATGTTCCTGCCGCTGGCGGGCGGTTCGCTGCCGGCCACCGGAGCGCTGCTGGTGCTGTGGGGGCTGGGCGGCTGGGGGATCATGCCCGCCGTCCAGCACCGGCTGATCTCGGCGACGCCGTCCGGTGCCGCGGTGGTGATCGCGTTCAACTCCTCCGCGCTCTACCTGGGCATGGGCTTCGGCGGGATCACCGGAGGCGCGGTCGCCGCGCAGTGGGGCTGGTGGGCGCTGGGCCCGGCATCGGCCGCGGTCGCGGTGCTCGCCCTCGTCCTGTTCTGGCGGATGCCGACCACCGCGCCCGAGCCCGAGGCGGTGCCCGCGCAGCACGAGGTCGGTGGAGCGGACGGTCCCCGGGCCGCCCGCTCCACCGGTGGGTCCCCCGACCCCCGTCTCAGAGGAGCAGCGGAAGGCGCTTGACCCCGGTCATCGCCGGGCTCGGGAGGAACTCCGGGCCGTCGGCCGGATCGGTCCGCAGGTTCGGGAACCGCTCCAGCAGGATGCTCAGCGCCACCCGCCCTTCCAGCCGCGCCAGCGGCGCGCCCAGGCAGAAGTGGATGCCGCGGCCGAAGGCGATCTGCGAGTTCGGTTCGCGGGTGATGTCGAAGGCGTCCGGGTCGGTGAACTGCCGGGGATCCCGGTTGCCCGCCGCCACCCAGAGCAGCACCAGCTGGTCGGCCGGGATGACCTGCCCGCCCAGCTCGGTCTCGTGGCTGGTCGCCCGCGACACGGCGGCGAACGGGCTGAAGAAGCGCAGCGATTCCTCGATGGCACTGGGCACCAGCGACCGGTCCGCGCGCAGCTTGGCGTACTGGTCGGGGTGGGCGTCCAGGCACAGCACCGTGTTGCCCAGCAGCATCGTGGTGGTGATGTGCCCGGCGACGAGCAGCACCATCCCGAAGTTGGCCACCTCGGCGTCGGTGAGCCGCACCCCGTCCACCTCGGCCAGGACCAGCTTGGACAGCAGGTCCTCCCGCGGCTGCCGACGCCGCTCCTGGGCGTGCGTGACCAGGTAGTCGGTCAGCTGCTGGACCTGGTCCATCGCCTTGGCGAAGTACTCCTCCTGCTCCTTGGTCCGCTCCTTGAGCGAGAACTGGTCGGAGCTCTCGAACATCGCGTCGACCCACTTCTTGAACAGCCCTCGGTCGCTGCTGGGCACGCCGAGCAGCTCGGCGATCACGATGACCGGCAGCGGGTAGGCGAGGTCGGTGACCAGCTCGGTGCGGTCACCGGGGATCGCGTCGAGCAGCTCGTGGGTCAGCTTGGCGATGCGGGGCTCCAGGTCCGCGACGACCTTCGGCGTGAAGGCGTGGCTGACCAGCTTGCGCAGCTTGTGGTGCTCCGGCGGGTCCATCTGCACCAGGTTCCCCTCGGAGAACTTGTCGTTCGTCTCGGGGACCAAGCGCTGGGTGGCGGAGGAGAAGGCGGCGTGGTCGCTCAGCGCCTGCAGGATCTCGGGGTAGCCGTAGACGTTCCAGATACCCGCCGCCTCGTCGTGCGCCACCGGCTGTTCCGGCCGCACGCCGCGCAGCCAGAACTGCGCCTCGTTGATTCCCCAGGTGTCGGCGAGGGTCGTCATCTGTTGTCCCTTCCGTGGTGGTCGAGCGGTGGGATCAACCCCGCTCGGTCCCGGGGGCGGCGTATATCCGCTCCCGGTACGTCTTGTTCAGCTCGTCGAACAGGTCAGCGATCTCGTTCGCGGCCGAGGTCAGCGAAGCGGCATCGGGCTCGTCGTCCGGTTCGAAGGCGTGCCGGACGGTGTGGGCCAGGACGTCGGCCGCGGTCTCGTCGTCGATGTCGGGCGCGTCGTGCTGGATGGGTCCGATGGCGTAGAAGCCGGTGTTCGTCGCGTTCATCGCGTAGATCAGGTGCGGGATGTCGTCGCGCACCAGGCCGTGCTTGATGATCAGCGCGTTGTACCGGTCGGCGATCTCCTGCTCCCTGGCTCGCACCGGGGACTTCGTGAGGTTTCCGAGCAGCTCCGCGTCCGCGGTGGCCAGCGCCCGCAGCAGCGGGTGGCGCTGGGTGATGAGGTACGCGGCGCGCATGAAGCGGTGCGGCTGGATCTCCCGCGGATCGCGCCGCAGGCGCGCCGCCAGTTCGTCGAGCAGACCCAGCGCCTCGCGCTGGATGAGCGACTCGAACAGCTGCTCCTTGGTGCGCCAGTGGAGGTAGACGGTCCCCTTCCCGACACCCGCCTGGCGAGCGACGTCTTCGATGGTCACCTTCCGGTAGCCCAGCCGGATCATGAGTTCGCCGGCCGCGTCGAGGATGCGATCGGCACGTTCGGTGGGCTGCGGCACGGGATACCTCCGGGTGGTTCTGACTCCGTGACCGGATTTGAAATCTGGTCATCCGGTCATGCACGAACCGTAGCGCTGCCGTCACGCGCGGGCAAGATCCCTCGAAGGTGTTAACGCGATCCTGACGGGGTGCACGCAGCGCGCACCGGGCTTACGTTCGCGGTGCGTAGCCCGAGGACTTATCCCGCGACGTGGAGGGGAGCACCATGGGACTCGGAGACTTCAAGGACCGGCTGCAGGACGCGGGCCGGGAGCACGGCGACAAGATCGAGCAGGGGCTGGACGCGGCCGCGGACAAGGCCAAGGAGAAGTTCGGCCACGAGGAGAAGATCGATCAGGCCGTGGCGAAGGGCAAGGAGTTCCTGGGTCAGGAGAAGCCCGAGCAGTAGACACCTGAACATCGCCGCCCGACCCACGCTGCGGCACGGGACCTGGTGAGGGCCGTCCCGGTGCGGCAGTGGTCGGAGCGGATCATGGAGAGGCCGCCCCACGCACAGGGCGGCCTCTCTTCGCGTCCACCTGGCTGCCAGTGGCTGATTTGCGGGCGGTACCGGTGGCAGGAACCGCAGACGCCGCCCGGACTGCGGGATCCCGTTCCTATGTGTGTGCCGATGCACGGCGAAGGGCTGCCCTCGCCAGGCGACCTCTGAGAACCCGCGGCGGTGCGAGTTGCAAGGGCGGGTTGTGCGCCTGCGGCGCATGCGCCACCTTCGCCTCGGTGTCGGTCGCGTGCCGCGGCCGCGGCTACCAGCCAGGGTGAAATTTCAATGGAAATCGGACCTCTGATTTCAATTGAAATCGCGGGGGTCGTCGGTGTGTCGTGGGGCGACACGCCGATGATCGGCAATTTCAATTGAAATCGTGGTGGTGATTTCAATTGAAATTGCGTCAGGCGGCGGTCGGGATCTCGATCTCGGCGGTGTCGGCGGTGAGCGCGACGACCCGGCCGCCGATCTCGCCGATCTCGCGCAGGCGCTCCGCAGCGGTGGCGTCGAGGCGGACGGTCGTGCTCGTCCGGTCGGACGTCAACAGGTCGTCGAGGTAGCGGCGGGCGTCGTACCCGGCATCCACAGTGGACTTCAAGCCGCCGGTCGAGGCGAGCGAACCGCGGGCCGCGCCCAGCCGGCCGAGGGCGTCGTCGACCGCGTCGAGCAGAGCGCTGCGATTGCCCTCCGTCATGGCCCGGACGAGATCGGGCGAGCTTCCCGCGACCCGCGTGCCGTCGCGGAACGAGCCCGCCGCCAGCGAGAGCGCGAGCGGCCCGCCGTCGGCGCCGGTGGCCGCGAGCACCGCGGCGAACACGTGCGGCAGGTGCGAGATCCGGGCGACGGCGGAGTCGTGCGCCGCAGCGGAGGTGGGCACCACCTGCGCCCCGCAGTCCAGCGCCAGCTGGGCGGCCTCCCGCCACGCTTCGAGCGAAGTGTCCTCATCGAGGGTCACCGCCCAGGCCGCACCGGAGAACAGCTCGCCGGAACCGGCCGCCCAGCCGGAGCTGGACAGCCCGGCCATCGGGTGCCCGCCTGCGTAGCGGGCCCCGGGCAGCACGCTGCGCACCTCGGCCGCGACCGGGTCCTTGACGCTGACCACGTCGGTCAGCCACGCCTCCGGCGCGTGCTCGGCGATCTTGCGCAGCACGCCGCGGACAGCGGTCAGCGGGGTGGCCACGACGACCAGCGCGTCCTCGGCGGCGGCCCGGCGCAGCGCTTCGTCGACCTCGACGGTGTCGAAGCCGTCCGCCCGCGCTGCGGCGGCGTCGTCCTCGGAAGTGGTGGTGCCCCAGACGGGGCGCCCGGCGGCGGAGGCGGCCCGCAGCACCGAGCCGCCGATGAGTCCCAGTCCGATCACGCACACGGCACGCATTCACCCATCCTGCCCGACCCCGTCCGGTTGAGGCACACCCGGTTGAGCGGCATTCGGTGCTCAGAAGGTTACGAGCGCGCAATAGTGCTTTCGGGTGGCGTTCGCACGCTCTACGGTGTCCACATGACGGTGCAGGAGCCGGTCTCGGGCTTCGCCGTCGCCGTGGTGCGGGAAGACGGGCGGTGGCGGTGCAGCGCGATGGACAGAACCGCGTTGACCGGCCTGGACGCCTCGATCACGGCGTTGCGCGAGCTGCGTTCCACCGGCGCGGTGTTCGGCATGTGCAATGTGGACGACGAGTTCTTCGTGCTGATCCGGCCGGTGCCCGGCGGGGTTGACCTGCTGCTGTCGGACGCGGCCGCGGCGCTGGACTACGACATCGCCGCCGATGTGCTCGACCTGCTCCGCGTCGAACCACCCGACGAGGACGACGAGGAGGTCTGGCCGGAGGGCAATCTGGCCGTCCTGGCCGACCTCGGGCTGCCCGAGGGCGAGCTGCTGGTGATCATCGAAGAGGTCGACCTCTACCCCGACGAGCAGCTGGTCATGATCGCCCAGCGGTGCGGCTTCGGGGACGACTTCGAGAAGCTGCTGGAGAAGTTGGAGCAGTGAGCGAGTCCGGTTTCCGCGCCGGTGACGTCGAGCTGGTGCGGGCCGCGCTGCGGGTCGCCGCCGAAGCGCCGTCGACCGGCGATGTCCCGATCGGTGCGGTGGTGGTCGGTCCGGACGGCCGGGTGCTGGCCGAGGCGCACAACCAGCGCGAAGCCCGCAACGATCCCACCGCGCACGCCGAGGTCCTCGCGCTGCGCGCCGCGGCCGCCGCGCACGGCGACGGCTGGCGGCTGGAGGGCTGCACGATCGCGGTCACCGTCGAGCCCTGCACGATGTGCGCGGGTGCGCTGGTGCTGGCCAGGGTGGCCAGAGTGGTGTTCGGGGTGTGGGAACCGCGCACCGGCGCGGTCGGCTCGCTGTGGGACGTGGTGCGCGACCGCAGGCAGAACCACCGGCCCGAGGTGGTCGGCGGTGTGCTGGCCGACGAGTGCGCCGCGCTGCTGGAGCGGTTCTTCACCACCCACCGGAGTGACGCGGGCCACTGAGATGTGATGTTGGGCGCGGTTCGGGTAGCCGACCGGGTGCACGTGTTCCCCGTAGGAACGGAGTGACCGATGGGTGTGTTCGACAAGGCCAAGCACCAGGCGGAGCAACTGGCCGGGCAGGCGAAGGAAGCCCTCGGCAAGGCCACCGGGAACGACGAGATGAAGCGCTCCGGCAAGAGCGATCAGGTGTCGGGCGAGGCCAAGGAGACCGGCCAGGACATCAAGGACCGCGCCGCCGGGACCGTGGACGACGTGAAGGACCGCTTCCGCGACGACAAGAAGTAAGGAATATTCCACCGGTTCGGGTGGCCTGTCCGGGCCGCCGTCGGGACCGTGGCCTGTGACGATGGGTCCGCTCCGCTTCGCCGGGGCGGACCCATCGCGTTGCAGGGAGTGACGTGGAGCCGACCGATGCGGTGCTGGCGGAGCGCATCGCCGCTGGCGACGACGAGGCGTTCGAACAACTGGTGCACCGCTGCTCGGCTCCGCTGCTGCGCCTGGCGCTGCGCATGCTGGGCGACCGCGCCGACGCCGAGGACGTGGTGCAGGAAGCGTTCGTCACGGTGTGGCGGCGAGCCGGGGAGCTGGTCGAGCCCGCGGCGCTGCGGACCTGGCTGTTCCAGATCGTCCGCCGCCGCTGCCTGATCGTCCTGCGCGCCAGGCGCACCCGCCGCACCGAGCCGGTGTGGTCGGTGCCGGAGCAGCGGTCGATGGCCGGCCGCCCACCGCTGGCCGACCCGCAGCGCGCCGCCGAAGCGGCCGCGGGAGTGCTGGACCTGCTGCACGCGCTGGCCGCCCTGCCGCCCCCGCAGCGCGAGGTCTGGCTGCTCGCGGAGATCGACGGCCTGTCCTACCTGGAGATCGGGCGGCGCGTCGGTGCAGGTGAGCAAGCGGTGCGCGGCCGCCTGTTCCGGGCCAGGGTCGCCCTGGCGGACGCCCTCCGCGCCTGGCGCTGACCCCGCTGCGGGCCGCGCGAACCCGAACATGTAGCCTAGTCGGCGGTAGCGTGTCCGAGCGGCCGAAGGAGCGCGCCTCGAAAGCGCGTGTGGTTAACAGCCACCGTGGGTTCGAATCCCACCGCTACCGCTCGCAAGGGCCGGTTCCCGCCAGGGGACCGGCCCTTCTGCTATTGCACGAAGGTCACGTACAGCGCGAAGAGCCCGGCGGGCGCCAGCGCGAGCGCGGGAATGCCGCGCAGCAGCACCGATTTCGTCGTCCGGCCGCGAAGCGCCACGACCAGCTGGACCGCGGCCAGCACCAGGCCCAGGAGGCCGAGCGCGATCGGGAGGCTCATCGTCTCGGCGCAGTCGGAGTTGTCGAAGTCGTCGGTGCACATCGCGGAGAGCCCGACCAGCACCGCGCAGAACAGCGACCAGGGCACCAGCACCGCGCAGGTGGCGAGGGTGACCAGGACCCGCGCGCCGATCGGCGCGGTGGTGTTCCCTTCGGAGATCACGCCGCTCAGTCCAGCCGACCTCCGCGCACCCGGGAAGCGTGGAACTACTCAGTCGGCGAGCGCGGCGATGTTCACTTGATCGTGTGTCGCTCGTCGCTTCGGGCGGGTAGCTTCTCGTCGATCATGTCGCTTGGCGAGGGGAAGCCGGAGTGCGCGTCACGTCACTGCTCGTCGCTACCGGGGTGCTGCTGTCGCTGGCGCCCGCGGCCGCTGCCGAACCGGTCGTTCGGATCCACGACATCCAGGGCACCGCGCGGGTGTCCCCGCTCGACGGCCAGCGGGTGACCGGCGTCGCCGGTGTCGTCACCGGGGTTCGCGGGTACGGCTCGGTGCGCGGCTTCTGGTTCCAGGACCCGGAGCCCGACGGCGATCCGCGCACCAGCGAGGGCCTGTTCGTCTTCACCGGGAAGCAGACACCGGCGGTGGCCGTCGGAGATGCCGTGGTGGTCGGCGGGAAGGTCACCGAGTACTACCCGACCGCGAGCGGTGAAACGCCGGAGACCACGGCGAACCAGTCGGTCACCGAGCTGGTCGAGGCGAGCTGGCAGCTCACCGGCAGGGGCGAGGTGCCAGCCGAGGTGGTCGGCCCGGACGCGGTGCCCGGCGAGTTCGCGCCGCTGGAGGGCAACATCGACAAGCGCGAGCTGGAACCGCAGCGCTACGCGCTGGACTACTACGAGTCGCGCGAGGGCATGCTGCTGCGGGTCGACGACGCCCGGGTGGTCGGGCCGACCGATTCGTACCGGGCGCTGTGGATCACCAGTAAGCCGGAGCACAACGCCAACGGCCGCGGCGGCACCACCTACACCGACTACGCCGATGCCAACGCGGGTCGCCTCAAGGTCGAATCGCTGGCCGACGGCCCGTTCCCCGCGGCCAACGTCGGGGACAGCTTGCGCGGCAGCACCGAGGGTCCGCTGGACTACTCCCGCTTCGGTGGCTACGTGCTGGAGGCCACCGGCCTCGGCGAGCACCGGCCCGGCGGCCTGCGGCCGGAAACCACCCGCCCGCAGCGCGATGACGAGCTGGCGATCGCCACCTACAACGTGGAGAACCTCGCGCCGGACAACGATCAGGCGAAGTTCGACCGGCTCGCGCAGGGTGTCGTCGAGCACCTGGCCGCGCCGGACGTCCTCGCGCTGGAAGAGGTCCAGGACAACAGCGGCCCGAACGACAACGGCGTGGTGGCCGCCGACGAGACCCTCCGCCGGTTCACCGACGCGATCGCGGCGGCCGGCGGCCCGCGCTACCTGTGGCGCCAGATCGACCCGCAGAACAACGCCGACGGCGGCCAGCCCGGCGGCAACATCCGGGTGGCGTTCCTCTACAACCCGGCGCGGGTGTCCTTCGTGGACCGGCCGGGCGGCGACGCGACCACCCCGGTGCACCCGGTCGAGCGCGGCAACCGGCTGGGGCTGAGCGCCTCGCCGGGCCGCATCGACCCGGCCAGCGACGCCTGGACGGCCAGCCGGAAGCCGCTGGCCGGCGAGTTCGTCTTCCGCGGCCGCACCGTGCTCGTGGTGGCCAACCACTTCAACTCCAAGGGCGGCGACCAGCCGCTGCACGGCCGCTTGCAGCCGCCGGAGCGCGTTTCCGAGCTGCAGCGCGAGAAGCAGGCGCAGGCGGTGCGCGGTTTCGTCGACGAAGCGCTGGCCATCGACGACCAGGCCCGCGTGGTCGTCCTCGGCGACCTCAACGACTACGGCTTCGCCCCGGCGGTGCAGCGCCTGACCGAGGGCGGCGCGCTCGTGCCGCTGGCCGGCGCGCTGCCCCCGCTCGAGCGCTACAGCTACGTCTACGAGGGCAATTCCCAGCAGCTGGACCACATCCTGGCCACGCCGTCGCTCCGCGCCGACTACGACCTGGTGCACATCAACGCGGAGTTCGCCGACCAGGCCAGCGACCACGACCCCCAGATCGCCCGCTTCACCGTCCGCTGACCACGACCGCGAAGACGCCCCGGCCCCGGCCGGGGCGTCCTTTTCGCGCGCGAAACGACGGATGCCCCCGCGAACATCTCGCGGGGGCATCCGTCTCAGCGCGGAGGATACGGGATTCGAACCCGTGAGGGCTATTAACCCAACACGATTTCCAATCGTGCGCCTTAGGCCGCTCGGCCAATCCTCCGTGCGGAAGCCTAGCAGAGGGCTTCCTGAGCAGCGGATAAGGGTCATGACCTGGACGGACGATCTTTCGGGCGAGGTGCGGATGTGCGCGAACGGGCCACGGGAGGGCGTGCTGGATGTCAGGCTCGCTCCCATGTCGATCAACGATTCCCACGGTGATCCGGCAGCCGGATTCGGAGCCGTCCTCGGTGAAGCCGCTCGTGCCTACCTCAACGCTCGTCGCTGGTTCTGGATCGGCATGGCCGCGGTGATCCTCAACGCGGCGGCGTGGCTCGCCGCGACGATCGCGTGGACGACGGGACTGCTGCCGCCGGACGCGGCCCAGTACTGGCAGCAGTTCTCCTACGTCCTGATCATCCCGCTGGTGATGTTGTCCGCCGGCGCGGGGGGCAGTCGCCAGACGGCGGCGACTTGGATGCGCAGCGTGCAGCTCCGCCTCGCTCCGGACTCGTACACCAGTTCGCTGGTGGCCGATGCGCGCCGGTTCGCCCACCAGCGCTAGGCGAGTGCCGAATGCGCAGGTCGGTCGCCGGGCTCGGGGCCTGCGGCGAGCTGCGCGGCGATCAGTGACCGAGGCCTCCTCGCGGAGCGCCCGGGTAGTCGGGTTACACTGTCCGTGGACCTCGTGCGACGTCCATCCTGTGAACTCCCCCAGGGCCGGAAGGCAGCAAGGGTAAGCGGGCTCTGGCGGGTGCACGGGGTCCCCTTACTTTTCCGGGGGCCTTCGGGTCCTGTCCGCTGTGTCAGCCGTACCGCGTAGGGTTCTGCTCGTGGCGCTCGCCCTCTACCGCAAGTACCGGCCGGCGACCTTCGCTGAGGTCGTCGGGCAGGAACACGTCACCGAGCCGCTGCGGACCGCGCTGTCCTCCGGCCGGATCAACCACGCCTACCTGTTCTCCGGGCCGCGCGGCTGCGGCAAGACCTCCAGCGCGCGCATCCTCGCGCGCTCGCTGAACTGCGCGCAGGGCCCGACGGCCGACCCGTGCGGCGAGTGCGACTCCTGCGTCGCGCTGGCCCCGGAGGGCGGCGGCAGCGTCGACGTCGTGGAGCTCGACGCGGCCAGCCACGGCGGCGTCGACGACACCCGCGAACTGCGCGACCGGGCCTTCTACGCGCCCGCCCAGTCGCGGTACCGGATCTTCATCATCGACGAGGCCCACATGGTCACCACGCAGGGCTTCAACGCCCTGCTGAAGATCGTCGAAGAGCCGCCCGAACACCTGATCTTCGTCTTCGCCACCACCGAGCCGGACAAGGTGCTCACCACCATCCGGTCCCGGACCCACCACTACCCGTTCCGGCTGATGCCGCCGGGCGTGATGCGCGAGCTCGTCGAGCGGATCTGCGCCGACGAGGGCGTGCAGGTGGAGCCCGCGGTGTTCCCGCTGGTCATCCGGGCCGGTGGTGGCTCGGCGCGCGACACGCTGAGCGTGCTCGACCAGCTGCTGGCGGGCGCGACCGACCAGGGCGTCACCTACGAGCGGGCGATCGCGCTGCTCGGCGTCACCGACGTGGCCATGATCGACGACATGGTCGACGCGCTCGCCGGCGGCGACGCCGCCTCCGTCTACGCCACCGTCGACCGATTGGTGGAAGCCGGTCACGACCCGCGCCGCTTCGGCTCCGACCTGCTCGACCGGCTCCGCGACCTGATCCTGCTCTGCTCGGTGCCGGACGCCGCCGACCGCGGCTTGGTGGAAGCGGCGGGCGACGAGCTGGAGCGGATGCGGCGCCAGGCCGAGCAGCTCGGCCCGGCCACCCTGTCCCGCTTCGCCGAGATCGTCCACACCGGACTCTCCGAGATGCGCGGCGCCACCGCGCCCCGCCTCCTGCTGGAGCTCCTCTGCGCCCGGATGATGCTCCCGGCGGTCTCGGACTCCGAAACCGCACTGCTGCAACGACTCGAGTCGATCGAACGCCGAGGCGTCATCGCGCCGAGCGGCGGCGGAGCGCCCGCACCGCAGCCGGAAGCCGCGGCAGCGGCGGACGGCGACTCCCGGCCGCGCCGGGTCTTCCAGCGCCCGCACGAGCGCGCAGCGGCGGAAGCCGCCGAGCGCAGCGACGGAGCGGCGCAGGGTGGAGCGGCGGTGCCGAGCGCAGCTGCGGAGCAGCGGAGCGGCGGTGCGGCGGAGCCGGGTGCAGCTGCGGAGCAGCGGAGCACCGGTGCGGCGCAGGGTGCCGTTGCGGCGCAGCCGCAAGGCGCTGGGCGTGCGGAGCAAGGCGGAGCTGCGGAGCAGCGGAGCGTTGCGGCAGCGCAGCCGAACGGAGCTGCGGAGCAGCGGAGTGCCGTCGGTGCGGAGCCGCAGCGCGGCGCAGCTCAGGCGGAGCCGTCGGGCGGCGGAGCGGCGGGAGCCGCGCCAGCGGCGTTCGACGCGGCGAAGACGCGGCAGGTGTGGAACGACGTGCTGCAGGCCGTCGCGAAGCTGAACCGGCCGACGCAGGCTCTGCTGCTCAACGCCACCGTGCAGGAGATCCGGGTCGACGACGGCGTGGTCGTGCTGTCGATGCCGACCTCCGGGCTGGTCAAGCAGTTCGCCCAGCAGCGGCGGCTGGACTTCGTGCGGCAGGCGCTGGGCCAGATCATCAGCCACCCCGGCGAGTGGGAGATCCAGTGCGTCGAGGCCGGTGCGGCTCCGCCGCCCGCTCCGGCGCGCCCGGCCGCGCCCAAGCAGCCTCTGCAGCGCCGGTCGACCGCGGCCGCCGAGGCGGCGGGCGAGCAGCCGAACAGCCAGGCCCCCGGTGGCCGTCCGAGCGCTCAGCCGACTCGTCCGTCGCAGCAGGCCCGCGCGCAGGCGCCCCGGCAGGGCACGGTGCCGCGTCCGCCGGAACCCGACGACATTCCGCCGCCACCTGAGCCGCCGGACGAGGAGCCCCCGCCGCCGGACTACGTCCCGCCGCCGGAGCCGGTCAAGCCGCCGGAACCGGAGCCCGCGCCGAAGCCGTCGCCCAGCGACGACGAGGAAGACCCGGAGGCGATGCTCGCCGAGTCCTCCCCGTACGACGCCAGCACCCCCATCGGCCCGGACCCGGAAGCAGCCGCGGTCGAGCTCTTCGAGCGCGAGCTCGGCGCCCGCCGAATCGACAACTGACCCACCGGCACGGCGGTCACGACCACCCGCCCCACCCCGGATTTCCGCAATTTCAATTGAAATCGGACCTCCGATTTCAATTGAAATTGCGTCAGGTCATCCACAGGGACCGGGTGGTTGTCCACAGGCCCCGGCGTGTCGGGCACCAACACGCCGGTGATCCGCAATTTCAATTGAAATTTGACATCTGATTTCAATTGAAATTGCGTCCGGTCGGAGGTCGTCAGGGCCTTGCTAGGTGGCGTGCGAGGAAGGCGAGGACCTTCGGGTAGGCGTCGAGGCGGTTGGGGCGCTTCGCCAGGCCGTGGCCTTCGTCCGGGTAGACCAGCAGCTCGCACTCCAGGCCCTTCGCGCGGACCGCGGCCGCGATCTGCTCCGCTTCCGACAGCGGCACCCTCGGGTCGTTCGCGCCGTGCAGGACGAACAGCGGCGCCGCGATCGCCGCGACCTCGGTCAGCGGCGAGGCCTCGTGCAGGAAGTCCGCGTCGGCGGCCAGCGAGCCGTACTCGCGCTCGCGGTGGGCTCGCCGGTAGGGCGCGGTGTTCTGCAGGAACGTCACCAGCGACGAGATGCCGACGATGTCGACGCCCGCCGCCCAGCGCTCCGGCTGGAACGCCAGCCCCGCCAGCACCATGTAGCCGCCGTACGAGCCGCCCCACAGCGCCGCGCGGCGCGGGTCCAGGCCGATCGCGGGCAGCCAGTCGTGCAGGTCGGCGAGGTCGGCCACCGCTTCCAGCCGGTTGCGCCCGTCGTCGGCGGAGTACCACCGCTTGCCGTAGCCGGTGGAGCCGCGCACGTTCGGCACCAGCACCTCGTGGCCCTGCGCGACGAGCGCTTGGACGATCGGGTTGAAGCCGCGCACCGACTGGCTCTCCGGTCCACCGTGGACGATCAGCACGGCGGATCCGGCCAGCTGCGGATCGGGTTCCGCAGGCGAGTACCGGAAGCACGGCAGCCGTTCGCCGTCGCGGGTCGGCACCCGGTGGGTGGTCGGCTGCACCGGCAGTTCGCCGGCGAGCTGCGCGGCGGAGTCGGTCAGCGCGCGGCATTCGCCGGTGGTCGCGTCCACCAGGAGCACATCGCCCGGAACCGCCGGTGCGGTGAAGGTCAGCGCGACGAACCGCGAGTCCGGGGACCACACCGGTTGCGGCAGCGGGAACGCGCACCAGCCGTCCGCGGGCAGGCGCACCTCGTGCCGCCGCCGACCGGTCGCCGCGTCGTGCAGCGCCAGTCGGCTGGCTCCGTCGTCGTTGGCCTGCACGAGCAGCGTCGAGCCGTCCGGCGACGGCCAGCCGGTCAGGTCGTGTTCGTCGGAGGTCACCAGCCAGGTCCGGTTTCCGGTGTCCGGGTCGATGCGGGCCACGCCGGTGCGGTCGCGCTCGAAGTTCGTGGTGGTGATCAGCCCGGAACCGCCGGGCAGCCAGTGGACGTTGGTGTGCCGGGCGGCCACTTCGCGACCGGTCAGCGTCCGCACCCGGCCCGCGTCGACGACCACCAGCTGGTCGGACATGGGCGGCCCGCCGGGCACGGTGACCGCGGTGCGGTCGCCGTCGGCCGCGACCTCCAGCACCATGCCGCCCTGGTCGTAGACGACGTGCTCCTCGCCGGTGGCCACCTCGCGGACGATCACGTCGAAGTCGACGCCGTTGCGGCGGTTGGTGCTGTAGACGATCCGGCCCGGCAGCACGTCCAGCAGCCGGTGCACGTGCTCGGGATCGCGGACCAGCGGGCACAGCTCGGGCAGCCGCACCGGTCCCGGTCGCGGCTGGTCCAGGCGCAGCAGCGACAGCTGGCCGCGCTCGTCGCCGTCGGTGTCGTGCTGCACCACCACCGCGCGCTCGCCCGGTAAGTAGCGGCCGGTCACGGCACCGGACAGCGCGGTGAGCCGGGTGCTCGCGCCGTCGGCGAGCTCGACCAGCTGCGTCGAGCCGGACTCGTCGGAGCCGGCCAGCACCCGGCCGGTGCCGGTCACGTCGAATGCCCGCCAGCTGGTGAGCTCCAGCAACCGCACGATGTCCAGCGCCATGCCGACACCCTGTCACGCGCGACCCGCTGAGCCCAGGGGCCGACCGGGGGCGCTCGTTCCCGAGGCGACCACGCACGCAGACCGGGCACCAGCAGGCTCTAGGCTGGGTGGTGTACCCCGTGCTCGTGCCGCCCGATCGGGCGCGGGTCCCGCGAGACGAGGAGGAGCACCGTGCAGCCAGGTGGCCAGCCGAACATGCAGCAGATCATGGAACAGGCGCAGAAGATGCAGCAGCAGCTGATGACCGCGCAGCAGGAGCTCGCCGAGGCGGAGGTCACCGGTAGCGCCGGTGGCGGCCTGGTGACCGCGACGGTCACCGGCGCCGGTGAGCTGAAGGGCCTCACCATCGACCCGAAGGCGGCCGACCCGGAGGACACCGAGACGCTGGCGGATCTGGTGGTCGCCGCGGTGCGCGACGCCAACCGCGCGGCGCAGGAGCTGCAGGCGGCGAAGATGGGACCGCTGACCAGCGGCCTCGGCGGCGGCCTGTCCCTGCCGGGCATGTGATCACGGGATTCCGGCCTCGTTCTGCGCGGCGGTGCGGGTGGCGAACCGGAGAGGTCCCCTGGACTGCGGCTGCCCAGCCTGGTGCACGACCGGTGCACGGCGGCTGGGCCGTCCTCGCCGGGAAACCTCTCAGAACCCGCGCCGGTGCGAGTTCGCGAGGGCGGATCCGAAAGCGCCTTCGGCGCTTGCGACAGCCCGCGGCGCACCAGGCGTCGCGGCTGCGGTGGCCGATCAAGACGAAAGAACCTCAGTCGGAGCTGTGCGGTCGAGCCGGCTTCGAGCGCGGTTCGCTTGGGACCGCGCAGGCCCCGGAAACGAGCGAGAAGTGTACGAAGGTCCGGTACAGGATTTGATCGACGAGCTCGGCAGGTTGCCGGGCATCGGTCCGAAGAGCGCGCAGCGCATCGCCTTCCACCTGCTCGCGGCCGAGCCCGCGGACGTGACCCGGCTGCAGGAAGTGCTGCAGAAGGTCAAGGAAGGCGTGGTGTTCTGCGACGTCTGCGGCAACGTCTCCGAGGAGACCACCTGCCGCATCTGCCGGGACGTCCGCCGCGACAAGGCGCTGGTGTGCGTCGTCGAGGAGCCCAAGGACGTGCTGGCCGTCGAGCGCACCCGCGAGTTCAAGGGGCGTTACCACGTCCTCGGCGGGGCGCTGGACCCGTTGTCCGGGGTGGGCCCGGACCAGCTGCGGGTGCGCGAGCTGCTGGCCCGCATCGGCAAGGACGACATCACCGAGGTGATCATCGCGACCGACCCGAACACCGAGGGCGAGGCGACCGCGACCTACCTGGTCCGGATGCTGCGGGACTTCCCCGGTCTGACGGTCACCCGGCTCGCGTCGGGCCTCCCGATGGGCGGGGACCTGGAGTTCGCCGACGAGCTCACCCTCGGCAGGGCGCTCTCCGGACGCAGGGCGCTCTAGCCCCGAACCTCTGAAGCCGCCCGGTGACGCACGCCGTCGCCGGGCGGCTTCTTCACATCCGCGTTCGCCGGGTGTTTACGTTTTTCCCGTATTTGCCGGAACTCCGCAGCGGAGTTGCCATGACGGCAAGTAGTCGAATTCGCTGGTACGGGCGGGTGATCGATAGTTATCGATCGGGTTCATTAGGTAGCCCTAAGTAGTCGGATCGTAACCTCTGGGACTCCATCGAACGCGTGGTGCGGGTTAGTCTCACGGCACTCTGAGACCTGAGACACACTGAGGTGCTTCCATGAGTAGAGCTCCATCGGCGCCACGCCGCGCGTTCACCACGCGGCGCCGTGTCGCCACTGTCGGCGTCGCGCTCGTCGCGGCCACTTCGCTGGCCGCGTGCGCGCAGTCGCAGCGCGAGGCCGGGGGCGGAGAGGGCGGCACGCTCACCTTCGGCGCGGCCGGTGCTCCCGACGGGTTCGACCCCTTCTACGCCTCCGACGGCGAGACCTTCCGGGTCAGCCGGCAGATCATGGAGGGCCTGGTCGGGTTCAAGCCCGGATCCGCCGACGTCGAACCGGAGCTCGCGGAGAGCTGGGAGCACAGCCCGGACGGCAAGTCCTGGACGTTCAAGCTGCGCACCGGCGTGAAGTTCCACGACGGCACCGACTTCAACGCCGAAGCGGTGTGCAAGAACTTCCAGCGCATGTTCGACCAGACCGGCGCCGGGCAGAACCAGGCGCTGTCGTACTACTGGATCGAGAACTTCGGCGGGTTCTCCGACGGCAAGACGCCGTCGCTGTACCAGTCCTGCGAGTCGCCCGACCCGACGACCGCGGTGGTGCACCTGACCCGCGCCAGCTCGAAGTTCCCGGACATCCTCGGGCTCCCGTCGTTCAGCATGCAGTCGCCGACGGCGATGGAGAAGTACAAGGCAAACGACGTGCAGGCCCAGGGCGACAGCTTCGTCTACCCGGAGTACTCGCGCTCGCAGCCGACCGGCACCGGTCCGTTCAAGTTCGCCTCCTACGACGAGGGCAACGGCACCATCAAGCTGGTCCGCAACGAGGAGTACTGGGGCGAGAAGGCCAAGCTCAACGAGCTGATCTTCCGCATCATCCCGGACGAGACGGTGCGCAAGCAGGAGCTGGAGTCGGGCGCCATCGACGGCTACGACTTCCCGAACGCCGCCGACCTCAAGGCCCTGCGCGACGCCGGGCACAACGTCCAGGTCCGCGACCCGTTCAACATCATGTACCTGGGCATCACCCAGAAGAACAACCCGGCGCTGAAGGACGTGAAGGTGCGCCAGGCGCTGGCTTACGCGCTGGACCGCGAGACGCTGGTCAAGGCGAACCTGCCGGAGGGCGCCTCGGTCGCCACCCAGTTCTACCCGGACACAGTGGACGGTTACGCCGACGACGTGCAGAAGTACCCGCACGACCCGGCGAAGGCCAAGCAGCTGCTCGCCGAGGCGGGCGTGCCGAACCTGACGGTGAACTTCTACTGGCCCACCGAGGTGACCCGGCCGTACATGCCGGACCCGCAGGGCATCTACAACGCGCTCGCCGAGAACCTGCGCGCCGCGGGCATCACCGTGAACCCGGTCAGCAAGCCGTGGAACGGCGGCTACATCGACGACGTCGACAACGCCAGGGCCGACATCTTCCTGCTCGGCTGGACCGGTGACTACAACACGCCGGACAACTTCATCGGCACCTTCTTCGGCACCACGGAGAACCGCTTCTACACGGCGGGCTCGCCGTGGGGCGCGGACCTGGCGAACCAGCTGAAGGCCGCCGACGCCGAGCCGGACGAGGCCAAGCGCGAGCAGATGTACCAGGACATCAACCGCAAGCTGATGTCCGAGTACCTGCCTGCCATCCCGCTGTCGCACTCGCCGCCGGCGATCGTCACGAGCGCCGAGGTGGAGGGTCTGCAGACCTCGCCGCTGACCGCCGAAGAGTTCGCCTCGGTGAGCATCTCGGGCCAGTGAGTTGACGATTTCGCGCGAAACCGGCGCGGCTCCCGCACGGGGTCCGTCGGTTTCGCGCGAAATCGCGCTCGCTGCCGAACTGAGCAACGGGGGTTCGCGTGCTCCGCTACACGATCCGGCGACTGGCGCAGCTGGTGCTGGTCGTCTTCGTCCTGTCGATCCTGCTGTTCGCCTGGCTGCGCTCGCTGCCCGGCGGGCCGGTGTCGGCGATGCTGGGCGACCGCGCCACGCCGGAGGCGCGGGCGCAGCTCGAAGCAGATCTCGGCATGGACCAGCCGCTCTTCGTGCAGTACCTGCGGTTCCTGGGCCGCGCCGCCACCGGTGACTTCGGCACCTCCACCGGCGTGCAGCCCGGCACGCCCGCGATGGAGGTGTTCCTGACCCGCTTCCCGGCGACGCTGGAGCTGTCCGTCCTGGCGCTGCTGCTGGCCGTGGCCATCGGCATCCCGCTGGGCTACCTGGCCGCCCGCAAGCGCGGCAGCTGGCTGGACAACCTGAGCATCACCTGGTCGCTGGTCGGCGTCGCGGTGCCGGTGTTCTTCCTGGCTTTCCTGCTGAAGTTCGTGTTCGCCGTCCAGCTGGGCGTGCTGCCCGCATCCGGCCGCCAGGACGCCGGGCTGGACGCCACCAGGGTCACCGGCTTCTACATCCTCGACGGGCTGCTGACCCGCGAGTGGGATGCCGCGTGGAACTCCTTCGTGCACCTGATCCTGCCCGCCATCGCGCTGTCCACCATCCCGTTCGCGGTGATCTTCCGGATCACCCGGGCCGCGGTGCTGGACGTGATGGACGAGGACTACGTGCGCACCGCGCGGGCGAAGGGCCTGGCCTCGATGGTCATCCGCCGCAGGCACATCCTGCACAACGCGATGCTGCCGGTGGTCACCACGATCGGTCTGCAGACCGGTGCGCTGCTGGCCGGTGCGGTGCTGACCGAGCGGGTGTTCAACATCGCGGGCATCGGGCAGGCGGTCGCGCTGGGCTTCGAGCGCAAGGACTTCCCGGTGCTCCAGGTGGTGATCCTGGCTTCGGCGATGATGTACGTGCTGGTCAACCTGCTGGTCGACCTCTCGTACGCGTTGATCGACCCACGACTGCGGACACGGTGAGGTCATGGCTCTGAAATCGCAGCGCAAGGAGCGCATCGACGCGCTGGCGGAGGCCTCGGCGGACGCCGGGGTGAGCCTGGCGGCGTCGGCGTGGCGGCGGCTCAAGCGCAACCCGGTGTTCGTGGTCGGCGCGGTGATCATCGCGGTGTTCGTGCTGGTGGCGCTGCTCGCCCCGCTGCTGGCGCCGCACGACCCGGCGTTGCGGGTCCTGGTCGACCAGGTCTCCCGCGCGGAGAACACCATCCCGCCGCCGCAGGAGGGCTTCCCGCTCGGCGGTGACCAGTACGGCCGCGACCTGTTCTCCCGGCTGCTGCTGGGTTCTCAGCAGACGCTGCTGGTCGCCGTGCTGGCCACCGTGATCGGCCTCGGCGGCGGCCTGGTGCTGGGTGTGGTGGCCGGTGCGTTCGGCGGCTGGGTGGACTCGCTGGTCATGCGGGTCGTGGACGTGATGCTGTCGGTGCCGTCGCTGCTGCTGGCGGTGTCGATCGGCGCGCTGTTCGCGCAGCAGAGCCAGTTCACCGTGATCCTGGCGGTGGCGATCGTGCAGGTGCCGATCTTCGGCCGCCTGCTGCGCGGCACGATGCTCGCGCAGCGCGCCAGCGATCACGTGCTGGCGGCGCGGGCGCTGGGCGTGAAGGAGAGCTCGATCGTGTTCCGGCACATGCTGCCGAACGCGCTCGGCCCGGTGATCGTGCAGGCCACGCTGGTGCTGGCGGTGGCGATCATCGACGCGGCGGCGCTGTCCTTCCTCGGCCTCGGCGCGGCCGACGACTCGGTCCCGGAGTGGGGCCAGATGCTCGGCGGCGCGCAGAACATCATCGACTCGCACCCGCAGCTGGCGTTCTGGCCGGCGAGCTGCATCATCCTGGTCGCCCTCGGCTTCACCCTGGTCGGCGAGTCCCTGCGGGACGCGCTGGACCCGAAGCGCCGGCGCTGACGGAGGAAAATCATGGCACTGCTGGAAGTCCGCGACCTCTCGGTCGTCTTCGCCCGCAAGGGCGAGCCGCCGGTGACCGCCGTGGACGGCATCTCCTTCGACGTCGAACCCGGCCGCACCGTCGGCCTGGTCGGCGAGTCCGGTTGCGGGAAGTCGGTCACCTCGCTGGCGATCATGGGCCTGCTGCCGACGCGCGGTGCGGAGGTCTCCGGTTCGGTGCGCTTCGACGGCACCGATCTGCTGTCGCTGTCCCGCCGGGAGCTGGACCAGCGTCGCGGCAGCGACCTGAGCATGGTGTTCCAGGACCCGCTGACCTCGCTGAACCCGGTGGTGTCGATCGGGCTGCAGGTCTCGGAGGTGATCGAGCGGCACCGCGGTCTCTCGCGCAAGGAGGCGATGCCGGAGGCCGAGGACCTGCTGCGCCGGGTGGGCATCCCGGACCCGAAGCGACGGCTCAACGAGTACCCGCACCAGCTCTCCGGCGGGATGCGCCAGCGCGCGCTGATCGCGATGGCGCTGGCCTGCAAGCCGCGGCTGCTGATCGCCGACGAGCCCACCACCGCGCTGGACGTGACGATCCAGGCGCAGATTCTGCGGCTGCTGTCGGAGCTGGTCGCCGAGACCGAGACCGCGCTGATCATGATCACGCACGACCTGGGCGTGGTGGCAGGCCTGTGCGACGAGGTCAACGTGCTCTACGCGGGCCGGGTGGTGGAGCGCGCCGCGCGGCACGAGCTGTTCGCGCGCCCGCGGCACCCGTACACCGCTGGGCTGCTGGCCTCGATCCCGAGGCTGGACGCCCCGCGCGGCCAGCGGCTTTCGCCGATCAAGGGCTCGGTCAGCGACAACATCCCGTGGGACGCGGGCTGCGCGTTCTGCCCGCGCTGCCCGAACGCCCTGGAGGTCTGCGAGCAGCAGACCCCGGACGTGAGCATCGACGTCGGCGCGCGCCTGCTGCGCTGCCACAACCCGGTGCGAGAAGCACGAACCCCGGTGGAGGCCTCATGACTTCCGCGATTTCAATGGAAATCAGGCCTCAGATTTCAATGGAAATCGGATGTCTGATTTCAATGGAACTTGCGGACCACCGGTGTGTCGGTGCCCGACACGCCGGTGTCTGTGGACAACGAGCCGGTTCCTGTGGAGAACCTGGCGCAAGTTCAATGGAAATTGGACGTCTGATTTCAATGGAAATTGCGGCGGGAACTAGCACGGCGGAGGCGTCATGACCGAAACCCTGGACACCGCCGGGGATTCCGAGGACGTGCTGGTCGACGTCGAGGACGTCGCGGTGCACTTCCCGATCAAGCGCGGCGTGGTGCTGGACCGCACGGTCGGGTACGTCTACGCCGTGGACGGCGTGTCGCTGCGCATCCGGCGCGGTGAGACCTACGGCCTGGTCGGGGAGTCCGGCTGCGGCAAGTCGACGCTCGGGCGCGCGGTGCTGCGGCTGGAGAAGCCGACCGGCGGCAAGGTGGTGTTCGACGGCGTCGACCTGTCCGGGATGAAGGGCGAGCCGCTGCGCCGGATGCGCCGCCGGATGCAGATGGTCTTCCAGGACCCGCTGTCCTCGCTGGATCCCCGGCAGTCGGTGCAGTCGCTGCTGGTCGAGGGCATGCGCGCGCACGGCATGGGCGCCGACCGGGAGGCCACCGACAAGAAGCTGCGCGAGCTGCTCTCCGCAGTGGGCCTGCCGACGACCTCGCTGCGCAAGTACCCGCACGAGTTCTCCGGCGGTCAGCGGCAGCGCATCGGCATCGCCCGCGCGCTGTCGGTGGGGCCGGAGCTGGTGGTGGCCGACGAGCCGGTGTCCGCGCTGGACGTCTCGGTGCAGGCGCAGGTGGTGAACCTGCTGGAGGACCTGCAGGCCGAGTTCGGCCTGACCTACCTGGTGATCGCGCACGACCTGGCGGTGGTGCGGCACATCGCCGACCGGGTCGGCGTGATGTACCTGGGCGGCATCGTGGAGGAGTCCACATCGGACGACCTCTACGCGGAGCCGCTGCACCCGTACTCGAAGGCGCTGCTGTCGGCGGTCCCGGTGCCGGATCCGACGGTGGAGGACGAGCGCGAGCAGATCCTGCTCTCCGGCGATCTGCCCTCGCCCGCCAACCCGCCCGCGGGCTGCCGCTTCCACACCCGCTGCCCGTGGCGCCAGCCGAGCCGCTGCGACACCGAGCGCCCCGCGCTGCGCGAGCTGAAGCCCGGCCACCGGGTGGCGTGCCACTACGCGGAGGAGATCCGCGACGGCACCTTGCAGCCGCACGAGGTGGTCGCCGAGGCGGTCGACCCGTCGGACTTCGGCGATCTGGACATCAGCCCGGCGAGTTGACCGGTTCCGTCCCCGCGGCCGATCCCGTCCACATAGGATCCTCGGTCAGGTGTGAACGGGAGGTTACGGGTGAGGTACAGCAGCGCGCAGCGGTGCACGGCTTGCGACCATCGGGCGATCTTGGTGGCCGCGACAGCGGATCGCCTGGTGGCCGAGTCCGGCCGCGCACTGGTGTCCTACGACTGCCCGGAGGGCAACGGCGTCCACGTCTGCAACCCGGACTTCGAGCGCACCGGCTCCCGCCGGGCCTGAGAACACTGTCGTCCGCGCTCGTGCAAGCGGTTCTGAGCGACGGCCTCTCCGCCGCGCATTGGGCATGCACCCGCGGTCCGGCGCATTCCGCTGGGCGACCACCCCGGCAGAGCGACCACGAACTCACACCCGTTCCAGGACCGGTTCCTGGACTCGGCGCTTCTTCAGGTTGAGGCTGCCGAGCAGGACGCCGGTGACCACCACCGCGCCCGCGGCGAGCTCGACCGGGTCCGGGTGCTCGCCCAGGACCAGCCACGCGGTGGTGAACCCGACGACCGGCACCAGCAGCGAGAACGGTGCCACCCGGCTCGCCGGGTAGCGGCCCATCAGGGTCGTCCACAGCCCGGAGCCGATGACCGACGCCAGCAGCGAGGTGTAGGCGAGGCCGGCGAGCGCGTACCAACCGGTGGTCGAGTCGAAGACCGTCGTCAGCGCCCGCAACCCGGCGGTCGGCCCTTCGAAGGCGGCGGACATCGCGAACATCGGCAGCGGCGGCACGATCGCGATCCACAGCGTCAGGTGCAGCGGGTTCGGCGGGTTGGCCTTCCGCGCGCACAGGTTGCCCAGCGCCCACGAGAAGGCGCCGCACACGGTGATCAGCATCGGCAGCAGGGCGGCGCTCTGCGCGCGGTTCCAGCCGATCACCACCATCCCGAGCACCGCGGTGAGGATGCCGACGATCTGCACCGAGGTGATCCGCTCCCGCAGCAGCAGCGCCCCGAGCGCCACGGTGAACGGCGCGGAGGCCTGCTGCACCAGCGAGGCCAGGCCGGTCGGCATCCCGATGTTCATCGCCACGAACAGGAACGCGAACTGCATGGCGCCGAAGAAGAACCCGTAGCCGAGCAGCCACTTCCACGGCACGTCCGGCCGGGGCACGAAGAACAGCACCGGCAGCAGCACGGCGAAGCGCAGCGCGGCGAAGAAGAACGGCGGGAAGTGGCCGAGCCCGAAGTCGAGGGCGATGAAGTTGGCGCCCCACAGCACGGCGACGAGGACGGCCAGCGAACGATCCCGGGGATTCACGCACCAAGCTTGCGCCGCCCAACTGTGTAGAACAAGCAACACTAATTGCATCAAGCGTGTAGTAGTCCTTCATGGACATCCAGCATCCGGGACGAGGAGGCGCCGGTCACGCGACCAGCGCCGGCGCGGTTGGCCGCATTCGGTGTCCTGACCAGGGCCGATCAGGGGGTGCGTAACCTCCATCCATGGACGTTCGCAGGTTGCGGCTCTTGCGCGAGCTGGCCGACCGGGGGACCGTCACCGCTGTCGCCAAGGCCCTCTCCTACACGCCGTCCGCCGTCTCGCAGCAGATCCGGGCGCTGCAGGCCGAGGTCGGTGTCCAGCTGACCGAGCCCGCGGGTCGCGGCCTGCGGCTCACCGATGCCGGCTGGAGCCTGGCGGCGCGGGCGGACGAGGTGCTGGCCGCGCTGGACCGCGCCGAGGCGGAGCTGGACAGCTACCGGTCGACGCCGCGGGGCGTGGTGCGGGTGGCGATCTTCCCGTCCGGGGCGTTCCTGCTGCTCTCCGGCCTGCTGCGGCGGATGCGGGCGCACCCCAAGGTGCGGGTGGAGTGCCGCGACGTGGACATGACGCCGGTGGAGGTCCCGGAGCTGACCGCGGACTTCGACCTGGTGGTCGCGCACCGGGACGACCAGGCGCCGCCGTTCGACAGCGAGCGCACGACGATCACGCCGCTGCTGCGCGAACCGCTTGACGTCGCGCTCCCGCTCGGCCATCCGCTGGCCGCGAAGGAGCGCGTCGAACCCGCCGAGCTGGTGGGCGAGCCGTGGCTGAGCGTGGACGTCGGGTTCCCGGTGGACGACGTGCTGCGCTCGCTGGCCGTCCGCACCGGCGTGCGGCCGGAGGTCGTGCAGCGGATCAACGACTTCAGGATCACCGAAGTGCTGGTCGCCGACGGCTTCGGCGTCGCGCTGCTGCCCCGGTACTCGGCGAACCTCCGCGCGGTGGCGCTGCGCCCGCTCAGCGGAGTCCGAGCGGGCCGCAACATCGAGGTCGTCTCCCGGCGAGGAGCCACGGAACGCCCGGCGGTCCAGCTGGTTCTCGACGCCTTGGTGGCCGAAGCCGAGACCGTCGCCGGCCGCTAGCTATTCGATGACCGCGGTGGCCTCGACCTCGACCATCAGGTCCGGTTCGCCCAGCGCCGCGACGCCGAGCAGGGTGATCGGCTTGACCGGGTCGATGCCGAGCTTCGCGGCCGCCCGGCTCACGCCCTCGCCCAGCAGCGGCATCTTCTCGGGCGTCCAGTCCACGACGTAGACGGTGAGCTTCGCGACGTCGTCGAAGGACCCGCCGATCTCGGTCAGGGCCCGGCCGATGTTGAGGTAGCACTGCTCGACCTGCGCGGCGAAGTCGCCGCCGCCGACCGGTGTGCCGTCGGCGTCGCGGGCGACCTGCCCGGCGAGGAACACGAGCTTCGACCCGCTGGCGATGGACAGCTGGCGGTACACGTCGGGCTTGGGCAGGCAGTCGGGGTTGACCAGTTCCACGGCCACGGTTTCCTCCTCGGGAGATGCCAACGGCGAAAGCATAGCGATGCTATGTAATCTGGTGCCATGGCGAGGGCGAAGGATCCCGAGGTTCGCGCCCGGCTGCTGGAACGGGCCGCGCACATGCTCCGCACCCGGCAGCCGGTCACGCTCCGCGCGCTGGTCGAGGGCACCGGTGTGTCGACGATGGCCGTCTACACCTACTTCGGCGGCATGGACGGCCTGTGGAAATCGCTGCGGCAGGAGGGCTTCACCCGCCTCGCGGCCAAGCTCTCCGAAGTGCCGACGACCTCGGACCCGGTGCGCGACCTCGCCGCGCTGGGCGCCGCCTACGCGGCCAACGCCGTCGAGAACCCCGACCTCTACCGGGTCATGTTCGACGCGGGCTTCGAGCTCGAGGACGCCGCCGCCGCGGACGAGACCCTGCACAGCCTCGTGCGCGCCGCCGACCGGGCGAAGGAGATCGGCCGCTTCCGGGCCGACGTCGATTCCGCGCGGTTGGCGAGGCAGGGCTGGGTGATCGGCCACGGGCTCGCCTCGCTGGTCACCACCGGCCCGCTGCCGCAGCAGGTGCTCGCCGACGCGGTGCCCATGCTGACCGCGCTGTTCGTCAGCGCGGGCGACGATCCGGAGGAATGCCGGCGGTCGGTGGAAGCGGGCTGGGCTTAGCGCGATGCGGCGACCGATCGGTCGGCCGGTGTTCTCGACCGGGGCAGGTCGAAGACCCACCCGGTGACGATCAGGGCGTCACTCCGAGGACGCGAAGGTGCCCCGCTCGATGATGTTGTGCTTCATGCTCGACCGCCTCCGATCGTTCGCTCGGCGTCTCGTGCACTCGATGCTCGCGAGCGGATGTCTTGGCGGCGTTGGGACGATGTCCGGATCTCGTAACACGCGTCGACGACGCCGCGCGCTACCTCGGGGCGTGCTCGGCGGCCCAGCGGCAGATCGCGGCGACCTCGTCGGCCTGGGCGGGCAGCGTCGTGTCCACGATGCCGACGACCGGGATGTGGCCCTCGTGGAAGACGTCGGCCGGGCGGTGCAGGAAGCCCTTCTCGTGCACGCCCGTGCTGCCCGGGCCGGGAGTGCCCTCCGCGAGGTGGGCGGTGGTGCGGGCGTAGCGCGTGAGCACGCGGGGAGCGCGCAGGTCGCGATCCATGCCGTACCACTGCTGGCTCAGCGGGAAGACCGCCGACAGGGCGTCCCACCAGCCCTCCACCGCCAGCACCAGCTCCGGGTGGCGGTCGCGCAGCTCGCCGACCAGCTGCCGGTAGCCGTCGACCACGTCGTGGCGCGGGTCGTTGAACCAGAAGCCGAGGGTGTCCAGGAACGCCGCATCGACGCCGAAGTCGCGCACCGTCGCGGAGATCGACTCCACCAGGTGCTCGCGGAACCGCGGTTCACCGGGGTTGAGGAACACCTGATCGCCCTCGCCGACCCGGTCGCCGTCCCAGTCCGGCCGGTTCAGCAGCTCCACGTACCGGTCGGTGTCGTTGCGCAGCACGGCCTGCTCCCACGGCGGGTACTGGACGACGTTCGCGCCGTGCCCGCCGTACATCGGCATCAGCCGCACGCCCAGCTCCCGCGCGGTGCGGGTGAGCGCGGCGAATCCCTCGGCGCCGCCCATGTCCTCACCGGGGCGGTACTGCGGGTAGGCGTAGTAGTAGCGGCCCTCCCAGCCCGGCAGGTACGCCAGCACGCGGTGCGGTTCGATGTGCTGCGCGACGAACCCCAGCGCCTCGGCCATCCGCGGGAACGTGTTGAACACGTAACCCGTCCAGTGCTGGCCGTGCAGCGTCACCACCAGCGCGATGTCGCGCATCCACGCCGGCACGTCCGGGCGGGTGCTCCAGGGCCGCAGGTCGTGGACGCGCTCCACGAAGGCCATGTGCTCGTCGAGGTCGGCGTCCGCGGTCCGCGCGTCGGTGCCGAGCCGGAGGCGGATCGGCGGGACCTGGTAGCTGCTCCGGCGCGCGCTGGCCATCGGCAGGTGCACCAGCTCCGCGATCGGACCCGGCGCGTAGCGCGGCTGGTGGACGTGCAGGATCTGCCGCCGCACCAGCGGATCCCGGACGCTGAGGACGAACCCGCTCTGCTCGGTGCCCGCGGCCACCCACGGCGTCGCCCAGTCCGGGCCCGGGTATTCGAGCTGGAACCGCTGGCCGTTGACGCCGTGCGCCCAGCCGCGACCGGTGTTCGGCGCCCACCACCCGGCGCGCAGCTGATCGGGCGGCAGACCGCGCAGCAGCAGCTTGACGGACTTGATCGGCTCGGCGTGGCGGGCCGTGATCGACCACTGGAGCACGCCGCCGCTGTCGCTGACCTCGACGTCGACCGAACCGGCCTCCACCGGCTGCTGCTGGCCGAGCCGGGAGTACCGGTCGGCGCGCAGGTGCCGCCGGTCATCGCTGAGCCGGGCGCCGGCGTCGAGGCCGTATCCATTGGTGGTGGTGAACACCTGCAGTGCCCATTCGACGCCGGTCGCGCCGGGAGCGGGGAAGTAGGGGTCGCGCGGATCGAAGCTGAGGTCGGTGTCGATCAGTCCCACGCGGCACCCTCCTACCGGTTCGTCACGAACCCGACGGCCTTGTCCAGCAGCGCGGCGAGCCCGTCGGCCTCGTCCGCGGTGAACACCAGCGTTTCCCCGGGCGGCAGCACGACGGCGACCCGATCACCCACCACCAGCACGGACACGCTCCCGGTCGCGGGCGGTCGGCACGGGATGCGCCACCGCAACTGCTCGCACGGGTCTTCGATCGGCCACATGTTCACCTCGGCACTGCTGTCTTCCGGTGCCTGACTGAACCCCGTGCACCACCCATCATCAAGTTCGGTACACCGATCGGGTGGTCCGGGCAACGGAGACCACCGCAACTTCACACGCCTCGCCCAGCACGACAACCCGAACGCCGCGCGCTCAGAGCTGCCGGATCACCCGAGCCGCGTTGCCCGCGGCGAACACGCGCTCAGGAACATCGCGGACGACCACGCTTCCCGCCCCGACGACCGCGTCCGCGCCGATGCTGACGCCGGGGCAGACGATCACGCCGCCACCGAGCCAGGCGTTGTCGCCGATCGTGATGGGTTCGGGGCGCTCCCACCCGGCGCGGCGCCGTTCGTGCTCCTCCAGCGGGTGCAGGGCGGTGAGAAACTGCGCGCGCGGGCCGATCCGGACGTCCTCGCCGATTGAGATCGCGGCGTCGTCCATGAAGAGGGCGTCGTTGTTGACGAAGCTGTTGGCGCCGATGCTGATCTGCGAGCCGTAGCTGCACAGGAAGCGCGGCAGGACGCAGGCGCCTGGGCCGAACTCGGCGAACAGCGATTCCAAGAGCCGACGGCGCTCGGCGTCGTCGTCGGCGCCGGTCGCGTTGAACCTGTCGAGCACCCGCCAGCAGCGCTTCCTATCCGCGACCAGCTCCGGGTCGTCGAGGTACCACTCACCGCGCAGCATCCGGTCCTTCTGCTCGCCCATGCGCCAGCTCCCGGGACCAGAGTGATCGGATCGGTCACCGAATCTTCCAGCAGGAGTCCTCAAGAGCAAGATCCGCGATGTCACCGCGCGGCGATGGGTCCTTCGCCCTTGCTTTCGGTGTACAGGCGCGGTCGGTTCCGGATCCAATTCCAAGAGAAACTGACGCCGCCACAACGACCTCAGTCCCGCCGCGCCAGCTCCCCCACGACCTCGGTGACGAACCTCTGCGATTTCACTTGAAATTGGCTGCTCGGCACCGCGGCCTCCGCCGAAAGCGCGACCAAGCCAATTTCAATTGAAATCGCTGCACCCCAAAACCAGCCACCTACCGCTTTGAACCTGACCCCCGCCTCGCGGCACTGCACCTCGTCCGAGCGGGTGTCACCGCCGTTCGATCAGTGGTGCCACCGCCGGTTCCGCGGGCGGCGAGACGGATGCAGAGGGAGGGCCGGTCCCCGACGTTGTTCCCCCGCCCCTCCGGCCCGTCCCCCTGACCCCGTTCCCCAGGGGCGTCGCTCGGCATCCCGCGACGTAACAACATGCTGCCGAACGGACGGCGCGCGCAGTACCGTCTTTGGTCGAGTGTGTTGGCCGGTCTGGACGTTGATTCCAGTGGTCATCGACTACGACCGCAGTATGACCCGCCCGCTTCAGAGCCCGGGCTCGAACTCCTCGCCCGCGGTCTGGTGCAGCTCCGCGTAGCGGGCCAGGCGGTCGCGGTCCAGCTCGACGCCGATGCCCGGCGCGTCCGGGATCCGCAGCCTGCCGTTGCGGTGCGGCAGCGGGCCGCCTTCGAGCACGTCATCGGACAGCAGCGCGCGGTAGGACTGGTTGGCGTGGTCGAAGCCCGGGGTGGCCGCGATCAGGTGCGCCGCCGCGCAGGTGGCCACGCCCAGCTCGCCGAGGCTGTGCTTGACGATCGGGAGGCCCGCCGCCTGGCAGATGCCCGCCGAGCGCTTCAGGTTCAGCAGGCCGCCGTCCAGCGCGTTGTCCGCCGAGATCGCGTCGGCCGCGCCGTGCCGGATCACCTCGAGCTGCTGGGCGCGGCACAGCGGGCCCGCGAGCAGCGGAGTCCCGGTGTGCGCGCGGAGGCGGGCCATCTCCGGGATGTTGCGGGCGGACACCGGTTGCCCGGCGAACTCGATGCCGTAGGGAGCCAAGGCGCGCAGCGCCCGCAACGCCGTCGCGGGCGACCAGGCTTCGCCTGCGTCGACGCGGATCGACCGGCCAGGTCCGATGCCGTCCCGGACGGCCGCGACCCGCTCCACGTCGGTGTCGAGGTCGGCGCCGACCTGCACGTGGAAGCTCTCGGAGCCGGCAGCGGCACCCAGCGCGGCCAGGTCCCGCATCCGGTCCGGCGGGCCGGGCGGGATCTGGTGCAGGTATTCGACGTCCTCGCGCAGCGCACCGCCGAAGAGGTTGACCAGCGGTTGGCCGCAGGCCTTGCCGACGATGTCCCAGCAGGCCATGTCGATGGCTGCCAGTGCGGGGCTGGTGGTGCCCACCGCGTGCCAGGTGCCGACCACCTCGCCGAGCCGCGCGATGCGCTCGGTGCGGAACGGGTCCTCGCCGATGGCGAAGCGCTCGACCGAGCGCAGCACGGCGAGCACGATGTCCGCCGACGGGTGCGCCGGAGCCTCGCCGATGCCGGTGATCCCCTCGTCGGTGTCGATCTCGATCAGCACGCTGACCAGGCCGCGCCGTCCGGGCGGCCACTGCTCCGCGTCGCGGAACGGCACGACGACCGGTATGTGCCGAATGCCGATGATGCGCAAAATGCCCTCCCCCTGCGGACATTCGCAAGCGGGTGCTCCGTGTGGTTACGGTCACACTCGACGCGCGACCGCGCCAGACGTGTGCTCGGAAGCCAGGTTCCCGGCGACGGCGCCTGCTGCGGATACGTACTCTGGCCGGTGGCCGGTCGCAGCCTCGACGACCGCGCGGAACCCGACCCGGAACGGACCTCGATGATCGAACTGCTGGACTCGATCCCACCAGGGGTGATCTACCTGGTGGTGGGGTTGATCATCGGCCTGGAGAGCGTGGGGATCCCACTGCCCGGCGAGATCATGCTGGTCAGCGCGGGTGTCGCCGCCTCGCAGGGCATCGTCAACCCGATCGCGCTCGGCGTCGTCGCGGCGAGCGGGGCGATCATCGGCGATTCGGTCGGCTACGCGGTCGGCAAGCGCTACGGGCGGAACCTGCTGGGCTGGCTCGGGCGCAAGCTGCCGAAGCACTTCGGGCCGAAGCCGGTGCGGCAGGCCGAGCGGATGTTCGACCGCTGGGGCGCCTGGGCGGTGTTCGGCGGGCGGTTCGTCGCGCTGCTGCGCATCCTGGCCGGTCCGCTGGCCGGCATCCTCGGCATGCCGTACCGCAAGTTCCTGATCGCGAACGCGACCGGCGGCATCGCCTGGGCGGGCACGGTGACCACCCTGTCGTACGTGTTCGGCCTGGTCGCGGGGCAGTGGTTCCACCGGTTCTCCTGGATCGCCCTGCTGGTCACGGTGGTGATCGGCTGGCTGATCGTGCGCGTGGTGCGCCGTCGTGCGGAGAAGGCGGACGAAGCCGACGAACAGGATCAGGTCGACACCGACGCGAAGGTTCCGTGACGGTCCACCTCGACGAGGGCGCTTCCCGGTATCACCGCTGGTGGAGCGCCGTGCCGAACATCGGGTCGGACGATCCGTCCCCAACTTCTCCCCAAGTTGTCCACAGCCTGTGCACAGTTCTCCACAGGCCTGTGGAGAAAATGAACGGCCTGCTCACCACCGAGGCGAGCAGGCCGTTCGTGTAGTCGGTCAGCGGTTCGCGCGGTTCACCGCGGATACCACCGCGCGCAGCATCGCGGTGATCGTCGAGGTGTCCACGCCGACGCCCCAGAAGATCTTGTCGCCCACCGCGCACTCCAGGTACGCCGCGGCCCGGGCGTCGTCGCCGGCGGTCAGCGCGTGCTCGTTGTAGTCCATGACCCGCACGTCGTAGCCGATGCTGCTCAGCGCGTCCACGAACGCCGACACCGGGCCGTTGCCCGTGCCGGTGATCTCCTGCTCCTCACCGTCCACGACCACGGTCGCGGTGATGGTCTCGTTGCCGTCCTCCCCGGCGACCCGCTGCCGCACCAGCTTCACCGGCGCGGTGGCGTCCAGGTACTCCGCGGCGAAGGCGTCCCACATCTCGGTCGGGCTGACCTCGCCGCCCGCGGAGTCGGTGCGCGCCTGCACCACCTTGGAGAACTCGATCTGCAGCTTGCGCGGCAGGTCCAGCTGGTGCTCGGTCTTCATGATGTAGGCGACGCCACCCTTGCCGGACTGCGAGTTGACCCGGATGACCGCCTCGTAGGTGCGGCCCACGTCCTTCGGGTCGATCGGCAGGTACGGGACCTCCCACGGGTGGTCGTCCACCGGGACACCGGCCTTGCTCGCCTCGTCGCGCAGCGCGTCCAGGCCCTTGTTGATGGCGTCCTGGTGGCTGCCGGAGAAGGCGGTGTAGACCAGCTCGCCGCCCCACGGGTGCCGCTCGTGCACCGGCAGCTGGTTGCAGTGCTCGACGGTGCGCTTGATGAAGTCGATGTCGGAGAAGTCGATCTGCGGGTCGATGCCCTGGCTGAACAGGTTCATGCCCAGCGCCACCAGGTCGACGTTGCCGGTGCGCTCGCCGTTGCCGAACAGGCAGCCCTCGATCCGGTCCGCCCCGGCCTGGTAGCCCAGCTCGGCGGCGGCGATGCCGGTGCCGCGGTCGTTGTGCGGGTGCAGCGACAGGATCACCGAGTCGCGGCGGGCCAGGTTGCGGTGCATCCACTCGATGGAGTCGGCGTAGACGTTCGGCGTGGCCATCTCGACGGTGGCGGGCAGGTTCAGGATCACCGGCCGCTCCGGGGTCGGCTGCCAGATCTCGGTGACCGCGTCGCACACCTCGGCGGCGTAGGACAGCTCGGTGCCGGTGTAGGACTCCGGCGAGTACTGGAAGCGGAAGTCGGTGTCGGAGTACTTGCCCGCCAGCTCCAGCGTCATCTCAGCGGCCGAGGTGGCGATCTTCTTGATGCCCTCGCGCTCCTCCCGGAACACCACGCGGCGCTGCAGGATCGAGGTCGAGTTGTAGATGTGCACGATCGCCTGCGGCGCGCCCTCCAGGGACTGGAAGGTGCGCTCGATCAGCTCCGGGCGGCACTGGGTGAGCACCTGGATGCGCACGTCCTCGGGGATCGCGCCGTCCTCGATGATCTCCCGGACGAAGTCGTAGTCGGTCTGGCTGGCCGCCGGGAATCCGACCTCGATCTCCTTGAAGCCCATCTGCACCAGCAGGTCGAACATGCGGCGCTTGCGGGCGGGCGACATCGGGTCGATCAGCGCCTGGTTGCCGTCGCGCAGGTCGACGGCGCACCACAGCGGGGCCCGGGTGATCCGGTTGTCCGGCCAGGTCCGGTCCGGCAGCGAGACGTTCTCGACCAGTTCGTGGAACGGGCGGTAGCGGTGGTGCGGCATCGAGCTGCCCTGCTGCGGGTTCCACGGCTGCTGGTCGGCGGGCGCGGGGCGGGACGGCTTGCGCACCCGGTCGGCGAACGAGGCCTGCGGTTCGGGGGAAGTGTTGCTCATGCGAGTGGATCTCCTGCACGGTTTCCGGGTCTGGACCGACGACCGGCGCGTTCGAACCCCGCGACGAGGGGCCGGTCGGTCAGACCCCGTCGCGGCGGCGAAGCAGGAGAACGCGAGCCACGGACCCAGGCTAAACCCAAGGGCCGCCCAACATGCAACCACCCTTTCCACATCGTGGGAGCGGTGGTGTCGGTCCGCTGCGCGGGAGCTGGCAGAGTGAGAGCGGACTCACGCGAAGGGAGCGGGTTGATGGCGGCGAAGAAGGGCAGCGGCGGGATCGCCGTTTTGTTCCAGGGCGCGGGCTTCCTGTTCGCCGCGGTGCTGGTGATGCACCTGCTGTTCATCCTGACCGGGTTCGCCGGCGACGGGAAGTTCGTCGGATCGGTGGCGCAGGCCGCCGAGCCGCTGGCTCTGTTCTTCCCCGGACTGCTGTCGGTGGACTTCCCGGTGCTCCAGGTGTTGCTCGACTACGGCCTGGCCGCGTGTTTCTGGGTGCTGGTGGGTGGACTGCTCGGCCGGGTCTTCGGCTGATCGCGTTCTCCGTGCCACACTGGGTTCGTGGCGGAAGAAGTCGGCTCCGGGGCGCACGAGGGCGGTGTGCGGCGCGCTGATGTCCGCCGGGCCTGGCACCGCGGGCTCCGGGTGCTCACCACGGTCGTCCGGTGGGTCGGCACGGCGGCTGCCGCGCTGCTGGCGGTGCACGTCGTCCTGACGATCGGCAACGCCAACCCGGACAACGGCATCACGCGCTTCGTGGCGTCCTGGGCGGACTGGCTGGCACTGGGCTTCCAGGACCTGTTCATGCCCGCGGACCCGAAGGCCGAGGTGCTCCTCAACTACGGTGCGGCGGCGCTGTTCTGGCTGATCATCACCTCTCTCGCGACGAGAATCCTGACCACCCTGAACGGAAGGTCCATTTAGGACTTCCCGGCGGCTGGCCGCTGCCCGGCCCGTTCTTGGTGACCTCCATCCCGTGGTGTTCTGCTTTCGGGTGAATCTTGTTCCGGCGGGTGTGATCGAACCCGCGGTGTGATGCGGGCGTCGATCGGCGGTGCGCCGGCCCGCACCGCGCGACAATCGAACGCAGATCCCAGCCGCTCGGCGTGGAGCGCGTGTCCCCTCCTCCCGAAGGGCGGTGCGTGTTGACGAGCCGAGCGCTGCGCCACCTCCTCCTACCGGACTGGTTGCTGCGGCAGCTGCGTCCGATGCCCATCCCGGCCGACTGGACGCGTGTTTGCGCGGTCGGTCTGGGCATCGGCGTGCCGCAGCTGGTCGGGCTGCTCACCGGCCGCATCGAGGAAGCGGTCCTCGCCTCGATCGGCGCGCTGTGCGCGAGCTTCTCGGACGTGACCGGCTCCTACCGCTACCGGCTGCGCCGGGTCGGAGTGGCCGTGGTCCTCGGCGCGCTCGGGTTCGCCGCCGGAGCCGCCGCACCCGGCCCGTGGTGGGCGGCAGCCGTCGTGCTCGCGGTGGCGGTGCCGTCGGTCCTGTCCAGCCGGATGGGCGACCTGTGGTCCTCTGGCGGCGCGCACATGCTGACGTTCTGCATCGTCGCGACCGGTGAGCAGTCGGCGAGCCTGCCGGCCGGCGAGCAGATCGCCTGGTTCGCGGTCGGCGAGCTGCTGCTGTTCGCACTGGTCATGGCGACGTGGCCGTTCCGCGGCACGGCACCTGCGCGCAGCGCCGTCGCCAGGATCTTCGACGCGACGCTGCGCATGCTCGACGCCGAGACACCGGTGACCGCGCGCCAGGAGCTGACCAAGGCGCTGAACACCGCGCACGACGTGCTGGTCGGCGGCGGGTCGATGTCCCGCAGCCGCGTGCGCGACCGCCTCTACCTCGTCTACACCCACGCCACACCGATCGTGGAGGCCTCGGTCTCCCTGGCACACGCAGGAGAACGTCCTCCGCCGCGCGCCCGTGAAGCCCTGCGCACGCTGGCCCGCTGCATGCGCACCGGCGAGGTGCCGCCGCCCTACCAGCCGGGCAGCGCCGATTCACCGCTGGCGCGGGCCCTCGACCAAGGCATCGGCGAGCTGGTCAGCGCGTTCCGGATCGCCAAGCGAGCCGAGGTGTCCCGTGAGCGCGAGCGCGTGCGTCTGACCTTCGGTCGATCGACCTGGGCCCAGGTGCTGCGGATGGTGCTGTGCCTGGCGCTGGCCGAGGGGGTCGGCCTGCTCGCAGGCCTCGACCAGCCGTACTGGATCGCACTTACCGCTGCGCTGGTGCTCAAGCCGAACTCCGGGTCGGTCTTCGCCCGCACCGTGCTGCGCGCCATCGGCACCGTCGTCGGTGTCCTGATCGCCTTCTTGCTGCTCTCCCTAGTACCTCCCGGTTGGTGGTCGTTGCCGTTCATCGTCCTGCTGGCCGCCAAGCTGCCGGTCGCGGTCGACCGCCACTACGGCCTGTTCAGCGCGGTCGTGACGGCCCTGGTCCTGCTGCAGATGAACCAGGGCGCGGAGTTCCACGCGGTGGCCCGCCTGGTCGACACCCTCGTCGGGTGCGCGATCGTGCTGGCCGTGGGTTTCCTGCTCCGCCCGTTGCACCGCGGGCCGGAGCTGGAGACCAGGTTCGCCGACGCCGTCGCGGCGGTGGCGGAGTACGTCTCCCAGTCGCTGGCCGGAGTGCGGCACGGTCGCCCCGCACTGCGCCGCCGCACCTACCGCCAGCTCGCCGACCTCCGCGGGGCTCTCCAACAGCAGCTGATGAACCCCGCGACAGCACCGCAGGCCGAACGCTGGTGGCCGACGATCAGCGTGCTGGAGCGGGTGGTCGACGCGGCCACCGAGAAGGCGGTCCGCGACAACCCCCAAGACCTCCAGCAGGCCCAGCGCCTGGTGTCGACCATGCGCACCACCACCCGCCAGCTCCGCTCCACCGAAGTGCGCCCGGCCCGACTGCACGACGAGCTGGAGCGGATCTACGCGGGCGTGGCCGCCCCGAGCGCACCCGGCGCGCCGGGTGGGGGATAGGTCCTGCACGCCGGGTGCGATGTCGACGATGCCGGACGGGACCGACCGCGCGGATCGGCCGTTCGGCCAGCCTTCATGCCGCTCGGATCGGCTTGCAGGCCAAGGTTTTCCGGCCTTTCGGCTTAGCTCTCCCGGCTGAAATGGAAGGGGCAGTGGGCTCCGCCGAGCGCTAACGTGGTGGCACGTTCGAAGCGGAAGCCGTGCACCGCCGGATCGACGGCCCCGATCCAGCTCTCGTCGAAGGCGCAGAGCACCGGCCCCAGTTCGGACGCGGAGTTCTCGGCGAGAACTTCCTGGTAGAAGCACCGGTGCACGTCCTGGTGGAAGTGCCGGTCGTCGTCCGCGGCGTGCCGGAACTCGAAAGCGGCGCCGTAGTATTGGTTTTCGCGGGTGCGTGCCACGCCGACCATGGCCCGGAACGGGTCTTCGGCGGCGTCCAGCATCGCCCGGGTCGCCTCGCGCACGGTGGAGCCGAACGGTTCGACGAAGGCTCGCCGGACCGCGTCGACAGCGGCCGTCGAACCGAGCGGCGGCCGGAGCAGCTCGAAAGCGGCGATCAGCGCCAACGTCAGCCGCAGGTGCTGGCGGGCCAGGTCGTCGACGGCAGAAGGGAGATTGGTGACCAGCAGTTCCGCATGACGTTCCCGCACGAGGCCGAGCAGCTCAGCGGGCAAGCGGTGTCCGGCGAGCGTCGCGCCGAGGTGCTCGAAGAAGCCGTCGAGCAGCAGTGCGGTGTCCCGTTCCGGGTCCGGCGAGTGGTTTTCGGAGGTGAGGTCGAAGGGGTCGGTGTCCATGATCGTCCTTCCGATCCGGCTCGATCGGGAACGGACGCAGCAATGCCTGGTGGCAAGCCGGCCGTACCCGCACGAGCGAGTACGCCGACGCGCTCCACCGACCAACCAGGCGCCGACGAACTACAACTGAAAACTGACCGGCTCACCATCGCACCGAATTCGGCTCACCGTCCAGCTTTCCTCTTGAAGCGGACGAAGAGCTTGTTTCCGGCCATAACGACTCAATGGGAGGGAGGCACTTGATAGGGACGAGCCATGAGTTTTCGAACCCTGGGGCGGCGGCTCCTGCTGGGTGAGCACGAGTTCCGGGTCTTGGTCGAACTCCCGGGTGAAGTCGAGGTCGAGCGGTTTCGCGATGCGTGCACCGGTCGCCGGTGGGCCACTCGCGAAGTCGGCCACGCGGAACTCGGTTGGGAGTCACCGCTCGTGGAGGTCGAGCTTTCCGCGGTCGGCATGCGGGATTCGGCCCGCGATATCGCGATCAGAAGGGTCCGGGGCACGCTCGCATCGGTCGGCGTGCGAGGACGACCGATCGCGATCGACGAGCCCGATGCCGGTATCGAGGTTCGATCGCCCGACCGTGCTTGGGCGGTGCGGCGTGATGGGCGTGCTCGGCGTCCTGGTACGACGGTGCTGGCGACCGTTGACCAGGCCGAGGTGGATCGCCACTACGGCCTCGCGAAGCGGGTGTGGTCGCTCTCCTACGCTCCGCACCAGCGGCCTCGGGTGTTCCGCAGGACCTTGAACGTCGACGAGGCCTTCGCGGTGGGCATCATGGCTGTGGCGGTGGCGCCTTTCGTCTTGCAGGCGTTGTGGAACCTGTTGCCTCCGTCCGGATTGCCGCAGGTATCGGTGAGCTGGCTGTGGCCTGGTGGGATGCTCGCCGCTGCCGGGGCCCTCGTGCCGTGGGCAGCCGGTCACGTCGTTCACGTCGTGGCGCAGCGGACAGATCGGCGGTCGTTGTGGCGGTTGCACGGGATCCTGGAGCCGGCGGGTTTGGCCTCGTTGTACGTGGTGAGCGGCATGCTCGGCTTCATCGGCCTGCTCGCCGTGGTCGAGTGGCTCGCGGTCTTCTTCCTGCCTGTCGCAGCCGTTGTGATGGCCTTGTTCTGCGGATTCTTCGGTGCGATCGCGTTGAGGTCGGTCAGCAGCGAATCGTTGCGGCGGTTCCTGGGCTGGGTCATCCCGTTGGGCTTGACCGTCTTGATCCCGTTCGTGGGCGATCACCTGCTGTCGATCTACCTGCTTCCGTTCGGCTTGGCGCCGGTCGACGTCAAGGTCGGGCTGGCGGACACCGTGCTCTCCGGTGCTGTGGGAGTGGGCTTGCTGCTGCTGGCGCTGGTGTTCGTGGTCGCGGCCTGGGGTGCGGTGCGGCGGATGGGAGCTTCCGCCGCGAGTACGGCACCGTTCGCGCTGGCTCTGCTCTTCTCGACCGTGCTGCTGATCCCGTTCGCCGGATTCCAGGCGTACTCGCTCACGCTGAACCGCGCTGCGGCTCACCTGCCGTGGTTCGGTGCAGTTCCCACCTCGGTCTGCATCCGACCGGTCGAGCGGGACAAACCCGTTCCCTTCGAAGGAACGCCACCGCCTCTCGACCGGCCGGTCATGGTCCTGGGGCACGCCGACGGCCGCTACGCGCTGTGGGATCCGCAGGTGCGGCTTCCGAGCAAGGTCGTATCCAGCGCCGTCTCGCTGGTGCCCGGCACCGGTTGCCGCGGAACGGATCGTGAGTGACGAGCGATCAGGCGATGTCGTGGAGGGCCGAGTGGAGCTGCTCGGCTGCTTCCCAGGCGTCGACGTAGCGCAGCCAGGACGGCGCGAAGTGCAGGCGCAGCAGATCGGAGGCCGGGTTCTCCACGACGATGTCGCGGTCGAAGAGAGCGTTCGCGATCTGCTGGGCGCGCTCGTGGCGGAGCACGACCTGGGCACCGGGCGGGCCAGGCGGCCGGAGCAGCTCGATCCTGGTGTCCGCGCAGTTGCTGTCGAGGCGGTCCAGGAACAGCTTCACGAGGCTCGCGGTCTTCGCGGCCAGCTCCTCCACGGCGATGCCCGCCAGCAGGGACAGGCCGGTGCGCAGTTCGGACACCGACAACGTCGACGCCGAGCCGGTGAAGCCGTTCGCCAGCGGGTGCAGCACTCCGGCGGTCGTGCACACCGGGAAGGCGCCGCGGTGGCGGCTGGCGACGTAGGAGTAGGCCGGTGCTCCGGCACCGCCGCCGAGGTACTTGTGCCCGCAACCGATGGCGAAGTCCGCCTGCCAGCCGTGCAGGTCGACGTGCAGTGCGCCTGCCGAGTGGCTCAGGTCCCACAGCGCCAGCGCACCGCGGCGGTGGATTTCGGCGGTGATGGCCGCGGAATCGCGCACCGCGCCGGTGCGCAGGTCGGTGTGCGACAGCGCCACGACGGCCACGTCGTCGGCCGGGAGCGCGGCGAGCTCGGACACGTCGTTGAACAGGCGCAGGCGGCCACCGATGAAGTCGGCGGCGGACTGCGCCAGGAAGCGGTCCGCGGCGAAGCAATCCCGGCCCACGGCCAGGATCCGGCGACCGGGGCGCAGCCGGGCGGCCGCGAGCAGCGCCTTGAACAGGTTGATCGACGTCGATTCGCCGACGGTGAGTTCCTTTGGTGCGGCGCCGATCAGCGGGGCGAGCGCGATGGCGACGAGACGGGCTTCCCGCCGCCACTCGGATTCACCGAGCGGGCGCCCGGTGTGCGGGCCGTGCCGGTGCATGACGAACCGGCGCAGCCGGGCCGGGGTGGTGCGCAGCGGCCCGCCGCTGTCGCCGTCGAGTCGGATCAGGCCGGGCGGCAGGTCGTAGCGGACGCGCAGATCGGCGAGCGCGTCGGCATGGTCGAGCGCTTCGGCGACGGATCTGGGGCTGGTCCACACGTGTGAATTCTTACCTCATCGGCGCACGCAATGTAACGACGGAGGCTGCTGAACCCGGAACTTCAGGTGAATTCGCACCTGGCGCTCGGCTGCTCAACGTGGCATGGCGGTTGTTTTCCCGATGACCAGCTGCACCGGCACCGAACGATGCCTCGGTTCGGGCGATCGACCGTCGACGGCGGCGAGCACCATCTCGACGGCCGACGAGCCGGCTTCTTCGGCCGGAACGTGCAGCGCGGTCGCTTCCGGGACGGCCAGGCCGAGACCGGCGAGGTTGTCCGCGCAGCAGACGCTCAACGCCTCGGGCACCTGGACGCCCAACTGCGCCAAGCGGTACAGCAGGCCGAGGAAGAGCGCGCTGTTGTAGGCGACTGCCGCGGTGCATTCGCTCGACAGCAGCTCGTCGACGATGTCGCTGCCTGCTTCGAAAGTCGGCGGCAGCGGTCCGAAGGCGATCACCTCGTGCGCCAGCCCGCGCTGCAACCCCTCCAAGCGCCGCGGGTCGGCCCACGATCCGCGCGGCCCACCGAGGTAGGCGATCCGCCGGTGTCCGAGCTCGGCCAGGTGCGCGCCGAGTTCGGCCAGCCCGCCCGGGGTGTCGACGACCACCGACGGCACTCCGCGCACCCGCCGGTCGACCAGCACCAGGGGCACGTCCAGCGAGGTGAACAGCGAGCTCGCGCCGCGCGGTGCGATCGCGAGGAAACCGTCCACCCGGTCGCGCAGCCGGTCGATCAGCAGCCGTTCGCGCTCCGGCGATTCTTCGGTGACCACGACCAGCAGGTCGTTGCCCGATCCTTCGGCGGCGCGCTGGGCCCCGGCGATGATCGGTGCGTAGAAGGGGTTCGTCAGGTCCGGCACCAGCAGCGCGAGCAGTCGGCTCCGGCCGGTCGCCAGGGCCTGGGCCGACGGGTGGTAGCGGAAGCCGAGCTCGATCGCGGCGTCCCGGACCCGCTGCCGGGTGCGCTCGGCGACCATCTCCGGACGCACCAGCGCGCGCGACGCGGTCGCCACCGACACCCCGGCCTTGCGGGCCACGTCGGCAAGCCGCGCCATCGAGTCCTCCCTCACCTTGTTTGACACCTTCATACCGTGCTGCTTAACCTCCCTGCAATCGCTTGCACTGCAAGCGCTTGCAATCCTCACCAGGGAGTCGCTGCCGATGGTCGATGTGAAGCAGGCTCGGCTGGACCGCTGGTTCGGGCTGGCCGAGCGGGGCAGTTCAGTGCGCACCGAACTGCTGGCCGGGTTGAGCATGTTCTTCGCCTCGGCCTACGCGGTCGTGGTGATCCCCGGCATGCTCGCCAAGGCAGGGGTGCCGCACGAGGCGGCCACCACCGGCACGATCCTGACGATCGTGCTGGCCACGGCCGCGGTCGGCTTCTTCGCGAACATGCCGTTCGTGCTCGCGCCGGGCCTGGGTGGCACGGCGCTGGTCGCCGCCACGTTGATCCAGCAGGAGCACGTGCCGTACCCGGTGGCGATGGGCATGGTGTTCTGGTCCGGCGTGGCGATCCTCGTGCTGTCGCTGCTCGGGCTGCGAGGTCTGCTCGCCAAGGTCATCCCGGACAACATCCGCAAGGCCATCGGCACCGCGATCGGCCTGTTCATCGTCTACGTCGGGTTCAAGCTCTCCGGCATGCTCGAACCGACCAAGAGCGGCCTGGAGATCGGCGACCTCGGTTCGGCCGAGGTGCTGCTCGCGCTGGGCGGCATCGTCCTGGTCGCGGCGCTGCAGGCGCGCAAGGTGCCCGGCGCCTTCGTGATCGGCATCGTGGTGCTCACCGTCATCGGCATCCCGCTGGGCGTCACGGAGCTGCCGGACCACTGGTTCCAGGCCCCGGCCGGGCTCGGCCCGGTCGCCTTCGACATCGATCTCTGGGGCGCGCTGCGACCGGAGTACCTGCAGTACCTGTTCGCGTTCTTCGCCTCGGAGCTGTTCTCCGCGACGGGTGTGGTGCTCGCGGTCACCGAGCGGATCGGGCTGGCCGAGCGCGCCGGGCAGAAGTCCGACATCAACCGGACGTTCCTGGTCGACTCGCTGGCCATCACCGGTGGTTCGCTGGTCGGCGCCCCGTCGGTCACCACCTACGCCGAGTCCGCGGCCGGGTCCGACGCGGGCGGGCGCACCGGGCTGACGTCGCTGACCACCGCCGGGCTGTTCCTCGTTCTGCTGCTGTTGACGCCGTTCGCCACCATGATCCCGTCGGCGGCGACCGCGCCGGTGCTGGTGGTGGTCGGGCTCGGCATGATGCGCGGGTTCCAGAAGGTCGACCTGAGCGACCTGACCGAGGCGGTCCCGGCGACGCTGCTGGTGGCGTGCACGATCTTCTGGGGCAACTTCGGCAACGGCATCGCCGCGGCGCTGACCGCGTACGTGCTGATCAAGGTGGTGGCCGGCCGGTTCCGGGACGTCCACCTGGGCATGTGGATCCTGCTGCCGTTCCTGGTGTTCTTCTTCGCGACCAACGCCCACTGACCGCTTCACCCGGGCAGCGCGCGAGATCGCGCACCTGGTGACGAGAGGGAGAGGTATGGCTGACCTGCGGATTTCCGGGGGACGCGTGGTGTCCACGTTCACCGGGGAGGTCTTCGAGGCCGATGTGCTGGTCACCGGTGAGGTGATCAGCGGCGTCGTGCCGCCGGGCGCCGGGCCGGAGGCCGCCGAGGTGATCGACGCGGGTGGCAGGCTGGTCGTCCCCGGGTTCGTCGACGCGCACATGCACGTCGAGAGCTCGTTCACCACCCCGGCCGCCTTCGCCTGGCTGACGCTGCCGCGCGGCACCACCACGGTTCTCGCCGACCCGCACGAGATCGTCAACGTCGCGGGCAAGGCCGCGATGCGGTGGATGATCGAGGAGGGCGCGCGCAGCCCGCAGACCCAGCTCTGGGGCGTGCCGTCGTGCGTCCCCGCGCTGGCCGGGATGGAGTACTCCGGCGCGCACCTGGACCCCGAGGACATCGACGAACTCCTCGGCTGGGACGGGGTTTCCGCGCTCGCCGAGGTGATGGACTACCGCGCCGTGGTGGCCGGTGACCAGCGCATGCACGACATCGTGCGCGTCGCGCGGGAGCGCGGCACGATCCTCGACGGCCACTGCCCGAACCTCTCCGGCGAGGAGCTCAGCGCCTACCTGGCCACCGGCATCGACTCCGACCACACCAAGAACACGCCCGAGGTCGCGGTGGAGAAGGCCCGCCTCGGCATGACGGTGATGCTGCAGGAGAAGTGCCTGCTCCCGGAGGTCGTCGGCGCGTTGACGGCGCTGCCGCAACTTCCGCCGCTGTGCCTGGTCACCGACGACCTCGCCGCCGACCACATCGCCGCCGAGGGCCACCTCGACCACATCGGGCGCAAGGCGGTCGAGGCCGGGCTCCCGGCGCTGGACGCCTTGCGCGCCCTGACCTGGAACCCCGCGCAACGCCTGCGCAAGCACGACCGAGGCGTGGTCGCGCCGTCCAAGCGCGCGGACCTGCTGCTGCTCGACGGAGAACTGGCGGACTTCGCGGTGCACACGGTGATCGCGGGCGGGGCGGTGGTGGCGCGCGGCGGCACCGCGACCTACCCCGAACCCGAAGTCACCCACCCGTTCGCCGGCTCGGTGCAGATCGCCGAGATCGAGCCGGACGAGTTCCGCTGGCGCCTCGACCTGCCCGACGGCGCGCACCGGTTCCGCGCCCTCCAGGTGAATCCGGTCGACACCTACACCCAGGCGGCCGAGGTCTCGCTGGAGGTCGTAGGCGGCGAGGTCCGGTGGGAGGGCGAGGTCGCGCTCCTCTGGGTGCGCAACCGCCACGGACGGCCGAACACCTCGTGCGTTCCGGTGATCGGCATGAATCTCGCCGAAGGCGCGCTGACCACGACGTACGCCCACGACAGCCACAACTTCGTCACCCTGGGCACCTCCCGGCGAGCGATGCGAGCCACCGCGGAAGCGGTCCTGGCCGACGACGGCGGCGTGGCGGTCGCGCACGCCGAAGGCGTGGTCGCGCGACTGCCGCTGGCGGTCGGCGGCGTCATGTCGGCGGAGCCGACGCCGAAGGCGGTGGCGGGCAGCCGCCGAGTGCGCGAAGCGCTCGAGGCGTGGGGCTGGCGGCACGCGAACCCGTTCATGAGCGTGTCGACGCTGACCCTGGCGGTCTCGCCGAGCGTCAAGATCACCGATCTGGGTCTGGTGGACGTCCTCGCCCGGGACTGGACCCCGCAGGTGCTCGACTGCTGCCACTGAGCCGGGCGATGTTCACGCTTCACCGGATCGGGCCAGTGGCGTCGGGGTGCGCGGCTAGCGTGCCGCCGTGCATCTGAGCGAGTTGACCGATGAGGTCGAGGCGGTTTCGGAGCGCTACGCGCGCAGGCTCGGTTTCGAACGGGACGCGGCGTGGTTCCTGTTGAAGCTGAACGAGGAAGTCGGCGAGCTCAACCAGGCGTTCCTGATGAGGGCCGGGCAGGCCCGCACCAAGGGCAAGAGCGCGGAGGAGCTGGACCGGGACTTCCGCGCGGAGGTGGCCGACGTGGTGTGCCAGGCGTTGCTGCTGGCCAGGTTCCACGGCATCGACCTGGAGGCCGCGATCGCCGACAAGTGGCTGGCGCGGAATCCGGACCCCTCGGCCCGTCGCGGCGGTGCGTGACCGGCCCGGTCAGGAGAACTTCTGCGCCACTGCGCGAAGCCATTCCTCCGACCACGTGATCTCCCCGGATCGCAGCGCCGCCAGCACGTCCTCGATCCACTTGAGCTCGGCCTCCCGGATCGCGATCGAGTACTCGTCGTCCAGCAGGAACAGCCGCGGCAGCTCCGGGACGGCTTGCAGGGCTTCGCGGTCGGCGGCCAACGCCGTGGCCAGGTCGGCCGCCCGCTCCGCCAACCTCGCCGTCACCTCCTCCGGAGCGAGGACCATCGCGGTGGCGAGCGCGGCCGGGAACTCCGGGAACTCGCGGGCCGGGTTCGCGAGCATCTCGGCGGTCCAGGTGCGCAGCGCGTCCTGGCCGGCTTCGGTGATCTCGTAGACCGTGCGTTCCGGCCTGCGCTCGTCGCGAGTCGTCTCCCGGACGGCGATGAGTTCGGCGCGCAGCAGTCGGTCGATCGTCTGGTAGACGCTGTTGCGCTGCGCCACGTTCGCGATCCGGTCCTTGTTGCGCTCCTTGATCACCTCGCGCATCCGGTACGGGTGCATCGGCTCTTCCGCCAGCAGGGAAAGCAGCACGAGTGCCAGCACGGACCGCCGATGGATGCTCCTCGCCATGGCATGAACCCTAATGCCCCTTGTTCAACAGGTCATACTATGTATAGTCATAATATGACTAAAGCATTGATCGTCGGCGGTGGCGTGGCCGGGCCGGTCACCGCGATGGCGCTCCAGAAGTCCGGCATCGACGCGACCATCTGCGAGGCGTACGACCGAGGCGCGGACGGTGTCGGCGCGTTCCTGACCCTGGCGGTCAACGGCATCGCCGCGCTCGGCGCGCTCGACCTGCACGCGGCAGTGCGCGACAAGGGGTTCGCGACCACGAAGATGTCCCTCGGCATGGGCGGGAAGAGACCCATGGCGGAGTTCGGCTTCGGTGCAGCGCTACCCGACGGAACCGGCACGCAGACCATCACCCGCGCCGCGCTCTACGGGGCGCTGCGCGACGAGGCCGTCCGGCGCGGCATCCCGATCGAGTACGGGAAGCGGCTGGTGAACGCGGCGCCGGAGGGCGATGGCGTGACCGCCGCCTTCGCCGACGGAAGCTCCGCGCACGCCGACCTGCTCATCGGGGCGGACGGCCTGCGCTCCACGGTTCGCACGATCATCGATCCGAAAGCGCCGCCACCGCGCTACGTGCCGCTGCTCAACACCGGCGGCTACGCCAAAGGCCTGCGGCTCGACGCCGAGCCCGGCCACATGCACATGATCTTCGGCCGCGGCTGCTTCTACAGCTACGTCGTGCATCCGGGCGGCGACGTGTGGTGGTTCGCCAACCCGCGCCAGCCGGAGGAGCTGTCGAAGCAGGAGCTCGCCGCGGTCGGCGAGGAGCAGTGGCGCGCCAAGCTGCTCGACCTGTTCGCCGGGGAAGACGGCCCGGCCCGCGACCTGGTCGACGCGAGCGATGAGATCTTCGCCGGCTGGAACACCTACGACTTCCCGAGCGTGCCGACCTGGCACCGCGATCGGATGATCATCATCGGCGACGCGGCGCACGCCACCTCACCGGCTTCGGGCCAGGGCGCGTCGATGGCGATCGAGGACGCGGTCACGCTGGCGAAGTGCCTGCGCGACGCTGCCGACGTGCCCGCCGCCTTCACCGCCTACGAGTCGCTGCGCCGCACGAGGGTGGAACGCGTTGTGGCGCAAGGCAAGCGCAACGGCGACGGCAAGACTCTCGGCCCGGTGATGCGGCACGTGCTGCCGCTGATCTTCAAGCTGCGCAAGCCGACTCCGGACGCGATGGACTGGATGTACGGGCACCGCATCGACTGGGACTAGGCGGACACGGGCTCCGAGCTGTCGAAGGGCGGGTAGTGCTCGGCGCCCACCCGCTCGGCCGCGTCGATGTAGTCGACGAGCGCGCTGCGGGATCGGGCGAGCCGGTCCATCTGGTCGTCGATCCGCCGCAGGCGGGACCGCATCCCGGCCAGCAGTTCGGGGCATCCCAGCAGTTCCGGGGTTTCGCCGACCGCGCAGGGCAGCAGGAAGGCGATGTCCTCGGTGGAGAGCCCGGCGTCGAGCAGGTGCCGGATCTGCTTCACGCGCACAACGGCGGATTCGTCGTAATCGCGGTAGCCGTTCGCGCCGCGGTCGGCCTCCAGCAGGCCTTGAGCTTCGTAGTAGCGCAGCTGGTGGGCGTTGACGCCCGTCCGACGGCTCAGTTCCCCGATTCGCATCGAATCCTCACTTGACCTTCATACCGGTATCAACGTTGACGATGCTGTTGTGAACGACAAGACCAGCACTCCCGTGACAGTCATCGGACTCGGCCTGATGGGCCAGGCGCTCGCCGGCGCGCTGCTGAAAGCGGGGCGCCCCACAACTGTATGGAACCGGACGACGTCCAAGGCCGATCAGCTGGTGGCCGACGGCGCACACCTCGCGCCGACGGTGGGCGAGGCGATCAAGGCCGGTTCCGCGGCCATCCTCTGCGTCACCGACTACGAAGCCGTGCACGAGCTGCTCGGTGCCAGCGATGTCGAGCTGGAGGGCACGACGCTGATCAACCTGACCTCGGGCGACTCCACCCAGGCCAGGGAAACCGCCCGCTGGGCGCGGGAGCGCGGTGCCCGCTACCTGGACGGCGCGATCATGGCCATTCCCGCGACGATCGGAACGCCGGACGGGATCATCCTCACCAGCGGGCCGAAGCCGGACTTCGAGGCGCACGAAGCAACGCTCGCCGAGCTCGGCGTTGCCACCTACCTCGGCGAGGACGCCGGCCTGGCGTCGCTGTACGACGTGGCAGGCCTGGCGATGATGTGGAGCGTTCTGAACGCCTGGCTCCAGGGCACCGCCATGCTCCGGACGGCCGGTGTCGACGCCGCGACGTACGCGCCGTTCGCGCAGCAGATCGCCGTCGGCGTGGCCGACTGGCTGCCGGGCTACGCCGAGCAGATCGACCGCGGCTCGTTCCCGGCCGAGGTGGCAACGCTGGAAACGGAGGCGCGGGCCATCGGGCACCTGGTCGAGGAGGCCGAAGCGGTGGGCGTCAACGCCGAACTGCCGAAGCTGATCAAGGCGATGGCCGACCGCGCGATCGCCGCCGGGCACGGCGGGGAGCAGTACCCGGTCCTGATCGAGGAGTTCGCCCGCCCCGGAAGCTGATCCCGTTCCCGGCCCGCGGCTCAGAGCTCGGCGAGGTCGGCGAGTTCGGTTCGGGCGGTGACTCCGAGCTTGGGGAAGGCCTTGTAGAGGTGGTATCCGACGGTGCGCGGGCTGAGGAAGAGCTGGGCGGCGATGTCCCTGTTGGACAGCCCGCGCGCCGCCAGCCGGATGATCTTCCGCTCCTGCGGGGTGAGCACGGCGAGCGCGCTGCCCGTGGGCTCCGGCACGGTCTCGCCCGTCGCATCGAGCTCGGTGCGGGCTCGCTCCGCCCACGCGGCGGAGTCGAGCCTGCGGAACGTCTCGAACGCGTCGCGGAGTTGAGTCCTGGCCTCGGATTTCCGGCGCGCGCGCCGCAGCCATTCGCCGTACAGCAGGGCTGTCCGAGCGCGCTCGAACGGCCGGTCGTCGGGATGGCACCGCAGCGCGGCGAGGTACAGCTCGGCCGCGTCCTCGTCGGGCGCGAGCAGTGCGCGGCAGCGGTGGACGTGCGCGTCGATCCACGGCTGCTCGGCGTGGTGCGCCCAGGAAGTGAGCTGGGCGAGCGGTTCCTGGACGTCGGCTGTTCGGCCGAGCCGTGCTGCTGCTTCGACCAGGTCGGGAATGCTGCGCAGGCCGGGGAGCTGGTGCCGGACCGGTCCGGTGTGCAGCGCGGTCAGCCGGGCGAGGGCGGAATCCCACCGGGCGTTGCCGAGGTCGAGCAGCGCCAGCGCCCACTGGGCCCAGGACATGCCGGGCGCCGGTGAGCCGGGTTCCGGTGCGGTGAGCGCGTCGTCGGCGAAGGCGTGGCAGCGCTGCTCGTCACCTGTCACGGCGGCCAGGTAGGCCAGCACGCCGCTGGTGTCGCCGATCCACTGCCGGTGCCCGAGTTCCTGCGCGATCTGCAACGCCTGGGTCGCCTCGTTCCAGGCGTCGGAGTGCCTGCCGCGGAAGGTCGACGCCCGGGCGAGGCAGATCAGCACCGGCGGTGTTCGGCCGATCCAGCCCTGGTCGCGGCACTGGGCGAGCAGTTCGCGAGCCACCTGGTGGGCTTCGGCGTCCTGGCCGGTGGCCTGCAAGCTGGTGGCGCCGACCAGGATCGTGTCGCCGAATCCGGTCCGCCGGGCGTCCGCGATCCGCTCCGCGAGGGCGTCCGGGGCCGGCTGCCCGATCGCGAATCGGACGGCCCAGGTCAGCAGGCGGGCGACGTGGGTGAGCGGATCGTCGCTCGGCAGCGGCAGCGCGGCGAGCCGGTCCGCGGCGTCCGCGATCTCGTGCTCCCCGAGGTACCAGGCGGCGTGCACCGCGTCGAGCAGCAGGTGAGTGGTCAGCTCCAGGTCATCGGTGAGCGAAGCGGCCTCGGTCAGCAGCCGGCGGGCCGTGCGGAGCGAGCCGCGGTGGAAAGCCGCGGTGGCGCGCACCCGGATCGCTCGGACGGCCAAGGCCTGGTCGTCGGTGGTGGCGAGTTCGGCCATGCGCTCGACATCGCCCTCCTCGGCCGCCGCTTCGGCGGCCAGCACGAGGCGCCGGGAGTGGTCCGCGCCGGGAGGCGTCAGCTGCGCCGCGCGCTCGTAGGCGGCCGAAGCGGCGGCGTAACCACTGCGCGCTGCGGCCCGCTGAGCGGTGCGTTCCAGTTCCGCGGCCACCTGCTCGTCGGGTCCGGTGGCCACCACGGCGCGGTGCCAGGCGCGCCGGTCGGCGTCGTCGGGCTGGTCGAGGGCGTCGGCGAGAGCGGTGTGCACGACGAGCCGGAGGCTGACCGGCGCCGCCTGGTAGACGGCGGATCGCACCAGGGGATGGCGGAACCGCACGGTGTGGTTGTCCACCCGGATCAACCCGGCCGTTTCCGCGGGCACCAGATCCGCTGGTCGGCAACCGAGCGCGGCGGCCGCGCGCAGGACGACGCCGCGATCACCGGTGTCTTCGGCCGCCGAGACGAGCAGCACGTGCTGGCTGGCCTCGGGAAGCTGCCGCACCTGGTCGAGGAACGCCGCCTGGACGGTGGCGGGCATGGGCAGCGAACCGACGGTGCTGGGTTCGTGCGCGGCGAGAGCGGCCGGAAGTTCCAGGAGCGCGAGCGGATTGCCCCGCGCCTCGGCCAGCACCCGGTACCGGTCGGTGGGGGACAGAGCAGCGTGCTCGGCCAGCAGTTCGGCGGCGGCGGGCGCGTCGATCCCGGTCAGCGGCAGCTGATCGAGCCCGGGCGCGGCGAAGCCCTCTCGCGCCGCGATGATCAGCGCGATGCCCTCGGCGTCGAGCCGCCGCGCGGCGAACAGCAGGGCTTCGGACGAGGCCCGGTCCAGCCATTGCGCGTCGTCGACCAGGCACAGGACGGGCCCGCCGTCGGCGAACTCGGCGAGCAGCGAGAGGACCGCGAGGCCGACGAGCATGCGGTCGCCGGGCTCGGCCGGGGTGAGGCCGAAAGCGCCGCGCAGGGCGCGTGCCTGCGGCGCGGGGAGGGCATCGATCCGGTCGAGAGCGGGCCGCAGCAGCAGGTGCAGGCCCGCGAACGGCAGGTGCGCCTCGGACTCGATCCCGGTGCTGCGCACGATCCGCAGCCCGTCGGCCGTCGCCGCGTGCTCCAGCAGCGCGGTCTTGCCGATGCCGGGCTCGCCGGTGATCAGCAGACTTCCGCTGCGACCGGTCCGGCAGTCCGCCAGCAACCGGTCGATGACCGATATCTCGGCACCTCGTCCGTGCAACACCTGGCGACAGTACTTAAGCCGAACGGAGCAGATTGCCTGGCTGTGACAGATTCCGCAGCTCGCCGGCGGCCATAGCGTGAGCGCCATGCCCGATGAACTGGCCAGGAGGTACCTGGCCACCTGGAACGAGCGCGATCCGGCCAGGCGCCGTGCGCTCATCGACGAGCTGTGGACCGAGGACGCCGGCTACGTCGACCCGATCGCGACGGCCGACGGTCGCGCCGCGATCGACGACGTGGTGGCCACAGCTCAGCAGCAGTTCCCCGGCCTGGTGTACCGGCTGGCCGGAAGCGTCGACAGCCACCACCACGTGGCGCGCCTGACCTGGGAACTCGCGCCGCCGGACGGCCCACCGGTGATCATCGGCCTCGCCGTGCTGATCACCGAGCAGGCCCGCTTGCGCCGCGTCTACGGCTTCCTCGACCACACCCCACCACCAGGAGCTCGACGGTGACACCCGACCCGATGACCCGACACCCGCTGCCCGCCCACGAGCGCGTGGTGTTCCTGAAACCGCTGATCAGCGCACCGCAGATCGTGGTGGGCGACTACACCTACTACGACGACCCGGACGCAGCGACCGAGTTCGAGCACCGCAACGTGCTCTACGCCTACGGGCCGGAACGCCTGGTCATCGGCAAGTACTGCGCGATCGCCGCGGAAACCCGGTTCCTGATGGCAGGTGCCGAGCACCCGACGATGGGCGTGTCCACCTATCCGTTCACGATGTTCGGCGGCGAGTGGGCGGAGAAGACGCTCGACATCGTCACCGGCATGCCCAGCCGGGGCGACACGGTGATCGGCAACGACGTCTGGTTCGGCTACCGCGCCACCGTCATGCCCGGCGTGACGATCGGGGACGGCGCCATCATCGCGGCGGGAGCGGTGGTCACCGCCGACGTGCCGCCGTACGCGATCGTCGGCGGCAACCCGGCGCGGCCGATCCGGCAGCGCTTCGACGACGCTGACGTCGACCTGCTGCGGAGCGCGGCCTGGTGGGACTGGCCCGTCGAGTTGGTCACCGAGCACGCTCGCACCATCATGGCCGGAACTCCGGCCGACATCGCCCGCATCGCGGAAGGGATCCGATGATTCAGGAACACACCGTGCCCGGAAGCGGCCCGTACGCCCTCACCACCGGCCCGGACGGCGCGCTGTGGTTCACTTTGGTCCAAAGTGGACACATTGGCCGGCTGGTGCCCGGTGAGCAGCCGACCAACTACGAGCTCGATCCCGCGTCCGGCCCGACGATCATCGCCCCCGGCCCGGACGGCGCGCTGTGGTTCACCGAGTACAAGGGCCACCGGATCGGCCGGATCACCACCGCTGGTGACATCACCGAGTTCCCGCTGCCGGAGTGCGGGCCGTACGGCATCGCCGCAGGGCCCGACGGTGCGCTGTGGTTCACCGAGACCACCGCCGACCGCATCGGCCGGATCACCACCGACGGGGAGGTGACCGGATTCCCGTCGGCAGGCGCGTTCCCGTCCGCGATCACCGCGGGCCCGGACGACGCCATGTGGTTCACCCTGAACCAGGCCAACGCGATCGGCCGGATCGCCATGGACGGCGAGGTCGTCGTCCACCCGCTCCCCACCGAGGCGGCCGCCCCGGTCGGCATCACCGCAGGACCGGACGGCGCGCTGTGGTTCGTCGAGATCGCCGCAGGTCAGATCGGGCGCATCACCGTCGATGGCGAGGTGACCGAGTTCCCGCTGCCCGATCGGACCGCCCGCCCGCACGCCATCACCCCGGCCGGCGACGCGCTGTGGTTCACCGAGTGGGGCGGCAACCGCGTCGGCTCCATCACCACCGAAGGCGCGATCACCACCCACGACCTGCCCACCCCGGCCAGCGAGCCGCACGGCATCGCCCTCGGCCCCGACGGAGCGCTGTGGACCGCCCTGGAACACGGCGCGCTCGCCCGAATCACCAGCTGAAGGAAGCGACGTTGAACGACACCACGACCACCGTCCAGGCCGAGTTCGAGATCGACAGCTGGGACGAGGTTCCCTACGAGGAACCGAGCGAAGGCCCGAAGCTGACCAGGATCGTGATCCGCAAGACCTACCGAGGTGCGCTGCGAGGAACCGGCGTTGCCGAAGTGCTCACCGCGCAGGGCGCCGCGGGTGCGGGCTACGTCGCTTCCGAGCGCATCGAGGCGACGTTGGAAGGCAAGCAGGGCACCTTCGTGATCCAGCACGGAGGCCTGGCCGACGGTGACGACCAGAGCACGTTCGGCACCGTGGTCCCGCACTCGGGCACGGCTGGTCTCGCCGGGCTCTCCGGCCACGCCACCGAAGCGGCCCACGGCGTCCTGACCCTCGTCTACACCTTCGACTCGTAGTCGTCCCTGGTCAGCCGTCATGCCGGAAGAAATCTGGAAAAGTGTCCCGGAGATGTAGAGGAGGGCGTCCGCGCTCCGACTGATGGGTGAGAGCGCGCCGGCGGGGCGCGCGGGACGGGGAGGACACCCGGCATGAAGTACGTCGCGATGATCTACGGCAACCAGGAGAAGTGGGACTCCTACCCGGCGGAGAAGTGGCCGGAGGCGATCGCCAAGCAGGATGCCTTCAACACCAGGTACCGCGAGACGGGCGAGCTGCTCGGCGCCTACGGGCTGGCGGATGCGGCCAACGCCCAGCTCGTCCGCCGCGTCGACGGCGCTCCGGCGGTCACCGACGGCCCTTACCTGGAGACCAAGGAGTACCTGGCCAGCTTCTACTTGCTCGACTGCGAGAGCCTGGAGCGAGCGCAGCAGATCGTGGCGGAAATGCCGTTCGCCGACGACCAGCCGATCGAGCTGTGGCCGGTGCTGCACGAAGCCGCGGGGGACATGTGAGCGTTGAGGACCTGCTGCGCGAGCTGGCGCCGCAGGTCCTCACCGCGCTCGTCCGCCGGTACGGCGTCTTCGACCTGTGCGAGGACGCCGTGCAGGAGGCGCTGATCGCAGCCGCTCTCCAATGGCCGGACGCGGGCGTGCCGGAGAACCCGCGCGGCTGGCTCGTCACCGTGGCGTCCCGCAAGCTCGTCGACCAGATCCGCAGCGACACAGCACGACGACGCCGCGAGGACGCCCTCGCCACGCCGCAATCCGCGCTGGTCAGCGATGCCACACCCGAAGCCGACCAGGACGATTCGCTGGCGCTGCTGTTCCTGTGCTGCCACCCGGTTCTGTCCGGGCCCAGCAAGATCGCGCTGACCTTGCGCGCGGTCGGCGGCCTGACCACGGCCCAGATCGCTGCCGCGTTCCTGGTGCCCGAAGCGACGATGGCGCAGCGCATCAGCCGTGCGAAGCAGAGCATCAGGGGCTTGGCGCTCGCGATGCCCGAGGAGCAACGCGAGGAGCGGCTGGCCGAGGTGCGGCACGTGCTGTACCTGATCTTCAACGAGGGCTACACGGCCACGGGCGGTGCTGACCTGACGGCCCCGGAGCTGTCCACCGAAGCGATCCGCCTCACCCGCATGCTGCACCGCCTGGTGCCCGACGACGCCGAAACCGCAGGTCTGCTGGCCCTGATGCTGCTGACGGACGCCCGCCGACCGGCCCGGACCGGCCCGCACGGCGAACTGATCCCCCTGGCGGAGCAGGACCGCGCCGCCTGGAACCACGAGCTGATCGCCGAGGGAATCGACCTGATCAGCCGGACCCTCCCGCGCGGCCGACCGGGCCCGTACCAGCTGCAAGCAGCGATCGCGGCGGTGCACGACGAAGCGGCGGACGCGGCGAGCACGGACTGGCCGCAGATCCTGGCCCTGTACGATATCCTGGAGCAGTTCGGCCCGAACCCGGTGGTCACCCTCAACCGAGCGGTCGCGGTCGCCGAAGTCCACGGCCCGGCAACGGCGCTCGAACTCCTGGAAACCCTGGAATCGGACAAGCGCACGGCCCGCCACCACCGCCTCCTGGCCACCCGCGCCCACCTGCTCGAACGGCTCGGCCAGGACGAAGCGGCAGCGGAGACGTACCGCGAAGCGGCCCGCCGCACGACCAGCGCACCCGAACGCCGCTACCTCACCGACCAGGCGAAACGCCTTGGTAGGCGATAGTTCGGGCCGCCGGGGAGCGCCCCCCGGCGAAGGCCCCCGGCTGCGCCTTTCAAACCCGTGAGTGTTTTGGGGCGTCATAGCACCCCAAAACACTCACGGGCCTGAAACGGGACGTCAGCGCTCGAAGCGCCCGTGCTTGATGGCGGAGACGAACGACGACCACTGCGCGGGCGTGGTCACGAAGTACCCGCCGTCCCGGTCCTTGGTATCCCGAACAGCAGCCCCACCGGATAACGACCCAACCTCAACGCAGTTGCCGTTCGGCTGGCTGTAGCTGGACTTTCGCCAGGAAAAGGAGTTCATCGTGTGTGCTCCGTCTCGTCGATGATCTTCATGATGCGCTTTGCTGTTGCAGCTGGGCTTAGAGAAACCTTGCGGATGCTATCCACAGCTTCTCTGTACGCCTGTACGTCATCAATGTCAGGGACGAACGCTCCGGAGCTGTAATGCTCGAAGTGGACCACCGACGGAGCGTCTGGAAACTCGTAGAGAACGAAGGGCCCGCTAAGTCCAGGATGCCAACCGATCCTGGGTGGCACCACGTACAGGGTGATGTTGTCGCGGGCGCCAAGTTCAAGCAGGTAGTTGAGCTGCTCGGTCATGGTTTCAGGAGATCCGATCTGATCGCGAAGAGCGTCTTCGCCGATCAGTGCGGTGAACGTGACAGGATCTCTGCGTGTGATTACTTCTCGGCGCGCTATGCGCAGAGTCACGCGTTGTTCAACGTCCTGCGGTGAAATCCCTGCAGCTACAGAAATAGTCCTTGCATAGTCGGGCGTTTGCAGTAGCCCAGGAAGTCCCAACGGTGCCCACTCAACGATCGATGACGCTGACCGCTCGCACTCCACAGCGCCAGCGAGCTGGTGCGGAATCCCTGGCATGCCAACGGTAAGCCAGTTCGGTTCACTGGCGTGCCGCGCTAGCTCGATCAATCGCTGCTTCTCCTTGCCGGTGACTCCGGCAGCGGTCAGCAGTGAGGCCACGTCTTCCGGCGTTGGGACCCGACGCCCGGTTTCCCAGTGCGACACCGTTCCATGGCTCAGGCCAAGTCGTCTGCTCAACTCGCGTCCGCTGATGCCGGATTGCTCCCGTACAGAGCGGATTGCAGCGGCAAGCGCGCGAGCGCGTGGTGTCACGCCATTGGTGTCTACAGGCACGAGACACATCGTAGGCAGCTCGGCTTACCAGGCACTTCGCCTGATCGTGTAATTGATCAGGTGTCTACTAGACGGGCACTCTGGCTACAGACACCGAGGAAGTTCGGCTTCGAGCCAGAGAGGCGGCATCGATGCATCCGTTCCACTGGGTTCCTGGGGAAGGTGAGCGGCACGCGAGTCCGGATTCCCGGCCTGGCGGTGGTTATCCGACCGGGATGGAGGTGACCACGTTGTGCGGGAAGGAGTTGCTGGCGGACAACTCCGAGTTCGGGTGGCTGTGGTCCACCTGCAGCGCATGCAACGCCGAGGCGCACCGGATCACCGGCTCGGCACCCGCTCCGAGGTCCGCCACCACTCGAAAAGCCTTGCCATGAGCGCAGAAGCGGTCGCGCTTGCCGTGCTGCTCCGGCGGGCGCAGTGGCTGCTCGACGACCTGGCCTACCGCATCGTCGGCGGCCGGTTCGACGCCGGAGAACTCACCGACACCGCCGACGCGCTGGACGAACTCGCCGTGCTGCTGAAGGAAAAAGCCCTCTCGGAAGGAACAGAATGCTCAGCGCCCTCCCGTATCTCGCTGCCGTCTCCACGACAGCCCTGATCCTGATCACCTTGACCTGGTGCACCTACCGCCCGCAGCACGCCGGTGGCGGTGAAGGCGCGCTGACGGTGTGGCAACTCATCGAAGAAGCCGAAGCCGAGCGGCGACAACGCGAGCGAACCGGCCGCCACCGCCTCCGCGAACCAGCTCCACCAAGCCCGGAACCAGGCCCATCGATCGAGGTCCAACGCCGGATCCACCAGCTCCTCCAAGGCCTCTGAAGCCCGGGCCGATGCCGATTGCCCCCGACCGATGGCATCGGCCCGCCCCGGCCGGTCGGTGCACCTCCCCTCCCCGTGCACCGACCGGCCACCCCGCAACGGACCCAAGCTTTCCTGGACTGATCGCCCTTACGCCGCGATGGTGACGCGGTCGCTCTCGCCGTCGGAGAGGAAGGCCGCGAGTTCCCGGCCTTGGTCGACGACTTCGGTGCGATCGGTCCGGGAAAGCGCGCGCAGCGGGCTGACCTGCACTGTCCCGTCGTCGACGGTCCAGGTCGCGGCGACCCTGCCGTCGACCAGGACGACGCGTTCACCGGCGACCGACAGGCCGCGGTGCTCGTCGTCGATGATCCGGCTCCGGTCGTGGTAGCCGAGGATCGCGTTGTCGAACGCGGGCAGGAACCGCACCGGCGCGGGAGTGCCAGGATCGGGGCGCGGGGCGTCGGGGAGATCCAGCAGTTCTCGGCCCCGCTCGTCGCGGAAGGAGACGAGCTCCTCCCGGATCGCGGCCACCGCGCGCGGCAGTCCGGCCAAGCCGCACCAAGTGCGCAGGTCGGTGGAGGTCGCGGGCCCGAACGCCGCGAGGTAGCGCCGCACCAGCTCCTCACCGACCGGGTCGGCACCGTTCGCGGACGGCGGGTCGATTTCGCGGCCCAGCCAGGAAGACAGCAGCGCGTTGCGGACTCCGCCCTTCTGCCGCCACAGCCCTCGCGGTGGCAGCTGCACCACCGGGATGAGGGCGGCGAACAGCATCTCGCCCAACGCCCGCGTTCCCGCATCCGGCCAGCGGTCGGCGAGTTCGCGCGCGATCTCCGGCATCGAACGCGGCTCGCCGTCGGCCATGACCTCGAGGCCCGCGGCGGTGAGTTCCGCCAGGTCGATCCCGGCCAGATCGTCGCGGTAAACGCCGAGAACCCGTTGGCGCAGCATGGCATCGTGGCGGGCCCGCCAGGCCACGGCGTCGTCGGCGGTGACGAGGTGAACGGTGCGCCGCATCAGGTGCAGCCGCACCACGCGCCGCTCGACCAGCAGCTCCGAGAGCTGTGCCGGGTCGAACGCGCGCAGCCGCGACCAGAGTCCGACGAACGGCTCCTGCGGTTCCTGCGCTTGCAGGCCGCACAAGTGCGAAACCGCGTCGATCGCCGTCGCATCGGAGTGGTCGAGCAGCAGCTGCCGGGCGAGCGTCGCGCGGTTGAGCGCGCGGGCGTCGAGGACTGTCATGGAGCGGTTTCTCCCGTTCAGAACGCCTTGCGGCCGTCGATCGTCTCGCGCAGGATGTCGGCGTGCCCGGCGTGCTGGGCGGTTTCGACGATGACGTGCAACAGCACCTGGCGCACGCTCCACGCCGCACCGGGCTCGTGCCACGGCGCTTCCGGCAGCGGGTGCGACGTCGACAAGTCGATGTCGGCGATGATCTCCTCGCTGCGAGCGGCGACCTTCTCGTAGCGCTCGACGATCGAGGCCAGCGTGTCGCCGGGCAGCATCTTGAAGTTGTTCTGGTGGTCGATCATCCACTGCGGGAACTCGCGCGCGGTGCCGGCGGCGATGTCCGCCCAGGTCACACCGTCGGGCAGCGCGTAGCTCATCGCGGACGGGCCTTCGACGGCGAAGCGCAGCCACATCTCCTCCACGGCTGCGACGTGCTTGATGACACCGCCCAGGCACAGCTCGCTGACCGTCGGCCGCTCGCCGAGCTGGTCATCGCTGAGCCCGCGAACGGTGTCGGTCAGGGTGGATCGGACGGTGGTGAGCATGGTGACCAGCGCGGTGCGCTCGGCGTCGAGGTTGTTCATGGCACGACCATTTCAGGCGAAGAGGACAGGGTGTGTCCTCTTCTACGGGCAGTATGGAAGACATGCCGAAGACATCGGCGCGACTGCTCGCGTTGCTCTCGCTGCTCCAAGCCCGCCGGGACTGGCCGGGCGCGGTGCTGGCCGAGCGGCTGGAGGTCAGCCAGCGCACCGTGCGCCGCGATGTCGACCGGCTGCGCGAACTCGGCTACCCCATCGCGGCCGCCAAGGGCCCCGACGGCGGGTACCGGCTCGAACCCGGCGCCGAGCTGCCGCCGCTGCTGTTCGACGACGAGCAGGCCGTGGCGCTGGCCATCGCGCTCCAGATCGCCACCACCAGCGGAGCCGGCATCGACGAAGCCGCCGTGCGCGCGCTGAACACCGTCCGGCAGGTCATGCCCGCGCGCCTTCGCACCCGCATCGACGCGCTCCAGGTGACGGCCGTTCCCAGCTCGATCCCGCAGGTCGACAGCAACGTCCTGCTCGCGCTCGGAGCCGCCGTCCGCGCCCGCGAGATCCTGCGCTTCGACTACGCCTCGGGAGAGCCGCGCCGGGTGGAACCCCACCACCTCGTCACCTGGGCCAGGCGCTGGTACCTCGTCGCCTGGGACCTCGAACGCGACGACTGGCGCACCTTCCGCGCGGACCGGATCACCCCGCGCATCCCGACCGGCCCCCGCTTCACGCCGCGAGAAGTGCCCGGCGGAGACGTCGCGGCATTCGTCATCAACCGCTTCAAAGGAGCCGACGGCACCGGAACCTGGCCCTGTCGCGGCGAAGTGATCCTCGACCTCCCGGCGGCCGCGGTCTCCCGCTTCACCAGGGACGGGGTGGTGGAGGAGCTCGGCCCGAACCGCTGCCGCCTCGTCCTGGGTTCCTGGTCCTGGCCAGGCCTGGCGGCCACCATCACCAGATTCGACGCGGACATCGAGGTGATCGGCCCACCAGAGCTCAAAGAAGCCTTCGCCCGCCTGGCCCGCCGCTGCACCAAGGCCGCGACCAGCGCTGCGCTCTGAGCCATCGCCGGTCGCACCCGGTCAGGTGGGTGAGCTGTGGCGATTCGCGCGAAACCCGATCCGCAGTCCGCCGTGATCGATCAGCTGGGTTCTTCGACCGGGAGCCGGGCGCATTCGCGGCAGGTGCGGGCCGATGCCGCCAGCACCACGTGCGATCCGACCGCGACCACCGCCGTGAGCGCGATCGACGGCCACGTGCTGTCCAGCGGTGAGGTCGTGGCCAGCGCGAGCGCCGCGAACGGCATCGCGACGCTGGCCGTGCTGCTCGCCCAGCCCACCAGGGTCGGCAGGCCTTCCGGCGCCGGAACCCAGCGGGTGAGGAACCCGGTCGCGGCGAAGGCCGCCGCGGCGAGCGTGGCCGCCGTCGCCGCGATGCCGATCATGATCTGCGCCGCTGCCGGGAGCTGCCAGCCGCCGACCGTCCAGACCACGTGGCCGCAGGCGATCAGGAATCCGACCACGATGACGAGCTTGGCCGCGGTGAGCCGGGTCTGCGCGATGGTCAGTTCCTGCTGGCAGCTGGGCACGAGCTCCTCGACGGTGCCGAACTCGCGCAGCGCGCGCTCGACGGCCTGCTCGTGCGGCAGGCCGTGGTCGGAGTGGGCGGCGATGGTCTCGGCGAGGCCGTCGCGGATCTCGTCGACCATCCGGGCCTTGGCCCGGGCCGGTCCGCGAAGCGTTGCTGCGAGGTCTGCGACGTAGTGCTCGACGGGATCGCTCATATGGCGCGCCCGGGGTTGAGCACCGAACCGATCGCGCTGGTGAACTCGTCCCACGCGCTGCGCTCGGTGTCCAGACCGCGGCGACCGGAGTCGGTGAGCTCGTAGCAGCGCCGTCGTCGCTCGCCGATGGACTGCCAGGTGCTGCGCAGGAACCCGAGGCGCTCCAGCCGGTTCAGCGCCGGGTAGATCGTGCCCGTGCGCAGCGCCAGCGCACCGCCGCTGCGGCGCTGCACAGCGGTGATGATCGCGTAGCCGTGCAGCGGGCCGGATTCGAGCACCGCGAGCAGCAGCCCGTCCAGGTGCCCTCGCACCGCATCAGCCCTCATAAGTCGAGAGCCTACACATCGACCATCGGCTGCGTATATGTTGGCAGGCAACATATAGAGCCGAGAGGGGCCAGCGTGACCAAGCTGCTGCTGTCGATGCACGTGATCGCGGCGATCCTGGCGGTCGGGCCGATCGCCGTCGCCGCCTCGATGTTCCCCCGCTTCGCCCGCCAAGCCGTCGACGACCAGGAGCGTTCCGCCGCGATCGCCGCGGTGCTGCACCGGATCTGCCGCGGCTACGCGGTGTTCGGGATCGCCGTCCCGGTGTTCGGCGTCGCCACCGGCGCCCAGCTCGGCGTGCTGACCGACGCCTGGCTGCTGGTGTCGATCGCGCTCACCGCCGTCGCCGCCGCGATCCTCGCCCTGGTGATCCTGCCCGCCCAGCGCCGGCTGCTCGACGAGCCGCGCGAGATGCTCGGCGCGGTGGGCCGGCTGGCCATGATCACCGGTGTCTTCAACGTGCTCTGGGCGATCGTCGTGGTCCTCATGATCGTCCGCCCCGGCTCGACCACGGGAGCCTGAGTGCGCACCCTCCGGATCTCCGCCGCGGCCGAGGCCGCATCCCTGGCGCTGCTGCTGATCAACCTGTTCACGGTGCACATCGACGGGGTGTCGTCGCTGGTCGGCCCGCTGCACGGGATGGCCTACCTGGTCGTCATCGCGGCCACGTTCCTGGTCCCGGCGCCGCCCGCGGCCCGCTGGCTCGCACTCATCCCCGGTATCGGCGGCCTGCTCGCCCTGCGCCGCCTGCGCGACCACTAGCGCTCGGGTCATCAGAGACCGTGAGCGTTTTGGGGCGTCATAGCGCCCCAAAACGCTCACGAGCGGTTCGGCATCAGCCGAGCGTTCCGACGAATGCCATCGCGGCGATCGCCGCTGCGGTGAGGGCGATTCGCCGGGCCGGCGGGCGGGGCGCGGCGCGCAGCTCCTGGTGTCCCAGCGACACCAGGGCCACCGCGAGCCCGGCCAGCGCGACCACCGACATCGCGGTGGTTCCCTTGAGGACACCGATCGGCAGCGCTGCCATCAGACCCAGCGCCACCGCCCGGAACGGCCCGAGCACCCCGGCCCGCCACGCGCCGAACGCCAGCACCACCCACCCGGCCATGATCGCCGGGTTCAGCGCGCTCATCACGTGGTAGGCGCCGTAGGCGTCGCTCACCAGGCTCGTCGCGGAAGCCACGCCCCGCAGGTCCACCAGCTGGAAGGCCAGGTGGTCGACGCCGGCGTGGAACGCGCGGGCGAAAAGCCCGAAAACGGTCAGCATCCCGCCCCACAGCGCCCAGCCGGGACGGGTTTCGCCGATCCGCACCGCCAGCAGCACGACACCCGGCCACAGCACCACGTCGCCGATCAGGAACGCGCCGTAGGCGAACTGGATCAGCACCGGTTCGGCGGCGAAGGCCGCGAGCTGGTCCGGGAAGAAGAAGTCGTGCCCGGCTCGAAGCAGAGCTCCGGCCAGCATGAACAGCGGGCCGAGAACCAGTGCGAGCCCGCCGGGGAAGCGAGTGTGCGTCATGCCGTGAACTCTCGGCCGCCGGGCCCGCCCGGGCATCGGGCCGAGGTACGGACTCCCACGTCGTACCCGGGTATGACCTGTCGCGGGAACGCGCCTGCCTCGGTCCGATGACCACCGTCGGCGGCGCGATTAGTGTCGCGATGTGCTCGCCGATCGCCTCGTCCTAGTCGATGCCGCTGCGGGCGTGGCGATCACCGCCGCATACGTCTCGTTCGCGATGCTGGAGGCCACCGACGGGCTGCCGGTCTTCGGCGGCCCGGCATGGCTCGGCTGGGTGGTCGCGGCGGCGGTCGGCCTGCCGGTAGCCGCCCGCCGAAGACGGCCGTTGCCGGTGCTCGCGGTCGTGGTGGTGGCTTCCGCGTCGGCGACGTTGCTCGACATCACCCGCGAGCCCTACATCGCCACGGCCCTCGCTCTGCACGCCGTGGGACGGTACGAGCCGCCGCGGCGCGCGTTGCCCGCAGCGCTCATCGCGCTGCTCGCGGGCGCGATCGGACTCGTCGTGGGAGAGGCGTTCCTCACGCCTTCCGGCAGCATCGCCGATTCAGCCGGTCTGGTCGGCCTCTTCTGGCTGCTGTCCGGTGGCGCCTGGGCCGCCGGTGCGCACTTCCGGCAGCGCGACGCCGCCGCCGAACGCGAGACGCAGCGCATCCGAGCCGAGGAACGGCTGCGGATCGCTCGGGAACTGCACGACATCGTCTCGCACAACCTGAGCCTCATCGCGGTGCAGGCGGGCGTCGCCAACCACATCGCCGAGCAGCGGCCCGCCGAGGCCCGGGAAGCGCTGCGCAGCATCGAGAGCACCAGTCGCAGCGCGCTGCTGGAGATGCGCGGCATGCTCGGCGTGCTCCGCTCCGCGCCCGCCGAACCGCTGCCCCGCCAACCGGTTCCGGACCTCGCGGCGCTGCGCGGGCTCGTCGATCGCACGATCGACGCCGGAGTGGCCGTCGACCTGGAGATCACCGGGACCGGGAATCCGCCGCCCGGCGTTGCGCTGGCGGTCTACCGGATCGTGCAGGAATCGCTCACCAACGTCGTCAAGCACGCCGCTCCGGCGAACTGCGCCGTTCGCGTCGATGCCGGCGAGGAATCCGTCGGCGTGCAGGTCGTGGACGACGGGACGCGACCGGCCCGGTCCGGTGGCGGGCACGGGCTGGTGGGGATGCGGGAGCGGGTGATGATGTACGGCGGCGAGTTCACCGCCGGACCGCTGCCCGGCGGCGGATTCGGCGTCTCCGCCCGGCTGCCTTGCGAGAGGGGAGAACGCGGGTGAGCGTCCGCGTGCTGGTCGTGGACGACCAGGCCCTGGTGCGCGGCAGCTTCCGGCTGCTCGTGGACACCGCTGCCGACCTGTCGGCCGTCGGGGAGGCCGCCACCGGCGGCGAAGCCGTCGCGGCCGCGCGTCGGGAACGGCCGGACGTGGTGCTGATGGACGTCCGGATGCCCGATGTCGACGGCATCGAGGCGACCCGGCGGATCTGCGGCGATCCCGAACTGCCCGGCGTGCGGGTGCTGATCCTCACCACGTTCGACCTCGACGAGTACGTGTACGCCGCGCTGCGCGCCGGGGCCAGCGGGTTCCTGCTCAAGGACACCCCGCCCGCCGACCTGCTCGCCGCGATCCGGGTGGTGGCGGCGGGCGACGGGCTGCTGGCGCCGTCGGTGACCCGGCGGCTGATCGAGGAGTTCGCCCGGAGCCCGAAGCCGCCCGCGATCCCGGACCGCGCCCTGAGCTCGCTGACCGGCCGGGAGCTGGAAGTGCTCGCGCTGGTGGCCCGCGGCTTGTCCAACGCCGAACTGACCGAACGCCTGCACCTGACGATGCCGACGGTGAAGACCCACATCGGTCGCCTGCTCGCCAAGCTGCACGCCCGGGACCGGGCGCAACTCGTGATCGCGGCCTACGAAACCGGCCTGATCACGCCGCAAGCCCCGCGCTGACGCGCAGCACTGGCGCTGCTCGCGGGCTCAGAACCGCGGCTGGCCCCAGTCGGTGAAGACCAGCTCCGCCAGGGGCTTGCGGATGCGGGGGCGGAGCTCCTTCTCCTGCAGCCGCTCGGGCATGCCCGCCAACGTTCCCAGGCCGCCGACCGCGACGGCCACGACCGGCTCGAACTCGGCCGGGACGCCGAACTCCGCGCGCACCGCGTCCCGGTCGAACCCGGCCATCTGGTGCCCGTGGAGGCCCTCGGCGACGGCCTGCAGCACGAGGTTCTCCGTCGCCAGCGCCACGCCGTACTCGCCGTAGGGCAGCGGCTCGCCGTCCTCGTCGATCAGCTGCGCCACGCCGATCGCCAGTGCGGCGGCGTTGCTGGTCCAGCCCTTGTTGCCGCGCGACAGCGTGCCGTGGATGCGGTCGAAGGCGGACTCGCCGCGCCGCGCCGCGATGTAGCGCGCGGGCTGGGTGTTGCCCCACGACGGCGCCCACCGGGCCGCCTCGAACAGCGCGGTGAACTGCTCGTCGCTCAACTCCGTCGACGGATCCATCGCGCGCGGGCTCCAGCGCTCCGCCAGCAGCGGGTGCACCGGCACGGACGTCTGCGCGGGCTTGCTCGCCGGAACCTCGACCGTGTAGTCCTCAGCGGTCACGGGCCACCTCCCAGGTCGTCGCCCAGCGAGTCTGTCGACCGCGCCCGCCGCTGTCCACCGCAGGCTCAGATCGCGTACTGCCAGGCCGTCAGCGAGTAGGCGCCGAACCACGAGCCGAAGAACACCAGCAGCACCGCGGTCGTCACCGCCGTGGTCGTCCGGCGCCGCGCCAACCCGATCGCCACCGGGATGAGCAGCGGGAACGCCGGCAGCATCAGGCGCACCTTCGAGTACATCAAGCCGTCCGAGCCCAGGTCCAGCACCAGCACCGCGGCGGCGAACACCAGCAGCGGCCACGGCATCCGCTGCCGCAGGCAGAGCACCATCAGCACCAGCGCGGCCAGCACGACCCACGTCGTGAACGTCTCGAAGACCGACTTCTCCGTGGTCAGCGACTCCAGCAGGAACTGACCGGTGGCGACACCGCCGTCGAACTGCGACGACCAGCCGCGCTGCTGGAGGGCGAAGTAGCCGGTCGGGTTGCCGGTCTGGACGCCCACCCAGCCGATGTAGAGCAGCATCCCGCTGGGCGCGAGCAGCATCGCCAGCCACGGGCGCCAGGTGTCCTTCCGCTGCACGACGGCGACCAGCGCGGCGAGCCCGATCACGCCGATCAGCGCCGCGGCGGTCGGCCGGACCAGGCCCGCGGCCGCGCAGCACAGCCCGGCCAGCAGCCAGTTCCGCTCGATGACCCCGATCAGCGCCCAGATCGCCAGCGCGCAGAACAGCGCCTCCGAGTAGGCCATCGACAGCACCACCGACATCGGCGCCGCGGCGAACAGCACCACCAGCAGCAGCCCGACGCCCTCGGAACCGCCGATCCGGCGGCCCAGCCGCGCCAGCCCGTAGGCGGCGGCCACCCCGCAGGCCAGGCTCGCGGTGATCGCGCCGCCGGTCGCGCTGACGCCCGGGATCAGCGCGAACGCCATGATCAGCAGCGGGTAGCCGGGGAAGAAGGCCAGCGGCGTCTCCGGATACCGGTTCCCGAAGCCGTCGACCATGCTCGGGTCCACGCCGCCGTAGCCGTTCTGGGCGATCTCCAGGTACCACTGCCCGTCCCAGGCGCGCAGGTTGTCCAGGATCGCTTCGTCGTTGGCCGCGGACAGCCAGGCGAGCACCAGCAGGCCGACCAGACGGATTGCGAGGTAAACCACAGCCGGCGCGACGGCGACGATCAGCCGACGCCGTTGCGGCGAGCCGTCCAACAGCCGGTCCAGCGCTGTGCCTCGGGATTGTTTCCGCTGGGTAGCGGGGCTGTTTCCGAGATTTCCCATGGGCGGCTCGATCGCACCTGGAGTGGTGGGCAACCCAGTCCTCCGCGCTTGTCGACAATCGAGTCTCACAGGGTAGTGGCGGCCGCTGGGGCTGGGGTCGGGCGGTGTCGGTTCGGTAGGCTAGTCCGGCAGCGGAGCGACCTGGTAGAAGGCCGTTTCGGCCGGTAGCGGCCGACGCTGCCGACTGCTCGGTCGCTGGGGCAACCTGCGCGCCCGCGGCGCGTTGGCGCTCTTCGTCCACCGGTGTCAGTGCGGGGACAACCCGTGCCCGGGGCGACCGCAGCGGTCGAGGAGGTTTGTTTCACGTGGCGCTCGTCGTCCAGAAGTACGGCGGATCCTCGCTTGAGAGTGCCGATCGCATCAAACGGGTCGCCGAACGCATCGTCGAGACCCGCAAGGCGGGCAACGACGTCGTGGTCGTGTGCTCGGCGATGGGAGACACCACTGACGAGCTGCTCGACCTCGCCAAACAGGTCAACCCAGCTCCACCGGAGCGCGAACTCGACATGCTGCTGACCGCCGGGGAGAGGATCTCCAACGCGCTGGTCGCGATGGCCATCGAGTCGCTCGGTGCGGAAGCCCGCTCGTTCTCCGGGTCGCAGGCCGGGGTGATCACCACCTCGGCGCATCAGAACGCCCGGATCATCGACGTCACGCCCGGACGCGTGCAGGAGGCGCTGGACCAGGGCCAGGTCGTCCTGGTCGCCGGTTTCCAGGGTGTGGCGCAGGACACCAAGGACATCACGACGCTCGGCCGGGGCGGCTCGGACACCACCGCGGTCGCGGTGGCCGCGGCCATGAACGCCGACGTGTGCGAGATCTACACCGACGTCGACGGCATCTACACCGCCGACCCGCGCATCGTGCCCAACGCCAAGCACCTCGAGCACATCACCTACGAGGAGATGCTGGAGATGGCGGCCACCGGCGCGAAGGTGCTGCACCTGCGCGCGGTGGAGTACGCGCGCCGCTACGGCGTCCCGCTGCACGTCCGCTCTTCTTACTCGCCCAAGCCCGGTACGACCGTGTCCGGCTCAGTGGAGGATCTTTCCGTGGAACAGGCCATGATCACCGGTGTCTCGCACGACCGGTCCGAGGCGAAGGTCACCGTGCGCGGTGTGCCCGACAACCCCGGCGTCGCGGGCCGCATCTTCCGCGTGGTCGCCGACGCCGAGATCGACATCGACATGGTGCTGCAGAACGTCTCCAGCACCGACTCCGGTCTCACCGACATCACCTTCACCGTGGCGCGCAGCAACGGTGCGGTGGCGGTCGCCGAGCTGGAGAAGATCCAGGAGGAGGTCGGCTTCTACAAGGTCGTCTACGACGACGAGGTCGGCAAGGTCTCGCTGGTCGGCGCCGGGATGCGGTCGCACCCGGGCGTCACCGCGACGTTCTGCGAGGCGCTGTCCAACGCCGGGGTGAACATCGACATCATCAACACCTCGGAGATCCGGATCTCGGTGCTGATCCAGGACACCCAGCTCGACGACGCCGTGCGCGCGCTGCACGAGGCGTTCGAGCTCGGTGGCGATGAAGAGGCCGTCGTGTACGCGGGGAGTGGTCGCTGATGGCGCCGACGCTGGCAATCGTGGGTGCGACCGGCGCGGTCGGCACCGTGATGATCGACATCATCAACAACCGCGACTCCGTGCCGTGGGGCGAGATCCGGTTGATCGCCTCCGCGCGGTCGGCGGGCAAGAAGATCACCGTGCGCGGCCGGGAGCACACCGTGGTGGAGCTCGCGCCGGAGGCGTTCGACGGCGTGGACATCGCGCTGTTCGACGTGCCGGACGAGGTCTCCGCGCAGTGGGCCCCGGTGGCGGCCGAGCGCGGCGCGATCGCGGTGGACAACTCCGGTGCGTTCCGGATGGACCCCGAGGTGCCGCTGGTGGTGCCCGAGGTCAACGCGGAGCAGGTGAACGAGCGCCCCAAGGGCATCATCGCCAACCCGAACTGCACCACGCTGTCGATGATGGCGGCGCTGGGCGCGCTGCACCGCGAGTTCGGCCTGCGCGAGCTGGTCGTCTCCTCCTACCAGGCCGCTTCCGGTGCTGGTCAGGAAGGCATCGACCGGCTGCAGGCGGAGATCGCCGCGGTGGCGGGCAAGGGCGTCGGGGAGCGCGCCGGTGACGTCGCCGAGGCGCTGGCCGCGGCCGGGCTGCCCGCGGAGACGCCGTTCAAGGCCCCGCTGGCGCTGAACGTGGTGCCGTGGGCCGGTTCGCGCAAGGACGACGGCTGGACCTCCGAGGAGCTCAAGGTCCGCAACGAGTCCCGCAAGATCCTGGGCATCCCGGACCTGAAGGTCTCCGCGACCTGCGTCCGGGTGCCGGTGGTGACCACGCACTCGCTGGCGGTGCACGCCACCTTCGAGCGCGAGGTGACCGTGGCGCAGGCGCACCGGTTGTTCGAGGCGCAGCCGACGATCGTCCTGCAGGACGACCACGACAACGGCGTGTTCCCGACCCCGGCCGGCGTGGTCGGCGAGGACCCGACCTACGTGGGCCGCGTCCGCCAGGCGCTGGACTTCCCGAACACGCTGGACTTCTTCGTCTGCGGTGACAACCTCCGCAAGGGCGCGGCGCTCAACACCTACGAGATCGCCGAAACCCTCGCGAAGTAAGCCCCCGGCTCGACAGGGCGCCTTCCTCCCGGCTTCGGGAGGGAGGCGCCTTTTCGTTGCGCCGCAACAGATTCAAGATTCATTCGAACGTGTGTTCATGGCTAATTCTCCTTGAGACCGTCGCGCCCCGTTCGCCACAGTGGACCCATGAACACCAACACCTGCCCCGACCACCTGACGACCACGGCCGAATTCGCGGCGCTTCAAGAAGATCGCTCGCGTCACTGCACGAAACGAGGTTCGAGATGTTCTCGCCGACGCCTTGCTCCCGACCCGCGCGGCCACCGGATGGTGGGTGACGTTTACCGCATCTCCTGGCGGGGTGGCGGTCTGCTCGCTTCGACCGCACCTGTGCGCAGGCGCCTCGACCTGGCGTTGTCCGGGCATCGGAGGGGCGTGGGCGTGCCCTGAGCGAATCCGTTGCTGCGTTCGGCGGATAGGTTGTGGGCATGAGCTCTGCCCCGGTTGTCCTCGGCATCGATCTCGGCACCACGGCGACGAAGGTCGTCGCGGCTGGCACCGACGCTCGGGTGCTGCACCAGACCGAGCGCGGTTACCCGCTGCGGACCGACGAGTCCGGTGAGGCGACGCAAGACGCCGTGCAGGTGCGGGACGCCGCCATCGAGGCGTTGGCCGAGTGCGTGGCATGGGCGAAGGAGCACGGGCACGAGGTGGCCGGGCTGTCGTTCAGCACCGCCATGCACACGCTGGTCGGGCTCGACTCGTCCGGTGCCCCGGCCACGCCGGCCTTCAACTGGGCGGACACCCGTGCGGCCGACGTCGCGGCGCGGATCCGGTCCGACCACGACGCGGCTTCGGCGCTGCACCGCGCGACCGGTACTCCGGTCCACACCCAGTCGGTCATGGTCAAGCTGGCCTGGCTGACCGGGAGCCAGGCCGACCTCACCCGTGACGTGGTGCGCTGGTGCGCGCTGAAAGACTTCGTGGTCGCGGACTTCGTCGGGGAGCTCGTCACCGAGTACTCGCTGAGCTCCGGGAGCGGGCTGCAGAGCATGTCGACGTTGCAGTGGCACGAACCGGCGCTGGAGGTCGCGGGCGTCCGCGCCGAGCAGCTGCCGGAGATCCACTCGCCGACGACGACCATGCCGCTGACGGCGCAGGTGGCCCATGCCGTCGGGCTGCCCGAGGGCTTACCGGTGGTGCTCGGCGGTGGCGACGGTCCGCTGGCCAACCTCGGCGTCGGTGCGGTGCAGCCGGGCGTGGCCGCGCTCTCGCTGGGCACCAGCGGGGCGCTCCGCGTGACCCGGGACAAGCCCGGCGTCGACGAGCGCTGCCGGACGTTCAGCTACGCGCTGGCCGACGGGCTGTGGGTGATCGGCGGTGCCGTGAGCAACGGCGGGGTCGCCGCCCAGTGGGCTTCCGAGGCGTTCGGCGTGGACGTGGCCGAGCTGCTCGACGAAGCGGCGGCCGTGCCGCCCGGCGCGGAGGGGCTGATCGCCCTGCCGTACCTGCTCGGCGAGCGGGCGCCGTGGTGGGAACCGGGCCTGACCGGCTCGTTCCTGGGCCTGCGGCGTTCGCACGGCCGCGCCGAGATGACCCGTGCGGTCATCGAGGGCGTGGCGCAGCAGCTCGCGCTGGTGCTCGACGCGGTGCGCGACTCCGGTGCTGAGGTCCGCGCGGTGCGGGCCACCGGCGGTGCCTTCCGGAGCCGGGTCTGGGCGGACGCCATCGCGGCGGCGCTCGACATCGACCTGGACCTGGCGGAGGGCAGCGGCGGCTCCGGGCTCGGTGCCGTGCTGCTCGGGTGGCGGGCTCTGGGCGAGTTCGCTTCACTGGAGCGCGCCGCCGAACTGGTCGTGCCGGAAGGAAGGGCGACTCCCGACCCGGCGGCCGCGCGCTTGATGGCGCGTCGCCGAGCGGTGGTCGAGCGGATCTACGAAACCCTGCGCGACCTGCCGATGTAGGGGCGGTCTCCGGACTCCTCCCGCGTGGTGGCGCGCTGCCCCGACTGCCGGTCCTCGATACCAGGCCCGCAGGGCCTCAGCCACCACCACGAGGAGGACGATCGTGAGTTCGGCACGACCCACGACGACCAACGCAGGCATCCGGGTGGCCAGCGACGACCACTCGCTGACCGCCGGTCCGAACGGCCCCGTTCTGCTGCAGGACCACTACCTGATCGAGAAGAACGCGCAGTTCAACCGCGAGCGGGTGCCCGAGCGCGTGGTGCACGCCAAGGGCGGCGGTGCGTTCGGCTTCTTCGAGGTCACCGAGGACGTCAGCCAGTTCACCAGGGCCGCGGTGTTCCAGCCGGGAACGAGGACCGACACGCTGGTGCGCTACTCCTCGGTCGCCGGTGAGCTCGGCTCGCCGGACACCTGGCGCGATCCGCGCGGCACCGCGATGAAGTTCTACACCAGCGAGGGCAACTACGACATCGTCGGCAACAACACCCCGGTGTTCTTCATCCGCGACGCGATCAAGTTCCCGGACTTCATCCACTCGCAGAAGCGCCGCGCCGACAACCACCTGCGCGACCACGACATGCAGTGGGACTTCTGGAGCCGGTGCCCGGAGTCGGCGCACCAGGTGACCTGGCTGATGGGCGACCGCGGCATCCCGCGCACCTGGCGCAACATGAACATGTACGGCTCGCACACCTACTCGTGGATCAACGGGGCGGGCGAGAAGTTCTGGGTGAAGTACCACTTCAAGACCGACCAGGGCCACGACTTCCTGACCCAGGCCGAGGCGGACAGGCTGGCCGGTGAGGACGCCGACCACCACATCCGCGACCTGTGGACCGCGATCAAGTCGGGCGAGCACCCGAGCTGGACGCTGCACGTCCAGGTCATGCCGTTCGAGGACGCCGCCGACTACCGCTTCAACCCGTTCGACCTGACCAAGGTGTGGCCGCACGGCGACTACCCGTTGATCCAGGTCGGGCGGTTCGTGCTGAACCGCAACCCCGACAACTACTTCGCCCAGATCGAGCAGGCCGCCTTCGAGCCGTCCAACATGGTGCCCGGTGTGGGTGCGTCCCCGGACAAGATGCTGCAGGGCAGGCTGTTCTCCTACCCGGACGCGCACCGCTACCGGATCGGCACCAACTACATGGACCTCCCGGTCAACCAGCCGATCGCGCCGGTGAACAGCTACTCCAAGGACGGCGCGATGCGGTTCAGCATCGGCCAGGACCCGGTGTACGTGCCGAACTCCTACGACGGGCCGCGCGCCGACCCGGCCTGCGGCATCGACGACTCGGCCGCCGGGATCGAGCACGAGGTGATCCGCTCGGCGTACCGGCTGCACTCCGAGGACGACGACTTCGGTCAGCCCGGGGCGATGGTCCGCAACGTCTTCAACGACGACGAGCGGGCGCGGTTCGTGGACAACGTGGCCGGTCACCTCTCCGACGGCGTGTCCGAACCGGTCCTGGAGCGGGCGCTGGACTACTGGCGCAGCGTCGACAAGGACACCGGCGACAAGATCGCCGCCAAGGTCCGGGGCTGACCGCCGATCGCGGAACCCGACCACGTGCTGATGTCCTGGGAGCCGGCGGCTCCCAGGACATCAGCTCTTCCCGCAGATCTCAGCAACCGCGCAGTCATCTCCACAGTGGACGATCGGTGGTTCGCGATCGCCCGGGATCTCCAGCTCCCGGGCAATCGCGACTTCCGGAATCGAGCCGATTCCGCTGAGAACCAGCCGGGCCGAGCCGGTTCTCGGCGCCCCGCGTGCGACCGCCGCGGGGCGGATCAGGGAAGCTGACCGACCTGGTCCACGATCGCGTACTCCATCCGCGCCTCGAACTCCGTGCCCAGGAAGGCGTAGCTGTCGCGGTCGAAGATCAGCATCTGCGGGGTGCCGTCCGAGCTGGGGAAGGAGATCCCGATGCCAGGCCTGCCGCTCGGATCCGCCACGTCCCGGACCACCGTGATGCCGGGGATCTCGGCGGCGGCTTCGAAGAGCGCCGCTCGCGACTCCGGCCGCATGTACTGCCTGGAGATGAGGTTCCGAACAGCCTCGCCCATGTGGTAGGCGCTGTTCGGATCGCGCGTGTGCCCCGGCTCCTTCAGGTAGGCCAGCATCGCGTCGGCATCGGTGGGCAGGTCCGGGATGTAGCTGGGATCCGGAGTGCAGGCCTCGAACTCGCCCGGGACGGGTTCCGGGCCCTTGTAAACAGCGGCTTTGCCGTCCCGGCAGCCGGGATGCGTTCCTGGCTCCTCCCCGTACTGCGCGTAGCGGCCGTCGTGCGTCCCGTCGACCGAACTCCAGGACTCGTGAGTGCCGTAGACGTTCTCGGACCGCGTGTAGACGAACTGGTCCGGCCGTGGCGGGGTGAAGGGGGCCTTCAGCGCCGCGTCGGCCGCGCTGTGCAGCACCTGGGCCGCCTCGGCGCTCGCGACCGGGGCTCCGCCGCCGACTTCGCCCGCCGGGGTGAGCGCGAGAACACCGGAGATCGCTGCGGCGAGGCCGACGGTCATCCCGGTCGGCCAGGCCCAGCGCCGCCCCCAGCTCCGCTTCGCGGGCGCTGAACCGGCGCGTTCGGCGGCCGCGGCGACGATAAGCCGGTTTCGCCCCGGCCGGAGCTGCCTCCGGTCGGGAAGGGGAGTGGAGTCGCCGAACTCCTTGATCAGCTTCATCTCGTCAACGTCCATTGCGAACGACCTCCTGGTGGTTCGAGGTGCTGCCCGCGGCGGTGAGCACGGCGCGGGTCTTCTTCCGGGCCCGGTTCAGGCGCGACCGCACGGTGCCGACCGGAATGCCCAGCGCGGTCGCGACTTCCTCGTACGACAGGTCTTCCCAGGCGACGAGCAGCAGCACGTCGCGGTCCTTCTGGGACAGCTTCGCCAGCGCGGTGCCGAGCAGCGGGCCCATGGCCTGCGCGCTGACCTGCGCGGCGACCCGGTCCGCGTGACCGAGCTCGTCCGGCACCGGAGTGATGGCGTTGCGGTACCGGTAGGTGCGCTCTTCCTGGCGGCGGTGCTGGCTGACCACCTTCGTCGCGATCCCGTACAGCCACGGCCTGGCGTCCGTCCTGCCCGGGTCGTAGCCCTGCCGCTTGCGGAAGGCGATCAGGAACGTCTCGGCCACCAGGTCATCGGCCATGTCGCCGCCGACGCGGCGGGCGAGGTACCGGTGGATCAGCGGCGCGTGCCGGTCGAATATCGCGGCGAAGTGGTCGGGATCGCGCTTCGATCTCCCGATGATCGAAGCGTCGTCCTCGACGTCGCCGTCGAGCGCTGGTGAACTCATGGATGCCCTTCGCCGTCCGTCCTCGTACATCCTGTTCTCCGCACGAGAGCGGAAACGGGTTCACGAGTGATCCGACGGCGGCGCACCTCCGCTGAAGCGGCTCTTCCGGAAAGCGCCGATCCTGTCGCGTCGCTGTGCTGGGATGTGCGGATGGACCGCGAGTACCAAGCCGCCGTCATCAGGGAGGCGTGCGTTGAGTTCGTCGGTGAGCACCTGGGACCCCAGCTGGCCGCGCTGGCCAGGCCCGGGTTCGAACTCAGGCCGGCCGACGAATCCCATCCGGCCGGAAGCAGCCGGATGGGCGGTCCCGCCCTGCTGGAACCGGGAACGACGTGGCCGCACGATGCGGACGGCGTCCCGCTCGTGCTGTTCGCGGTGCTGGACACCGACGAACTCGCGCCGTGGCTCCAGGACGAGCTGCCCATTCGCCCGGGACTGCTGAACTTCTTCGGCCTCGAGTACTCCGACTGCTGTGAGGTCGTTCCCGCGGACCCGGAGCGCGCCGTCGAGGTGGAGCCGCCGGGCGCTTCGTTCGCAAGCGTCCCGCTGCACGCCGAACCGAGGCTGGCCCTTCCCGATGTGTGGTGGGGCGCATCGCTGGAAGATCTCATCGAGGGCTTCGGGCTCGATCCGGGCCCTGACCTCACGAGCATCTGCGACCCGGAGGAGCAGGTGATCGACCTGTTCACCGGGGAGCACCTGGGTGACGAGTACCCGGCAGGCGGTGTCGACCAGGCCTTCGGCTGGCCGCTGTCGGTGCAGCCGGGCGATCCGCTCCCGGATCGCCGGGGCGAGTACGCGCACCTCCTCCGGCTCTCCAGCAACATCGGCGGGTGGGAGTTCCCGGAAGGCGGTTCGCTGCACTTCCTCATCCCGAGGCAGGCGCTTCGCGAAGGTGACTTCTCCGAGGTGCTCGTCGCTTTCGACGACGGCTAGCGGGGATCAGGCCCGTCGGGGCAGCGGGACGCCGAGGTAGACCGTGAGCGGGTCGTCCGCGTAGTAGCCGAACGGCTCGACCTCGGCGTACCCGGCCGAGCGGTACAGGGCGAGTGCCGCCGGATGTCGCTGGTTGGTCTCCAGCACCATCTCCACAGCTCCGTCCGCCGCGGCCGCGTTCTCCAACCAGGTGAGGATCGCGCGGGAGTGGCCGTTGCCCCGGTGCTCGTCGGGCACGTACATGCGCTTGAGCTCGGCACGTCCGCCGTCCCGTCGGCGCCAACCGCCCATCGCCACCGCGGTTCCGCCTTCGTAACCGACGCAGAAGCCTCCGTTCGGCGGGCTGAACTGACCGGCGTCGGCGGGGGATTCGTCGGGGCCGCCGTAGATCCGCGTGTACTCGGCCTGCAGCCGCTCCACGAGCGCGGTCACGTCGGGGTGGTCGTACGCGCGCTGGACGATGTGCACCGGATCTCTCCAAATCCCATGTCCGGAAGGGGAATTCCTAGGGGCGGGAGTGCGCACCGGGCGGATCTTGCGGGTGCTGAGCCTGCTGCTGCGGCGGGGCCTGGTGCGCCGCGCGCCGACGGCGAGGCTGCTGCACCTGCTGGGGCTGCACCACCTGGTGATGCCCCGAGCGGTGCTGGCCCTCGGAGGAACGTCGCCCTCGCTGTTGCTGCGCAGGTTGCTGGTGCTGCCCGGTCTGCTGCTGCGCAGGTTGCTGAACGGGCTGTTGCTGCGAAGGGTGCGGCTGGGCGGGCCGCTGCGGCGCGTTCGCCTGGTGGACCACCAGGCGCTCGCAGCTGCGCAGAACGGTCCGCACCGCGTCGCGGTGGACCCGGTCGTGCAGCGGGTTCACCGACTGCTGGCGCCAGCGGGCGAGTGCGGCCGCCGCCGCCTCCGCCAGCGCTCCGTCATCGCTGCCCAGCCGCTCCTGCGGGCTGCTCCCGAATGCGCCGAGCAGCCGCTTCGCCTCGGCCTGGAGCGGCCGCGTGAAACGCACCTGGCCGGAATCCAGCGCCGACAGCAGCCGCAGCTCGTCCCACTCGTGCGCGTTGGCCAGCATGCGCTCGAACTCGCCCTGCAGCTGCTGCACACCAGGGCGCGGGTTGGCGCGCAGCACCATGTCCACCGCCAACAGGGCGGATCGAGCCCGCAGCGCGTCCTGGCGTTCCACGAACTGCTGGTGCACGGTCTCGTGCAGCGAGTTGAGGCCGCTCTCGTCGAGCAGCGCCGTGCGCAGCTTCTTCGGTTCCGTGACTCCGCTGCGCAGGAGCGTCAGCGCGCGGCCCAGCCCGAACTGCCCGAACCGCTCGAAGAGCCGCTGCCGAACGGGGCCGGGGATCGATTCGATCTTGCTGTTGACGAACCGGTCGGCCGACAGCAGCAGCGCTTCCAGGTCGTTCTGGGACAGCCGGGCCAGGTTGGCCAGCGCGTTGAAGTCCTCGTCGGTCATGGTGGTCACCGCCTGCCCGAGCAGTCCGACCACCGGGATCAGGTGCTGGGCGAAGGAGCGCAGCGTCGGGTCGTTGCGGAACTTCTCGGCGATCCGCTCGGCGGCCTGCAGCCCGTCCGGTCCGCCGCTGCCGGTCTCGTCGGCGCGGGAGAACGCGACGATCGTGCTGATCGGGACGCTGCGGGCGGTGTGCAGCTCGTTGACCGACTGGAGGAACTGCAGATCGGTCTGCCGCGGGTAGCGCGTCAGGTACAGCACGGCGTCGGCCTCGGACAGGATCTGCGCCAGCGCCGAGCGCCCGGTCTCCTGCACCGCCGCCGAGGCCACGCCCGGCGTCTCGATCAGCGTGATGGCCTGCAGCCCGGGCGTGGGCGATTCGATGACCAGCCGCGACACCTCGTCCGGGCGCCAGTGCTGCAGGTCGCGGATGGTGCCCGCGTCCAATGTGGACACCGGAACGTTCTGCACCGTGCCCTGCGGCGTGTGCACCATGATCTTCGGTTCGGGCCCGTACTGGTAGAACGTGGTGACCTGGGTGCGCTCCTCGGCGTCGGTAGGTGCGAGCTCGGCCCCGACCAGCGCGTTGATCAGCGTCGACTTGCCCGCCTTGACCCGGCCGCTGACCGCGATGCGCAGCGGCTGTTCGAGCCGTTCCAGCCGGCCGCGCAGCCAGGTCGAGGTGCGCGGGTCGTCGCGGTAGAACGTCATCGTGCGGATCAGCAGCGCGCGGGCGCGGTCCAGCAGGGCTTCGCCGGTCATGCCGCGGTGATCCGGTTCTGGGTGAGCACGGCGACGCGGCGGCGCAGCGAGGTGAGGTCTTCCATCTTCTGCCGGATCTCCCGGGCCCGCTGGTCGCGGTCCACCGCGCTGCGCTCGGCGGAGCGCTTGATCTCCTGGATGGCCCGGCTGATCTCCATCTGCGCGTCCTCGGTGATCTGCATGTAGTGCGCGTGCAGGCCGCGGTGCACGGTGCGGATGGCGGTCTTGGCCTCCCGGTTCACGTGGAAGATGACCTGCTCCACGTGGCGCTGCACGGCGCTCTTCACCTCGGTCTGGCGGCGCCGCAGCCGCGCGTCCTTCTCCTCGTCGAGGCTCTTGATGCCCAGCAGCACGCCCGCCGAGATCGACACCACGTTGAACAGCCCGCCCAGCGCGAAGGAGGTGATCATGCCGAACATCAGCACGCCGCCGTAGGAGCCGCGCAGGCCGGTGAGGAACTGGTCGAACCGCTTGTACTCGCTGCGGCTCGGCAGCTTCGGCTCCGGCACCTCCTCCAGCGGGGCGGGCGGGCGGATGCGGTCCAGCTCCGGGATGTCCACGCTGTGGTCGGCGCGCATCTCCGCGGCGACCAGCTCGGCGAGCTGGTCCTGCCGGGCCTCCATCCACTCGAAGGTGTCGACGATCGCGTCGGTGAGCCGGTCGGCGAGCCACTCGCGGAACTCGTCCCAGACCTTGAGCGGGTCCGCGACCTCGAAGATCTCGTTGACCTCGTGCAGGATCGCCCAGGCGCGCTCGCGGAAGTCGAACTCGATGTCGGCGTAGAGCTCGGCGATGCCGTCGTTGAGCGCCTTCTGCCAGCGGTTGGAGACGCGGCGCAGGTCTTCGGCGCGGCGCTGCGCGGTTTCCAGCTCGACCAGGGTTTCCGCCGCGGTGCGCGGGTTCTGCGCGGCGAGTTCGGCTTTCAGCGCGTCGTTGACCTGGGTGAGGGCTTCGGAAACGTTGTGCGCGACCAGCCGCCGGGTGGATTGCTCGTGCTTGCCCGCCAGTTCGGTCTGCAGGAATTCCAGCAGCGGCGGAAAACCGGATTCGGTGTTCAGCGCGGTGTTCTTGGCCTGCATCGCGCGCATCCGGATGCTGGCCGACACCGGGAAGATCTTGGCCGCGATACCGGCGTTCTCCAGGTGCTTGCGGTTGGTCTCCAGCACTTTCCGCCAGTGCGGCGTGCGGTCGATCTTGGGCAGCACCAGCGCGACGTTCGGGCACAGCGCGGTGGCCTGCTTGAGGAAGGAGAGCTCGTTGGTGGTCAGTTCCTGGGTGGCGTCGGAGACCATCAGCAGCGCATCGGCCTCGGCGACCACGGCCAGCGTGGTGGCGGTCAGCGAGGAGGACACGCTGCCGACGCCGGGGGTGTCCATCAGCGCGAGCCCGTTCTGCAGCACGGCGCGCGGAATGCCCACTTCGCCCCTGGTGACCGGGCGGCCGAGCGCCAGGGCGCGGTCCAGGTGCTCGCGGACCTGCTCGATGGGCACCGGCATCCGGTCCAGCGCGGCCGGGCCCTGCCGGGGCTCGTGCTCGATGAGCAGCGCGGTCGGTTCATCGGCGTACCGCACCAGGGTCGGCACGACGGTGGTGACGTCGTCGCCGGAAGCGCAGACCGGGGCGTTCACTATCGCGTTGACCAGCGCGCTCTTGCCCTGCTTCGATTCGCCGACGACCAGCACCAGCTGCGTCGGGTCGAGCACCCTGGTCCGGATTTGGCGCAGGCGGTTGTGCAGATCAGCGCGCTGCTGCTCGGCGCATTCCGCAGTCGCGCGATCGATCAGTTCCACCAACGCCGTCTCGATCACGGCGTCGATTGTGGCCTGACATCGCGAAGAGATAAACCCGAACGGCTGAACTCACACAGTTTCGGTCGCCCGCTGTCGTCGAAATTCCTCGGAAATGCGCGAAATGCCGGGATCCGCGCTCGGCGGATCCCGGCATTCAGTCGCTCACTGCGTTCAGAGCAGGCCGTCCAGGTCCAGCGGCAGGGCCGAGGTGGCGGTGTCGGCGACCTCGCCGACGACCGGCAGGCTGCCGACGGTGTCGGTGACGGCCTCGACCGGGGCGGCCGGAACCGCGGCGGTCACGTCGTCGACCGGCAGGGCGCTGACGTCGCCACCGGTGACGCCGCCCAGCGCGTCGCCCACGACCGGGACCTCGCCCACGACGCCGCCGGCCACACCGGCCACGTCGCCGACGACCGGCAGGTCGCCCGCAACGCTGGTCACGTCACCGACGACGCCGGTCACGCTGGAGATGTCGCCACCGGCGACGTTGCCCACGACGTCGCCCACGAGCGGGGCGTTGGTGACGGTGTCACCGACGTTGGTGACGACGTCGCCGACGACCGGGGCGTTGGAGACGATCTCGGTCACGTCGCCGTTGGTGACGTTGCCCAGCACGTTGCCGACGTTGAGGTCGCCGACGATGTTCAGGGTGTCGCCGCTGATGGTGCTGCCGACCACGTTGGTCACGTCGCCGTAGACCAGGGAGCCCGCACCGGCGGTCAGGTCGACGCTGGTGTCGAAGACGTGGGTGGCGGTCGAGTTGACCTCGGTGACCGCGTTGCCGACGGTGTTGGTGACGTCGCCGAGGTCCAGGCTGTCGCCGACCTGGCCGACGGTGTTGCCCACCACGGAGCCGATGATGTTGTCGTTGCCGACGCTGTTGTCGCTCAGCACGTGGTGGATGCTGATCAGGTTGTGCGAGTCGTTCTGCTCGATGTCGACGTCCACGTCGGTGTTGTTCGACGGGGCCGGGGCCGGAGCCGGCAGGGTGGCGTCGACGTCGTTGTCCTTGCCGAAGTCTTCGGGCTGGGCGGGGGTGTTCTGCAGCATGCTCTGCTCTTCCTGATCTAGTGGATGTGCGGGATGCAGTTGGTTGAACGCGACGGCCTGGGAGCTCGCAGCGAACTTCTCGACGCTGCTCTGGAGTGAGCGCCCGTATTCCGTCACCACCTCGACCGGCGCGTAGTCGAGGACGAGCGACGATGCGTGCAGTACGTCCGTCGCGCTCATTCCCCCGAGTCCGGCCTGATCCAGCGTGGCTTGCGGATCGGTGTCGAAGGCCGACCGGGCGGCCGGGTCGCTGACGAGGCGCGTGAGGAACTCGTACAGCGTCGGCTCTTCCGGAAGGCCGGCGGAATGCGTCCCGGGGTCTGGAGTGGAGGACTCGGCCCGACCGGTCGCGTGCTGAGGGTTCATCATCGTTGGGCCTCCCGATGTGCTCAGCGGTTCTCGGCTGGGGTTTCCGAGTGAGGTCGCGCGGTCCTCACCCCTGTGTCGATCACGCTATGGGGTGAAGCGCCCCTAGCCATCGGGTACGACTCCTAGTTACTCAAATCTCTATTAGGGGATTCACTAGGTGGCCCGTTAGGGGCTTGCATGGGGCATCTCATACCTCTGAGTAACCGAGCGCGCGCTAAATTGTGTCCACCCTGCGCCGCCACCGGTATCGCCCGATGGTGGCCGACCCGTGACACGAAGGGATTGCATGCCTTACGTCCTGGGCGTTCACCTGGGTGCGACGGCCACCACGGCCGCCATCGCCCGCCGCGACGGCAGCAGGTGGGCGGCGGCGACGCCGGTTCCGCTGGCCGCCGGGCCGGTGGTGCCGACCGTGCTGTGCAAGGTGCAGGACGGTTCGTTCGTGGCGGGAGAGGCCGCCCAGCGGCAGGAGACCGCCCACCACGAGTGGGTGGTGCGCGGCTTCACCGCGCGCCTCGGCGACGACCTGCCGCTGCTGGTCGGCAGCGAGTTCGTCCCGGCCCAGCGCCTGGTGGCGGCCATGGTCGAGTGGGTCGCCGACGTGGTGGCGGGCAGGCAGGGGCACCCGGCCGAGCACATCGCGATCGCGCACAGCGCCACCTGGGGCCCGCACCGGATCCGCCTGGTGCAGCAGGCCTTGGCGCAGCTCGGGCTGAACGAGGTCACGATGGTGCCGGAGCCGTTGGCGGTGGCCCTGGACTACGCGGCCAAGCAGCGCGTTCCCGAGCACGAGCCGATCGCGGTGGCCAACATCGGCGGCAGCGGGATGGACGCCACGGTGCTGCGCCGCAGGCAGCGCGGCTTCGAAGTGGTCGGTTCCACGCTGGCCGCCGATCACCCCAGCGGTCAGGACCTGGACGACGAGATCTTCGCGGCGGTGCGCGCGGAGTTCGGCGATCAGCTGGAAGCGCTGGACCTCGCCGACCTGAACCAGCGGGCCGCGCTGGCGCACCTGCGCGCCGAATGCGTCCGGGCGAAGGAGGCGCTGTCGCAGCGGTCCGGCGCGCAGATCCGGGTGGAATTGCCCGGTGTGCGAACCGAATTCGCTTTGTCCCGATCGCGCTACGAGCAGCTCGCCCGCCCGCACCTCGAGCGGGTGCCGGAGCTGGTCCTGCAGGCGGTGCAGTCGGCGACGCTGGCCCCGGACGACCTGGACGCGCTGGTGCTGGCCGGCGGCACGGCGCGGGTTCCGCTGCTCAAGCAGCTGGTCGCCGAGCGGCTGAAGGTGCCGCCGCAGGTCGACGTCTCGCCGGAGCTGGCGGCCGCCTGCGGTGCGGCTTCGGCGGCGGTGCAGCTGCTTTCGACCGACAGCGATGAGGGGTCGATCTCGGAGACCAGCGTGCTGGTGCGCATCGAGGGCTCGGACTTCGATGAGGAGGAACCCGAGATCCCGGACGCGCCGCGTCCGCCGATCGACGTGGAGCCGCTGCCGCTGGAGCCCCCCGACGAGGATCGCGCGCGGCGAATCAAGATCATTAAGCTGTCCGCGGCGGCGGTGCTGGTGATCGTCGGCCTGCTGCTCACCTTCCTCTGGCCGGATTCCTCCAAGGGCGGCGGAATGCTGGGCCTCTTCCAGCTGATGAGCCAATGACTGGCCGACAAGGACGGCAGGCGTGAACCACTCGACGACCTCCCTGCTCGACGGGCACGCGACCGGGCTCCGGTCGGCGGTCGCCACCTCCCCGTCCGCGCCGATCACCGCAGGTGTCCAAGGCCCCGGCGGCTACGGCAAGACCGCGCTGCTGGCCGAGCTGGCGCACGCCTACCGCGCCGCCGGCGTCCCGGTGCTCGGCGCGACCGACCTGGACCGCGCGGACGAGGGCGCGGTGCTGGTCGACGACGCGCACCGCCTCGACGAGCCCGTGCTCGCCCGGCTGGTCGAGCTCGCCCGGCAGCCGGGGGCCCGCCTGCTGGTCGCCTACCGGCCGGGCCCGCGGCCCGATGCGCTCGCCGAGCTGATCGGCGAACTCGGTGCGCCGGTGCTGCTCTCCGCGCTCAGCCCGGAAGAGCTGGCGATGCAGGTCGGGACCGCCTCCGCGGACTGGATCCGCTGGCTGCACGCGCAGACCGGCGGCGTTCCCCGCTACGTCAGCCGCGTGCTGAGCACCGTCGAACCGGGCGTCATGCAGCTGCCCGCGCGGGCGCTCGACCAGTTCCAGCACGACCTGGACCAGCTCGGCGAGGCCGGGCAGGCGTGCGTGACGGCGATGGCCGTCGGCGCGACACCGCACCCGGATCTGCTCGCGTCGCTGCTCGACCTCGACGCCGCCGCGGTCGGCGCCGCGCTGCTGGCGGTGCGCGCCGGTGGGCTGGTGGCGGCGAACGACGTGCTGCTGCCGATCGTGCGCGCTGCCGTGCTGCGGTTGACGCCGTGGGAGCGGCGGCTCCGGGTGACCCGCCGCCTGGTCGAAACGCAGCTGGCCCGGGGCGGCCCGGTGCTGCCCCTGGTCAGTCCGCTGCTGGGCGCCGAGATAGCGCTGCTCCCGGAAGCGACGCTGGCCAAGGCGTTCGAGCAGGCCGGCGAAGAGGCGATGCTGGATGCGCCGAAGCTGGCCCCGCGCCTGTTCGACGCGGCGGTGTCGGCGGGTGCTCCCGCCACTTCTGTCGCTGCGCGGCGGGCGCGGGCCGCGGCCGTGGCGGGTGAGCTGGACGAGGCGCTGCGGCTGGCGGATCAGGTGATCGTCGACGCGGCGGTGCCGGACCGCGAGCTGGGCGTGCAGGTCGCGGCGAGCGTGCTGGCCCAGCGCGGATTGCTGGAGCGCTCGGCGGAGATGTGCCGCTGGTCGGTCGGGCGGCTGCGCTGGCCGGGCGACCGGGCTTTCGCGGCCGTCGGCCTGATCGGGTCCGGTCGGCTGGCCGATGCCGACGAGCTGCTGAACTCCTCCGACGACGCCGGGCCGCCGACGTCGATGACCGGCGCCGCTGTGCAACTGGCCGCCGGCGTGCGGGAGTCCGTCACCGGATCGGCTTCCATCGCGCTTTCCACGCTGGTGCGCTCGGCGTCGCTGTCGGAACCGGTGGGGCGCGGCGTGCTGCTGCCCGACTCGCCTGCCTCGGTGGCCGCCCTGGTCGCCCTGCACTGCGGTGAGCTGGACGTCGCTCAGTCCACATTGGACCGGGCGATCGACACCGGCACGGGAGGCCCGCTGCTGCACCACCGGCACCGCCTGCTGGCGGCGTGGCTGCCGCTGGTGCGAGGCGACACGGTGGCCGCGCGGGCGAAGCTCCCGAAGGGCGAGATGACCGCCCGCGACCGCCTGGTCGCGACGGCGATCGAAGCCGGGATCGCCAGCCGCGACAACGACATGGCCGCCCTCGCGGCCGCCCGCGGGCAAGCCCGCCAGGTCGTCGCGGAGCACTCGGTGGACCTGTTCTCCCTGCTCCCGCTGGGCGAACTCCTGATCGCCGCGGCCCGCCTGCGCGACCAGGAGTGGATCGAGCCCTACCTGACCGAAGCGCTGGCCCTGCTCGACCGCCTGGGCAACCCGCCGCTGTGGACCTCGATGCTGACCTGGAAGCGCCTCCAGGCGTCGATCGTCCTCGACGAGCTGGACACGGCCCAGCAGCGCGCGGCGGAACTCGCCGGCATGGCCCACCACAACCCGCTGGCGGCGGCGATGGCCGAAGCGGCCCGGGTGTGGCTGGGAATCCTCGACGGTCGGGTGGACCAGGACGAAGCGGAGCGAACCGCCCGAGCCCTCCACGCGGCCGGGCTCGCCTGGGACGGAGCGAGGCTGGCGGGGCAAGCGGCGATCCGGACCGCAGACCGCCGCGCGATGCTGGCGCTGCTGGAATGCGCCCGGGCGCTGCAGGGCAAACCTCCTCGCCCGCGAGCGGTTGGCGGCGACGAGAACGGAATGCTCAGCGAGCGGGAGAAGGAAGTCGCAGAGCTGGTCCTGGCGGGCCTGACCTACAAGCAGGTCGGCAAGCGCCTTTTCATCTCGGCGAAAACGGTGGAGCACCACATCAGCCGCATCAAGCAACGCCTGGGCGCGACCAGCAGGGAAGACCTCCTGAACCGCCTCCGCCAACTCCTCGGCCAGTAGCGACCGAACGCCGCCACCGTCGGCTCCGGTTCCCGCAGGAACCGTGAGCGCTTCGTGGCGCCATAGCGTCGCCGTATTTGGTGACCTGCGGTCGCTTACGGCGGCGCACCCGACCTGTCAAAGGGTTCTGGACGGCCTCCGCCGAACGCGGTCGAACCACGTCCCTGAGCCGGCGAGGACTCGGCCCGGATGGCGCACGGGTTCACTAAGATCATCAGTCGTCCAGGGCGGGCAGGAGGTCGGCGATGCTCTGGGCGGGAACGACCAGCGAGTCCCACCTCATGGTCAGTCGACCGCAGGGACGCTCGCATGGTCGTGCACCGCGTCCAACACGGGCCACAGGTCGGCCAGGGACGCTGCTGTACGACAGCACAGAACCAAACCCACTGGTCGAGCCAAATCCGCCCGAGATCAGCCTGAGCTGCTGCATGGGCACTCGACCGTAGTCCCCCCTTTGGCCGCTGCTCGACCGCGACCGAACCGGGCATGATCCGAAAGGCAGGTGTCGACGGGACAAGGGGGCCGGGGTGCACTGTTCGGAATGCTGCCTGCCGATGCGGAAGACCAAGGCCGGCACGGTGCCGGTCCACTACCTCGAAGACATCCCCCTGATCGGCTGGGCGCAGAAACGCTGCCCGGCCTCGGGAACTACGCGGTTCGCCGTCCGTGTGGAGCGGTGCGCTCGCCCTCGCAGCCGTCGGCGGTGCCCAGGCTGCGACCGGCGGTTCACCCTGAATCGGAACGGCAAATTCCCCGCGCACAAGGACAACGACGGCCGAGAATGCCGGGTTAGCAGAGACAACCGAGCCTGACGGCCAGGTCGACTCGTGGGATGCGCGGCGGCTGCGGAGCGCACCGAGAAACCCGAGAGCTCGGAAAAATATCTCGGATCACCAGGAGCGGCGAAATTCTGATCACCGATGTGTGATCGCTGTTGTGAATGGGCGAATCGACGTGCGAGCACGCCAAAGCGCCCTCTGATACCGGCGCCCGCGCAGCGCTGCAAGCGTCTCCGTTCCAGGGCGGAATCTTCCTGGGAACGGGGCTGGACGAGCGCGGCAGGTGTCTGCAGTGGCTTCAGCGGTGCCAGTCGAGGACCGGCTCCAGCGAGCGGAGCGAGGCCGAGTTCGGTGCCAAGCGCAGGGCCGCGTTGCGCAGCGCCACGGCGGGCCGCGACGACCACTGCGCGATCGCGCCGATCTGCCGGGAGCGCTTCGCGATCTGCTGCGTGCGAGGACGGCGCTCCCGGTCGTAGGCCGAAAGGTCTGCGCCGGTCGCGGTCTCCGCGAGGACGACCGCATCTTCCAGCGCCTGGCAGGCTCCTTGGCCGAGGTTGGGCGTCATCGCGTGTGCCGCGTCGCCGACGAGCGCGACCCGGCCCGCCACGTAGGTGCGCAGCGGCGGCATCTCGTACAGGTCGTGGTGCAGCACCGAATCCTCGCTCGTGGCGGCGAGGAGAGCCGGGATCGGTTCGTGCCACGACCCGAATCGCCGCTCCAGCTCGGCCAATCCGGTGCGAGCGGCGCCCTCCGGGGCGTTGGCCACCGCGAAGCAGTAGACCCGCCCGTCCGGCAGCGACGCGAATCCGAACCGCTCGCCGCGACCCCAGGACTCACCGCTGTCCTCGATCTCGACCGGCGCGGTGATCATCCGCCAGGCGGCGTAACCGGCGTAGCGCGGAGCGGGAGAACCGCCCCAGACCGAGGTGCGGACGGCGCTGCGGATGCCGTCGGCTCCCACGATCAGATCGGCCCCGGATTCCCCGGCGGAATGCACGACGGTCCCGTCCGCCCGCACCCGCTGCACCTCGATCCCGCTGCGCAGAGCTTCAGGCGGGACTGCGGCGCGCAGAACGTCGAGCAGCTCGGCGCGGTGCAGCATCACCATCGGCCCGAAGCGCGCTTGGACCTCGGCGGTGTCCACGCGCGAGAGCCAACGGCCGTCGGAGTCTTTGAAACCCGCTTGCCCGGACAGCACCGAGCGTTCGCGCACCGCATCGCCCAGCCCCAGCGCGTCCAAGGCGCGCAACGCGTTCGGCCACACCGAGATCCCGGCGCCGACCTCGGCGAACTCCGGTGCCCGTTCCAGCACCTCCACCCGCCAGCCGTGCCGGACCAGCGCGGCGGCGGTGGCCAGACCCCCGATCCCGCCACCGACGACGACGGCCTTGCGCATCAGGCTGCTCCCTCCCTGCCGCGGGCTCCGATGAGCACGAGTGCGGCTGCGATGAGCACGACGTACACCGCGCACAGGACCTCCGTGGCCATGTCGGCGGTGACCAACCGGGGCCCGGCCAGGGCGAAGAACAGCGTCCCGAGCACGGTGACGCCGAGCGCGTTCGCGAACTGCTGGGTGGTCGTGAACGCGCCGGACGCCGCACCGGCCTGCTCCGGTCGCACCTGGGCCAACGCCGCGCCGATCAGCGGAGGCAGCAGGAAACCGTTGCCCAGCCCGACGAGCGCCAGCGGCGGTGCCAGCCACCAGCTCGGCAGTTGCCCGTCGGTGGCCGCCAGCGTTCCGGCGAGCGCGACCAGCCCGGCCATCGCCATGCCCCCACCGCTCAGCAGCACCCGGACACCGTACCGGGCGGCCAGCCGTCCGCCGAGCATCGAACTGATGGTGAAGAGCACGCCCTGCGGCAGGAAGACCAGCGCTGCGGTCACCGGGCTGTTCCCGAGCTTGCCCTGCAGCAGCATGGTCAGCGTGAACATCAGCGCCCCGAAGTAGAGCTGGAACAGGGCGCTCGCGACGAGCAGCGCGAGGTATCGCCGGTTGCCGAACAGCCGCGGGTCGATGATCGGCTCCCCGCCGCGCCGCGCCAGGCCCAGCTGCGTGCGCACCGCCAGCAGGCCGATCGGTGCGGCCGCGACCAGGCACGCCCACGTCCACCAGGGCCAACCGGCTTCGCGGCCGACCGCCAACGGCACCAGCACCACTGCCAGGGTCAGCGACACCGTGACCGCGCCGATCGGGTCGAACCGCGCCATCCGGCCGCTGCCCGCGGGCAGCCGGCGTGCCGCCAGCGCCGCGGCGACCAGTCCGAACGGGACGTTGACCAGGAAGATCATCCGCCAGCCGAGCCCGGAGGCCAGCAGCATCCCGCCGAGGATCTGCCCGGCCAGCGCGGCGATCCCGCTCACCGCGCCGTACCAGGCGGTGGCGCGGCCCCGGTGCTCGGCCGGGAACGTCACCGTGATCAGCGAGAGCACCTGCGGAACCATCGCGGCGGCGGCGAGTCCCTGGAGCAGTCGCGCGGCGACGAGCTGACCGGGCGTCGCGGCGATCCCGCACAGCAGCGAGGCGGCGGTGAAGGCCACCATGCCGAGCGCGAACGTCCGCCGGTAGCCGAACCGGTCGCCGAGGCGCCCACCGGTCACCAGACCGGCCGCGTAGGCGAAGGCGTAGCCGGACACGACGAGCTCGACGGCCGCGTCACCGGCGCGCAGGTCCGCGCGCAGCGACGGAACGGCGATGTTCACCACGAACAGGTCGAACGTCGCCAGGAAGGTGCCGGTCAGGGCGACTCCCAGGGCGAACCACTGGCGTGCGGCGGGGCGGCCTGCCCGCGGAGCGAGCTGCGAGCGCTCGGCGCTTCGGATCATGGATAGATAGATATCATGGATATTCGTTATCCATGATGTCGGCCAAGTAGGGTTCCGGGTATGAAGCTGTCGCAGGGCGTGGAGTGGGCGCTGCACTGCGCGGTGACCCTCGCGGAGGCCGACGCCGGCGATCTGGCTTCGCGCCGCACCCTGGCCGGGTACTACGACCTGCCGGAGGCCTACCTCGCCAAGCACCTGAAATCACTGGTGCGCGCGGGTGTGCTGGTCGCCAGTCCGGGGCCGCGCGGTGGCTTCCGCCTGGCCCGGGCGCCGGAGCAGATCACCGTGCTCGACGTCGTCGAAGCGATCGAGGGTGCCACGCCTTCGTTCGTGTGCACCGAGATCCGGCAGCGCGGTGTCTGCGCGGTGCCGCGGGAGCGGTGCGCGGAGCCGTGCCCCGTTGCGCGGATCATGCTCGACGCGGATCGGGCCTGGCGGGATTCGCTGCGCGCGGTCACGCTCGCCGACATCAGCGATCGGATATCCGAATCCGCACGCGCTCGGGCGAGGGCGTGGCTGGCAGACCCCTCCACGCCTCCGCCGCCCTTGTCGTGAGTGCTTCGGGGTGTTGCAGCACCCCGAAGCGCTCACGGTTCTCAGGCCTTCCGCAGCGACAGCCCCGCGCGGAGCGCGCCGACGATCTCGAAGAGCGCCTCCTGGAACCGGGGAGCCACCTGGCGCGCGTTGACGAAGCCGTGGATCAGGTCCTCGAACCGGCGGCTGATCACCGGCACGCCCGAGTCGGCAAGCCGCTGCGCGTACTCCTCGCCCTCGTCGCGCAGCGGGTCGAACCCGGCCGTGGCCACGTAGGCCGGCGGCATCCCGCTCAGGTCCTCGGCCAGCAGCACCGACAGGCGCGGATCGGCGCGCAGCTCCACGTCGGGCTGGTAGTGGTCGATGAACCAGGTCATGTCCGCGTCGGTGAGCAGGAAACCGGTGCCGAAGAGCTCCCGCGAGCGGCGGCGCGTGGTGCCGTCCGCCGTCGGGTAGATCAGCAGCTGGAACACCGGGTCGGCCAGCTCCGAGCGGGTGGCGTGCAGGGCGACCGAGGTCGCCAGGTTGCCGCCCGCGCTGTCCCCGCCGACCGCGATCGAATCGCGGCTGGTGCCCAGCTCGGCGGCGTTGTCGACGGCGTACCGGTAGGCGGCGAGGCTGTCGTCCAGCGCGGTCGGGAACCGGAACTCCGGGGCCAGCCGGTAGCCGACCGACAGCACCCGGATGCCCGCGTGCTTGGCCAGGAACCGGCACACGTCGTCGTGGCTGTTCAGGTCGCCGATGACCCAGCCGCCGCCGTGGAAGAACACCAGCAGCGGGCTGGTGCCGGTGAGCTCGCGCGGCCGGTACAGCCGGGCGGGCAGGGAGCCGTCCTCGGTCGGGATCGTCCGGTCGGCGACGACGACGCCGCTCACCTGTGACGTGGTGACGAGGCGGGTGGCCCGGCGCATGCCCTCGCGCGCGAGCTCCGGAGTGGGCGCGGACAGCCGCTCCTGCCCGCTGAGCTTCTGCAGCTTGAGCAGCAGCTGCGCGTCCAGCGCGAGCTCCTGGCCGTCCAGGCGGATGGGCCGCCCGGCGATGAGTCGTCGGGCGGGGCGGGGCAGCGCGAAGACGCCGCGCAGCGCCGCGGCCTCCACGAGTTCGCGGACCTTGGACATCGTGGGCCTTCCCGGGAGGCAGCAGGGCGTCCTTGAGGTTACCTGCAAGTAGGTGTGTTTCAAGACACCGACGTTCCGCTTTGACCTCGACCGGACTCGAAGTCGTAGCGTGACCCCGTCCGCCGGAAGACAGGCGCGGCGAGCGGGTGGAAGGATTTGCGCATGACGCTGACCGTGGTGGGAATCGGTGGCTCGGTACGACCGGACTCGCAGTCCGAGCGCGCCCTGCACGCCGCGCTGGCGGGCGCCCGCGAAGCAGGTGCGAAGGTCCACGCGATCACCGGCAGCAGCCTCGTGCTGCCGTTCTACGACCCGCAGCTGACCGAGCGCACCGACAACGCGCTGGAGCTGGTGGACGCACTGCGCAACGCGGACGGAGTCATCCTCGCCTCGCCCGGCTACCACGGCACCGTCTCCGGCCTGATCAAGAACGCCCTGGACTACGCCGAGGACCTGCGCGGCGACGAGCGCCCCTACCTGGACGGACGCGCGGTCGGCTGCATCGGCATCGCGCACGGCTGGCAGGCCACCGTCACCACGCTGCAAGCGCTGCGCTCCGTCGTGCACGCGCTGCGCGGCTGGCCGACGCCGCTCGGCGGCGCGGTCAACTCGGCGGAGACGCAGTTCGAGTCCGGCGGCGAGTGCGCCGACCAGAAGGTCGCCAACGTCCTGCGCACCATCGGCCGCCAAGTCGTCGACTTCGCCTCTTGATCTCCCTCCGGAGTTTCCGGGCTCGTCCTGCGTGGCGGTGCGGGTAGCGGAGTGGCCGTGACGCACGTGACTGCTCCTCGAAGTGCGTCGGTGCCCGGGAGGCAGCACCCTCAGAGGTGAAGCACCTCGCGTCCGAGGAGGTTGTACCGCTCATGGCTCCGATCACCAGCCCGCTCAACGACCAGGACCAGGACATCACCGGCAAGCTGCTGCAGGCGACGCTGCTCGACCTGATCGACCTGCACCTGGTGGCCAAGCAGGCGCACTGGAACGTCGTCGGGCGCTTCTTCCGCGACGTGCACCTGCACCTCGACGAACTGGTCACCACCGCGCGCGGCTTCGCCGACGACGTCGCGGAGCGCGCCGCGGCCATCGGCGTATCGCCGGACGGCCGCGCGGCGACGGTGGCGTCGGGTTCCGGCCTGCCGAAGTTCGAGTCGGACTGGCGCAGCGACAAGGCCGTGATCGAGGCGATGGTCCAGTCGCTCGGCGAGCTGATCCGCCGCCTGCGCGCCCGCATCGACGAGTCCGACAAGACCGACCTGGTGACCCAGGACCTGCTCATCGCCATCGCCGCGGAGCTGGAGAAGGCGCACTGGATGTGGCAGTCGCAGCTCGCGTCGTGACCGCTCCGGGACGCTGATCCCGGGTCAGGGCAGGGCGGGCTCCAGGACCTGCGCGATGTCCAGTGCCTTCGCGCAGGTTTCCGGGTCCGCCCGCCCGGTGTCGGCGTTGTACTTGATCTCCACCGAGACCGAGCCGTCGCCGACGGCGATGATCTGCCTGCACCAGGAGAACTCCGGTGCTCCGGCGGGCACCGCGCTGATCGCCTCGCGGGCGCCGACGGTGTTCGGCTCGAAGCTGCTGAACCCACCGCGCTGCTGCTTCCAGGCCGCGATGTCGGTGGTCTCCGCCTTCGAGATGCGCAGCAGGAACTCGTCGTCGCCGCGGAAGTCGCAGCCGATCTCGCCGTTCTCGTCGACCTGCTCCCCGGGCTGGGTGACGCCGACGTGCTGGAGATCGCTCTGGGAGAGCGCCGAGCACGGGTCGAACCCGGTCAGCGACGGTCCGACCAGCGGTTCCGCCTCCGATTCAGGAGCGTCGCTGTCCGCGGTCGCGCACCCCGAGAGCAGCAGGCCGGTCAGGGCCAGCGCCGCGGCTGCTGTGACTGGTGTTGTACGCATGTCCATCTTCACGTCCGGCGGATTCCTGAGCCGAGATTACGCGAGTCGGGCCCAGCCCGGTCAACTTCGGCGGAAAGCTCCCGGGTGAATCCACAATGGACGTGCTGTGCGGTGGCGGGCGCCGCCGGCGAAGGCGCCCGCCACCTCGGAATATCCCCTCGAACCGCCGGTCAGATGCGGCGGGCGCGCTCGTACTGCTTCGGCCAGATGTTGTCCGCGTGCAGGCGGTCGGCCGCGCGCAGCGGCCAGTGCGGGTCCCGGAGCAGCTCGCGGCCGAGCAGGACCGCGTCCGCCGAACCCGATGCGACGATCTCCTCGGCCTGCTCGGGCGAGGTGATCAGGCCGACGGCCGCCGTCGGGACGTCCGCCTCGTTGCGCACCTGGCGCGCGAACCGCACCTGGTAGCCCGCGCTGATCGGGATGTCCGCCTTCGGCACCGCGCCACCGGTGGAGGCGTCCACCAGGTCCACGCCGCGCTCGGCCAGCAGCCGGGACAGCCGCACCGAGTCCTCGCCGGTCCAGCCGCCCTCGACCCAGTCGGTCGCCGAGATCCGGACGAACAGCGGCCGGTCCGCCGGCCACGCCTCGCGGACCGCCTCGGTGATCTCCAGCAGCACCCGCACCCGGTTGTCGAAGTCGCCGCCGTAGCGGTCGGTGCGGTCGTTGACCAGCGGCGAGTAGAACTGGTGCGCCAGGTAGCCGTGCGCGAAGTGCAGCTCGACCACGTCGAAGCCGGCCTCCTCGGCCCGGCGTGCGGCGGCCGCGAACTGGGCGGGCAGCTCCGCGACCTCGGCTTCGGTCAGGGCGCGCGGCGCGGCGTTGGTGCCGAAGGCGTTGGCGGTGGAGCTCACGGTCTCCCAGCCGCCCTCGGACGCCGGAACGGTCTGGCCGCCCTCCCACGGCGCGGAGGTGGACGCCTTGCGCCCGGCATGCGCGAGCTGCACGCCGGTGGCCGCGCCCTGCGCGTGCAGGAAGTCGTTGATGCGCCGCCAGGCGGCGACCTGCTCGTCGTTCCACAGGCCGGTGTCCTGCGGGCTGATCCGGCCTTCCGGGACCACGGCGGTCGCCTCGGAGATGACCAGCCCGGCACCGCCGGTGGCGAACTGGCCGAGGTGCACCAGGTGCCAGTCGTTGGGCACGCCGTCGGTCGCCGAGTACTGGCACATCGGGGAGACCCACACGCGGTTGCGGATGACGAGGTCGCGCAGCTTGATCGGTTCGAAGAGATGGCTCACGTCAGACACGGACAAGCACGCGGAGGCAGATATTCCGCGTCAGCGACTATTTCACATGTTGGCGAGCAGGGCCTCGAACGCGCTGTCCACGCGCGCCGCGTCACCGGTGGCCAGCAGGTCGAGGACCAGCCCGCGCAGCGCGGCCAGCACCAGCGTGGCCTCCGCCTCTGAGCCGCCGAGCGCGCGCTGGAGCGGCGGCAGCCACTCGCGGACGCTGGCCTCGCCGAAGCCCTCCCAGGCGCCGCCCCGCAGCGAGCGCGCGTAGCTCTCGAAGAAGAACCGGATCACGTCGTGGTGCGCTGCGGAGCTCAGCCACCGCCACAGCGCGCGCAGCGCCTCGGTGCGGTCGTGGCAGTCGGCGAGGGTGTCGGCGAGCAGCTGGAGCTGGACGTCGCGTGCGTGCCGGTGCACCTCGCGGACCAGGCCTTCCTTCGATCCGAAGAAGTACAGCAGCATCCGCGGGCTGGAACCGACCGCGGCTGCGAGCGGGCGCAGCGAGACCTCGGACAGGCCGTGCGTGGCGGAGTAGTCCAGGAGCTTCGCGAGCAGTTCGCTCCGGCGTCCCGTGTCCCGCTCGGTCATCGTCGCCTTCTGTTCCGGTGTCGGTCGGACTGCTAGCGTACGAGTGAAACGACTGTTTCACCGGCGGGAGTTGAGATGCCTTCCGAGATCACCGTTCGCGTCGGCCCGAGGCCCGGCGACCTCGGCACCGTGCTGGCCATGCACGGCAGCTTCTACGCGCGCGAGCACTCCTTCGACGAACGCTTCGAAGCGCACGTCGCCAAGGGCCTGGCCGCTTTCGCCGAGGCGCTGGGCGAAGCCCGCGACGAGCCGGGTGCCGAACCGGGGCGGCTCTGGCTCGCCGAGCGCGACGGCGAGGTCGTGGGCACCGTCGGCCTCACCGACGAAGGGGCGGGCACCGCGAAGCTGCGGTGGTTCCTGGTCTCGCCCGAGGTGCGCGGTTCCGGCGTCGGCAAGCGCCTGATCCGCGCCTTGCTGGAGTACGCGCGGGAACGCGACTTCGAGCGGATCCTGCTCTCGACCGTCGGTCAGCTGGAAGCCGCCGCGCACCTCTACCTCGACGCCGGTTTCCGCTGCACCGAGCGGAGGTCCGTCCGCCAGTGGGGCCAGCACCTCGACGAGCTGGACTACCGCCTCGACCTGCGCTGACCGCTCAACCGAGGTCGGGCTCGGAGCGGAGTTCGAGGGTGCTGCCGGGTTCGTGGAGTTCGAGCACCACGAGCTCGTTGTCCCCGTTCCTCCACAGTGGACTCGGTGCGTACAGGGTGCGCTGCGGGCCGATCGACCAGTAGCGGCCGAGCAGGAACCCGTTCAGCCACACCAGTCCCTTCGTCCAGCCCGGCAGCGCGAGGAACCCGTCCGCGGGCTCGCCGATCCGCAGCGTCGCGCGGTGGAAGGCGGGCCCGGTGGTGGTGCCGGGGCGGAAGCGCAGGCCGGTGAGGTCGTCGAGCGGCAGCGGGCGGATCTCCCAGCCGAACAGGGCCTGCGCGCCGTGCAGCACGCGGTCGGTGATGCCCTTGGGATCGTTGAGCCGGTGCCCGAAGTTGATCCGGCCGCCGGGGTCGACCAGCAGGTCCAGCCGCACGGACTCGCCGGGCACCGGCACCTCCACCGATCCCTGCGGCTCGTTGCGGTCCAGCGTGCCGAGCAGCTCGCCGTCGGCGAACACCAGCGCCCGGTCGGCCAGCCCGCGCACCTTGATCCCCGCCGTCTCGCGCGGGCCCTGGATGCGCGTGCGGTAGTGGATCAGGCCGTGCGGTTGCCCCAGCGCCTCCATGTGCACCGGCGCCGACCGGTGCACCGGTTCGCTCAGCACGTCGAGGGATTCCAGCAGGCCGACCGAGGCGTCGGGCCGCACGCTCTGCGCGCGGAGCCGGGGCGGCAGCGCTGGCAGCGGTTCGCCGGGCACCGGCGCGTGCTCGGCGATCGCTTCGCGGATCCGGTGGAACTTCTCGGTCAGCTCCCCGGCCTCGCCGATGGGGGAGTCGTAGTCGTAGCTGGTGATCGTCGGCTGGTACCGGTCGGCGGCGTCGTCGTAGTTCGCGCCCGCCCACCAGCCGAAGTTGGTGCCGCCGACGCCCATGTACAGCGTCACGGAGGCGTTGGCGGCCAGCATCTTCGACACGTCCGCGGCGGTCTGGACGGGATCGGTGGTGTGGTGCTGCTCGCCCCAGTGGTCGAACCAGCCGTCCCAGAACTCCGTGCACCAGATCGGGCCTTCGGGCTGGTAGCGGCGCAGCGCGGCGAACGGCTCGGTCGGATCGCCGCTGAAGTTGACCGTGGCCAGCACGTCCGGCAGGTTCCCGCCGCGCAGCATGTACTCCGACGGGCCGTTCGAGCAGAACAGCAGGCTGTCGATCCCGTTGCCGCGCAGCGTCTTCTGCAGGTGCGCGAGGTGCTGCTGCTCGTTGCCGTAGCTGCCGTACTCGTTCTCCACCTGGAACGCGATCACCGGGCCGCCGCGGGTGGCCTGCAGCGGTGCCAGCCGCGGCAGCAGTTCGCCGAACCACGCGTCGACCAGCTCCCGGTAGGCCGGATCGTCGCAGCGCAGCGGCAGGTCGGGGTCGGCGAGCAGCCAGGCGGGCAGGCCGCCGAAGTCCCACTCGGCGCAGACGTACGGGCCGGGCCGGATGACGACCTTCAGCCCGACCTCGCCGGCGAGCTCGGCGAAGCGCACCACGTCGCGCCAGCCGGTGAAGTCCACCTCGCCGCGCCGCGGCTCGTGGAAGTTCCACGCGACGTAGGTGTCCACGGTGTTGAGGCCGAGCGCGCGCATCCGGAGCAGCCGGTCCCGCCACTGGTCGGGGTGGGTGCGGAAGTAGTGGAACTCCCCGGCGATGATCCGGAACGGTTCGCCGCCGAGCAGGAACTCGTCGCCGCGCACGGTCAACCCGGTCCGCTCCTGCGCCTGCGCGAGCACCCGGTTGGTGCCGACGGACATGCCGAGGGCGAGACCACCGACGCCGACCGCGCCCAGGAAGCCCCGTCTGCTGACGCCTGCCATTTCCCCACCTCGCCTGCTCGGTGTTGAGTGAAATGGCCACCATTCTTGCGTTTTCGATCAAAACTTGACCAGCACCACCACCGGAACGGACCAGTCGGTGGGCCGGAATCCCCTGGTAGGAGACCTGCGCGGCGCGCATGCTGCGGACATGGAGTCGCAGGCCCGCGCCGTGCGCGTGCGGTGCCACTACAAGCGGGCGGACGTGCCCGCACCGGTCGGGGTGCTCCACCGGTTCCGGGCCCTCACCGGCAAGCGCGCGGCCGGCCAGGTGCTCGACATCGGCGCGTTCGCCCCCGAAGACCTGCTCGGCTACCGCCACATCCGGTACCTGGCCCTGCTCGGCGCCACGCCCGAAGCGCGCCGCGCCCGAGGTGACCTCGCGGCGGATCAGGTCGAAGCGGACCCGGCTCGGCTGCCGTTCCCGGACGGCGCCTTCGACGTGGTCGTCAACCGGTTCTCGCTGTGCTGCGCGGAAGAACCGCGCGCAGTGCTGCTGGAGATCAGCCGCGTGCTCCGCCCGATCGGCCAGCTGCTCTTCCTCGAGCACACCCGTGCGCCAGGCGTGGTCGGGCAGGCCCAGGACAAGGCGCAGGAGATGCTCCGCGGAACTCGCCGCTGCCGCCTCAACGTCGAAGTGCTGATCCAGGTGCAGCTGGCCGGGCTGGTGGTGCGCCGAGCCGAGTGGTTCTGGCCCGCCGCGCACGTGCGCGCCCCGCTGGTGCAGGGCGTCGCGACCCACCCCGACCCGCAGTACGAGCGCGAGCTGGGATGGCTGCGCCACTCCGGCCGCAGGACAGGAGAGCCGCCATGGCCAGGAAGGTAGCCGATTGCCGCAGGTTCCCCAGCGAGTCCGGCTGCACGCTCACCCTCGTCGGGGAGGAGGCGGAGGTGCTCCGCGCCGCGGTGGAGCACGCCGTGTCGGTGCACCAGCACGACGACACCCCGCAGCTGCGCGAGCAGATCCGGGGGCTGCTGGAGGACGAGCACGCCACGGGACCGGACGGCATGAACTTCGTGCAGCTCATCGAGTTCAAGACGGGCAAGCGCGAGCAGCTGGGCGACCTGCTCGACGAGTGGGAGGAGGCCACCGGCGGCAAGCGCACCGCGACGCGGACGGTGCTCACCCAGGAGCACGAGAAGCCGGGGATCTACTACGAGTTCGTGGAGTTCCCGTCCTACGAGGAAGCGATGCGCAACTCGCGCTTGCCGGAGACCGACGCGCTGTCCCGGAAGATGCGCGACCTCTGCGAGGAGGGGCCCACCTTCCACGACCTCGACGTCGTCCGGGCCGAAGCCCTGTGACTGCCCGCGGTGGGCCGCGATCGGAACCGCGGCCCACCGCTCAGCGCTCAGCCCAGGCCGACGGCGCGGCGGGCGAAGTGGATCTCCGCCGCGACCTGGCGCAGCGTCTCCGACACCACGAGCGAGCCGTGGCCCGCGTCGTAGCGGTAGAACTCGAACGGGACGTCCCGCTGCCCCAGCCGGTCCAGGTAGTTCAGGATCTGCTGGATCGGGCAGCGCGGGTCGTTGTCCCCGGCCAGCACCAGCGTCGGCACCCTCACCTGGTCGACGTAGGTGATCGGCGACGCCTTCTCGTACACGTCCGGCACGTCCTCCGGCGAGCCGCCGAACAGCGCGCGGTCGTAGGCCCGCAGCGGTTCCATCTCGTCGGCGTAGGCGGAGACGTAGTCGGCCACCGGGACCCCGGCGACACCGCCCGCCCAGCGCTCCGGCTGCGTGCCCAGCGCCAGCAGCGTCAGGTACCCGCCCCAGGACGCGCCGGCGACCACGCTCTGCGCCGGCGTCGTGAGCCCGGCCTCGATCGCCCAGTCGTGCACCCGCGCGACGTCCTCCAGCTCGGTCAGCCCCGGCCGCCCCTCGATGGCGTCGCGCCAGGCCGAGCCGTACCCGGTGGAGCCCCGGTAGTTGATCTCCACCACGGCGAACCCGGCGTCCAGCCAGGCCGCGCGGTAGGCCGAGAACCGGTCCTCGTCCGCCGCGTGCGGGCCGCCGTGCAGGTTGAACACCGTCGGCAGCGGCCCGTCGGGAGCACCGGCCGGGCGCGCCACCAGCGCGTGCACCGTGTCGTTCGGCCCGTACGGGACCTCCACGAACACGTCGGTGAGGGCCTCCGAACCCGGCGGCCGGTCACCGGGCGGCGTCAGCAGGACGCGGTCCTCGCCGTCGGCGGAGACCGTGCGGATCAGCGACGGCGTCGCCGCTGACGACCACACGTACTCCACGGCGTGGTCCGGCCGCACCGACGCGCCCGCCACCGTGCCCGGCGGCGTGGCGAGCTCGGTGAGGGTCTTCGCGGCCAGGTCGTAGCGGTGCATGGTGGTGCGCGCGTGGTGGGTGTGCGCGATCAGCAGCGCCTCGCCGTCCGGGTACCAGTCGGCCGAGACCTCACCGGGCAGGTCGAGCTCGATCTCCGTCTCGCTGTCCGCGACGACGTCCCAGATCAGCAGCTCCTCCTTGCCGCGGCGCTCGTGCAGCACCAGCAGCCGGGGATCGCCGGTGACCGGCGCGAAGGCGAGCGCGTCCAGCCCCTTGCCCGGCCCGTCCCACTTCTCGGCCACCTCGGAACCGTCGGTGCGCAGTACCCGCAGCGCCGGGTGGCGGCTGTCGCCGTGCTCGGAGTGCGAGATCACCAGCATCGACTCGTCCCAGGACATCGCGGACAGCCCGCCGTCCTGCTCGTGCTCGTAGAGCACCTCGGGCTTGCCGTCGCGCACCACCCAGACCGTCACGCCGTCATCGGTGGACATGCCCATGCCGATCACCGACCGGCCGAGCTCCAGGCCTGCCGGGTAGCCGGGGTGCGTGCCGGGCAGCGCGGGCCGGGCCTCGCCCGAGGCGAACGGCTCGACCCGCCAGCTGCCGAACTCGTCGCCGTCGGTGTCGTCGAACCACCAGATCTGCTCGCCGTCGGCGGACAGCGTGCCGTGGAACGTCCCGTTCGGGCGGTCGGTGACCTGGCGGTGCTTGTCCGCGTCGCGGTCCCACGCGTAGAGCTCCCAGGTGCCGCTGAAGTTCGACACGTACAGGCTGCGCTGCGGGGCATCGCGCGCCCAGTCCGGCAACGACACGCGCGGCGCGCTGAAGCGGGCCCGCCACCGAGCCTCCCGCTCGGGGTCGTCGAAAAGCTTCTCGGGGATCTTCGCCTCGGGGTAGGTGCTCACCCCGTCGATAGTGCCCGATGGCCCCACGACCTGCGGACGCGACAGGCGATCAGCGCCGAACTTCGAACAGGAAGCAGCCGAATTCGACGGCCCGCACGTGCACCAGCGCGACCTCCGGGTCCCGCAGCAGGTCGTCGGCGGTGCGCTCGGAGAGCTCGGTCCGCCCGTCGAGCAGGCTGCCGCCGAGGATCTCGCCGTTGCCGTTGTAGGCGCGGAGCACCCGGCGGCTGCCGCGCAGCGCCTCCGGCCACTCCGGGTTCTCCGGCCCGTCGCAGGTCTCGGCGTGGATGAAGACCGGCCCGACTTCTTCGTACGGTCCGGGTTCGGCGCCGTTGTCCCGGGCCCAGCGCCGCAGCGGGGCGTAGGCGACGAGCATCAGCCGCTCGCCGGGCTTGCTCCGCCGCAAGCAGCACCGCAGCGGCTGTCCGTACTCGTCGTCCTCGATGTGGACCCGTGGTTCCCGCCCGGCGTCATCGGACTTGCGGAGCTCGTCCAGCACGCCGGTTTCGATGGGCAGCACGCGGAATGTCATGCCTCGATCGTCGCGCCGGAACAGTGCGGAAGCTGGCGGGAAACCGCCGTCGCGTGGTCGCGGGTCTAGTCCGGCGGACCGGGGTCGGGCGTCCCGCTGCCGGAAGGCCCGGTGAGGGCGAGTGCCGCGTCGAGGAGCGCGGAGGTGAGCGCGGGGAGCCGGTCGGGGGATTCGGACAGCAGGAACAGCCAGGCGAAGACGGGGCCGACGAGCAGGGCGTTGAGGGCGGTCGGGTCGGGCCGGGTGGCGACCTCGCCGCGCGCGGCCGCGCGGTCCAGGATCTCCGCGAGCGTCCGGCGCTGGGCTCCGAGGTACTTCTCGTCGAACCGGTCGAGCAGCACGGGGTCGGCGTGGATGTCGGCGAGCAGGCCGGGAAGCGTTCCCGGTGGCGGGGCGGCCATCTTGTCCGCGATGTCGGCGAGCACGGCCGCCAGGTCGGCGCGGAGGGATCCGTTGTCGGGCGCCACGTCCAGGAACTGGCCCTGCACGAGGACGTCGAAGATCATTTCCTGCTTCGTGGCGTGGCGCCGGTAGATCGCGGCCTTGCCCACGCCGGCTCTTGCGGCCACCTCGGCGATCGTGAGCCGCGCGTACCCCACCTCGCTCAGCAGCTCCAGAACAGCGGAGGCGATGGCGTCGTCGACGCGGCTGTCCCGAGGGCGGCCCCCCTGGTTCCGAGCTTGATTCCGCGCAGGCATGTGTGCATCATACGAGACCACGAGTATCGAAACCGTTGGTTCCGTAACTAGCGGTTCCGCCTTGTCGGTCGGATCGAGGGGATGACATGAGCAACCCGCTGAAGACGAGGGCGGATTCGAGCGAGGCGGCGTCTCTTCTGCGGATGTGGGCGCTGGTCACCGCCGTGGCCCTGGCGACGGTGACCGCGGTGCTGCGCACGTTCGTGCAGACCGAACCGGTCATCGAAGCGCTGATGGCAAGCGACGCTCCCGCCGAGTCCCGGCAGGCGCTGCGCATGATGTGGCACGGCATGACGGCGATCTTCTGGACCTACCCCCTGGTCCTCGTGCTGCTGCGGAACCGGTCGGCGTCCGTGACCAGGCCGGTGCTCGGCTGTCTTGCGCTGCTGAACGGATCCCAAGCGGTGCTGTACGCGGTGACCGGCCTCTGGGTGGTGCGCGGGCCGCTTTCGGTTCCGGAATGGGCGTTGCCCGCAGCGGTCGCGGTCCTGGCCTGGCTGGCCCGCCCGGCCCGATCTCCAGGTGCTCCGGCGACTCGGCCCCGCCGCGGTCGAGGACGACTGGTGCTGCTGTGGGTCGCGCTGGTCAACGCCGTGTTCAACGCGGTCTTCCACACCGTCGAAGGCACGCTGATGTCCTGGCCCGCCGAGCTGCTGGCGAGCGACACCGCTACCGGCCCCAAGCTGACGCTGTACGCGATGTGGTTGTTCAGCTGCGTGCTGTTCTGCGCGGTCGCGGTGACCATGGCCCGGTCGCTGCGGACCTCCTCGGCGGCCTGCCGGTTCCTCCTCCGCTACCTCGCCGTGCTGGTGGCTGCCCTGGGGGTGTCGTGGGCCGGTGCGATCGCGTTCGGAGCCGGGCCCGATCTGCCACCGATCGGGCCGGTGGCCCTGGCCATCCAGGCCGTTCTCGCCGCGCTGAGCGCACCGGCCCAGGAGGAATGACCCGGAATGGCGACCAGGCCGGTGGCCGCACCGGGGTGTCATCGCACGCGGATGGCCGCCAGGACGAGGTCGACGGACTGCTCGGCGAGGTCGTCGGTGAGCGGCCGGTGCCCGAACAGCACGCTGTAGTACAGGGGCGCGGCCAGGGCGTCGAGGACGAACTCCACATCGGTGTCGGGCTGGATCTCGCCCCGCCGGATCGCCGAGCGCAAGGCGTTGGCGGTCGTTTCCCGGCGCGCGTCGAAGACGCGGCGGCGGAACTCGGTGGCCAGCTCGGTGTCCGAGGCGAGGTCGGCGATCAGCCCGGGCAGCGCATGACCCAGCGGTGTTCCCGACAGCGCGCGCACCAGCGTCGACATGCCGGTGACGAGGTCGTTGCGCAGGTCTCCGGTGTCGGGCGTGGGAGTCAGCCCCATCCGGCGGGCCACCGCGTCGACGACCAGGTGCGTTTTGGACGGCCACCGCCGGTACACCGCGGGCCGGTGGACGCCGGCTCTGGCCGCCACCGCACCCATGGTCAGCTGCCGGTAGCCGACGTCGCTGAGCAGATCGACCGCGGCGGCCAGGACGGCGTCGTCGATCCGGGCTTCTCTGGTGCGGGCCATGCGCCGGACCCTAGAAGACCGGTGCGGGTACCAGGACGACCCGCCAGCCGTCCGGATCCTCGAAGGTCAGGGCGCCGACGCCGGCCCAGTACGGGTTCTCCGCCGGGACCGGTTCGTGCCCGGCCTCGGCCAGTCGCTCGACCACGTCGTACATCCGCGCGTCGCCGTGGAAGTACAGGACCAGCAGGTTCTCCGCGGTCGGTGCCGGGCACGGGCTGCCGTCGGCGTGCGAGGTGAACTCCAGGTGGTGGCCGGTGCCGGGCAGGCCGAGCATCACACCGTCGTAACCGGCGTGGTTCTCGAACCGGCCGATCACCGGCAGGCCGATGACCTCGGCGTAGAACTGCTCGACTTCGGCGAGCCGGTCGGTGGGCCGGGCCACCCGGACCTGCGCGACGTCGAGTCCGGACGGCCATTCGGCGGGTGTCGTGGTCATGACCATAACGGTACATGGTGTACCGATATGGTTGGTGGAGATTCGGCTGTTCCCGGGTCGGCGTTCGCCGTCGCGGCTGTTCGACGGGCAGCACGCGGACGTGCCGGAACCGCCGTCACTCCGGGAGCGCCGCCGGGTCGGTCGCCGCGGCGCGCAGGCGGTTCAGCACGGCGCGGGAAGCCTTGTCGTAGCAGGTGAATTCGTCGTGCAGCACCGATTCGGCGTTGGCCATCTCCAGGAACGCGGCGAGCTCGAAGACCAGCTGCGGGATGTCGGTGCCGGGTGCCACTTCGCCTGCCCGCTGCGCGTCCCGCGCGGTCCGTTCGAGGTGGCGGGACCAGTTGGCGCGGGCGGCGACCAGCGCGTCGTGGACCTTGCCGCTGCGCGCGTCGAACTCGGCCGAGGCGGCGTAGAAGAAGCAGCCGCCGGGGAAGACCCGGTCCCGGGAGTAGGTCAGCCAGCCGTCGCAGGTGCGCCACAACCGGTCGATGCCCGGCGGTGCGGCGTTGGCGGGCTCGATCACGTGCTCGACGAAGACCTCGGTGGCGGCGCCGATGGTGGCGAGCTGCAGGTCCTCCTTGGATCCGAACAGCGCGAACACGCCGCTCTTGCTCAGTTCGAGCTCGCCGGCGAGGCGCCCGAGCGACAGCCCGTCCAAGCCCTCGACGGAAGCCAGGTCCACGGCGCGCCGCAGGACCAGCTGACGGGTCCGGTTGCCGCGCTCGATCCGCCGATCGGCCACGTGCCCACCTCCTGCCTCGGGAGCGGCCGAGTCTAGCGAGAAAAGGTGGACGACCGTGCGGTCACTTGCGTATAAACAAGCACGAACGACCGTGCTGTTTCTTTTGCCGAGGAGCCACCATGACCGACATCTGGTTCGCGCGCTGGAAGCCCGGGGCTGCGAGGGCCTTCGCGAGCAGCGGCGATCCGGTGATCGTGAGCGTCACCGAGTTCACGCCGCACCGACCGCGGACGGCCTTCGGCGTCGCAACCCGCGGGATGGCCCTCCGCAAGACGTGGCCGGGCCTCGAAGGCGCGATCGGGATGTGGCTGTGGCTGACGCCCGACCTCCGGCGCCCCCGATCAGGCGCGATCTCGGTGTGGCGAACCGAAGCGGACCTCCACCGCTTCGTGGCCCGAGCGGATCACGTCCGCATCATGCGCGCCTACCGCGACCGAGGAGCCCTCCGCACGAAAACCTGGCAACAGAGCCGCTTCGACCCACCGGCCATCAGAGAAGCAGCCCGAACCTTCCTGGCCGAACCTGCCTAGAAACAGGAGAAGGGCCTTGGCCGGTTTCCGGCCAAGGCCCTTCTCTGCGTCGGGGTGGCGGGATTTGAACCCACGACCTCTTCGACCCGAACGAAGCGCGCTCCCAAGCTGCGCCACACCCCGATCCTTCAGCGGAGGAGCATCTCGGGTGCTCGCCCCAACCGCTGAAGATAGCTTACCGGACGCTTTCGCCGGTTCCGAAGGGGGTCCTCTTACTGGCGTTTTCGCTGTTCAGGGCCGGTTTTTCGGAGCGGGGCAGCAGAGTCAGCAAGGTCGCCTCCGGCGGGCAGGCGAAGCGCACCGGGGCGTACGGCGACGTGCCCAGCCCGGCCGAGACGTGCAGGTGCATCCGCTCGCCCCAGGTGGACGCGCCGCGCGCCCGGGCGCGATCGAGATCGCAGTTGGTCACCAGCGCGCCGTAGCCCGGCAGGCGCAGCTGGCCGCCGTGGGTGTGCCCGGCCAGCACCAGGTCGTAGCCGTCCTCGGCGAAGCTGTCCAGCACGCGCGGCTCGGGGGAGTGCGTCACGCCGAGGCGCAGCTGCACACCTTCGGGCAGCGGGCCGGAGATCAGGTCGTAGCGGTCCGCGTGCAGGTGCGGGTCGTCCAGGCCCGCGATGTGGATGCGGACTCCGGCGACCTCGATCTCGTGGCGCCGGTGCGTGGCGTCCAGCCAGCCGCGCTCGGCCATCGCCGCGCGCAGGTCCCGCCACGGCAGCGGTTCGCCGTGGATGCGCTTGGTCTTGGCCGAGGGCAGCAGGTAGCGGGCCGGGTTCTTCGCGGTCGGACCGAAGTAGTCGTTGCTGCCGAAGACGAACACGCCGGGCCGGTCCAGCAGCGGCCCCATCGCGCGCAGCGCCGCGGGCACCGCCTGCGGGTGCGCGAGGTTGTCGCCGGTGTTGACCACCAGGTCCGGGTCGAGGTCCACCAGGTCGGACACCCACCGCTGCTTGGACCGCTGGTTCGGCGTCATGTGCAGGTCGGAGATGTGCAGCACCCGCAGCGGGGCAGTGCCCTCGTCGAGCACCGGCAGCGAGACCTGCCGCAGCGTCCAGTGCCGCCGTTCGATCGCGGCCGAGTAGGTGACCGTCGCGGCGCCGAGAGCGCTCGCGCTGAGCAGAAATCGCCCGAACTTTTTCACCCCACCAACCCTACGACGACACGCGTGCCCGCGGCGGACCGCGTGCGCGCTCAGCGCGATAATCAACACATGGCCGAGCTCAAGGACAAGCTGCGGGCGGACCTCTCCGCCGCGATGAAGGAACGCGACACCGTCGTCACCGGCGTGCTGCGGATGACGCTGGCCGCGGTCGGCAAGGAGGAGGTGGCCGGCAAGCAGGCGCGCGAGCTCTCCGACGAGGAGGTGCTGCGCGTGGTGAGCAAGGAGGCCAAGAAGCGCGACGAGGCCGCCGAGGCCTTCCGCGGCGCCGGGCGCGCGGAGCAGGCCGACGCCGAGGAGCGCGAGGCGGAGATCCTGCGCCGCTACCTGCCGAAGCCGCTCGGCGACGACGAGCTGGCGCAGCTGGTCACCGACGCCATCGGCGAGGTCGAGGCCGAACTGGGCGAGCGCCCGGGCATGAAGCAGATGGGCCAGGTCATGAAGGCCGCCAACGCCAAGGCCGCGGGCCGCGCGGAAGGCGGCAAGGTCGCGGCCCTCGTCAAGGCCAAGCTCGCCGGCTGATCCCTCCGGCTGATCCCTCCGGCTGA
>NZ_FNVB01000006.1:0-82169 GCF_900108315.1 Saccharopolyspora kobensis | reverse complement strand
CCGGCTGATCCCTCCGGCTGATCCCTCCGGCTGAGCCGTCCGGATGCGCGATTTCAATGGAAAACAGATGTGCGATTTCCATTGAAATCGCACGATCCCGGACTCGCACTCGGCGTGTCGGGGACCGACACGCCGACGGGACGTGCAACTTCCATTGAAGTTGAAGGTCCAATTTCCATTGAAATTGCGGAAGTCTCGCCGAGCCGTCGACGTGTCGTGCCCCGACGCGTCGACGGGGCGAACGTCCGTGCGCGTCGGCCCGCAGTCGGGTGGTGTTGGGGTTGTCGCGAAAAGCGTTGCGGGGTAAGGGTTTCAGTCGGCTGCGGTGTTGCGGCGCCAGTAGGCGAGGGCGTAGAGGCGGCGGCGCTCCAGGCCCAGCTCACGCTGGCAGTGCTCGCGGAGTTCGTGCACGACCTCGGCTTCCGCTCCGATCCACACGTGCGGGTTCGGGCCGAGGTCCGCAGCGCGCACCGCGTCGACGAGCAGCGTGCTGTCCTCCGCCGGCGTGCCGTTGCGGTGCAGCCAGTGCCACTCGACGCGAGCCGCCGAGTCGATCCGCTGCTCCTCGGCGCTGTCGGCAACCTCGGCGAAGACCCGCACCTCCGCCTCGGCGGGCAGTTCCTCGAGGATCGCCGACATCGCGGGCAGCGCCGTTTCGTCGCCGACCAGCACCAGCGGGGCCGCGTCGGACTGCGGTTGGTACGCGGGGCTCGGGCCGACCGTGACGATCTGGTCGCCCGGCGCCGCCTGCGCCGCCCAGCTGCTGCCCGGGCCGTCGTGGTCGTGCACCACGAAGTCGATCGCCAGCTCCTGCCGCTGCGGGTCGAACCGGCGGACGGTGTAGGTGCGCTGCCGGGGCTGCTGCTCGCGGGGCAGCGCGAAGACCTCGGCGCGGGTGCGGCCCAGCGGCATCGGCTGGCCGGGCTGCGGCAGGCACAGCTTGATCCGCTGGTCGCTGCCGTTGCTGACGAAGTCGGCGAGCTCCTCGCCGCCGAGCACGACCCGCACCATCCGCGGGGTGACCCGCTCCGCGGCCCGCACCTCCAACAGCCGGTACCGGGATCGCGCGCGCCTGGTGCTCACCTGCGTGTTCGTCACATCACCGAGTCTAGGAACCCGCCCGGCACCCCCGTCCCCGGCTCCGCCCTGACGCTCCGTTTCCGATGGTCAACTGTCGTGAGCACTTCGAGGCGCCATAGCCCCGCAAAGCGCTCACTGTCGCTGACCGGGGAGAACAGCAGTGCGGGCGCCTCCGGATCGGAAGCGCCCGCACTGGTCGGTCACGGTGGGAAGATGTCCGGCGGGAGGCCGGGCGGAGCCGGTTGCTCCGGCGGCCGTTCCGGTGGTCGCTCCGGTGGCCGCTCCGGCTGGGGCGGTGGCCGCTCCGGCGAGGGCGGCGGGACGTAGCCGGTGCTCACCGAGAGCGTCACGGTCTCGCCCGGCAGCGCGAAGCCGCGCGGCGTCTGGCTGACCACCGTGCCGCGCTTGCGCGGGCTGTTCACCGAGCGCTCCTGGACCTTGTAGCCCGCCTTCTCCAGCTCCTCGCCGGCGCGCTTCGAGGTCAGGCCGACCACGTTGGGCACCTGGAACTCGTCGCCGCCGGTCTCGTAGCGCTTGGTGGTCGGCGGCAGCGGCGCGACCGGGGTGCCCTCGTGGATGACGGTCATCGCGTCGAAGAAGGTCCGCGCGGGCACCTTGCCGCCGTAGATGTTGCCGCCGTTGACCCCGCAGAGCCGCGGCGGATCGCTGTCGCAGATGCCCTGCGGCGAGGTGCCGTCGCTGAAGGTCAGCACCGCTCCGGCGAACTGCGGCGTGGCGCCGAGGAAGCCCGCCGACTGGTGCGCCTCGGTGGTCCCGGTCTTGGCCGCCAGCGGCCGGGTCCAGCCCGCGGCGGACGCCGCCGCGGCCGCGGTGCCGCCCGGCTGGTCGTCCTTGCTCATGCCGACCGCCATCGCGTTCGCGAGGCCTTCGTCGACGGCCTGCTCGCACGGTTCCTCGGTGATCGACACCGGGTTGCCGTTGCGGTCCAGGATCTGCTCGACCGGCGTCGGCGGGCACCAGGTTCCGCCGCTCATGATCGTGGCGGCGACGTTGCTGAGCTCCAGCGGGCTGGTCGGCGCGTACCCGAGGGTGAAGGCGCCGATGTTGTGCTCCTTGACGTGCTCGGCCTGCGAGACCTTTGAGCCGCTGGCGGCCACCGGGTCACCGGCCGCGGTGTAGTTCTGCAGCGTCTGCCGCATTCCGAGCCGCACGGCCATGTCCACCGTCTGCGCCAGCCCGGCGCGCTCCTGCAGCGCGACGAACGCGGTGTTCGGCGAGGTCGCCAGGGCCATCTGCAGGGTTCGCGGGCCCGGCCGCACGCCTTCGGCGTTGCCCACCGTGTAGGGCGCGGTGCCGTTCTTGTAGACCGACGAGGTGTAGGAGCCCGGGGACTGGATGGTGTTGTAGATGCCCATCCCCTTCTCCAGCGCGGCGGCCGCGGTGAACACCTTGTAGATCGACCCGGCGCCGAACTTGATCACTCCGCTGGGCAGCGCGTAGGCGGTCTGCCCCCGCGAGGCGTCGAGGCCGAAGTCCCGGTTGGCCACCAGCGCCCGCACCCGGTGCTTCTCCTTGCCGGGTTCCACCACGCTCATGACGTTGGCGATGCCCTTGGTCGTCTTCGGCACGCCCTTCTCGGCGGCGGCCTTGGCGGCGTCGGTGGCCCGCTTGTCCAGCGTGGTGCGGATCGTGTAGCCGCCGGTCTTGAGCTGCTCCTCGGTGAACCCGGCGCGCTCCAGGTAGTCGATGACGTACTTGCAGAAGAACCCGTCGGACGGCCCGGCGCCGATGCAGCCGTTGGGGATGCCCTGCAGCGGCTGGGCCAGGTCGAGCGGAGAGTTGCGCGCCTCCTCGGCGGCCTCCGGGGTGATCCGCCGCTGGTCCTCCATCGCCTTGATCACCAGGTTGCGGCGACCCAGCGCCTCGGTCGGGTTGCTCTCCGGGTTCAGCGCGCTGGGGCTGTTGACCATGCCCGCCAGCAGCGCCGCCTGCGCGATGGTCAGCCGGTCCGGCGTGGTGTTGAAGTAGGTGCGCGAGGCGGCCGCGATGCCGTACGCCTGGTTGCCGTAGGGCACCACGTTGAGGTAGCGGGTGAGGATCTCCTCCTTGGACAGCTGCTTCTCCAGCTGCAGGGCGATCCGGATCTCGCGGAGCTTGCGGGCCGGGGTCTGCTCGATGGCCTTGTGCTGCTTGACCGGGTCACCGCCGGCGACCACGTGCACCAGGTAGTTCTTCACGTACTGCTGGGTGAGGGTGGAGCCGCCCTGGGCGATCTCGCCGGACACCTGGTTGGTCACCGCGGCGCGCACCGTGCCCGCCCAGTCGACGCCCTGGTGGTCGAAGAACCGCCGGTCCTCGATGGCCACGATGGCGGCCTTCATGGTGTCGGCGATCTGGTCCGGCGCGGCCGGCGTCCGGTTCTGGTCGAACAGGTACGCGATCGGCCGACCGTCCCGGTCTGTGACGGTCGTCACAAGTGGAGGTTCTTTGGTCATCAGGTCGGCGGAGATGCTGTTCACCGCATCGCTGGCCCGGTTGGAGACCACGCCCAGTGACCCCGTTGCCGGGAACAACAATCCGGCGACCAGTACGCCAGCCAGCACACACAGACCGAAAAGCTTCAACAGGCCGTCCCGGACACGCACTTCGCCAGCCTAAAACGGAACCGGTTCGTGACGGAGTGTCACGGGCAAAATCCGCCCGATGTGATGAGTTCGAAAGATAACGGAGCGACAACCCTTGGTTGGTTGTGGAACCGAGGGGCTCTACAGTCCGTCTACGTCCAGCGACAGCACTGCTGCGGGGAAGCGTACGCCGCAGCATCCGGTGCCGGGGGGCTCCGGACGAAATACGGTCGCCGACGATCCAGTGAGGAGCTGGGGGAACTCTATGTTCGAGCAGGGGGACTGGCGGGTCAACGCCGCTTGCCGTGACCAGAATCCGGACCAATTGTTCGTCCGCGGAGCCGAGCAGCGCAAGGCGCGAATGGTCTGCTTCGGCTGCCCGGTCCGCACCGAGTGCCTCAGCGAGGCGCTCGACAACAAGATCGAATTCGGTGTGTGGGGTGGAATGACGGAGCGGGAGCGGCGTGCGCTGCTGCGCCGTCGGCCCGACGTCCGCAACTGGCGGGAATTGCTTGAAGCGGCTCGCCAGGAATACGTCGATTTCGACGAGTACCAGGTGAGCTAGTCCATTCGGGTCGGGGCCGGGCAATTCGTCGTAGCGGATTGTCCCGGCCCCGTTACCCGTTATTCACCGGCCAGTCGTCTGCCGATCTCCCGCAATCCCGCCAAATCGTGCACATCGGACGGAAGTGCGGGAACTCCTACCAATGCGACTTCCGGGTGAGCGCGGGTGAACCGGGCCAGCAACCGCTTTTCCCGCTCGGCGATCGCCACTCGATCGGCGTGCACCCGAAGGGCGGCGGAGGCCATCGGTGTCGAACCGCTCGCCTCGATCTCCTCGGCGACCGCGGTAGCGCGGGCCCCGGCCAGCCCGGCGAAGACCGGGTGCGTCCGGTTGGCCACCAAACCGGCCAGCGGCATCTGCTCACCGGCCAACCGCTCCACGAAGTAGGTGGCCTCCCGCAGCGCGTCCGGTTCCGGCGCGGCCACCACCAGGAACGCCGTGCCGGGCGAGCGCAGCAGCCGGTAGGTCTGCTCGGCGCGCTCCCGGAACCCGCCGAAGGTGGAGTCGAAGGCCTGCACGAACCGGGCCGCGTCGGCCAGCAGCTGCCCGCCGATGATCGTCGAGACGGCCTTGGCGAAGATCCCGAACCCGGCCCCGACGATCTTGCGCAGGCCCTTGCCGCCGACCCGCGCCGGGCTGGACAGCATCTTGATCAGCCGCCCGTCCAGCACGGTGGACAGCCGCTGCGGGGCGTCCAGGAAGTCCAGCGCGGACCGGCTCGGCGGGGTGTCCACCACGATCAGGTCCCACTGCCCGGACGCCGACAGCTGGCCCAGCTTCTCCATCGCCATGTACTCCTGCGTGCCGGAGAAGGACGTGGAGATGGTCTGGTAGAAGGGGTTGTTCAGGATCTGCTCGGCGCGTTCCCGGCCGGCGTGCGCGAGCACCATGTCGTCGAAGGTGCGGCGCATGTCCAGCATCATCGCGTTGAGGTCGCCCGCCGGTTCGAAGCCTTCCACCACCACCTGCTTCGGCTGGTTGCCGAGCTCCCGCAGCCCGAGCGCCTGGGCCAGCCGCCGCGCGGGGTCGATGGTGAGCACCGCGGTCTTGCGGCCGCGCTCGGCCGCGCGCACCGCGAGCGCGGCGGCGGTGGTCGTCTTGCCCACGCCCCCGGATCCGCAGCAGACGATGACGTGGGTGTTCGGATCGTCCAGCAGGGCGTCGACGTCGACCTGCGCGGGACGCAGCGGTTCGCTCATCGGGGGCTCCGGATGCCGTGTTCGGTGAGTATCTCGGCCAGCTCGTAGAGCTCGGCGACGTCGATCCCGGCGGTCAGGTCGGGCAGCGCGACGGTCGGCAGGTCGGTCTCGCCGAGCTGCCTGCGGGCGTTGTCCTCGGCGCGCACCCGGATCGCGTGCTCGATCGTCTCGTGCACCAGCCCGTCGAGCTCGTCGTCGTCCACGCGCAGCCCGGCGGCGTCCAGCCCGGCGCGCACCTGCTCGGCGTCGACCTGGCCTCGGGCGGCGGCCGCGGCGGCGCGGGCGGGCAGCCGGTTGGGGCGGACCCGGTTGCACAGCACGCCACCGGGCCGCAGATCGGCGGCGTCGAGCTCGGCCACGGCATCCAGGGTCTCCCGCACCGGCAGCTCCTCCAGCAGCGTCACCAGGTGCACGACGGTGCTGCTGGAGTGCAGCAGCCGCACCACGCCGTCGCTGTGGTCGCGGATCGGGCCGACCTTGGCCAGGTCGGCCATCGCCCGGGTGACGTCCAGGAACTTGACCACCCGCCCGGTCGGCGGCGCGTCGACGACCACCGCGTCGTAGACGTAGCGGCCGTGCTCGTCGGTGCGGCCGACGCACTCCTTGATCTTCCCGGTGAACAGCACGTCGCGCAGGCCCGGCGCGAGGGTGGTGGCGAACTCGATGGCGCCCATCTTGCGCAGCGTGCGGCCGGCGAAGCCGAGGTTGTAGAACATCGACAGGTACTCCAGCAGCGCGGCCTCGGCGTCGATGGCCAGCGCGCGGAGCTCGCCGCCGCCCGGCGCCGCGGCGATCCACTCCTCGGAATAGGGCAGCGGTGCGGTGTCGAAGAGCTGCGCGATGCCCTGGCGGCCCTCGACCTCGATCAGCAGCACCTTGTGACCGCCGGTCGCGAGGGCGAGCGCGAGCGCGGCGGCGACGGTGGTCTTCCCGGTACCGCCTTTGCCGCTGACCACGTGCAATCGGGCGTGATTCAGTTCCCCGTTCCAGTCGGTCACGCGATCAGCGTAGGTCCCGGACTCGCGAAATGTCTCCGGGTCGCACCGTGCCGTGGCGCTCAGCTCACGGCAGGGCGCGCTCGGCCAGCCGGCGGACGCCTGCGCGCAGTCGTTCCCAGCTGTAGCCCGCCTCGCGCAGCGCGGTGTTGAGGTCCGCGTCGACCGCGGCCAGCAAGGCGTGCGCGAGGTGATCGGGATCGGCTGCCCCGGCGCAGTGGATCGCCAGGTGCCGGTGCCAGAAGCGGTAGGCGCCGATGCGGTACCGGGCACCCGGCGCGGCGGTCTCCGAGAGCCGGATCAGCTCCAGGTGTTCGGCCAGGTAGTCGACGTAGGCGCCGAGGAAGGCCAGCACGCGCTCCTTGCCCGGCGCCTCCGGGCCGAGCGGTGGCGGCCCGGACAGCACGGCTTCCTGGAGTTCGCGCTCCCGCTCGTCGAGCAGCGCCGCGACCAGCCCGGACTTGTCCCCGAAGCGGCGGAACACGGTTCCCTTGCCGACTCCGGCGGCTTGCGCGACGGCGTCCATGGTCACGCCGTCCACGCCGTGCTCGGCGAACAGTCCGGCGGCGGCGGTCAGCACGCGCTGCCGGTTGCGCGCAGCATCGGCCCGCTCCTGCGGCGGTCGGTTCGCGATGCGGTGCAGCTCCTCGGCCATGGCGTCGATCCTACTCGACAACCGGACCGTGGTCCGGTAGCGTTCCCGGCGTTAAACGGACCGTGGTCCGGATGGATCGAGGAGGAATCGATGACGGAGTTGATCAGCCGGGACGAGCTCAAGGCGCGGATCGATGCCGGGACGGTGACGGTCGTGGACGCGCTCGGCGGGTCGTACTACGCCCAGCAGCACCTGCCGGGCGCCGTCGAGCTGACCGCGGGCCAGGTCGCGGCGAAGGCGGCCGACGTGCTGCCGGACAAGGGCGCGACGATCGCCGTGTACTGCTCGAACCCGGCCTGCGGGAACAGCCAGGAGGTCGCGGTGAAGCTGGAGCAGCTCGGCTACACCGACGTCCGCAAGTACCGGGAGGGCATCCAGGACTGGGTCGAGGCCGGCCTGCCCGTCCAGTCCGCCTAGCCGCGAGTCGTGAGCGTTTCGGGGTGCTGCAGAACCCCGAAGTGCTCACGAGCCCCCTCCGCAACCGCAGCTGCCGGGGACGTGTCTCCTAAGCTGCCCGCATGCAGAAGTGGGAGTACGCGACCGTGCCGTTGTTGATCCACGCGACCAAGCAGATCCTCGACCAGTGGGGTGAGGACGGCTGGGAGCTGGTCTCCGTGCTGCCCGGCCCGACCGGCGAGCAGATGGTGGCCTACCTCAAGCGGCCGAAGGAGGCCTGACATGGGGCGCTGGACGGATCGCCTGGCGGAGCTGGGCATCCCGCTGCCGGAGGTGGTGACCCCGGTCGCCGACTACGTGCCCGCGGTGCGCAGCGGCTCGCTGGTCTTCACCGCCGGCCAGGTCCCGATCGTGGCGGGCGAGGTCGCGGCGACCGGCAAGGTCGGCGCCGGGATCAGCGGGGACGAGGCCAAGCAGTACGCCCGGATCTGCGCGCTGAACGCGCTCGCGGCGGTGGACGGCCTGGTCGGGCTGGACTCGATCGTCCGGATCGTCAAGGTCGTCGGATTCGTCGCCTCCGCCGAGGGCTTCACCGGACAGCCTGCGGTGGTCAACGGTGCCTCCGAGGTGCTCGGCGAGATCTTCGGCGACGCGGGCAAGCACGCTCGCTCGGCGGTGGGCGTGGCCGAGCTCCCGCTGGGAGTGCCGGTCGAGGTCGAACTGGTCGTCGAGGTCGAATGATCTGATTTGATCTTCGCGGCGTCGCCCTTTCCGGGTGACGCCGCGTTTTGTTCTCGACACGTCGGGTGATCCACGACTGTTTTTCGGCGGCTGGGCCGCGAACTGGCCACCGCGACCAGTACGCTGCGATCACCTCGTGATTGAGTTCGCCGGACCCGGTTAGCCCAATCGGGGGGTGATCAATTCCAGTGAGTGGCGAAACGGTCGGCCAAGGGCTTGATTGATCGAGCCGACGCGACCAAGGTTCACCTGGACGGGTGTAACCAGAGCCGGGGGGCGGCGGGCGACACCCGCATCGACGGAGACGGGCTGGAGGGGCCGACGTTGGCGGTGCGTGAGAACGAGTTGCGGTGCCACGAATTGCTGCTTCGACTCGCCGACCGGTTGCCGGATCAGCACCTGTGGCGCTTTCGCGACTGGCTCGCCGGTGACGCGGCGGACGTGATCGCGCAGCTGCTCCCGGGCACGCTGGTGCGCGAGCGGATCGGCCTCGAAGACGACGAGCACCGGCTGCTGGCCGAAGCGCTGCTCCCGCTGGGAGCCGACCCCGCGGTGGTCAACGCGGTTCTGCCCGCAGAACCCGGCACCGCCCCGCAGCACGTGTTCACCACCGAGAACCCGGGCAACCCGGTCGCCGACTCGGCGCTCCTGGTGCTCGGTGCCACGCTGCGCAGCCGACCGGGCGTCCGGGAGGTGCGCAACAGCTGGCGCAGCACCGGCGGCGGTGCCGCGAAGCTCGTGCTGCTGGTGACCGCATCCGCCGACGTCGTCGGCCTGACCGGGGAGATCCAGCGCGTCCTGCGCGCGCTCGGCGAACCCGAGCCCCGCGTCGAAGTGCTCTCACCGGAGCAGGAACCGACCGCTTACCACCGCGCAGCGCTCGCCGAATCGGCGCTGGTCTGCGCGGGAGCCGAAGAACTCGCCGGTCGTCGTGGTTGAGCGGCAGACATCCGAAGGAGGCAACGTGGTGCACGTGGCTGAGGGCGCCGGACCGGAGGACCGGCTGCACAACCTCTTGCTGGCCATGGCCGGACGGGTGGACGACGACGGGATCAACTCGGCCCGCGAACTGCTGGGCGCCGGACTCCCGGCGGCCGCGGCCGAGTACCTCACCGGCTGCCTGATCGCCGGCCGCATCCAGGTCACCACCACCGAGCAGCACCACCTGCGGCGCGTGCTCGAGGAAACCCGCTCCGCCCACGCCCTCGCCGACCGCCTCACCGCTGTCGACGCGGTGCAGCTCGGCGAGCACCGCTTCGGCGACCCGGGCCGGGTCGACGCGGACCTGGTCGCCGCGCTGGCCCCGGTCGCCGGTCGCCTCCCCGGCCTGCGCGGCCTGTGGTGCGCGGCCCGCAGCACGCCGGCAGGCGTCAGCTACGGCGCAGTGCCCCGCCGCGTCCTGCTCGCCGAGGTCGGCGCGGACGGCTCCACCGCGGCCATCGCCTACCAGCTGCTGGAGGCGCTGCGCCGGTCCGGCATCAACTGCTCGGTCGAGGTCTTCGACAGCGGCGCCGAACTGCCGGAGTACCACCGCGAAGCCCTCGCCGCGGCCCACCGCGTGCACCTGGACGCGGCCGCGGCCGAACAGCAGGCCCCAGAACGCCCGGCCGTCGAGCAGCGCCCGGTCGAGCAGCGCCCGGCGGTTGAGCAGCGTCCGGTGGCGGAGCAGCGCGAAGCGCCGGCCGCCGCGCCAGCGGCACCCGTCGCGGAGCCGCGCAGCGAGCAGAGCGAGCGGCGGCACAGCGTCGCGCCGCAGCGCGAGGCGGAGCCGCAGCGCGAGGAAGCCCCGGCGGAGCCGGCGCTCGCGCGGAGCGCCGAGGCGGTGGCCGAGGGGCAGGGGATGCGCGTGCCCGCGGCGGTCGACGCGAAGCTGACCGACCGGGAGCGCAACCTCCTGCGCAAGCTGCACGAGGAGCTGGCCCAGCGCGAGCAGGACCGGTCCACCCCGCCGCCGCGCCGCCAGAACGGGGCGAACGGCGAGGAGGGCTGGACGTCGACCATGCCGGGCGGCACGGGCGGCTTCCCCCCGATCGGCGCGGCCCCGGCCAACAACCAGGCCTACGCGCCCCAGCAGCAGCGCTCCTGACCCGAGCCCGCGACACCGCTATCGGCTCCGTTTCCGCTGTTCAGTGCCCGTGAGTGTTTTGGGGTGCTATAGCCCCCCAAACCACTCACGGTCCACCACCAGCGGAAACCGGGCCGCCGAACGGGATCGCGCGGGCTCGGCGGGCCGCTCAGCGGGCCTTGAGGATGGCGGCGATGACGCGCTGCAGGTGCAGGCCCCGGTGGACGCCGCAGGGGTGCTCCACGCGCTTCTCGCGGATCATCACCAGCAGGTTGTCGAGCAGCTGCGCGTAGCAGTCCAGGGCCGCCGTGCGGCGACCCGTCAGCGGGGAGCAGCCGTGCTCGCCGTACACCGCGAAGTCCACCAGCGACGGCTGCACCGGCATCCGCAGCGAGAGGGTCAGCGTGCTGGTCGTGCCGCCCTCGTGGCCGAACACCAGCTGCCAGAGCCCGTCCGCGCCGCGGTGGGCGAAGTGCACCTGCTCGATGTCGCCGAGCGCCGCGTCGAGCAGGTCGATCGCGTGCGGACCGGCGTCGATCAGCGCGCCGTCGTCCTGCTGGCGCCACTGCGACGCCGCGTAGTCGCCCGCCAGCAGGCCTCCCGCCAGCCAGCGGCCGGTCGCGCCCTGGAAGCTGCCGAGGTCGGGCAGATCCGCGAGCCACCTCTGCACTCCCGGGTCGAACCGGCGGGTGAGCATCAGCAGCGCCGCCACGCCGGACCCGGTCACCGCGTCGACGATCGCTTCCGCCCCGGCCAGGTCGTCGGCCAGCGGCTTCTCCAGGATCAGGTGCTTGCCCGCGCGAGCCGCGAGCGGTGCCAGCTCGGCCTGCACCGCGGGCGGCACCGCGAAGGCGACCGCGTCGACGGATCCGAGCAGTTCGTCGAAGCTGCCGGCCACTTCCGCCCCGTGCTCCCCGGCGAGGGCTTCGGCCGCTTCGGCCCGCCGCGCCCACACCGAAGCCAGCCGCGTTCCCCGGTGCGCTTGCAGTCCAGGTGCGTGCACCCGGTGCGCCCAAGGTCCTGCTCCGATCACGCCGACCCGCAGTGCTTCTCCCATGCCGCCAATGGTGCCGATGCCCCGGTGCGCTCGCGGCAGCCGGGGTGCACCCAGAGCTCGGGCAAGGTCCGGCCGGGCGTCGCGGGGTGTCGGTTCGCCCGGAACCAGCAGCCCATCACGCCCGGTCAGCCACCACCAAGGGCAGAACCGGCGCACAACCCGCTCAGGACGACCTCGTCGCGCCCTGAGTCCGAGTCCCTGCTCCCAACCAACCGCACCATGGGCGCGACCCAGCCACGAGAAACCCCGAAAACGCGGGGTCACCCCGGATCGCGACCACCCTGGAGATCGCGGCGGGGCGGTACTGTGTCCGGCATGGTGTTAGATCCCGGAGATCGCTCCCTGCCAACGGGATTCGCGCCCGAAGTGCCCGCAGGTCGAGCGGTCGCGCCGAAGGACGCGGCGACCGTGATGCTGGTCAGGGACGGCTCCGCGGGTCTAGAGGTCTTCCTGCAGAAGCGGGTCAAGGGCATGGCCTTCGCCGCCGGGATGACCGTCTTCCCCGGTGGCGGGGTCGATCCGCGCGACGCGGACGTCTCGGTGTCCTGGCACGGGCCCGAGCCGGACTGGTGGGCGCAGCGCTTCGGCTGCACGCCGGAAACCGCGCGGGCGCTGGTGTGCGCGGCCGTCCGCGAGACGTTCGAGGAGTCCGGCGTGCTGCTCGCCGGTCCGGACGCCGCGACGCTGGTCGGCGACACCGGCCACTACGCCGCGGCACGAGCGGCGCTCGTCGCCCGCGACCTCTCGCTGGCGGAGTTCCTGGCGGGCGAGGGCCTCGTCCTGCGCGCGGATCTGCTCCGCCCGTGGTCGAACTGGGTGACCCCGGAAGGCGAACCGCGCCGCTACGACACGCGCTTCTTCCTCGCCGCGATGCCCACCGGCCAGCAGGCCGACGGGAGCACGTCCGAGGCGGTCGAGGCGTACTGGGCGACACCGCGGCAGGCGCTGGCGGACTTCGCCGACGGCCGCTGCCACCTGCTCCCGCCGACCCGCGTCACGCTGGAAGAACTCGCCGAGCACGGCGGCACGGGCACCGCGCTGGAAGCCGAGCGGACGCTGGCGAAGATCATCCCGAAGCTGGTCCAGCGCGACGGGCGCTGGCACGTGCTGCTGCCCGGCGAACCCGGGTTCGAGGAGGCGAAGTGACCGAGCACCCCGCCTACGCCACGCTGCGCCCGGTCACCCGGTACGCGTCGGTGCTGCTGGCGCACAACCCGTCGCCGATGACGCTGGAGGGCACCAACACCTGGGTGGTGGGCGAGCCGGACGCGGTCGGCCGCGTGGTGATCGACCCGGGACCGGAGGACGCCGAGCACCTGCGGCGGGTCGCCGACCACGGTCCGGTGTCGCTGGTGCTGCTGACCCACCACCACGGCGACCACACCGACGGCGTCGAGCGGTTCGTGGAGCTCACCGGCGCTCCGGTGCGCGCCCTGGACCCGGCGCTGTGCCGAGGAGCGGCTCCGCTCCGCGACGGCGAGGTCATCGAGGCGGGCGGGCTGGAGCTGCGCGTGCTCGCCACGGCGGGCCACACGGCGGACTCGGTCTGCTTCGCGGTCGACCACGACGAACCGGCGGTGTTCACCGGCGACAGCGTCCTCGGCCGCGGCACGACGGTGGTCGCCCACCCGGACGGCCACCTGGGCTCCTACCTCGACTCGCTGCGCCGCCTGGCCGACCTCCCGGAGGGCATGCGCGTGCTCCCCGGCCACGGTCCCGACCTGCCGGACGTCCGGGCGATCGCGACGCACTACCTGCGGCACCGCAACCAGCGCTTGGACCAGGTTCGCGCGGCGCTCGCCGATCTCGGTCCCGGCGCCACCCCGCGCCAGGTGGTGGAGCTGGTCTACGCGGACGTGGACCGAGCGGTCTGGCCCGCCGCGGATCTGACGGTCCGCGCCCAGCTCACCTATCTCCAGGAAGCCAAGTAGCGAGGTTTCTGCTGGTAAAAGCCCGTGAGTGGTTTGGGGTGCCATAGCCCCTCGAAACGCTCACGGTCCTTGACCTGCGCGAACGGGTCAGACTCCGGCCAGCGAGACGTCGTTGCGCGTCGTCGTCAGGAGGGTTCGGCGGCGCAGCCAGAGGACCGCCGCGACGGCGATGCCCACCGCACTCGCGGCCAGGAACGACGCGGCCGGGCCGCTGAGCTCGACCAGCTGGCCGCTGACCGACTGCCCGATGGCCGCGCCGAGCGTCACGGAGGTGACCACCCAGCCGAACGCCTCGGTCGCGGTGCCCTCCGGCGCGGCGATCTCGATCGCCATCGAGTGCGCCGTGGACTGCGGGGTGATCAGGCTGCCCACCACCAGCAGCGCGATGCACAGGCCCCACAGCGAGCTGGGCAGTGCCAGCAGCGCGAGCAGCCCGGCGAAGCCGAACAGCAGCGCGGGCAGGCGCAGGTGCATCGGGCGCGGCCACGGGCGCAGCCCGTACAGGACGCCCACGATCACCGAACTGATCGACAGCACGCTCAGCAGCAGACCGCCTGCGGTCGGGTAGCCGGCTTCGACGGCTGCGGCGGGCACACCGACCTCGATGAACCCGATCAAGGTGCCGAAGCCCAGCGCGGCCAGCGCCACCGTCCGCATGCCCGGGCTGGCGATCGCGCCGAGCAGGCTGGTGCCGCCCTGCTTGCGCTCCGGACGCTGGGCGCGCGCGGCGCGCGTCGAGGCGAAGCCGACGCTGCCCAGCACCATGCAGGCCGCGCCGACGACGACCCCGGTCCCCGGCCACGGCATCGCGACCATCAGCCCGGCCAGCCCCGGCCCCAGGATGAAGAACGTCTCCATGCTGATCGCTTCGTAGGAGTAGGCCGCGTTGCGCGCCGGGCCGGGCGGCAGCAGCTGCGACCACAGGGCGCGGGAGGCCGGTCCCACCATCGGCTCGCTGAGCCCGACCAGGAACGCGAGCCCGGTCATCAGCGCCACCGGGGCGTGCGCCTCGATGACCAGCACCTCGACGGTCACCAGGGCGGCGAACACCGCGGACATCACGTAGAGCGGCTTCGTCGGTCCGACCCGGTCCATGATCCGGCCCTGCGCGACCGATCCGCACGCGACGCCGATGAGCGCACCCGCCGAGACCAGGCCTGCGGCGGCGAAGGAGCCGGTCTCGCGCTGCACGTAGAGCATCAGGGCGAGGCCGACCATGGCGATCGGCAGCCGGCCGAGCAGCGAGGTGATGACCGGTCCGCGGGCGCCGGGTGCGGTCAGAGCGGTGCGGTAGTCGGCGAGGGACGCGGATTGGGACACGCAGACCAGTATCCAGATACTGGTACGCCAGTACCAACCTGAGCGCGGGTAATTCGGCTCACGCGGCGCTCACCAGCGGCGAGGCGCACGACCACCTGGGGCAAGAGGGGACTTTCGGCCCGGTTCGCCGGGCTCGCGGACGAGGCACACTTGCCGAGGGCTAGCCGGAACGGGTGAACTCTGCAACCAGGCGCTGACTGGCTGCGTCCTGAAAGGTGAGAGGGGCCTTGCTGGCGACACCCGTCGTCCAGCATCGTCGAAGGTACGGAGCTTTCCTCCGGTGTCGAGGATTCGGGGCCGAAGCACTGGAGGATCGGGGGAGCGTGGTTGGTCGTCGGGGGATTAACCACGCACATGTGAAGGGGCTGGAGCGCCGCGTCGGGGGTGGCGCCCAGCCCCTTCGCACGTCTGGGGCGACCTCAGTCGCCACCGCCTCCGCCGCCCGAGTCGCCGCCTCCGCCACCGGAGTCACCGCCGCCCCAACCGCCGGAGTCGCTGCCGCCGGAGTCGCCGCCCCAACCGCCGTCGCTGTAGACGGCCGAGTCGCCGCTGTAACCCCCGCCGCCCGACCGGGCGCGCTTCCGCGGGTTCGCCCGCCGCGCGCCGCGGGAACGCGCCACGAGCGCGAGCAGCGCCACGAGCACTCCGAGCCCTGCGATCAATCCGATCCAGTACATGCCTGCCCCCAAGATCCGGTTGCACCCAGTTCATACCAGGCGCGGAGGGCGCGGGACGGCAAAACGACCGACATCCGGGCACGCAAAAGCGCGCGTCGACTGAAGAATCCGGGAAAGATCCCGGATCCGTCGGCCGACGCGCGTCAGTTCGCGCGCGTTGCGGCTTCGATCAGCGGGCGCGGCGAGCGAGCCGCTCCGGGTCGAGGATGAGGACGCTCTTGCCCTCGAGCCGCAGCCAACCGCGGTGCGCGAAGTCGGCCAGCGCCTTGTTCACGGTCTCCCGGGAAGCGCCGACGTACTGCGCGATCTCTTCCTGCGTCAGGTCGTGGGTGACCCGCAGCAGACCCGCCTCCTGGCTGCCGAAGCGCTGCGCGAGCTGCAGCAGCGCCTTGGCCACGCGGCCAGGCACGTCGGTGAAGATCAGGTCCGCCAGCATGCCGTTGGTGCGCCGCAAGCGGCGGGCCACCACGCGGAGCAGCTGCTCGGCGATCTCCGGCCGGGTGCCGATCCACTGCCGCAGCGCGGAGCGGTCCATGCTCAGCGCGCGGACCTCGGTGACCGTGGTCGCCGTCGACGTCCGCGGACCGGGGTCGAAGATGGACAGCTCGCCGAACATGTCCGACGGTCCCATGATCGCCAGCAGGTTCTCCCTGCCGTCCGGGGACTTGCGCCCGAGCTTCACCTTGCCGGACTGAATGATGTAGAGCCGGTCACCCGGCTCGCCCTCGGCGAAGATCACGTGCCCGCGCGGGAACTCAACCGGTTCCAGCGACTGTGCCAGGGCCTCCGCCGCGGCCGGCTCCACTCCTTGGAAGATGCCGGCCCGGGCCAGGGTCTCGTCCACCTCGTCCCTCCATGTTGAGACGCGGCGGCTTGCTGTGGTGCCGGGCCCGCCTGCGCGAGTCCGGCGATGTGCCGCCGATCACTACCAGCAATTCTAAGACTGGTCGCGCGAACGGCGAGTACGCAGCCTACCGGCGCGTCCCACTCTGCGAAGCTGGAACAGCTCCAGCGCTCGTCCAATACCTTGCCGGAACAGTGCCCGCACCTCGTCGGGGCGGGCGTTCTCCAGCAGCTCTTCCACCTCGTTCTCCTGCACCGCCACGTGCCGCAGCCGAGCCTCCACGCGCTCCATGAAGAGCGCGAAGAACATGATCACGACGGGCACGACGATGACGAACCAGGCAGCCACCATGATTTACATCCTCACGCATGCCGTCGAGCAGGGTGCAACCGGGGTCGGGTTGCCGGGTGGGTGAGTTCGGTACGGCCACCGTCCGCGTCGGCCGGATCCGTAGTCTGGTGGGGTGTCGGATCTGGCTCGAACCAAGAAGACCAAGTCCCGCGCGGGCGGTGAAACCCGGCTGGGCCTGGTGAGGCGGGCTCGCCGGATGCTGCGAACCCTCACCGAAGCGTATCCGGACGCGCACTGCGAACTGGACTTCGACACGCCGCTGGAGCTCGCGGTCGCGACCATCCTGTCCGCCCAGTGCACCGACAAGCGCGTCAACGAGGTCACCCCGGCGCTGTTCGCCAAGTACCCGACGGCCGCCGACTACGCGGGCGCCGACCGCACCGAGCTGGAGGAGATGATCCGCTCCACCGGCTTCTTCCGGAACAAGGCGACGTCGCTGATGGGCCTGGGCGCTGCGCTGGTGGAGCAGTACGACGGCGAGGTGCCCGCGAAGCTCGCGCAGCTGGTGAAGCTGCCGGGCATCGGCCGCAAGACGGCCAACGTGATCCTGGGCAACGCCTTCGAGGTGCCGGGCATCACGGTGGACACCCACTTCGGCCGGCTGGTCCGCCGCTGGGGCTGGACCGAGGAGGAGGACCCGGTCAAGGTCGAACACGCGATCGGCGAGCTCATCCCGCGCAAGGAGTGGACGATGCTCTCGCACCGGGTGATCTTCCACGGCCGCCGCGTCTGCCACTCCCGCAAGCCCGCCTGCGGCGCCTGCCTGCTGGCCAAGGACTGCCCGTCGTACGGGCTCGGGCCGACCGAACCGGCCGTCGCGGCCAAGCTGGTGCGCGGCCCGGAGGCGCCGCGGCTGCTGGAGCTGGCCGGGGTGGTCGACGAGATCCCGGAGAGCACCATCGAGCAGGCCGCGGCCAAGGAGCCGATGGCGTGAAGCTGAGCGCCTACCGGACGGAGATCCGCTGGACGATCGTCGTCGTCGTGCTCGCGGTGCTGGGCGTGATCGCGCTCTGGCCGCGCGACGCCGAGCAGCGCGCCGACTCCGCGGCCGCACCTGCCCCGCCACCTGCGGCGAAGCCGGTCGACCCGGCGCAGCGGGCCGCCGCCGCGCTCGAAGCCTGCCCCACCGGGGAGGGCGCCCCGGCGCAGCTGGCCGGGATCACCGGCACCTGCCAGGCCGACGGCGAGCCGGTCGACCTCGGCGCCGCCGTGGCGGGTGAGCCGACGCTGGTGAACGTGTGGGCGACCTGGTGCGGGCCGTGCCGCACGGAGCTGCCCGCGCTCCAGGCCTACGCCGAGCAGCCGGGCGCGATCCGGGTGCTGGGGGTGCAGGTGCAGAGCGATCCCGGCGATGGCCTTGACCTGCTCGCCGAACTCGGCGTTCACTTCCCCAACGTGCATGACGGCGACAACCGCATCCGGGCCGCGCTCAAGGCGCCCAACGTGCTCCCGATCAGCTACGTGGTGACCGGCGCCGGCGAGGTCCGGCGCATCGACCCACCGGTCGCGTTCGAGACGCCGGACGAGGTCCGGGCCGCCGTCGAGCGCACGCTGGGGGCGAGGTGACCCCGAAGCTGCTCGTCGACCCCGCTGAACTGCCCGAGTGGTTGCGGCCGCTGATCGAGCGCGCCGCCGAGCTGGACCCGGGCCACTTCGGCTGGCCGCGCGAGAACCCGCCCGCCGACGCCCGGCCCGCCGCGGTCCTGGTGCTCTTCGGCGAGGGCGCGGCGGGCCCGGACGTGCTGCTGCTGCGCCGCGCCGACGGGCTGAACTCGCACCCGGGCCAGGTCGCCTTCCCCGGCGGCTCGCTCGACGATGTCGATCGCGGGCCGGTCGACGCCGCGCTCCGCGAAGCCGTCGAGGAGGTGGGGCTGCGACCGGAGGGCGTCCGCCCGCTGGTGACGCTGCCCGAGCTGCACGTCCCGCACAGCGGCTTCCGGGTGACCCCGGTGCTCGCGCACTGGGCCGAGCCCTCGCCCGTCTCGCCGGTCGACCCGGGCGAGACCGCGGCGGTGGCGCGGGTGCCGATCTCCTGGCTGACCGACCCGGCCAACCGGCTGCGGGTCGAGCTGACCGGGCGGCACGCGGGCCCGGCCTTCCTCGTGCCCGGCATGTTGGTGTGGGGTTTCACCGGCGGCCTGCTGTCCGGGCTGCTCGACCTGGCGGGCTGGGCGCGCCGCTGGGACCGCGCCGACGTCCGGGAGCTGGATGAGGCCTGGCGGGCCGCGGAGGAGGCCGAGGACATCGGCTTCGGGCGAACTTGACCGGTCTGAGAGCCTGTCGGGCGGAGCCGCCCGCGCTCTTGCAGCCGCTTGGGGTGCGCATGCGGGGTGACCACTGGCGGGTTCTGAGTGGTTTCCTGGCGAGGACGGCCCCTCCGCCGTGCATCGGGCACGCACCGGGAGGGGCACCCGCAGTCCGGGGAAGCAGTCGGGTTCCGCCGAGCGACCACCCGAGCGGAGCAACCACTGGCAGGGTCTGTGAGACCGTAGTGCGGTCTGATCGCCGGGTGGAGGGGTGAGCGGGTGAACTGGGTCGACCTGCTGGTGGTGCTGCTGGCACTGCTCGCCGCAGTGTCGGGTGCGCGGAGCGGCCTGGTCACGGCCTTCTTCTCCTTCCTCGGCGTGTTCATCGGCGCGGTGGTCGGCTTGAAGGTGGCGCCGCTGCTGCTGGACCGGCTGGACAGCCCCGTCGCCCGGCTCGGCTTCGGCGTGGGCATCGTGGTGCTGCTGGTGGCCTTCGGCGAGACCTTCGGCATGTGGGCCGGGCGCGAGCTGCGCGACCGGATCACCTCCCGCCGCCTGACCGGCGTGGACAACGCGCTGGGCTCGGTGCTGCAGTTCTTCGCGGTGCTGGTGGTGGCGTGGCTGGTCGCGCTGCCGTTCACCTCGGCGTCCGCGCTGCCCGGGCTGGCCGCCGCGATCAGCCGGTCGCAGGTGCTCAGCGCGGTCAACTCGGTGATGCCCGACTCGGCCCGGCAACTGCCGAACGATCTGCGCGAGATGCTCGGGGTGTCCGGCTTCCCGCAGGCCCTGGAGCCGTTCTCGCAGACACCGGTGGCCGAGATAGCGCCGCCGGACCCGGCGCTGGCCAACAGCCCGGTGGTGCGCGATTCGCGGGCCAGCGTGGTGAAGGTCCGCGGCCGCGCGACGTCCTGTGCGCGGGCCCTCGAGGGCACCGGTTTCGTGATCGCGCCGCACCGGGTGATGACCAACGCGCACGTGGTCGCGGGCACCGACCGGGTGGCGATCGAGATCGGCCGCGGCCAGTTCGACGCCGAGGTCGTCCTGTACAAGCCGGACGTGGACCTCGCGGTGCTGTCGGTGCCGGACCTGGACGCCGACGCGATGACCTTCGTGAACGGCGAGGCGGCACCCGGCAACGACGTGATCGCCCTGGGCTACCCGCTGGACGGCCCCTACACGGCGTCGGAAGGCCGCATCCGGGAGCGGATCAGGCTGCGCGGCCCGGACATCTACGAGGCGCAGACGGTGGTCCGCGACGTGTACACGGTGCGCGGCAAGGTGCAGAGCGGGAACTCCGGCGGTCCGCTGATCGACCCGAACGGCAACGTGGTCGGCGTGGTCTTCGGCGCGGCGGTCGACGACCCGGAGACGGGCTTCGCGCTGACCGCGGCGGAGGTGGCCGACGAGGTGGCGGCGGCTCCGCGCCTGACCACCCCGGTCTCCACCGGCGCCTGCACCAGCTGACCGGCGCGACTTCCGCTGAGATCGGACGTCCGCTCTCAACGGAACCCGCGAACACCTCCGGTGCGTCGGTACCCGACACACCGACGGTGCGTCCGATTTCACGCGATTTCAATTGAAATCAGACGTCTGATTTCAATTGAAATCGCATGCGGGGTGCGGTGACCGGCGGCTCCCCGGGCGGAGTCCGGCAGCGCGCGGGGCCGCGTGCGGGCCGCGGAGCCAGCTGGGTGCGGGCACACGCACAGGGCCGGGTGCGCCGACGAAAACGCGCCGCACCTGCGGTGAGGTGCGGCGCGAGGAGCGTCTTTACGCCGAGGGGGTCGGCTCTTCTTCCTTGTGGCGCTTGGCCAGCTGGGAGGTTTCCTTGAGCGACTCGATGGTGCGCTTCGGTGCCCTGATCTTGCGGACCCGGAGGTAGCCGAGGAAGGCCATCAGGCCTGCCACCACCAGCATCAGCAGGAACACGATGCCGAAGGCCGCCCACCGCCACAGGCCGAGCTGGGCCAGCCCCTCGGCCAGCGTGAAGAACAGGAAGAACATGCTGAAGCCGAGCACGGCCAGCGCGAGGATGAAGTAGACGCTGCCCTTGACGGCCTTCTTCATCTCGCCGGCGAGCTCGGTCTTCGCCAGCTCCACCTCGGACCTGACCAGAGTGGACAGGTGCGTCGTGGCATCGCGGACCAACGAGCCGATGGACTGCCCATCAGGAGCAGTGCCCTCTTCGGACAGCGGGATGGACGTGACCGCGGTCCACCCCGCACCGTCACGGCTGCCGTTGGTGCTGTTCTGGGCGCTGTTCACGTGCCCATCGTGCCACGCGCGATCAGCGGGCGAGAGAGCGACTCGCGGTGCGTTACCCGTGAGTGACTTCCGGCGGGCCCAACAGCGGCGAGGCCCCCGGGAGCCGGAGCTCGCCGAGGGGCCTCGCCGGGCGGATCAGGAATCGGCCTCCGCCTCGGCGTTCTTGTGCTTGCGGCCCCGGCGGAGCAGGATCGCGGCGGCGACCAGCGAGGCGATCGCGGAGGCGATCAGCACCGCGGCCTTGGCGCGCTCCGCAGCGGCGCCCTCCAGCGACAGGTCCGCGATCAGCAGGCTCACCGTGAAGCCGACGCCGCCGAGCATCGCCAGCGCCGCCATGTCGCTCCACCGCACCGAGTCCGGCTTCGCCCCGATGCCCAGCTTCACCGCGAGGAACGAGCTGCCGAAGATGCCGATCAGCTTGCCGACCACCAGACCGATGATCACCGCGATCGCCACCCGGTCCTCGCCGATGGCCGTCAGCGCGTCGCCGTCCACCGGCACACCGGCGGCGAAGAACGCGAACACCGGCACGACCAGCCCGGCCGACCAGGGCTGCAAGCGGTGCTCCAGGCGCTCCGACGGCGAGGCCTCCTCCTCCGGGTCGCGGCGGACGCGGGTGAGCAGGCCGAGGGCCACGCCGGCGATGGTGGCGTGGATGCCGCTGGTGTGCACCGCGACCCAGACCGCCACGGCCAGCGGCACGTAGATGAACGGGCTGGTGACGCGCTTGCGCTGGAGGTACCAGTACAGGACGCACAGCAGGACGGCGGCCAGCAGGGCCAGCACGCTCAGGCCGTCGGTGAACAGCACGGCGATCACGATGATCGCGCCCAGGTCGTCGACCACGGCGAGGCTGAGCAGGAAGACCCGGGCGGCGGTGGGCATCCAGGACCCGGTCAGCGACAGCACGCCCAGCGCGAAGGCGATGTCCGTGGCGACCGGGATCGCCCAGGCCGCGTGCGCTCCGGGCGCTCCGTGGCCGATCGCGAAGGCGAGCACGGCGGGAACGATCATGCCGCCGAGCGCGGCGATCACCGGGAGCATCGCGCTCTTGCGGTTGGACAGCTCGCCGACCACGAGTTCGCGCTTGAGCTCCAGGCCGGCGACGAAGAAGAAGATCGCCAGCAGGCCGTCCTTGGCCCACTCGCCGATGCTCAGGTGCAGGTGCAGCGCTTCCGGCCCGAGCTCGAAGTCGCGGATGGCCCGGTAGAACTCCGACAGCGGGGAGTTGGCCATGAGCAGCGCGAGCGCGGTGGCGGCGAGCAGGACCATCCCGCCGACGGTTTCGGTGCGCAGGTAGGAACCGAAGTCGAAGTTCCTGGCTGAGGACGGCTGGGGCTGGCTGTGGTCGGCTTTCGACACGCAACGGCTCCGATCGCGGGTAGCACGGACTACGGACGCCGACCAGACTTCCCGGCACACCTTTGCCGAAATCCTAACACCCGGCTCCCGGACGTTCGCCGCGCGAAACAGTTCCGGCTCGCCGTCTTCGCAGGTCAGAAGGTTCTTCCGAGGTGACCTGACGGGAACTTCACGTTCCTGTTGACAGCAGCAGGGGCGCCCTCCGGCTGGAGGACGCCCCTGCTCGCGGTCGTCGGTCAGTCGTCGCTGCCGGTCTTCAGGCCCTTCGAGATGAGGTCCATGACGCTGGAGTCGGCCAGCGTGGTGACGTCGCCGACCTCGCGGTTCTCCGCGACGTCGCGCAGCAGCCGGCGCATGATCTTGCCCGAGCGGGTCTTGGGCAGCTCCGGCACGATCATGATCTGGCGCGGCTTGGCGATCGGCCCGATCTCGCTGGAGACGTGCTCGCGCAGCTCCTTCAGCGCCGCCTCGCCGGAGGCCGCGTCGTCGACGCCGCCGCGCAGGATCACGAAGGCCACGATGCCCTGGCCGGTGGTCGGGTCGGATGCGCCGACCACCGCGGCCTCGGCGACGTTCGGGTGCGAGACCAGCGCGGACTCGACCTCGGTGGTGGAGATCCGGTGCCCGGAGACGTTCATGACGTCGTCGACCCGGCCCAGCAGCCAGATGTCGCCGTCGTCGTCGTACTTGGCGCCGTCACCGGCGAAGTAGTAGCCGAGGTCGGCGAACTTCGACCAGTAGGTCTCCCGGTAGCGGGCGTCGTCGCCCCAGATGCCGCGCAGCATCGACGGCCACGGCTTGTCCAGCACCAGCAGCCCGCCGCCGCCGTTGGGCACCTCCTCGCCGGCCTCGTTGACCACCTTCGCCGAGATGCCCGGCAGCGGTCGCTGCGCGGAACCGGGCTTGGTGGCGGTCGCGCCGGGCAGCGGCGAGATCATGATCGCGCCGGTCTCGGTCTGCCACCAGGTGTCCACGATCGGCGTGCGGTCGCCGCCGATGTTCTTGCGGTACCAGATCCAGGCCTCGGGGTTGATCGGCTCGCCCACGCTGCCCAGCAGCCGGAGGCTGGACAGGTCGTACTTGGCGGGGATGTCGGCGCCCCACTTCATGAACGTCCGGATCGTGGTCGGCGCCGTGTAGTAGATGGTGACGCCGTACTTCTGCACGACCTCCCAGTGCCTGCCCTCGTGCGGCGAGTTCGGGGTGCCCTCGTAGATCACCTGCGTGGCGCCGTTGGCCAGCGGCCCGTAGACGATGTAGGTGTGCCCGGTGACCCAGCCGATGTCGGCGGTGCACCAGTAGACGTCCGACTCCGGCTTGAGGTCGAAGACGTTGCTGTGCGTGTAGGCGGCCTGGGTCAGGTAGCCGCCGGAGGTGTGCAGGATGCCCTTCGGGCGGCCGGTGGTCCCCGAGGTGTAGAGGATGAACAGCGGCTGCTCGGCGTCGAAGGCCTCCGGGGTGTGGGTGTCGGGCTGACCCTCCAGCACGTCGTCCCACCACTTGTCCCGCGCGTCGTCCCAGGCGACCTCGCCGCCGGTGCGCTTGACCACCACGACGTGCTCGATGCTCGGCGTCTCCGCGACGGCGGCGTCCACGTTGGCCTTCAGCGGCATCGCCTTGCCGCGCCGGTACTGGCCGTCGGCGGTGATCACCACCTTCGCCTCGGCGTCGTTGATGCGGGTGCGCAGTGCCTCTGAGGAGAACCCGCCGAAGACCACGCTGTGCATCGCGCCGAGGCGGGCGCAGGCCAGCATCGCGAACACCGCTTCGGGCAGCATCGGCAGGTAGATCGCGACCCGGTCACCGGCACCGATGCCCAGCGCGGCCAGCGCGTTGGCGGTGCGCGAGACCTCGCGCTGCAGCTCGGCGTAGGTGATCGTGCGGGAGTCGCCGGGCTCGCCCTCCCAGTGGATGGCCACCCGGTCGCCGTTGCCCGCCTCGACGTGCCGGTCGACGCAGTTGTAGGCCACGTTGAGCTTGCCGCCCACGAACCACTTCGCGAACGGCGCGCCGGACCAGTCCAGGACCTGGTCCCACTTGGTCTCCCAGTGCAGCTTCTCCGCCTGCTCGGCCCAGAACGCGTCCCGATCGGCATCCGCGCGGGCGTAGAGATCCGCGGTGGCGTTCGCCTGCGCCGCGAACTCCGCCGAGGGCGGGAACGTCCTGCTCTCGTTCAGCAGGTTGCTGAGCTCGTTGTTCTGCCCGTCGGGCTGGCTCATCGCCGAGAACCTCCGTGGTCGTGGGGTAGCCAGTGCTAACCGCACCGTAATGCGATCGGGCTCACTGCAACAGAGGGTTAGCGCTATTGGTACAGACCAATCAGGCATACGGTCCGAAATCACTGCGTAACGCAGGGCTGTCGGACGATTCACTGTGGCACACGTCGCATCCCGCCTCGGCGGCGGGGGCAGGGCCGGACGGTAGCGTCAGCGGGCGTGAACGACAAGCCATCGCTGGCCCCGCTGGTCGAGCTGGACGGGGTGGCCGACGCCGTGGCCGCCGCCCGCGCGGCCATCGACGAGGTCCACCGGCACCCGGCCAACCGCCGCGGCTGGCCGACCACCGCGGCGGAGGCGTCGGTGCGCGCCGCGCGTGCGTCCGCGGCGATCGCGGGAGGCGCGGCGGAGATCCCGGAGTCCGGGGAGGTCACCGACCCGCTGCTGGCCGGTGCGCTGCGGATCGCGGAGGGGATGGGCGGACTGCTGCCCACCTGGCAGCGCGCGCCGCGGCAGGCGCTGGCGCGGATGCACGTGCTCGCCGCCGCGGACCTGGTCGACGACCCGGATCAGCTCGGACGCCCGCAGGCGGACCCGGAGATCGCCGAGCGGCTGGACCTGCTCGCCGAGATCATCACCGACCCGAAGGCGCAGGGCCCGGGGCCGGTGCTGTCGGCCGTCGTGCACGGCGAACTGCTCGCGCTGCAGCCCTTCGGCCTGGCCGACGGCGTGATCGCGCGCGCGGCCGCGCGGCTGAGCGTGATCGGCAGCGGCCTGGACCCGAAGGGCCTGGTCGTGCCGGAAGTGGCGTACTTCCGGCGGCAGGAGGAGTACGCGGAGCTGGCGCTGGGCTTCGCGACCGGCGACCCGGACCAGGTCGCGGAGTGGATCGTGCACTGCTGCAAGGCGCTCGAAGCGGGCGCCCGCGAGGCGAAGTCCATCGCCGACGCGGTCCAGGAAGGCTGACCGCCGCGGGCGGTCCCACCGAGCAGGTCGAGCACGGCCGGAGGAAGACGTGGCGAAGAAGATCCTGATCGACTGCGATCCGGGCATCGACGACGCGCTGGCGCTGGGACTGGCGCACGGCAGCCCGGAGCTGGACGTCGTCGGCGTGACCACGGTCGGCGGCAACGTCGAGCTGGAGCACACCACCGACAACGCCCTGCGGCTGCGGGACTTCTACGGCATGGACGCGCCGGTGGCGCGCGGTGCCGGGCGGCCGCTGGTGCGCGAGCCGCGGACGGCCGGGGACGTGCACGGCAACTCCGGGCTCGGCGGTGCGGTGCTGCCGGAGCCGAAGTCCGAGCTCAGCGGGCAGCACGCGGTCGACTTCATCATCGACACCCTGGCCGCCTCGCCCGGCGAGATCAGCTTGACCGCGGTCGGCCCGCTGACCAACATCGCGCTGGCGCTGCGCAAGGAACCGCGGATCACCGAGTGGGTGAAGGAATTCGTCATCATGGGTGGATCTTTCACCCGTGGAAACACGAATCCGGCCGCCGAGTTCAACATCGTCGCCGACCCGGAAGCCGCCGCGGTGGCCTTCGGCGCGCCGTGGCGCACGGTCATGATCGGCCTCGACCTCACCCACCAGGCGCGGGCGAGCGCCGAGGTGCGCGCCGGGTTCGCCGACCTCGGCAGGCTGGAGGCGGAGCTGCTCACGCCGTGCCTGGACTTCTACGGCAGCCACATCAGCTACCAGGAGAAGGGCCCGGCGATCCACGACGCGTGCGCGGTGGCGTACGTGATCGACCCCGGCCTGTTCGAGTCGGTCCCCGCCCGCGTCGACGTCGAGACGCAGGGCCGGTTCACCTCCGGCATGACGGTCACCGACTTCGCGGCCCCGGCCGACACCCGCAACGCGATCGTCCCGACGGCGCTGAACACCGAGGGCTTCTGGAGCCTGGTCACCGACGCCTACCGCAACGTCGCCGCCAGCCTCCCGGCCTGACCAGCAGCGCGAGTCCCCTGATCAGCACTGCCGCCGCCGAGGCGAACGTGAGATCTTTTCAAGATGGTGGACCCGCGGTACATCCGGATGTTCCACGCCGTGGTCCGGGCCGGTTCGTACGCCGGTGCGGCGCGGGAGCTCGGCTACAGCCAGCCCGCGGTCAGCCAGCAGATGCGGGCCCTGGAGCGAGCCGTCGGCACGCCGCTGTTCACCAGGGCGGGTCGATCGCTGCGGTTGACCGCGGCCGGTGAGGTGCTGGCCAGGCACGCGGGTTCCGCGCTGCGCGACCTCGCCGCCGCGCAGAACCAGATCACGGCGATCCGGCAGCTGCGCACCGGGCACATCCGGATCTGCGCGTTCCCCAGCGCCAGCGCCACGATCGTGCCCGCCGTGGCGGCGCGGATCGCCCGCCACCACCCGGACCTGCGCATCCAGCTCGTCGAGGCGGAGCCGCCCGATTCGGTGGAGACGCTGCGACGCGGCGAGTGCGACGTCGCGCTCGCGTTCACCTATCCGGGAGCGGCTGAGGAGCTGGACGACGGCGACCTGCTCGGCGTGGCGGTGCTGGACGATCCGGTGGTCGTCGTACTGCCCAGCGGGCACCGGCTGGCCGAGCGCCGGTCGGTGGAGCTGGCCGATCTCGCCGGTGAGCGGTGGATCGCGGGGTGCACCCGCTGCCGGGACCACTTCGTGCAGGAGTGCCGCGCGGTCGGTTTCGAACCGGACATCGCGTTCACCACCGATGACAACCTCGCGGTGCAGGGCCTGGTCGCGGCCGGTGTCGGGATCGCGCTGATGCCCGGCCTGGTGCTGTCGTTCCTGCGGCACCCGGAGGTGACCAGCCGCCGCGTGCGCAGGCTCGACGACCGCCGGGTGTCGGCGTACGTCCTGCGCGATCACCACCGCATCCCGGCCACCGCGTTGATGCTGGAGACGTTCCGCCAGGTGGGCACCGCGACTCGCCGGTGAATCTCCAAGCAGTGCTTTGGGAGTGGCCAAGTTTTCTGCCGTCGACGCGCGTATTCCTTGCGGTGCAAGGTGATTCGCATGACTTCGCAGCTGGTGGAACTGGCCGGAACCATTCGCGAGCAGGTGCGGCGCGGGTTGCCCGCGGCGCAGACCGCGGAACTGGTCGAGGAAGCGCTGAAGCCCTTCCTCACCGCGCCCGACCTGCTGAGCCCGGTGCAGCGCGTCGGCGATCCCGACCACTACCGGCAGCACGTGCTGCACGTGGAATCCGATGGCAGCTTCTCGATCGTCGCGCTGGTCTGGCTGCCGGGCCAGCGGACGCCGGTGCACGACCACATCTCCTGGTGCGTCACCGGAGTGCACGAGGGCGTGGAGCACGAGCAGCGCTACGTCCTGCGCGGCGATCACCTGGTTCCGGCGGAGCAGACCACCAACCACCCCGGTGAGGTGTGCGGTTTCGCGCCACCTGGGGACATCCACCTGGTCCGCAACGCGGGCACGGTGAAGGCGATCTCGATCCACGTCTACGGAGCGGACATCGCTGTCCTGGGCTCCAGCGTCCGCCGCTGCTACGAGCTCGGCGTCACGGCCTGACCTGCCCGGACCGCGAGCGGGGCAGTGCTTCCGGACACACCGGGTTGACCTTCACGTCTGACGTCAACGCGGACGCTCGGCGGTATGACCGGAAAGCTTCTCCCGCACCGCCCGCTGCTCCTGGTGCTGACCGGCTGCGCCTTCCTGCTCGGCACCGGCGAGATCGTGATCGCCGGCCTGCTGCCGGAGATCGCGGCAGAGCTCGGCATCTCGTTACCGCTCGCCGGGGCGCTGATCAGCGTGTTCCTGGTCGCTGCGTTCGACGCGGCCGGTGCGCGGCGGGAGATCGGAGCGTTGCGATGAACGAGCAGGTGGTCCGGGAGTTCCGGGCGAACGGCGGGAAGGTCGGCGGGATCTTCGACGGGGTGCCGTTGCTGCTGCTGACCACCGTCGGGGCGCGCAGCGGCCGGTCGCGCACCACTCCCGCCGTTTACCTCCGCGACGGGAACCGGTTCGTCGTGTTCGCGTCCAACGGCGGCGCACCGGTCCCACCCGCCTGGTACTTCAACCTGGTGGCGAACCCGCAGGTCGTGGTGGAGGTCGGTGGCGCGACCCGCACGGCGGTGGCGACGGTCGTCGACGGTGCCGAGCGCGACCGGCTCTGGGCTCGGCAGGTGGCGGCGGATCCGCAGTTCGCGCAGTTCCAGCAGCGCGCGGGACGGCTCGTCCCGGTGGTCGCCCTGGAACCGGTGGCTTGACCTTGACGTGGGCGTCGAGGTCTACGGTCGGATCCGGACCAGGGGAGGGACGATGCGGATCGGTGAACTGGCCGCGGCGACCGGCACCACCACGCGGGCGCTGCGCTACTACGAGGAGCAAGGCCTGCTGCGCCCGGAGCGGTCGGCCAACGGCTACCGGGTCTACCGGCCTGGCGCGGTCGCGGTGGTGGAGAACATCCGACTGCTGCTCGCGGCCGGGCTCACCACCGAGGACCTGCGGGCGATCGACGGATGCCTGCTGGATCCGGTGCACGCCTGCGCCGATCCGACGCCCAAGATCCGGCTGTTCGAGCAGCGGTTGGCGGTGGTCCAGCGGCGGATCGACGAGCTGTCCCGGATCCGGGGACGGCTCGTCGACCAGCTGGCGGAACTGGGCGGTGCGTCGGTCGCGGCCTGATCCGGCTGCGCACGGGGAGCCGGTGCGCAGTTCGGCTACTGCGCGAGGGCGCGGAGGGCTTCCCGGACCTGGCCGTCGGCGACCGCCAGCGCTGCCGCCGAGCTCTCGACGTCGGCGCCGGTCAGCAGGTGCACCAGCGCCGTCTTCAGGTCTCCGTCGGAGGCCGTCAGCGCCGCTTCGCAGATCTCCTCGGAAGCGCTGGTCGCCTCCTGCAGGATGCCGATCGTGCGGCCGCGCAGCTTCGCGTTGGTGGCGAGCATGCTGACCATCAGGTTCGAGTAGGTGCGGCCCATCCGGATCATCACGGCGGTGGAGAACGAGGTGAGCACCAGCTTCTGCGCGGTGCCCGCCTTCATCCGGGTGGAGCCGCTGATCGGTTCCGGCCCGGTGTCCACCGCGATCACCACGTCCGCGGGCACCTGGCCGACGTCCGGGTTGGAGGTGACCAGCGCGGTCTTCGCCCCGAGCTGCTGCGCGGCTTCCAGCGCGGCCAGCACGAACGGGGTGCGGCCGGACGCCGCCAGGCCGATCACCAGGTCCTCGGGTGATGCGCTCTCGCGGATCTCGGCGGCACCGGAGGCGACGTCGTCCTCGGCGTTCTCCACGGCTCGCCGGAAGGCGTCGGGACCGCCCGCCTGGTGCGCGACGATCCAGTCCGGGGGCACGTTGAAGGTCGGGATCAGCTCCGCCGCGTCGAGCACGGCGAGCCTGCCGGAGGTCCCCGCGCCCACGTAGTGCACGCGGCCGCCCGCGCGCAGCGCGGCGACCGCCATGTCCACCGTGCGCGCCAGCTCGGGCAGGACCCGGCCGACCGCCACCGGGACGGTGCGGTCCTCGCCGTTGAGCACGTGCAGGATGTCCAGCGTCGGCAGCAGATCTATGTCCCGCGTCCGCGGGTTGTTGCGCTCGGTCGGAGCATCCACCCGCACTGCGCGGTCCTGGCTCATCACGCCTCCTTCTGCCGCCGGCGATCCGGTCGGCTTTCGAGGCGGTGGCCGCCCACCGCTTCGTACGTGGCCTCCAGCGCCGCCCGGGCCTGATCCAGGTGGCGCTGCGCGACGCCGATGAACAAGCAGTCGATCACGGTGAGCTGGCCGATCCGGCTGGCCATGGCCCCCGATCGGTAGGTCGTCTCGCGAACCGCCGTGGTCAGCACGTGGTCGGCGACCTCGGTGATCGGCGAGCGGGCGAAGTTGGTCAGCGCCGCCGTCGTCGCGCCCCGCCGTCGCGCCTCGCGCAGCGCCTCGACCGTCTCGGCGGTCGCACCGGTGTGCGAGATGCCGATCGCCACGTCGCCTTCGCGCAGCACCGCCGCGGAGGTGAGCGCGTTGTGCGTGTCCGACCAGGCGAAGCAGGTCAGGCCGATGCGGTGCAGCTTCTGCTGGAGGTCGAGCGCGACGAACGCGCTGGCACCGACGCCGTAGACGTCGATGCGGCGGGCCTGCGCGACGTCCTCGACGAGCGGTTCCAGCACCGCGGCGTCCAGCTGTTCCGCGGTTTCCTCGACGGCCTTGGCGTCCGCGTAGCCGACCTTCTCGATGATCTGGCGGAGGTCGTCGTCCGGGGCGATGTCGCTGCCGAGCTCGCGGTCGCGGGTGGAGGTGCGCGCGGTGTCGGCGGCCAGCGCGATGCGCAGGTCGGGATATCCGCCCACGCCGATGGCCTTGCAGAACCGGGTGACCGTGGTCTCGCTGGTGCCCGCCGCTTCGGCGACCTCGGTGATGCTGCGCCGCGAGATCGACGCCGGGTCGGCGAGCACGATGTTGGCCACTCGCTGCTCCGCTCGGGCGAGGCCGGGCAGCAAGGAGCGAATCTTGACGAGGGGGCTCGCCTCGCCCGATTCGCGGGACGTGTCGTCAGTGGCCATGTGGGAAACTTACTAACCGTTGCTTCTGGCGGTCAATGGCCCTCTTCCGGGTTTCCACCGGGTAGACGGGGCAACTCCCTACCCAGGTTGCATCCGGCGACAACTACTCCGAAAGGGGTAATAGGTAGGTTTTCCCGCACCAGAACGTCGTCGGCCCCGAAAAACGAGCACGAAGCCTCGGCCCACCGTGCTCAGAACCCCTGTTCAGGGGTGCAGCGGTGCGCAACCGGCCGCCCCGCACCACCGGCTCCGCCACCCGGGGCCGCGTCACTTTCGCGAGTTCACCCGGGTGACGGTCGATTTCGTGGGAAATCGACACCGCCAGGCGGTCACTGCTTGGTGGTGTGCTCCGGTTCGACGTAGACGATCACGCGCTCGTCGCCGGGTTGCGGCCACGGGTACTCGTCCTCGTCGAGGTACTTCTTGGCCATCTTGTCGATGAACCGGTTGTCCTGGTCGTCCTCGACCTTGGCCACCCGGCCGCGCACCTCGACGTAGCGGTAGGGCTGGTCAGGGTCGTGCACCGAGACGGAGATGCGCGGCTCCCGCTTGAGGTTGCGGTACTTCTGCCGCGTCTTGGTCTGGCTGAACTTCAGGTACCGGCCGTCCCAGTCGATCCACACCGGGCTGGACTGCGGTTCGCCGTGCGGACCGATGGTGGCCACGTGCCCGAAGGCCCGCTTGCCCAGGATGTCCTCCCGGTCCTGCGGAATCCCCGACATCTCGACTCCTTCCGACGGTTGCGGTTCGCGTTCGACCCTGCCCGCCGGTCGTGGAGCTCGCGACTCGGCGTCAGGGCCGCACGGCGACGGCGTCGATCTCGAAGAGCATGCCCGGCAGCGCCAGCGCGGCCACGCCGGTGAGCGTCTGGGTGGGCGGCTGGTCGCCCCAGATCTCGCCGATGAGCCGGCCGATCACGGCGAGCTTGTCGAGGTCGTGGTCGACGACGTAGGTGCGCAGCTGCACGACGTGGCTGAAGTCCAGGTCGACCGCGGCCAGCGCGGTGCGCAGGTTGGCCAGCGACTTCTCGACCTGCTCGGCGAAGTCCGCCGAGGTCACCTCGCCGTCGCCGTCGGAGGCGTACTGGCCGGCGATGAACACCAGTCCGGTGGAGGTGTCGGCGACGTGGCTGTAGCCGAAGCGGACCGGGTCGTGCAGGGCTGCCGGGTTGATGATCTGGTGGGACACGCGGAGTTCCTTCCGAGCGATGCTTCTCGATCTTGAGAACGCATCCGGGCCCGTGGAATTCCTCAGCGGTCGGACAGGGCGCGTCGCAGGAGCTGGTGCAGGCTCTGCTGCTCGTCCGCGTCGAGCCCGGACAGCGGGGTGTTCACCGAGAACCGCTCGATGATCCGCGTCCGCTGCCGCACGCCTTCCTCGGTCAGCGCGATCTCCTTCGCCCGCCGGTCGGTCGGGTGCGGTCGGCGGGTGACCAGGCCCTGCTTCTCCAGCCGGTCGATCACGAAGGTCACGTTCGAGGTCGCGCAGTGCATCCGGTTGGCGAGTTCGCGCATGCTCAGCGGTTCGGCCAGCTCGCGCAGGGCGATCGCCTGGGACGCCGTGAGCTCGCTGTCCGCGACGCAGCGCCGCACGTGCTCCTCGATGTTGTGCGCGAGCTCGCTGATCAGGCTGCAGAGCTCGCGGGTTTCCGCGGACCGGTCCATGCGAGCAGCTTACCAAGTTAGAGATGTTGCAATTAGAATAGTTCTAGTTGTAAGTTGCGTGCCGTGATTGCGGAACAGCGGTGGAGCACAGCGGCAGGCATCCGGTCGATCGAACTCGGCGACCTGCGGATCAGCTACGTCCCGGACGGCGTCGTCGGCCTCAAGCCGCGCGGGTGGTTCCTGGAGACCTCGGCGGACGACTGGCGCGAACGAGCGCAACACCTCGACGGTGCGGGCCACCTGGTCGCCAGCATCGGCGGCCTGCTCGTCGAGCACGGCTCGCGGGCGATGCTGATCGACGCCGGATTCGGCCCGGCGAGCAGGCCCGACGACCCGGGCAACCGGATCATCGGTGCGATCCGCGGCGGTGACCTGCTGGAGAACCTCGCGGTGCTGGGGCGCGCTCCCGAGGAGATCGAAGCGGTCGCGATCACCCACCTGCACACCGACCACATCGGCTGGGCGCACCAGGACGCCTTCCCGGCCGCCCGGTTCCTGCTGACCGAGCAGGAGTGGAAGCACCGCGACGAGCACGCCGAGGACGTCACCGACGAGATGCTGGCCGCGCTGGAGCGGCAGGTCGAAACCGTCCAGGACGGGCAGGAGATCTTCCCGGGCGTGCGCGTGCGCAACTCGTTCGGCCACACGCCCGGCCATGCGTCCTACGCGCTGACCTCGGGCGACCAGCGCCTGATCGCCTTCGGCGACGCGCTGCACAGCGCGGTGCAGATCGCCGAACCGACCTGGCCGGTCTGGGCCGACGTCGACCGCGCGGAGGCCGTCCGCACCCGCCGGGAACTGGTGCGGGAACTCCGGGAACCGGGCACCCTCGGCTTCGGCATCCACTTCGCCGACGTCCAGTTCGGCCGCGCGATCGCCGACTCCGGCACCACCCACTGGCAACCCCTGCCCTGACGGGAGCGACGCGATTTCAATGGAAATCGGACGTGCGATTTCCATTGAAATCGCGTGGCGCGTCGGCGCGTCGGCACTCGACACGCCGACTCAGCGCAAATTCAATTGAAATTGGACGCCTGACTTCCATTGAAGTTGCGGAAGACCGGTGCGTCAGCGGTCGGTGGAGACCCAACCGTCGGGGTGCAGGCGGTCGGCCTGGAGCTCGCCGTCCAGCAGGGTCGCGTCGCGGTCGGCGGCCAGGATGCCGTCCACGTTCACCCCGCGCCCGGTGTACCGGCCGTCCGGCGCGTACCGCCACCGCAGGTGCACCTGCGCGCCCGGCTCCGCGTCGACGGATCCGCGCACCTTCCACCAGTTCCGGTGCCCGGATCCGGCCAGCTGCTCCTGGGCGCCCTCCGGCGCTCCCGGGCCGGCGGCCCGCACCGCCACCGGCCGCCAGGTCGTACCGTCCACACTGGATTCCAGCAGCAGCGGGTCGACGCCGTCGGAATCCCGCTGGGTGTCCACGAACGCGCTGTAGGTGACCTGCACCGGGCCGCTGACCGGACCGAGCGGGCCGGTGGTCAAGGTGCCCGCGCGATCGGCGGACCACGACTCCGAACCGAACTCCGGCCGCACCGCCAGCGCCCGCGCCATGCCCTGCGCCAGCGCCTGCCGGGCCTGGTTGTTCGAACCCCACTGCCGCGACGGGTGCACGCGGTTGGTGAGCAGCACCGCGACCGACCGCGACAGCGGATCGATCACCAGCGACGTCCCGGTGTAGCCGGTGTGCCCGGCGGTGTGCGGCGCGCTGAGCCCGGCCATGTACCAGCGCTGGTCGAGCTCGAAGCCCAATCCGTGCGCGTTGCCGGGGAATTCGTCGTTGAAGTCGGTCAGCATCCGGGCCACGCCGTCCTCGGAAAGGATGCGGTTGCCCGCGTAGGTGCCGCCGTTGAGCAGTGCCTGACCCAGCGTCGCCAGGTCGTCGGCGGTGGAGAAGACGCCGGCTTGGCCCGCGACGCCGCCCAGCGCCCAAGCGTTCTCGTCGTGCACTTCGCCGCGCACCATGCCGCGCGGCGGATCGGCCTGGAACTCCGTGGCCGCCACGCGGTGCAGCTCGGCCGCGGGCGGGTTGTAACCGGTGTCCCGCATGCCCAGCGGCCCGGTGATCCGCTCGGCCACCACCCGGTCCAGCGGTTCACCGGTGATGCGTTGGATCAGCACGCCGAGGGTGATCATGTTCGGGTCGGAGTAGGTGTAGTTGGTGCCCGGCGGGTGCTCCGGGGTGAGCTGCATGATCGACGGAATCCGCTGCTCCGGGGGCAGCTTCCACAGCTGCGCCTCGGCTTGCAGCCCGGAGGTGTGGGTGAGCAGCTGTTCGACGGTGATCGCCTGCTTGCCGTTGACGCCGAACTCCGGCACGTACTCCGCGACCGGAGCGTCCAGCCGCACCGCGCCGTCGTCGACGAGCTGCAGCGCCGCGATCGAGGTGAACAGCTTGCTGATCGAGGCGACGTCGAAGATCGTGTCGACCCGCATCGGTTCCCGCTGGTCGGCGGGTAACTCGGTGCCCTTGCCGTCGGCGTAGCGCACCTCGTGCCCGACCGCGTCGCGCCGGACCACGACCCCGTCGTGCACCAGCAGGCTCACGGCGCCCGCGTACATCGGGTGCTCGCGGTCCGGAGTCGGCTCGGTCCAGGCCGCGATCTGCTGCAGCGCCGCGTCGATCGGGGCGGGATCCAGCCCGACGTCGGCGGGGGAGCCGTCGCGCAGCACGGTCTCGCCGGGGGCGAATCCCCGATGCGGGCGGTCGAAGTGGCCGTCGGCGTTGCCCGGTGACGCCGTCGCCGAGCCGGCCAGCGCGGTGACCGACAGCAGCGCTACGGCCGCCAAGATCGTCCTGCCCATCCGTTCCCCCTCAGTGCCTGTTGGTGGTGTGCCTCGCCGGGATGATCGCTTGGCGGAACCTGTGCGGGTGCCCCTCGACCAGTACACGGCTGAGGGGCCGTCCTCGCCAGGAAACCGCTCAGAAACCGTCGAATGCGTGCTCGACGCGGCTGCCGCCGCTGGACGGAGCACCGACAGGCCGTCAGCGGTAGAGCAGATCCGGTTCGCGTTGTCGTCGGAAGTCCTCGACCTCGTCCTGCCACGAGTCGACGATCTCGGCGGCGTCGGCGCCGCCATCGACCATCGTGCGCAACCGGTCGGAGCCGGAGAGCTTGTCGATCATGTTGTCCGGCCGCCAGCCGAACACCTGCGGGTACAGCTCTCGCGCGGTGACGAGCATGGTCACCGCGGTGCGGATCGCGTCGACCTCGCCGAGCCGGTGCACCTGCACGCCACCGCAGGTGACGTCGGCGTGCTTGGAGAAGGTCGGCACGAAGTAGGTCTCGCGGAACCGGACTCCGGGCAGCCCGGCCTCGTTGAGCGCCTCCGCCCACCGCCAGTCGATGCCCGGCGCTCCGATGATCTCGAACGGCCTGGTGGTGCCCCGGCCCTCGGAGAGCACGGTGCCCTCGAACAACCCGGTCCCGGGGTAGAGCGCGGCGGTGTCCGGCGTCGGCATGTTCGGGCTCGGCGGAACCCAGGGCAGGCCGGTGCCCGCCGCGCGCCCCTGCCAGCCCTCGACCCGGACGACCTCCAGCTGCGGCAGTCGTTCCGGCAGGTGGACGCGGTTGAACATCCGGGCCAGCTCGCCGACGGTCATCCCGTGCTGCTGCACGATCGGCAGCAACCCGACGCCGGAGGCGAACCGCGGGTCCAGGCGCGGCCCGGCGACCTGGTCGCCGAGCGGATTCGGCCGGTCCAGCACCAGGAACGAGGCCCCGACCTGCTGCGCGGCCTGCATCGCGGTGTACATCGTCCAGATGTAGGTGTAGAAGCGGGCGCCGACGTCGGCGATGTCGAAGACCACCTGCTCGACACCCGCTTTGCGGAACATCCCGGCCAGCTTCGCCGCGTCGGCGCCGTACGCGTCGTACACCGGCAGCCCGGTGCGCGGGTCGCGGTAGTCGCCCTCGGAGCCGCCCGCCTGGGAGGTGCCGCGGAATCCGTGCTCGGGCCCGAAGACGGCGGCGATGTCGACCGCACCGCTGGCGTGCATGGCGTCGACGAGGTGCTCCAGCGACGAGAGCACGCCGGTCGGGTTGGTCACCACCCCGATCCGGCGGCCCTTGACGTCGTCCCAGTTCCGCCCGGCGAGCACGTCCGCCCCGGTTCGCACCGCGAATCCGAGGTCGGTGGGCTGCTGCGGCGCGGCGCAGGCGGAACTCGTCGCGATCCCGACCGCGGGCACGGCCAGCGCAGCCGCGGTCAGCATGCCGCGCCGGGAGAGCCGGAACTCAGCCACCTGCCGTCACCAGCCCAATCCGTGGCCGAAGGGGTACGCGTCGGTGCCGGGCTTGTTCGGGTCCGGCACCGGGACCGGGAGCTTGCCGACCGGCGCGATCTCGCCGAAGAGCACCTTGGTCAGCGATTCCATCGCAACCGGCTTGTCCGAGTAGGTGGCGAGCCAGGCGGGCGCGTCGGCGCGCGCCGCGTCGTAGGGGTCGCGGGTGGCGACCGCGATGACCGGCTTCCCGGTCTGCTGCAGGGCGCGCACCAGGTCGAGCTGCCCGGCGTTGGCCTCGCTCCAAGCGGCGTTGGTGAGCACGACGGTGACGTCGTTCTGCTTGGCCTGCTCGACGGCCTGGTCGATCTGCTCCTTCGTCGGCTTCAGGCCCGTGGCCAGCGCCGACGTCTGCGGTCCGCGCGCCCCGATCTGCTTCGCCAGCGCGGCGGTCGCGTCGTTCCCGGCGCCGGTCACGAACATCTTGGCCGGCGGCTTGAGCGGCAGGACGCCGTCGTTGCGCAGCAGCGTGGTGGTGCGGTCGGTGATCTCCTGCGCCTCGGCCAGGTGCTGCTTGCTGCCGACGATCTTGTCTACTTTGGACACGTCGACGAACGGGTTCTCCAGCACGCCGCGACCGGACTTCAGCGCCAGCACGCGCTCCACGCTCTGGTCGATGCGCTGCTCGCTGAGCTCGCCGCTGCGCACCGCGTTGAGCACGCCGTCGATGGCGACCTGCAGGTCGTTCGGCATGAGCAGCATGTCCGCGCCCGCCTTGAGCGCCAGCACCGGGATCTCGGCGTCCGGGTGCTTCTCCCGCACGCCGTCCATCTGCAGGGAGTCGGTGATGATCACGCCCTGGTACCCGAGCTCCTCGCGGAGCATCCCGGTGAGCACCTTCGGCGACAGCGTCGAGGGCTCGCCGGAGTCGTCCAGCTTGGGCACCACGATGTGCGCGCTCATCACCGCGTCGGTCCCGGCGCCGATGGCCTCCTTGAACGGCGGAGCGTCGAGCTGCTCCCACTGCTGGCGGTCGTGCTCGATCACCGGCAGCGCGGTGTGGCTGTCCTGGTTGGTGTCACCGTGCCCGGGGAAGTGCTTGACCGAGGCCGACACCGTCTCACCGGGCCCGGCGGAATCCTCGTAGCCGCGGATCTGCGCCGCGGTGAGCTGCGCGGCCAGCGCCGGGTCGGAGGAGAAGGAGCGCACTCCGATCACCGGGTTCGCCGGGTTGACGTTGACGTCACCGCTCGGCGCGAAGTTCTGGTTCAGCCCCATCGCGCGCAGCTCCCGGCCGGTGATGGCGGCGGCGCGCTCGGCGTCCTCGGGGCTGCGGCCGGAGCCGAGCGCCATGTTCCCGGGGAACTGGGTGGCGGGCTCGTGGATGCGGGTGACCTGGCCCTGCTCCTGGTCGGTGGAGATCAGCAGCGGCACCTTGGAACCGGAGTTGACCGCGGCGTTCTGCAGCCCGTTGGACAGCTCGGCGATCTGCTTCGGGTCGTAGAGGCTGTCGGTCCACGTGAAGTGGATGATGCCGCCGAGGTGGTACTTCTGCACCACCTGGGCCGGGGTGTCGACGCCGAACTCCTCCTTGTTCTTGGGGTGCGGGGTGTCGGCGGTGCGGCCGTAGGCGTAGGTGACGAAGAGCTGCCCGACCTTCTCCTCCAGCGTCATCTCCTGGAGGATCTCGGCGGGGCGCTGCGGCGTGCTGGCGCCGCCGGTGGCGGTGAGCGCCACCGCTCCTGCGGCCAGGGCGCTCAGCGCTATTGCGGCGCGGCGCGTTCGGGGCTTCGGGGACACAGTCGCCTCCCTGCGGGGCAGATCTTCGCCAGGCGGTAAGAGTTCACCACGAAATCGGACGATTTCGGAAGTTACTCACACGACCACGGCCGGTCAACGCTGCCGGTCGGCGTGGGCGAAAGATGCCACCGCGGAGACTGCTCCGCTCGGCGGAACCGGGGGCGGACGTGCGGCGGCGCCCGCCGATCAGATCGGCGGGCGCCGCCCCACTGCGCGAGAACTCGGGTTACCAAGCGTGCACTCGTGTCGTAACTTCCGGGCTAGGCGTCCGGCGTCCCGGTACGCAACCCCGTGAACGACCAGCCTTGTGTGCGGCAACGCGTGGGTGCTCCGGGCCTCGCGCGCGGAGTCCGATCGGGGTGGACGTTACTTCTCCTCCGTAACGTCCCTGGCCGACCGTGGTCCGCACTTCCATTTGTAGACGGTGACGCCCGTCACTGCAAGGGTTCCGACCGGTGTGGCCGCGACGACTTCGGGGGACTGGCGATCATCGCGCGCTCTGCGCTATGGGGCGGGCGAAAACGCTGGTCAGCGGCGGCGACGCCAGGCGCGCAAGCCCCACCACGCGGCACCCGCTGCGGCGACGGCGCCCATCCCGACGCCCGCCGCGGTGACCGCGGCGCGCGAGGGAGTGGGGATCCGGGCCCGCAGCGACACCGGGTGGTCGAAGGCCAGCGACGGCCAACCGCGCTGCACTGCTTCCTTGCGCAGCGCCCGGTCCGGGTTGATCACGGTGGGGTGGCCGACTGCTTCCAGCAGCGGCAGATCGGTGATCGAGTCCGAGTAGGCGTGGCACTCGGCGAGGTCGTAGCCGTGTTCCGCGGCCAGCTCGCGAGCGGCGATCGCCTTGTTCTCCGCCGAGCAGTAGAAGTCGACGTCGCCGGTGTAGCGGCCGTCGACCACCACCATCCGGGTGCCCGACCAGTGGTCCGCGCCGAGCAGCTTGGAGATCGGCGCGACGACTTCCTCGCCGGAGGCCGACAGCACCACGATGTCGTGGCCCTGCTCCTGGTGCTCGGTGATCAGCTGGGTGGCCTCCTTGTAGACCAGCGGGTCGACGATGTCGTGCAGCGTCTCCTCGACGATGGCGTTGACCTGCTCGACGTCCCAGCCGCTGCACAGCGAGGTGATGTGCGCGCGCATCCGGTCCATCTGGTCCGCGTCGGCGCCGGCCAGCATGAACACGAACTGGGCGTAAGCGCTCTTCAGCACGGCCCGCCGGTTGATCAGCCCTTCCTGGAAGAACGGCCGGCTGAAGGCGAGCGTGCTCGACTTGGCGATGATCGTCTTGTCCAGGTCGAAGAACGCTGCCACCCGGCGTCCGGTGGTGGGCGATGGGTTCGCGGGCTCTGTCACGCCGCACAGCATACGAGCCGGGCCGGGCCGCGGGCGGGCGCGCACGCACGGTGGCATGGACCACTGATGTTTCACGCTGCGTAAATTCTTGCCCGGGTATTCCGACTAGTGGGACAAGTTTCTTGACTCGAATGATTGCTAGTCGGCGATACGTGGGCACCGAGAGCAATAACGTTCCCTCAAATGGACGGGGGGCAATGCGGGTGATCTGCGGGATACAGTGTGTGGAGTCCGGCACGACCGGACAGGTTCAGCTCGACCCCCCGGAGCTGAACTGACGACGACCCCCGCCCCTCCCCCCTGGCGGGGGTCGTCCCATTTCCGCGGTGCGCGGGCGGTGTCCGATTCGCGAAGCCGCCAGGCGGGCGCGGGCCCGGAACTCGTGCCCAGGAATGATCTTGCGGGGCGGTGGGGGGTGGACAGCCCGCCGGTGATCCGCGGGTGGAAAGCGAATTCGCGCCACGCTTTCGAGTGAGCGGAGTTATCCACAGGGCGGGGATTTGTCCACAGATTCCGAAAACCCGCTTGGCATCGGCCGGAGTTCGGGCCACCTTGGTTATCGAGCGGAGCCGTTTTCGCTCTCGACCCCGAATCACCGGAAGGCTTTTGCCATGACTGCTGCACGCCCGCTTCTCATTGCGCGAGATGCCGAACTCGCCGAAGAAACCACTCGCCTGGCCGCCGCGTCCGGCGGCGATCTGGTGCGCACCCGGGAGCTGTCCGCGCCTGCTTGGCGCACCGCGCCGCTGGTGCTGCTCGACGCCGCCGCGGCAGCCGCCGGGGTGACCGGCGGCCTGCCGCGAAGACGCGGTGTCGTCGTGCTCTGCCGAGATCCGACGCCGGAGCTGTGGCAGGCCGCGTTCGAAACCGGCGCGGACCAGGTGATCGCCCTGCCCGCCGAGGAGACGAAGCTGATCGAGCTGCTGGCCGACGCCGCCGACGTCCCGGTGCAGGACGGACGCATCCTCGCGGTGCTCGGTGGCTGCGGTGGCGCCGGTGCGTCCGTGCTGGCCACGGCGTCGGCGGTGCTGGCCGCACGCGGTGGTGCGCGGGCGCTGCTGGTCGACTGCGACCCGCTCGGCGGCGGCGTCGACCTCGCGGTGGGCGCGGAGGCCGACGATGGGCTGCGCTGGTCCGGGCTGGCGGTCAACGCCGGTCGGCTCGGCGCGAGCGCGCTGCACGAGGCGCTGCCCGAACGCCGGATCGGGTCCGGCGCGATCACGGTGCTGTCCTGCGACCGCGACGGCCCTTCCACCGGACTGACCGCGGAAGGTGTGCGAGCGGTGCTGGCCGCGGGGCGCCGAGCCGGTGACGTCGTGGTGTGCGACGTGCCGCGAGTGCTCCCGGAACCGGCCGTCGCAGCACTGCGGGAGGCCGATCTCGTGGTCGTCGTCGTGCCTGCGGAGCTGCGCGCCGTCGCCGCGGCCGAGCGAGTCGTGACCGCGGTCGGGGAGCACGCAGCGGGGCCGATCCGGCTGGTGGTGCGCGGCCCCGCCCCGGGCGGGCTGCGGACGGCGGACGTGGCGGGAGCGGTCGGGGCCGAGGTGCTGACCGGGATGCGGCCGGAGCCGCAGCTCCCGGCGCTCCTCGACTGCGGCGGGCTGGCGTCCCGGCTGCGCCGTCGCGGTCCGGTGGCCCGAGCGGCTCAGCAGGTGCTGGCAGAGCTCGCTCGCCTCGAACCGGCCGCCCCGGCTTGCTGATCTGCCCCGGCGGTTTCCATTTCGACGCACTGATTTTCTTCCGGCTTTGTCCTGCGCAATGGCGGAACGGCAGTACCTGCCCAACTTTTGGTTTCCAGGTCGATGCGTGGCTGCTGAGCTCTGAGCTTTCGCCGAGCACGTGAGGCGATTTCGGCACTCCGCGCGGACGAGGTCGGAAAACCGCATGGAAAGGAGAGTGGAACGGTCATGTCCACGAGTCGTGTTCTGGAACCCGTCGACGGTGCGGTGGACGGCGAGCTGCTGGCGCGAGTCCGCAACCGCTTGGTCGGCAGCGGTGCCGCGCCGACCTCCAGCGCTGTCGCCTCCGCTGTCCGCGAGGAATCCGGCGGACTGGTCGCCGACGCCGACGTGCTGGCAGCGCTCCGGCTGGTGCAGCAGGAATTCCGCGGAGCGGGAGTGCTGGAGCCGCTGCTGCGCGACCCGGAGGTCTGCGACGTTCTGGTGACGGCGCCGAACAAGGTCTGGGTGGACCGGGGCAACGGTCTCCAGCGAGCAGCGGTGCGCTTCGCCGACGAGGACTCGGTGCGCCGCTTGGCGCAGCGCCTCGCGATGTCCACCGGTCGTCGGCTCGACGACGCCCAGCCCTGGGTCGACGCCTGGTTGCCGCAGGAGAGCGCCTCCGGAGCGGTGCGGTTGCACGCGGTGCTGCCACCGGTGGCGGGCGAGGGCACCTGCATCTCGCTTCGCGTCCTCCGCCCAGCGGTGCACGACCTGGCCGCCTTGCAGCAGTCCGGCGCCTTCGACGGGCCGACGGCCGACGTCCTGCGCGAGATAGTCGCCGCGAGGCTGGCTTTCCTGGTGGTCGGGGGCACGGCCAGCGGGAAGACGACGCTGCTGGCGGCGATGCTGGGCGAGGTCGCCGAAGCGGAGCGGATCGTCTGCGTCGAGGAGGCGGCGGAGCTGCACCCGCGGCATCCGCACGTGGTCCGGCTGCTCACGCGGCCGCCGAACGTCGAGGGTGCGGGCGAGATCCAGGTCCGCGACCTAGTGCGCCAAGCGCTCCGGATGCGACCGGATCGGCTGATCGTCGGCGAGGTGCGCGGCGGCGAGGTCCGCGAGCTGCTCTCGGCTTTGAACACCGGCCACGACGGGGGCGGCGGCACTCTGCACGCCAACTCGCCGCAAGAAGTCCCGGCTCGGATGGAAGCGCTGGCGGCGCTCGGCGGCCTGTCGCACACCGCGCTGCACAGCCAGCTCGCCGCGGCTGTGCAGGTCGTGCTGCACGTCCGGCGGAGCGCGCAGCGCGGGCGGCACCTGGCAGGCATAGGCGTGCTCCGGCGCGAAGGGGAGCGGGTTCAGGTCGTCCCGGCCTGGCAGCGGGATGCGGGCTGGACATCGGGCCGGGAAGACCTGGCCGCGCTGCTGGCAGCCCGGGGAGGTGCGTTGCCGTGCTGATCCTGGCGCTGCTGCTGGCCGTGGTGGCGGTGCTGTGCTGGCCGGAGATCAACGCTCGCGACCGGCTCCGCTCTCGGCAGGTCCGCGTGGTGCTCGGGTCGGTGCGCAGCATGCGGTTTCTCGTCGTGCCAGCAGCGGCGGTCGTCGGACTGGCTCTCGCCGGTCCGGCGGGCCTTCTGGCCGGGGCCGGGCTGGCCTTGCTCGGCGGGCACCACTGGCGATCTCTGCGCGGGCGGCGGGCCCGCCTCGCCAGGGCCGACGAGTTGACGGCCGGGCTGCGGCTGCTGGTCGCGCAGTTGCGAGCGGGTGCGCATCCGGCTGCGGCAGCGGAAGGTGCTGCGGCCGAGGCCGGGCCGGCGGTCGCCGGTGTCTTCCGGGACATGGCGGCCACGGTGCGGCTCGGCGGTGATGTGGCGGCGGTTCTGCGCGGCCACGACCTCGTCGAGCCGCGCGCACCGCTGGGGCGGGTCGCCAGGGCGTGGGCGCTGGCGGAGCGGCACGGCGTCGCGCTGGCCGACCTGCTCGACGCCGTTCGCCGCGATGTCGAGCGGCGAACGGCGTTCCACCGCGGCGTCGAGGCGAAGCTGGCCGGTCCGCGTTCGACGGCGGCGGTGCTCACCGGGTTGCCGGTCTGCGGCCTGCTGTTCGGCGAAGCGCTCGGGGCCGATCCGCTGGCGGTGCTCAACGACGGGATGTTCGGACAACTGCTCTTGCTGGTCGGAGCGGCGCTGCTGGCGGCCGGTGCGAGCTGGACGTTGCGGCTGACGGAGGTGGTGCAATCGTGATCGAAGCGGTGCCCGTGCTCGTGGCGGCCGCGGTGCTGATCGCTCCCACGGGCTCGGCGCGGCACCGGCTGCGGGTTCTGCGCCCGCGCTCCCGGCCCCGGCAGCGGGTTGCGGTCACCGCATGGGCGCTCCCGCTGGCCGTGGGATCGGTCGCGGTGCAGGTGTTCGGCCTGGTCATGGGCGTGCTGATCGGGCTGGCGGCCGCGCTCGCCGCACGCCGCTGGTCAGCGCTGATGGAGCGAAGACGGGAGCGGACGGATCCGCTGGTGCTGGCCGCGGGCTGGGACCTGCTCGCGGCGGGGATGCGGGCGGGCCTGCCGGTGCCGGTGGTCGTGCGGGCGGTGGCCGAGGAACTGACCGGCAGCGCGCGCCGAACCCTGCGCGAAGTAGCCGCTCACCTCGCGCTGGGATCGGACGCGGTGACGAGCTGGGAGCCTGCGCTGGCCAACCCGGACACCGCCGAACTGGCCCGCGCGGCGCGGCGAACCGCGCGCACGGGTCAGGGGCTGGCGGAGGTGGCGGCCGAGCTGGCCGAGCGTGCCCGCGCCACGGTCGCCGAGCAGGCCGAAGCACGCGCGCAACGAGCAGCGGTGTGGATCTCCGCGCCGCTCGGCCTGTGCTTCCTGCCCGCGTTCCTGTGCCTGGGCGTGGTGCCAGTGGTCGCGGGCACCCTGAACCGGCTCGCCGTGCCGGGGTAGCCGCCTGCGGAGCCCGGCGCCCGTTGGTCGTCGGCGCACCGCAGATCTCCGGTGATCCGGAAGTACCTGTGCAGAGGGGTTTTTCGGGCGATCAAGCCGCGGAGAGCGGTCACGTCCGAATCAGTTCTATGTGGACGGAAGAGTGGAGGAGAACATGACGAGATCGATCATGACTGTCCGGTGGTCGGCGGCTCGCAGGCTGCGGGCGTTGCTGCACGGCGATGGCGGGATGACGACCGCCGAGTACGCGATGGGAACGGTGGCCGCGGTCGCGTTCGCCTCGCTGCTGTTCGAGATCGTCACCGGCGGCACGATCAAGGAAGCCCTGACCGGCCTCATCGAACGCGGTCTGGAGGGTGGCGGTATCTGATGGCTGCACAGGTGGCTCCGGCACCGCGCGGTGCCGGAGCGGCCGATCGCGGCGCGGTGACGGTCGAAGCGGCGCTGGGCATCTGCTCGGTGATCGCCGTGTTCGTGCTGGGACTGGTCGGCACCAACGCGCTGATCGGCCACCTCCGCTGCACCGATGCGGCGGTGGAGGCGGCCCGTCTGGTCGCGCGCGGTGATCGGGCCCGGGTCGACGAGGCGGTGCACCGGATGGCTCCGGCCGGTGCCGTGCTGGAGGTGCAGGTGGACGGCGATGTCGTCCGCGCGGAGGTGAGCATGCCGTTGCCCGCTCAGCTGCCCGGTCGCTGGCTGCACGCGCGGGCGGTGGCCGTGCTCGAACCTGGTGTCGATGAGCAGGTGGTGCGATGAACCGCGACAGGGGCGCGGCGACGGCGCTGTCCGCGATCCTGGTGCTGGCGCTGCTCGCGGTGCTCGTGCTAGTTCTCCAGATCGGTGCTGCGACCATCGCCCGGCACCGCGCGGAAGGCGCTGCCGATCTCGCGGCGCTGGCCGCCGCTGCGCACGCGCCGAGCGGGGCGGAGTCGGCGTGCGAGCGGGCCGCGCAGGTGGCGGAGGGCATGCGCGCGGCGGTCGTCGAGTGCCTGCTGGAGGGCTGGAACGCCCGCGTCACGGTCGAAGCCGATCTTCCGGCCATCGTGCTGCTGGGCGGAAAGGCCAGATCACGGGCGCACGCGGGGCCGATCGAATAGTGATCGGCCCCGCCACGACGAACGGTCGACGAACGGTCCGCCAGCGGACGGCGACGCACGCGCCAGCAGCAGTTCGGGAACCGTTCACCCGGTTGATCTTTCGGTGGTCGTGTTCTGCTCGGAGGCGTTCGTCGCGGCTGGACGACCGGTCGCCGACGCGGGGTGTACTCAGCGGGGTGTCATGCCGTTGATTGGAGGTGTGAGCGGGAAGACTCGAAGTTCACGACAAAGAGGTCGCGAACCAGGTGGTTCCCCGAGACCACCGGTCCACCGCCCACTGTGGAACGAGGAGGCGGAACAGATGCATTGGTCGGCGGAGAGGTGGCAAGGTGCCTTCCGCGGCGTCCCGGCCCACCCGGCCGGGTTGACCAGCAGCCGGATCGAACTGCGCGTGCAGGCAATCGGATTCGCCTCGCGCGGTTGGCCGGTCCTTCCCGGAACCTACCCCGATGAAGACCGCTGGATCGGCAGGCATGGCCGCCAGGAGCACGGCCCGATGCCGGTGCACCGCGACTGGCAGACGCGGCTCGGCACCAACCCCGACGAGGTCACGGCCTGGTGGGCCGAGCACCCCTACAGCCTGCTGATCGCCACCGGGCACACCGTCGACGCGCTCGAGGTCGACGCGGCTCTCGGCCGGGCCGGCGCCTCGGTGCTGCGCGCCCTGGGCTTCCCGGTGCCGATCGTGGCGACCCCGCGAGGTCGCTGGTACTTCCTGATGGCCAGCGGCGGCGAGCTCGCCGCGGAACTGGCCGACGTGCCCGGAATCCGCTTGCACGGCAAGGGAAGCTGGGTGGCCATGCCGCCGACCGCCTACCCGGGTGGCGCGGTGCACTGGCGGGTCAAGCCGGAGGTCTGCGCCTGGCGGCTGCCCGCCCCGGACTTCGTGCAGGACGCGCTCCGCACGGGTCGCGAGAACCTTGACAACAACGCAGACGTGGCGGAACTCCTCGCGGCACGCAGGTGACGAACCTGCCGACCGTGCCGGCGCCGACCGGATCGGCACCCGCGCCCGGGCTCCCCGACACGACCGGACCCCGCACCTCCCCGAGCACGCACCAGTTCCTCTGTGCTCAGACCTGTTGCGGACCGTCGTGCAGCCCAGCCGGTCCACCGGTGCCGCCCCCGAGCACGGTCGACACCGCATCGAGAACAGCCACCGCCCCTGCCTTGTCCAGCGGTTCGTTGCCATTCCCGCACTTGGGCGACTGAACGCAGGACGGGCAACCAGCCGGGCAGTCGCAGGAAGCGATCGCTTCCCGCGTCGCGGCCAACCACGGGATCAATGCGGCATAACCGCGATCGGCGAATCCGGCCCCTCCCGGATGCCCGTCGTGCACGAACACCGTTGCCTCCCCGGTGTCGGCGTGCATCGCGGTGGACACCCCGCCGATGTCCCAACGATCGCAGGTCGCGAACAGCGGTAGCAGGCCGATCGCCGCGTGCTCGGCGGCATGCAGCGCGCCGGGGATGCGCGCCGGTTCCAGCCCGGCGCCCCCCGGCGCGCTGCTCATCAGCAGTTCCTCGCCGACCGTGTACCAGACGGCGCGGGTCAGCAGGGTTTGCGCGGGGAGGTCCAGCGCGACCTGGTCCAGCACCTGCCCGGACGGCCGCTTCCGCAGGTAGCCGACGACCTGCGAGGTGACTTCCACCTCGCCGAGGCAGACCGTCACGCCCCGGCCGGTGTCGTGCTGCTCGATGGTCCGCAGCACCGAGATGTCCACGACGTTGCGCGGTGAGGTGGTCCAGTCCGGGCTCTCCGCGTGCACCAGCGCGATGCCGGTCTCCAGATCCAGGTCGTCGACCACGAAGGACTCGCCGCGGTGCAGATAGACGGCGCCCGGGTGCACGGTGCCGCAGGCGGAGTCCGGGTCCACGGTGCCCAGCATCCGGCCGGAGTCGCCTTCGACCACGGCGATCGGGTGGCCGCCGGCGCCGCGCAGCTCCACGTTCCGGTGTGGACGTTCGCGGGAGGTCCAGAACCAGCCGTGCGGGCGCTTGCGCAGCACCCCGTCCGCGGTGAGGGCCTGCACCGCGCTTCGCGCGGCCTCGCCGCCGAAGATCGCGAACGACTCCTCGTCGAGCGGTAGTTCCGCGGCGGCGCAGGCCAGGTGCGGTTCGAGCACGTACGGATTGGTCGGGTCGAGCACCGTCGCCTCGACCGGCCGGTCGAGCATCGCGGGCGGGTGGTGCACGAGGTAGGTGTCCAGCGGGTCGTCCCGCGCCACGAACACCACCAGCGCGCCCTCGCCGTCGCGTCCGGCGCGACCGGCCTGCTGCCAGAAGGACGCGAGCGTGCCCGGGTAGCCGGCGACCACCACGGCGTCGAGGCCGGAGATGTCGACGCCGAGTTCGAGCGCGTTGGTGGTGGCCACCGCGCGCAGCTCGCCGGTGAGCAGCGAGCGCTCCAGCTCGCGCCGGTCCTCGGGCAGGTATCCGCCGCGGTACGCGGCGACCTTGCCGGGCAGCGAATCATCCACTTCGGACAGTGCGCGCTGCGCGGCGATCGCTGCCAGCTCGACGCCGCGCCGGGACCGGATGAACGCCAGCGTGCGGGCGTCCTCGATGACCAGTTCCGTCATGATCCGCGCGGCCTCGGTGCCCGCGGCACGGCGCACCGGAGCGCCGTTCTCGCCGATGATCTCGTCCAGCAGCGGCGGTTCCCAGAGAGCGATGGTGCGCGCGCCCCGCGGTGATCCGTCGTCGGTGATGGCGCGGCACGGCGCTCCGGTGAGGCGTTGCGCCAGCGCGTCCGGGTCCGACACGGTGGCGGAGGCGAGCACGAAGACCGGATCCGCGCCGTAGTGCTGCGCGATCCGGCGCAGTCGGCGCAGCAGGAGCGCGACGTGCGAACCGAACACGCCGCGGTAGGTGTGGCACTCGTCCACCACGATGTGCGTGAGCTGCCGGAAGAACCGGGCCCAGCGGCTGTGCCCGGGCAGGATCCCGTAGTGCAGCATGTCCGGGTTGGTGAAGATCCACCGGCCGTGCGCGCGGATCCAGTCCCGCTCCACCTGCGGTGTGTCGCCGTCGAAGGTGACCGCGCGGATCTCCTTCAGTCCGAGTTCGTCGACGGTGCGCAGCTGATCGGCTCCCAGCGCCTTCGTCGGCGCCAGGTAGAGCGCGGTCGCGCGGCGCTCTTCGAGCAGCCGGGACAGCACCGGCAGCTGGTAGACCAGCGACTTCCCCGATGCGGTGCCGGTGGCGACCACCACGTGCTCGCCGGCCCGGACGGCCTCCGCGCCTTCGACCTGGTGCACCCACGGCGCGTCGGCGCCGCGCTCGCGGAGCGCCTCGATCAGCTGCGGCGGGGCCCACTCCGGCCAGTCGGTGGTGCGGGCCGATCGGTTCGGCAGCTGCGCGACGTGGCGGATCGGCGATTCGCCGGTCGGCACGCCCGCCAACACGCGGTCGAGCAACCGCTTCCCTCTGTTCTGCTCCGCAGCGCGCACAGCAGCGAGCCTCGCACAGAGCGGCGCGGGGGCCGCGCACGTGTTCCGGGTTTCCGCAGCTGTGTCGGTATCGCCCGATCGGCTGGTTCCGGTCCACGGCGGTCCGCTGCCGCGCCGACGTCCGCGAAACGGCGCTATATACCTCATGTCACCCGATTGGGCCAAATCAAGATCGGGCCGAACGGGTGATCAAGTACGCCTCTGAATCGATAAACAGGTAACAGATTCCCACGTCGGAGAGAGGTGCGTATCACACCGTGAGGTAAGCCACTCGTGGCCTGAATAGACTCCCGAGCCACGACGTCGCCACGGACGGCCAGCGGACGATCACGGGCCGTACCGGGCGGGGCCGCCTACCGCGCACTGGAGCCGGTCGCGAGCCGGCAGGTCTCCGGTGCTGAACCGAGCACAACCCAGGAGGACGGATGTCCCTGCTCACCCCGGTCCAGCACGGCTGGGCCCAGGGCGCTGCACCACCGAGCTCGCATACCCGGATGGACCTCGCCCAGCAAGCCTCCGGAATCGAACTCGGCGGCGCCGACTACGCGGTGGTCGGCGTGGTCATGGTGATCGCTCTGGCCGCGTTGGCCTTCGGCTACGTCCTGATCAAGGAGGTGCTGGCCGCAGGCCAGGGCACGGCCAAGATGCAGGAGATCGCCAAGGGCGTGCAGGAAGGCGCTTCGGCCTACCTGAACCGGCAGTTCCGCACCCTGGCGATCTTCGCGGTGCTCGTGTTCCTGCTGCTGTTCGCACTGCCCGCGGAAACCGTCGGCGAGCAGATCGGTCGCTCGATCTTCTTCCTGTTCGGCGCGGCGTTCTCCGCGGCCATCGGCTACCTCGGCATGTGGCTGTCCACCCGCGCCAACGTGCGCGTCGCGGCGGCCGCCCGCGAAGCCGGTGAGGGACGCGAGAAGGCCATGCGCGTCGCGTTCCGCACCGGCGGCGTGGTCGGCATGACGACCGTCGGCCTCGGCCTGTTCGGCGCCGCGCTCGTCGTGCTGGTCTACGCCGGTGGCGCGCCGCGCGTGCTGGAGGGCTTCGGCTTCGGTGCCGCCCTGCTGGCCATGTTCATGCGAGTCGGCGGCGGCATCTTCACCAAGGCCGCCGACGTGGGCGCCGACCTGGTCGGCAAGGTCGAGCAGAACATCCCCGAGGACGACCCGCGCAACGCCGCCACCATCGCCGACAACGTCGGTGACAACGTCGGCGACTGCGCCGGGATGGCGGCCGACCTGTTCGAGTCCTACGCGGTGACCCTGGTCGCCTCGCTGATCCTCGGCACCGCCGCGTTCGGCCTGCACGGCCTGCTGTTCCCGCTGATCGTGCCCGCCATCGGCGTGCTGACCGCGGTGATCGGCGTCTACATCACCAAGGCCCGCGGCGGGGAGAACGCGCTGGTCGCGATCAACCGGTCGTTCTACATCTCGGCCGCGATCTCGGCGGTGCTCTGCGTGATCGCCGCGCTGCTGTACCTGCCCAGCTCCTTCGCCGACCTCAACGGCGTCTCGCCCGAGCTGCAGGCGACCCCCGGCAACCCGGCGGTCATCGCGATGGTCGCGGTGATCATCGGCATCCTGCTCGCGGTGGTCATCCTCAAGCTGACCGGCTACTTCACCGCGACCGAGCACCGCCCGGTGCAGGACGTCGGCAAGTCGTCGCTGACCGGCGCGGCGACGGTGATCCTCTCGGGTCTGTCGGTCGGCTTCGAGTCCGCCGTCTACACCGCGCTGATCATCGGTGCGGCGGTGTTCGGCGCGTTCCTGCTGTCCGGTTCGCTGCCGGTGGCGCTGTTCGCCATCGCGCTGGCCGGCTGCGGTCTGCTGACCACCGTCGGCGTGATCGTCGCGATGGACACCTTCGGCCCGGTCAGCGACAACGCCCAGGGCATCGCGGAGATGTCCGGCGACGTGGAGGGCGAGGGCGCGAAGATCCTCACCGAGCTCGACGCCGTCGGCAACACCACGAAGGCGATCACCAAGGGCATCGCGATCGCCACCGCGGTGCTGGCCGCGACAGCGCTCTTCGGCTCCTACACCGACGCCATCGGTGTGGCGCTGGCGGACGTGGCGGGCACGCTCAGCCGCTCGGAGTTCTTCGTCTACGCGCCGAACGTGCTGGTGGGCGTGGTCATCGGTGCTGCTGTGGTGTTCCTGTTCTCCGGGCTGGCGATCAACGCGGTCTCGCGCGCCGCGGGCGCAGTGGTCTACGAGGTGCGCCGCCAGTTCAAGGACAAGCCGGGCATCATGGACGGCTCCGAGCGGCCCGAGTACGGGCGGGTCGTGGACATCTGCACCCGCGACTCGCTGCGCGAGCTGGCCACGCCCGGTCTGCTCGCGGTGCTGGCGCCGATCGCGGTCGGCTTCGGCCTCGGCGTCGGCCCGCTGGCGGGCTACCTCGCCGGTGCCATCGCCACCGGCACCCTGATGGCCATCTTCCTGGCCAACTCCGGTGGTGCCTGGGACAACTCGAAGAAGCTGGTCGAGGACGGCCACCACGGTGGCAAGGGTTCCGAGGCGCACTCCGCCACGGTCATCGGCGACACCGTCGGCGACCCGTTCAAGGACACCGCCGGACCGGCGATCAACCCGCTGCTGAAGGTGATGAACCTGGTGTCGGTGCTGATCGCGCCCGCCGTGGTGGCCTTCTCCGTCGGGGCCGACGCGAACCACCCGGTGCGCATCGGCATCGCGGTGGTGGCGGTCGCGGTGATCGTCGTCGCGGTGGTGATCTCCAAGCGCCGCTCGACCTCGATCGCCGAGTCATCGCCTTCCGATGACAAGGCGGTCAACGGCGCGCCCTCATAAGGCGCCGGATCGCCGTCGAAGGGCGTCCTCCTCGCCGGGGAGGGCGCCCTTCGCCGTGCGCAGGGGTTTCGCCCGAGCGCGCACCCCGGGCTCCGGAGCGTGAGCGCGGGTGCGGGAGAGTCTGGGCCGCACGCCGAAGGCAACTCCGATCTGTGCGAGGAGTGCGCATGAAGTTACGTTCCACCGCCGTGCTGGCCGCCGTTCCGCTCGCGCTGGCAGGTTGCGCCGGGGGCCCGGCGGGCGCCCCGGAGCCGCCCGCGCCGCAGGCGCCGAGCGCGGAGGCGGTCGCCTGGACCGGCAAGATGTGCGGCCTGATCAGCGGTTTCAGCGCGGCCCAGCAGAACCTGCCTGCGCTGGATCAGAGCAACACCGGGACGGTGAAGGACTCGGTGATCAACCGCATCGATGCCGCCTCGAAGGCCGCCGACGACGCGGCGCGCGGACTGCAGGACCTCGGTGCACCGCCGGTCAAGGGAGCCGAGCAGCTCGGCACCGGCTTCCAGGAGAGCTTCGGCGAGGTCCGGGACCTCCTGCACGGCGCCCGGGCGAAGGCCGAGCAGGTCGACCCGACCGACAAGCAGCGCTTCCAGGAGGGCATGACCGCGGTCCAGCAGGAGCTCGACAAGGGCGGCCAGCTCGACCTCAAGGACAAGCTCGTCCAGCTGGAGCAGAACCAGCAGCTCAACGCGGCGGCTCACCAGGCCCAGGAGTGCCGCCCCTTCTTCGCCAAGCCCCAGCAGCAACAACCACCCCGCTGACCTGGCCCGCGACTTCAATTGAAATCGGACGTCCGATTTCAATTGAAGTCGCGGCACCTGAGCGGTTCGCTCGCACGTTCGGGTGAAGGCATGGCGCATCTCGAACTGCCGTTCTACGATGCGGGCCGTGGACCAGCTGTCCTTCTACTCGGCCGAGGCGCGGCAACCCGTCATCGCTGACCTGGCGGGCATGCTGTGCGGGCCGGGGCAGGCCGTCGGTTTCGGGCGCGGCACCGCCGCCCGGCTGTCGGTCGTGGTCGACGCCGAGTGGCGCGCCCGGTCGCTGGTCGACGCCTGCGCGCAGCGCGGCGTGGAAGCCGAGCTCGGCCGCTCGGACGAAGGCCGTCCGCTGATCCGCACCGCCTTCCGGGCCGACCTGACCGGCCTCGCCGCGAACTGGCTGCGAGGTGCGGTGAAGTCCGTCCCGGCCGGTTACGTACCGGACGGCGCCGCCCTGCGGATCTGGGCGCTGACCGCGGGCTCCGCCGAGCCCACCGGCTACCGCCTCGGGCTCGACCCGCACGCCCCCGACACGCACGAGCCGCTGGCCGCGGCGCTGCTCGGCTGCGGCCTCCCGGCCAAGCCGATCGGTCTCCGCGCCGGCGGCCCGGCGCTGCGCGTCACCGGTCGCCGCCGCCTGGCCCGGCTGGCCGAGCTCGTCGGGCCGACTCCCGATGGTGCGATCGAGCGAACGTGGCCACTCGTTTCGTGACCGATTTGACGCATATCACGCCAGGTCACGCAACGGAACACGTTCGTCACCCGATACGTTCGTAAGACAAGACGCCGACGTACATGGGCGTGTTATGTGCAACCCTGTGCCTTCCCGGGCGGCGGTCGGAACCGCGCACGGGGCACACTGAGGAACTTGTCGGGTAGCAAAGGATGCTTCCGGGAGAAGAGAGCGGGTAAGCGTGGCTGGGTCGACACGGACGAAGAAGGCCGGCGGGACCGGCCGGGCTTCGGGGTCCGCCAACGGGGCGGGCTCCGGGGGTCGGCGCCTGGTGATCGTCGAGTCGCCTGCGAAGGCCAAGAAGATCGCCTCCTACCTGGGCTCGAACTTCATCGTGGAGTCCTCCCGCGGCCACATCCGCGACCTGCCCAAGAACGCCAAGGACGTGCCGGAGAAGTACAAGGGCCAGGCGTGGGCCCGGCTCGGCGTGGACGTCGACAACGACTTCGAGCCGCTGTACCTGGTCTCCGCCGACAAGAAGTCCACCGTCACCGAGCTCAAGGACGCGCTCAAGCAGGTCGACGAGCTCTACCTCGCCACCGATGGTGACCGCGAGGGCGAGGCGATCGCCTGGCACCTGCTGGAGACGCTGAAGCCGAAGGTCCCGGTGCGCCGGATGGTGTTCCACGAGATCACCGAGTCGGCGATCCAGGCGGCCGCGGCCAACCCGCGCGACCTGGACCACGACCTGGTCGACGCGCAGGAGACCCGCCGCATCCTGGACCGGCTGTACGGCTACGAGGTCAGCCCGGTGCTGTGGAAGAAGGTCATGCCGAAGCTGTCGGCGGGCCGCGTGCAGTCGGTGGCGACCCGGATCGTGGTCGAGCGCGAGCGCGAGCGGATCAGGTTCGTCCCGGCCGACTACTGGGACATCTCCGCGACCATGGACGCCGGCCCGGACGCCTCGCCGCGCCGCTTCGGCGCCCGCCTGGTCACGGTGGACGGCGCGAAGCTGGCCACCGGCCGCGACTTCGGCCCGGACGGGCAGCTCAAGAACGCCGACATCCGGGTGCTGACCGAGACCGAGGCCCGCGCGCTGGCCGCGGCGCTGACCGACGCGCAGCTGAGCGTCTCCAGCGTCGAGGAGAAGCCGTACACGCGGAAGCCGTATGCGCCGTTCATGACCTCCACGCTGCAGCAGGAGGCCGGTCGCAAGCTGCGCTTCTCGGCGGACCGCACGATGCGCACGGCGCAGCGGCTGTACGAGAACGGTTACATCACCTACATGCGTACCGACTCGACGACGCTGTCGGAGACGGCGATCACCGCGGCGCGCAACCAGGCCACCGACCTCTACGGCAAGCAGTACGTCTCGGCGCAGCCGCGCCAGTACACCCGCAAGGTCAAGAACGCGCAGGAGGCGCACGAGGCGATCCGCCCGGCGGGCGAGAGCTTCCGCACTCCTGGTGAGGTCGCCGCTGAGCTGGGCAACGACGTCGACGGCTTCAAGCTGTACGAGCTGATCTGGCAGCGCACCATCGCCTCCCAGATGGCCGACGCCAAGGGCACCACCTTGTCGGTTCGCATCACCGGCACCGCGACCAGCGGCGAGGAGTGCACCTTCGCCGCCTCGGGCCGCACGATCACCTTCCCGGGCTTCCTGAAGGCCTACGTCGAGGCCGTCGACACCGAGGCCGGTGGGGCCGCCGACGACGCCGAGTCCCGGCTGCCGCAGCTGGTCGAGAACCAGCCGGTCACCGCGCCGGAGCTGTCGCCGGACGGGCACACCACCAACCCGCCGCCGCGCTTCACCGAGCCCAGCCTGGTCAAGACGATGGAAGAGCTGGGCATCGGCCGCCCGTCGACCTACGCCTCGATCATCAGCACCGTGCAGGAGCGCGGCTACGTCTGGAAGAAGGGCTCCGCCCTGGTTCCGTCGTGGATCGCCTTCGCCGTGGTCGGCCTGCTGGAGAAGCACTTCGAGCGGCTGGTGGACTACGACTTCACCGCGGCGCTGGAGGACGAGCTCGACCGCATCGCCGAGGGGCGCGAGCAGCGCACCAGCTGGCTGTCCGGCTTCTACTTCGGCGGCGACGTGGGCCCGGAGGGCTCGATCGGCCGCGCCGGCGGGCTGAAGAAGCTCGTCGGATCGAGCGTCGAGGAGATCGACCCGCGGGCGGTCAACTCGATCCCGATGTTCACCGACGACCACGACCGCACCGTCTACGTGCGCGTCGGCCGCTACGGGCCCTACCTGGAGCGGACCCTGGAGGACGAGTCGTCGCAGCGGGCGAACCTGCCCGACGACCTGCCGCCGGACGAGCTGACCGTGGAGATCGCGGAGAAGCTGTTCGCCACGCCGATGGAGGGCCGCAGCCTGGGCACCGACCCGGAGACGGGGCACGAGGTGGTGGCGAAGGAGGGCCGGTTCGGTCCGTACGTCACCGAGGTCCTGCCCGAGGGCAGCAAGAACAAGCCGCGCACCGGCAGCCTGTTCAAGTCGATGTCGCTGGACACCGTGACCCTCGAGGACGCGCTCAAGCTGCTGTCGCTGCCGCGCGTGGTCGGCAAGGACCCGGAGAGCGACAACGAGATCACCGCGCAGAACGGCCGCTACGGCCCGTACCTGAAGAAGGGCACGGACTCGCGCTCCCTGGAGACCGAGGAGCAGATCTTCTCGATCACCCTGGAGCAGGCGCTCAAGATCTACGAGCAGCCCAAGCAGCGCGGACGGCGTGCTGCGGCGGCACCGCTGCGCGAGCTCGGCGAGGCACCGGACACCGGCAAGCCGCTGGTGATCAAGGACGGCCGGTTCGGCCCGTACGTCACCGACGGCGAGACGAACGCGTCGCTGCGCAAGGGCGATGACGTGGAGTCGTTGTCCATGGAGCGCGCGGTGGAGCTGCTCGCGGAGCGGCGGGCCAAGGCCCCGGCCAAGAAGAAGGCCCCGGCCAAGAAGTCCACCGCGGCTGCGAAGAAGACCTCCACCACCGCTGCTAAGAAGACGACCACCGCTGCGAAGAAGACCACGAGCACGACGGCCAAGAAGCGGGCCAGTTCCTCTTCGAAGTCCTCGTGACGCGCGACGCGCTCTCCGGCCCGGACGGCACGCAGGCGCTGCCGCCGCTGCTCCACTACCCGGATGCGCTGACCGTGGCACGAGCGGTGCCGCCGACCACCACGTCGGCGGCACCGCTTGCTCCGCCACCGGCCGTCGAGCCGGAAGAGCCCTTCTCGCTCCCGCCCGCGCGCAGGCCGAACCAGCCCGCGCAGCAGCGGCAGAAGAAACCGAAGAAGAAGCAGCGGACGAGCGTCGGCGCGAGGATCGGCTGCCTGCTGGCGCTGGCCATCCCGCTGCTGGTGATCCTGGCCGCGCTCTTCGGTTAGGCCTCAGTCCGCGGTCGGGGCGGCACCGTAGAGTCGTGCGTGCGAGCACGCACCAGACACGGGAGGCGACGCGATGCGGACCGACGCTCCGGAGCAGCTGAACACCGGGGTGTGGGCGGAGGTCGTCGGCCAGCCCGACGCCGTGCAGACGCTGTACGCCGCGGTGAGCGCGGCCCGCCGCCAGGTCCGTGGCGAACCGGTCCCGCCAGGTGCCATGACGCACGCCTGGCTGTTCACCGGCCCGCCCGGCTCGGGGCGTTCGGTCGCGGCCCGCGCCTTCGCCGCTGCGCTGGAGTGCACTGATCCCGACGTCGTGGGCTGCGGAAGCTGCACGGCGTGCCGGACGGTCATGCACGGCACCCACGCCGATGTGCGCCTCGTCGCGCCCGAGGGCCTGTCGATCTCCGTCGCGGAGATGCGCTCTCTGGTCCAGGCCGCGGCGCGCCGACCGACCACCGGCCACTGGCGCGTAGTGCTCATCGAGGACTCCGACCGTCTCACCGAGGGCGCGGCGAACGCGCTGCTCAAGGCGGTCGAAGAGCCGCCCCTGCGCACGGTGTTCCTGCTGTGCGCGCCATCGGACCACCCGGAAGACGTGTCGGTGACGATTCGCTCCCGGTGCCGAGTGGTGCAGTTGCGCACGCCGCTGTCCAACGCCATCGCGGAGGTGCTGCACGAGCGCGACGGCGTTGACGCCGAGCTGGCGCAGTGGGCGGCTTCGGTGTGCGGCGGGCACATCGGCCGCGCGCGGCGGCTGGCGACCGATGAGGAAGCGCGCGAGCGGCGCGAGTCGGTACTGCGCATCCCGCTGGGCCTGCGGAGGTTCTCGGACGTCTTCACGGCGGCGACCGGCTTGGTGAAGCTGGCCGAGACGGAGGCGACCACGGCCAACGAGGACCGCAACGAGGCGGAGAAGGAAGAGCTGAAGACGGCGATGGGCGCGGGCGGCACCGGCAAGGGCACGGCCGCGGCCACCCGAGGCGCCAACGCGGCGCTCAAAGAGCTGGAGAAGCGCCAGAAGTCCCGCACCACCCGCTCCCAGCGCGACGCCCTCGACCTGGCCCTGGTGGACCTGGCGGGCTTCTACCGCGACGTCCTGGTGACCCGCGCCGGTTCCTCCGCCCCGCTGAACCACCCGGACTTCGAGCGCTCGGTGGTCAAGGCGGCGCAGGAGTGGACCTCGGAGTCGGCCCTCCGCCGGCTGGACGCGGTGCTGGAATGCCGAGTGGCCCTGACCCAGAACGTGAAACCGATCATCGCGGTGGAGGCGATGCTGGCCACCCTCTTCACCGGATGACGTCCACAGTGGACTTCAGTCGGCCGCTCGCTTGATCATGCGCACGGTGCCGGGGATGTGCCCGGGCGCCCGCGATGCCTCCTCGTCGAGCTGGTACCCGGCCCGCCGGTAGATGCCGATGTTGCGCTGACTCGCGGCTCCGGTGAACAGCGAGTACCGCCGCACCGACGCCGGGGCCTGCGATTCGATCAGCGCCAGGAGCGCGGACCCGATGCCGTTTCCGGCCAGGTCCGGGGCGACCATGAGGCGACCGATCTCCCAGTCCTGCTCGGCGGTCAGCCGCCCGCGCACGGCGGCGACCAGGCGTCCCGCCCGGCGCACGACGAGGGTCGTCCACGACTGCGTCCAGGCCAGCGCCTCTTCGTGGGTCTCGTGCAGCGCGTGCACGTCCAAGGTGTCGTTCGCGATGGCCTCGGAAACCCAGCAGCACCGCTGCAGCACGACCAGCTCGGCCAGATCCTCCGGGCTGAACCTGCTCGTGACGGCACCGGGCAGGACCTGGGCCAAGGCGTCGCCCAACGGGCCAGCAGTCATGGTGATGAACATACGCCGCGGTGATCCGCGAAGTCTCAGGTGCGGCGGCGGGGGAGGGCGGCGACGATGATCGAGCCCAGGAGCAGCAGGCCTGCGCCGGTCCAGAACAGCGGGACCGCGTAGTAGCCGCTGCTGGTGAGGGCCAGGGGCTGGACCGCTTGCGGGTGGGTCGCGGCCGGTGCGGCGGCAGCCGGTGCCGGCGCGGTCGTGCAGTCCACGCCGCCGCCGGGGGCGCCGGCGCGGACGATCTGCTCGCCGAAGGAGGCCTGCACCAGCGAGGTCGGCAGGCCGACGGCGTGGCCGCGCAGGACTTGGAGGTCGAAAAGCCGCGCGGCGGCCCGGACTTCGGTGCCCACGACGTCCTGCTTCAGCTCGCCGACGCTCAGCCGCAGCACTCCGGCGTCGAGCACGCGCTGGTCGAGCCCTGGCACCGGAACGTCCAGCGCGGGGTTCGCGGCGTCGAGCACGCCGAGCTCTTCACCGCCTCGCGAAACCCGCAGCACCGGCGCCTCGTAGTCCACAGTGGAGGTGGCCGGGTCACCGGTGGCGGTCGCGGTCAGCCGCGGCGCGCCGACCACGTCGACCCGGATCTCCTGCGGAGTGTCTGCGAAGAGCCGCACGCCCGCCAGCTGCAGGTCGGAGCTGGCCTGAACGGCCTTGCCGACCTGCCCGGGCACGTCGACGAGCTCCACGCCGGAGTGCGCCTGCGCGGTGTCCGGCACGTGCAGCAGCGAACCGGTGCCGTTCTCGGTGGGCTTCCCGCCGTCGAGCAGCCCGCCCAGCGAGAGCCCCTCCGGCAGCGCGTTCACGGCCGACGCGCTGCCCATCGAGTACCGGGCATCGGCGATCGGCGACACGCACGGCCCGGCCTGCTTGTCCCAGCGCGCGTGCACGCTGCCGTTCAGCCCGCTGAGCTTGACCAGCTGGTCGGCGGGCGAGCTGGGCGGCTGCATGCTCGAACTGATCGGCTCGGGCCGATCCGGCAGCGCGGCCTGCGCCAACCCGACGGGCAGCTGAGGAGACTTCCCGAGCACCGCGACCCCGAACGGAGAGGCCTCGGCGACCGCCCGCTCGTGGGCGAAGAAAGCGGTGGAGTTGGCCTGCGCGACGGCCCGCCCCATCCCGGCCTCGGCGACGGCCTGCTTCGGCAGCTGCTCCTCGAAGTCGGGATCGCCGACGACCGAACCGCTCGGCACGGTGTTCGGCAGGATCCGCACCACCCCGATCAACGTCCCGGCATCTGCCACGATCGGCCCAGGAGCCGGAGTCGGCACGGAAGCAGGAGGCTGCCCGGGATCGACCGGCGACGGGATGGGAGTGGTCGGAAGAGTGCTCTGAGCGAAGGCGGCGGGCAGCGAAAGCCCAGCTACGGCCAACGACACGGCGGTGCACACGCCGAACCGGCGAACAGCGCGCATCCGACCCCCTCCAGGTCGAGTGACGGGCATCACTGTGACCTCAACGACGCCCCGACGCCCGAGTGACGCCCGAGTTCGCCGAGCCCGGGGGCCGCGCGCACGCGCCTGAGACGGCCAGCTACACTTGACCACGCAATGCCGCCTTAGCTCAGTCGGCCAGAGCGACGCACTCGTAATGCGTAGGTCGAGGGTTCGATTCCCTCAGGCGGCTCCGCAGCGGTCAACCCGCTGACCTGCGGCGGGAGAAGAGATCGATGATCTCGGCTCCCGCCGCAGTGTCGTTTTCGTGGGGTTCGGAGCCAAGCGTGCTGCTTGTCGGCCATCGAGCGAGATCAACCCTGCGGGCCTTGACGATCATCGGTACCTCGGCTGGGCTCGGCACCCGGCCGCGCTCGTACGACACCAAGGCATCTACGTCGACCCAGACCGGCCGCGGCGGGTCGTAGGCCCGCGAGCATCGGATGCACGGGGTCGCTGCCAAGCGCCAGTACAGCATGCAATGCGAGTAGTCGAAGATCGCCGTCTCCGTCCTGCGACGCTTTCCCGAAGCTCGATGCAGCTGTGCGGCGGGGCGCAGAACCGGTCATCTCGGAGTCCGTTTCGGCGGGTGATTCCTGGCTGTCGTCGGCGCAGGGCACCGCGATCGAAGTGCTGACCGCTGGCTCCGGACCCTGCTGTCCGAAGGCGAGATATCGCCACGATGGTCTGCATTGAGAAGTGGGCCGGCCGGATTCCGGCGTTCGCTGACGTGCAGCGTGACATGTGGCTCCTGGGGCGGCACTCAGCCTAGGCCGATGGGTGCTGAACCGTTTCGCAGAACCGGTGGGGGATCTTCGCTTCGGCGGAGGCCGCTCTTCCAGTGCATCTGATCGAAAACGTCCGCTTGGGCGGGCCCGGCTGCGATCATCTACGACCATGGCGCAAGGCGCACCCGACAGCACCCGCAAAGTCCTGAGCTGGCCGGCCCCCGGATCGCCGCTCCGTCGTGTGGCCATGTGCTCGACGTGCGTCGCATGTCGTGACGTATCCGCGATGGAAGGCTTCGCGGCTTTTCCAAGCCGAAACGGAGAGTGGGCGTATGGCGGATGACAACGACGAGAACAAGAACAAGATCAACAGTGATATAGATGTGATCTGGTGGTTCCTGGGTGCTGTCGCCGGGATGGTCCTAGCCGTAAAGTACTTTCTATCCCTCGGAGTATCCCGCGATGCCGAATTGCCGTGGTCGCAGGGCGTATTAATGCTCGCATGCCTGTTTGGTCCTGGGTTCTTCCTCGGTCTGATTGCGGATCAGTTTCGCAAGGAAGTCGAGCGGGGGAGGATGCCCTGGGAGGTGTACTGGAGCGTGTTGTCCGGCATCGCCGCATCCATATTCGCATTCCTGGGCGTCACGGGTATCGACGATATTCTCAGGGCGTGGGATGTTTTGTACCCCTCGGAGGGCACACCGTGAATCCGGCCCGGAAGGCGCGTGCGGTGAGCCGGTCCTGACCGTCCACAGTGGTCTGGCCTGTGGGGCGAGTGTGAAGCGGACTGCCCCACGACGCGCTCCAGCACGTGCTGGTGGTCGAGGATCGTCCGGTGGTCTGTGGCGTTGCTCTTGGTCTCTGGGCAATGCGAGTGCCGGCGGATACGTTCGCTCTGTGGAACTCGTGCCGCTTGCTTCGTTGCTCGGTGTTGTGGTGTTGGAGTTGGGGATGGTGCTGACTCCTGGGCCCAACATGGTCTACCTGGCTTCGCGGGCCATCTCGCAGGGGCGGCGGGCTGGGCTCGTTTCGCTCGCCGGGGTCGCTCTCGGGTTCGTCGTGTACCTGCTCGCCGCCGCCGCTGGTCTGTCCGCGCTCTTCGCGGCCGTTCCCGAGGCCTACCACGCGGTGAAACTCCTCGGTGCCGCGTACCTCGCGTGGATGGCTTGGCAGATCCTGCGTCCCGGTGGCCGGTCGCCGTTCGAGCCGCGTGAGCTGGCTCCGCACTCCGCCGCGCGGTTGTTCGGCATGGGTTTCCTGACGAATCTCCTGAATCCCAAGATCGCACTGCTGTACGCGGCGCTGATCCCGCAGTTCATCGATCCCGCCCTTGGCGCGACGTGGTGGCAGTTCATCCAGCTCGGGGCCGCGCAGATCGTGGTCGGTGTGGGCGTCAACGGGCTCATCGTGCTTGCCGCTGCTGCGCTCGCCGGGTACCTGGCCCGGCACCCGCGCGTGCTCCAGGCGCAGCGTCTCGCATCCGGCACCCTGCTGGGCTTCTTCGCCGCGAAGATGGCCATCAGCCGACCCAGCTGAACTGCGGCCCAACGGCGGCTGCGATGCGGGATGATCGTTTGGCGGCCATCGGGGAAGCGATTCGGGAGGCGGTTTTGGCTCGATCACGTCGGATCAGGGCTGCTGGCGAGGACCCCGGCGCGGAGTTGCCCTTCGTCTCCACCACGCTCCCTCCCGTGGAGGACGGGTACTGGACGGAAGAGCGGATGCGCAACGCCGTCCCGGCCGGGCCGAGGGTCGTCTACCCCCGTGCGGTGCTGGTGTCCGGAGCGGTGTTCTGCGGGGTGGCCGTGATGCTTGTGGCTGTGCTGATCGAGAAGCTGCGTCGCTCGGGTTGATCACGGTGCGTGCCGGGGTGACCGTCGCTCCGGTGAAGATCTCGACCGGGTTGTGGACGCCGACTGGCCGGGTCGGTGCTCTGGCGGTTGTCTCGCTCCTGCAAGCAGGTTCCAGGAGGGAGATCGCTGATCATGTTTCGTCATCTCGCCCGGTCCGCGGCGGCGGCGGGTGTGCTGGCCGCCGCGCTGGGGTTCGCGCCCGCCGCTCAGGCCACCGCGCCGGTCGTCCTGGCCAGCGTCGACGACTGCATCGACCTCGCCGTCGCGAACGGCGGCAACGAGCACCTCGCGGCGTTCGCCTGCCACGAGGTCAACCTCACCGACTGCTACCGGATCTTCCGCGACAACTACGGCCCTCAGCAGTGGGCTCTGGACGCCTGCAAGCTCCGCACCGCCTAGCCGTAGCCGAAAAACCGGGCCTGCAACGGGAAGTGCTTCCGTTGCAGGCCCGGTGTCGTCAGTCGCAGTACTGCGCCGTTGCCCAGTGGGTGCCGGGGAGCAGGTGGGCGACGTGGCGGGCGTTGTGGGCGGTGAAGGTGAACTCGACGTACGGGTAGGCCTCGACGTCTTCCGGGAAGTCGTCGTCGGTGGCGTTGTCCCAGAACCCTTCCGCCTCCCAGAAGGCCGGCGTGTTCCGCGGTTCGCTCACCTCGGCGGACTCGATGATCTCCTCGAAGCGGTCGAGGAGGACTTCGTCCGATTCGTCGTCGTCCTCGCTCTCGAAGACCTCCCGGAGCTCGTGCTCGTCGGCGATCGCGGCCGCCTCTTCGGCGGAGACGGGAAGGGCGTCGTCGGTGAGCCCGTCGCCGGTGTAGAAGCTGTCGTGCTTCATCCGCTGCCACGCGTCGAGCATGATCTCCAGCACGAGTTCTTCGTAGTCCGGGAGGATCCCGGCATCCGGGTTGATCATGTGGAACCGGCCGCGCACGGTCGCGTCGGTCTTGGCGTCGATGGAGATCCGGTAGAGGGCGGTCATGTGGCTGAGCTCCGTTCCGAGTGCTGGGAATCAACGCCTAGGACGCGCTGCGGGGCGATCCGGTTTCAGCCGGTTCTGCGCCGTTCCGCTGCGATTGACGGATCGGCAGCGACTGGGACCTGCCCGGTGGGTTGCCGGGCAGGCCCGTTGCTCAGCGCTTGAGCGTGAAGGTGAAGTCGCCGGTGAGCTTGCCGCTCAGCCGGACTGCCGAGACGATTCTTCCTTCGTCGAGCAGCCTTTCGGCCTCTGCTCGGGAGAATCCGAAGCCCTCAGCGATCAGTCGTACCGGCCGGACCGGGATCCGGGCGTCGAAGCGGACGGCGACGTCTATCGCCTCGTCGTCCGCGGGCTGTTCCGTTCCGCCCGTGTCCAGGCGCCAGGCACCGGCCCAGTCGAGGGCGATGCGGTTGCGGCGCTGCACGACCGGGTCCTGGAGCAGTTCGGCGGCCAGGTCGGGATCGTTGTGGTGCAGCCGGTCCAGCAGCTCGGCTCGCACGGTGCGGACGTGCACCCGCTCCATGATCGTGAGCTTCGCCGTTTCCCCGCAGTCGGTGCAGAGCACGAGGAGCCAGACGTCGATGAGCTTGTGGTTGGCGTTGACGCGGAATTTTCCGTTCGCCCGGAAGCGCTCGGAGGCGCACGAGTGGCAACGACGGCGGACGAGCGGCAGGCAGGTGGGCGTGACCACCCAGTTGTTCAGCACAGATGTACACCTGTTTCAAGTGAGAAGTTCCGCAGCAGACATCAGCGCGACGCGGATGCGCGTCGCGCGATGAATCAGCGCTCGGGAGGTCTCACTTGCTGTACAACGGCACGCCTTCGGCTCGACGACTCGGTCCACCGGAGAGTAGGCGCGCACGGCGGCATCGATCAACCGGTTTTCGGGGCGATGGCGCCGCGCACGTCGCTGCTGTCGTGAAGTGGCGGGAACCAGCCGTCGGAAGCGGCCGACTACTGACATGACGGGAGCGGTAGGAGCTGCCGAGAGGGAGGCCGAGCGCCTTGAAGTGGTACCAGGACGACTCGCTGTGGTCCGACTTCGCGCCCACCATGTTCTCCCCGGCGCGCGCGGCGTCCGCTGCCGAGCTGGTGGCCACCTCTCCTCTCCTCGACTTTCCGCGCGGGGCAAGGGTTCTCGACCTGTGCTGCGGCCCGGGCCTGTTCCTGGTGCCGCTGGCCGCCCGGGGTTTCGAGGTCACGGGCGTCGACCTCAGCGAGCCGATGCTGGAGCGCGCGAGGAGCGCCTGCGAGGAAGCCGGTGCCGAGGTGCGGCTGGTGCGAGCGGACATGCTCACCTACACGGCTCCCGAGGCGTTCGACGTCGTCCTGAACGTGTTCACGTCCTTCGGGTACTTCGATGACCCGGACGACAACCTCCAGGTCCTGCGCAACGCGTGGGAGAGCCTCGTCCCCGACGGGCAGCTCCTCGTGGACGTCATGGGCAAGGAGGTCCTGGCCGGCTGGATCGGTCGGCCCCAGGTGGTCGACCTGCCGGACGGCTCGTACGTGGTCCAGCGGGACGTCGTCTTCGACAGCTGGCGCAGGCTTCGGACCGACTGGACGCTGGTGCGCGGCACGTCGGCGCGCACGGCCTCCCTGACGTCCTACCTCTACAGCGCCGCTGAACTGCACGACCTCTTCGCGGCCGCCGGCTTCGCGGACGTGGAGGTCTTCGGCGGCTTCGACGGTTCCGCGTACGACAACCACTCCCGGCGGTTGATCGTCCGGGGACGCAAGAAGTGACGCGAACCGTCAGGCCCGCACGCGGTCCGCCCCCGCTCCGGCGAGGACGGCGGCCTTGCGCGCACGCCGCCGCCCTCTCGTGGCCAACTGCCTGGCGCTCGCAGCCCTGGAGGACCGGTACGCGATGTCACCGCACCACGAGGAACAAGATCCGCCGCCCAGCACCACTGCCGCACCCGTCCACGAGCACATCACCGACGCGCTGAAGACGCCGGACCTGATCCGGCTCGGCGGCAACGTCGTGCTCGCCCGCTTCGAGACGATGAAGGTCTACGCGGCCCTGGGCGCCGTTCGCGCGCTGCTGCACCGCGGGCGCATCGTCCCGGGGCAGACCGTCATCGACAGCTCCAGCGGCATCTACGCCTTGGCGCTCGCCCTGGCCTGCCACCGCTACGGCTTGCGCTGCCACATCGTGGCGTCCACGACCGTCGACTCGGTCATGCGCGCGCAGCTGGAGGTCCTGGGCGCGACGGTCGACCAGATGCCTCCGTCCCAGGACCTCCGGCTCGACCAGGAACGTCGCGTGCGCCGCGTCCGCGAGCTGCTGGCCGATCGCCCCGACTTCCACTGGATGCGGCAGTACCACGACTCCATCCACTACGCCGGTTACCGGGAGTTCGCCGACCTCGTCACCGGAGCACTGCCCGACGTGCCCCTGACCGTCGTCGGCGCCGTCGGCACGGGGGCGTCCACCGGCGGTCTGGTGCAGACGCTGCGGGAGGCGGGGCGGGCGGTGCGGCTGGTGGGGATCCAGCCGTTCGGCAGCGTCACCTTCGGCAGCGAGCACTTCAGCGATCCCGAGGCGATCATCGCGGGCATCGGGAGCTCCATCCCCTTCGAGAACGTGCGGCACGAGCTGTACGACACCGTGCACTGGCTGGACTTCCGGCACGCCATGGCCGGGGCGATCGGCCTCCTGCAGGAGCACGCGACCTTCGCGGGACTGTCGACCGGGGCCGCGCACCTGGTCTCGTCCTGGGAGGCGCAGCGCGATCCCGAGCGCCTGCACCTCGTCCTGGGCGCGGACACCGGCCACCGCTACGCCGAGCGGGTTTTCGCGCGGCACGCCGAGGCGCAGGACATGCGCACCCTCCGGCCCCGGCGCATCCGCACCCTCGGTGAGCTGCGTCCGCCCTGGTCGGTGATGGAGTGGGAACGGCGTCCCGGTCCCTCGGCAGCACGGCCCGGCCGATGCGCGGGCAGCGTCGAACCCGTGGAGGTGACGCCCTCGTGCAACCGGAGTCCTACTCAACCGCATCTCAGGGGACCGTGATGCAACCCAGCCACAAGAAACCGCGGAACGTGAGAGCAACGCCAAACGCAACCACCACTGAAAAACGCGGAGAGGCGGACAATGGAGAGGCGGACAAGGGAGAGGCGGACCGGCCATGACCATCGCAGCCCTGGAATCCCTGTCCTTCGGCCTGGGCCGCATGGCCGCAGCAGCGGCGGAAGCCGGGCACGAGCTGTGCCTGCTCACCGCGGACCGGTCGGTCTACCGGCACGAACTCAGCACCCTGCCCGAGGACGCGCTCACCGTCGTCGACGTCGACACCTTCGACGAGACGGCGACCCGCAGCGCGCTGGCCGCCCTGCCCGACCTGGTCGGCCTGCTCAACACCACCGACACCTGGAGCGCTCCGGCCGCTGACCTCGCGGCCGAATTCGGGCTCCCCGGCCCGGATCCGGCCGCGGTGCGGCTGCTGCGCGACAAGTCCCAGGTGCGTGAGCTGCTGCACCGCCGAGGGTTGAGCCGGAGCGGTGCGGTGTGCGTCGCCCCGAGCCCGGGCAGCGCCGACGAGGTGGTTCGCGCGGTCGGTCTGCCGGCGGTGCTCAAGGATTCCTCGGGCACCTCCTCGCGCAATGTCTGGATCGCCCAGGACGAGGAAGCACTGCGCCGCGCGCTCGGCGAAGCCGCCCAGCAGCAGTTCATGGGGGAGTTGTTCGCGGAGGCGTTCCTGGCCGGGCCGCTCTACAGCGCGGAGACGCTCAGCTGGAACGGCGCCACCCGGCTGCTCGGCGTCCTCAGCAGGCAGACGTCGCGGCAGCCCGCGGTGCGGGAGGAAGCCGCCGCCTTCCCGGTCGCTCTGCCGCAGGCCGAGTCGAACGCCGTCGAGCAGTGGGTCGGAGAGGTCCTGCTCGCGGCGGGGCATCGCAGCGGGTTCGCCCACGTGGAGTTCGTCCTCACCACCGAGGGGCCGGAACTGGTCGAGATCAACCGCAGGATCGGCGGAGCCCTGGTCGGAGAGGTCATGTGCCGTTCGCTCGGCACCAACGTGTACACCGCCGTGGTGGAGGAGGCGCTGGGCCGCAGACCGCGCCTCATGGACGCCCCGCTCGACCACAGCGGCCCCGCGCACGCCTTCGTCCTCGTCTATGCCGACCGGCCGGGTGTTCTCGAGGGCTGGCACGGGATCGACGAGCTGGCGGCCTTTCCCGGAAACGTGCGCTGGTACCCGACCAGAGCGCCGGGCGACGTGGTGCCGCAGGTGGGCGACCAGCGCGGCTGCACCGGAATCGTGCTGGCCGAGGCCGCGACGGCGGAGCTGGCGCAGCACCGGGCGTGGAGCGCGGCCACCCGCGTGCGCCCCGTCGTCGCCGTCAGCGGCGCGTGAACCTCGGCTGCGGCGGGAACTTTCGCCGCTCCGCTCCGACTCATCCAACAGTGCGTCTTGGCGCGCCGTGCCCCGGCAAGGCGACGCACCCGCTCACCTGCCGAAGCGACCGAAAAGGCTGCACGATGACGTCATCACCAGCGCAACCCGCCTCCGAACCGGCCGACGACCGCGTCGCCGGGGCCGGTGGCCGGCGGCGCCCCACCCTGCGGTCCGACCTGCGCGCCTCCATACCCGACGGCCTGATCGCCGTGGCCGTGACCGGCGCGGTCTTCGCGCTCATCTACGCCCGCATCCTCGCCGGGACCTCCTCGACGCTGTCCGTCATGCCGTTCATGGCCGACGCGGAGAAGTTCTGGATGTACTTCCTCAGCCAGGCGTTCGGCTGGTCCGCCCTGCTGTGGGCCTGGATCACCGTCGTCCTCGGACTCCTCCTCTCCGGCCCGCGGCCCTCCTGGGCACCGCTGTCCGGCCAGCGGCTGGAACGCCTGCACCGCACCACCAGCCTGAACACCATCGCGCTCATCGCCGCTCACGCGCTGCTGTTCGCCGCCGAGCTGGTCCGGGCCGACACCGCGGGCTGGTTCGCCGCGCTGGCCACGGCTTTCGTGGAGACCTTCGTCCCCGGCGGCTACGACTCGGGCACCGGCAAGATCGCCATCCCCATCGGGCAGGCGGCCCTCTACCTGGCCATCCCGCTGGGCCTGCTCTTCTACGTCAGGCACCGCATCGGCCCCAAGACCTGGCGCGTGCTGCACCGGTTCGTGATCGCCGTGTACGTCCTGAGCGTCTGGCACACCCTCCTCTACGGCACGAACGTCTGGTACGACGGCTGGTTCCGCACCACGATCTGGTTGCTGCAGCTCCCCATCGCCGCACTCCTCCTGGTGCGCCTGCTGCGGCCGGCCCGGCGCTCGGAGAAGCTGCTCGGCCCTCGCGCCCACACCGGCTCATCGACGGGCTGGGCTCTGCGCCTGAGCGGCCGCCTCGGCATCGTCGGCGTGATCGCCGCCCTGATCGGCGTGATCATCAGCGGAGCCGACGGCGGCCGCACAGCGCCTCCCGAGGACACCTCTTCCAGCCACGTGCACGACTGAGTTCGCCCTTGCATCTGGTGGAGATCGGCGTCAACCGCAGCACGACAGCGCGCTCAGCCAGTCCCGTGTGTGCCGGTCATGGTCGCGACGTTGGTGACCAGCTGCGGGGCATCGGGTTCGCAGGTCTCGGTCAGGTGGCCCTCGTACCCGTCCCAGCCGGTCTCGCGTTCGGCGCCGGTGCGCACCTCCGCGTCATGTGGACTGGTCAGCCGCATCGTCGCCGGAGGCACTTTCAGCTAACCCGCCACGCCGGCGCCGGTCGTGAGCTGCGCGCGCCGTGGCGCGGTAGCGGCCGGGTGTCTGGCCGATGAGATCGGTGAACGCATCGATGAAGCTGCTCGGGTTCGCCCAGCCCAGCCGCATCGCCGTGTCGGTGACGGAGGCGCCTTCGCCGAGTTCGAGCAGTGCCCGCTGAATGCGCAGCAGGGTGCGCCACTGGTGAAAGCTCATCGACAGTTCGCTGCCGAACAGACGGCTGAGGGTTCGTTCGCTCGAGCCGGTCCGGCGCCCCAGCTCCGCCAGGGTCGCCGGGTTGGCCGGGTCGGCGTGCAGCAGGTCGGTGACGGCCTTGAGGCGGGTGTCGCTCGGCTCCGGGAGGCGCAGTGGTTCCCGCCGGGCGCGAGCGAGTTCCGAGACGACAACCTCGAGCAGCAGGCTCGTGCGGGGGCTGTCGACCGGTTCGCGGTCGCTGAGCAACGCCAGGTAGGTCTCGCGCAGCAACGCACTGGCCACGAACACCGAGGGCTCCGCCGGCAGTCGCTCGGCGAGTTCCGCCGGAACCCGGAGCAACCGGACATCGGTCTGTCCGTACGAGCGGCTGCTGTGCACGTGGAAAGGCGGCACCCAGGTGATGCGGCTCGTCGGCGCCACCCAGGTGCCCGCCCGGGTGGCGGTGACAAGCGCTCCGGAAGCGGCATACCTGAGCTGCCCGAAGTCGTGGAAGTGCGCGGCGACCTGCTCGCCGTGGGCCAGTGGCTCGCAGACCGCCGAATCGTCGGTCCAGAGCACCGGCTTGCCGACCACTTCGCTCATGAGCGCTCAGCCTAGCCCGCGCTTGGCGGGTTATCGGGTTTTTCTGGCGGGGTACCGGTGGCACGCCTGCGCTGTGTCGATCACCGTCGAGGTAGGTCGAAGTGAACGGGCCTCGTGGCGGCGGTCGCGCCGTCACCAGCCGCGGAAGTCGGCAACGCGTTCGCACACCCCGAAGCAAGGAGAGTCATGCGAGTCGTCACCCAGCAGTCGCTCGGCGGTCCCGACGTGCTCACCGTCGTGGAGGCGCCCGAGCCCCGGCCGCTCCCGACCGAGGTCCTCGTCCGGGTCAAGGCGATCGGGCTGAACCCGCTGGAGGCGCGCCTGCGCGCCGGTGAGTTCCCGTTGCTCGGCGAGCCGCCGTTCATCCTCGGCTGGGACATCAGCGGCGTGGTCGAAGAAGCAGCGACATGGCGGTTGCGGCCCGGTGACGAGGTGTTCGGGATGCCGATGTTCCCCCGGGCGGCCAACGCGTACGCCGAAGTCGTGTCGGCGCCCGCGCTGCACCTGGTGCGCAAGCCGGCGTCACTGTCGCACGTGGAGGCGGCGGCGCTGCCGATCGTCGGGTTGACGGCGTGGCAGGGCCTCGTTGACCTCGCCGGCGTGACCGCGGGCGACCGAGTCCTGATCCACGGCGGTGGCGGCGGGGTCGGCCACATCGCGATCCAGCTCGCGAAAGCGCGCGGCGCGCACGTGATCACGACCGCCGGCGGGAGCAAGCGGGAGTTCGTCGAGGGACTCGGCGCCGACGAAGTGATCGACTACACCGAGGTCGACTTCGCCGAAACGGTCCGCGACATCGACGTCGTGCTCGACACCCTCGGCGGCGACACCGCCGCGCGCTCGTTCGGTGTGCTCCGACCGGGAGGGCACCTCGTGACGGCGGTCGCCGACGAGGACACCGAGCTCATCGCCGAGTACGAGGCGGCAGGCATGCGCTTCAGCGGCATCGGCGTCGACCCCGACCCAGTCGCCCTGCGCGGTCTCGCCGACCTCGCCGAACAGGGCAGGCTCCGGGTCCACGTGCAGGAGACATTCCCGTTCGAGCGCGTCGCCGACGCGCACCGGCTGCTCGACGACGGTCACCTCCAGGGCAAACTCGTCCTCACCGCCTGATCCCGCCGGGCCGGATCGACCAGGTGCCGTGAGCGGTGGTGGTGGAGACCTGCAGCAGCCCGTTCTCAGGGCTCCTCCCACACGACGGATGCCCCCTGCATGATCAGGTGATCGTGCAGGGGGCGTCCCGTGCTGATCAATCCGCCAACAGCGTCTCGGGATGTGCGGGGGCGGCGGTCAGCGGACGACGTCGTAGACGAGCTTCTGGATTCCGTTGGAGTAGGACTCGCTCTCGACGAGCTTCAGGTTCTGCTTGTCCTTGTCCGCATCGCTGAAGAGCTTCTTGCCCGCGCCGAGCAGCACCGGGAAGAGCAGGAGGTGGTAGCGGTCGATCAGGCCCGCGTCGGAGAGGTCGCGGTTCAGCGTCGCGCTGCCGTTGACGATGATCGGGCCGCCTTCGGTCTCCTTGAGGGCCGCCACGTCGTCGAGCGAGCGCAGGATGTGCGTCTCGCCCCAGTTGGTGACCAGGTCCTCGTCCTTGATCGTCGTCGACACGACGTACTTCGGCATCGCGAGGTAGCCCGCGAACTCCTCGGTCATCTGCGGCCACACCGGGGAGAACGCCTCGTAGCTGACGCGGCCCAGCAGCAGCGCGGTGGCCTCCTCCTGCTCGCGCCCCTTGATCTCGAAGGCGGCCGGGTCGAACTCGATGCCGTTGAAGGTCCAGCCCGCGTTGCGGTAGCCGGCCTCTCCGCCGGGGGCCTCGACGACGCCGTCGAGCGAGACGAAGGCGGTGGTGATCAGGGTGCGCATCTTGTTGCTCCTGGGTTGTTCTCGGCTTGCTCTCGTCAGGACATCGAACGGGGTGCCCAGGAATCGACACATCCGCCGAAAAATTTCTGACGAACCCATCCAAGCAGGTCGCAGGCCTTTCCCGGGTGCTTTCGCGGATCGTGCCGCCGCCTCACCGCTTTCGCACCGGATCTTCGCGGGTTCTTCACGAGCGGGCGCGAGCATGGGCGGCGGCAGTGGTGGCGAGCCGGGAGGCGGATGGTGGGGATGCGGAGGGCGGCGGCCGTCGCGGTGCTGGCGGCGTCGATGGTGGTCACGAGTGCCGCGGGTGCGGTTCCCGCTCAGGAGGGCGTGCGGGTGGCGACCTACGACCTCGGTGACCAGGTGTTCACGCCTCCCGCTCCGTACGAGGGCCGGTCGGAGCTGGCCGCGGTGGTGCACCATCCCGCGAAGCTCCGCGGGAAGCACCCGGTGATCGTGATGCAGCACGGTTCCTGGGCGACCTGCGCGGATGCTCCGGCGCAGCGCAGGTTGGAGGCGGCCGAGGACGCGTTGGCCGAGGCCGGGGAAGCCGGGGACGAGGCCGAGCAGGCCAGGCAGCAGGGGATCATCGACGAGGCGAGCGATCGGTTGTGGGCTTGGCCCTGCTCGCCGGGCGTCGACGCGCTGCCCAGCAGTTCCGGCTACGACTACCTCGCCCGGGCGCTCGCGCGGCAGGGTTTCGTGGTGGTCTCCACCGGCGCGAACGGGCTCAACGCGACCGGGTTCGGGCAGGCCGGATCCGTCTACCGGGCGCGTGCCGCGCTGCTGAACGAGCACCTCGCGATGTGGCGGCAGCTCGATGCGGGCACCGGGCCGCTGCTGGGCGAGCTCGGGACGCGCTTCCGAGGGCACCTGGACCTCCGGCGCGTCGGCACCCTCGGCCACTCCATGGGCGGCGGCGGTGCGTTGCAGCAGGTTTCCGACCAGCGGCACGGGGAGTGGCCCGACGGCGTCGAGATCAAGGCGGCGCTGGCGCTCGCCCCGGCTGCGCCGCTGGACGCCGAGCCGGTCACCGAGGTGCCGTTCGCGGTCCTGTGGGGGACCTGCGACCAGGTCAACACCGGTGAGTACTTCGAGTGGAACGCGGGCCGGAACCGGGTTCCGATCTACGACTTCACGCTGACCGGCGGCAACCACAACTACTTCAACACCCAGTGGTCCCCGGCGAGCGGGCAGGTGGCGTCGGCGGACGACGCGATCCCCGGTGAGCGTCCCGGCCACTGCGTCAGCATGGACGGGCGGAACCAGGAGCACCGCCGGCTCGGCGAGGCGACCCAGCGCCGCATCGCGACCGGCTACGCCGTCGCCTTCTTCCGCCGCCACCTCCTGGACGACCGCTCCGCGGACGCGCTGCTGACCGGCGCGCGGCGGCTGCCCGGTGTGCCGGACGTGGTGCGGGTGGAGTCCGCCTGAGCTTCCGCCTGTGAGCCGCGGCATAGGACGCGGCTCGCGGGTTTGTGAGCATGGGCGGGTGGAGCAAGCGCGGTTGTGGACGGCGGCGGCCAGCTCGCAGGTCGAGCTGTTCGCCGCGCGGTTCGAGCGGTTCGCCTTCGACCGGCACAGCCACGAGCAGCTCTCCGTCGGCGTCATCGAGCAGGGCGCCGAGGGGCTGCACGTGGTCGGCGGGAAGGTCGTGATCCCGGCCGGGCAGCTGGTCGTCCTCAACCCCGGGCAGGTGCACACCGGGTTCGCCGCGGCCGAATCCGGTTGGCGCTACCGGATGTTCTACTTCGACACCGCGATGGTCGAGGAGCTGGCCCGCGAGCACCTCGGCACCTCGGAGGTCTGGTTCCCCGAAACCGCTGTGCGGGATGCGCACCTGTTCTCCCGGATGCGCCGCGTTCACCAGGCGCAGGAGCAGGCCGGTGATCCGCTCACCGCGGAATCCTTGCTGCTCGAAGGGCTGGGCGCGGTGCTGCGCCGACACGCCCGCACCGGTCCGTCGTCGGCCGTGGGAAGGCCGGAGAGCCGTCAGGGCGCCGATCTCGCGCGGCAGCTGCTGCACGACCGGTGGGCCGATCCGGTCACGGTGGCCGAGCTCAGCGCCGCTGCGGGCATGCCGCGGACCACGCTCATCGCCGCTTTCCGGCGCGCGTACGGGTTGCCGCCGCACGCCTACCTGCTCCGGTTGCGCGCCAACCGCGCTCGACGGCTGCTGCTCGCCGGGCAGCGGCCCGCGGACGTGGCCGTCGCCGCCGGATTCGCCGATCAGGCCCACCTGACGCGGATCTGCAAGCGCTACTTCGGCGTCACGCCCGGCGCGATCCGCCCGTAGCGGGACTTTCGTTCAAGACCGCCGACCCTCCGCGGCGCGAGGCTTCGCCCAGCGCACGACGGAAGGCGAGCGAAATGGTGTGGACGGCTGCGGTTTCCCCGCTGCTCCTGGTGTTGGTGATGATCACCGGTTTGCGCAGGCCCGCGCATTGGGCGGCGCTGGCCGGGACGGTGCTGGCGGTGGCCCTGATCTGGTGGTTGCCGGACTTCGCGCTGCCCGCGGACCTGACGGCGGACGCGGGCGGCGCGGGGCTGCTGGTGCTCAACGCCGCCGCGGTGATGCTGCCCGGCGTCTACCTCAGCCAGGTCCTCACCCGGCGGGAGGTGCACCGGTCGCTGCAGGAGTGGGTGCGGGCGCTGCCGCTGCCCGGCCCGGCGAAGATCGCCCTGGTCGTCGCGGGCATCGCGCCAACGGTGGAAGCGCTCACCGGGTTCGGGGTGTCGCTGCTGGTCACCGTGCCCGTCCTGCTGGCGCTCGCGCCACCGGCGACGGCGCTGCGGCAGGCCATGCTCGGCATGAACATCATGCCGTGGGGAACGCTCGGCCTGGCCACCGTCATCGGCGCCGCGCTGGCGGGCGTGGGCACCGCCGCGCTCGGCACCGCGACGGCGATCACCAGCAGTCTGGTCTTCCCGCTGGTGGCCGTGTGGGCGACGCTGCTGGTCCGGCCGCGACGCCGGTTCCTCTCCGCTGCGGTGGCGGCGGGCGTAGGCGGCATGCTGTCGCTCGGTCTGCTCGCGCTCAACTGGATGGGCATGGTCGAGGCGGCCGGGGTCGTCGCCGGGCTGCTGACCACCGCGATCGCGCTGGTGCTGGGCCGCGCCGGGGCTGGGCGGCTGTTGCCGCCGCGTGCGGTTCTGGTGGCGTACGGGCTGGTGCTCGGCGGTATCGCCGCCAGCCGAGCGGCGATCGCGCTCGGAGTTCCGCCGCTGGAGCTGCGCGCGGGCGAGACCAGTTTCGCGCTGCTGTCCTCGCCGGGCTTGCCGCTGCTCGCCGCCGCGCTGCTGCTGGACCGGGGGCGGTTGCACGGGCCGGACGTCCGCGCTGCGCTCGCCCGCGTCGGCAGGCCGCTGCTCGCGCTGGCCGGATTCGTCGTGCTCGGTCGGCTCATGGCGGGCAGCGGGATGATCGGCGAGCTGGGCGCTGCGGTCGGGGCGGCGCCACCGCTGGTCGCCGTGCTGGCCGCGCCCGCTCTCGGCATGCTCAGCGGTTTCATCACCGGGTCCAACGTCGGTGGCAACGCGCTGATGATGCCGCTGCAGGAGCGGCTAGCGGCCAGCGGGGTCGGTGAGTGGTTCGCGGCCGTGCAGAACAGCGCGGCGGGGCACGCCGTGTTCACCTCGCTGCCGATGATCATGCTGGTGCTGGCGGTGGCCGGAGATCGCGCGAAGACCGAGGAGCACACCTTGCTGCGCTTCGGCCTCGGCGTGGCCGCCGCGGTGTACGCCGCGCTGGCGCTGGTGGCGGTCGTCGTGTCGTGACGCGAGTGGAGCTCCGACCCGGCCTGCCCCTCCGGGCCGGAGCTCCGCGCCGCTGGCCGTCGGTGACGGCTCGGACCGGGCCGGTGCTGAACACCGGGCTGTCGGTCAGCGGCAGAGGCACCCGCTCGTTGGCGGGTTCCGGGGTTCTGCGGTCGATGCGGTGCTGCCCCGAACAGGCTGGCAGCTCCGGCGGGCGCGGCACGTCGGCAGAAATACCGCCGCAACACTTAGCCCTTGCGCTAAGTGTTGCGGCCGGGCAATACTTAGCCTCATGGCACAGTATTCGGCTCAGCTGGACGGCGTGTTCGTCGCGCTCGCCGACCCGACCCGGCGCGCCGTCGTGCGGCGCCTCGGGCGCGGGCCGATGAGCGTCGGCGACCTCGCGAGCGAGTTCCCGATGACCCTGCCGTCGTTCATGAAGCACGTGCGGACGCTCGAATCGAACGGGCTCATCCGCACGGTCAAGTCCGGCCGGGTGCGCACCTGCGTGCTCAGGCGCGAGCGGCTCGACCTGGTCGACGACTGGCTCGCCGAGCAGCGCCGCATCTGGGAAGAGCGCACCGACCGCCTCGAACAGTTCGTCACGGAGGAGGACAACTCGTGAATCCCGACCTCGACCTCGGCCTGGAGCGGATCATCCGCGCCCCGCGCGCGACCGTGTGGAACGCGTGGACCGACCCGGCCCGGCTCGCGCAGTGGTGGATCCCGGCGCCGATGCGCTGCCAGGTGGACCGACTCGACGTCCGGCCCGGCGGTGCGTTCGTGACGCGGATGAGCGAGGGCGGCGAGGAGTTCGTCTCGCACCTGGACGCGTGCTTCCTCGCGGTCGACGAAATGGAGCGGATCGTGTTCACCAACGCGGTCGACAGCTCGTGGCGCCCGGCGAACCCGGCACCGATCGCGATGACCGCCACGATCACGTTCGGCGAGCACCCGGACGGCACGGACTACCGGATCGTCGTCCGCCACGGCCACCCGGAATCCCGCGCCCGGCACGAAGAACTCGGCTTCGCCGACGGCTGGGGCACGGTCGCGACCCAGCTGGCCGCACTGGTCGAGGGCGCCCGGTGAAGACCGGAACGCGGTGCCCTTCACCGCGCGGATCCTGAACGGGGCGCGTTCAGGCGTTGCGCTCGGCGGCGCTGCGCTCCACGCAGAACTCGTTGGACTCCGGGTCCAGCAGGGTGACCCAGCCCAGCCCATCCGGCTTCCGGTGGTCCTCGTGCAGGGTTGCGCCGAGGGCGAGGATGCGCTCCACCTCCTCGTCCCGGCTGCGCTCGGTGGGCATCCAGTCGAAGTGGATGCGGTTCTTGACCTGCTTGCCCTCGGGAACCCGGATGAAAAGCATGCCCGGCTGCGGTTCCGGCGCCACCACCAGCACCTCGGGGTCGCCCGGGACGTCGCCGTCGGCGAGCGGCCAGCCGGTCACCTCGCTCCAGAACGAGGCGAGCCGGTGCGGATCGGCGCAGTCGATGGTCACGTGGCGGAGGATCATCCGGTCACCGTAGCCGAAAAGCGTGCGTGCGCAACGGTGTTCGAGCACTCACGATCGCGGGGGCGCGACGTGGGCGAGCAGTTGCTCTAGGTGCGCTCGGGCGGTCCGGGCAGCTTCTTCGGGATCGCCGCCGGTGATGGCGGCGACGATCTCGTGGTGCTCGGCGTGGTCCACCGGACGCGGTTCCGGCAGCAGGGCCAGCACGTCCAGCATCGCTTCGCGGACCCGCTCGGTCAGCGAGTCGAACAAGCCCGTGATGATCGTGTTGTGCGCGGCGTCGACCACCGCGCGGTGGAACGCGATGTCCGCGTCGACGAACTCCTCCGGCGTGCCGTCCTGGAGTTCCGATCGCCGTGCGATGGCCCGCTCGATCGCGACCAGGTCGTCGGCGGTGCGCTTGGTCGCGGCCAGCCGGGCCGCTTCTACCTCCACCGCGATGCGCCCCTCCACGACCTCCGAGATCACCGCCTTGCGGACCGTGGTGGGCCAGTCCTCGACCGCTTCGGTGCGGATCACGTACACGCCCGAGCCGTGCCGCGGTTCGAGCACACCGCGGCCCGCGAGCTCGCGCACCGCCTCGCGGACCGTCGAGCGCCCCACGCCGAACTCCGCGGCCAGCGCCGTCTCGCTGGGGATCTTCCCGCCCACCGGCCAGTCGCCGCCGGCGATGCGCTGCAACATCGCCTCGGTGGCCTGCTCCGACAGCGGGTAGCGGCGCAGCGACACGACTGCCTCCAGAGATATCAGGTTGTCTGAGGACCTGATCTATTGTACGTTGCCGATCATGTGGTTGGGAGCTCGCGGCCTTACCCGCCGCAGCAGGGGTTGATCGCATCGGCGCCCCCTGCTGCGGGGTGAAGTCGTGCGCCGGTGGCGACCCGTCCGACGAACACGGAAGGCGAGATGACCTCCCACCACTGGAATCCGCAGGGCCCATCGGGAATGCCCCACCACCGCTACCGGAGCGCCTTCGACCGCGTACCGGTCGCCGAGATCGACCGGGAGTGGCCGCGGAACCGGATCACGCAGGCCCCGCTGTGGGTGCCCGTCGACCTGCGCGACGGCAACCAGGCGCTGGCCGAACCGATGGATCCGGCTCGCAAGCGCCGCTTCTTCGAGCTGATGGTCTCCATCGGCTACAAGGAGATCGAGGTCGGCTACCCGTCGGCATCGCAGACCGATTTCGACTTCGTCCGCCTGCTGGCCGAATCCCGGCTGGTTCCCGAGGACGTCACCGTCGTGGTGTTCACCCCGGCCCGGCGGGATCTCATCGAGCGCACCTTCGAATCGATCGCCGGCCTGGACCGCGTCGTCGTCCACATGTACACCCCGACCGCGCCGCTGTGGCGCGATGCCGTGCTCCGCGCCGAACGGGACGAGCTGCGCGAGCTGATCCGCCGCGCCGGTGCGGACGTGCTCCGCTGCGGCGCGGACCGGCCCGGCATCAGGTACGAGTTCTCGCCCGAGGTCTTCAACCTGACCGAACCGGACTTCGCGCTCGAAGTGTGCAACGCGATGATCGACCTGTGGGACGCCTGCCCGGAGCGGCCGGTCATCATCAACCTGCCCGCGACGGTCGAGGTGGCGACGCCGAACGTCTACGCGGACCAGATCGAGCACGCGAGCAAGAACCTCGACCGCCGCGAGGACGTGATCCTCTCGGTGCACCCGCACAACGACCGGGGGACCGGCGTGGCCTGCGCCGAGCTGGCCGTGCTCGCGGGCGCACAACGCGTCGAGGGCTGCCTGTTCGGCAACGGGGAGCGGACCGGGAACGTCGACCTGGTGACGCTCGCGCTGAACCTGTACTCGCAGGGCGTCGACCCGATGATCGACTTCTCGGACGTCGACGCGATCCACGACACCGTCGTGCACTGCAACCGGATCGGCGTCCACGAGCGGCACCCGTACGCGGGCGAGTACGTCTACACGGCCTTCTCCGGCACGCACCAGGACGCGATCCGCAAGGGCTTCCAGCGGCACGCGGTGCGGGCGAAGGAAGCCGGCGTCCCGGAATCCCAGGCCCGGTGGGAGGTTCCGTACCTGCCGATCGATCCGCACGACGTCGGCCGGGACTACGAGGCGGTGATCCGGGTCAACAGCCAGTCGGGCAAGGGCGGCATCGCCTACCTGATGCGGACCGAGCACGGCCTGGAGCTGCCGCGCGGGTTGCAGGCCGAGTTCGCCCGAGTGGTCCAGCGGCACACCGACGAGACCGGCACCGAGGTCGACGCGGACACGCTGTGGAAGCTGTTCTCCGCGGCCTACCTGGAGGACCCCGAACCGGCGGTGGAGCTGGTCGGCTGGTCGGTCGAGCACGTGCCGTCCGGTGACCGCCTCACCGCGACGCTGCGCACGAAAGACGAGACCACGACCCACGAGGTGACGGCGGAAGGAGCGGTGTCCGCCCTGGTGCTGATGCTGGCGCAGCACGGCCGCGAGGTGGAGATCGTCAACCTGATCCAGCAGTCGATCGAGCCGGGCCGCTCAGCGCGCGCGGCCACCTACCTGGAGTACCGGACGAACTCCGGAACGGCCTGGTCGGTGGGCATCGACGTGTCCACCACCGCGGCCAGCCTCCGCGCAGTGCTCGCCGCGGCTTGATCGGGTTCGTCGTGCGCAACGGTGCCGAACGCCGTTGCGCACGGCCTGCCCGTGGTCGGAGAGCTGGTGCAACATCTGGTCGTAGGGTGGAAATCCATCACGCGGCCGGATAGCCGCAACACCGAAGGAGAGCTGTGGAGAGGATCAGCCCGCCGACGAACGGTTCGGAGCGCGAGATGCTGCGAGCGCACCTGGACTTCCACCGCGCCACGCTGGCGATGAAGTGCGAGGGGCTGGGTGATGAGGACCTCCGCCGCCAGCCGGTGCCGACGTCGTCGCTGACGCTGCTCGGCCTGGTCCGGCACATGGCGGAGGTGGAGCGGGCGTGGTTCCGCCGGACGATCAACGGAGAGCACGACCTCCCGCTGGTCTGGTCGGACACCGGCGACTTCCAGCAGGCCTACGACGCGAGCAAAGCCGACCGCGAAGAAGCGTTCAAGGCCTGGCAGGCGGAGGTGGAGCACGCCCGCCGCATCGAACGAGCGGCGGAATCCCTGGACGTGACGGTCCACAGCGCCCGCTGGAACGCGGAGGTGTCCCTCCGAGCGGTGCTGCTCCACATGATCCACGAATACGCCCGCCACAACGGCCACGCAGACCTCATCCGAGAAGCCACCGACGGAACAACCGGGGTGTGACCAGCACACGGTCTCGCAGGTGAGGACCGTGGGCCGCGCAGGCAGGCGACCCGGTCGCCGATCAGCGGTTCCGGGTGGTGATGTTGAACATCCAGCTGATCCCGAACTGGTCGACCAGCGAGCCCGCCTCGTCGCCCCACACCTGCTTTTCCAGAGGCAGCGTGACGGTGCCACCGACGGACAGCTTCTCGAAGTAGTCGCGAAGCCCCAGGTCGTCGCCGTCGAGGAAGATCGCGACATTGTTGCCCGGCCGATATGGCGGGTGGCCGGGCCTGTCATCGGGGTGGTCCCATGCCATCAGCGTGTAGCCGGCGGGAGTGTCCAAACGGGAGTGCATGACCTTGTCAGCGTTGGGCGAGTCCGGTGAGCCGAAGTCCGCCACAGTTCTCAACTCCAGCTCGCCGCCGAAGACCTCCCGGTAGAACTCCACCGCCTGCCGCGCGTTGCCGTTGAACGTGATGCACGGATTGACCTGAGACCCCACTTGACGCTCCTTCGTGATACGACCGATCGGGCTGTTCGATCGCCGCGAAGCGAAGCTACCGACGAACCACGACACCTCTGTAGCGATTCACCGGGTTGAATGAGGAGCCCGGGCGGGTGAGACGTCCGCAGCATCGAGCTGGCGGCGGAATCGCTGGACGTGACGGTGCACAGCGCCCGCTGGAACGCAGAGGCACCCCTGCGAGCGGTGCTGCTCCACATGATCCACGGGTACGCCCGCCACAACGGCCACGCAGGCCTCATCCGAGAAGCCACCGACGGAACAACCGGCGTGTGACGGACCCGGACCAGGCACCTCAGTCCTGCTGCAGGCGGGAGGTGAACGAGGCCCACTGCTCGGGTGTGAACATGAGTGTGCCGCCGTCGCGGTCCTTGGTGTCGCGCACGCCGACCACATCTGTCGTCACCGCGACCTCGACGCAGTGGGCGTTGCTGGCGCTGCGGCTCGACTTCCGCCAGCGAACCTCGGATAAGCGCCGAGAAGTGCGGGTAATGCTCATGTCTCAACTGTAGGACGGGCTCACAGGTTGCTGGTAGCCTTCCTGACCAGCTCGAATGATTCTTCGCGACTGAGAGCGGCCGACGTCGCGCCAGCAAGCGCGATTGAGTGCTCGCGAATCGTTACTGCGTCTGCTGTAAGCACCGTCGACGTGATCGATTCCTGCCAGAGCACGCTCGGTAGCTCCTCCCCGGGAAAACCCAGCAGGAGGAAGTCGGAGCTGCCCAATGCATCGTGTGCGGCAGCTTCGAAGCCGCGAACAAGGTCAGGTGCGCAGTGATGACAACGGTTCTCGTCCTGGTGCAAACACCGGCCAACGCGCTGGTCGCGCTCAGCGTGATTGCACTCCTGGCCGCGATCATCGCTCTGCTCCCGCTGCGCAGCGGAAACGGTCAGCACGCGCACGCCGGCCCGGGAACGGTGATGGTGTGGCAACTCGTCGACGCGATAGCAGCCGAGACCCGCCATCCCGAAACGCCACTCCACCAACCACCGGAACCCATCACCTGGCCACCGGAGCAAGAGGAGTGCACCGGCCGCCACCGCCTGATTCCGATGTAGCGAAGCCAGATGGCGCCGACCTCCCGTTTCAGGCCCGTGAGCGTTTTTTTTT
>NZ_FNVB01000007.1 GCF_900108315.1 Saccharopolyspora kobensis | reverse complement strand
CCGTTGTAGCCCGCACGGGCATCGGCGAAACGCTTGCCGACCTCCTCCCAGTTCACCACGTTCCACAACTGCTTGATGTAGTCCGCCTTCACATTGCGGTACTGCAGGTAGTACGCGTGCTCCCAGATGTCGAACACCAGCAGCGGCGTCGTGGCGATCGACAGGTTCGAGTGATGATCACGCAACTGCTGAGTCACCAGCCGCCGCCCCACCGGATCCCACGCCAGCACACCCCAGCCATTGCCCTGGATCGTGCCCGACACCGCCTCCATCTGAGCCCGGAACGCATCGAAGGAACCGAAGTCCTCATCGATCGCCGCCGCCAGCTCACCGGTCGGCTTGTCCCCACCGTTCGGAGACAGGATCTTCCACCACACCAGGTGCAACGAATGCCCCGCCAAGTGGAACGCCAACGTGGTCTCCAGCCCCACGATCGACGAGAAATCACCCTTCTCCCGCGCCTCGGCGATCTTCTCGATCGTGTCGTTGGCGCCCTTGACGTAGGTCGCGTGATGCTTGCTGTGGTGCAACTCGTTGATCTCACCGGCGATCGCCGGCTCCAACGCCGCGTAGTCGTAATCCAACTCCGGCAACACGTACTGCGCCATCGAACTCATCCCTTCACCGAATCTCGCGGTTCCACAGCAGTCTCGAACCTCCAGCGCACTCCAGGTCAATGACGCAGCGTTAGTGTGCTCGATCACTTTTCACCCTGTTCGGGACACGGTCGGGCAACTACTCTGCGCTCCAGCACGGTCACCCGGAGGAACCATGTCCGAGAACTCCCCGCTCCCGCACGACCTGGACCTGGACCGCCCCAGCGGCGCGCGGGTGCACGACTTCCTCCTGGGCGGTGGCAGCAACTTCTCCTCGGACCGCGAGCTCGCCCGCCGGGTGCTCGCGGTGGCCCCGGACGCGCGGCTGGACGCGCTGGTCAACCGCGCCTGCCTGCAGCGCGTGGTGCGCACCTGCCTGGACCTGGGCATCCGGCAGTTCATGGACGTCGGCTGCGGAATCCCGACCATCGGCACCGCGCACCAGATCGCGCAGCAGCTGGTCCCGGACGCGCGGGTGGTCTACATCGACAGCGAGCCGCTCGCCGTCACCCAGGGCGAGCTGCTGCTGGAGGGCGTGCCCAACGCCGCGATCGTGCACGCCGACCTGCACGACGTCGACGCGGTGCTCGCCTCCGACCGCACCCGCGGGCTGCTGGACCCGGCCGAACCGGTGGCGGTGCTGATGTTCTCCGTGCTGCACTTCGTCCCCGACGACCCGGCCGCGGTGCTCGACGGCTACCTCGACGTCTTCGCCCCGGGCTCGCTGCTCGGGCTCACCCACTTCACCGCCGATCACGCGCCGGAGGCCATGCGCGCGATGGCCGATCTGCTGTCCGGGACCGCGCGCAGCCGCGCCGAACTGGAGTCGCTGCTGGCGGGCCTGGAGGTGCTGGATCCCGGAGTGGTGCCGACCGCGGACTGGCGACCGGAGCCCGGCGATGCGGGCCTGAGCACCGGCACCCCGCTGAGCTACGCCGCGCTGGCCCGAAAACCGTGACCAATCCGACATGGACCAACCGGTGCGGACCGCTGCGCCATCTGCCCAGCGCAGAACGCGATGATCCTTCGAGATTCAGACAAACACCCCTGGTACGGTGACCCGCGTGCCCGAGATGACACCCACTGCCACCAAGCGGAGCTCGGGCCGGAGCAAGCGCAAGATCAGCTGGGACGTGGTGCGAACCGCCTGCGTCGTGCTGGTGATGCTCTACCACTCCACCTTCCTGAGCACCTACCTGCATCCGGAGATGACACCGCGCTCGGTCGTCTTCCCGTTCCAGGTCGGGGCGAGCCTGCTGCTGGTGATCTCGGCGTACTTCGCGTGCGTGACCATCGGCCGCGGCACGCTGCTGCGCTACTGGTGGGGGCGGATGGCCCGGCTCGTTCCGCCGTTCGTCGGCGCCGTCGTGGTGGTCTTCCTGGTGATGCGCTGGGCGGCCGTGGAGGGCTGGTTCTACCCCACCCGCAGCGATCTGGTGTCCAACCTGCTGATGCTGTGGAACTGGAAGCCCGCCGACTACTGGTTCATCGACGGTTCGCACTGGACCGTTCCGCTGCAGCTGATGGGCTTCACCGCCGCCGCGGCGCTGTTCGCCACCAAGTGGGGCCACGGGCGGCGGATCATCGTCGTGCTGTGGCTGGCGGTGCTGCTGCCGATCGTCCAGTGGCCGCTGCGGGTCAGCGATCCCTCGGAGATCTACCGGACCGTCGTCGACGGCATCGGCGTGCACCGCTGGCACCTGTTCGTGGTCGGCGTGGCGATCTGGCTGTGGTCGACGCGGCGGATCTCGCTGCCGCACTTCCTCGGCATGCTGCTGGCCTGCATGGCCGGTCAGGCGCTGCACAACTACGCCGAGACGCCCGAGGGTCTGGTGGCCGACTGGGGATCCACGATCGCGGTGTGCCTGGGCATGCTCGTGGTGGCGGTGACCGCCTACGGCCCGGACTGGAACCGGGTGGTGCCGAACTGGCTGGCCGGCCGGATCAGCTGGTTCGCGGGCATCTCCTACGGCGTGTTCCTGGTGCACCAGACGATCGGTTACATCGTGATGCGCAAGCTGGACGACGTCGGCGTCGACCCGCTGCTGCAGACCGCCGCGATGCTGATCACCGGCACCGTCCTCGGCTGGGCGCTGACCCGCGTGGTGGAGCGCCCGTCGCACAAGTTCCTGATGAACACCTACGACACCCTCGCCGCCCGCCGCAAGGCGCGGACCAAGACCGGCTGACCCGGACACTGCGAAGGGCACCCCGCGCGAGCGAGGTGCCCTTCGCCGTTGCTCAGCGGGGGTGGCGCTGGAGCGGTTCGGCGTCCAGGACCGCGGAGCGCATGGCCGGTGCTTCGACCTCGGCCCAGCGGCGGAGCGTCTGCTCGGCCTCGGCCCGCTGGTCGGCGGGCAGGCCCTCGATCTTGGCTCCGTGGTTGGCGCCCGGGACCAGGTAGCTGTAGGAGTCGCGGGTGCCGGGGCCCAGCTCGAAGGGCTCGGCGCTCCAGGGGTCGCGCTCGCCGTTGACGAACATCAGCTCCGAACCGCGGCTGCGAACCCACGCGTCGACCCGGTGCATCACGCCCGGTTCGAAGCGCATCGGGATCTCCCGCGAGACCAGGTTGCGGGGCTGGCTGAGCTCGCGGTTGTGCAGCAGGTCGGCCAGCGGCTCATCGGAGACGTGCGGCCAGCCCAGCTGGGTGCCCGCCTGGTAGTAGTACGGCGCGTACGGCTCGATGCCCTGGTCGGTGTAGAAGCGGAACTCCGTGGTCCGGTCGAAGAACGCGTAGATCTCGTCGGTGCTCGCCGTGGTGGCGGGCACCTGGGCGCAGTCGTCCTGGCCGCGGTACTGCCAGAACGCGAAGGGCGTGTCGATCACGACCATCTCGAAGCCGCGGTCGATGTCGCCGATGATCCGGTCGAAGGTCAGCCCCTCGGCGTCGGCGTAGGCCTGGAACTTCGCCACCAGCTCGTCGCGCCGCACCAGCGCCTCGCGCTGCACCGCGGTCAGCGCCGCCCGGCAGGCCGGGTCGGTGCCGACCCCGGCCAGGAACTCGTCGTAGCGGTCCTGGTCGTTGTCGACGTCGTTGGGCGCCACGTAGGCGACCGTGCCGTCGACGTCGTCGGGGTAGAACCGCCGGTGGTAGACCGCCGTCATGCCGCCCTTGCTGGCCCCGGTGGTGATCCACTGGTCGTCGTAGACCGCGCGCAGCGCGCTGATCACCCGGTGCTGGTCGGTGGCGGCCTGCCAGATGTCCAGGTCGCCCCAGTCCGCCGGGTCCGGGCGGGACGGGGTGAAGAAGCGGTGCTCCAGGCTCACCTGGTTGCCGTCGACCAGCCGCGTCGGCTCGGTGCGGGCGGTCTTCTCCGGCAGGCCGTAGCCCGAGGTGTAGAGCACGGTCGGCCGCGACAGGTCGCGGTGCAGCAGGGTCAGGCGCTGCTGGAACTGCCCGGCCGCCGGGTTCCGGTGGTCGGCGGGCTGGGTGAAGGTCAGGTCGAACAGCCGGAATCCCGGTTCGGTGGGCCGCTCGCCCACCACCGTCAGATCGGGCACCGCCTCCAGCCGGTCACGCACGTCGTCCGCCGGTGGTGCCGCACCCACCGGTGCGCCGACCAGCAGCATGCCGCACACCGCGACGGTGGTGACCAGACCGCGCCAGTTCATTCCGCCTCCCACTGCGCCGAATCCCAGTCGAACCTAGTGATCACGCACGGAGCCCGGAAGGTGTCGGCGAGTTCTCGCCGGGCGGCTCCGCCGGTGAGGATCTTCGCGGTTCGTGATCGACTCCGCCCGCCGAGCGGGCGGGCGGGTGACGGCGGGGGTGCGGGCAGCAGAGGTCTCGCGAGAACCCGCGGGCCCTCGCGAGACCTCGGCGTTCTCAGGCGCCGGCGGCCGCTCCTTCGGGCACCGGCTCCTCGTGGCGCTGCTCCGGGACGTCGACGTCGCCGGACGGCACGTGTCCATTGTGGACCACTTCGGTGACGTAGCCGTCCGAGCCCTCGGTGGCCGCGCCCGCTTCCGTCGCGACCAGGAACGGTTCCGCGGTGGCCAGCACCTGCTGCGCGGCGCGGACCCGCTGCGCGAGGTCCTGCCGCATGCGCAGCATCGTCTCGGCGTACTCGTCGGCCCGCCGGATCCGCCGCTCCGCTTCCGCGGTGGCCTCGCGGACCCGCCGCTGCGCCGCCTCCCGGCTGGCCTGCTCGCGCTCGGCCATGATGCGCATCGCCTCTTCGCGGCGCGCCGCCATGGACACCTCGAAGTCGTGCTCGACCTGGGTGCGCCGCTGCTCGGCGTCGTTGTCGAGCTTGCGGCGGCAGTCCTCGGCCTCGCGCTTCATGGCCTGGACTTCCTCGCGGGTGCGGGCGAGCATCTCGTTGCGCTGCTGCTCGGACTGCCGCCGCCACTCGTCGGCCTCGGCGACCAGCTTCTCGTAGCGCTCGCGCAGCTCGGCCGCGGCCTGCTCGCTGCGCGCCCACTCGTGCTCCGCCGCGGCCTGCGCGGCGGCGACCACCTCGTTCGCCTCATCGTTGGCGAGCCGGACCATCCGGCGTAAGCGGTCCGTCAGCGCAGCGGCATCGACCGGCGTGCGGGCCTGCTCGTCGAGCTGCTGCTTGAGCGAGTCGACTTCGGCCCGCGCCTGCTCCAGCTGCGCGGTCAGATCGCCGACCTGGCTGAGCGCCGAGTCGCGATCCTCGGCGAGCATCCGCACCTCGGCCTCGGTCTGCTGAATGTAGAACTTCACCTGAGATCTGCGGAACCCGTACCACACTGTGTCGAAATCCGACTTAAGCGGCACCAATTCGCGGTCTTCGCTGTGCCCCACGGTCTCACCCCACCTGAGTTGATCAAATGTGCTGGGAGCGAGCCACGCCCCGACGCGGCAAGTCCGTTGTACACCGGAAAAACGCCCGGCGATGTGCTCCACCGGGCTGAAAACCGGCGGCGGCGCACGCCCGGCGCGCAGGGTGCCACGGATCGCTGGCACCATTCTTCCCGGCCCGGGCAGCTAGATCAACAGCCCCGGATTCGGTGCAATGCAACGGACATCCGATGTTGACCGATCGGACACCCGGCGAGAAATGCCTGCTGGAATCAGCTTTCCGCAGGCCGCGGCAGCACCCGGCGGAATATCATCTCGATTTCATCTCGGCTCGGCACCGATTCCCGGACGATGCCTTGCAGCAGCAATCCGCAGAACACCACCGACAGCGCGCGGCCGGTGGCCGGGTCGACGAGCGAGGCGAACAGCTCGGCCAGCGCGCTGTCCCACTCCTGGCTCGCGCCGTGCAGCGCGGGCTTGTGCAGCGCGGCGATGTAGAGCTGGTGCTCCACCGCGGTCTGCGCGCGGGCCGGGCCGAGGTAGTGCAGCACCAGATCGGTCAGCGCGACGGCCAGGTCGCCGTCGAGCCGCCGGGCCCACTCCCGCAGGTGCGCGACGTCGTCGGCGGCCGCCTGCCGCAGGGCGCTGGCCAGCAGGTCGTCCAGGGTGGCGAAGTAGTAGGTGGTCGACCCCAGCGGCACCCCGGCCTGCGCCGCGACCGCGCGGTGGGTGAGCTTGTCCACACCGCGCTCGGCGACGACGGCGATCGCGGCGCGCGCGATGCGCTCGGGCCGGGCCGGGTCCTTGCGGCGCGCGGCGGGCGCGGGCTGCGTGGTCGACATTCGCTTCGGCGTCCCTCCCGTGTTGCCGGCCACCTCCGGTAGCGGGCCGGATGACCTCGCCCAGCCTGCCATGCCCCGGTGCCCGCGCGATGCGGCCCAGGTCACCGAATTGGCGTTCATGCTGTTCGGAGCGCATATTTTCAACGGAGAACGACATCCTCCGAGCCCGGTGATGTACAGATGTACACCACCGGTGTTAGGGTCTTCGGCGGCACTGAGAGCAATCGCACCAGGTCGTGGAATCGATCTGACGCTGGAATTGAACGAAGACCGCGCACGGCCGCCACCGAATGCACCGCCAGGAGGTGAAATCGCACCACGGCGTGCCGAAGGCACCATTCGTCGAATTTCGCCCCGATGCGACGACGACGATTCGCGTGGCGAAGTGCCGGCTCTCGCGGCATTGTGTGACCACACCGCCACCAGAAGTGCGAGGTCGTGCGGTTCCAGCACATTAAGCACAACCGACATCACGGGGATACGAGCATGTCGCAAGCTGAGAATTCGGCGGCCACGCTGTTCATCGACGGCGAATGGGTGCCTGCCGCGGACGGCCGCACCCGCGAGATCCGCTGCCCCGCCGACGGGGAACTGGTCGCCACCGTGGCCGAGGGCGGGCGGGCCGACACCGAGCGCGCCATCGCCGCGGCCCGCCGCGCCTTCGACGAGGGCTCCTGGGCGACCAGCTCGCCGTGGGAGCGCGGTGACCTGCTGCTGCGGGTCAGCGACATCCTGGTGCGCGACAAGGCCGAGTTCGCCCGCGCCGAATCGCTGGACACCGGCAAGCGGCTGGTCGAGAGCGAATTCGACATGGACGACATCGCCGCCTGCTTCCGCTACTTCGGCAAGATCGCGGGCACCGACGCGGGCCACCTGGTCGACACCGGCTCCCGCGACTCGATCAGCCGCGTGCAGTACGAACCGGTCGGCGTGTGCGGCATGATCACGCCCTGGAACTACCCGCTGCTGCAGGTGGCCTGGAAGGTCGCCCCGGCCATCGCGGCGGGCGACACCTTCGTGCTCAAGCCCAGCGAGCTCACGCCGAGCACCGCGATCCTGCTGATGCGCGCGCTGACCGAGGCCGGGCTGCCCGCCGGTGTCGGCAACCTGGTGCTGGGCACCGGCGCCGAGGTCGGCTCGGTGCTCTCCGAGCACCCCGACATCGACCTGGTCTCCTTCACCGGTGGCCTGCACACCGGCCGCAAGGTCTCCGCCGCGGCCGCCGCCACGGTCAAGAAGGTCGCCCTGGAACTGGGCGGCAAGAACCCCAACGTGGTCTTCGCCGACGCCGACTTCGAGACCGCCGTGGACTACGCGCTGACCGCGGTGTTCCTGCACTCCGGCCAGGTGTGCTCGGCAGGTGCGCGGCTGATCGTGCAGGACGAACTGCACGACGCGCTGGTGGACGAGATCGTCCGCCGCGCCGAGCTGATCCGCCTCGGCGGGCCGTTCGACGCCGACGCCGAGACCGGGCCGCTGATCTCGGCCGCGCACCTGCAGAAGGTCGACGAATACGTGGCCAAGTCCGTCGCCGAGGGCGCTGTCCTGCGCACCGGTGGCCGCCGCCCCGAGGGCGAGCGCTACGCGAACGGCCACTACTACCTGCCGACCGTGCTCGACGACGTGCAGCAGGGTTCCTACGCCGTGGTCGAGGAGTCCTTCGGCCCGGTGCTGACGGTGGAGCGCTTCACCGACGAGGACGACGCGGTGCGCATCGCCAACGACACCCACTACGGCCTGGCCGGCGGGGTGTTCACCGGTGACCCGGCCAAGGCGCAGCGGGTGGCCAACCGGCTGCGGCACGGCACCGTGTGGATCAACGACTTCCACCCCTACCTGCCGCAGGCGGAATGGGGCGGGTACAAGCAGTCCGGCATCGGCCGCGAACTCGGCCGCGCCGGACTCGGTGAATACCAGGAGGCCAAGCACGTCTTCCAGAACCTGCGGCCCGGGCCGCAGAACTGGTTCTCCGGGAAGTAAGGAGATTCGGTGCGCTGCGGCGGTGTTGATCCACCGCCGCAGCGCACCTGTGCGGCCCAAGAGGTCGCGATCGCATTTCGCGCGACGCAAGCAACCACCCGGTCCAACCCTCCCGCATCCGGCGGGCGGCGTTGATCGGGAAAGGAGTTCGGGGCATGAGCGCGCCCAATTATGACGCTGAGCTCAACGAGTTCGGTTACACCAACAAACTGAAGAGAAGTCTCGGAGGCTTCCACACCTTCGCGGCCGGGATCAGCTACATCTCGGTGCTCACCGGCACCTTCCAACTGTCCTACTTCGGCCTTTCCTTCGGAGGACCCGCCTACTGGTGGTCCTGGCCGATCGTGTTCCTGGGGCAGTTGCTCGTGGCGTTGAGTTTCGCCGAGCTGGCATCCCGGTACCCGATCGCCGGCTCCGTCTACAACTGGGCGAAGAAGCTGGGCGGTCAGCACGTCGGCTGGCTGGCCGGGTGGATGATGCTGCTGGCCTCGATCGTGTCGATCTCGGCCACCGCGCTGGCCTACCAGAACACGCTCCCGCAGATCTGGTCCGGTTTCCAGGTCATCGGCGACGGTTCCAACAGCACCGACGCCGCGGTCAACGGCATCCTGCTGGCGCTGGTGCTGATCCTGTTCACCACGCTGGTCAACGCCTTCGGCGTCAAGCTGATGGCCCGGATCAACAGCGGTGGCGTGTTCATCGAGCTGGTCGCCGCGGTGCTGCTGATCGTCGCCCTGGCGCTGGTGGCGGTGAACCCGCCGACTGTCGTGTTCGACACCAACGGCACCGAATCGGCCTTCGGCGGCAGCTACCTCAGCGCCTTCCTGATCGCCGGGATCGCCTCGTCGTACGTGATGTACGGCTTCGACACCGCCGCCTCGCTGGGCGAGGAGTCCATCAACCCGCACCGCAACGCGCCCAAGGCGATCCTGCGGGCGCTGATCGCCTCGTTCGTCCTCGGCGGCCTGATCCTGCTGTTCGGCATGATGGCCACGCGCGACTTCTCCGCGCCTGAGCTGGCCTCCAGCGGCCTGCAGTTCGTGCTCAACGACGCGCTGGGGCCGTTCGTCGGCCGATTGTTCCTGCTGGCCATCTTCGTGGCGATCACGGTCTGCGTGCTGGCGGTGCACACCGCGGCGATCCGCATCGCCTTCGCCATGGCCCGCGACAACGCGCTGCCCGCGGGCAAGCTGCTGGCGCGCGTCAGCCCGCGGTTCCAGACCCCGGTGATCCCCGCGGTGGTCATCGGCGTGCTCGCGGTGGCGCTGCTGGTGGTCAACATCGGCCAGCCGCAGATCTTCACCGCCATCACCAGCCTGGCGATCATCCTGATCTACATCTCCTACCTGCTGGTCACGGTGCCGATGCTGATCGCGCGGCTACGCGGCAAGTGGCAGCCGACCAAGGAGGAGGGCCGGTTCAGCCTGGGCAAGCTCGGGCTGCCGGTCAACGTGCTAGCAGTGCTGTGGGGCGTGGGCATGACGGTCAACCTGGCCTGGCCGCGCCGCGAGGTCTACAACGCCGAACCGCCCTACCACTGGTACCTGCAGTACAGCTCGATGCTGTTCGTCGGAGTCGCGGCGGTGGGCGGATTCGCGTACTACTGGTTCGTTCAGCGCCACAAGGTCGGCGTGCTCGCCGACCACGCGTCCACATCGGACCACGACGAGACCAGCCCGGTCGCCTGATGAGGTCCGGCATCTCGCACGGGTGCGCGAGATGACCGGAACCCGCGGAGAAGAAACGGAGATTCGGACAATGACAGACCAGTTCGACTACGTGGTGGTCGGTGGCGGCAGCGCGGGCGCGGCGGTCGCGGCACGGCTCTCGGAGGACCCGAACGTCACCGTGTGCCTGCTGGAGGCCGGGCCGTCGGACGTGGGCGACAAGGCGATCCTGGAGCTCAAGCGCTGGATGGCGCTGCTGGAGTCCGGCTACGACTGGGACTACCTGATCGAGCCGCAGGAGAACGGCAACTCCTTCATGCGGCACGCGCGGGCGCGAGTGCTCGGCGGCTGTTCCTCGCACAACTCCTGCATCGCGTTCTGGGCGCCGGCCGAGGACCTCGACGAGTGGGAGTCGATGGGCGCCACCGGGTGGGGCGCCAAGGACATCTTCCCGCTGTACAAGCGGCTGGAGACCAACGACGGGCCGGGTGACCACCACGGCCGCAGCGGCCCGGTGACCATCCGCAGCGTCCCGCCGGAGGACCCGTGCGGCGCCGCGCTGCTGCGGGCCTGCGAGCAGCAGGGCATCCCGACCACGGAGTTCAACTCCGGCAAGACCGTGGTGCACGGGGCCAACTGGTTCCAGATCAACGCCCGCGAGGACGGCACCCGCTCCTCGTCCTCGGTGTCCTACCTGCACCCGAACCTGGACCGGCCGAACCTGGAGATCCGCACCCAGGCGTGGGCCAAGAAGGTGACCTTCAACGGCACCCGCGCCACCGGCGTGCAGTACCTGGACGCCGACCTGATCCACACCCGCACGGTCACCGCCGGCCGCGAGGTGGTGCTCTCCGCAGGTGCCATCGACACCCCGAAGCTGCTGATGCTCTCGGGCATCGGCCCGGGCGAGCACCTGCGCGAGTTCGGCATCGACGTGCTGGTGGACTCCCCCGGCGTCGGCTCCAGCCTCCAGGACCACCCGGAGGGCGTGATCAGCTGGGACGCCAAGCAGCCGATGGTCACCGACTCGACGCAGTGGTGGGAGATCGGCATCTTCACCACCACCGAGCCCGGGCTGGACCGGCCGGACCTGATGTTCCACTACGGTTCGGTGCCCTTCGACATGCACACCGTGCGGCAGGGCTACCCGACCTCGGAGAACAGCTTCTGCCTGACCCCGAACGTCACCCGCGCCCGCTCCACCGGCACGGTGCGGCTGCGCAGCCGCGACTTCCGGGACAAGCCGAAGGTCGACCCGCGGTACTTCACCGACCCGCACGACATGCGGGTGATGACCGAGGGCATCAAGCTGGCCCGCGAGATCGTGGCCCGGCCCGCGATGCAGGAGTGGGCGGGCGCGGAGCTGTTCCCCGGCCCGGACGTGCGCACCGACGACGAGATCGCCGACTACCTCAAGCGCACCCACAACACCGTCTACCACCCGGCGGCCTCGGTGCCGATGGGTGCCGACGACGACCCGACCAAGCCGCTGGACGCGCGGCTGCGGGTCAAGGGCGTGCATGGCCTGCGCGTCGCGGACGCCTCGGCGATGCCGTTCCTGGTGGCGGTGAACCCGAACATCACCACCATGGCAATCGGTGAGAAGTGCTCGGACATGCTGAAGGAGGACAACAGCTGATCCGGTGCGGGGTCGCAGCGCCCCGCACCGCCGAACGATCTCACCCGATCGATGCCGAAGCCGGTGCTGTTCCCCGAAAGCAGCTTGGTGTTCGGTAGCTGCGAAGGCCCCTCCGGTCCCCCGCCCTGGAGGGGCCTTCGCCTTTGCGCGGCATCTCCGGTCGTGCGAATTCCATTGAAATCAGACGTGCGAATTCCATTGAAATCAGACGTGCGAATTCCATTGAAATCAGACGTGCGAATTCCATTGAAATCGCGGCGGTCGGCCGCCCCGGGTCAGGCCGGGGACATGACTTCGTAGAGGTTTCCGGTTTCGTCGCAGAAGAAGAGGCCTCTGGGGCACAGCGGGTGGTCGACCCGCCCGTTGTCCGGTTCCATCGGGCTGCTGCCGAAGGGGACGCCGCCCTCCCGGAGTCGGGAGAGGATCTCGTCGAAGTCCTCGGGCGCCACGTCGAAGGCGAGGTGGTGCGGTTCGACGCCCGGCAGCGTCATGAACTGCAGGGTCAGCGAGTCGTTGACCTCGACCGGGGCGAACTTCCCGTCGAAACCGTCCGGCGGCAGGCGGCGCAGGCCGAGGATCCCGGCCAGGAAGTCGGCCGCCGCCGCGTTGTCCCGGGCCGGGACGATCGTGTGGTTCAAGGTGATGGTCATTTCGCCTCCGCCAGCGCGCCGTGCAGGAACAGGTCGACGAGCTCGGCGGGCTCCACCCCGGCGGATTCGCCGCCCATGCGCCCGCGCGTGTACAGGAATCCCAGGAACATCGCGGTGAGCTTGTCCGGCGGCAGCCGCAGCGAATCCCGTTCCGGTTCGAACAGCTCGGCCACCGCATCGCGAACCTGGTGCCCGCCCTCCCGCTCCGCGGGCCCGGGCCGTTGCTCCGCGGACTCAGACCCTTGCTCCGCGGACCCGGGCCGTTTCGCGCGCTTCGTCCGGAGCTTGCCCGCCATGGCGTTGCGCGCACCGCTCGGATGCCCGGTGGCGTGCAGCGCTCCGGCCAACGTGCCGATCCGCTCCAGGTGCGCGGCCAGCGCATCCGCCGCGGCACGCAACCGGTCGGCCAGCGGGTCGTCGAGCGAGATCGAGGCGATCTCCCGCGTCACCTGATCCGGGCGGAGCGCTTCTTCCATGCACGCCGAGATCAGCTCGTCCTTGTCCTCGAAAACCCGAAAGATGGTCGCCTCCCCGATCCCGGCGGCCCGCGCCACCTGCTTGGTCGTGACCGCCGCGCCGTACTCGGCCACCAGCGGAATCGCGACCGTGATGATCATCGCCCGGCGCTCTTCGGGACTCATCCCCGGCGCCCTGCGCCGCGTCGTCTCACCCATGCCGACCACCGTACGGAGTGAGCACTCACTCCGTCAAGGGCGAAGTGAGCGCTCACTCCGCACCGTGCCCAAGCGCACCCGGAGACGACTCAACGCTGACGCCTGGGCCGCGCGAAGGTTTTGGCAGGTGATGGCCCGTGAGTGTTTTGGGGTGCTATAACCCCACAAAACACTCACGAGACCCGACCAGCGGAAACGCCCCCAGCGGGCTCAGGACGGGGCCGGGTAGCGCATCACCAGCGTCGCGAGGACGTCGTCGGCCGGGGCCTGGTAGACGTGGTCCACCCCGCCGTCGAAGCGGATGTAGTCGCCGGGGCCGAGGGTCTCGGGGGCCGATTCCGGGCCGGTGACCAGAGTTCCGGAGTGCACCAGCAGCTGCTCGACCACGCGGGGCCGGTGCGCGGCGGAGACGTACTTGGAACCCGCGCGCACGCGCAGCCGGTAGATCTCCTGCCGCTGGCCGCCGGTGACCACCCGGTCCATCAGCTGCACCTCCACCACCTGTCCGGACAGCTCCGCGCCGCCGGCGCGGTTGACCACCACAGCGGGCTCCGCGCCGGGCTCCGGTTCCGCGACCAGCAGCCGCCCCAGTGGAACGCCGAGGACCGTGGCCAGCGCGTAGAGGGTTTCCAGCGTCGGATTGCGACGTCCGGCCTCCAGCTCCGAGAGCGTCGCCTTGCCGATCCCCGCTCGCCGCGCGGTTTCCGACAACGACAGCTCGCGCTCGGTGCGGATCGCGCGCAGGTTGCCCCCCACCACCTTGACCAGCTCCACCGTTCCTCCTAGCATCGCGTCGTTCCATATACAGAACGGACGGTCCGAAGTGCAGTTGCGTCAACGGCTCCCCACCGCATCGGCATCCACTCTGGTCGCCGGTGGGATCACGACGCTGGTCGGGGTGGTCAGTTCAGCGGCCATCGTCTTCCAGGCCGCTCGCGCGCTCGGCGCCGGACCCGCCGAGATCGCCTCCTGGATCCTCGCGCTGGGCGTGGGCATCGGCGTCACCTCGATCGCGCTGTCGCTGCGCTACCGGGCTCCGGTCGTGCTCGCCTGGTCGACGCCCGGCGCCGCCCTGCTGGCCACGAGCGGTCACGGCGTCTCGATGTCCGAGGCCGTCGGCGCGTTCCTGCTGGCCGCAGCGCTGACCGTCGTGGTGGGGCTGACCGGTTTGTTCGAGCGCGCGGTGGACCTGATCCCCGCCTCGATCGCCGCCGCCCTGCTCGGCGGTGTGCTGCTGCAGTTCGGCATCGGCGTCTTCACCACCATGCAGGACCAGTTCTGGCTGGTCGCGTCGATGCTGGCGGGCTACCTGCTCGGCAAGCGCCTGCTGCCGCGCTACGCGGTGCTCATCGCCCTGGTGGTGGGCGTCGCGCTCGCCGGCGCGCAGGGGTCGTTGCGGCTGGGTGGGGTCGAGATCGCGCTGGCCGCCCCGGTGTGGGTGTGGCCGAGCTGGTCGCTGCACACCACGATCAGCATCGCGATCCCGCTGTTCGTCATCACCACGACCTCGCAGAACCTGCCCGGCGTGGTCACGCTGCGGACGCACGGCTACTCGACTCCGGTGTCACCGCTGCTGTCCTGGACCGGTGCGGTGAACGTGGTGCTCGCGCCGCTGGGCTGCTTCGGGATCAACCTGGCGGCGATCACCGCCGCGCTGTGCATGGGCCGCGACGCCCACGAAGATCCGGCGCAGCGCTACAAGGCGAGCATCGCCTCCGGTGTCTGCTACGTCCTGCTGGGGATCTTCGGCGCGACGCTGGGCGGTCTCATCGCGGCGTTCCCGCTGGCGCTGATCACCGCGCTGGCCGGGATCGGGCTGCTCGACACCATCGGCGGTTCGCTGGCCAAGGCCACCGAGGACGCCGACAGCCGCACGGCGGCGCTGATCGCGTTCCTGGTGACGGCCTCGGGATTGACGGTGTTCGGCATCGCTTCGGTGTTCTGGGGGCTGGTCGCCGGTGTGGCCGCGCACCTGATCACGCGGCGGCGGAGCTGATCAGCGCGGCGCACCGCGGCGCCGGACGAGCAGCACCACCAGTCCCAGCAGCGGCAGCACGACCAGGGTCGCCAGGCCGTACTCGAACACCGATGACGAGACGAACGACCGCAGCCCGGCCGCGCTGCCCTGCCAGGCGGTCACCGGCTGGTCGCAGGTGATCGCGGCGGTTCCGGAGAACCAGCGCTGCACCTGGAGCTCCTCGACCTGCCGCTGCGGTTCGACCACCCGGGGCTCCCCCGATTCGGGCACCACCTCGCAGGTTCCGTAGCGGTTGAACTGCAGCACCACGTCACCGGCCGTCCAGCTGTGCGGCTCAGCGCGGTCGACCGCCGTGCCGGACACCGAACCGGCCACGATCACGCCGATTCCGGCGATGCCGAACAACGCGCTGAGCACCACCGGCAGACATCCCGGCAGCAGCAGCCGCCGACGAGGTTCCGTCACCACCGGTCCGGCCGGTGCATCCAGCTGTCGTTGCCGAAGTCGTCGGGATCGTCCCAGTTCGCCTCGGCGGGGCGCGGTGGCGTGCTCGAAGCGCCGGGCTGCTCCGGGGCCGGTTCCCTGGATGCGATGACCTCGTCCACGTCGTGGCCTTCGCGCAGCAGGGCGTGCGCTTCCTCGAACGCGGGCATGCCGGCGGAAAGCCCGCGCAGCACGCCGGGGTCGTCCGCGACCCGCCCGGCGCGGACGTCCTGCCCGGACAGCTCACCGGCGTCGATGCGGCGTTGCAGGTCCCGCAGCTCGGGCGGGGCCTGGTCGCTGCGCGCGAACTGCTCGATCTCGGCGAGGTCCTCGTCGGTGAACGCCGGGGCGTACCTGCCGATCTGGGCCGCCTCCTCGGCGACCCGCCGCCCCTCGGCCAGCGCAGCGTCGAGCTGCTCGGTGAGCGCGCGCAGCTGCGGATCGTCAATCGGACTCGACACTCGTTGCGTCCTTTCCCACCCTCGTCGCGACGCCGTCAGGCACCTTCACCGGTTCCCCCGGTTCCGGTGGTTCCGCTCGTTCCGCCGGACCGCATCGAGGCGGCGCCCTTGCTCAGGCCCCGAGCCGCCCACGCGCCACCGGCACCGGCCATCACCGCGCCGACGGCACCGGTCTTGACCGCCTTCTTGCCGTCGTCGAGCTTCTGCTTGGCGTCCTGGGTCTCGTCGAGGACGTTCATGGCGTCGTTGACGTTGTTGACGTCCTTGATCTTCATCAATGCCGTTCCCATGCCCACGATGCCATCGATCATCGACTTGACGCCCTCGATGATCTGCTGGACCTGGATGATGATCCGCCGGATCGCGTCGACGATGTCGACGGCATTCTTGACCATCAGCACGACGGTGGCCCAGGCTGGCGGGAAAGCGGCCTTGATCGCGGCGTCCATCAGCAGGCCGATCAGGATGTCCAGCAGGGACATCGCGGTGTTGCACATCATCCGGCAGGTGTCGGCGGTGTTCTGGAACCGGTCGCCGATCAGCTTGGCGACCTGCGAATCCGCCTCGATGCCGACCGTCCACACCACGCTGATGTGCTGCTCGAAGTTCTGCGCGGCCTCGCCCTCCCAGTGCGGTTCCAGCTCCCGGAGCCCGGCGTTGAGGTTGTTGCGCACCGCGTCGAGCGCCTTGGCGATGTTGTTCCAGGCGGCCGCGTTCTCGTCGATCTTCTCGAAGTCGCCCAGCAGCGGCTTGATCAGCGAGTCGACGAGGTTCTCGCCGGTGACCTTCTCGTAGACCCAGTTGACGCTTTGCAGCTTCCAGCCCGCTGCCTCGATGAGCTCCTTGGTGGACTGCAGCCCGGGCCGGTTCTGGGCAGCGGCGTTGAGCACCGCGGCGGGATCCTGGGTGTCGGCGTATCCGCTCACTTGCGCCCCCCGAGGCTGGTGGCCTCACCCATGATCGACTCGACCTGCTTGATCCGCTCGGAGTTGGCCTGGTCGTCCTTCTCGTAGACCTCGGCGGACTCCTTGACGGCGTTCGACACCCCGGTGAGCCGCTCGTTGGCGAACTCGAGGGTTTCGCCGTACAGCTTGCCGACCGCGATCACCACGGGCTGCAGCAGCGCCAGCACCCCGGTGAACCCGCTGGTGTCGGAACCCTTGGTCTCGGCGTGCTGGCGGATCGCCAGGAAGTGCTGGGCGTTGCGCTCCAACAAGCCCGCGTAGCCCCGCAGGTGCTCGGGTTCGACCCGAAACTTCTCCGCCGTCTCTCCTCCAGTTCGCCGCGAAACAGCAACTGTGACGAAGTTCCAGGCGTCGAGGCTCCCACAGCGACCGAGCGCTTTTCGGCCGTTCGGCCGGATTCGGTGCGATGGCGGCGTTCCGGGCGGAAGACCGACCGGCGCAGGCCGGGAGGGAAGCAGCCCCGCCGCTGCGGCGAGCGGCCCGATCGGAGCTTCTCCGACGCGGAAATCCCTCGACCGCAACGGGAAGGGTGGAAACGGCGGCGGGGCGCGGAGCCCCGCCGCCGTCGGGATCAGCCGATCGTCGTCGTCGTCAGGACCGGGTTGGGGTTGGGGAAGCAGCGCGAGGGCACGTTGGTGTCACCGATGATGGAGGAGACCACCGCGGTGAAGGTCAGCCCCGGGTCGTCGTGGCTGGTGCCGTGCAGCTTCGTCTCGATCGTGCCGGAGTCACCGGCGGTGAGGTGCGCGATCACGGTGGGCAGCTCGAACTGCGAGCCACCCGCGATCGGGCCGTCCAGGTGCAGCGTGGCGATGTTGCCCTCCACGCTGATCGTCGGCGGGTTCGGGCCGAGGCCGGAACCGCCTTCCAGGTCGGCCGAGACGAACGTGGAGTTCGCCGGGATCGGGATCTTCAGGTCCATGCCCTCGATCCGCTTGACGGTGTAGCCGTTGACCTCGGAGGGAACGGTGTTCACCGCCGGGTCGATCACGATGTCCAGCGTGCCGCCGGGGGCGACGGTCGCCGGCGCCGTGACGTCGGCGCCCTGCTGCAGGCTGAACTGCTGCTCGCCCACCGGGGACGAACCGGAGCAGTCGAAGTTGACGTCGAACGCGGCAGCCAGGGCTTGCGGTGTGAACGCAAGCGCAGCGGCTGCGGTCAGGGCGGCAGCAGTGGCGACACGTCTGCCACGGGATTGGGACGTCATTGGCCTCACCTCGCAGAATCGGCAACGAAAAGGTGCGGGCCGCGCGGCGACCCGAATACTTACTGCCGAGTAAACTCCGCGTCAACGCACCGCTCGTTCCCACAATTAACAGTGCGCACCGAGCGCCACACCCGGTGGGCCACCAATGCGCGCACAACCGCCGTACTGATGGATGACGTTGCGACGAACGGGTTCGGCGCAGCAGCCGGAACGCGCGCGGCCGCGACCCGCAGTGATAACCGGCCTGCCATTGGTGTAGTTGCACGCTCACCCGGGGCAATGGCGCGCTCGCTGGTCCGAACGCCGGTCCCGGTGCACCCGTTCCGACCAGAGCTTGGCAGCGGAGATCCCGCAGCGACACCATGGCTCCCATGCGCCTTGGACTGACACTCCCCCAGTTCGGCCCGTTCTCCGACCCGCTCCTGGTGCCGCAGCTGGCGGCCGAAGCCGAAGCGCTCGGCTTCGAAAGCCTCTGGGCGGGCGAACGCGTGCACGCCGCCACCGATCCGATCACGCCCTATCCGGGCGGCGCCATGCCCGAGCAGTTCCGCAGCGGCCTCGACCCGCTGCTGGTGCTGACGCTGGCCGCCAACGCCACCACGAGCCCGCTGCTGGGCACCAGCACGCTCAACGCACCGCTGCACCCGCCGATCCACCTGGCCCGCAGCCTCGCCGGGATCGACCGGCTCAGCCGCGGGCGGCTCATCGCCGGGTTCGGGCTGAGCTGGTCGCGCGACGAGTACGACGCGGTGGGGGTGCCGTGGCGGCAGCGCGGCGCGCGGCTGGACGAGACGCTGGACGTGCTCGCGGCGCTCTGGGCAGCCGACCCGGTGCAGCACAGCGGCGAGTTCTGGACCATCAGCCCCGGCCACTTCCAGCCCAAGCCGGCGCAGCGTCACGTGCCGATCTACCTGGGCGGAGTGTCTCCAGCGGCGTTCCGCCGGATCGGCCGCCGCGCGGACGGCTGGCTCGGCGTGGCACTGCCGGTGGAAGCGCTGCGGAAGACGATGGCCGACATCGACGACGAAGCCCGGCGAGCCGGGCGCGGACCGATCGCCACCGCGGTGCGCATCAACGCCCAGACCACCGGCCCGGACGAACAGCTCGTGGACTACCTGCACGAGCTGGCCGGACTGGGCGTCGCGGACGCGTTCGTCGACCTCCAGTTCAGCACCACGACACCGGCCGAGTTCCTCGACCGCGCAGCCCGCATCCGGCACGGCTTCCGCCCCTGACACGCGGGCGGTTCCGCGCGACACCGCACCTGGGCGTGGTCAACTCCGCACGAAATCGACACCTCCCCACCCCAGCCGCCGGTGCCGCGCGGAACCGCGCACCGCCGTCTCGCGGTGGAACCGCTCGTGGCCTCTAGCGCTACATACCGTCTAGTCGGTACGGTCCTGGTATGGGTTCCGGCGACGCAACCCGCCCGGCGCGGGCGGTGATCTTCGACTACGGCGGAGTGCTGACCACCTCCGGCCGCGCCGCCCTGCACGGCTGGATCGAGCAGGAGGGCATCCGCCCGGAGACCTTCTCCGCCGCGATCAAGGAGTGGCTGTCGCGCGACGCACCGCCCGGCACCCCGATCCACCGCCTGGAGACCGGCGAGCTCGACGCCGAGGACTTCAACCGCACCCTGGCGCAGCGGCTGCGCTCGATCGACGGATCACCGGTCGCGCCGGAGGGCCTGCTCCAGCGCATGTTCGCCCGGATGCGCAGCGAGCCCGCCATGCTCGACCTCGTGCGCGATCTGCGCGCCGGCGGCGTGCGCACCGCGCTGCTGTCCAACAGCTGGGGCAACGACTACCCGTGGGACCTGCTCGACGGGCTCTTCGACGTCGCGGTCATCTCGGCGGAGGTGCGGCTGCGCAAACCGGACCCGAGGATCTACCGCATGGCCCTGGAAAGGCTGGAGCTGTCCGCCGAGCAGGTGGTGTTCGTCGACGACGGCGCACCCAACGTCGACGCCGCCCGGCGCCTGGGCATGCGCACCGTGCTGCACACCGACCCCGCGGCGACCCGCGCGCAGGTCTGCGCCCTGACCACTGTCACCTCGCGAGGCAAGGAGTCCCGATGACCGCCGAACCGCTGCCCGGCCTCGACCTGGACCGGCTGCGCGCCCACCTCGACGCCGAGCGGCCCGGGCTGCTGGCCGGGCCGCTGACCGGCGAACTCGTCCAAGGTGGACGGTCCAACCTGACCTACCTGGTCAGCGACGGGCAGCAGCGCTGGGTGGTGCGCCGCCCGCCGCTGGGCCACGTGCTGGCCACCGCGCACGACATGGGCCGCGAGTTCCGGGTGATGTCCGCGCTGGCCGGGACGGACGTGCCGGTGCCGCGCACCCACCTGCTGTGCCAGGACGACGGCGTGCTCGGCGCCCCGTTCTACGTCATGGAGTACGTTCCCGGCACCGTCTACCGCACGCAGCGGCTGACCGAGCAGCTGGCGGCGCAGCAGCGCGTCGACCTGTCCTGGCAACTGGTGGACGTGCTCGCCGACCTGCACTCGATCGACCCGGAATCGGTCGGGCTGGGCGATTTCGGCCGCCCGCAGGGCTTCCTGGAACGCCAGGTGCGGCGCTGGAGCAAGCAGCTCGCCGCCTCCCGCAGCCGCGACATCGACGGCATCGAGGAGCTCGCCACCCGGCTGGCCGGCAACCTGCCCGCCACCTCGCGCGCGGGCATCGTGCACGGCGACTACCGGCTGGACAACGTGATCGTCGACGATCAGCGGATCGCCGCCGTGCTGGACTGGGAGATGGCCACCCTCGGCGATCCGCTCACCGACCTCGGGCTGCTCGCGGTGTACTGGGAGGGCTTCAGCGGCATCGAGCGCAACCCGATCGCCAAGGGCATCGGCCCCGAGCACGGCTTCCCCACCGCCCAGCAGCTGCTGGCGCGCTACGCCGAGCGCAGCGGCACCGACCTGTCCGAACTGGACTGGTACGTGGCGTTCGGCTTCTTCAAGATCGCGGTGATCCTGGAGGGCATCCACTACCGCTTCATCCACGACCAGACCGTCGGCGAGGGCTTCGACCACGTCGGCGCCCTGGTGAGCCCGCTCGTCGCGCAGGGCCTCGCCACTCTCCAGGACGGTCCGAGGACTCATCCCGCGTAGCGCGGCGGGCAGCGGAACCTCAGACGCCCGCTCGCCCCGGGATCCCCGACTCATGCATGCCATCAAGGAGGACTGAATGGACTTCGGCTACGACGCACGCACCGAGGAACTGCGCGAGCAGCTCCTGGACTTCATGGACTCCCACGTCTACCCGGCCGAGCCGGTGTTCCTGCAGCAGCTCGCCGAGGCCGAGGACGAGTGGGCGGCGCACCCGCCGATCATGGCCGAGCTCAAGGCCGAGGCCCGCGAGCGCGGCCTGTGGAACCTGTTCCTGCCCGGTGAGCACGGCGCCGGGCTGACCAACCTGCAGTACGCGCCGCTGGCCGAGATCATGGGCCGCGCCGGGCGGCTCGCGCCGGAGGCCACCAACTGCTCCGCGCCGGACACCGGCAACATGGAGGTGCTCGCGCAGTTCGGCACCGAGCAGCAGAAGCAGCGGTGGCTGAAACCGCTGCTGGAGGGCGAGATCCGCTCCGCGTTCTGCATGACCGAACCCGACGTCGCCTCCTCGGACGCCACCAACATCGGCACCCGCATCGAGCGCGACGGCGACCACTACGTCATCAACGGCCGCAAGTGGTTCTCCTCCGGCGCGATGAACCCGCGCTGCGAAATCCTGATCGTGATGGGCAAGACCGACCCGGACGCCGAGCGGCACCGCCAGCAGAGCCAGGTGCTGGTCCCCAAGGACACCCCGGGCGTGCGGATCGAGCGCAGCATGCACGTCTTCGGCTACAGCGACGCCGACCACGGCGGCCACGCCGAGGTGGTGTTCGAGGACGTCCGGGTGCCGGTGGACAACGTCATCGCGGGCGAGGGCGAGGGCTTCGCGATCGCCCAGGCCCGCCTCGGGCCGGGCCGCATCCACCACTGCATGCGCGCCATCGGGATGGCCGAGCGCGCCCTGGAGCTGATGTGCCGCCGCACCAGCGAGCGCGTCGCCTTCGGCAAGCCGCTGGCCGAGCAGGGCATCGTGCAGCACTGGATCGCCGAATCGCGGGTGAAGATCGAGCAGGCCCGGCTGCTGGTGCTCAAGACCGCGTGGCTGATGGACACCGTGGGCAACCGCGGCGCGCACACCGAGATCCAGGCGATCAAGGTGGCGGTGCCGGAGATGGCCACCTGGGTCATCGACCGCGCCATCCAGGCCCACGGCGGCGGTGGCGTCAGCCAGGAGTTCCCGCTGGCCAACCTCTACGCCCACGCCCGCACCCTGCACATCGTCGACGGCCCCGACGAGGTGCACCGCCGCTCCCTCGCCCGCCGCGAGCTGAAGAAGTACCGCTGACGATGAATGGACTCCGGGCTCATCCCGCGTGCGGGCAGCGGTCGCTCCGGGGCCCCCGACTCGTGTGCCAGTGCACGACGTCGGGGCCGTCCTCCCGAGCGAACGCCTGAGAACCCGCAGCGGCGCAAGCACCGGGGACGGGCCAAGCGGCCACGCCGCTTCAGAAGAACAACCGTTCCGCTCGATACTCGTTGTATCCGGCAAAGCCTCTGGTACGGCAGCACAACGCACAAGGAGATTCCATGGCAGACAGTCGAGTCGCGATCGTCACCGGTGCCGCCCGCGGGATCGGCGCGGCGACCGCCAAGCGGCTGGCCGAGGACGGCTTCGCCGTCGCCGTCATCGACCTCGACGAGAAGCACTGCGCCGAAACGGTTTCCGCCATCGAGGCGGCAGGCGGCAAGGCGCTGGCCGTCGGTTGCGACGTCAGCGACGCCGAGCAGGTTCAGGCCGCGGTGGACCGCGTCGCCGCCGAGCTCGGCGCGCCGACCGCGCTGGTCAACAACGCCGGCGTCATCCGGGACAACATGCTGTTCAAGATGTCCGAGGACGACTGGGACACCGTGATGGGCGTGCACCTGCGGGGCGCGTTCCTGATGAGCCGCGCGGTGCAGAAGCACATGGTCGAGGCCAAGTGGGGCCGCATCGTCAACCTCTCCAGCACCTCCGCGCTGGGCAACCGCGGCCAGGCCAACTACTCCACCGCGAAGGCCGGTCTGCAGGGCCTGACCAAGACGCTGGCCATCGAGCTGGGCAAGTACGGCGTCACCGCCAACGCCATCGCGCCCGGTTTCATCGCCACCGACATGACCAGGGCCACCGCCGAGCGGGTGGGCATGGAGTTCGAGGAGTTCACCAAGGCCGCGGCGGCGAGCATCCCGGTGGCCCGGGTGGGCCAGCCCGAGGACATCGCCAACACCGTGTCGTTCTTCCTCGACGAGCGCGCCGGATTCGTCTCCGGCCAGGTCATCTACGTGGCGGGCGGGCCGAAGGCATGACACCCCTCGTGTCGGCCGGAGTCCAGCTCAACCGCGTCTAAGGGGAACGTGATGCAACCCAGCCACAAGAAACCGCAGAACGCGAGAACGACGCCAAACGCAACAACCACTGAAGAAACCCGGAGAGGCGGTACGGCATGACCGCCGACGCCACTGAGATCCGCGGCCGGGTGGCGGAGTTCCTCGCCGCGCACGATCCGCAGCGCACCGACCGGCTGGAGTTCCTGCGGGCGCGCTTCGACGCCGGGCTGGCGTGGGTGCACTTCCCCGCCGGGCTCGGCGGCCTCGGCGCCGCGCGGGAGCTGCAGGCCGAGGTCGACGCCGCGTTCGCCGAGGCGGGCGCGCCGGACAACCAGCCCCAGCTCAACGTCATCGGCCTGGGCATGGCCGGGCCCACCATCCTGCGCTTCGGCACCGACGAGCAGCGTCGCCGCTACCTGCGCCCGCTGTGGACCGGCGAGGAGACCTGGTGCCAGCTGTTCTCCGAACCGGGCGCCGGGTCGGACCTCGCCGCGCTGTCCACCCGGGCGGTGCGCGACGGCGAGGACTGGGTGGTCGACGGGCAGAAGGTGTGGACGTCGCTGGCGCACCGGGCCCGCTGGGCGATCCTGGTCGCCCGCTCCGATCCCGACCAGCCCAAGCACAAGGGCCTGAGCTACTTCATCTGCGACATGACCGCACCGGGCGTGGAAGTGCGCCCGCTGCGGCAGATCACCGGTGAGGCCGAGTTCAACGAGGTGTTCCTGACCGGCGTGCGGATCCCGGACTCGCAGCGGCTCGGCGAGGTCGGCCAGGGCTGGCAGGTCGCCATGGGCACCCTGATGAACGAGCGGGTGGCCATCGGCGGGCGCACGCCGCCGCGCGAGGGCGGCATGATCGGCGAAGCCGCCGAGGCCTGGCGCGCCAACCCGGACAAGCGCACCCACGGCCTGCACGACCGGCTGCTGCGCCTCTGGGTGGACGCCGAGGCGACGCGGCTGACCAGCATCCGGCTGCGCCAGCAGCTGGCCATCGGCGAGCCGGGCCCGGAGGGTTCGGCGGTCAAGGTCTCCTTCGCCGAGCAGAACCAGGCGATCACCGGTTTCGAGCTGGAGTTCCAGGGCGAGGCCGGGCTGTCCTACGACGACTGGACCTTCCGCCAGCCCGACTTCGCCTCGCTCACCAAGCGCGGGGCCGGTTTCCGGTACCTGCGGGCGAAGGGCAACTCCATCGAGGGCGGCACCACCGAGATCCTGCGCAACGTCATCGCGGAGCGGATCCTTGGGCTGCCCCAGGAGATCCGCACCGACAAGGACCGGCCGTGGAAGGAGCTGCCGCGATGAGCGCGCCGGACCTGCTCTACAGCGAGCTGGAGGAAGACCTGCGGGCCACCGTGCGGCGGCTGCTGCGCGACCGCTGCGACTGGACCGCGGTGCTGGCCCGCTGCGAGACCGACGAGCCCTACGACCTGGCGCTCTGGCGCGCCCTGGCCGGCGAGCTCGGCCTGGCGGCGCTGCTGGTGCCCGAAGAACTCGGCGGAGCCGGGGCGAGCGCCCGGGAGGTGGCGGTGGTGGCCGAGGAGATCGGTCGCGCGGTCGCCCCGGTGCCGTTCCTGGGCAACGTGCTGGCCACCGCGGCACTGGTGGCCTGCGCGGAGGCACCGTCGGAGCTCGCGGACGGATCGCGGATCGGCACCGTCGCGGTCGGCTTGACCACCCCGCCGCAGGCGCCGTTCCCGCAGGCGGTGAAGGCCGACGGGGCGGCGCTGACCGGCGCGGTGTCGGCGGTGGTGGACCTGGAGGTCGCCGACCTCGTCGTGGTCCCGGCGATCGATGCCGACGGTCCCGCGCTGTACCTGGTGGACACCTCCGCAGCCGGGGTCACCCGGACGCCGACCACGCCACTGGACCTCACCAGGCGGTTCGGCACCCTCGACCTGGACGGCGCACCCGGCAGGCGGCTGGCCTCCGGGGCCGAGGCCGAACGCGCGCTGCGCCAGGCGCTGCTGACCGCGGCCGGGATGCTGGCCTCCGAGCAGGTCGGGCTCGCGCAGCACTGCCTGGACTCCACAGTGGACTACGCGAAGACCCGCTACCAGTTCGGCAGGCAGATCGGCTCGTTCCAGGCCGTCAAGCACCGGCTCGCCGACCTGTGGGTGGGAGTCAGCTCGGGGCGCGCGGTCGCTCGCAACGCCGCGGACGCGCTGGCGCGGGACACCGAGCCGGAGCTCGCGGTGGCCATCGCCCAAGCGCACTGCTCGGACCTGGTGGTGCTGGCCGCCGAGGAGCACCTCCAGCTGCACGGCGGCATCGGCATGACCTGGGAGCACCCCGCCCACCTCTACCTGGGCCGCGCCAAGAGCTCCCAGCTCGCCTTCGGCATCGCCGAGACCCACCGCAGCCGCATCGGCGAACTCGCCGACCTGCCCACCCCGTAGTGGTCGCGAGTGCGTAGCAGTGTTCGAAACTGCTACGCACTCACGACCCACGTCCCCACAGGAGGTTCCCGCAGTGCGCGTGTTCACGAGCAAGGAAGAGATCGTCGCCGCCAAGGGCGAACCGCTCGGCACCAGCGAGTGGCTGACCATCACCCAGGAGCAGGTGAACCAGTTCGCCGACGCCACCCTGGACCACCAGTGGATCCACGTCGACGTGGCACGGGCGGAGCAGGGGCCGTTCGGCGCGCCCATCGCGCACGGGTTCCTCACCCTGAGCCTGCTGTCGAAGCTGAACTCCCAGAACTACCGGTTCGAGGGCGCGAAGATGGGGATCAACTACGGCCTGAACAAGGTCCGCTTCCCCAGCCCGGTGCCGGTCGGCGCCCGCATCCGCTCCGTCGCGGAACTGGCCGACGTCACCGAGGTCCAGGGCGGGGTCCAGCTGACGATCCGGTCCACCATCGAGATCGAAGGCGCCGCCAAACCGGCCTGCGTGGCCGAAGGCCTCACCCGCGTCGTCTTCTGACCTCGACCGTCACCCGGAGTGGCGTCGATCTCGTACAGAATCGACGTTCACCCGGGTGACGGTCGCTTTCGCGCGAAGTCGACGCCTCACGGGGTGATGCGGATGCCCGTGCCGGGGCCCAGGGGCAGGTCGGCGAAGTAGAAGACCGTCAGGATCAGCGCCCAGACCAGCCAGAACGGGACCACGAACGGCGTCATGCGGGCCACCAGGGTGCCCATGCCCGCCGACGGTTCGTAGCGGCGCAGGTAACCCAGGATGATGATCATGTACGGGTTCAGCGGCGTCATGATCTGGGTCGCCGAGTCGCCCACCCGGAACGCCGCCTGCGCGAAGCCCGGTTCGAAGCCCAGCAGCACGAACATCGGCACGAACACCGACGCCATCAGCGTCCACAGGCTCGACCCGGAGATGATGAACAGGTTCAGCACCGAGGCCAGCACCATGAACCCGAGGAACGCCGGATAGCCGTCCAGACCGATCGCGCGCAGCAGCTCGGCGCCCGAAACCGCCACCCACGCACCGAGGTTCGTCCAGTTGAACAGCGCGATGAACTGGCCGAGCATGAACGCCAGCACCAGGAACCCGGCCAGCTCCCGGATCGCCTCGGCCATCAGCTTGGGCACGTCGGCGGCCCGCCGCACCACGCCCACCCGCGCGCCGTAGACGATCGCCGGCACCCCGAAGCCCAGGAAGATCAGCGTGGTCACCGAGTCCAGCAGCGGCGACTTCGGCAGGAAACCGCCCGCCTCGTTGCGCAGCGGCGAATCCGGCCACACCACCAGCAGCAGCACCCCGGCGGCGGTGAGCAGGAACGCCACCCCGGCGCGGACCAGGCCGCGGCGCTCCGCCGGTTCGAGCTCGGCCTTGACCGAGGGCGCCGCCTCGGACTCCTCGCGCGGCACTCCGGTGCGCACCAGCCGCGGCTCGATGACCTTGTCGATCAGCAGCCCGGCGAGCAGGCCGAGCACGATCGAGGAGGCCAGGTTGAAGTAGTAGTTGGACACCGGCGTGACCACCGCGCCGGGATCCGGCAGGGTCTCGGCGACCTTGTTGCTGATCCCGGCGAACAGCGCGTCCAGGCTGGTCACCAGCGGCGAGGTCGAGTAGCCCGCGCCCACCGCGGCGAACCCGCCCAGCAGCCCGGCCACCGGGTGCCGCCCGGCCGCCTTGAACACCAGCGCCGCCAGCGGCGGGACGATGATCATCGAGGAGTCCGCCATCACGCTGGCCGCGATGCCCACCAGCCCGACCGCGTAGGGCAGCACCCAGCGCGGCGCCCCGCCGAAGGCGACCCGGATCAGCGCGGTCAGCAGCCCGGTGCGCTCGGCCAGGCCGACCGCGAGCATGATCGTGACCACCGTTTCCAGCGGCGGGAACCCGATGAAGTTCTCCGCCATCTCGGTGAACAGGAACTCCAGGCCCTCGCCGGTGAGCGCACCGCGGATCGGCGTCACCTCGTCATCGCCGGGAATCCGCACGCTGACGCCGAAAGCGGCCACCGCGGTGGAGATCACCACCACGGCCAGGAACAGCAGTCCGAACAGGATGAACGGCTCGGGCAGCTTGTTGCCCACCCGTTCCACCAGGTTCAGCACCCGGTCGAGCCGCGGCGGCCGACCGGCGCGGGTTTCGCTCATGCTGTACCGCCTCTCAGTCCCGCCTCTCCGCGTTTTTCAGCGGTGGTCGCGTGCGGGGTCGATCTTGCGTTGCGGGGTTTCTTGCGGCCGGGCGGCATCACGGTCCTCTGAGGTGCGGTTGAGCAGGGCTGGGGTCGGCACAAGGGGTCTCATGCTCGCTCCTGCGATGAGACAGACGTGAAGGGCAAGCGGTAGCGAACCTCCCCGACCACGCGCGGCGCAACCCTCCACGGCGAACCGGTACCGCCGGGCCCGAATCGTCTTCGGATTTATTTCGCTCGACACTGAAGCCACAGCAAGAAGCGAAGATCGTTCACATCGCTGCGGGGAGCCTCGCCGCACGGGACAGTGGTAGCGCCACAACGGTGCCGAGACGACCGCGAGGAGCACCGATCATGACCAAGCGGATCCTGATCATCGTGACCAACGTCGGCGAGTACGAGCGGGCCGGATTCCGCACCGGCCTCTGGCTCGGCGAGCTGACCCACTTCTACGACGTCGCCGAACGCGCGGGCCACAGCTGCACCATCGCCGGCATCGACGGCGGGTACGTCCCGCTCGACCCGGAGAGCCTGAGCCACGACGTGCTCGCCGAACTCGGCACCGACCGGCGCTACGCCGACCGGGAGTTCATGGACCGGCTGCGCGACACCCCCTCCGTGGCCGAGGTGGACGCCGCCGACTACGACGCCATCTACCTCACCGGCGGGCACGGAGTGATGTTCGACTTCCCGCGCAGCGAGCGGCTGGCCGCGCTGCTCCGCGAGTTCCACGAGTCCGGCAAGGTCGTCTCATCGGTCTGCCACGGAGCGTGCGGGCTGCTCAGCGCCAAGCTCGGCAGCGGCGAGCACCTGGTCAGCGGGCGGAACGTCACCGGGTTCTCCTGGCCGGAGGAGGAACTGGCCAAGCGCGAGCAGGTGGTGCCCTACAGCCTGCAGGACGAGCTGGTCGAGCGCGGCGCGCACTACTCCACCGCCGCCGTGCCGTTCGAAACCCACGTCGTCGAGGACGGCACCCTGATCACCGGTCAGAACCCGGGCAGCGCCAAGGCCGTCGCGGAAGCCGTGGTCGCGAAGCTGGGCTGAGCGGCTAGCGGTCGCGCAGAGCGCGGCGGAGGATCTTCCCGGTCGAGGTCTTGGGCAGTTCCGGCAGCAGTTCGATCCGGCGCGGGTACTTGTAGGCCGCCAGCTGGTTCCTGCAGTGGGCCAGCAGGTCGTCCGTCGTCGCCGACGCTCCCGGCTTCAGGGCGACGAAGGCCTCGACCGTCTCGCCGCGGTACGGATCGGGCGCCCCCACCACCGCCGCTTCCAGCACGGCCGGATGCTCGTAGAGGACGTCCTCCACTTCGCGCGGCCACACCTTGTAACCGGCCGCGTTGATCAGGTCCTTCTTGCGGTCCACCACGTAGAACCAGCCGTCGGCGTCCATGAAGCCGACGTCGCCGGTGCGCAGCTCGCCGTTCGGCAGGGCCGCCGCCGTCGCTTCGGGCTTGCCCCAGTACCCGGGCACCACCTGCGGGCCGGAGATCGCGATCTCGCCCACCTGCCCCACCGGGACCTCCGCGTCCTCGTCGTCGAGGATCCGCGCCACCGTGTTGAAGATCGGCAGGCCGATCGACAGCGCGCCGGAGGTGGGATCCACCGGCGCCCGCGCGCCCGGGGGCACGAGGTGGGTGATCGAGGTCGTCTCGGTCAGGCCGTAGGCGTTGTGGACGTAGTGGCCGGTGCGCTCCAGGAACCGCTGGTTGACCGCTGGCGGCACCGGCGCGCCGCCGGAGTAGACCAGCCGGAACGACCGGAAGTCCGCCGGCGACACGCCGTCCACCGCGGCCAGGGCGATGAACGCGGTGATGGCGCCGATGGTGAAGGTGGGCCGGTGCCTGCGGATCGCCTCCAGGACCACCTCGGGCTGGAACCGGTGGGTCAGCACCAGCGGGCACGGCACCAGCAGGGACAGCGCGAAGTGCCCGACCAGTCCGGTGATGTGGAACAGCGGTGCGACGCCCAGCACGCTGTCGGCCGGGGTCAGCCCCATCCAGTCGCGGAAGGCCTGCGCGTTGAACGCGATCACGGCGTGGGTGTTCATCGCACCCTTGGGTTCACCGGTCGTGCCCGAGGTGTAGGTGAGCACCGCGACGTCGTCGGGCGACGGCGGCTCGGCCACCGGCTCGCGCCCGGCATTGCGCTCGACGATTCCGAGCATGTCCAGGGCTTCCCCGCCGGCCCGCGGTGCCGCGCCGGGCCGCCAGTCCTGCGCCGAGCACGTGATGACGGTCGACACCCGCGTGGCACCCGAGGCGAGGACCTCGCGCGCGACCGAGTCGTGCAGCTCGTCCAGGCACAGCAGCGCGGTGGCGCCCGAATCGGCCAGCAGGTAGGTGAGCTCCCGCGCCTTGTTCATCGGGTTGATGACCACCGCGGCGCCCCCGGCCTTCCACGCGGCCACCACGGCGATCACGAACGCGGGGTCGTTCTGCACGTAGACGCCGAGCCGGTCGCCCTGCCGGAAACCGTTGTCCTGCAACGCGACCGCGAGCGCATCGGAGGCCGCGTCCACTTCGGCCACGGTGAGCTCGCCGTCGAAGTAGCGGATCGCCGCGGCTTCCGGAGCGCGGGACACCGCGGCCCGGAACAGGTCGAGGACGGTGCCGTGCTCGGCTTCGACATCCGCCGGGAGGTCGCCGTAGTGGGCCAGCCAAGGTCGTTGCGCGTAGCTGCTCATCTGACCACCAGAGTCCGGAGCGGGAACGTCGGCGTTCTTCCGCGACTGCTGGGAATCTCGCACCTCGGCACCGCGCGGTCAAGGTGAAAACCGTTGACCGGTACCGGGATCAGGGCCGCAGCGAGGCCAGCAGCAGGTCGGCGAACTGCTCCCCCACGTCCTGCCCGGTGAGCTCGCCGTCCTGGCGGAACCAAGTGCCCAGGTGGTGCACCGCGCCGAAGAAGAAGTCCACCACCAGGTCCGGCGACTTGTCCGCCCGGAACACCCCGGCGCGCTGGCCCTCCTCGATCAGCGCGCACACCCGCTCGTGGTAGCGGCGGCGCTCCGCGCGGACCTCGGCCTGCTTGTCGGGGTGCAGCAGGTGCATGGAGCGGAAGAAGATCTTCGTGTCGTCCAGGTTGGCCGCCGTGGTGGCGACCACGTCGGCGGCCACCGCGTGCAACCGCTCCTGCACCGGGGCGTCGGCGGCCGCCGCGCTCTCCATCCGCGCGTGCTGGACGCGCAGGACGCGCGCGTAGATCTCGTAGAGCAGGTCGTCCTTGGAGCCGAAGTAGTGGTACATCGCCCCCTTCGTGACGCCGGCGGCGTCGACGATCTGCTGCACCGAGGTCAGCTCGTAGCCCTGCTCGGCGAACAACCGCGTCGCCACCGAGAGCAATCGCTGCGGGACCGGCTCGTCCCCCGCCGCCGTCGCGGCAGTGGTGCGGCCGCTGGCCACCCGCGCCATGTCTACCTCCCCTGTCGGTCCCGCTCAGAACCTGTTGGTGGTTGCGTTGTGTGGTCGCTCGGCGGGCCTGAGCGCTTCCCGGACTGCTGCCCCTCCTGATGCACGACCAGTGCACGGTGCAGGGGCCGTCCTCGCCAGGAAACCGCTCAGAACCCGCCGGTGGTCACCTTACGTAGGTGGGTGCAAGCGGCCGCCGCCGCTTCCCAGGACGCGGACGGCATTCGCCGACAGGCTTTCAGCGTATCGAGCCGCCGGTCCGCCGCGCGGCGGACCGGCGGGATCAGCCCAGCTTGCGCTGGAGCTTGCGCATGCCCGCCTGCCACCGCTGCGGCTGACCGGCGCGCAACGCGTAGTAGTCGGCGACCTCCGGGTGCGGCAGGACCAGGAACTCGCCGCCGTCCAGCGAGTCGGCGACCAGGTCGGCGACCTGCTCGGGTTCCAGCGCCCCGTCGTCGAGCAGCGTCTTGCCGGTGCTCCCGCTGCTGCCGAGCATGTTCGTGCGCACGCCCTGCGGGCACAGCGCCTGCACGGTGATGCCCTTGTCCGCGTAGGTGATCGCCATCCACTCGGCGAAGCCGAGCGCGGCGTGCTTGGTCACCGAGTACGGCGCGGCGTCCAGCATGGTCAGCAGCCCGGCCGCCGACACCGTGGCCAGGAAGTGCCCCTGCCCGCGCTCCAGCCAGTGCGGCAGCACCGCGCGGGCCGCGCGGACGTGCGCCATCACGTTGACCTCCCAGGAATCGGCCCACGCCGACTCGTCGGCCTCCGGGCCGCCGCCGCGGGAGATCCCGGCGTTGGCGCAGAACAGGTCGATGCGCCCGAGCTCGCCGAGCGCCGCGCCGACCAGCGCGCGAACCCCGTCCTCGCTCGCGGCGTCGCCCGGCACGGCCAGGCCGCCGACCTCCGCCGCCACCCGCTGAACGGCTTCGGCGTCCACATCGGCCAGTACGACGTTCGCCCCGAGCCCGGCGAACTTGCGGGCCATCGCCGCGCCGATGCCGTTGCCCGCACCGGTGATCACCACGGCCGAGCCGTCGAGCCGCACCTCACACACCGCCCCTCAGCGTCACGCCGCCGTCGAGCACCAGGACCTGCCCGGTGATCCAGGAAGCCTCGTCGGAGAGCAGGAACGCCGCCGCACCGCTGATGTCGGAGGGAACTCCCAGGCGCTGCAACGGGTACTGCGCGGCCACCTCTTCCTCGCGCCCCTCGTAGAGCGCGGTGGCGAACTGCGTCTTGACCACCGCCGGCGCGATGGCGTTGACCCGGACCTTCGGGCCGAGCTCCACCGCGAGGTCCTTGGTGATGTAGGCCAGCATCGCCTTGGTGGCCCCGTAGAAGCCGATCCCGGGCGCCGGCCGCACACCGGCCACAGAGGACACGTTGAGCACCGAACCGCCGTGCTCGGCCATCCACGCCCGGTGGACCAGCTGGGTCCAGGCCAGCGCGGCGAGCACGTTGACCTCCAGCGACTTGCGCGCGACGGCGGGGTCCACGTCGAGCAGCGGCCCGTAGGCCGGGTTGATCCCGGTGTTGTTGACCAGCAGGTCCACCCGGCCGAACGCCTCGACCGTCCGGGCGACCGCCTCGGCCCGGTGCTCGGCGTCGTCGGCCTTCCCGGCGATCCCGAGCGCGTGCTCGGCGCCGCCCAGCCCGGCGACCGCCTCGGCCAGCGGCTCGGGCTTGCGCGCGGTCACGGTCACCTTCGCGCCCTCGGCCACCAGCCGCTCGGCGATGGCCAGGCCGATGCCCCGGCTGGCGCCGGTCACGATCGCCACCCGGCCGTCGAAGCGCTTGCTCATCTGCACCCTTCCTCTCCCTCGACCCCTCGTCAGGATCTCGCCGCCGCGGAGCCCCACGTTGAGACCGACCAGTCGGTACGTCCAGTCAACGACCCGCGCCCGGCCGCGTCAACCCTCCCGGCGCTTCGCAAGCTCGCCAAACCGTTGACCGGCCAGCTGGTCTAGTCCATTTTTCGAAGACGCATCCGGCACCGATCCCCCGGAGGTCTCGATGATGAGACGCCTGGCCACCCTGGCCGCGGCGGCCCTGACCGCACTCGCGCTCGCACCGGCCGCCGCCACGGCCGCGGCACCGCAGGCCCTGCCGAAGCACCAGCTCACCGGCTACTGGCAGAACTTCGTCAACGCCGCCAAACCGCTCAAGGTCAGCGACATCTCGCCGAACTACGACCTGATCGCACTGGCATTCGCCAACGCCGACCCGGCCCGCCCCGGCGCGGTCACCTTCAACGTCGACCCGAAGCTGTCCGACGCGCTCGGTGGCTACACCGACGACCAGCTCAAGGCCGACATCGCCGCGAAGAAGGCCGAGGGCAAGTCGTTCGTGCTGTCCATCGGCGGCGAACTGGGCAACGTCGACCTGAGCTCGCCTGCCAACGTGACCAACTTCGTCGATTCGGTTGGAAAAATTCTCACCGATTACGGCATCGACGGGTTGGACATCGACCTGGAGCACGGCCTCAACGTTCCCAACACCACCAGTGCCGTTCAGCAGTTGCACGCGAAGGTGGGCGACGGATTCCTGCTGACCATGGCCCCGCAAACGCTCGACGTGCAGCCCGGCGGGTCCTACATGCAGCTCATCAACAACCTCAAGGACGTCATCACCGTCGTGCACACCCAGTACTACAACTCGGGTTCGATGAACGGCTGCGACGGCGGCGTCTACAGCCAGGGTTCGGTCGACTTCATCACCGCACAGGCGTGCTACCTGCTGGAAGTGCTGCGGCCGGACCAGGTCTCGCTGGGCCTGCCCGCCGCGCCGTCGGCGGCCGGTAGCGGCTACGTCGACCCTTCGGTGATCGGCAACGCGCTGACGTGCCTGACCGCGGCGAAGGGCTGCGGACAGTACACACCGGCCCAGCCGAGCCCCGAGCTCAGCGGCGTCATGACGTGGTCCATCAACTGGGATGCCAGCAGCGGCAACGGATTCTCCAACCCGGTTCGGGCGCATTTGGACGCACTGCCGTAATCGGCGGCGGCTCCGGTCGGGCATTCGGCCCACGACCACGCGGTCGCACGACCCGACCGGAGTCGCCCACTCGTCACAGTGCGCAATCCACATGCTACGAAAAGTGAGTTTTCGCACCCGGCGCACGTTCGCGCACACATTTCCGGCGAACAGCGCTACCCTGGAGGCATGTCAGCCGCGCTGGAGACCGTGTTGGCACGTGCCGGTTTAAAGGTCACCGCCAACGAATTCCTGACACTGGTCGAGGATGCAGCCAAGAAGCTCACCTCGCCCCAGGGGGACCCGGCCGCGCACTTCAACGACGCGGAACGGGTCGCCCTGAGCGAGGCGGGGCTGGACCTGACGCCGCTCGGCGAGACCGAAGCCGACCCCCGTGCGCGCACCGTCGCCGAACAGGCCGTGCTGCGCGACACCGCGCTCTCGGTCAACCAGGCCGCCGAGCGCATCGGGGTGGACACCAGCCGGATCCGGCACCGGATCAGCGAACGACGGCTGATCGGCTGGAAGGACCGCGGCGGATGGCGGCTGCCCGCGTGGCAGTTCACCGACACCGACGTGCTCCCCGGGCTGGACGGCGTGCTCGCGCTGATGCCCGTGGACCAGCCGGCGCTGGTGCTGGCCAACTTCATGACGACGCCGCAGGAGGACCTCGAACTCGGGGACCGCCCCGCGAGCCCGCGCGAGTGGCTGCTGGCAGGCGGCGACCCGCAGCGGGTGGCCGCGCTCGCCGCCACCATCGGCACCCCGGCCTGAGCGATCCCCCTCCCTTCGAGACCCCACTCCAGGACGTCCATGGCACGGCTACCCCAGCCGCCTGCGCCGGCAGTGCTGCAGGCGATGCTCCGGCGCACCGAAGACGTGATCGCGGTGCCGGCCGGCACTCGCCTGGTGCGCGTGTTCACCACCGGGGGCAACCACCCCCAGCAGTGGAACAGCTTCCGCTACGCCGGCCCGCTGCCGCACGCCCGCTTCGACCCGCACCTGCCCAACGCGCAGGGCGGGCCGACGGTCACCCGCGAGCACGGCGTCCTCTACTTCTCGCTGTCGGTGCAGACCTGCATCGCAGAGGTGTTCCAGGCGACTTCCACAGTGGACCGCCGCACCCGCGGCCCGCAGCTGGTGCTGTTCCGTCCACGTCGGACGCTGCGGCTGCTGGACCTGACCGGGCTGTGGCCGACCCGCGCGGGAGCCTCGCAGGCGATCGCCACCGGCCCCAAGCTCCGCACCCAGGCCTGGGCCCGCGGGATCCGCGCGGCCTACCCGGAACTCGACGGTCTCTGGTACCGCTCCTCGATGGACGCGGGCAACCCGTCGCTGTGCCTGTGGGACCCACCGGCGGCCACGGCGCTGCCGGACTCCCCCGACGTCCTGCTGCCCCTGAGCCACCCGGGACTGGACGTGCCGCTGGGAAGGGTGTGCAAGGAACTCAGCTACACCCTGCTGGACTGACGAGGCGTTCTCCAGGCCCACTCCGCGGTGCGAGTCCGCGGGTGTTCTCGAACTGCTGTCCGCATCCGCGATGCGAAAGTGCCCGGGACTCCGCGGAGTCCCGGGCACCTGCGCTCGACCGGTCAGGCCTTCTCGGCCTGCTCCGACGCCGACTCCGACTCGCTGCCGTTCTTCTTCGCCTTGGCCAGGCTGGCCCAGGTCGTGATGGCCAGGACCAGCACGATGAAGCCCAGCGACATCCAGTTGGTGATCTCCAGCCACTCCGGCACCAGGTGGTACTCGTGGAACGCGTGGATGATCAGCTTGATGCCGATGAACCCGAGGATCACGGCCAGGCCCACCGACAGGTAGACCAGCTTGTCCACCAGGCCGCCGAGCAGGAAGTACAGCTGCCGCAGGCCCATCAGCGCGAAGGCGTTGGCGGCGAAGACCAGGAACGGGTCCTGGGTGATGCCGAAGATCGCCGGGATCGAGTCCACCGCGAACAGCAGGTCGGCGCTGCCGATCGCGACGATCACCACGAACATCGGCGTCAGGAACTTCTTGCCGTCGATCTTCACGATCGACTTGTGACCGTGGTACTCGTCGGTCACCGGGAACACCTTGCGGACCCAGCGGACCACGGCGTTCTCGCCGTACTCCTCGTCCTCGTCCTTCTTGCGCACCATGCTGATGGCGGTCCAGATCAGGAACGCGCCGAAGATGAAGAAGATCCAGACGAACTGCGCGATCAGCGCGGCGCCGACGGCGATGAAGATGCCGCGCATCACCAGCGCCAGCAGGATGCCGATCAGCAGCACGCGGTGCTGGTGGATGGACGGCACCGCGAAGCTCGACATGATCACCATGAAGATGAACAGGTTGTCGATGCTGAGCGAGTACTCGGTGATGTAACCGGTGAAGTACTGGATGGCGAAGTGCGAATCGCCGAAGATCCAGACACCGATGCCGAACAGGATCGCGCACGCGACGTAGAAGGCGACCCACTTGGCCGCTTCACCCGTGGTGACCTCGTGCGGCTTGCGGTCCACGATCACCAGGTCGAGCAACAGCAGCAGGGCCAACCCGCCGAGCGTGGCGGCCCACACCCACCACGGAACATCGAGTTTGTCGACCACTCGTTGCGTCTGCTGGGCGAGCAACGTCACGTCGGCACCCATGAATCACCTCCGGTTCAGGGCACGCGCCAAGGGACCGGAGGTCTCTTCCACCGGCCTGCTGAGGCCGGTCGACGGCACCGGGCTTGTCCAGGCAAGTTCCGTGATGACGACACCGCCGCGAAGGAATACTCCCCTCCACTTGCCAAGATTGTCACTTACCCGCGCGCCTCGACACCAGGCGGGGTGCGCATGAGCAACGAACATCACGCACGGACGGTACGGCGCAGGTCCACGGGCAGCAATGCGAAGCGCCCTCACATCACCCCGACGGCGGCCGAAGCGGCCATTGCACCGCGGCCGATCATCGTTATGATCACCGACACCCGGTCGCACGCGGGGATGCGGCGACGACCCGGCGGCGGGCACGACGAGGTGTCCGGTTGCTGTTTGGTCTCTGGTTCATAGCTTCTTGTCTTCGCACTCGTCTGGATACGAACCGGTGCCTCCCACTTCCCCTACTGTCGAAAACGTGTCCGCATCCCGTCGCCGCCGCACGCGCCTCGCGCTGGCCGCGCTGTCCTGCATCGCCGTGGTGGTGCTCACCACGCTCCTGTGGTCCGGCGAGCAACCCCGCCGCACCGCACCGGAACCTCCCCGCGAGGCGATGGTGGACGTGCTGGACGGCCCCGACGACGACCAGCGGATCCAGCTCGACGTCACCCTCTACGCCCCGGAGGAGACCCCGGCGCCGACGATCCTGCTCGCGCACGGCTTCGGCGGCAGCAAGGACGACACCGCCGCGCAGGCGCACGAACTGGTGCAGCGCGGCTTCACGGTGCTCACCTACTCCTCCCGCGGATTCGGCCGCAGCACCGGCCAGATCGCGCTCAACGACCCCGACTACGAGGTCAAGGACGCCCAGCAGCTGCTCGACTGGCTCGCCCGCCAGCCCGAGGTCGCCCGCAACAGCGACGGCGACCCGAAGGTCGGCGTCACCGGCACGTCCTACGGAGGCGCGCTGAGCCTGCTGCTGGCCGGCCAGGACCCGCGGGTCGACGTCATCGCCCCGGTGATGACCTACAACGACCTCGGCCAGGCGCTGCTGCCCAACAACGCCGCCCGCCTGGCGGGCCCCGCCACCACCCCGGCGGGCGGCTCGTTCAACGACCACGGCGTGCTCAAGCAGGCGTGGGCCGGGCTGCTGTTCGCCGCCGGGAGCGCACCCCGGCCGGACGCGCAGCCGAACGGAGGCGCCCCGAGCACCTCGACCAGCCTCCAGGAGCAGTCGCTGACCTGCGGGAACTTCACCGCCCAGGTGTGCGCCGCCTACAGCGAGGTGGCGCAGACCGGGCGGGCCGGGCAGGCCACGCTGGACCTGCTCGACCGGGTCTCGCCGAAGTCGGTCACCTCGCGGATCAAGGCGCCGACGCTGCTGGTGCAGGGCGAGCGGGACACCCTGTTCGGCCTCGACCAGGCCGATGCCAACGCCCGGCAGATCAGCGCGGCGGGCACGCCGGTCAAGACGATCTGGTTCGCGGGCGGCCACGACGGCGGTGAGCCCGGGCCCGAACTGCGCCAGCAGATCGCCGACTGGTTCGCCCACCACCTCGGCGGCGTCGAACCGGGGCTCGATCCCGGCACGGCCTTCGCCTTCGACATCGCCGGGCGGCCGCAGCGCAACGGCGAGATCCCGGTCCGCACCGTCACCGCCGACGCCTACCCGGGCGTGGGCGGCCAGGAGCGGGTTCCGCGCTTCGCGCTGGCGCTGCGCGGATCGCCCACCGAAGTGGTCAACCCGCCCGGCGGCAGCCCGGCGACGACCAGCTCGCTGCCCGGCGCCGGGCAGGTGCTCGACGCCGCGGGCAGCCTCGGCCAGTCGCTGGCGCGCGACCTGCCCGGCCAGACCGCGGTGTTCCGCACCGAACCGCTGGAGAGCCAGCTGCTGATCTCCGGCACGCCGCGAACGCGGTTGTCGGTGGCCTCGGTGCCGGGCCAGCCCAGCACCGGCAGCGCGGTGCTGTTCGCCAAGCTCTACGACGTCGACGCCGAGCAGAAGCGCACCTTGATCGGCAACGCGGTCGCCCCGCTGCACGTGACGGACCTGCCGCCGGACGGCAGCCCGGTCGAGGTCGACGTGGCGCTGCCCGGCGTGGTGCACCCGCTGGAGACCGGTCACCGCCTGGAGCTGGCGGTGACGACCACCGACCAGGCCTACGCGGTGCCGAAGGAACCCGCCGTGCACCTGATCGGGCTGGCCGGCGACGCGACGGTGTCGATCCCGTCGGTGCGCGGGACGACCAGCAGCGCCGACGCCGTGCCGACCGCTCCGCTGGTGGGCATCGGGGGCCTCGCCGGGCTGGCGCTGATCGCGTGGGTGATCTCGCGGATCCGCCGCAAGAGCAGCGACGACCTCGACCCGATGCTGGCCGACACGCCCCTGGTGATCGCCGGGCTGACGAAGTCCTACCCGGACAAGCCCGCCGCCGTGCAGGACCTGTCCATCCGGGTCGAGCGCGGGCAGATCGTCGGCCTGCTCGGCCCCAACGGGGCGGGCAAGACCACCACGCTGCGGATGATGCTCGGCCTGCTGCAGCCCAGCTCCGGTCAGATCCGGCTCTTCGGCCACCGGCTGGTGCCCGGGGCGCCGGTGCTGTCCCGGGTGGGCGCGCTGGTGGAGTCCCCCGGCTTCCTGCCTCATCTGTCCGGTGTGGACAACCTGCGGTACTACTGGGCGGCGACCGGGCGCCCGATGCTGCAGGCCCGGTTCGACGAGGTGCTGCAGATCGCCGGGCTGGGCAGCGCCGCGCACCGCCGCGTCCGCGGCTACAGCCAGGGCATGAAGCAGCGGCTGGCGATCGCGCAGGCGATGCTCGGGCTGCCCGAGCTGCTGGTGCTCGACGAGCCGACCAACGGGCTGGACCCGCCGCAGATCCACCAGATGCGCGAGATCCTGCGCCGCTACGCCGCCACCGGGCGGTCGGTGCTGGTCTCCAGCCACCTGCTCGCCGAGGTCGAGCAGACCTGCACCCACGTGGTCGTGATGCACAACGGCCGGCTGGTGACCACCGGCAGCGTGGCCGACGTCGTGGCGGTCGACGGCGCGGCGACGTTCCGGGTCGACGAGCCGCAGCAGGCCGCCGCGGCGCTGCGCACGATCGAAGGGCTGGGCCAGGTGGAGGTCGACGGCGACCTGGTGCACGCCGACCTGTCCGGGCACAAGGCCGCCGTGGCGGTCAACGTGCTGGTGGACTCCGGGATCTCGGTGCACCAGGTCGGGCCGCGGCGACGCCTGGAGGACGCCTTCCTGCAGCTGGTCGGAGAGGAGAGCAGGTGACCGACGAGCCGCGGTTCAGCGAGCCCCCGAAGGTCGGCAAGCTGGACACCACCGAAACCGCGCTGGTGCTCTCGGGGCGCAGCCACCCGGCGCAGCCGGACGGCGGCATCGAGGGCTACCGGGCGCGGCGGACGCTGCCGGTGCGGGTGGAGCTGATCCGCCAGCTGCGCCGCCGCCGCACCCGGCTGACGCTGGGCTTCCTGGTCGTGCTGCCGGTGTTGCTGCTGCTGTCGTTCGAGATCGGCGACGCGGGCGGGCGCGGGCGGACGCTGGCCGACATGGCCACCCAGAGCGGGCTGAACTTCACCGTGTTCACCCTGTTCGTCTCGACCGGCTTCCTGCTGGTCGTGGTGGTCGCGCTGTTCTTCGGCGACACGGTGGCCAGCGAATCCTCGTGGTCGAGCCTGAAGTACCTGCTGGCTGCGCCGGTCCCGCGCGTCCGGATGCTCCGGCAGAAGGCGATCGTCGCCGGGCTGCTCTCGGTCTTCGGGCTGGTGCTGCTGACCGCGATGGCGCTGGGCGTCGGCGTGCTGTGGTACGGCACCGGGAACCTGGTGACGATCACCGGCGAGGCGGTGCCGTTCCCGGCCGGGCTGGTGAGCCTGGCCGCGGCCACCGCTTACCTGGCCGTGCACCTGACCTGGATCGCCGGTCTCGCGCTGCTGCTCAGCGTGAGCACCGACGCGCCGCTCGGCGCGGTCGGCGGCGCGGTCGTGGTGTCGATCCTGTCCGAGATCCTGGACCAGATCAACGCGCTCGGGAGCCTGCGCGCCTACCTGCCGACGCACTACTCGACCGCTTACGCCGACCTGCTCGGCGCCGAGGCCGACTGGACCGACGTCGCGCACGGGGCGTTCTCCGCGCTGGCCTACGCGATGGTGTTCACCGTGCTGGCGATCTGGCGCTTCCAGCGCAAGGACATCACCAGCTGACCGGCGGCCCGGAGTGTCCGCCGTCACAAGAATCACCCGAACGGACGACCTCAAGATCGCGTTCGGATGCTAGAGGAGAGCCGTTCGCACAGGTCAGCCCGACGCTCCGGACGGGCGGGATCGCGCGGTGGGCGACCACTGGACCGATCCCGCCCGAAATCGCCCAGCGCGGACCGGATCGGGCCGACGCGCGGGCACTTCGCGCACGTCATCGCCCGTTGCGGGCTTAATTCAAGCGTTTCCGAAGGTCAACACCCTCGCTACTGATTCTCCACTAGGGTCGCTAGGATCACCCCGGTGATGAGTTGATCAACAAGTGAAACACCAGTAGTCCCGCGGTGACGCCCCCGACCCCCGGTGCTTCGCGCACCCGTCGCCGTCTCCCCCGACCAAGGACGCTGATGTCTGAGTTCCCTTTAGCCGCATCGGAGCCCGAGCGGTTACCCGCGTCGACGTCCGACGCGGATGAAGACCTGCGGCCCGAGCTGCAGCGACTGGTCATGCTCCCGCTGGTGGTGGTGGCCCTGCTGGGCATCGCCGTGGCCGTGGTGCTGGCCCTGGACACGCCCGTCGAGCTGCGCTACGCAGCGCTCGGGGTCGGAGGGATCGGCTGCATAGCCGTTCTCCTCATAGGATTCCGCAAGGCGACCGCCACCGCCACCGAGCTCAACGAGCGCTCCGAGGACTCCTCCAAGGACGCGCAGCGCTCCCTCATCGACAACGCGCGCCGCGAGCGGCAGTGGATCGAGACCCTGCGCAAGGAGATCGCCCAGGGCCGGGAAGAACTTCCCCAGCTGGTGGAGCGCGTCCAGGCCGGCGACCAGCCCGCGCCGAGGTGGCCCACCGGTGAGCCCGGCGCGAGCAGCGACCCCTTCGAGCTGCTCTCCTACGAGATCCGGCAGGCGCAGGCCGCCGCCGAGTTCGCCGTGGTCCGCATGCAGCAGTTCACCGAGAGCGGGGCGGCCGTCGACCCGAGCGTCGCGGTGTTCGCCAACATCGCCCGCCGGGTGCAGTCGCTGGCGCACCGCGCCATCCAGCGGCTCGACGACCTCGAGCAGCGCGTCGAGGACCCGGACCTGCTCAAGGGCCTGTTCGCCGTCGACCACCTGGTCACCGGCGTCCGCAGGCAGGCGGAGAGCCTCGCGGTGCTCGGCGGTTCGATGCCGCGGCGCCAGTGGAGCCAGCCGGTCGCGATGTACACCGTGCTGCGCTCGGCGGTCGCCGAGGTCGAGCACTACGCCCGGGTCAAGGTGATCCCGCCGGTCGACGGCACGCTGCACGGGCACGCGGTCGCCGACGTCATCCACCTGGTCGCCGAGCTCGTCGAGAACGCGACCTCGTTCTCCGAACCCGACACCCAGGTCACGGTGAGCACCCAGCGGGTCACCGCGGGCATGGCGATCGACATCCGCGACCGCGGGCTGGGCATGAGCCCGGCCGACCGCACCCAGCTCAACGAGCTGCTCGCCAACCCCGGCACCGTGGACCGCGACGAGCGGCTCAAGGACGGCCGGATCGGGCTGTACGTGGTCGCCCAGATCGGCCAGCGGCACCAGGTCGCCGTCGAGCTCGAGAACAACATGTACGGCGGCACCGACGCCCACGTGGTGATCCCGAACAAGCTGCTCGGCGAGGTCGAGGACGGGGAGCCGGAGCGGTCCCCCGTGGACGCCATCGTGGCACCGGAACCGGCTCCCCAGCCGGAACCGGCCGCCGCGCCGGAGCCGGTGGCCGCACCGGAACCGCCGCCCAGGCAGGAGCCGGTGGCCAGGCCGGAACCGGTCGCCGCGCCCGAGCCGGTCGCACCCGAACCGGCCGCCAAGCCGGAGCCGGCGATCAGGCAGGAGCGGATCGAGGCGTGGCCCGCCCCGCCCGAGCCGGTCCACGCACCCGAGAACGGCACTCGACGCGGCGTGCACCGCGCTCCCGTCGAGAGCATGTCCGGCGGTTCCAACGGGAATTCGGCGCCGTCCTACGGGCGGCACACCGGAGTCGTCCCGGCGGAGAAGCCGAGCTCCTCGGACACGACCATGCAGTTCCCCAGAACGCAGCTCCCGAGCGAGCCGACCCCCACCGGGCAGTTCCCCGGAGAGAAGGTGCTCATCGACGAGAAGCGGCCGCCGCTGCCGCGGCGCGATCGAACGAAGAGCTACGTCGCACCGGAGCTCGCCGGCGGTCCGCGGACCGACGACACCCCGCGCGGCGGGCCAAACCCAGGCTTGTGGGCGTCCTTCCGTCAGGGCGTCGAAGGCGGAGTCGCCGACCGACGCCCCGACGACCAGTCGGGCTGACCCGCTCGCTCCTCCCCCGCACTGATCCCAAGGAGTTCTCTACCGATGGCCAATGACGTGCCCGGCTCGGCATCCGACCTGAGCTGGCTGCTCGCCGATCTGATGCGCCGGGTTCCGCACACCCGCTGCGCCCTGCTGGCCTCCTCGGACGGACTGCGCCGATACCACCACGGACTGGATTCCGACGAGGCCGACGCGCTGGCCGCCTGGGCCGCCGCGCAGTGCTCGCTGGCCCGCAACGGCGGCTACCGCTTCGGTGCCGGCGGCGGCGTCCGGCAGGTGGTGGCGGAGTTCGACGACGTGATCTTCTTCGTCTCCGCCGCCGGCCAGGGCGCGGTGCTCGTCGTGCTCGCCACCCCGGAAGCCGACGCCTCCGTGCTGGGCTACGAGATCGCCCAGCTCGTCAAGCGGGTGCCCGCGCACCTGACCACCGCATCCCGGCAGCCGGCCGCCGCGCGGGGCGTCGGCGAACTGGGCAGGTGACGATGTCGGGACCTCCGGAGAAGATGTGGCTGGACAACGAAGCCGGCCCCCTGCTGCGGCCGTACTCGCTCACCAACGGCCGGACCAAGCCGTCCGCGACGCTGTCACTGCAGTCGCTGGTGCGGTCGACCGGTCGTCTCGCCCCTGACCGGGTGGAACCGACGCACGCCAGGATGCTGGAGCTGTGCCGGTTCGCCACCTCGGTCGCCGAGGTCTCCGCCCACCTGCGCCAGCCCGCGGTGGTCACGAAGGTATTGCTGTCCGACCTCATCGACTGGGGCGCCATCACCACGCGCGTGCCCACCGATATGCCGGACCGAGAACAACTGGAGGCGTTGCTGCATGGTCTCCGACAGCTCTGAGCTGTTCCCGACCGCGTTCAAGTTCCTGATCGCGGGCGGATTCGGCGTCGGGAAGACCACTTTCGTCCGGTCGGTCAGCGAGATCGAACCGCTCACCACCGAGGAGACCCTCACCGTCGCCAGCATCGGCACCGATGACCTGACCGGTGTCGGGGAGAAGACCACGACCACCGTCGCCATGGACTTCGGGCGCATCACGTTCGACCCGCAGAACATCGTGCTGTTCCTGTTCGGCACCCCTGGCCAGGAGCGGTTCTGGTTCATGTGGGAGGACCTGGTGCGCGGCGCGCTCGGCGCGGTGGTCCTGGCCGACACCCGGCGGCTGGAGGACTGCTTCGCCGCGGTGGAGTTCTTCGAGTCGCGCGGCATCGAGTTCGTCATCGCGGTCAACCACTTCGAGGGCGGGTTCCACTACCAGCCCGAGGAGGTGCGCGAAGCGCTGGACATCAAACCGCACGTGCCGGTGGTGCTCTGCGACGCGCGCGATCGGCGATCGGCGGCGTCGGTGCTGGTGAAGCTGACCGAGCACGTACTGACCGCCCGTCCACTATAGACGCCATTTGGAAACGGAGTTCCCAATGACGACCTTCGACGAAGCCGGCTACCGGCATCTGACCCCGGTCGACAACCGCGGTGCCGAGCGGCAAGCGAGGCTTCGCCAGCTCGGGCTGGGCGAGAAGCCGGAGCCCGAGTTCGAGGCGTTCGCCAAGCGGGTCGCGAAGACCCTCGGCGTGCCCAACGCGATGGTCAACTTCGTCGGCGCGACCCACCAGTACGTCGGCGGCCTGTACTCGCAGATGATGCCCGACGAAGGTGCCACCGCCGGCCCGGAGATGCGCACCGCACCGCTGGACACCGGCTACTGCCCGCACGTCATCGCGCGCGGCATGGCGCTGGTGCTGGAGGACGTCTGCGACTACCCGCGCTTCGCGGGCAACGACATCGTGGACCGGATGAACGTCCGCTCCTACCTGGGTGCGCCGCTGATCGACCGCACCGGCACCCCGCTCGGCACGCTGTGCGTCATCGACAGCGAGCCGCGGCCGTGGGGCCGGGACGGCCTGCACGCCATCAAGTCGCTGGCCAGCGAGGGCGTGGAGCTGATCCACACCCACGAGCGGGAGCGGCAGAACTGAGCACGACCACAGGAAAAGCCCCGGCGTTCAGCTGAACACCGGGGCTTTTCGTCGTGTTCGCCCTGGCTGGCGGCGCTCGCACCGCCGCGGGTTCTCAGCGGCCGCCTGGGCCAGGACAGCTCGCGGTCCAGGCGACCGCTGAGGTTCCGCCGCGCAGGGCGGACCTGGGTTTTCAGCAGCGCTAGTGGCGGCGCAGCAGGAGGTCCAGGTCGTTCTGGTCGCCCGGGCGGCGTTGTTCCACGTCGCCGATGGTGTCGTCGTAGCCGCCGATGTGCCGGGCGATCGCATCCACAGTGGGCAGTTCCACGAACGGTGTTCCCTGCTCCGCCGTGCGTAACCGCTCGGACAGCTGCTGCTCGCACCAGGCCGCGGTGTACTGGGCCATCTCGGAGCGGTGCTGCGACTGCGCGGTCAGGCCTGCCATGATCGTCCAGCAGGTCAGCTCGCCGACGACGTTGGCCAGCACGTGCTGGCTCTGCACGTTCGCGGTCTTGGCCGAGGCCAGCTTGGCGACTCCGGCCGCGAGCTCCTGCAGGTGCGGCGCCACGTCGAACTCGTCGAGCAGCGACAGCACGCGCTGCGGCGCGGCGAGCATCCGGGACCCCAGGTAGACGGTGATCGCCTCGGTGGAACCCTCGAAGATGCGCAGCAGCCGGTAGTCGCGGAAGAACTGGCCGAGGACGTTGGTGTCGACGTAGCCGCGCGCGCCCAGCAGCTGGACGCTGCGGTCCACCACCTGCCACATGAGCTCGCAGCCGGTGATCTTCGCGGCGAAGAAGAGCTCCTCGGGGACGTGCTCGCCGGAGTCCATCCGCGCGCCGATGTAGCGCACCAGCGCCTCGACGGCCTGCGTGGCGGCCACCGATTCGGCGAAGAGCTGGTGGATGCGGCCGTTCTCCGCCAGGTTCCCGGTGGCCACCTGCCGCCGCCGCGCGAAGCGCTCCGCGAGCTCCAGGGAGCGCATCATGGCACCCAGGCCGCCCGCGGCCAGGGTTACCCGGCCGCGCATGAACGCTTCCTTCGCCGCGAGCAGCCCGGCACCCTCACCGCCGAGCAGGGCGTCGCCGGGCACGCGCAGGCTCTGGAACTCCAGGCTGTTCTGCGGGACCGCCTTCAGGCCGAGGGTGAGGACCTCCGGGCCGCCCACGAAGCCCGGCGTCGAGGTGTCGACCAGGAAACCGGTGATGCCCAGGTCCCGGCCGTACTCGTCGCTGAGCCGGGCGAACACGTTGACGTAGGTGGCATCAGCGCCCAGGCTGATCCACTGCTTGGAACCGTTGATCACGTAGGAACCGTCCGGCCACCGCTCCGCGCGCGCTTGGACGGCGCGGACGTTCGACCCCGCACCGGGCTCGCTGATCGCGCTGGTGATCAGCGCCCGCCCCTGCGCCACGTCCGGCAGCACCGCGCTCTTCACGTGCTCCGCGGCGTAGTGCGCGACCGGTGGGACACCGAGGGTGTTGTGCACGCCGAGGAGGACGAACAGGTTCGCGTCGATCGCGCCCAGCTGGGTGATCACGCGCAGGAAGTCGGAGTGGGAGAGGCCCAGCCCGCCGTGCTCCTCGGCTATCTGCAGGCCGAACAGCCCGTGGGCGGCCAAGTCCGGGATCAGCGAGGTCGGGAAGGCGCGCCGCTCGTCCATGCGCCGCGAGTCGAGCCGCTGCCTGCTGTACCTGCGCAGGAATTCCAGCAGGTGCGACACCCGGTCCGGGGTTGTGTCGCTGTGATCGGTTGGTTCCATACGTCCCTCCTGTGCGGACCGCCGCGCGCGATGGTGGCGCCCGGACCGCAGAACCGGCGGGTGCTGCCGGAGGCGGGACGGTCAGGGCGCGCGAGATCTCCTGCCGGGGCGTTCCGGCAGGTGGGGTGCGAGTCTTTCTACGGCGGAAAGGCGACTCCACGCGAAGCGGTCGCTGGCTCCTGACCAACGTGGGGTGCCGGCGGCCCCGACTTCGGGCCGACCGGCGCAAGCAGGTGCACCGCGGTGCGGGCGGCAGCGGTGGCAGGTGCGGCCACCTCGCCCGCCGGAGTTCGTGCAGCCCCGACGCGACCGCGGCGACGCCCACGAGGGCACCCGCGAAGCGACTGGGCGGCGTTCATGCACTAGCTCCGTTCCACGACAACCTGATGCATCCGTCCAATGTCGAACAGTGGTGGCAAAAATACCCTCTTTAGTTCATACGGGGTACCACCTTTACGGTGAGACGATCACCCCAAAACGGAAGATCAGTCACGCAGCGCAATAAAACTTCAACATTTATGACTCATGAGTAACAAGGTCTGTTGCAATATCACACTTTCGGCCAGCCATCCTCTCTTGACAGTCACGCAGAGTTGATCTTGGTCGATGGTACCTGTCCGCAGCGCGCCGATCACCCTCGGCGATGGAGAAACCCTCTCCCGGAGCCACGGTTTCACCCAGAACCGTTGCGCGCCAACGGCATTCGCGCGTGATAGGCTGGTTACACAGTCCGGTCCGGCCTCGACAGCTTGAGCTACGCCATGGAGATGTTCCACCTGCGGTACTTCGTGGCCGTCGCGGAGAACCTGTCGTTCTCCAAGGCCGCGCGGCAGCTGCACATGGCGACCTCGCCGCTCAGCCAGCGCATTCGCGACCTGGAGCGCGACCTCGGTTCGGCGCTGTTCGAGCGCGACTCCCACCACGTCCGGCTGACCAGCACCGGAGCGGCTCTGCTGCCGATCGCCAAGGACGTGCTCGGCCGGTTCGACGACATCCCCTGGCGGCTGCGCGAGGCGACCAGCCCGCGGCGCGCGATCGTCTACGTCGGCATCCCACCCGGCCTGCACTCCTCGCTGCGCGACCGGCTGCGGTCCTTCGAACAGCGGTGCGCGGCCGAGTGCGACCTCAAGCGCTGGCCGGGCGGCAGCGACGACCTGCTCATCGGGGTGCAGCGCGGAGAGCTGGCGATGGCCCTGGTGCACCTGCCGGTGCACGCCGAGGGCATCGAGGTGTTCGAGGTGATGCGCGAGCCGCTGGGCGCCGTGCTGCCGGCCGCCGAGTTCGGCTCCCGGACCTCGGTCTCGCTGCACGAGCTGGTCGACCACACCTACGTGAGCCCGGCGCCGCGGATGCTGCCGAGCTACTACGACGAGGTGGAGGCGCGCCTGCGGGCCGCCGGGATCCACCGCCGGATGACGCTGAACACCGGCGATTACGGCAGCACGAGTGAATTCGTCGCGAACGGGTCGGCATTCTCCATTTCGATGCTGGATCCGGCGAGCGGAATGCAGAAGCACCGCGTGGAAAGCACCGTGGTGCTCCCCTTCGCCGATTTCGACCCGGCGCTGGCGACCGGCCTGATCTGGCGGCGGGATCGCGCAGAAACCCACTCCGACCTGCTGAGACTGATCGACGAGGCCAAGCTGGCACTGGCGGCGTGACCGCTGCGGTCACGCCATTGTTCGCGCAATGGTGCCACCCATCGATTGAATCCCCGCCGACCGCCGGACTAACGTAATTAGCGAAGCGAATTAATCCATCGGGAACTGTTCCCGGGAGTGGTAATGACCTCTGCTGATACCTCAACCGGCCCGCTGGCGGGCGTGCGCGTGATCGACATGGCCACCGTCGTGATGGGCCCCTACGCCGCCCAGATCCTCGGCGACCTCGGCGCCGACGTGATCAAGATCGAGTCGCCGAAGGACACCGTGCGCCACGGCACGCTGCACCGGACCCCCGGCATGACACCGCTGAACCTCAACGTGAACCGGAACAAGCGCAGCGTCCGGCTGGACCTCAAGGACGACGCGGAGCGTGCCGAAGCCCTGGAGCTGATCGGCACCGCGGACGTCCTGATCACCAACATGCGCATCGGCGCGCTGCGCCGCCTGGGCATGGACTACGAGAGCCTGGCCGCCGCGAACCCGCAGCTGATCTACGCGCACGCGCAGGGCTTCCGCCCCGACTCCGACCGCGCCGGTCTCGCCGCCTACGACGAGACCGTGCAGGCCGCCTCCGGACTGCTGGACCTGGCCCAGCGCTCCGGCGACATCGGGCAGCCGGTGGTGCTGCCGAGCATCTTCGCCGACAAGGTCGCCGCGCTGACCATCGCCTACTCGGCGCTGGCCGCCCTGGTGCACCAGCGGGCCACCGGGCAGGGCCAGCTCGTCGAGGTGCCGATGGCCGACACGCTGCTGGCGTTCAACCTGGTCGAGCACCTGCAGGGCCGCCTGTACGAGCCGCCGATGGGGCCGACCGGCTTCGCGCTGTCGATGAACAAGGGCCACCGCGCCCGGCCCACCAAGGACGGCCTGGCCATGATCATCCCCTACAGCCCGCAGAACTTCCGCGACCTGTTCTGCGCGGCCGGCCGCCCGGACCTGGCCGAGGACCCGCGGCTGGCGGGCGAGTTCGTGGACGGCAGGCGCGACGGCGAGGCGCTGGCCGAGCTGATCGAGTCCGTCACGCCCGCCCTGACCACCGCCGAGTGGATCGAGGTGTGCAGCAAGCACAGCATCCCGGTCGGCCCGGTGCTCAAGCTCGACGAGGCCGCCGACGACCCCTACGTGCGCGACGGACACCTGCTCGACGTCGCCGAGCACCCCAGCGAAGGCAGCTACCGCGTGGTGGGCGTGCCGGTGAGCTTCTCCGCCACCCCGGCCGCGATCCGGCGGCACGCGCCGCTGCCCGGCCAGCACACCGAGGAAGTCCGCACCGAGCTCAGGAGGGGCGAATGAACGCGCCGGACACCGCGGTGCAGACCGAGACGGCCGGATCCGCGCTGGTCATCACCATCAACCGCCCGCAGGCCCGCAACGCCGTCGACACCGCGGTGGCCACCGGCATCGCCGCCGCCGTCGACGAGCTCGAAGCCAATCCGGAGCTGAGCGTGGGAGTGCTCACCGGCGCGGCGGGCACCTTCTGCGCGGGCATGGACCTCAAGGCAGCGGCTCGCGGCGAATCGCCGGTGGTGCCGGGCCGAGGCTTCGCGGGGCTCGCGGAGGCCGAGACCCGCAAGCCGCTGATCGCCGCCGTCGAGGGCTACGCGATGGGCGGCGGGTTCGAACTCGCGCTGGCGTGCGACCTGATCGTGGCCGCCACCGGGGCGCGGTTCGCGCTGCCCGAGGTCAAGCGCGGCTTGATCGCCGGGGGCGGCGGGGTCATCCGGCTGCCCAAGCGCATCCCGCACCACCTGGCGATGGAACTGCTGCTGACCGGCCGCGCCATCGACGCGCAGCGGGCGCGCGAACTGGGCCTGGTCAACCGCGTCGTGGACGACGGCGAGGCCGTGACCACCGCCCTGCAGCTGGCCGCCGAGGTCGCCGCGAACGCGCCGCTGGCGCTGGCGGCGGTCAAGAAGGTGGTCCGGCTCTCCGATGGTGCGCCCGACGCCGAGGCGTTCTCCGCACAACGCGCGGAAGCGCGAGCGCTGCGCGAATCCGAGGACTTCGCCGAGGGCGTGCGCGCCTTCGCCGAGAAGCGCGCTCCGAAGTGGACGGGACGATGAACCGCGAACAGATCCTGCGGAGCGTGGCCACACCGCTGACCAGCCCCGCCTACGCCCCGGCCGCGGTGCGGTTCACCGACCGCGAGTACCTGAACATCGTCTACCGCACCGATGCCGACGCGCTGCGGGCGGTGGTGCCCGAACCGCTGGAGTTCGACGAACCGCTGGTGCGCTTCGAGGTCATGAAGATGGGCGATGTCACCTCGTTCGGCCCGTACGTCGAGGCCGGGCAGGCGATCCCGGTGCGCCTCGGCGACGAGCGCGGCGAGTACCTGCACGCCATGTACCTCGACAACTTCCCGGCCACCGCGGCCGGGCGCGAGGCCAGCGCCTACCCGAAGGTGATGGGTTCCCCGGCGCTGCGCGTCGACCACGCCGCGCTGGTGGGCACTCTGGACTACGGCGCGGAGCGGGTGGCCACCGCGACGATGGGCTACAAGCACCACCCGTTGGATCCGGCCGAGGCCGAAGCGCAGATCACCGCGCCCACCTACATGCTCAAGATCGTGCCCGGTGCGCGCGGGCCGCGGGTGTGCGAACTGGTGCGCAGCCAGATCACCGACATCACCGTCAAGGCCGCCTACACCGGTCCCGCGCGGCTGCAGCTGTTCGAGCACGTGCTCGCCCCGCTGGCCGACCTGCCGGTGCGCGAGATCGTCTCGGCCAGCCACGTCCTGACCGACCTGACCCTGGGCGGCATCGAACCCGTGCACGACTACCTGGCCTGAGAGCTCTGCCTGCGAACTCGCTCGCGCAGCGGAACCTCAGCGCCCGCCGGCCCTCCGGCCTGATGCACGGCGGTCGGGGCGCCTCGCCAGGCGAACGCTGGGAAACGCCGACGGCGGACTGAACGCCTCCGGCGTCTCAGAACGAAGACCAAGAAGCAAGTTCAACGACCGACACTGATCGAGGAGAGCGCATGAGTGCGCAGTGGACGAAAGTCGCGGTGGTCGGCGCCGGGACGATCGGGCTGTCCTGGGCGGCGCTGTTCGCCGCGAACGGCCTCGAAGTCCGCATCACCGACCCGCGCGAAGACCTCGCCGACGCGGTGCGCGCGGCGATGCCGTCGCTGGCCGCCGGCATCCCGGGCGCCGACGTGGACGAGCTGCTCGACCACATCCACCTGACCGGGGATCTCGCCGAGGCGGTGACCGGCGTGGACCTGGTGCAGGAGAACGGCCCGGAGCGGCTGGAGTTCAAGCAGCGGCTGTTCGCCGAGATCGCCCGCCACGCACCGGAGAACGCGGTGCTGGCCTCCTCCAGCTCCGGCATCATCGCCAGCGCGATCGCCGCCGAACTGCCCGGGGCCGTGGCAGCGCGGCTGCTCATCGCGCACCCGTTCAACCCGCCGCAGGTCGTGCCGCTGGTGGAGATCGTGCCGGGCGAGCGCACCGCGGAGCCGGTGGTCGAGGCAGCGGTGGAGTTCTACCGCGCTCTCGGCAAGACCCCGGTCCGGCTGCGCAAGGAGATCCCGGGCTTCGTCGCCAACCGCCTGCAGAGCGCGATCATGCAGGAGTCGATCTCCTTGGTGCTGCGCGGAGTCGTGAGCGTCGAGGAGCTGGACACCGTGATGAAGGCATCGCTGGGCGGCCGGTACGCGACCGTCGGCCCGTTCGAGAGCTTCCACCTCGGCGGCGGTCCCGGCGGCATCCGGCACATGATGGCCCACCTCGGCATCGGCATGGCCGAGCGCTGGAAGGACCTCGGCCACCCGCAGCTGACCGAGGACGCCATCGCGGCGATCTCCGACCAGACCGAAACCACCTACGGCTCGGGCCCCACCGCCTACGAGCAGCGCTCCGAACTGCGCGACCGCAAGCAGAACGCGATCAACGCGGCCCTGCACGACATCGAGCAGAGCTGAACCCGACCCGCACCACGGCCTCCGCCACCCGTTCCCGCAATTTCAATTGAAATTGCACGTCCAATTTCAATTGAAATTGCGGAGGCACCGGCGCCGGGGGCTGCCGAACGACCACTGAGGACTGAGGAATGCCCAAGCCCGTCAACACCAACCCCGACTTCTTCGGGTTCGCCGACCTGCTCAGCGATGCCGAGCGCGCCGAACTCGCCGAGATCCGCGACTACCTGGAGCGGGAGATCAAGCCGCTCGCGAACGACGCGTGGGAGAAGGCCGAGTTCCCGTTCGAGGTCGTGGCGAAGTTCGCCCGGCTGCACCTGGCCGGTTACCAGTACCCCGAGTACGGCGACGGCAAGTCGCGCAGCCCGCTGTTCACCGGCTTCCTGAGCCTGGAGCTGAACCGGATCGACCCGTCCCTGGCGGTGTTTTCCGGTGTCCACACCGGACTCGCGATGGGCAGCATCTACAACGGCGGCGACCAGGAGCAGCGGGACCGCTGGATCCCCGACATGGCGGACATGTCCAAGATCGGCGCGTTCGCCCTCACCGAGCCCGAGGGCGGCTCCGACGTGGCGGGCGGCATGCGCACCACGGCGCGGCGCGACGGCGATGAGTGGGTGCTCAACGGCGCGAAGCGCTGGATCGGAAACGGCACGTTCGCCGATCTGGTCGTGGTGTGGGCCCGCGACGAGGCCGACGGCCAGGTCAAGGGCTTCGTGGTGGAGAAGGGCACGCCGGGCTTCACCACGAGCAAGATCGAGGGCAAGATCGCACTGCGCACCGTGCAGAACGCCGACATCGTGCTCACCGACGTCCGGGTGCCGGAGGCCAACCGGCTGCAGAACATCAACAGCTTCCGCGACACCGCCAAGGTGCTGGCCAAGACCCGCGGCGGCGTGGCCTGGCAGGCGCTGGGCGTGGCGGTGCGCGCCTACGAGCTGGCGCGCGAGTACGCGGTGAACCGGGTCCAGTTCGGCAAGCCGATCGCCGCGTTCCAGATGATCCAGGACCTCCTGGTGAAGATGCTGGGCAACATCACCGCGATGTTCGGCATCGTTGTCCGCCTCAACGAGCTGGTCGCGCAGGGCCGCGGCGGCGCGGAGCAGGCGGCGCTGGCCAAGGCGTTCACCACGACGAAGATGCGCGAGGTGGTGGCCTGGGCGCGAGAGCTGTTCGGCGGCAACGGGATCGTCCTGGACTACGAGGTCGCGAAGTTCTTCTCCGACGCCGAAGCGGTGTACTCCTTCGAAGGCTCCCGCGAGATGAACACCCTGATCGTCGGCAAGTCCATCACCGGCCACAGCGCCTTCGCCTGAGCCCACCAGGACCGAACGGGCGCCTCCGGACTTCCCCGGAGGCGCCCGTTCCGCCGCGCTCAGCCGAAGAACTCCTGCGCCCGGCGGACGACCTCCTCCGGCGACACGTCCTCAACGTGCGTGAGCAGGACCCAGACGTGCCCGTGGGGATCGCGCAGGATGGCGGTGCGGTCGCCGTGGAACCGGTCGGCGGGCGGCTGCAGCAGTTCGGCTCCGGCCGCGACGGCCCGCTCGGCGAGCGCGTCGACGTCGTCGACGAAGACGTGCAGCCCCACGGTGGTGCCGCCGATGCTGGTCGGCGCCGCGAAGACGGGGCCTTCGGCATCGCCCAGCATGATGGTCGAGCCCTGGATGCTGATCTCCGCGTGCACGATCTTGCCGTCCCCGTCGGCGATGCGGAAGAGCTCCTCGGCGCCGAACGCGGTGCGGTAGAAGGCGATCGCCTCGGCGGCCCCGTCCAGCATCACGTGGGCGACGACGGCCTTGCGGTAGGTCTCGGGAACGGTGGTCTCGGACATGGAACTGACTCCTCGGTTGCGGGAAGGGTGGATGCGGAGCGCGGGGCCGGTCACGCAGTCGCGCGCAGCGGGCTGACCGGGGTGATCTCCTGGGCGTGGATCACGGCGTCGAACCAGCCCGCGAGCGATCCGCCGGAGAGGTGGTGGGCCGCGTCGTCGGCGGCGTCGTACTCGGGGCCGATCAGGCGCGTCTTCGCCGGCGCGTCGAGCCAGTCCCGCACCGGGGCCGGGCCGTCGGCGCGCAGGTCCAGGAGGTAGGCGTCCAGCCCGGTGGCGCCCAGGGCCGCGTCGGCGAACTCCGCGGGCGGGGCCGGGATCTGGTAGAGCGCGGTGCCGTGGTGGAAGGTCAGGCCGATGGACACGTAGTCGCCGCCGAAGTGCTCGCGGAGGTAGCCACCCGCGTTGCGGTGCGTCTGCGGCGGGGACGAGGGCGAGACGGTCCGCGGATCGCCGACGGCGGTGTGCGCGAGCCCGCCCCAGTAGACGATCTTGTCGCCGGTGCGCTCGTGCCAGCGGATCACGCCCTCGGCCAGGCCCTGCTCGATACCGGCCAGCCCGTCGAGCGACGGCGTCCACTCCGCGAGCGCGCCGACGAAGCGAACCGGATCACCGGGGTTGCGCCGGTTGAACGAACGCATCCACCTGATGACGTCGAGGATCTCCCCGGTCTGCCAGAAGGATCTCGCCTCGGCCAGCATCGCCCGCGGATCGCCCGCCCCGGTCCTGATGTGCTCGTCGAGCCCGAGCCTCGACGCGTCGTCCCCTTCCAGCGCGAACGAGCGGAAACCCTGCTCCTCCACCAGGAACCGGACGACCCGGTGCGAGAGGACGGACAGCTCGCGGGAGTGGCGGATCGACGCACCGACGGCCACGACCTCGGCGTCGCCCACGATGGCGGCCAGCGGCCGGAGATCGGCCAGCGGAGCACCGGGGTCGGACGTGCTGAGGCGGTGGGCGTGCTGCTCGACCCACCGGGTCACTGCCTCGGTCATGATCAGCTCTCCTCGTTCGGAGCGGTCCGGGAGCGCCCCGGTCGCGGCCGGCGCCGCACGAGAAGCATCAAACATCGACCAAGGTAGAGGTCAACCGAAAACTTCCAGGAATGTCGAGAAAGGTCGACGACCACCGCCTTCCTCCGTGCCCAGCGCCGGTCGAAGGCGATCACCGCGACCGGCAGGTCCTGTCGGACGCTCCGTTCTCACGGTTCCGCCGGTGCACCTTCGAGCCGGGCCGCGGTTCCTGCCAGACCACTGCGCACCAGGTCGGGATCGCCGGCGTCGATGCCGTGGAGGACCTCGTACCACGGTCCGAGCCGGTGCCAGTGGAGAGCGCGTTCGCGCTGGTCATCGGTCACTCCGTAGGCGGCGGCCAGTGCATCGGCGAACGCCGTCGGCGTACCGTGCAGCGCCCACGCGAGGTCCAGCGCCGGATCGCCGATGCCCGCATCGGCGAAATCGATCACGCCGGTGATCCCGGAAGCATCCGCCAGCACGTGCTCCGGCCCCAGGTCACCGTGCACGAGCACGTCCCGCGGGCAGTCGCGCACGGCATCGAGCAGCGCCAGCCCGGCACGCTGCTCATCGAGCGCCAGCATCGGCACCACCTCGGCCCGGAAGCGCGCCACCTCACCGGCCAGCTCGGCTGCCGCGTCCGCTGCGGGCGCAACGCCGCGCGCCACGGCATCGGGCACCGAGACCTCGTGCAGGCACCGCAGGAAGCGGCCGAGAACGCGCCCGTGCCCAGCGTTCAGGTGCTCGTGCGGTTCGCCGGGCACGATGAGGTGCCGGACGACGAGCGGTTCCTCCGCGACGACTTCGGGAACAGGGACGGGCAACGGCAGCCGGGGCGCCAACCACGGCATCAGCCGCGCTTCCCGCCGCAACCGGACTGCCACTTCCGGCCGCCGCGGCCGCCGCTCGACCCACCGCCCGCCGACCAGCCGCGCCGCGCTGTCCCAGCCACCGCCGAACTCCACGGCTCGGACCCTAGAGCCGCGAAGCGCCGCTCACCACCGAATTCCGGCCGCCCGCCGCGACGACCGGTCACCTCCGGTGTTCACCACACCGCCCGTCCGCTCCATCACTCGATGCCTGCCGCGTCCATGCCCCGGAGCTCCTTCTTCAGGTCCTGGATCTCGTCGCGCAGGCGGGCCGCCAGTTCGAACTGGAGCTCGCGGGCCGCGTTCATCATCTGGTCGTTGAGCTGCTGGACCAGGTCCGCCAGCTCCGCGCGCGGCATCGACTTGATGTCGCGGTCGTCCAGCAGACCCGCGCTGGCCACCGCCTCGCCGGTCGGCTTCTTGCCGCGGGAGGCGTTGCGGCCCGAACCGCCCACCGCCACCGACTCCTCGGTGTCCTCCGACTCGGTGTAGACCCGGTCCAGGATGTCGGCGATCTTCTTGCGCAGCGGCTGCGGGTCGATGCCGCGCTCTTCGTTGTAGGCGATCTGCTTGGCGCGGCGCCGGTTGGTCTCGTCGATGGCGTGCTGCATCGAGTCGGTGATCCGGTCGGCGTACATGTGCACCTGGCCGGAGACGTTGCGCGCGGCACGACCGATGGTCTGCACCAGGCTGGTGCCGGAGCGCAGGAAGCCCTCCTTGTCGGCGTCCAGGATGGACACCAGGGAGACCTCCGGCAGGTCCAGGCCCTCGCGCAGCAGGTTGATGCCGACCAGCACGTCGTACTCGCCCAGGCGCAGCTGCCGCAGCAGCTCGACGCGCCGCAGCGTGTCCACCTCGGAGTGCAGGTAGCGCACCCGGATGCCCAGTTCCAGCAGGTAGTCGGTGAGGTCCTCGGCCATCTTCTTGGTAAGCGTGGTGACCAGCACCCGCTCGTCGCGCTCGGCGCGCTCCCGGATCTCGTGCACCAGGTCGTCGATCTGCCCCTCGGTCGGCTTGACGATCACCTCGGGGTCGACCAGCCCGGTCGGGCGGATCACCTGCTCGACGAACTCGCCGCCCGCCTGCGCCATCTCGTAGGGGCCCGGCGTCGCCGACAGGTACACCGTCTGGCCGATCCGGTCGGAGAACTCCTCGAAGGTCAGCGGCCGGTTGTCCATCGCGCTGGGCAGCCGGAAGCCGTGCTCGACCAGCGTCCGCTTGCGCGAGGCGTCGCCCTCGTACATGCCGCCGATCTGCGGCACCGTCACGTGCGACTCGTCGACGATCAGCAGGAAGTCGTCCGGGAAGTAGTCGATCAGGGTGGCCGGAGCCGACCCGGCGGCGCGGTCGTCGATGTGCCGCGAGTAGTTCTCGATGCCGGAGCAGAACCCGACCTGGCGCATCATCTCGATGTCGTACTGGGTGCGCATCCGCAGCCGCTGGGCCTCCAGCAGCTTGTTCTGCTTCTCCAGCTTGCCCAGCTGCTCCTCGAGCTCGGCCTCGATGCCGTGGATGGCCTTCTCCATCCGGTCCGGGCCCGCCACGTAGTGGGTGGCCGGGAAGATCCGCAGCTCCCGCACCTCGCGCACGATCTCACCGGTCATCGGGTGCAGGTAGTGCAGCCGGTCGATCTCGTCGCCGAAGAACTCCACCCGCACCGCCAGCTCCTCGTAGGCGGGGATGATCTCCACGGTGTCGCCGCGCACCCGGAAGGTGCCGCGGGCGAAGGCGATGTCGTTGCGGCTGTACTGCACGTCCACCAGCGCGCGCAGGAACACGTCCCGGTCGATCTCGCCGCCGACCTCCAGCGGGATGGACCGGTCCAGGTACGACTGCGGCGTGCCCAGGCCGTAGATGCACGACACCGAGGAGACCACCACGCAGTCGCGGCGGCTCAGCAGGTTCGAGGTGGCCGAGTGGCGCAGCCGCTCGACGTCCTCGTTGATCGAGGAGTCCTTCTCGATGTAGGTGTCGGTCTGCGGGACGTAGGCCTCGGGCTGGTAGTAGTCGTAGTAGCTGACGAAGTACTCCACGGCGTTGTCCGGGAAGAACCCGCGCAGCTCGTTGGCCATCTGCGCGGCCAGCGTCTTGTTCGGCTCCAGCACCAGCGTGGGGCGCTGCACGCGCTCGATCAGCCAAGCCGTGGTCGCCGACTTCCCGGTACCGGTGGCACCGAGCAGCACAACGTCCTTCTCCCCGGAGTTGATCCGGCGCTCCAGGTCCTCGATGGCCTTGGGCTGGTCGCCGGCGGGCTGGTAGTCGCTGACCATCCGGAACCGGCCGTCGGTCCGCGGGATGTCGCTGACCGGCCGGAACTCGGAGTGCGCCAGTACGGGGTGCTCAGTCGCGAATGCCACGGCACCCAGCGTACGAGCTCACCCCGACATCATGTCGCGCCACGGGATGCCCGAAGCGCTGCCAGGGCGAATAATGGGCTGCGTCACCCCAGTCCTGGAGGTGGTGTATGTCGAGCAGCGCACCCATCGCAGGGCATCCGGATCTCACCGAGATGCGCATGCGCTATGAGCGGGCATCCGAAACTCCGACCGCTCAGGTGGCGGACGGCTTCACCGTTTTGGGTGGCCTGTTCGTCGCGTTGTCGCCGTGGATCACCGGATTCGCCGCCACGACGCCGTCGCTGGCGCTGAACAACCTGGTCGTCGGCCTGGCCGCCACGGTTCTCGGGATCTCGTTCGCCGCGGCCTACCACCGCACGCACGGCATCGCCTGGACAGCTCCGGTGCTGGGCGTGTGGACGATCGTGGCCGTGTTCGTCATGAGCGGGTCCGTCATGACCACGAGCACCGTGCTGTGCAACGTGATCGGCGGCGCGGTCCTGGTTCTCGCGGGTGCGGGAACGATGGCTCCGGCCTTCGCCACCCGCGCGTCGACCTGACCCCGACCGATCGGAGGTGACGGTATTCAAGTGGTGAAGAGATAGCGGGCGCGACGACCTTCGGACGTCGCGCCCGCCGCATACAGTGGCACCGTGACCACGCAGCGCGAGATCGCCGAGCAGCTCGGACTGCCCGTCCACCCGCCGAAGGCCGAGGTGTTCGACCTGGTCGCGGGCACCAACACCGACCCCAAGGGCCACTTGCGCGCCGTGCAGCGCTTCCACCGCGAGCCCTTCGGCCTCTACCTCGCCCGCACGATGCCGGGCCACCCGCGCCTCGCCGCGCTGGAATCGTGGCTGCTGCCCTCGCTGGGGCTGCGGGTGACCCGCTGGGACTGGCAGCCCGGGTACGAGCGCGACCTGGACTTCTACCTGGACGTGGTGGACGTCGAGGTGGGCGACCGGCAGTGGCGGACCGTCGACCACTACCTGGACGTCGAGGTGCGCGACCGCCGCGGTGCGGAGCTGCTGGACATCGACGAATTCGTCATCGCCGTGCGCGCCGGGCTGCTGGACGCGGCGACCGCGCAGCGGGCGATGGAGCGAGCCTGCGCCGCGGTCGACGGGCTGGCGCGGCACGGTTACGACCTGTCGGCGTGGCTGCGCGAGAGCGATATCGAGCTGTCGTGGCGTGGGCAACCTGTCGAGGATCCCGTACCCGGCCAGCGGCGGCTACCGCCAACCCGGTGATGCCCGTGGCCAGCGCAAATCGATATCCGACGAGCACTGAAAAGTTACGTTAAAAACAGTCGACGATGATCTTCAAACGCATTTTTCCCGCTACTGTCTGACGCCGTGGCGGCTGCGATTTCTCCCCAATTGGTTGAAGTCATCGACGTGTTCAGCTCGCAGCGTAGGCATCCCTCGGGATACGTTCACCAGCTCGAGGTATGCCACGTCGAGCGGTGGGGTCTGGCGGTGGAATGCCCGACCCCGGAGGCGGCGGACCACGCCGCCGAGATCACCTGGCTGCTGCCCGACCTCGGGCTCAAGCTGACCCGGTTCCGCCCGCGCAGCAGGCACTCGCGCCCGGGGCCGAGCACCCTCACCGCCGTGCACATCGAGCGCGAAACCCGCTCCTGGACCACCACCGACCTGCTGCTCGGGCTGGAGATCCAGGACCGCGGCCGCGCGCGGATCACCCACGCCGCCGAATTCGCCACGGCCGTCGCCACCGGCGCGCTGCGCCTCAGCGAAGCCGACTACGCCCTGCACACGGTGCACCGCACGCTCGACGAGATCACCCGCCACCGCGACCTGAACCAGTGGCTGGCCTACCGGGGCATCTTCGAAATCTGGTGACGAGAAGGCGGGCCGATTCGCGTAGCGGTGCGGGTAGCTCCGGGACCCCGGGTCAGCGCGGTGCGTCGTCGAAGCGGATAAGCCTGCGCCGGACGGCTTCGCGCACCGCCGCCATCCGGCTGTCCACGCCCAGCTTCGCGTAGATGTGCACCAGGTGCGTCTTCACCGTGGCCTCGCTGATGAACAGCTCGCGCGCCATGTCCCGGTTGCCCAGCCCGTGCGCCAGCAGCTCCAGGATCTCCACCTCGCGGTCGCTCAGCGCCTCCTCCGGGGTGCGGCTGCGCTGCAGCAGGCGGCTGGCGATCTCCGGCGACAGCGCGGTGCGGCCCTGCGCGGCGGCGCGGATCGCCTGGAACAGCTCCTCCGGCGGCCCGGCCTTGAGCAGGTAGCCGGTGGCGCCCGCGTCGATGGCGCGGTTGATGTCGGTGTCCGCGTCGTAGGTGGTCAGCACCAGCACGTGCGGCGGTTCGGGCAGCGCCAGCAGCTGCCGGGTGGCCGCCACGCCGCCCACGTCGTCGCCGAGCTGGAGGTCCATGAGCACCACGTCCGGTTTGAAGGCACCGGCCCGCTGCACGGCTTCCGCCGCCGCCGAGGCCTCGCCCACCACCTCGATGTCCTCCGCACCGGCCAGCAGCGCCGAGATGCCCGCGCGCACCACCGGGTGGTCGTCGACGACCAGCACCCGCACCGTCATGAGTTCCCTCCTACCGGGAAGGTCGCCGCGATCGCCGTGCCCTCCCCGGGACCACTCTCCACCACCAGCTCGCCGCCGAGCTGCGCGACCCGCGCCCGCATCCCGCGCAGCCCGTAACCCCGGTCGGCACCCGAGCGCGGGGCGTCGGTGTCGAAACCGGTCCCGTCGTCGCGCACGTCCAGCGCCACCGCGTCGGCCAGGTAGGACAGGGTGACACCGGCCTTGCGGGCGCCGCTGTGCTCGCGCACGTTGGCCAGCGCGCCCTGGGCTACGCGCAGCAGCGCCGCGTCGACGTCCTCGGAGGTCGCCAGCGGCTCGCCCACCGCCTCGAAGCGGACCTCGATGCCGGTCTCCGCCGCCGTCCGCGCGACCAGCTCGCGCAGCGCATCGGCCAGCGACTGCCGCGTCAACGCCGCAGGCGCCAGGCCCCGGACGAAGCGGCGGGCCTCGGCGAGGCTGTCCTCGGCGACCGCTCCCGCCCGCCGCACGTGCTCGCTCCGGTCGCCCTCGCGCTCGGCCGCCTGCAACAGCATCCGGATGCTCGACAGGCCCTGGGCGATGGTGTCGTGGATCTCCCGCGCCAGCCGTTCGCGCTCCCAGCTGATGCCGGCCTCCCGCTGCGCCTCGGCCAGCTCCCCGCGGGTGCGGACCAGCTGATCGATCAGCTGCTGGCGGCGCTCGCCCTCGTGCCTGATCTGCAGGAACACCGCGGTGGCCATCGCCGCCACCGCCAGCGGCACCAGCACGTCGATGACCTCGAAGCGCGGTGCCAGCCGCAGCTGCGCGAAGATCACCGTGCCGGTGAGCAGCACGACCGCGGCCAGCATCGGCTTCGGCCGCAGCAGCCGCAGGCACACGAAGAACAGCGGCACCGCGCACCAGCTGAAGCTCGGCGCCACCAGCACCAGCGCGCACCAGACGCCGACGACGGCGGCCAGCCACAGCTGACCGGCGCGCTCCCACCACACCACGCCCGCCACGTAGATCAGCACCAGCGCCGCCGACAGCCCGAGCAGCAGCGGCGTCACGCCCTGCAGCCCGTGCCCGGCGACGTAGCGCGACGCCGAGGACGCGAGCAGCACGAAGAAGCCCACGTGCATCGCGCGGTACAGCCAGCCGCCAGGTCGTTCGGTCAACGCGATCCCCTCGTCGCAGCAGTTCCGGGCGAACTGCTGGTGGTCGCTTTGCGCAGCGGTTCGGGTGGCGGAACCCGAGTGCTTCCCCGGACTGCGGGTGCCCCTCCTGATGTACCGGGGCCGTCCTCGCCAGGAACCACTCAGAACCCGCGGCGGTGCGAGCTGCGTGCGTGCTCAAAGCGGCTGGCGCCGCCTACAGGGCGCGGACGGCCACGCCGACAGACTGTAAGCCGCTCCGGGCCCGGCCACATCAATGGATCGGTTGACCCGCTCTCCACCGGGTGGCGTCCGAGGAGATCCGTTCCGACGACGCCCGGGGCGGCTGCGCGGCCGAAGCTGGAAGCACCGAACCGAAGCGAAGGAGTCATCACCGATGCGATCCACCTCCCGCAACCGCGCAGTCGTCGGCACCCTGGTCGGCCTGGGCATCCTCGGCGGCGCCACCGGCTTCACCGTCGCGCAGGCCGAGCCGGTCCACCAGCAGGCACCGACCCCGCCGGCCGCGGTCATCCAGCAGCCGGTGCTCAGCATCGACGCCGCGACCAAGGCCGCGCAGGCCGCGCTCGACGCCGCCGAGGCCAAGGGCCAGCGCGTCACCGTGTCCATCGTGGACCGCGCGGGCAACGAGCGGGTGCGGCTGACCGGCGACGGTGCCGGTCCGCAGAGCGGCGAGTCCGCCAAGCGCAAGGCCTTCACCGCCGTGGCCTGGAACCGGGCCACCTCCGAGCTGGGCAAGCAGGCCGGCGGCAACGGCCCCAGTCTCCGCGACATCCCGGGCACCCTGTTCCTCGGCGGCGGCGTCCCGGTGGCCGCGGGCACCCCGATCGCCGGCATCGGCGTCGCCGGTGCGCCCAGCGGCGACCTGGACGAGGAGTTCGCCCGCGCCGGGCTGAACGCCATCCAGGCCGAACTGCGGTAGCACCCCCATCCGGTCCCCGGCCCGACCGGGGACCGGCCCGCCGAAACAGGAGAAACCGATGAGGACAGCCGCGCTCACCCGACGCGTGGCGCTCGGGGCGTTCGCCGCACTGGCACTCGCCGCCTGCACCCCGACCGAACCGCAGCCCGCAGGGCCACCGCAGGTGCTCAGCCCCGATGCCGCGTCCAAGGCCGCGCACGCCGCGCTCGACGCCGCCGAGGCCGAGGGCCAGCGGGTGACCGTGTCCATCGTGGACCGATCGGGCAACGAGCGGATCAGGCTGACCAGCGACGGAGCGGGCCCGCAGAGCGGTGAATCCGCCAAGCGCAAGGCCTTCACGGCCGCGGCCTGGGGCCAGCCCACCTCGGAGCTGGACGGCGCCGCCCTCCGCGGCATCCCGGGCACCCTGTTCCTGGGCGGCGGTGTCCCCGTGATCGCCGGCTCCCCGATCGCCGGCATCGGCGTCGCCGGTGCGCCCAGCGGCGACCTGGACGAGGAGTTCGCCCGCGCCGGTCTCGAAGCCGTCGAAGCCGAACTGCCGTGACAGCACGACCGCCGAACAGGAGGATTCGATGAGGACAGCCGCGCTGACCCGACGCGTGGCGCTCGAGGCGTTCGCCGCACTGGCGCTCGCCGCCTGCACCCCGACCCAGCCGCCCGCTGCTCCACCGGCTCCCCCGCAGCCCGTGGAGCAGCCGCAGGCCGCGCAGCAGCCGAACCCGGAAGCGGACCGGCAACTGCTGGAGGCGGCCGATTCCGGTGACCTCGCGCAGGTCCGCGCGGCCCTGGCCGCCGGGGCGAACGTGGAGTCCCGCGACGACGACCAGCGCACCCCGCTGGTGCTGGCCGCGCTCGCCGACCACGTCGAGGTGGCCCGCGAGCTGGTCGCCGCCGGCGCCGACCCGAACGCCGCCGACTACCGCCAGGACACCGCGTTCCTGGTGACCGGGGTGACCGGCAGCGTCGGCATGCTGGAGGCGCTGCTGCCCGCGAACCCCGACTTCACGCTGCTCAACCGCTACGGCGGCACGGCGCTGATCCCGGCGGGCGAGCACGGCCACGTCGAGTACATCCGGGCGGCGGTGCGCACCGGCATCGACGTCAACCACGTGAACGACCTCGGCTGGACCGCCCTGCTGGAAGCGGTGGTCCTGGGTGACGGCAGCGAGCGCTACCAGCAGTCGGTGCAGATCCTCGTGGACGCCGGGGCGGACGTGAACATCCGCGACCGCAACGGGGTGACGGCGCTCCAGCACGCCGAAGCCGACGGCTACACCGAGATCGCGCGAATCCTCCGCGCGGCTTCCTGAGCCGGGTGGGGACGAGTTGCCCCCGAACCTCGTTCCCACCCGCACCACCGCCGATGCCCCGCCCCGAGCCCGAGGCGGGGCACCGGTGCCGCGGTTCACGCGCCGGGAGTCCACCCGGTCCGCTGCGCCCACGCCCGGGCTTCCGGGAGCGACTTGGCGAACCAGGGCTCCTTGGCGTCCGCGTAGGCGTCGTGGGACGGGTCGTTGGCGTGGGCCTCCGCCACTTCCCGCTTGAGGGCGAGGTATCCGGCCCGGGCTTCCTCGTCGGCCCGCAACCAGGCCGGGAACTGGAGGGCCAGCTGCTGGCTCGGGCTGCCGTCCGGGCGGACGTGGAGGTTGGCGTAGCGGCCCGGGTCCGCTGAGACGTGGATGCGCTTCTCCCACTGCGCCGGGTCCGGGGCGAAGGCGTGCGGCGTGTCGCCGGTGATCTCCGGGATCGGCGGGAAACCCGCTTCGGCGAGGGGCTCGGCGAGCGCGTCGGCATCCGCCAGGGACCGGACGGTGAGCTGGAGGTCGATGACGTCCTTGGCGGGCAGGCCCGGCACCGACGTCGAGCCGATGTGGTCGACGCGCACCGCCTTGTCCCCCGCCGCGCGCTCGATCCGGTCGATCAGGCGCTGCGCCTGGCGCGGCCAGTCCGGGTCCGGCCCGACCAGCCGCGGGGCGCGCTTCGGCGGGCGGCGGCGCAACCGGACGTTCTCCTCGAAGGGCACCAGCCGGTCCCGCCACAACGCGTCGACCTGCGCCAGGATCTCCTCGACGGGGCCGCTGTTGTCCAGCCACGCGTCGGCGACCTCGCGGCGCTGCTCGGTGGTGGCCTGCGCGGCGATGCGGGCCCGGGCGTCCTGCTCGGTCAGGCCGCGCTCCACCAGCCGCCGCACCCGGAGTTCCTCGGGCGCGTCGACGATGACCACCAGGTGGTAGTTCGGCGCGTAACCGGCTTCCACCAGCAGCGGCACGTCGTGCACCACGATCGCGTCCGCGGGCGCACCGGCCATCCGCTCGGCGGTCAGATCGCGGATCTTGGGGTGCGTGATGGCGTTGAGGTCCGCGCGGGCCCGGTCGTCGGCGAAGGCCTTCGCGGCCAGCGCGGGCCGGTTCAGCGCACCATCGGCGTCCAGCACGTCCGCGCCGAAGCGCTCGACGATCTCCGCCAGACCCGGGCTGCCCGGCCGCACGACCTCCCTGGCCAGCACGTCGGCGTCGACGAGCACCGCGCCGAGCTCCGCAAGCCGCCGGGCCACCGTCGACTTGCCCGATCCGATTCCGCCGCTCAGTCCCACCCGCAACATGGGCCCATCCTGCCAGCCCGACGACGACAGCGGCCCCGCACCTCGGAAGGTGCGGGGCCGCTGTGCTTCAGCCGTCAGGCGTCAGTGCTCACGCACCGCCGGAGAGCTTCTCCCGCAGCGCAGCCAGCTGAGCGTCGCTGGCCAGCGAGCCGCTGTCCTGGTCGTCGCTGGAGGCCGACGAGTAGTTGCCACCGCCGGTCGACTCCTCGCCACCACCGGTCGCGGCGGCCGCAGCGGCCTCCGCGTCGGCCTGGCGGGCCTTGGCGATCTGCGCGAGGTGCTTCTCGTAGCGGCTGTGCGCCTCGGCGTACTGGCGCTCCCACTCCTCGCGCTGCTTCTCGTAGCCCTCGGTCCACTCCTGGGTCTCGACGTCGAAGCCCTCGGGGTAGATGTAGTTGCCCTCGTTGTCGTACTCGGCGGCCATCCCGTACTGGGTCGGGTCGAACTCCGAGTCGGTGCTGAAGCCCTCGTTGGCCTGCTTCAGCGACAGCGAGATGCGGCGGCGCTCCAGGTCGATGTCGATGACCTTGATCATGACCTCGTCGCCGACCTGGACGACCTGCTCCGGGATCTCCACGTGGCGCTCGGCCAGCTCGGAGATGTGGACCAGGCCCTCGATGCCCTCGTCGACGCGGACGAACGCACCGAACGGAACCAGCTTGGTGACCTTGCCCGGCACGATCTGACCGATCGCGTGGGTGCGGGCGAACTGGCGCCACGGGTCTTCCTGGGTGGCCTTCAGCGACAGCGAGACGCGCTCGCGGTCCATGTCCACGTCGAGGACCTCGACGGTGACCTCCTGGCCGACCTCGACGACCTCGGACGGGTGGTCGATGTGCTTCCAGGACAGCTCCGAGACGTGCACCAGACCGTCAACGCCACCGAGGTCGACGAACGCACCGAAGTTGACGATCGAGGACACGACGCCCTTGCGGACCTGGCCCTTCTGCAGCTGGTTGAGGAACTCGCTGCGGACCTCGGACTGGGTCTGCTCCAGCCAGGCGCGGCGGGACAGGACCACGTTGTTGCGGTTCTTGTCCAGCTCGATGATCTTGGCTTCGAGCTCGCGGCCGACGTAGGGCTGCAGGTCGCGGACGCGGCGCATCTCGACCAGGGACGCCGGCAGGAAGCCGCGCAGCCCGATGTCGAGGATGAGGCCGCCCTTGACGACCTCGATGACGGTGCCGCGCACGGGCTCGTCCTTCTCCTTGAGCTCCTCGATGGTGCCCCAGGCGCGCTCGTACTGCGCACGCTTCTTGGAGAGGATCAGCCGGCCTTCCTTGTCCTCCTTCTGGAGGACGAGGGCCTCGACGAAGTCGCCGACGGTGACGACCTCGGCGGGATCGACGTCGTGCTTGATCGACAGTTCGCGGGACGGGATGACGCCCTCGGTCTTGTAGCCGATGTCAAGCAGCACCTCGTCACGGTCGACCTTGACGATGGTGCCCTCAACAATGTCCCCATCGTTGAAGTACTTGATGGTCTGGTCGACGGCGGCGAGGAAGTCCTCCTCCGTCCCGACGTCGTTCACTGCGACCTGCGGCTTGGTGGCGGCTGCAGTCGGGACGGTGGTGGTGTCGGTGGACATCAGGTGGGTTGCTCCGGTACGGATAGTTTGGTCGCTGGTTCTACGTTCTTACCGCGCCGCGGGCGTTGGTACCAGGGCCAACCGGACGGCTGGACCGGGTGATCCGATTCCTCGGCCGGCCCGCCCTGCCGGTGCGATCCGGCTGGCGGGAACGACGACGAAAAAAGACCCACGGCGCGGGCGGTATCGTACGCGCTCTCTCGATCGCCGGGCAAACCGCGGTGGGCCCCGACGAGCAGTCGGCGCCGGACGGCCACAATGCTTCACGTCCGAGCAATACCCACTATCGGCGGGGAGAACCCTTGACACGAGCCGACGACCCGGAGAGCGCCGAGGTCCAGGGTAGCTCCGCGGAGCACGCGTTGGGCACCGCAGGTGTGAGCAAGCGCACTGCCGACGCGGCGGAATCCAGGGCCGCCAACCGGCTGTGGTGGGACGCCGACGCCGACGACTACCAGGCCGAGCACGGCGGCTTCCTCGGCCTGAGCGATTTCGTCTGGTGCCCCGAGCGCCTGCACGAGGAGCAGGCCGGCCTGCTCGGCGACGTGCGCGGCAAGCGGGTGCTGGAGATCGGCTGCGGCGCGGCCTCGTGCTCGCGCTGGCTGGCCGACCGGGGCGCGCTGCCGGTCGGCCTGGACATCTCCGCCGGGATGCTGCGGCACGCCGCCGAGGGCGGCAGGCGCAGCGGGACGGCGGTGCCGCTGGTGCAGGCCAGCGCGGACTGCCTGCCGTTCGGCGCCGATTCGTTCGACCTGGCCTGCTCGGCGTTCGGCGGGGTGCCCTTTGTCGCGGACGTGGGCGCGGTGTTCCGGGAGGTCGCGCGGGTGGTGCGGCCGGGCGGCCGGTGGGTGTTCGCGGTGACCCACCCGATGCGCTGGATCTTCCCCGACGACCCCGGTCCGACCGGGCTGACCGTCACCCAGTCCTACTTCGACCGCACGCCGTACGTGGAGATCGACGCCACCGGCCGCGCCACCTACGTGGAGCACCACCGCACCCTCGGCGACTACGTCCGCGCGCTGTCGGAGGCCGGGCTGCGGCTGACCGATCTGGTCGAGCCGGAGTGGCCCGCCGGGCACACCGAGATCTGGGGGCAGTGGAGCCCGCTGCGCGGACGCCTCTTCCCCGGCACGGCCATCTTCGTCTGCACCCTCGATTCCTGACCTAGCGGAATCACCGGATGTTCGCCGACGATTCCGGCATTCGGCCGAACACCGGCTCGCGATTCCGGCGGAATTCGCGAGCCGCCACGAAGGCGATGTGATCTCGGCTGCGCGGGCCGTTCTTCGCGCTGAAGGTTTCGGCCGGTGCTGGTTCGATGTGCCGCGGAACATCCCTTCGTCGAGGAGCGGCCGTGGCGACTGCGCAGGAGCTCTTGCAGGCCCAGTGCGCGCGGTTCGCCGAGCTGGACCCGCAATTGCCCGACCGCTACCCGGTACCGCGCGGCGAGCCGCTGGTGGCGCGCACCGCGGGCGGTGACGCGGTCGCCGGGATCGCGGCGCGGACGTGGAACCCGCCCGGCTCGGTGCACAGCCTCTGGCAGCCCGCTTCGGTCTTCGAGCTGTTCCCGCTGATCGGCGAGCACTCGGCCGCGGGCATGTCCGCGCTGCTCGCGGCGTGGCGCGAGCAGCTGCTCGAACAGGGCGCTCCGGAGCGCGATTCGGCGTGCTTGGTGACCTGGCCCAGCCGGGACGTCCGGGCGGCAAAAGCGTTGCTGGACGGCGGTTTCACCCCTTTGTCCTGTCTTGCTGTGCGCCCACCCACTCCGCCGTGCACATTTACGGAACTATCTGGTACCGTAACTGTACGTCGCGCCGGACCGGCCGACCTGGACGCCGTCGTCGAACTCACCCTCCTCGAGCTCGAATACGCCGCCCTCGTCGGATCCTCGACCTACCGCCCCGACGCCCCGCAGCTGAAGCGGACCGCTGCCCGAGTGCGACTGCACTCCAGCGATCCGGTCTGGCTCGCGGAGCGGGACGGCGTTCCGGTCGCGGTGGCCGAGTGCGGCTGGGTCGACGCTGACCTGTCGGCCGCCGGCCACCGGCTCCGCCCCGGCACCTGGGCCTACGTCAACTGCGTGTCGGTGCACGAGCAGGCCCGCGGGACCGGCGTCGGACAGCGGCTGATGAACGCGGTGCACGAGGAGTTCGCTCGTGCCGGAGTCGTCGGCAGCTTCCTGTACTACAACCCGCCCAACCCGCTGTCCTCGGTGTTCTGGCCCCGCCAGGGCTATCGACCGCTGTGGACCATGTGGGAGGTGCGCCCGGCCACCGCGCTGCGCTGACCGGTGCACCAGACCGTGAGAGTCGAGGAGTCGGCTTGGAAATCGTCGCCACCGGCGTGGAGGTGAACGGAGCGCACGGACCGCTGCTGGCGCCCACCTCGCTGCGCGTGCGCAGCGGTCAGGCGCTGCTGGTGACCGGCGACCCGAACGCCGGGCACACCGCGCTCGCGCTGGTGCTGTCCGGCCGGCTGCGGCCCGGCAAGGGCACCGTCCGCCTGGACGGCGCGCTCGACGCGGGCGCCCTGCGGCAGCAGGTCGCGGTCGTCGACGCGCCGGAGATAACCGAACCCGACGGTTCGATCTCGGTGCGCGACGTCGTCGCCGAGGGCCTCACCCTGGCCGGCCGCTGGTCCACCCGGCGCAAGGTCAAGGCCTGGCTGTCGACGCGCGAGTACAACGCCGACGAGCGCTGCGAGAACCTCGCCCCGCTCGACCGCACCAAGCTCCTGATCGAGCTCGCCTGCGAAGCCCGCACCACGAAAGCACTGGTCCTGGACTGCCCGGACCGCCACGGCGGCGATCCCACCGGCTGGTACTCGCTGGCCGTCGAACAGGCCGAGCGCGGCCTGGCGGTGATCGCCCTCTGCTCCCCGCACACGGCCGAGAAGCTGGGCGTCACGCCCGCCCGCATCGGCGCCGACAACCCCGAACTGTCCACATCGGATTTCACGAAGGCCTGCGATGACTAGTCTCCGGCTCGCCGCCACCGAGTTGCGCCGGCTCACCTCCGGCAAGCTGCCCAAGCTGGCGCTGCTGGCGGTCACCCTGGTGCCGCTGCTGTACGGCGCCATGTACATCTACGCGAACTGGGACCCCTACGGGAAGCTCGACTCGGTGCCCGCCGCCGTGGTCATCGACGACACCGGCGCCGAACGCGAGGACGGCACCCGGCTGGACGCCGGGCAGGACGTGTACCAGGAGCTCATCGACTCCGACACGTTCAACTGGTCGCGCACCGACGAGGTCTCCGCCCAGCAGGGCGTGGCCAGCGGCGAGTACACCTTCGCGCTGGTGGTGCCGCGGGACTTCTCCACCGCGCTGATCTCGGCGGGCGAGTTCGAGCCGCGGCAGGCCAAGCTCCGGCTGATCACCAACGACGCGAACAACTACCTGGTCGGCACCATCGCCGACAAGGTGGCCTCCGAGGTGCGCAAGGGCGTGGCCTCCAGCGTCGGCTCCGAGGCGGCCAAGCAGTTCCTGCTCGGGTTCGCCACGGTGCACGACAAGACGCTGGAAGCCGCCGACGGCGCCGGGCAGATCGCCGACGGCGCGGGGCAGCTCTACGACGGACTCGGCAAGGCCGAGCAGGGCTCGGCGCAGCTCTCCGCCGGTGCCCACCAGCTGCTCGACGGCCAGCGCCAGCTCGCCGACGGCGCGAACAAGCTCGCCGACGGCACCGGCGAGCTGCGCGGCGGGCTGTCGCAGCTGCAGCAGAAGACCGCGCCGCTGCCGGGGCAGACCGCGAAGCTGGCCGACGGCGCCGAGCAGGTCGCCGCGGGCAACGAGCAGCTCGCCACCAAGGCCGAAACGCTGGGCAACGCCGCGCAGGACGTCGTGGACCACCTCGACGGCCACAAGACCCGCGTCGCCGACCAGCTGCGCCAGGCCGGGGTGGACGAAGCGACCATCGAGAAGGTCACCGCCGGTCTCGACGAGCTCCACAGCCCGATCACCGAGGCCAACGGCAAGGTGCAGAGCCAGGTCGGGCAGCTGCGCAAGCTCGCCGACGGATCCCGCCAGGTCGCCAACGGCAACCGCCAGCTGGCCGGCGCGATGCCCGCCCTGACCAGCGGCATCGACCAGCTCGCCACCGGCTCGGTCAAGCTCGACGACGGCGCCAAGCAGCTGCGCGACGGCGAGCAGCAGGCCGTCACCGGCACCAAGAAGCTCACCGACGGCGCCGACCAGCTGGCCGGCGGCGCGCACCAGCTGCGCGACGGCTCCGGCCAGCTCAAGGACGGCTCCGACACGCTGGCCACCGAGCTGGGCAGGGGCGTCAACGACATCCCCAACCCCGACGAGCAGACCCGCGACGCCACCGCGGACACCATCGGCGACCCGCTCGCCATCGACACCCTGGCCCAGGTCAAGGCCGACACCTACGGAGCCGGGCTGGCCCCGTACTTCATGGGGCTGGCGCTGTGGGTCGGCGGGTTCGTGCTGTTCCTGCTGATGCGGCCGCTGTCCAGCCGGGCGCTGGCGGCCGGGGTCGCGCCGTGGCGCGTCGCGCTCGGCGGCTGGCTGCCCGCCGCGCTCGTCGGCTTCGTGCAGGCGGTGCTGCTGTACCTGGTCGTGGTCTACGCCGTCGGCGTGCAGCCGGCGCACACCTGGAAGACGCTCGGCTTCCTGGTGCTGACCTCGTTCGCGTTCACCGCGGTGGTGCACTCGCTCAACGCGGCGTTCGGGCCGAAGGGCAAGTTCATCGCGCTGGTCGTCCTGGTGCTCCAGCTGGTCACCGCGGGCGGCACGTTCCCGTGGCAGACGATCCCGGAGCCGCTGCACCCGCTGCACCAGGTGCTGCCGCTGGGCTACGTGGTCAGCGGGCTGCGCCACCTGCTCTACGGCGGTGACATGTCCGCGGTGACGACCTCGGTGACGGTGCTGGTGAGCTACCTCGTCGCCGCGCTGCTGCTGAGCACCATCGCGGCCTGGCGCCAGCGGGTGTGGACGCCGTCGCGCCTCAAGCCCGAGCTCTCGCTGTGAACCGTCCGCTGGCCTACTCGTCCTGGGTGGGCCAGCGGACCTCTGCGTGCTTGGCGCGCGCGGGCACCGGTGGCGGTTCGCCCCACCGGTGCCCGTGCGCGAGGTAGATCTGCCGGGTGCAGAGCTGGTCCCGCAGCGACACCAGCACGCAGAACTCGTAGGCGATGCGCTCCACGCGCCCTTCCCGGTCCACGACGGCCGACCGCCACTCCGGCGGCACGACGTCCTCCAGCGGCGCACCGTGGCCGGGTTCGTAGAACCTCCCCCGACCCCAGCAGGCGGTGTAGTCACCGACCAGCTCGCCCAGAGCGGCCAGCAGGGGCCAGCAGCCGGGTTCCCGGCTGCGGAACTCCAGGCTCGCCAGCAACAGCCGGAACAGCTGCTGGTGGCAGGCCGAGTAGGTGCCCCGCAGGACCGCTCGCTTGCGCCTGACGTGCTCGGCGGTCCGGGCTGCGCTGTCCCGCATGAGCTGCTTGAGCAGCGGCTCGCCCGCGATCGGGTACAACGCCGCGCGGATGGTGTGATCGGGATTCTCGACGGCCGCCTTGACCAGGTCGAACAGCAGCACGTCCCGCGTGGTGCCGGGCAGCGGCACGTCGTCGGCCCCGCCGCCGAGCCGGTGCTCCGCACGGGCCCGGATCTGGTGGAGCAGGCCGATCAGCACGTGCCCGAGCAGATCGGTGATCTCGGCGCGGCGCACCGCGCAAAGCGCGCTCAGCAGCGTGACGCGGACCGGCTGCGGCAGCGCCTGCAGCTCCTCCGGCTGCGCATCTGCCGCCCGCGCGCTCCACGCGGCCACCAGCTCGGCCGGGAACCCGGCGAGGAGATCGGCGGGCAGGCACAACCGGCGCACCGCGGTCAGCTTCTCCACCTCGGTCAGCAGGCTCCGCAGCCACACGCGATCCGCCGAATCCGCCGCCAGGTCGGTCGGCAGGCCCAGCGCCTGCAGCGACATGATGTCGTCCAGCTCGCGGGCCAACGAGCGCAGATCGATCGGGGTCACCTCGGAGCGCAGCTCGGCGAGCAGCCAGCCGCTGCCGGTGCCGGGCTCGGGCAGCAGCTCCTCCAGCTGCCCGGCCGCGTCCCCGAGCTGGTCCACCACGCGGTGGCAGAGCAGCCGCTCGAAGTCCTGCAGCGCGTGGGCCGCCACGCCGCGGGCCTGGTCGTGCGCGGGGGCCTGGATGCCCTTGTCCCGGCAGTGCGCGATCAGCGCGGTGGCGAGCTGCTCGCGGCCGTCCTCGCGCCGTGTCGCCTCCGCGGTCAGCCAGGTGAGCCACTGCCGTTCGTCCCCGACGTCCACCTGCTCGTCGAGCGACTCGACGAGCTGACCTTCCACCGAGAGGAAGCCGACCTTGTCACGGGTGAACTCCGAGGCGGCGAAACCCACGTCTTAGCTCCCGACAAGCCGCGCACGTTCTCCGACCCGCCGAACGCTATCGCTGTGCCCCGGAACACGATCGGGCGATCAGCACCCATTCGGCCGAGCAGCTCCACTGCTCCGGTGGTATATGCCGAATCCGATGTTCACCGGTCAGATCAGCGGGATCGCGACCTCCACGCCGACGGCGTCCCCGGTCTCGTCGAGCAGCCCGATCTGGCGCAGCTCGGCCAGGCCTGCTTCCGCGCCGCGCCGCTCCGCCTCGGCAAGCAGCACGAGGACCGCGGGGTGCACGGCCGAGTCCACGACCGGAACCCCGTCGTCGTGCCGCCACCCCACCACGAGCTCCCGCCCGGCGCGGATCTCACCGCGCACCACCGAGGCACCCGGGACCGACCAGTCCGGCGCCACCGCCCGCGCGACGGGCCAGCAGCACAGCAGCTCGACGTCGTCCTCACCGGCGCCGGCCCGCATCGACGACCAGAACGGCCCCGTCGGCGCGTTCTCCGCTGCCGCGAGCGCTCGGTGCAGCGCGCCGAACGCGAGATCGGCCTGGTCATCGGTGAGCTCGTCGGTCACCGGGAGCACCACACCGACCCAGTGCTGGGCCTCCACCTGACGCTCCTGGACGTCCCAGCTGAGCGGGTCGCGCTCCAGCAGCGCCGACGCCACCGCCAGCGCCTCGTCCTGACGCGCGCGCTCCGCCGCCAGCCGCTCGCGGTGCTCGGCGAGCACCGCCGCCGCGCCCTGGCGCCCGCGCAGCGCGCGCTGCGCTTCAGCCAGACCGATCTCCGCGGCGCGCAGCGCCTTCAGCTGGATCGCGGATTCGAGCTGGCTCGCCGAGTAACGGCGGTAGTTCGACCACGGATCCACCTCGGCGGGCTTGAGCAGCCCCTGCTTGTCGTAGATCCGCAGCGCCTTCGCGCTCAGGCCGGTCAGCTGCGCGAATTCCCCAATGCTGAGCATGGGACGAGTCTGGACCTTGCCCCGGGGACAAGGTCCACTCCGCTACTCCTCGGGCTCGTCGTAGCGGGCGATCTCGAGCAGGTTGCCGTCCGGATCGCGCAGGTACAGCGAGGTGATCGGGCCCGCCGAGCCGATGCGGCTGACCGGGCCCTCCTCGATGCGCACGTCGTTGGCGCGCAGGTGCTCCTGGACCTCGCTGAGCGCGTTGGTGGTCACGAAGCACAGGTTCGCCGAACCGGGCACCGGGTGCGTCGCGGTCGGCTCGACCAGCTCGCTGGCCGCGTGCAGCTTGATGGTCTGCCCGGCGAAGCTCACCGCCCGCCGCTCGCCGGGGAACGTCACCGGCGTCATGCCGAGGATCTGCTCGTAGAACTGCACTGCCCGATCGACATCGGCGACGGTGAGGACCAGGTGGTCCACTCTGTCGATGTTGATCATGCTCCTCCTAGAGGTCGGCGTGGAAGCGGCTCCTAGGTGCCCCCGCCGCGCCCGGTCACGCGTACGGCAGGCTATCCGCACCGATCGGACGCGGGAAACGGCGGGTGCGCCGACGGTGATGTCCGCCATTCAAGGCGACCCGCCGGGCTCGGCACCCGGGCGACACCCACTTCGTGACTGACCCGCAACCTGCCCCACCACCCCGGAACCCTGCGATTTCAATGGAAATCGGACGTCCAATTTCCATTGAAATCGCATCATCCTGCTCGGGACCGCAGCCGCGACCTGCGACCGGCACCGATCCCAGAGGTGTCGCATGCGCCGCAGGCGCATAACCCACCCAAGCAACTTGCACCGCCGCGGGTTCTCAGAGGTCGCCTGGCGAGGACAGCCCGTTCGCTGTGTATGGGTCATACATGAGAACGGGCTCCCGGAGTCCAGGCGGCCTCTGAGGTTCCGCTACCCGCACCGCTACGCAGAACGAGCCTGGAGAAATCGCGGGAGTCCTCAGTGGGCGGCGGAGTCCCAGGACCGGCCCGAGCCGACCGAGACCTCCAGCGGGACCGAGAGCTCGTAGGCCGAACCCATCTGCTCGCGCAGCAGCTTCTCCACCTCGGCCTGCTCGCCGTCGGCGACCTCGACGATCAGTTCGTCGTGCACCTGCAGCAGCATCCGCGACCGCATGTCGTTGTCCCGCAACGCTCGGTGCACGCCCAGCATCGCGACCTTGATGATGTCGGCCGCGCTGCCCTGGATCGGCGCGTTGAGCGCCATCCGCTCGGCCATCTCGCGGCGCTGCCGGTTGTCGCTGGTCAGGTCCGGCAGGTAGCGGCGGCGGCCGAGGATCGTCGAGGTGTAGCCGTCCTTGCGGGCCTGGTCGACGACCTCCCGCAGGTAGTCGCGGACCCGGCCGAAGCGGGCGAAGTAGGCGTCCATCTGCGCCTTCGCCTCCTCCGCCGAGATGCGCAGCTGCTGCGCCAGCCCGTAGGCCGACAGCCCGTAGGCCAGGCCGTAGGACATCGCCTTGACCCGGCGGCGCAGCTCCTGGTCGACCTCCTCGATCGGCACCCCGAACGCCCGCGAGGCCACGTAGTTGTGCAGGTCCTCACCGGTGTTGAACGCCTCGATGAGACCCTCGTCGCCGGACAGGTGCGCCATGATGCGCATCTCGATCTGGCTGTAGTCGGCGGTCATCAGCTCCGCGTAGCCGCCGCCGACCACGAACACCTCGCGGATCCGGCGGCCCTCCTCGGTGCGGATCGGGATGTTCTGCAGGTTCGGCTCGGTGGAGGACAGCCGCCCGGTGGCCGCGATGGTCTGGTTCAGCGTGGTGTGGATCCGGCCGTCGTCCGAAATGGACTTCGCCAATCCGTCCACAGTGGTCTTCAGCCGGGTGGCGTCGCGGTGCTCCAGCAGGTGCTGCAGGAACGGGTGCTCGGTCTTCTCGAACAGCGTCTGCAGGGCCTCGGCATCGGTGGTGTAGCCGGTCTTGGTGCGCTTGGTCTTCGGCATGTCCAGCTCGTCGAAGAGCACCACCTGCAGCTGCTTCGGCGACCCGAGGTTGATCTCCTTGCCGATCACGCCGTAGGCGTCCTGCGCGGCCTGCTTGACGCGCGCGGCGAAGCGCGCCCCCAGCTCGGCGAGCTGGTCGGCGTCGACGGCGATGCCCGCGCCCTCCAGCTCGCTGAGCACCACCAGCAGCGGCAGCTCCAGGTCGGTGAGCAGGCCGCGGCTGTCGATGCGGTCCAGCTCGGTGTCGAGCGCGTCGGCCAGCTCGGCCACCGCGCGCGCCCTGACCAGCTCGGCCGATGCCGCCTTCTCCCTGGTCTCCGACTCGTCCTCCAGCAGCGACAGCTGGCCGTCCTCCTCGCCGGTCTCGGCGCGCAGCTCCCGCTGCAGGTAGCGGACCACCAGGTCGGGCAGCTCGAAGGAGCGCTGCCCCGGCCGCACCAGGTAGGCGGCGAGCGCGGTGTCGCTGGTCAGCCCGGCCAGCTGCCAGCCCCGGTCGCGGATGGCGTGCAGCGGGCCCTTGACGTCGTGCGCGGCCTTGGTGGTCGCCGGGTCGGCCAGCCACGCCGCCAGCGCCTGCTCGTCCTCGGTGGTCAGGGCGCTGACGTCGACGAACGCGGCCGCGCCCGTCGCGGTGGCCAGCGCCAGACCGGTCAGGTCACCGCGGCCCCGCGCCCACTGCCCGGTGAACGCCAGGCCGACGCGGTCGCCGTTGCGGGCGTGCTCGGCCAGCCAGGCGGGCAGCTGGCCGGGCTGCACGACACCGCCGGAGATGTCGAAGCCCTCCTCGACCTCCGGTTCGGCGCTGGAGAGCGTCGCGAACAGCCGGTCCCGCAGCACGCGGAACTCCAGGTCGTCGAACAGCTGGTGCACGGCGTCGCGGTCCCAGGCGCGCACCGCGAGTTCCGACGGGCCCATCTCCAGCTCCACATCGCGCACCAGCTCGGTCAGCTGCCGGTTGAGCAGCACCGACGACAGGTGGTCGCGCAGCGCCTGGCCCGCCTTGCCCTTGACCTCGTCGGCCCGGTCCACCAGCTCGGCCAGCGAACCGAACTGCTGGATCCACTTGGTGACCGTCTTCTCCCCCACGCCGGGGATCTTCGGCAGGTTGTCCGACGGGTCGCCGCGCAGCGCGGCGAAGTCCGGGTACTGCTGCGGGCTCAGGCCGTACTTGTCCTCCACCGCCTGCGGGGTGAAGCGGGTCAGCTCGGAGACGCCCTTGGTCGGGTAGAGCACGGTGACGTCGTCGGTGACCAGCTGCAGCGCGTCGCGGTCGCCGGTGCAGATCGCGACCTTGAAGCCGTCGCCGGTGGCCTGGGTGGTCAGCGTCGCGATGACGTCGTCGGCCTCGTAGTTGTCCTTGCTCAGCACCGGGATGTTCAGCGCGCCGAGGACGTCCTGGATCAGGCTGACCTGGCCGCGGAACTCGTCGGGCGAGCTGCTGCGGTTGGCCTTGTAGTCGGCGAAGGCCTCGGAGCGGAAGGTCTTGCGCGAGATGTCGAAGGCCACCGCCAGGTGCGTGGGCTGCTCGTCGCGCAGCAGGTTGATCAGCATCGAGGTGAAGCCGTAGACCGCGTTGGTGTGCTGCCCGGTGCCGGTCTGGAAGTTCTCCTTCGGCAGGGCGTAGAAAGCGCGGTAGGCCATCGAGTGGCCGTCGATGAGCAGCAGGCGTCGGTCCTCGGAATGCGTCACGGCGGCGAGTCTAGGCTCAAGCCCCGACAGCGCGTGACCGGAGGCGACGGGAGGCACCAGAGGTGGCGGATATGACCAGTGGTGAGGCGATGACCAGCGAGAACGGCCTGTCGATCGAGATGTTGTCGGGCGCCCGGGAGCAGCTGGCCGACAAGCTGGGCATCGAGTACGCGACGCTGACACCCGATCGTGTGGTCGCCACCATGCCGGTCGCGGGCAACCGCCAGCCCTACGGCCTGCTGCACGGCGGCGCGAACGCGGCGCTGGCCGAGACGCTGGGCTCCATCGCCGCCGCGCTCAACGCCGGCGAGGGCCGCATCGCGGTCGGCCTGGAGCTGTCGTGCACCCACCACCGCGCGGCCACCGCGGGCAAGGTCACCGGGGTCGCGACGCCGGTGCACCGGGGCCGCTCCACGGCGACCTACGAGATCGTGATCACCGACGAGCAGGACCGCCGGACCTGCACCGCGCGCCTGACCTGCGTGCTCCGCGACCAGCCCCCGGGCCGGTGACGCGACGGAGCCCGTGGGCGCTGCCGCTCACGGGCTCCGGTTCACGTCCGCCAGAACGGAATCCCGCCGCCAGGCGGAACGGGCCTGGAATTCAGGAGAGGTTCTCCAGCACCGCCTCGGCGACCGCCTTCATGGTGGTGCGGCGGTCCATGGCCGTGCGCTGCAGCCAGCGGAACGACTCGGGCTCGGAGAGGCTGTGCTTGCTCATCAGCAGGCCCTTGGCGCGCTCGATGGTCTTGCGCGCTTCGAGCCGCTCGGTCAGGTCGGCGACCTCGGACTCCAGCGCCTGCACCTCGGTGAACCGGGACACCGCCAGCTCGATGGCCGGCACCAGGTCGCGCTTGGCGAACGGCTTGACCAGGTAGGCCATCGCCCCCGCGTCGCGCGCCCGCTCCACCAGGTCGCGCTGGCTGAAGGCGGTCAGGATGACCACCGGCGCGATCCGCTCACCCGCGATGTTCGAGGCCGCCTCGATGCCGTCCATCTTCGGCATCTTCACGTCCAGGATCACCAGATCGGGGCGCAGCTCCTCGGCGAGGCGAACGGCTTCCTGCCCGTCCCCGGCCTCACCGACGACCTGATAGCCCTCCTCCCGGAGCATCTCCACCAGGTCGAGCCTGATCAACGCCTCGTCCTCGGCCACGAGTACGCGACGTTCGACGGGCTTGGCCTCGCGTGTGTCCTCGGTAGCCGGCGTCGTCACCGGGGTCCTCCATAGAGCTCGGGTTTCCAGTGCGATCTGCACCGGAAACCGCAGAATACCGGTCCCGACTTGACGTCGAGGTTAACCCGCGGCGTGACCATTGCGACATCACGCCGAGCGGCGCCGCGGCCGCACGAACAGCACGTAGACCAGCAGGATGCCCACCAGGCTGACCAGGCTGAGGGTGAGCTGCGAGCGGACCTCCCCGATGGCTCCCATGGTGACGATCACAGCCGCGATCACCACCAGCGTGGCCCACGTCAAGTAGGGGAAGAACCACATCCGCAGCTTCAGCCGCTCCGGCGCCCGCTGCTCCAGCCGCCGCCGCATCCGCAGCTGCGAGGCGGCGATGATCGCGTAGATGAACAGCGCGACCGCGCCGGCGGAGTTGATGATGAAGTAGAAGATGGTGTCCGGCGAGACGTAGCTGGCCGCGACCGCGACGTAGCCGACCAGAGTGGACAGCAGGATCGCCTTCCACGGCACTCCGCGCCGGTTGACGTCGCGCACCCAGGCCGGGGCGAAACGCCGCCGCTGCAGGGCGAAGAGCATCCGGGAGGCGGTGTAGAGGCCCGAGTTCAGCACCGAGATCACGGCGGTGAACACCACCACGTTCACCACGACCTCCGCGCCGGGCAGGCCGAAGCGGGAGAACGCCGCGGCGTACGGGCTGCTCTCGACCGGGATCTGCTGCCACGGGGTGATCATCACCAGCAGCGCCACCGAGCCGACGTAGAACAGCAGCACCCGCCACACCACGGCCTTGGTCGCCTTGGCCACCGAGCGCTCGGGCTCGTCGGACTCGGCCGAGACGATGGTGACGATCTCGGTGCCGAAGTAGGAGAAGATCACGATCACCACGCCGTGCAGCACCGCGAACCAGCCGTTGGCGACGAACCCGTCGCGCGCGATGTTGCCGACCGAGAACTCCGCTCCCGGCCACAGCCCGAGCACGAACACCGCGCCGCACAGCAGGAAGATCACGATGGTGATGACCTTGATGGAGGCCAGCCAGAACTCCGTCTCGCCGAAGGAGCGGACGGAGACCAGGTTGGTCGCGGTGAGCGCGAACATCAGCACCAGCGACAGCACCCACTGCGGCACCACCGGCACCAGCGGGTTGAGCAGCTCCGCGCCGACGACGGCCTCGAAGGCCACCACGCCGACCCAGTAGTACCAGTACAGCCAGCCGATGGTGAATCCCGCCCAGTCGCCGAGCGAGGTGCGGGCGTACTCCATGAAGGACCCGAGTGTCGGCGCGGCGGTGGCCATCTCGCCGAGCATCCGCATCACGAGCACGACGAGCAGCCCGCCGAGCGCGTAGGACAGCACCGCCGCGGGCCCGACCGTGGAGATCACCGCGCCGCTGCCGATGAACAGGCTGGCGCCGATGATGCCGCCGAGCGCGATCATCTGGAGGTGCCGGTTCTTCAGGCTCCGCCGCAGCCCGGCGTCGTCGTGCTCGATCGCGGTTTCGTCGACCATCACAGCCCCCGTCCGACCGGTGACCCTCGGTTGAGCTGTGAACCTAACTCGCGTTGATCAGCACCACCAGGGTCCCGAACCGGGAGGAACCAGGCCGAACGGTCGCACCGGGCCGTAGTCGCGCCATCACGCAGTGCATTACTCAGCGTGACTTACTCCATATATAACAGTTCGATCTCACCCGCATGGGTAGCTTGAGCTGGCATGAAGACCCCGACTCTTCGACGCTCCGTAATCACCGCTACCGCACTGCTGATCGGCATCGGCTCCGCCGCCTGGTCCCCCGCGGCGATGGCCTCCGGTTCGATCGAGGACCAGGTCGTGGCCCTGGTGAACAAGGCCCGCGCCGAAGCGGGCTGCAAGGCCGTCAAGGCCGACGCCCGGCTCACCAAGGCCGCCGCCGAGCACAGCGCCGACATGGCGGGCCGCTCCTACCTCGACCACACCAACCCCGACGGCGAGACCTTCAGCCAGCGCATCAAGCAGGCCGGGCACCCCTCCCCCGGCGCGGAGAACATCGCGCAGGGCTACAAGAGCGCCGCGGAGGTCATGGACGGCTGGCTGAAGTCCGAGGGGCACAAGGCCAACATCCTCAACTGCTCGATGAAGACCGTCGGAGTGGCGGTCAACGGCGACTACTGGACCCAGGACTTCGGCCGCTGATCCCGGCTCGCCCCCTTGCAGAACATGCGTACAGTACGGGCGTACATGTACGCTTGTTCTGTGAATCGAGGGAGCGAAACCGTGGTGGAGCAGAAGCGGGCCCGCCGTGATCCGCGCGGCCGCAGGCAGGCGATCATCGACGCCGCGGTGGCCCTGGTGTCCGAAAACGGCGTCGACGAGCTGACGCACCGGCGGGTGGCGGCGCGCGCCCAAGTGTCCCTGGGGGCGACCACCTACTACTTCTCCTCGCTGGACGAGCTCAAGGCCGAAGCGCTGGCGCGGCTGGCCCAGCGGCTCGACGAGTCCCTCGACCAGATCCGGGACGCGCTGGCCGCCGGTGACGGCGACCCGGCGGCGCTGGCGACGTGGCTGCACGACTACCTGAACGACACCGCGCAGGTGCGCATCGACAGCGCTCTCACGTTCTCCGCGGCCAACGACGCCGAACTGCGCCCGCTGGCCCTGAGCTGGACCGAGCGCATGGCGGAGATCCTCGCGCCCTACACCGATGCGGAGACCGCGCGGACCATCGCGGTCTTCTGCGACGGCACCATCGTGCACGCCCTGCTCCACGACGAGCCGCTGGACGCCGAGTTCCTGCGCCGCGCGATCACCGCGCTCATGCGTCCCGGAGGCCGGGCGTGAGCACCTCCGGCCTCGCGGCCCCGGCGCTGTCCGCACGCCGCCGCTGGGCGGGCCTCGGCGTGCTGGCCGCCAGTCTGCTGGTCATCGCGATGGACATGACGATCCTCAACGTCGCGCTGCCCAGCCTGGCCGCCGACCTGCGGCCCGGCGCGGACCAGCAGCTGTGGATCATCGACGTCTACTCGCTGGTGCTGGCCGGGCTGCTGATCCCGATGAGCCGGCTGGCCGACCGGTGGGGGCGCAAGAAGCTGCTGCTGAGCGGGTTCGCGGTCTTCGGCGGCGCGTCGCTGCTGGTGCTGGCCGCCGACAGCGCGGGCGCCGTGATCGCGGTCCGCGCGCTGCTGGGCGTGGGCGGCGCGATGATCATGCCGACGACGCTGTCGATGATCCGCTCCCTGTTCACCGATCCCCGCGAGCGCGCCACCGCGCTGGGCGTGTGGGCGGCGGTCTCCTCGCTGGGCATGGCGGTGGGCCCGATCGCGGGCGGCCTGCTGCTGGAGCACTTCTCCTGGCACGCCGCGTTCCTGGTCAACGTGCCGCTGATGATCGCGGCGCTCATCGCGGGACTCGTGCTGCTGCCCGAGGTGCGCGATCCCGCCCCCGGCCGCTGGGACGTGCTGGGCACCGCGCAGGCGATCGCCGGCATGGTCGCGCTGATCTGGGCGATCAAGCGCCTCGCGAAGCTCGGCCCGGCCGACCTGCCGTCCTGGGCGGCGCTGGCCGCGGCGGTGGCCCTGCTGACCTGGTTCGTCCTGCGCTGCCTGCGCCGCACCGACCCGCTGCTGGACGTCGGCCTGTTCTCGCGGCGCCCGTTCACCGCCGGGGTGCTGGCCGCGCTGGCCTCGATGTTCGCGATGGCGGCCCTGCTGCTCCTGGTCGCCCAGTGGTTCCAGCTCGTCGAAGGCTTCTCCCCGCTGCAGACCGGCGTGTACCTGCTGCCGATGGCCGTCGGCGCCGCGATCGCCTCACCGCTGGCCCCGACCGCGGCCGCGCAGATCGGTGCGCGCACGACGGTGGCGGGCGGACTGGCCCTGGCGGGCCTGGGTTTCCTCAGCCTCCACGCGCTGCCCCTGACCTACCCCGTGGTGCTGCTCGCCCTGACGCTGCTGGGCATCGGGGCGAGCTCGCTGGCGATCGCCTCGGCGATCATCATGTCCGGCACGCCGCCGGAGAAGGCGGGAAACGCGGCGGCAGCCGAGGAAACCGCCTACGACCTGGGCAACGTGCTGGGTGTGGCGGTCCTGGGCAGCGCGGCCTCGGTCGCCTATCGCGCACACCTTGATGGCGGTGCCCCGATCGTTCCGGTCGGAGCAGAGGAATCCCTGGGCGCCGCCCTGGAAATCGCGGCGGAAACGGGTGCGCCGGAACTGGCGATCCGGGCCGAGGAGGCGTTCAACCACTCCCTGGCCCAGACCGGACTGTTCGGCGGCCTGATCATGATCGCCACCGCCATCGCGGTCTTCCTCCTGCTGCCCAAGAACACCGGCCTGGACGGAAAGCACTGAGCGGACTCACAATCCGTCCGGTCGTGGGTTCACGCGGTGGAAGCCGCTCGCGCGGATTCCTCGGCCAGCAGTCGTGCGAGGTACTGCAGTTGCACCGTGGTGCGGTCGGTGCGCCAGATCAGTCCGAGCTGCGACGTGCCGCTCAGTCCGGTGACCGGGACGCAGCGCACGTCGCGGCGGCTGCTGCGCTCGACGAACGGGCGGCACAGCAGCATCGCGTGCTCGCTGCCCGCGACGAGCGTCAAGCCCTCCTGCAGCGTGGAAACGCTTGTCGTGGAACGGAGTTCGGTTCCGGACGGCGTCGTGGGAGGAACCTGGGCTTCGGTCCAGTAGCCGGGCGCGTCGCCGGCGGAGGAGATCAGGTCGACCGCTGCCAGTTCCTCGACGTCGAGGAATTCTCGCCTGGCGTACGGATGCGTCGCGCCCACCGCCAGGTACTGGTCCTGCGGTGGGAAGCGGAATCCGACGGTGAGCCGCTCGTCCTGGACGGGCAGCAGCGCGACAGCGCAGTCGACGGCGCCGTCGAGCACCGCGGAGAACGGCGATCCCAGCGGGATCTCTTGCACCACAACCGAAATCGGGTAGCGCACCCGGAAGCGGCGCAGCGCCTCGGTGACCTCTTCGTACGCACTGCCCTGGAATCCGATGCGCAGCTCGGGCAGGCCGCCGCGCTTGGCGCGATCGCGCGCCTGCCCGACCACGCCGACCAGCTGCGCGTAGGCGGGGCCGACCTCGCTGACGAACTCCGCCCCGAACCTGGACAGCTCGACCCGTCGGCTGGTTCGCTCGACGAGCTCGGTGCCGATGCGCCGCTCGAGCGCGGCGATGAGCTGGCTGACGCGGCTCTGCGAATACCCCAGGCGGCGGGCGGTCCGCCCGAAGTGCAGTTCCTCGGCCAGCACGAGCAGGCACTCGATCTCCCGCGCGGGAAGCTGTTCCATCCCGTCATCCCCCTCCATCGATGAGCCTAGCTCATCGATCGTGCAGCGAATCGCTGTTGTTCGGCCTCCCGGGCGTTGTTCGAATCAGGACGTGAACACCCCACTGGAATCCGACCGCGGCCCGCTCCGGCAGTGGCTGGCCGTCGCGGTCCTGTCGCTGTGCACGTTCATCGTGGTCACCTCGGAGATGCTGCCGGTCGGCGTGCTGACCCCGATGGCGGGCGGGCTCGGCATCACGCCGGGCATGGCCGGCTACAGCCTCACGATCACCGGCGTGGTGGCCGCGATCGCAGCCCCGATCGCCCCCCGCGTGCTCGGCACCCTCGACCGGCGCACGGTCCTGGCGGTGGCGATGGTGCTGCTCGCCGCCGGCAACGCGCTCACCGTGCTCGCGCAGGACTTCGCGGTGCTCGTCGTGTCGCGAACCGTGCTCGGCATCGGGATGGGCGTGGTCTGGTCGCTGGCAGCGGTCGTCGCGCCCCGCCTCGTCACCGCCCGGCACGCTGCCCTCGCGGTGTCGCTCGCGGTGAGCGGCGTGGCGGCCGCCTCGGTCATCGGCGTCCCGCTCGGCACGCTCATCGGCGACGCCTTCGGCTGGCGCAGCGCCTTCGGCGCGCTGACCGCCAGCGCGCTGCTCCTCGCCGCGATTCTCCTGATCTCGCTGCCGAAACTCCCGAAGCCGACCGCTTCCGCCACCGCGTCGACCGGCGGTCGGCCGCTGCTGCGCACTCCGGCGGTCGTCGTCGGACTGATCGTCGTGGTCTTCCTGGTCACCGCGCACTTCGCGGCCTACACCTACATCCGCCCGGTGCTGGAGGACAGCACCGGGATCAGCGCCGCCTCGATCGCGGCGGTCCTGCTCGCCTACGGAGTCTTCGGCCTCATCGGCAACTTCGCCGCCGGCGCCCTCGCCGCCAAGCGCTCCCGGGCGACGGTCGTGCTGCTCGCGCTCGGCATCCTGCTCGCCATCGCGGTCCTGGCGCTGTTCAGCGCAGTGGCCGCCATCGCGATCGCGGCCATCGTCGTCTGGGGCCTGGCCTACGGCGGTCTCTCGGTCGCGGGCCAGATCTGGATGACCCGCGCCGCAGCGGGCAACGAGGAGAACGTCACCGGCCTCTACGTCGGAGTCTTCACCGCCTCCATCGCGCTCGGCGCCTTCCTCGGCGGCACGGTGTTCGAGATCGCTGGCATGACGCCTCTCCTCTGGACGGCCGCAGCCCTCGCGCTCGCCGCCCTCGCCGCGGGTCTGCTCGGCCCGGGCCCGTCGACGATCACCTCCGAGCCTCGCATCCCGGAGAAGGTTCCCGCCGCATGACCGGAATCGTCCACTTCGCAACCGAACTCCCCGCGGACTGACCGCGGCTTCCGGGCGGCGATCACCCGCTGATCGCCGCCCGGCGGTGTCTCCGCAACGCCTCGCGCACTGTCGAGCCGAACGAGCAGCGCGCCGGAAATTCGAGCAAACGCGATCACATCGACCAGCTGGTCGATATGATGTCGATCTCAATTCGAGGCGCGTGGCGGCGTTGGGAGGGCTCGTGGGGGACTCCGATGAGACGCGGCTGCGACAGCTGGTGGCCGAGGCACTGGAAGTGCGTTCAGCGCCGGGCAAACCGCCGGTGCTGAGCCTGTGGGGCGCCTCGGGAACCGAGTTGCCCGAAGCGCTGGAAGCACTGGTCGAGCGGTGGGGGCCCATCGTTCCGGCTGCGCATGTGACCCGGGCGCAGCTGCACGGCGATTCGATGCTCGAAGTTCTGCTGCGCCTCACCGAGCAGCTGAGCCGCAGCGCGCGTTGGCGTTCGGCACCGCGATTTCCCCGGTTCGCACTGGGTGTGCTGGCCAGTCAGGGGAAGCTGGAGAGCTCGTTGCCCGACGCCCGCCGCGACGAGATGATCAACCGCACGCTGGGCGGCAAGCTCGGCGGCGGTCGCGCGCTCGTGAACTGGCTGAACCAGACCGGAACGGCGCTGGCCGAGGCCTTCGGCGTCCCGTCGACCGCCGCCGCCTGGGTGGGCACGGCCACCGGCTCGGCGGCCGGATACCTGCACCGCGCCCTTCTGCTACGAGGCAAACCGCTGCAGTGGTACCGCAACGAGATCACCCGGGCCAACGTCGGAACGGGTGTCGACGGCTTGATCGAGCTGGCCCGCAAAGCAGCGCTGCACCCCGACAACAAGGACGCCGTCGCACCGATCCTGTGCCGGGCCGTGGTGGCCGATCTCGCGGCGTGGCAGCAAACCCGCCCCAGCGTCTTCAAGCGATCCCGGCGCTGCCTCATCGTGTTCGACAGAACCCCGCCGGAGCGGACGCCCTACCGCGTGCAGGGAAACGGGGTGCAGCAGGTGATCCGCGAGCTCGCCGAGCTCCGCGCCACCGACGCGGGACCCAGGACCAGTCCGGCGCTGCTGGTCGAAGCCGGTCCGCTGCGCCCGGTGATCCCGGGCCAGGCGGCCTCGCTGTGGCGCCCCGAGCTGGTCGCGAACTCCCGCTACCAGGGTTGGGATCCGGCCCGCGGGGACGGTTGGAAGCTGCGCTACCCGCTGGTCTGGCGCCCGGCGGTGAACATCCGCGCCACGAGCCGGCAGCAGGAGGGCTCCTTCACGACTCAGGTCGCGCTGAGCCGGAAGCTGCCCGCCAACAGCAGCGCCGATCTGCGCCCGCTGGTGACCACGCTCCGCCGCCTCACCGGCGATCACCCCGGTGCCACCGCCGTGCTGATGGACGCGATCGCGGCCCACGCCCACGAGCACGGCGGACAGCTGCCCGACCCGCGCGGCTTGTGCGAGCTCACCACCGCGGGCCGGCGCTTCGACGAGTGGGTGATCGAGCTGGCCACCGCACGCTGGCCGGCGGCCATCCGCCCCGGGGTGATCCAGTTCGCCCTGCTGCGCACGCTCACCGACGAGTGCACCGACCAGGTCTACGCCCCGCTCCGGAACAACGGCGCCGGTGTCGGCAGCGATCTCGCGCAGTTCCTGTCCCGGGACGCCTGGGTGGAGTACGACCCCGACGATCCCGCCGCCCCTCCGGTGATCCATCCGCTGCTGCGCCGCGCGGTGGCGCACCAGGTGGGAGCGAGGGCTTTCCGCCACGTCGTGTGGGAGACCTGGCACACCCAGATCGCCGTCGCGATGCAGAAGTCCGATCCGGTCACCGCGCTGTACCACAAGCTCGCGGCCGGGAAGGTCGCCGACGTCGTGGACGCCCTGGAGGCGTGGCTCGGCGAGAGCACGCTGGGAGCCAAGGACTGGCTGGGCAGGCTGGAAGCGATCACCCAGGCCCCGCTCGCGCGCGTCACGACATCGCAGCCCGTCGTCGAGCACCACCACGAACTGGTGTCCAGCGCCGGTGCGGTCGACGAGCCGGTGCTGGCCCGACTGGTGCTGGCCATGCAGCTGCACAACGACCCGCTGGGCGATCCGCACCACAGCATGTGCGCGGTCATAGCCCACGGGCTGGCGGCCCTCGGCGACAAGTACGGGCCGGCGGGCACGTTCCACGACCACGCCACGATCTACCAGGACTGCCACACCCGCTGGCGCAACTTCGGCGAATGAGGTCCCGGACATGACACCTCTCCGAAGATCCGCGAACGCAGACCGACCGGAGCGACTGGGCTGGCCGTTCAGCGGCTTCGCCACCGGCCTGATGGTGACGGCGGTGGCGGCAGCCCTGTTCCTCGCGTCGGTGTACTGGATCCACCCGCTGCTGCGGCCCTGCGGCGCGGGGCTCACCGGCACCGGCGACGGTCAGTGCGCGGGCGTCAGCGACGGTTCGACCCAGCTGCACCCGGATCCGGGCATCGCCGCGATCATGGCCGGTATCCACCGCGAGAACACCGCGGTGGAGCAGACGCCGTCGAACACCCCGCCGGTGACCATCGGGGTGTTGATCCCGCTGCCCAGCCCGGGAACCGACGACGACTACCTGACCGCGGTGCGCCACGACCTCGAAGGCGCCCAGCTGGCCCAGATCCAGGCCAACCGCGCCCAGCTGATCGGCGACCGGCCGCAGGTGCGGCTGGTCGTGGCCAACAGCGGTGAGAACGCCCAGCACTGGTCCACAGCGGTCTCCGGGCTGATCGAGCGCGCCCCCGGCGGCAGCCACGACCAGCGGCTGGTCGCGGTCGTGGCCTCCGGGCGCTCCCTGGGAACCACCCGCGCCGCGCTCGACCGGCTCACGCAGGTGTCGATCCCGGTGATCGCGGCGCGGCTCACCGCCGACCAGCTCACCGACGCCCCGCCCTCGCCGAACGTGCCCTTGGCGCGGGTCGCACCGACCAACCGCGACCAGGCCGCGGCCGCCGCGGCAGCGGTCAAGTCCAGCGCCTCGACCGCGATGGTGATCCAGGACCGCAACCCGGCCAACATCTACGCCGACTCCCTCGGCAAGGCGTTCCAGGAGAGCTTCGCCGACTCCACCCACGAGCTGGTGGGGAACGAAACCTTCGACGGCGGAGGAGAAGGTGTCGCCACCACCATGGCAGGCATCGTCCGCGACATCTGCGACACCCGACCCGACGTGGTGTTCTTCGCCGGGCGCAGCAACGACCTCAACACCCTCGTCCGAGCACTGCCCTCGCGCAACTGCCCGCAACAGCCGGTGCGGATCATCACGGGCTCGGACGCGGTCGCCTTCGCCAACGCGGTCGCCCGCGACGAGCCCGGGCTGCGGGACGCGTTGAGCGCTCAGGTCACCGTCGAGTACACCGGCCTCGCCCACCCCGAGGCCTGGGACGCGGACCCGGCCGCCTTCCCGCAGGCCTCGGTGACCGCGCTGCGCGGACCGTGCGACCAATGGTGCTACCCCCGCGTCCACCCCGGCCGCGACACCGCGGAAGAACTCGCGGACGGCGGCATCATCATCGGTTTCGACGCGGTGCTCACCGCGGTGACCGCCGTGCGCGACCCGTACGCGCCCAACACCACCCCCGGCGCGGTCGGCCAAGCGCTGGCCAGGTTGCACGGAGGAAACCTGGTCCGCGGCGCCAGCGGCTACATCTCCCTGTCGGCTCAAGGTGAAGCCATCAACAAGGCGGTTCCCATCCTCAAGGTCGGCCCGGACGGCGTGGTGACCCTCGACAGGCTGAGCGCCCGCGCCGGCGAACCCTGCAAACCCCGCACCTCACCGTGCTGAACGCCCACCGCAACAGGACACGTCCGGCCACGACGTGAATGGGGGCCGGAGCTGCGGCGCCCACCCATGCCGAGAAGGCGAGTTCGGGGGGTCGGCCCGTGGCATACCAAAATGCAGGCCAGCCACACTCGCGCTGACCTGCACCAATACGTGCCCCCGGTGCGATTCGAACGCACACTGGACGGATTTTGAGTCCGCTGCCTCTGCCGTTGGGCTACGGGGGCTTGTGCTGGACATCGTACGTGACCGGTGATCACCTGGTTCGGCAGCCCCCTGCCGCATGGCCCCTGGCGGACGCGAGTCGGCGGCGGGCGGTCCCGATGCGGCGGGCGAGCGTGGACCGGGCTGCGTAGCGGGCTTGTGGTGAATTCGGCGGTTCCGTAACGATTGCCGGAATTCAGTGGTCGGGGTTCGGCGATGTTCCTACTGTTCATCCGTGACGTTGCCACCTGTTCAAGGTCGAGGCGAACAGCCCCCGGACGGGCTTCCCGAGCCGGGATCCCGCGACGAGCAGTCGCACGGTCAGGGCGGCGAGTCACCCTTACCGCAGAGCGGCTCCCCGCTCGCGGACGCGGCTCCACCGGCGCCCGCGCAAGAGCTGACCGAGCCGCGTCGGCCGCGAACGGTCGAGATTGCTTTCTGGATCGCGATGGTCGTACCGCTGGTGGTCGGCACGCTGGACACCGTGTTCGCCTACCTGACCAACGATGTGATCGCCTCCGGCCTCGACGCCGCACTGGCTCGGTACGGCGTGGAACCGGTGCCGGCCCAGGACACGGACTGGATCTACACCGCGGTCATGTGCGTCGTTCTGATCGCGCTGTGGATCGCGTTCGGACTGCAGGTGCGCGCGGGACGGAACTGGGCTCGGGTGACGCTCATCGTGCTCGCCGCGGTCTGGCTGGGCTTGGAACTGCTGAGCAGCCTCCTGGTACCCGTCATGTACGTGGCGCTCGGGTTGCCTTGGCATCTCGGGCTTCCCACCGGGTTGATCGTCATGATCGCGCTCGTCCGCGCACTTGCTCTGACCGGCACCATCACGTTCATCGTCCTGGTCTGCCGCAAGCCGTCGAAGCAGTACTTCCAGGAGACCCGCTCCTTCCAGATCGCCCAGTGGCGCACCCAGGAGACCCCCTGGCGGTGAGCACCGCCCAGGCGTGAGCGGGGGGCCGGTCAGTTCGCGAGCCGCACCACCGACTCGACGACCTCGGGACCGTCCAGCAGGGCGAGATCGTTGTGGTCCGCGTTCGCGACGGCCAGTTCGATCGTGCCGGGCCGCATCCGGGCCACGGCCCGGCTCTCCTCCGGAGGCACGATGGAGTCGGCGGTGCCGTAGACGACGGCGACCGGGCACCGGACGTCGCGCAGGTGCGTCGCGAGCGGGAACCGGTCCCGGAGCAACGACCGCACGGGCAGGTACGGGTAGTGGCGCTGGCCGACGGAAGCGAGGTCGGTGAACGGTGAGCGCAGCACCAGCCCGGCGGGTTCGTGCTCGGACGCCAGCTCGGTGACGACGGCCCCGCCGAGGCTTTCGCCGTAGTAGACCAACCGATCCGGTCGCAGCCCGGCTTCCTCGACGAGGTAGCGCCGGGCTGCGCGGACGTCTTTCGCCAGCCCCGCCTCGCTCGGGTGGCCCGGGTTTCCACCGTAACCGCGGTAGTCGAACAGCAGCACCGCCAGTCCGCGGTCGGCGAGCGCGTCGGCCAGCGGAGCCCGCAGCGACCGGTTGCCCGCGTTGCCGTCGGCGACCAGCACACCCGTACCGCGGTGCTGGCCGCGGGCTGGCAGGTACCAGGCACCCAGCTGCAGCCCGTCGCTCGTGCGCAGCACGACCTCCTCAGCGCCCCTGAGCACCGCGGCCGCCGGCGGCGGCCGACCGAACGGGTAGTAGATCAGCCTGCGCTGGAACGCCCAGACCGAGCCCAGGACCACGGCGATCACCAGCCCCACGACGAGCACGACGCGCAGCACACCTCCCAGTGTGCGCGACATCGCGCCGGGTCGGCTGTGCGCGCCGGATCGGCTGGGCGGGTGGCCTCGCCTCTGTGGAAAGTCGTGGAGATCAGTCGCGGCTACACCAAGGCCCTCGCGCTGGAGCTGGCGCCCGACGGCATCACCGCCAACGGGATCGCGCCCGGCTTCATCGTCAGCGACATGACAGCGGCCACCGCCAAGCGGCTGGGCGCTCGCGCGCCCTGCTCATCGCTGGTCGCCGGGGTGTTCCGGGAGGAGTTCGGTGAGCAGGGTGCGGACTCGGTTGTCGATGTCTTCTCGGATCGGGCGGACTTCGTCGACGGGTTTGCCCGCCGGGTCGGTGAGTTGCCAGTCGAGGTAGCGCTTTCCCGGGAAGACCGGGCAGGCGTCGCCGCAGCCCATGGTGATCACCACGTCGGCCGCTTCGACCGCGTCGGTGGTGAGCTTCTTCGGGAACTCCCGGGAGAGGTCGATGCCGAGTTCGCTCATCACCTCGATCACCGCGGGATTGATGGTGTCGGCCGGTGCGGATCCAGCCGAGCGGACGGTGACCCGGCCTCGGGCGTGGTGGTGCAGCAGGGCTGCGGCCATCTGCGAGCGGCCCGCGTTGTGCACGCAGACGAACAGGACCTCGGGAGTGGAAGGCACAGCGGCTCCTTGGTCGTTACGAGGCGAACCAGCGGCGGGCGGCGAGCGAGACGTAGACCAGGCCGACGAGCACCGGGACCTCGATGAGCGGGCCGACGACACCGGCGAGGGCTTGGCCGCTGGTGACGCCGAAGGTGGCGATGGCCACCGCGATGGCGAGTTCGAAGTTGTTGCCCGCGGCGGTGAACGACAGCGTCGCGGAGCGTTCGTAGTTCAGGCCGACGGCCTTGCCCAGCGCGAACGATCCCGCCCACATGACGGCGAAGTAGACCAGCAGCGGCAGCGCGATGCGGGCGACGTCGAGCGGGTTGGACGTGATCGCGTCACCTTGCAGCGCGAAGAGGACGACGATGGTGAACAGCAGGCCGTAGAGGGCGACGGGGCCGATCTTGGGCAGGAACCGATCCTCGTACCACTGGCGGCCCTTGGCGCGCTCGCCGAGCTTGCGGGTGAGGAAACCCGCGACCAGCGGGATGCCGAGGAAGATCAGCACGTTCTTGGCGATCTCCCACGCGGAGACCTCCAGGCCGACCTGGGGCAGGCCGAGCCAGCCGGGCAGCGCGGAGAGGTAGAACCAGCCGAGCCCGGCGAAGGCGATGACCTGGAACAGCGAGTTGAGCGCGACCAGCACGGCGGCGGCTTCGCGGTCGCCGCAGGCGAGGTCGTTCCAGATGATGACCATGGCGATGCAGCGGGCCAGGCCGACGATGATCAGCCCGGTGCGGTACTCGGGCAGGTCGGGCAGGAAGATCCAGGCCAGCGCGAACATCAGCGCGGGGCCGAGGATCCAGTTGAGCACGAGCGAGGAGATCATCAGGCGCTTGTCGCCGGTGACGGTGTCGAGCCGGTCGTAGCGGACCTTGGCCAGCACCGGGTACATCATCACCAGCAGCCCCAGGGCGATCGGGAGCGAAACCCCGTCGAGCTGCACGGAATCCAGCGCTGGCCCCAGTCCTGGGATCCAGCGCCCGGCGAGCAGGCCGAGCACCATCGCGGCACCGATCCACACCGGCAGCAACCGGTCCAGTGTGGACAGCTTCACCACCACTGCCCTCTCCGCGGTCCGGTTCACGCCGTCACCGCCTGCGCGGGCAGCAGCGACTCGGCCAGCAGCTTGAGCGCTTCCGGGCGGGCCTGGTAGTAGATCCAGGTGCCCCGGCGGTCGCCGGTGATGAGCCCGGCTTCGCGCAGCACCTTGAGGTGGTGGGAGATCGTCGGCCCGGACAGCTCGAAAGCGCCGGTGAGGTCGCACACGCACGCTTCGCCGCCTGCGTGGGAGGCGATCAGCGACAGCAGGCGCAGCCGGACCGGGTCACCGATCGCCTTGAACGCCTTGGCCAGCTCCGCCGCCTGCTCGGCGGTCAGGGGCTCGCGCATCACCTGCGTCGAGCAGGCGTCGACGATCGGCAACTCGTGTTTCGACATGGATCTAATTTGACAGTCATCGATGCAGGACGCAAGCTCGGTGGCGGCCTCCGCGCGGCAGTGTGACCGGTGACTCAGGAGGTCGTGGAGTCGGGAGGCGCGGGTGACCGAGGTTCGGGACGTGGTGGTGATCGGCGGTGGCCAGGCCGGTCTGGCGGCGGGGTACTTCCTGCGGCGGGCTGGTGCGGACTTCGTCGTCCTCGACGACCAGCCCGGGCCCGGCGGCGCCTGGCGGCACTGCTGGGACTCGCTGCGCCTGTTCTCCCCCGCCGAGTACAGCCCGCTGCCGGGCTGGTGGATGCCCCGGCAACCCGGCGAGGAGTTCCCCACGGCCGAGCACGTCGCCGGTTACCTCGCCGCTTACGAGCAGCGCTACGACCTCCCGGTGCAACGGCCCGTGCGGGTGCGGGGCGTGCACGATGCGGGCGGGTGGTTGGCGGTGCGGACCGACCAGGGCGCGTGGCGGGCGCGGATAGTGATCAGCGCGACCGGCACCTGGGGCGCTCCGCACCTGCCGTCCTACCCCGGCCAGGAACTGTTCGCGGGTCGGCAGCTGCACACCACCGACTACCGGTCTCCGCAGGAGTTCGCCGGTCAGCGCGTGGTGGTGGTCGGCGGCGGCAACTCCGCCGCTCAGATCCTCGCGGAGGTCTCCGCGGTCGCGGCGACGACGTGGGTGACCCGCCGACCGCCGCGGTTCATGCCGGACGACGTCGACGGGCGGGTGCTGTTCGACGTGGCCACCCAGCGCGAGGCCGCCCGCCGCGCCGGGCTCCCCGACAACGGCGGGACCAGGAGCCTCGGCGACATCGTGATGCTGCCCGCCGTCCGCGACGCCCGCGACCGCGGCGCCCTGCGGGCGGAGCCGATGTTCGACCGGCTCACCGAAGGCGGCATCGGCTGGAACGGCGGCCGCGAACTCGACTGCGACGCGATCATCTGGTGCACCGGCTTCCGCCCGGACCTCGGCCACCTCGCGCCGCTGGGGCTGGAGGTGGACAACGGCGTGGTGCCGACCGAGGGAACCCGCTGCCTGCAGGAACCGCGACTGCACCTGCTCGGCTACGGGGACTGGACCGGCTGGGCCGCGGCCACGCTGGTCGGCGCGAGCCGGATCGCGAAGACGACCGCGGCAGCGATCGCCGAAGAGCTCCAGCGCGACGAAGCCGCCGGTTAACCCGCGCGGGGCGGCGGCGCGGTCAAACCGATGACCTCCGGCGCGGCGCAACAGCCGCCCTCCTCGGTCTCAGGCTCGTCGAACAGACCGGCACCGCCGCACACCCCGGTTTCCGGGAGGACGAGCTCGACGCGTTCGGCGGCCTCGGTGTCGCCCGCGATCGCGGCGGCGACGCTGCGGACCTGCTCGTATCCGGTCATCGCGAGGAAGGTCGGCGCGCGGCCGTAGCTCTTCATCCCGACCAGGAACACCCCGGGCTCCGGGTGCGAGAGCTCCTTCGCGCCGTGCGGGTAGACGGTGCCGCAGGAGTGCACGTTCGGGTCGATCAGCGGCGCGAGCGCCACCGGCGCCTGCAGCACCGGGTCGAGTTCGAGGCGGATCTCCGACAGCCACGACAGATCCGGCCGGAACCCGGTCAGCACCACGACTTCGTCGACCGGATCGGTCTTGTGCCCGTCGAAGGAGGTCAGCACCAGGCGGCCGTCCCCGCCCGGCTCGACGGAGGCGGTGCGGAACCCCGTCATCGTCCGGACGCGTCCCGACTCGGCCGCCTGCCGGGCGCGCAGTCCGAGCGCGCCGCGAGCCGGGAGCTGGTCGGCCTCGCCGCCGCCGAAGACGTTGCCCGGCGTGCCGCGGCGCAGGACCCACACGATCTCGGTGCCCGGCGCTTCTTCGGCGACCTGCGCCAGCCCGACCAGAGCGGTCAGCGCCGAGTGCCCGCTTCCGGCGATGACCACGCGCTTGCCCGCGAAGCGCGCTCGCACCTGCTCATCGGTGAAGTCCGGGACCTGGTAGGTGATCCGCTCCCGCGCCGCGCTTTCGCCGAGCGCGGGCAGGCCGTCGCCGCCCAGCGGATTCGGCGAGCTCCAGGTGCCGGATGCGTCGACGACCGCCCGCGCCGTGATCAGCTCCTCGCCACCAGCGGTGGTCACGTGCACGGTCAGCGGCTCGGTGTCCCGCCCGGCGTCGACCACGCGATCCCGGCCCCGCCGCGCCACTCCGGCAACCCGCGCGCCCAGCCGGACCCGGTCACCGAGGGCGGTTGCGAGCGGATCCAGGTACTGCGAAACCCAGTCCGCGCCCGTCGGGTACCCCGCCGCATCCGGGCGTTGCCATCCCCGCGCTTCCAGGAGCCGGACGGCGGCTGGATCGACCAGCTCCGCCCACCGCGAGAACAGCCGCACGTGGCCCCACTCGCGGACCGAGGCCCCGACCTCGCTCGCCGCTTCCAGCACGAGCGGTTCGAATCCGCGTTCAGCGAGGTGCGCCGCTGCGGCCAGCCCGATGGGCCCGGCACCGACCACCACAACCGGCAGCTCTTCCACGAGACTCTCCTTTTATCGATGATGCTCGATGAAGATGAGGGGAATGTATCGGCGGACGTCGATTGACGCAACCATCGATCGGTGTCGATACTGGGCGTCATGACGACACCCGAGACGCAGCTGCTGCCGACCGAGGCCGCGGCGACCTACGCGGGCTGGTTCGCCAGCCTCGCCGAACCCATGCGCGTGCGGCTGCTGCACGCCGTGGCCGCCGCGGGCTCGACCACCGTGGGAGCGCTGACCGAGCTGCTGGGCATCAGCCAGTCGACCTGCTCCCACCACGTGCGCAAGCTCGCTGACGTCGGCTTCGTGGTGCTGTCCAAGCAGGGCACCACCACCCGCGTCTCGATCAACACCGCGTGCTGCACCGGCCTGCCGCACGCCGCCGAAGCCGTCATGGGCATGCTCGCCCGCCCCTGCTGCCCGGACGACCTCCCCGCCGACGTCACGGTCCGCGCCCTCGACGCCGCCGACTGGCCGGCGGTGCGCCGCATCTACGCCGAGGGCATCGCCACCGGCGACGCCACCTTCGAAACCGAGGTGCCACCGCGCAAAGCGCTGGAGGCTAAATGGATTCCGGCGCACCGATGGGTGGCCGAGATCGACGGCGAGGTCGCCGGGTGGGCCGCCATCACGCCGGTGTCCAACCGGAACTGCTACGCCGGGGTCGGCGAGAACTCGCTCTACGTGGGCGAAGCGTTCCGCGGTCGCGGAGTCGGGAAAGCCCTGCTGCACAAGCAGGTCACCGCCGCCGACCTGGACGGGCTGTGGACGCTGCAGACCTCGATCTTCCCGGAGAACCGCGCCAGCCTGGCCCTGCACTACTCCGCGGGGTTCCGCACCGTCGGCATCCGCGAGCGCATCGCCCGGCACCACGGAGTCTGGCGCGACACCGTCTTCCTGGAACGCCGCCGCACCTGCGACGACGACTGACCCAGCACGCCCCCGACCCGCCACCGGCCGAAGGTGGCGGGGCGCTGAAAGGTGCCCGAACTTGAGCGACCACGACGCCATCGTCATCGGCGGCGGCCAGTCCGGCCTCGCCGCCGCCCACGCCCTCCGCGCCCGTGGCCTCCGACCGCTGCTGCTGGAAGCCGGGCCCGAACCCGTCGGCTCCTGGCCGAACTACTACGACAGCCTCACCCTGTTCTCCCCGGCGCGGTTCAGCGCGTTCCCGGGCGTCCCGTTCCCCGGCGATCCCGACCGCTACCCGCACCGCGATGAGGTCATCGACTACCTCCGCCGCTACGCCGCCACGCTCGACGTCGACATCCGCACCGGCCACCGCGTCGAAACCGTCACCGCGACCAACGGCACCCACACCGCGCACACCGCGCACGGCGACACCTTCGTCGCGCCTGTCCTGATCGCCGCCACCGGCGGGTTCAGCCGCCCCCACCGCCCGATGCTGCCCGGCCACTTCACCGGCAACGTGCTGCACACCGCCGAATACCGCGAACCCTCCGCCTTCGCCGGGCAGCGCGTCGTCATCGTCGGCGGCGGCAACTCCGCAGTGCAGATCGCCGTCGAACTCGCCGGGCACGCCCGCACCACCATCGCCAGCCGCGCACCGCTGCGCTTCGCCAAGCCCACCCTGCTCGGCAAGGACCTGCACTGGTGGACCGCCACCACCCGACTCGACGTCCTCCCGATCGGCCCGTGGCTGCGCACCCCGCCCACCACACCGATCTCGGACAAGGGCGCCTACAGAGCCGCCGTCCAAGCCGGGAGCCCCGACCGCCGAGACATGTTCACCCACCTCGACGGCACCACCGTGACCTGGGCCGACGGCACTCGCGAAACCGTCGACACCCTCATCCTCGCCACCGGTTACCGACCCGACGTCTCCTATCTCCAGGGTCTCGGCGCGCTCAACGCCGCAGGCGCACCGCAGCACCGGCGCGGCGTCTCCACCACCTGCCCCCGGCTCGGCTACGTCGGCCTGGAATGGCAGACCAGCTTCTCCTCGGCCACCCTGCGCGGCGTCCACCGCGACGCCCAATACGTCACAAGCCACCTCGCCGAAGCCGCCCGGACCCGTTGCTGCTCCCCCATCAACGCCTAGCGACGCGATTCGACGTGGAGGCTGTGGCGCGAGGAGTCGCTGCCCCGGCGACACCGTTGCACCCCGGTGCCGACGAGTTCGGTTCGGAGACGTTCACCGCGCACTCGTCGATTGCGCGCAACGCCGCGCACACACCAGTCGAGTCCGTCCCGCTGCACGATTTGAACCTTCGTGAACTGTGATTGCGGTCTCCCCCGCTCGGCCGATGCCCGTGACTCGCCGGCGACCATAGTCTTGGCGCGGTCCGGCCTTCGTCAGGAGGCTCGCGGCACTCGGGGCTCGAAAGAGTTACTGGACAAGGCAGTCAGCCGAACAGCGGTGCATCGCGGAATGGCACGTGGCGCAGCGCCCCCGGACCAGTCGGGGCCCTGCCTCAGAGCTGAAGGACGGGCGTGCAGGTCACGGTTTCGGCCGGGGAGAAAGAACTTTCGCCGCGGCTTCGGTGGTTGTCCCGGCACGTGGTGGCCGTCGTCGTGCTCTCGGCAGCGGTGTTCGCCGTTCCGTCGTTGCTGCACTGGGCCTTCACCGGGCAGATGGTCGTCGGCGACTTCCTCGACATCACCGTCTACCGGGCCGGTGGCGCCGCTCTGCTGCACGGGGAACCGCTGTACGAAGCCGACCTGCGCGTGGCCGTCGGCAGCTTCCCCTTCACCTACACGCCGTTCGCGGCCGTGTTGTTCACGCCGTTGGCCCTGATCCCGGCGTGGCTGTGCCAAGCACTGGTCATCCCCTCGCACATCGCGCTCCTGGCCGCCGTGGTGTGGCGGTGCCTGCGCTGCATCGGGCACCACCCGGATCGGGAGCTGCGCCGGGCCGCGGTGGCGATCACCGCTGTGCTGTTCGTGCTGGAACCGATCACGTGGACCATGTGGCTCGGGCAGATCAACCTGCTGCTGCTGGCCGTCGTGCTCTTCGACCTCACCGCTCGCGGCAGGTGGAGCGGAGTGGGGCTCGGCATCGCAACCGGCATCAAGCTCACCCCGGGGCTGTTCATCGTCTACCTGCTGTGCACGCGACGGTTCCGGGCCGCGGCTGCGGCGGCGATCACGGCGGCTGCCACCACCGGTGCCGGGTTCCTCATCGCCCCGGAGGACTCTGCGCGCTACTGGGGAGGAACGTTCCTGGACAACACCAGGTTCTCGGAGACCGACGGATCCGGGAACCTGTCGATCAACGGCCTGATCGCCCGGCTCGTCGGCGTCGGGGACGCCCAACGAGTGGTGTGGCTGATCTGCGCGATCGCCGTGGTGGCGCTGGGGATCGGCTTGGCCGCCGTCGCGCGCGCTCGTGGTCACGAGCTGTTCGGGCTGACCCTCTGCGGCCTGACCGCGACCGCCGTCTCACCGTTCTCCTGGAGCCACCACTGGGTGTGGATCGCTCCGCTGGCCGTGCTGGCCATCAGGTTCGCATCCCCCACCGCCATCGCCGGTCTGCTCGCGCTCACCTTCGCCTGGCCGGTGCACGTCCTGTTCGGGCTCGACATCCACTTCCCGGTCCTCGGCATCAGCGCGGTACCACCGTGGCAGGGCGTGGAGATCCTCTACGGCAACGCCTACCTGCTCGTCTTCGCCGGAGCCCTGGCCGCCGGTCACCAGGTGCGCGCCAGGGCCAGGACGCAGTTCCTCCCCTGAGCCGGGGGCAGGACCGCCGCTGCCCGCGCCGTGGCGCCATCGGGAAGAAGACCGCGAGGAGCCGGTCACCAGACGGCCCGATCGCCGTCACTCGGGCAGCGGGCTTTCCAGGACTCTCAGTTGGCGTTCGATCCTCTCGGCGAGCTTCTCCGCTTCGTGCGAGGTCGTCGTCCTGATCAGGTCGAGCGCCTTGCGCCACAGCGTGCCCGCCGCTGCTCGCTGGTCGCTGCGGAGGCGGACCTGGGCCAGCGCGTCGAGGGTCCGGGCCTGCCAGAACTTGGCCCGGAGCTCCTCGAACGAGTCCGACGCCCGCAGGAGGTACTCGTCGGCGCTGTTGAGCTCCTGCCTCGCCAGGTGCAGCCAGCCCAGTTCGAGCAGCACCCGGCCTTCGCCCAGGTGCGCGCTGACCAGCTGGCACAGCTCCAGCGCGCGGGTGAGGGCCTTCTCCGACTCCGGGTACTTGCCCTGTTCGGTCCACGTCGCGCCGAGCCCGCTCAGGGCGAAGACCTCGCCCACCCGGTCGCCCATCGGCAGCACCAGCTCCAGCACCTTGCGGAAGGCCTCCTCGGCCTTGCCGAACAGCTCCTGCTGCAGGTAGAGCTCGCCGTAGCGCTGCCACGCCTGGGCCTCGACGCGGCGGTTTCCGGTGCGGTGGCACAACGTCATCGACTCGCTGAGCGCTCGGGTCGCCTCGTCGAAGCGCCGCAGGCCCGAATGCACCTGCGCCAGGCTGATCAGCGTGTGCGCCTCCGCGACGAGGTCGCCGACTTCGCGGAAGCTCTCCACGGCGGCGGTGTAGCGCACCGCCGCGCTGTCGAAGTGCCCGGCCATGCGGTCGGCGAAGGCCAGGTTGCGCAGCGCCAGCGCCTGCCCGTGCTGTTCGCCGAGCTCGGCGAACAGGCGCAACGCGTCTTCCAGGAGTTCGACCCCGGAATCGCCGCGCATTGTCTGGCGCAGCGATCCCAGCGAGCACAGGATGGCCGCCTCACCGCGTCGGTTGCCTGCGCGGCGGACGCACTCCAGGGCGCGCTCGTGCGTTTCCTGCCAGCGGTGCACCTGGCCGCGCGCCTCGAACAACGTCACCGAGGTCAACGCCAAGTCCCAGCACTGCTCGTCGGCCCCCGTCTCCGCCGCTCGGTGCACCGCCGCGACCAGCCCCGCTTCTTCGGCCTCCAGCCAGCTCATCGGCTCGGCCAGCAGCCGGTCCACCTGGTTCTCGGGGAGCTCCCAGCGGTAGCCGTCGCCGTGCAGCACGGTGTAGTCGCCGCCGTACAACCGTCGGTGCGCCTCGCGCACCAAGCCCAGGTAGGCGCCCAGCAGGCGCCGCTCGGCCGCCGCGCGCGCCGCCGGGTCCTCCTCGCGCAACCGCTCCACCGCGAAGATCCGGATCAGGTCGTGCCAGCCGAAGCGGGTGCCCTGCGCCGCCACCACGTCGACCAGCTTCGCCTCGATCAGCTCCTCCAGGACGTCGCCCGCCGTGCGCAGGTCGGTGTCCAGCAGCGCGGCGGGCACCCACAGCGCGAAATCCGGCACCCGGCACACGCCCAGCAGCCGGAACAGGCGTTTCGCCTGCGGTGAGAGGCCGTCGTAGGAGATCGACAGGGTCGAGCGCACGTGCAGGTTGCCGTAGGCGATCTCGTCGAGCCTGCCCTGCTCGTCCTGCAGCCGCTCCACCATCGCCGACAGCGTCCAGTGCGGTTTGCCCGCCAGCCGCGCGCCGATGATGCGGATGGCCAGCGGCCAGTGACCGCACAGCTGCGTCAGGGCGTCCAGCGATTCGCTCTCCGCGCTCGCCCGCTCGTGCCCCACCAGCCGGGCGAGCAGGTTGCGCGCCTGCTTGCCCTCCAGGATGTCGAGGTTGAGCGTCACCGCACCCGGCAGGATGCCCAGCGGCCGCCGGCAGGTGACGATCACCGAGCAGCTCGGGCTGCCGGGCAGCAGCGGCGTGATCTGCTCCTCCCCCGCGATGTCGTCGAGCACCACCAGCACGCGCCGCCCGCTCAACCGGCTGCGGTAGAGGTCCTGCAGCTCTTCGGGGTCGGCGGGGATCTCGCTGTCGCGCAGGCCGGTCGCGCGCAGGAAGCGGGCCAGGACGTCGGCGATCTCGACCGGGTCCGTCGTGCCGCGGAGGTTGACGAAGAGCTGGCCGTCCGGGTAGTCGTCGCACAGCCGGTGCGCCACGTAGACCGCGAGCGCCGTCTTGCCGATACCGCCTCGCCCGGCGATGCACACGATGCGCATCGTGTTCTCCGCCGCGGGGCCGCCGAGCTTCTCCTCGATGGCCGACACGGCGAGGCCGCGGCCGGTGAAGTCACCGATGGCAGCGGGCAGCTGGCGCGGCACGACCTCCTCGGCCCGGCGCGGCGGACCGGACGGCACGACGCCGTCGATCTCGGGCTCGTCGGAGCCGGCGAGGATCACCGATTCGAGCTGTCGCAGCGAATCGCTGGGTTCGATGCCGAGCTCGTCGATGAAGTCCCGCCTGGCCTGCCGGTAGGCCTCCAGCGCTTCGGCCTGCCTGCCCGAGCGGTGCAGCGCGACCATGAGGTAGGCGCGCAGCTGCTCCCGCCACGGGTGCTCGGCGACCAGTCCGGCCAGTTCGCCGATGAGCTCCCGGTGCTTGCCCAGCTCCAGTTCGAGCTCGACGCAGTGCTCGACGACCGCGATCTTCTTCTCCACCAACGCATCGGCCAGCAGCCGCGCCTTGCCCGAAGCACCGGCCAGCACCTCGCCGCGCCACAGGGCCAGCGCGCGCCGGAACATCTCCGCGCCCTCGGCCGTTCGGCCCGCGGCGCCGTGCTGCTCACCGGCCCGCGAGTACTCCTCGAACAGCGCCGCGTCCACGCGCGAGGGGTCGACCTGGCAGACGTAGCCGCCCGAGCGCGTCACGATCGACCGCGGCTCGCCGATCCCGGTGAGCATCTGGCGCAACCTGGACACGCAGATCTGGACCTGCTCGCGGGCGGTCGGCGGCGGAGCCTCGCCCCAGATGGCGTCGATCAGCTCTTCCACCGAGACGAATTCGTTGACCCGCAACAGGAACAGGCCCAGCACGGTGCGCTGCCGGTACGCGGTCACATGCCGAACGGCATCACCCGCGCCGATTTCCACCGGTCCCAGAACCCGGAACACGGGACCGCCGTGGAAGTCGGATCCGCTCCCGCTCACGACCCCAAACCCCCTCGCCCGGTGACCATCACGTCGCCCGCGCCGAAAAAATCGAACCCCAGAGCGGGCGAAATTCGTCCTGCCTGAACCAAGTAGGGATCGTATCGGCTGGTCAACACCGCGCCATCGGCCAATCAGAGTGGAGTTCCCAAGGCGCGCAACAGGATCACCGGACGCTTCGGGAACGTTCTCACCACCATCCAGCGCACGCCGATGACCCGGACGTTGTATCGCGCACCGCTTCGCCCCGGCTTCCCGTTCCGGTCGCGGAACGCGCGGGGTGGCCGATCACCGCTGGTCAACAGGGCCGGTGAGCCCGCCGGGCACGTTCCCGGCGGCAACGGCATCGACCGTTCCCCGCGTTTTCCCGGAAAACCTCGCGATGGAGGTGCGCGAGATGTGAAATCGCCTCTTCGGTAACAGAAAATTGACCTCTGATACCGGTTCCGTTCATCGGCGCGGGTTCACCGGCCGCGGAGGAGGGCGACCAGGAAGTCCGAGTCGTCGGCGAACGGGCGCAGGTCCCAAGTGGACAGCAGCAGGTCGGGTTCGAGACCCGCCGCCGCCGCGTCCTCGAGGAAGGCCGGGAACTCGTAGCCGCGCCCGGCGCCGAAACCGATCGCGGCCCGGCCGCCCGGTGCGAGGTGCGCGCGGAGCCGCTTGAGCACCTCGCCGCGGGTGCTCGGCGCGAGGAAGGTCATCACGTTCCCGGCGCAGACGATGGCGTCGAACGGTTCGGTGATGCCACGAGCGGGCAGGTCGAGCTCGGCCAGGTCGCCGACCAGCCAGCGCGGGCCCGGGTGGTCGTGCTCGGCGGCCTCGATCAGGAACGGGTCGACGTCGACGCCGACGACGTCGTGACCGGCGTCGGCCAGCCAGCCGCCGATCCGGCCGGGGCCGCAGCCGGCGTCGAGGATGCGGGCGCGGCGCGGCACCAGGGCGTCCACCAGGCGGGCCTCCCCGGCGAGGTCGTCACCGGCGCGGGCCATCGAGCGGAAGCGCTCGACGTACCAGGAGGAGTGCCCGGGGTCGGCGGCGACCTTCTGCATCCAGATGCTCTGCTCAACCATGCCCGCATTCTCCAGGAACCCGCGGGCGCCTCGCCACGACCGGCATGCGGGCTTCCTCTCAGCGGCCAGAGCCGGGCCAGGTGCGTTCTCGCCCCGGACCGGCCCGGGATCGTGCGAGGTCAGTGCTCGGTGCTGCCCGCTGCGTCGATCTGGCGCCGCTTGGCCTCGTCGACGGCCGCCAGGACTTGCGGGGTCACCGTGCGGAGGAACGGCGGGATGGTGATCAGGACCGCCACGGCGAAGATGACGAACGCCGCTCGCATGCCGAAGATCTCCGCCAGCAGGCCGACGAGGCCGGCGCCGATCGGCATCGCGCCCCAGCTGAACAGCCGCGCCACCGAGCTGTAGCGGCCCATCATCTCCGGCTCCACCAGGTACTGGGCGATGGTGCGCGCGTTGACCACCCACAGCGTGCCGCCCATGCCGCCGAGGAACGCGCCCGCCGCCAGGATCCACAGCTCCGTGGTCAGCACCGGCGTCACCACCATCGCGAGGGTGCCGACGAGGTCGGCGAACAGGGCCCACCGGCGTCCGATGAGGCGGTTGACCGTGGTGACCGTCAGCGCGCCCACCAGGCCGCCGATGCCCAGCGCGCTCAGCAGCATGCCCCACTCGCGGGCGTCCAGGCCCAGCTCCGTGGTCGCCATCAGCGGCATCAGAGCCAGCCACGCGCCCCAGCAGGAGCACAGCACCGTCAGCACCAGCGCCATCAGCCGCAACAGCTGCTGGTTCCACACGTACCGCAGGCCGCTGCCGATCTGGCGGCTCACGCTCTCCCGCGGCTCGTTCGCCTCGCGCGGCACGCGGAAGCGGCCGACCAGCAGCACCAGCACGACCGTGCCCAGCACGTAGCTCGCCGCCGTGGCGCCGAGCGCGAACGCGCTTCCGACCGCGACCAGCAGGCCGCCGACGAGCGGGCCGCAGAACTCGTTGCAGACCGTCTCCGCACCGGTGATCCAGGCGTTGGCGCGTTCCCGCCAGTGCGGTCCGACCGCGGTCGGCGTCAGCGCCATCGCCGAGGTCAGCGCGATCACCTCAGCGATGCCCAGCACCGCGCCGCCGATGAGCAGCAGCGGGATGGTGATGCCGTCCGAGAAGTGGACGAACAGCAGCACGGCCAGCGTCAGCAGGCGCATGAAGTTGGCCAGCCACAGCAGTTTCCGGCGATCGAACCGGTCGACGAGCACACCCACGTGCAGCGCCGTGAGCAGCCACGGGAGCGTCAGCGTCAGCGACACCGCCGCCACCAGCCCGGGCGAGGAGGTCAGCGTGGTCGCCATCAGCGGCAGCGCCATCTTGACCACGCCGTCGGCCAGGTTGGTGATCGCGGTGAACACCACCAGGACCACCGTGTTGTGCGCGCTGCGATCGCGTGGCCGCGCAGGCGCCGCCACCTCCGGGGGCGCGTCTTCGACGAGTCGATCAGTCATCCGAACCACCTCGAAATAACCATCAAAGGCGTTTTGCTGGATACTATGCGGGCGCATCATTGCACACGCATCCGGCGAATGGGTAACCTGCTATCGAGTTGACCGGTTATCGAAGGTCGGGGAGGTGCCCGGTGACCGATCCGTCGCCCCAGGCAGAGCTGATCATGGCCTTCGCCAACACCGTCGACATCGAGGAGCAGACCGACGCGCTCGCCGACGCCCCCGGCCTGGCCCGTTGGCTCACCGAGACCGGCCTGACCTCCTCGACACCCGCCGTCACCGCCGAGGACCACCAGCGGAGCCTGCGGTTCCGCAGCGGCGTCCGGGAACTGCTCGGCACTGAGGACCGGCAGGCCCACGTGCTCGCCGAAGCCGATTCGGTGCTGCGCGAGCTGCCGCTGCTGGTCTCGGCCACCGCCGCGGGCTCCGCCCTGCAACCGGCGCCGGAGCTGCCGACCGTTTCCCGCGCCTTCGGCTCCCTCGCCGCCGCGCTGGCCGTGCTGCTGATCACCGGCGAGAACGAGCGGATCAAGCGGTGCCCGGCCGAGGACTGCGGCTGGGTCTTCTGGGACAACTCGAAGAACCGCAGCCGGCGCTGGTGCTCGATGCGGGTCTGCGGCAACCGCAACAAGGCCCGCAGCTTCGCCGCGCGCAACCGCCGGTCACCGGAAGCCGACCGGTGACCGGCGGGCGCCACGGCGCTCACGCCACCGAGGCGTAGCCGCCGCGGTGGAACACCAGCGGGCTCTTGTCCGCTTCACCCATGTGCACCGCCACGACCCGCGCCAGGAACAGCACGTGGTCGCCGGCCCGGTGCGCGACGTCGACCCGGCACTCCAGCCCGAACACCGCGCCGTCGACCAGGACGTTTCCCGCACCGTCGACCGCACCGCCGAGCAGCCGGGCGGCGTCGCGGCCGCGCGGTCGTTCCCGGCGGCCGAACGTCGCCGACAGCTCCTGCTGCTCCGCGCTGAGCACGTTGATCGCGAAGCTGCCCGCGGCGTCGATCCGCGGCCGGATGCGGCCGTCCGCCCGCACTCCGACGAGCACCATGATCGGGTCGAGGGACACCGACACGACGGAGTTGGCGGTGATCACCTCCGCCTCGGCGCCGCTGCCCCGCGTGATCAGCGCGACGCCGGTCGGGAACAGCCCCATGGCGCGCCGGAAGGCCTTGCTGTCCAGCGGGATCCGCACATCCACCTGAGCCGTCACCGTCATCGCCGCCCCGCGGTCGCGGCCAGGCTGCCGCCCAGCGCCTTGCGGTCGATCTTGCCGTTCGGGTTGAGCGGGAAGATCTCGAACGCGACCACCGTGCGCGGCACCATGTAGCCGGGCAGGCGGCGCGCCAGCGCCTCGACGAGGACCTCGTCGTCGAGGACCGCGCCGGTGTAGGCGGCGGCGAGCTGGGTCTCGCCGTCCTCGCCCTGGACGGCCAGCACGACGGCGTCGGCGACGCCGGGCTGGTCGCGCAGCGCGGCCTCGATCTCGCCCAGCTCCACGCGGTAGCCGCGGATCTTCAGCTGGTGGTCCAGGCGGCCGAGGTGCACCAGCTGGCCCTGCGCCACCGCCACCCGGTCGCCGGTGCGGTACCAGTGCGCGTCGGTCAGCGGCTCCGACCCGTCGTAGACCTCCGCCACCTCCCCGTCGAAGCTGACGAAGCGGCCGGTGTTGCCTGCCGGATCGACGTAGCCGGGGAAGCGCTGCGGCCCGCGCAGGCACAGCTCACCGGTGTCGGCGGGCCGGCCCTCCTCGTCGAGCACCAGGTGCTCCAGGTGCGGGTAGGCGGTTCCGATGGGCACCGTGCCGTTGGCCGGGCTGGGCCACTGCGCCGGGTCCCGCGGGAGCCGGTACTCGGTGCAGGTCACCGTCATCTCGGTCGGCCCGTAGATGTTCTCCAGCACCGAGTTCGGCGCCGCCGCCTGCCAGGCCCGCGCCTGCTGCAGGGTGAGCGGTTCGCCGCAGAACAGGCTCCACCGCAACGTCGGCATGGTGCCGGGCTTCAGCGCGCGCAGCCGCGCGGCCAGCGAGATCACCGACGGCACCGAGTTCCAGTGCGTGATGCGGTTGCGCTCGACGAACCGCACCGGCGACAGGACGTCGTTGCGGGTGGGCACGACGAGCGTGGCACCGGCGCCCCAGGCGGTGAACATGTCGTAGACCGACGGGTCGAAGGTGAGGTCGAAGGTCTGCGACAGCCGGTCACCGGGCCCGACCTCGTAGCGGGCGATGACGTGCTCCAGGTAGGCGGTGACGTTGCGGTGCTGCAGCCGCACGCCCTTGGGCCGCCCGGTGGAGCCGGAGGTGAACAGGACGTAGGCGAGGTCTTCCGGGCCCGCGGCCGGTTCCGGCAGCTCCCGCCGCGGGCCGGAGCCGTTCTCCGCCAGCCGCAGCACCGGCACCGGGAACTCCGCGTCCAAGTCGTCCTGCACCAGCACCAGATCGAGCCCGGCCTCCTCGGCGATGGCCGTGTTGCGCGCCGCGGGGAACGACGGGTTGAGCGGCACCACCGCCGCACCCAGGCGCTGGGCCGCGAGGTATCCGGCGTAGGCCGCGACGCTGCGCGCGGCCAGCAGTCCGACCCTGGCCGGTACCGCGCCGTTGCGGTCGATGATCTCGCCCGCGATGCCCTCGGCGAGGTCGGCCAGCTCCGCGTAGGTCAGCGCTCGCCCGGCGACCTCCAGCGCGATTCCGCTGCCGTTGGCGGCCACCGATGCCGCGAACCAGTCGTACATCGTGGTCTTGTCGGTCATCCTCGTCACCCTCTCCCGGTCAGTTCTCGGGTCACCTCGGTCAGCTGGGCGAAGGTCCTGGCCACCAGGCCCGGCCGGGGCCGGGACCGGCGCGCCGAGTCCAGCGCGAAGCGCAGCGCTCTCGGCAGCTCGCCCCACGCGTCCAGCGCCGGCTGCGCCTGCTCGGCGGTGAGCACTCCCGCCGCCACGAAGGAGGTCAGCTGGAAGCGGTGGTGGCGGGCGGCTGCCCACATGTCCTCGATGTGCGCCGCCAGGGATTCGGCGCCGTCGCGGAGGACGTGCTCGGCGATGCACTCCAAGGTGGACACTGCGTCGCCGGGCCAATCCCGCTGCGTCCCAACGGTGTCGGCCGTCCGGGTCAGCCAGCGGTAGTGCTCGTACGGCGGCAGCGGGACCTGCTCGCCGAGCGCGTGCGCATCGCGGTTGCGGACCGACGGCGACGGGTCGGCCACGGGAGTCATGATCCGGCGCAGCTCGGCATCGGTGAGCCAGCGGTCCTGCGGGTGCTGCGCACCGGTCGGCAGCAGGGCCTCGAACTCGTCGACGACGTGCCAGGTGCCGCTCTCCCGCCCGGTCAGGAGCACCCAGTGCGGTGCCTGCCCGGAGGAATCCGGCGCCCAAGGCAGGTAGCCGGTGTTGGCGACCGCGAGCGCGCGGCCGTGCGCGTCCAGCTCGGCGCGCAGCGCCGTCGCGCACTCCGCCCACTGCGCCGCGCTGTCGTAGCCCAGCTCGCCCCGGTCGATGCGTGCGTGGTGGCTGAAGACCAGGCCGCCGTCGTCGTGCTGCCGCACGCGCAGCCGCACCGCTTCGGCCAGCCGCCACCACACCTCCGGGTCCTCGATGGCCAGGTATGCGGCGAGACTGGCCGTGTAGCAGCTCAGCTCGGCCTGGCCGCGCATCGTCGCGGTCACGATCCCTCCTCTCCTGCCGGCCCGAAGGCGCAGCTCAGCGGAACCTCCGAAGCTCCGCGCAGACTCACCCACCGGTAGCTGCCCCAGCTGCCGGTGGAAGCGCCCGGCGGCACGTCGATCGCCCACGGACGGCCGCCGATGCCCTCGCCCGTGGCCTTCACGCACGCTTCCTGAACCGTCCACACCCAGGCGAATTCGAGAGCCCGGCGCGCGGACGGCAACTGCATGACCTCGTCGGTGTAGGCGCGCAAGCAGCGCCGCACCAGCGCGCGTTCGAGCTTCTCCGGCGGGCCCTGCACGTCGACCCCGACCTCGCGGCCAGGGGCCACGCACACCGCGACGACGCCGCTGTCGTGCGACACGCTCACGCCCAGGCCCTGCGCGCCGAGCAGGTGCGGCTTGCCGTTGCCGGAAGCCGTCACCTCCAGCTCGGCCGCCTCCGGGTAAAGCTCCCGCAGCATCGAGCGCAGCAGGCTCCGGCCCGCCAGGAACTCCCGCGCCCGCCACGCCGGCATGCCCGCGGTGCGCGCCAGGTCGGCGGGGTGCGCGCGGTCCGGAAGCCGCTCGATCGCACCCGCGCCGACCCAGGTGCGCTCCGCCACCTCGATCAGCCGGTCGTGCATGGCCAGTCGCTCGGGTCCAGTTCGGCCAGCACCACCACGGCGTCGTCGGCGACCGCCGAGCGCACGACCTCCGTGGTGCCGCCGCCGATCCCGAAGATCGCGGCCTGCGCCCGCAACCGCTGCGCTCCGGTGGGGGTGAACCCCTCGGCGCCCTGCAGCTGCGCGCACTCGGCGAGCACTCTGTCCACAGTGGCGCCCACGGCCGCCTTCAGCAGCGCGGCCGCGGAGGTGTCGAACCGGCTCGCGATGCGGCCGCTGAGGTCGCGGGCCAACGCGTCCAGCTGCCGCAGGTCGACCAGGCACGCCGCGAAGCGCTGCCGCACGCTGTCCAGGTCCCACAGCGTGCCCTGCTGGTGCGAGCGCACCGACAGGCCGCGCAGCGTGTGCTCCAGCGTCCGGCGGCACAGCGCCAGCGCCCACAGCGCACCGGCCAGCCGCTCGGTGGCGATGTGCCGGGCGAAGCTCGCCAGGCCGCGCCCCGGTCGGCCCACCACGCAGGACCGCTCCAGCCGGACCTCGTCGAAGGTCACGTCACCGACTCCGGAACCGTGGAACAGGTCGGAATCCGCGGCTCGCACGGACACCCCGGGAGTCCCGGCGGGCACCAGGACCCAGGTGAAGTTGGTGAAGTGCCGACCGCTGCGGTGGCGGGCCAGGACCAGGAACTCGTCAGCCGTCACCGCGTTGGTGATCCACCGCTTGGTGCCGTTGAGCACGATCTCGCGCTCGCCGAGCACCACCTCGGTTTCCAGGGCCGTCAGATCCGACCCCGAGCCCACGTCCGTGGCGGCCAGCCCCACGGTCGCCGATCCGCCGAGAGCCCGGCGCAGCGTCTGCGCGGGGCGGCCGTCGTCCCCGGCGAGCAGCGGCAGCACCGTGGCGAGCTGCACGCACACGGAAAGCGTCGTGCCCACCGGGAACCGCGCGTCCACCGCCGCGAGCACGCGCGCCAGGCGCGGCGGGATCACCCCGGCGCCGGGCGAGCCGTGCCGGTACACCTGCTCGATCAGGCCGGCCTGACCCAGCACCGCCCAGATCTCCCGCGCCGAGGCCGCCGGGGCGAGCTCGTCGAGGACCTTCTCCAGCACGTCGAAGCCGGGGAGTTCGACCATCGGCTCCGGTGACAACGTCGTCTCAGGCAAAGCGCACCTCCGCGTCCATCAGCGCGAGCCGCCCGTCGGCCAGGTGCAGCCGGTCGTTGCTGTAGTTCAGAGCGGCGGAACGCAGGTCGCGCAGCGCCTGCTCCAGCCTGGTCGGCGAGTCCTTGAGGTAGCCGTGCCGCAACCCCACGGCGTCGACCAGGTCGTCGACGGCGGCGTGGCACTGCTCGGCCGCAGTGATCTTGAGCGCGTTGAGCAGCAGCTGGTTCCTCGGCAGCGACAGGTCCGAGGTGGTGCGCACCATCTCCTCGGTCCGCCACAGCAGGGCGTGCACGGAGTCCAGCCGCTGCCGTGCCGTGGAGAGCCTGGTCAGCAGCAGTTCGGACTTGACGTCGAACCGCTTGCGCCCGGCCGGGCTCCGCAGCAGCCGCAGCACCCGCGAGAGCGCTCCGGCCGCGGTTCCCAGCCACGCCGCCGACCAGCCGAGGTGCGCGAGCGGCCCGAACACCGAGCCGGCGATGTCGGCGAAACCGCCTGGCGCACCGACGACCTGGTGCGCCGGGACGGCCCCGGTCAGCTGCAGCGCGATGCTGTGGCTGGCTCGCATGCCCATCGGCTGCCAGTCACCGGAGGCCTCGGTGGTGAGCTGGTCGCGACGGGCGTAGACCAGCGACACCTGGTTCGGCGAATCGGCCTCGACCGCGCGCATCGTGATCAGGAACCCGTCGGCGTGCGCACCGCCGGTCACGATCGGCGCGAACCGGTCGACGTCCAGCTGCGCACCGTCGGAGCGCAGCGCCGACCCGGCGCTGAGCAGGTGGCCGCCGGTGCCGACCTCGGTCGTCACCGACGCCAGGTACTCCGCGCCGCTGCCCAGCCTGGCCAGCAGCTCCGACCGCAGCGGCTCCGCGGCGTGCCGGACGACCGCGGCGACCTGCTGGCAGTGCATCGTGAAGATCATCGCCAGCGACATGTCCACGCGGCCCAGCCGGATGCCGATCCGCAGCACGTCGGCGACGCTGCCGCCCAGACCGCCGTGCTCGACCGGCACCAGCAGCCCCAGCAGCCGCGTGCGGCGGAGCTCTTCGAGCGCTGCCACCGGGAACACCGCATCCCGGTCGGTCTCGGCGACGTGCTCCTCCGCGACAGCGGCCACCTGGTCGGCCAGCGCGTCGAACCCGACCGCTTCCGCCTCTCCGCGATGCACAGCGGTGGTCACGTCCGACTCGATCTCGCCTTTCGCGGTTTCTGGTTCCCCCGAGGCGCGGTCGAGCAGAACTGGAGTCGACACGGAGCCGCTCATGCCACTGCCTCCGGTATCTGGGCGGAGACCACGCGCCACAGGCTTCCCGCGGTGGCGAAGCTCTCGTCGTTGAGCTCGTCGTCGGGCAGCGCGATGCCGTAGGCGTCCTCGATGGCGAACAGCAGCTCGATGGACTGCATGGAGTCCAGCCCGAGCTCGCGCAGGTTCGCGTCCTCGGTGATCTCGCGGCCGCCGGCGAACTTCAGGAACGGAACCAGCAGCTCGGTGAAACGCGCGTCCATCATGATCAGTCCTCTCCGTGGGTTCGGATCAGTTCCAAGCGGGAAACCTGCGGCGACCGCTGCGGGTCGTCGCCGTCTACGACGACCTCCGCGGGCATCGGGTGGCCCAGGAAGGCCAGAAGGCTCGCGTAGAGCCCGTAAGCGCCGACGTTGGGCACGGCGAGCACGTCACCGGGCCGCACCTCGGGCACCTCGGCCGACCGCGCCCAGAGGTCCAGCGGCGTGCACAGCGGGCCGGCGATCATCGCGGTCATCCGGCCCCGGCCGCCCGGCTCGCCGACGAGGTCGGGCACCAGCGGCGGGACGCGCCGCAGCCCGGCCATGCCGCCCAGGTGGTTGATGCCCGACTCCAGCACCACCACGTCGCGGCCGTGCGAGCGCTTGACGTCGAGCACCGAGGTCACCAGCGTGCCCGCGGTGCCGACCAGGTAGCGGCCGGTCTCGAAGGCGATCGCCGGTGCCGGGTCCGGGAGCTCCTCGCGGAAGAGGACCTCCAGCGCGGGTTTCAGGCCGTCGAGCGGGATGCGCTCGCCCCGCTTGGCGAACGGCGCGCCGAAACCGCCGCCGAGGTCGAGCAGCTCGATCGTCTCGCCGTGCGCGGCGAAGACCTCGCAGAGCCGCGCAGCGGTGCGCACGGACTGGCGGAACTGCGCGACGAGGTCGTCGACGGTGAGCAGGTTGGTGCCCATGTACAGGTGCAGGCCGCGCATCCGCACGTGCGCCCGCCCGGTGAACCGCCCGGGTTCGGCCAGCACCCAGGCCAGGTCGGCGCCGAACTGCGACGCCACCCCGGTCATGGCCAGGCCCTGCCCGGCGGCGGGCTGGTCGTCGTTGATCCGCAGCAGGCAGCCCACCCGGACGTCGTGCGCCGCGGCGACCGCTTCGAGCTGGTCCAGCGCCACGACGGAATCGGCGGAGAACTCCCGCACGCCCAGCCGCACCGCCCGGTCGAGGTCCGCGTCCCGCTTGCCCGGGCCGGTGTAGAGCACCTGCCCGGCGGACCAGCCGGCCTGCAGCGCCGCGTCCAGCTCACCCGGCGAGCAGACCTCCGGCAGCGCGCCACCGGCGCGGAGCTCGCCCAGCAGCGCCGGGTGCGGATTGGCCTTGAGCGAGTAGTACACCTCGGCCGAGCCCGGCAGCGCCGACCGCAGGTGCGCGTGGTTCTCGCGCACCACCGCCAAGTCGTAGACATAAGCCGGGGTCTGCACCGCGCCGAGCCGGTCGCGGACACCGCTGCGCTCCAGCAGGGCCTCAACCATGATCGGCCTCCAGCATCGCGGTCATCGCCTTGCGGTCGACCTTCCCGTTGCGGGTCAACGCGATCCGCTCGACCACCAGGCACCGGCCGGGGATCTTGAACTCCTCGATCTCGGCGCGCATCGCCGCCAGCACCTCGTCGGGCCCGGTGTCGGCGACGACCATCAGCACCGCCCGCCGCTGCCCCTCGGGCGGCAGCACCGCAGCCGAGCTCACCCCGGGGACGCGCCGCGCGGCGGCCTCCACCTCGGTGGCGCTGACCCGGAAACCGCGCTCCTTGTAGATGTCGTCGCGGCGGCCCTCGAAGAACAGGTGGCCGTCCTCGTCGACCCATCCGTAGTCGCCGGTGCGCAGCTCCGGGAACAGCTCGTCGCGGCGCAGGAACCGGCGGGCCGACATCTCCGGCTGCCGCCAGTAGCCTGCCATCACGTTAGGCCCGCGCACGGTGATCTCGCCGACCTCGCCCGGCGCCAGCCTGCGCCCGTCACCGTCCACTGTGAACACCTCGGTACCGGGCAGGGCGCGCCCGCAGGTGCCTGGGCGCCGCAGGTCGTCGTCGGGCTCGGCGATCGTCGCGCGCTTGCACTCGGTGAGCCCGAACATCAGCTGCACCCGCAGCCCGGGAATCGCCGCGCGCAGCCGCGCCAGCGCCTCCGCGGGCATCGCCGCACCGGTGTTGGTCACCAACCGGATCGCCGGCACCACCGCCGCGCGCCGGGCCAGCAGCCTGCCCAGCGCGTCGGCGACCGCGGGCACCGCGGGCAGCACGGTCGCACCGGCCTCCACCAGGTTCGTCACCAGGCTCGGGCCGACCTCGGCCGGCCGGCCGAGCCAGACGTGCGCGCCCGATGCCGCGCCCAGGAACAGCTGGTACATGCCGTAGTCGAAGGACATCGGCAACGGGCAGTACACCACGTCGGTGTCCTGGTAGCGCAGCACCGACTGGATCGCCGCCACCGCGAAGGTGACCTGCTGGTGCGTGCTGACGACCGCCTTCGGCGCCGAGGTGGTGCCGGAGGTGTAGATCAGGAACAGCGGGTCCACCGCCAGCGGCTCCCGCTCCGGCACCTCCTGCGCCTCCTGCGCTCCCCCGCTCAGCCGCTCGATGAGCTCCGCGCTGCTCAGCACCGCGATCCCGCGATCGCGAGCGGGCTCGGAGACGTCGTCGGAGACGACCAGCACGGGCTCGCAGTCGTCGAGCACGTGCTCCAGCGCGCGATCGGTGGTCTGCTCGTGCAGCACCGAGATGACCGCGCCGATCCGCGATGCGGCGTAGATCAGCGCCGGGTGCAGCACGCTCGACGGCAGCACCACGACGACGCGCTGTCCGCGCCGGACACCGCGCTCGTGCAGCAGCCGGGCCAGACGGCGGCTCGCCGCGGCCAGTTCGAGGTGGGTCAGCGTGCGACCCGCCGCGGTGATCGCCGGACGACCGGGCCACCGCTCGGCCGCGTCGTCGAGCAGTTCGTGCAGCAACGTCATGGCAGAACTCCCTCCGTGCGCACCGCCGGTGGCCGGATCACCTGGCAGAGGTCGTCGAGGCGGTGCAGGTTCTCGGGCAGCAGGTCGGCGGCGTCGATGTCGGCGCCCAGCTCGCTCTCCAGCTGCTCGACGATCTCCACCAGCCGGAACGAGCTGAACCGCGGCAGCGAGGTGAAGCTGACGCCACCGAGCAGCTGCTGCTCGGACACGTCCAGCACCGACGCCACCACCCCGGCGACCGAGCGCCGCCACCGCTCGTCGCCGAGCGCGAACACCTCGCGGTCGGCGACGAGAACCGCCCGCAAGCGCTCCACCACGGCAGCGGGCTCGGGCCTGCCGCGCACGACGCGCCGGTAGGCCAGGTAGGTCTGCTCGACCAGCGCGTCCCAGCGGCCCAGGTGCTCGGCGAGCGCGGTCGGCGCCGGCAGGCCGCGGTGCTCGCGGAAGGCGGCGTGCAGCTTCCGGGAACGGGCCAGCAGCCAGGTTTCCAGCGTCAGCCGGTCCAGCGCCGCCACGCGGTCCGGCTCGGACTCGTAGGCGGACACGTACTCCTCGACCTCGCCGCCGTCGAGCGACGCGACGGGACTCGGCGCGGCACCGGGTGCGAAGTGCAGGACCTCCCCCGCTACCCGGAGACCCGGGTACTGCCAGGTGCCGGGTTTCGCCGGGCCCCACTGCGTGTCATTGGCGTAGGCGTCGACCACTTCGCCGTCGGCGGTGAGCAGGAAGCTGTGCTCCATGTGCCGCTGCTGGAAGTACGGCACCCACGGCAGCTCGTACGCGTCGGCGATGACGTAGGCCTGCTCGCCCGGCCGCACGGCCTCGGTCAGCGGGCCGTCGGTGACCGCGCGCCGGTCAACGAGGCGCAGGCCGAGCAGGCTCTCCGCGTCCGAGAGGTGCTGCTCCAGCGTCGGTTCGACCGTGGGCAGCTGCCCGGCGCGCCACCGGAAGCGCAGCGCCGCGCCGAGGTTGAGGTGCGTGCCCGCGCCGTGGTGGTGGTCGGCCAGCACCGCGAGGTTGGCCTGCACGCAATCGAGCAGCTCGGAGCGCACCGTCATGGCCGCCTCCCCGCCGTCGAGAGCTCGCCCACCCGGTCGAGCCCGGACACCGCGGCCGAAAGCGCCTCCGGAAGCGGCGCGACGTCGCTGAGCTCGCCGTCGAGGAACTGCTGGTAGGCGGCCAGGTCCAGGTAGCCGTGACCGCTGGCGCACACCAGCACGCCGCGCTCGGCGCGCATGCCTTCGGCGGTGCCGGTCGCCAGCTTCGCCGCGGCCGCCAGCGCGTGACCGGACTCCGGTGCGGGCAGCACGGTTTCGTGCACGGTCAGCAGCCGGCCCGCTTCCAGCGCCTCGACCTGGCCGATGCCCATCGCCTCGACCTGACCGGCGTGCCGCATCGCCGAGACGACCTTCGCCGCGGCGTGGAACCGCAGGCCCGCCGAGTGCGAGTCGGGGATGACGTAGTCGCTGCCGATGGTGTACATCGCCTCCAGCGGCCCGGTTCCCGTCGCGTCGGTCTGGTCGTAGGCGTAGACGCCGCGGCTCAGCTTGGGCGTGGTGCTGGACTCGGCGGCCACCAGCAGCGGTGCGGGTGTGCCGGTGGCGACGGCCTCGGCGTGGAACGGCAGCGCGATGCCGCCGAAGTTGGAGCCCGCCCCGACGCAGCCGACGACCGCGTCGACGTCGGCGTCGAGCTCGGCCAGCTGCACCTGCGCCTCCTGCCCGATCACCGACTGGTGCAGGATGCTGTAGGTCTCGCCGCTGCCGATGCTGAACGCGGCACCGTCGGTGGCCTTGGCGTACTCCACCGCCTCGCCGATGGCCAGCGACAGGCTGTTGCCGCGGCTGCCGTCGTGGTCGCGACCGACCGCGGTCAGGCCGCTCGGGCTGGCGTGGACCTCGGCGCCCAGCATCCGCATGAGCACGCCGCGGTAGGGCTTGCGGCTCAGGCTCGACCCGACCATGAACACCGTGCAGCGCAGGCCGAACAGGGCGCACGCCGCGGCCAGCGCCGTGCCCCACTGCCCGGCGCCGGTCCCGGTCACCAGCTCCTTCACCCCGGCCCGCGAGTAGTAGTAGGCCTGCGCGAGCGCGGTGTTGAGCTTGTGGCTGCCGGAGATGTTGCCGCCCTCGTACTTCACGTAGACCGGCACGCGGGCGCCGATCGCCCGCTCGAAACCGGTCGCCCGCCACAGCGGAGTCGGCCGGAACTTCCGGTAGGCGTCGGCGACCTCGTCGGGGATCGGCCAGTACTCCTTGCGCGAGATGCTCTGCCGCACCAGCTCCATCGGCAGGTTGGCCTGCACGCCCTGCCCGCTGGTCACCCGCGGGCTGCGGTCGGCCGGGAGCTCGTCGATGTGCGGCAGCACGCTGCGCCAACTGCCGGGAAGAAAGCCGTTCACGCCGCCACCTCCGCGGCCTGGAGGATCACGTTGATCAGGTCGTCGACGGTGTGGAACTGGCGGCCGACGAAGAGGTCGTCGGAGAGCTCGACGTCCAGCTCGTCCTCCAGGCGGATCAGCATTCCCACGAAGCCGAGGGAGTTGACCGACAACCGGTCCCCGTTGAGCAGCTCGTCGTCCGGGATCTGGTCCGAGGTGAGGGAAATCCGCGATTCGGCGATGACCACTCGTTTGACCGCTTCGGCGACCGCGGCGCGGTCGAGCGTGGCTGTGGACATGGTTCCTCCTCCAGGTGCGGGTTTCAGCTGACCGTGCTGCGCAGCGTGCCGTTGGCCGCCACCAGCCAGGTGTGGGTCAACAGCGAGCGCATCGTCACCGGGCCGCGCTCGTGCAGGCGGCCGGTGCTGATGGAGACCTCGGCGCCGAGGCCGAGGGTGGGGCCGTCGTGCAGCCGCAGCGATCCGTTCACCACGATCGCGGCGGCGTCGACCCGCTTGACGAACTCCGCGGCGACCCGCTCGTCACCGGAGACCACGCCTTCGGTGTGCATCGAGCCGAACCGGCGGATGTGCTCGACCGCGTCGGCCAGGCCCGCCACGGCGCGGACGCCGATCGCCGGCTCCAGGAACTCGCGTCCGAAGTCGTGCTCGGCGAGCTCCCCGATCCGCCACAGCGCGCCGTCGGCGCGGGCGGGAGCGGTGATGCGCTCGTCGAGGCGGAACGTCACCTCCTGATCGGCGGCCTCTGCCAGCGCCGCGGCGAACGGCGCCGCCACCTGCTCGTCGACGAGGACCAGCTCCAGGGTGTTGCAGGCGGTGGGCTCGGCGAGCTTGCTGTCCAGCGCCACCGCCGCGGCCAGCGCGAGATCGGCGGACTCGTGCACGTAGAGGTGGTTGACGCCGCCGCCGCTGGCGATGACCGGGATCGTGCTCGTGGTCCGGCAGTAGTCGATCAGCGACGGGCTGCCGCGCGGGATGAGCACGTCGATCGCGTCGCCGCGACCGAGCAGCTCGCGCAGCACGGCACGGCTCGGATCGTCCAGCGTGGTCACCATGCCGATCGGCAGGCCGGACGCCGCCAGCGCCTTGTCCACCACAGTGGACAGCGCCGCGTTGGTGGCGGCGATCTCCTTGCCGCCGCGCAGGATCACGGCGTTGCCGGTGACCACCGGGAGCAGCGCGCCCTCCACGGTGACCGTCGGCCGCGCTTCGTAGACCATCAGCGCGACGCCCAGCGGCTTGGGCACCTTGCGCAGCGATGCGGTCTTGCCCACCGGAGTCTCCGGACCGGGCTCGAGCACGTCGGGAAGCTCAGCGGCCACGCTGCGGGTCAACGCCCGCAGCTGCTCCAGGTGCGCCTCCCCGAGCCGGATCCGGTCGAGCAGGACGGGCGGCAGACCGCGGTCCTGAGCGGCCTGCACGTCGCGGGCGTTGGCCTCCAGGACGAGCGGCCACGATTCGCTGAGGGCACGGGCGAGTTCGGCGGGATAGCGCAGGAACGCCGGGTCACCGACCGGAGGTGCGGTGTCGTAGGCGAGCCGGGCCGCGCGGAGCAGTTCGTCAGTCATGGTCTCCTACCACATGAATTGGCCGCCGTCGACGATCAGCTTCTGCCCGGTGAGGTAGCTGCTGTGCGCGCTGACCAGGAACTCCAGGGCGTCGGCGATGTCGTCGGGGGAACCGATGCGACGTTGCGGGATCTCGGCCAGCACGGCGGCCCGGTGCTCCGGGTCGTCGAGCCGGAATCGGGTGATGAGCTCGTCGGTTTCGGTCATGCCCGGGATCAGGCAGTTGACCCGGATCGCGGGGGCGAGCTCGGTGGCCAGGCACTTGGTGAGCTGCAGCAGCCCGGCCTTGCTCGCCGCGTAGTTCACGCCGTTGGACCGCGGGCGGATCCCGGTCGTGGCGCCGATGTTGACGATGTTTCCCGCGCCCGCCGCCAGCATCGCCGGGGCGAACGCCTTGATCAGGTGGAACGGTCCGGACAGGTTGGTGTCGATGACCCGCTGCCAGTCGGCGCCGGTCAGCTCCAGGAAGGGCCGGTCGATGTTGATGCCGGCGTTGTTCACCAGCACCGCGGGCGTGCCGTGCTCGTCGAGGACCTGATCGGCGAACGCTGCCACGGCCTGCGGATCGGAGATGTCGCACTGAACCGGCAGCGCTCCGGTGCCGTCCGCCGCGCCGCCGCTGGTGCGGTACACCGCGATCACCCGGTAGCCGAGCTTGATCAGCCGCGCGCTCAGCGCCGCGCCGATGCCCCGGGTACCGCCGGTGACGATCGCAAGCTCGGCCCGTCCCCCGGCTACGGGGTTCTCAGCGGTGGTCGCGCTTGGCGTTGTTCTCGCGTTCTGCGGTTTCTCGTGGCTGGGTTGCATCACGATCCCTTGAAATGCGGTTGAACAGGACTCCGACCCCCCGTTGGCACACGGGGTGTCATGCTCGCTCCAGGGCGTTCAGGAACTCGTCAAGATGGCCGAGCACCTCGGCCAGGTGCGGGCGCGCGAGCACCTCGAAGTGCCCGCAGTCGACCTCCGCGATGCGCAGGTGACCGGCCAGGCCCCGCCACGCCGCCGCGTGGGCCGGGTTCTCCCGGCGGCACGCCACGAGCAGGGCAGGCCCCGGATAGCACTGCCGCGCCTGGTACTCGGATGCGGCGGTGATGTGCGCATCGGTGGTCGCGCGGAGTGCTTCGTCGTCCGCGCCACCGGCGATCAGGTCCCGCAGGTGGTCGCGCTGGTCCTCCGGCACCGGCTCGGCGACGGCCGGGCTGTCGACCATCACCACGGCCGGGTGTCGTCCGCGTTCGGCGTAGCGCAGCGCCAGCTCCCAGGCCAGCGAGCCGCCGAGCGACCAGCCGAACAGCACGCTCGGCGCGTCCAGCGGCTCCAGCGCCGCCCAGTAGCGCTCCACCATCGCCGCCACCTCGGTGTCCGGTTCTTCCCCGGCCATCAGGCCGCTGGCCCGCACGCCCTGCACCGGCCCGCGCCGAGCCAGGTGCGCGGCCGCACCCAGGCAGGGCCCGACACCACCGCCCGCGGGCGGCAGCACGACCGACAGCGGCCCGGAGCCCCGCTTGATCGGCACGAGCAGCGACGCCAACGCGCTGGTCATCGCTGCACCCCTTCCGCGCGCAGAGCCGCGGCCATGGCCGCGACGGACGGATCGGCGAAGAAGTCGAGGATCGTCAACGACACCCCGAACTCCTCCTCGATCCGGGCCAGCGCGATCAGCGCGTTGAGCGAATGAGCGCCGAGCTCCAGCAGCGACCCGTCGACCGGCGGCAGCGCGTCACCGAGCAGCCCGGCCCACATCCACTGCAACCAGGCCTCGACCGGATCGGCCGACAGCGACGCGGCCGGTGCGGCAGCGCGATCGTCCTCGGCCAGCAGATCCGCCGCGGCGGCCACCAGCGCGTTCCGGTCGACCTTCCCGTTGGCGGTGGTCGGGATCCGCTCCACCGCGACCACCACCGCGGGCACCATGTAGCCCGGCAGCCGCGCCGCGAGCTCCCGCCGCACCTCGGCGGGATCAGGAGCCGAATCCGGCTGGGTGGTCAGGAAGAGCAGCAGCCGGCGCGCCGCTGCGTCACCGTCCACCGCCGCCACCGCCAGGCGCACGCCCGGCAGCTCCTGCGCGGCGGCCTCGATCTCGCCGAGCTCGACCCGGAAGCCCCGGATCTTGACCTGGTCGTCGTTGCGGCCGAGGAACACCAGCTGGCCGTCCGCCGCCCACATCACCTGGTCACCGGTGCGGTACCGGCGGCCCGCCGGCCTGCGCGGATCGGGCAGGAAGCGCTCGTCGGTGCGCTGCGGATCGTTGACGTAGCCGTGCGCCGGGCAGCGACCGCCCAGCAGCAGCTCGCCAAGCACGCCGCGCGGCGCCAGGTGCCCGGTCCGGTCGACGACCTGCGCGGTCACGCCGGTGATCGGGCGGCCGATCGGGACGTGCGAGTCCCAGTGGTCGGCGGCGGTCGGCGAGAAGGTCGTCACCGCGTGCGTCTCGGTCGGGCCGTAGAGGTTGACCAGCTCGACACCCGGTCGCTGCGCGAAGAACCGCCTGATCTGGGCGGTCATGACCAGCTGCTCACCGGAGACGCACAGCCACCGCAGCGACGGCAGCCGCTCCCCCGCCGCCTCCACCGCCTGCACGAACGGTGCCAGCGCGGCGACCGGCAGGTACACGTGGGTGACGGCCTTGTCGCGCACGTGCCGCACCAGGGCCGGGAAATCGCGGCGGTCGACGTCGTCGCGGGCCACGACGGTGCCGCCCGCGACGAGCGTCGGCACGATCTCCTGGAAGGACACGTCGAACCCGCCCGGCGCGTACTGCAGGAACCGGGTCGTCGAGTCCATGGCGAGCGCGTCGACCTGCCAGGCGGTGAGGTTGACCAGCGGCGCGTGGTGCATCAGCACGCCCTTGGGCTTGCCGGTGGATCCGGAGGTGAACATGACGTACACCGCGTCGGCATCGGTACCGGGCTGCTCCGGCAGGTCCGCCGGGTCGGCGTCTCCCGGCGCCACCACGCGCACTCCCGGAACCGGGGCGTCGGCCACCGCCACCCGGCATTCGGCCTTGTCGAGCATGTAGGCCAGCCGCTCGTCCGGCAGCGAGGAATCCAGCGGCAGGTAGGCCGCGCGCAACCGCAGCACGGCGAGGATCGCGACGATCGTGTCCAGCAGCGAACCGGTTGCGAGCCCCACGACGTCGCCCGCGCGCACACCGCACTGCTGCAACCGCACGGCCAGCGCCCCGGCGGAGGCGTCCAGTTCCGCGTAGCTGACCTGCCGGTCGCGCTCGTCGACCGCGATCGCGTCAGGCCTGGCCGCGCACGCCTTGCGCAGCCAGCCGTCCAGATCCGGTGCCGCCGGCTGCACGCCCAAACCGTCCGCGCGCTCGGTCTCCACTGCGGACGCGTCGGTGAACAGATCGGACAACCGCACGTCGGTGTCGGCTGCGACGGCGCGCAGAGCGCTGCGCAGCGAACCCGCGATGCCGTCGACGATCTCCGGCGGCAGCAACGTCCGGTCGTGCTCCAGCTCCAGCAACCAGCCGTCACCGGTCGGCGTGACGCCCAGCCACAGATCGAACTTCGCGGTCCCGGTGCCGTGCTCGCGCAGTTCCCGGACCGGCGAATCCCCGGCGACCTCGGTGGAGTCCTGCATCGCGAGCATGCAGGAGAACAGCGGGTTGCGGTTGCCACCGCGACCGGGATCGACGCGCCGGACGACGCGCGTGAACGGCACCGCGGCGTTGGACTTGACCTCCTGCACTCGCGGGACCACGTGATCGCGGAGGTAGGCCTCGAAGCTCACCTGCCACGGCACGTCCACGACCAGCGGCAGCGTGTTGACGAAGAACCCGCACAGGTCGAAGGAGCCGACCGTGCGCCGCGCCATCAGCGGTGCGCCGAACACGACCGAGTCCTGCCCGCTGTGGCGCGCGAGCACCGCGGCGTAGATCGCCGAGAAGAACGTGAACGCGCTGATGCCCAGCGCGCCGCAGGCCTGGTCGATCAGCCGGTTCTCCTCGGCGGTGAACCGCAGCTCGACCCGGTCACCGCTGAAGTCGGTGCTCGTCGGCCGGTTCGGCCTCGGGTGCAGAACCGTCGGCGAGATCTGCCGCAGCAGCTCGGCCATGGCCTCGACCGCGGCCTCGGCCTCAGCCGTGTCCGCGGCGGCGACCTGCGCCTGGAGTTCCTTGCGCATTGCGCGTTCCCGCTTCTTCTGCAACGCGCCGACGTCGAGCGTGCCGGTGAGCGCCTTGGAGAGATCATCGACGAACGGGCGCAGGGAGAATCCGTCGAAGACGGTGTGGTGCACGGCCAGCAGCAGCACGGCGCGGCTGCCGTCGGCGGCGCGCAGGTGCGCTGCGCGCAGCAACGGCGGGTCGGCCAGGTCGAAGGCCGTGCTCGCCAGCTCGGCCAGCAGCGACTGCTTCTCCGCGTCGAACTCCGCAGCGGAAGCCTGGGCGAGACCCACCGGCACCCGGCTCGCCGGAACCGGTTCCGCCACATGGGCGTGCGGGCGCGGGCTCTCGCGAAGCGCGCTGCGCAGCGCTGGTTGCACCGCGAGCACATCCGCGAGCGCGGAGCGGACCCGCACGCCGTCGAAGACCGGATCCAGGCCGATCTCGGCGACCACGTTGTAGAGGTGGGCAGCGGGCACTGAGCGGTGCACGACCAGCAGGCCCAACTGCGACTCGGTCAGCGGCGCGGCGGCTGGATCCTGCTCGTCCCGGCCCTCCACCGGGACCACCGTGGCGGTCATCGGACCACTCCGGCCTGCTCGGACAGCAGATCGCGCAGCCACTGGCGGAACTGGCCGACGGTGCGGATGCCACCGAGCCGGGCGGCGTCGATCTCGGCGTCGTCGTCGGGCAGCAACCCGACGACGATGCGCACCGCGGTCAGCGAATCGATGCCGACCTCGACCAGGGTGGAATCATCTCGCCACTGCGAGCGCACGAACTCGGCCAGCCGTGCGTCGATCTCCCTCGGAATCGCTTCCGTCATGACCTCTTCTCCCCGTAGCGCGACTCTGGACGCCTGCGTTTCGACTTGCGACTGCTCCGGCGGACTACTGCGCGGGATCCAGCACCCGCTGCAGCGCGACCGGCGCCGACAGGAACCTGAACTGATCACCCGGCAGCACGTGCGCGGCGACGCCGCCGAACTCGTGCCACCCGCACACCGACGACACCGCGTCGTCGGCCCACCCGACCGCGGTCACCCGGGCCCGGTCGGACGCCGCAACCGGCCGGTAGGCGGCGGCCGCGGCCAGGTCGTCGCGGAACACCCCGACCCGGGCCTCCACCAGCGACGGCAGCGGATTCCCGCCCACCTCCAGCAGCACCCGGAAGAGGACCTCGGCCAGCAGCGCATCCGATGCGCGGTCGAACCGATCCGGCCCGCACCCCGGCGCGGGTTGCGCGGAGACGAACACCTGCACCGGTTCACGCCCGGCCATCCGGACCGCGGTCTCGTAGCCCAGCAGAGCCACGGCACCGTGCCCGAAGAAGCCCAGCGAGCGCCCGCAGTACTGGCCGAGCGCGCCGGCGAGCTCCGCCGCGAGCTGCTGGAAGCACGCCGGACGCGAGCGCCTGGCGAACACGTCCCTGCCCGGCAGCTGCACCGGGCAGACCTCCCAGCGGCCGACGGTGCGCGGCCACCTGCGGTAGGTCTCGGCACCGCACCCCGGGTGCGGCAGCGCGAACAGCAGGGCCCGGCTGCCGGGATCGGGATCGCGCAACAACCAGCGAGACCATCCGGAGGCGTTCCGCAGCATTGACCCGCTCCTCTCCGGAAGGCGGCCGACCCCGATGTCCGACCCCGTGCGAAACAGACTCTCCACAACCGCCCCATCAGCGGCCTATCACCGCGCCATCACCCCGCGCGGCGGTGGCGATGGGGAGATGACAGCCGCGCGACGGCGGCCTGATAAGTCCGCTCCCTAACGTCATCGGCAGTTCCGGTTCACGACGAAGCCGGCACCCGAAGAGCCACGTCACACAGCACGGGAGCAGCAATGTCCTTCTTCAAGAAGCTCGCGATCGCCCTCACCGTCCTGGCCGCCGCAGTCCCGGTCACCACCGCGCTCGCCACCACCTCCGAGGCTCCGGCGTCGATCGCGGCCGCCCCCGGCGACGACACCCCCTGGGGCTGACCGGCCAGCGGTGCCGGTGGGGTGGAGCGGCCGACTCCCCCACCGGCACCGCCCCGGCGTTCGTGGCCGTTGCGCCCGCGGCCTCCCGGTCTGGTGATCGACGGAGGCCGCTCTGCCGCAGCAGCCGGTTGCCGATGACCGATCAGCGTTGGAGGAGCTGGTTCCCTTCGGGGCGAGGCCAGCGATCCCTTTCGGTCGGCGAGGTGGTTTACACCTGTTCGTGTGGTGAAACAGGCGTTCGACGCTGGCACCGTGGATTTCATGGATGTCTTGGCGATGTTGTCGGGGTCGGGTGTGGACGGTGGAAGTCCACAGTCGACTGTTGCGACGTGCTCGGATGCTGAGCTGGTGGCCGTGATCGCCGATACCGAGGCCGTGATGCGGGCCGCGATGGCACTGCAGCTGCGGGCCATCGCCGAAGCCGAGCAGCGGGGCATTCCCGCAGCGCAGGGTGCGCGCAAGACCCAGACGTGGGTGCGGGAGAAGCTCAACATCGCCGCCGGGGAGGCCAAGTCCCGGGTGCTGGTGGCGCGGATGGCCACCGAGAGCACCACCGCCGACGGCGATCCGGTTCCCGCTGAACTACCCGCCGTCGCCGACGCGATCACCACCGGCGCGATCACCGTCGCGCACGCCCGGACCATCATCAACGGCGTGCGCCGCATGGCACCGGTGTGCACCCCGGACGAGCTGGGGCAGGCCGAAGCCGTGCTCGCCGACTACGCCCGCGACCACAGCCCGCACGACCTGGCGACGCTGGCCGAACGGGTCCGCTACTACTTCGACGAGGACAACGCCTTCCGCACCGAGGAAGTCCAGCACGCGCTGCGGGAACTGCACTACGGCACCGATGCCGACGGGATGACCGTGATCAACGCGCGCCTCTCCCGCGAGGCCGGCGCGAAGTTCCGCGCCGCGCTCCAGCCGCTGGCCGCGCCCCTGCCCGCCGAAGACGGCCAGCCGGACTTCCGCAGTCCCGGCCAGCGCAACGCCGATGCCCTCGACGTCCTGCTGGACATCGCGCTGGCCTCCGACCAGCTCCCCCGGTCCGGCGGCCAGCGACCGCACATCACCATCACGATCGACTACGACGACCTCACCCGCACGCTCCAAGACACCGGGAAGCGCGTTCTGCCGGGCACGCTCACCTCCACCGGCCAGCCCATCACCGCCGCCACCGTCCGACGGCTGGCCTGCGATGCCGAAATCCTCCCCGTCGTCCTCGGCAGCGACGGGCTGCCCCTCAACGTCGGCCGCGCCGAGCGGACCGCACCGCCCCACCTGCGTGCCGCACTGCTCCTGCGCGACGGCACGTGCGCGTTCCCCGCGTGCGACCGCCCGCCGGGAACGCCGGAGGCGCATCACGTCGAGAGCTGGATCGATGGCGGTGCCACCGACCTGAACAACCTCGTCATGCTCTGCGGTCACCACCACCGGGCCATCCACGCCCAGCACTGGACGATCACCATCGAGGACGACCGTCCCGTCTTCGCGGCACCCACCACAGTGGACTCCATGCGGAGCCCGAGACCCGGCGGCCGGCCCACCGGCACCGAACACAACGCGCTCCTCCAGCAGCTGATCCCACAACCACGCCAGCCGGAGGAACCGCAAACACTCGTCTGAGCCGCCCGCACCGGGCGGCCACCCCCGCACGCCCATCGATCCGGCGATCCGGGCGGTCGTCCCGAACCCCGGCTGGCCCTGGCCTGCTCGGGTGAGAAGTGAGGATTCGGCCGCCCGCGTCGATCGGGCTCGCGGCGTGCTGGTCGCTCGTGGCGCTCCTGCGGCGGATCCAGTGGAGCTCGTCTTCGCTCCCGCTACGCCCGGAACGAGGCGCTTCCGGCCTGGCCTGATCGGCCTGTGCTCCAGATGTCGGGCACAGTCCACGTCAGCCCATCACCAGCTCTCCCTGCCGGGCCGCGGGGCCTATCCCGAGGACAGCGGCACGCCGTACTGGCACGACAACGGTCTGGTGACCGTCGCTGTCGGTGTTCTCGCGATCAACAACCGGGCCGATCGACCTCGTGGTGGAGCGGTTCCACAGTGCCACCAGTCGTTCCGGCCGAGCTGGAGGACAACGTCGGACTCGGCCTGCCGACCCGGCACGCGGAACTGCGCGTGACCGGTGATGCTCGATCCCGCACCCGATCTCCGGGCTTCGTTCCCCTCGGCAGCGTGGTGTGCCGCGTCCGCGTGCACACGACCGGACGTGACACCGACATCGACGGCGTCCATGGAGCCGGTCGAGGCGCATCTCATCGAAATCTGTGCCTCCGCAACCGAAAGTCCGGCCGAAGTCGAGCGAATCAGCAGCGGCCATGGCGCCGCACTTCGCCGTCCCCACTCCGGCCGAGGTGTGACACTCGCGCAGCTACCCGAGGTGACAGGGCTGTCCGGAGAGGTTCAGCGCGGTATCTGGGCCCCGTAACCGATCTGCTCACCGTGGACGGTGATTCCACGGTGCGGGACTTCTGGCCGCCGCCCGGCGATTCGACCGGTTCGAGGCGACCTCTGCACCCTGCCGGTGAGGCGCTGGAGCAGGAGGGACTCTGCACCTCGGCCCTAGCGCTCCTTGACGTGGTGCTGCTGGATCTGGACGTCTTCGAGGTGATCCAGCGGCTCCGGCCGTTGAGCGGAACGAGCGCTCCGGTGCCGTTGCCGGTTCTCAACGCCCACCGTGATCCCGTCGACCAACGGGCTCCGTCTAAGTGGCGATGCCCACATCACCAAGCCGTTCAAACCCGGAGGAAGTCGAAGCGCGAGCCCACGCCGTCCTCCGGCACACTGACGGCTCCACCTGCGGTGCGCGCCCGGACGGCGTTGCCGACGAGATCGGTGACTGCCGCAGCGGGGCGAGCCCGTCCGCCCCGAGATCAACAGCTTCCGGATCAGGCAAGATGGGCCGCATGCACGCACATGCCGCAGCAGGGCTCCGGGAGGTCCGGGATCTGCTGGCGACCTTCACGACGCCGTCCTGCATCGAGCGCGCCGGCGAGCTTGAGGGGGCCGCTGACAAGGTCACCTCCTGCGCCGCCGAGCTGCTCGACGTCGACTCGGAGCGGCTGCAGCACCATCTCGCTTCCGCTGTGCGGTCCATTCAGTCGGCGGAGCAGACAGCGGCGTCCTACGAGCGGAACCCGTTGTCCCGGCCGATCGCCCAGGCGCGGTTCGCCATGCAGACCGGGGTGGCGATGGGTGCGCTCCAGGTCGCGCTGGAGGAGCTGGACCCGGCGGAAGAGGCGGCTCGGGACAGGCTCCGCGACCGGTGACGGCCGCGCGGTGGAGCCTGCGGCTTCCGGAGGCTCCACCGCGACCACGTGCTAGTTGTTCACCGTCTCGTCGAGGTTCTTGCTCGGGACGAACTTGACCACGCGCTTCGCCGGGATCTTGATCTCCGCACCGGTGGCGGGGTTCCGGCCGGTCCGCGCGGGGCGGTCCACCGCCTTGAGCTTCCCGATGCCGGGCAGGGTGATCTCCTCGCCGCTGCTCAGCTGCTCCGCGGCGATGCCGGCGAGGGCTTCGAGTGCCGCTCGGGACGTCGTCTTGGAGACCTCCACGACTTCGGCGAGTTCGGTGACCAATTGGTCCTTGGTCAGGGCCATGTCCTGTTCCCTTCGATGCATCCGCAGACCGGTGTTCACCGATCGCGACACACCACTACCCCCCGTGAGATCACCGGACCAGCACTGACCCGCCCACCTCGCCCGGATTTCACCGATACGGGTGATCAACGACAGATCGTGTCCGGCCGGGCTAGTGGCTTCGGGCCGTTCGCACATCAGCCGCCGGTCGTGCACGTGGCGCTCGAACGCTTGAGGCTGATCTCGGCGCCTGCGGCTTCCAGCTTCTTCTTCGCGGCTTCGGCGGCCCACGTGGCGACTTCCGTCAGAACCGGTTTCGGGGCGCTCTCCACCAATTTCTTGGCGTCCGCGACACCGAGCCCGGAGACGACCTGGCGGACGGCCTTGATGACCTGGAGCCGGTCGTCCCCGGCCGATTCCAGGACGACGTCGAGCTCATCGGTCGATGAGATCCCGTCGGCCGCGGAGAGGACGAACGTCGTGCTCTCATTGCTCGGCACCCGCACCGCGAGTCCGGTGCCGGCCAGGATCTCGGCGATCAGATCTCGCTCTCCCGCCCAGTGCACGTAGAGCTCGTCGACCAGGTCGCCGCGGGGGTCGAAGCAGTCCCGGTGGTTCTGGGTGTTCCAGAAGACCGCCCTGGGTGACTGCTCGCCTTCGGTTCTGGCGAGGATGCGCTGCCAGCAGCCCGAGTTGGTCGGCCAGAGAGCGGGTTCGGCGAGGTAGCCATGTTCGGTGAGTCGGTCGAATGCTTCCGCGATCCTGCGGAGGTCCGAGGAGATGTCGGTGGCCAGGCAGGTCACCGTGCCTTCCGCCGGTTCGTCGGTGCCGTGAGCCGCGGCCATGAGTTTCCGCATCGCGTCTTCGTAGGCATTGGCGAGCCCTTCCGAGTCCATGCCCACCAGGGCGTCGTGCTCCTCGGGTCCCTGGCCGGGGACGGAGAGCACGAGGCCTTCGCGGGCGAAGGCCGCTTGGAGCATGGACGTCTCGCATTCCCGCCAGCGGAGGGTGATGTCCTCGACGAGCGTGCCGTCCGGGCCGAAGTGGTCGGGCAGGTCGCTGGGAATGCTCAACATCCCCGCGGTTGCGGTGTCGGATTCGAAGCGCTCGTCATCGACGACCTGCCAACCTTCGGTGCTCAAGCGGTCGAGTGCTCGATCGAAATCGTCGCGGCGCGGTCGACGCGATAACGGAGCGCCTTGTGGCATGGCCGCGAAACTACTTGAGGTATTGACATTTCGTCGACCGAGTGATCTCGCCGAGCTCGTCCCGCAGAGCCGTGACTGTCGTCGTGGCGGGGAACTCGGGCGCTTGCGCCCGGAGTGATCAGGGGGCTGCGGCTTCGAGGTCGTCGATGCTGCCCGACATGATCGTGCGGACGTGCTCGGTGATGTGCTCCAGCGACCAGTCCCACCAGGCCACCACCAGCAGGCGGGCGATGTCCGGTTCCGCGTAGCGGGTTCGGACGAGCCGGGCCGGGTTGCCGCCGACGATGCCGTAGTCGGGCACGTCGGCGGTGACGACCGATCCGGTGCCGATGATCGCGCCGTGGCCGATGCGCACGCCGGGCAGCACCGTGACGTCGCGGCCGATCCAGACATCGTTGCCGATCACCGTGTCGCCCCGGTTCGGCAGGTCGGTGAGCAGGTCGAAGTGCTCCGTCCACGAGCCGCCCATGGTGGGGAACGGGAAGGTCGACGGCCCGTCCACGCGGTGGTTGGCGCCGTTCATGATGAACCGCGCTCCGGTGGCCAGCGCGCAGAACTTGCCGATGATCAGCTTCTCCGGGCCGTAGTGGTAGAGGACGTTGCGGGTTTCGAACGCGGTCGGGTCGTCCGGGTCGTCGTAGTAGGTGAACTCCCCGACTTCGATGAGCGGTGATGTGACGAGTGGTTTGAGCAGCACCACGCGCGGCTGGTCGGGCATCGGGTGGAGCACTGTCGGGTCCGCGGGAATGCTTGGCACAGCGGGGTCTCCTTCGCTGGGGTGAGTGGTGTCAGGCGCACACCGAGGCCTGCAGGGCGAGGTGTTCGCCCTGCCAGCGGCGGCGCAGCAGGCGGTCGTGGCTGACGACCACGAGCGCGCCCCGGTAGTCGGCCAAGGCGGCTTCCAGTTCTTCGATCAGGTCGGGCGACAGGTGGTTGGTGGGCTCGTCGAGCAGCAGCACGTCCGAGGGCTCGGTGACCAGCCGTGCCAGCGCGAGCCGCTGCTGCTGTCCGGTGGAGAGGTTCTCGACGCGCGTCGAGAACTGGGCGCTGGTGAACAGGCCCAGCGAGAGCAGCTGCGCGGCGCCTCCCGGCCGCCCGCGGGAGAAGGCCGCGAGCAGCGTCTCGCCCGGCACGACGGGCCCGGGGTCCTGTGCGAGGTAGCCGATCCGGCCGCGGCGGACGACGGTGCCGCGGTCAGCCGCGAGGTCTCCGGCCAGCACCCGCAGGAGGGTGCTCTTGCCCGCTCCGTTCGGGCCGGTGATCAGCAGCCGTTGCCCTGCTTCGACCGCAACGCTCGTCCGGTCGAGCCGTCCGGCCACCGCGATGTCGGTGGCGTCGAGGACGGTTCCTCCGACTCCACCGGATCGCGGGGTCGTGGTGAACCGCAGTGGTTCCGGTGGCGCTGGCACGGGTTCCGCGAGCAGTCGGCGCAGCCGTTCTTCGGCGTTGCGGACTCGGCTGGCCAGCGATCGCTGCACCCGTCCGCCTGCCCGGTCGTAGGCCATCTTGTTGTTGTCCTGCATCGCCCGGCCCGGCGCGACGTCGCGCGCGGTGGTCGCGGCGACCTCGCGGAGCCGCGCGGTCTCGGCCTGCCACTGCGCGTGGGCCTGCACCCAGCGCTCGCGCGCCGCTGCCTTCTCCGCGCGGAATCCCGCGTAGCCGTTGCCGTAGCGGACGACGCAGTGCCGGTCCGCGTCGACCTCCAGCAGGCTCGTCGCGATCCGTTCCAGGAAGACCCGGTCGTGGGAGACCGCGACCGTGGTGCCGCGCCGGGTGCGCAGGTGTTCTTCCAGCCAGTGCACGGCGTTGTCGTCGAGGTGGTTGGTCGGTTCGTCCAGCAGGAGCACTTCCGGCCCGGCGGCCAGCAGGGCGGCCAGTCGGAGCCGGACCTGTTCGCCACCGGAGAGCCCGCCGACGGTGCGGTCGCGGTCGACCAGTCCGAGTCCGAGACCGTGCAGGGCTCGTTCCACGCGGGCGTCGGCGTCGTAGCCGCCGCGCAGTTCGAATGCGGTCGTGAGCTCGCCGTACTCGGCCAGGCCGGTTTCGTCGCCGTCGGCCATGGCGGTTTCCAGTGCGCGCATCCGACGTTCGATGGCGCGCAGGTCGCCCAGCGCGCGGTCGATGACGTGCTGGACCGTCAGCTGCGGCGGTAGCCGTTCGTCTTGCGCGAGGTATCCGACGCCGCCGTCGGCGTGCACGACGACTTCGCCGCGGTCGGGCTGCTCGGTTCCGGCGAACAGGCGCAGGAGGGTGGACTTCCCGGACCCGTTCTCACCGATGATCCCGGTGCGCTCACCCGCGGCGAGCGAGCAGCTCACCGCGTCGAGGACGGGCCTGCCGTGGAAGGACTTGCTGACCGCGAGCGCGGTGATCTGGGTTGGCATGCATGGACTCCGAAGCATTCGAGGGGGACGCGGCCAGCGGGAACCGCGGGGTGGGACGAACGCTTCGGTTGAGCATCGGCAACCTCACTAGTGCGACAACAGTTGCGTTAGGATAAGCGCATCCCGTCCCGCCGAGCAACTGGACCGCCGACGATGAGTTCCACGCCACAGCCCCGGCCCGGTGGCCGCACCGCCCGCAACCGCGCCCAGGTGCTCGCCGCCGTCAGCGCTGAGCTGGCCGAGAACGGCTACGACGCCCTCACCGTGGATGCCGTCGCGGCGCGCTCCGGCGTGCACCGCACCACGGTGTACCGCCGCTGGCGCGACGTCGGCGGCCTGCTCACCGATCTCCTCGACTCGACGAGCGACGACGACTGGCAGCCCGCCGACACCGGCTCGCTGCGCGGCGATCTCACCGCGCTGAACCAGGAGATCCAGACGTCGCTGACCGAGCACCCCTCGATCGCCACGGCGCTGATCGCGGCGTCCTTCCGATCCGAGGAGGCCGCCCGCGCGCTGCGGCGGCTGTGGGAAGACCGCTACGAGCGCTGCGGGATCGTCGTCGACAGGGCGGTTCAGCGCGGCGAGCTGGAAGCCGGGACCGACGCGCGCGCCCTGCTCATCGCAGCGACCGCACCGCTCTACCACCAGCTGGTGCTGCTCGGCACCCCGCCCGACCCGGAACTGCCCGCGCAGGCGGCCGGAACTGCCGCGCTGGCAGCAGCAGCCGGCGCTTTCGCGCGCGGATCAGGGCAGGTCGAAGGCGAGTAGCACGTTGCCGTGCTCGCTCGGGTACATCGGCTCGTAGCCGGTCTGGACGTAGAGCGTCCCGTTGGCGACGACCGCGCCGCCGTTGCCGGCGATCGAGCCTCCGCGCCCGGTCAACCCGTTGGCGCCTGCGAAGTCCCGGACGGTGTCGTACTCCCACAGCACCTCGCCGGTTTCGGCGGAGTAGATCCGCATCTTGCCGTCGGTGCCGCCCTCGTAGACCAGGCCCGGCGTGGAGGTCACCGCGGGCGTGTGCGCGAGCACGCACTGGTCGGGATGCTCGGCCGCACCACCCCAGTCACAACCGTCGGCCGGGTTGGGCGTGGTCCACACGACCTCGCCGGTGGCGGGATCCATGGCGTTCAAGGTGCCCGGGTCGGCGAAGTAGCTCGCCGCGTACAGGCGTTCGCCGTCGTAGCTGGAACCCCACTGGAGCCCGGTCGCCCCGCCGAGCGGGGACGGCACCGACAGCTGCCTGCGCCAGCGCACTTCACCGGTCCGCGCGTCGAAAGCGTGGTAGACGCCGCTCTTCTGCCCGATGCCGACCAGCGTGCGGCCCTGCACCGGGAACAGGTTCGGGCTCGCCCCGAGGTCGAAGTCCAGTGCGGTGCCGTCCTGCAGACCCGGGCAGTAGCCCGCCGAATCGGGGACGTTGCACAGATCCCGCCAGCTGTCGACGTCGGTGACCTGCTGCTTCCAGCGCAGCGTGCCGTCGATGGCGTCCAGCGCCAGCAGGGTGTCGAAGTCGCCGCCGTTGCCGGAGTAGTTCTGCCCGGTGCCCACGAACAGCGTGCCGGTTTCGGCGTCGATGACCGGCGATCCCCACACTCCCGCACCGGAGGGCTCGTACCAGGTCGCTCCGCTGGGCCAGGTGCCGACCGCTTGCGGTTCGGGAACCGTGTAGTAGCGCCAGATCAGCTCGCCCGTCTTCGCGTCGAGGGAATCGACGTGCCCGCGGAAGGTGCAGCACGGGTAGTCGGGCCCGCCGCCGTGCTCGGCGCTGGAGGAGCCCAGGTAGATCCGGCCTTGGTGGTACAGCGGCGAGCTGGTGTGCCAGCCGCGCGGGTGGTCTTCGGTGTCCACCGCCCAGATCAGCTCGCCGGTGCGCTGGTCCAGCGCGTACGCGTATCCGCGGCTGTCGCCGAAGAAGACCTTGCCCTCGGCCACCGCTGGCCCGGTCGCCCCGTTGAACGCCACGCCGTCCATCGGAGCCGGGTCCACCGATGCCAGATCGAACTGCCACTTCAGCTGGCCGTTGCGGGCGTCGACGGCGTAGAAGCGCGCGTCCGGTCCGCCGAAGAACACGTCGTCGCCGACCACCGCGGGCTGGCTCTTCACCCATGCGCCGGTCTTCGGGTAGGCGAAGGCCCACTTGAGCTTCAGCCCATCGACGGTTTCGGGAGTGATCCGGTCCTCGGCGCCGTTGAACCGCGACCCGGCGGGATCGCCCTGCCAGCTGGGCCAGTCACCGGGCCGGGCGCCCTCGTCCTCGCTGGCCGAAGCGCTCACGGCGCCGCCGAGAAGCACGGCAGCGCTCAGCAGGACCAGCCATCCGCGTGCTCGGCGCATAGGATCCGCTCCCCGGTCCGGTTCGTCGGTGCCCAGCCTGGCAGCAACGCCGGTTCCAGTCGATCCGCCACCGAGACCAGGCTCGCGAGCACCAACAGGCCGCAACCGTTGCGAGCAAAGGACTCCTGGAGTCCTCAGTGGACGAACGAGGTGGCGGCCCCGAACGGGACCGCCACCTCGCCGATCAGCGGCGGGAGAGCACCCACCAGGCCTGGAAGGCCGCGAAGGCGAGCACCACCGCGCCGACCACGCTGGTCACGTGCACGCCGTGGGTGAAGGCGTGCGCAGCCGAGTCGCGCAGGGCCACCGCCTGTTCCAGCGGCAGCTCACCGGCCACCGCCAGCGCACCGCCGAGCGTGTCCTGCGCTGCGTCCACAATGGATTCCGGCAGGCCGGTCACGTCGACGTGGCTGCGGTAGGCCGCCGTCACCACGCTGCCGAGGACCGCCGTCCCCAGCGCCGCACCCAGCTCGTAGCCGGTCTCCGAGATCGCCGAGGCCGCGCCCGCGTTCTCCGGGGCCACCGTGTTCATGATGGTGTCGTTGGTGGCCGTCTCGGTGATCCCCGCGCTGACGCCGACGATCATGAACGCCACCACCACCAGCCAGGCGCTGCCCTCCGACGGCAGCAGCACCATCAGCAGGTAGCCCAGGCCCGTCGCGAACATCGCCGCACCCAGCAGCTCGGCCAGCCGCACCCGGCGGATCAGCCGAACGGCCACCAGCGAGCCGACCACCGACAGCCCGATGCCCGGCAGCAGCGCCAGGCCCGCGCGCAGCGGGGACATCCCGAGCACCAGCTGCAGGTACTGGGTCATGAAGAACAGCCCGCCGACCATCACGAACACCGCCAGCAGGTTGCTGGCCACCGCCACGCTGAACCGCGGCTTGGCGAACAGGCCCAGGTCCAGCATCGGGTCGTCGAGCCTGCGCTGCCTGCGCACGAACGCGCACCCGGCGATCAGCGCCACGGCCACCGCGGGCAGCGCCAGCGAGCCGCCGCCGGCGAACTCCTTGACGCCGAGGACCAGCGCCAGCATCGCCAGCAGCGAGAGCCCCGCGCTGGGCAGGTCGTAGCGGCCCGGGTTCGGGTTGCGCGATTCCGGGATCACCAGCGGCCCGACGATCAGCAGCAGCACCATGACGGGCAGGTTGATCAGGAACACCGATCCCCACCAGAAGTGCTCCAGCAGCAGGCCGCCGAGCAGCGGTCCGAACGCGGCACCACCGGCGAAGGTCGCCGTCCAGGCGGCGATCGCGGTGGTCCGGGCGCGCGGATCGGTGAAGATGTTGCGGATCAGCGACAGCGTCGAGGGCATCAGCGTCGCACCGGCCACGCCCAGCAGGGCACGGGCGGCGATGAGCAGTTCGGCGCTGGGCGCGAACGCCGCCAGCACCGAGGCCAGGCCGAAGCCGGTGGCGCCGATCAGCAGCAGGCGGCGACGGCCGATCCGGTCGCCGAGGGTGCCCATCGTGACGAGCAGTCCGGCGAGCATCAGCGAGTAGATGTCGACGATCCACAGCAGCTGGCCGCCGCTCGGGCGCAGCTCCTCGCTGATGTGCGGCACGGCGAAGCTCAGCACCGTGTTGTCGACGGAGATCAGCAGGACGGGCAGCAGCAGCGCGCCGAGCGCGGCCCACTGCCTGCGGGAAGTACTGGGCGATTTCAGGTTGGTCATCTCTACACGGCCTCGATTGATCTGTACCGTCCAGACGGTACAGAAGCGGTCCGGTAGGGATACTAACCGTCCAGACGGTATAGTTCAAACCGTGGCTGCCTCCGACACCAGAGACCGCATCCTCGACGCGCTGCAGCGGATCCTGATCCGCAAGGGAACCGCCGCGGTGACCCTGGAATCGGTCGCCGCCGAAGCCGGGGTGTCCAAGGGCGGCCTGCTCTACCACTTCCGCTCCAAGCAGGCGATGCTGCAGGGCCTCACGCTGCGGCTCGACAACGCCGCCGAGGCCGAGTTCGCGCAGGCCACCGAGGACGGCGTCGACGTCGTCCGGTACTTCCTGCAGACCTCGCTGCCCGCCAGCGACGAGGAGATGGCGCTCTACTGGTCGGTCATCGCCGCGCTGCGCAGCGCCGAGGGTCTCAGCGAGGCGGGCAGCGAGGTGCTGGCCAGGGTGTTCGGCCGCTGGTCGGAGCTGCTCACCGACCACATCGGCGACCCGGTGCTGGCCGAGATCGTGCGCCTGGTCGGCGACGGCCTCTACCTCAGCGCGCTGTCCGGCCTGCCGCACCCGGACCCGGAGCTGATCAAGAAGGTCTTCGACCGGCTGCTCGCGCAGGTCGCCGAAGCCCGCCAGGCCTAGACGGCCAGGTGACCATCGGGTTGTTCAGTCCGAGTCGGCCCATCAGTCCACCACCGCGTGCCGCCACCCGTCGCCGCCGAGAGCCCACGGTGGCCGTCCTCTCGTTCACCGGCCGAGCTCAACGGAACTTCCCACCTCAGAGCCGATCACGAACGGGTTCCGCCGCGATCGGCGGCACCGGGGTGTCAGCGCAGGGCACCCAGCGGAGCCCGTCCGGGCCGAACACGTCACGGGGCTCGGGGAACGCCCGGAGCAGGCCGAGGTAGCCGACCGCCGCGAGCAGCAGGGACAGCGGCAGGCTGATGCCCCCGCCTCCCGCCAGCCCACCGAGCGGGCCGACGAGCTGGCCCGGGATGTTGACGAACAGCAGCGCGCCACCGGGCTCCGGTGCGGAATCGGTCGAAGCTCCAACGCCGGTTGGACGGACGCACAGCGGACACCCGCCTGCTCCGGGCACGAGGAACGGGCTGCCCGGAAGTTTCCGGACAGCCCGTTCGCATCCGCGGAGCCGGGTCAGCCGCCGAGCATCGGCCCGCCGTCACCGCCGACTCCGGCCCCACCGAGGCCCTCGCCGCCGACTCCGTCGCCGCCGAGGCCACCGTCGCCGCCGTCGCCGCCGTTGGCGGAGCCGTCGCCGCCGTCACCACCGTCGCCGCCGCCGTTGCCGCCGCCGGTGCCACCACCGTCGCCACCGTCGCCGCCCTCGACCACCACTTCGCCCCAGTCGGCTTGGGCCGGCAACGTCGACATGACCGTGCGCGGTGGCAGGAACTCGACGAGGCCCAGTTCATCGAGCTCCGTCGCGCTGAGCTGCCGTCTCGGTTCGAACATCAGATCCCCCTTGGCCATCGGAGCGCGTTGAGCGGACCTCTCAGGCCTACCCGCGGAGGAGCGAGGTCAAGGCAGATCACCAGCCGAAGAACGGCCCGCCGTTGCCGCCGATGCCCGGACCACCGATTCCGAAGCCGCCGTAGCCGAAGCCACCGTTGCCGCCGTGACCGCCGACGCCGCCCAAGTCGCCGTCGCCGCCATCGCCGCCGTCACCGCCGCCGTTGCCGCCGCCGGTGCCACCACCGGTACCTCCGGAACCGCCTTCGATCACGACACCGTCCCAGCCGCCGGCCTGGAACAGCGTCGACATGACCGTGCGCGGCGGCAGGAACTCCAGGCGCTGGTCGCCCAGCTCTTCGAAGCTCACCGGTTCAGTTTCATCGATCACTTTCGTCCTCCCCAGTCGGAACGGGCTCGGAATGCAGCCGGAGATCGATGCCGGACAAGGTCGAAAACCCAGATCCCCCATCCAACGCCCCCAGATTCACCGGCACCGATTCGGAGGGTAAATGCACCCGATGACCAGCGCAGTCCGAAAACAACCAACATCCGCGATTCAGAAGAAAATGCCTGCTCACAGGCCACTTCGAAGATTCATGAGCGACAGCCGGAACGGTTAGACGCACTACCGCGAATTGTGGAGAAAACCGCTCCTCCGGAAAAAGAACCGATCAGCGCAAGCCCCGGAATTCGGCGTCACGGCGCCCGGGCGAATGCGCACCGGAGCCGCTCCGGCACCGGGCGGGCGGGCAACCACCGATTCGGGTGGTCCGCGGCTGATTCCCCCAACGTCGCCCGCTCGGATACCACCACCGCTGATCCACTCGGCCTAGACTCCCGCGCTGTTTGGCCCAGCCGAAACCATCCCGGGTAAGGAGTAGTGCCGATGCGCAATCGCCCACCTCGGACCGCTAGCGGCGGTCCGGTCCGGCAGGTCCAGCACTGGTGGCCGCTGCCGAGCGCCGCCATGCTCGCCGTCACCTTCAGCATCGCCGCGGTCCCGACCGCCCAGGCAGCACCGCCGTCCTGCACGCGGACCTCGAACGGCTCCGGGGTGGACGTCGTCTGCGAACGCGGCGTCCCGGAGGGCACCACGCTCGACGGCAGCGACGGCAACGACCGCTTCTACCTCAACGGGGCCGTGGCGGGCACCGTCAACGGCGGTGCGGGCGACGACCTGATCATCGTCACCGGCCGCGCGGGCGGTGACGGCGGCAAGGGCGGCAACGGGCACCTCGACGGCCGCAGCGGCGACACCAAGAACACCAAGAACGGCGAGAACGGGGGCAAGAACGGCGGCAGCACCGGTGGTGCGGCCGGGACCGACGGCGCGACCGGTCCCAGCGCGCGGGCCGGCGGCAGCGCCGGTGTCGGTGGCCACGGCGGCAACGGCGGGCCCGGGGTGACCGAGACCGGCGTGATCAACGGCGGCACCGGGAACAACACGATCACCGTCACCGGTGGCCGGGGCGGCAACGGCGGCACGGGCGGAGACGGCGGCACGGGCACTGCCGATCCCGCCGACTCCCGCGGCGGCCGGGGCGGCAACGCCGGGGACGGCGGAACCGGGAACCTCGGCCACATCTACCCGGGCGACGGCGAGAACACCGTCACGATCATCGGCGGCGACAGCGGAACCGGCGGAACCGGCGGCGTGGGCGGGGATGCGACCGCCAGCACGCGCAGCGGGAACGGCGGTGACGGCGGCAACGGCGGCGGTGGCAGCGAGCGGGCCAACGGCCGCGGCGGCGCGGCCAACGGCAAGACCGGCACGATCGTGAGCACCGGTACCGACGACATCACCGTCCAGGGCGGCAAGGGCGGCCGCGGTGGACGCGGTGGCGACGGCGGAACCGGTCACCAGCCGAGCGCCCGCGATGCCGCTGCCGCGGACAACGAGGTCGAGGGCGCCGGTGGAACGGGCGGCACCGGCGGGGACGGCGGCGTCGCCAACATCGGCAACATCATGTCCCAGGACGGCGGCCGGGCCACCGTCCACACCATCAGCGGCCCGGGCGGTGACGGCGGGGACGGCGGAACCGGCGGCGACGGGATCACGCCCGGCATCCCGGGCTTGCGCGGCCTCAACGGCGTCGCCGACACGGGTGGCGCGGGCGGTGCGGGCGGCCCCGGCGGTCATCTCGCCACCACCGGCACCGAAACCGGTCGCCGCAACCCCTGACGTCCTGACCGAGAACGACCACCCCGGAAGATCGCGCACCCGAGCGGGTGATTCGAGGTGCACCGCACGCCCGGTGCTCCTACGTTCTGCCCCGTGTGCCAGGAACGCGCCACTGGAGCGCGTTCTTCGAGGGGGTGGCCTCGTTCCGGTTCTTCCGGTGAATTCACTGAGTTTGCGAAGGAGCACCTGATGCCACGAACCTCTGGACCGCTGAGCCCCGATGAGATCGAGATGCAGCGCGTGGAGTTCCTGCCCGCGCGCACCGTCATGTCGACCTTCTGGCTCCCGTGGAACGGCGCGGACGTCGTGGTCCTGGATCCCGACCCGGACACCCACGTCGAGGCCTACGGGGACAACGACGTCACGACCACCGGTGACGTCACCGGCGGTGACGGCGGTACCGGTGGCGGAACCGGCGGCGGCCAAGGCGGCGGCAACGGCGGCAACGGCGGCGACGGCGGTAGCGGCGGCGACGGTGGCGACGGTGGCGATGGCGGCGACGGCATCGGCGGCGATGGCATCGGCGGCAACGGCATCGGCGGCCAAGGCGGCGGCAACCCGAGCTGATCCCGGCTGTCCTGGTGGTGCGCCGAATCGCTCGGTGCACCACCCCGTCGGCACTTTCGAGGAGTCGTGATGGTCGCAGAAGGGCACCGCAGCGAGCCCGCGGCCGACGAGGACGTCGCACGGCTCGTGGTGCCCGCCCTGGTCGCGGGCACCGAGTTGATCGGCCGGTACCAGGGCTCCGGCCACCGCGAACCGCCCTACCTGGTCCGCCGCGTCGACGGCCAGGTCCTGCAGCTCTCCCACCTGCTCTACCTCGTGGCGGGCGGGCTCGACGGCCAGCGCACCTACGCGCAGCTGGCCGCCGGTCTGAGCGCCGAATGGGGCCGCGAGATCACCGCCGGACAGGTGGCCTACCTCGTCGAGAACCGGTTGCGCCGCGCGGGAATCCTCGTCGCCGAGCCCGGACCGGACCAGTCCGCGCCACTGCCGAAGGGCCGGGATCGGTTGCTGGCGCTGAAGTTCCGCGTCGCACTGGTTCCCGAGCACGTCGTCGCGATCATCGCCCGGATCTTCCAGCCGTTGTTCTGGCCACCGGTCGTCGTCCTCGCGCTGCTGGCCTTCGTCGCCGCCGAGATCTGGCTCGCCGTCCAGGGAGGAGTGGCGCAACTGCTGGCGGGCGCGCGGGAACTGGTCGACCGGCCGGAGCAGATCCTGCTGGTGGTGGGCGTGCTCGTGCTCTCCGGGATGTTCCACGAGTGCGGGCACGTCGCGGCGTGCCGCTACGGCGGCGCGCGGCCGGGCGCGATGGGCGTGGGGATCTACCTGGTGTGGCCGGCGATGTACAGCACCGTCACCGATTCCTACCGGCTGAGCCGGGGCGGCCGCTTGCGCACCGACCTGGGCGGCGTCTACTTCAACGTGCTCGCCATGCTGGTGATGATCGCCGTCTTCGCGGTGACCGGCCTGCCCTGGTTGCTCGTGTCGCTGGTGGCCTGGCAGGTCTCGACGATCTGGCAGTTCGTGCCGTCGATCCGGTTGGACGGCTACTACATCCTGAGCGATCTGGTCGGTGTTCCCGACCTGTTCGACCGGATGGGGCCGGTCCTGCGCAGCATGCTGCCGGGACGTCCGCCGCATCCGCGGGTCCGCGAGCTCAAGCCCTGGGTCCGCTGGGTGATCACCGCCTGGGTGGTGCTGGTGATCCCTTGCCTGGCGTACTGGCTCATCGGGTTCCTGGTGCTCGCGCCCTACGTGCTGCCCGTGGTCTGGCAGGCGCTGGGCACGCACTGGGACGGCGTGGGCAGCGCGGTCGGAGCGGGCGACGCCGCGGCGGCCGTGGTCGGCGTCCTGCGGATGTTCCTGCTGGTGCTGCCGTGGGCGGGCATCACGCTCGTCCTCTACAACCTGGCGCGCGGCCTCACCCGCCGCATCCGCCGCTCACGCGCTTGATCGCGGTTCTCAGGACAGGATCGGGGCGAAGTACCCGCCGTCGCCCCGGGCGATGGCGCTGAGCATCGCGGTCGAGTTGGCCCGGTCGTCCAAGTCCGGTTCCGCCGCGGCGAGATCCTGGTCCAGCATCCAGGTTTCGAGCATGACCGAGTAGCCGAGCAGCACGTCCGGCCCGCCCGCCGCGGCCAGCTCCGACCCGGCGATCTCGCGCACCGCGCCCTGCAGCGGCTCCCGCTCGGCGGCATCGCCCGGTCCGAAGGCGATCTTGACCATCTCGTTGAGGTCGATCGCGGTGGGCGCGATGACGGCGAACTCGAAGTCCAGCAGTGCCGCGACCGAGTCCCCGTGCCACAACGTGTTCGGCGCGCACAGGTCGCCGTGGTTCAAGGCGCGCGGCGCCGTCGGCAGCGCGGCCCAGAACCGATCGAGCGTCTGCTGGAGGCTGCTGGTCTGGCGCTCGGTGAGCATGCCGGCCGAGACGATCCGCTCGAACGAAGCATCGACCTCCGCCGGGTCGTCCGGGAAGAACGGGGAGCGGCTGCGGGCGTGCGGGGCAGCCGCGTCGACGTCGACGCGGTGGACGTGGCGGGCCCGCTCCCACATCTGCTCGATCGCGCGAGATCTGGCCGCGTCGTCCAGCGTCGGCCAGATCTCGTCCAGGTTCTCCCCCACCACGCGGCGGCTGAGCACCCACTCGTGCCCGTCGCGCACGCCGGCGTCGACGATCGCCGGGTATCCGACCTCCGCCGGGAGCAGCTCGACCAGCTTCAGCTCGCGGAGCAGGTCGCCCGAACCCGGCTCGGGCGCGACGCGGATGACGAGCTCGTCGGCGAGCCAGGTGTGGTTGGTCCAGCCCGTGCCGCGCCGGGCGTCGCCGAGGTCCACCCCGTGCTCGCCGAGAACCTCCGCCGCCACCCGGCCGGTGCTGCCCGTCCCGTCCATGGAACCGACGTTACCGATCAGGGCAACGGATTTTCGGCGGCGCGATCGACACCGGTGACGTGCGGATTCCGCCGGGCGACCTTCCCGCGCCCGCTCCGCAGGCGTGTACTGGAGGTGTCGGCAGGAGAACTCGCGAGGGAGGCGGCACCGATGCCGGACCTGCTGTGGGCCGTCGGGTTGATCGTGGTGTTCGTCGCGGTGGCGTTGACGTTGCGCGGCCTGACCAGGTGGCGGTGAGGCGCGGTCACTGCCGGCCGGCGGCGCGCAGCAGGCGGAGCTGGCCGATCTCGGCGACGTTCTTCATCAGCTCGGCGTTCACCCACGCCAGCATGTGCGCCACGGTCTTTTCCGGGTCGTCCTGCCACGGGAACGGCGCGGGCGCGTCCAGCTGCGCGTCGGTGAGCCGGTCCAGCACCGCCGACCACTCCGCGCGCAGCCCGCGCAACCACTCGACGACCGAGTCCTCACCCGGCCACTCGACATCGGTGCGGTCGCGCGGCGGCCTGCCCTGGACGTGGTCCAGGGTCACCGACCACCACCAGCCGATGTGCCAGGTGGTCCAGGCGATGGTGGGCACCGGGATCGGATCGGGTTCCACCTCGGCGAAGTCCGGTTCCCAGCCGTGGGCGCCGCGCCGCACCGTCCAGCAGTGCTCGGCCGGTTCCCAGCGGAAGTCGGCGGGCACCAGCTCGGCGAGGTGGAACTCGAACAACGACCAGGTGAAGTCGAACTGCCAGCGCAGCAGGTCGACGCGCGATGTGGACATACGCGAGATCTTGCCACGACGAGCAATCCGGGCGAAAACGATTATCCGGCGCGCCGTTCCGGGGTCAGCCGGGCGCGGCCCTCAGCGGCGCCGTCCACAGCACCCGCGTCCCACCGGTCGGCATCCGGTCCACAGTGCACCGACCGCCCACCTGCACCGCCCGCTCGGCCAGGTTGTGCAGTCCGCTGTGCGCGACCGTGCTCGCGATGCCGACGCCGTTGTCGGTGACGTCGATGGTGAGGTCGTCGTCCAGCGAGATGGTCACCGACAGCTCCGAAGCACGCGCGTGCCGGACGGTGTTGCTCACCGCTTCCAGCACCACCGCCTCGGCGTGCTCGGCCAGCCTCGGCGGCAGCACGTCCAGCGGCCCGGCCATCCGCATGGTCATCCGGATCGGGTTGTCGCCCACCACGTCGGTGACCACGCGCTGCACCCGGTTGCGGAACCCGGTCGGGTGCTCGGCGGCGACCTGCAGGTCGAAGATGCTGGCGCGGAGGTCCTGGATGACCTCGTGCAGCTGGTCGATGTGCTCGGTCAGCCGGCCCGCCACGTCGGGCACCTTCGCCCGCCGCTGGGTGCCCTGCATGGACATGCCGATGGCGAACAGCCGCTGGATGACGTGGTCGTGCAGCTCGCGGGCGATGCGATCGCGGTCGGCCAGCACGTCCAGCTCGCGCCGCGCGGCCTGAGCTTCAGCCCACTGCAGCGCCAGCGCGGCCTGGTCGGCGAAGGACGACACCACCAGCAGCTGTTCCTCGTCGAACCGCTTCGCCCCGGCCCGCCGCACGGCCAGCAGGACGCCGGCGATGGTGCCCTCCGCGCGCATCGGCACCGCGAGGGCCGGGCCGAGCTGCACCGCGGCTCCCTCGATCGTGGTCAGGGTGGGCACGTTGCGCGGCACCCGTTCCCGGAACACCTGCCCGGTCACCGAACTGTCGACCGGCAGCGACTGCCCCACCAGCTCCTCGACACCGGCTCCTGCCGAAACCGTCACGACCAGTTCTTCGGTCTCGACGTCGTCGCTGCGCGCGGGCACCGCCAGCAGCGCGAAGTCGGCGTGCGTCAGCTCGGCCGCGCGCTCGGCGATCACCTGCAGGGCGTCGATGGAATCGGTGCCCGCCAGCAGTTCCGCGGTGATCTCACCGGTGGCGTCCAGCCAGCGCTCGCGGCGCCGGACCTCCTCGAACAGCCGCGCGTTGTCGACCGCGATCCCGGCCGCCCCGGCCAGCGCCTGCAGCACCACCTCGTCGTCCTCGGTGAACTGGCCACCGCCGACCTTCTCGGTGAGGTACAACCGGCCGAACGTCTCCTGCCTGGCCCGGATCGGCACGCCGAGGAAGGTGCGCATCGGCGGGTGGTGCTTCGGGAAGCCCACCGACGCCGGGTGCCCGGCGATCTCCTCCAGCCGCAGCGGTTTGTCGGCCTCGATGACCACGCCCAGCACGCCGTGCCCGGTCGGCAGGTGCCCGATGCGGCGGGTGGTCTCCTCGTCGATGCCGTCGTAGATGAACCGGCTCAGCGAGCCGTCGGGCGCCAGCACGCCGATCGCGCCGTAGCGGGCGTCCACCAGGTCGATGGCGGTGCGCACGATGCGCCGCAGCACCGAGTCCAGCTCCAGTTCGGAGGAGATGGCCAGCACGGCCTCCAGCAGGACGTCCATCCGGTCCCGCAGGCCGACGATCTCTTCGATGCGCGCCTGGACCTGGGCCAGCAGCTCCTTGAGTCGCAGCCGGGACAGCGTGCCCACCAGCGACGGAGCGGCGCCCTCCCGCAGCTCCCCCGGTCCTGGCGAGTCCGCCCTGCTCACCACCCCACTCTGACAGGCCGCGCGCCGCCCGGCGAGCTCACGTCTCCGGGTGGTGGCGCAACCGGGTGGCCAGCACGGCGGCCTGGGTGCGGCTCTGCAGGCCCAGCTTGCTCAGCAGCCGGGAGACGTAGTTCTTGACGGTCTTCTCGGCCAGGAACATCCGGTCGGCGATCTGCCGGTTGGTCATCCCCTGCCGGATGCAGTCCAGCAGGATCCGCTCCTGCCCGGTCAGGTCGGGCAGCTTCGAGGTGCCGTCGAGCTCGGCGCGCAGCTTGTTCACCAGCGAGGTGGTCTCCTGCTCGCCGAGCAGCGTCTTGCCCGCCCCGACCCGGCGCACGGCCGAGGCCAGCTCCATGCCCTTGATGTTCTTCACGACGTAGCCGGCGGCCCCGGCCAGCATCGCGTCGAGCATGGCCTGCTTGTCGTTGAAGGAGGTCAGCATCAGGCATTGCAGCGCGGGCATCCGGGACCGCAGCTCCCGGCACAGCTCGACGCCGTTGCCGTCCGGCAACCGCACGTCGAGCACGGCCACATCGGGTCGGACCGCGGGGATGCGGGCGAGCGCCTCGCTCACCGAGGAAGCCTGCCCGACCACCACCAGGTCGTCCTCGGAGTCGAGCAGGTCGACCAGCCCCAGCCGCACGACCTCGTGGTCGTCGACCAGGAACACGGTGGTCTCGCCGGGCTCGCCCACGTCCCCACTGTAGGAGCGGGCGGCCTCAGCCGCCGCTGCGGAAGGTGAAGCGGACCCGCCCGATCCAGATCTCGTCACCGTCGACCAGCTCGGCGATGTCCACCGGCTGCCGGTTGAGGTAGGTCCCGTTGAGCGAACCGCCGTCCACCACGACGTACTTGCCGTCCCGCAGCCGCAGCTCGGCGTGCACCCGCGACACGGTCATGTCCTCCACCACGATGTCGCAGTCCCGATCTCGCCCGATCGTGATGCTCGGGCCACCGATCGCGAAGCCGGTGCCCGCATCCGGCCCCCGGCTGATCACCAGCCGGGGCCCCGCGACGGACTCCTCGGAATCGCGCGGCGCCGGGACGACCTGAGCGGCCGGCACGGCCTCGAGCAGCGTCCGCATCGTCTGGTCCGCCGTCGCGACACCAGTGGTTTCGGACGCCTGGAACCGGGTGTCATCCATGGTCGTACTCCTCGCAGAAAGGCACGGAAATCGCCCGGACTGCCCCGACCAGGACTGGGCGACTACAGCCAGCATGCCGAACAACCACGCTCCGTGGCCAGGACCTTCGTCCCAAGTCCCCCACCTACCCGACGTGACGGTCACCACTGGTGAGCGGAGCGAGCGGACCCCGGCAATCTGCGGAAATCCCGGTTGCCGGGAGTTTTCGGGTGTCATGATCGCGGGTGATCTCGTCGGGGTGATGCGTTGTGAGGGGGCCGTCCTTGCTGGGTGCTCTGCTGCCGGACGATCCGCAGGAGGTGGGGTCGTACCGCCTGCTGAACCGCCTGGGGCGCGGCGGGATGGGCCGGGTGTACCTGGGCGTGTCGCGCGGTGGGCGGCTGGTCGCGGTGAAGGTGGTCCGGGCGGACCTCGGCGACGATCCGGACTTCCGGCGCAGGTTCGCGCGGGAGGTCACCGCCGCTCGCGCCGTGTCGGGCTTCTACACCGCACAGGTGGTCGACGCCGATCCCGACGCCGATGCGCCGTGGCTGGTCACCTCCTACATTCCCGGTCCGACGCTGCACGAGGCCGTGAAGCAGGAGGGGCCGCTGCCGCCTTCGGCGCTCAGCACGCTCGGCGCCGGCTTGGCCGAGGGGCTCGACGCCATCCACGCCTGCGAGGTGGTGCACCGCGATCTCAAGCCCAGCAACGTGATCCTGGCCGAGGACGGCCCGCGGGTGATCGACTTCGGCATCGCGCGAGCGGTGAACGAGACCCACACCGCGGAGGTCTTCGGAACACCCGCGTTCATGTCGCCCGAGCAGGCCAAGGGCGAGCCGGTCGGAGCGCCCGCCGACGTGTTCGCCCTGGGCTCGCTGCTGGTGTTCGCCGCGACCGGTCGCGGGCCGTTCAGCGGCGGCGAGTCGCAGGCGATCCTGTACCGCGTCGTGCACGAAGCACCCGATCTGTCCGGTCTCGACCAGCTGCCGGGCGAGCTCGCCCGGATCATCAGCACCTGCCTGGCCAAGGACCCGGTCGACCGGCCGACGGCCAAGCAGCTGCTCGACTCCCTCGCCGACATGACCGGCGACCGGACTCGCTGGCTGCCCGCGGAGGTCGTCAGCATGATCGACGAGCGCCGGACGGCGACCATCGCCGCGACCAAGATCGACCCGCTGGCCGGGCAGGTCCTGGCACCGGCCCCGGCACCCGCGCCGGTCGTCTCGCCCCCGTCGGACACGCTGCCTGCGCCGTTGCCGCCTCCCACGCTCGCCTCGCCGCACCCGCCGACCACGCTTCCCTCTCCGCACCCACCGTCCACACTCCCCTCTCCGCACCCGCCGTCCACGCTTCCACCGCCCGCGCACTCCGGGCCTCAACCGCCGCACACGTTCCCCCCGCCGCACCCGCTGGCCGGGCAGCTGCCCGCGCCTCCCCCGCCGCACGTGCCACCGGCCAGGACGACTCCGGTCGGGCTCATCGTTCTCGGTTCGGTGCTCGGCGGTGCCACGCTGGTCGCGCTGATCGTGATCGTCGTGCTCAACCTCGGTTCCGGACCGAGCACCCACCAGGCCACGCCGACACCGTCGTCCGCGACCACCACGTCGGACGACCACCCGACCGAGACCTCCGCCTCCGCGACGGCCGAGACGAGCTCCAACGGCGGGTCGCTCGACGACGCCGCGACCGACCGGACCCCGTTCACCCTGGACGCGTTCATGCCGGACGACTTCACCGACGACACCGGCAAGCGGCACACCTACGAGGCCGGTTCCACCAACGAATGCACCGATTCGGTGTCCGACGAGGTCCGCTCGGTGCTGACCGACAACGGCTGCTCGCAGATGATGGTGGCCAACTTCGTCGACGACGACGTGCAGATCATCACCACGGTCTGGGTCTTCCCGTTCGCCGACTACGCCACGGCCTCCGCTGTGGAGGAGAAGTTCGACGCCATGGACTACCTGCAGCTGGGCTGCTGGGATCCGAACTCCGGCCGCGGCGCGGGGGTGTGCGACGGCGACGTGGACGGCGCGGACGAGTGGCAGTACATCGGCCAGGACCACCGCTACGTGATCGTCGCCCAGTCCAAGTACATCGACCTGAGAGGCGACGACTCCGGCGACGCGGCCCTCCAGTCGGCGGGCAGCGAAGCCCGCAGCACCGTCGGCCCCCAGAACTACACCGGCGGCTGAGCCCGGTCCTGCTCGCCGTCGATCGGTTCACGAAGCAGGTCGGCGTCATCGGGTCGCCGACTGGAGCACAACTCCGTGCTGCCGGCCCATGGCCGTGCTTGCGCGTTCGTCGGCGCTGTCGAGCCCGGCTGTTCGGGTGAGGACGAAAAAGCGCCCGCCCGGTGGGGCGGGCGGGCGCTGTTGGGTTGGCGGGTTATTTCACCGCGCCCATGGAGAGGCCGCGGACGAGGTGGTTCTGGGCCGCCCAGCCGATGATCATCACCGGGAGGGAGGCCAGGAAGGCCGCCGCGCTCAGCTGGGCCCAGTAGAGGCCTTCGCTGGTGATGAAGCCGACCAGGAAGACCGGCACCGTGCCCGCCTGCGCCGCCGTCAGGTTGACCGCGTAGAAGAACTCCGTCCAGGAGAAGATCACGCAGATCAGCGCGGTGGCCGCGATGCCGGGGGCCACCACCGGGAGCACCACGCGGAACAGCAGCGTCGGCAGCTTGGCGCCGTCGATGCGGCCCGCTTCCACCATCTCCTTGGGAACTTCCAGGAAGAACGAGCGCATCATCCAGATCGCCAGCGGCAGGTTCATCGCGGTGTAGAGGACCACCAGCGCCCAGACGTTGTCCAGCAGCTTGAGGTTCTGCGAGATCACGTACAGCGGGATGATCGCCGCGACGATCGGCAGCATCTTCGTCGACAGGAAGAAGCCCAGGGCGTCACGGGTTCCGGGCACCGCGGAGATGGACAGCACGTACGCCGCGGGCACCGCCAGCAGCAGCACGAGCAGGGTGGAGGTCACCGTCACGAACGCCGAGTTCGCCAGGTACGGCAGGAATCCGCGCTCCAGCACGCCGGCGAACTGGTCCAGCGTCGGGGTGAACACCACCTTCGGCGGATTGGTGTATGCGTCGCTCTCCTGCTTGAACGAGGTGAGCACCATCCACAGCACCGGGAACACGAACAGGATCGCGATCAGCCAGGTCAGCGCGGTCAGCGCCCAGCGGCCGATGGGGTTGCCGGTCCGCATCATCGCACCTCGCTAACGCCGAAGGTCCGGAACATCAGGCGCAGCGCGAAAGTCGCCACGATCAGGGTCAGCACCACCACGATCACGCCCATCGCCGAGGACTGGCCGACGTCGAAGCCCTCGAAGGCGCGCTGGTAGATGTAGAACGGCAGGTTCGTGCTCGCGGTGCCGGGGCCGCCCTGCGTCATCAGGTAGATCGCGTCGAAGCTGTTCACGATGTAGATCGCGCCGAGCAGCACGGCCAGCTGCAGGTAGCGGCCCAGCTGCGGCAGGGTGATCGAGGCGAACGTGCGCCACCGGCCCGCGCCGTCGACCGCCGCGGCCTCCAGCACCTCCTTGGACTGGGCCTGCAGCCCGGCCAGGATCAGCAGCATCATGAACGGCGTCCACTGCCAGACGACCTGCGCCATCACCGAGGCCAGCGGGAACTGCGACAACCAGTCGATCTTGGTGCCGAAGGCGAAGTTCAGCAGACCGTAGGTCGGGTCGAACATGGTCGTCTTCCACAGCAGCGCACCGGCCGCGGGCAGGATGAGGAACGGCGTGATCAGCAGCGTGCGCACCACGCCGCGACCCAGGAACTGCCGGTCCAGCAGCAGCGCCAGGCCGAGGCCCAGCAGCATCGCCACCAGCACGCACACCACCGTCAGCAGCACCGTGTTGAACATCGCGCCGCGGAACTGGCTGTCGGCGAACACGTCGATGTAGTTGCGCAGCCCGACGAAGTGGCGCGAGCCCGGGCGCACCAGGTTCCAGGACTGGAACGAGTAGAACACCGTCAGCAGGAACGGGATCTGGGTGACCAGGATGGTGAACAGCAGCGCGGGCATCAGCGGCGCGCGGCGCAGCCACGCTTCGCGCGACCACTTGCCGATGGGTTTCCTGGTCGCCACCGGCAGCGCTGCGGTGGGTTTGGTGGCCGTCTGCGTCATCTGGTCTCCCGGTAGGCCGCGCCGACGGATTCGGCGTATTCCTGGGACTGCTGCAGCGCTTCCTCCACCGAGATCTGCCCGGCGATGGCCGCCGAGAGCTGCTGGCTCACCCGCGTCCCGAGGTCCTGGAACTCGGGGATGCCGACGAACTGGATCCCCGGGTAGGGCACCGGGTTCACCATCGTGTTGCGCTGGTTGGCGCTGTCGATGCCGGCCAGCGTCGCCGGGGCGTAGGCCTGCGCGGCCTGCTGGTACTCCGGGATCTGGTAGGTCGACAGGCGGCAGCCCGGCGGTACCCGGTTCCAGCCGAACGTGGTGCCCACGGTGCGGACGAAGTCCTTGTCGGTCATCCAGCGCATGAACCGCCACGCGGCGTCCTTGTCCTGGGCGACCTTCGGCATGGCCAGCGACCAGGTGTAGAGCCAGCCGCTGGTCTCGGTGCGCATCACCGGAGCCGCCACGTAGCCGGACTTGCCGACGACCTCGCTGCTGGCCGGGTCCTCGTTGGTGCCCGCCATGACCGTGGCGTCGTACCACATCGCCGCTTCGCCCTGGCCGTAGCGCGTGCCGCACTCGGTGAAGCCCGCGCTGGAGGCGCCGATCTCGCCGTGGTCGCGCACCAGGCCGACGTAGAACTCCGCGGCAGCGCGGAATTCCGGCGACGTCAGCTGGGCGTTCCAGTTCTCGTCGAACCAGCGGGCGCCGAAGGTGTTGGCCACCGTGGAGAACGGGGCGAGGCTCTCGCCCCAGCCAGGCTTGCCGCGCAGGCAGATCCCGGCCACGCCCGCTTCCTTGTCGTCCAGGCGCGCGGCGAACTCGGCGATCTGCTCCCAGGTGGGCCGTTCCGGCATGGTGAGCCCGGCCTGGGCGAACAGGTCCTTGCGGTAGGCCAGGAACGACGACTCGCCGTAGAACGGCACCGCGTACATCGAGCCCTCGTGCGACAGCGAGTCGCGGATGCTGGGGATGAAGTCGTCGGCGTCGTAGCCCTCGCTGGCGTCGATGTAGGGCTGCAGGTTCTCCAGCCAGCCGTTCGCCGCCCACTGCGGGGTCTCGTAGTTGCTGATCATCACCACGTCGAACTCGCCGCCCTCGGTGGCGGTCGATGCGGTGATCTTCGCGCGCGCCTGGTTCTCCGGCAGCTGCACGAACTTCAGCTTGATGCCCGGGTTGTCCCGCTCGAACTGGTCGGACAGCGCGATGGCGTCCTCCATCTGCGGGTTGGACACGATCGCCACGACCAGCGTCCGGCCGCCCGCGCCCAGCGCTCCCGCGCCCGCGCAGCCGCTGAGCAGCATCGCGACGACCGCGAGCACGGCCAGCTTGGCTCTACTTCGCATTCACGCCTCCCGGCAGGACCTGAACCTTCAGCCCGGCACCGCTGCGCATCAGGTCGAGCGCGGCGGGGAACTCCTCCAGCGGCAACGTGTCGGTGAGCAGTGAGTCGGTGTCGACGGCGCCGGAGGCGACCAGCTCCAGTGCCGCGCCGTAGCTGTGCAGCACCGCCATCGAGCCGACGATCTTGATCTCGTCGTTGTAGATGCGGAACGGGGACAGGGAGATCCGCGCTTCGGCCGGGGCGACGCCGAACACCAGCAGCCGCCCGCCGCGGCGCAGCGAGTCGAACGCGGCCTCGATGGCGGGCGCGGCTCCGGTGCAGTCCACGGCGGCGTCGAAGCGCTGGTCGAGCTCGGCGACGTCGGTGCTCACCGCGACCGCGCCGAGCTTCGTGGCGCGTTCCAGCCGTGCCGCGTTGCGGTCGACCACCGAGACCTGCGCGCCGCCGCGCTGGAGCAGCTGCTGCATCAGCAGGCCCATCGTGCCCGCGCCGACGACGAGGAACTTCTCCCCCGCTTCGACACCGATCTGGCGCACGCCGTGCACCGCGCAGGACACCGGCTCGACCAGCGCGCCCTGCTCCCAGCTCATGGAGTCGGGCATCCGGTAGGCGGTGTTGGCGGGGATGGCCACGTACTCGGCGAAGGCGCCGTCGACGGTATCGCCGGTGGCGTTCCAGTTCGCGCAGAGGTTGCCGTGGCCCGAGCGGCAGGGCGTGCAGTAACCGCAGAACAGCGAGGGGTCGACGGCGACCCGGTCGCCGACTTTCCAGTCGCCCCGCACCTCGGCACCGAGCTCGACGACCTCGCCGGCGAACTCGTGTCCCGGCACGATCGGGTAGGGCGTGGGCGGGAAGTGCCCGTCGGCGATGTGCAGGTCGGTGCCGCAGATGCCGCACGCACCGACCTTGATCACCAGCTGACCGTCGCCCGGTTTCGGGTCGGGCACCTCGCCCACCCTGATGGAGCCGGGCTGATCGATGATCGCGGCGCGCATGACACCCCTTCCACTGGCCCGCTCATATGAGCATCGTGGGCCGATCGTTCTGGTAACTCGCGGAGCATTCAAGGATGATCTCGCGTGTTACGTCAACATTTCCCCTTTAGGATGCTCATATGAGCACTAGTGAGCCCCGGGTGCGGCTGACCGACACCATCACGGCGGCCTCCATCGCGCACCGGTTCTTCGTCCAGGGCCGCACCAAGATGGAGATCGCCCAGGAGCACGGGATCAGCCGCTTCAAAGTGGCCAGGATCCTCGCTGCCGCGCAGGAAGCGGGCCTGGTCCGGGTCGAGTTCGACCTGCCGGTGCCGATCGACCTGGGACTGTCGGAAGCGGTCCGCACCAGCTACCGGCTGCGCCGCGTCCTGGTGCTCAACCGAGCGCAGTCCAAGGCCGAACGACCGGTGCTGCGTCGCCGGATCGGCGCGCTGGCGGCTGATCTGCTGGCTGAAACGACCACCTCCGACGACGTGCTCGGCCTGTCCTGGGCGCGTTCGGTCAACGCGATGGCCGATGCCGTCCACACGTTGCCGAAGTGCCCGGTGGTTCAGCTGTGCGGCGTGCAGGCGGGCATGGACATGCGCGACAGGTCGGTGGAGACGGTGGGCCGGCTGGCCGACATCTCCGGCGGGCCCGCGTACCCGATCTACGGGCCGCTGGTGCTGCCGGACCGCCGCACCACCGAGATCCTGCGCAACCAGCCGGGCATCGCCGAGACCTTCGAGCAGTTCCGCCACCTGACCAAGGCGGTGGTCAGCATCGGCGCCTGGCGCCCCGATGAGTCGACGGTCTACGACGCCCTCGGCCAACCGGAGCGCGACGCGATCCAGGAGCGCGGAGCGACGGCGGAGATCGCGGCCCGCCTGTTCGACGCCGACGGCAACGCGATGTCGACCGGCCTTGCCCACCACGTCCTGGCGATCGAGCACGAGCAGCTCCGCCAGATCCCCGAGGTGATCGCCCTGGGCTACACGGTCCCGAAAGCCCGCGCGATAGACGCGGTCCTGCGCTCGGGAGTGGTGACCACCCTGATCACAGACGCCCAAGCGGCGGAAACCCTCCTCGACCTGATCGCCGACCGCCCGCTGCCCTGACGACGATCAGGGCCGCCGTGGCGCAGGAGCTCCGCCCAGCGGAGCGTCTTGGACGGCGTGGTGGTGCGCGTGGGTGCGCATACCGCCATCGCGGTCCGCAGCACTGCTTCGGCGCATCACTGATCACGGGCACTCGACTCGGAATCCGAGCGCGATGGCACCGTCTACTGTGGACCACTATCGTCCGCGCTCGACACGGAAACCAACGGCATGAGGTCAACGGCGGTCACCGGCCTCAACCGGTGACCGACCGGGAGTCGGTGACGACATCGCCTCCCAACGCCCACGAGCTGGCCACCGAGCGGCCTCACCACGATGAGCCGCTGCATTCTCCGCCCGCACCAGGAGGTGCAGGATGCGACCGAAAGAGGAAACGGGAAACAGCGGAATTGTTCGCCTTTTCCCGTCGTTCATCCACCACAATCCTCCGACGAGCGGCTTGCTGCCGCGAACCGCCAGACTCCCAGCCACCCGTCGAGGACAGCGATGAATGCCGCGGAGAGCACCAGCACGAATGCGAACAGCACGACTCCGGCCTCCACGACTTCGAGCAGCACGCTCGCCGACCACATCTGCGCTGCGCTGAACACAGCGGTGAGCAGCGCCTTCCCGAACAGAGCAATTCGATTGCGCTGTTCGGGTGTCGGTCCGCGGAACCACGCTCCCTTGATCATCTCTTCTCCTAACGTCTGCCGGAGGCCCGGCCCGGTCGGGCCGGTGAACCCCACATTGCGCGCGCAACGATCAGGACGAATAGCGGTTTCCCGTCGCCGGCTCGAATCGGCAACGGGAAACCCGGAGGAAGACGTGACCCAGCAGCCCACGATGTTCGGAGCAGAGCTTCGGAGACTGCGCATCGCCGCGGACATTTCACTCACTGAAATGGCCGCCAAACTGCACTACAGCAAAGGCCATCTCAGCAAAGTCGAAACCGGCTCGAAGAAACCGACGCCGGAGCTCGCCCGCCGCTGCGATGCGCTGCTGGAGGCCAACGGGACGCTCGCGTCACTGGTTCCCGCGCGCACTTCCGAAGCTCCGCTGCCCGAAGCGAACGGCAACGGTGAGGTGTGGCTGATGAGTCTCGAATCAGGTGGCAGGAGCCGGTTCCGCCCGGTGGACCGCAGGCAGGTGCTCGCCGCGGGGGCGGCCTCGGTGCTGTCCTTCGGCATGGGCGGTGGTCGTGCTGTCGCCGATGGCGCTCCGGTCACCGCGTTCCGCGCCATGTTCGACCAGCTCCGGCAGTTGGGTCAGAGCACGAGCCCGTCGGTCGTCCTGCCCTCGCTCATCGCGCAGACCCACACCATCCGCGAACTGGCGGTCACGGCGAGCTCCCGGGCCCGCGGAGAGCTGCTGGTGCTCGGGGCTCGCTACGCCGAGTTCGCCGGGTGGATGGCGCAGGAGTCCGGCGAGGACGAGGCCGCGCTGTGGTGGACCGACCGCGCGGTCGAGCTCGCGGAGGCGGGCGGCGATCGCTCACTCGCCGCGTACTCCCTGGTCCGGCGGGCACTCGTCACGCTGTACCGGGAAGATGCGCAGCAGACCATCGATCTCGCCCGCCGTGCGCAGCAGGCGGCCGGAGCTTCCGCCCGGATCCGGGGGCTGGCCGCGCAGCGCGAGGCACAGGGCCATGCGCTGGCCGGGGACTACGACTCCTGCATGCGGAGCCTGGACCGCGCCCGGCGGTTCCTCAGCGATCCCGCGCCCGAGAGCGGGCCGGTGATCGGCCCCGCCAGCCTGTCCGATCCCGTCGCGATGGTCTCCGGGTGGTGCCTGCACGATCTCGGCCGCAACAAGGAAGCGGCGGATGTCCTGGACAGGGAACTCCAACGCGTTCCACCGACCGCACTTCGCTCCACCGCGCGCTACGGCGTGCGCCGCGCGCTCGCGCATGCAGGCGCAGGCGAAGTCGACCAGGCCTGTGCGCTGCTCGGCAGCGTGCTCGGCACCGTCGACGCCGTCTCCTCCGCCACCATCACCACCGATCTCCGCCGACTGGCCCGTGCGCTCTCGCGGTTCCACAACGCACCGGCCGTGCGGGAGATCCAGCCCAGGCTGATCGCCACGCTGCGACAGCAGAACGTCTGAGCAATCCACCATCCCGGCAACACGTGAGGTACCGCTGTGCCAGAAATCTTCGTCAACTACCGCACCGGCGACTGCGAAGAAACCGCCGTTGCGATCGAGCAAGGCCTGTCGACCCGGTTCGGCAGCGAGCGGATCTTCCGCGCCAGCAAGTCGATCCGCCCCGGTGAGAACTACCAGACCCGCCTGGCGACGGCATCCGCCGCCGCACGCGCGCTGCTGGTCCTGATCGGGCCGGGGTGGCTCGACGCGCGCGACGAGAACGGAAACCCCAAGCTGGCCGACGAGAACGACTGGACCCGCAAGGAGATCCTGAACGCGCGGGAGTCCGGGGCTCGCATCATCCCGATCCTGTGCGGCCGCAAGACCGACCGGTTGTCAGCGGCGAAGCTCCCAGCCGAACTCCGCTTCCTCGCCGACCTGCAGTCCATCGTCTACGACACCGGGAGCGCCGAAGCGGACATGGACAAGATCGCCGCCCACCTCGCCGAACTGGTGCCGGGTCTCGACTTCCGGAAGACACCGCGATCCCGGGCGGAGAACTCCATCACCGGCACCAACTCCGGAAACGCCGTGCAGACGCAGGAGATGAACAACGGCACCATCACGTTCAACAGCACGGAGTTCCACGGCTCGACGGGCCCGGTCTCCACCGGCAGCGGGAACCTGAACATCTTCCACGGTGACGGGACGAACTACGTGCAGGGCGACAACCTCGGCGGCATCCACCAGAACTTCGGTGCGAAGCGCAAGCGGAAGGACCGGTGATGGAGAACCACAGCGAATTCCACGACCAGGTGGGCCCGGTCCACTCCGGCTCGGGCGACATCAACATCTACGCGAACGCCCAGGAGAGCGTTCGGGCTCAGGCACGGGGTCGGAGAAGGAGCCTCGTCGAAGATCTCCAGCAGCTCCACCGGCAATTCGTCCCGCCGCCGAACTTGGGCTCGGCGCGCACCGAACTGGCCGCCTCGCACATCCTCCTGCTGACCGGCCCCGCTGGTTCCGGCCGTCGCTCCGCGGCGAGGATGCTGCTGCACGAGATCTCGGACGAGCGCACCCCGGTCGTCGAGCTCGACGACGAAGCCGCGGACCCGGAGTTCACGCTGCCCGAATTGAAGGTCGGAGCACGCCACCGATACGTGCTGGACCTGTCGGGCAGCACCGAGACTGTGTTCGCCCAGCGCCACCGCGAACTGCCCGCCTTCCGCCTCGCACTGCAGCAGGCCGATGCCCGGCTGATCGTCGTGGTACCGGATTCGCTCAACCACCACGTCGACGCTGAGCTCTCGAAGCACGCCGTCCGGATCGGCCGCCCGGACGGCGCCCAGGTTCTGAGAAGACACCTGGAGGCCGCCGAGGTCGCGCTCACCGACGGCTGGCTGGACGAGGACATCCGGAAGCGCACGCAGACCGCCTCGATGTCGGAAATCGCGAAGCTCGCGCAGTCGGCGGTCAAACTCCGCAGCACCTCACCTGCCAGTGAAATCAGCGCCCTGCTCCACGTGGCCGCGATCCTGCCCGATCGGCGTGATGAGGTCATCGCCCAGGTCAAGGAGCACGGGGGCGGCCGACCGCGGGCGGTGCTGTTCGCAGCGGCGATGTGCGCCGGGGCGACCAGCGACGCGGTCTTCTTCTCCTCCCACCGCCTGGTCGCGCAGCTCGCCGTCGAAGAGGCTCACCGGTTCGAGCAGGACGGCCACCACGACCACGTGCGGTCGCTGGACCTGAAGATGACCGCGGACAACCGCATCGAGTTCGCCAGGATCGACTACGACCGCGCGGTGCGCGAGTACTTCTGGGACAGTTACCCCGATCTGCGCAAGCAGTACTGCACCTGGGTGGACCAGACCGTCCGCGATCCGCTGCTCGACTCGCGGAACCGCCAGGACCTGGTGGACCGCGCGGTAGCGGAGGCCCTGCGGACCAATTCGCCGGGCCAGGTCAGATGGCTGATCGAGCGGTGGGTCTTCCCCACCGGCAACGCGCAGTGGAACCAGCTTCGGGACTTCGGCGTGCAGGCGCTCATCATCGGGTTGACCGACGAACGGCACGGCTGGTTCTTCCGCCGGATGATCTACGACTGGTCGAGGAGCAACGACTTGCCGCCATCCGTGGGCCAGATCCTGGTCAGTGTGTGCGTCGAGGTGATCGCGCCACGATTCCCCTCGCAGGCGCTGGTCCGGCTCCACCACCGTGCCCGCCGGGAGGACGGCTCGGGCAACCCGACTGCACGACAGGCGCTCGCCGAGCTCACCAGGCAGCACCCGATGTTGTGGCTGCTCCTGCTGGATCGCTTGGCGCAGGACATCAACCGGGGCAAGGACTGGCCAGCCGATCTGCACCTGTTCCTCGACCTCGCCGATCCGTGGCACATCGCAGGCGGACCGCAGCCGCTGATCACCGACGCCGTCGTCCGCGGTCAGCTGGTGCTGTGCTGGTACAAGGCGCTGCTCTCGGCAGCCGATCCCGTGTGGAATCGGGTGTGCGACTGGCTCACCGCAGCCGCCCAATGCGCTCAGTACGACGCTCTGCTCGGGATCCTGGTCGATTCGGCGTACCAGAACGTTTCGCTGCTCGGGTCGCTGCACGTCGTCGCGCGTGACTGGAGCGCCTCCCCCAACGGACGTCCCGAAGCTGCCGTGCGGCTGTCGCAGCTGATCGACATGGCACAGGGCCTGCAAGCCACCGACTACGCCTACGACCGAATGCCCGAGGAGGCCGTTCGATGAGCAAGGAGAGCAAGACCCTCTACCTCGGCCTGTCCCTGGCCGCGGCGCTGCCGCTGCTGCTGGGCCTGCTGCTGGGGTGGCCGGCCTGGGTGACCGTGCCGCTGTGCGCGGCCGTGCTCTACGGCATCTACCAGAAGCTGATGCACGGCACCAGGACCGCCAGCGATCACGTCGGGATCGTGCTGGACAAGATCGGTCTGCACGCCGGGAACCCGGTCCGGGATCTCACCGCGCACCGCATCGCGAAGCTGATCGAGGCCGGTGGGAACCGGGCGGTGGCCGAACAGGTCCGGGAGAAGTTCGACGCGCCCCGCCCGTTCATCTGAGGGAATAGCGCCGGTGGTGGTTTCCGTTGCACCGGTATAGCGGGTGGCCGTCGTTCGGGGCGTGTTCCGGGCGGCGGCGGTGCGCGGAACCGATCGAGGAGTGATCATGGGGATCGAGCTGAACCACACCATCGTCGGAGCGCGGGACAAGCACGCATCCGCACGGTTCCTGGCCGATGTCCTCGGCGTCGAGGTCGGTGCCGAGACCGGGCCGTTCGTGCCGGTCGTGCTCGACAACTCCGCCACGCTCGACTACATGACGCAGAGCGACGTGCGGCCGCAGCACTACGCCTTCCTGGTCGACGAGGCCCGGTTCGACGAGGCTTTCGGGCGGATCCGCGACGCCGGGATCGCCTACTGGGCCGACCCGGGCCACCAGACTCCCGGCGAGATCAACCACCGCTGGGGCGGTCGGGGCGTCTACTTCGACGATCCCGACGGGCACAACATGGAGCTGCTGACCAAGGCTCCGTGACCGTCCACTAAGGCCGGCCCTCGGCCAGGTCGCGGAGGGAGTCGAGCAGACCGGCGCCGGAGCGCAGGCCGGTCAGCAGCTCCCGCTCCACGGCGGCCACCCGCGGCGCGATGCGGCGGTGCGCGTGCTGGCCCCGGCGGCTGAGGTGCACCAGGACCTTGCGGCGGTCCGCCGGGTCGACCTCGCGGTACAGCAGCGCGTTGGTGACCAGGCGGTCCACCAGGCGGGTCAGGGTCGGTCCGGGCGTCGCGGTGCGCTCGGCCAGTTCGGCCATCGCCAGGCCGCTGTCGGTGGCCAGTGCGTCCAGCACCAGCCACTGGTCGAAGGTCAGGTCCTCCGGTTTGAGCACCTGTTCGACGTCGGCGACGACCGCGCGCGCCGCCCGGACCAACGGGCCGGCCAGTGCTGTGGTGGCTGCTCGCATGCGTTTGCGTCCTCACTCTTGCGCGATCCTGCCCGGATAGTAAAACTTCCAGGTGGAAGCAATCGAGCGTCCACACCGTTTCGGAGCCCGGATGACGACAGGCCCAGCGCTCCGCGAGCGCACCGCGCAGTGGCGCGTGGGCATGGTGATCCCGTTGCGCGGCCCGGCCGGGCTGTTCGGCCCGTCGTGCGAGGCGATCACCGAGCTCGCGGTGCACGAGCTCAACGGGGCGCGCGGCATCCTCGGCCGGGAGGTCGCGGTGGAGATCGTGGACGGCGGCGCGCCGCCGCACGAGGTCGCCGCGGAAGTCCGGCGGCTGGTCGAGCGCGGCGCGGTGGACGCGGTCAGCGGCTGGCACATCTCCTCGGTGCGGCACGCGATCGCGCCCGTCGTGGCCGGCCGGGTGCCCTACGTCTACACCTCGCTGTACGAGGGCGGTGAGCGGCGGGCGGGCATCTTCTGCTCCGGTGAGACACCGCGCTTCCAGATCGCCCCGGCGCTGCGGTGGTTGCGCGACAACCTCGGCGTCCGCCGCTGGTTCGTGGTCGGGGACGACTACGTGTGGCCGCACGGCTCGACCAGGGCGATCCGCACCTTCGCGCACGAGCTGGATCTGCGCATCACCGGCGAGACCTACGTCGGGCTGGGCTCCGGCGACATGCGGCGGGTGACCAGGCAGGTGGCCGCCGCGCCGTGCGACGGCGTGCTGATGCTGCTCGTCGGCCAGGACGCGGTGCGGTTCAACCGGGCCTTCGCCGCCGAGGGCCTGCACGACAGGCTGGTGCGGTTCAGCCCGCTCATGGAGGAGAGCATGCTGCTGGCCAGCGGCGCGCACGCCACGCGCGGGCTGTTCGTCGCCGCCGGGTACTTCCGCTCGCTGGCCACCGGGCACGCGATGGACCTGCTCAGCTCGTACGTCCGGCTGCACGGGCCGAGCGCGCCGCCGCTGAACAACGCCGCCGAGTCCTGCTACGAGGGACTGCACGCGCTGGCCGAGCTCGCCCGCCGGGCGGATTCGCCGGGCCTCGCCGAGTTCAACGCCGCGATCGACGGCACCGCTTACGAGGGCCCGCGCGGCACCGTCGAGTTCCGCGGGCAGCAGGCGGCCCAGCACGTGCACCTGGCCGTCGCCGACGGCTACGACTTCGACGTCATCACCCGGCTCTAGAACACCGCGCTTGACGGCACCACCGCGCCGTTTTACTTTCATTCGGAATAATTCCACATGAAAATTCCTGCTCGCGGAGGCAGCGATGCGACACGGAGACATCTCAGCCAGCCCGGACACCGTCGGCGTGGCGGTGGTCAACTACAAGATGCCGCGGTTGCACACCAAGGCCGAAGTTCTCGACAACGCGCAGCGGATCGCGGAGATGGTGGTCGGCATGAAGACCGGCCTGCCCGGCATGGACCTCGTCGTGTTCCCGGAGTACTCGACGCAGGGCATCATGTACGACCGCGACGAGATGTTCGCGACCGCCTCCACCGTGCCCGGCGAGGAGACCGAGATCTTCGCCGAAGCGTGCCGCCGGGCCGAGACCTGGGGCGTCTTCTCCATCACCGGCGAACGGCACGAGGAGCACCCGGCCAAACCCCCGTACAACACGCTGGTGCTGCTCAACGACCGCGGCGAGATCGTGCAGAAGTACCGCAAGGTGCTGCCGTGGGTGCCCATCGAGGGCTGGTACCCGGGCGACACCACGCACGTCGCCGACGGCCCCAAGGGCATGAAGATCTCTCTGATCATCTGCGACGACGGCAACTACCCGGAGATCTGGCGGGACTGCGCGATGAAGGGCGCCGAGCTGATCGTGCGCTGCCAGGGCTACATGTACCCGGCCAAGGAGCAGCAGGTCCTGATGTCCAAGGCGATGGCGTGGGCGAACAACTGCTACGTCGCGGTGGCCAACGCCGCTGGATTCGACGGCGTCTACTCCTACTTCGGCCACTCGGCGATCATCGGCTTCGACGGCCGCACCCTCGGCGAGACCGGCGAGGAGGAGTACGGCATCCAGTACGCCCAGCTGTCGGTCTCGGCGATCCGCGACGCGCGCCGCCACGACCAGTCGCAGAACCACCTCTTCAAGCTGCTGCACCGCGGCTACTCCGCGGTGCACGCGGCCGGTGAGGGCGACAAGGGCATCGCCGACTGCCCGTTCGACTTCTACCGGAACTGGGTGACCGATCCGCAGCGCGCGCAGAAGGAGGTCGAGTCCTTCACCCGCGACACGATCGGCGTCCGGGACTGCGAGGTCGGTTCGCTGCCGACCGAGCCGAGCTGAGCGCTCACGGCGCTCCGAGGCGTTGCCGGATCGACGATCGAACCCGCTCGTCGGCCGTCCAGTCACCGTCGAGCGGTGTGATGGAGACGTAGTCGGCCGCCAGCGCGTTGTTGTCGGAGTCGCGCACCGGGTCCGGTGATGCGTCGAACGCGGGCCGGATGACGTAGCAGTCGGGGCACAGATCGGTGCGCTCGTAGGTCGGCCGGACGAACGCCGACCGACCGGTCGAGGTCACCCGCGTGCCCTCGACCTCGGAGGCGACCGGGTAGTTGATGTTGAGCGCGATGTGCCGCGGCAGCAGCGGCCCACCGTTCGAGGTGCTCCGCAGCCGGTCGAGGACGCGGGCCGCGTACTCGGCGGCGGCGGGCGCCGAGCCGACCTGCGGCGGATCGGTGCTGACATCGATCTCGACGCTGACCGCGACGGCGGGGATGCCCAGCTCCCCGCCGGCGATGGTGGCGCCGACCGTGCCGGAGTGGTTGGCGACCGCTCCGGAGTTCTGCCCCGGGTTCACGCCGGAGACCACGACGTCCGGCGGGTCGGCGGCGAAGACGTTCTGGACCCCGAACAGCACCGCGTCACCGGGCGATCCGCACACCGCCCAGACGTCCGGGGCCAGCCGCTTCGCCGTGATCGTGTTCTCCGGCGTCGGCTCCCCGGTCGCGTAGTGCGAGGACAGCTCGGTGCCGCTGCCGCTCTGGTCGTCGCACGGGGCGACGACGGTCACCCGGTGCCCGGCAGCGGTCAGCGCCTGCTTCAGGACCGCGAGCGTGGGTGCCGCATGCCCGTCGTCGTTGGTCAGCAGGATGTCCAGCGATTGCTGCGCGGGACTCGCCGCAGCCGTCGCGAGCATGCCCGCGACCGCGGCCGTCGAAGCCGCCCACCATCGGAAACTCCGCCTCATGACGCCGCCTCTCCTCGGGTGAACCGGAGTTCCCATGACATCGGACCAACCAAGCACTTGTCCAAGTCCGGTTCGGTTTGCTTCGATGCCCACTGGACATGAACCTGCAGCAGCTGCGCTATCTCGTGGCCGTCATCGAGCACGGCACGATGACGGCTGCCGCTCGCGCGCTGCACGTCTCCCAGCCCGCGCTCGGGCGTGCGGTGCGGGCGCTGGAGCGGGAGATCGGCGCGTCGCTGCTCACCTCGGACGGACAGCGGTTGCGCCCGACACCGGCCGGGCTGGCGGTCGCCGCCCACGCGCGATCGATCTCCGACCACATCGCCGACATCCTGTCTTTGGGCGGAGATCGCGAGCTCGTGCTGGCGGCCACGCCCACGCTCGGCGCCGGGACGGCACCACGACTCCTGCGCGTGCTGACCGAACGGTGCCCGACGGCGACGGTGTCCCTGGCGCGGCGCGACGGTCCCGGCGAAGTCGCCGCCATGGTGCGCAGCGGGCAGGCGATGGCCGGTGTCGTCGAGCTCCCCGCACCGGACCACGTGCTCGACGGGTTGGGCACCGCATCGCTGGGACGCCGCGAGATCGTGCTGCTGTGCCCGACCGGCATTCCGGTGCGCGAACCGCTCCCCCACGCCGACCTCGGCGGGCTGCCGCTGATCGTGCCCGCGAGCGGTCACCGGCGCAGGCAGCTCGACCTGTGGTTCGCCTCGCTCGGCATCCGCCCGCGCGTGGTGTGCGAGACCGATGAGCGCCTCGCTTGGGAGCACTTGGTCGGATCCGGGCTCGGTTGCGCGTTCACCGACCGCTGGCACGCCGAGCACGCGCCGGTGCGGGGCACCTGCGTCGTGGAGCTGGCACCACCGGTGCGCACCCACGTGAAGTTGCTGTACCGCAAGGACAATCCCGACCGCACGCTCCGGGCGCTGCTGGACGGCCTGCCGCGCGCGCCGTGAGCGGTCGCTCAGATCCGCTGGACCAGCAGCTGCCCCGGCCAGTCGCCGACGGTGAACGGGCTGGTCGCGGTGAAGCCGTTGCGGCGGTAGTAGTCGACCAGGCGGCCTTCGCTCCCGGCGTAGCAGTCGACGCGCAGCAGGCCGACGCCGAGGCGCTCCGCTTCTCGCCGGGCGTGCGCGAGCAATCCGCTGCCGACGCCGTTGCCCGCGTACCTCCGGGAGCTGACCAGGAGGTTGATGTAGAGCTCCGGCTCGTCGACCGCCGGGACGTAGGGCTGCCGCTCGGGCGAGACGACCATGGCACCCGCCGCGCGGCCGCCCACCTCGGCGATCCAGGTGGTGCCGCCGTCGACCAGGCCGGCGATCTGGTCCTGGCGCTTCTGCGTCGCGGACCAGGGATCGGTGCCCCACTGGCCCGACCGGCCGTGCGCGACGAGCCACTCCACGGCCTCGTCCAGCATCTCCAGGATCCTCGGCACATCAGCGGAACCGCCTCGGCGGATCTCCATCGCATTCCTCCCGGTTCATCAGCAGCCGGAGCTTCGCACGACCGGCGTCCCGCGCCAAGGGTCACGGCGCTCAGCGGGTTCTCGTCACCGATGCCCAGGCGGGCGCCGCCGAGGGCGAAGAAGGGCGCCTCGTGCCCAGCGGGATGGCCGCGGTGGCGCGATGATGGCCTCGGGTGTCGTGATGTCGGACGAGGTCGAGGCGTGTGCCGGGGTGGACGTCGGAGGCACGTTCACCGATGTGGTCCTGCGCGCCCCCGGCCGCAGGCCGAAGGCCGTCAAGGTGCCCACCACCCCGGGCGATCCCGCCGAGGGCGTCCGGCGCGGTGTCCGGGAGAGCCTGCCCGACGGCACCCTGCGCCTGCTCCCGCACGGCTCCACCACCGCGACGAACGCCGTGCTGGAGCGCGAGGTCGCGCGCACCGCCTTCGTCACCACCGCCGGTTTCAGCGACGTGCTGCAGATCGCCCGGCAGAACCGCCCGGCGCTCTACGACCTGTCGGTCATCAAACCCGAACCGCTCGTCCCCCGGGAACTGGTGGTCGCGGTCGAGGAGCGGATGGGCCCGGACGGCGAGCCCGTCATCGCCCTCACCGATGCCGAAATCGAACGCGTGGTCGCCGCCGTGCGGCGGCTGGAGCCCGAGTCGATCGCGGTGAGCCTGCTGTTCTCCTACGCCTGCGACGACCACGAGCGGCGGCTGTGCGCGGCGCTGGCCGAGGTGGGCGTGCCGATCACCCGCTCCAGCGCGCTGCTGCCGGAGTTCCGCGAGTTCGAGCGGGCCTCCACCTGCGTGCTCAACGCGGCGATCGAGCCGGTGATGCACCGGTACCTGTCCGGCCTGGTCTCCCGCCTGCCCGGGCCGGTGATCACCGTGATGACCTCCGGCGGCGGCACCGCGGGGGTGGATTTCGCCGCGACCGCCCCGGTGCACACTCTGCTGTCCGGACCGGCCGCCGGCGTGGTGGCGGCCGGTGCGGTGGCGCGCTCGGCCGGGTTCGACGACGCGATCGCCTTCGACATGGGCGGCACCTCCACCGATGTCTGCCTGATCCGCGACGGGCGTCCCGAGGTGTCGACCGGCTCGGAGATCGCCGGGCTGCCCTTCCGCACCCCGGCCGTCGGGATCCACACCGTGGGAGCCGGAGGCGGCTCGATCGCCTGGGTCGACGCGGGTGGCGCGCTGCGCGTCGGGCCGCGTTCGGCCGGTGCGGATCCCGGCCCCGCCTGCTACGGAGCGGGCGGCCGGGAACCGACCGTGACCGATGCCCACTGCGCGCTGGGGCACCTGGATCCGGCCCGGGAGTTCGGCGGCGGGCTGCGCCTGGACGCCGAGGCGGCGCGCCGCGCGCTGGCCGAGCTGCCGGAACCGGCCTCGGGTGTGCTGGCGGTGGTCCGGGCGACGATGGCGCGGGCGCTGCGCAAGGTCAGCACCGAACGAGGTGTCGATCCGGCCGGGCTGGCACTGGTCGCCTACGGCGGCGCGGGGCCGCTGCACGCGACCGCGCTGGCGCGCGAGCTCGGCTGCCCCGCGGTGGTGGTTCCCCCGGCGCCGGGAGTGCTCAGCGCGCTCGGCCTGCTGCTGGCCCCGCCGCGCTTCGAGGCCTCGCGGACGGTGCTGGCCGATGCCGGCGACGACCTGTCGCAGACCTGGTCGGAGCTCGCCGAGGAAGCCTGGCGCGAACTCGAGAAGCAAGGTGTCACAACCGATATCTCACTGTCCAAAGTGGCCGATATGCGGTACGCGGGACAGTCGCACGAGCTGCGCGTCGACGTCGACGGCGAAACCGGCACCGCCGAACTGCTGCACGCCGCGCACCACGAGGCCTACGGCTACGAGATCCGCGACGAGCGCGTCGAGGTGGTGACGGTGCGGGTCGTCGCCCAGGGCGAGCCAGTGCTCACCGCCCCACCGGTCGACTGGGAGCAGGGCAGCCCGCAGCGCGAGCACGACCGCGAGATCGGCATCGGCGACCAGGTGGTGCGCGCCCGCGTGGTCGCGCGGGCCGCGCTGCGGCCGGGCGATGAGATCACCGGCCCGGCGCTGGTCGAGCAGCCGGACACCACGACGCTGCTCGGCGACGGTGAAGCGGCGGTGGTGGACGATGCGGAGAACCTGGTGGTGCGGTTGTCATGACGGAACTCTCCGCGGTGGAACTGGAGGTCTTCCGGCACGCGCTGGCCGGGGTGGCCGACGAGATGGGCGTGGCCCTGCGCCGCGCCGCCTACTCCCCCAACATCAAGGAGCGCGCCGACTGCTCGGCCGCGGTGTTCGACGCCGACGGCGAGATGGTCGCGCAGGCCGAGCACATCCCGGTGCACCTCGGCGCGATGCCCGCCGGCGTGCGCGCGGTGCTGGACACCTTCGGGCAGCTCGAACCGGGTGCGCAGGTGTGCGTCAACGACCCGTACCTGGGCGGCACCCACCTGCCTGACCTGACGATCGTCGCCGCGGTCGGCTACGGCGACCGGCTGCTGGGCTACGTGGCCAACCGCGCCCACCACGCCGACGTCGGCGGCGCGGCACCGGGTTCGATGCCCGCATCGGCCACCGAGATCGCGGCGGAGGGCGTGCGCATCCCGCCCGTCCGCATCGCCGACGCCGAGGGCGAGCGCGAGGACGTCGTCCGCCTGATCGCGGCGAACTCGCGCACTCCCGGCGAACGGCGCGGCGACCTGCGCGCCCAGTTCGCGGCCAACCACGTCGGCGCGCTGCGGATGCGCGAACTCGCGCACCGGGCGGGCTCGGCCCGGCTGCGCGCGGCGATGTCGGCGGTGTGCGACTACTCCGACCGCCGGGTGCGCGCGGCGATCCGCGAGATCCCCGACGGCTGCTACCGCTGCGAGGACGAGCTGGAGATCGGTGACGGCGTGCCGATCCGCGCGGCGGTGACCGTCGCCGGGGACGAGGTGTCGATCGATTTCACCGGCAGCGCCGCCCAGATCCCGGTGAACTGCAACGCGGTGTTCGCGGTGACGCTGTCGGCGTCGATGTTCGTCCTGCGGATGCTCACCGATCCCGACGCGCCGCCCAACGCGGGCTGCTACCGCGCGCTGCGCGTGACCGCTCCCGAGGGCACCGTGGTCAACCCGGTGTTCCCGGCACCGACGGCGGCGGGCAACGTCGAGACCAGCCAGCGCATCGTGGACGTCCTGCTCGGCGCGTTCGCCCAGGCCATCCCCGACCGCGTCCCGGCGGCGAGCCAGGGAACCATGAACAACCTGCTCATCGGCGGCAGCGATCCGGCGTTCAGCTACTACGAGACGCTCGGCGGCGGCGAGGGCGGAACTCCCGACCGCCCGGGCATGTCCGGCGTCCACACCGGCATGACCAACACCCGCAACACACCGGCCGAAGCGGTGGAACTCGGCTACCCGCTGCGGGTCTGGCGCTACGAACTGCGCCCGTCCTCCGGCGGCGACGGCCACCACCCCGGCGGCGAAGGCCTGGTGCGCGAACTGGAAGCCCTCGCCGACTGCACCCTGACCATCCAGTCCGAGCGCCGCGCCAACGCCCCGCGAGGCGCCCGGGGCGGCCGTCCCGGCGCGGTCGGCCGCAACGTCCTCGTCCGGGCCGACGGAACCGAGCACGAGCTCTCGTCGAAGGGCACCTGGCCGCTGCGCCGAGGGGACCGCATCCGCATCGAAACACCAGGTGGCGGAGGCTGGGGAAAGCCGGCTGAAGAGTTACCCTGAACGTGCGGACCGGGCGCTCCGCGCTGGCACGTGGAGCATTCGAACCCCCGGCCGACGGAGCCTCCGACCCCAGCGGCCGGAGGCTTCCGTTGGTCACGTGGCGGTGACGGCCGAAGGCGCGGTGGCCCTCACGGAGTCCTACGTCAGGCTCAGGTCCGGGAGCGGGGCTTCGGCCAGGAGGGTGCGGAGGGCTTCTGCGGGTTTGGTGGTGGTTCGGTCGGTTCGCCACCACAGGGCCACTTCGTGGGCTCTGGGCTCGTCCTCGACCGGGGCGATGCGGACGCCTTCGGTGTTGGCCGCCAGGACTGCCAGGGCGTTCGTCACGCCTACCGCCGTTCCCGCGCGCACCAGGGCGATCAGGGTTTGGGACTGGTTGGTGCGGAAGACGACTTCGGGCGTCAGGCCCGCTCGTTGGAAGGCCAGCGCCGCAGCGGCGTGGTCGTTGCCGCGGGCGCCGTTGTCCCCTGCCGCGATCAGCGGGCGGGTGGCCAGGTCCGCCAGGCGCAGCGGGCCGTCCGCGGGTTCCCGCGCGGGCAGCACCGCGACCAGCGGTTCCCGCCACAGCGTCCGGCAGGTCAGCGCGTCGCTGGACGGGACGGGCAGCAGCGGCCGGACCGCCAGGTCGACCTCGCCGGACAGCAGCGCCGCCTCCAGCTCCAGCGCCGTGCCCTCCCGCAGCACCAGCTCCACACCCGGGTAGCGCTTCGCGCACTGCTCGAACAGGAACGGGAACAGGTGCGCTGCCGCGCTGGGACATGCGCCGAGCCGGACCTTGCCGTGCACTCGCCGCGCGGCTCGCGCCGCCTCGTCGCTGGCCGCTTGCAGGTGCTGCAGCATGCCTCGGGCGTGGGGCAGCAGCTCGCGGCCTTCGGCGGTCAGCTCCACGGGCGTGCACGTGCGGTCGAACAGCCGCACGCCCAGCGCCCGTTCCAGCTCGGCGACGTGGGTGCTGATCCTCGACTGCGAGCGGTACAGGGCCTGGGCCGCGGCGGAGAAACCACCGTGCTCCACCACGGACGTGAAGCTGACGAACCAGTCCAGCCGGAAGCGGTACGCCTCCGCCGCCTTCACCGCGACCACCTCGTGTTCACCGGGCAGATGATCGCGGTCAGCCGAACACCTTGTCCAGCTGCTGGAGCACCGTCAGCACCGCGAGCACGCCGAAGAGCAGGATCGACCAGACCAGCGCCACCAGCCGGTAGCCGCGGACGCGGATCGGGGCGGGCAGCATCTTGCGGTTGATCGCGATCAGCAGGCCGGAGTAGATGAACATCATCACCCCGCCCGTGCAGGCCGAGATCGTCGCCAGCAGCAGCGGCTGGCCGAGCCCGGCGATGATCACGACGATGCCGATCAGCACCAGCCCCCACACCAGCGCGGCGTAGATCGCGCTCTCCGATGCCTTCGGGAAGTACGTCGTCTTCAGCACGTCGGCGGCCAGCCTGCTGGTGTAGTCGACGATGCCCAGCGCCGCTGCGAACAGCGAGAACGCGCCCACCAGCCAGAAGAAGTAGCCGAACCAGCCGCCGGCCGCGGCCATCATCGCCTCGCCCTCGACGCGCAGGAACGACACGTCGTTGGACACCTCTCCGGAGCCGAAGACGGTCGCGTGGGCCAGCAGCGACATGAACACGATGGACAGGAACGTGATGGCCACGAAGGTCAGCGCCTGCTCCTTGTTGGCGAAGCGCCACCACACCCGCCAGCGGCCCAGGTTCTCCTCGGTGGCCGGGAAGATGAACCCGGCCTGCCCGCGCGCCTCGGTCTCGCCGGTCAGCGGTGAGACGATCTTCGGCACGTAGCGGCCCATGCCGAAGCCCTTGTCCCGGATCCAGTTGCTCTGCACCAGGTTCTGGCCGCCGCCCGCACCGGCGAAGGCCAGCGCGCCCATCAGCACGGCGAAACCCAGCTCAGCGGCCGGGAACCGCGGTTCCGAGACGATCGTGGGCAGCGCGCTCCAGGTGCGGGCGCCGAGGACGAACAGCGAGCCGATCACGATGAGCAGCAGGATCGCGGCCACCTTGACCATCTGCGCCCGTTCCAGCGCCGTGTAGACCGCGGGCGCCAGGGTGAGGATCAGCGCCACCACGACGAGGATCACCACCGACACCACCGCGACGTCGCCGCCGAAGACGTAGGTGAACAGCGTCGCCGAGCTGGTCGCCCAGGCGGGCCACAGGTTCGCGAAGTAGGCCAGCACCGCGAACACCAGGCCCCAGTGCTTCCACAACCGGCTGAACCCGGTGACCGCGGTCTCCCCGGTGGCCAGCGTGTAGCGCTCGATCTCCATGTTCAGGAAGTACTGCGTGAGCAGGCCCAGCAGCGCTGCCCACACGAAGGTCAGGCCGACCTGCGAGGTGATGTAGGGGAACAGGATGAACTCGCCGCTGGCCAGGCCCACGCCCGCGGCGACGATGCCGGGGCCGATCAGCCGCCACTGCCGGGCAGGTGGTTCCGGCAGGTCGCGCACCTGCGGGCGCGGGATGTGCTCGTCCGGGAAGGCCTTCGCCGGATCGGTCGGGTCAGCCTCGGCCATCTGCACCCCTCCGTTGCTCTACAGTGGACTTCACCGGCTCCGGGCCGACGGGTCTGCCGACCAGGAACGCGTAGCTGAGCGCGGCGGCGATGGCGATCCCGCTGGCCGCCAGCAGCGCGATCACGAACGATCCCGTGCGGTCCACGATGATGCCGGTGATCAGCGGCGCGAACGCACCGCCGAAGTAGCCGCCGAAGTTCTGCAGGCTGCCCAGCGAGGCGGTGATCCGCTCGGCGCCGACGGTGGCGGCCAGCGACCAGGCACCGGCGCTGGCGTTGTTCATGAAGAACTGCGACGCGGAGATGCACACCAGCGCGAGCGCGGTGCTCGGGGTGAGCGCGACCGGGATGGTGCACAGCCCGCCGAGCAGCAGCCCGGCGCAGATCGGCACCTTGCGCGCGATCATCGTCGAAAACCCGCGCCGCACCAGCAGATCACCGACGCCGCCGCCGGAGAGCATGCCGAGGGTGCCTGCGAGGTAGGGCACGACGAGCGCGATGCCGGTGTCGGCCACGCTCAGACCGCGCTCGCTCGACAGGTAGGCGGGCAGCCACGTCAGGTACAGGTAGATGGAGTAGATGACGCCGGAGAAGCCGATCATCATTCCCCAGGTGCTGCGGTGGCGCAGCAGGCCCAGCCATTCGCGCAGCGACACCGGTTCCGGGGCCGGCCCGGGTTCGGCGGACAGCTGCGCGCGATCCCGGTAGACGGCGAACCAGATCAGCGCGAGCACGATGCCGGCGACGCCGGCCACCACGAACATGGTGCGCCACCCGTAGCTGAGCATCAGCCAGGTCAGCAGCGGCGGTGCGATGGCCGGTGCCAGCGTGGAGGCGGTGTTGAACAGCCCGATCGGCAACCCGCGGGATTCGCGCGGGAACCAGTCGGCGACGACCTTGGCCCCGCCGGGGAAGGCGGGCGCCTCGCCCACGCCGAGGAACAGCCGCCCGAACAGCATCTGCTTGAAGTTGGCGGCGACACCGCAGAACGCCTGCGCGACCGACCACAGCAGCAGCCCGCCGCCGAGCACCTTCCGCGGCCCGAACCGGTCGAGCAGCCCTCCGGCGGGCAGCTGCGCGAAGGCGTAGGCCCAGGAGAACACCGACAGCAGCAGCCCCATCTCGGTCGGCCCGATGCCGAACTCGTCCTGCACGCTGTGGTTGGCGATGGCCAGCGTGCTGCGGTCGACGTAGTTGATGATGCCGATGAGCAGCAGCATGACGAGGAGCAGGACGCGCATCCGGCGGATGCCCTGCGGTGGCCTCATGCGGTCTCCCCGGACGACGGTGTCCCAGTAGGGCCGTGGAACCGACCGCGGCGCGTACCCGTCGCGGATCCGGCGCTCGACCATAAGCGGCCGTCACACGCCGGTAAAGCCCGCTCCGCGCATGCCCGCCATCCGCTCCGCGGATGGCTCAGCGCGCCTCCGCGTTCCGCAGCCGCTCCGCTACCGCGTCGCGGTCGCGCTGCGCGCGTTCCCGGCGCTGCCGGGCGGCTTTCGCACTGCGTCGGAGCTCGCGCTGCTCGTCCTCCGCGTGCTCCAGCGCGCCGCGCCGCTGCGCGAGCTGCTCGCGCAGCTCGTCGATCTCGTCGCGCAGCTCCTCGCACCGGTCTTCGGCCTCGCGCTGCGCGCGCTCGGCGGCTTCCAGCGCGTCCGCGGCTTCGCCCAGCTGCGCGTCGCTGCGACGCAGCTCTTCGCGTAGTTCGGCGAGTGGTTCGGCCGCCCGGCGCGGTTTTTCGGTGCGCTGCGCGGTCCGGCGCATCGCTGCGACGGCGAGCTCATCGAGGCCGAATCCGCTGTATTCCAGGGGTTTGGTCAGTGTCGCCGATTGGACCTCGTGGCCTGCGGCGGGATCGGAGAGCGCGGCGGTGAGGGTTTGCTCGACCTGCTGGCGGCCGGTTGGGGTCAGCGGGTGGCCGTGCTCGCCCGCCAGGGCCGCGGCGCGGTCGGTGAGGTCGCGCAGGATCTCGGTGCGTTCGCCGGCGAGGCCGCGGATGTCGTCGCCGCGCAGTTCGCGCTGGGCCGAGCGCAGCCGCTCTCCCAGGTCCAGCAAGGTGCTCAGCGCCGCCGGCTCGCGGGCGGCCAGCAGGTTCACCGCCCACGCCGCCGTGGTGGGTTTGCGCAGCTTCTTGAGCGCGGCGGCGAGGTCGTCGTCGCCGCGCTGCTTGGCCTCCGCCGCTTCCCGGTCGCGGGCGGCGACGAACCCGGCCGGGTCGGCGGTGCACAGGTCGCGGGCGATCTGCTCGAAGTTCACCGGCTCAACGTGCCACGGCTCCCCGAGGTGCGCGATGTCCGCCACGCTCGCAGGCTGTGGGCATGAGTGGTTTGGAACGGCCGCGCGACCAGCGCGTGATCGCCGGGGTGTGCAGCGGGATCGCCAACCGGTTCGGCTGGAGCGTCGGGCTGGTCCGGTTGGCCTTCGTCGTCTCCTGCGTGCTGCCCGGCCCGCAGATCCTGCTCTACGTGGTGCTCTGGATCCTGATCCCGAACTCGCCGTGAGCCGTCAGGGCGTCCAGGTGTAGGCGGGTGTGATCGAGCGTTCGAAGAACGCGCTGGGGAGGCGGGGCAGTGCCGCGTTGCGCAGCGCGGTCAGCGGTGGTGACGTCCAGTGCGCCGGGGCGGCGACCTGGCGGGAGCGGCGGGCGATCTGCTGGGTGCGCGGTCTGCGGGTGCGGTCGTACTCCGCCAGTCCCGCGCGCACGCCGAGCTCGTCGACCGCGGCGGCGAGCGTGACGGCGTCTTCGAGCGCCTGGCAGGCGCCCTGCCCGAGGTTCGGGGTCATGGCGTGCGCGGCGTCGCCGAGGAGCGCCACCTTCCCCGATGTGAACGTGCGCAGTCGCGGCAGCTCGTAGGTGTCGTGCTGCGACACCTCGTGCGCCGAGTTCAGCAGGGCCGGGATCGGGTCGTGCCAGTCGGCGAAGCGCTCGCGCAGCACGTCGAGGCCGATGCGGGTGCCGGTGGGGGCGTTGGCCATCAGGTAGCAGTAGACGCGGCCGTCGGGCATCGGCACGTAGCCGAACCGCTCGCCGCTGCCCCAGGTTTCCGCGCTCTCGGTGACGGGGTGGGCCGGGGCGATGAGGCGCCAGGTGGTGTATCCGACGTAGCGCGGGCCCGGGATGTCCGGCCAGAGGGAGCGCCGCGTCGCGCTGTGTACGCCGTCCGCGCCCACCACGAGATCGGCGGTGGTGGTGCCGCCGTGCCGGACCGTGCCGTCGGGCCGCACCTGGCTCACCTCGGTGCCGGGGCGCAGTGCTCGTGCCGGAAGGGCCGAGAGCAGCAGGTCGATGAGGTCCGCGCGGTGCACGGTCGCCCACCGGCCGAAGCGCCGCTTGAGGTCGTCGACGTCGTTGCGGATCAACCAGTTCCCGTTCGCGCGGCGGATGCCCGCCAGCGGGTCCGCCAGCCCGGCGGAGCGCACGCGATCGCCGAGGCCGAGTTCCTGGAGGGCGCGGAGGCCGTTGGGCTGGATCGACAGCCCGGCGCCGATCTCGGTGAACTCCGGCGCGCGTTCGAGGACCTCGACCTGCCAACCGCGCTGGTGGAAGGCGACGGCCGCGGCCAGTCCGCCGATGCCGCCGCCCACGACTGCCACCTTCATCGTCCGGCCACCTCCTCGCGGCGGAGGTGCGCGGCCCTGGACGACCGCCACCACGCGGCCGCGACCAGCACGACCGGGAGCAGAACCCACCACCAGCGTTTCGTCACGTTCTTATCCATTCTAGATTCACTTAGAGCCATTAAGCAAACATAGTTGGTCTAAGATGTCAACGGACGCAGGGAGGGGCATCGATGGCCGCGGGCACGAGCAGGCGGGAGCGGCTGCGCCAGGCCGCGCTGGAGGAGATCCACGCAGCGGCGCGCGCGCTCCTGGTGGAAGGCGGACCGGGAGCGGTGACCATCAACGCGGTCGCCCGGCGGGTCGGCATGAGCGGTCCGGCGCTGTACCACTACTACGCGAGCCACGAGGAGCTCGTCGGCGCGGTGACCGCGGACTTCTTCCGCGAGCTGGCCACCGCCATGGAACAGGCCCGGGACGCCCTCGCCGGTGCACCGGTCGGCGACCGGCTGCTGGCGGCCTGCCGGGCGATGCGCGGCTGGGCCACCGCCCACCCGGCCGAGTTCGGCTGGGTCTTCGCCAGCCCGATCGCCCCCGCCGACCAGCGCCCGGACTCGCCGCGCCACCGGGCCGGTCAGCGCTTCGAGCAGGTCCTGCTGGACCTGACCGCCGAGCTGTGGCGGACCCGGCCGTTCCCGGTGCCCGATCCCGCCGAGCTGGCGCCGTCGCTGCGCGGGCAGCTGGCCGACTACTCCGAGTCCATCGGCGGCGTCCTGCCGCCCGAGGCCGCGCACGTCTTCCTGTCCTGCTGGGTCCGCCTGTACGGCCTGCTGTGCATGGAAGTCCTGCACCAGCTGGACTTCGCCTACACCGACCTGGACCCCGTCTTCGAGGAGTGCCTGCGCGAGATCTCCGGCCGGCTGGGCATCGGCTGATCCGTCACACCGGGAATCTCGCGGCACCACCGGCGTTGACCCCGGTGTGAGACTTTCCGTGCTCGACCGCTCGCACGTCGGACTGGGGCTGAGCCCGCAGCAGGCGCTGCGGGACACCGTCCGCTTCGCCCAGCAGGTCGAGGAACTCGGCTACCACCGGTTCTGGGTCGCCGAGCACCACAGCGTGCCCGGGGTCGCCGGGGCCGCGCCCACCGTGCTCGCCGCCGCCGTGGCCGCCGCGACCAGCCGGATCCGGGTCGGCACCGGTGGCGTCATGCTGCCCAACCACCAGCCGCTCGTGGTCGCCGAGCAGTTCGGCGTGCTCGGATCGCTGTTCCCGGACCGCATCGACGTCGGGCTGGGCCGCTCGGTCGGCTTCACCGACGGCATCCGGCGCGCGCTGGGGCGCGGCAAGGAAGCCGCCGACGGATTCGGCGACCAGCTCGCGGAGCTGCTGGGCTACCTGGACGGCCGGTCGGCCTCCGGCGTGCACGCGGTCCCCGCCGAAGGGCTGGACCTGCCGGTGCTCCTGTTGGCCACGGGTACCGGCGCGGCCACCGCGGCGGAGTTCGGGCTGCCGCTGGTGATCGCCGCCGCCCACGGCGACGACCGGATGATCCGCACCATCGAGGAGTACCGCGCGAACTTCCGCCCCTCGACGCGGGCCGCTGAGCCGTACGTGGTGCTCGCCCGCTCGATCGCGGTCGCCGAGACCACCGAGCGGGCCCGGCGGCTGCTCGTCCCCGAGGCGTGGGCGACCGCGTACTCCCGCACGCACGGCGAGTTCCCGCCGCTGGAGGCGCCGGAGGAGATCCTCGCGAGGTCGATGTCGGACCGGCAGCGCGCCCAGTTCGAGCGCGCCCTGCGCGGCCACCTGTTCGGCACCCCGGACGAGGTCGCGACCGGTCTGGAGCGGCTGGCCGCGCGCACCGGCGCGGACGAAGTCCTGGTCACCACCACCGCGCACGACCCGGCCGACCGCCTCGACTCCTACCGGCTCCTGAGCACGCTCCAGCAGGTGCCCGGCCACGTGATTCCTGTCGGGTCCGCAGCCGCGACGCGGACACCGACGACGGCATGAACGGCCGCGAGCGCGCAGCGCTTGACCCACCCTGGCAGCTTGCACCGCCGCGGGTTCTCAGAGGTTTCCTGGCGAGGACGGCCCAGCCGCCGTGTATTGGTCATACATCAGGCTGGGCACCCGCAGATCAGGGAACCTCTGAGGTTCCGCCACCTGCACCGCCATGCAAAACGAGCCTGGAAGAAATGATCCAGGTCTAACCGATGCCGCGGCGGGTTCGGCCGGGGGCGTGGTCGGCGCGGTCGATCCGCTGGTGGCGGCTGGAGTCCAGCTGCCACGGGACGCTGACCACCAGCACGCCCGGCTCGAAGCGCAGCCGCCAGACCAGGCGCAGCGAGCTCTGGTTGTGCAGCAGGTTCTCCCACCAGCGCCCGACCACGTACTCCGGGACGTAGACGCACACCAGATCGCGGGGCCCGGCGCGGCGGATGCGCTTGATGTAGTCGATGACCGGCCGGGTGATCTCCCGGTATGGCGACTCCACCACCGTCAGCGGCACCTCGATGCCGTGCCGCTCCCACTCCCGGCGCAGCACCTCGGTGTCGCCCTCGTCGACGTTCGCGGTGAGCGCGGTCAGCGTGTCCGGCCGGTTCGCGCGGGCGAACGCCAGCGCGCGCAGCGTCGGCTTGTGCAGCGTGGACACCAGCACCACCGCGTGCACCCGGCTCGGCAGCGCGACGTCGTCGCGCCCCGGTTCCAGCTCCCGGCGCACCTCGCGGTAGTGCCGGTGGATGCCGCGCATGATCCCGTAGAGCAGCGGTATCGCGACCACCACCAGGTAGGCGCCGTGGGTGAACTTGGTGGCCAGCACCACCACCAGCACCGTCGCGGTGAGCACCGCGCCGACGGCGTTGATCAGCCGGTGCCCGTGGATGCACCTGCGCTGCGCACCGCGGGCCCCGGCCAGCTCGTGGTTCCAGTGCCGCACCATGCCGATCTGGCTCAGCGTGAACGAGGTGAACACCCCGAGGATGTAGAGCTGGATCAGCGCCGTCACCGAGCCCTCGAACACCGCGATCAGCGCGATGGCGACCAGCCCGAGCAGGACGATGCCGTTGGAGTGCGCCAGCCGGTCACCTCGGGTGTGCAGCTGGCGCGGCAGGTAGCGGCGCTGGGCCAGCAGCGAGGCCAGCGTCGGGAAGCCGTTGAACGCGGTGTTGGCGGCCAGCAGCAGGATCAGCGCCGCACCGGCCTGCACGACGAAGAACAGCGCGCTGTCCAGGCCGAAAACCGCACCCGCGAGCTGGGCGATGACGGTGCGCTGCCCGGTGCTGTGGCAGTCGGTCGGGAAGCCGATCAGGTCGCACGGGTCGGCAGCCACCCGCACCTGGGCGATCACCGACAGCGCCGTCACCCCGCTGAACAGGAAGATCGCCAGCACGCCCATGATCACCAGGGTCCGCCCCGCGTTGACCGCCTTCGGCCGCTGGAATGCGGGTACCCCGTTGGAGATGGCCTCCACCCCGGTGAGCGCCGTGCAGCCGGAGGAGAACGCCCGCAGCAGCAGGAACACGAGAGCGACACCGGTGATGTCCACCTGCTCGGGCCGGATGGCCCACCCGGCGCTCTCCGCGACCGGCGGGTGGCCGGTGGCGAACTGGGACAGGCCGACCACGATGGTCAGCCCGAGAGCGGCGACGAACAGGTAGGTGGGCACCGCGAAGGCCCGCCCCGATTCGCGCGCGCCGCGCAGGTTCAACGCCATCAGCAGCACGACCACGGCGACCGCCACGCCCACCCGGTGCGGGTAGAGCTGCGGCAGCGCGGACACGATGTTGTCCACCCCGGCCGCGACCGACACCGCCACCGTCATCACGTAGTCGACCATCAGCGCGGCGGCCACCACCAGGCTGGGATCGCGGCCGAGGTTGCGCACCACCACCTCGTACGAGCCGCCGCCGTTGGGATAGGCGTGCACCACCTGGCGGTAGGAGGCGACCACGACCGCGAGCAGCACCACCACGGCCAGCGCCACCCACGGCGCCAGGTGCAGCAGCGCGAGCCCGCCGATCGAGAGGACCAGCAGGACCTCCTGCGTGGCGTAGGTGACCGAGGAGAGCGCGTCGCTGGCGAAGATGGGCAGTGCGAGCCGCTTCGGCAGCAGCGTCTCCGCCACCCGGTCGCTGCGCAACGGCCGACCGAGCAGCAAGCGCTTCACCAGGTTCACCGCCGAAGGCACCGCTCCAGCGTAGGCCGCCTCAGCGCGCCTCACCCGCTCAACGGAAATCGTCCACAGTGGCCATTCGGCTCGGCGGTAGGCTGTCGGCCGACGAGCGAGGAGGCATCGCGAACATGCTCGAGTGCTCCCCGGCCGTGCTGGCCGGACGCGTGCGGGAGTGCGACCGGTTGCTGCCCAGGCCGGGCACGGTCCCGGTTTCGGCCCTGCCGACCGCGCCGTGGGCGGAGTTCTGCGACCCGGCGGGCCCGTGGCTGCCGCGCTGCGTCGAGGAGTGGCAGGAGCGCGGCGGCTTCCGGCACCGCCGAGCGGGCCTCGTGCTGGTGGCGTTCCGGTTCGGCTGGCTCGCGGCCTGCGCCACGGTCCCGGAGTTCCACCTCGGCGCACCCGTCCCCTCGCTGCGCGACCTGCGGGTCGCGATCACCGCGGAAGGCCGCCTGTCCGCGCTCCGCCCGGCGACCTCGCAGGTGGTCACCGCGCAGCAGTGGTGGCAGGACCTGGCCGAGGCCTTCGAACCGCTGACCGAAGCACTGCACGCCCTGGGCGGCCCACCACCGGAAAGCCACGAGTACTGGGGAAACCCGGTCGGCTCGGTGGGCACCGTCCTCTGGCGCCTGCAACGCGCGGGCCTGCCCGGTGACGCGATCGCCACCGCCCGCGAACTGCGCGCCGCGACGAACCGCGAACGCCTCCTCGACATCGCCCCCGATCGCGACCCGTGGCCCCGCCGGACGACCTGCTGCCAGTGGTGGCGAGCGGGAGGCGGCTACTGCGACGAGTGCGTCCTCTGGAACTCCGCCTCCCGCGTCAGCGGCTGATCAGCGGCGCGACCTCGGCGATCCGGTTGGTCCAGACGTAGCCCGTGAATCCATCGGGGATCCGCCTCAGCGACTCCGGCGTGTCGAACCCCTCGGAGAACCCGCCCGAACCGGCCACCAGGACGACGCGGCTGCCCGCGGACTCCATGCGGCTCACGAACTTCGACGGCCACGCCCACAGCCACGGCGCGTAGGACTCGGGGACGTGCAGTTCGGTGTTCGCACAGGCCGCCGGGACGGCACCGGTCCACCCGACCGCCTCGTACTGCAGCAGGCAGTCGACCACGATGTCCTTCGACATGGTGCGGATCTGCGGCAGCCGCTCCCGCACCACCTGAACCGGCGCGTCGCCGCCGTAGACGGCGATGTTCTCCAGCCGGGACGCCTCCAGCCGGGACAGCCGCTCGGCCAGCGCTGCGCCTTCGGCAGCGTCTTCGCTCTTGACGTGGATCAGCAGCGGCTCGCGGGGAAACGCCGCCAGCACCTCGTCCAGCGAGGGCATCAGCCCGACACCGCGTCCCCGGAACGGGAAGGTGCGGCCGCCGTCAGCGGTGTAGCCGTGGCCGATGTCGAGCGCCTTCAGCTCGGCCATCGTGAAGTCGCGGGTGGTTCCGGTGCCGTCGGTGCGGCAGTCGAGCTCCCAGTCGTGGAAGACCGCGAACTGCCCGTCGCGGGTGGGGTGCACGTCGAGTTCGACCAGGTCGGCGCCGGCGTCGAACGCCGCCCGCATGCTGGGGACGGTGTTCTCCAGGTAGCCGTGCACCGGCGGGTCGATGCGCTCCGCGGTGCACGTGTCGTTCGCGACGCCTTCGGTGCTGAACGTCTGGGCGATGCCGCGGTGCGCCAGCAGCTTCGGCCCCTCCGGCCCGGCGGCGGTGAACAGCCGGGTGTTGTTGGCGAAGGCGAACGTCACCAGAAGCGCTGCCAGCGCACCGGCGACGTACCGCTTCTTCCGCCACCGCGGGCGCGCGTCGACCATGTTCCCATTCTGGCGTCAGCGCGAAGTCCGGCTCCCACCGGCTTTCGCGCTCGCAGCCCGTTCCACCGACCGCGGCTCGCACCGGCGGCTGGTGCTCACCGATCCCGCCGGTGAGCACCAGCAGGCCCAGGCCATCGAGCACGGCGCTTCAGCTCTCCAGGGCCTCCTCGGCGGCTTCGAAGTCCGGGACGATGTCGAGCTCGCCCCACCGCACGGGCCACGCGAAGCGCCGGTCCACGGTCCAGGCCAGCACCGCGTCGAGCTCCTCGCGCCGCTCCTCTGGGGCGATCACCAGGCGGGCTGCGGCGCCGACCGCCGGTTCGGCGATGGTCGCCCAGGTCGAATCGTCCAGCGGGAACGAGTCCTCCTGGAACCAGTCGCCGAGGTAGGTGCCTTCCTCCTCCAGGCGCGAATCCTCCTCCGGAGCCTGGTCGAAGACGAAGTCGCCGAGCACTTCACCGTTCCGGGCGCGCACGAAGCGCAATGCGTGCGCACCGAGCACGACCAGCACGCCGTCAGCTCCCCAGAGCACGGCTGTGCTTTCCTCCGGCACGTCCAGCGACCGCACGAGCGCGGGCTCCTCGCCCAGCGACCACACCTCGACCCGGTCGTCGCCGGTCAGGCAAGCGCCGTGCTCGCCGGACGGTTCCCACGCCCACGGGCGCTGGTCTCCGGAGTGCTCGCCCAGCTGCTCCGTCGTGTCGATGTCGAGGTGGAAGCGCCGACCGCCCTCGTCGTGGACGTCGACACCGCCGCCGCCCTCCAGCACCACCGCCAACCGGGCTGCCCCGTCGCGCACTCCCCAGTGCGGCATCCCCGGGCCCTGCTCGACGGATTCCCCCACCTGGTCGCCGGTTTCGGCGTCCAGGACGATGAGCTCGCCCTCGCCCACGGCCGCGACGAACCGGTCGTCCGGGCTCCACGCCAGCGGCATCTCGGCGCTGGTGCGCACCAGCCAGCGCATCCGCCCGCCCGGCAGGTCCACGGCGCAGGCCGTCGAACCTTGCTCACCCATGAGCCGGGAACCGTCGCGCGACCACCGCACCCGGCCGAAGGACCACCTGCACTCGTCGGGTTCGCCACCGCGGCCGGGTTTCGAGGCACCGAGCCGGTGCCTGAGTTCCGCCGGGATCGGTTCTCGGAGCAGCTCGGGCCGCTCTCCTCCGACCAGGTCGAACTGGTCGGCGTAGACGACCTGGCCGCGGTCGAGCGCGGCGATGCAGCCCATCACCTCGGTGCCCGAGGTGCGCGTGCTGATGAACGCGCGCCGCCCGTCGGGGGACACCGCGAAGATCGCGCCTTCGGAGCCGCCGTCGGTCACATCGGCGTAGCCGCAGGGGTTGGCGTTCTGCCCGAACGGGTCCCAGACCCCGACCTGGTTGGTGCAGAAGCCCAGCGCGAGGCGGCTGCCGTCGGCCGACCACTGCACGGCGTCCCGCTGGCCCCACCACCCGATGCCGCCGTCGACCACGATCTCGTTGACGGCCCGCCCGGTGGCCAGCTCCCAGACCTGCAGGATCCCGGCTTCCGCTTCATCGCCCCACCGGCCGGTCGCCAGGTAGCGCCCGCACGGGCTGAGCGCGAAGTCCACGACGCGACCGCCCTCCTCGTAGATCGGGTGCGCGTGCGGATGGCGCAGCCGGGCACCACGGGCCAGGAGCTGGTCGGTGGCGAACCGGTGCACCTCGGTGATCCCGCCGGAGCTCTCCAGCCCGGACAGGGCCTCACGCAACGGCCGCAGATCCCGCTGCGGCCGGAACGCCGCCCAGTCCGCTTCGCGCAGCAGGTCCAGCACTCGGGCCGCGGATCCGGCCGCGAGCGCTTCGTGGTCGACGAAGCGCTCGCCGTCGCCGGGCTCGGCGGTCAGCAGGAGTTCGTGCAGCTCGGCTTCCGGCAGGATCGGAATTCCTCGCTGCTGGTCCTCCAGTCCGTCGATCCGCACGGAGAAGACCACTTCACCGGCCAGCACCACGTCCGGCCGCTCGCTCCCCGACTCGATCAGCCGCACGCCGCGCGCTGCCAGCCGCTGTTCCAGGAGTTCCCGCGCAACGGGCCGGTCGGTCCGTCCCAGGTGGGCTTTCAAGCCACGCATTTCCATGATCGAGAAGGGTAGGGGCGAACCCCGACGCTCACCGCCGAACCACGGAATCCGCGACGCTCACCCGCCGATCGCGGCGCGGGTCTGGCGGGCTATTTCGAGGTCTTCGCGGGCTTGGACGACCGCGGTGCGCACCGGTGCTCCGATCGCGGTGATGTCGGCATCTGCCGATGCCGCGTCATTGCGCTGCGGATCCACCGCCGCACCGGCGAACGACAGCGCTTCGCCGACCGCGGCTCGCACCGGCGGCTGGTGCTCACCGATCCCGCCGGTGAACACCAGCAGGTCCAGGCCGCCGAGCACGGCCGCCATCGCTCCCGCGTAGCGCACCAGGCTGCGCCGGTAGACGTCGAACGCCAACGCGGCATCACCGTCCCCTTCGGACCGCGCGGTCAGCACGTCGCGCAGATCGCCGGAAGTGCCGGACAGCCCCGCGATGCCGGACCGCTTCGCCAGGACGTCGAACAGCTCTTGCGGCGCAACGCCTTTCGTGTTGATCAAATATCCGATCATGCCGGGGTCGACGGTGCCGCTGCGGGTGTTCATCACCAGCCCCTCCTCCGGTGTGAAGCCCATCGTGGTGTCCACGCAGCTGCCGTCGCGCACGGCGGCCATCGACGCGCCCGCGCCGAGGTGGCAGCTCAGCACCCTCCCCTCCCCCGGCGGCAGGCCCACCAGGGCAGCGCCGCGCACCACCGCGTAGGAGTGCGAGAGGCCGTGGAAGCCGTAGCGGCGCAGCGACCACTTGCGGTTCCACTCCCGGGGCAGCGCGTAGGTCGACGCCGCCGGCGGGAGCCCGGCGTGGAAGGCGGTGTCCACGCACACCACCGACGGCGTGCCCGGATCGATCGACCGGGCCGCGCGCAGCCCGCGCAGCGCCCGGGGCTGGTGCAGCGGTGCGAGTTCGGTCAGCGACGCGAGGTAGTCCACCACCTCGTCATCGGCCACGGTCGCCGCGACGATCCGGGTTCCGCCGTGCACGACTCGGTGCCCGATGGCGTCGGCGCCGTGCTCGTCCAGGAACCGGCGGATCGGCTCCTCCTCGCCGTCCCACCGCTCCAGGTGCTCGTGGGCCACCACCGAATCACCGTCCAGCAGCACGAGTTTCAGGCTGCTGGAACCGGCGTTGACCGTCAGCACCCTCATCGCGCCCGCCACGTCCAGTCCCGGACCTCCGGCATGTCCTCGCCGTGCGTCGAGACGTGGTGGCGGTGCTCGATGAGCTTGGCCTGCAACGCTTCCCGCGCGTAGGCCGCGCTCGGCCCCAGCCGCGGCACGCGGTCGATCACGTCGATGGCCAGGTTGAACCGGTCGATCTGGTTGAGCACGCACATGTCGAACGGCGTGGTCGTGGTGCCCTCCTCCTTGTAGCCGCGCACGTGGATGTTGTCGTGGTTGTGGCGGCGGTAGGTCAGCCGGTGGATCAGCCACGGGTAGCCGTGGTAGTTGAAGATGACCGGCCGGTCGCGGGTGAACAGGCTGTCGAACTCGGCGTCGGACAGGCCGTGCGGGTGCTCGCGCTCGTCCTGCAGCCGCATCAGGTCGACCACGTTGACCACCCGCATCCGCAGGTCCGGGAAGTGGTCGCGGAGCAGGTCGACGGCGGCCAGCACCTCCATCGTCGGCACGTCGCCCGCGCAGCCCAGCACCACGTCCGGATCGCCGCCCTGGTCGTTGCTGGCCCAGTCCCAGATCCCGATGCCGCGGGTGCAGTGCACCACCGCCGCGTCCATGTCCAGGTACTGCGGCGCGGGCTGCTTGCCCGCCACCACGACGTTGATGTAGTCGCGGCTGCGCAGGCAGTGGTCGGCCACCGACAGCAGCGTGTTGGCGTCCGGCGGCAGGTACACCCGCACCACCTCGGCCTTCTTGTTCACCACGTGGTCGATGAACCCCGGGTCCTGGTGCGAGAAGCCGTTGTGGTCCTGCCGCCACACGTGCGAGGTGAGCAGGTAGTTCAGCGAGGCGATCGGTGGCCGCCAGGCGAGCCCGGCGGCGACCTTGAGCCACTTGGCGTGCTGGTTGACCATCGAGTCCACGATGTGCGCGAACGCCTCGTAGCAGGAGAAGAAGCCGTGCCTGCCGGTCAGCACGTAGCCCTCCAGCCAGCCCTGGCAGGTGTGCTCGGAGAGGATCTCCATCACCCGGCCGTCGGGGGCGAGCGCGTCGTCGTCGGGCTCGGTGTCGGCGACCCAGGTGCGGGCGGTGGCGTCGAGGATCGCGTTGAGCCGGTTGGAGTTGTTCTCGTCCGGCGCGAACACGCGGAAGTTGCGCGCGTCGGCGTTGCGGCGCATCACATCGCGCAGGAACCCGCCGAGCACCCTGGTGGCCTCACCGGTGCTCGCACCCGGCTCCTCGACCGGCACCGCGTAGTCCCGGAAGTCCGGCAGCCGCAGCGCCCGCAGCAGGAGTCCGCCGTTGGCGTGCGGATTGGCGCTCATCCGCCTGGTTCCGGTCGGGTTCTGGTCCTTGATGCGCTGCACCGGAGCGCCGTCGTCGTCGAACAGCGCGTCGGGGTCGTAGCTGCGCAGCCAGGCCTCCAGCTGGCGCAGGTGCTCCGGGTCGCCGCGCGGATCGCTGATCGGCACCTGGTGCGAGCGCCACGAGCCCTCCACCCGCTTTCCGTCCACAGTGCCCGGACCGGTCCAGCCCTTCGGGGTGCGCAGCACGATCATCGGCCAGCGCGGGCGCTGCGTCCAGCCGTCCCGGCGGGCCCGGCGGTGGATCGAGCTGATCTCGTCCAGGCACCGGTCCAGCGTCGCGGCGAACAGGTGGTGCATCGCCTCGGGCACCGCCCCGGAGACCAGGTAGGGCTCGTAGCCGTAGCCGCGCAGCAGGCTCAGCAGCTCGTCGTCGGGGATGCGCGCCAGCACCGCCGGGTTGGCGATCTTGTAGCCGTTGAGGTGCAGGATCGGCAGCACCGCGCCGTCGGTGGCCGGGTCCAGGAACTTGTTGGCGTGCCAGCTGGTGGCCAGCGGACCGGTCTCGGCCTCGCCGTCGCCGACCACGCACGCCACGATCAGGTCCGGGTTGTCGAAGGCCGCGCCGTACGCGTGCGACAGCGAGTAGCCCAGCTCGCCGCCCTCGTGGATCGACCCCGGCGTCTCCGGCGCGACGTGGCTGGGGATCCCGCCGGGGAAGGAGAACTGGGTGACCAGCCGCCGCAGCCCGTCGCAGTCCTGCGCGACATCCGGGTAGACCTCGCTGTAGGTGCCCTCCAGCCACGCCGCCGCGACCAGCCCCGGGCCGCCGTGCCCCGGCCCGATGACGTACATCATGTCCAGATCGCGGGCCCGGATCGCGCGGTTGAGGTGCGCGTAGACGAAGTTCAGCCCCGGCGTGGTCCCCCAGTGCCCGAGCAGCCGGGGCTTGACGTGCTCCGGGCGCAGAGGCTCCCGCAGCAGCGGGTTGTCCATCAGGTAGATCTGCCCGGCCGAGAGGTAGTTGGCGGCCTGCCACCAGAGCTGCAAGCTGTCCAGCTCGGCCCGTTCGAGGTGCTCGCGCACGGCCGGCGTGGTGGTCCACCCGACGCTGCCGACGCTGATCTCACTGCTCATCCGCGGCTCCCTCGCGCTCGTCGCCCCCGTCATTCAGCGTGGGGGGACCGAGTCGGTTCGCAACTCGGCGCGGCCTGACCAGCGGCAGCGGCTCGCCCGGCGGTCTTCGCTTCGACCGCTCGCGGTGCTCCGGTTGCCGCGAAGCGCCTGATCCCCGCGGAGCAGGGCGGCGACTCCTGGCGGACCCTGCGGACAACCGCAGTGGAACTGTGCAGCGCACCGCATTACGCAACGCCGTCAGCGCCCGTAACTTTCCGCGCTGTGAACGGAAAGTTGATCAGCACGCGGTTCCGGATACCCGGTGTCCTGGCCGTGCTAGCGGTGCTCGTGGTGTCGGTGTTCGGCGCGGCGAGCGTCCAGCAACCCGAATCCGCCGCTCCGGCCGGGCAGTTCAGCGCCGAGCGGGCCATCGCCGAGCTGCGCGGGTTCGCGACCGAACCGCGGCCGATGGGCAGCGCAGCGGCCGACCGGGCCCGGGACCACCTGGTCGAGCGCCTGCGCGCGGAAGGGCTCCGGGTCGAGGTCCAGAGCTCGCTGGGCGCCTACGCCGCGACCGGGCTGGCCACCTTCGGCCAGGTGGACAACGTGGTGGCCACGCTGCCCGGCACCGCGCCGACGGGAACGGTCCTGCTCGCCGCCCACTACGACTCGGCGGGCGTCGGCCCCGGCGCTTCCGACGACGGTGCCTCGGTGGCGGCGATGCTGGAGACCGTGCGGGCGCTGCGGGAGAGCGGGCCGCTGCGCAACGACCTCGTGCTGCTGATCAGCGACGGCGAGGAGGACGGCTCGCTCGGGGCGGGCGTCTTCGCCCGGGAGCACCCGCTGGCCGCTCGCGGCGGGGTGGTGCTGAACTGGGAGGCGCGCGGCGTCGACGGCCCGTCGCTGATGTTCGAGACCACCCAGGACAACGCGCGCCTGATCGAGGTGTTCGCCGACTCCGTCGAGCACCCGCGCGGCGACTCCTCGATGGTCGAGATGTACCGGTTGATGCCCAACAGCACCGACTTCACCGATCTGGCCGGGGCCGGGTTCGCGGGCCTCAACTCGGCCTACCTGGAAGGCTCGTCGCGGTACCACACGGCGAGCGACACGATCGCCAACCTCAACCCGGGCAGCCTCCAGCACCAGGGCGAGAACATGCTCGCGCTGACCCGCGCCTTCGGCGGCGCCGACCTCGCGGATCTGCGCGCCGACCACGACCTGGTCTACTTCCGCGCGCTCGGCCTGCTGATCACCTATCCCGACGCGGTGGTCCTCCCACTGGCACTGCTCAACGCGTTGCTGCTGGTGGGAGCCGTGGTGCTGGCGCGGTACCGGCGGCTGGTCTCGCTGCCGCGGACGCTGCTGAGCGCGCTGTCGGCGCTGGTCCCGATCGCCGTGGCGGTCGTGCTCGCGCAAGAGCTGTGGTCGCTGCTGGTCGCCGTGCGGCCCGACTACGACCTGATGAACGGCCTGCTGCACCGACCGCTGGCCTTCCTGCTCGCACTCGCGGCGCTCACCGCCACCGTGCTGATCGGCTGGTACCTGGCACTGCGCACCCGGCTCGGCCCCACCGCGCTCGCCCTCGGGGCGCTGACCTGGCCCACGGTGGCGGGCATCGCGTGCGCTTCCATCGCGCCCGGCGCCGCGTTCGTTTTCACCGTGCCGGCGCTGGCCGGCGCGCTCGGACTCCTCCTGGCGATGTGCTTCCCGAGGTGGTCGGCCATCGCGATCGCCGCAGCCGCAGCAGTGGCCGCGATGGTGGTGCCCGTGGTGGCGCGCACCGTCTTCAACGGCATGGGCCTGGCGCTCGGCGGCGCGACCGCGGCGTTGATCGTCCTCTTCGGCCTGTTCTTGGTCCCGTCGGGCGAAGCCCTGCTGCCCGACCGCGCGTTGTCCCGCCGATCGGCCGTCGTGGCGGTGTCCACGTCGCTCGCCGCGACGGTCGCGCTCGTCCTGAGCGGCCTCGCCATCGACCAGTTCGACGCGCAGCACCCGCGCCGGTCCCACCTCGCTTACGTGCTGAACGCCGACACCGGCACCGCGAGCTGGGTCAGCGCCGAGACCAAGCCCACCGGGTGGACCGCGCAGTTCGTCGGCAGCCGCAGCACCGAAGCGCTCCCGCCCGGATATGCGCGCGGCGAGCTGTGGACGGGGCCGGCACGACCGCTCGCCGTCGAAGGACCTCGCGTGACCGGAAGCCGCACCGGGGACACCACGAACCTGCACGTGTCCTCGCCGCGCGGAGCCCGCTCGGTGGTGCTGCGCGTGGACCAGCCGATCACCGAGGTCACGGCGCGGCTGCCCGGCGGCGCTGCCGTCCCGCTCCAGGTGTCGGGCACCCGGACCGCGACCTGGCCCGGTGAGATCCGCTTCCGCGATCTGCCACCGGAGGGCGTCGAGATCTCCTTCCGCACGCGCGGCGGCCAAGTCCGGGTGACGGCGATCGACGAGACCCGCGGCCTCACCGGGGCTCCCGGCTTCCGGCCGAGACCGGCCGACCTCGAAGCCGGAACCCGCGAGGACGGTGACCTCGTCGCGGTCACCCGGACCTACCGGTTCTGACCTCCGGCACCGTCGGGATCCGCAGTGGACGGTGGTGGCTCGCGCTGGAGCCGGGCCACCACCGGCACGTCCTCCAGATCGCGCGCCTTCGGCAGCCGCGGCACCCAGAGCAGGCCGATCGCGTTCGCGACCGCGGTGAAGGCGAACAGCAGCCAGAACAGCAGCGCCGGATCGGCCAGTGCGATCGCGGGCGTGACGAACGCGGCGAAGGCGGCGACCAAGCGGGCGAAGGCGATGGTGAGCCCGCCCGCCGTGGTGCGCAGCAACGTCGGGATCAGCTCCTGCGACCACACCTTGTAGATGCCCTCACCGCAGAACGCGTTGCCGAGCCCGGACAGCAGCAGCACCGCCACCAGCGTGAACCGGCTCGCCCCGAGCAGCGCCGGGAGCGCCCAGGCGACGAGGATCAGCGCGGAACCACCTGCGAACCAGGCGTACCGCGCCGGGCGGTCGACCACTCGCATGAACACCAGCCCGCCCAGGAAGCCGACGGGAAGGCCGAGCAGGCTCAGCCGGGAGTACTCCGCGACTCCGCCGCCCGTGAGGTTGGTCCACAGGAAGGTGCCGAAACTGCCCATCGTCGAGGCGCCGAGGTTCCAGGTGGCGTAGTACAGGCCGAGCGCGACGACCGGGAGCACCACCGGTGTGCGGAAGAGCTGGCCGACCCGGCTGAACCGGATTCCCTCCGGCTCGCCGGGCGAGTCCGCCGCGCGCCGCGCCGCGGCCCACTCGGCGGACTCGCCCAGCGCGAAGCGCAGGACGAGCACGACGATCGCCACCACCAGCAGGTGCGCGAACATGATGCGCCCGCCGAGCACGCCCCACGACCCGACCACGGCGCTGAGACCCATGGCGACGACGATGCCGCCGATCCACAGGATGTTGGAGAAGATGACCATCTTCCCCTTGTGGCCGTCGGGCGACTCCTCGTTGATCAGCGCCAGCGAGGCGGCGAGATCGGCACCGATCGCCAGTCCCACGGCGACGACACCGGCGTGGAGCAGCCAGAGCGGTGACGCGACGATCAGCAGCGCGATGCCGGCGGCGTAGAGCAGCAGCGACAGGGTGAACACCCGGCGACGCCCGAACAGATCGCCGAGCCGACCGCCGCAGAGCGCACCGAGGGCGAACATCAGGGTCTGCAAGCCGAGGAGAGCACCGGCGGTTCCCGCGCCGAGCGCGAGGGCCTCGGCGTAAGAGCCGCCGAGCACGATGCCGGAGGTGACCAGCGCCCCGGCGTCGAGGTAGGAGGCCATGCCGGCGAGTGCGGCGATCTTCCACGTGCGGCCCGGTAGTCGCGGTGGCCGTCCCGCCTCTCCGCGGTTCACGGTGGTGTTTGCGCTTTCGGAGCTTCCGGTGGCTGGTGATCCCCTCCTGGCCGGGTGGTCGCGACCGGCAGCCGCAGCGCGTGCCGCCCGCCGGGAAGGGACGTCTCCGGGTGGCCGGGCAGCCGCACCGCGGCCCTCGCGGCCTCCGGCACCTCCACTTCCAGCTCCCACGTCCCGTCCGAGCGCCGCCACTCGACGGCGGCGCGACCGCGCGAAGTCGTGTGGGCGGTGCGGGCCCACTCCACGCGGTCGTCGAGGATCGGCGCGACGTCGAAGCTCGCCCAGCCCGGGCTGGTCGGGCGCAGGCCGCCGACCGCCTGCTGGATCCAGGCGGCCGCGGCGCCCAGGAAGTAGTGGTTGTGCGAGCGCGCGGTCTCGTCCCACGACTCCATCAGGGTGGCGGCGCCCGCCTCCCGCCACACTCCCCACCCCGGCCGCTCCCGCCGGGTGGCCACCGTGATGGCGAGGTCGGGACGGCCGTGCGCCGCGAGCACCGGCAGCAGGTGCTTCGCCGCCACCGCACCGCAGTCCAGGTGTCCCCCCGTCCGGTGCTCGATGTCGGCGAACAGGCCTTCGGCAACAGCGGCGACGTGCTCCGCCGGGACGGCGTCGAACGCCAGCGGAAGCACATTCACCGCTTGCCGGTAGCCGACGCCCGGAACCCGGTAGGTTCCGCTGCCGGAGTCGAAGAACCGCTGGTGGTAGGCGGTCGCCACCACATCCGCGGCCGCGCGGTAGCGCTCCGCGGCGCCCGTCTCGCCCAGCACGTCGAGGATGTCGGCGCACCGGCTCGCCACGTGCCGCAGCATCATCGTCGCGGTCGGCATCGGGCCCTCCGGCGCGAAGTGGTGGCCCGGGGAGAGCCAGTCGCCCCAGCTGTGGTGCGGCCACAGCCCGTCCGGCGCGAGGTCCAGCAGCCGGTCGGTGTAGGTGCGGATCGGTTCCGCGTAGCGCTCGAGGACGGCCGGGTCGCCGTACTCCTGGTAGAGGTACCAGGGGATCAGCACCACGGAGGCGCTCCACGCCGGGTCCGCCGCCCGGCCCCAGCCCGGGCTGGGCACGATCTGCGGAACCACGCCGCTCTCGTCGCGCGCGTCGACGTGGTCGTCCAGCCACTTGCCGAACGACTCGCGCAGATCCACGTGGTGCAGCACGGCTTCGGTGGCCAGGTGGGCGTCGGCGGTCCAGCCGTTCTTCTCGTACACCGGGGTGTCGGTGGGCACGCCGTGCAGGTTGTTGCGGAAGGTCCGGGCGGTGGCGTCGGCGATCCAGGTCAGGACGTCGTCCGCGCACTCGAACTCGCCGACCCGAGCCACCGGTGTCCGCAACCGGACCGCGCGGACTTCGGTCACCGCCGCGCGTCCCAGGACCTGCGCGTACCGGAATCCCTTGTAGCTGAACCTGGGCTCCCACGTGGCCTCGGTGCCGCTGTCGGGCAGGACGAACCGGTCGACCTGGGTGCCGCCCGCGGCCAGCGGGTTCCGGCAGTGCACAGCCCCGTCCTCGTCGAGCTGCTCGGCGTACCGGACGACGATCTCCGCACCCGCCTCGCCCACCGCGGTCAGGCGGATCCGCCCGGCGAGCACCTCCCCGAAGTCGTGGACGACCGACCCGTCCGCCAGCGGTGTGCTCGACACCGGCGCGAGCAGCTCGGTGCGGCGCACCGGCGGTGCGGTAGCCGGCTTCAGCTCCCCGCCCGGCGGCGCCACGACCAGCACCGGCTCCCACTCCGCGCCACGAGCGCGAGCCGGGTCGGTCGTCTCCCCCACGTAGAGCAGGTCCGACGTCACCGCGCCCTCGGCCGCCTCCCAATCCGGGCCCGATGCGACGACGTGCCGCTCCCCGGCCCCGTCGACGTACTCCAGCTGCGCCAGCACCACCGGTTCGCGGTGCCAGCGGGCGAAGTTCCACCCCCAGGTGTTCGCCCCTCTCGCGGCGTAGAAGCCGCGGCCCGTTTCTGCGGTGAGCGTGTTCAGCCCGGGCCGCAGGAGAGCGGTCACGTCGTAGGTGCGGTACAGGACGGTGCGGTCGTACGTCGTCTGCGCGGGTTCCAGCACATCGCCGGTCACCGCTCGCCCGTTGAGCCGGAACTCGCCGTACCCGAGGCCCACCGCGCTCAGCTCGGCCTCCCGCACCTCCCCGGGCACCTCGAACGAGGTGCGGAACACCGGGTTGGGCGCGGGAATCGTCTCGACGCCGATGGCCCGAACTCCCGGCTCGCCGACGCCGTCGCGCACGGCCCGCCCCATCACCGGGAGCGGCGACACCCCGTCGTCGACCCCGGCCGGTGCGGGTTCGGACAGCGTCGACCAGCCGAGACGGCCCACCACGGCCTGAACCCGCAGGAGGTGCTCCCCGGCGTCGAGGGCGTCGGGGAGCTCGACGAAGTGGGCGAAGCGGTCCCAGCGCACGATGCCCCGCTCGACGACCTGGTCGGCCAGCACGGTGCCGTCGGGGCCGCACAGCTCCAGCCGACCGCGCACCGCCGTCCCCGGTTCACCGACCAGGTCCAGACCGACCGCGGTGAACCGCCCGGGCGCGGTGAACGTCTGCCCCAGCCAGTGCCCCGGCTCGACCCAGGCCACCTGGTCCGAGGTCAACGACTGCACGATCCGGTGAGCGGGATCGGTGCGCTTGCCGATCCACTGCGCGCGCCACTGGCAGGACGCCGGCGAAGCCGGCGGTGGGAGGGACTCCGGGACCGTGCTGCCAACGCTCACCCCGTCCTCCTCTTCGAGTAGCGAAGGTGCTGCGTGCCCGAGCAGGAACGACCATGCCCGGATTCGCCGGGCGTGTACAGCCCCAGCACGTGTGAAGCCTTCGGCGGCCAGCGGTCGCAGGAGGACGAAAGCGCCTGGTGGGCAGCGGTTTCCCGCGCGGGCTCACCGGTGGCCCGTCACGCCCGATCGGGGTTCACAGCAGGCGCTCGACGGTGATCTCGGCGACCGAGCGGTGGGCCGCGGAGATGATGTCCAGCGCCGCCACGGCGTCCGCCGGGTCGACCGGTGGCGGCGCGCCGTCGCGCAGCGAGCGGACGACTCCGTCGTAGAACGCCAGGTAGTCGCCCCGTTCGCTGGGAACCCGGCGAACGTCGTCGCCGACGCCGAGCACGCCCCAGCTCTCCTCCGGTTCGCGGCCCCAGGTCTCGTCCACCGGCCTGCGGCCTGCGCGCAGCTCCGCCTCCTGCGGGTCCAGGCCGTACTTGGTGAACGCGGCCTTCTCGCCCAGCACCCGGAAGCGCGGGCCCGGCTGCGCCGCCACCTTGCTCATCCACAGGTGCGAGCGGACCCCGTTGACGTGGGTCAGCGCCAGGTAGGAGTCGTCGTCGGCCCGCACGCCCTGCCTCCGGCGGTCGATCTCGGCGTACACCGCCGCGACCGGGCCGAACAGCCGCAGGGCCTGGTCGATCAGGTGGCTGCCCAGGTCGTAGAGGATGCCCGCGACGTCCTCCGCACCGCCGGAGTCGCGCCAGGTCGGCTTCGGCGTCGGCGACCAGCGCTCGAACCTCGACTCGAAGCGGTGCACCCGGCCCAGCTCGCCGTCGTCGATGAGCTTGGCGACGGTGCGCACGTCGTTGTCCCAGCGGCGGTTCTGGAAGACCGTCAGCAGCAGGCCCTTGGACTCGGCGTGCTCGATCAGCCGCCGCCCCGCCACCGCGGTCGGTGTGAACGGCTTGTCCACCACCACCGGCAGTCCGGCGTCCAGCGCGGCGGTGGCCAGCTCGACGTGCGTCCGATTCGGACTCGCCACCACCACGAGGTCGAGATCACCGGCCAGCAGCGAGTCCACGTCGCCGACCACGGCGGTGTCGGGGTGCTCGGCCCGCACCTGCTGCTGCCGCTCGGGATTCGCGGTGACCACCGCGGCCAACCGCAGCGACGGATGCGCGGCGATCAGCGGAGCGTGGAAGATCGCGCCCCCGACGCCGTAACCGATGAGGCCGACCCGCAGTGCAGAACTCATGTCCCCATTAGACCCCGTCGCCGCCTCCCGAGCCGCAGGCCGGGGTGGCGCTCCGTGCACCCCGACACACCCGACCGCGGGGGAACTCGTGCGATTTCAATTGAAATCGCACGTCCAATTTCAATTGAAATCACCTCACGTCGCCTCACGCGGAGGCGCGGCGGAGGTTGTTGTTGTCCTGGCCCGGGCAGACCAGGCCGGTTTCGTACGCGGTGATCACCAGTTGGGTCCGCGAGCTCAGGTGCAGCTTCTGCATCACGTGGTACAGGTGCGATTTCACGGTCAGCTCGGCCAGGCCGAGGTTGCGCGCGATCTCGGCGTTGGAGCCGCCCCTGGCCACTTCGAGCAGCACGTCCAGCTCCCGCTCGGTCAGCACGGCGAGCTCGCTGCGCGCGTCGCGGACGCCGAGCGCGGCGAAGCGCTGCAGCAGCCGCTTGGTGACGCGCGGGGCCAGCAGCGCTTCTCCAGCCGCGACCGTGCGGACGGCTTTGACCAGGTCTTCCGGGGTCGCGTCCTTGAGCAGGAAGCCGCTGGCACCGGCGCGCAGCGCGGCGTAGACGTACTCGTCCAGGTCGTGCACCGTCAGCATGATCACTGCCGTGGTGCCGCCGGTCTCTGCGATGATGTCCGCGGCGGCGCTGATGCCGTCCTTGCCTGGCATGCGCACGTCCATCAGCACCACGTCGGGACGGCGTCGGCGCACCGCGGCCAGCGCCGCGTCGCCGTCGGCCGCTTCGGCCAGCACCCGCAGGCCCGGCTCGTTCGACAGCAGCGCTACCAGGCCCGCGCGGATCATCGCTTGGTCATCGACCACCAGGACAGTCGTGTCCTCTGTTTCCACGCGGGGCCTCCTTGCTCCGGGCCGGCCCAGTTCCGATTCAGGCCAGGTCCGAATTTTCCGCGCACGGTAGCACGGCTTCAAGGTGAAATCCGTTCAAAATCGGATGTGCGGTCAATGTTCCGCCCAGCAGCGCAACGCGTTCCCGCAGACCGATCAGCCCATGTCCGGAAAAATGGGACACCGGCGGTACCTCCCCGGCACCGAGGTGGTTGGTCACCTCGATCCGCAGCGCGCTCGCCCCGTAGTCCAGCAGCACCCGCGCCCGCCCGGAGCCCGCGTGCTTGAGCACGTTGGTCATCGCCTCCTGCACGATCCGGTAGGCGGTCACCTCGACGCCGGAGCCGAGCTCGCGGATCTGACCGCGCCGCTCGAACCGCCACTCCACCTGACCGCCCCGCACCGAGTGGACCAGCGCGTCCACCCCGTCCAGCCCCGGCGTCGGCTGCCAGTCCATCGGGTCCTGCCCGGCGGCGTTGCGGTCGCGCAGCGCGTTGAGCAGGTTGCGCATCTCCCCCAGCGCGCCGCGCGAGCTCTGCTCCAGCTCCTGCAACGTCTGCCGCGCGTGCTCCTGGTCGCGGTCGATGAGCGCCCGCGCGACGCCCGCGCGCAGCGCCACCACCGACAGGTTGTGCGAGACGATGTCGTGGAACTCCCGCGCGATGCGCGCCCGCTCGACGGCCGCCGCGTCCGCGGCCAGCTGATCGCGCGCTTCGTCCAGCATCGTCAGCGTCTGCTCCAGCTGCGCCGCGCGCCGCCTGCCGACCTGCATCGCGCGCGCCCAGCCGACCACCATCACCAGGTTGACCACCCCGCCGGTGATCCGCAGGAAGCTCTCCACCGGCGTCAGCTCGTAGACGATCATCTGGGTGACCGGGAAGATCATCGCGAGCGAGGCGGCCACCACCGACACCGTCAGCGAACCGCGCACGCAGACCGAGTAGATCGCGATCAGGATCGCCAGGTTCAGGCCACCGATGTAGAGCTCGAGCAGGGTGAGCGCGACGGTGACCACCAGCATGACCAGCAGCACCGTCCACGGCATCCGCCGCCGCAGCACCAGCATCGCGGTGGCCGGCACGCTCACCAGCAGCGGCCACCACCAGTCCATCCACGGCGGGTGCTCGCCGATGGACAGGTCGAAGCCGTGCGCCACCGACAGCACCAGCACGAAGCCGATGTCCCCGAGCACCGCGCGGTGCGCCACGACCCAGGGCCACAGGCCCGTCGCCGGTTCGGCCGCCGCGGTGCGGCTCAGCGCATGATCGACCATCGGACCTGCCTCACGCGGTGTGCGGATCTGCTCGCGATGCCAACCGTGAGCAGGCCCGGTCGCCGCTCACGGACAAGATCGTGCGCACTGCACCGCGCAGCTTCATCCGCCGAAAGTGGTAACCGGGGACCCTACCCCGTGCTCGGGCCGCGACGATCAGTAACCGCGCGCGACCCACTCGTCGAACTGCGGCCGCACCGCGCCGATCGTGGTGCTCTCACCGTGCCCGGGCCGCACCTCGGTGTCCGCCGGCAGCGGCAGCAACCGGTCCCGGATGGACTCGGTGATCGTGCCGAAGTCCGAATAGGACCGCCCGGTCGCACCGGGCCCGCCGGCGAACAGCGTGTCACCGGTGAACACCACGCCCAGCTCCGGCGAGTGCAGGCACACCGCGCCCGGCGCGTGCCCGGGCGTGTGCAGCACGCGCAGGCCGATCCCGCCGACCTCGACGACCTGACCGTCGGCCAGCTCCCCGTCGGGCTCGCGCTCCGGGTGGGTCAGGCGCCACAGCACCATGTCGTCGGGGTGCAGCAGGATCGGCGCGCCGACCGCCTCGGCCAGCTCCGGTGCCCGGCGCACGTGGTCGTCGTGCGCGTGCGTGCACAGCACGGCCCGCACCTCGCGGTCGCCGACCAGCGCGCGGATGGCCTCGACGTCGTGCGGCGCGTCGATGACCACGCACTCCGCGTCGTCGCCGACCACCCAGGCGTTGTTGTCGACGTCGAAGGTCTGGCCGTCCAGCGAGAACGTGCCCGAGGTCGTCGTGTGGTCGATGCGCGCGGCCATCAGAAGACCACCACCGAGCGCAGCACCTCGCCGCGTTCCATCCGCGCAAACGCCTCCTCCACCCCGTCCAGCGCGATCTCCTCGCTGACGAACTTCTCCAGCGGCAGCCTGCCCTGCTGGTACATCTCCACCAGCATCGGGAAGTCGCGCTCCGGCAGGCAGTCGCCGTACCAGCTGGACTTCACCGCACCGCCGCGGCCGAACACGTCCAGCAGCGGCAGCTCCAGCTTCATCTCCGGCGTGGGCACGCCGACCAGCACCACCGTGCCCGCCAGGTCCCGCGCGTAGAAGGCCTGCTGGAACGTCTCGGGCCTGCCGACCGCGTCGATCACCAGGTCGGCGCCGAAACCGCCGGTGAGCTCCCGGATCGCCGCCACCGCATCGGTCTCGGCGGCGTTGATCACGTGCGTGGCGCCGAACTCCCGCGCCCAGTCGAGCTTCTTCGGGTCGCGGTCCACGGCGATGATCCGGCGCGCCCCGGCCAGCGCCGCCCCGGCGATCGCGCCGTCACCGACACCACCGCAGCCGATCACCGCCACCGAATCGCCCGGCCCGGCACCACCGGTGTTGACCGCCGCGCCGATCCCGGCCATCACGCCGCAGCCGAGCAGCCCGGCCACCGCCGGGCGGGCCGACGGGTCCACCTTGGTGCACTGCCCGGCGTGCACCAGGGTCTTCTCCGCGAACGCGCCGATGCCCAGGGCCGCCGACAGCGGCTTGCCGTCCAGCGTCATCGGCTGCGCCGCGTTGTGGGTGGCGAAGCAGTACTGCGGCCGGCCGCGCTTGCACGCCCGGCACGTCCCGCACACCGCGCGCCAGTTCAGCACCACGAAGTCGCCGGGCCGCACGTCCTCGACGCCCTCGCCGACCTGCTCGACCACACCGGCCGCCTCGTGGCCGAGCAAGAACGGGAACTCGTCGCTGATGCCGCCTTCGCGGTAGTGCAGGTCGGTGTGGCACACCCCGCAGGCCTGCACCCGGACCACCGCCTCACCGGGGCCGGGGTCGGGGACGTCGATGGTCACCACCTCGACCGGCCTGCCCTTGCCTGTCGCCACCACCGCGCGGACGTCGGTCACGAGCACCTCCTGGGAGAAACGCGGGTCACGAAGGACCCATCGTGATATGCGCGCCCGACGATCAGCAAGAGCGGCGCGCGAGCAGGCCCTGAACACTCTGCGTTGATGGTTGACTACTGTACGATTCCAGCGAGAAGGGGGAGTCCATGGTCGAAACGCGCAAGTCGCCGCCGCGCGAGATGGACATCGTCCGTCCCGCCGCCGCCCGGATCTACGACGCCTTCCTGGGCGGAGGGCACAACTTCGGCGTGGAGCGCGGCTTCGCGGAGCGCATCGAGCAGGCACTGCCCGGCATCGGCGGCTGCTACCAGGAGAACCGGGCCTTCCTGCGCCGGACCGTGGAGTTCCTGCTGGCCCGCGGCGTGCGCCAGTTCCTCGACCTGGGCTCCGGAATCCCCACCATCGGGCACCTGCACGAGGTGGCGCGGCGGCGCACCCGCGACTTCCGGGTGCTGTACGTGGACAACGAGCCGCTGACCGTCGCGCACAGCAAACCGCTGCTGGCCGGCGAACCGCGCGCGGACATCCTGCAGGCCGACTGCCGCGAACCGGAAGCGATCCTCCGCTCGCCGGAGGCCCGGGAGCTGCTCGACCTGCGCCGTCCGGTGGGGTTGCTGATGACCTCGGTGCTGCACTTCGTCCCGGATTCCGACGATCCGCTCGGCCTGGTGGAGACCTACCGGGACGCCCTCGTGCCGGGCAGCCACCTGGTGATCTCGCACGTGACCGGGACTAACGCGCCGGAGGCGGTGCAGGTGCTGGCCGACTTCTACGCCGAGACCTCGGATCCGCTGCACCCGCGGGAGACCAGCTGGATCGACAAGCTCTTCGGCGACTTCGAGATCCTGCCGCCGGGCACCACCGACCTCGCCGACTGGCGCCCCGATCCCGGTCGGCCGACCTCGGCGTCGGACCGGTACCGGCTGCTCTACGGCGGGGTGGCCCGCAAGTCGGTCGACGCGCGCATCCCGGTCCAGCCGGTCAGCGGCGGATGAACAGCAGCAGGACCCCCGCGACGATCGCCGCCGCACCCGCCGCCAGCCAGGCCCCGCCCAGCCCGGCGTGCTCGGCGAGCAGGCCGAACAGCAGCGGCCCCAGGCTCCCGCCCAGGTAGATGCCGGTCTGGGTGAACGAGGTCGCGCTGGCCACCCGGTCCGGGGCGATCTTGGCGACGGCGAAGTTCAGCAGGCCCGGCCAGGCCCAGCCCGCGCCGAACCCGATGGACACGCCGATCAGGAACGCCACCGTCGAGTGCACGGCCATCAGGCCGAAGCCGATCGAGCCGATCAGCAGCATCCCGGAGATGACCCGCACCAGGTCCGGGTTCCGGCGGTCGGCGATCACCCCCGCGCACAACCTGATCAGCAGCCCGGTCGCCGACCCCAGCGACAGCACCAGCCCGGCCGCCGACGGGCTGAACCCGACCTCGACCGCCGTGGTGGTGACGAACGCGCCGAGCGCGTTGGCCGCGGCCGACCCGAGGCCGCCGGAGATCGCCAGCAGCAGGAGCGCGCTGCGCCGCGGTCCGCTCCCGCCGCTCGCGGCCCTGGCCGACCGCGTGCGCTCGGCTTCCGGCAGCCGGGGCACCGCTGCCGCGGCGACCAGGCCGATGGCGCCGGCGATCACGAACACCCAGCGCCAGCCGACGGTCAGCGCCACCGCGGGCACCGCCACGCCGGCCAGCAGCGTGGCGGCCGGGATCGAGGACTGCTTGACGCCGAAGCCCATGCCGCGCCGGTGAACCGGGATCCCTTGCGCGATCAGCAGGTTCGACGCGGGCTGCGCCAGCGAGTTGGGCAGGCCCGCCACCCACAGCACCGCCAGCAGCCAGGCCGCGTTGGGCGCGGCGGCCATCCCGAAAAGGCAAACCGAGCTGCCCAGCGCGCCGACCCGCATGCCCAGCCGGGAGCCGATCCGCTCGACCAGCCAGCCCATCGTCCGCGACGACAGCGAGGCGACGCCGAAGAACCCGGCCGCGCCGACGCCCAGCAGCGCCGCGCCGAAGCCGAACTCCTGCTGCAGCTGCACGCCGAGACCGCCTACGAGGAACACCGGGAACACCCCGACGGTGACCACCGCGGCCACCGACGAGAGCACTCGTGCGGTCCCGACGGTCCGCTGCTGCCCGGCGGCTGCCACTGCGCCCTCCTCGGCTCCGAGCGGTGTCTGGTCAACTCAGCCTGAAAACCCGAATGGTTTTTAGCAACGCTAACGTGACGTACGCCTCTGCTCCACCGCTGCGGCCGGCAGGCGGTTGACGTGCGCCCCCACCGACCGGAAAGGTCGACAAGAGCCCGTCGGCGAATGCCGTCCGCGCTTGTGAAGCGGCGCCAGCCGCTTGCATCCACCTGCGCAGGACGACCACCGGCGGGTCCTCGGAGGCTTCCCGGCGAGGACCCTTCCGCCGTGTCTTGGACATACATGAGGGAGGGCTCCCGCAGTCCAGGGAGTCTCCGCCAGGTGACCACCTACGTAGGGTGATCACCGACAAGAACCGAGGGACGGCCCTAACAGCACAGGAGGACGCAGCGTGTCGGTAGCGCCCGGATCCGGACTGCCCGCTTCGAAGATCCCCGGGCTGGTGCTGCTCGACGCGGTCGAACTGTCCTGGCTGATCTCCCGGCGCGAGGTCAGCTGCGTCGAGGTCATGCAGACCTACCTCGCGCACATCGACCGGTTCAACCCGCAGGTCAACGCGATCGTCTCCCGCCGCGAAGAGGCCGAACTGCTCGACGAGGCGCGGCGGCGCGACCAGGAGCTCGACCGCGGTGAGCACCGCGGCTGGATGCACGGCTTCCCGATCGCGGTCAAGGACCTCTCCGACGCCGCTGGGCTGCCCACCACGATGGGCTCGCCGCTGTTCGCCGACTCGATCGCCGACCGCGACGAGCTGCACGTGCAGCGGATGCGCGAAGCGGGCGCGATCGTGATCGGCAAGACCAACGTCCCCGAGTTCGGCCTCGGCTCGCACACCTTCAACCCGGTGTTCGGCACGACGCGCAACCCCTACGACACCACGCGCAGCGCGGGTGGCAGCAGCGGCGGTGCCGGAGCGGCGCTGGCGCTGCGGCTGCTGCCGGTCGCCGACGGCAGCGACTTCATGGGCTCGCTGCGCAACCCGGCCGCCTGGAACAACATCGTGTCGCTGCGGCCCAGTTTCGGGCGCATCCCGGCCGAGGGCTTCCTCAGCTCGCCCTCCGTGGTCGGCCCGATGGGCCGCACGGTGCGGGACGTGGCGATGCTGCTGTCCACGATGGCCGGTCCGGACGAGCGCGCGCCGCTGAGCATCGAGCAGGACCCGGAGCTGTTCGCCGGCCGGCTGGACCACGACTTCGACGGCGTGCGGATCGGCTGGGTCGGCGACTTCGACGGTCATCTCGCCACCGAGCCCGGTCTGCTGGAGCTGTGCGCGGAATCCTTCGCCGCCTTCGGCGAGATCGGCTGCGCGGTCGAGCCGGTGGCCAAACCGCTCCCGGTCGAGCAGGCGTGGGAGACGTTCCTGCTGTGGCGGTCGTGGACCGTCGGGCGCAAGCACGCCGAGCTCTACGACGACCCGGCCAAGCGCGCGCTGCTCAAACCCGAGCTGATCTTCGAGATCGAGAACTACCACCGGCTGCAGGTGCCCGACATCAGCCGCGCGCTCTCCGGTCGCGACGAGTGGCACGCGGCGGTGTCGGCGCTGTTCGACGAATACGACTTCCTGCTCGCGCCGAGCGCGCAGGTGTTCCCGTTCGACGCCGAGCAGCGCTGGCCGCACGAGATCGGCGGCCGCTCGATGGACACCTACCACCGCTGGATGGAGGCGGTGGCGCCGTGGACGCTGTCCGGGCACCCGGTGGCCAACCTGCCGGTCGGCTGCAACGAGGCGGGCCTGCCGATGGGGGTCCAGCTGATCGGCCGCAACCACGCGGAGTGGTCCCTCCTCCAGCTGGCGCACGCCTACGAGCGGGCCACCGACTGGCCCCACCGGATCCTCCCGCCCCTCCTCCGCTGACCCCACCGGCACCCGGGTGAACGTCGATTTCTCGCGAACTCGACGCATGGCCGGGTGATCGGGGACGCCTGGCCCCGGTGGGCGATCGCTGGTTCACTTCGGCTGGGCGCGGCGGCACAATCGCGGCGGGATCACGACGTGCGGAAAGGCGGGACGGATGGGCAACGACGTCTTCTCGTTGCAGGACAAGGTCGCTCTGGTCACCGGTGGCGGCCAGGGCATCGGGCTGGAGATCGCCAAGGCCCTGCGCACCGCGGGTGCGCGGGTGGTCATCGCCGAGATCAACCCGGCGACCGGGCAGGCGGCCGCCGAGGCCGTCGGCGGCGAGTTCCGGCAGGTCGACGTCACCGATTCGGCGGCGGTGGCCGGGCTGGTCGATCGCGTGGTGGCCGAGCACGGCAGGATCGACGTCTCGGTGCACAACGCGGGCACCGTGCGCAACGAACCCGCGGAGTCCACTTCGGACGAATCGTGGCGGCGCGTGCTGGGGCTGAACCTGGACGCGGTGTTCTGGTGCTGCCGCGAGGTCGGCCGCGCGATGCTGGCGCAGGGATCGGGGTCGATCATCAACATCGCCTCGATGTCCGGGCTGATCTCCAACCACCCGCAGCCGCAGGCGCACTACAACACCTCGAAGGCCGCGGTGATCATGCTGACCAAGTCGCTGGCGGGCGAGTGGGGCGGCCGCGGCGTGCGGGTCAACTCCATCTCGCCCGGCTACACCGGAACGGACCTGCTCAAGGGCGTCCAGGACACCCAACCCGGGTGGTACGCCCAGTGGCTGGCGCAGACGCCGATGGGCCGGGTGGCCGAACCGCGCGAGATCGGCCCGCTGGCGGTGTTCCTGGCCTCCGAAGCCAGCAGCTTCGTCACCGGCAGCAACATGGTCGTCGACGGCGGCTTCACCGTCTGGTGACAGCCGACCCCACGACCCCACGCAATTTCAATGGAAATCGCACATCCAATTTCAATTGAAATTGCACCACCACCGGCGCGTCGGGCACCGACACGCCGGTGGTGCGTCCGGATCCACGCAATTTCAATGGAAATCGGACGTCCAACTTCAATTGAAATTGCGTTGACCTCGCGGGACGGCGGTGCGGAGTGCGGCCGCACTCCGCACCGGCGTGCCGAAGGGATTGGGGACCTCAGCCTCGGAAGGCGTTGAGGCCGGTCAGGGCCTGGCCGATGGTGAGCGCGTGCATCTCGCCGGTGCCCTCGTAGGTCAGCACCGACTCCAGGTTCGTCATGTGCCGGATCACCGGGTACTCCAGGGAGATCCCGTTCGCGCCGAGGATGGTGCGCGCCGTGCGGGCGACCTCCATCGCTCCGCGCACGTTGTCCAGCTTGCCGAAGCTGACCTGCTGCGGGATGAGCTGCCCGGCGTCCTTGCGGCGGCCGAGGTGCAGGGCGAGGAGCCTGCCGTTCTGCACCCGCACCGCCATGTCGGCGAGCTTGCTCTGGGTGAGCTGGAAGCCGCCGATCGGCCGGCCGAACTGCTCGCGGGTGGTCGCGTAGTCCAGCGCCGCCTCCAGGCAGCTGCGACCCGCGCCGACCGCGCCCCACACGATGCCGTAGCGGGCCTCGTTGAGGCAGGACAGCGGGCCGCGCAGGCCGGTGACCTCGGGCAGCACGGCGTCGGCGGGCAGCCGGACGTCGTCGAGCACCAGCTCGCTGGTCACCGAGGCGCGCAGGGACAGCTTGTGCTTGATCTCCGGCGCGGAGAAGCCCGGCGTGTCGGTCGGGACGACGAAGCCGCGCACGCCCTCGTCGGTCTTGGCCCACACCACGGCCACCGAGGCGATGCTGCCGTTGGTGATCCACATCTTGCGGCCGTTGAGCACCCAGTCGGAGCCGTCGCGGCGCGCTGTGGTGAGCATCGAGGCCGGGTCGGAGCCGTGGTCGGGCTCGGTCAGGCCGAAGCAGCCGATCGCCTCGCCTGCCGCCATCTGCGGCAGCCAGTGCTGCTTGTGCTCCTCCGAGCCCCAGCGCCAGATGGCGAACATGGCCAGCGAGCCCTGCACCGACACCAGCGAGCGCAGCCCGGAGTCGCAGGCCTCCAGCTCCTCGCAGGCGATGCCGTAGTCCACTGCGGACAGACCGGCGCAGCCGTAGCCCTCCAGGTGCATGCCCAGCACGCCGAGCTTGCCCAGCTCCCGGGCCAGCTCGCGGGCCTGCGGGAACTCCCCGCGCTCGTACCACTCCGCGACGTGCGGCTGCACGTGGTCGCGGCACAGCGCGCGCACGCTGTCGCGGATCGCCAGCTGCTCCGCGGTGAATTCGGCGTCGATCCCGAGCGGATCGCGCGGGTCGAACGCAGGGCGCTTGCCACCGGCACTCATTGCTGGTTCCTCCTGGAAGCGATGGGAGAAAGCGGTTGTTCGTGGTCCTCCAGCCAAGCGAGGACCTCTTTGCCGTGCTCGCCGAGCAGCGGCGGCGGCGTCACCTCGGCGCTGCCGTGCGCCGAGAAGTCGATGGGCATGCGCACCTGCATCGTCGCCCCGTCACCGGGATCGACCAGCGGCCGCAGGCCCAGGGACTCGGCGTAGTGCACCGCCTGCGCCAGGTCGTTGACCTGTCCGCACGCGATTCCCAAGCCCTGCAGCCGCTCCTGCCAGTCGGCCGCGGTGCGGGCGCCGAGCACGTTCTCCAGCTGCCGGACCAGCTCATCGCGGTGGGCGACGCGCTGCGCGTTCGTGGCGAACCGCTCGTCGTCGGGCAGGCCGAGCAGCCCGAGCGCCCCGCACAGCTTGCGGAACTGGCCGTCGTTGCCGACCGCGACGGCCAGGAAGGCGTCCTCGCAGCGCAACGTCTCGTACGGCGCGATGCTCGGGTGCCGGTTGCCCATCCGCCGCGGCGCGGTGCCGGTGGTCAGCAGCCCGCTCATCTGGTTGACCAGCGACGCCAGCAGGCTGGACAGCAGGTTCACCTCGACGTGCTGGCCCTCGCCGGTCGCCTCGCGGTGGCGCAGCGCGGCCATGATGCCCAGCGCGGCGTCCTTGCCGGTGAGCACGTCCACCAGCGCCACACCGGCCTTCATCGGCGGTCCGTCGGCTTCGCCGGTGATGCTCATCAGCCCGCCGAGCGCCTGCACCACGAAGTCGTAGCCGGGCAGTTCCGCACCGCCGTCGCTGCCGAAGCCGGAGATCGAGGTGTAGATCAGCCGCGGGTTGAGCTCGCGGGCGGCGGCGTGGTCCAGGCCGTGGCGGGCCAGCGAGCCGGGCTTGAAGTTCTCCACCAGCACGTCGGCGCGGCGGACCAGGTCGTGCGCGGTCGCCCGGTCCTGCGGGTCGCCGAGGTCCAGGGCGATGCTGCGCTTGCCGCGGTTGACCGATTCGAAGTAGGACGAGCTGTGCTCGGTCCAGGGCGGGCCCCAGGTCCGGGTGTCGTCGCCGGTGCCGGGGCGCTCCACCTTGATCACGGTGGCGCCGAGGTCGGCCAGCAGCATGGTCGCGTACGGACCGGCGAGCACTCGGCTGAAGTCCGCGACGACCACGCCGTCCATCGGCAGCGTCTCCATGCACCCGCCCTTCCTGTCGCGCACCGGTGGCTTGCGTCACCCGTGATATTGGATCCAATATACAGTTGTCGGGCAGCCGGTCAAGGAACCGGAGAACGGGAGGACCGGGATGCAGCGACCACCCACCACGCAGGAGTTCGTCCTCGGCGAGCTGCGCAGATCCATCGTGTCCGGCGAGCTGGCGCCGGGCCAGCCGATCCGGCAGGACTCGATCGCCCAGGGCCTCGGCGTGAGCCGGGTACCGCTGCGCGAGGCGCTGAAGACGCTGGAGGCGGAGGGCCAGGTCGTCTACCAGCCGCACCGGGGCTACTCGGTGGCCGAGCTGTCGCTGAGCGACCTGCTGGAGGTCTACCGGATGCGGGAGCTGCTGGAGGCGGAAGCCGCCGCGGTGGCCACCGGGCGGTTCACCGACACCGACCTGGCGCGGATCACCGATGCCCAGCAGGACGTGGAGCGGGCGGCCGACGACGGCGATCTGGTCGCCATGATCGCGGCCAACCGCCGCTTCCACTTCGCCCTGTTGGAGCCGTCGGGCATGCCGCGCCTGCTGCGCGTCGTGCGCACCCTCTGGGACGCCACCGACGCCTACCGGGCGGTCTACTACAACTCCGACGCCAACCGCACCCGGGTTCGCCACGAGCACGACGGGATCGTGTCCGCGGCGCAGAACCGGCGGGCCGACGACCTGGTCCGCCTGCTCGACGAACACCGCCGCCACGCGGTCGACGCCCTCCGCGGCACCATCACGTCCGAAGTGGACTGATTCGTCGGCCGCCCGCACGACCCGCGAAAGCACCGCGCCCCTCGCAGTTTTCGCCCGAAAACGCCCGCGCCGCTCCGTTTCCGCTGGTGCAGCCCCGTGAGCACTTTGGGGTGCTATAGCCCCACAAAACGCTCACGGGGCCTGACCAGTGGAAACGGAAGGCCTCGCGGTGGAACCAGGACTCAGGCCGCGAGCAGGACTTCGGCCGTGCGGCGCGCGTGCTCGACCGCGCCCGGGATGTCGGCCGATGCCACGATCGTCGCGCCTTCGTAGAGCAGCAGGGCGCTGTCGGCGAACTGCGCGGGCTCGGCGACTTCCGCCAGCGTCGCGAGCTCTTCGAAGTAGTCCCGCATCCACCGCTTCTGCCCGATGACCACCGCTCGCCCGGGGTGGTCCGGCTCCGGCATCTCCGCCAGCGCGTTGACGAAGGCGCAGCCCCGGAAACCCGCGCGATCCATCCACGCGCCGAGCGCGTCGAACACCGCCAGCAGCTCATCGCGAGGCCCGCTCGCGCGCTCCGCCACCCAGTTCCGCACCCACTCCCGCCACCGCTGGTCGCGCTCGACCAGGTACGCGGTGACCAGCCGCTCCTTCGACCCGAAGCAGGCGTAGAGCGTCTTCTTGGTCACCCCGGCCCCGGCCGCGATGGCCTCGACGCCGACCGCGTGGATGCCCTCGGCGTAGAACAGCTCGGCCGCGACGTCGAGCACCCGCCGCCCGGCCGGGGTCAGCTTCTCCAGCAACTCCGCCACTTCCGCCATGCCGTCAACTATACCGACCGGTGGGTTGACACCAACCGCACCGAAGCGCCTATCGTGGTAACCACACCGGTCGGTATACCTCGATGGGAGACCTCAAATGCGCGCAGTGCTGCTCACCGGCTTCGGCGGACCGGAGAAGCTGGAGTACCGCGAAGACGTGCCCGCTCCGCAGGCGGGACCGGGCGAAGTCCGGATCAGGGTCGCGGCGGCGGCCATCAACAACACCGACATCTGGACCCGCGAAGGCGCCTACGGCACACCGGACGACCCGGCCGACACCGCGGGCTGGCGGCGCGAGCCGCTGGCGTTCCCGCGGATTCAGGGCGCCGACGTGGTCGGCCGCATCGACCAGGTGGGGCCGGGCGTGCCCAGCTCGCGGCTCGGCGAGCGGGTGATCGTCGACCCGATGCTCTACACCGGCGGCGAACGCGAGCTGGTGGACACCGAGTACCTGGGCAGCGAACGCGACGGCGGGTTCGCCGAGCACACCACCGTCCCCGCCGGCAACGCCCACGCGGTCGAAAGCCCGCTCAGCGATACCGAACTCGCGACCTTCCCCACGGCCTACGCCACCGCGATGCGCATGCTCAACCGGGCGCAGGTCCGCGACGGGGAGACCGTGGTGGTCACGGGAGCGTCCGGCGGTGTCGGCTCGGCGCTGATCCAGCTCGCGACCTCGCGCGGCGCGCGGGTGATCGCCGTGACCAGCGCCGCCAAGCGCGAGCAGGCGCTGCAGCTCGGCGCGCACGCGACGGTCGACCGCGACTCGCCGGACCTGCACGCGGCGGTTCTCGCGGAAGCCGGGCCGGTCGACGTCGTGGCCGACGTGGTCGCGGGCCCGGCGTTCGCGCAGCTGCTGCGCATGCTCGCCCCGCTCGGCCGCTACGTGGTCGCGGGCGGCATCGCCGGGCCGCTGGTGGAGACCGACCTGCGCACCGTCTACCTGCGGCAGCTGCAGCTGATCGGCTCCTCCTTCGGCACCCACGAGGACTTCGCCCAGCTGATCGGCCACATCGAGCGCGGCGAGCTCACCCCGCTGCTGGCAGGCACGCACCCGCTGCGCGAACTCCGCGAAGCCCAGCGCGCCTTCACCGCCAAGAACTTCTTCGGCAAGCTCGTCATCACCGTGGAGGAAGCCGCATGATCCTCACCGAGGACATCGTCGTCGACGGCGTCCGGCTGGCCCACCGGCACACCGCCGGCAGCACCGGCGAGACGCTGGTGTTCCTGCACGGAACGCCGTCGCACTCCCACATCTGGCGCGAGGTGGCCCCGGCGCTGGAAGCCGACGGCCACGGGATCCTGGTCTACGACCTGCTGGGTTACGGCGCGTCGGAACGCCCGGTCGGCCGCGACACCTCGGTAACCGCGCAGGCCGACCTGCTGGAGAAGCTGTTGGTGCGGCTGGGAATCCGGCGCTGCACGTTGATCGCGCACGACATCGGCGGCGCGGTGGCGCAGATCTTCACCGCGGCGCACCCGGAGCGCGTCGCGCGGCTGGCGCTGATCGACTCGGTCAGCTACGACTCGTGGCCGTCGAGCACCTGGCGGGAGATCATCCGCGACCACCTCGACGACCACGCCGCGATGTCGCAGCACGACTTCGAGGCCCTGCTCACCCGCCAGCTGACGATGACGGTGGCCGACCCGGCCCGGATGACCGGCGAAGCCCTGGAGGCCTATCTGCGTCCACATCGGACAGCGGTCGGCCGGGCGTCCTTCTTCGAGCACCAGGTCCGCCACTACGACTCGGCGCCGACCCAGCGGGTGGCACCGCTGCTGAGAACCCTGCGCACCCCGACGCACGTCATCTGGGGCGCGGAAGACCGCTGGCAGCCGGTGGCCTACGCCCACCGCCTCGCCCGGGACATCCCGGCGGCGACCCTCGCCACGATCCCGAACGCGGGCCACTTCGCGATGGAGGACGACCCGGCCCGCGTCGTCGAAGAGCTCCGCGCGCTCCTGTCGCGCGAAGCGAGCTGAGCGAAGGGTGTCTTCGGGCGGGCGGCTGGCCCGAAGACACCCTTCACCGCCGGAGATCAGCTGTAGTCGTAGAAGCCCTTGCCGGACTTCTTGCCCTTCAGGCCCGCCTCGACCATGCGGCGCAGCAGCGGCGGGGCGATGAAGTTCGGGTCGCCGTACTCCTCGTGCATCGAGTCCGCGATCGCCTTGAGGGTGTCCAGGCCGACCAGGTCGGACAGGCGCAGCGGGCCCATCGGGTGGGCGCAGCCCAGCACCATGCCCTTGTCCACGTCCTCGGCGGTGGCGAAACCGCCCTCGACCATCCGGATCGCCGACAGCAGGTAGGGCACCAGCAGGGCGTTGACGACGAACCCGGAGCGGTCCTTGGCCCGGATGGTCTCCTTGCCCAGCTGCTCGGTGGCGAACGCCGCGGCCCGCTCGACGGTCTCCTCCGAGGTCAGCAGCGAGGGCACCAGCTCGACGAGCTTGAGCACCGGGACCGGGTTGAAGAAGTGCACGCCGAGCACCTGCTGCGGGCGCTTGGTGGCGGCGGCCAGCTTGGCGATCGGGATGGAGGAGGTGTTCGACGCCAGGATCGCGTCCGGATCGGACACCACCTTGTCCAGCTCGGCGAACAGCTTGGTCTTGAGCTCCTCGTCCTCGGCGATGGCCTCGATGACCATGTTGCGGTCGTCGAGGTCGGCCAGCGTCGTGGTGAAGTGCAGGCGGGACTGCGCGGCGTCGCGCTCGGCTTCGGTCAGCTTGCCGTTCTGCACCGCGCGGTTCAGCGACTTCCACAGCCTGGTGCGGCCGGCGCGAGCGGCTTCGTCGCTGACCTCGCAGACGATCACGTCGAGACCGGCCCGGGCACCGACCTCCGCGATGCCACCGCCCATCTGCCCGCCGCCGATGACTCCCAGGCGCTCGATCTTCGTCACCACACGATCCTTCCCGCTTCCGGCTGCGCTGCCCTACGTCGGGCCGATCATGCCAGCTACGGCGGTTACTGACCGGTAAACAGTGCGCTAGACCACGCCGATCGCACGATGGCGGGAAAGGTGGTCGACGCGGAGCCGGCCCTGACCCCCAGGTTCCTCCGGCTCCGCGCGGTCGAACCCCCCGATCCGACCCTGACCCCCGAAACGTCTTCAGATTACCGCACGGTCCGTGCATGAATGCATGCGCTCCGAACATCAGTCGAGCGTGCGAAGCGCACGCGCCCCGCACCGGGGTCCGGCGCGGGGCGCGTGCGGTGTCGAGGCCGGTCAGGCCGGCGGGAAGTTCCACTGCTGGGTCAGCGCCCCGGACTGCTGCTCCAGGACCGCCCAGTAGTTGCCGCCCGTGTTGAACGGGACCACGACGCGACCGTCCGAGCGCGAGATGATCAGGTGGCCGTTGCCCGCGGGCGGCAGGTCCCACTGCTGGTTGAACGCCTGGCTGCACTCCTGCTGGACGACCGCGGTCCGCCCGTCGGGTGCGTTGTAGTTGCCGACCGCGAGACACTTGTTCGTGTCGACGTTGCGGATCTGGTAGTAGCCGCCGCCGAGGAACTGCAGCCGCCACAGCTTGCCGCCGGGAGCTTCCTCGATGGCGTTCGCCCAGACGACGATGTCGTCCGCCTTGTTCGCGCCGTACCCGGTCGGGATCAGCTTCTGGCCCGAGCTCACGTTGACGATGCGGACAGCGGTCTGCCGCGGCTCGGCGGCCTCCTGATCGGCTTGGGCGGAGAACGCCCCACCCGCCGGGAGCAGCAGGAGCGCGGCCAGCGACGCCACCGCGGAGAATCGGAAGCGCATCGACATTTCCTCTCTGGGATCGCGGGAACCGGCGGAGACGGCCTCCGGCCGTCGTCCAGCGCCCACGATCGCCTCGTCCCCCACCGCCCGCCGGACGAGCCCGGCCAACGGGTGTCCCCCACCCGCAGCGCTACCCCTGCCCGGGCGAAAACCCGCTGCTCCCAGCACGAACCGGGCGAACCCCGGGTCACCCGGTGATGTGGCGCAGGTAGAGAGCCGGGTCGGTGAGGTAGCGGCGCCAGTGGTCGACGAGGTCGAGGTCCGCCCACTTCACCCGGCGGATGCCGTGCTCGCCCACTTCGACGATGTCGGCGCCCGGCGTGGCGGCCAGGACCGGTGAGTGCGTCGCGCAGACCACCTGCGCGCCGGTGCGGGCCAGCTCGTGCATCAGGCCGATCAGCTTGAGGCAGGACTCGAAGGACAGCGCCGCCTCCGGCTCGTCCATCACGTAGAAACCGCGTTCCCGGAACATCGCCTCGAACACGGCCAGGAAACCCTCGCCGTGCGACATGGTCGAGGTGTCCTGCTCCCAGTAGCCGTGCAGGCCGCTGACCGCGTTCATCATCCCGAACGCGGTCTCCGCCCGCAGGAAGAACCCCTTGCGGCGAGACCGCGGCCCGGTGATCATCCGGCTCCCGGCCGGGGTCGTCTCCAGCGCCAGGACGTCGCCGAGCGGGGTCTTCGGGCGGTCGTTGGCGTACTTGCGCCCCGCCCGGCCGCCGTGCGAGTCGAGCTTGAAGCCCTCCGCGATCGCCTCGACCAGCGTCGACTTCCCGGAACCGTTCTCACCGACCAGCATGGTCACCGGCGCGGTGAACTCCAGCCCGCGCTCGGCGAGCTCGGCGACGCACGGCACGGTGTAGGGCCACCTCCCGAACGACTCGGGACGCTTGCTTTCGGGGATGTAAGCGCGGCGGACGAGCATGGACCTTCCCGAGTAGCAGTGAGGAGCACGACCGGTGCGGCCCGCCCCGCCCGAGCCTCGCACACACCCCGGACGACGATCGGCTGCGAGGCCATACTCTGGGAGCTCGGGTTCCGACGTGGGAGGAGCGGGGATGCGGGAAGGCGATGTGGTGGGCGATTTCGCCCTGCCGGACCAGGACGGTGCGGAGCGCAAGCTCTCCGAGCTGGTCGCCGGCGGGCCGGTCGTGCTGTTCTTCTACCCGGCCGCGATGACCACCGGGTGCACCGCGGAGGCCTGCCACTTCCGGGATCTGGCCGCCGAGTTCGGCGAGCTCGGCGCGCAGCCGGTGGGGATCAGCGCCGACCAGATCGGCAAGCAGCAGCAGTTCGCCGCGGCGCACGGTTTCGGCTTCCCGCTGCTGTCCGATGTCGACGGTGCGGTCGCGCGGCAGTTCGGCGTCAAGCGCCGGTTCGGGCCGATCCCGGTAAAGCGGCACACCTTCGTCATCGACGAGCAGCGCCGGGTGCTCGCGGTGATCCGCAGCGAGTTCCGGATGGGCCTGCACGCCGACAAGGCGCTGGCAGTCCTCAAGCGGCGCTCATAGCGACGCTCCGCCGCGGGCCAGCGGCGCGCGCCAGCCGAAGCGCAGGGCCAGCAGCCGCACCACGATCGCCAGCAGCGCCGCGAAGGCGCTGGTGACCGGTGTCAGCGCGCCGGTGACCGCGAGCAGGGCGACCAGGCCGCTGCCCAGCAGCGCAGGCACCGCGTAGATCTCGCTCTCCGGGTGCAGCAGCGCCGGGACCTCCCCGGCCAGCACGTCGCGGATGGCGCCGCCGCCGATCGCGGTCGCGGCGCCGAGCGCGATCGCGGCCAGCGGGTGCATGCCGAAGTTCAGCGCCTTGATGCTGCCCGCCACGCAGAACACCCCCAGCCCGATCGCGTCGAAGAACAGCACGAACCGGCGGATCCAGGCCAGCCGGGGATGCCAGAAGAACACCACCACCGAGGCGATCAGCGGCGTGGTGAAGTAGGCGATGTCGGTGAAGGCCACCGGCGGCACCGCGCCGATCACCAGGTCCCGGAACACCCCGCCGCCCAGCGCGGTCACCTCGGCCAGCACCACGATGCCGACGACGTCGAAGCGCTTGCGCACGGCGAGCAGCGCGCCGGAGAGCGCGAACGCGAAGATCCCGATCAGGTCCAGGACTTCCTGCACCAGCGGGTTGAGGATCGCGGTGACCACCGGACGGTTCTACCTCCCCGCCACCGCCGGTGCACCCGCGCCCCGGTCCGTCACGCCTCCTCGGCGGCCTTGGCCGCGATCGCGCGCAGCCCCGCGACGATGTCGTCGGCGCTGGGCGCGCTGTCGGGGTCGATCAGCCACTGGATCACCACACCGGCCTGGATCGCGTAGTACAACGAGCCGACCGTCCTGGCCTGCTCCTCGCTGACGGTGTCCTCGTCCACTCCCTCGAACATCGCGACGTTGCCGGTGCGCGCCGCCTGCATCCCCCGGCGCAGCTGCTCCCGGATCTCGGGCACGTGGTCGACCTGCGTCATCAGGTCGAACGATGCCGCCCACACCTCCCGGTCCGCCTGGAAGCCCTCGATGGTGCTCGCCCAGACGGCGCCGAAGCGCTCCAGGAAGGCCTCCTCCGAGGGCGCATCGGTCCGCAGCCTCGCCTGCTCCCGGTCGCTCCACTGCTCGATCGCTGCGTAAACCGCCTGGTTGAGCAGGTTCCGGATGCCGCCGTAGTGGTATCCGATCGCGGCGAGGCTGGTTCCGGCGATCTCCGTGATGTCCCGCGCCGTGGTCCGCGCGTAGCCCTTGGTGCGCAGGCACTCCATCGCGGCGGCGAGCAGGTCCTCGCGATTTCCCATGCCGACAGCCTAGTGCAGCGATCGGACAACCGTCTTGCACAAATGTCTTAGACGTCTGTACCGTCGCCTGCATCACCGCCACGAGCCCGGTTCCGCCGGTGCTCCGGATGGAAGGCATCAGATGACCAAGCGCGTGTTGATCGTCGGAGCGAGCATCGCCGGACCCGCGCTCGCCCACTGGCTGCACCGGTACGGGTTCTCGGTGACGGTCGTGGAGCGAGCACCGCAGCTGCGGCCGGGCGGCCAGGCCGTGGACGTCCGCGGTGTCGGCAAGGAGGTCGTGCGCCGGATGGGGCTCGACGAGCGGATCCGCGCAGCGTGCACGGAAACCAACGGCGTGTCCTACGTGGACGAGCGCAACCGGGAGCGGGCGCGGATGCGGTCCGACGCCTTCGGCGGCGACGGGATGGTCGCCGAGATCGAGATCCTCCGCGGCGACCTGGCCGACGTGCTGCACGAAGCCACCCGGCACGACGTCGAGTACCGGTTCGGCCGGACGATCACCGGCATCGAGCAGACCCGCGACGGGATGACCGCGTCCTTCACCTCCGGGCCGCCGGAGTCCTTCGACGTGGTGGTCGGCGCGGACGGGCTGCACTCGGGAGTCCGCTCGCTGGTGTTCGGGCCCGAGTCTCGGTACCTGCGCGATCTCGGCTTCCTGATGGCGTTCTTCACGGTGCCCAACCGCCTCGGGCTCGACCACTGGATGCTCAGCTACGCCGAGCCGAAGCGCGGGGCGATGATCCGCAGCATCAGGGACAACCGCGAGGCGATGGCCCTGCTGTGCGTCCCGGGCAGCAGCGCCGACCACGACCACCGCGATCCGGCCGGGCAGAAGGCGCTGCTGCGCGAGGGCATGCGGCACGCGAAGTGGGAGGTGCCGTGGCTGCTGGAGCAGATGGACGGCGCCCCGGACTTCCACTGCGATTCCTGCAGCCAGGTGTGCATGCCGTCCTGGTCGGCGGGCCGGGTGGTGCTGCTCGGGGACGCCGCGTACTGCTCGTCACCGCTGTCCGGCCAGGGAACGACGCTGGCCCTCGTCGGGGCCTACGTCCTGGCCGGCGAGCTGGCCGCGGCCGACGACCACGCCACCGCGTTCGCCGCCTACGAGGCGAAGATGCGCGACTTCGTCGCGATGAACCAGCAGCTCGGCGCGGACAACGCCAAGCACGCGGCCGCGAGCAGCCGGTTCGGCATCTGGGTGCAGCACCAGATGATCCGGCTGCTGCCGCACCTGCCCGGCCAGGCGCTGATGCAGCGCAAGATGCTCCGGGCGTTCAACGGCATCGAGCTGCCGGACTACGACCTGCTCCCGGCCGCCAGGGGCTGAACCACCTGAGAGAGCACTGTCGGCGAAGCCGTCCGCGTCTTATAAGCGGCGGCAGCCGCTTTGAGTACGCACGCAGCTTGCACCCGCCGCGGGTTCTGAGTGTTTTCCTGGCGAGGACGGTCCCTCCGCCGTGTATTGGGCATACATCAGGAGGGTCACCCGCAGTCCAGGGAAGCACTCAGGTTCCGCCACCCGCACCGCCACGCAGACCAGCCACCACAGGCTTCTCAAGCGGGCGGGTTGTCGCAGGACGGGTTGAGCAGCTTCTGGACCTCCGGGCTGTCCACGTTCTCCTTGGTGATCAGGGTCGAGCCGGTGTCGGTGTCCGGCGCCGGGTTCGGCTCGCCGCGGATCTCGGCCACCGCCGCGTTCACCGCGGCGTAGCCCATCTTGAACGGGTTCTGCGCGATCAGGCCGGTGATCACGCCGTCGCGCAGGGCCTTGATCTCGCCCTCCGAGGTGTCCCAGCCGATGATCTTCACCTGGCCGGTCTTGCCCGCCTGCCGGACCGCTTCGGCCGCGCCCAGCACGCTCGGCTCGTTGGCCGCGTAGATGCCGTTGAGGTCCGGGTTCGCGGTCAGGATGTCCTGGGTGACCTGCAGCGCCCGGTTGAAGTCGCTGTCGCTGGACTGCTGGGCGACCAGCTGCAGGCCCGGGTGCTTGGCCATGCCCCGCTTGAAGCCCTCGCCGCGCGTCTCGTTGGTGCTGGTGCCCGCCTGGAACTCGATGAACGCCACCTTGCCGCGACCGCCGAGCTGCTCGGCCAGCAGATCGGTGGCCTGCTCGGCGGCGGCCACGTTGTTGGTGGCGTACACCGGGACGTCCGGTGGCTGCGGCGAGGTCCCGGAGTCCATGTTGACCACCGTGGTGCCCTGGCCCTGCGCGGACTTGGTGACGTCGGCCAGCGCCTTGGCGTCCGTCGCGGCGTAGACCAGGCCCCTGACGTCGCCCTGCGCGAGCAGGTCCTGCAGCAGGCTCTGCTGGCCGCTGACGTCGCTCTCCGCGTGCACGCCGTCCCAGTGCACGGTGACGTCCGGCTGCTTGCCACCCGCGCACTCCGCGCCGACCCGCACCTTCTCCCAGAAGTCGAAGCCGATCGCCTTCGGCACCACCGCGATCTTGATCGGCCCGCCCTGCTCGCCACCGCCGCCGGTCTGCTCTCGCACCCCGACGCTGCAGCCCGCCGCCGCCACCGAGACCAGCACGCACGCCGCGCTCAGAACCTTCTTCATCCCCGAGCTCCCTTGCTCATCGCCGGACTCCTGCCGCTCACGCGGTGTCGCCGCCGAGCTTGCGCCGCTGGTAGCGGTCCCACCAGACCGCCAGCCAGATGATCACGCCGATCAGCACGTTCTGGTAGAAGGTGCCGATGTTGAGCTGGACCGCGCCGTTGCGGATGACCGCGACCAGGAAGGCGCCGATCAGCGAACCCAGCACGGTGCCGCGGCCGCCGAACAGGCTGGCGCCGCCGATGACGACAGCGGCGATCACGTCCAGCTCCAGGCCCTCGCCGAAGTTCGGCTGACCGGAGTTGATCCGCGACGCGGCGATCATGCCGCCGAGCCCGGCCAGCGCGCCGGAGAGCACGTAGACCAGCGTCGTGTAGCGCTTCACCGGCACGCCGGACAGCCGCGCGGCCTCCATGTTCGAGCCCATCACGTAGGCGTAGCGGCCCAGCCTGGTCCGGGTCAGCACCAGGTGCCCGAGCACCGCGACCACCGCGATCAGCACCACCGGGATCGGGATCGCGTTGATCACGCCCTGGCCGAGCAGCCGGAACGACTCGGGTGCGCCGAACACCGCGACCGCGCCGGTGGCGATCAGCACCAGGCCGCGGCCGACGCTGAGCATGCCCAGGGTCGCGATGAACGGCGGCAACCCCACCACCGACACCAGCAGCCCGTTCACCAGCCCGGCCAGCGCGCCGACGGCGATGCCGCCGAGGATGCCGATCAGCGGGTTGAACCCATACTCGGCCATCAGCAGCACGCCGATCACCCCGGACAGCGCGGCCACCGAGCCCACCGACAGGTCGATGCCGCCGGTGATGATCACCAGCGTCACGCCGACCGCCATCACCGCGTTCACCGAGGTCTGCGAGCCCAGGTTGAACAGGTTGTCGGCGGTGAGGAACGACGGCGCGATGATCGACAGCACCACGAACACGACGATCAGCGCGCCCGCCGCCGCGACCTGCGAGACCGCGCCGGACATGCGGTCGCCCAGCGCACCCAGCAAACCGCGGTCCGATGTGGACGGTTCGGTGGCCGGATCAGCCATGCTTGCCCCCGTTCTCGACGTTTCGGGCACCGGTCGCGAGCGCCACGACGCGCTCCTCGGAGAACTCCGCGCGACCGACCTCGCCGGTGATCCGCCCACCGCGCATGACGAGGATCCGGTCGCACATGTTCAGCAGTTCCGGGAGGTAGCTGGAGATGAGCACCACCGCCGCGCCGCGCGCCGCCAGCGAATCCATCTGCTGGAACATCTCCGACTTGGCGCCCACGTCCATGCCGCGGCCGGGTTCGTCGAAGAACAGCACGTCCGCGCCGGTCTCCAACCAGCGGGCGAGGATCACCTTCTGCTGGTTGCCGCCGGAGAGCTGGCGCACCGGCCGCCCCACCCACGGCACCCGGATGCGCAGGCCGTCGCGCTCCCGCTCGGCGATGCGCCGCTCGGCGGCCAGGTCGATCAGCCCGGCGCGCATCGGCAGGTTGGCCAGCGTGATGTTCTTGTCCACGCCCAGCTGCAGGGCCAGCCCGTCGGTCTTGCGGCTCTCGGTCAGGTAGCCGATCCCGGCGGCGATCGCATCGGCGGGCCCGCGGATGCGCAGGGGCTCGCCGTCCAGGGTGATGGTGCCCGCGTCGGGCAGCTCGGCGCCGAAGACCGCGCGCGCCAGCTCGGTGCGCCCGGCGCCGACCAGGCCCGCCAGGCCGACGATCTCCCCGGCCCGCACCTCGAACGACACATCGCGCACGGCATCACCGCGGGTGAGCCCCGAGACGCTCAGCCGCACCGGGCCGGGCTCGTTGTAGGTGCGCGGGTAGAGGTTGGCGACGTCGCGCCCGACCATCAGCTGCACCAGTTGCGCTTCGTCGAGTTCGGCCACCGGCCGGGTGGCCACCACCGCGCCGTCGCGCATCACGGTGACCCGGTCGCCGATCTCGAAGATCTCGTCCAGCCGGTGCGAGATGTAGAGCACCGCGATGCCCTTGGCGGTCAGCCCGCGCACGATGCCGAACAGCTCCGCGGCCTCCCCCTCGGTCAGCGTCGCGGTCGGTTCGTCCAGGATGAGGACTTTCGCCTGCACGGCAAGGGCTTTGGCCAGCTCGACGCGCTGCTGCTCCGCTGTGGACAGCTGCCCGACGCGGCGGCCGGGGTCGATGTCCAGCCCGACCTCGGCGAGCAGCTCGCGGGCGGCGCGGCGCTCGGCGGAGCGGGAGATCCAGCCGGCCCGGCCGGGTTCGTGGCCGATGAACAGGTTCTCGGCCACCGACAGGTCCGGGGCCAGCGCGAACTCCTGGTGCACCATCGACACGCCGAGCCGCCGCGCCGCGCCGGGCCCGTGGTGCTCGACGCGCACGCCGCCCAGTTCGACGTGACCGGTGCTCGGCGGTTCGACCTGCGCGATCAGCTTCATCAGCGTCGACTTGCCCGCGCCGTTCTCCCCGGCGAACACGTGCACCTCGCCGGGCGGGATGCGCAACGACACGTCGGAGACCGCCACCACGCCGGGGAACGACTTGCCGACGCCGTGCAGCGCCACGGCGGGGTCGAGCTGGTCGGTGGGCGACACGCGCGCCTCCCTCGATCGCGGTGATCGTTCCTCGGGCTCGCAGTGCGCCGGATCATACCCACAACACCGACGCCGGGAAAAGCTTGAAACCAAGCCAAGTATTCGATTACCAGCCCGCACCGCCGACGGCAACGCGGCACGGCCGACCAGCGGCCGCGAACGGCTGGAACATCGGCAGCTCGGCCGGCCCTGCACACGCCTGCGGAGCGAGGCCGGAGCCTGGTGGTCGTCCTTTGAAACGCCGGAGGCGTTCAGCCCGCCCTCGCAGCTGGCACCGACGCGGGTTCTCAGGCGCTTCCATGCGAGGACAGCCCGTTCGCCGTGTTCGGACATGCACATGAACGGGATCCCGCGGCCAGGGAGCGTCTGAGGTTGCGCCACGCGCACCACCACGCAAAACGAGTTCGGAGAAAGGCCGTAAGCTCGAACCGGACGAATTCGCGATCTCGTGGACAGGAGGCCGATAGCCCGTGCAGCCGTTGCTGGCCAGCGACCCGCACCGGGTAGGCGACTACCGGCTGCTCGCCCGGTTGGGGCGCGGGGCGATGGGCGGGGTCTACCTCGGCCGCTCGCGCGGCGGCCGGGTGGTGGCGGTCAAGGTGATCAGGCCCGACCTGGCCGAGGACCCGGAGTTCCGGGAGCGGTTCCGCCGCGAGGCGGTGGCCGCGAGCTCGGTCGGCGGCTTCTGGACCGCCGCCGTGGTGCACGCCGACCCGGACGCCGAACAGCCCTGGCTGGCCACCGAGTACGTGCCGGGCCCGACGCTGCACCAGGCGGTGGCCGACCACGGCCCGCTGCCGGAGGTGACGGTGCGCGGCCTTGGCGCCGGGCTCGCGGAGGCGCTGATCGCGATCCACCGCGCCGAGCTGGTGCACCGCGACCTGAAACCGGCCAACGTGCTGCTCGGTCCGGACGGCCCGCGCGTCATCGACTTCGGCATCTCCCGGGCGATGACCGGCAGCGCGCTGACCGCGACCGGCATGTTCATGGGCACGCCCGGCTTCTTCTCCCCGGAGCAGACCCTGGGCACCGAGGTCGGCCCGCCCAGCGACATCTTCTCGCTCGGCGCGGTGCTGGTGTTCGCCGCCACCGGCCGCGGCCCGTTCGGCGAGGAGAGCACCGCCACCCTGCTCTACCGGGTGGCCCACGCCGAACCGGACCTCTCCGAGGTGCCGGACGGGCTGCGCCCGCTGCTGGCCGCGTGCCTGGCCAAGGACCCGGCGGCCCGCCCGACGCCCGCTCAGATGCTCGACGAGATCGGCGAGTCCAGCCCGCACGGCAACCAGTGGCTGCCGCCGGCGATCAGCGATGTGATCGCCCAGCACGCCACGCAGCTGCAGCAGACGGCCAGCGCGCCGATGCCCGACACTCCCCCGCCGCAGCCGGTCGCCGCGCCCCGCCCGGCGACCCGCACCTACACCCAGGCCGCGCCCGCGGCGCCCGCACCGGCTCCGGCACCGGCACCGGCACCGCCGCAGCCCGCACCGCAGCCTCCGGCGCCGATCCCGGCGGCGCGGGCCGAGCCCGAGCCGGTGCGCGGCAAGATCGTGCCCGCGCAGCCCAGGCAGACCTCCCAGCAGCCGCAGGTGCGCCGCGACAACCCGGGCCCGGTGTTCGCCACCGCCGGACGCTTCCGCGCGCTGGTCTCCGCGGCCGTCTGCGTGGCGATCATGTTCGGGGCGTACGAGCTGTTCCGCCACGGCCTCGGTTCCGGCGACCGGTTCATGGTCTTCCAGATCGGCATGCTGCTGCTGGGGCTGAGCGCGGCCTGGTCGGTGGCCAGGGCGGTGCTGCCGAGCCTGTGCTTGAAGGTCAACGGCGACGGCCTGCTGGTCTCGCGGATGGGCCTGACCCGGGAGATCCCGTGGAGCCAGGTCCAGCGGGTCGGCGTGGTGGGCAGCGGAAAGCGGGCCTCGGTGGCCGTGTGGTTCACCGAAGGCACCGCTCCGCGCTCCGCGCTGTGGCACCGGCTCCGCCCGCACCACGGCGGCCACCTGATCTTCCCGATCGGTGCGACCGGCGGCTGGTTCGGCCGCCGCCAGGAGATCCGCCGGATCCGGACGGCCCTCCAGCAGTACGCCCCCGGCCGCTACGACACCCGCATGCTGTGAGGTCGTGAGCGCCTCGCGCGCGCACGACCCATCAGGCCGGTGCGCGGTTGAAGGCCGCCCGGGCCCAGAAGTAGCCGACCAGGGCGATGACCGCGCACCAGCCGACCGCGAGCACCCCGTTCGCACCGACCGGGGTTCCCATCAGCAGGCCGCGGACGGCCTCGATGATCGGCGTGAACGGCTGGTTCTCGGCGAACCAGCGCACCGCGGGCGGCATCGAGTCCGTCGGCACGAAGGCGCTGCCGATGAACGGCAGGAGCGACAGTGGCAGCACGATGTTGCTCGCGGTCTCCACGCTCCTGGTCATCAGCCCCGCCGCCGCCGAGATCCAGCTCAGCGCGAAGCTGACCAGGGTCAGCAGGCCGAGCGCGGCCAGCCAGTCCAGCGGACCGGCCGTCGGGCGGAAGCCGACCAGCAGCGCGACCGCGGTGATCAGCACGACGCTGAGCACGGTCTGCACGGTGCCGCCGACCACGTGCCCGGTCAGCACCGACGCGCGGGAGATCGGCATGGTGCGGAACCGGTTGATGATGCCCTCGGTCATGTCCGAGCACACCGAGATCGCCACCGTCATCGAGCCGGATGCCGCGGCCATCAGGATGATGCCGGGCGCGAGGTAGTCGACGTAGCTGCCGCTCCCGCCCAGACCGGCGCCCAGCACGCCACCGAGGACGTAGACGAACAGCAGCAGCATGATGATCGGCATCCCGACCACCGACAACGTCATCGACGGGTAGCGCAGCGCGTGCAGGAGGTTGCGCCGCAGCATCGTTCGCGAGTCGCGGATCGCGTGGGCGGTGGTCATCGCAGCACCTCCTGGGCACCTTCGGCCTGCCCGGTGAGGGCGAGGAAGACGTCGTCGAGGTCGGGCGTGTGCACGGACAGCCCTTCCACCTCGATCGACTCCTGGTCGAGCCGGTCCAGCAGCGCCCGGAGCGTCCGGAGGCTGCCGTCGCCGGGCACCTGCAGGGTCAGCGCCTCGTCGTCGCGGGCGAGCACGCCGAACGCGCCGGCCGCCGATTCGAGCTCGGCGAGGTCGCCGAACTGCAGGCGGACGTGGCCGCCCGGGATCCGGCTCTTCAGCTCCGCCGCGGTGCCCTCGGCCACGATCCGGCCGCGGTCGAGCACCGCGATGCGGTCGGCGAGCTGGTCGGCCTCCTCCAGGTACTGCGTGGTGAGGAAGATCGTCACCCCGTCGGCCACCAGCTCCCGGATCAGCTGCCACATGCCGCGGCGGCTGCGCGGGTCGAGACCGGTGGTCGGCTCGTCCAGGAAGATGATGCGCGGATCGCCGATCAGCGTCATCGCGATGTCGAGCCTGCGGCGCATGCCACCGGAGCAGGTCGAGGCCGGCTTGCGGGCGGCTTCCCGCAGGTCGAACCGGTCGAGCAGCTCGGCGGCGCGCCGCCGCCCCTCCGCGCGCGGCAGGTGCCGCAGGTCGGCCATCAGCAGCAGGTTCTCCTCGGCGGTGAGCAGGTTGTCCACCGCGGCGAACTGGCCGGTGACGCCGATCGCCGACCGGACGCGGTCGGGCTCGGTCGCCGGGTCGTGCCCGGCGACGCGTATCGCCCCGGCGTCGGCTCCGATCAGCGTGCTCAAGATCTGCACCGTGGTGGTCTTGCCCGCTCCGTTGGGGCCCAGCAGCGAGAAGATGCTGCCCTCCGGGATCCGCAGGTCGATGCCGTCGAGCACCAGCTTGTGGCCGTAGGACTTGCGCAGCCCGAGGGCTTCGATCGCCGGCTTCGTCATCTCGTCCTCCGCTCAGGCCTCGGTGGAGCGGCGGACGGTGATGTCGCCGAACGAGGTCCGGGCGCGCACCTCCACCTTCTCGTCGGGTTCGGCCGGGCCGTCCGCGGCGGTCAGCGAGTTGTGCACGCGCCCGAAGGACGACCGCACGTCCAGCCAGGCCGCGCTGCCCTCGCGGATGCCGACCTCCAGGCCGCCCATCGACGTCGCCATCGACACCTCGCCGCGGACGACCTCGCCGAGGCGGATGCTCCCGTTGGCGGTCTTGGCGTTCACCGACGCCTGCGCGCTGTCCACCGTGATGTCGCCGTTGGCTGCGCTCACCCGCAGATCACCGCGGACCAGCCCGATCCAGCTCGCGCCGTTGGAGTTCTTGATCGCGGCCGAACCGTCGATCTCGGAGACGCGCAAGCTGCCGCTGTGGGTGGTGATCTCGGCGCGGCCCGCGACGTGCTCGACGCTGACGTCGCCCGCGGCGGTGTTGAGGGTCAGCGAGTCGGTCCGGTCGAGGTGCACGTGGCCGGCGGCGGTCTTCAGCCGGCACTCCCCGAGCGCGCCCTCGCAGCGGAAGCTCGCCGCGGCCGCGTCGACGCGCAGCCGCGAGGCGGTCGGCAGCTCGACCACCACGTCCACCGAGCCGACCTTGCTGAACGGCGACCGGCCCTTCGGGCCCTGGACCTGCAGGTTCCCGTTCGAGCAGGTGACCCGGACCTGGTCGGCGGTCTTGACGTCCTTGCTGTCGGAGCTGTCGGTGGGACGCACTTCGACCACGGTGTCCGCGCGGTCGCCGGCGATGATCCGGACGTCGCCGAGCGCGAGCTCGATGGTCGCGGAGATCGGTCCGGGCGTGTCGAATTTCGGCATGGCGGTGCCCTCCTGGGGACTTCGATGAGCATCCCCGCTGGTCAGGGATGTGCGGTGAGCGGAAGAGTTCCGGTGGCTAGCGAACCCAGCCGGTGTAGTGCTGGCCGCCGCGCGCAGCACGGCGGGTGCCGCGGCGTCCCGGCTCCAGCGCGGCGGAGGCGGCGCGCACGAGCCATGCGTTGGCCGACAGGCCGTCGCGGTTGGCGGCCGCCTCGATCTGCGCCTTGAGGTGCTCGGGCAGGCGGAGGTTGATCCGCGTCATGGCCCCGTCCTCGCCCTCCTGCGGGGCCTGCGGCTCCGGCTGCTCCGGTTCCGCTTCCTCCTCGGCGGCGTCCTCGGCCGGTGGCGGGGTCACGACGAAGCCGGGATTCCCGCCGCGCAGCCGCAGGTCGACCGAGCCCGGGGCGAGGTCCCGGGTGATCTCGTCGGCGGCGGCCGACAGCGCGTCCAGCAGGGTCAGCCGGATGGCCGAGTCGAGCGGCGCGGTGAGGCGCTCGGCGAGCGCCCGGGCGTCCTCCCCGCTCGCTTCGGCCGCGACGGCGAGCTGGTGGCGCAGGTTGTCGACGTACGACGTGAGATCCATGGCACCATCATGGCACCAACACGATGCCACCGCAAGCCCGGGGTGGCTCACCGAGCTGAACCGCCACCCGCGATGGGAGCGTGAGCCAGGACTTCACCTGCGAATACAGCCCGAGAAGAACGCGGCAACCACGTGTGGTGCCATCATGGCACCGGGAGGATGCAGACTGGCGTCGGAGTGGCAACCGGATCGCCGAGCGGGGTCAGCTCGCCGTACGGCGAGATCGCGAACGCCTGCACGTCGTCGCTGCGCTGCCCCGCGGCGAACAGGACCCGGCCGTCCGGGGACAGCGCGATGTGGCGGGGCTCGGCCACGCCCGCCGAGTGGATGCCGAGCAGCCGGAACTCGCCGTCGCTGGCATCGGCCCGGAAGACCGCGATGCTGTCGTGGCCGCGGTTGGAGGTGAGCACGAACCGGCCGTCCGGGGTCACCACCACCTCGGCGGCCAGGCTCGGCCGCCCGTAGTCCGGCGGCAGCGCGCTGAGCGTCCGCCTCGGCTCCAGCGCACCCGAGGACGGGTCGTAGCCGAGCTCGGTGACCGACGACGCCAGCTCGTTGAGCAGGTACGCGCGCTCGCCGTCCGGGTGGAACGCCAGGTGCCGCGGCCCGGTCCCGGCGCGCAGCGACAGCTCGTGCCGGAGGGCCAGGTGCCCGCTGCTCTCGTCGAAGTCGTAGCTGTAGACAGAATCGGTGCCCAGATCCACCGCCAGCACGAACCGACCGGTGGGATCGGGCAGCACCTGGTGCGCGTGCGGGCCCTCCTGGCGCTGCGGGTTCGGGCCGCTGCCGCTGTGCTGCACCACGTGGCACGGCTCGCGCAGCACACCGCCGGTGTCGATCGGGTGCACCACCACGTTGCCGGACTCGTAGTTCGCGGTCAGCAGGTACTTCCCGGACGGGTGCACGCTCAGGTGGCACGGAGCCGCGCCGAGCGTCGGCTGCGAGTTCAGCTCGCGGAGGGTCCCGTCGTCGCGGATCTGCAGCGCGAAGACCCGGCCGTCGCGCTGCTCGCTGACCGCGAACAGCGTCGAACCGTCCGGCGCGAGCGCCAGGAACGACGGGTCGTGGATCTCGGCGACGCTCTCGGCGCACCGCAGCGAGCCGCGCCCGTCGGCGGTGGCCGACCGGATTCCGTCGGCCGCCGAATCCGCGCCCGTGTAGGCACCCAGGTACACCCGGTACTCACCCTCGTCCGGCATCGATGTCCCGCCTTCCGCCGCTGCGAACCGCCCGTCGGCCACATGATGTCAAGCCGACGCCCAGTTGCCCGGGTGAAACAACGATCAGACGACACCGGCGTCGACCACGCAACGAAGTGTCGTCGCAAGCAACGCCTAGCGGCTGAAATCTTCGCCGTCCGCGACATAACCTTGTGTCCATGACTGCCGTTCCGTCGCACCTCGAAGCTTCGTCGAAGGCCGCCGGTTTCCGGGCCCTCGACGACCAGTACAGCGCGCACAACTACCACCCGCTGCCGGTCGTGATCGCCGAGGCCGACGGCGCCTGGATGACCGATGTGGACGGACGGCGCCACCTGGACTTCCTGGCCGGGTACTCGGCGCTGAACTTCGGCCACCGGCACCCCGCGCTGGTCGCCGCGGCCACCGAGCAGCTCGGCCGGGTCACGCTGACCAGCCGCGCGTTCCACCACGACCAGCTCGGCCCGTTCTGCCGCGAGCTCGCCGAGCTCACCGGCACCGACCGGGTGCTGCCGATGAACTCCGGCGCGGAGGCCGTCGAGTCCGCCATCAAGATCGCGCGGAAGTGGGCCTACCAGGTCAAGGGCGTGCCGGAGAACCAGGCGGAGATCATCGTCGCCGGATCCAACTTCCACGGCCGCACCACCACCATCGTGTCGTTCTCCACCGACCCGGTCGCGCACGACGGGTTCGGGCCGTACACCCCGGGTTTCCGCGTGACCGAGTACGGCGACGCCGCCGCGGTGGAGGCGGCCATCAGCGAGCGCACCGCGGCGGTGCTGGTCGAGCCGATCCAGGGCGAGGCCGGCGTGATCGTGCCGCCCGCCGACTACCTGCCGCGGCTGCGGCGGCTCTGCGACGAGCACGGCGCGCTGCTGATCGCCGACGAGATCCAGTCCGGCCTGGCCCGCACCGGTGAACTGCTGGCCAGCGAGCACGACGGCATCCGCGCCGACCTCTACACCCTCGGCAAGGCGCTCGGCGGCGGCATCCTGCCGGTGTCCGCGGTCGTCGGCCGCGACGACGTCCTCGGCGTCCTGCGCCCCGGCCAGCACGGCTCCACCTTCGGCGGCAACCCGCTGGCCTGCGCGGTCGGGCGAGCCGTGATCCGCCTGCTGAGCACCGGCGAGTTCCAGGAGCGCTCGCGCGAACTCGGCGCCCACATGCACGCCCGGCTCGGCGAGCTCGTCGGCCGCGGAGTGCTGGAGGTCCGCGGGCGCGGGCTGTGGGCGGGCGTGGAGATCGCCCCCGGCGGCCCGACCGGCCGCGAGGTCAGCGAAGCCCTGGTCGAGCGCGGCGTCCTGTGCAAGGAAACCCAGGACACCACCCTGCGCCTGGCCCCGCCCCTGGTGATCACCCGCGAGGAGCTCGACACCGGTCTGGACGCGATCACCGAAGTCCTGGCCCGCTGAACCACGGCCGTCACCCGGGCCGCGGTCGATCTCGCGAGAGAACGACGTTCACCCGGGTGACGGTCGACTTCTCGCGAAATCGGCGCAGCCCCCACCGCTCGGGCGGCGTTCGCGCTGGTCGGGGGCCACCGTGAAGGGCGGTCAGGAGGTGGCGAGGTCCCTCGACAGCGCCGTCAGGCGGCTGATCGCGCGGAGGTACTTCTTCCGGTAGCCGCCCTGCAGCATCTCCTCGGTGAACAGCGCCGAGAGCGCTTCGCCCGAGACGCGCACCGGGATCGAGCGGTCGTAGAGCCGGTCGGCCAGGGCCACCAGGCGCAGCGCCACGTCCTGGTCCGGCGCGGCGTGCACGCCGCTGAGGTGCACTGCGGTCACGCCGTCGAGCAGGCGGCCGTACTTCGAGGCGTGCAGCCCGGCGAGGAAGTCGCACAGCTCGTCGAAGTCGTCCAGCGTCGAACCGTCGGTCGCCTCCGCGAGGCGGACCAGCTCGTCGTCGCTCATCGGCGGCGGCGCCTCGGGCAGCCCGCGGTGCCGGTAGTCCGGGCCGTCGACCCGCAGCACGCCGAAGCGGGCCGACATCGCGTGGATCTCGCGGAGGAAGTCCGCCGCCGCGAACCGCCCCTCGCCGAGCTTGTCCGGCAGCGTGTTGGAGGTGGCCGCGATGTGCACGCCCGCGTCGGTGAGCTTGGCGATCAGCTGGGTGACCAGCATCGTGTCACCGGGATCGTCCAGCTCGAACTCGTCGATGGCCAGCAGTTTGTGCCCGGACAGCCGCCGCACCGTCTCGGCGAAGCCCAGCGCGCCGACCAGCCCGGTGACCTCGACGAACGTGCCGAAGGCCTTGTTCCCCTCGGTGGCGTGCCACAGCGAGGCGAGCAGGTGCGTCTTGCCGACGCCGAACCCGCCGTCGAGGTAGAGGCCCCGCTTGCCACCGTCGGCCTTCTTCTTGCCGAACATCCCGCGCAGCCACGAACCGCCGCCGTCGGCGTTGATCCGCTCGGCGAACGCCGCGCACTCCCGGACCGCGGTCGCCTGGCTGGGCTCGTCGGGGTTGGGGACGTAGGTGTCGAAGCGGACCGCGTCGAACATCGGCGGCGGAGTCATCGCCTGGACCAGCTCGTCCGGGGTGAGCTCGGGACGGCGGTCTGCCAGACGCGGAAAACTCATGCGCCGACTCTATAACCGGGCACCGCGCCGTCCGGCCGTGCGGGCACGTGCTCCTGCTCACCCGCCGGGGCACCGGACGTGGTGGGATTGGGCACGTGGTGGACGAGCTTTGGCCGCTGGACGGCGCGCGGCAGGTCGACGACGAGCTGGAACGGTTCTACGCCTTCCCCGAGCAGCTGGAACGCCCGTGGGTGCGGGTCAACTTCGTCTCCAGCCTGGACGGCGCGGTGACCGTGAAGGGCAGTTCGCGCGGCTTGTCGGCACCGGTGGACCAGCGCGTGCTGGGCCTGATCCGCGACCTCTCGGACGTGGTGCTGGTCGGCGTGGGCACCGCGCTGATCGAGGGCTACCGCGGGATCAAGCGCACCGAGGTCCGCGCGGAGCGCCGCGAGCGCCACGGGCTGTCGGAGATCCCGCCGATCGCGCTGGTCACCGCGCACGCCTCGGTGCCGCTGGACTCCCCGCTGCTGACCGACACCGTGGTGCCGCCCATCGTGCTCACCACCGAAGCCGCGCCCGCGCAGCGCCGGGCCGAGCTCGCCGACGCCGGCGCCGACGTCGTGGTCACCGGCGATGCCGAAGTGGACCTGCGGGTGGCGCTGGACGCGCTGGCCGAGCGCGGGCTGCGGCGCATCGGCTGCGAAGGCGGGCCGAGGCTGTTCGGCTCGCTGATCGACCAGGACCTCGTCGACGAGCTGTGCCTGACCCTCTCCCCCGTGCTGGCCAGCGGCGATGCCAGCCGGATCGCGGTGGGATCCGGTGTCGAGACGCCACGGAGCATGCGGCTGGACTCGGTTCTGCACGCGGAATCGCTGCTCCTGCTCCGTTACGCGAGAATGCGCGGGTGACTGTTGGGGCCGGCACCGACGAGGCGCTCGTGGCCGCCGCGCAACGCGGCGACGCGAATGCCTTCGACCAGCTGGTCCGCAGGCACAGTGCCACCATGTACCGCGTCGCCTACCGCGTACTCGGGGATTCCGCGGAGGCCGAGGACGCGGTGCAGGAGGCCTGGGTGTCGGCCTGGCGGGGGCTGGCGAGGTTCCGCGGCGAATCGGCCCCGACCACGTGGCTCTACCGGGTGGTCACCAACGCGGCCCTGGCGCAGGTGCGCCGCCGCAGGCCGACGGTGCCGCTGGAACCGACCGCCGAGTTGATCTCCGACCGCGGCACGGTCGACCCCGAGGGGCACGCGGTCCGCAGCGAGGAGGCCGCGTTCGTGCACCGGGCCATCGACACGCTCGAACCCTCGCAGCGCGTGCCGCTGGTGCTGCGCGAGCTGGAGGGCATGAGCTACGAGGAGATCGCGGAGGTGCTCGAAGTGCCGGTGCCCGCGCTGCGCTCCCGGCTGCACCGGGCGCGCACGACGCTGCTGGCCAGGTTGCGGGAGATGCGCGATGGCTGATCACTCCGCCGACCGGGCGCTGCCCTGCGGCCGCACCGAAGCCGAGCTGCTCGACGTCCTCACCGACAGCGCCCCGCCCGAACTCGTCGGGCACGTCCGGACCTGCCCGCACTGCCAGGCCGAGCTGGCGGAGCTGAAGGCCGTCTGGGCGCCCGTGCGGCGCACCGCGCAGATCCCCGTCGAACCGCCGCACGGCCTGGTGGAACGCGCCTTGATGACGGTCCGCGGAGTGCGCGGCGGCCTAGGCGCCTCGCCGATCGAACTCGCCCAGGAGGGCGGTGCGCTGCGGATTCACCCGCAGGCGGTGGTGCTGCTGACGCGGCAGCTGTGCGCCGAGGTCCTCACCCGGCACCCGGGCGCGCACCTGCGCGGCTGCGTCGGCGACGCCGACGAGGTGCAGGTGGACCTGGCCGTCCGCTACCTGCTCCCGGCGAGCCTCGCCGAGCAGATCCAGCGGGAACTGGCCGCTGCCCTGCGGGACGCCCTGGGCGCGGGCGCACCGACGGTGTGGGTACGCATCGCCGACGTCGAGCCGCCGGGATGAGAATGGTGACGTGGCACACAGCCGCGCAAGATCGCGTCGGGTGCCCGCATCCGACTCTCAGCAGAACACGCCGGGCCGACGCGGTGCCGGCGCAACCGGGAAGGAGCGTCATTTCCATGGCTCAGAACAGCGGGAGCACGCAGAACGCGAGCGAGGAGCGCGGCAGCACCACCGAGAACCGGCGGATCCCGGAGACCCGCACGAGCACGGCGCCGAACCGGCTGGCCGACGACACCTCCCAGGGCAAGACCACCATCGCCGCGTCGGTGGTGCAGAAGATCGCCGGCATCGCGGCCCGCGAGATCTCCGGCGTGTACGCGATGGGCGGCGGCGTCTCCCGGGCGTTCGGCGCGATCCGGGAGCGGATCCCGGGCGGCAGCGGCACCTCCTCCACCTCCGGCGTGCAGGTCGAGGTCGGCGAGAAGCAGGCCGCGGTCGACCTGGACATCGTGGTCGAGTACGGCGCGTCCATCGTGGACCTCGCGCGCGCGGTGCGGCGCAACGTGATCACCGCGGTGGAGCGGATGACCGGGCTGGAGGTCATCGAGGTAAACATCGCGGTCAACGACATCCACCTGCCCAACGAGGACGGCGAGGAGCCCGCGCAGCCGGCCGCTTCCCGCGTCGAGTGACCGCAGCCCGCCGAGGACCTGTCGGCGCAGCCGGCTGCGCTCGTGCGAGCGGTGCCAGCCGCTTCGAGCACGCGCGCAGACCGGCCGCCGACGAGCTCTGAACGATCCAGGAGGACGTCCGCCGAATGCCGGAGCACGTTTCCGCCAGCGAGCTCGCCGACCGGGCGCTCGCCCACCCCGCGGTGGCGCGGTTGCACGGCGGGCAGTACGGCGAGATCGCCACCTACCAGCCCGGGCAGCGGATCACCGGGGTCCGGGTGGGCGAGGGCTCGGTCGAGGTCGGGGTGGTGCTGCGGCTGGGCCGGCCGCTGCCCGCGGTGCTGACCGAGCTGCGCGGCGAGCTGGCCGCGATCGCGGGCGGCGTCCCGGTGGACATCACCGTGGCCGACGTGATCACGTCCGATGAGCCGGAGGGCGCATGATGGTCGCTGTGCAGCAGGATCCGGAGACCCGCCGCGCGATCCGGGCGTTCGTCCGGGCGCACCACCCGGACGTCGGGGGCGACCCGGAGGCGTTCGCCGCCGGGCTCGCCGAACTGCGCGCGGGTCGCGACCGCTGCGACGCGCCGGTGGTGGTCGTGCACCGGCCGCGCGGGATCCGCGGCCTGGTGCGCCGGTTCCGCGACTGGCGGGCCCGCCGCAACCGCCCGCCCCGAGTCCGCTGAGAACAAGCCGAAGACAGTCCCCTTGGAGGGTTTGCCAGATGAATTGGACACAGACCGGGCTGCTCGCCGGGCTCATCCTCGGCGCGGCCGCCGCGCTCGGCGGATTCACCGGTTTCCTGATCGCGCTGCTGGTCGGCGCGCTCGGCCTGGTGGTCGGCAGGCTGCTGGACGGCGAGCTGGAGATCGGCGACATCCTCGGCCGCGGGCGGGACCGATGAGCACCGGCACCGCCGAGCGGGCCGACCCCGCCGACCGGGGCCGGTTGCAGATCAGCCGCTCGGTCCTGCGCAAGATCGCCGAGCACACCGCAGACCAGCACCCGGGTTGCGCGCGGACGCGCCGCCGGATCGGCGGGCTCGGGCTCGGCGATCACGGGGCCAGCGCCCAGATCTCCGGCCCGGACGACGCGCTGCGCGTCCGGCTGGACGTGGCGCTGCGCTACCCGGCGCCGGTCCGCGAAGCCGTCGCGGCGCTGCGCACCCGGATCGGCGAGGAACTGGCGCGCCTGACCGACTGCCAGGTGCGCACCGTCGACGTCACCGTGTCCGCGCTGGTCGCCGCGGACGCACCGCCCCGGGTGGAGTGAGCACATGCGCTTTGTCGTTCGGCTGATCACGACGTTGCTGGGGCTGGCCGCCGCCGCTGCCGGCGTGGTGCTGGTGGTCGAGGCGGTGGGCGCACTGGTGCGGCCGGGCACCGGCGGCCTGATCGTTCCCTGGCAGCGCATCCACGCCGCGCTGAGCGTGGTGTCGTGGGACGACGCCCCGGTCCGGGCGATCGCCGCCGGAGTGCTGGTGGCCGGGCTGCTCCTGCTGCTGATCGCGATGACCTCCGGACGGCGCGAGATCCGGCTGCACGATCCGGCGCCGGAGGTCACGGTCACCACCGATCCGCGCTCGCTGGCGCGGCTGGTCGGGCACCAGGTGCGCGACCAGGACGGGGTCGCCACCGCCTCGGTGACCGCGAGCGCCAAGCGCGTCCAGGTCCGCGCCAGCTCGCAGTTCCGCGATGCGGGCGATCTGCAAGGCCGCCTGACCGAGGCCGCCAAGCACGCCGTGCAGGAACTACCGCTGCGCGACACCCCCAAGGTGCTGGTGTCGGTGAGCACGCCCAAGGAGCGGCGATGACGCCCCTCGTGCCGAGTCCCGCTCAACCGCATCTCAGGGGGCCGTGATGGAACCCAGCCACAAGAATCCGCCCAACGCGAGAACGACTCCGAACGCAACCGCTGAAAAACGCGCAGAGGTGGGACAGCGCACCACGCCCACCGGCCGCGCCCTGGGCTTCGAACGCGGCGTCGTCACGGTGATCGCGCTGCTCGCCGTGCTGCTCGGTGCCGCGGTGCTGCTGGTCGGCACCGGCTGGCTCGGCCTCTTCCGGGCGCAGCGCCCGCTGGCCGATCCGATCGTGGTGCAGTGGCTGAGCGGCAACTCGCAGCTCGCCCTCGTGATCGCGATCGTGCTCGGCGTGCTGCTGTTCGTCCTGGGCCTGTGGTGGGTGATCCGGGCGCTGCGCCCGGAATCCCGGCCGGACCTGCGGCTGGAGCGCGGCAGCGCCGAGCTGACGGTGACCGCCGCGGCGCTGACCGAGGCGGTGCGCGCCGATGCCGAGCAGGTCACCGGCGTCAACCGGGCGCACGTGCGGATGGCCGGTGACGAGCGGCGCCCGGCGCTGCGCCTGACGCTGTCCCTGCAGGAGGGCACCAACGTCCGGCAGGTGTGGGAGGAACTGGACGCGAAAGTCCTCTCCCGCGCCCGCGAGGCGCTGGGCACCGATACCTTGCCCACAGCGATCCGCCTGCGACTGGACCGGGCGCCGCGCCAACGCGTCCGCTGACCGAGGAGGTCCGCTGTGCTCCCCCTGCAGCCACCGGTGAAACCGATGCTGGCCAGCCCGACCGACGGCATCCCGCGGCAGGGCGGACTGCTCTTCGAACCGAAGTGGGACGGCTTCCGCTGCCTGGTGTTCGCCGATCCGCGGGCCGATCCGCCGGTGCGGCTGCAGTCCCGCACCGGCCGGTCCCTCGACCGCTACTTCCCGGAGGTGCTGGCCGCCGTCGCCGAGCACCTCGACCGGCCCGCGGTACTCGACGGCGAGCTGGTGGTGATCCGGCGCGACGACGCGGGCGACCGGCTGGACTGGGACGTCCTGAGCGAGCGCATCCACCCGGCGGCCAGCCGCGTCCGGCTGCTCGCCGAGCAGACCCCGGCCACCTTCATCGCCTTCGACCTGCTGGCGCTCGGCGAGCGCGACCTCACCGAGGCCCCGCAGACCGAGCGCCGCGAACTGCTCGCCGGGCTCGGCCTCGACCGCACCGGCCTGCGCACCACGCCGGTCACCGACGACCCGGACACCGCGGCGGAGTGGTTCCGGATCTTCGAGGGCGCCGGGCTGGACGGCATCATCGCCAAGCCCACCGGCGGCGCCTACCTGCCCGGCAAGCGGGCCATGCTCAAGATCAAGCACTCGCGCACCGCCGACTGCGTGGTGGCCGGGCTGCGCTGGCACGCCAAGACCGAGCCCGGCACCGCGGTGGGTTCGCTGCAGCTGGGCCTGCACGACGAGCACGGGGTGCTGCACCACGTCGGCGTCGTCGGCGCGTTCTCCGCCGCCCGCAGGCGCGAGCTGGCCACCGAGCTCGCCGGGCTCATCACCGAGGGCGAGCACCCGTGGGTGGGCCCGAACGCGACGGGCCGCCGGCTGCCCGGCTCGGTCAACCGCTGGAGCAGCAGCGAACAGCCCTGGGTGCCGCTGCGGCCGGAACGGGTCGTCGAGGTCTCCTACGACCACACCGAGGGCGGGCACCCCGCGCGGTTCCGCCACACCACGCAGTTCGTGCGGTGGCGGCCGGACCGCGACCCGGAGTCCTGCCGCTACGACCAGCTGGACGAGCCGACGCGCTACGACCTGGACGCGGTGCTGACCGGCGAGGTGGACCGGGAGGCCCGTACGGGCGGGTAATGTCCCTGCCGTGCACATCGCGATCATCGGTTCGGGTGGTATCGGCGGAGTTCTCGCGGCGGCAGCGCACGCCGCCGGGCACGAGGTGACGTTGTGCGTGCGCACCCCGTTCGACCGGTTGACGGTGGAAACCCCGGACGGCGCCGCGGAGATCCCGGCGACGGTGGCGACCGAGCCCGGCTCGGTGCGCGGAGCCGACTGGATCCTGCTGACCACCAAGGTCCAGGACGTGCCGAGCGCGGCGGGCTGGCTGCAGCGGCTGGACGACGGCCGCGCGCCGATCGTGGTGGTGCAGAACGGCGTCGAGCACCGCGCGTCGGTCGCCGGGATGGACTTGCGCGGCCCGGTGCTGCCCGCGCTGATCTACGTCGCGGCGGAACGCGTGCGCCCCGGGCACGTGGTGCGCCGCTCCCCCGCCACCATGCAGGTCGAGGCGGGCCCGGTCGGCGAGCGGTTCGCCGAGCTGCTCTCCGGCGGCCCGCTGACCGTCCGCCCCACCGGGAACTTCCGCACCGCGATGTGGCGCAAGATGCTGACCAACCTGGCGCCGAACCCGATCACCGCGCTCACCCTGCGCCGCCTCGACGTGCTGGCCGAACCGGACGTCCGGGAGCTGTGCGGAGGCGTCCTCGCCGAAGCGGTGGAGGTGGCCCGTGCCGAAGGCGCCGACCTCACCCACGCCGACGCCGAGCAGGTGCTGGACGACTACATCAACAAGTTCCCGCCGACCAACGGCACGTCGATGCTCTACGACCGGCTCGCGGGCCTGCCCACCGAGCACGAGCACATCACCGGCCCCCTGATCCGACTGGCCGAGAAGCACGGGATCCCGGTGCCCCTCAACAAGACGCTCCTGACCCTGATGCGAGCCCTGCGCCCCACCAAGCTCCCACCGGTCTGAACACCAGAACGCTTTCGTCAGCAGGTGTTCTTCATTCCTCTAGGCAGTCCACTCATCCGTCCTGCGGGGTTCCTCCGTCCTGCGGGAGGCTCCACAGGTGCAGCGCGGTCCGGTCCTCGGCGACCGTGTACCAGGTGCCGCGACCCGCGGGGCGCGGCGATCCCGCAGCGGGGAAGGGATAAGCGATCTGGCCGCGCAGGGTCAGGGTGCGCGCGTCGACGAGCCAGTGGCGGGGAGCTCCGGTGTCGTACCCGGTACCGGCGATGATGGCGTCGTCCGTCGGGAACGCCGCTTCGTAGTCCCAGCAGACGCGGTCGTCACCGCTCTCCGGCACCGCCTCCGCGGCGTTGAGCCGCCGCAGTTCCGCGCCATCTTCCGCCCGGCGCAGGTAGAGGGCCCACTGCCCCGGATCCGTTGCGACGATGTGCTCCCCGGAGGGGCTCACCGCGAGGAAGACCTCCTCGGCGAACCGCTCGATGCTGAACTTCTCGCCGTCCCAATGTCCCCACAGCGCGGGCGAATCCTCCTCGCCCTCACCGACGGTCAGCCCCATGTACGCGGGGTCCGGGTGTGGGGTGTGGAAAGAGGCCGATCCCACTGTCATCGTCTCGGCACGGGCCAACACCGCGCCGTCGGCGGGATCGAGGATCAGCCACTCCTCCTTGACCTCCTCGCCCGCATGGTTGCGGATGTGGGCCCACAGGATCTTGCCGTCCGGGGAAAAAGCGGCTGATCCGCGGTCAGCTCGACCGTGGTGGTAGTCCTCGGCGTACTCGGCGAACGACGCGTGGGCCTCGGTGCACACTGCGGCCGACCAGCAGCCGTGCCGAACCTCCCACCGCACGGCACCGCTCGGATCCACCGCGCGCAGCGCGTGCACCCCGGCGAACACGGCGAGATCAGCCCCGGGAGAGACTGCCACCGAGCCGAAACCGCGTGGCCACGGCGCCGGGAAACGAACTTCTGCGCCCGTACCGTCCAGGTCGCGGACGACCAGCTCGGTGTCCCCGCGCTGCACCAGCAGTGCGCGCCCGGGCCAGTGCCACAGTTCTGGCGCGTCCGCGGACGCCGGATCCAGCAGCCCGTCAACGGTGGTGACGAGGCGAGCAGGGTACTGCGCAGCCCTTCCGAGGGCGGAGTCTGTTGCCACACCTGCATGTATACAGAAGCCGTCGGGCGACCGGTACATCGTGGATCGTGAGCGGAGGCTGTCCACTCGCGAACTGCCGAGGCAGGACCGAGCGTGTGGCTTCGGCCTGGGTGCACTCGTCGCGCCGCGGGAACTCCAGGGCTTCCCCCCTGCTGCGCTCACCTGGTCGGCCTGGTGGGGGTCAGTTGGCTCCGGGGTCGTTGGTGGGCCGGGTGTCCTTGGTCATGCCCACTGCGCCGACCGAGGCGATGACCACGCAGGCGATCGCCACCCACTGCCAGGCGCCGAGGAGTTCACCGAGGACCAGCAGGCCCGCCAGGGCCGCCACCGCCGGTTCCAGGCTCATCAGGACGCCGAAGACCCTCGGCGGCATGCGGCGCAGCGCTTCCAGCTCCAGGGAGTACGGGATCACCGAGGACATCAGCGCCACCACCAGGCCCGCGACGAGTACCGCCGGGTGCAGCAGCGCCGTGCCCGCCTCGGCGATGCCGAACGGTGCCGCCACCAGGGCGCCGAAGGCCATGCCCAGGGCGAGGCCGGAACCGCCGGTGGTCCGGCTGCCCAGCTTCGCGCCGACCAGGATGTAGCCCGCCCACATCGCTCCGGCCGCGAGCGCGAACCCCACGCCGACCGGGTCCAGGCCGCCCTCGACGCGCGCCAGCAGGAACACGCCGAGCCCGGCCAGCGCCGCCCACACCAGGTCCAGCTTGCGGCGCGAGCCGACCACCGCCACCACCAGCGGGCCGAGGAACTCGATGGTCACCGCCGCGCCCAGCGGAATCCGCTCGAACGCCTGGTAGATGCAGACGTTCATGCCCGCCAGCACCGCGCCGTAACCGGCCACCACCGCCAGCGTCCGCCGGTCCATCCGCAGCGACGGGCGCCAGACCGCCAGCAGGATCAGCGCCGCGAAGGTCAACCGCAGCGCCACCACCCCGGAAGCGCCCGCCATGGTGAACAGCTGCTTGGCGAAGGCGGCGCCGACCTGCAGGCTGACCACGCCCAGCAGCACCAGCATCGGCGGCGGGATCGCCCCGAGCGCTCGTGCCGGGGCCTGGCCCCAGCTGAACAGCGGTCGCCTGCCCGATGATGCGCCCGAGCCGATCTGCGCGACGTGCACGTTGCCCCTTCACGATCCGAAGTCCGCCTACCGCCGCACGTTAACTCCGCGCCGCCGGGACGCCCAGCGGAATGTCAGGGCCCTCACCGGGGCCTCACCTCGATCATGCGATGCTGACCGGGTTCCGCCACCGCGTCGCCGACGAGGAGTACCCGTGCCGCGCACCTCTCACCGGGCCGGGGCTGTGCTGCTGCCGTTGCTGCTGGTGGTTCTCGCGGCGTGCTCGGCCGGCCCGTCGGGCCGCCCGCCGGTCGCCTTCCAGGACGGCGACCAGCAGGTGGCACCAGCCCCGCAGCCGCCGAAACCGGCGCCCGTCCCGGAGCTCGGCGGGCCCAGCGACGACATGCTCCTGTGGTCGGACTGCACCGACCAGACCCGCGCGGAACTCGGCGAGCTGCCACCGGGGATGACCGTCAGCTGCTCGCAGCTGCTCAGCACGCTCGACTCGCCGGAAGCGCCCGAGCGCGGCACCGCGCGCAACGCGCTGCTGCGCGTCGGCACCGGCCAGCGCGTGCCGCTGGTGGTGGCCGGTGACGTCGGCGGCGAGCCCGGCACCACCTTCGCCGCGCGCATGGCCGCGCAGCTGCCCGAACTGCTGAACACCTTCGACATCATCGGCATGGACCGGCGCGGCACCGGCGAGTCCGACCCCGCCGCCTGCGTCCCGCAGCCGCAGCGCGAAGCCATCGTCGACTTCGACGCGCGCGCCACCGACCGCGCCCAGCTGGACCGGTTGCTGGAATCGGTGCTGCGGGCGAGCCAGGAGTGCCTGCTCGACCTCGACGAGCGGCTGCAGGCCTACGACACCTGGCGGGCCGCGTCCGACCTCGAAGAGCTGCGCCTGGACCTGGGTGTGCCGAAGCTGCACGCGATCGGCCGCGGCGAGGCCTCCCGGCTGCTGACCACCTACGCCGAGCGCTTCCCGACCTCGGTGGGCCGGATGGTGCTGGACGGCGCGCCGGATCCGACCCGCGACGCCATCGGGCAGGCGGAGCACGAAGCGCAGGCCGCGGAGCACGTCTTCGACGTCTTCGCCGCCGACTGCGCCGGTCGCGGCTGCCCGCTGGGGCCGGAGCCGCGCAAGATCGTCGACGGCCTCGTCGAGCGGACCCGCCAGGCGCCGCTACCGGCCGGGAGCACCACCATCGGCAGCGGCCGCGTGGTGCAGGCGATCCTGCTCGGTCTGAGCGACCGCAAGAGCTGGCCCGCGCTGGCCGATGCGCTGGCGGCGGCCGACCGCGGGGATGGTGCCCGGCTGGCGGAGTTCAGCGCGCCGCTGGTCACCGCGCAGGGCATCAACCCGCCGTGGCTGGACGGCGAGCTGATCACCAGCTGCAACGACACCACGCTCCGGGTGCCGCCGCAGCGCGCCGGTGATCTCGCGAAGGACTGGGTGAACAGGTTCCCGCTGTTCGGCGGGGCCTCCGCGCAGCGGCTGGTGTGGTGCGGGTCGTGGCCGGTTCCGCAGCAACCGCTGCCCGCGCCGCGCCGACCCGATCTGCCGCCGATCCCGGTGATCAGCACCGCGAACGACCCGCTGGTGCTCGAAGCGGGCAGCGAGCACATGGCCGAGCAGCTGCCGACCGGGGTGCTGGTGCGCTGGCAGGGCTCCGGGCACGGCGCCATCGCCCGCTCCCGGTGCGTCACCGACGCCGTCACCCGGTTCCTGCTGCAGGGCACCGTGCCGACGGACGGCATGGCCTGCCCGGAGTGATCCCGCAAGCACCCCGGGCAGACCCGCGCCGCTCAGCCGCAGCTGGAGCAGCAGCCACAGGACGGACCGCTGCAGCTGCCGCAGCAGCTGCAGCCGCCCTGGGGTTGCGGAGCGCGCTCGACTTCGGTGCGGACCATGGTGGCCTCCCGCTTCGTGGGTGATTCCGGCAGTTGCGATGGTGCTCGCCAACGGAGCAACGCCGACACCGCTGGCCGAGCGAACCGGTATCCGCCAACGAGCTGATCAGCAACCATGCACCCATTGCAATCCGTAGTCGCCGGGAAATCCGGGCGACGGATCGGGCGACCGGTGGCATGATCGACTCCTCCGACCGAAGGAGCACCGTGCTCGACCGCGCCATCCTGCTCATCACCGGCATCCAGGCCGCAGGCAAGTCCACCATCGCGCAAGGCATCGCCGAACGCCTGCCGCGCTCGGTGCACCTGCGCGGCGACACCTTCCGCCGCATGGTCGTCGGCGGCCGCGAGGAGATGTCCGCACCACCGTCGGAGGAGGCGCTGCGCCAGCTCCGCCTGCGGCACCGGCTGACCGCGCAGACCGCCGACGCCTACTTCGCCGAGGGCTTCGCGGTCGTCGCCCAGGACGTGGTGCTCGGCGAGCACCTGGCCGAGCTGGTCGAGCAGATCCACAGCCGTCCGCTGCTGGTGGTCGTGCTCGCCCCGGACGTCGAGGCGATCGCCGACCGGGAGGCGGGCCGCGGCAAGACCGCCTACGACACCTGGGCCATCGCCGAGCTGAACGCGGTGCTGCACGAGCAGACCCCGCGCCTGGGCCTGTGGTTGGACACCTCCGGCCAGACGCCGGAGCAGACGATCGAGGAGATCCTCCGCCGCTGGCCCGAAGCCGTCGTCTGACCCGGTGCCCGGAGCCTCACTCCGGCTGCGCGTACTGGTATTCGTGCTGGTCCTGCTCGAACGGCGGGTAGGTCGTCTGGACGGCGCCGTTGCCCGCAAGGCCGAGCACGCCCAGCACGATGAACACGACCAGCAGCACCCGGCCGCCCTCGGACATCACCAGCGGGCGCGTGCCGGGTGACTGGCGCGGTGGGTTCTCCTCGGCCCGCGCGTCGCCGAACAGGTAGCGCGGGTAAGCGCCGGTGAGCAGGTAGAAGTAGGCGTTGGTGCGGAAGCCGAAGCGCAGCACCGCAGCAGTGGCGTCGAAGACCGGGCGCGGCGTGCGGCCGAGCACCAGCACGATCAGCCAGATGAAGAACGCCAGCACCGCCCAGCCGTGCGCGACGATCGCGCTGAGGATCGCCGCCGGGATCACCAGGACGATCCGGAAGAGCACCGCCAGCCGGTTCAGCTCGCCCGGCCGCAGCTCGACCCGCACCGGGTGGTCCGGCTGGTCCACCAGGAACGGCGGATAGCGGTCGACGAGCAGCAGCTGGGAGGCCGACACCCGGGCCTGGTACCCGACGTAGAGGACCAGGAACCCGGAGATCCAGTCCGGCAGGCGCCCCAGCACCAGCGCGGCGAACCACCCGACGATCAGCACCACCGCGGCCGCGATCGAGACGAACCACAGCACGACGAAGTGCGGTATCAGTAACAGGAACCGCAGCAGGACGGTCCAGCGCCGCTGCCGCTCAGGCGCTGCGACGTCCAGCTCTGGCCGGAACAGGTCCGCTGGCTGCGCGCTCATCGGCGCCTCCTGTCCTAAGTGGAGCGGCCTGCAGCGTACCCACGAACGACGGACCCGGCAGATCGTTCGCGGCGCGCCCGGGAGGCGCTACGGTGATGCGGTGGAGCGCGGTGAACCCGAGGACCGGAACGGTCGCCTCGGCGACGAACTCGACGGGCTCGACCCGGCCGATCCCGAGGTCCAGGCCTTCGCGGAGCACCGCGACCGGATGCAGCGCCCGAACTCCGACGCCACGGTCGAGGGCATGCTGCGCGGAGTGGACGACTTCGCCCAGAGCGCCAACCGCGCCAACGGCCACCGCCGCGTGGTGGCCGTCCTGGTGGTGGCGCTGATCCTCCTCGGCGTCCTGTCCACGGTCTGGAACGCGCTCGTCTTCGTCTTCAACACCTTCGCCGGCTGAACCGCGGTGGTGTTCGACTCCTCGCGCGGACGCGGCAGTGCAGTTGATCTCGGCACGCATTAGCGTGGAAGCATGGATCCGGTCGCAGGTACCCCGAAGGTAAGCAAGACAGACCAGGAGTGGCGCGAGCAGCTCAGCCCGAACGAGTACGCGGTGCTGCGCCAGGCCGCCACCGAACCGGCCTGGCAGGGCGAGTACGTCGACACCAAGACCACCGGGGTCTACGAGTGCCGCGGTTGCGGGGCGGAGCTGTTCCGCAGCCAGACCAAGTTCGAGTCGCACTGCGGCTGGCCGTCGTTCTACGACCCGGCCGACAGCGAAGCGGTGATCCTCCGCGAGGACAACTCCCTCGGCATGCGCCGCACCGAGGTCCTGTGCGCGTCCTGCCACGGCCACCTGGGACACGTCTTCGAGGGCGAGGGCTACGCCACCCCCACCGACCAGCGCTACTGCATCAACTCCATCGCCGTCCGCCTGGTGCCGGAGGACTGAACCCGTTCACCGGTCCGAGCGGGCTGCCCACGCCTCGAGCAGCAGCCCGGTGAGCTCGGCGGGCATGGTGATCATGCAGTCGTGGCCGGTCGGCAGTTCCCGCACCCGCTCGCCCGCTGGGACGGGACGCCGGGTGATGCCCGCCGGCCGGCGTCCGACGCAGTGGATGGGCGTGCGCGGGATCGCGCGCGCGGCCGGGTCGTCCAACCGGACCGGCTCCTGGAGGCACCGCACCGGCTGGTCCGACAGCATCGACCGCAACCAGGCGAGGTCGTCGGGATCGGTGACTCCGAACAAGCCGAGCGGCGGCGGCTGCTCCGGCATCGGCGGAATCCGCCAGCCGTCCACGGCGAGGTCGATGAGCTGCTTGGTGATCGGCTGGACGTCGACAGCGGTTTCGCCGTCTTCGGGGACCATCGCGTCGAGGAACACCAGGTGCGCGATCCGCTTCGGGACTCGGTGAGCGACTCCCGATATGACCATCCCGGCGTAGCTGTGCCCGACGAGCACGAGGTCGTCGAGGCGCTCGCCTTCGATCAGGCCGACGACGTCGTCGATGTGGGTGCCGAGCCCGACCTCGGGGCCACATCGACGCCGCCCGCGCGGCGTACGACGACCGCGAGGTCACCGGGCTCTGACCAGCGGTACCCGGCACCCGCCCGGCCGGGCCCGCCACCTGATCGGACGTTCGACGTGCCCGCCGCCGAGACCGAGCTGGACGTCCACGTCGAGGTCCCCGGCGGGTTCGGCAGCGGGGTGCGAACACCTCCAGTTGCGGAATCGCAACGTGAGATTGTTCCTACCCGGAACAGCCGATCGGGGTGTTGTGTCAGCGTTTGGCGCATGAGTTGGGAGCAGCTGGTCACGTGGATCGCGGCCGGGCTGGCCATCGTGGCCGTCGGGATCGCCGGCTGGCAGCTGTGGCTGGCTCGTCGGGAGGCCCGCGCGGCCGTGCAGCGGACCGAAGCGATGCGCCGGCTGGTGGCCGCCGCCGAAGCTCATGCGGAGCAGTCGACCAAAGCCGCCCACAACGCCCGCGCGCAGGCCGAGCGGGCGTGGGAGCAGATCAAGCTCGCGCAGGCGCAGCTGGAGGAGGCCAGGCAGGAGCGCCAGACCAGCACGCAGACCGAGCAGTGGGAGTGGGCCTACGCGGTGACCACCAGCGCCCGCGAGCTCGTCGACAGCAGCCAGGAGCTGATCCGCACCGCCATGGACGGCCAGGTCGCGCCGCACTACCGGGTGGCCGCCGACCGGCACTACCGGCAGACCGCGCAGCGCTGGCAGGAGACCGTGATCAAGGCGGTGGCCCGCACCTCGCCGGCGCTGGAGACCCAGCAGCAGATCGTCCGGTTCGTCGACGTGCACCAGCGCCTGCACGGGCAGCTCGGGGTGCTGCTGCGCGCGGTCGAGACCGACACCCTGGCCGAGGGCGACGCGCTGAGCAGGCAGGTCCTGGGGCTGCGGCAGGAGCTCAACAGCGTGCACCGGCACCTGCAGCGCACCATCAGCGCGAGCCTGTCCACCCCGGACACCCCGACCCAGCAGATCGCGCAGGCGAAATGACCGGGCGGGGCCGCGATCGCTCGCGACCCCGCCCGGGAATCGTCAGGGCAGGCGGGTGACCAGGTCGGCGACGTCGACCCGGGTGCCCGTGTAGAACGGAATCTCCTCGCGGACGTGCAGGCGGGCCTCGGTGCCGCGCAGGTGCCGCATCAGGTCCACGATGCGGTGCAGCTCGTCGGCCTCGAAGGCCAGGATCCACTCGTAGTCGCCGAGGGCGAAGGAGGCCACCGTGTTCGCCCGGACGTCCGGGTAGTCGCGGGCTTCCTTGCCGTGGTCGGCCAGCATCTTGCGGCGCTCGTCGTCGGGCAGCAGGTACCACTCGTAGGACCGCACGAACGGGTACACGCAGATGAACTGGCGCGGCTCCTCGCCTGCCAGGAACGCCGGGATGTGGCTCTTGTTGAACTCCGCGGGGCGGTGCAGCGCGACGTTGCTCCACACCGGCTCGGAGGACTGGCCGAGCGGGGTCTCGCGGCGGAAACCGGTGTAGGCCGCCTGCACCTGCTCGATGTGCTCGGAGTGCCACCAGATCATGAAGTCCGCGTCGGCCCGCAGCCCGGAGACGTCGTAGACGCCGCGGACCACGACGCCGGAGTCGGCCAGCGATTCCAGGTACTCCTGGGTCGCCTGAGCCGCCTTGGCCCGGTCCTCCGGCAGGGTGCCCTGCTCGATGCGGAACACCGACCACATGGTGTAGCGGATGGTGTCGTTGAGCTCGTCGTAGTTCAGCCGCGCCATGGCTTCATGTTCCCACTTCGCGGCGTGTCCCCCGCAGCAGGGCCCGGGTGATCTCCATCGCTGCGGCCTCGCCCGTCGCGACGCACGCCGGGACCCCGACGCCGTGCAGTGCCGCACCGGCGAGCGCCAGTCCCGGCTGCTCGGCCACCGCGCGTTCCACGTCGGCGATCAGGTCCAGGTGCCCCACGCCGTACTGGGGCAGCCCGCCGCCCCAGCGCAGCACGACCGAGTCCACCGGCTCCGCCGCGATCCCGGTCAGCTCGGCGAGATCGGCCCGCACCCGGCGCTGCACCTCCGCGTCGTCCAGCCGCAGGTCGGCGGTCTCGCCGAAGCGGCCGACCGAACCGCGCACCAGCAGCTCACCGCCCGCACCGCGCAGGTGCGGCCACTTGTTGCTGGAGAAGGTGAACGCCTTCGCGGTGAACGGGGTTCCGTCGGCGTGCCGCTCGCCGCGCGCGATCAGCACGCCCGAGGCCTCGGGCAGCGCGACGTCCGCGGGCAGCGCGAAGCCGACCACGATCATGGAGGCCAGCTCCACCTCGCCGAGCTTGACCGCTGCGGCGGGCACGACGTCCTGGAGCAGGCGGCGCGCGGAAGGGGCGGGCACGGCGAGCACGACGCCGTCGACGTCGAGGAACTCCGGGCTCGGCGCCGCGCCGATCTCCAGCCGCCAGCCGGTCGCGGTCCGGGTCAGGCCCCGCACCGGCAGCCCGAGCCGGAGCCGCGCGTCGGCGGCGATCAGCAGCTGGTCGATGAGCCGCCGGTAGCCGCTGTGGAACGCGCCGAACACCGGCAGCTTCGGCGCACCGGGCTTCGGCGCGGGCAACGCCGAAGCGGCCGCCTCGGTGATCGACTCCGCGCCCGCGTCCAGCGCCGCCGCCAGGGCGGGGACGGTCGCCCGCAGGCCGAGCCGGTTCGAGTCGCCCGCGTAGACACCGCCGAGCAGCGGCTCCACCAACCGGTCCACGACCTCGTCGCCGACCCGGCCGCGCAGCAGCTCGCCGACCGAGATGTCGGCACCTTCGAGCCGCAGCGGCGGCAGCTCCGGTTCCGCACGGACCGCCGCCAGGCCGGAATCCGACAGCACGTCGCGCACCGCCTCCGGGCCGGCGGGCACGCCCATCACGGTGCCGGTCGGCAGGCGCCGCGTGCGGCCACCGGCGTGCACCGACGCCGACACACCGCCCGGGTGCACGACGTCGGCCGCCACGCCCAGCTCGTCCGCGAGGCGCAGGACCTCGGGCCGACGCGCCAGGAACGCCTCCGCGCCGAGGTCGTAGGCCCGTCCGGCCAGCTCGACCGTGCGCAGCTTGCCGCCGACCCGGGAGGCCTGCTCGACCAGCACGATCTCGGCCTGCGGCCCGAGCTCCCGGCGCAGCCGGTGGGCGGCGGCCAGTCCGGCGATGCCGCCGCCGACGACTGCGACCCGCGGCGCCATCACTGCTGCTTGCTCGCGGTGTGGACGAGCTCGACCACCCGGGTCAGCACCTCCGGGTCGGTGCTCGGCAGCACCCCGTGGCCGAGGTTGAAGATGTGCCCGCCCGCCGCCTGGCCCTCGGCGAGGATCCGGCGCACCTCGCGCTCCACCGCGTCCCACCCGGCGAACAGCACCGCCGGGTCGAGGTTGCCCTGCACCACCGGCCCGCCCGCGTCCGGCGCCGCCGCCCGCAGCCGGGCCGCCGCGTCGTCCAGCGGGATCCGCCAGTCGACGCCGACCACGTCGGCCCCGGCGGTGCGCATCGCGCCGAGCAGCTCGCCGGTGCCCACCCCGAAGTGGATCTTCGGCACGTCGGCGATCTCGGCGACGCCCGCGAAGATCCGCTCGCTGTGCGGCAGCACGAACTCGCGGTAGTCGCGCAGCGACAGCGCGCCAGCCCACGAGTCGAACAGCTGGATCGCGTCGACACCCGCCGCCAGCTGCACCCGTAGGAACTGCAGCGTGGTCTCCGAGAGCTTCTCCAGCAGCGCGTGCCAGGTCTTCGGGTCGGAGTGCATGAGCGCCTTGGTCTTCTCGTGGTTGCGGCTCGGGCCGCCCTCGACGAGGTAGGAGGCGAGCGTGAACGGAGCACCGGCGAACCCGATCAGCGGCGTGGACCCCAGCTCGCCGACCAGCAGGCGGACCGCTTCGGCGACCGGCTCGACCTGGCTCGCCTCCAGCTGCGGCAGCGCGGTGACGTCGGCGGCGCTGCGGACCGGCTCGGCCACCACCGGCCCGGTGCCCGCGACGATGTCCAGCCCGATGCCCGCGACGTAGAGCGGCAGCACGATGTCGCTGAACAGGATCGCGGCGTCCACGCCGTGCCTGCGCACCGGCTGCAGGGTGATCTCGCTGACCAGCTCCGGTGTCAGGCACGACTGCAGCATCGGCACGCCCTCGCGGATCCGGCGGTACTCGGGCAGCGAGCGGCCGGCCTGACGCATGAACCAGACCGGGGTGTGCCGGGGGGTGCCGCCGCGCGCGGCGACGAGGAAGGGGGCGTCGGCGAGGTCTCGGCGGGCCGGGACCGGTGCGGGATTCGTCATCGGGGTCAATGTCCGTACGTCGATCGATCCCGGGAGTACCGCACGGGCGCTGCCTCGGCGGCGGACCGGGCTTGCGCGGCAATCTTCGCATGTCGCCCGGAGGCCCGGTCCGGCGAACTGGCATTGCGCGGCGGCGCAGGTCGGGCCCCTGGAGCGAGGTGCGGCGCGATGTTGATCGGCGTGCCTCCGCCACCGCTCGCGCCCGGCCGCCTAGAGTCGGCGGCGTGACGGAGATGGCGGCGGCGCCCGAGGTTTTTCGGCAGGCAGTTGCCACGTTGACGTCGGCCCGCCCGCGAGCGGAGATCGAGCTCTCGGAGGTCGGCCCGCCCAAGCGGCTCGCCCCCTGGGCGCACGCGCTGGCGGCGGAGGCCAACGGCCCGGCAGGTGAGCTGGCCACCGCTCGACTGGTCCTGCTGCACGACCCGGAGGGCCAGGAGGCGTGGGACGGCGTGCTGCGGCTCGTGGTGTACCTGCGGGCCGAGCTGGACCCGGAGCTGGCCACCGACCCGCTGCTGCCCGCGGTCGGCTGGTCGTGGCTCACCGATGCGCTGGAGTGCGCCGGGGCGGCGTGGACCGCGCTCGGCGGCACGGTGACCCTGACGTCCTCGGCCCGCTTCGGAGACATCGCAGGCCCCTCCCGCAGCCACGATCTGGAGCTGCGGGGGTCGTGGACGGCCACCGACGCCGACCTGGGGCCGCACGCGGCGGCGTTCCACGAGCTGATGGCCAGCGCGTCGGGTCTGCCTCCCGAAGGCGTGTCGATGCTCGGCCGTCCGTCGAACGGCATTGCGCCGCGCGACTGATCCTGTTTGGTCCGATCACCGGCTGTATCCGCCGATTGCGGCGCGTAAGGTGCAGCGACAAGCCCACTGCGCGACACGCCGAAGCCGCGTTTTCATTCGCGAAGTTCCGCCAGAGGCCGCGAAACCGTTGATTGTGCAAATTTTTCACGATACGCATTCATGTTATGTCGATTAGCCACGCTCCGACGTTACGGCGATTGCGGATAGTCACCCGAAAGTGCGATGTGATCATGGTCAGGTCACAACTCGATCGGGATAGATACCCGATTGATCGTCCCGCTGACCCGCTTGGGCGGTTACGCTGCCACCCGACGACACCACTTTCGGTCGATCAGTGGCGCGGCTGATTGGTCGAGAGTCCCGGTGCCGGTCGGGGGGCACGACCGACTCCAGGGAGGTAGTGACGTGGCTGCCGTCGGCTTAGGTCAGGCCGCTCGAACCACGCCCGCCGGCACCTTGCCGGCCAACATGGTCCCGCACCCGCGGGAAGAGCTGTTCACGGTGCTCGTGGTGGACGACCATCCGCTGCTCCGGGAGGCAATCGCCGCCCGGCTGCTGCAGATGGGCGCCGGCACGGTGCACGAGGCCGCATCGATGGCCGAGGCCAGGGCTCGCGCTCTGGCCACCGGTCCGTGCGACCTCGCGATCCTCGATCTCGGGCTTCCGGACGGGACCGGTATCGAACTGGTCACCGAACTCCGGAGCCAGGGATGGCCGCGGATCGTGGTGCTCGCATCGTCCGACGACCCGTACGCGGTACGGGCCGCCTTCCAAGCAGGTGCGCAGGCGTACCTGCTGAAGTCGGCCTCGCCGATGGTGGTCACGGACGGCGTGCGCCGCGTGCTCGACGGCGGGGTGTACGCCGACCCCAGCGTGGCGCCGGTGCTTGCCGCCGGTACCCGCGTGCCGGGGACGGACAACACCCCTCGCGAGCTGTCCGGGCGCGAGGTCGAAGTTCTCCAGTTGGTGGCCGACGGCCGTTCCAACAAGGAGATCGGTGAGGCCCTCAACCTCTCCGCGCTCACGGTGAAGAGCCACCTGTCGCGGATAGGGCGCAAGCTGGGCACCGGCGACCGGGCGCAGATGGTCGCGCTGGCCATGCGGGCCGGCGTGATCCGCTGATCCGGACGCCGAAGCACCTGTACCGGAACGGTCGGCCCGACGAGCTCGGTCGGAGTGGCCCCACGGATCGGACCAAAGCACGTAAGGTCTGATAGCCGTGGAAGCTGCAAGCCCCGAGACCGTCGGGTCCGACCGCCCGGAACCGGTGTTGTTGACCGAACCCGCCGACGGCGTGCCGCCGGTGGTGGACACGCCGGCGGCGCTGGACGCCGCCGCGACCGCGCTCGCCGCGGGCACCGGACCGGTGGCCGTGGACACCGAGCGAGCTTCGGGATACCGCTACTCCCAGCGCGCCTACCTGGTGCAACTGCGCCGCGAAGGCGCTGGGACCGTGCTGGTGGACCCGATCGCACTGGGCGGTGAGCTCGATCCGCTGGTGCCGGCGCTGGCCGGCACCGAGTGGGTGCTGCACGCCGCCTCGCAGGACCTGCCCTGCCTGGCCGAGCTGGACCTGCGCCCGGCGAAGCTGTTCGACACCGAGCTGGCCGGCCGGCTGGCCGGGTTCGAGCGCGTCTCGCTCGGCGCTCTCGTGGAGCGCATGCTCGGGTACCGGCTGGAGAAGGGGCACAGCGCGGCCGACTGGTCGCGGCGCCCGCTCCCCCAGGACTGGCTCGTCTACGCCGCGCTCGACGTCGAACTGCTGACCGCGCTGCGCGAGGCGATGCACGACGAGCTGGTGAAGCAGGGCAAGCTCGACTGGGCGCTGGAGGAGTTCGAGGCGGTCCGCACCGCCGAACCCGCACCCCCGCGCGCCGAACCGTGGCGCCGCACGTCGGGCATCCACCGGGTGCGCAATCCCCGCCAGCTGGCCGCGGTCCGCGCGCTCTGGCAGACCCGCGACAAGTTCGCCCGCGAGCGCGATCTCGCACCGGGCCGGGTGCTGCCCGATTCCTCGATCGTCCAGGCCGCGCAGGCCGGGCCGAAGACCGAGGCCGATCTGGTCGCGCTGCCGGTGTTCGGCGGCAGGCAGCAGCGGCGCCGGGCTTCGATGTGGCTGCAGGCGCTGCGCTCGGCGCGCCGCCTGGAGAACGACGAGCTGCCCGCTCCGGCCTCCGCCAGCGACGGTCCGCCCCCGACCAACCGGTGGGCCGACCGCGATCCGGACGCGGCCGCGCGGTTGACCGCGGCGCGCGCCGCGCTGTCGGAGATCGCCGAGGCCAACCAGCTGCCGGTGGAGAACCTGCTGCTCCCGGATCTGGTGCGACGCACCTGCTGGAGCCCGCCCGAGGACCGCAGCCTCGCCGCGGTGACCGCGCTGCTGCGCGAGAAGGGCGCCCGCGAGTGGCAGCTGGAGCTGACCGCGGCGGCCATCGCCGAAGCGCTCAAGGCCACGGCGCCCGCCCCGGAGTGAGCCGCCACGGCGGAACGGGCCGACGTCGAGGATGATCGACACCGTCGGCGGGCGCGCGATCAGCATGTGAGACACCCGACAGGGGTGGGCGTGTGGTTACCGGCGGGTAATAAGCGCTAGAGTGCGGTTACCGGTCGGTAGTCTCCGCGCGGACCCGGCCGAGCACCATCCACCAAGCCAGTGAGGAGCACGCCGTGGCCGCACCTGCGTCGGCACCCGCCGACAGCCGCAGCCGCCCAGCGGTTCGGGACGTGGTCTTCGTCGACGGCGTACGCACGCCGTTCGGCAAGGCCGGTTCCAAGGGCATCTACGCCGAGACCCGCGCCGACGACCTCGTCGTCAAGGTCATCCGTGAGCTGCTGCGGCGGCACCCGGAGCTGCCGCCGGAGCGCATCGACGAGGTCGGCATCGCCGCCACCACCCAGATCGGCGACCAGGGCCTGACCATCGGCCGCAGCGCCGCGCTGCTGGCCGGCCTGCCCAAGTCGGTCCCGGGCTTCGCCATCGACCGGATGTGCGCGGGCGCCATGACCGCGGTGACCACGATCTCCAGCGGCATCGCCTTCGGCGCCTACGACGTGGCGATCGCGGGCGGCGTCGAGCACATGGGCAACCACCCGATGGGCGAGGGCGTCGACCCGAACCCGCGGTACGTGTCCGACAAGATCGTCGACCCGACCGCGCTGATCATGGGCTCCACCGCGGAGAACCTGCACGACCGGTTCCCGACGCTGACCAAGGAGCGCACCGACGCCTACGCGGCCCTGAGCCAGCAGCGCTACGACGATGCGCTGCGGGCCGGCAAGATCACCCCCGACCTGGTGCCGGTGTCCACCCGCTCCGCCGAACAGGGCTGGGGCCTGGCCACCACCGACGAGCCGCCGCGCCCCGGCACCACCACCGAGGCGCTGGCCGGACTCAAGACGCCGTTCCGCCCGCACGGCCGGGTCACGCCGGGCAACGCGGCCGGCCTCAACGACGGCGCCACCGGCTGCCTGCTGGCCGACGCCGACACCGCCGCCGAGCTGGGCCTGCCGGTCGGCATGCGGCTGGTCGGCTACGCCTTCGCCGGTGTCGAGCCGGAGGTCATGGGCGTCGGTCCGGTGCCCGCCACCGAGAAGGCGCTGGAGCGCGCCGGGCTGAGCATCGACGACATCGGCCTGTTCGAGATCAACGAGGCGTTCGCCGTCCAGGTGCTGGCCTTCCTGGAGCACTTCGGCATCGCCGACGACGACCCGCGGGTCAACCCGTGGGGCGGCGCGATCGCCTGCGGTCACCCGCTGGCCTCCTCCGGCGTGCGGCTGATGACGCAGCTGTCCCGGCACTTCGCCGAGCACCCCGAGGTCCGCTACGGCATCACCACCATGTGCATCGGCTTCGGCATGGGCGGAACGGTCATCTGGGAGAACCCGAACTACAACGCAGGAGGCGAGCAGTGACCGAATTCGCCGCGCTGTTCCCGGACGAGGTGGTCACCAAGGCGCGCACCCGCCTCGTGGACGTCCCCGGCCTGTCCGGCAAGCTCGCGCTGATCACCATCGACAACGGCCACGACCACACCCGGCCGTCCACCTTCGGCCCCGGCGGGCTGGAGAGCCTGAACGCCGCGCTGGACGAGGCGTTCGCGGCCGAGCCCGCGGCCATCGCGGTCACCGGCAAGCCGTTCATCTTCGCCGTCGGCGCCGACCTGTCGGGCATCGGCCGGATCACCGAGCGCGAGCACGCGCACCTGATCGCCAAGACCGGTCACGACGTGTTCCGCAGGCTGACCGAGTCGAAGATCCCGACCTTCGCGTTCGTCAACGGCGCGGCCCTGGGCGGCGGCCTGGAGCTGGCGCTGTCCTGCCACTACCGGACGGTGTCGAAGTCCGCGGGCATGGTCGCGTTCCCGGAGTGCTTCCTCGGCCTGTTCCCGGGCTGGGGCGGCACCCAGCTGCTGCCGAACCTGATCGGTCCGGACGCCGCGGTCACCGTGATCATCGAGAACGCGCTCAGCCAGAACCGGATGCTCAGCCCGAAGAAGGCCCAGGGCCTGGGCATCTTCGACGAGCTGCTGGACAGCCCCGACTTCATCGAGGAGTCGATCCGCTGGGCGGTCCGCGTGATCAACGGCGAGCAGGCCGTGACGCGCCCGGAGATCGACCGCGGCAAGGGCTGGGACGACGCGGTGGCCCGCGCCAAGGGCATCGTCGAGGCCCGCACGCACGGCGCCTCCCCGGCCGTGACCAAGGCCGTCGAGCTGATCGAGCTGGCCCGCGGCAACGACCTCGACGCCGGCTACGCGGCCGAGACCGAGGCGCTGGCCGACGCGCTGATGTCCGACGAGCTGCGCTCCGGGCTGTACTCGTTCGACCTGACCCAGAAGCGCGCCAAGCGGCCGGCCGGTGCGCCGGACAAGTCGCTGGCCCGGGAGGTCAAGAAGGTCGGCGTGGTCGGCGCCGGGCTGATGGCCGGACAGCTGGCGCTGCTGTTCGTGCGCCGCCTGGAGGTGCCGGTGGTCATCACCGACATCGACCAGGAGCGCATCGACCGCGGCGTGGCCTACATCCACGGCGAGATCGACAAGCTGGCCGCCAAGGGCCGGCTGTCGCCGGACGCGGTGAACAAGCTCAAGGCGCTGGTCACCGGCTCGCTGGACAAGGCGGCGTTCGCCGACGCCGACTTCGTCATCGAGGCCGTGTTCGAGGAGATGTCGGTCAAGCAGCAGGTGTTCGCCGAGCTGGAGCAGCACGTCTCCGCCGAGGCGATCCTGGCGACCAACACCTCGTCGCTGTCGATCACCGAGATGGCCTCGAAGCTGCAGCACCCGGAGCGGGTCGTCGGCTTCCACTTCTTCAACCCGGTCGCGGTCCTGCCGCTGCTGGAGGTGGTGCGCGGCGAGCGGACCGACGACGCGGCGCTGGCCACCGCGTTCAAGGTCGGCAAGCAGCTGAAGAAGTCCAGCGTGCTGGTCAAGGACGCCCCGGCGTTCGTGGTCAACCGGCTGCTGACCCGCTTCATGGGCGAGGTCATCGCGACCGTCGACGAGGGCACCCCGTTCGAGGTCGCCGACAACGCCCTGGAGCCGCTGGGCCTGCCGATGACGCCGATGGTGCTGCTGCAGCTGGTCGGCCCGGCGGTCGCCCAGCACGTCAACGAGACGATGCACGCGGCCTACCCGGACCGCTTCGGCATCAGCGCCAACATGCAGCGCTTCGTCGAGGCCCGCAAGACCGCGGTGTGGACCAGCGACGACTCCGGCGAGCAGGTCGTCGACCCCGAGGTCGCGGCGCTGTGGGAGCAGGGCGACAAGCCCTCGACCTCCGAGGAGGTCCGCGACCGCGCGCTGAACGCGCTGGCCGAGGAGATCCGGATCATGCTCGACGAGGGCGTGGTCGCCGAGGCGCAGGACATCGACCTGTGCATGCTCCTCGGTGCGGGCTGGCCGTTCTGGCTGGGCGGCATCACGCCGTACCTGGACCGGGCGGGCATCTCGGAGAAGATCAACGGCAAGCGCTTCCTCGACCCGGGCGCGGCATCGGTCCCCGCTTGATCGGAGCGAGCTGACGCGGGGCCGGGGCGAGAAGCGCCCCGGCCCCGCTTCGCGCATGAGGTCCGGTGGCCTCATCTGCCATGATGGGATCGGACGGAGATGAGGTGATGGCCGGTGACCGCGCTTGTCCAGCACGAACTGGGTCCCTTCACGATCGCCGACTGGCATGCGCTCCCGGCCCGCGAGGACGGTTCGCGCCTGGAACTCATCGAGGGGTACTGGCTCGTGACGCCACCGCCCAGCGGACAGCACCAGTGGGCCGAGAAGCGGATCATCTCGCTGTTCGACCAGGCGATCAGCACCGCTGAGCGCACCGATCTCTACGCGGTCGGTGGCATCGGCGTCGAGATCAGCACCAGCAACCGCTCAGCGCTCATCCCCGACTTCCTCGTGCTCGACACCCCGCCGGTCGGCACCTCGTTCCAACCGGGCAACGTCCTGCTCATCGGCGAGATCTGGTCCCCGGGCAACACCTCCAGCGAGCAGCAGGAGAAGTTCCAGGCTTGCGAGCGGGCCGGTGTCCCCTACTTCTGGAGCGTCGCCCAGGACCACGGCGGCCCCGTCGAACTGGCCGCGTACCGGCTGGTCGACGGCAGGTACAAGTGCGAAGGCACCGCGGCGCTCGGCGAAGGACCGGTGCGCATCGCCTCGAGCCCGGTCACCCTCGACGTCGACGTGGCATCGCTGCGGCTCTCGACCTGATCCGTCAGGGCGCGGCGGGGAGTTGGATCGTGACCGCCAGGCCCCCGGTGGGCAGGGCTTCGGCGCTGACCCGGCCGTGATGGGCCTTCGTCGCCGCTTGGACGATGGACAGGCCCAGGCCCGCTCCGCTGCGGGCGGTTCGCTCGACGCCTGCCCGGCGGAACGGTTCGAAGAGCGATTCCACCTGCTCCGGCGGGATTCTCGGCCCCGAGGAGGCCACTCGCAGGGTCGTCCACCGCGGATCGCTGCCGATGGAGATCCGCACCCAGCCGCCGTCGGCGTTGTGCCGCACCGCGTTCTCCAGCAGGTTTCCCGCCACCCGTTCCAGCAGCGCCGGGTCGCCCACCGCGAAAGCCGGTTCGCCGCTGCACTCCACCCGCAATCCGCGCTGGCGGACCTCGGGTTCCACCGCGCGCCGCGCTCGCCCCACCACTTCGGCGAGGTCCACGGGTTCGCGCACCGCCAGTTCGACGCCTTCCGTGCGAGCCAGCAGGAGCAGCGCCTCCACCAGCCGTTCCGCGCGCGCGGTGGCCTCGCGGACCACCTCGGCCATCCGGCGCAGCTCCGCTTCGTCGGCGTCGGGGTCCGACAGCGTGACCTCCAGCTCCGTGCGGATCACCGACAGCGGCGTGCGCAGTTCGTGGCTCGCGTTGGCCACGAAGCGGCGCTGGGAGTCGAACGCCGCCTGCAACCGGTCGAGCATCTCGTCGAAGGTGTCGGCCAGGCGGGCCACCTCGTCGCGCGGGCCGCTCAGCGCGATCCGCTCGTCCAGCGACTCCGCCGAGAGCCGCCGCGCGGTCGCGGTCACCTCGTGCAGCGGGCGCAGCACCCGGCCGGTCACCGTCCACGCCAGCAGCGCGGCGGCCAGCACCACGGCCACGAAGGCCCCGCCGCCGATCAGCAGGACCTGCTGGCGCGCGGAGTCGCGCAGCGCCTCGCCCAGCAGCGGCGCGGGCACGTCCACACCGTGCACGCGCACCACCGTGCCGTCCGGCAGCTGCGGCACCGCGGCCACCACGTTGCCCACCAGCACCCAGCCCAGCCACAGCAGCAGGCCGCTGACCACCGCGACCAGCCCGGTCGACAGCAGCGTCAGGCGGAGCCGGAGGCCGGGGCCGCGGCGGGAGAACGACCGGCCGGAGGTGCACATCCGGTCAGTCCCGCGCGTGCTCGGCGCGTCCCGCCGACGGCACGCGGTAGCCGGAGCCGACCACGGTCTCGATGATGCCCGGCTCGCCCAGCTTCTTGCGCAACGTCATCATCGTGACCCGCACCGTCGTGGTGAACGGGTCGGCGTTCTCGTCCCAGACCCGCTCCAGCAGCTCCTCGGAGCTCACCACCGCGCCGCCCGCCGACAGCAGGACCTCCAGGACGCCGAGTTCCTTGCGGGTCAGCTCGATCTCGCCGTCGCCGCGGCGGACCGTGCGCCGCGCCGGGTCCAGCTCCAGATCGAGCGCGGTGAGCAGCGGCGGCTGGGCAGGCGTCGCGCGCCGACCCAGCGCCCGCACGCGGGCCACCAGCTCGGCGAAGGCGAACGGCTTGGCCAGGTAGTCGTCGGCGCCCAGGGACAGCCCGGCGACCCGGTCGGCGACCGTGCCACTCGCGGTGAGCATCAGCACCCGCGTGAGCGCGCCGGAGTTGATCAGCTGCCGGCACAGCTCGTCGCCGGACATGCCGGGCAGGTCGCGGTCGAGCACCACGACGTCGTAGCGGGTGATGGACGCCTTCTCCTGACCGCTCTCGCCGTCGTAGGCGACGTCGACGGCCATCCCGTCCCGCCGCAACCCCCGGGCGACCGCGTCGGCCAACGGCTTCTCGTCCTCGACGACCAGGATTCGCACGCCTTCACCCTGCCACAACGCACCCCCCGCGAACCCCCGACGCGATCAACCCCTCCGGAGGCAGGCAATTTCAATGGAAATCGAAGAGCTGATTTCCATTGAAATTGCGCACCCGTCGGTGTGTCGGGCCCCGACACGCCGACGGCGCGCAACTTCCATTGAAATTGGACATCCAACTTCAATGGAAGTTGCGCAGGTGGTCCGCAGGCGGCGGTCAGCCGTTGGCGGCCGGGCGGTCGGCGACGCGCAGCGGGACCCGCGGGCCGCCGAACTTCGCCAGCCAGCCGGTGATCCGGGCGGCGATGTCCTGCTCGGTGAGGCCGAGTTCGGCCAGCACCTCCTCGCGCGAGGAGTGGTCCAGGAACCGGTTCGGCACCGCCAGGTCGCGCAGCGGCACGTCCAGCTCCGCGTCGCGCAGCGCGGCCGCCAGCGCCCAGCCGAAGCCGCCGTGCCTGCCGCAGTCCTCCAGGGTGACCACCAGCCGGTGCCGGGCCGCCAGCTCGACGACCTGTTCCGGGACCGGCACCACCCAGCGCGGGTCGACCACCGTGACGTCGATGCCCTGCGCGTCCAGCCGCTCGGCCGCCGCCACCGCCAGCTGACCGAACGCGCCGACCGCGACCAGCAGCACGTCGCCCTGGCCGCGCCGCAGCACGTCGACGCCGCCGACGCGCTCGACCGCCGGGACCTCCTCGATCACCGATCCCTTGGAGAAGCGCACCACGGTCGGCCCGTCCTCCACGGCCACCGCTTCGCGCAGCTCCTCGCGCAGCGTCACCGCGTCGCGCGGTGCGGCGACCTTGATGCCCGGGATCAGACCCAGGATCGACAGGTCCCACATGCCGTTGTGGCTGGCGCCGTCGTCGCCGGTGATGCCGGAGCGGTCCAGGGTGACCGTCACCGCCTGCTTGTGCAGCGCGACGTCCATCAGCAGCTGGTCGAAGGCGCGGTTGAGGAACGTCGAGTACACCGCGAACACCGGGTGCAGCCCGCCCATCGCCAGTCCGGCCGCCGCGGTCATCCCGTGCTGCTCGGCGATGCCGACGTCGAAGCAGCGGTCCGGGTAGGCCTCGCCGAACTTGCGCAGCCCGGTCGGGCCGAGCATGGCCGCGGTGATGGCCACCACGTCGGGCCGCTCCGCGCCGATCTTCACCAGCTCGTCGGCGTAGACGTCGGTCCAGCTCTTCGGGGCCGGCTTCTTCGGCAGGCCGGTCTCCGGGTCGATGACCTTGACCTGGTGCATCTGCTCGGCCTGGTCGTTCTCGGCCGGGGCGAAGCCGTTGCCCTTGCGGGTCACCGCGTGCACGATCACCGGCCCGCCGAAGGACTTGGCCATCTGCAGCGCGTGCTCCATCGCGCGGATGTCGTGGCCGTCCACCGGACCCAGGTACTTGATGCCGAGGTCGGAGAACATGACCTGCGGGGCGAAGGCGTCCTTGATGCCGCTCTTGGCCGCGTGCAGGCCGGTGTAGAGCGAGCGGCCCACCACGGGCAGGTTGCGCAGCGTGCGGCGACCGCTCTCCAGCGCCTTCTCGTAGCTCGGGTTCAGCCGCAGCGCGGCGAGGTGCTCGGCCAGGCCGCCGATGGTCGGGGCGTAGGAGCGGCCGTTGTCGTTGACCACGATCACCACCGGGCGCTCCTGGTCGGCGGCGATGTTGTTCAGCGCCTCCCAGCACATCCCGCCGGTCAGCGCACCGTCGCCGACGATCGCCACGGCGTGCCGCTGCTCACCGCGCAGCTGGTAGGCGCGGGCCATGCCGTCGGCGTAGGACAGCGCGGTCGAGGCGTGGCTGTTCTCCACGTGGTCGTGGTCGCTCTCGGCGCGCGACGGGTAGCCGGACAGGCCGTCCCGCTTGCGCAGCTGGTCGAAGCCGCCCTGCCTGCCGGTGATGATCTTGTGCACGTAGGCCTGGTGCCCGGTGTCGAACACGACCGCGTCGCGCGGCGAGTCGAACACCCGGTGCACGGCCAGGGTCAGCTCCACCGCGCCCAGGTTCGGCCCCAGATGACCACCGGTGCGCGAGACCTTCTCGATCAGGAACTTCCTGATCTCGTCGGCCAGTTGCGCCAGCTCAGCGTGTTTAAGGCGCCGGACGTCGGCCGGACTGCTCACGGACCCCAGCAGCGTCACCACTCCACCTCACTCATCGTGCTGGTCGGGTTCATTCGCATGCTGGGACCGGACTGGCTGCCCGGCTCCGCCGCGATGCATGGTCCGCCCAGTCTACGGAGCGGACTCCCGGGCGCCCGGCCGCGGTGCGCACCCGCGTTCTCACCAGAACGGACGCGTTCCGGTACCTCCGGAAGGCCGCTGGTGCCGACGTTCGGCGCGCGGCGCGGAGGGCGAGACGCGCGGCCGCCGACGCTGTGGGCGTCGTCACCGCCCCCACCGGCGTTCATGCCGAAGGGCCCGAACTGATTCACCGCCAGGGCCGCCACTCCGGGGTCGGGGCGAAATCCGGGCGCCGGTCGCCCCACGGCGGGCTGTGCGGCGGCAGCTTCTGGAGCTCGGCGAACTCCAGCCGCTTCCGCACGCGCAGCCACGCCACGACGAAGTAGCCACCGAGCACCGACGCGACGGCGCCGACGGTCCACACACCGGGATCGGTGAGCGCCCGGCCGGCGGCAGTGGCGAGCAGCCCGGTGCCGAGGATCGCCGCCAGGAAGCCCACCGGTGCCCGGAACGCCGGGTACGCCTGCTTCTTCCCGCCGTGGCGGTAGGTCGTGGTGCGCGCGACGGCCCACTCGTGCAGCGCGCGCCAGGAACCGAGGTCCTGCGGACCGGTGCGCTGCGACCACGCCGCTGTGCCGCGACGACGAACGATGTCGGCCACCAACCGCGGGTCCTCGACCGGCAGCACCCACTGCTGGTTCCCGGCGACCAGCCGCACCGCCGGCCCGCGCCGCAGCCGGACGTCGACACCGCCGGGCAGCGGCCACCGGGCCTCCGCCGCGGTGATCTCGCCGGGCTGGGCCAGCGAGAGCTCCGCCAGCGGCAGCGCGTGGTCGACGTGCCCGCCGCCGGCGATGGCGCCGCGCACCAGCACCACCCGGTCCCGGCCGATCCGCAGCCGCGCGGTGCCCGCGGGCAGGACGGTCTCCACGTCGAGCTCGGCGAGGTCGGCCGCGAGCGCGGTGCACCGGCGGGACGCCGCCCGCGCCACCAGCGGCGCGATGACCAGCGCAGCCAGTCCGAGCAGGCCGAGCGGAGCCGCGAAGATCAGGTCGGCGACCACCGGCGGCGCGACGGCCAGCAGCGCCCACCCCGGCCAGCGGCGCGGTGTCCGCTGGTCCAGCAGCCAGCACACCGCGGCGATCCCGATCCACACCGCGGCCCAGACCAGGATGAAGCCGGGTGCGGCGGGCGCGGCGAGCAGCAGCGCCAGGGCGGGCAGCACCACGACGGCCAGCCCGCCCGAGAGCATCGCCACCGGACGCCGCCCGGGCACGGATTCCGCCGCCGTGCCGGGGTTCCCCGGCACGGCGCGCACCTCGGTCCCCGACTCGGGCGGGGCGGGCAGCACCTCCGGCAGGTGTTCGCGTTGTGTCATCTCGCCGTTTCCCATCCTCGAACCGTCAGCACCCACCGGCGTCGAGGCGCTCAGGACATCGGATCGACCGGCGGCGCTGCTCGTCGTGCCGGGTCCGGGCCACCACGACACCACCGGGCGGCACCCGTCGGGCGGCCACGCCCGCGACCGGTCACTCCTCGGCCGCCTCCAGCAGCGCGATGCACTCGATGTGGTGGGTCATCGGGAAGGCGTCGAAGGCCTCCAGCTCCCGCAGGCGGTAGCCGCGCTCCGCGTAGAGGCCCACGTCGCGGGCCAGGGCCGCCGGATCGCAGGCGATGTGCACGATCCGCGACGGGCGGCGATCGGCGATGGCGTCCACCACGGCGCGCCCGGCGCCCTTGCGGGGCGGGTCCAGGACCACGACGTCCGGCACCGGCAGGTCCTCGTCCTCGGTCACCCGCTCCACCGTGCCCGCGCGGAACGACACCTGCGGGAACTCCCGCAGGTTCGCCACCGCCTCCTCCACGGCGTGCTTGGACGACTCCACCAGCAGCACCGAGCCGGTCGGCCCGGCCTGCTCGGCGAGCACCGCGGCGAACAACCCGACACCGCCGTAGAGGTCCCACGCCACGCCGCCGGAGGGCACCTCGGCCAGCCGCGCGACGGTCTCGCTGAACACGTCCGGCGCGGCCTGGTGCACCTGCCAGAAGCCCTGCACCGACACGTCGAACGCGCGGCCCGCGGCGGACTCGTGCGCCACCGACCCGCCGCGGACGTGCCGGGCCACCGGGCGCGCGTGCCGCCGCTGCGGCTTGTGGTCCACCGCGGTCACGTGCACCTCGCCGAGCGAGTCCTCGACCACGGTCAGCTCCGCGCCCGGGCGCCAGCGGCGCTCGGTGACCTCGTCCATCGCGCCCGCCGCGGTGATCGGGCAGTCCGCAACCGGGATCACCCGGTGGCTGCGGTGCGCCCGGAACCCGGCGTTGCCGCGGCGGTCCACCGCCAGCCGCGCGCGGGTGCGCCAGCGCAGCAGCCCGCCGGGCAGCTCGCGCACCCGCACCGGCCAATCGATCCCGGCGATCCGCTGCAACTGCTCGGCCACCACGGCCGCCTTCAGCTCGCGCTGCGTCTCACCCGAGGCGTGCTGCCAGTCGCAACCTCCGCAGCGGTCGCGGCCGCGCGCCATGGCGGCCAGCTCGCACGGCGGGTCCACCCGCCCGGCGGCCGGGGTCAGCACCTCGACCGCGTCCGCGCGGCAGAACCCTCCCCCGGCGTCCTCGGTGACCTCCGCGACCACGACCTCGCCGGGCAGCGCGTGCCGGACGAACACCACCCGGCCCTCGTGCCGCGCCACGCAGTGGCCGCCGTGCGCCACGGCGCCCACCTCGACCTCGAGCCGTCTACCGGTCCAGTCCGGTTTTCCGGTCACCGTTTCCCTTCCCGTTGGCCCCCAGCCCGCGCCGGGTGGCGCCGGGCATCGAGGCCAGCTGCTGCTTCTTCTTCTGGCGGATCCGGTCGGAGGACTCCAACTGCCACGGCACGCTGGTGACCATCACACCCGGCTGGAACAGCAGCCGGCTCTTGAGCCGCAGCGCGCTCTGGTTGTGCAGGAGCTGCTCCCACCAGTGCCCCACCACATACTCCGGGATGAACACCGTCACCACGTCGCGGGGGCTGTCCCGGCGGATGCGCTTGACGTACTCCAGCAGCGGCCGGGTGATCTCCCGGTACGGCGACTCCAGGACCTTCAGCGGCACCGGCAGGTTCTCCGCCTCCCACTGGGCCGTCAGCGCCCGGGTGTCGCCGTCGTCGACGTTGACCGTGACGCCCTCCAGCACGTCGGGGCGGGTGGCGCGGGCGTAGGCGATGGCGCGCATCGTCGGCAGGTGCAGCTTGGAGACCAGCACCAGCGCGTGGTTGCGCGAAGGCAGCACGGCGTCGGCCTCCTGCCGCTTGAGCTCCTCGGCCACCCGGTCGTAGTGCCTGCGGATGCCGGTCATCAGCACGTAGATGCCTGCCATCGCGGCGATGGCGATCCAGGCGCCGTGGGTGAACTTGGTGATCAGCACGATCACCAGCACGCTGGCCGTCATCACCAGTCCGAAGCCGTTGATCGCCTGCGCCCGCCGCATCCGCGACCGGGCCTGCGGGTCGGTCTCGGTGCGCAGCTTCCGGTTCCAGTGCCGGATCATGCCGCTCTGGCTGAGCACGAACGACACGAACACGCCGACGATGTAGAGCTGGATCAGCCGGGTGACCTCGGCGTCGAACGCGGCCACCAGGACGACCGCGCCGACGGCCAGGAACACGATGCCGTTGGAGAACGCCAGCCGGTCGCCGCGGGTGTGCAGCTGCCGCGGCAGGAACCGGTCCTGCGCCAGGATCGACCCGAGCACCGGGAAGCCGTTGAACGCGGTGTTGGCCGCCAGCACCAGGATCAGACCGGTGAAGAACACCAGGTACCACACGCCCGGCGGGAAGCCCGCGAAGACCGCCTCGGCCAGCTGCGCGACCAGCGTCTTCTGGTGGTACCCCTCCGGGGCGCCGATCAGCTGGTGGGCCGGGTCCTCGGCGATCACGGCACCGGTGATGCCGGCCAGCCACAGCAGCCCCAGGAACATGATCACGGCGAAGGAGCCCATCAGCGCCAGCGTGGTCGCCGCGTTGCGCGACTTGGGCTTCCGGAACGCGGGCACGCCGTTGCTGATCGCCTCGACACCGGTCAGCGCCGCGCTGCCGGAGGAGAACGCGCGCAGCACCAGGAACGCGAACGCGACCCCGGCCATCTGGCTCTCCTCGGCCACCAGCCCGAAGTCAGCGCTCTCGGCCCGCAGGTCCGCACCGAGCACGTAGGTCTGGAACAGGCCCCAGACGATCATGCCAAGAACGCCGATGAGGAACGCGTAGGTCGGGATCGCGAACATCGAGCCCGCCTCCCGGACACCGCGCAGGTTCATCGCGGTCAGCAGCACGATCGCGCCGACCGAGAACAGCACCTTGTGCTCGGCCACGAACGGGATCACCGAGCCGATGTTGGCCGCCGCCGAGGAGATCGACACGGCGACGGTGAGGATGTAGTCGACCAGCAGCGCGCTGGCCACCACCAGGCCCCACCGGGGGCCGTGGTTGACGGTGGCGACCTCGTAGTCGCCGCCTCCGGAGGTGTAGGCGCGCACGTTCTGCCGGTACGACGCGACCACCGCGATCATCACCACGGCGACCAGCAGCCCGATCCACGGGCTCACCGCGTACGCGGACAGGCCCGCCACCGAGAGCACCAGGAGGATCTCTTCGGGGGCGTAGGCGACGCTGGACATGGCGTCGGAGGAGAACACCGGGAGCGCGATGCGCTTGGGCAGCAGCGTGTGCGCGAGGCGGTCGCTGCGGAACGGGCGACCGACGATCAACCGTTTCGCCGCGGTTGCGAGCTTGGACACGGCACAGAGCGTAAGCGCAAACACCGGCCGACCGGGTGGTTCGGTCGTCCGTTTTGCTGGCAGGTCACATCCCGGGGCCACCCCTGCCCGGACCGGCACCCCAACCGGTACCGTGCAGCAGCCCGGAACCGGCGGTCGCACCCCGGAGCCGCCGCCGTCCGGGTACCGTCGGCAGACGATCGGGAGATCGTCGCGCACATCCCGCAACGAGGAGACGAAGCTCGTGCACGTGGTGATCATGGGCTGCGGCCGGGTCGGGTCGTCCCTGGCCGCCGCCCTGCAGCGGCTCGACCACACGGTGGCGGTGGTCGACAAGGACCCGCAGTCGTTCCACCGCCTGGGCAAGGACTTCCGCGGCACGCAGATCACCGGGAACGGCTTCGACCGGGACATCCTGGTCGAAGCGGGCATCGAGCGGGCCGCGGCGTTCGCGGCGGTGTCCAACGGGGACAACTCCAACATCGTCTCGGCGCGGGTCGCCCGCGAGACCTTCGGCGTGGAGCACGTGGTCGCCCGGATCTACGACCCCAAGCGCGCCGAGGTCTACCAGCGGCTGGGCATCCCCACGGTGGCCACCGTCCCGTGGACCACCGACCGGTTCCTGCGGATGCTGCTGCCCGAGGGCGTGGCCACCGCGTGGCGGGAGCCGTCCGGCACCGTCGCGGTCCTGCAGCTGCCGCTGCACGAGGCGTGGGTGGGGCACCGGGTGTCCGAGGTGGAGGCCGCCGTCGGCGCGCGGGTCGCGTTCATCATGCGGTTCGGCAACGGCGTGCTGCCGGATGCCAGGACCGTCGTCCAGGCCGACGACGCGGTCTACGTGGCCGCGCTGTCGGGCACCGTCACCGACGTCACGGCGGCTGCCCGCCGCACACCCGAGGAGAGCGAGTGATGCGCATCGCGATCGCGGGCGCCGGCGCGGTCGGCCAGTCCATCGCCCGGGAGCTGCTCGAAGGCGACCACGAGGTCCTGCTGATCGAGCGCAGCGTACAGAACTACCACCCGCGCAACATCCCCGGCGCCGAGTGGATGCTGGCCGACGCCTGCGAGCTGGCGTCGCTGGAGGAGGCCGGGCTGGAGTCGTGCGACGTGGTCATCGCGGCCACCGGCGACGACAAGGTGAACCTGGTGGTCTCGCTGCTGTCGAAGACCGAGTTCGCCGCGCGCCGGGTCGTCGCCCGCGTCAACGACCCGCTCAACGAGTGGCTGTTCACCGAGGCCTGGGGCGTCGACGTCGCGGTGTCCACGCCGCGGATGCTGGCCGCGATGGTCGAGGAGGCGGTCAACGTCGGCGATCTGGTGCGGTTGATGACGCTGCGCCAGGGCCAGGCGAACCTGGTCGAGGTGACGCTGCCGGAAGGCACGCCGCTGGCCGGGCGGCGGGTCCGCGAGCTGAAGCTGCCCGCGGACGCGGCGCTGGTGACCATCCTGCGCGGCGGCCGGGTCATCGTGCCGCAGGCCGACGACCCGCTGGAGGCGGGCGACGAGCTGCTCTTCGTGGCCACCGCGGACGTCGAGCAGCAGATCCGGGCCGTCATCCACGACCAGGCCACCTGACCCGGTCCCGCGGACACACCGCAATTTCAATGGAAATCAGACGTCTGATTTCCATTGAAATTGCGTAGATCCCGACGCACTGTCGGCGTGTCGCGGACTCGACACGCCGACGGTGCGCGCAAGTTCCATTGAAATCGCAGAACCTCCCGACACGGCATCGGCGTGTCGGGAGGTTCGGGAAGACGCGTGTCGGGAGGTTCGGGAAGAAGTCGGTTCAGCCGACCGACGGGTTGGGGCTCACCGCGGTCGACTCCGCGGCTGCCTTCTCCTGCTCCGCGACCTTCGCCGCGCGCCGGATCGCCCACACCGTGACGATCAGCGCCAGACCGGTCAGCGGGTAGCCCATCGCGATCCGCGCGAACGCCAGCCAGCCGGTCTGGTCGGCGTCGTAGAGCCACTGCTGCACCACGTACTTCGCGCCGAACACCGCGACCCACGCCAGCGTGGCCAGGTCGTACCCGCGCAGCGCGCGCCGCTGCTTGCGCCAGGAGAAGCCCAGCCCGTTCAGCGCCGACCAGGCGACGCCCACCAGCGGCCAGCGGGCCAGCACGGAGACCAGGAACAGCCCGCCGTAGATCAGGCTCGTCCAGATGCCCAGCAGGAAGAAGCCCTTGGCGTCCCCGGAGCGGTAGGCGATGAACGAGCACACCGCCACCCCGATCACGCCCGAGATGGCCGGTTGCAGCGGCTCCTTGCGCACCAGCCGGAAGATCGCGATGGCCACCGCCACGCCGATCGCCGACCAGATCGCCGGCATCAGGCTCGTGAAGGAGCTGACCAGCACGAAGACCACGATCGGCACCGCGGAGTAGGCCAGGCCGCTGACCCCGCCCATCTGCTCCAGCAAGGTGTTCTCGGCACCGGCGGCGCGCTGCCCGTCGTCGTCCGTCTGCTTCTCGGCCGCGTCCTGGGCGGACAGCCCGGCAGCCGCTGCGTCGCGTTCGCTCATGCGGTGTTCTGCAACTCGTAGTAGGGGTTGTAAAGCACCTTGCGACCGTCGCGATCCGCGATCCGGCCACGGGCCTTGATGGTGCGGCCCGGTTCGATGCCTGCGATCCGGCGGCGGCCCAGCCACACCAGCGTGACGTCCTCGGTGCCGTCGAAGAGCTCGGCCTCCAGCGTCGGTGCCGACGCCTTGGGGCACAGCCCGACGCTGCGAACCCGGCCGAGCACCACCGCCTCCTGGCCGCACTTGCAGTCGCTGGCCCGCTGCGCCCCGCCCGCCTGCGACCGCTCCGAGAGGTCGTCGGCGTCCAGCTCGGCGACGTCACTGGTCAAGCGCCGTACGAGGCGACGCCAGTAGCCGCCCTCGCTCTTGCTCATTAGCGCTCCTGTGCGCCCTCGGGGCTCGACTCGCGCAGCCCGTGCACCACCAGCGTAGCGGCCGATCGGCGCAGGGTCGCGCCCCCGGCGCGATTGAGAAGATGATCGCTCGATCGGATCAACTCGTCCGGGTCAACCACCGCCACCTGCGGCTGGCGGAGGCTCGGACGTCGTCCCGCGGCGGGACGGCGCCCGAGCCCGGTCACTGCGCGGCCTGGCCGTTGCCCTGGGCCTGCTGCGCCTGCTGGATGTGCCGCAGGATCGCTTCCGGCAGCTGGATGGGCAGCGGGGTGCGCACCGGCATCGGGTCGGTGCCGCGCACCACGATCGTCTCGTCGAGCACCGCGTACAGCAGCTTCGCGCACTCCTCGGCGGTCTCGGCCGGACCGGCCGCGACCCCTCGCAGCAGCCAGCGCGGGCCGTCCACGCCGATGAAGCGCAGCGCCGCCTTCGGCGAGTCGGCCACCAGCTCCGTGCCCCACTCGCCTTCCTCGGTGTGCACCCGGGCGCCGTCCTTGCGCAGCTGCTCGGCGAGCTCGCCGCTGACCTCGCGCCACAGGCCGTCGCTGCGCGGCGCGGCGAAGGCGCTCACGGTCAGCCGGCCGACCGGGGTGACCACGTGCACCGCCCGCACCGGGCCTGCCGGGTCCACCTCGACCTGGAGCTGGCCGCCTTCGGGCACCGGCAACCGCACCGAACCCAGGTCGAGGCGCTCGACCTCGTCCTTCGGCGCCTCGCTCTCGTCGAACGGCCCGCGCTCCGGGACGGCCTCGTCTTCCGCCGACTCCTCAACCACGTCGTCGGCGCGCTTGCCCCGACCGCGGCCAAATCCGAACATCCCCTCAGCCCTCCGTCCTGTGACCGGCCTCGGTTCCCGAGACCGCCAGCACCTCGTGCCCGCCGGTGGACCCGTAGCCCCCGGCGCCCCGCTGCGACGCGGGCAGCTCGTCGACCTCCTGGAACACCGCGTGCTCGACCCGCTGCACGACGAGCTGCGCGATGCGGTCGCCGCGCCGCAACGACAGCGAGTCTTCCCGATCATGATTGATCAGGCAGACCTTGATCTCACCGCGGTACCCGGAATCGACCGTGCCGGGCGCGTTGACCACGCTCAACCCGGCCTTGGCGGCCAGTCCGGAGCGCGGGTGCACGAAACCGGCGTAGCCCTCGGGCAGCGCCAGCGCGATGCCGGTGCCCACCACCGCGCGTTCGCCGGGTTCGAGCACCAGGTCGGTGGTCGTCACCAGGTCCGCTCCGGCGTCGCCGGGTTTGGCGTAGGACGGCAGCGGCACATCGGGGTCAAGTCGGGTAAGCAGGACCTTCACGTTCGACACGGGCGGCGAGACTACCCTGAAGAGGTGTCGGAAAGCGTAGAAGCGGCCAGCACGACCGGCGACTTGCCCGGTCAGGCGAACTCGACGGAGCGCCCGGTGTTCCGGGAGCGGCTGTACGCGGCCTGGTGGTCCTGGCCGCTGCCGTTGATCGGCGCCGTGCTGATGGCCGCGCAGGTGCACATGGGTTACCCGGGAATCCGGGCGTGGCTGCCGTACGCGGTGCTGGTGCCGCTGGCGATCGCCATCCCGCTGTGGCTGGGCCGGACCAAGGTCGAGGTCAACGGCGGTGAGCTGTGGGTGGGCGATGCGCACCTGCCGCTGCGGTTCGTCGACGAGGTCGAGATCATCACCCCGCAGGAGCAGCGCCGGGCGCTGGGACCGGACCTGGATCCGGCCGCGTTCATGGTGCACCGCTCCTCGATCCGGACCTCGGTGCGGATCTGGCTGGACGATCCGGACGACCCCACGCCGTACTGGGTGGTCAGCACCCGGCGGCCCGCGGAGCTCGTCAAGGCGCTGGGCAAGGCCTGAGCGGGACCGGGCGGTGCAAAAGACAACTGGGCACACGCCCTGCGTGTGCCCAGCCACTCCCCGGTTTCGTCGACGTCCGCCCGATGTTCAGGCCGCGCAGTCGCGGCAGATCAGCTGGCCGTTCTTCGTCTCGGCCAGTCGGCTGCGGTGGTGGACGAGGAAGCAGCTCGCGCACGTGAACTCGTCCGCCTGCTTCGGGAGGACCTTGACGGTCATCTCCTCGCCGGACAGGTCAGCGCCCGGGAGCTCGAAGTTCTCCGCGATCGCCCCTTCGTCCTCGTCGACGACGCCCGATTGCGCATCGTTGCGTCGCGCCTTCAGCTCCTCCAGCGAGTCCTCTGCCAAGTCCTCGGACTCCCGGCGCGGAGCGTCGTAGTCGGTCGCCATCCTGATTCACCCCTGCGTTTGTGGAGACTGCAATGGTGTGCCGCTGGTAAACGTTCCAGGACCAGGATTTGTGCCCGGCGGCGCAGTGATCGTGGTCTCGCCCTGCAACGTGTTCAGTTCCCCCGTTATGAGCGACTTGCCTCATCCGGCACTCCGTGAGGCGCCGAGAGGGTAGCTCATGGCGAATCCGCACATGCATCAGGTCACCCATAGGTGTGGTGTTCACTGCATCCGCGGCTTCCCGAAGATCAAACCGGCGCGGCCCCTCGCCGATGCCACCGGTTGCCCGTTCCCCGGCCCCGCGATGCCGTGCGCTGGTTGTTCGCCCGGACCACATCGATTCAGCACCGGTGCGGCGTCGGTCGCGACACAGCAAGGCCGTCCGGCACCGCACGACGGGACTTCTCCGCATAGGCTTGATCCAGTGCACGGATGAGGAGCTTCCAGGGAGGGGCGGGACGTGGCAGCCGTTGGTGCAAGGGGGGGACGACGGGCCGGGTACCGGCGCCGTCGGCCACTGCCCGCTCTGCTGGTGCTGGCCTGCCTCGTGGTGGCGGCCGGCTTCCTGTGGACCCGCGTCTTCGATTCCGTGCAGGACATCGAAGCCGCCACCACCTGCAACCCGCCGACCCCGCCGACCGCCGCACCGGCCGCCGGTGAGGAGCCGACCGAGCAGGTGCCGCTGGGCGAGATGCTCGCGCGCGACGCGCTGGACTCCACCGGCCCCATCCCGCCGCAGGACGTGCAGGTCCGGGTGCTCAACGGCAACGGGGAGAGCAGGCAGGCCACGCTGGTCAGCGACGAGCTGAGCAGCCTCGGCTTCGCCGAGGGCGGCGCGGACAACGACCCGGTCTACGTCAACTACGACCTGAAGTGCCACGGCCAGATCCGCTTCGGCGGCGCCGGGGTGAGCGCGGCGCGCACGCTGAGCCTGATCGCGCCGTGCGCGCAGCTGGTCCGCGACGACCGGTCGGACGCCACCGTCGACTTCGCGCTGGGTTCGAAGTTCGACGACATCAAGACCACCTCGGCGGCCAAGCAGGTGCTCCAGGAGCTGGAGAACTGGGTGCCGCAGCGCGATCAGCAGGGCGGCGCGAACCAGGAGGTCACGCCGCCGAAGATCGACGAGGAACTGCTCACCAAGGCACGCGACGTGCACTGCTGAGCGCCGGGCGCGCGATCCGGCCTCCACCGGCCCGCGCGCCCGAACCGCCGGTCAGACCTGGCCCGCGTCGGCCTCGCGCAGCGCCTCGGTGAGCGCATCGGCGATGCCCGGCGTGGCGCAGATCAGCATCTCGTCGCCCAATCCGTCCGCGCTGCCGCGCTCCGGCAGCCGCAGCCGGGCACCGGCCTCCTCGGCGATCAGGACGCCTGCCGCCCAGTCCCACCGCTTCAGGCCGACCTCGTACATGCCGTCCAGCCAGCCGGCGGCGACCGCGCACAGGTCCAGCGACGCCACACCGGCGCGGCGGATGTCGCGCACCTGCCCCAGCAACCGGCCCACCACCGCCGCCTGCGCCTTGCGGCGGTCGACGTCGTAGGCGAAACCGGTGCCGATCAGCGACAGGTCCAGCCGGTCGGCGGCCGAGACGCGCAGGCGCTGGCCGTCCAGGAACGCGCCGTGCCCGGTGGCCGCGCTCCAGACCCGCCCGGATACCGGCTCGACGACCGCACCGGCCACCGAACGCCCGTCGAGCTGCGCGGCCAGCGACACCGAGTACCACGGGAACCCGTACAGGTAGTTGACCGTGCCGTCGATCGGGTCGACGACCCAGCGCAGCCCTTCGAGCGCCCGCTCGCCGCCTTCCTCCTCCCCCAGCACCGATTCGCCGGGCCGCAGCTCGGCGAGCCGCTCGCGGACCAAGCGCTCCACCGCGCGATCACCGGCTGTCACGACATCGGTTTCGGTACTCTTCGTGTCAACACCATCCGTGACAGCATCGTCACGCACGGTGCGGGCCAGTTGTGCGGCTTCGCGGGCGATCTGCACCGCGACCTCGCGCAACGCCATTGCGTCTACTTCAGTTGCCAATCCCACGCCCACATCGCAACACAACCCGGTTAAGGTCTGCACACCTCGATCTGAATCGAATAGGAAGGATCGGCCATGGGGACTGCCCGCGGTTTCGGCGTGGATATCGGCGGGTCCGGCATCAAGGGATGTCCGGTCGACATCGAAGGCGGCGTGCTGGCCGAGGAGCGCATGCGGATTCCCACCCCGCAGCCATCGACGCCGTCCGCGGTCGCCGATGCGGTGGCCGAGATCGTCGACAAGTTCTCCTGGACCGGCCCCGTCGGCATCACGCTGCCCTGCGTCGTCAAGGACGGCACCGCGCTGACCGCGGCGAACATCGACAAGGGCTGGATCGGCACCGACGCGCAGGCGCTGTTCGCCGAGCGGCTCGGCCGGGCCCGCGAGGACGTCGTGGTGCTCAACGACGCCGACGCCGCCGGGATCGCCGAGATGCGCGCCGGAGCGGGCGCCGGGCACCGCGGGCTGGTCGTGGTGCTGACCTTCGGCACCGGCATCGGCAGCGCGATGTTCATCGACGGCCGGCTGGTGCCCAACACCGAGTTCGGCCACATCGAGGTCGACGGCCACGACGCGGAGACGCAGGCCGCCGCGTCGGTCAAGGACGAGCTCGACCTGTCCTACCCGGAGTGGGCCCCGCGGGTCACCCGGTACGTCCAGGCGCTGGAGCAGTTCCTGTGGCCCGACCTGATCATCGCCGGCGGCGGGGTCAGCAAGAAGGGTCACAAGTGGATTCCGCTGTTGGAGACGCGAACTCCGGTCGTCGCCGCCGCGCTGCGCAACGACGCGGGCATCGTCGGCGCCGCCACCGCTGCGACCAGCGGCAACGCCTGACCTGACGGTCGCCTAGCACACGATGGGGCACGCGGACTCCGCCTTGCAGCGGAACCGCACCCCCGCATCGCAGTTACAATGGAACACGGCCCGCTCGGATCGAGGCCCTTCGACAAGGCGAAAACACCGATATCACCTGGTGTTCTCCCCTTTCCGGAGGGACTGGAATCCGGTGGGTTGTTCCCCGACCTTTGGCGGCCGAGGTTTCGCGCCCTCCGGCCAGCCCTGATCGACCGTCGCGAAAGGGCGTACGTGGCAGCCGCAGAAACCGCAACCCGACGCTCCAGCTCCGCCGCAGCCGGCGGTGCCCAGTCCGAGTCGGGCCAGTCCCAGGCCACCCCAGCTTCGGAGGCGGCTGCTTCTTCCGAGCAGCCGAAGACCACCGCCGCGCGGAAGAGCACCAAGAGCTCGACGGGTGCGAAGTCGACGACCCGCAAGACCGCCACGAAGCCCGCGGCGGCCAAGAAGGGCGCCAAGGCCCCGGCCAAGAAGACGACCAAGTCGGCTTCGGCCAAGGGCAGCGGCGAGGGCATGGAGATCGACGAACCGATCGAGACCGACCTGACCTCCCCGGACGTCGGCGACCTGGCCGAGGTCGAGGTGGAGATCCCGGAGGAGCCGGTCCCGGACGAGGACTCCAAGGAGTCCGGTGACTTCGTCTGGGACGAGGAGGAGTCCGAGGCGCTGCGCCAGGCGCGCAAGGACGCCGAGCTGACCGCCTCCGCCGACTCGGTGCGCGCGTACCTGAAGCAGATCGGCAAGGTCGCGCTGCTCAACGCCGAGGAAGAGGTCGAGCTGGCCAAGCGCATCGAGGCCGGCCTCTACGGCGCCGAGCGCATCCGCCAGATCGAGGAGACCGGCGAGCAGCTGACCACCCAGATGCGGCGCGACCTGCGCTGGATCGTGCGGGACGGCGAGCGCGCCAAGAACCACCTGCTGGAGGCCAACCTCCGGCTCGTGGTCAGCCTGGCCAAGCGCTACACCGGCCGCGGCATGGCGTTCCTGGACCTGATCCAGGAGGGCAACCTGGGCCTGATCCGCGCGGTCGAGAAGTTCGACTACACCAAGGGCTACAAGTTCTCCACGTACGCCACCTGGTGGATCCGGCAGGCCATCACCCGCGCCATGGCCGACCAGGCCCGCACCATCCGCATCCCGGTGCACATGGTCGAGGTCATCAACAAGCTCGGCCGCATCCAGCGCGAGCTGCTCCAGGACCTGGGTCGCGAGCCCACGCCCGAGGAGCTCGCCAAGGAAATGGACATCACCCCGGAGAAGGTGCTGGAGATCCAGCAGTACGCCCGGGAGCCCATTTCCCTGGACCAGACGATCGGCGACGAGGGCGACAGCCAGCTCGGCGACTTCATCGAGGACTCCGAGGCCGTGGTGGCGGTCGACGCGGTGTCGTTCACGCTGCTGCAGGACCAGCTGCAGTCGGTGCTGGCGACGCTGTCCGAGCGCGAGGCCGGCGTGGTCCGGCTGCGCTTCGGCCTGACCGACGGTCAGCCGCGGACGCTGGACGAGATCGGCCAGGTCTACGGCGTGACCCGCGAGCGGATCCGGCAGATCGAGTCGAAGACGATGTCGAAGCTGCGCCACCCGTCGCGCTCCCAGGTGCTCCGCGACTACCTGGACTGATCAGCAGGACCCGGCGAGGGCCGTCGACCACCCGGTCGACGGCCCTCGCTGCTGTTCGACCCCGGACCGGGGCGTCCATTCGGCGGCTCGAGCGGTCCGACTGATGGGATTCGCTGTTCGCTTCCAGCGGAAACGGCGCGCATCGGACAGCGCCCGTTCTGTGATCTGAAACACCGAATGTCCGGAATCAGATCAACACCGGACTTCGCGCTGATCGCGGCGGCGCCGTCATTTTCCCTAGTCACAAGGGTTTTCGCGGATTCGATCACGTTCCGCGCACGACGCTGCTGCAACCGGGTGCTTAATGGTGACGACCGTCGCCGGTCGGCGCGGGAACACTGACTACGGCCCAAGCGTCTGGAAGAGTGGAGCCACGAGCACCGACCCCGCAGCCAGTGGGCCACCGGTGGTCGTAGCAGGATCGAGGGCGTCGGATGTTTCCGACGCCGGGACGGAGGGAGATCACTATGCCGGGAACGCTCACCCGCCCCGAGCTGACCGCCGCCGACCGCTGCGACCGCTGCGGGGCCGCTGCCAAGCTTCGCGCCGTATTGCCATCCGGTGGGGAGCTTCTGTTCTGCGGGCACCACGCCCGCGCGTACGAGGCCGGGCTGCGCGACGTGCAGGCCGACCTGCAGCAGGACGAGCAGTAAACACCCGTCAGACGAGATGGCCGTGCCCCCGCAGGCTTCCTGCGGGGGCACGGCCCGTTTTCGAGGGTTTCCAGGTCCACCTTGCGTGGCGGTGCGGTTGGCCGAGCAACAGGCGCGACTGCTGTTGCCGATCGGGCCTCGGGTGTCAGGTGAGGTCGGCGAGGGCTTCGAGGAGGCGGCGGACGTCGGATTCGTCGGTGTAGTGCGACAGGCTCGCGCGCACCCCGCCCTGCGGACCGATGCCCAGGGCGTGCACGGCCTCCCACGCGTAGGAATGGCCGTGGGAGACGTTGAGACCCCGCTCTGACAGCCGCTCGGCCACCTGCCGGGGTTCCGCGCCGGGAAGGCCGAAGAAGGCCGTAGGCGTGCACGGGCCTTGCGGAGCGCCGTAGCGCACCACACCGTCCAGGGCCGCGATGCCGTCGAACAGCACTCCGGCGAGTGCCTCCTCGTGGGCGACCACAGCGCGCCGGGAGACCGCCAGGCGGTCGGCGCGGCTGCCGTCGGCGTCGGAATCCAGCCCGGCCAGGTGCTCCACCGCGGCCACGACGCCTGCCATGGCGGCGAACGGGTTGGTGCCGAGCTCGAAGCGGTCCGGTGAGGTGTCCGGCGACGGCTTGAGCTTGTCCGGGTGCAGGTTCTCCAGCGACCACGGGTCCCCCGCGACCACCGCGGCCAGGTGCGGTCCCGCCCACTTGTAGGCGCTGGTCGCGTAGAAGTCCGCGCCGAGCTCCGCGAGCTGCACGTGCGCGTGCGGGCAGTGCTGCACGCCGTCGACGTAGGAGAGCGCGCCCACCTGGCGGGCCCGGTCGGTGATCGTGCGCAGGTCGGGCATGGTGCCCAGCACGTTCGACGCCGCGGTGACCGCGACCAGCTTGGTGCGCTCGCCGATGAGATCGGTGACGCGCTGCGCGGGCAGCTCACCGGTCGCCGGATCCAGCTCCGCCACCCGCACCGACGCGCCCGCGCGCTGCGCGTGCTGGATCCACGGCCGGACGTTGGCGTCGTGGTCCAGCTGGGTCACCACGACCTCGTCGCCGGGCCGCCAGCCGTCGGCCAGCACCGCGGCGAACCGGTAGGTCAGCGCGGTCATGCTCGGGCCGAACACCACGCAGGCCGGATCGCGCGCCCCGACCAGGTCGGCCACCGCCGCTCGCGCCTCGGCGACGATCCCGCCGGCCCGGCGGCTGGACGCGTACGGACCGCCCACGTTCGACATCCCGACCCGGTAGGCGTCGGTGACGGCATCGATCACCGGCTGCGGCACCTGCGTGCCCGCCGCTCCGTCCAGCCACGCCCTGCCATCGGCCAGCGCCGGGTACTGCGCCCGGACCTTCTCCACGTCGAAAGCCATGGCCCCGACCCTAGGAGACCGGACCGGCCAGCAGAACCGATCGCGCTGCGCCGTTCGGGGCGGGTTACGGTTCCGGCGGGATCCGAGCCATTCGTGGCGCTCGTCGATCAGCGGGTGCCGTCCCGCTCCGATCGCCCTCCAACGCGCGCACCGGACATCAGACCGTGGACGTGTTGGGCGAGTTGGTTCGCGCTGACTCCGGAGTCGTGCTCCGCCCGCAACGCTTCGACCGAGCTCCGCCCGAGCGAGGTGCGCGGCTGCGAGCGTCGCGCGGAGCTGCTCCGCAGCCGCGTCCACGCGTGAAGGCGAGGAGCCGGTCGAGCCCTACCAGGAGCGGAGGGTGGCGATGCGCTCTTCGAGCTGCTCGATCGTGGCCATCGCCGTCGGCGGGCCGCCGCAGGACTTCTGCAGCTCGTTGTAGATCTTGCCGTGCGGCTTGCGGGTCCGGTGGTGGTGCAGCGACACCAGGGTGTTCAGCTCCTTGCGGAGCTTCTGCAGCCGCTCCTGCACGCTCTGCGGCTTCGCGTTCGCGCGCTGCTCGGCCTGCTCGGCGGCCTTGGCCGCCTTCGCCTCGGCCTCGCGCTTGGCGACGTCGTCGAGCTGCTGGGACTGGCGCTGCCGCAGCAGCGCCCGCACCTGGTCGGGCTCCAGCAGACCCGGCAGACCGAGGTAGTCCTGCTCCTCCTCGGAGGTGCTGAAGGCCGCGGTGCCGAACGACGAACCGTCGTAGATCACCTGGTCCAGCTCGGCCTCGGCGCCCAGCGAGGTGAACGCCTTCTCCTCCTCGCCGGGCTCGTCCTCCTTGCGGTTGGCCTGGGCGAGCAGCTCGTCGTCCCAGCCGTCCTTCTCCCGGTGCGGCTTGCCCAGCACGTGGTCGCGCTGGGTCTCCAGCTGGCTGGCCAGCTCCAGCAGCACCGGCACGCTCGGCAGGAAGACGCTGGCCGTCTCCCCCGGCCGCCGGGATCGCACGAAGCGGCCGATGGCCTGCGCGAAGAACAGCGGCGTCGAGGCGCTGGTGGCGTACACGCCGACGGCCAGCCGCGGCACGTCGACGCCTTCGCTGACCATCCGGACCGCGACCATCCAGCGGTCGTCGGACTCGGAGAACTCGGCGATCCGCCCGGAGGCCTGCGGGTCGTCGGAGAGCACCACTACCGGTTCGGTGCCGGTGATCTGCTGCAGCGCCTTGGCGTAGGCCTTGGCGGTGACGTGGTCGGTGGCGATCACCAGCCCACCGGCGTCGGGCATGCCGCCCTTGCGCAGCTGCGCCAACCGCGTGTCCGCGGCCCGCAGCACGGCCGGGATCCAGTCGCCCGACGGGTCCAGGGCGGTGCGCCAGGCCCGGGCGGTCTGCTCGGCCGTCAGCGGCTCGCCGAGGCGGGCGCTGAACTCGTCACCGGCGCTGGTGCGCCACCGCGCCTCGCCGGAGTAGGCCAGGAAGACCACCGGCCGGACGACGCCGTCGTTGAGCGCGTCCGAGTAGCCGTAGGCGTGGTCGGGGCGGCTGCGCAGCGAGCCGTCGGCGTCGGGTTCGTAGCTGATGAACGGGATCGGCGAGTCGTCGCTGCGGAACGGCGTACCGGTCAGCGACAGGCGCCGCACGGCCGGGGTGAAGGCCTCCCGGATCGCGTCACCCCAGGACTTCGCGTCACCGGCGTGGTGCACCTCGTCGAGGATCACCAGCGTCTTGCGGCGCTCGGTGCGCACCCGGTGCAGGGCTTCGTGCGCCGCGACCTGCGCGTAGGTGACGACGACGCCCTGGTAGTCGCTGGAGGTGATGCCGTCGGCGTTGCGGAAGTTCGGGTCCAGCGCGATGCCCGCGCCGGCGGCGGCCAGCGCCCACTGGTGCTTGAGGTGCTCGGTCGGCGCGACGACGGTCACGGCTTCGACCGTGCGGTCGGCCAGCAGCTCCGCGGCGATCCGGAGTCCGAAGGTGGTCTTGCCCGCGCCCGGCGTCGCGACGGCCAGGAAGTCCTGCGGCTTGGTCGACAGATACTTGGTGAGCGCTCTGCGCTGCCACGCGCGGAGCGGTCGGGAAGCAGCCTGCGGGGCTTCGCTGAGCACTGATCGGACGGGATTGTCGAGTTGCGCTTCGGACACGCCGGCTCGCCGCTCCTTCCTAGGTCTCCCCTACCTGAATGGCGAGGGCGAGTCGTTGCACCGCCCCGCGAACGCCCACTCCGACATCGGTCAACTCGCTGCGGGCCGCCGTGCAGCTTACCTCCGCGGTTCGATCTCCACCGGCAAGGCCGTGGAGACGAATGCGACACACCGTTTTTCCGGGTCGACGCTCATCGCCGGGACCGATGCAGCATCCTTATGGGTGCCATGGGTTCGCCGAGTTCGCCAGAAAGCCGGGGGCGCAGTGCAGCCGCCGCACCACGGGACGCCCCGGTGCGACGAGGGCCACTGCGCCTGATCGCGCGCACCCTGGACAAGGCTTGGTGGGACAACATCTTCTCCGAGTCGGCGGCCGCCGCCTTCTGGCAGACGCTGTCCATGCCGCCGCTGCTGCTCGGCCTGCTGGGCAGCCTGGGCTTCCTCGGCGACTGGTTCGGCCCGTCGGTCGTCGACGCGGTGCACGACAAGATCCTGGCCTTCTCCCGGACCGTGTTCACCGAGAACGTGGTGCGGGAGATCATCGGGCCGACGGTGGGCGACATCCTGACCAAGGGCAAGGGCGAGATCGTCTCGGTCGGCTTCCTGCTGTCGCTGTGGGCCGGGTCGTCGGCGCTGGCCTCGCTGGTCGACTCGATCACCATGGCCTACAACCAGTACCTGGTGCGCAACAGCGTGTGGCAGCGGATCTTCGCGCTGCTGCTCTACCTGGTGTGCCTGGTGCTGGCGGTGTTCGGGCTGCCGGTCATCGCGCTCGGCCCGGACTGGCTGCCGACGGTGTTCCCGCGGGACTACCAGGACGACATCGCCTGGCTGATCCAGATCTTCTACTACCCGGCGACCGCGCTCGGGCTGGTCGTGGCGCTGGCCACGCTGTACAAGGTGGCGGTGCCGCGCAAGCTGCCCTGGCACCGCGGGCTGCCCGGCGCGCTGCTGGCGATGCTGCTGTTCCTGTGCTCGAGCATCGGCCTGCGGCTCTACATCACGTGGGTGACCGGCACCGGCTACACCTACGGCGCGCTGGCCACCCCGATCGCGTTCCTGCTGTTCGCGTTCTTCATCGGCCTGGCGATCATCATGGGCGCGCAGTTCAACAACGCGATCCAGGAGATGTACCCGGCGAAGATGACGCGCCGGGAGCGGCGCCGGTGGCGGCGGTTGGAGATGCGGCGCCTCGAACAGCGCATGCACACCGAAGAGGGCTACCGGGCGTGGCGCAACGGCCAGGCCGAGGACACCGCGCCGGAAGAGCCGGTCGCGCCCGAAGCACGTGCACCGGCCCCGCGCGAGGAGCCGGACGACGACGCGGCGGAGCTACCGCGCAACGGCGTGCCGCTGCCGGAACCGCCGCACAAGCAGACCGAACCGCGCGGTGGCTGAGAACCTGCCCGCGGTTTCCGCCGCTCGAACAGGCTCCGGTACCACCGCGCGGCAGCGGTGCGGAGTCAGTCCTTGCCGCCGGGCGGCAGCGAGTTGAAGATCTCCTTGCAGTCCGGGCAGACCGGCGAACCCGGCTTCGGCGACTTGGTGACCGGGAACACCTCACCGCACAGCGCCACCACGTGCGTGCCCATGACCGCGCTCTCGGCGATCTTGTCCTTCTGCACGTAGTGGAACATCTCCGGACGGTCGTCACTGGTCTGATCAGTGGTCTCGGTCCGGGTATCGGTCTCCGGCAGCGTCATCGTGCTCATGTCCCAATGATGCCGCACGACCGGCCCGGGCGGTTCCGCCCCGCGCCGGTCAGCTCTCGATGACCTGGTGCTCCCGCGATTCCAGCGCGTGGTGCGAGTGCCGGAACCGGCTCACCTTCTCGCTCTTGCGCACCGGCCGGTCGTTGGCGATGAGCACCGCCATCCACGGCAGCGGGATCGAGATGGCCAGGATGATCAGTGACAACCACCACAGCTGCCACACCTGGAACACCACGGCGGCCAGCACCAGGCACGGAACCCGGCTGGCCATCATGATCGCGTACTTGCGGCGACGCAGCGCCTGCTGATCGTCCAAGGACGGCTGGGCCTCGGTGATCAGCACCGGGGAGTCGTCACGATGTGAGCTGTTCACGACGCCACCTCCACTTCCATGCTCCCACTCGATCGCCGCCGCCAACACCCTGGGTGCCGCGCGAAGTCGGAGCTCCGGTCCCGAGGTTGACCGGCACGACGCACGCGCGAAACCTCGACCGGTTAGATTCGGACGGGATCAATACGTGGAGGTCGAATGCTGTACGCGGTGAGCAAGCGGGTCGTCGGCGCGGTGGCGCGGACGATCTACCGGCCGACTGTGATCGACGCGGACAAGGTGCCGACCACCGGTCCGGTGATCCTGGCGCCGAACCACCTCGCCGTGCTCGACAGCTTCATCGTCCCGCTGGTGCTGCCCCGCCCGGTCGCGTTCCTGGCCAAGGCCGAGTACTTCACGGGCACCGGCGCCAAGGGCGCGCTGATGAAGTGGTTGTTCAGCACTTGGGGCGCCATCCCGGTGGACCGGGGCAAGGGGCGCGCCGCGAAGGAGTCGCTGGAAGCCGCGGAGAAGGTGCTGCGCGCCGGCGGCGCGTTCGGCATCCACCCGGAGGGCACCCGCTCCCCTGACGGCCGCCTGTACCGGGGCCGCACCGGCGTCGCGCGGCTCGCGCTGAGCACCGGCGCACCGGTCGTGCCGGTGGCGCTGACCGGCACCGACAAGCTCCAGCCGCGCGGCAAGAAGATCCCGCGCCTGCACCCGGTCTCGGTGCGCTTCGGCGACCCGCTGGACTTCAAGCGCTACTCGGGGCTGGACAGCTCGCTGCCGGTGCTGCGCTCGATCACCGACGAGATCATGTACGCCATCGCCGAGCTCTCCGACCAGGAGTACGTCGACCGCTACCAGCGCCCCGGCGCGGCAGCGGCCTGATACCCGCGCCCGTGAGCGCCCGGCGGTGCGCTCACGGGCCCCGGAAGTCGATGAACGACGGCGCGACGTGCGCCGTCAGCCAGACCCCGTTCGCGCTGACCCGGAACTCGTGACCGGCCTCGTGCATCGCGCCCGCGCGGATCGCCAGGACGACGGGCCTGCCGCGCCGCGCTCCCACCCGCTGCGCGGTCTCGCGGTCGGTGGAGAGGTGGACGTGCTGGCGGCCCATCGGCCGCAACCCCTCCTGCCGGATGGCGGCGAGGTTGCGGCCGACGGTGCCGTGGAACAGGAACGCGGGCGGCTCGCTGACCGGCAGGTCGAGGTCGACCGGGACCGAGTGGCCCTGGCTGGCCCGGATCCGGTCGCCGTCGATGACGTAGCGCTGCTTGTCGTTGCTCGCGACGACCTCGGCCAGCTCCGCCCGCGAGATCGGGAACCGGTGCGCGGCAGCGGCGGCCAGCAGCACCTCGACGTCCACCCAGCCGTTCGCGTCGAGCTCGACGCCGATCCGCTCCGGCTGGTGTCTCAGGTGCTTGGCCAGGTACTTCGAAATCCGCACCAGCCGCTGCTCGTCCATCACGGGCCCACGCTAACCGCCCGGGAGAAACAGCGTCGACGGGTTTTCGATCAGCCCTTGGCGGCCTTGGCGGCGGCCTTCTGCTCCTTCTTCCAGGCCCGGACCTCGTTGAGGGTCTGCTCGTCGACGACGTCGGCGATCGACCGGCGCGAGCCGTCCTCGCCGTAGGCCCCGGCGGCTTCCCGCCACCCGGCAGGCTCGACGCCGCGCTGCTTGCCCAGCAGCGCGAGGAAGATCCGCGCCTTCTGGTCGCCGTAGCCGGGCAGCGCCTTGAGCCGCTTGAGGACTTCCTTGCCGTCCGGGTCGCCCTCGGTCCAGATCGCCTCGGTACGGCCGTCGTAGTGCTCGACGACGTACTGCGCCAGCGCGTGCACCCGGCGTCCCATCGACCCGCCGTACCGGTGGATGGCGGGCTTCTGCACGCACAGCTCGACGAACTCGTCCAGATCGGACTCGGCGATCCGGGTGACGCTGAACCCGCCCATCCGCTCGGCGATCTTCCTCGGTCCGGCGAAAGCGACCTCCATCGCCACCTGCTGATCGAGCAGCATCCCGGTGAGCAGCGCGAACGGGTCATCGCTGAGCAACTTGTCGGCCTCGGCGTCACCGGTCAGGTTGAGGTTCTTCGGCATGGGCCCATCGTCGCACGCAGCGCTTCGGCCGCACCCGGGTCCGCTGCTCCGCTAGTCGCCCTCCGGCTCCGTCTTCGTCGCGGCGAAGGCCTCCTCGTACCTGAGCAAGGTGTCGACGAACGTCCGCTGCTGCGCTGGGCTCAGCGGTTCGAGCGCGTGCCGCCACGCGTGGGCGCCCGGCGACAACCATTCGGCGATGGCCGGGCGGCTGTCCTGGCTGATGTCGATGATGCGCCGACGGCGGTCGGCGTCGTCCTCGTGCCGCACCAGGACGCCTTTGCGGCTCAGCTCGCTGACGATCAGGCTCACCGTGGTCGGCGCCACCCCCAGCGCTCCGGCGAGCTGCGAGACGGTCAACGGCCCGTCGAGCAGCAGCAGGGACAGCATCGACAGATGCCTCGGCGCCAGGTCGAGCGACCTCAGCTGTTCGGGCAGCGGCAGGCGTTTGATCCTGCCGACCAGCCTCGGCATCACCAGGAGCAACTCCCTGACCGCGTCATCGGTGGCGTCAGGCGTTGACATCCGCACGGCCTCCCAATAGCTTTGCTTCCAAATTCAATTTGCTTCCAAACATTCCTCGGAGGGTGCTGTGCCCCACCTCGACGTCCACGTGCTGGAAAGCGACCTGACCGGCCGCGAGACCGAGCTGATCGAGAAGCTGACCGATGCGATCGTCGCCGTCTACGGCGAGTGGGCCCGGAGCATCGCGGTCGTGCGGCTGATCGGCATGCCGCCCAACCGGTGGGGCATCGGCGGCAAGCCCGCACAAGCACCCGCGCCGAGCGTCACGTTCGGCATCCGGGAAGCGGCCTTCAGCCGACCCGACGCCGACGAGATCGTCGCCCGCCTCGTCGCCGGAGTCACCGACGCCATCGTCGACGTCTTCGGTGAACGCGTCCGCGCCGGTGTGACGGTCGAACTCGTGGGCACCCCGGCCGAGCGCACCGGCATCGGCGGAGTGGTCGTCACCTCGTAGCGAGCCCGCCGAACGCCCCGAAGCGGCCGGGCGCTCAGCCGGCGCTGCGGCGGAGTGCGTCTTCGCTGAGCAGCTTGCCGGTCGGTGCGGTCGGGCTCGTCCAGCATGGCCCCATCCTGGCACGCGGCGTCGCAGGTGCGCGGAAAACCCGATCGACCTTCTTCTTGACCTCGACTTTGCTGGAAGTTGGAGGCTGCTCGCAGTCGGATCGGCGAAAAGCTCGATCGTGGTTCGGGAAGGAACGACATGACAACGACTGCCGAAGGTGCCGCGGGCCAGGTCACCGTGCTCGGACTCGGCGACATGGGATCGGCGATCGCCAGGACCTTCGTCGACCGCGGGTACCGCACGACGGTCTGGAACCGGACCGCGAGCAAGACCACGCCGCTGGTCGACGCCGGTGCCACCGCGGCCGCGACCGCGGCGGAGGCCGTCGCGGCGAGTCCGCTCGTGGTGATCTGCTTGCTCGACGGCACTGCGGTCGACGAGGTGTTGAGCACCGTCGGGGACTCGGTCGCGGGCAAGGTGCTGGTCAACGTCACCAGCGGTTCGCCCTCCCAGGCCCGGGCCACCGAGCGGTGGGCGAGCGAGCGCGGCGCCGAGTACGTCGACGGCAAGATCATGGGCGACCCGCCGTACGTCGGAACGCCGAACATCATGTTCCCGTTCAGCGGTTCCCGGCAGGCGTTCGACGCCCACGAGTCCACGCTGCGGGAGCTGGGCACCATCGCCTACCACGGCGAGGACGCCGGTTCGGCCGCCGTGGAGTTCATGGCCCAGGTGGCGGCGTCCTACGAGCTGCTCATCGGGTTCCTCCACACGCTCCGGCTGGTCCAGGCCGAAGGGGTCGACGTCGTGGAGTTCGCCGACCGCTTCGCCGGTTCGCTGGCCGCCTTCCCGCCGCTGCTGACCTCGATGAGCAAGGCGGTCAAGAGCGGCGAGTACGCGCCCGACCTCGGTCCGCTCAACGTCCAGGCCGCGCTGATGGACGACATGATCAGCCACCGGGACTCCCTCGGCGTGGAAGCGGTGCGGATGCGGGAGGTGAAGGAGCTGATGGACCGCCGGATCGCCGACGGACACGGCGACCAGGGCTTCTCAAGCCTCTTCGAGCTCCTGAAGCGCCAGTAGGACCGACTCGCCAGGTGCCCCGCCGCTCGGCCGGGGCACCTGGTGCGCCGATAAAGAGCCTTTCCCGGGCATCGGCGCTCACGGCGCGAGCGGCTTTGGCACGCTGGGCGGGTGAGTTCGTTGATGTCGTGGCTTGATCGGGGCACTCGCCGCTACTGGCGCTTCCGCGGTCGGCCCGTCGACCTCGACGGCTCGGAGCAGTGGCTGGACGCGCCCATGCACGACAGCTCGCAGGTCGGTGCGGGATGGCTGCCCACGGGCAGCGACTCCGCCGATGGCGCCGGGCTGCTCGCGGACATGGCCCAGCTGGACGGCCCGACCTTCCGGGCGGCCGACCTGCGGCCGGAGATCCGGGACTTCTACGAGCGCACCTCCCGGTGGCGCATGGAGGTGTGGACGCAGTGGAACGCGGTGTTCCAGCCCGGCGGTGAACTCGTCTCCCGGTTGTTCGGCCGCCGCGTGCGGCAGCTCGCGCTGCCCACCCGCCCGCTCGACGTGGCCCGCGGCATGGACAGCAGGGTCGTGCCCATCCTCGGGTCCGATGGGGACCAGCAGGCCGCCGCGTGGATCCGGACGCTGCGATCGACCGGCGAGTACGTCTACAGCGGTTGCTACTCCACCAAACTGCTGCCGGGCGCGCGGAACCCGAGCGTCCACGTGGCGTTCCCGCTCGAATCGGGCAACATCCAGGTGCTCCTCGAACCGGTCGCGCTGCCGGACGGCGCGCTGGAGCTGCGCTCCCCGCCCGGGAGGTTCGGCCAGAACGGGGCTTACGCTGTCGTCGAGGACGACGGACGCACGTACGCCGCCCGCATCCCGATCCACGAGACGTTCCACGTCTACGTCGACGACGAAGGCACCCTCCGGACCGACCACGCCCTGCACCTGTGGTCCGCCCGGGTCGTGCGCCTGCACTACAAGCTCGCACCGGCTTGAGCGCGGCCGAAAATGCTTTGCGGGTGGTGATCGCGGCGTGTGAGGCTGACCGGTGTGGACATGCACGCCGGGCAGTTGACCGTGTCACCGGAAATGGTGCGGGCGTTGGTGGACGCGCAGTTCCCCGAATGGCGGGATCTGCCCGTCAGCAGCGTCGATTCGCGGGGAACGGTCCACGCGATCTTCCGCATCGGTGATCGGTTCGCGGCCCGGTTCCCGCTGGAACCGGGAGAAGCCGGGGCGAAGCGGGCCGAACTCGAAGCCGAGGCGGCAGCGGCTCGGGAGCTGCTGGGGCGCACGCGCTTCCGCACGCCCGAACCGATCGCGCTGGGCGAGCCCGGGGCGGGTTATCCGCTGCCGTGGTCGGTGCAGACCTGGGTGCCCGGGGTGGTCGTCGACGGTCTTGGGGAGTCCGCGGCGTTCGCCGGCGACCTCGCCGAGTTCATCCGCGGTGTCCGCACCATCGACACCCGCGGCCGGACGTTCTCCGGAACGGGGCGCGGCGGTGTTCTGCGATCCCACGACGCCTGGATGGAGACCTGCTTCGAGCACAGCGAGCAGCTCCTGGACGTCGCGCTGCTCCGCCGGACGTGGCGGGCCATGCGCGAGCTCCCGCGCGGCTCGGCCGGTGACGTCATGACGCACGGCGACCTCATCCCCAGCAACCTGCTGATGTCCGGCGGGCGGCTGACCGGGGTCATCGACATCGGCGGTCTGGGCCCGGCCGATCCGGCGCTGGACCTGGTCGCCGCCTGGCACCTGTTCGACGCGGAACCGCGGCAGGTGTTCCGCGCCGAACTCGGGTGCGGCTCCCTCGAATGGGAGCGCGGCAGGGCGTGGGCCTTCCAGCAGGCGATGGGGCTGGTCTGGTACTACGCCGAGAGCAACCCGAGCATGAGCTCGCTGGGACGGCGCACCCTGGACCGCGTCCTGGCGGAGGCGTGAGCCCTCGGTCAGCCGGCCTGCCGGCTCCGCCACTCCGGTGCCAGCACCGACCAGACCTCCAGGTCCTGTCGTTCGCCCCGGTGAACACCGCTCTCCCGCAGCACGCCGTCCTTGACCATCCCCAGCCGCTTGGCGACCGCGATGCTGGCGTGGTTCGCCGCCGAGACGAGCCACTCCACCCGGTGAATGCCGCGTTCCTCGACGGCCCAGTCGATGATCACCCGCGCTGCCCTCGTGACCAGCCCCTTGCCCACCGCCGACGGCTCCAGCCAGCAGCCCGCCTCCGCGGTGCCGCGCGGGACGTCCATGGTCCGGAAGAGAACACCGCCGACCAGCTCGTCGGCGACCCAGATCCCGAAGATCCGCCCGGTGTCGGTCGCCGCCTTCTCCGCGTACTGCTGGAGGAAGGCGCGGCTCGAAGCCAGGTCGGTGACCGCGTCGGCCAGCCCGATGTGCTGCCCGATGAGCTCCCTCCCCCGGTCCATGTGGGCCAGGAACTCCGCTGCGCGCCACGGCTCCAGCGGGCGGAGCACCGCGTTGTCATCCCCCAGGGAAATCGAGAACATTCGCAACCTTCCGAAACCCGATCGAGCAACCGTGCGAAGAATTGCGCACGGAGACGGCGGAGTAAAGCGGTTTTCGGCGTTGCCCCGCCCACTTACGGAGAGAGCCGGTGGACCGAACCTCACTTCCCGAGGTGCGCATCGTGCACCTGAACGGGCCCGCGTTCCAGGCGCTCGCCGCTGGCGATCCGGCCGCGGCGAACACCGCGAGCCCGGTGCCCCTCCCGCCCTACTTCGCCGGCCCGGAATGGCGCGGGGTGTGGCTCCGGCGCAGCGAGCAGGTCGCGGAGGACCCGGGCAGCGCGGCCTGGGTCACCGGCGTCATCTGGGACGTGCAGCGCGAGCTGGCCGTCGGACGGGCCGGGTACCACGGACCGCCCGATGAATCCGGGATGGTGGAGATCGGCTACGCCGTCGATCCCGCGCACCGCCGGCGCGGGTACGCGCGCGCAGCTCTGGAGGCGCTGCTCCGGCGCGCGGCCCGGGAACCGCAGGTGCGCACGGTTCGGGTCACCATCAGCCCGGACAACGCAGCGTCCTACCGGTTGGCCTCGCAGTACGGCTTCGCCGAGGTCGGCGAGCAGTGGGACGACGAGGACGGCTTGGAGATCGTCTACGAAAGGCCCGCGCACCACCTCTGACCACGGCGGCGGGCGGATGCGGGAGGATCGGGGCGTGATTCCAGACCTGTCCCACGACCGCATCGACCGCCTCCGCGACGCCTTCCGCGCCGCCGGGTACGACGCCGATGGCGTCGTCGAACTGCTCGGCCCGGAAGCGCACATCGCCCTGGGCCGCGGCGAACCCGTACCCGCGCTGCGCGCCACGGCCGACGCCGGGCCGCTCGGCACGCTCATCCGGTTGTTCCTGCTCGGGCTGGCCGAGCCGCGGGCCGCCGTCGAGGCCGCGCTCGCCCCGCTGCCGCTGTCCGATGCGCAGGCCGCCGGGCTCGTCGTCGCCGACGGCGACCGGCTGCGCGCCGGGCTCGACGTCCGCCCGCACGGCGTCGGCGACGACTCGTGGTGGGTCGTGTCCGACCTCGACTCCGACCTGCGCGGCGGCCGACCGGTCGAGCCCGACCACGTGCTCGGCGTCGGGCACGCATCGCTGAGCCTGGTGCAGGCCACCTCCCGCCGACCGGTCGGCTCCGTGCTGGACCTGGGCACCGGCTGCGGCGTGCAGGCGCTGCACGCGAGCACGCACGCCCAGCGCGTCACCGCGACCGATGTCTCCAAGCGCGCGCTGGCGCTGGCCGAGGCGACGTTCCGGCTCAACGAGATCGACGTGGAGCTGGGCGAGGGCGAGTGGTTCGACCCGGTGCGCGGCCGCCGGTTCGACATGGTGGTGTGCAACCCGCCGTTCGTCGTCGGGCCGCCGCGCACCGACTTCACCTACCGCGACTCCGGCCTGGCCGGTGACGACGCGAGCGCGCTGGTGGTGCGCCAGCTGCCCTCCTTCCTCAACGAGGGCGGCACCGGGCAGCTGCTGGCCTCCTGGGTGCACCGCGACGGCGAGGACTGGGAGGACCGGGTCTCCCGGTGGCTGCCCCCGGGCGCCGGTGTCGACGCGTGGTTCGTCCAGCGCGACGTCGCCGACCCGGCGCTGTACGTCGGGACCTGGCTGCGCGACGCGGGCTACGACCTGCGCTCCCCGCAGGGCCTGCAGAAGGCCGGCGAGTGGCTGGACTGGTTCGAGGCCAACGACGTGCTCGGCATCGGCTTCGGGTTCGTCACCCTGCGCCGCACCGACGCCGCGCGCGGCGAGGTCGTGTGCGAGGACCTGCGGCACGCCTTCAGCGACCCGCTCGGCCCGGAGTCCGACCAGTGGCTGCGCCGCGTCGACTGGCTGCGCGCCAACGGGTCGCCCGAGACCCTGCTGGCGTCCCGGCTGGTCACCGCGGACAGCACGGTGCTGGAACAGGTGTCCGAGCCCGGCGACGAGGGCTGGAGCCCGCTGGTGCACCGGCTGCACCGCACGGACGGCCCGGGCTGGCAGCACGAGGTCGACGAACTCGGCGTCCGGCTGCTCGCCGGGTGCCGGGGTGCGCTGCCGCTCGGCGAGCTCCTCGAACTGCTCGCGATGGGATTCGGCGAGGACGCCGAGGAGCTGACGCGCGCCGCCGTGCCCGTGGTCCGGGAGCTCGTCCGGCACGGAATGGTCGTTCCGGCGGAATGGGCGGATGGTGCGCAATGAGAGCAATCGCCACTCGGGTCACTCGCGCCTCGGTAACGGTCGACGGTGTCGTCGCGGGCAAGATCGAAGAGCCCGGGCTGTTAGTGCTATTGGGTGTGACCCATTCCGACGGGCGTGAAGAAGTCGTCAAAATGGCCCGCAAACTGCACGAGATTCGCGCGCTGCGCGACGAGGAGTCCTGCGCCACGACCGGGGCACCGCTGCTCGTCGTCAGCCAGTTCACGCTCTACGGCTCGACCCGCAAGGGGCGGCGCCCCTCGTGGACCGAGGCGGCCCGCCCGGAGCACGCCGAACCGCTGGTCGAAGCGGTCGTGGCGGAGCTGCGCGAGCGGGGCGCGCGGGTGGCCACCGGGGTGTTCGGGGCGATGATGTCGGTGGAGAGCGTCAACGACGGGCCATTCACCCTTTTGGTTGAGGTGTAAATGTAACGGGGGCTCTCAGGAAATCCTCAGACTTGGTGGCGCAACCGATGTGACCGCCATGACGTCTCCCAATCGAGAACTTCGGGAACGAATTCGGCACGCCGGTCGTTTTCCAGGTAACGAAGCTTCGACGGCCATGCCGAGAGGTGCCGGGGGCACCGATCGACAACACCCGGAGGAGACGTCGACGCGCAAGCCCGTACCAACGAGCGTACGCGTCCAACGCACCGCGCAACGGCGCGCAGGTGTGAATTGCGCCCGCCAAGCCAGCCCGTCAGGGAGGGAGCTCATGACCGTCCCGCAGACCACCAAGCCAGACGTCGCAGTCACCGAAGACCTGGACACCCAGGGCCCATCGGCAGACCTGGTGCGCGTCTACCTCAACGGCATCGGGCGCACCGCGCTGCTCACCGCACAGGAAGAGGTCGACCTCGCCAAGCGCATCGAGGCCGGGGTGTTCGCCAAGCACCTGCTGGAGACCAGCAACAACCTCTCCCCGGAGCGGCGCTCCGACCTGAACGCCGTGGTCCGCGACGGCCGCCGAGCCAAGAACCACCTGATGGAGGCCAACCTCCGCCTGGTGGTCAGCCTGGCCAAGCGCTACACCGGCCGCGGCATGCCGCTGCTGGACCTGATCCAGGAGGGCAACCTGGGTCTGATCCGCGCGGTGGAGAAGTTCGACTACACCAAGGGCTTCAAGTTCTCCACGTACGCGACGTGGTGGATCCGGCAGGCCATCACCCGCGGCATGGCCGACCAGAGCCGCACCATCCGGCTGCCCGTCCACCTGGTCGAGCAGGTCAACAAGCTGGCCCGCATCAAGCGGGACCTGCACCAGAAGCTCGGCCGGGAGGCCACCGACGAAGAGCTGTCCGAAGAGGCAGGCATCCCGGTCGAGAAGATCCTCGACCTGATGGACCACTCCCGCGACCCGGTGAGCCTGGACATGCCGGTCGGTGCCGAGGAGGACGCGCCGCTCGGTGACTTCATCGAGGACGCCGAATCCGCGGACGCGGAGAACGCGGTGATCTCCGGCTTCCTGCAGGACGACCTGCGCCGCGTGCTGGCCACCCTGGAGGAGCGGGAGCAGTCGGTGATCCGGATGCGCTACGGCCTCGACGACGGCCAGCCGCGCACCCTGGACCAGATCGGCAAGTCGTTCGGCCTGTCCCGCGAGCGGGTCCGGCAGATCGAGCGCGAGGTCATGTCCAAGCTCCGGCAGGGCGACCGCGCCGACCGGCTGCGGGCTTACGCGAGCTAAAGGGGCGTCGACGGGAGTGGTGTGTCTGCGGAAAGCGCAGACCATTCGCCCCTTTAGATGATTTTGCGGGGGCCGAGCCCCGCAGACCCCCACGGTGCGGTGGTGACGCCCAGGAGAACTTCTCGCTTTCCTGAGCGTCCCCCACCTGCTCACGGACCAGCCCTCCATGTCTGCGGAAGCGCTGGTTGGGCTCCGGGCTGGGTCTGTGGTCGGGTTGTGGTGGTTGTTGTTGGGTTTTACCCGGTTGGCTCTTTGATTTTCTTGGTCGGGGGGCCAAGGTTTTGGTTTCCGGGTGATTCGGCTTCGCGGTGGGTTCTCCTGCCGCTTCCTCCGGGAGGCCGGGGTCGTCGCTGGACGGGTCCGACCTCCCGACCCTTACTCGGCGCCCTTCGCGGGTGCTGGTTCGCGACGAACGGCCTGCCCACCTCGTTCCGCGAGGTGAGCAGGCCGTTCGTCGTTCTTGCTCGGGTCAGGAGGGTTCGGCGTTGAACTTCCGGCGCCAGCGGGTCAGCTCTTCCTCGGTCGCTCCGTGGCTCCGGAGCCAGCCCGCTGCGCGGTCCTCGTGGGCGGCGAAGGTCTCCAGGACGCTCTCGATCGCTTCCGTCGGCGTCGACATCAGTTCGCGGACCATCTCCTCGTCCACGCCAGGCGGGAAGATCGGGGCCTTGTCGAGCCGCTGCAGGACCCGGAGCATGTTCTGGTCGGTGCGCGAGTAGTCGGCCACGATCGCATCGTCGCGCACTCCCGCCGCGCTCAGCAGCAACGCCGCCGACACTCCCGTCCGGTCCTTGCCCGCCGAGCAGTGGATCAGGGCCGGGCCGTCGGCCTCCAGCACGATGCGGAAGACCTCGACCAGCTTCTTCGAGGCTCCCTGCAGGATCGTCTGGTAGAGCTTGGTCAGGTCGTGCGCCGCATCGTCGATCTCGATCTCGACGTCCTGGAGGTCCTCCAGCAGCGAGACGTGGTGCACCTCGGCGACACCGGCCAGCGGGTGCTCCTCGTCCTTCGTCTCCCAGGAGCCCCGCAGGTCCACCACCACGCTCGGCGGCCAGCTCGGCACGTCCTCCGGGTTCCGGTCACCGATGTGCGGAGCGTCACTGCGGTAGACCACCCCCGATCGTGTCAGCGCGCCGCCCCCGAGGGGCTGCCCGCCCAGGTCGCGAAGGTTGACCAGCCCGTCCAGCGGATCTGTCGTCGACAAAGTGACCTCCGTAGCTTCCGGCACCGCTCCCGAAGTGCGGCGACAAGTCCGGTGGCAAGCGTCGCAGGTGCCCCGCCGCACTCCGCGACCGGCCGGATTGGCGATCCGTCACACCTGAGCCACCCCCGTGGACGCGCTGATCCACCACGCGGTTACATGGGGCATCGCGTAACCCGAACGCGCGCAAAGGAGCCGCGACGTGACCACCACGAAGTTCGATTTCACCGAGGTACTGCCGCTCGGTCCCGACGACACCGAGTACCGCCTGGTCACCACCGAAGGCGTTCGCGTCGTCGAGGCGGCGGGCCGGCGCTTCCTCGAAGTCGAGCCGAGCACGCTCACCGCACTGGCCACCGAGGCGATCAAGGACATCCAGCACCTGCTTCGCCCGTCGCACCTGGCCCAGCTGCGTGCGATCATCGACGACCCGGAGGCCAGCCCGAACGACCGGTTCGTGGCGACCGACCTGCTGCGCAACGCGTGCGTCTCGGCTGGCGGCGTGCTGCCCATGTGCCAGGACACCGGCACCGCGATCGTGATCGGCAAGCGCACCGAGTCCGTGCTCACCGGCGGCCAGGACGAGCAAGCGCTCGCCCGCGGCATCTTCGACGCCTACCAGGACCTGAACCTGCGCTACTCGCAGATGGCTCCGCTGAACTTCTGGGACGAGCGCAACACCGGCAGCAACCTGCCCGCGCAGATCGAGCTGTACTCCAAGGGCGGCACCGATCCGCACTACGACTTCCTGTTCATGGCCAAGGGCGGCGGCAGCGCGAACAAGACGTTCCTCTACCAGGAGACCAAGGCGCTGCTGAACCCGACGCGGCTCGGCCGGTTCCTGGAGGAGAAGCTGCGCTCGCTGGGCACCGCGGCCTGCCCGCCCTACCACCTGGCGATCGTGGTCGGCGGCATGTCCGCCGAGTTCAACCTCAAGGTCGCCAAGCTGGCCTCCGCCCGCTACCTCGACGAGCTGCCGCGCGAGGGCTCGGCCTCCGGGCACGCGCTGCGCGATGTCGAGATGGAGCAGCAGGTGCTGGAGATGACCCGGCAGTTCGGCATCGGCGCGCAGTTCGGCGGCAAGTACTTCTGCCACGACGTCCGGGTCATCCGGTTGCCGCGGCACGGCGCCTCGCTGCCGGTGGGCGTCGCGGTGTCCTGCTCCGCGGACCGCCAGGCCAAGGCCAAGATCACGCCGGAGGGCGTGTTCCTGGAGCAGCTGGAGCGCGACCCGGCCCGCTACCTGCCGGACGTGGTCGACGAGCAGCTCTCCGACGAGGTCGTCAAGATCGACCTGAACCGCCCGATGAGCGAGATCCGCGCCGAGCTGTCCAAGCTGCCGGTCAAGACCCGGGTGTCGCTGACCGGGCCGCTGGTGGTGGCGCGCGACATCGCCCACGCCAAGATCGCCGAGCGGCTCGACGCCGGTGAACCGATGCCCGACTACCTGCGCGACCACCCGGTGTACTACGCGGGACCGGCCAAGACGCCGGAGGGCTACGCATCCGGTTCCTTCGGCCCCACCACGGCCGGGCGCATGGACGCCTACGTGGAGCAGTTCCAGGCCGCGGGTGGCTCGCTGGTCATGCTGGCCAAGGGCAACCGCTCGGCCAAGGTGACCGAGTCGTGCCGCGCCCACGGTGGCTTCTACCTCGGTTCCATCGGCGGCCCCGCGGCCCGGCTGGCGCAGGACTGCATCCGCAAGGTCGAGGTGCTCGAGTACCCCGAGCTCGGCATGGAAGCGGTCTGGCGGATCGAGGTCGAGGACTTCCCGGCGTTCATCGTGGTCGACGACAAGGGCGAGGACTTCTTCGCCGAGGCCACGAAGCCGACCCTCCAGATCTCCTTCGGCCGCTGAGCCGGCGCAGACGCTGAAACGCCACGTTTCCCGCAGGAGCCCCACCTCCTGCGGGAAACGCGGTGTTCCGATCATCCGTTCAGCTCGTGCTCACGGGCAGGTTTTCCTTCTGTGCACTTCATCGTGGCCGCGCTGAGGTTCGGCTACTCGCACCGCCGCGCGGAGCGAGCCCGGGAGCCCCTTCTGCTGCCGGTGGTCAGCGCGGGACCTTGACGTCGCGCTGCTCCAGCACGACTTTCCTGGCGTCCAGCGGTGCGTCCAGGCGGACCGCCACCGGCGGGTAGCGCAGGTCCATGGTGCAGATCCCCGGTGGCTCCGGGGTTTCCTCGACCAGGACGAGCTTGACCTGCTCGGCGGTCTGCTCGGCCAGTTCGGCGTGCACCTTGCTGCAGCCGCCTTCCTGACCGGTGGCCACCAGGGCGGTGCCGTTCTCCTGGGTCCAGACCTTCGCCGGGTAGCCCTTCGGCAACGCCGTGGTGTCGAGGGAGCTCTCCGCGACGGGGGTCCGCTCGTTCTCCGGCTTCGGCTGCACCGGTCCGGGCGGGGCCGGCGGCTGGCCGCCGAAACCCACGTCATCTGTCGGCTGTTGGGCGCAGGCTGCCAGCGCAAGGAGCAGAGCCCCCGCACCCATTGCGGTGTGTAGGCGTCTCATGCCCTACAGACGGAGCCGGTGCCGCGCCGGGTTGCGCGGAATTCACATCGGGTTTTCCAGGCTCGTTCTGCGTGGTGGCGGTGCGGGTAGCGGAACTCCAGACGACCGCCTGGGCTGCGGGATCCCGTTCTGGTGCAGGTCCGCGACACACGGCGAACGGGCTGTCCTCACCAGGCGACGTCTGAGAATCCGCGGCAGCGCAAGCGTCTTAGCCGAGCTGTGCGCCCGGCGGTGCGACCGCTCGGGTGGTCTGGTCACGTTGAGCATCGCGGCGGCGGCCACAACCGATGAAGGGGATCACATCGGATCGATCCACGGCTTTCCCACAGTCCGGAACTGGTGGTGATCGGTCGCCCGGACGTGGTTTCGTCGGTGCGATCCACTTCCAGCCTTGGAGTGACGAGAATGTCGACCACAGCCACATCCGCCCCGCAGAGAACTGCACCCCCGCAAGAAGCGCAGGGAAAACCGCAGTGGGTTCCGCTGACCGTCGGTGTGCTCGCAGCCGTGGCCCTGGTGGCTGCCGCGGCCCTCGTGGTCGGGGTGAAGTCAGCAGTGCTCGCCGCGCTCGGACTCGCCCTCGGGCTGACCTTGTTCCACTCCCGCTTCGGGTTCACCTCGGCCTGGCGGCAGCTCGTCTCCGTCGGGCAGACCGAGGGCATCCGGGCGCACCTGCTGATGCTCGGCGCGGCCTCGATCCTGTTCGCCCCGATCCTGGCCGGAGGCGTGACGTTCTTCGGCGGTGAGGCGGAGGGCAACGTCTCCCCCGTCGGCCTCGGCCTGGTCGTCGGTGCGGTGCTGTTCGGGATCGGCATGCAGCTGGGCGGTGCGTGCGCCTCGGGCACGCTGTTCGCCGTCGGCGGCGGCAACACCCTGATGGTCATCACGCTGTTCTTCTTCATCTGCGGTTCGGTGCTGGGCGCCCTGCACTTTCCACTGTGGACCTCCGAGGCGATCACCCTCGGTTCCTTCTCGCTGGCCGAGGACACCGGTCTGGGCTACTTCGGTGCGCTGGTCGTCCAGCTGGCCGTGCTCGGTGCGATCGGTTTCGTCGCGATCCGGTGGGCTCGCAGGCACGACGCTCCCCCGGCCGGCCGCCCGCCGACCTCGCGCGGGCTGTGGCGGGTGCTGCGCGGCGCGTGGCCGCTGTGGGTCGGCGCGCTCCTGCTGGCCGGGCTCAACGCCGTCGTCCTGCTGACCCGCGGCTCGCCGTGGGGCATCACCTCGGCGTTCGTCCTGTGGGGTTCGAAGGCGCTGCAGGCGATCGGCGTCGACGTGGCCAGCTGGCCCTACTGGCAGGGCGAGCTGGCCGCCTCGCTGGCGGGCCCGGTGCTGGCCGACTCCACCTCGGTGCTCGACTTCGGGATCATCGTCGGAGCGCTGGTCGCCTCAGCCGCCTCCGGAGCGTTCGTGCTGGCCAAGCGCATGCCTGCGAAGGTCGTGCTGGCCGCGGTGATCGGCGGTCTGCTGATGGGCTACGGCGCCCGTCTCGCCTACGGCTGCAACATCGGCGCCTACTTCTCGGGAATCGCCTCGTTCTCCGTGCACGGCTGGGTCTGGGGCCTGCTGGCGCTGGTCGGCACCTGGATCGGCCTGAAGCTGCGCCCGCTGTTCGGGCTCGGAGTTCCCAAGCCGAGCGACTCGGTCTGCTGACCCATCGCAGGTCCACGACTTCGCCCGGCATGGGCGATGCGGTGTCCAGTCCTGATGCAAACAGCGCCCGGGCTGTCGCGTTCGCGACGGTCCGGGCGCTGGCTTCTCCGCCGATGCGGCCCTGTTCGTTCAGGAGTGGACGGACGGCTCGGGCACGGAGGTGATCCAGTCCCGAACCCACTGCGACAGCGCAGCTCCGTTGCGCACCCAGCTGAAGTGCCCGAGGTTCTCGGCCCCGGACTCCGCCCTCGTGTAGTGCTTGGACGTGCGCAGCGCGTGCCGCGCCTTCGCCGCCAGGTGGTCCACTGAGGACTGCGGAGCCAACCGGTCGCCCGCAACGCTGACCGTCAGCAGCGGCACCCGCACTTCGCGCAAGGCCGCTTCGTAATCGGTCGCCGAGCCGTGCAGCCGGTACTTGCTGGTGCGGGCTTGACGCGCCCAGTCCCGCATCAGGCCGGTCGCCTGCCGGCCACCGAAGCCGAACCTGTGCCCGGGCCAGTAGCCGAGCAGCGTCGACGCGCTCGCCACGGCCTGGGTGCCGACCAGCGTGCGCAGCTTGTAGAACCCGGGGAAGCTCCGGAACCACACCGATCCGGAGGCCACCAGCGCGACACCCCGCACCCTGTCCCGGTGGCGCGCCGTGTGCAGCAAGGCGATCTGGCCGCCGAGGCTGTGCCCCAGCAGGAAGCGCGGCGCCTGCGGGAAGACGTCCTCGATCAGGTCGAGGACACCGTTCAGGTCGTCGATCAGGCTCTCGTAGCCGAAGCGCACGCCGCGGGCCGCGAGCGGTTTGCTCTCCCCCTGGCCGCGCAGGTCGAAGGTCACCACGGTCAGGCCCTGGCGGTGCAGATCGGCCACGAAGGGCCGGTAGTACCGCGCGGGCACTCCCATGGCGGGGACCAGCACGACGACCGGGCTGCCCGGGTCGTCCTGCTGCGCCGCGCGGACCTTGATCCGGTGCTGCCCGGCCGATACCAGTCCGAGCACGACCGAAGCAGGCGCATCGGGCTCAGGACTGCGGGCGGCGGTATCGGTGTCCACGTCGCACAGATTAACGGAACGGAACCGTCTCGGACAGGAACTCAGCGCAGCCGTCGCGGCCCGGTGTCCAGCACCACCGGAGACGCGCCGAGCACCACCTTGGCACCGGTGACCACGGCTCCCACCGGCGAGGCCAGCACCGGGCGCAGCGCCAGGTCGCGCACTTCCGGCAGGTCCTCGGCCAACGTCGCCACCCGCAGCACCAGGTCCTCCAGGGCCGCTAGGTCGGCCGGTTCGCTGCCCCGGTACCCCGCCAGCAGCGGCGCCGCCCGCGGCGCCCTGACCAGCGCCGAGACATCCACATCGGACAGCGGCAGGGCGCGGTATGCCTTGTCGCCGAGCAGTTCGCTGGCCACCCCGGAGAGCCCGAAGGACACCAACGTGCCGAACGACGGGTCGTCCATCAGATCGATGACGCACGACGTCCCGCGCACCGCCATCCGCTGCACGTAGACCTCCTCCAGCCCGGACACCCGGCAGATGTCGGCGTACGCCGCCCGCACCGCCTCCGCGCTGCCCAGGTCGAGCCGGACGCCGACCAGATCGTTGCGGTGCCGGAGCTGGTCGCTGACGGACTTCAACGCGACCGGGAAGCCCAGTTCCTCGGCAGCGGCCACGGCCGCCGCCACACCGCCCACCCGCCGGAAGGGCACCACGTCGATGCCGTAGCAGGCGAGCAGCCGCAACGCGCGCTCGTCGTCGAGCTTGGTGATGCCTTCCGCCAGCCAGTCCTCGACCAGCGCCCGCGCGCCCTCGGCATCGACGCCCGGCGGCCGCACGAAGTGACCTTGCGGAGCGGCGCGCCACTGGGCGTAGCGCGTCACCCTGGCCAGCGCCAGCACGGAACGCTCCGGGCTCGGGTACGACGGCACGGAGCCCTTGCCCGCGATCCCGTCCGGTCCCGGCACCACCAGCTCGTCCGGCACGCCTTCGGCGGCCAGGAACGTGGTCACCACCGGTTTGGAGCGCGCGACATCGGCCTCTTGCAGCGCCTCCCGCATGGCCCTGGCGTACGCGGTGCCGGGAACCGCCACCGGCGGCGCGAACACCGTCACCAGCGCGTCGACGTCCGGGCGCAGGGCGGCATCGCGAACCGCGGCGGCGAACACCTCCGGCTCCGCCGAGGCACCCACGTCGACCGGTTCGCCGGCCAGCGCCAGCCCTTGGGCCTGCGCCACGTCCGCCGCGAGCATCCCCAGCGCCGAGGAGTTGCCCACGATGGCAACGCGGTCGCCCTGCGGCAACGGCTGGTGCGCCAGCAGCAGCGCGGTGTCGAACATCTGCGCCACCGATTCCACCCGGATGACGCCGGACTGCTCGAACAGCGCCTGCACGCTGGTCTCGTCGATCTGCACCGAGGTCGCCGCCAAGCCCGGGCGCACCGCGTTGCGCCCCGACTTCACCACGACGACCGGCTTGCTGCGGGCCAGTCGCCGCGCCAACCGCCCGAACTTGCGCGGGTTGCCGAACGACTCCAGGTACAGCAGGACGACATCGGTGGCCGGATCGGTCTGCCAGTACTGCAGCAGGTCGTTGCCCGACACGTCGGCCCGGTTGCCCGCCGAGACGAACGTCGACAGGCCCAGCCCGCGCTCGGTGGCGGTGGCCAGGATCGCCACGCCCAGCGCACCGGACTGGCAGAAGAACCCGGTGCGCCCGCGCCCCGGCAGCTGCGGCGCGAGGCTCGCGTTCAGCCGGAAGTCCGGATCGGTGTTGACCACGCCGAGCGCGTTCGGGCCGACCACCCGCATCCCGTGCACGCGGGCCTCGCGCACCATCTCGCGCTCGACCTCCCGCCCCGCGGGTCCGCTCTCGCTGAACCCGGAGCTGACGATGACCAGCGTCTTGACGCCCTTGGCCAGGCAGTCGTCGAGCACTTCGGTCACGCTGGCGGCCGGGATCGCCACCACGGCCAGGTCCACCTCGTCCGGGATGGCGAGCACGGATGCGTAGGCGCGCACGCCGCGCACCGAGCGGTGCTCCGGGTTCACCGGGTAGACCGGGCCCGTGAAGTCCGCGGTGAGCAGGTTCGCCAGCACCGCGTGGCCGATCTTGCGGTGGTCGGTGGAGGCACCGATCACCGCCACCGAGCGCGGCCGCAGCAGGTTGTGCACGCTGCGCGCCTCGGCGGCCTGCTCCCGGGCGCGGGCCACCGCCACCGACTCCTCGGTGAGGTCGATGTCGAACTCCAGGTGGACGACGCCTTCCTCCATCGCGCGGCTCACCTGGTAGCCGGCATCGCGGAACACCCGCACCATCGTCGAGTTCTCCGCCAGCACCTCGGCCACGAAGCGCTGCAGCCCGCGCTCCCGCGCGGCCGCCGCCAAGTGCTCCAGCAGGATCGACCCCAGACCGCGGCCCTGGTGCGAGTCCTCCACCACGAACGCCACCTCGGCCGACTTCTGCTCGCCCAGCCGGTCGTAGCGACCCACCGCGACGATGTCGTCGCCGAGCAGCGCGACCAGCGCGACCCGGTTCACGTAGTCGACGTGCGTGAAGCGCTCCACGTCGCGCTGGGGCATGCGCGGGTACGGGCCGAAGTAGCGGTAGTAGCGGGTCCGGTCGCTGAGCCGCCCGTGGAAGGCGATCAACTTCTCGGCGTCCGCGGCCGCGATCGGCCGGATGTGCACCGTGCCGCCGTCGGAGAGCACGACGTCGGCCTCCCACTGCCGCGGGTAGCCCGTCCGCTCCGGGGTCTGCTCCTGAACCGTACCGTCCACTTCGGACTCCTCAGTCGCGGCTGTCGACCGGGTCGAGACCATGCAACGGAAACACCGCGTGCCGGGTATCGCGAATCGAGGTGTCCACCGAGGACGCGGTCACCCCCGTCCAGCGCTCGAACGACGGGTCGGCCCCGTCGGTCATCGACGTCGGCAGCGGCACGCTCTCGGCGACCCGCACCGCGTGCGCCATCCAGTCCTCCGGAACGGTCGTCTCCGGAGCGATGTCCCGGTCCAGCAGGGTCGCCAGCAGGTGGGTCCAGGCGCGCGGCACCACGCGGAACAGCGAGTAGCCCCCGCCACCGAGGGCCAGCCACTTGCCGCCTGCGCAGCTGTCGGCCAGCTCCCGCAGGTCCTGGTAGGTGGCACGCTGCCCGTCCACGCTCTTGGACAGGTCGGCCAGCGGGTCCTCGCGGTGCGCGTCGGCCCCGCACTGCGTCACCAGCACCTGCGGCCGGAACGCCGCCAGCACCGAGGGCACCACCGCGTGGAACGCGCGACGCCAGTCGGCGTCACCGGTCCCCGGCGGCAGCGGGATGTTGACCGCGGTGCCGTCCGCCGCCCCGCTGCCGATCTCGGTGCTGAACCCGGTGCCCGGCCACAGCGTGAGCGGGTGCTGGTGCAGGGAGATGGTCATCACCCGCGGGTCGTCGTAGAACGCGGCCTGGACGCCATCGCCGTGGTGCACGTCGACGTCGAGGTAGGCGATCCGCTCCACCCCTTGCTCCAGCATCCACGCGATGGCCACCGAGCAATCGTTGTAGACGCAGAAGCCCGCCGCCCGATCGGCCATCGCGTGGTGCAGTCCGCCCGCGATGTTGACCGCCCGGTCCGCCTTGCCGGACACGATCTGCTCGGCGGCCCGGATCGACGCACCCGAGATCAACGCCGCGGCCTCGTGCATCCGGTCGAAGATCGGGTTGTCCTCGGTGCCGAGCCCGTGCCCCACTTCGGCCCCGGCCAGCGGCGCGGCGCGGACGGCTTCGAGGAACTCCGGGGTGTGCACCCGCAGGAGGTCCTCCTCGGTCGCCGGCTGCGGGGCGAGCACGTCGACGCCGTCGAGGACGCCGAGCGAGCGGGCCAGCCGCATGGTCAGGTCCAGCCGGATCGGATGCAACGGGTGATGACCACCGAGGTCGTAGTCGAGCACCGACTCGTCCCACACCACCGCGCACTGAGAACCCATGCCCCGGACGCTACCTCTCCTGTGTCCGCCGACACTGTGTTCCAGGCCACTGCGCTGCTCCGGACGGATCGTTCACCTCACCTCCTCTCCAGTTGCGGCCGGACGGTCCGGATCCGCCGACCAGTTCGACCACGAGCCCGCGTAGAGCGCGGCCGGGCGCTGCGGATCGGTCACGCCGGCGTGCTCCAGGGCGAGCAGCACCGAGCACGCCGTCACACCCGAGCCGCAGTAGGCCCCGATCGGTCCGCCGGCGTCGACACCGAGAGCGGCGAAGTGCTCGGCCAGCTCTTCAGCGGGCCGCCACCGCCCGGAGTCGTTCACGTGCGCGGAGAACGGCGCGTTCCGCGCACCCGGGATGTGCCCGGCCCGCGGGTCCATCGGCTCGACGTCACCCCGGTAGCGCTCGGGCGCGCGAGCGTCCAGCAGAGTGCCCTCGCGGGCCAGCCCGGCTGCGCCGTCGGCGTCCAGGACCGGCATCGACCCCGCGCGGACCCGGAAATCACCCTCGCTCGGCTGCGGCTGCTCCGTCGTGGTCGGCAATCCCTCCGCGACCCACACCGCGTAGCCGCCATCGAGCACGGCCACCTCCCGGTGCCCGGCCCAGCGCAGCAGCCACCAGGCGCGGGAGGCCGCCGAACCGTTGTCCGCGTCGTAGACGACCACCGGCCGGTCCGAGTCCACTCCGGCACGCCGCAGGACCGCCTCGAGATCCTCCGGCTCCGGCAGCGGGTGGCGTCCGGCCGTGCCCGGTGCGGCGGCCAGTTCGGCATCCAGATCGACGAACACCGCGCCCGGCAGGTGGCCCTCCTCATAAGCCTCGCGCCCCGGCGGCCCGAGCAAGGACCAGCGGACGTCGAGCAGGGTCGGGGGTGCCTGCCCCCGCAACGCGGTCATGAGATCATCGGTACTGATCAAAGGATCCACAGGACGGCCTTTCGTAGCCCGGCGACGAGGTCGGTCGAAAATCCTGGCAGTCAACTCCCCGACCGCTGACCGCTGTCGCCCGGGGCGACTAGCATCGTGGTTGGGACTGAATGGGGAGCCGACGTGAACGATCTCATCGATACCACTGAGATGTACCTCCGCACCATCTACGACCTCGAAGAAGAGGGCGTTGTTCCACTCCGTGCCCGAATTGCCGAACGATTGGAGCAGAGCGGCCCCACGGTGAGCCAGACGGTCGCCCGAATGGAACGCGACGGGCTGCTGACCGTCGCCGAGGACCGGCACCTCGAACTCACCAAGACCGGCCGCGCACGCGCCATCAGCGTGATGCGCAAGCATCGCCTCGCCGAGCGGCTCCTCGTCGACGTGATCGGCCTCGAGTGGGAGCACGTGCACAACGAAGCGTGCCGCTGGGAGCACGTGATGAGCGAAGCCGTGGAGCGCAAGCTCGTCAAACTGCTCGGCAGCCCCACCACGTCCCCCTACGGCAACCCGATCCCCGGTCTGGACGAGCTCGGCGTGGACCACGCCGAGAGCTCGGTCGACGGCGACCTGCAGCGGGTCGACGAGATCGCCCGCAACGGCGGAGGCCGCGCGATCATCCGCCGCATCGCCGAGCACGTCCAGCTCGACCCGGACCTGATGACCGAGCTGAAGGAAGTCGGTGTCGTGCCCGGCAACGAGGTGGAGATCATGTCCGTCGTCGGGCCGAACAAGCCGATCGAGGTCCGGGGCGAGAACGGCAGCACCGAGCTGACCTCCGGCATCGCGCACGCGGTCATGGTGCACGCCAAGTGACCTCGGCCGAGCGCGCGGCGGCATTGTTCGCCGAGGAGCACGGCAATGCCGCCAGCGCGGTCTGGTCCGCACCTGGACGGGTGAACCTCATCGGGGAGCACACCGACTACAACGACGGGTTCGTGCTCCCCTTCGCCCTGCCGCACCGAACTGCGGTCGCGGTCCGGCCGCGCACCGACGGCCGGTTGTCCATGGCGACCTTCGGCAGCGACGGGCGGCTGCACCGCAGCCCCGAGATCGCCGTCGAAGACCTGCGCCCCGGTTCTCCCGGCGGCTGGGCCGCCTATCCGGCCGGTGTCGCCTGGGCACTGCGCGAGGCCGGGTTCCCGCTCCGCGGAGCGGACCTGATGATCGTCGGCGAGGTGCCGACCGGTGCGGGCCTGTCCTCGTCCCACGCGCTGGAGTGCGCGACGGCGCTGGCACTGCTCGACACCGCGAACGCCGCGCCAGGGCAGCCGGGCGCGCCGACCCTCGGTGAGATCGCGCGCCTGGTGCAACGGGCGGAGAACGACTTCGCCGGGGCGCCGACGGGCCTGCTCGACCAGACCGCCTCGCTGTCGTGCACCGAGGCGCACGCGCTGTTCTTCGACGTGCGCACCGGTGTCGGCGAGCAGATCCCGTTCGACCCGGTCCGCACCGGGCTGGAAGTGCTCGTGATCGATACCCGGGTGAAGCATTCGCACAGCGAATCCGGTTACGGAGAACGCCGCCGGGGCTGCGAGCGGGCAGCGGAACTGCTCGAGCGCAAGGCGCTCCGCGACGTGGCCGCGGCGGAGCTGCCGACGGTGCTGCCGCAGCTTCCGGAAGAACTCCGGCCGCTGGTGCGGCACGTCGTCACCGAGAACGACCGGGTGCTGGCCACAGTGGACGAGCTCCGCGCCGGCCGGTACGCCGAGATCGGCCCGCTGCTGAACGCCTCGCACGCCAGCCTGCGCGACGACTACCGGATCTCCAGCCCGGAGCTGGACCTCGCGGTCGATTCCGCCCTGGCCGCCGGCGCGCTGGGTTCCCGGATGATCGGCGGTGGTTTCGGCGGTTCCGCGATCGCGCTGGTGCCCGTCCCCGACCGGACGAAGATCGAGCAGGCCGTCCTGGACGCCTTCGCCCGGGCGAACCTGACCGCGCCCCGGTTGTTCACAGCGGTACCCTCCGCCGGGGCGGGGCGGGACCGGTGACCACCGGGCGACCGCTGCCGCTCGCCGGTCGACGGCGGCCGAACTAGAACTCGCACGGAAGGCAGTACCCACTTGAAGCTCCTCGTCACAGGCGGCGCCGGTTACGTCGGAAGCGTGTGCGCCGCACGCTTGGTGGAGGCCGGTCACGAGGTCGTCGTGGTCGATGACCTGTCCACCGGGCACGCCGACGCGGTCCCGGCCGGCTGCAAGTTCGTCGAGGCCGACATCGCCGCGTCGGCGAGCGAGCTGCTCGCGGAGCCGTACGACGGTGTGCTGCACTTCGCGGCCAAGTCGCTGGTCGGCGAATCCATGCAGGACCCGCAGAAGTACTGGCAGGGCAACGTCGTGACCTCGCTGAGCCTGCTGGACGCGATGCGCGAGCACGGCACGCCCCGCCTGGTGTTCTCCTCCACCGCGGCGACCTACGGCGAGCCCGAGGACACGCCGATCACCGAGGACACCGCGACGCGACCGACGAACACCTACGGCGCGACGAAGCTGGCCATCGACCACGCGATCACCTCCTACGCGAACGCCCACGGCATCGGCGCGGTGAGCCTGCGGTACTTCAACGTGGCCGGCGCGCACGGGGCCTTCGGCGAGCGGCACACCGTCGAGACGCACCTCATCCCGATCGTGCTGCAGGTCGCCCTCGGCCAGCGCGAGCAGGTGCAGATCTTCGGCGAGGACTGGCCCACCACCGACGGCACCTGCATCCGCGACTACATCCACGTCACGGACCTGGCCGACGCCCACCTGCTTGCCCTGGAGAACGCCGTCGCCGGCGAGCACCGGATCTACAACCTCGGCAACGGCACCGGGTTCTCGGTCAAGCAGGTGATCGACACCTGCCGCCAGGTGACCGGTCACCCTATCCCCGCCGAGGTCGCGCCGCGCCGCGCCGGTGACCCGGCGACGCTGGTGGCCTCGAGCCAGCGCGCGCGGGACGAGCTGGGATGGCAGCCGCAGCGAGCCGATCTCGACGTCATCGTGCGGGACGCCTGGAACTTCACCCAGCAGCGCCAGGGCGCCTGAGCCGGTCTTCCACGGCAGTCGGGTCTTCGCGTCGTCGTGCATCACCAGGTCCCCTCCTCTTCGAGCACGATCCGGGCGTCCTCGGCGGCGTCCCGGGCGATGATGGCCAGTTCAGCGGGCGGCAGGCCGGATTCCATGGCCTGCCGCAGCAGGATGCCCAGCTGGTGGTCCGGGCGGGTCCGCTCGATCCGCTCCAGCGCGGCACCGGCGAGCGCTCCCTCACCTCGCAGGTAGGCGGAGAAGGCCAGCAGCGCGGCGACCTCGGGCAGTTCCGGAGCCGGGGCGTTGCGGACCAGGGCGAGCCAGAGCTCCTCGGCCGCCCTGGCCGTTTCGCCCAGCGCGGTGCCCAGGGCGATGTCGCGCACCCTGGTGTCCGACACCGCCAGCAGCACCCGGAGCCGGTCGTCCTCGGTCAGCGCTGAACCGCTGGCCGCGCGCTGGACTGCCGCGAGCACGAGTTGCACGTCCCGCGCCACCCGGTTCTGGGCGTCGTCTTCGATGCGTTCCTCGGCCAGCACGTCGAGCTTGGCCGACCAGCGCGCGACGGCTTGGGGCGATTCGGGCTCGACCAGCGCGCGGAGCTCGTCCCGGCTGCCGAATGTCACCGCCCCCGCGGCGGCCATCGCCGCCGCGACGGGCGAGGACTTCGGATCGGGAATCTCGCCGGAGCACTTCGGGTCGGCGTAGCAGCGCCACCGGGCACCGGCCTGGATCTCCGGCGCCCACATGGCGTGGGCCGTGACGATTCCGGCCCGGTTGAACGAATCGCGCAGCATGTCGATCAGGTCGGCGTGCGGCGGACCGGTGTCGTTCTCGTCCACGTCGGGCCCGTTGAGCAGTGGCCTGCGGCAGGCGCCGGCGCAGTTGTCGTCGCAGGCGGCCACGTTCGGCTCGGCCCCGACGACGACGAGCATGACGGCCTCTGCCCGCTGGCTCCCGAGCGGCCCGGACAGCAGGTGCTCGCCGAACCCGCAGATCTGCATCGAGCAGGGCAGGTCCGTGCGCAGCGTGACGCCGAACCTCGGGGTGAACGCGAGGTCGTGCAGCGTCAGCACCACGAGCGAGTCCGTCGGGTGGAATCCGAGCATGTGCGGCACGGCGGCCAGCACGTCGGCGGGTTCGGTCAGCGAAACGGTGGTGTTGAGTCGCGTTGTCATGCCACCACGATCGACGCCGAAACCCGTTGTGGAAAGCCCTTTTTCGGAATCTGTTGACAAACAGGTCCGCTGTGGACAGCTCGTCGGAAGGGCATCGAAAAGTCCACTGTGGTGTGACAACTGCCAGGGTGACAGCGATCGCCTGACAGGTGAATGCGCTCCGCGACTGGCCAGCAACGCGAGCAAGCATCAAAAACGGGCAGCCGGAGCCGACGCTCCGACTGCCCGTCGAACGACCGGTCCGCTACCCGATGGACCCGACCACCGGCAGCGTGATCGCGGTCCGGGACAGGTCCAGCGACAGACCGGTTCCCGGCTTCGGGCGCAGGGTGAAGTCGTGGTCGCTGGAGAGCACGACGATGCCGAGGCGGTGTCCCGGGGCGAACACGTAGTCGTCGGGCTGCATCGCGACCTCGATCTGGTAGGTCCGCCCCGGCTCGATCGGCGAGGTCCGGTCGATCGCGTCCCGGTTCTGCGGGTCGGCCCAGCCCCGGGTCACCACCGACACCGAGCCGTCGGGCGCCTGGTCCACCAGCAGCGCGGTCACGTTCGCCGCCGGGCGGTCGAAGGCCAGGGCGAGCGACGCGCGCACCGTTCCGCTGACCCGGACCTGCTCCGCCAGCGGTTCGCCGAAGTAGGCCAGCCGGTTCGGCGAGCTCGGTGCCGCCGCGAGGTCCTCGGCCGTCCGGGTGGCGTCGTCGCGCAGCGATTCGACGGCCCGGCCGGCGATGCTCGCCGTCGTCAGCCCGCCCCGGTCGGGGCCGCCGGGAGTGGGGCGCAGGGTCGCTTCCGCCGCCTGCGGCGCCGGCCACTCGGCTTCCTCGACCCAGCTGCCGTCCTCGCGCTGCACGGTGGCCCGCGGTTCTTCCTCTACCCCGTTGGGAACCTGGTACAGGTAGCGCGTGAACCAGCGGTTCAGCTCGCGCAGCCATTCCTCCTTGCGGAGCCCTAGCGGGTCGGTGTGCCCGGACTGGTGCCACCAGATCTTGTGCGGCACGTCGCGCTCCCGCAGCGCTTCGTACCACTGGGCGGCCTGCCCGGTCTTCACGTTCCAGTCGTTGAGGCCGTGCACCGCGAGGACCGCGGCGCGGACGTCGTCGACGTCGTTGAGGTAGTTGCGCTCGTCCCAGAACGGGCTGTAGTCACCGGTGATCCGGTCCTGATCAGCGGTGATCTGGTCAATGACCGCCCGGCACGGCTCGCGGTCGGCGCGGGTGTGCACGAACTTCGCGAGCACGTCGGCGTCCTCGCCCTGGTAGCCGCCCGGCGCGACGACGGCTCCGGCGCTGCGGTAGTAGTCGTACCAGTTGGAGATCGCGCCGATCGGCACGATCGCCTCCAGCCCCTCGACTCCGGTGCTGGCCACCGCGTTGGGCAGCGTGCCGTTGTAGGAGACGCCCATCATCCCGACCTTGCCGGTCGCCCAGTCGGCCTTCGCGGGCGCACCGCCTGGGTCGTGGCCGGGGGCTCGCGAGTTCAGCCAGTCGACGACCGACTTCGCGCCGATCGTCTCGTTCTCGGCCCCGGTGGTGGGGCACCCGGTGGACTCCCCGGTGCCCAGGGACTCCCCGTAGACCACGGCATATCCCCTGGACAGCAGGTATTCCTCGTAGGCCCACTGGATGTCGGCGGCCGCCGACATCCGCTGATCACCGGCGGCGGTGCGCAACGACCGGTGGCCCGGCTGCTCGGGCACGTGCAGCTCGGTGTCGACGTTGTGGTTGGGCACGTCGTTGCCGCCGGAGAAGTAGGGGCTCGCCTGGTAGACGACCGGCACGCGCAGACCCCGGTCGGTCTCCTTCGGGCGCACCACCTGGACGTGCACCCGGTCGTCCTGCCCGTCGTGGTCGCTGTCCACCGGCGCGGTCACGAACAGGTCCTCGTGCACCGCCTGCGCCGGGTCGAACACCGGCTGCGCCTCCCCGTCCTCGAAGACCGGGCCTTGCGGTGGTTGCGCCGCCGCGGGCAACCCGCTCAGCGGCAGGACGCACAACGCAGCCAGCAGACCCATCCGAACGCGCCGCATGCAGGCTCCCGGAACTCCGAAGGGACAAGACACCAGCACATTTCTTAGCGCGAAATGCCCGGCGGGGCACCTTCCGGGCGGGTTTGCGCCAGAACCTCCCGATCCCGTCCCGGTAGAGTCGCGGGAGCAAGCCCGCAGCCAGCTGCAAGGAGTGCGCATGTCCATCCCGTCCAGCCTGCTGACCTCGGCCGGATTGATCGGCGGCTTCGCGGTCGCCCGCGCGTCCAAGCACCGGCATTGGGGCGGGGCGGTGGCAGCAGGCGCAGGCCTCGCCGCGATGGAGACCTGCCGCCGCCGGACCGGGATCGGACCGGCCCTCGCGCTGGGCACCACCTACGCGGCGGCGCTGGCCGGGTCGCATCCGCTGGCCAAGGGAATCGGTGCGTGGCCCGCGGTTTTCACCGTCACGGGCGCGACCGCGGCCGCCGCGCACCTGTTGTCGAAGCGCCGCGGCTGAGCACAGGCCCGCGAAGCCCGCACGTTCACCGGCTCCGCTCGGCGAGGAACTCGGCGAAGGTGACGCGCCCGACGGCCTGGTCCGGAGCAAGATGACCGCCGCGGCGGTAGCCGGCGACGGCCGCTCCCGGCAGCCGGATCGGCAGAACCGGCCTGCGGCGGCCGGTCGCGGCCAAGTAGGTGCGCGCGAGGTCGCCGTGGCCGCGGATCTCCGGGCCGCCCATGTCCGGGACGCGGCCCGCCGGAGCACCGGTCGCGAGTTCGGTCAGGCGGCCTGCGACGTCCCGGACGTCGATCGGCTGGAATTTCACCCCCGCGAGGGTCGCGATCACCGGTGACCGGCGCTGCAGCGAGAACGTGCGGGCCACCAGGTCGTGGAACTGCGTGGTCCGCAGGATCGTCCAGGGCAGCCCCGAGTTCATCACGCGCTCTTCGGCTTCGAGCTTCGCCCGGTAGTAGAAGAGCGGCACCCGGTCGACGCCGACGATCGAGATGTAGACCAGGTGCGGTTCGCCGTTGCGCCGCGCCGCGCCGATCAATCGTTCCGTCGCAGCTACGTCCTTGCTGCTCAGCGTTGTGGCGCAGTGCACGATCACGTCGACGCCCGAGGTCGCCGCGTCGATGCCCTCACCGGTCCGCAGATCACCGGTCGCCCATTCGCGCGCGGTGCCGGTCGAGCCGGGACGACGGCTGAGCACCCGCACGTCCTGCCCGGCGTCGAGCAGTCGTTGCACGACGACGCTGCCGAGCGTGCCCGTCCCACCAGTCACCAAGATCGGTTTCCGCATTCGTCCTTCCTTCCCGTCGCTTCGGATGGGACGGGGCAAGGGCGTGGAGCGTGACATCCGCGGGTGCCGTGCCGGACGACACCCGCGGATGCCCGGTCAGTTCTCCGGCCGTGCGAGCCGCCACAGGGAGATGATCTCGCCTGCGCGAGCGGTGTGGAACGGATCGCCGGAAGCTGCCGCCTTCGGATGACGGGCCGAGGTGTCCGATCTGGCGAGGACGCGGAGTCCCGCTCCGCGAACCGCGTTCAGCAGGTCGGCCCGGGTGCGCAGGCCGAGGCGTTCAGCCAGATCGGAGAGGATCAGCCAGCCTTCGCCCGCTGGCCGCAGATGATCGGCCAGTCCGCCGAGGAAACCCAGCAGCATCCGGCTGCCCGGGTCGTAAACCGCGTGGTCGAGCGTCGAATGCGGCTCGGCGGGGATCCACGGTGGGTTGCACACGACCAGCTGAGCGCGTCCCGGCGGGAAGAGATCGGTCCGGACGGCTTCGAATCGCTCGCTGAATCCGAGTCGTCGTGCGTTGTCCTCCGCACAGCGGATCGCCCGTGCGGAGCTGTCCGTGCCCACCACCCGGGGCACGCCGCGTCGGGCGAGAACCCCTGCCAGCACGCCGGTTCCGGTTCCGATGTCGAACGCGGTCCCGACCGGCGGCAGCGGTGCATCCGCGACCAGGTCGACGTACTCGTTCCGGGTCGGGGCGAACACTCCGTAGTGCGGGTGGATTCGCGCGCCGAGCGCCGGCACCGGGACGCCCTTCTGCCGCCATTCCCGCGCGCTGATCACCCCGAGCAGCTCTCGCAGCGGAACGACGTACGGTTCGTCAACCGTCCCGTAGACGTCCTGACAAGCAGCACCGACGTCCGGTGCGCGACGCAGCGCCAGCACGTGGCCGGGCTCGATTCTCACCAGAACGAGCGACAACGCTCGTGCCCTGCGAGATTGCTCCTGCCGGTGGTGGATGAACGCTTCGGCTGGCGACGAAGGGCGCTGCGACGACCGCCGCAGCCTGCGGGAGAGCGCGGCGAGCAGTTGGCGGGCCTGGTGGAAATCGCCTCGCCACAGCAAACCGGTTCCCCGGCTCACCAACTCGCACGCGCGCTTCGCCGACATCCGGTCGTCGGCGTGGACGAAACTGGCCGGTGGTTCCGCGCCGTTCGCCGACAGCCACCGGCCGGTTGAGGGCATGATCTGCTGCGCGCGGGCAGCATCGATTTCAGGGAGGTGCACGAACCGCTCCTGCTGATGCGGTGGGATGCGGCTCGGCCGCGCATCGCGCTTCGAGCCGCATCAAGAGGAAGGTGGACGTCAGATCCCGACCGGTCGACAGGTCGGGAGAGGTCCGGAGCTAACCGACCACAGCAGCATGAGCAGGTGCCGTCACGTCGTGAAGGCTAGTGCACCCGCGGCGTGCCGGGAACAGGTACCCGGCACGCCGCGAGACTCCGCGCCGTTACACCGTTGGCGCCGGCTGTGCGCTGTCGACCGGCTGGGCTGCAGTGTCGGCTGCGCGGCGGCGCACCAGATCGGGGACCAGCGTCAGGACTCCGACCACCGCCAGCGCCGCACCCAGCCACAGCGGGGCGCGCAAGCCGAAGTGGCCGATGGCCACTCCGCCTCCCCAGGAACCGATCATCACGCCGATGGTGATGAACGAGGAGTGCACCGTGTTCACCAGCGGCCGCGCATTGGCGGTTCGGTGCACGCGGGTGATCATCGCCGGGTTCATCGTGACCCCGACCAGGCCGATGCCCAGCATGAACAGCACTGCGGCGACGCTGAGGTGCGCCAGCAGCGCGAATCCGGTCATGAAGCCCGCGTTGAGCACCAGCCCGATGAGCAGGACCCCGACCGGGTAGCGGTCGGCGAACCGGCCGACGATGGTGTTCCCGATGACCGTCGCGGCGCCGTAGGCGACGAGCAGCAGCGGGACGGTCCCGGTCTGGAAGCCGCTCACCTGGGTGAGGATCGGGTTGAAGTAGCTGAACGCCGTGAACGTGCCGCCGATGATGAACATGCTGGTGAGCAGGACCAGCCACAGCTTCGGCTTGCGGAAGACGCCCAGCTCCTGCCGGAAGTCGCCGTCCTCCTTCGCGCTGTCCAGGTCGGGCACGCCGGCGAGGGTGCACAGTGCGGCGACGACGGCCAGCCCCGAGATCGCCCAGAAGGCCGCGCGCCAGCCGAACTCCTCACCGACCAGCGTGGACAGCGGCATGCCGAGCAGGGTGCCCAGCATCAGCCCGTTCATCACCACTGCGAAAGCCCGGCCGCGGATCTCCGGACGGGTCAGCTGCGCGGCCAGCGACAGCGCGACCCCGAAGAACGCCTGCGACGCCACACCGGTGATGACGCGGGCCGCCACCATCACGCCGTAGCCCACCGCGGTGGCCGCCAGCAGGTTGCCGAGGAGGAAGATCACGAAAAGGGACAGCAGCGCCGTTCTCGGCCGGATCTTCAGCAGGACGATGTTGAGCAGCGGTCCGCCGAAGGCCATCGCAGCGGCGAAGGCGGTGATCAGGTACCCGATCTGCGGAATGGTGGCACCGAGCCCGGTGGCCATCTGCGGCATCAGCCCGGCCACCACGAACTCGCTGGTCACCATGGCGAAGATGCCCAGGGCGAGGATGTAGACCGCGCGAGGCATTGTTCTCCCTTTTAGATAGATCAGTACAAAATTGTCGCAGAGTTCAACCGGCCGCTGACCCGCATCAACTCAGCAGGTCAGGGCGTCCATTGCCGTTTCGGCGATGGCGGACAGCACGGCCTGACCGGCACCCGCCTGGCTGGCGATCCGCATACCGCCGATCACCGCGTTGACGTATGCGGCGAGCGCAGCCGCATCGCGCGTGGACGTGATGCTCCCGCTGCGCTGCCCGGCCTCGATCACCATCCGCAGCGAGTTCAGGCGACGCTCCGCGTCGCGATCGAGAACCTGGGCCGCTTCCGCATCCCGCCCAGCGAGCTCCACGACCGTGTTCACCGTCAGGCAGCCGACGCTGCGCCCGTCCTGCTGGTTCTCCAGCTCCGAGTCGACGACCACTCCGAACAGCGCGCGAATCCGGTCCAGCTCGGAACGTCCGGCGTCGTCCAGGATCTCCAGCTGGTTCGCCGTCGTGGTTTCGACGTAGCGGACGAGCGCCCGGATGAACAGGTCGTGCTTGCTGCTGAAGGTGTTGTAGATGCTGCTGCGACCGAGGCCGGTCGCCTCGCACAGATCTTGAGTCGACGTCGCCTCATAACCGTTCGCCCAGAAAGTCCGCATCGCGGCTTCCAGCGCACGGTCCTCGTCGAACAGCCTCGGTCGCGCCATGCGATGACCGTAACAGGTTATGAAATGAGCTGTCCAATATCCCCTGCTGTCACATCCCAGGAGCCCCGCTCGTCCTCCCAGCGACCCGAGACCGAAGGGAACCACCTGATGACAACGCGCGCTCGACTCCCGTGGAACACCCCGACCCCGCCGGCGACCGGCTTCCAGCGGGAGGTGCGGCGATGAGGATCGTGCTCGCCGGAGCGACCGGGACGCTCAGCTCCGAACTGGTGCCGAGTCTGCTCGCCGCAGGCCACGAGATCGTCGGCCTCACCCGGACGACATCCGGAGCGCAGCGGCTCCGCACCGCCGGGGTCACCCCCGTGGTGACCGACGTGATGGCCGCCGATGCCCTCCTCACCGCACTCGACGGGCACACCGCGGACGCGGTGATCCACCAGGCCACCGCCATCACCCGGACGCCTGCCTTCCACCGCGACCTGCACCCCACCGATGCGTTGCGCGACGTCGGCACCCGGAACCTGCTGCACGCCGCGAAGCGGCTCGGCGCGCGCAGGTTCATCACCCAGTCGTTCTTCCTCGGCTACGGCTGGCGCGACCACGGTCCGGGCCTCCTCACCGAAGAGCACCCGTACGCCGAGCCGGAACGCGGCCCCTTCGGGCACCACCTGCGGTCGCTGCGGTCCAATGAGGACCAGGTGCTCGGGTCGCCGGATCTCGAAGGGATCGCCCTGCGCTACGGCCTGTTCTACGGGCCCGAGCCGGCCACCCGGAAGATGCTGGAGCTGACCAGGAAGCGGCAGCTGCCCATCCCCCGCCCGGCCGCGACCCTGCATCCGATCCACATCGCCGATGCCGCCTCCGCCACGGTCGCCGCACTCGAGCGCGGCCGAGCGGGCCAGGCGTACAACATCGTCGACGACCAGCCCGTCGACATGGGCGACTACCTGGCCGCGTTGGCCGAGACCGCAGGGGCACCGCCGCCGCGCCGGGTCCCGGGCTGGCTGTTCCGGGCCGTGCCCTACATGCACTCCCTGCTGGTCGGCACCCGCATCGGGCTCGACAACAGCAAGGCCAAGCGCGAGCTGGGCTGGGCCCCGGAGTACCCGACCTACCGGGACGGCCTGCCGTCAACAGTGGACCGCTGAACCGCCTCCCCGGATTCGGTGCCGCTCGCCCGGATCCGGGCCGAGCGGGCGGAAAATGACGTGCGCCGGGCATCGGCATCGCGCTACGGTCTGCACACCGCCGATCACCCAGCCACCGCGGAGCACACCATGCCCGGCGAACACCTCACCGAGGTCCGAATCGGGATCTACGCGACCCCGGACGATGCCGCCAGGATCACCGAGGAATGCGGCGCAGTGCTGCGCGAGAGCGGTGTGGCGCACGAACTTTCGCTCACCGGACCGGAGCGGACGCCAGCGGGAAGAGATATGGCGATCTCCGAGGTCTACGACGAGCTGCCCGAGCAGTGGCGACTCCAGCACCCGGCCGCTGATCCGGGCTCTCGGCACATCCACGAGATCAGCATCGGCCTGGTGACCGCCCACCCGGAGACCACCCCGATCCGCGATGCGCTCACGCGCGTCATCTGCCCGGACCCCGAGCACTCGAGCCCTTGCCCGATTCCCTGGTCATCGAGCTCCGAGGAGGCCGGGAAGCAGAGGTACGGGCATCTGCTCCGGCGTTGAAAGCCACCGCCGGTCCGATCAGCGGTTCATGGCCGGCGGACATCGTGCGGCGCGGGACACCAGGTACCGCAACGCCACCAGGTGGACCGGGATGAGGAACAGGCGGACGAGCCGGCTCGCGTGCCGGAAGTGCTCGACGAAAGTGGCGACCACCAGGGAATCCGGCCGAACCCGCACTACCAGGTTCGCCCGCAGACCGACCTTCCAGAGCACTTCGAGGCGGATCCAGTCGGCTTCCCGCGCGCCGATCTTCCACCCGAGCACGTGAGCCGAGGACGATGCCAGGCCGAGTTGTGCGCCGAACATCGACCAACCGGCTCGGAGGAAAGCGCGGACGGGCACCGGCGCGGACTCCAGCAGCTCGCGGGCCCACTGCTCAGCACTGCTCACGCCGTCACCGAGGCGGACCGTGAACGCGTCCTGGTAATCGACCCTGCGCAGCGCACTGCGCTCCCGGACATCATCGGGCGGCGCTATTTTTCGCGGGCCCGGGCTCACCCCGACGTTCGTCACCACAACACCCACCTGTCTCGCAGAGACCCGCGCAACGACTAATGGACAACTGTCAATTAGCGTAGGAGCGCTACTGGACACACGTCAACTAAGATGACCAGCGTGGGAACACGACGGCGGTTGATGCCGGACGAACGGCGCGGTGAGCTGCTCGACATCGGCGCGCAGCTGTTCGCCTCGCACCCCTACGACGAGGTGCGGATGGAACAGGTCGCGGAGCTGGCCGGGGTGTCGCGGGCCAACCTGTACCGCTACTTCGCGAGCAAGCGCGACCTGTTCGCCGCCATCTACCGGCGGGCAGCCGACGAGCTGCTGGCGACGGCCGCGGTCGACCCGACCGGACCGGTGTTCGAACAGGTGTCGGCGGGCCTCGATGCGCACCTCGACTACTTCATCGCCAATCGGCAGACCGTGCTGACGGCCAACCGCACCCTGTCCGGCGACCCGATGATCCAAGCGATCATCTCCGACGAGATGGCTCAGCTCCGGCAGCGCATCCTCGACTCGTCCGAGCTGAACGGGCTGCGCCGGGAGGCCGCGTCGGCGGCACTGCACGCCTGGCTGGTGTTCGTGCGCGCGATCTGCGTGGAATGGCTGGCCAACGAGACCTTCTCGCGCGACGAACTACGCGAGATCTGCCTCGGCGCGCTGCGGGGCGCTTTGGGATCTGCCCCCGAGTCGGAGCGGACCTGACCGTTCGCGGCACCACCGGCGCATGTGGTCAGGAACACGACCGCACCGAGTTCCGGTGAATCAGTTGGCACCATTGGCATTCCGCGGGCGCCCCGGCGCGCTCGCGCAGAGGCGACCCGGTGCCGTCCGAAGCGCTGCGAGCAGGTCATTAGGCTGTGCAGGTGGCCCGTCCACGATTCACGGCGAAGGGACTCCGGTGAACGCTCCAGCATCGACCGTCGAAGAGCTGACCACCCAGCGCGATCGCGCCCAGCAGGACCACGCGGCCCTGGTCGCGCGCGGCCTGAAGCTGGACCTCACCCGGGGCAAGCCGTCGCCGCGCCAGCTCGACCTCGCCGACGACCTGGTGGACCTGCAGGGCCCGCTGACCTCCGCCGCGGGCACCGACCTGCGCAACTACGGCGGGTTGCAGGGCCTGCCCGAGCTGCGCGCGATCTTCAGCGACGAGCTGCAGGTGCCGGTGGAGCAGCTGCTGGCGGCGGGGAACTCCAGCCTCGAACTCATGCACGACGCGCTCGTCTTCGCGCAGCTCGGCGCCCTCCCCGGTGCCCAGCGCCGCTGGGTGGACGAGCCCGAGATCGCCTTCCTGTGCCCGGTGCCCGGCTACGACCGGCACTTCGCGCTCTGCGAGCGGTTCGGCATCAAGATGATCCAGGTCCCGATGACCCCGGACGGCCCGGACATGGACGTCGTCGAGCGCCTCGTCGCCGAGGACCCGAAGGTGAAGGGCATCTGGTGCGTGCCCAAGTACAGCAACCCGGACGGCACCGTCTACTCCGACGAGACCGTGCGCCGCTTGGCCGCCATGCCGACCGCCGCCCCGGACTTCCGGATCTTCTGGGACAACGCCTACGCGGTGCACCACCTCACCGACGAGGCCGCTGAGATCGCCGACCTGCTCGCACTGTGCGCCGAGCACGGCAACGCCGACCGCGCGTTCGTCTTCGGCTCCACCTCGAAGATCACCTTCGCGGGCGGTGGCGTCGCCTTCTTCGGCTCCTCCCCCGCCAACATCGAGTGGTGGCTGGCCGCCACTGCCAAGCGCAGCATCGGCCCGGACAAGATCAACCAGCTCCGGCACGTGCGCTTCCTCCGCGACGCCGAGGGCCTGCGCGAGCACATGCGCAAGCACGCCGCGCTGATCCGCCCGAAGTTCGACGCGGTCGACAAGATCCTCACCGCCGAACTGGACGGCACCGGGCTCGCCTCGTGGACCAAGCCGGCGGGCGGCTACTTCATCAGCCTGCAGGTCCCCGAGGGCTGCGCCCGCGCGGTGGTCGCGAAGGCCAAGGAGGCGGGCATCGCCCTCACCCCGGCCGGTGCGACCCACCCCTACGGCGACGACCCGACCGACAGCGTGATCCGCATCGCGCCGACCTACCCGGACCAGGCTGAGCTCGAAGAGGCCATCACCGGCCTGACCACCTGCGTCCGCCTCGTCGGCACGGAGAAGCTCCTCGCCGACCGCCAGAGCTGACCGGCAGCAGGCCGTGACGAGGACCACGCCGCCACGGCCGCTCGACGTCACCTCGGCGTTCCCCGAGCTGCGTCCGCTGGCCCGGCGGGCGGTGCGCCTGCACCCCCGCCGCGGTCGGCCGACGCGTTTCGAGAGCTCGGTAGGCGGTCCGCTGCTCTGGCCCGCCAACGAGGACTGGCCGGTCTGCACCGCAGCGCACGACGGCTGGGAGAAGCCCGTATCGCTGGAGGACCTCCGCAGTCGCCGCGCACTGCTGGAACAGGCCTGGCTCCGCCCGCGGCCGCCCGGGCAGAACCTGCTGTCCGCCGAGGAAGCTGCGCACCTGGCGGCGCTGGAGGAAGGCCACGCTGAGCACGCCGGGCCGAACGCACTGCTTCCCGTCGCCCAGCTCTACCTGCGCGACGTCCCGGGATTGACCGGCCCCGCGGGGGCCGACGTGCTCCAGGTCCTGTGGTGCCCGCTCGATCACGTCGAAACGTCGATGCCCGCCGTCCACCTCGTGTGGCGGACCGCCGCGGACGTGGTCGATCCGCTCGACGTGCCTCCCGAGCCCGTCGATGTGGATCGTGACGGCAGCTACGTCCCGGAGCCCTGCGCCGTGCACCCGGAGATCGTCACCGAATACCCGAGTCCGCTGGAACTCCCGGCCGAACTGGCGAACCGGCTCCACGAGTGGAGCAGCACGGCGAACTGCCACTACCAGTACGAGTTGTCCGTCGCTCCCGGTTGGAAGGTCGGCGGCTGGGCACCGTGGAGCTTCTGCGATCCCTGGCCCATGCACTGCACCGACTGCGGCGCGGAACTCCAGCCGCTGCTGACCATCAGTTCCGATGAGTGGGACGGCGGCAACGAAAGCTGGATTCCCCTCGAAGACCGGACACCGCACCCTGGGCCGGTGGGACTCCGCGAGCCGTCCAATCCGCCGATGGTGCTGATCGGCCGCGGCTACAACATGCAGATCTACCGCTGCCCGAAGTCGCCCGAGCACTCGGTCCTGGCGAACATGCAGTAGCGGTCGGGTGATCCGCCAGCCAGCGCCTGCAGCTCGACCTCGTGCGGGTTCGAACCACCCTCGCCCGAAGAACCGCGCTCCGTGGGCGAACCCGGGCTACGCGGGCAGTTCGACCACCTTGGCCGCGGCCCAGAAGAAGACCTTCGGATCACCCAGGCCGGACTCCGTGAGCCAGTCGGCTGCCGACCGGGCCTGCTCCTCGTCCTGGATCAGGCCCCAGCGCCCAGGCCGGACGCCGGTAGCGCGGCCGACATCGCGGACGAGGCCGCCGAGGCAGGTCCAGGTGTGCCAGATCCCGCTGTCGTACCCGACGAGTTCGAACCCGAGCACCCGGCCCCCGGGAACCGGCTCCTGCCGGACCAGCCGCTCCGGCAGGCTGCCCGCCGCGCGCTCCCAGCCGCTGGCCGTGATGTCGGTGAGCAATTCCGGGAGATCCGGCACCGCGAAACCCACGCCGAGCACGTGCAGGTCGGCCCGCACTTCCCGGGCACGTCCGCGCCTGGCCGATTCCACGTCCTCGAACCAGTCGTCCCAGGTGTCCGGGCCGACGTCGAGCAAGTCCGCCACGCAGCTGCTCATCGACACCAGCTCGGTGTCCGGCAGGCTGACGTCCTGCCAGTCCTGCCGGACATCCCGTGATGCAACGCGATACCCCGCGAGCGCGTAATCGATGACCATGAAACAAGTTTCCCATGCAGGACAAGCGAATTCCGCGCACCGCTTCCACGAAGGGAGTTCCAGTCCGATGTGGAACGAAAACGCGGAGATCCCGGAGCACTGGCAATATCAGCACAACGAGAAGAAATTCGCTGCCGCGGGACATCGCGCCAGCGGCACCCGAGCTGTTCGGCCCACTCCGGCGTGCCACCGCACACCTCGGCGACTTCGCGGGGATCCCTCGCCAGCAGGCGCGCGAGGATCTCCGCCGCCTCGGTTTCCCGATCTGCTGGGGAGACCCGCCGCACGATCCTGAACTGCAACCACGGACCGACCTTGCCCGCCTGACGCGGGTGGGAGAAGCAGAGGGTCAACCAGGCCCGGGTCAAGGGGTAGGAATGCACACCCACGAACCCGCAGTCCCACCGCTCGAACCGTTCGTCGTGACGCTCGAGTTCCTGCTGCAGCAACCGCGCCACGGTGCAGGCAGGCCACTCCCAGCTCCGATCCGCGCTGGCCCGTTCAACCTCCGCCGCGTACTGCTGCGCACCGAACCGGAACTCGGACAGGCTTGTTTCCGGGGCGGCAGGATCGCGCCAACCGGACCAGACGACGCCATCGCGTCGAATCGTCACGTAGATCGCACCACAGCACTCCTCGGTGCACTTGGCTAATGCCAGCCGCACCTCACGTGGCTCAGCACTCGCCACAAGCGGACCGTCCGGCCCAGCAGCGTTCGCGGGGACTCAGCCGGTTCCATCGGCAAACCGAGTGCGACGACGTCCACTCCGTCGACGATCGGACGCACCTCGACCGCGCCCTCCGCCCCGAGCTCGGGAACGACGATCGCAGGGCGAGCTGATTGAGCTCACCTGCCACCTCACCAGCATCCGCGCCACGGCAGTCGCGACGCCACTGAGTTTCTGCGGCGCTGGAGACGCGGGAAGGGGAGCCGACCGAGTGGCCGACTCCCCTTCCGCTGCACCTTCGCTTCAGGTGCTCACTCTTCCGTTGTGCTCAGCTGGTTCCGGCTCAGCTGCAGCCGGAGGTGGAGCCGCAGCCCTCGCAGAGGTAGCACGAGCCCGACGGGCGCATCTTCGTGCCGCAGGTCATGCACAGCGGGGCGTCCGCCGCCTTGCCCAGGCGGAGCTCCAGCAGCTCGGTCGAGCTGCCCGCACGCGGCGCCTCCTCGGGCTGCTCCTGCCGCGAGTAGTCCACAGTGGAGCGCAGCGTGTCCAGGTGGACCTCGCTCGGCTGCTCGGCCGGGGCCACATCGGTGCCGTTGACCTGCGCCTCCCGCTCATCGACGGTGAAGATGCCCAGCTGGGCGCGCTTCTCGTAGGGCAGGTAGTCCAGCGCCAGGCGGCGGAACAGGTAGTCCAGCACGCTGCTGGCCATCCGGACGTCCGGGTCATCGGTCATCCCGGCCGGCTCGAACCGCAGGTTCTGGAACTTGGAGACGTAGAACTCCAGCGGGATGCCGTACTGCAGACCCACCGAGATCGACATCGAGAAGGCGTCCATGACGCCCGCCAGGGTCGAACCCTGCTTGCCGAGCTTGACGAAGATCTCGCCCAGGCCGTCGTCCGGGTACGAACCGGCGTGCAGGTAGCCCTCGGCACCGCCCACGGTGAACGAGACCGTCTGGCTCGGCCGCTTCTTCGGAAGCCGCTTGCGGACCGGGCGGTACTCGATCTGCTTCTCGACCTCCTTCTCCTTCTCGGCCTTGCCGCCCTTGCCCGCGGACAGCGGCTGACCCACCTTGCAGTTGTCGCGGTAGATCGCCAGCGCCTTCAGGCCCAGCTTCCAGCCCTCGAAGTAGAGCTGCTCGACCTCTTCGACGGTCGCCGCCTCCGGCATGTTCACCGTCTTGGAGATGGCGCCCGAGATGAACGGCTGCACCGCGGCCATCATCCGCACGTGGCCCATCGGGGCGATCGAACGCTCGCCCATCGCGCAGTCGAAGACCTCGTAGTGCTCCGGGCGCAGCCCCGGCGCGTCGACCACGTGGCCGTGCTCGGCGATGTACTCGACGACCGCCTCGATCTGCTCGTCCTGGTAGCCCAGCGCCTGCAGCGCCCGCGGCACCGTCTGGTTGACGATCTGCATGGAGCCGCCGCCGACCAGCTTCTTGAACTTGACCAGCGCCAGGTCCGGCTCGATGCCGGTCGTGTCGCAGTCCATCATCAGGCCGATGGTCCCGGTCGGGGCCAGCACCGACGCCTGCGCGTTGCGCCAGCCGTTGCGGGCACCGATCTCCAGACCGTCCTGCCACACCTTCGTCGCCAGCTTGTGCACGGTGGCGTCGTTGCGGTGGTAGGTGCGGACCAGGTCGTTGGCCGCCGCGTGCTTGCGCATCACGCGCTGGTGCGCCTCGGCGTTGCGGGCGTAACCCTCGTACGGGCCGACCACACCGGCCAGCTCGGCCGACCGCTTGTAGGCGGTACCGGTCATCAGCGAGGTGATCGCCGCCGCCAGGGCGCGGCCGCCGTCCGAGTCGTAGGCGTGACCGGTGGCCATCAGCAGCGCACCCAGGTTCGCGTAGCCGATGCCCAGCTGGCGGAACTTGCGGGTGGTGATGCCGATGGACTCGGTCGGGAAGTCCGCGAAGGAGATCGAGATGTCCATCGCGGTGATGACGAACTCGACGGCCTTCTCGAACAGCTCCGCGTCGAAGGTCAGGTCGTCGCGCAGGAACTTCATCAGGTTCAGCGAGGCCAGGTTGCAGCTGGAGTTGTCCAGGTGCATGTACTCCGAGCACGGGTTGGACGCGGTGATCCGACCGGTCTCCGGCGAGGTGTGCCAGTCGTTGATCGTGTCGTCGTACTGGATGCCCGGGTCGGCGCACTCCCAAGCGGCGTGCGCCATCTTGCGGAACAGGTCGCGGGCCTGGACCGACTCCAGCACCTCACCGGTCATGCGGGCGCGCAGCCCGAACTTGCCGTCGCTCTCCACCGCGCGCATGAACTCGTCGGAGACGCGCACCGAGTTGTTCGCGTTCTGGTACTGCACCGAGTTGGAGTCGGCACCGCCGAGGTCCATGTCGAAACCGGCGTCGCGCAGCGCGCGGATCTTGTGCTCCTCGCGCGCCTTGGTCTCGATGAACTCCTCGATGTCCGGGTGGTCGACGTCCAGCACGACCATCTTCGCCGCGCGGCGGGTCGCACCACCGGACTTGATGGTGCCCGCCGAGGCGTCCGCACCGCGCATGAACGAAACCGGACCGGAGGCGGTGCCGCCCGAGGACAGCAGCTCGCGCGAGGAGCGGATGCGGGACAGGTTCAGCCCGGCGCCGGAACCGCCCTTGAAGATCAGGCCCTCTTCCTTGTACCAGTCGAGGATCGACTCCATCGTGTCGTCGACGGACAGGATGAAGCAGGCCGAGACCTGCTGGCGCGAGCTGGTTCCGACGTTGAACCACACCGGCGAGTTGAAGCTGAACACCTGGTGCATCAGCATCCAGGTCAGCTCGTGCTCGAAGATCTCCGCGTCGGCGTCGGTGGCGAAGTAGCCGTGCTCGACGCCGGCGGCGACGTAGGTCTTGACGACCCGGTCGATGAGCTGCCGGAGGCTGCTCTCCCGCTCGTCGGTGCCCACCGCACCGCGGAAGTACTTGCTGGTGACGATGTTGACCGCGTTCAGCGACCAGAAGTCGGGGAACTCGACGCCGCGCTGCTCGAAGTTGACCGACCCGTCCCGCCAGTTGGTCATCACCACATCGCGGCGCTCCCACTTGACCTCGTCGTACGGGTGCACCCCCTCGGTGGTGTAGACGCGCTGCACCCGGATGCCCTCGCGAGCACCTGCTTCCGGCTCCCCCGCTGCGCCGGCCGGGCTACCGACGGTCTCTGTCATGACCTGACCCTCTTCCTTGTCACTCGCTCGTCGTGCTTCGTCGGCCCCGTCCGGGCTCCCCGTCCGGTTCGGTCGTGGCTGTCCTTCCAGCTGCTCCCCCGTTCGGGGCGCCTGCTGGCGTCTTGCGTTTCCGGCGCTGCGGCGAACCGCACGCCGACGGGCCTTACTCACGGTCGCTCTCCGCACCGGCCCGCGCGGCTTCGCGCGCCGCGCGCAGGTCGGCGATCTCCTTCTCGAAGTCCTCCACCGAGGAGTACGCCCGGTACACGCTGGCGAAGCGCAGGTAGGCGACCTCGTCCAGCTCGCGCAGCGGTCCGAGGATCGCCAGGCCGACCTCGTGGCTGGGCAGTTCGGCCACGCCGAGGGACCGGACGGTCTCCTCCACCTGGTGCGCCAGCTGCTGCAGCGCGTCCTCCTCGACCGGACGGCCCTGGCACGCGCGGCGCACGCCGCGCACCACCTTCTCCCGGCTGAAGGGCTCGGTGACGCCGGAGCGCTTGACCACCGACAGCACCAGCTCCTCGATGGTCGTGAAGCGCCGACCGCACGTCGAGCACGATCGCCTGCGCCGGATCGCCTGGCCTTCCTCGACCTCGCGCGAGTCGACGACCCTGGAGTCCTCCCCGCGACAGAATGGGCACCGCACCGGCACTCACCCCCCTTCCCCAGTTCGCCGCCACCCGCCCCGCGGCAGTCGACGACCACTCACGCTCCGTGGGTGCGCGAACACCTTACAAGCCCAACCTGTGGACTAAATACACGGACGTAACTACTAGATGTTGTGGTCGACTCTAAACCGCGCCCCATCGCGGCGCAAACCCGGGAGGGGCTTCGGAACGGCGTGTCCGACCCCCTGCGGAAACGCCCAGGTCGCCGAGCCCGAGGAGATCCGGACCGCCCCGCCGGACGACGGGTCAGCCGGACACCGGGACCAGCAGCAGGTGCCCCGCCGGGGCGGACGCGGCGTCGGGACCGTTGAGCTCCGCGATCCGGGCCACCACCGCTCGCGGGTCGCTGTTCGGCGCCACCCGGTCGGCGATTCCCCACAGAGTGTCACCCGGCAGTACCTCAACCAGCGCCGTACCGCCGGCCATCGGCGCGTCGCGAACGCCGAACAACCCCACCAGCATGACAATGAGGAAAGTGAAGATCGCCACCGAGGTCAGCCAAAGCCATTCGCCGCTGCGGCCCGTCCGGACGCGGACGGCCGCGGGCTGCGCCGCACCCTCGCCGACCAGCCGTCGCTCGCCGTCGCGAGGCCGGGCCACCTCGGCCGGATCGTCCACCCGCCGCCGGGCGGCCGACCGCCGCTCGACCTGGCGCGTCCGCCCCGCCGCATCGATGAACGTGGTCATGCCGCCTCCCGCACCGCGAACCATGATCGAATAGATGTTCGATCGAACCTGCGTGCGATTGTGTACCAGGAGTGCGCCACAGCGCGATACCCGGGGCGAAAATTAACTCGAACAGGTGTTTGATCTCCGCGTTTTGCGCGTCTACTGTGGAAACCGGGCGGACCGAACGGCCCCCGTGATCAGCACCGCAGTTCAGACGGACAGGAGGCAGCGGTGGCGAGCAATGCGACCGGCTCGATCAAGGGCCGGGTACACGACGTCAAGGATTCCCAGGCCGACGTGCACACCCTGCCCGAACAGGCCCGCGGGACCGAGGAGCTCAGCGATCGGCAGCTCCGGGTGCTGGAGGCCATCCGCAAGTGGATGCGCGAGCACGGCTATCCGCCGAGCGTCCGGGAGATCGGGGACGCCGTCGGGCTCACCTCGACCTCCTCGGTCGCCTACCAGCTCCGCGTGCTGGAGCGGAAGGGCTACCTGCGCCGGGACCCGCACCGGCCGCGCACCGTGGGCGTGCTGGTCGGCGGTGAGCCGGAGCTGGAGGAATCCGGTCAGGTCAAGCCGGCCTACGTGCCCGTGGTGGGCCGCATCGCGGCCGGCGGGCCGATCCTGGCCGAGGAATCGATCGAGGACGTCTTCCCGCTGCCGAAGGAGATCGTCGGCGACGGGACGCTGTTCCTGCTCAAGGTCGTCGGCGATTCGATGGTCGACCTGGCCATCACCGACGGTGACTGGGTCGCGGTGCGCCAGCAGCCGGACGCCGAGAACGGCGACGTGGTGGCCGCGATGATCGACGGCGAAGCGACGGTGAAGACCTTCAAGCGCACCGACGAGCACGTCTGGCTGCTGCCGCACAACACCGCCTACGAGCCGATCCTGGGCGATGACGCGGCGATCCTCGGCAAGGTGGTCGCGGTCCTGCGCCGGCTCTGAGGCCGGCCGACCGCGGCAGCGGATCTTCCCGCGGCGCCGAGCGGCCCTGGTACCGGGTTCGGGGAAGCCCGGTCAGCGGTTGCGGCGCAGTCGGCCCGCGAGGAAGACGATCAGCCCGGCCAGCACGGCGGCGAACAGCAGTGTCTGGCCGGTCGATGCGCCGGTCCCACCGGCGGGCTCAGCCCCGTCGACGGGCTTCGAGGGTTGTTCGGCGTCCTCGGCCGGCGCAGTGGTGCTTTCGGCCAGCAGTCCCGCCGCTCCCGGGATGCGGCGGACGGGTTCGTGGCCTTCGGACGCGGACAGCAGGGTGCCGTCGGGCTCCCAGGCGATCGCTTCGCCCTGCGGCTCGTTCGGCAGCGGGATGTGCAGCGGCTCCCGCTGGAGCGCGGCTGCCACGTCGCCGTCCGGTGCGCTGTAGAGATGGACATCGGTGTAGGTGCGGATCGCGATGGCCGTGCCGTCGTGGCTCACCGAACCTCCGGTCACCAGCGTCGAGCCGAAGCTCCCGGAGAGCGGGCCGCCCGGTGTCTTGGTCGCGCGCACCGTCACCGAGCCCACCCGCTCCAGCGGTACGGTCCGCTCGGCGTCCAGCGGTTCGGCGGGCCGGTAGACGCCAGCCCTCCCCAGTGGTTCCTTGGTGACGATGAAGGGCACGCCCGCCCGGTCGAGCAGCAGCGCTTCCGCATCGTGCGCGCCGTCCGGGTAGGCCAGCCGGTGCAGGGTGAGACCACCGCCCGGCGAAATCACGTGCAACGCGATCGTGTCGCGGCGGCGACGGTTGTCACCGATGTCGGCCAGCCAGAGCGATCCGTCGCGGCCCAGCGCGAGATCTTCCACGTCGTACGGATCGTTCGACCCGGTGCGGACGTCGCGGACCGAGCAGTCGGCCGGATCCAGGACGTGGACGCGCAGCGAGCGGCCACCGTCGTTGACGGCGTACCAGGCCCGGCCATCGGAGGCCAAGCCCGAGAGCTCGTCCAGGCGCTCGTCCTGGATCCGGCACTGCTCGACCGGTTGTGGCGCGGCTGCTGGTGCCGCCGCGGCGGCGCCGGGCGTCACCAGCAGCAGTGCGGCGGCAACCGCACCGACAGCGCTCACTCCTTCCCGGTGAACGGCTCCAGCGCGCTGGCCAGGTCGGGTCGGACCTTGGCCTGCAGGCGGGTGCCGTCCGGGGTGTGCTCCTCGTCGACGACCTCGCCCTCGGTGTGGACGCGCGCGACGAGCTCGCCGCGGGTGTAGGGCACCAGTGCGTCGACGAAGACGTCCGGGCGGGGCAGCCGGTCGGCGATGACCTCGCGAAGCTCGGCCACGCCCACACCGCTGTGCGCGGAGACGAACACCGCGTCCGGCATCAGCCGGCGCAGCTCGGCGATGCGCGTCTCGTCCACCGAGTCGATCTTGTTCACCACCAGCAGTTCCGGCGGCATCCCCGACTCGTGCTCGTCGCCGATCTCGTTGAGCACCTCGCGCACCGCCGCGACCTGGTCGTGCGGCGCGGCCTCGGAGCCGTCCACGACGTGCACCAGCAGATCCGCGCCGCTGACCTCCTCCAGCGTGGAGCGGAAGGCCTCCACCAGCTGGTGCGGCAGGTGGCGCACGAAACCGACCGTGTCGGTCAGCGTGTAGGGGCGCCCGTCCGGGGTGGTGGACCGCCGGGTGGTGGGGTCCAGGGTGGCGAACAGCGCGTCCTCCACCAGCACACCGGCACCGGTCAACGCGTTGAGCAGGCTGGACTTGCCCGCGTTGGTGTAACCGGCGATGGCCACGCCCGGCACTTCGTTGGCCTCCCGGCGCCCGCGCTTGGTGCCGCGCACCGTGCGCATCGCGGCCAGGTCCTTGCGCAGCTTGCTGATGCGCTTGTGGATGCGCCGCCGGTCGGTCTCCAGCTTGGTCTCACCAGGACCTCGGGTACCGACGCCGCCGTTGGCCCCGGCGCGGCCACCGGCCTGCCGGGACATCGTCTCGCCCCAACCGCGCAGGCGCGGCAGGAAGTACTGCAGCTGGGCCAGCTCCACCTGCGCCTTGCCCTCCTTGGAGCGGGCGTGCTGGGCGAAGATGTCCAGGATCAACGCGGTCCGGTCGACCACCTTGACCTTGAGCTTCTCCTCCAGCTGGCGCAGCTGGCCGGGCGAGAGCTCACCGTCGCAGATCACGGTGTCGGCACCGGTCGAGACGACGATGTCGCGGAGTTCGAGCACCTTGCCGGAGCCGATGTAGGTCCCGGGATCCGGCTTGTCGCGGCGCTGGATGAGACCCTCCAGCACCTCCGAACCAGCGGTCTCGGCCAGGCGGGCCAGCTCGGTCAGCGAGGCATCGGCGTGCGCGGCATCGCCGTCGGTCCAGACGCCGACCAGCACCACCCGTTCCAGGCGGAGCTGGCGGTATTCGACCTCGGTGATGTCCGCGAGCTCGGTGGACAACCCCGCGATCCGCCGCAGCGACGCGCGCTCGGCGAGCTCCATCTCACCCGTGGACGGCTCGACGGAGGGAATGGCTTCGTATTCGTCGGCTTCGACCACGTCGTGGTCGAGCTCGGCGGATCGGGTCAAAGAATTTTTCATATCGAGTCCATTGTCCCACGGCTCGCGACCCATTTTCACGCCTCGAACCCGCGGTGACCCGTTTGCGCCCGTGCGAAGGGCACCACCGGCCCTACGCGTTCTGCCACCAGTCCAGGTCGAGGTGCCCGCGGGCGACCAGGACCGCGGGGCCGGTGAGCGTGGCGGTCGTCGGCGTGACGTCCACCTCGACGATGCCGCCTGGGATGTGCACCACTCGGCGCCCGGTGTCCGCACCGGCCGCGCGCAGCGCCGCCACCGCCGCGGCGACCGTGCCGGTCCCGCAGGAGCGGGTCTCCCCGACGCCGCGCTCGTACACGCGCATCTGCACGTGGTCGCCGTCGAGCGGGCGGACGAACTCGACGTTCACGCCGTTCGGGAACAGGTCGGGGTCGTGCGGCGGCCGGGTCTCCAGGTCGAGGCCTTCGAGATCGGCATCGCTCACGCAGGCCAGGTGCGGGTTGCCGACGTCGACGGCGACTCCGCTGAAGGTGCGGCCCGAGGCGCTGGTGGTGGACTCCCCGAAGATCTTCGCCGCACCCATGTCGACGGTCACCTGCCCGTCCTCGCGGATCCGGACCGGGCGCACGCCCGCGCGGGTGCCCACCGGCAGCTCGCCCGCGGTGACCAGCCCGGCGTCGGCGAGGTAGCGGGCGAACACCCGCACGCCGTTGCCGCACATCTCGGCGATCGAACCGTCGGCGTTGCGGTAGTCCATGAACCACACGTCCGCCGGGACGTCGGCGGGGGCGTCCGGCAGCGCACCGGCGCGGACCACCCGCAGCACGCCGTCCGCGCCGAGACCGCGGCGGCGATCGCACAGCGCCCGCACGCGTTCGTCGGTCAGCTCCAGCGCGCCGTCCGGGTCGGGCAGGATGACGAAGTCGTTCTGGGTGCCGTGACCCTTGATGAACTCGGGTCCCTGAGAAGTGCGCACGTCGTCGAGTCTACGGAGCGAGCGCGGCCCGGACGTCGGAGACCAGGGCCGGGTCGGCGGCGTCGAACCAGCGGATCCGGGAGTCGCGGCGGAACCAGGAGCGCTGCCGCCGGACGAAGCGGCGGGTGAGCTTGGCGGTCTCCGCCGCCGCGACCGCCATGTCCTCGTCGCCGTCGAGCTCGGCCAGCACCTGCTGGTAGCCGAGGGCCCGGCTGGCGGTGCGCCCCTCGCGCAACCCGATCTCGGCCAGCCGGCGGACTTCCTCGACCAGCCCCGTGTCGAACATGCGGGTCACCCGGCGGTCGACGCGCTCGTCGAGGTCTTCGACCGGGCGGTCCAGGCCCAGCAGCACCGCGCCGTAGCGCGGCGGACCGGGCTTCGGCAGGTTCGCCGAGAACGGTTTCCCGGTGATCTCGATGACCTCCAGCGCCCGCACGATGCGCCGCCCGTTGCTGGTCAGGATGGCCGCTGCGGCGGCCGGGTCCAGCTCCGCCAGCCGCTGGTGCAGCGCCGCGGGGCCGACCTGCTCCAGTTCCGCTTCGTACTTGCGCCGGACCGCCGCGTCGGTGCCGGGGAAGGTGAGGTCGTCGATCACCGCCTGCACGTAGAGGCCGGAGCCGCCGACCAGGATCGGGGTGCGGTCCCTGGCCAGGACGTCCTCCACGGCGGCGCGGGCGTGCCGCTGGTAGGCCGCCACCGATGCGGTCTCGGTGACGTGCAGGACGTCGAGCTGGTGGTGCGGGACGCCCTGTCGCTCGGTCTCGGTGAGTTTGGCGGTGCCGATGTCCATCCCCTGGTAGAGCTGCATGGCATCGGCGTTGACCACTTCGCCGCCGAGCTCCTGCGCGAGTTCCACGGCCAGGTCCGACTTGCCGGTTGCGGTGGGGCCGACGATCGCCACCAGATGGGGGAGGCACTGCACCCCTCGACCCTAGTTCCTGGCCTTCGACCTGCCGGATCAGGCCGTGGGTGCGGACGCCGCGGACGTGCCGCCGGCCGGAACCGCCCAGCGCGACCCCAGATCCCGCCGACAACGCCCTTCACCGAGCTGGACGGCATCGGCGTCAGGGCTGCCTGGTCCAGGTCGCGACGTGGTAGGTGACGCCGTACGGGGTCGCCGAGTAGAGGAGCTCGCCGCGCCAGGTTCCGCCGGTGGCCGCCACCACCCCGGGCAGGACCTGGAGCGCGGCGCGGCCCTCGACGCCGAGTTCGGCGCACAGCAGCGGATCCAGGGCCTGCAGCTGTGCGGTGTCGACCTCGGCGAGCGCCGTGCGGATCTGCTCGTCGAGCCCGCTCGCGCGCTCGTCGGGCGGGTGGGGCGAGCGCTCGTCGGAGCAGTTCGTGCCGTCCGCCAGCACGAGCAGGCCGACGGATTCCGCCGCCAGCGACTCCCCCAGCCGCCTGCTCTCCGCGGCCGGCGTGTCCGGCGCGAGCAGGTGCACCGGGGCGGACCGGGCGCCGGCCTGTTCCCGCAGCAGACCGGTGATCAGGGCTGGTAGCGGGAGTTCCGGGTCCGGCGTGGCGGTTTCGCCCAGCGTCACCCGGACGTCCACGCCGAAGCCCTCGAACGTGCCCGCCGTGGCCGGGCCCAGCACGACCGGACCCGTCCGTTCTACGCCAACGGCCACCCATTCGGCTGCACGTTCAGTCAGACTGGACACGGCGCGCGAACAGGCGCCCCGCAAGCGCGCGGTTTCCGCATCGGCACGCACGGTCAGCGCGGGAACCAGCAACGGCGGGTACGGCACCACAGCGATACAGGCGATCACATCCGTGCACGGTAGAGGCACTGGCGAATGGCACCGAGACCGGCGGCGACGCGGGCTTGCCCACCCCTGCCCGCTGCGCCCGAACAGGTGCTTGATGACAATGAAGCCGTGCAGGTCACCGGATCGCCGCTGGTGGTTCACCGCTGCTCCGGCGCGTCGATTTCGCGGCGGAGTACCGATTCACGCCCTGACCTGTTTGAATGCGCCAGCGGAGGCCGGACCGCCGATGGGTTCGGGTCGCCGCTTGCTGGGCCCCGTCCATTCGGGGCGCCCGTGCCTGGCACGGGCATCGGAGCGGGCACGCAAGGAGGAAGCCGGCCATGACGCACCAGGACACGACCCCCGAGCCGGTCGCTGACAAGGCGACCGAGGACTCGACCACCGGCACCACCGGGTCAGCCGCGGTCGCGCCCGCGGTGCCGACCGCGTCCACCGATCCCACCAAGTGGGGGCGGGTGGACGCCGACGGCACGGTTTACGTCCGCACCGCCGAGGGCGAGCGGGCGATCGGCTCCTGGCAAGCCGGTGACGCCGCCGAGGGCCTGGCCCTCTACGCCCGCAAGTTCGACGACCTGCTCACCGAGGTGGAGCTGCTGGAGACCCGGCTGCGCACCCACGCGGGCGACCCGAAGCACACCCTGACCAACGCCAAGCACCTGCACGAATCGCTGGCCGAGGCCGCGGTCATCGGTGATCTCGCGGCGCTCAACGCCCGCATCGAGCACCTGCTGGTGCGGGCCGAGCAGGCCGTCGAGGGCGCGAAGCACGAGAAGGAGCAGGCCCGCGCGGACGCGATCGCGCGCAAGGAAGCGCTGGTCGCCGAGGCCGAGCAGATCGCGGCCGAGGCCACCCACTGGAAGAGCGCGGGCGATCGGCTGCGGGAGATCCTGGAGGAGTGGAAGAAGGTCCGCGGCGTCGACCGCAAGACCGACGAGCAGCTGTGGCGGCGCTTCTCCAAGGCGCGCGACGCGTTCAGCCGCCGCCGGGGCTCGCACTTCGCCGAGCTCGACCGGCAGCGCGCGGCCGCCAAGGCCCACAAGCAGGAGCTCGTCGAGGAAGCGGAGTCGCTGACCGAGTCCACCGACTGGGGCGAGACGGCGAACCGCTACAAGCAGCTGATGGCGGAGTGGAAGGCGGCCGGGCGGGCGCCCAAGGACAGCGATGACGCGCTGTGGCAGCGGTTCCGCGCCGCTCAGGACCGGTTCTTCAGCCGCCGCTCGGAGGCGTTCTCCGAACGCGACGCCGAGTTCGCCGCGAACGCGAAGCTGAAGGATGAGCTGCTCGTCGAGGCCGAGCAGATCGACCCGTCGACCGACCTGAAGGCCGCCCAGGCGCACCTGCACCGGATCCAGGAGCGGTGGGACGAGATCGGCAAGGTGCCGCGCGAGCGGATGCGCGATCTGGAGGGCCGGCTGCGGGCGGTGGCCGACAAGGTCCGCAACGCCGCGGACGCGCAGTGGCGGCGCACCGACCCGGAGGCGCAGGCCAGGGTCGACCAGTTCCGCGAGCGGGTCGAGCAGTTCGAGGCGCAGGCCGAGAAGGCGCGCGCCGCGGGCGATGAGCGCCGCGCCAAGAAGGCGCAGGAGCAGGCCGACCAGTGGCGGGAGTGGCTGTCGGCCGCCGAGCAGGCGATCGCCAGCAGGTAGCGGATGCGAGAAGGGCCCCTCCGGCACGAGGCGGAGGGGCCCTTCTCGACGTTCGGCGTCAGTCCCTGGACCAGATGACCTTGATCCACTGGACGGCCAGGACGACCATGCAGGCCGCCGCGATGATCAGGCCGAGCGCCGGGCCGTGCTGACCGCTGGTCTGGCGGGACCAGATCGCGATCACGCCTTCGAAGGCCACCACCAGCCCGGCCATGCCCGCCACGAAGGCGAACAGCCAGCGGCGGGTGATCAGCGCCAGCGCGCCGACGCCGAGCCCGACAACGGTGGAGTTGACCGCGAACAGCCACGGCAGCAGGCCGATCTTGAGCGCCGGGTCCGCCTGACCGGTCAGCACCTCCCAGCCTGCGGCGTCACCGGCCCAGGGCAGCATCGCGGAGACGACCAGCACCAGCATCACCGGAGCGATCACCATCGCGCGGGAGCCGGGGTCGATGCGGCGCAGCCAGGCCCGCTGCTGACGCTGCTCCTCGGCCTCGCTCATCATCACTTCCTGCACTCCGCTCAACACGCACATCCCTGTTCGGCGATCGGCTGCGGGGCCGGGGCCCCGAAGGACGGCAGGCCGAGCGTGACGCCCGAGGTCTTCGGCCGCACGCCCTCCTCCCAGTGGTCACCCGCCCGGGTGCGCCGGTGCGAGCTGATGTCGGTGTCGGCGACCAGGTGGTGCGGGGCGGCGCGGGTGATGGTGGTGTGCACGACGTCGCCGGGCCGGATCTCGCGGTCGACGGCGCCGGTCGGCGTGAAGTGCACCAGCCGCCCGTCGCGGGCGCGGCCGGAGAGCCGGTGGGTCTCCGCGTCCTTGCGGCCCTCGCCCTCGGCGACCAGCAGTTCCACCGGGCGTCCGACGAGGTTCTTGTTCTCCGCCCAGGAGATCTCGTTCTGCAGCTCGATCAGCCGGTCGTAGCGCTGCTGGACGACCTCCTTCGGCAGCTGGTCGGGCAGCTCGGCGGCGGGCGTGCCGGGGCGCTTGGAGTACTGGAAGGTGAACGCGCTGGAGAACCGGGCCTGCCGGACGACCTCCAGCGTCGCCTCGAAGTCCTCCTCGGTCTCGCCCGGGAAGCCGACGATGATGTCGGTGGTGATGGCCGCGTCCGGCATCGCCTCGCGCACGTTGCGCAGGATGTTCAGGTACCGCTCGGAGCGGTAGGAGCGGCGCATCGCCTTGAGGATCCGGTCGGAGCCGGACTGCAGCGGCATGTGCAGCTGCGGGCACACGTTCGGCGTCGCGGCCATCGCCTCGATCACGTCGTCGGTGAAGTCGCGCGGGTGCGGCGAGGTGAAGCGGACCCGCTCCAGGCCCTCGATCTCCCCGCAGGAGCGCAGCAGCTTGCCGAACGCGAAGCGGTCGCCGAACTCGACGCCGTAGGCGTTGACGTTCTGCCCGAGCAGCGTCACCTCCAGCACGCCCTCGGAGACCAGGGCCTGCACCTCGGCGAGGATCTCGCCCGGCCTGCGGTCCTTCTCCTTGCCGCGCAGCGCGGGCACGATGCAGAACGTGCAGGTGTTGTTGCAGCCGACCGACACCGACACCCAGCCCGAGTAGGCCGACTCGCGGCGCGCCGGGAGCGTGGAGGGGAAGACGTCGAGCGCTTCGAGGATCTCGACCTCGGCCTCCTCGTTGTGCCGGGCGCGCTCCAGCAGCGTCGGCAGCGAACCGAGGTTGTGGGTGCCGAAGACGACGTCCACCCACGGGGCCCGCTTGACGATCGTGTCGCGGTCCTTCTGCGCCAGGCAGCCGCCCACCGCGATCTGCATGTTCGGGTTGCGGTCCTTGGCCGGGCGCATGTGGCCGAGGGTGCCGTAGAGGCGGTTGTCCGCGTTCTCCCGCACCGCGCAGGTGTTGAACACGACCACGTCGGCGTCACCCGAACCGGCGCGCTCGTACCCGGCGTCCTCCAGCATGCCCGCGAGCCGCTCCGAATCGTGCACGTTCATCTGGCAGCCGAAGGTTCGGATCTCGTACGTCCTCGTGCTCACCGTTCCACGGTAGCGCCTGGTCAGATCGCGGATTCACCCGCCCGGCGAGCAGGTCGCGGGCAGTTTCGCTACCGAGCGTCAGTAATCACCCACGAAAAGCGACTGCGGAGCGTAACCTAGTTGCAACATGCCTTGGTCCGTTCCGTCTGGACTATCCCCCAAATGAGGCTTAAGTTTCGGCCAACGAATCCACTTTGACGCGTTCAGGAGTTCGAATGACCGCAGCTTCCACGGACACACCGATGATCCGGATGTCCGCGGTCGACAAGTACTTCGGTTCCTTGCACGTGCTGCGGGAGATCGACCTGGAGGTCCCCCGCGGGCAGGTCGTGGTGGTGCTCGGACCGTCCGGGTCGGGCAAGTCGACGTTGTGCCGCGCGATCAACCGGCTGGAGCCGATCAACTCGGGCAGCATCGAGATCGACGGCGTTCCGCTGCCCGCCGAGGGCCGGGCGCTGGCCGAGCTGCGCTCCGACGTCGGCATGGTGTTCCAGCAGTTCAACCTGTTCGCGCACAAGACGATCCTGGAGAACGTGACGCTGGGGCCGATCAAGGTCCGCAAGCAGAGCAAGGAGGCGGCGCGGGAGACCGCGTTGCAGCTGCTGGAGCGGGTCGGCATCGCGAACCAGGCGGATAAGTACCCGGCGCAGCTCTCCGGTGGCCAGCAGCAGCGCGTCGCGATCGCGCGGGCGCTGGCGATGAAGCCGAAGGTGATGCTGTTCGACGAGCCCACCTCGGCGCTGGACCCGGAGATGGTCAACGAGGTCCTGGACGTCATGACCGACCTCGCGGCCGAGGGGATGACCATGCTGGTCGTCACCCACGAGATGGGCTTCGCGCGCCGTGCCGCGCACCGGGTGCTCTTCATGGCCGACGGCGAGGTGGTCGAGGACGCCGCGCCGGACGCGTTCTTCGACGACCCGAAGAGCGACCGCGCCAAGGACTTCCTCGGCAAGATCCTCACCCACTGAGTGCCCACTGCGTAGAAAGGCAGAGGTAATGCGAGCCAAGAAGATGCGGTTGGTGACCGTGCTGGCCGCCTCGCTGGCGCTGGCCCTGACCGGCTGCGGCCGGGAAGGCGCCCCCGGCGGCGGTGAACCGCAGGTCCAGCAGGACGTCGCGCAGAACGTGCAGGTCGAGGGATCGCCCACGTTCGACCGGATGAAGCAGAAGGGCCGCGTCACGATCGGCGTCAAGGAGGACCAGCCGGGGCTGGGCTTCCGCGACCCGGTGACCAACCAGTACTCCGGCTTCGACATCGAGATCGCCCGGCTGATCGCCGCGCAGCTCGGCTTCGACCCGAACACGCAGATCGACTACAAGCCGATCCCGTCGACCTCGCGCGAGCAGGCGCTCTCCACCGGTGAGGTCGACTACTACGTCGGCACCTACACCATCAACGACAAGCGCAAGGAGCAGGTCGGCTTCGCCGGGCCGTACTACATGGCGGGTCAGGACCTGCTGGTGCGCGCCGACAACACCGACATCACCGGCAAGGAATCGCTCAAGGGCAAGAAGGTCTGCTCGGCGACCGGATCGACCCCGATCCAGAAGGTCAAGAGCGAGCAGCTGACCGAGCCGCAGAACATCGTCGAGTTCCAGCGCTACTCCGAGTGCGTCCAGCAGCTGCTCGACGGTCAGATCGACGCCGTCACCACCGACGACGCGATCCTGAAGGGCTACGCGGCCCAGGACCCGGACAAGCTGAAGGTCGTCGGCAAGGTCTTCTCCGAGGAGCCCTACGGCGTCGGCCTGTCCCGCGAGGACAACGCGCTGCGCGCCAAGGTCAACGACATCCTGGAGCAGGCCGCGACCAGCGGCGAGTGGAAGCGCGTCTACGACGCGACCCTCGGCAAGTCGGGCAGCACCGCTGAGCCGCCCAAGGTCGACCGCTACTGATCCGTCATCGGGTGCCCGGGGCCGTGCGCGGTCCCGGGCACCCGATTCCTCCTGGAGTACGCATTGTTCGACATCTTGGTGGAGTACGGCGACGTCCTCGCCAGGGGTTTCCTCAACACCATCAAACTCTTCCTGCTCTCCGCGGTGGGGTCGCTGGTGCTGGGCACGCTCCTGGCCACGATGCGGGTCAGCCCGATCCCGGCGCTGCGGGCGGTCGGCACCGGGTACGTGACGCTGCTGCGCAACACCCCGCTGACGCTGGTGTTCTTCTTCTTCGTCTTCGCCTACCCCAAGCTGGAGCTCGTCCAGTTCCCGTTCTTCACCGCCGCGGTGATCGCTCTGACGATCTACACCTCCGCCTTCGTCTGCGAGGTGCTGCGCGCGGGGATCAACACCGTTCCGGTCGGTCAGGCCGAGGCGGCGCGCTCCATCGGGCTGGGCTTCGGCCAGTCGCTGACCAACGTGATCCTGCCGCAGGCGTTCCGCGCCACGGTCCCGCCGCTGGTCAGCGTGCTGATCGCGCTGCTGAAGAACACCACGGTCGCGGCCGGGTTCAGCGTGAACGAGGTCGGCGCGGTCATCCCGTTCCTCAACGAGCAGGGTGAGCCGACGCTGAACGCCTTCGTGTGGATCGCCGTCGGGTTCCTGATCCTGGTCATCCCGCTGACCCTGGTGCAGCGCAGCTTCGAGAAACGGTGGAGCGTGTCCCGATGAGCAGCGTCCTGTTCGACACCCCCGGTCCGCGCGCCCGCGCGCGCAACCGGCTGATCAGCATCGTCAGCTCCCTCGTGGTGCTGGGCCTGCTGGGCTACGTGGTGCTGCGCTTCTACGCCACCGGGCAGTTCGACGCCAGCAAGTGGGAGTGGCTGCTCTACGAGCAGATCCAGGTGGAGCTGCTCGGCGCGCTGTGGAACACCGTCCGCGCGTTCCTGATGGGCGCGCTGCTGGCGCTGGCCTTCGGCGCGGTGTTCGCGCTCGGCCGGCTCTCCGACCACAAGTGGATCCGGCTGCCGTCCGCGGCGATCGTGGAGCTGTTCCGCGCGATCCCGCTGGTCGTGCTGATCTTCTTCCTGTACTACGCGGCGCCGACGCTGGGCGTGAACTTCGGCCAGTACTGGTCGGTCGTGCTCGGCCTGACGCTGTACAACGGCTCGGTGCTGGCCGAGGTGTTCCGCGCCGGTGTGGCCGCCCTGCCGAAGGGGCAGACGGAGGCCGCCTACTCCATCGGCATGCGCAAGAACCAGGTCATGCGGACCGTGGTGCTGCCGCAGGCGGTGCGCATGATGCTGCCCGCGATCGTCAGCCAGCTGGTGGTGCTGCTCAAGGACAGCGCGCTCGGCTTCCTGATCACCTACCAGGAGCTGCTGTACTACGCGCGCTACCTCGGCGGCATCCCGACGCTGGACCGGCCGATCATCCCGGTCAGCCTGGTGGTGGCGGCGATCTACATCTCGATGTGCCTGCTGCTGACGTGGTTCGCCACCTACCTGGACCGGCGCAACCGCCGGACCAAGAAGACCAAGCAGCTGGCCCCGGCCGCCAAGCCGCTGGCGGAGACCACCGTCGGCGACTGAGCACTGCCGCACGAGGAGGGCATCGCCGGAAGACCGGCGGTGCCCTCCTCCGTCTTACGGGCCGGTGGACGCCCAGCGATCACGGGAGCGCAGTCCGGGCCCACCGTGCTAGGCTGGGTCCCACTACATCCCCCACGCCTCTCCACGATGCGCACTTGGGGGATTTTCTCTGCCCTTGGCCGGGAGGAGCGGCGATGCCCCGAGCGCAGCGGGCTCGCGGCGCTCTCCGCTACACCAAGCCGCCGCTGGCCCTCGACGAGCTCGTCGGTCGCCTCGCCGATCGCGGCTTGCAGGTCCCCGCCCCGGACAGGGCCGGCCGGTACCTGCGGCACATCGGCTACTACCGGCTCTCGCCGTACACGATCCCGTTCCAGCAGGGGCGGCCCGACCACCTCTTCCGGGAGGGCACGGCGTTCGACGACGTGGTCGACCTCTACGTGTTCGACCGCGCGCTGCGCCTGCTCGTCATGGACGCCCTGGAGCGGGTCGAGGTCGCCGTTCGCGCCGCGCTCACCGACCACATGTCGACGAGGTACGACGATCCGCACTGGTACGTGGACGCATCGCACTTCCGGCACCGCGACAAGCACGCGGGGCTCCTGCGGATCGTCCGGGCCACCTGCGACGAGCGGCTGCGCGGATCGCCGGACGCCGGGGAGGACTCGCTGGTCCACCGGTCCGCTCTCGAGCACTACCTGACGACCTACGGCTCGCCCGAGCTGCCGCCTTCCTGGCTCATGGTGGAGACCCTGACCATCGGGCAGCTGACCAGCGCGTACCGCAACCTGGGCCGACGATCGGACAGGACCGCGGTCGCGGCGAGCATCGGCCTGACCGCGACGGTGCTGGAGTCCTGGATGCAGACCTACGTCCGCGTGCGCAACATCTGCGCGCACCACGGGCGGCTGTGGAACGTCGGTCTCGGCGTCTATCCCGCGATCCCGACGTCACCCGCGATCTCGTGGTTGCAGGGGACGGACGCCCTGCCGGAACGTTCGCGGAAACGCCTGTACCCGGTCCTCGTGTCGCTGCAGTCCGTGCTCGACTCGGTGTCGCCGCGCAGCACCTGGGCTCAGCGGCTGCACGATCTCCTCGACGCGCGCCCGGCGATGAACCTCTCGGGGATGGGAATCCCCGAGAATTGGGCGGAAGACGCCTTCTGGAGTCGGCACATCTCGTGATGCGCGGTTCGAGCTGCCGCCCGCGCCCTCTTCCGTCCTCAGCTCGCGAGGTCGGTCAGGCGGGCGAGTTCGAGGCGCGAGGTGACGCCGAGCTTCGCGTAGGCGTTGGACAGGTGGTAGCCGACGGTTCGCGGGCTGAGGAACAGCTGGGCTCCGATGTCCCGGTTGGTCAGGCCGGTCGCTGCGAGCCGGACGACCTGGCGTTCCTGCGGCGTCAGCCGGGGCTGCGAAGCCGGGAGACGACTCTCCCCGGTGGCGCGCAGTTCTTCGCGGGCGCGCTCGGCCCATGGACGTGCCTTCAGCCGCTCGAAGATCTCCAGCGCTGAGCGCAGCTGCACGCGAGCATCGACGCGACGGTGGCGGCGACGCAGCCACTCTCCGTAGAGCAGTTCGGTGCGAGCGCGTTCGAACGGCACGTCGTCGCCGTCCCGGTGCAGTCGCACGGCCGCCGCGTAGTGCGGCTCGGGATCTTCGCTGAGCAGTGCTCGGCAGCGCTGGGCGATGGCGGCGGCCCAGGAGCGGCCGATGTGCGTGGCCCAGTCCGCGTACCAGTCGCACGGTTCCTGCGCGCGTTCCGGTCGGCCGGTTCGGACCGCTGCCTCGACCAGGTCCGGCAGGCCGTTGCGGGCGTCCATCCTGGTCAGCCCGGCCGCGATGTCGTCCGCTCTGGCCACGACGGCCTCCGGGCGACCCGCGGCCAGGTCGGCCAGGTTCAGCGCGCGCGTGGCGCGGAGCGCGACCGGCGGCACCCCGTGCCCCCGTGCGTCGGACAGCAGGCTGCGGCACCGCTCGTCATCGCCTTCGACGGCGGCCAGGTGAGCGAGGACGACCGTCAGCACCCCGGCTGCCGAGGCGTGGCCGAGTTCATCCGCCAAGCGCAGGCCTTCCGTCCCGCTGGCCCACGCCTCGGCGTGCATCCCGAGCTGCATCTGCGCCAGCGCGAGAACCGCCACGGCGTCGGGCAGCGCTCCGAGCGCGCCTTCGGCGCGGCAGCTGTCCACCAGGACCGCGGCGAGGTTGTGGGCGGTGCGGAAATCGCCGAGCCAGACGTGCGACCACACGATCATCACGCGCTTGCGCGGCGGCCCGGTCGACGGTCCCAGCGCGCTGCGCATCTCCCGCACCGCCGCAACACCGTCGGTGGCGCCACCGCTGGTGAGCCGCTGGAATCCGGTCGCGGCGCGGGCCAGTGCGGCGACCAGGTCCGAATTCGTCCGGCCGAGCGCGTCCGCGCTGCGCGCGGCGTCCACGACGGCTGCCAGGTCGCCGGATTCCCAGGCGTTCTTGGCCGCGCGGAACAGCAGGTGCCCGGCGAGCTCCGGGGCACGTGCGGCGACGTCGGCCGCTTCCTCGATCAGCGCCCGGTACGGCTGGGCGCCCCGGTCCTGGGCCAGGAGCGCGTCGACGCCGGCGGCTTCGGCCAGGTCGACAGGATCGGTGAGGAACCCGGCCGTGTCGGCAACGAATCCCGCGGCGCGTTCCGGCCGCCCCGCGTCGGCGGCCGCCTTCGCCGCCGCGATGAGCCGCCGCCCGCGCTGACGCCGGTCGGGGGTGAGCGCGGCCGCGCGTTCGTAGAGGGCGGCGACAGCGGCGTATCCGCCGCGGCGGCGCACTTCTGCCGCGCTCTCCTCCAGTTCGGCCGCGATCTCCTCGTCCGGTTGGACGGTGGCGGCGGCCAGGTGCCAGGCCCGCCTGCCCCGGTCGAGCCGTTCGGCGAGCGCCCGATGCGCTTCGAGTCGGCGGGGCACCTCGGCCCCGCAGCACGCAGAGCTCCGGAGCAGCGGGTGACCGAAGACGAAAGTGCCGCCGACCAGGTGGAGCAGGCCAGCTCGCTCCGCCGGGGCGAGGTCCTCGACAGATGCCCCGAGAGATTCGGCCGCATCGAGCACCAGCGCTGCGCCACCGGTGTCGGCCAGGGCTGCGACCAGCAGCAACGTCCTGGTGCGCGGCGGTTGTTCGGCGATCCGGGCCGCGAGCATCCGCTGGACCGAGGTGCGCAGCGGAGCGGGCTCGTAGCCGAGAGCGGTCCGGATCGCGGGTAGTTCCAGCAGCGCCAGCGGGTTTCCGCGCGCCTCGGCCAGGATCCGGGTGCGGACGTCTTCGAGCAGATCGGCGGGGAGCAGGGCATCCGCGGCGGCGTCGTCGAGCCCTTCCAGGCGCAGATCGGGCACGCCCGGTGCCGGGAACTCCGGCGCGTGCGGCTCGCGGACGACGAGGAGCAGCGCCACCGGCTCGGTGTCCAGCCTGCGGGCGGCGAAGAGCAGGGCCTCCGCCGATGCCGCGTCGAGCCAGTGCGCGTCATCGACCACGCACAGCAGCGGTCGTTCGGCGGCCAGCAGGCCGAACAGCGTCAACACCGCCAGGCCGACCAGGAATCGGTCGGCACCGCCCGGACCGAACGCGGTGCGCAGCGCACCGGCCTGCTCCGCCGGAAGCTCGTCGAACCGGTGCGCGGCGGTGCGCAGCAGCAGGTGCAGACCCGCGTAAGGCAGCTCGGCCTCGGCCTCGACACCGCTCCCCCGCAGCAGCCGCATCCCGTCGTCGTCGAGGTGGTGCAGCAGTGCGCTCTTCCCGATCCCGGCCTCGCCGCGGATCACGAGCGCACCGCCCCGCCCGGAACGGGCAGCGCGCAGCAATCCGGTGATGACCGCCGATTCCTCCACCCGTCCGCAGATCACGTCGAAAGGCTAGCCGGACACGATCCGGCGAGCGTTCGTCCCGGCACCTCGCGGAATCCGTTGCTGCGCCGAGAGAACCGCGGCGGCGTAGCGCGCGTCCGGCCGCAACGCGTGCTCGCGCATGCAGGCTTCGGTGAACTTGATGACGTGCTCGTCGCCGTGTTCCACGGCCCGCGCCGCGAGTTCGGGGAAGCCCAGCTGCTCCGCTTCACCGGCGAGCGTGCGCGCGGCGTCCTCGCCCTGGCGCCCGACGGTGAACGTCGTCAGCAGCGCAGCCTGCATCTTCCACAGCTCGCCCACCGAAGCCAAGTGCTGCTCGGCGGGGAGGTGAGGGAGCACGAGCCGCACGGCCGCCGGTGCGGTGACCGCGTGGACCAGCGCCGGAGCCGGGACGAACTCGGGGTGCGCGAGGAAGACCCCGGCGAACTCGGCGGTCATCTCGCTGAGCAACCACTGCGCTTCGGCCGGTCCCGGTGCGCGCAGCGCCTCCGAGTAGCCGGGAACCTCGTCGATCCGGGACCACGCCTGCCGGAGCTCGCCGAGGTTGCTCGCCTCGGCGAGGCCTTCCCTGGGCAATGCCGCGACGGCCGCGGCGAATCCGCCCTGGGCGTCGAAGGTCGTGTTGCCGGGCAGGTGCACGAAACGAGCGGCCCAGTAGGCCATGCCGCGGGAGAGCTCGTCGAGCTGCAGCGGACTCGGCTCCGCGACCGCGGCCAGGCCGCGCACGGCGTGCGCGGTGCGGATCACCCCGTGCGTCATACCGGCGAAGACGCCCGTGATCAGCCGCGGCCACCAGCGGGCGAGCACCGCGCGCCACGGCTCGTCCGCCAGCTCGCGGCGGAACAGCCGCTCCCAGTCCCCGGCCCGCCCGAACACGCCGAGCGCGGAGCGCCACGAGGACTCCTCCGCCGCGTCGATCCGGTTCGACGACTCCGGCGGGTCGTAGTGCTCCTGCCCCCGGCGGTAGTTCTCGATCCAGGGCCCCACCGCGTCGAAGTAGCCGAGCACCGCGATGGTCTCCGCACCCATCGGCGCGTGGTTCGCCAGCTCTCCCCCGGTGCGCTCGTAACCGAGGTTCGCCACCCGGTCCAGCGCTTCGTTGACGGTCGCTTCGTATCCGCTCATCCGCCGCTCCTTCCGTCCCCGCCAACGCTAGGAAGACCCAGCACCACCTCGCCTCGGTCGAACGACCGGGTTCCGGGCGACCTGGTCACCCGACCGAGGCGACCGGCCGCCGCCGCTGCCTAGCGTCGGCGGCTGTGCGAACTCCGCGATCCCGTGCCGGACGGCGGGAGTGGGCCGGTCTGGCCGTGCTCGCCCTCCCGGTGCTGATGCTGTCGATCAACAACTCCGCGCTGCACCTGGTGCTGCCGACGCTGAGCGCCGACCTCGCCGCCACCGGCCCGCAGCTGCTCTGGATCGTCGACGTCCACGGCTTCACCACGGCGGCGCTGCTGATCACCATGGGATCGCTCGGCGACCGGATCGGGCATCGCAGGCTGCTGCTGACGGGGACCGCGGTGTTCGGCGCCGCCACCCTGCTCGCCGCGTTCGCGCCCAATGCCGAGGTGCTGATCCTGACGCGCGCGCTGAGCGGTGCGGCCGGTGCGACGCTCATGCCCACCTCGCTCGCGTTGCTGCGCATGATGTTCCAGGCACCCGAGCAGCGCGCGGCCGCGATCAGCTGGTGGGTGACCGGTTTCATCACGGGGAACGTACTCGGCCCGGTGGCCGGCGGGCTGCTGATGGAGCTCGCCGGCTGGCGGTCGGTGTTCCTGCTGGGCGTACCGGTGCTGGCGTTGCTGCTGGTCACCGGCCCGTTCCTGCTGCCGGAGCAGCGCGACCGGTCGAGCGGGAGGCCGGATTTCACGAGCTCGCTGCTGTCGGCGGCAGCGGTGGTGCTGTTCGTCTATGGCTTGAAGGAGCTGTCGACCGGAGCTCAACGGCTGGTGCCCGCGCTGGCGATCCTCGGCGGGCTCGTCGTCGGGTACGCCTTCGTCCGCCGTCAGCGCAGGTCACCGCAGCCGATGCTCGATCTCTCGCTGCTGCGCGACCGGGCGTTCACCGCGCCGCTGCTGGCGGTCACCCTCATGGTGTTTACCACGGCGGGCACGACGCTGCTGCTCGCACAGCACTTGCAGGGCGTGCTGGGCCTGCCGCCGCTGCAGGCGGCGATCTGGCTGCTGCCGTCCACTGTGGCCGGTATCGCGCTGACCGCCACGTCCTCGATGTTCACGCGCCGATTCCGCCCGACCGTTCTGCTGACGGCCGGGCTGGCCATCGCGGCCGTCGGAGCCGGACTGCTCGCCGTGGCCGACGGACCGACCGCACCGGCTCTCCTGGTACTCGGCATGATCGTGCTCCGCATCGGAGCGGTGCCGGTCATGACGGCCGGCACGAGCGCGATCATCGACGCGGCGCCTGCGGAGCGCGCGGGGTCGGCGACCGCGTTCAAGGAGACCTGCGGCGAGCTCGGAATCGCGCTCGGCGTCACCGTTCTGGGCAGCGTCGGCACCGCCGTCTACCGGGGCGCCCTGGGCGACGCGGTGCCCAGCGCGGTCGGTTCGGAAGCCGCTGAGGCCGCGCGCGGCGGCATCGGTGCGGCGGTCGAGCTGGCCGCCCGGCTGCCCCGAGCGGAAGGCCTCGAACTCCTCGACCGAGCACGCGAGGCCTGGACCGAAGCGCTGCACGTCAGCACCGCGATCGGCGCCGCGCTCCTGGTCGGGGCGGCGTTCCTGGTGTGGAGAGCCGCCCCGCGCAAGGTCGCCGAGACCAGCCGGTGAAGATCCTCAACCCGCCAGCAGCTTCTCGCGGACGGTCGCCGGGGTGGTGGGATCGGTGCCGCGCCAGGCGATCACGTCGTCGGGGCGGATCAGGAGTCCTTCTCCGGGCGCCAGGAAGTCGGCGTCCAGGCGGTGGGCCGGGATCCCGTCGGCCGCCCAGCGCTGCGGGTCGTCGGCCACCGCGAGCGCCCATCCCGGGCCAGCGATGTCCAGAGTGGACAGATCGGTGTCGAGCCAGCGGTGCGGGATGCGGGTGGCGATCCGCCCGGCCGGGGCGAACTCGGTGACCGGTTCGACGTCGTCCAGATCACCAGCGAAGGCCCCTGCCGGGTACTGGAACGCGCCCGCGGCCAGCACGAACGGGTCGGCCAGCGTCGGATCGGGCGCGGTCGTCGCATCCCACGTCCGGCGGCTCGACTGGTCGGCGGTGAACCACCCGGCCGCGCGCCGCTCGGCGTCGTAGCTGTCCAGCAGCGCGGGCGCCGCCGCACCCGAGAGCACCGCGGCGAGCTTCCAGCCGAGGTTGTGCGCGTCGGCGATGCCGGTGTTCGCGCCGAGCGCGGCGAACGGCGGCATCACGTGCGCGGCGTCTCCGGCGAGGTGCACCCGCCCGTCCGAATAGCGGTCGGCGACGAGCATCTCCGCCTGCCAGGGCAGGACGCTGCGGACTTCGAGATCCGGTGCGGGCACGCCGAGCGCGGTGCGCAGCAGCGCGGGCCAGTCCCGCTCGACCTCACCACCGGTCATGAACACCCACCGGTACCGCCCGTCCACCGACGCCAGCGCGCCGGGCAGCGCCGGGTGCTCCAACTTGCACAGGTTGAACTCCCGGCCGCGGACCACGTCGGACAGATCGGCGTGGAAGTAGACGTTCACGCTGGGGTCGCCGATGGCGCCACGCCCGGACCGGTCGATCCCCAACGCGGACCGCACCGGACTGCGCGCACCGTCCGCGGCGACGACGAACGCCGCCCGGAGCGCGGTGTCCTCGCCGGTCCGGTGGTCGTGCAGCTCGGCGGACACGCCGTCGGCGTCCTGCGCGAACGAGGTCAGCTCGGTCTGGAACCGCACGCGCGCCCCGGCGTCCTCGGCGGCCTGCCGCAGGACCGGTTCCATCACGTCCTGAGCGACCAGGCACGGCAGCTCCGGGCTGATCTCGACCGGATCGCCCGAGCCGGAGGGCTGCCACAGCGGCAGCTGCCGGGCTTCGGCGAGCGTGTGCCCGGTCGCCATGTGGTCGTGCTCGGCGAGGTCGCGCGCGGCTTCGCGGACCACCTCGGCGAGCCCGAGGCCGCGGAAGATCTCCAGGCTGCGCACGTGGAAGCGGCGGGCTTTGGGTTGCGGCGACGTCGTCGCGCGCTTCTCCACGAGAGTCACCTCGACGCCGTGGTGGCGCAGGACGAGCGCGGTGGTCAGACCGACCAGGCCGCCGCCCACCACCAGTACCTGACAGTCGAGTGTACGTTGTACATTCACGATGTACGTTGTACACGCAGCTAACATCCGTGGCAAATGAGTACCGCTAAACAGCCGGGCGGCCTGGTCTGGTTCGACGAGCCGCCGCCCCCACCCGCCACCGACCAGCTCAGCCGGGAACGCGTCGTCGCCGCCGCGATCGCACTGGCCGACGAGAGCTCGTCGGGCGAGATCACCATGCGGGCGATCGCGAGCCGGCTCGGCTCCCGCAGCCCGATGGCGCTGTACCGCTACGTCGGCAGCAAGGACGGCCTGACCGACCTGATGGTCGACGAGGTGTACGGCGAGATCACCGTGCCGCCACCCGGCGACTGGCGCGCCTGCCTGCGCGAGATGGGGATGTCCGCCTGGGCCGCGGTGCAGCGCCACCCGTGGTTCGCGCGGATGGCGTTCAGCCGCCCACCGCTGGGCCCGAACGCCTTGCGCCTCTACGACACCGCCTTCGCCGCGGTCGACGAACTGGGCCTGGACGCGGCGACCCGCGTCGGTTTCATCAACACGGTGCTCGGGCAGGTCTTCGGCTCCGGACTCGCCCTGCTGGAAGAGCTCGCCATGCGCAGCCGGACCGGCCTCACCTCCGACAGCGACCTGGAGGAGTCGGCCCGGCCCTACCTGGAGCGGATCAAGGCCGAGGGCCGCTACCCGCACTACATCCGCTGGCTGGCCGAACCGGACCGGTCGGCCGAGGTGGTGACCTTCGAGCAGCAGCTGGAGTGGCAACTCGACGGCCTGCAACGCCTCGCCGGAGAACGCCGAGCCTGAACCCGGGAACGAGAAAGCGGCCCGCCGCCTCGACTGGCGAGGTGGCGGGCCGCTTCCTGGAACGCGGTCAGTGCACCGGGGTCGGTTTCCTGCCGGGCTCGTCCGACTCCTCGGCCGAGGAAGTCTTGTTCGGCGTCCGGATGAACAGCGACGTGATGAACGCCAGCACGCCGATGCCACCGGCCACGATGAAGGCCGTGCGCAGTCCGGCCGCGTCCGGGGCACCGGACGCGCCGGTGCTGGCCAGGGCGGAGACGGTGACGAACACCGCCGTGCCGAAGGCGCCCGCGACCTGCTGGAGGGTCGCCAGGATCGCGCTGCCGTGCGAGTACAGGTGATCGGGCAGCGCGCTCAGGGACGCGGTCATCAGCGGCGTCATCATCAGCCCGAGACCGCACATGAGCACCACGTGGATCGCGATGACCGCGGCCAGCGACGAATCCGGGCCCAGGGTGGCGAACAGGCACAGCGACACCGCCATCGCCGCCGCGCCCGGGATCACCAGCGGCCGCGCGCCGACCCGGTCGAACAACCGGCCCACCGGGCGCCCGAGCAGACCCAGGACCAGGCCGCCCGGCAGCACCGCCAGACCGCTGACGAACGTCGACGCGTGCAGGACCGTCTGCAGGTACAGCGGCAGCAGGATCGCGCCGGCACCCAGCAGGCACATGAACAGCAGGGCGCTCAGCAGCAGGGCCACCCCGAAGGAGCGGTTGGCCAGCGGCCGCAGGTCCAGCAGGGCCCGGTCCTGGCGCTGCAGGCGGATCTGCCGCGCCGCGAACCCGACCAGCGAGACCGCCCCGACCGCGATCGGGATCCACGGCGCCACCTGGTGCTGCCCGCTGGACTCACCGATCGAGGACAGGCCGTAGAGCAGGCCGCCGAAGCCCAGCGCCGACAGCAGCACCGAGAACAGGTCCAGCGGGACCGCGCGCGTCTCGCTGTCCAGCCGCATCCAGGCCGCGCCGATGCCCAGCGCGATCAGCGCCAGCGGCAGCACGATCCAGAACATCCAGCGCCAGCCCAGCGAACCGAGCACGGCGCCGCCGATCGTCGGACCGATCGCCGGGGCGACGGCGATGACGATGGTGATGGTGCCCATCGTCGCGCCGCGCTTCTCCTCCGGGACGAGGCGCATCACCGAGGTCATCAGCAGCGGGATCATCACCGCGGTACCGCACGCCTGCACGACGCGACCGACCAGCAGCAGCTCGAAACCCGGCGCGAGCGCGCTGAACAGGGTTCCCGCGCTGAACAGCGTCTGGGCGGCCAGGAAGATCTGGCGCGGGGTGAAGCGCTCCAGCAGGAAACCGGTGGTCGGGATGACCACCGCCATGGTCAGCAGGAAACCGCTGGTCAGCCACTGCACGGTCGTGGTGCTGACCTCGAGGTCGACGGTGAGGTCGCGCAGCGCGACGCTCAGGATCGTCTCGTTGAGGATCATCACGAACGCAGAGACGACCAGCACACCTATCAGCACTGGCGCCCGCAGTGGTGTGGTGCTGCGGGCGACGTCCGCTGTCGCGGAATCGGTCATGGTTGGGTTGCACCTCGCAAGTGATCGATCGGTCCGACCGGCGCAGCCCGAGCGGGGCCGCAGCCGTCGAACGCGACGTGATTTCAAGTCTGCTCATTCGCCGCGGAATCGGCACGTTCTTTTCGCCGAGAGCAGGCAAGCTCACTACGCGGCGGGAGCGCTCAGGAGCCCGGCCGGGCCTCGATTCCGGCCGCACCGAGGGTCGTCTCGTAGGCGCGCTGCCAGGATCCGTCGGCGACGGCGGCGTCGAGCATGCGCTGGAGCTCCTCGGCCAGCAACCGGTCGTCGGCCTTGATCACCAGGTTCCGCTCGGCATCGGTGATCGCGTACGGGCCGACCGCGGTCAGCGACGGGACCTCGGCCGTGCCGCCGAGCAGCAGGTCCACGTCACCGGAGAGCACCGCGCTCTGCAGCTGGGTCGGCGGCAGGCGCCGGAACTGCACGTCTTCCGGCCGCAGGCCGATGCGCTGGGCCAGATCGCGCGCGATCTCCACGTCGAAGCCCTGGTAGCCGCCGCCCGCCGGATCGCGGCTGAGGAAGGCCGGCGGGGTATCGATGCGCGCCCCGACCAGCAGCTTCCGGCGCTGCTGGATGCGCACCAGGGTCGGTGAGGTGGACAGCTCCACCGAGGTGCCCGCCGACGGCGCCGGTGGCGCGGCGGAGGTCGCCGGGGCGGGCGGCAGCGGAGGCAGCAGGTTCTGCGAGACCTCCGGGTCCTGGCCGCACGCCGCCAGCACGGCGGTCAGCGACACCAGTGCGAGCACCCGAATCCGCATCATCACTCCTCCCGCTCACCCGATACTGCCCAATGATCGCGCACCGGTCCGACAGAACGGGGGCGGATCGGCCAGAAGCTGGATCGATTGTGAAATCCAGAACACACCCGTTAGTGTGATTGCTGTCATGTGGCGCCAGCGTTGCCGCCCGGTTTCGAGCTCTCACTCCGGAGGCGATCCATGGCGCGGTCAGTGCAGCACGTCGTCCAGCAGGTCACCCAGCGCATCACCGAGCGCAGCGCGCCGACCCGCTCCGCGTACTTAGAACGCATCCGCGCCGCGGCCGCCGTGGGCCCGGCCCGCACCGAGCTCCCGTGCAGCAACCTCGCGCACGGGTTCGCGGCCTGCAGCGGCCCCGACCGCATCGCCGTGCGCGGTGCCGTGAAGCCCGGGGTGGCGATCGTGTCGGCCTACAACGACATGCTCTCCGCGCACCAGCCCTACGCCGAGTTCCCGGCGTGGATCAAGGACGCGGTGCGCGAGGCCGGTGGCGTCGCGCAGTTCGCCGGCGGAGTGCCCGCGATGTGCGACGGGATCACCCAGGGCCGCACCGGCATGGAGCTGTCGCTGTTCTCCCGCGACGTGATCGCGATGGCCACCGGTGTCGCGCTCTCCCACGAGATGTTCGACGGGGCGCTGCTGCTCGGGGTGTGCGACAAGATCGTGCCGGGACTGCTCATCGGCGCGCTGGCCTTCGGGCACCTGCCGACCGTGCTGGTGCCCGCCGGGCCGATGCCGTCCGGGCTGCCGAACCGGGAGAAGAGCCGCATCCGGCAGCTGTTCGCGGAGGGCAAGGCCAGCCGGGAGGACCTGCTGGAAGCCGAGTCCGCCTCCTACCACTCACCCGGCACCTGCACCTTCTACGGCACCGCGAACTCCAACCAGCTCGTGGTGGAGGTCATGGGCCTGCACCTGCCCGGGTCGAGCTTCGTGCCGCCGGGCACCCCGCTGCGCAAGGCGCTCACCGAGGAGGCCGCGCGGCGCGTGGTCTCGCTGGACGCGCCGATCGGCGAGATCGTGGACGAGCGCGCGATCGTCAACGCGGTGGTCGCGCTGCTGGCCACCGGCGGCTCGACCAACCACACGCTGCACCTGGTCGCCATCGCTGCCGCCGCGGGCATCGAGCTGACCTGGGACGACTTCGCCGAGCTGTCGGCCGTCGTGCCGTCGCTGGCGAAGGTGTACCCGAACGGCGCGGCGGACATCAACCACTTCGCCGCGGCGGGCGGCGTGCAGACGCTGGTCGGCGAGCTGCTGGACGCGGGCCTGCTGCACGCCGACGTCAAGACCGTCGCCGGGCCCGGCCTGGACCGCTACCGGCAGCAGCCGTTCCTGGTGGACGGCGAGCTGGTGTGGCGCGATGCGCCGCGCAAGAGCCTGGACCCGGACGTGCTGCGCGGTGTCGACGAGCCGTTCGCGCCCGACGGCGGGCTGCGGGTGCTGGAGGGCAACCTGGGCCGCTCGGTGATCAAGGTGTCCGCGGTCGCCGCCGAGCACCGCGCGGTCACCGCTCCGGTGCGGGTCTTCGACGACCAGCACGGGTTCACCGCCGCGTTCCAGGCCGGTGAGATCGACCACGACGTCGTGGTGGTGATCCGCAACCAGGGACCGCAGGCCAACGGGATGCCCGAGCTGCACGGCCTCACCCCGGCGCTGGGCGTGCTGATGGACCGCGGCCACCAGGTCGCGCTGGTCACCGACGGCCGCATGTCCGGCGCCTCCGGCAAGATCCCGGCCGCGATCCAGCTGACGCCGGAGGCCAGCGCGGGCGGCCCGCTGGCGCGGGTGCGCGACGGCGACGTGGTCCGCCTCGACGCCGAGCGCGGAACGCTGGAGCTGCTGGTGCCCGACGACGAGCTGGCCGCGCGGGAACCCGCGGCCGGAGCCGACCGGGCTCCGTTCGGCACCGGCCGCGAGCTGTTCTCCGCCTTCCGCCAGGCGGTCGGCCGAGCCGACCGCGGAGCGAGCGTCTTCGCGCAGCTTCAGCCCCGACCCAGCGACGTGCCAGCATGAGTCGTGAGCGCACCAGTGTTCGAACGCTGTCGCGCACTCACGACCCCGCACGCACCCAGGCAAGGAGACGCGATTTCAATGGAGATCAGACGTCTGGTTTCCCCGGAAATCGCGCACTAGAACGGATGAACGACCTGATGAACACTGCAGCTGACGTGCTCGACCTCTCCCCGGTGGTGCCGGTCGTCGCGCTGGACGACGTCGCACACGCCGTTCCGCTGGCCGAAGCGCTGCTGCGCGGCGGCATCCGGACCATCGAGGTCACCCTGCGCACCCCGGCCGGGCTGCCCGCGATCGAGCGGATCGCCGCCGAGGTCCCCGAGATGGTCGCCGGGGCGGGCACCATCACCGAGCCCGGCCAGGCCAAGCGCGCCGCCGACGCCGGGGCTCGCTACCTGGTAACCCCGGGCACCACCGACCGGCTGCTCGACGACGTCGAGGCCTCCGGCGTGCCGTTCCTGGCCGGAGCGGGCACGGTGTCCGAGGCGATGCGGCTGGCCGAGCGCGGGGCGAGCGCGATGAAGTTCTTCCCCGCCGAGCCCAGCGGCGGCGTGCCGTTCCTCAAGGCGATCGCCGGGCCGCTGCCGCAGCTGCGGTTCTGCCCCACCGGCGGCATCAGCCCGCAGACCGCGCCGGACTACCTCGCGCTGCCGAACGTGGGCTGCGTCGGCGGTTCCTGGCTCGCGCCGAAGGACCTGCTCGCCGCGGGCGACTGGGCGAAGGTCGAGCAGCTGGCCCGCGAGGCCGCCGCACTGCGCTGATCCGGTGCGGAGGTGGCCGCCCGCCACCTCCGCACGACGGGGTACCGCGCGCACCTCATGCGCTGGATCCACCGCCTCCCCCACCCGCCGTAGGGTGCCGGGAGTCGGGAGGATCGGCCCCGGTTGGTGGTCAGGTGATGGATGCTCGCAAGCTGCTGGACCGGGCCCTCACCTGCGCCGGGGTCGTGCTGCTGGTGCTGGCCCTGAGCCCGTCGGCCGGGGCCGCACCGCCGCGGACCGTGGTGAGCTTCACCGTCGACGACGGCACCGCATCGCAGAGCGCCGGCGCCCGCATCCTCAGCGAGCACCGGATGCGCGGCACCTTCTACGTGGTCTCCGGCTCCATCGGCCAGCCCGGCTACCTCGGCATGGACGACCTGCGCCGGATGGCCGCCGCGGGGCACGAGATCGGCGGGCACACGGTCAACCACCCCGACATCGGCACCGTCGGCCCGGACGAGCTCCGGCGGGAGATCTGCCAGGACCGCGCCAACCTCACCGGCTGGGGCTTCCGCGTCACGTCCTTCGCCTACCCCTTCGGCACCGCCGACCGCAGCGCCCAGCGGGCCGCGCAGGACTGCGGGTACAACAGCGCCCGCATCACCGGCAGCATCCGGACGGCTCGCGGCTGCGACAACTGCCCGACTGCCGAGGCCATCCCGCCGCCGAACCCGATGGCGGTGCGCGGCACCGGCATGGTCGACCCGAGCTGGACGCTCGACGAGCTCAAGCGGCTGGTGCGCGATGCGGAGGCCGACGGCGGCGGCTGGGTTCCGCTGGTGCTGCACCAGACCTGCGACTTCTGCGGTTCGCTGTCCATCAGCCCGCGGGTGCTGGACCAGTTCGCGTCCTGGCTGGCCACCAGGGAGTCCCACGGCACCGTGGTGCGCACGGTCGACCAGGTGGTGGGCGGGGAATCCGGGCCGCTGGTCCGGCCGCCCGCGCCGCAACCGCGCGCCGGGCTGGTGAACGCCTCGCTGGAGGAACCCGGGCCGCGCGGCTGGGCGACCAGCAGCTCCGGACGGGCCAGTCCGAAGTGGACGCTGGTGCCGGACGCCCGCAGCGGCCGGTGGGCTCAGCGGCTCGACCTGGCGGGCGAGGTCAGCGGCGATGCGAAGCTCCTGCAGCGGATGGACATGGGCGAGGCCGCACCGCTGGCGCACGAGAACAACACCTACACGCTCAACGCCTGGTACAAGTCGACCGCGCCGACGCAGTTCGCCGTCTACTACCGCGACCGGTCCGGGTTCTGGCGCTACTGGATCACCAGCCCGTTCTTCGCCCCGGCGAACGGGTGGACGGCGGCGACGTGGACGACCCCGGAGGCTCCGCCCGGCACGACCGGGCTCAGCTTCGGGCTCGCGCTGTCGACGCCGGGATCGCTGACCACCGACGACTACGGGTTGCAGGAACATCCGCAGGTGCGGCACGAGCGGCTGTGCGATCGCCTGCCGTGGACGCCGCTGCTGCGCTGGCTGTGCTGATCGCGCGTTCGCGGTCGGCGGCGGGAGCACCGACAACGCCGCACCGAACCCGACGAGCGCCGGGGCGGTGGTGCGCCGCGTTCTTCTAGACTCCGGCGCGTGGAGATCACCGTGCGTCCCGCCGTCGAGGCCGATCTGCCCGCGCTGCTCGTCCTGCTCTACGACGAGTTCTACCCCGGCGAGGAAGCGCTGCCCCGCGAACCCGCGACGGCGATCTGGGCGGAGATCTCGGCGCAGCAGGGGCGCACCGTGCTGGTCGCCGAGGCGGACGGCGCTGTGGCCGGCACCGCCGACTGCATCGTCCTGCCGAACCTCACCCGCGGTGGCCGGTCCATCATGTTCGTGGAGAACGTCGTGGTCGCCGCCTCCCACCAGCGGCTCGGCGTCGGCAGGCTACTGCTGGACGCCGCCGCGGACCTGGGGCGATCGGCCGGCTGCTACAAGCTGCAGCTGCTGGCCGCCGACGACGACTACGTCCACACCTTCTACGAGTCCTGCGGGTTCGAATCGCGGGCGCAGGGGTTCCGGCGCTACCTCGAAACCGTCCGGCCCCGCGGCTCGGCGTCCTGACCGGTCTCAGGTGAGCGCGGCGGCGATGCCGCCGAGCAGGCAGCCGAGGCCGAACTCGAAGCGGGCCTCGTAGTCGCGGTCGTCGGCCTCCAGGATCCGGCGGTTGAAGTGCGGGTACCGGCCGGAATCGACCACCTGCCGCACGTAGTCGCCCACCGAGTCGCGCCAGTCGGCCTCGGTCATCCCGGTGCTGCGCTGCGCCTCCAGCTCCGCCAGCTCGGCGGCCACCGAACCGAGCACGAACGTGTTGATGGAACCGACGATCATGGCGGCCCGGGAGGCGTCGTCGGTCGCCCGGCCCACCACGCCGAGCGCGTGATCGGTGCTCTTGATGACGTTGGGGCCGAGCGCCGGTCGTCGCGTGGCCTGCTGAGCGAGCCACGGGTGCCGCAGCAGCGCGCGCCGGAAACCGCGCGCGACGTCGGCGAGTTCGGCCAGCCAGTCGTCGGAGGCGGCCGGCGGTTCGATCTCGCCGAAGACGACGTCGACCATGAGCTCGATCAGCTCGTCCTTGTTGGTGATGTGCCGGTACAGCGAGGTCGTGCCCGAGCCCATCTCGGAGGCGATCCGCCGCATCGACAGCGCGTCGATGCCCTCGGCGTCGGCGAGGTCGATCGCGGTGCGCACGATCCGCTCCTCGGTCATCGCCGGGCGGCTGCCGCGCTCCCGGTCCCGCATCCAGACCAGCGTCGCGGGCTGTGATCGGCCAGACATGGGAACACTGTACCTCGTCGGGTACGGTGTTCCCATATCGGGAACAGTGTTCCCAGCTCGCGAGCGGAGGAAGTCATGAACCAGTACCCCGTCGTCATCGCCGGCGGCGGCACCGTCGGCCTGGCCACCGCGGTGTTCCTCGGACACCACGGCGTGCCCTCGCTGGTGGTCGAACGCCGAGCCGCACCGTCCGATCACCCGAGAGCACTCGGCATAAGCCCGCGCACGCTGGAGTTATTCCGCGAAGCCGGGATCCGCGACGCCGTGGACGCGGTCGCGGTCCGCTCGACCGAGCTGTGGAAGGCGGACGTCCGCACCGTCGCCGAGATCGACCGCAGCGGCAACCACCCGAAGCCGCATCTGGAGGACCCCAACTCCCCCGAGACCTCGCACGGCCACTACCCGCAGGACGCGCTCGACGCGGTGCTCGTCCCGGCGGCGCGCGAGCGCGGGGCGACCATCGAGTTCGGCGTCGAAGTCACCGGTGTCGAGCAGGACGGCGACGGCGTTTCCGTCGCGCTCTCCGACGGCCGCGTGATCCGGGCCGACTACCTGGTGGGCGCGGACGGGGCGCGCAGCGCGGTCCGGGACCTGTTGGGCATCAGCACCACGGGCCCCGGCGAGATCGGCGACACGACGGTCAACATCCTCTTCCACGCCGATCTGGTGGGCCATTTCGGCTCCATGCCGGTGATGACGCAGATCAGCCACCCCGACGCGCCGGGGATGCTGCTGTCCGTCGGCGAGCGGCGGTGGGTGCTGCACGTGGTGTCACCGACCGGGGAGAACTTCTCCGAGGAGCGCTGCGCGGCCGCGGTGCGCACGGCCATCGGCGCGGACGTGCCCGTCGAGATCGTCAGCGCGCTCACCTGGCGGGCGACCGCGCGGATGGCCGACGAGTTCCGGGCGGGCCGGGCGTTCCTGGTCGGCGACGCCGCGCGCACCATCTCCCCGCTGGGCGCCTTCGGCCTGAACACCGGACTCGCCGACGCGCACAACCTGGCCTGGAAGCTCGCCCTGGTGCTGGGCGGGCGGGCAGGTGACCGGTTGCTGGACAGCTACCACGAGGAACGCCACGCCGTCGCCGAGCTGGTGACGCAGCAGGCGCTGCTGCGCTGGGAGAACCCGGCGCTGCACTGGGATCCGGCAGCAGTGGCCGGACGCGCGGCGGCAGGGATGTGGCACGCGCCGATGGTGCTCATGGGCTACCGCTACGACTCCTCGGCGGTGATCGACCCGGTCACCGCCGTTCCGTCCACTGAGGACGTCCGAGCTAGCCGGGACGGGGCGCCGGGTTCGCTGCTGCCGCACCGGTGGCTGGACGAGGGCACCTCCTCGCTCGACCTCCCCGGATCCCGGTTCGCGGTGCTGACCGGCCCGGCCGGAGAGCCGTGGTGCGAAGCGGCGGAGCGGGTCGCAGCGCCTCTGGGGCTCGAAGTGCGCACCGCTCGGCTCGACGCGGAGTGGGCGAGTTCGGTGGGAATCGACGAGGGCGGAGCGCTGCTGGTGCGCCCGGACGGCTTCATCGCCTGGCGCACCGATCAGAACGCCGACGACGCGGTGCTGGGCAAGGTGCTCGCGGCGGTCACCGGCCGCTGAGGCCGTGAGCACTTCGCGGTGCGGCAGCGCCACGAAGTGCTCACGAACCGGGGGATCACGACGCGGCGAGGACGGCCAACGCTTCGGGGATCGAGTCGACGACCGGGCGGCCTGTCTTCTCCAGCGCCGCGCGGCTGGTCACGCCGGTGGTCACCAGCACGCACTGCGTTCCGGCCTGCTCGGCCGCGTGGGCGTCGTCGAGGACGTCGCCGATCAGCACCACGTCGCGGGCTTCGAGCTCCTGCGCGGCCAGGTGGCGGCGCAGGTGCTCGGCCTTCGAACCGCCGCCGACCTCCGCGCGCAAGCCGTCGACGCGCGCGAACAGCTCGTACAGGCCGCGAGCCGTGACCAGGTCGACGAGCTCGTCGTGGAACCACATGGACAGCAGGGACTGGCTGCGGCCGCCCTTCGCCCAGTCGTGCAAGGCGTTCGGAACGCCCTTCGCCAGACCGCAGGTGTCCAGCAGCTCGCGGTACGCATCGTGGTAGAGCACGTCGATCCGAGCCCAGTCCTGGTCGTCCAGAGACCGGCGCAGCAGCCGCTCGTAGCACTGCAGCAGCGGGCGGCTGAAGACCGCGCGCCACTCGTCGATGTCGATGTGCTCGCGGTCGAACTCCGCGCAGACGGTGTTCACCGCCGATACCACGGCGTGGTTGTCGTCCAGGAGAGTTCCGTTCCAGTCCCACACGATGTGCCGAGTGCCAGCGAGAGTCGTCATGGCTGGCGACTCTACGAGCCGACGGTGACGTTCCAGCGCTCTTGTCCCGATCTGAGAGACGGCACACAGGTCGTGCAGCCGTCCGGAGCAGCCCGGCTGCGGCAAGCAGCGCGCGGACGAGCCTGCTCCGAGCGGTGTCGAGCCCTGCTCCCGTGGAGCGGGCCTCGCGCCGCGCGAACCGGCGAACGCTCCACTGTGGAGCGTCGTTGCTTCCGCTCGCCTCGACGCGTGCTCGCCCGGGCAGGCACCGGATCAGGATGCGCTGGTGAACGCCAAGCCGACGAGCGTTTCCGGGGTCGCGCACCGCTGGCTCCTGGACGTCCACACCACCGTCGAAGCCGACGCCGCTGGTCAGGGCTTTCCGGTCGGTTCGGGAACGATATCGCAGCGGCACCGTCCGGCAGCGGATCGTCAGGGACTGCGGAGGAGTTCGAGCACCTCTTCGGTGGGGCGGACGTCGCCGAAGGAGCGGTAGATGGTGTGCAGCGCGGCGTTGTGGTCCTCGTCCCGGCCCGCCGCGTTGGCATCGGCGAGCATGATGACGCGGTAGCCCAGGGCGGCCGCGTCGCGCGCCGACGATTCGCAGCACACGTTGGTGACGGTGCCGGTGATCAGGATGGTGTCGATGCCCCGTCGTTCGAGGAGTTCGGGAAGCGCGCATCGCCCGGGGAAGAACGCGCTGGCAGCGGTCTTCTCGACGAGGAGGTCCCGGTCGTGGACGTGGAACTCCGGCCAGAGCCGTTCTCGCAACGGGCCGGTGCCGCCGCTTTCGCGGAGCGCGCGGGCGACCTCGGGCCCGTAGAAATCCGGGCGTGCCGGTGTTCCCGCCGGCAGGACCCAGGCGACTGCGCCGCCGAGCGCGCGCAGCGCCGTTGCCAGGCGCCCGATGTTGTCGACGATGCCCAGCGCATACGGCATCCCGGCGACGAAGAACGGCACCATGTCGATCACGACCAGCGCGGTCCGCTCGGCGACGAGGTGTTCGTAGGCGTGCTGACGACCGCGCCGTCGCTGCTGCTGGGCGTACTCCCGATCGTCGATTCGCCAGGCGTGCGTTCCGGGCGACGAGTTCATCGCACGCTCCCCGAGGCGATCGTTGACGAACCGAGCAGCCGAGCCCGGCCCGGTCCGTCACGGAGTTTCGAGATCCGGGTCCGGGGTTTCCTCTCCGGATCGCTCGATCTCTTCGCGCACCACGCGGTACGCGAGACCTTCGGAATAGCCCTTGCGGGCGAGCATGCCGACCAGCCGGCGCATCTTCGTCGTGTAGTCGAGCGAGCCCATGGAGCGGAGCTTGCGCTGCACGAGCTCCCGGGCCCGTTCCGCTTCCACATCGGAGTCCACAGTGGATAGCGCGGCTTCCACCAGGTGTCCGTCGACGCCCTTGCGGCGCAGCTCGAAACCCAGCGCCTTGCGGCCCAGGCCCTGGGTGCGCTGACGCGAGTGCACCCACTCCTCGGCGAAGGCGGCGTCGTCGACGAGGCCCGCGTCGACGAACTTCTGCAGCACGCCGTCGGCGACGTCCTCGTCGATTCCCTTGCGCAGCAAGGACTGGCGCAGCTCTCCGCGGCTGCGCGCACGTGCCGCCAGGAGTCGGTACACGATGTCGCGCGCCTGCTGCTCCGGGGTCTCGGGCTTGCTCCGCTTCGGTTCCGCGGTCTCGCCCCGAGCCGCTTCCTCCGGGCGGGCGTCGTCGGAGGAGCGGTTCCGCGCACCGCTCCCCCGACGCCTACCGCTGTCGTTCATCCGCACCAGCGCTTCAGGATCAGAACTCGACCGGAGCCGGTTCGGCGTCCTCCGCGTCCAGCGTCGCGCCGATGCCGAGCTTCTCCTTGATCCGCTTCTCGATCTCGTTGGCGACGTCCGGGTTCTCCCGCATGAACCGGCGGGCGTTCTCCTTGCCCTGGCCCAGCTGGTCGCCCTCGTAGGTGTACCAGGCGCCGGACTTGCGGATGATGCCCTGCTCGACGCCCATGTCGATCAGCGAGCCCTCGCGGCTGATGCCGACGCCGTAGATGATGTCGAACTCGGCCTGCTTGAACGGCGGCGCGACCTTGTTCTTGACCACCTTGACGCGGGTCCGGTTGCCGACCGCGTCCGAGCCGTCCTTGAGCGTCTCGATCCGCCGCACGTCCAGCCGCACCGAGGAGTAGAACTTCAGCGCCTTACCACCGGTGGTGGTCTCCGGGGAGCCGAACATCACGCCGACCTTCTCGCGGAGCTGATTGATGAAGATCGCGGTGGTCTTGGCGTTGTAGAGCGCGGAGGTCAGCTTCCGCAGCGCCTGGCTCATCAGCCGGGCCTGCAGACCCACGTGGCTGTCGCCCATCTCGCCCTCGATCTCGGCGCGCGGCACCAGCGCGGCCACCGAGTCGATGACGATGATGTCCAGCGCGCCGGAGCGGATCAGCATGTCCGCGATCTCCAGCGCCTGCTCACCGGTGTCCGGCTGGGACACCAGCAGCGCGTCGGTGTCCACCCCGATCGCCTTGGCGTACTCGGGGTCCAGCGCGTGCTCGGCGTCGACGAACGCCGCGGTGCCGCCGAGCTTCTGCGCGTTGGCCACCGCGTGCAGCGCGACCGAGGTCTTACCGCTGCTCTCCGGGCCGTAGATCTCCACGATCCGGCCGCGCGGCAGGCCGCCGATCCCGAGCGCGACGTCGAGCGAGATGGACCCGGTCGGGATGACCTCGATCGGCGCGCGGGTCTCCTCGCCGAGTCGCATGACCGACCCTTTGCCGAACTGCTTGTCGATCTGGGCGAGCGCCAGCTCCAGCGCCTTGCCCTTGTCCGGTGTCGCTGCTGCCATCGGGGTCCACCTCGGTCGAGTCGTTCTTAGTCGTCGTCGTTCAGATCAGACGCTACGGGCAGGGACCGACAATCCGGCCGCGGGGTTCGCCGACTTCGATCCCGTTGCCCCACCATCTTAGGCGAACGGATGTTCGATCACCCGCCCGACACGCCAGTCGCGTCACCTGGTCGTGTGACGGTGCGATCAGTCCGGCCCAGGTGGACACTCGGAGAACCACCCGATGGCGACCCGAGGAGGAGGTGCCGACCGTGCGCATGGACCGCTACCTTCCACCGGATCACCCGCTCAGCCGGTTCTACCGGATGGCGGCGGCCGTCTTCGGCGCCTGCCTGATGGCCTTCGGCGTGCTGGGCGTGGCCAACCGGGTTCCGCTGTTCACCACCAGCGGCATCGACATCCTCGGGCTGTCCAGCAACGGCCTGCTGGCGGTCGTCTCGATCGTCGTCGGCGCGATCCTGGTCTGCGCCGCCGCCTGGGGCGGGCCGGTGGCCTCCACCACCACCGCCGTGATCGGCGTGCTGTTCTTCCTGTCCGGGCTGATCAACCTCGGGCTGCTCAACACGCCCTGGAACCTCTTCGCGTTCAAGCTGCAGAACGTGGTGTTCAGCCTGGTCGCCGGGCTGGTCCTGATGTTCTTCGGGTTCTACGGCCGGGTCAGCGGCGGCCTGCCGCCGGACAACCCCTTCGTCCGCTACCGGCACCACGAACCGCCCGACGAGGTCCCCGAGCAGCGGCTGGCCGACGAGCAGCGGATCGACGAGCTCACCCCGCTGGCCAGGGACGAGGTCGCGATGGCCGAGGGGCACCCGACCCGGGAGCAGGCACGCCGGTTGCGCGCCGAGGCCGTGCGGCACATGGAGGAGGAGCGACGCCGCGCCTACGCGCACTACCTGGACACCGGGGCGTCCCCGGAGCAGCAGGTCAGCGCCCAGAACCTGTGGGCCGACTTCGAAACCCCCGACCAGGCCAGGCCCGCTCGCGAACCGGAGTCCTGAGCCCGCTCACCGCGGGGTCAGCGGCGTTCGGGCGGCACCTCGAAGGCTTCGCAGACCGCCTGCCAGACCTCCTTGGTCGACACCCCGGCTTCCAGGGCCTGGTCGACGGTGCGCCCGCCGAGCGACGAGAAGACGTGGTCCTGGGCCAGCATCTCGGCGCGGACCCGACCGAATTCGTCGGCCATGCGTTGGCGGAAAGCTGTGTGGCGCATCGCCCGCCAGCCTACGCGCCGCCGGTACGCTGGTGGCGTGCTGCTCCTGATGCAGGCCGATCCGACGGGGCTGTCCACCCCGCTCGGCAAGGTCGTGATCGCCCTCGGACTGCTGGCCGCGATCGTCGTCGCGGTGCGGTTCCTGTGGGACCAGCGCAACCGCCGCTGACGGTCAGGCCAGCCCCGGCTGGACGGTCTTCTCGAAGGTGTCGGCCAGGTTCTCCGGGCTCAGCTCCAGGTTCTCGTTGGGCTGCAGCAGCATGCCGACCAGCGGGCGGTCCTCGACGGTGAACACCAGGGTGCCGAAGTCGATGCCGGTGACCGCGCGGTAGCTGCCGGACAGCCCGTTGCCGGTCCAGTCGGCCTCCACCTGGTCGCTGTGCACCCCGTTGAAGGACAGCAGCAGGTCGGCCCGCGCGGCCGCGGCCTCCTGCGAGTCCAGCTGCGTGTAGACGATCTGGGTGCCCTCGTTGGGATTGCCGATCGAGCAGGACACCACGGTGCCGCTGAGCTCCCGCAACCCGGGCATGATCCGCTGCCAGCCCGGCGCGCAGTTGGCGCGTTCCGGAACGCTGCCCGCGAAGTTGCGCAGGCACGTGGTGAAGCCCTTCTCGTCCCGGGCACCGGGCTGGAAGCACTCGGACGCGCTCGGCGCCGGCGAGCCTCCGCTGACGCGCACCACGATCGCCACCACGGCGACGAGCACCGCGACGGCGGCGAAGGCGCCCAGGCCGATCAGGAGGTTGCGCCGGGAGCCCGAATCGGCCGGCGGCGGCACCGGATGCGGCGGGGCGACCGGGCGGGTGCGCACGGTGTCGGGCTCGCGGTAGCCGACCGGGACCGGCGCCGGTGCCGGGACCGGAGCCGGTGCCGGGCGGAGGTCGTTGGTCCACATCGCCGCGCCGTCTCGGGCCACGTGGTGCGCGCCGAGGGCGACCGCCGTCTCCGGCTGGTCGAGCGTCGTCGGCACGACCCGCAGCTGCTCGCCGATCAGGCTCGCGACCAGCGGCAACCGGCTGGAACCGCCCACCAGGTAGATCCCGGCGAGCTGCTCGGGCGCCATGCCGTTGGAGCGCAGCACCGAGGACAGCAGCTCGACGCTGCGCAGCATGGTGGGACGCACCAGGGCTTCCAGCTCCGCGCGGGTGATCAGCACGTCCTCGAACGGCTCGGGCATCGGCACCTCGGTCTGCGGGTGCCGCGACAGCGTCTCCTTCGCCGCCCGGACGTCCTCGATCAGGGCGCGCTGGGCGCGGCGGTCGGTGGTGGTCTCCGGCCGCAGCAGGTGCTGCCAGCGCTGCGGGTCCTTGTTGGAGACCTGCCGCCCGACGTGCTCCAGCAGCGCCTGGTCGACGTCCAGACCGCCGAGGTCGCCGAGGCCGTCCTCGGCGAGCACCACGAACCCGTTCTGGCCGGCCCCCACGATCGCGCAGTCGAAGGTGCCCGCGCCCAAGTCGTAGACCGCCAGCACCTGGCCGTTGCCGAGCGCCCGGTCGGGGAACGACGCGAAGTGCGCGGCTGCCGCGACGGGTTCGGGCACCAGGACCAGGTTGCAGTTGAACCCGGCCAGCCGCGCCGCCGACAGCAGCACGTTGCGCCGGACCGTGCCCCACTGCGCGGGATGGGTGAGGCGGACCTCGTCGGGCTGCGCGCCGCCGAGCTGGCGGGTCGTCTCCTCGGCGACCCGGTGCAGGACGGCGGCGAGCGCGTCGGTGACCGTGACGACGTTGTCGCCGAGCAGCAGGGTGCTCTCGTCGACGCGGCGCTTCGGGTTCGGTTCGAACCGGGACGGGTCCAGCCTGGCGCGGCGTTCGGCGTCGCGGCCGACGATGAGCCCGCCGTCCTCACCGGCGAACACCGCCGAGGGCATGGTGGCCGATCCGTCCACCTCGATCACGCGCGGTGGCCGCCCGTGCGCGGCCAGCACCGCCACGGTGTTCGACGTACCGAGATCCACCGACAGGACGCGCACCCGTCCCCCTCCCAGCTGAGAAGACCTTCCCGCACGGGAATGCTGCCATGCAGCGTCCGCGCGGGAGCACCGATCCCGGCCATTGGCGATCTCCCCGGCCACTTCGGACGGTCTCGGCGCCGCGCTGTCGGGCCGTTGGTCCAGCATGGAGGGGTGCGCGATGTGCTGGACACCTTCTCCCCCGCGACCCGCGACTGGTTCCGCGGGGCCTTCGCCGCGCCCACCGAAGCGCAGCGCGGGGCGTGGGAGGCCATCGCGGCGGGCGAGCACGCGCTGGTCGTCGCGCCGACCGGTTCCGGCAAGACGCTCGCGGCCTTCCTGTCCGCGCTGGACAAGCTGGCCGTCGAAGGCGCGCCCGCGGAGGCCAAGCACCGCTGCCGGGTGCTCTACGTCTCGCCGCTGAAGGCGCTGGCCGTCGACGTGGAGCGCAACCTGCGCGCGCCGCTGGCAGGCATCCGGCAGGCCGCGCAGCGCCGCGGCAGCGCCCCACCGGACATCACCGTCGGCATCCGCACCGGAGACACTCCCGCCGACCAGCGGCGATCGTTCAACCGGACGCCGCCGGACGTGCTGGTGACCACGCCGGAGTCGCTGTTCCTGCTGCTGACCTCGGCGGCGCGCGAGTCGCTGCGCGGGATCGAGACGGTGATCGTCGACGAGGTGCACGCGGTGGCGGGCACCAAGCGCGGGGCGCACCTGGCGCTGTGCCTGGAGCGGCTGGACGAACTCCTGCCGACGCCCGCGCAGCGCATCGGGCTGTCCGCGACGGTCCGGCCGGTCGAGGAGGTGAGCACCTTCCTGGCCGGAGGGCGACCGGTCCGCACCATCCAGCCCGCGCACCCGAAGGAGGTCGAGGTCCGCGTCGAGGTGCCCGTGCCGGACATGGCCGAGCTGGGCGCGTCCAGCGGAGACGGGGCCGATCAGCAGCCGTCGATCTGGCCGTCGGTGCAGGAGCGGATCCTGGAGCTGATCCGGCAGCACCGCTCGACCATCGTGTTCAGCAACTCCCGGCGGCTGGCCGAGCGGCTGACCGCGGGGATCAACGAGCTGGCGGCCGAGGAGGAGCTCGAACCGGCCACGCGGTTCCCGGCCGAGGCGGTGGGCGGTTCCGGAGTGGCCGCCGGGGCGCCGCCGGTCATCGCCAAAGCGCACCACGGCTCGATGTCCAAGGAGCAGCGCGCCGTGGTCGAGGAGGAGCTCAAGACCGGGCGGCTGCCCTGCGTGGTGGCCACCTCCTCGCTGGAGCTGGGCATCGACATGGGCGCGGTCGACCTGGTGGTCCAGGTCGAGACACCGCCGAGCGTGGCTTCCGGGCTGCAGCGCATCGGACGCGGTGGGCACCAGGTCGGCGCGGTGTCGCGCGGCGTGGTGTTCCCGAAGTTCCGCGGCGATCTCGTCGGGTGCGCGGTCGTGTCGGAGCGGATGGCCGACGGGTTGATCGAATCGATCGCCTTCCCCCGCAACCCGCTGGACGTGCTGGCGCAGCACGTGGTGTCGATGGTCGCGATGGATCCCTGGCACCTGCCGCAGCTGGCCGCCGTCGTGCGCCGCGCCGCGCCGTTCGCCGGGTTGCCCGATTCGGCGCTGAACGCGGTGCTGGACATGCTGGCGGGCCGCTATCCGAGCGAGGAGTTCGGCGAGCTGCGGGCCCGCATCGTCTGGGACCGGGTCAACGACGAGCTGCGCGCGCGGCCGGGAGCGCAGCGGCTGGCGGTCACCTCGGGCGGCACGATCCCCGATCGCGGCCTGTTCATGGTGACCACACCGGGCGAGGACGCCGCGGGCAAGGGCGGGGTGCGCGTCGGCGAGCTCGACGAGGAGATGGTCTACGAATCGCGGGTGGGCGACACGTTCCTGCTCGGCACCTCGGCGTGGCGGGTGGAGGACATCACCCACGACCGGGTCGTGGTCACGCCCGCCCCCGGGCAGCCGGCCCGGATGCCGTTCTGGAAGGGCGATTCGCCGGGCCGTCCGCTCGAACTGGGGCGCGCGCTCGGCGCCTTCGTCCGGGAGCTGACCGGCGCGGACACCGCTGCCGCGCGGGAGCGGATCGCGGCCGCCGGGCTCGACGGCTGGGCGCAGGACAACCTGCTGTCCTATCTGGACGAGCAGCGGCGGGCCACCCGGCACGTGCCCGACGACCGGACGATCGTGGTGGAGCGGTTCCGCGACGAGCTCGGCGACTGGCGGCTGGTGGTGCACTCGCCGTTCGGGGCGAAGGTCAACGGCCCGTGGGCGCTGGCGATCGGGGCGCGGATCCGGGAGCGGCGCGGCATCGAACCGCAGGTCGCCTCCTCCGACGACGGGATCGTGCTGCGGTTGGCCGACGCGCTGGACGACTCCGGCGCGGAGGTGCTGCCGACCGCCGAGGACGTGCTGCTGCCGCCGGACGAGGTCCAGCAGGTGGTGACCGACGAGGTCGGCGGCTCGGCGCTGTTCGCCGCGCGGTTCCGGGAATGCGCGGCGCGGGCGCTGCTGCTGCCGCGACGCGATCCGCGACGCCGCACTCCGCTGTGGCAGCAGCGGCAGCGGGCGGCGCAGCTGCTCGCGGTGGCGGCGCAGTACGAGCAGTTCCCCATCGTGCTGGAGGCGATGCGGGAATGCCTGCAGGACGTCTACGACCTGCCCGGGCTGACCGAGCTGATGTCGCAGGTGGCCGCGCGGAAGGTGCGGGTTGTCGAGGTCGAGACCCCGACGCCGTCGCCGTTCGCGCGCAGCCTGCTGTTCGGCTACATCGGCATGTTCCTGTACGAGACCGACGCGCCGCTGGCCGAGCGGCGATCGGCAGCGTTGAGCCTCGACTCGACGCTGCTGGCCGAACTGCTCGGTTCCGAGGCGTTGCGGGAGCTGCTCGACGCCGAATCCCTGGAGGAGATCGAGCGGCAGCTGCAGCGGCTCGACCCGGACCGGCACGCCCGCGATGCCGAAGCCGCGGTGGACCTGCTGCGCTTCCTCGGCGATCTGTCCACTGAGGAGGCTGAAGCTCGGGGCGTGCGCGCGGAATGGCTGGCCGAGCTCGCCGAACAGCGGCGCGTGCTCCAGGTGCGAATTGCCGGGCAGGAGCGCTGGATCGCCGTCGAGGACGCGGGCCGGGTCCGCGATGCGCTCGGTGTCGCGCTGCCGGTGGGAGTGCCCGAGGCCTTCACCGAGCCGGTGGCCGATCCGCTGGGCGACCTGCTGATCCGCTACGCCCGCTGCCGCGGGCCGTTCACCGCCGATGCGGCAGCGCAGCGCTTCGGGCTCGGCGTGGCCGTGGTGCACGGCGTGCTGGACCGGCTGACCGGCACCGGACGGCTGGTCCGCGGAGAGCTGCGGCCGCTGGAAGCCGGGGGCGGGCGGGCTCTGGAGTACTGCGACGCCGAGGTGCTGCGGCGGTTGCGGCGGGCTTCGCTGGCCCGGCTGCGCGCGGAGGTCGAGCCGGTCGAACCCGCCGCGCTGGGGCGGTTCCTGCCCGCCTGGCACGGCATCGGTGCGCGGTTGCGCACGGCGCCGACGGTGGACGACGTGTACTCCGCCGTCGAGCAGCTCGCCGGTGTCCCGGTCCCGGCCAGCGGCCTGGAGTCGCTGATCCTGCCCGCGCGGCTGCCCGGCTACTCCCCCGCGCTGCTCGACGAGCTGACCGCGACCGGTGAGGTCACCTGGGTCGGATCCGGCGCCTTGGCCGGCGGGGACGGCTGGATCGCGCTGGCGCCCACCGATGTGGCCGACCTGCTGCTGCCGGACCTGCCCGAGGAGCCCGGCACCGACTCCCCGCTGCACCGGGCGGTGGTGTCCGCACTGGAGGGCGGGGCGCTGTTCTTCCGGCAGCTGGCCGACCGGGCCGGGGCGCTGCTGCTGGAACAGGACGAGAGCGTTCCCGCAGATGACGCGGTCACCTCGGCGCTGTGGGACCTGGTCTGGTCCGGCACGGTCACCAACGACACGTTGGCACCGCTGCGGTCGCTGGTGTCCGGACGCGGCGCCGCGCACAAACCGCGCCGCAGTGCGCCTCGCGGGCGCTATGCGCGGCTGCGCGCGGGACGTCCGTCGATGCCCAGCCGGAGCGGCCCGCCCACCGTCTCCGGACGTTGGTCCCTCGCGCCGCAGCCTTCGAGCGAACCGACGCGGCGGGCGCACGCCCGCGCCGAAGCGTTCCTGGAGCGGCACGGCGTGCTCACCCGCGGAGCGCTGGACATCGAGCGCGTCACCGGCGGGTTTTCGGCTGTGTACAAGGTGCTTCGGGCGATGGAGGAGTCCGGGCGCTGCCGTCGCGGGTACGTCGTCGAGGGACTCGGGGCCGCGCAGTTCGCGGTGCCCGGCGCGATCGACCGCCTGCGGGCGCTGTCCCGCGACGAAGGCGCGGGTGACGCCGTGGTGCTGGCGGCGGCCGATCCGGCTCAGCCGTACGGGGGCGCGCTGGACTGGCCCGTCGTGATGGGCGAAACCCGGCACCGGCCGGGGCGCAAGGCGGGCGCGCTGGTGGTTCTCGTGTCCGGGGAGGCGGTGTTCTACGTCGAGCGCGGCGGGAAGTCGCTGCTGTCGTTCACCGAGGACGAGTCCGCGCTGCGCGCCGCTGCGGGCGGGCTCGCGCGCGTCGTCCGCGACGGCTGGTTGGAACAGCTCTCGGTGCAGCGCGCTGACGGCGAAGGCGCGTGGGGATCACGGCTCGCGGCGATCCTCACCGAGGCAGGATTCCGCGCCACGCCGAAAGGTCTGCGGCTGCGCGCCTGACGCTGGCGGTGCCGCACTCCGGAAACGGCGTTGACCGGGTATCGAAAGCGGCGCGTTGAGCGATAAGCCGGGCATGGAAATGCACCAAGTCGTGCTGTTGGCAATAGCGTTCGCCGCAGGTGGCCTCACGCTGCGGCGCCTCGTGCGGCGGCACGGCTGGCAGGGCGGCTGGAACTTCTCCGGCCTCGTCGCCGGTGCCGCTCTGATCGGCGTCCTCACCTACTACGCGGCGTACACGGTCATGATCATCGTGCTCGCCGTCCTCTTCGTCATCGCCTGAGCACCGGACGCGGTGCTGCGACCTCCAGCCCGCGAGCGGCCCGCCATCGGGAATTTTCCGGCTTTTCCCGATCATCGAGCGAGCACTGCTCGATACTCGGCGCGTGAACCCGTACTTGATCTCGCTGTTCGCCATCGCCCTGGCGACCGGCGGGTGGACCTTCCACCGCAAGGTTCGACGGCACGGCTGGCGGAACGGCTGGCGCCTGACCGGCGCGATCATCAGCTCCGCACTGGTCGCGGTCCTCGTCTTCTACGCGGCCTTCCTGATCTCGATACTGCTGCTCGCAGGGCTCTTCTCCCTCTGGGGGTGATCGATCGCCGCGCCGGAGAGCCCGGCCTCGCGCAGGAACGAGGCCGGGCCGTCCACTCCGGAGCACGGTGCGAGCAACCGATCACGCTTGCTGCGCAACGGTTTCCGCCCCGCGATCAGCGCGTGGCGAGCTGGAGCAGCCCCCACAGCTGGGCCACCGCGTCCGGGTCCCCGCTGATCTCCACCGCGCGGTTGGGCAGCCGGCCCCACATCCACAGGTAGACCGCCGCCGCATCACCGCCCACCACCGCATCCGGCGTCGTGGCCGCCACGTCGTCCGAGCCGACCACGGCGGTTCCGCGCTGGTCCGCGGTGACCAGCCAGTTGCGGCCGGTCACGTGCACGCCCACCGAGCAGGCGCGACTCGCCGTGATGCCGAGCGCCTGCAGCCGGTAGCCGAACCACGCCCGCAGCACCTCGTCGACGCCGTCGGCCGCCACGTCGGCTTCGATCTCGGTCCGCGCCACCCCCGCGGCGGTCTGCACGTCCACCCGGTGCACCGTGGTCGCGTGCAGCATCCGGCGCAGCCAGAACCGCACCTCGTGCTGCTCCGGCCACCAGGTCGGGCACGGGTCGTGCGGTGGCCGGGAACCGAACTCCGCCAGCAATCCGGCCAACCGGACCGCGAACCGGCTGGTCACCTCGCGCAGCTCGGGCCGCTCCGGCAGCTGCCACGGCCGCTCGACCTCCGCCGACCCCAGCCAGCACAGCGCGTCCTCGCACAGATCGCCCAGGTGCCGGATGGTCTGCCCCAGCGTCCGCCCGGAAGCGCTCCACACCGGCGCGTCCGGGTGCGCATCGTGCGTCGCCGCGGTGAGCAACTGCGCCTCGATGCCGAGCAGGTCCAGCATCCGCCCGTAGTCCAGTCCCAAGTCAGTGCCGTTCACCGCGCCACCCCCAACAAACTCCGCCCGACTATCTCCAGGAATTCCCGGCTGCGCGCCAACAGGGCGTCGGCGTCGAGCCAGGTGATCGTCGGCGCCCCGGCCTCGGCGGCCGCGCGCCGGTCCGATCGCGCCGCGAAGTAGGCCGCCCATTCCCGCAGTTCCGGGGCGGCCCCGGTTAACAGCGTCCACACGCTGGCCGGTCGGCTCCGCTCGCGCTGCCAGGAGCGGGCCACCACCACCGCGGTGGCCGCGCGCAACGCGGCCACGTGGGCGGCCGCGTACCGCTCACCGGGCCGGTCCGCCTGCTCCGCTTCGTGCAGGCAGGTTCGGGCGTTGAGCAGCAACGACAGCGAACCCGCCGGGGTTTCCGCCTCGGGGGTCGGGCCCTGGTCCTCCACGGAGCTACGCGGAGCGGGAATCGAGAGATCGGTGGAAAAAGACATCGGCGCTCTCCTCTGCAACGACGAAGCCGTCCACGCCCACCCGGGCACCGCGCGCCGCCCGGCGTCCTTCGCCGGCCAGCAGGTCCGAGGCGGCAGGCCCGGCGGCGGGGCGCTTCCCCCACTCCACCGCCGGACCTTGCGTTCGAACTGGAGTCCATCGAACCCGTGTTCGAACATCTCCAGATTAGCGCGCTCGGGCGATCGACTCAAGCAATGCGCCGTAGCTCACCTGTTCGAGGCACTACCAGGAAAGATGATCACCCGAAGGGACGAATCGAACACCCGGTGACCGCCTCGCCACCCGGAACGCACGCCAGGAACGACCGCGCTCCCGCAACCGGCTAGTGTTCGGCCGTGACCGCCGCCCCGCCACCCCGCTGCGACCGGATCGCCGAGCTGACCGCCGACCAGTTCCAGGCCCGGCTGCCCGAAGCCCTGCAGATCTACGTGACCGCGATGGGCTACCCACCCGCCACCGCCCAGCAGCGCGCCCCGATGTGGTCGGCGCACATGCAGCGCGCCGGCTGGCGCTGCATCGGCGCGTTCAGCGAGCAGGACCAGCTCATCGGCATCGGCTACGGCTATCTCGGCGCTCCCGGCCAGTGGTGGCACGAGCAGGTCCGGCGCGGCCTGCTCAGCAGCGGCGCGGAGATCGGCGACTGGCTGGACGACTACTTCGAGCTGACCGAGCTGCACGTGCACCCGGCCGGTCAGGGCGCGGGCATCGGCGAGCGCGTCCTGCGCCGGCTGCTGACCGGCGCCCCGGGCAACAAGGTCCTGCTGTCCACTCCGGAGGGCCCGACGCGCGCCTGGCGGCTGTACCGCCGGGTCGGCTTCACCGACGTGCTGCGCAACTACCGGTTCACCGGGGACCCGCGCCCGTTCGCGGTGCTCGGCCGCTCGCTGCCGCTCGAAGAGAGCTGACCCGATCACACGTACGGAGCAAAACCCGAAGCTCTTTCACGAAATCCTTGCCGATCACCCGGTGATCGTCTTCACTGCGTTACCAGCAGGTGGCGACGGTGGAGGTGCCGATGGGCCGGGTGGGAGCGCTCCGCAGAGCGGGCGGGATCGCGTTGTCGGTGCTGGCGGGGCTCTCGTTGAGCGTCGTCCCGGCGGCGGCCGAGGAACCCGCGTACCAGCACTACGTCGCCCTCGGCGACTCGTTCACCTCCGGCCCGCTGATCCCGTGGATGCGCCTGGACCCGCTGCTGTGCGGGCGGAGCACGAACAACTACCCGGCGCTGCTGGCGCGCGAGCTCGAACCGGCGGAGTTCACCGACGTCAGCTGCGGCGGCGCGGACACCGCCGACATGACCAGCGCCCAGGACTGGTACGCCGGACCGCAGTTCGACGCGCTCACCCCGGAAACCGACCTGGTCACGCTGGGCATCGGCGGCAACGACTCCAGCGTCTTCGGCGACGTCATCGCCACCTGCTCCGCTCTGCGCGCCACCGATCCGGTCGGCTCGCCGTGCCGCGAGCACTTCGCCGTCGACGGCGGTGACGACCTCGAACGGCGCATCGAGATCACCGGGCACCGCGTGGCGGAAGTCGTGCGCGGCGTGCAGGAGCGATCACCGCGGGCCCGGATCCTGGTCATCGGCTACCCGCGCATCGTGCCGCCCAGCGGGTACTGCCCGGACGTCATCCCGATCGCCGACGGCGACTACCGCTACGCCGACGAGATCGAGCAGCAGCTCAACGCCGCGATCGCCGGTGCCGCCGAGCGCACCGGCGTCACCTTCGTCGACACCTACGGCCCGTCGCTGGGCCACGACGCCTGCGCCACCGCCGGCGCGGCCTGGATCAACGGACAGCACCTGAGCCCGGTGGCGGCGCCGTACCACCCGTTCGCATCGGCGATGGCCGCGCAGGCCAGCATCATCGCCGACGTCCTGGACGGCGAAGCCCCGAACGTCGTCGAAGCCGAGCGAGCGGCCGAACGCGCCGCGCGTGAAACCGAGCGCGCCCCGGACCAAGCGGCGGCCCGCGCCCAGCTGACCGAGCACGCGCCCTGGTGAAGCGCGCGGGGCACCCGCAACGGGTGCCCCGCACTCCTCCTCAGAGCCTCGCGAGCTGTTCGCGGAGGGTGTCGAGGCCCATGCCGCCCATGCGCAGGGCCGTCGTGTGGAACTCCTTGACGTCGAAGTTCGCGCCGTGGCGCTGCTTCGCGTCGTCGCGGGCTGCGCGCCAGAGGCGCTCGCCGAGCTTGTACGACGGGGCCTGGCCGGGCCAACCCAGGTAGCGGTCGATCTCGTCGCGGACGTGCTGCGGATCGGTGATCGTCCGGTTCAGCATGAACTCCAGGCCCAGCTCCGGCGTCCAGCGCTCGCCCTCGTGGAAACCGGTGCCCGCCGGGATCTCCAGCTCCAGGTGCATGCCGATGTCGACCACCACGCGCGCCGCGCGGAACAGCTGGTCGTTGAGCATGCCCAGCAGGTCGCCGTCGTCCTGCAGGTAGCCCAGCTCGCGCATCAGGCGCTCGGCGTAGAGCGCCCAGCCCTCGCCGTGGCCGGACACGAAGCAGGCCAGCCGCTGGAACTTGTTCAGCCGCTGCGCTTCGTGCACCGCGGTCGCCACCTGCAGGTGGTGGCCGGGGACGCCCTCGTGGTAGACGGTGGACACCTCGCGCCAGGTCGGGAAGTCCTCCTTGTCGGCAGGCACCGACCACCACATCCGGCCGGGCCGGGAGAAGTCGTCGGTGGGCCCGGTGTAGTAGGCGCCGACGCCGCCGCCCGGCGGGGCGATGCGGCACTCCAGGTCCATCAGGGCGTCCGGGATGTCGAAGTGCGTCCCGCGCAGGTCCCGCAGCGCCTGGTCGGACAGCCGCTGCATCCACTCCTCGAACGCCTGCTGGCCGCGCACCTGGTAGCGCGGGTCGGCGTCGAGCACCGCGGCCGCCTCGGCCAGCGTCGCGCCCGGCTTGATCCGGTTCGCGATCTCCTTCATCTCCGCCTCGATGCCGGCGAACTCCGCCCAGCCCCACTCGTAGGCCTCGCGCAGGTCCAGCCGGGCGCCGGTGAAGTACCGCGACCACAACCGGTACCGCTCCTCGCCGACGGCGTCCTTCTCCGGCGCCTCCGGCAGCAGGTCGCCGCGCAGGAAGTCGGCGAGCCCGGCGTAGGCCTCGGCCGCCGACTCCGCCGCCGCGTCGAGGTCGCGGCGCAGCGATTCGTCCACGCCCTCGGCGCGCGCCACCATCGCCGCGAAGAACGACTGACCGCCGCGCCCGGACCAGGTGTCGCACTGCTCGGCGACCTTGGTGATCTGCCGCACCGCCGAGACGTTGCCGTCCGCGGCCGCCGACAGCAGCCCGGCGCGCAGGCCCAGCAGCGCCTCGGGCACCACCGACAGCCGGCGGGCGATGGTGTGCCACTGCTCCGGGGTGTCGGTCGGCATCAGGTCGAAGACCTGCCGCAGCTCCTGCGCGGGCGAGGCGATCACGTTCAGCGCGGACATGTCCGCACCGATCTCGTGCAGCTCCAGGTCCAGCCCCACCCGCTCGGTGAACACCGCCTTCGCGATGCGCTCCGAGTCGTCGCGCGGCTCGGCGGCTTCCACCGCCGCCAGGCTGCGGCGGGCCAGCTCGGCCCGGGCCCGGTGCCCGTCCGGCGAGTAATCGGTCAGTTCTTCTTCGCCACCTGGCACACCCAGGTAGGTCGCGGCGATCGGGTCGAGCGCGGCCAGCTCGTCGACGAACCGGTCGCTGATCTCGTGCACGCCGTCGTGGTCAACTCCCATGCCCGCCACGCTATCGCGCGCGATCGAGGAGCACGCCACTGCGACGAGAGGGGTTTCGCAGTCGGCAAAATCGGCCGCCGGATGCGAAGATCGCCCACGTGGAGGCCACCGGATCCCGCCGCCGCGCGGCATCGCTGCTGGTGCTGATCACCGTGCTCGGCACGCTGCTCAGCGGGTGCCTGCGCGTCAACGCCTCGCTGAACGTGTCCGGAGAGGACCTGGTGTCCGGCGAAGTGCTGGTGACCACCGAGTCCCTCGACGGACAGGCCCCGTTCGAGCTGCGGCCGCCGGACGCGCTGGCCGACCGGGTCGAGATCGTGCCGTTCCGCGCCGAGAACCGCGTCGGTTCCCGGCTGTCGTTCCACGACCTGAGCTTCGCCGAGGTCGAGACACTCGCCGGGGCGCTGAGCCAGTCCGATTCGCGGTACCGGCTGAACCTGTCCCGCTCCGGCTCGCTGGTGATCGTGGACGGATCGGTGGACCTGACCCCGCTGGCCGACACCGATTCCGCGGTGGACCTCAAGGTCAGCGCACCGGGCGAGATCACCAACACCAACGGCCAGGAATCGGCGGGCACGGTGACCTGGGCGCTGGAGCCGGGCACGGTCACCGAGCTGTCGGCGATCTACCAGTACTCGAACTCCTCGGGCGGCGACTGGATCGGCTGGGCGCTGCTGGTCGGAGCCCTCACCCTCATCGCGGCGGCGCTGGTGGCGGTGCTGGCCCTGCGCACCCACCTCCGCAACCGCGCGGAGCAGAACGCCTGACCCCGGGTCAGAGGCCGAGGTCGGAGACCACCTGGCACGTCGCTTTGGAGCGGTTGAGCGTGTAGAAGTGCAGCGCGGGCACGCCTTCGGCGATCAGGCGCTCGCACAGGCGGGTCACCACCTCCACCCCGGCCTGCCGGAACGCGGCCGGGTCGTCGGCCAGCGGGAGCAGCCGGTCGGAGATCGCCGCGGGCACCGGAACCCCGGCCAGCTCGCCGAACTTCGCCAGCACCCGCGGCGTCGTGATCGGCATGACGCCGGGCAGCAGCGGCGCGTCGCAGCCGCGCGCGGCCAGCCGGTCGCGCAGCCGCAGGAAGTACTCGGGATCCAGGAACAGCTGGGCGATGGCGAACCCCGCACCGGCGCGGATCTTGCGGACCAGGTGGTCGGCGTCGGTGTCGAGGTCGGCCGAGCGCGGGTGCCCGTGCGGGAAGGCCGCCACGCCGACGCAGAAGTCGCCGAGGTCGCGGACCAGCCGCACCAGCTCCTCGGCGTACTCGAGCCCCTCCGGGTGGCTGATCCACTCGCCGTTGGGGTCGCCGGGCGGGTCGCCGCGCACCGCGAGCACGTTGCGCACTCCCGAGGCGGCGTACCAGCCGATGACGTTGCGCAGCTCGGCCACCGAGTGGTCGACGGCGGTCAGGTGCGCCATCGGGGTCAGCGTGGTCTCCTGCGCGATGCGCCCGGTGGTGCGGATGGTGCGGTCCCGGCTGGAACCGCCCGCGCCGTAGGTCACCGACACGAACGCCGGGTCCAGCGGCTCCAGCTCGCGCACCGCCCGCCAGAGGACGCGTTCCTCCTCGTCGTTGCGCGGCGGGAAGAACTCGACCGAGAAGGTCGTCCGCCCGGTTCCCAACCGGTCCACCACCGTCATGGGAGTCAGAATAGAAGGCTGTCCGACGTACTCGGCCTGCGTGGCGGTGATCAGCGCTCACCTGGACTCCGGGATCCCGGACTGCGCGCGGGCTGTCATCGACAGGCGAGCGCTGAGAACCCGCGGCGGTGCGAGCTTCGGAGGTGCGCTGAACGCCTTCGGCGCTTCAAGAACGAGGAAACCCGGCTACGCTCCGGAGTCTTCCCAACGACTGCGAGCGAACGGGTAGCCCGGGCAGCCGAAGCCGAACGCCATCGCGGAGGATGGTGGGGTGCCTCCATCACAATCGGTTACCGCGCAAGCAGCCAGCAAGGACACCGTCGTGGAGTCGAGCCTTCCCGAACAGGTCCAGCGGGAGCTGACCGAATTCCTGCGGGCCCGCCGCGACGAAGCGGCCGACCTCGACCCGGCTTTCGGCACCGCGGTCGCCGAGCTGGCCGACTTCGTGCTCAGCGGTGGCAAGCGCATCCGCCCGACGTTCGCCTGGTGGGGCTGGCGCGCCGCCGGTGGCGGCGACGAGGGCCCGGCCGCGATCGCGATGCTGCGGGCGGCCAGCGCCCTGGAGCTGCTGCAGGCCTGCGCACTGGTGCACGACGACCTCATCGACGAGTCCGACACCAGGCGCGGCAACCCGACCGTGCACCGCAAGTTCGAGCAGGTCCACCGGGAGTCCGGCTTCGCGGGCGACGACCGCCAGTTCGGCATGGCGGGCGCCGTGCTGCTGGGCGACCTGGCGCTGTCCTGGGCCGACGACATGCTGCACAGCGCGGGGATCCCGCCCGCCGCGCTGAACCGGGCGCTGCGGCCGTGGCGCGCGATGCGCACGGAGGTGCTCGCCGGGCAGTACCTGGACGTGCTCGGCCAGGTCCGCGGCGACGAGTCCCCGCAGGCCGCGCTGCGGATCTGCCAGCTCAAGGCCGCGTCCTACACGGTGCAGCGCCCGCTGGAGGTGGGCGCCGAGATCGCCGGGGCGAGCCCGGCGGCGCTGGAGGCGTTGCGCCGGTTCGGCTCCGACATCGGTGTCGCCTTCCAGCTGCGCGACGACCTCCTCGGCGTCTTCGGCGACCCCGAGGTGACCGGCAAGCCCGCGGGCGACGACCTGCGCGAGGGCAAGCGGACGCTGCTGATCGCCGAAGCCGCGGCCACCGCTCTCAAGCAGGGCGACCAGGAGGCCCTGGACCTGCTGCACGGCGTCCTCGGCGACCCCGACCTGGACGAGCAGCGCGTCGAGCAGGCGCGGCAGCTGCTCACCCGGCTCGGCGCGGTGGCCGCGGTGGAGAAGCAGATCACCGACCTGACCGGGTCGGCGCTGCTCGCGCTGCACAGCGCCGACCTGGCCGAACCGGCCGCGTCGCGGCTCGCCGAGCTGGCCGTCGCCGTCACCGACCGCACCCGCTGATGCGCACCACCACCGGCCGCAGCGACCACGTCCTGGTCCTCGGCGCCGGCCTCGCCGGGCTCACCACCGCGCTGCACCTGGCCGGGGCCGGTCGGCAGGTGACGGTGGTGGAGCGCGCGCCGCTGCCCGGCGGCCGCGCCGGGCTGCACCGGCTGGAGGGCTACCGCATCGACACCGGCCCGACCGTGCTGACCATGCCGGAGCTGGTCGACGAAGCGCTGCACGCGGTCGGCAGCTCGCTCGCCGAGCGGCTCGACCTGGTTCCGCTGCACCCGGCCTACCAGGCGCGCTTCGCCGACGGTTCGGTGCTGGACGTGCACACCGACGGCGAAGCCATGGAGCAGGAGGTGCGCCGCTTCGCCGGACCCGCGGAGGCGGCCGGGTACCGGCGGCTGCGGGGCTGGTTGACCGAGGTGTACCGGGCGGAGATGCACCGGTTCATCGACGCCAACTTCGACTCGCCGCTGGACCTGGTGTCACCGGAGCTCGCCCGGCTGACCGCGCTGGGCGGCTTCGGGCGCCTGGGACCGGCCGTCGGACGTTTCCTCGGCGACGAGCGGTTGCGCCGGGTGTTCTCGTTCCAGGCGCTCTACGCGGGCCTCGACCCGCGCCGCGCACTCGCCCTGTACGCGGTCATCTCGTACATGGACACCGTCAACGGCGTGTGGTTCCCGCGCGGTGGGATGCACGCGGTGCCCCGTGCGCTCGCCGACGCGGCGACCGAGGCAGGCGTCGCGTTCCGCTACGACACCGAGGTCACCGACCTGGAGCGGCGGGGCGACCGGATCGTCGCAGCGCGCACGGCGGCCGGTGAGCGGATCAGCGCCGACGCGTTCGTGCTCACCCCGGACCTGCCGGTGGTGCACCGGTTGCTCGGGCACCGGCCGCGGCGGCGGCTGCGCTGGTCGCCGTCGGCCGTGGTGCTGCACGCGGGGACCACGCGCAACTGGTCCGAGGCGCACCACACGATCTCCTTCGGCGCGGCCTGGGACCGGACGTTCACCGAGATCATCCGCGACGGCACCCTGATGAGCGATCCTTCGCTGCTGGTGACGCGGCCGACGACGACCGATCCGTCGCTGGCACCGGAGGGCCGCGACCTGCACTACGTGCTGGCGCCGTGCCCGAACCTGGCCACCGCGCGATTCGACTGGGAGCGCGTCGGCCCCGCCTACCGCGACGAGCTGCTGCGCACCTTGGAGCGGCGCGGATTCACCGATTTCGGTGCCTCGATCGAGGTGCAGGAGCTGGTCACGCCCGCCGACTGGGCCGCCCAGGGCCATGCCGCCGGGACGCCGTTCTCCGCCGCGCACACCTTCCCGCAGACCGGCCCGTTCCGGCCGCGCAACCTGGTCCGCGGCCTGGACAACGTCGTGCTCGCCGGATCCGGGACCACACCGGGCGTCGGCGTGCCCCCGGTCCTGATCTCCGGGAAGCTGGCGGCTCGGCGCATCACCGGGTCGTGAGCGCGCAACGCCGCTGGAGCAACTGCTGCGCGCTCACGACCGGACCGACCTCAGAAACCCATGGCCTGGGCGCGGCGCTTGACCTCGCGGCCGCGGTCGCCGCGCAGGGCGTCGATCGGAGTTCCCGGCAGCGTGTCGTCCGGGGTGAACAGCCAGCGCAGGATCTCGTCCTCGTGGTAGCCGGAGTCCCGGAGCAGGGTGATCGTGCCAGGCAGGCCCTTCACTATCTCGTTGCCGGTCAGGAACGCGTCGGGCACGCCGAGCACGGCGTCGCGGCGCAGGGCCAGCAGATGTCCATCACGAATCAGTTGGTGCACCCGGGTCACGGACCGCCCGAGCCGTTCGGCGACGGCCTCCAGCGGAACGACCTCCACATCGGGAGCGAGCACATCCGGGGCAGCTGGGATCGCACTCACGCTGCACACCTTGCCACATCGGACCGACCGACGCCGAGCACCGCCAGCACGGAGATCCCCGCCCCGCGCGTTCGGCGCCGTCCTACGATCAAGATCATGACCGTTCCCACCACCTGGCCCCGGCGTGTCGTCCGCACCTGCCACAATCGTGGTCGGAACGGTTACCCGGCGGTTGGCGGACGATGACTTCAGAGACACGGCGAGGACGCGGCGCGAGCCTCGTCGGAGCCATGCTCGAACGCCGGTACCGGGTCGACGCGCTGATCGCCCGCGGTGGCATGTCCACCGTCTACCGGGGCCTGGACACCCGCCTGGACCGGCCGGTGGCGATCAAGGTCATGGACGCGCAGTACTCCGGCGACCGGTCGTTCGTGGAGCGCTTCGAGCGCGAGGCGCGGGCCGCGGCCAAGCTGCACCACCCCGACATCGTGGCCGTCTACGACCAGGGCGTGGACCACGGCACCGGCGAGGAGCACGTCTTCCTGGTGATGCAGCTGGTCGAGGGCTGCACGCTGCGCGACCTGATCATGGATCGCGGCCCGCTGCCGCTGGCCACGGCGCTGAGCGTGATCGAGCCGGTGCTCTCCGCTCTGGAAGCCGCGCACCGGGCCGAGATGGTGCACCGCGACGTCAAGCCGGAGAACGTGCTGATCGGCACCGACGGCTCGGTCAAGGTCGCCGACTTTGGGCTGGTCCGCGCGGCCGCCGAGGCGGGCACGACCAGCGGCAGCGTCATCCTCGGCACCGTCGCCTACCTCTCCCCCGAGCAGGTCACCACCGGTGCCGCCGACGCGCGCACCGACGTCTACGCCGCCGGGATCGTGCTCTACGAGATGCTCACCGGCCGGCCGCCCTACGTCGGCGACACCGCGCTCTCGGTGGCCTACCGGCACGTGAACGACGACGTGCCGCCGCCGGTCGAGCAGGTGCCCGACCTCCCGCCGGCCATCAACGACCTGGTGGTGCGCGCCACCCGCCGCGATCCGGCGCAGCGCCCGCAGAGCGCCGAGGCGTTCCTCGTGGAGGTGCGGCAGGCGCGCACCGAGCTCGGCATCCCGCTGGCCCCGGTGCCGGTGCCGGAGTCCGCCGAGAGCACCACCCTGATGCCCAAGGTCACCGACGACGATCCGCCGACGGCGCAGATCCCGGTCGTCCAGGACGCGCCGCCGCCGGTGCAGCCGCAGCGCACCCGGGCGATGCTGCGCCCGGCCACCGGTGACGACTACACGCAGGAGATGGCGCCGGTCCCGGCGGCCGGGCCCGCTCCGCAGCGCCGGCGCGGGCGCCGGACCGTCGCGATGTGGACCGCGATCGTCCTGGTGCTCGCCGCCCTCGTCGGCGGGGCCGCGTTCTGGCTCGGACTGGGCAGCTACGTCGACGTGCCCAAGCTCGTCGGCGAGCAGGAGGCGGCGGCGCAGGAAGCGCTCGCCGCCGTCGAGCTGAGCGGCAACGTGACCAGGGAGAACGACAACGACGTGCCGGAAGGCGTGGTGATCAGCTCGAACCCCCGCGAGGGTTCGCAGGTGCGCACCGGCAGCACCGTCGACCTGGTGGTGTCGCTGGGCAAGCCCAAGGTGCCGGAGATCACCGAAGGCATGCCGCTGGCCGAGGCCGAGAGCCTCATCCGCAACGCGAAGCTGCAGCCGAAGCACGACGAGTCCGCCGACCAGTTCCACACCACCGTGCCGGAGGGCCGGGTCATCAGCACCGACCCGGCGCCGGGCACGCCGCTGAACATCAGCAGCCAGGTGTCGCTGATCGTCAGCAAGGGACCGCCGCCGGTGCCGGTGCCCGACGTGCGCGGGATGAGCCGCGACGACGCCTTCGCCACCTTGAGCAACGCCGGATTCGAGCCCTACGAGCTGGGCAAGGAGTTCGACGCCGACGTGGCGGCCGACCACGTCATCAGCACCGATCCGGCGATCGGCGAAGAGGTCCGGCTGGTCGGCAGGCCGCGGATCGGGGTGCTGCTGTCGAACGCGGTGACGGTTCCCAGCCTCACCGGGGGCACCGTGGAGGAAGCGCAGCAGAAGGCGCAGGAACTCGGGCTGGTCCTCAACGTCACCTCGATCTTCCCGCGGGACAACATGCGGGTCCTGACCCAGTACCCGTTCGCCGAGTCGCGCGTCGAGCCCGGAAGCGAGATCCACGTAACGGCGTTGTGATGTGATCCTGATCTCCATCGGGTTGCGTAACGTTTTCCCGATGTGGGATCTACCTGCGGCTACTCGGCCCCGGAATCCACCCGATCGGTGGCCGTGCGGCCGATCTTTCCTGGTCACAGGTGGCGCGCCGAGCCGTTGTGGAAATATTGGGAGCACGATGCCCCCGACTGTTTCCACCGAGTCGGCACCCGACTGGTCCGAGCGGACCAACAACACGACAGCCGACCAGGCCACCGGCGAACGGCGCGAGAGCCGTCCGCTGCCCCTGCGCACCATCGCACTGGGCGCGATCGGCTCCGTGCTGCTGCTGATCGGTTCCTTCGGTGCGGGCGGAACGCTCGTGCACGACCCGGTCCTCGGCACCGGTCCGCTGTCGGTGCTGCGCTACGGGCACGGCCGCGACGTCGCGGTCACGGTGGTCTACATCGGGTTCGCGCTGCTGGTGTGGGCGTGGGTGCGGCTGGGCCGCGGTGTGCTCGCCCACCTGGTGACCTCCCGCGGCGTGCTGTGGGCGGCGGTCGCCTGGCTGCTGCCGATGCTCATCGCCCCGCCGCTGTTCACCCGCGACGTCTACAGCTACCTGGGCCAGGGGCTGCTGGCGCTGCACGGCCTCGACCCCTACGGCGTCGGACCGTCCGCGCTCACCGGCCCGATCCCGGAGAACGTGCACCCGACCTGGCAGACCACGCCCGCGCCGTACGGGCCGCTGTTCATGGGCGTGGCCAAGGGCGTGCTGCTGCTGGCCGGGCACGACATCATCGCCAGCGTCATCGTGATGCGGCTGGTGCTGCTGGGCGGCCTGGTGCTGCTGATCTGCGCGCTGCCCGGGCTGGTGCGCCACCTCGGCGGCCGGTTGCCGGTCGCGCTGTGGCTGGTCGCGGCCAGCCCGATGACCGTGGTGCACCTGGTCGGCGGCCCGCACAACGACATGCTGATGATCGGACTGCTCGCGGTCGGCACGCTGCTGGTGCTGGAGGGCCGCCACGTCAGCGGCATCGCGCTGGCCTCGGCGGCGATGGCGATCAAGGCCACCGCCGGACTGGCGCTGCCCTTCCTGGTGTGGATCTGGGCGTCCCGGCTGACCGGCCCGCTGTGGCGGCGGTTCCTGCGCGCGGTGTTCCCCGCGCTCGGGGTGTTCGCGGTGGTCTTCGGGGCGTGCACGCTGCTGGCCAAGGTCGGGTTCGGCTGGCTGTCCGCGCTGTCGGCGCCCGGCATGATCGTCAACTACCTGTCCGCGCCGACGGCCGTGGGCCAAGCGGTGCACAGCCTGGTCTCGCTGTTCGGCGAGACCAACATCTGGCCGTTCGTGGGCACCACCCGCACGCTCGGCTCGGTGCTGCTGGTGGCGATCCTGGCGTGGAACTGGTGGCAGGCCCGCGAAGGCGGCCCGGAGGCGATCCGCCGCGCGGCGATCGTCCTGTGCTTCGGCGCCTTCCTGTCGCCGGTCCTGCTGCCCTGGTACACGACCTGGGGCCTCGCGCTGGGCGCGGCGTTCGCCTGGACCCCGCGCGCCCTGTCCTACGTGGTCGGGGCCTCGATCGCGCTGGTGCTGGCGTACTACCCGGACGGCGAGCAGGCGATGTACAACTGGCCGTTCGTGGCGGTGGGCATCGGCGCGGCCGTGCTCGGCGCGCTGTCCCTGGTCCGCTACGACCCGCTGGGCCTCAGTCCCGCCTTCGGGAGCCTGTCCCGGGCGCAGTCCGCAGCGCGCCGATAGCCGCTTCGACCGCAGTCACCCCGGCCAGGTCCCGGTGGTGCACGAGGAACAGGGTGCGGTGCTGCTCCGGCCTCGCAGCCGCGACGTGAACCCGCGGGTCCTGGAACGCGGTCAGGGCGAGCTGCGGCAGCAGTGCGACCCCAGCCCGGCGGCCACCAACGCCTGGGTGACCACGTAGTCGTCGGTGCCGTGGTGGATCTCCGGGTCGAAACCGGCTGACCGGCACACCTCGACGAGGTTCGCGGTGCACGACTCGCAGCCGCCGATCCACCGCTCCTCGCGCAGCTCCGCCAGCTCGACCACCTCGGCCCGGCGCGGGCTGTCGGCGGGCAGGACCACGCGGAGCTGTTCGGTTCCGAGCGGCAGCCACACGAGGTCCGGGTCCTGCTCCGGGGAGCCGTGGGTGAAGACCATCGCCAGTTCCGCACCGCCGGTGGACACCAGCCGGATCGCCTCCGGCGGCTCGGCTTCGTGCAGTCGGACGGTCAGGCCGGGATGTTCCGCGCGCAGCGCCGTGACCGTTGCCGGGACCAGGGTCGCCGAGGCGGACGGGAATGCGGCCAGCCGCAGCGTGCCCGCCCGCAGCTCGACCAGCTCGGCCAAGTCCTCCTCCGCCGCGCGCAACCGGGCGGAGAGCGCCTCGGCGTGCCGTGCGAGCACCTGCCCGGCCTCGGTGAGCCGCACCCCGCGCGGGTGGCGCAGCACCAGGGCGGTGCCCGCCTGACGCTCCAGCTGCCGCAGGTGCTGGCTGACCGCGGGCTGGGTCCAGCCGAGCGCCCGCGCAGCGGCGCCGAGCGAGCCGGCTCGCACGATCTCCCGGAAGACCAACAACCGCTGCGCGTCCACGCCCCAAGTTTCCCTTGGGCCGGTGCCAAGCAAGACCGGGCTACCGCCGCGTGCGGAACCCGGAGAAGCTGTCGGCGAGGTCGTTCGGCGAAGCGCAGGAGGGCACATGCGGACCATCGGGATGCTCGGCGGGATGAGCTGGGAATCCTCGGCCGAGTACTACCGGCTGCTCAACGAGGGCAGCCGCGGTCGGCTCGGCGGGCACCGCACGGTGCCGACCGTGCTGTTCAGCGTCGACTTCGCCGAAGTCGCGGCCATGCAGGAAGCCGGGGCGTGGGAGCAGGCGGGCGCGTTCCTCGCCGATGCCGCCCGCCGGGTGCAGCGGGCCGGAGCCGATCTGATCGTGCTGTGCACCAACACCATGCACCAGGTCGCCGACACCATCGAGAAGGCCGTCGACGTGCCGTTCGCGCACATCGTGGACGCCACCGCGCAGCGGATCGCGGCCGCCGGCCACCGGAAGGTCGGGCTGCTGGGCACCCGCTACACCATGGAGCTCGACTTCTACCGGGCCAGGATGCGCGACCGGCACGGCATCGAGGTCGTCGTGCCGTCCGAGCCCGACCGCACGCTGGTGCACGACGTCATCTACCGGGAGCTGACCCGCAACCGCGTCGAGGACGGCTCACGCGCGCAGTACGTCCGGGTGATCCGGGAGCTGGCGGATCGCGGTGCCGAAGCGGTGGTGCTGGGCTGCACCGAGATCACCCTGCTGATCGGCCAACAGGACAGCCCGCTACCGCTGTTCGACTCCACCCGGCTGCACGTCGAGCACGTCCTCGACCTCGCCCTGAGCTGAAGGAGGGCCTGGAACCAGCGGCTCCAGGCCCTCCTCCGCAGCGGTTCAGCCGCGGAGCATCTCCGCGACCAGGAACGCCAGCTCCAGCGACTGCTGGGTGTTCAGGCGCGGGTCGCAGGCCGTCTCGTAGCGGCCCGAGAGGTCGGCGTCGGAGATCTCCTGCGCGCCGCCCACGCACTCCGTGACGTCCTCACCGGTCAGCTCGATGTGGATGCCGCCGGGGTGGGTGCCGAGGCGGTGGTGCACCTCGAAGAAGCCCTGCACCTCGTCCACGATCCGGTCGAAGTGGCGGGTCTTGTAGCCGGTGCTGGCCTCGTGGGTGTTGCCGTGCATCGGGTCGCACTGCCAGATCACCTGGTGACCGGACGCGGTGACCTTCTCCACGATGGCGGGCAGCACGTCGCGGACCTTGCCGTTGCCCATCCGGCTGATCAGGGTGAGCCGGCCCGGCTCGTTGTTCGGGTCCAGCCGCTCGACGTACTCCACGGCCTGCTCCGGCGTGGTGCCGGGGCCGATCTTGATGCCGATCGGGTTGGAGATCAGCTCGGCGAAGGCGACGTGCGCGCCGTCGAGCTGGCGGGTCCGCTCGCCCACCCACAGGAAGTGGCCGGACAGGTCGAACAGGCGCGGCTTGTCGCCGGTGGTGTCCAGCCGCAGCATGGCGCGCTCGTAGTCCATCACCAGCGCCTCGTGGCTGGCGTAGAACTGCACCGCGTGCAGGCTGGAGTCGTCGACGCCGCAGGCCGCCATGAAGCGCAGGCCGCGGTCGATCTCGGCGGCCACCGACTCGTAGCGCTCCCCGGCCGGGGAGTTGAGCACGAAGTCCTTGTTCCAGTCGTGCACCTTGGTCAGCGCGGCCATCCCGGCGCTGGTCAGCGCGCGGGAGAGGTTCATCGCGGCGCTGGCGTTGGCGTAGGCGCGGATCAGCCGCGACGGGTCGTGGCGGCGCGCGGCCTCGGTGGCGACCAGCGAGTTGATCATGTCACCGCGGTAGGACGGCAGGCCCAGCGCGTCGGTGTCGCTGGAGCGCGGCTTGGCGTACTGCCCGGCGATGCGGCCGAGCTTGACCACCGGCATGCTCGCGCCGTAGGTCAGCACGACGGCCATCTGCAGCAGGGTGCGGATGTTGCCGCGGATGTGCGGCTCGGTGTTGTCCGCGAAGGTCTCCGCGCAGTCGCCGCCCTGGAGCAGGAAGGCCTCCCCGCGCGCGACCGCCGCGAGGTGCTGGCGCAGCTGGTCGACCTCGGAGGGCACGGTCACCGGAGGAACGCTCTCCAGCACCTTCCGGACGTTGTTCGCCTGCTCCTGGTCCGGCCACTTGGGCTGCTGGGCGGCCGGGCGGCTCAGGGCGTCGTCCAGCCGGGCGCGCATCTCGGGCGGCAGCGGCGGGAGTTCGGGCAGGTCATCCACGGGGACGTCAACGGTCCAGTTCACGCATCCAGAATAGGCGGTCCGCGCCAGTGCTTTTACTCCGGGAAGCCGGTCCCACCATGCGGAAGCCCAGCCGGGCTCGATTCAGTAGGCGCCGCCGAGCCTGCGGTGGTCCCAGCTGATCGTGCGGGTCGGGGTGAACCGCAGGCCGACCCGCTTGGCGGCCTTCGCCCGCAGGGCGGCCCGGGCCTGCTCGTCGCTGAAGTCCAGCGGGGACGCCGTGCCGTAGCGCACGGCCAGCCCCGACCCGATCCGCTCCACGTCCTCGGCCGACTCGAGCAGCTCCACGTCGCACTCCAGCGACACCCCGCGCAGCTCGGCGTACTCGGTCCCGGTCTCCAGCAGCAGCGTGGCGCGCGGGTCGCGGCGCAGGTTCAGCGTCTTCTGCGAGCGCGCGTAGGACCACACCTCGATCACCGGCCCGTTGTGGACGAACCACATCGGCACCAGGTGCGGTCGCCCGTCGGCCTTCACCGTGGCCAGCACCACGACCCGCCGCTGGTCGACGAACTCGACGATCTCCTCGTCGGACATGGTGATCTGGCCGCGCCGGGACATGGGCCGCTCCGTTCCTCGGCCGGTAACGGCGATCTTGTTCCGGCGCGACCCACCACGTCAACACCGCACCGCGCAGAACGCCAGCCGCAGATCACGTGAAGCATCCCGAAACCAACCCAGACACCCAGGGTGATCACTATTATGCGTTCCGTGCAACGCAGAGAGGAGCTGCCGTGACGCGCACGCGGTGGGAGCCGGTGGAGGCGCAACCGGAGCGCAAATCGGTGGCGCAGCGGTTGTGGCCGATCGGAATCGTCGCGGACATCGCAGCTGTGGTCACGCTCGTGACCGGCTCAAGGACGATCCTCGCGGTGGTCGTCGCCGCAGTAGCGCTGGTACTCGGCGTGGTGCACCTCGCGGCAAGCCTGGGCAAACCCGTCGACCGATGGGTCATCGTGTCAGTCGCCGGGATAGTGGCAGGTGCTGTCGTGATCACCGCTGTTGTCACGCAGTCCCTGCACGCTTTGACCACCCAACCCACCGGCCAGGCCATCAGCGACTCGCCGCCCCAATCCTCGTCGAACCCCGCCGAACCGACCACCCCTCCGCCCTCAACGAACTCGACACCGACGACCTCGCCATCGACACCGATCGGCTCCCATCCGACTTCGCCCGCGATCAAGCGCGAGACCGGCACCGATCCCATCGTGTTGACCAGCGGATACTCACTGGACCTGGACTCGGAAGAACCGATTTGGGTCGCCAAGAAGACCGGGGAATCCTCCGGGCACGACCTTGAGAACAGCTCCGGCTACGTCTATGCGGCAGATGACCTCGCACCCGCCGCAGCAGACTCCACCTTCGAGGACTGCGTGCGCGCCGGTTACGTCGACTACCTCTCCTCGAGCGACCTCGAAACGGGTTCTGCGTTCTGCGTGAAGACGACCAGCGGCACCTACGCGCGAGTCGTCGTTCGCGACAGCCAGGACTACGCCACGCAGCTCACCCTCGACGTCGTCGTCTGGAACAAGCCGAGCTAGCTCGCGGTCTCCTTCTCCCGCTGCCACGCGGCCTCGACCGCGTCGGCGTCGTAGCCGACCGGCTCCCAGCGCTTGGCCAGCAAGGCCACCAGGCCCATCAGCGGCGCGAGGGCGATCACCCAGAACACGCCGCTGCCGAGCGCCGCGCTGAGCACCGGGAAGAAGAACAGCGCGAGCGTGGAGCCGACCCGCAGGGTGCCCTGGTTGAAGCCGATGCCGGTGCCGCGCATGGTCGTCGGGTAGCTCAGCGAGGCGAAGCTCATGAAGTGCGCGCCCGGCCCGGAGGCCTGGGCGAACATGAACGCGCCCAGCGCGAAGATCGCGAACAGCACGTAGGCGGTGGCCGAGGGCTTGCCGATGAGCGCCAGCACCACCAGCGACGTCAGCTGCACCGCGAAGCCCAGGAAGGTCATCCTCCAGGCGCCGGCCTTGTTGGCCAGCCGGATGCCGAGGAATCCGCCGGTGACCGCGAAGACCAGGTTGAGCACCAGCGATGCGGTGATGGTGTTCAGCGCGCCCTGCGCCAGGATGCTGGCGATGATGATCGGCAGGCCGTAGGCGACCGCGTTGTAGCCGAAGGTCTGGGCCAGGCCGATGGCCAGCGCCTGGGCGGTCCGGGCGCGGTAGCGGGGCTCGAAGAGCCGGGCGAAGTCGCGCAGGCCGCGGCGCTCGGCCTTCTGCTGCTCGGGCACCTCGGCGTCCGGGGCCACCACCGCGTTGACGCCGTAGGACTTGCGCAGGATCTCCGCGGCGCGCTCCAGATCGCCCTGGTTGGCCGCCCAGGACGGCGATTCGTTCATGTACTTGTTGCGCACCAGCAGGATCACGATGGCGGGCACCGCGCCGAAGCCGACGGTGAACCGCCACAGCAGGTCGTGGTGCTCGTCGGGCAGCGCGAAGTACAGCCCCATGATCACCAGGTAGCAGGCGCTGGTGGCCACGTACCAGGCGGGCGACCAGGCGGCGGTGCGCGATCCCTTGCTGCCCTTGCCCTTCAGCCGGGAGAACTCGGCGAGGAAGGCCATGGCCACCGGGATGTCCATGCCGACGCCGAAGCCCATCAGGAACCGGAAGAAGATCAGCACCTCCATGTTCGGCGCGAGCGCGCAGCCGAGCGCGGAGACCACGAAGAACAGCATGTCGGCCATGAACACCCGGTAGCGGCCGAGCCGGTCCACCAGGACGCCGCCGAGCCAGGCGCCGAAGATCGCGCCGACGCTGATGGAGGCGGTGACCGCGCCCGCACCGGCCGGGGACAGGCCGAACTGCTGCTTGATGTCGGTGATGCCGTAGGCCAGCGAGGTCAGGTCGTAGGCGTCGAGGAAGATGCCGCCGAGCGCCAGCAGCACGATCATCCTCGCGTGGCTGCCCCGAGCAGCACCGGAGTTGACCAGATCGGTGACGTCCCGAGCCGAGCGGATGAGCACCTGCTCCCCACCGGCCACCGGTTGCGTGGACACTGCTTCCCCTTCGCGTCGAAGAACCTGCGAGGCGAAGGGAGCGCACGGCGCGAGCACCCGTGCACGGCCCCGACGCCCGATCGCGAGGGATTAGCCTAACTGGTGGAACAGCTGCGTCCACATGCTGGAACACCGCAGGTCTCGCACCACGCCCCCGGCGAGAGTTGTGCAATTTCAATTGAAATCACACGTGTGATTTCAATTGAAATTGCACAACCACGCGGCGCGGCGCTGGGTGGTGGGGGTTGGAGGTGGCGTTGGGCCGCAGCTTCGGGTTCGGCTGCGGCCCAACGGGGTGGGGCGGGCGGAGGACAGCCCGGCCTCCGCCCGGGGAGATCAGCCGAAGAGCACTTCGGCCTCCGCGTAGCGCTCCAGGGGGACCGTCTTGAGCCGGGCGGTCGCCTCGCTCAGCGGGACCCGGACGATGTCCGTGCCGCGGAGCGCGACCATCTTCCCGAAGTCGCCCTCGGTGATCGCGTCGATGGCGTGCAGGCCGAAGCGGGTCGCCAGCACCCTGTCGTAGGCCGTCGGGGTGCCGCCGCGCTGGACGTGGCCGAGCACCACCGCGCGGGACTCCTTGCCGGTGCGCTTGGCGATCTCGTCGGCCAGCCAGGTGCCGACGCCGCCCAGCCGGACGTGGCCGAAGGCGTCGCGCTCACCGGTGACCAGCAGTTCCTTGCCGCCTTCCGGCACCGCGCCCTCGGCGACCACGATGATCGGCGCGTACTGCCGCTCGAAGCGCTGCTCCACCCACTCGCAGACCCGCTCGACGCTGAACGGCTGCTCCGGCACCAGGATCACGTTGGCACCGCCGGCCAGGCCGGAGTGCAGGGCGATCCAGCCCGCGTGGCGGCCCATCACCTCCACCACCAGCGCGCGGTGGTGCGATTCCGCCGTGGTGCGCAGCCGGTCGATGGCCTCGGTGGCGATGTGCACCGCCGTGTCGAAGCCGAAGGTGTAGTCGGTGGCGTCCAGGTCGTTGTCGATCGTCTTCGGCACCCCGACCACCGGCACCCCGTCGTGGGTGAGCTGCTCGGCGACGCCGAGGGTGTCCTCGCCGCCGATCGCGATCAGCGCGTCCACCCGGTGCTCGGCCAGGGTCGCCTTCAGCCTGGCGATGCCGTCGTCGATCTTGTACGGGTTGGTCCGCGAGGAGCCGAGGATGGTGCCGCCGCGGCTGAGGATGTCCTCGACGCGGTCCAGGGTGAGCGGCGTGGTCAAGCCCTCCACCGGCCCCAGCCAGCCGCTGCGGAAGCCCAGGACCTCGTGCTGGTGCACGGAAATCCCCTTGCGGGTAGCCGCCCGGAGCACCGCGTTGAGACCGGGGCAGTCGCCGCCCCCGGTGAGCACTCCGACACGCATTCCAGCGGGCATGGTTCTCGCCGCCTCCTCAGTGAGCCAGTTGTGATCGAGGTCTCCCCCGAGCACAGCCTGACATGAACTGGATCGTTGCAGCAAGTAACCGCGTATTTACCATTCGAAGTCGTCGCCCGCCTGGGAACGGACGAACCGCTCAGAACCTGTCGGCGCAGCCGTCCACGCCTCACGAGCGGCGTCAGTGCGCAGCTCGCACCGCCGCGGGTTCTGAGTGGTTCCCTGGGCGGGGCGGCCCCTCCGCCGTGCACTCGGTCGTACATCAGGAGGGGCACCCGCAGCCCCGGGGAAGCACTCAGGTCCCGCCAAGCGCCCACCGGCGCGAAACGACCACCGCCAAGCCGTCAGATCGCGAAGCCGCGCTTGCGGCGGACGTCCTCGATCACCTTCCAGCGCTCGAGGTTGTGCCTGGCGTCGGCGAGGGCGTCGTGGGCGTTGTCCGGGGCCGAGGGCAGCTTCGGCTTGCCGACGTCCTCCCAGCGCTGGCGCAGGTCCCGGGTGAACTTCGGGATCCGGGACGGCAGCATCGGCATCGGGCCCCACAGCTGGGCCAGCGCCACGTGGTCGTAGGCCGCGTACCAGGCCCACAGCTCGGGGTTCGACCCGCGCGAGGTCATGAAGCTGTAGAGGTCTTCGCGGATCCGGGCGCGGGAGCGCCAGCACGGGTCGGCGGGCGGCGGCAGCTGCGGCAGCACGTGCTGCCGGACCCAGGCGCCGGCCCGTGACGCGTCGAACTCGGTGGACACCGCGTAGAACTCGCGGCCGGACTCGTCGACCATCCCGATCGACACCAGCTCGATGGTCTGCCCGTCCTCGATGAACTCGCAGTCGTAGAAGAACCTCACCAGGGAAGCGTAGGTGCTGGTCCGCGACCGCTCCGGGCGGGGCGTCAGCCCGCCTTCGACTCGGGCACCCGGCCGCCCGGGCGGGGCTTCCAGCCCGCGACCTGCTTGCCCTGTGCGGTCATCTCGTCCTTGACCTTGGCCGCGTAGACGTCCACGTACTCCTGGCCGGACAGCTCCATCAGCGCGTACATGATCTCGTCGGTGATGGAGCGCTCCACGAACCGGTCGCCCGCCATCCCCTCGTAGCGGGAGAAGTCCAGCGGCGGCCCGACCTTGACCACGACCTTGTGCGGGTACCACATCTTCGAGCCGATCGGGTTGACCCGGTCGGTGCCGAACATCGCGATCGGGATCACCGGCGCACCGGATTCCAGCGCCATCCGCGCCACCCCGGTCTTGCCCTTGTACAGCCGGCCGTCCGGCGAGCGGGTGCCCTCCGGGTAGACGCCGAGCAGCTTGCCCTCGCGGAGCAGCCGGACCCCGGTGTCCAGCGCGGCCTGCGCGGCGGCGCCGCTGGAGCGGTCGATCGGGACCTGGCCGACACCGGAGAAGAAGTACTTCTTGAACTTGCCCTTCACGCCCTTGCCGGTGAAGTACTCGCGCTTGGCCAGGAAGGTGACCCGCCGCGGCATCATCAGCGGCATGAAGAACGAGTCGGCGACCGCGAGGTGGTTGCTGACGAGGATCGCGCTGCCCTCGGTGGGCACGTGCTCGACGCCTTCGACCTTCGGACGGCAGAACAGCTTCATCAAGGGCCCGAGCAGAATGTGCTTCATCACCCAGTACAACACCGCGCCGCCGCCTCCCTGCCCCGCAAGATTTCGCTGCTCAGCCTACGGAGCAGGCGCGACCAGCACAATGCGGTGCCGGTGAAGGTGATCTAGCGGACTCCGAGATCCGCGAGGCCGTCCCGTTCGTCGGACTCTCATGCGACCATGAAGTGGTACAGGCACGCCGATGCTTTGGGAGGCTGCAGTGCCCGTGCTTTCCGGCGCCGAACCGTTCTCGCACGACGGGTCGGACGACATCGGCGTACTGCTCTGCCACGGTTTCACCAGCACTCCGCAGAGCATGCGGGCCTGGGGCGAGCACTTGGCCGCGGAGGGGTGCACCGTCCGCTGCCCGCTGCTGCCCGGCCACGGCACGCGCTGGCCCGACCTCAACCGGACCACCTGGCACGACTGGTACCGGGCCGCGGAGGCCGAGCTCGCGGAGCTGCGCGGGCGGTGCTCGTCGGTGTTCGTGTTCGGCCAGTCGATGGGCGGCACGCTCACCCTCCGGCTGGCCCAGGAGCACCCGGACATCGCGGGCATCGTGCTGGTCAACCCGTCGGTGCTGACCCAGCGCCGGGCGGCGCGACTGCTGCCGCTGCTCAGCCGGGTGTGGCCCGCGGCGGGCGGGATTCCCGGCGACATCGCCAAACCCGGCGGGTTCGAGCTGGCCTATCAGCGGCTCCCGCTGCGGGCGATGGCGAGCCTGCAGCAGCTGTGGGGCGTCGTGCGCGCCGATCTGGGGCGGATCCGGCAGCCGGTGCTGTTGTTCCGCTCCGCGGTCGACCACGTCGTCGAACCGGTGAACGCCGCGACCGTGCTGGAGGGCGTGCGCAGCGAGGACCTCACCGAGGTCGTGCTGGCGGACAGCTTCCACGTCGCGACGTTGGACCACGACGCGCCGCGGGTGTTCAGCGGTAGCGTCGAATTCCTGCAACGGATCCACCGCGATCGGGTCGAGGAACTCGTATGAGCACGCGCCACGACAACGCCGACGGGCCGGAGGACATCGACGCGGCCTTCGCCGAGATCGTCGCCGACCTCGAGCGGGACGAGAACTTCGCGCGCTGGCCCGATGACGACGAGCCGGTCACCAGGGGCGAGAAGCCGGAAGCGCCGCCGGTGGCCGCACCGGTCGAGAGCGGACCGCGCGACTGGGCGGCCCCGGCCAACGAGGAGGACGAGCACTACGTCCCGCCGGAGCCCCCGCCGCTGCCGACCCCGCGCCCGACGACCATGGCGGGCATCGTCGTGGTCGTGATCGGCGTGCTGTTCGCGCTGGTGCCGGGCCTGGCCGGGCTGTCGAGCACGATCACCCTGCCGCTCGGCCTGGTGCTGATCAGCAGCGGCATCGGCTGGCTCCTGCTCCGCCTGCGCCAACCCCCGCGCAACTCCGACGACGACGGCGCCCAGGTCTGACTCACCCGGGGCGGCGTCGATTTCGCGCGAAATAGACGCGCCGTCAGCCCCCGGAGGGGGCTTTGGCGGTGGTGAGGACGTGTTCCCTGGCCAGGGTCGCCGCGCCGATCATGGCCGCCGGGTCGCCGTGGTGGGCGACCACGACGTCGGCCAGCGGGCGGTGCCCGGCGCCGGTGCTCATCGCCGCGTAGTGCTCGCGGGCCGCGTCGAGGTAGAGGTGGGCCGATGCGGAGACGCCGCCCGCGATCACCACCACTTCCGGGTCGTAGACGTCGGCGACCAGCGCCAGCCCCTCCCCCAGCCAGCGCGCCAGGTCGTCCACCGCGCGCCGCGCGAGCGGATCTCCGGCTTCCGCCGCGCGCGCGACGTCGACGCCGGTCGGGTCGGCCAACTCCCGCAGCGCGCTCGGTTCGCCGCCGGCGCGCAGCATCTCCACCGCCGTGGCGGCCAGTGCCGTTCCGCTGCAGTAGCGCTCCAGGCAACCGCGCTTGCCGCACGAGCACTGCCTGCCGTCCGGCACGACCCGCAGGTGGCCGAGCTCCGGCGCCACCCCGCGCGCCCCGCGGAAGACCTGGCCGTCGATCACCAGCGCCGCGCCGATGCCCGTGCCGATGGCCACCAGCGCCGCCACCCGCGCTCCGGCCGCGGCGCCGAACCGGTGCTCGGCGACGGCCGCCGCGTTCGCGTCGTGCTCCAGGACCACCGGGATCCCGAGCCGGGCGGCGAGTTCGTCGGCGACCGCGACGTGCCGCCACGCCAGGTGCGGCGCGAAGCGCACCACCCGGCGGTCCTCGCTGACGAAGCCCGCCACCGCGAGCCCGACCGCGGCCACCGGGTACCGGTCGGAGAGGCTTCGCACGGTGCGCGCGATCGCCTCGTTCAGCTGCGGTCCGCCCGCCGGTGTGGGCACCCGGCCGGTTTCGAGGATCTCGCCGTGCGGGTCGACGACCCCGGCTCGCACGCTGGTGCCGCCGACGTCCACGCCGATGGTCAGCACTCGTCCAGCACCGTTCCGCCGACCCGCTGCACGCGGATGCGCTGCACCTTGGCGGGCGCGTCCGGCTCGGGTTCTTCCGCCGGTCGCGGCTCCGGTTCGGCCATCGCCTGCCGCAGCAGCTGCACGATCCCCAGCAGCTGGTCGTTGAGCTCCGGGCGTTGCCCGCGCACCAGCGCCACCGCCGCGCACAACGGGCACCAACCGCAGCCGCGGTCCTCGCCCTCGGTGCGCGGGGCGCAGCCGCGCAGGTACTCCTCGGCCTTTCCGGCCAGTGCGTCCAGCAGCAGTCGCAGTTCCTCGACCAGCTGATCGTGCTTGCGCGCTTCGTCCACCGCTCTCACCGCATCCACTGTTCCGGGTCGGGCCGGAACCGCACCGTCAGCCCGTCGTCACCGGCGATCGCGCCGGTCACGACGCACCGCCGCAGCACCGCGGGCAGCGCGACCAACCGGCGGCGGCCGTCCACCGTGATCGCCAGCTCGTCACCGATGCGGGCCAGGTCCAGCTCCGCCGCCGGGTGCAGCGGCAGCGCGATCCGCAGGTCGTACTCCGCCTCCAGCGTCCGCCCACCGCCGGTGACCCGCATGGCCGGGGCGGCAGGCAGGTTCTCCAGCGGGTCCGCGTCGGCGTAGAGCTCGGCGCCGAGCTCCAGGAGCGCCTCCGCGCCCACCGGCTCGGCAGCGCGGTGCTCCACGACGCGCAGCGGCAGGTCCGTGGCGCTGCGCAGGGATTCGAGGACGTCCTCCTGCTCGCGGCGCCGGGTGCGCAGCCACTGGGCGGCCGCGCCGCGCGCCGATCCCGGGTCCGGCACCACCCGGTTGGCGATCAGCCCGTCCACCCGGATCTGCTGCAGCGCCAGCGCCGTCAGCGTGCGGCGGGTTTCCGCGGCGACCACCGACTCCGGGGTCAGCACCAGCCGCACGCTGGTGCCCGGGTCGGCGAGCATGTCCTTGAGCGCGCTCAGCCGTTCCGCCAGCCGCCCCAGCCCGTCGGCGACCGCGTCCCAGCGCTGCACCTGATCGCTGCCCGCGATCCCCGCCAGCAGCCCGCGCACGGCCCTGCGGTGCGCCGGGAACAGCCGTTCCAGGTAGCCGGCCAGCGATTCCGGCAGGGCGAGCAGCCGCAGCGTCTCGGCGGTCGGCCCGCAGTCGACGAGCACGGTGTCCCACAGCCCGCTGGCCGCCAGCCGGTGCACCTCGGAGAGCGCTAGGAGGTCCTCCACGCCGGGCAGCACCGTCAGCTCCTCGGCGTCGACCTCGCCCACTCCGGCGCCCTGAAGCATCGTCCGCAGGTGTTCGCGCAGCTCGCGCCAGGTTCCGTCGACGAGCGCGCGGGTCTGCACCTCGGCCGCGTGCAGCACCGCGTGGGAGCCGTCCAGCCGCACCTCGGCCGGTTCCGCGCCGAGCTCCGCGCCGAGGGCGTCGGCCAGCGAGTGCGCCGGGTCGGTGGAGACCACGAGCACCTTCCGGCCCGCCGCGGCGATGCGGGCGGCCGTGGCCGCGGCGAGGGTGGTCTTGCCCACCCCGCCCTTCCCGGTGAGAAGCAGGATCCGCAACGGGTTACCCGGCGTGCTCCACGCGGCGCTTGAGCTCCTTCAGCGCCGTGTCCATGATCATCTTCTCGGCCTTGCGCTTGAACATCCCGATCATCGGGATGGCCAGGTCCACCGCCAGGCTGTAGGTGACCTCGGTGCTGCCGTCGGGCAGCGGCTCGAGCCGGTAGCTGCCGTGCTGCGCCTTCTGCACCTGGCCCTCGGTGAGCTCCCAGCTCACCGACAGGCCGTCGGCCGCCCAGTCGTAGACGTTGACGTAGGTGTCCTTGACCACTCCCGCGTCCAGGACGAAGCGCACCTTCTCGGCCTTGCCGTCCGAGGTCAGCGACTTCACCTCGGTCTCCTTCACGGCCGCCGCCCACTCCGGGTAGGCGGCGAAATCCCCGATGACGCCCATGATCTCCGCGGCGGCGGCCTTGATCACGATGGACTGGGTGGACTGATCGACCATGCGCGCAGGTTACCGGGTGCGGGTGGGCGCAGCGGCGCGGAGGATCGCCAGGTCCGCCGCCGGGGTCACCACTCGATCGGGTAAGGACGTCCGGTGCGCTGGAAATGCCCGACGTTGACGCACTCGGTGCGCCCGATGCGCACCCGCTGCGCCAGCGGCTGGTGCACGTGCCCGAACAGCGACCAGCGCGGCTGATCGGCGGCGATCCGCTCGGCCAGCGCGGCCGAACCCAGCTCCGGCCTGCGGGCCACCACGTCGTAGATCAGCTCCGGCACGGCGGGCGGCAGGTGGGTGCAGAGCACGTCGACCGCGGGCAGCCCGGCCACCGCGGCGTCGTACTCCCCCGCTTCCCGCAGGTACGGCACCCAGGCCGCGCTCTTGCGCAGCACCGCACCGGGCGGGAGCACCGTGCCGCCGACGAAGCCGAAGGTCAGGCCGCCGATCTCGACGCTCTCGCCGTCCAGCACGTGCACCCCGGCACCGGCGAACTCCGGCCACAGGTGCGGCGCGTCGACGTTGCCGGGCGTGGCGTAGGTGGGTGCGGTCAGCGCGCCGAAGAGCTCGGCGTACTGCTCGCGCACGGCTTCCTCCACGACCGCGGCCGGGTCCGTCAGGCTCGCCCAGAGCGATCGCACGTAGGTGCCGAACTCCGCGAGGTGCGGCCCGCGGCGCAGCTCGGCGAACCGGGCCACCTTCTCCGCGCCGAACACGCGTCCGAGGATGCCCTTGCCGTGGTCGTGGTAGTCCACGAAGTCGATCAGGTCACCGAGCACCACGAGCGCGTCGGCGCCGTCGCCCGCGCGCTTGAGCGCCTCGACGTTGCCGTGAACATCCGAAACGACGTGGACGCGCATCCGACTCCTCTCCACCGGTCTCTGCTCCCCCGAACCTAATCCGTCCCGGACCCGCCGCCCACCGCCCGTGGTGCGACCCCGGACCGGAGTCGCCCGAACGATCGTGACGGCCTCTAGGCTGTGCTGGCTGGCGCGGTCGGACGAAGGGGACTACCGCTCAGTAACTATCAGCGTTAGGTTGTGCCCCACTGACTGGCGTGTTTTCGGAGGTTTCGACGTGCGAGAGTTCAGCGCACCAGCCACCACGGCGGTGGCCGATGACGAGAACCTCACCGACATGGTGTGGGCCAACGCGGAGCGCTTCGGGAGCACGGTGAGCTTCCGGCGCCGGGTGGACGGCACCTGGGTCGACGTCACCGCCGCCGACTTCGCCGCGCAGGTGCTGGCCGTGGCGAAGGGCCTGGTGGCCAGCGGTCTGCAGCCCGGCGACCGGGTCGGGCTGATGTCCCGCACCCGCTACGAGTGGAGCCTGCTGGACTTCGCGATCTGGACCGCGGGCTGCGCCACGGTGCCGATCTACGAGACCTCCTCGGCCGACCAGGCGGAGTGGATCCTCACCGACTCCGGGGCCAAGGCCGTCTTCGTGGAGACCGAGGCGCACCGCGCCGAGGTGGACGGCATCGTGAACCGGCTGCCCGAGGTATCGCACGTCTGGCAGATCGACGGGCCGAGCAGCGGCGGCGCGGCCGCCGCGGTGGACGAGCTGACCGCGCTGGGCGCCGAGGTGGACGACCGCGACGTGCACCTGCGCCGCCGCGAGGTGCGCGCCGACGACGTGGCCACCCTGATCTACACCTCGGGCACCACCGGCCGCCCCAAGGGCTGCGTGCTGACCCACCGCAACATGCTCGCCGAGGTGCGGGCCGACATCGAGGCGTTCCCGCAGCTGACCAAGCCGGGCAACTCGATGCTGATGTTCCTGCCGATGGCGCACGTGCTCGCCCGCGCGATCACCGTGATGTGCGTCTACGGCCGCGTCACCCTCGGGCACACCAGCGACGTCAAGGAACTGGTCACCGACCTCGGCTCGTTCCGGCCGACGTTCGTTCTCGCGGTGCCCCGGGTCTTCGAGAAGGTCTACAACACTGCCAAGCAGAAGGCGCACGGCAGCGGCAAGGGCAAGATCTTCGACACCGCCGAGGAGACCGCGGTCGCCTACAGCCGCGCGCTGGACTCCGGCGGTGCCGGGCTGTCGCTGAAGCTCAAGCACCTGCTGTTCGACAAGCTGGTCTACGGCAAGCTGCGCGCGGCGCTCGGCGGCCGGTGCATCGCGGCGGTCTCCGGCGGTGCGCCGCTGGGCGAGCGGCTCGCGCACTTCTTCCGCGGCGTCGGCGTACCGGTGCTGGAGGGCTACGGGCTCACCGAGACGACCGCCGCCGCTGCGGTCAACGTGGAGACCGCGTTCAAGGTCGGCACCGTCGGCAAGCCGATCGCCGGGACCACGATCCGCATCGCCGAGGACGGCGAGGTGCTGGTCAAGGGCGACGTGGTGTTCCGCGAGTACTGGAACAACCCGCAGGCCACCAAGGACTCCCTCGAGGACGGCTGGTTCCACACCGGCGACCTGGGTTCGCTCGACGACGAGGGCTTCCTGCGGATCACCGGCCGCAAGAAGGAGATCATCGTCACGGCGGGCGGCAAGAACGTCGCCCCGGCGGTGCTGGAGGACGCGCTGCGGTCGCACCCGCTGATCAGCCAGTGCATGGTGGTCGGCGACCAGAAGCCGTTCATCGGCGCGCTGATCACGCTCGACCCGGAGTTCCTGCCGTCCTGGCTGGCCAACAACTCCCGCCCGGAGAACACCCCGGCCGCCGACCTGGTGGACGACCCGGATCTGCGCGCCGAGGTGCAGAAGGCGGTCGACGAGGCCAACAAGGCGGTCTCCCGCGCCGAGCAGATCAAGCAGTTCCGCATCCTCCCGGAGGACTTCACCGAGGCCACCGGCGAGATGACCCCGAGCATGAAGCTCAAGCGCAACAAGGTCGCCCAGAACCACGCGGCCACCATCGAATCGATCTACTCCTGATCGTTCGCGACTGCGGAGGAGGCCCCGGCTCGCACGAGCCGGGGCCTCCTCCGCGTCAGCCGAAGGTGGCGGGCAGCGAACGCGCCCAGTCCTCGCGGAGCTGGGCCGCTGTCAGCCCGGTTTCCGCGTGCAGGGCCGCGTCCGCGTCCGCGGGCGAGTCAGTGGCCGCCACGCGGTGGTAGAGGCGCACCACGCGCGGCTCGCCGAAGCGCTCGACGAGGTAGCGGACCAGCGACCAGGACTGCTGGTAGGCCAGGTCGAGGCGGGCGGCTCGGTGGAAGTCGGCGGCGGGCAGTTCCTCCGGCGGGCCGCCGGCGCGCAGCTCGCGGACCAGCTCCGGCGCGACCTCGCGCGGCGACATCCCGCTGTCGCGGTAGCCGACGTAGTCGGCGAAGCCCTCCCGCAGCCACATCGGCGCACCATCCACTGTGTACGGACGGGCGGCGATGTGGGTGATCTCGTGGCGCAGCACCACGGCCAGCGCCGCGTCCGGCAGCTCCGTCGCGGTCCGCAGGTTGAGCACCACCCGCGGCCCCTCCACCCGGCGCGCCGCGGTGTCCACCCGGTCGGCGACCGCGACCGCCGCGATCCCGCCCTCCGCGGCGAACTCCGGGCCCACCATCGAGCGCAGCTCCTCCCGCGACTCCGGGATCAGCACTCCGACCTGCTGGGCCCATCCCGGCCCCCACACCCGGGTCACGTCGCGGATGGCGGCGTCCAGCTGCCGGGCCACCCGCTCCACCGGCTCCCGCCGGTGCCCGATCACCAGCCCGCCCGCGGTGCGAACGACGTGGCACGGGCCGAAGTCCCACGGTCCTCGCCACCGGTGCCGGCCCGCGTCGTCGGCGACGTACCAGGAATTCCCCCGGCGCACGAAGGAGTGCTCGATCCGCCGCGTCGTCGGCACGCCGTCCACACCGGACAGCGCGTAGCGCAGCGAGACCACCGGTTCCCAGGTGTCGTCGCCGAGCAGCGGTTCAGCCGTCGCGTCGACCTCGTACGACCACTCGGCCAGCGGGATCGCCGCCAGGTTGCGGAACCACTCGTGCTGGCGCTGCTGGAACTCCGCGGGCGCCAGCGGGTCCACTGTGGTCGCGAACGCCGCGGCGTCGCCGGAGCGGATCGCGGCGGCCCGCTGCGCCAGGAGCTGCCGGACCGCGGATTCGTGCGCCGATTCCGGCGCCGCGGACTCCGTCTGACCGACGTGGCGAGGCGTCCCGGGCAGCCCGACCAAGGTCATGCCGATCAGCACGGCACCGGAAGCGGCCGCCGCCAGCCACCCGCGAAAGCTCCCAGCGCTCAGCACAGAGCGCATCGTAGGGTCGAGTGCATCCCGGACCTCCTCCGGCCCGCAGGAAGACGATCAGGGCCGGCACGCGGGTGCGCGCCGGCCCTGGTGCGATCAGTCGGTTCAGCCCGCCACGCGGCGGATCGAGGTCACCGGGCCGATCTTCTTGTAGTCCGCGACCTTCACCACGTCACCGGTGGTCGGCGCGTGCACCGCCTTGCCGTTGCCGATGTAGATCGACACGTGGCTGACCGGGCTGTAGTAGAAGATCAGGTCGCCGGGCTTGAGGTTGGCCGCCGACACCGATTGCCCCTGGTTGACCTGGGTCTTGGTGGAGCCGCCGAGGGTGACTCCGGCCTGCTTGTAGGCCCAGTAGGTCAGCCCGGAGCAGTCGAACTGCGACGGGCCCTTGGCACCCCACACGTACGGCGAGCCCTGCTTGCTCAGCGCCGCGTTGACCGCCTTGATCGCCGCACCGGCACCGGCGATCGGGCTGGCGTTGGTGTCGCCATCGGTGATCAAGGAGTCCTGGTCGGCGCCGGTGAGCTCGTTGTAGCGCTCCTGGACCTTCTTGATCTGGGCCTGCATCTCCCTGGACTTGTTCTTGACGTCCTCGTAGATGCGACCGGCGTCCGCCTCGGCCTGGGCCGCCCGGTTGCGGGCGTCCTGCGCAGCGCGCTCAGCGGTCTCCGCCTGGCGGCGCGCCGAAGCGAGCGCCTGGACGGCGTCGTTGTTGTCCTTGGCCAGCGCGTCCAGCGCGGAAGCGCGGTTGAGGAAGTCCTCGGGAGTCTCGCTCACCAGCAGCGCGGACAGCTTGTTCAGCCGGGCGCCCTGGTAGGAGGCGTGGGTCAGCTGGTCGACCTGGCCGCGGAATCGCTCCTCGTCGGCCCTGGCCTGGTTGGCGACCTGCTCCGCCTGGCCCGCCTCGTCGTTGGCGCGCTGGAGCTCCGCCTGCTTGGCCGCGTGGTCGTCCTCGGCCTTCTTCATGTCCTCGGTGATCTGCACCGCTTGGTTCTGCAGCTCGCGGACCTGCTTGGCCGCGTCCGAGGCGTTGTCGGGAAGTGGTGGGTCTGCGAGCGCCGGCCCGGAGGACATGCCAACCACGGCGACAACCGCAGTCGCGGTAAGGGCTCCTCGCAGAGATCGCTTAAGTCGGTGCGACGCCACGTCGCGCACTGCTCCTTCTGCCTCTCCACCCGCTCACCTGCCGGATGCCCCCGTATCCGGCCTGGCCGACTCCCCGACAAGTCGTTTCAGCGGTGCCCCGCGGGCCACCCGTTCTGGGCAACTGATCGCCACGAGGTCCCGAGTAGGTTACGAAAGGTGAGGCGCGACGTCCAGAAGCGGGGGCGAAAATTTGTGCATACTCGCACAAGACCCCTAACGGACGAGAATCATTTGCTCACGGTGACGAACATTGCGGCCGCTTCACCTGGATTTGTGAAGGTCAGCCGGGCGCGCTCCGAAGACCGACTCAGCAGAGTGATCGGTTATGAGATCGGCCACTCACCACCCGATCGCCGGGCGGTCGTTCCCGTCGCCGAAGGGTCAGACCCGGTTCAGCCGGGCCAGCAGCAGCGCTGAAGGAACCGCGTAGGCACCGCGCCGCTGCACCGAGGTGACCACCGCGCGGTCCGAAGTCGCCACCACGACCTGACGCCCCTTCGGCTCGGCCGAGACGAGATCGCGGATCACGTCGTCGGCCTGCACACCGGGCTCGCTGAACAGCACCCGCACCCCGCGCGGCCCGGCCGCGGGCACGGCGAGCACGTCGGCGCCGTCGAAGACGACCGTGACCTCCGCACCGGTGCGCGCGGAAAGCGCGGCGAGCTGGTGCGCCAGCCGATCGCGCTGATCGGACAGCGGCAGCTCCGGATACCCGGTCTTGGTCACGTTGTAGCCGTCCACGATGAGGTGCACGGCGGGCAGCCCGAGCAACCGGTCCAGCGCCGCCACGTCCGGAACACCGCCGGTGGCGCCGGAATGCGCCCGCACCCGCTGCACGACGTCCGCGGGCCGGGGCCCGCTCCCGCTCGCGCCGAGCTCCCGCCGCAGGCCGCCGACGGCGCCCTCCAACGTCTCCAGCAGCAGCGCCAGGCGCACCTCGTCGCCCTGCCGGGCTTCTCGGGCGCTCTGCCGCGCCACCTCGACCTCGGCGCTCGCGCGCTCCGCGCGCCGCCGCTCCTCCTGCGCGCGTCCTCGCTCCCGATCGCGCTCCGCGGCGATCTCCGCGATCTCCGCTTCGCGCTCCGCTCGCACGGCCGCCAGCTCGCTGCCCGCCTGCTCCGCGGCGTCCTTGGCCTCCTTCAGCCGCACGCCCTGCTCCCGCAGCCGCTTGCGCAAGCGGTCCGCTTCGGTGCTGTTCTCCTCGCCCACCCGTTCCGCCGCGCGGCGCGCTTCGGCGAGCTCACCGCGCAGCCGGTCCACTTCGGCCGTCAGGCGCTCGACCCGCGCCACCGCGGAATCGCGCTCGCTGCGCAGCTGGCCCTGCTCGGTGCGGAACCCGATCAGCTCCGCGTAGTGCGGTGCGATCGGCGAACCTTGCAGCGCCGCCGCGGCGGCGACGACCACCGGGTCCGGATCTTCGAGGCCGAGGGCTTCCGGGCGGTGGTTGCGGCACCAGTCCACCACCGCGGTGCGGAACACGCTGGAATCGCGCAGAGCGTTGAGCAGCGCGGGCTGTCCCAGCTTCGCGCGCTTGGCGGGAGCGAACTTGACCACCGGGCGCAGCTGCACGGGAACGTCGGTCGGGCGCATCTCGCCGAGGGCTCCCGCGGCCAGCTCGGCGAGCCGCGCGCGCAGCGGTCCCGGCAGCCCGTCCCAGTCCACGGACGACGCACCGGAGGTCTGCTGTGCACTGTCCACAGCAGACTCGTCGGGTTCGGGGGTGTCCGCTGACCCCGGCATCGGTGGCGCCACCCCCACAGGCTAATCGCCAGGGCCCCGGAACCCCGCATCCACCGCGCTGTCGGTAGCGGGCCGTAACGTGCGCGATGATGTCCGCGCACCCGCAGCTGTCCTTCGACGAGATCCTGACCAGCGAGGAAGTCCCGCTGCACCAGGTGACCTTCGTCGTCGTCGACCTGGAGACCACCGGTGGTGACCGCGTGCAGGACGCGGTCACCGAGATCGGCGCCGTCAAGATCCGCGGCGGCGAGGTGCTCGGCGAGTTCGCCACCCTGGTCAACCCGGAGCGGGGCATCCCGCCGTCGATCGTGACGATCACCGGGATCACCGAGGCGATGGTGGTCGACGCGCCCCGGATGGACACCGTGCTGCCCGCCTTCCTGGAGTTCTGCCACGGCTGCGTGCTGGTCGCGCACAACGCCCCGTTCGACATCGGGTTCCTGCGCGCCAACTGCGAACGACTCGGCTTGAACTGGCCGAAACCGCAGGTCGTGGACACCGTTCGGCTGGCCCGCCGGGTGCTGAGCAGGGACGAGACGCCCAACTACAAGCTCGGCACGCTCGCCCGCGTGCTGAACGCGCGGACCGAACCCGTGCACCGGGCGCTGGACGACGCCCGCGCCACCGTCGACGTGCTGCACTCCCTGCTGGAGCGGGTCGGCTCGCTGGGCCTGCGGACGCTGGACGACCTGCTCAGCCACCTGCCGGACGTCACCCCGCAGCAGCGCGGCAAGCGCGGGCTCGCCGACCGGCTGCCGAACGCGCCCGGCGTGTACCTGTTCCGCGGGCCCAACGACGAGGTGCTCTACGTGGGCACCGCGACCGACCTGCGGCGCCGGGTCCGGCAGTACTTCACCGCGGGCGAGCGGCGCAGCCGGGTCAAGGAGATGGTGGCGATCGCCGAGCGCGTCGACCACGTCGAGTGCGCGCACCCGCTGGAAGCCGAGGTCCGCGAGCTGCGGCTGCTCGCAGCGCACCAACCGCGCTACAACCGCCGCTCGAAGCACCCGCAGCGCGCCTGGTGGGTGGTGCTGACCGACGAGCCGTTCCCGCGCCTGTCGATCGTCCGGGCCCCGAAAACCGGCGCGCTGGGCCCCTTCCGGTCCCGCCACACCGCGGCCGACGCCGTCGAGGCGCTGCAAGCGGTGACCGCGGTGCGCCGGTGCACCGAGCGCATCTCGGCGCGCGACCCGCAGGGACGGCCGTGCGCGCTGTACGAGCTGGGCCGCTGCGGAGCGCCCTGTGCCGGTCTGCAGAGCGCCGCGGAGTACGAACCCGAGGTGATCTCCATCCGGGAGGTCGTCGGCGGCCGCAGCGTCGTCCTGCTGGAACGCCTGCGCGCCGAGCTCGACCGGCTCTCAGCGGCGGAGCGGTTCGAGGACGCCGCCGCGCACCGCGATCAGCTCGCGGGCCTGGTGCGCTCGCTGGACCGGGGCCAGCGGCTGGCCGCGCTGGCTTCGGTCGCGGAGCTGGTCGCGGCCCGGCCGGACGGCCGCGGCGGCTGGCACCTCGCGGTGATCCGCCACGGCAAGCTCGCCGCCGCGGGCACCGCACGCCGCGGTGTGCCGCCGATGCCCGTCGTGGACCTGCTGCAGGCATCGGCGGAGACCGTCATCCCCGGCCCCGGGCCGCTGCGCGGCACCAGCGCCGACGAAGCCCGCGTGGTCTACCGCTGGTTGACCACCGGCGGCACCCGCATGGTCCGCTGCTCGACGCCCTGGAACGAGCCCGCGAGCGCCGCCGGTTCCTGGCAGACCTGGCTCGACAAGGCCATCAACGGCCGGACTCCCTACGCCGCCATCGACTGACTCAGGCGGTCATGTCCAGGGACGCGACGACCTTGGTCGGGCGGATGCGGACCACCAGCTCGCCCGGCACCCCGTTGCGGCGGCCGAACTCCTCCGCCCGGTCCTGCCCCATGTAGCGGCCGCCGATGCGGGTGGCGGTGCGCAAGAGCTCCGCCGGGTCCTCCGAGATCTCCGCGATGCCCTGCACCTGGACGAAGGCGAACGGCGGCTCGGGCAGGTCCGCGCAGAGCACCACTCGCGGATCGCGGGCGATGGCCCGGCCCTTCGCGGTGTTCTTGCCGGTGTTGAACACGATCTCGTCGCCCTCCAGCACGAACCACACCGGCGCCACCAGCGGGCGTCCGTCCGCCGCGGTGAAGCCGATCATGCCGGTGCGGGTGCCCGCTTCGAGGAAGGCGCGAACTTCCGGATCGTCGATCGAAGTCATGCCGCCAACCTAGGCGGCCGCTCCGACACCCGCGCAGCGAAGAGGCCCGGCACCCCGCCAGGGGTACCGGGCCTCGTTCGGTGACAGCGGCTAGTGCCTCACTCGGTGGGCTGCTGCGGCTTGCCGGCCGTGAGCTCGCGCTCCTCGGCCGCCACGTCGCGCGCGGCGCTCTCGTGCCGCGCCCGCTCCAGAGCGGTGGTCTCGTCCACCGGGTCCGGGCGGAGCAGGCTGCCCTCGACCGGGCTGCCCGCGGCGCCGAGCTTGTTCATCTTCTTCGGCACCGGAGCGCCCTGGTAGGGCAGCGGCTCCGGGTGGCCGTGGTCGTCCACCGGGCCGAGCGGCTGGTGGACCTCGATGAACTCACCGTGCGGCAGTCGCTTGATGATGCCGGTCTCCACGCCGTGCTCCAGCACCTCGCGGTCGCTGTGCTGCAGGCCCAGGCAGATCCGGTAGGTGATGTAGTACGCGATCGGCGGCAGCACCAGCAGCCCGATCCGGCCGAACCAGGTCATCAGGTTCAGCGAGATGTTGAACTGGAACGCCACGATGTCGTTCGCGCCCGAGATGAACAGCACCCCGACGAAGGTCAGCGCCATCACGCCCAGGCTGGTGCGAACCGGCACGTCGCGCGGCCGCTGCAGCAGGTTGTGGTGGGCGTTGTCCTTGGTCAGCTTGCGCTCGAGCATCGGGTAGGCGATCAGCGTGGTGAACAGGATGCCCATCCCGATCGCACCGGCGAAGAACACCGGCGGCACCGTGTACGGCCCCAGGTACAGCTCCCAGGCCGGCCAGACGCGCAGGATGCCGTCCGCCCAGATCAGGTACCAGTCGGGCTGCGAAGCCGCCGTGACCTGCGAGGCGTTGTACGGGCCGAGGTGCCAGACCGCGTTGATCTGGAAGACACCCGCCATGATCGCGCAGACGCCGGTGACCAGTGCGAAGAACGCACCGCCCTTGAGGGCGAAGACCGGCATGATGCGGACGCCGACGACGTTGCCCTCGGTGCGCCGCACGCCCGGGAACTGGGTGTGCTTCTGGTACCAGACCAGCGCCAGGTGCGCCGCGACCAGGCCGAGCATGATGCCCGGGATGACCAGGATGTGCAGCACGTACAGGCGCGGGATGATCTCGGTCCCGGGGAACTCCCCGCCGAACAGCGCCCAGTGCAGCCAGGTGCCGAGCACCGGGATCGACAGCACGATGCCCGACATGGTGGCGCGGATACCGGTACCGGACAGCACGTCGTCCGGCAGCGAGTAGCCGAAGAAGCCCTCGAACATGCCCAGGATCAGCAGCAGCGCGCCGATGGTCCAGTTCGCCTCACGCGGGCGCCGGAACGCACCGGTGAAGAAGATCCGGAACATGTGCAGCATCATCGCGGCGACGAAGATCAGCGCCGCCCAGTGGTGCAGCTGCCGGACGAACAGACCGCCGCGCACCTCGAAGGAGATGTCCAGCGTGCTCTCGAACGCGCGGGACATCGGGATGCCCTGCAGGTTCTGGTAGACGCCGTCGTAGACGACCTCCTCCATGGAGGGGTCGAAGAACAGGGTCAGGTAGACGCCCGTGACGATCAGGAGGATGAACGTGTAGAGGCAGATCTCCCCGAGCAGGAACGACCAGTGCGTGGGGAAGACCTTGTTCAGCTGCCGCCGCATGCCCTTGGCCACCCGGTAGCGCGAGTCGAGCTCGTCAGCCGCCGTGGCGATCTTGCGGTACGCGGCGCTCTCCGATTTCGTCGGTTGGGTGATCGAGCTCATGCGTTACGCTCCCAGTAAGCCGGACCCACCGGTTCGATGAAGTCGCCCTTGGCCACGAAGTAGCCGTCCTCGTCCACCGTGACCGGCAGCTGCGGCAGCGCCCGCGTCGCCGGACCGAAGACCGGCTTCGCGTAGGTGTTGACCACGTCGAACTGCGACTGGTGGCACGGGCAGAGCAGGCGCCCGGTCTGCTGCTCGAACAGCGAGGTCGGGCAGCCGACGTGGGTGCAGATCTTCGAGTAGGCGTAGTAGTCGCCGTAGTTGAAGTCTTCCTGCCCCTTGCGCTTGACCGGCTTGCTGCCCGGGCGGAGCCGGATCAGCATGACCGGTGCGTCGCCCTTGCGCAGCGAGGTCTCGAGCTCCTCGGTGCCGCGCATGGACTCCCGGAACGGGTAGACCGTCTCGAAGCCGCCCGCGTCGATGTCCTCCGGGCGCACCAGCGAGACCTCGTGCTTGTTGCCGGTGTCGCGGCGCAGGTAGGTCTTCTCGCCGGTCTCCGACAGCCAGCCGGTGTGCTGCAGCGACTCCGGCCCGGTGGTCGCCCACGGGTCGCGGACGAAGCCGCCGATCGCGACCACGCCGGCGCCGAGACCGAACGCGCCGACGCCGAAACCGGCGGTGCGCTTGATCATCGACCGGCGGGCGATGCCGCTCTTCTCGCCGGCGTCGGCCAGGATGGCCGCGGCCGTCTGGCGGTCGACCTCTTCCGAGGCGTGCCCGTCGTGGCGCTGCTGGACCGCGACCTCGTGCGGGATGAACTTCTTCTGGTACTGCACCACGCCGATGCCCACGGCGAGGATCGACAGCCCGAAGAAGAACCCGACCAGCGGGTTGTACAGCGAGTAGATGAAGTAGCCGCGCTCGTCCGACGGCGGGACGTAGTCCCACGGCCAGAAGACGAACACCGCGATGAACGCCAGCGCCGACAACCCGGAGAGCACGAACCAGCCCGCGACGTTGCGCTCCGCGCGGCGCTCCGCGCGGGTGCCCTTGACGGGCCACTGCTCCTGGTACTCGACGAGCTCGACGTCGTCGAGGGCCAGGCCGAGCCGCATCTTCTCGTCGCGGCTCATCTCGGCCAGTTCGGCCTCTGTGTATTCCTTGTTCTGCTCACTCATGCCCTGGCTCCGATCCACAGGGTGAGGCCGATCAGCGCGCCGATGCCCACCACCCAGGCGATGACGCCTTCAGTTCCCGGACCATAACCGCCCAGGTCGTTGCCGCCGGGGTTGTTGTTCCCGTTGGTCACCGACTTGACGTAGGCGATGATGTCCTTCTTCTCCTCCGGGGTGAGCTGCCGGTCCGAGAACTTCGGCATGTTCTGCGGCCCGGTGAGCATCGCCTCGTAGATGTCCTGCTCGGTCGAGTCGTGCAGGTTCGGCGCGAACTTGCCGGAGGACATCGCGATGCCGCGTCCGGTGAAGTTGTGGCAGGACGCGCAGTTGAGCCGGAACAGCTCAGCACCGCGCGCCGGGTCCTCGCCCCGCAGCGCCTCGCCGGCCTGCTTGGGGGACTCCGGTCCACCGCCGTAGGTCTGCACGTACGCGCCCAGCGCGTCGATCTCCTCGGGCGTGAACTTCGGCGGCTTGCGGATGGCCTGCGCTTCCTGGCGCACCATCGGCATCCGGCCGGTGGAGACCTGGAAGTGCACGGCGGCCTCGCCGGTGCCGACCAGGCTCGGTCCGCGGTCCTGGACGCCCTGCAGGTTGGTGCCGTGGCAGGAGATGCAGGCGTTGTTGTAGAGCTGCTCGCCCTGCCTCACCAGAGCCGGCTCCGCAGCGGCCTGCGCGGTCTGCGGCTCGGGAGTCACGACGGTGTACAGCCCACCGGCACCCACCAGCGCGATGCCCAGCGCCAGCACACCGGAGATCCGCCTCTTGAGCTTCGAGCCCGCGCGGTTCCGTTTCTTGTTGGTGGTCATGAGAGCGGCAACCCTTGCTGTCCGGTTCGGGGAGTTCTGTTACGACCTCGTTCTAAGAAGCCGATCGAGGAGACTCGGCTCCTCGTCATCACGGGACGAGGTAGATCACGGCGAACAGGCCGACCCACACGATGTCCACGAAGTGCCAGTAGTACGACACGACGATCGCGGCGATGGCCTGCGCGGGCGTGAACTTGCTCAGCTTCGTCCGGATGATCAGGAAGACGAAGGCGACCAGCCCACCGATCACGTGCAGCCCGTGGAAGCCGGTCGTCATGTAGAAGACCGTGCCGTACGCCGACGACGCGATGGTGGTCGCGTGGTGGGTGATCAACGTGTAGTACTCGCCTGCCTGACCGAGCACGAAGACCGTGCCCATGATCAGGGTGATCACGTACCACCGGCGGAGCCCGAACACGTCGCCCCGCTCGGCCGCGAACACGCCCCACTGGCAGGTGAACGAGGACAACACCAGGATGACGGTGAAGGGAAGTGCGTACGCGAGGTTGAGCTCGGTCGGCGCTGGCGGCCACGGCCCCTCGTTCTGCGCCTTCACCGTGAAGAACATGGCGAAGAGCCCAGCGAAGAACATCAGCTCGCTGGCCAACCAAACGATGGTGCCTACGCTGACCATGTTCGGTCGGTTCAGCGAGTGCACGCGTTGACTGATTGAGGGCGCTGCCGTTGTCACGCGACGCATTATGTCTTGCAGCTTTTCCGCTCGCGCCTTCGGGTCCACCAGGTCGACCGAGGGGTGATCGGATCGCAATCCGGAGGTGACGCACCGTGAAAGGCATCCGCGCCCGCTGGTCCGCCCGGCTGGCCGCCCGCCGCGCCCGCCGCAAGCCTGTGATCAGCACCGATGACCCGGCGCTGCGAGTCGTGGTGACCGCCTACGACGAGACCGAGGCGGCCTCGGCGGCGCTGGCACGAGCGGATGAGTGGCAGTCCGGACTGCCTGCGGTGCTGCGCCACCACCTGGCGCTACCGGAGCGCTCGATCGAGTCGGCCCGCGACCTGCTGAGCGCCGACGGCTGGGATCTGCGCCCCGGCGGGCGCGGTGCGGAGCGCGGCGGCGCCGGGCTGACCGCGATGATCGCGCTGCGTGTTCAGCAACTCGATGCGTTGCATTGCTCACAGGAGAGCTCGCGGATGGCCGGGCTGGCCCAGCGGCACGGCGGCCAGGTCTACGGCTGGGACGCGCTGCAGCCGGGCCCGGACGCGCCGAGCTGATCGATTTCGCCGGGCGACTACTGTTCGCCCCGGTCCGGCCGCTAGCATCCGGGGAAGTTCGCGACCTCGCCCGGCCCGCCGCCGGGGCGTCCCGCAGACACTGAGGAGCCGTCGATGAGCGCACCGACCACCACCGTTCTCGTGTTCAGCCACCGCCCCGAGGTCCGGGAGGCGATCATCACAGCGATCGGTCGGCGCCCGGCTCCGGATCTGGGCCGGCTGCACTACGTGGAGGTCGGCACCGTCGCCGACGTGCTCAGCGAGGTCGACGCGGGCAGGGCGGACCTGGTGATCCTGGACGGCGAGGCGCAGCCCACCGGCGGCATGGGCGTGTCGCGGCAGCTGAAGAACGAGATCGACGACTGCCCGCCGGTGGTCGTGTCGGTGCGCCGCAAGGACGACCGATGGCTCGCCACCTGGTCGCAGGCCGACGCGGTGCTGGTGCACCCGCTCGACCCGCTGGCCGCGGCCGAGACCGTCGCCGAGGTGCTGCGCACCAGCGGCAAGCCGGTCCCGGCCTGAACCCTGGTGGACTGAACCCCTCCGGCGCGCATCGGCCGCGGCCGGATGCGGGTACCGGAACTCCGGACGACTGCGGCGGCCCTCCACGGTCCGCCGCTGTCGGTGCTGGGCCAAGAACCCGTCGGCGAAGCCGTCCGCGCTCGTGAAGCGGCGCCAGCCGCTCGCGCCCGTGCAAGACGGCCACCGGTGGGTTCTCAAGGGCTTCCTGGCGAGGACAGCCCGTCCGCCGTGCAGCGGACGCAGCAGGAAGGGCTCCCGCAGTCCGGGGAGCCTCTGAGGTTCCGCTGGGTGACCATCTACGTAAAGTGACTCCGAACAGCCATCAGCACGGAAGAAGAAGCGTGGGAACCATGGCGGGAAGCTGGGCGGGACTGCTGGGCAGCCTGGTCGCGGGTGAGGACCTCTCCGCGGAGGACACCGCCTGGGCGATGGACCTGATCATGTCCGGGGAGGCCACCCCGGCGCGGGTCGCGGCGTTCGTCGTCGCGCTGCGCGCCAAGGGCGAGACGCCCGCCGAGATCCGCGGCATGGCCGACGCCATGCTCGAGCACGCCCGCCGCGTCGACATCGCCCAGCGCGCGGTGGACATCGTCGGCACCGGCGGCGACCGCTCCGGCAGCGTGAACATCTCCACCATGGCCGCGATCGTGCTCGCCGCCGCGGGCATCACCGTGGTCAAGCACGGCAACCGGGCGGCCTCCTCCAAGTGCGGCACGGCCGACGTGCTGGAGGAGCTGGGCGTGGCCATCGACCTGCCGCCGGAGGGCGTGCGGCGCTGCGTCGAGGAGGTCGGCATCGGGTTCTGCTTCGCGCCGGTCTTCCACCCCGGTTTCAAGCACGCGGGCGGACCGCGCCGCGAGATCGGCATCCCGACCGCGTTCAACCTGCTGGGCCCGCTGACCAACCCGGCGCGCCCGGTGGCGGGCCTGATCGGCTGCGCCGACCGCCGGATGGCGCCGGTGGTGGCCGAGGTGTTCGCCGCCCGCGGCAAGTCCGCGCTGGTGGTGCGCGGCGACGACGGCATGGACGAGATCACCACCACGACGCCGAGCACCGCTTGGGTGGTGCACGACGGGACGGTCCGCGAGGACCGGATCGATCCGCAGGACTTCGGGATCGCCTACGCCCGGCCGGAGGACCTGCAGGGCGGCGACGCGGTGGTGAACGCGAAGGCCGTGCACGACCTCCTGGCGGGCGCGAAGGGCCCGGTGCGCGACGCTGTGCTGCTGAACGCGGCCGGGGCGATGGTCGCCTACGACGGCCCGGGAGAGGACATCAGCGCGCAGCTCAGGGCCGCGCTGGTCCGGGTCGGCGAGGCGATCGACTCGGGAGCGGCCGCGGCGCTGCTGAGCCGCTGGGCGACGACGTCGACCGCGCTGCGCTGACCACCGCCCGGCGGCGGTCAGCGCCGGGGCGTCACTCCTCTTCCAGCCCGATGGAGAAGGCCGCTTCCGCGTCCTTCCGGGAGTAGGAGCGGAAGGCGATGTGGGTGTCGGTGTCCAGGACGCCCGCCACCTTGTTGATCCGGCCCGGCACGATGTCGGCCAGGTCTTCGTGGCGGCGGACGCGCAGCATCGCGATCAGGTCGACGTCACCCGCGCAGGAGTAGACCTCGTCGACGCCGTCCAGGTCGGCGATCTCCTGGGCCGCCTCGGCGAGCCGGTCGGCGGCGGTCTGGATCAGCACGATCGCGGTGATCACGGGAATTACCTCCTGCAGCTGGGTGCGGAACCGATGCTAGACCGAATCAGGCCCCCGATTCCCAGCGGGATTCGGGGGCCTGATCGTCAGTTCTTCGTCAGTGGTGGCCCTGGCCGGTGTGGTACTCGAACACCAGACCGGCGACCATGATCAGCAGGAAGCCGACCGCCAGGACGATCATCCACACGTGGAAGAACGCCAGGGCGACGCCGGCGAAGGCAGCAGCCCCCGCCACGCCGGCCGGCCAGTAGCTGCCCGGGCTGAAGAAGCCCAGTTCGCCGGCACCATCGCTGATCTCCGCGTCCGGGTTGTCCTCCGGCCGGTCCTCGATCCGGCGGGCCACGAACGAGAAGTAGCTGCCGATGATCAGGGAGAGGCCGCCGACCAGGATCAGCGCCACGGTGCCCACCGGCTCCTTGGCCCAGAGCCCGTACACGATCGCGGACAGGAAGAAGAAGATGGTGATGATGTTGAAGATCCGGGATTCGATCTTCATGGAGTCCTCGCTCTCACGCCGTACGCCCTGTCGAGGGCACCACTACTTGGTCCCGACCTGCTGACCGGAAGGTGCTCCACCGGTGCGTTCGGTGTTGAACGGAACGCCGGTCACCGCGAACGGCTCGCACAGCTCGCCGCAGTCCTGCCGCTCCTTGCCGAGCTGGGTCAGCGCCTCCGCCGCCGTGTACGGCTGGGTGGTCGCCGGGTTGACCTGCGTGCGCAGCTCCATGTACCGGTCGAACTTGTCCGGGGACAGCGCCCTGACCTCGAAGTTCATCATCGCGTGGTAGGTGCCGCACAGCTCGGCGCAGCGGCCGACGAACGAACCCTCGCGGTCGATGGTGTTCTGGAAGACGTTGTCCTGGTTGTTCTTGTTCGGGTGCGGGAAGGTGTCCCGCTTGAAGTGGAACTCCGGAACGAAGAACGAGTGGATGACGTCGGTGGCGCTCAGGGTGTACTCGATGCGCTCGCCGGTCGGCAGGACGAGCAGCGGGATCTCGCTGCTGCTGCCCACCGTGCGCACCGGCTGCCCGTCCGGCGTCTTGTGCTCCGGGTAGTTGAACTCCCAGTTCCACTGGAACGCGACCACGTTGACCTTCTGGTCCGGGTTCGCGGGCTTGGCCAGCACGTAGTTCTGCGTGACCGCCGTGAAGTAGAACAGCACGACGACCAGCACGAACGGGATGGCCGTGTAGATCATCTCGAGCGGCAGGTTGTACTGGAACTGCCGGGGCAGCTCCTCGTCGCCCTTCTTCTTGCGGTGGAAGGCGACCGACCAGAAGATCAGCCCCCAGACCAACACGCCCACCGCGAGTGCCGCGATGACCGACCAAGTCCACAGGGTTCGCATCGAATCGGCCTGCGGGGTGACACCCTCCGGCCAACCGAACCGCAGGACCTCATCGGTCGTGCAACCCGTGGCCGCGACACCAACCAGGCCGATCAGCCCAGCGACTTTGACCAGCCGTGGCACTCGGGTCCCCTCCTTCAGGCCCACTGCGCGACGCCTCCTCGTGCAAAACTCACCGGTGCGGCCGGGTGATCCGAGCCCGGCCGCGAAGCCGGACCGCCGGATCTGCCGCCGGAATCCTGCGCAGACTCTAGCCCAGGTGTAGCCGCGATACTGCTCCGGGGGCGTCGATCGATCTACTCGTTCGCGACGCCGGTTACCCAGCGGAGCCCCGGAAGCCCTGTCCAACGCCCCTGTGCGCTCGGGAGTTCGCGCGCTCGAACAGCTGCTCCCCCGCGCGTGCAGCGCGCGTGCGGGCGGACGGCATACTGGGGCGAGCCTTCGGGGGGAGGCTCCAGAGAGACGACATCGCCGACTCGAAGAGGTGCTCCAGACGCGTGTGCGGCCTGCTTGGACTGATCTGTCCCACGGAAGAGAACGCCGGATTCGCGGTTAACGCGGTGGCCAACGCGCTGCCGTGCCAGCGACACCGAGGACCGGACGAGAGCGACACCTGGCAGGGGGGTGAGGTCGTCTTCGGCTTCAACCGACTGTCGATCATCGACCTGGAGCACTCTCACCAGCCGTTGACCTGGGGACCGCCGGAGACCCCGCGGCGCTACACCATCAACTTCAACGGTGAGATCTACAACTACCTGGAGCTGCGGGCCGAGCTGATCGAGCGCTTCGGCGCCCGGTTCAGCACCGACGGCGACACCGAGGTGATCGTCGCCGCCTACCACTACCTCGGCACGTCCATGGTCGGCCGGTTGCGCGGCATGTTCGCGTTCCTGATCTGGGACAACGAGCGCAAGGTGGTCTTCGGCGCGCGCGACCCGTTCGGCATCAAGCCGCTGTTCTACGCGGCGGGCCCGGGCGGCACCGCCTTCTCCAGCGAGAAGAAGAGCCTGCTGAGCCTGGCCAGCACGCTGCGCATCGCCGAGGAGCTCGACCACAAGGCGATGCAGCACTACCTGCAGCTGCAGTACGTGCCGGAGCCGGAGACGCTGCACCGGCAGATCCGCCGCATCGAGTCGGGCACCTCGTTCACCGTGTCGCCCGGCGGCCAGCTGGTCACCGAGCGGTACTTCCAGCCGAACTTCCACTCCCGGCCGGTGAACACCGACGCCGACGCGCGGCGGCTGCAGAACGAGATCGTCGACGTGATGCGCGACTCGGTGGCCAAGCACATGCGCGCCGACGTCACGGTCGGGGCGTTCCTGTCCGGCGGCATCGACTCCACCGCGATCGCGGCGCTGGCCAAGGAGCACAACCCGAACCTGATCACCTTCACCACCGGTTTCGAGCGGCAGGGCTACTCGGAGGTGGACGTGGCCGCCGAGTCGGCCGCGGCGATCGGCGTCAAGCACGTGGTCCGCACCGTCTCCGCCGAGGAGATGATGGAGGCGCTGCCGCTGATCGTCTGGTACCTGGACGACCCGGTGGCCGACCCGGCGCTGGTGCCGCTGTGGTTCATCGCCCGCGAGGCGCGCCAGCACGTCAAGGTGGTGCTCTCCGGTGAGGGCGCCGACGAGCTGTTCGGCGGCTACACCATCTACCGCGAGCCGCTGTCGCTGGCGCCGTTCGAGAAGGTGCCGGGCGCGTTGCGCAAGGCCATGGGCCGGGTCTCCACCGCGATCCCGGAGGGCGTGCGCGGCAAGGACCTGCTGCGTCGCGGCGCGCTGAGCCTGGAGGACCGCTACTACGGCAACGCGCGGATCTTCCGGGACGACCAGCTGCGCAACGTGATGCGCAGCTTCGACCCGGGCGTGTCGCACCGCGACGTCACCGCGGGCCCGTACCGGCAGTCGGCGAACTGGGACCCGGTGACCCGGATGCAGCACGTGGACCTGTTCACCTGGCTGCGCGGCGACATCCTGGTCAAGGCCGACAAGATGACCATGGCCAACTCGCTGGAGCTGCGGGTGCCGTTCCTGGACCCGGAGGTCTTCCGGGTGGCCAGCACGGTGCCGCTGGAGCAGAAGATCACCAAGGAGACCACCAAGTACGCGCTGCGCCAGGCGATGTACCAGGTGGTCCCGGCGCATGTGCTCAACCGCCGCAAGCTGGGCTTCCCGGTGCCGATCAAGCACTGGCTGCGCGACGAGATGCACGACTGGGCGCGCAACATCATCCAGCAGTCGCAGACCGACCACCTGCTCAACCGCACCGCGGTGCTGCAGCTGCTGGAGGAGCACCGCTCCGGCGTGCTGGACCACAGCCGCCGCCTGTGGGCGCTGCTGGTGTTCATGCTCTGGCACGGCATCTTCATCGAGGGGCGCCTGTCCCCCGAGGTCCCGGAGCCGCACTACCCCGTCCGCCTCTGAGGCTTCCCACCGGACGGCCCGCTCACCTCTCGGAGGTGGGCGGGCCGTTCGCCTTTCCTGTCACACTTCGCCGGGCCGCCCCGTCCTCCCGGTGAACGACAGGAGGACATGATGCGGATTCTCGTCACCGGCGCGACCGGGACGTTGGGGCAGCAGGTGGTTCCGGCGCTGCAGGCAGCGGGGCACGACGTGGTGCGGATGAGCCGGCGCGCGGCGCCGGACGCGGGATGGCGGCAGGCGGACCTGGCCACCGGGGAGGGCCTCGACGGCGCGGTGCGGGACGTCGACGCGATCGCGCACCTGGCGTCGAGCCCGTACAAGGGCAAGTACACCCAGCGGACCGATGTGGACGGCACCCAGCGGCTCCGCGACGCGGCGCGGCGGGCCGGCGTCGGTCACCTGCTGTTCGCGTCCATCGTGGGCATCGACGACATCCCGTGGAAGTTCTTCCGGCAGAAGCTCGCGGGCGAGGAGCTGGTGCGCGACGGGGTGCCATGGTCGATCGTGCGCGCCACGCAGTTCCACCCGGCGATCGACATGGTGCTCTCGGGCGCGGCCCGCCTCCCGCTGATGCCGGTCCCGTCCCAGGTCCCAGGTCAGCCGGTGGATCCCGCCGTGGTCGCGCGAGTCATCGCGGAGAACCTGGCGGCGGGCCCGTCGAAGCAGATCACCAACGTCTGCGGCCCGGAGGTCCTGACCTTCAAGGAGCTCGCCACGGCCTGGCTCGAAGCCCGGGGCCGCCGCAGGCCCCAGCTCCCCCTCCACGTCCCGGGAGCCCTGGGCAAGGCATTCCGCGCCGGAGCCCTCACCCTCCCGGACCAGCCCACCGAAGGCCCCACCTGGCATGACTGGCTGCACCAGTGATCGCCCATTGGTGACGGACGTCGCGAGGTCGAACGGGCGCGGCAGGCGTTCCGCCGCTGCTTGAGCGAAGCGCACACCGTGGATGAGCACATCGGGGAGTGACGGCAGTGGTCGTATCGGATTGGCAGTCGCTGCGTGACCGCCGGATGGCAGAACCGGGGGCCAGCGAGGCGTGCGAAGCCACCCGGATCGCCTTCGATCCGGGTCGACCACTCGTGAACTTCGGGAGCAGCGGTCCTGGACGCAGGGCCAGCTCGCCGAAGCCGCTGGGATCTCGCAGCCCGCTGTGGCGCGCTTTGAGGCCGGAGGCACCGTTCACTCCTCGAACGGCTGGCGCGGGCGCTCGGCGTGGAGCTGGTCGTGAGGTCCGACCCCGGAGCTCGGCAGCCTGACGGTCGTGAGTGCGGAAGCCTTTGCTCGGGTGGCTTCCGCACTCACGACCCGGGTGTCAGCCGCAGTGCTCGAAGGGGCTCTCGTAGGCGTTGGAGCCGACCGAGCCGCCCCACTTCACGCAGGTCGCACCGGCCGCTTGGCGGACCGGGCCCGCGTAGTAGGTGAAGTCACCGGAGTCGGTCACCCGCGACTTGCCCTGGACCTCCAGGAACGCCGCCGTCGGGGATGCCTTGCCCAGCGACGTCGACTTGAGCGTCACCACGCAGTTGTTCGCGTTCGAGGCGTTGTAGAGCAGGTAGACGGTGCCCGCACCGTTGGCCAGCGCCTTGGAGTTGATCACGCTGTAGCCGGAGCCGCACACCTCGGTCGGCGAGTACGGGTTGCCGCCGCAGTTGTTCTTGCTGGTGAACGAGGTCTTGTCGAAGTACGGCACGGCAACGCCGTTGAGCTTCGCCTTGACCACGGTGCCGTTCAGGATCTGCTCGTAGTGCAGGTGCGGGCCGGTCACTCCGCCGGTCGCGCCCGCGGCGCCGATCTTCGCGCCCAGGGAGACCTTCTGGCCCACCGAGACGTTCTGGGCGGACAGGTGGGCGTAGCGGGTGCGCCAGCCGCTGCCGTGGTCCAGCTCGATCCAGCGGCCGTAGCTGGTGCTGCCCTCGTTGGCGACCCGCGTGACGGTGCCCGCCGCCGAGGCGAGCACCGGCATGCCGGTGATGCCGGACTTCTGGAAGTCCACCGAGTTCGCCGGGTTGTGGCCGCTGAAGGTCGCGGCAGTCACCGTGACGCCGCATTCGAACGGGACCTGGAAGTTCGGCGCGGCGGACGCGGGTGCCTGCCCGAGCCCGACCACGCCGACCGCCGCGAGCGCGAGAGCCGCCACGCCCGTGCCTAATCGTCGCAACATGAACCACCTCCAGTTACAAGGGGATTCATGCGACCACGCCGCAAAGGGGAAGAACAGACCTATTAGGCGGATTCTTCGTGAATCTTTCCCAGCCACACCGCGGTCGAGCCGGGCAGCACACCGTTCCAGCCGGTCGCGGCGTCACTGCGGCACAGCAGTTCGCCGGGCAGCTCCAGCGCGACCGGTTCGGTGCCGAAGTTGGTGGCGCACACGAAGTCCGGCCCGCGGCGGAACGCCAGCACGCCCTCGGGCGTGTCCACCCACTCCAGCTCTCCGTCGCCGAGGGCGGGGATCGCGCGCCGCAACGCCAGCGCGTCGCGGTAGGTGCGCAGCACGGAATCTCCGCTGCTCTCCTGCTCGGCGACGGTCGCGGTCTTCCACTCCTCCGGCAGCGGCAGCCAGCTCTCGCCCGAGCTGAAGCCGAACGGCGGCGCGTCACCGGACCACGGCATCGGCACCCGGCAGCCGTCGCGCCCCGGGTCAGTGCCGCCGGAGCGCGTCCAGATCGGGTCCTGGCGCACATCGTCGGGCAGGTCCAGCACCTCCGGCAGCCCGAGCTCCTCGCCCTGGTAGACGTAGACCGAGCCGGGCAGCGCGAAGCTGAACAGCGCCGCGGCGCGGGCCCGGCGCGAGCCGAGGTCGCCGTCGCCGTAGCGGGTCACCGGGCGCTGGACGTCGTGGTTGCCGAGCACCCATGTGGTGGTCGCGCCGACTTCGGCCGTGGTGGCCAGCGATTCCACCACCACCCGCCGGAAGTCCGGGGCCGACCAGGGCGCTTCCAGCAGCGCGAAGTTGAACGCCTGGTGCAGCTCGTCGGGGCGCACGTACCGGGCCAGCCGTTCGCTGGTCGACGCCCACGCCTCGGCCACCCCGATGCGCTCGCCCCGGTAGGAGTCGAAGAGCTGCCGCCAGTCGCGGTAGATCTCGTGCACCTCGTCCTGGTCGAAGTACGGCAGTTCTCCGTGCCCCAGCAGGGAGATCTGCTCGTCCAGCCCGGTGTCGGGCAGCTCCGGGTGCTTGATCATGCCGTGCGCCACGTCGATGCGGAAGCCGTCCACGCCGCGGTCCAGCCAGAACGCCAGCACCTCGCGGAAGTCCGCGCGCACCTGCGGGTTCCGCCAGTTCAGGTCGGGCTGCCGCGGGTCGAACAGGTGCAGGTACCACTGGCCGTCGGCGACCCTGGTCCAGGCCGGGCCGCCGAAGACGGATTCCCAGTCGTTGGGCGGCAGTTCGCCGCGCTCGCCGCGGCCGTCGCGGAACAGGTACCGGTCGCGGGCCGGATCACCGGGCGCGGCGGCCAGCGCCGCGGCGAACCACTCGTGCTGGTCGGAGGTGTGGTTGGGCACGACGTCGACGAGCACCCGCAGGCCCAGCTCGTGGGCGCGGGCGAGCAGCGCGTCGAAGTCGGCGAGCGTGCCGAAGGTCGGGTCCACGTCGCGGTAGTCGGCCACGTCGTAGCCGCCGTCGGCCATCGGCGACGGGTAGAACGGGGTCAGCCACACGGCGTCCACGCCGAGGGACACCAGGTGCGGCAGCCGCTCCCGGATGCCGGCCAGATCGCCGATCCCGTCGCCATCGCCGTCGGCGAAGCTGCGCACGTAGACCTGGTAAACGACGGCGTCACGCCACCAATTCGTCATTCGCTGCTCCTCATGAGGTTCACGACGCGTACCGAGGTGGGGGCGGCTGCAGTGCCGAGGTGGGTCCGTGCGCGTTTCGGGGCGCTCCGGCACCCCGAAACGCGCACGGACGCCCTCACAACCGCCGGGTGGATTCGCGGACGATCAGGTTCGGCCGGAACATCCGGCTGAAGTTGGTCGAGGCCCGCACCGGTTCGTCCGGGTCGAGCTGGCGGGTCAGTTCGTCGACCGCCGCGGCGGCCATGTCGCGGATCGGCTGGGCCAGCGTGGTCAGCGCGGGCTGGCAGTAGGCGGCAAGCGGGATGTCGTCGAAGCCGACCACCGAGATGTCCTCCGGCGTGGCCAGTCCCCGCCGCTTGGCCTCCCGCATCGCGCCGAGCGCCATCACGTCCGACGAGCACAGGACCGCGGTCGGCCGCGGGCCGTCGAGCAGTTCGCCCATGGCCTGCGCGCCGCCCTCCGCCCCGAACGGCGCGTGCACGACGAGGTCCGCGCTCGGCTCGATCCCGGCCTCCTCCAGCGCCGACGCCCATCCCGCCCGCTTCATCCGGGACGGCAGGGCGCGCGCCGGGCCGCTGACGAAGCCGATGCGGCGGTGGCCCAGTTCCAGCAGGTGGCGGGCGGCGGTGTGACCGGCGAGGTGCTCGTCGACGGTGATGTCCGGGACGTCCAGGCTCGGCGTGCTGCCGTTGACGAACACCATCCGGACGCCTTCGGCGCGCAGCTTCTCGTAGTAGCCGCGGCTGCGGCGCTCGTCGTTGTCCGGGTTGGCGATCTCCGGCGACACGAAGATCATGCCCTCGACGCCCCGGGCGACCAGCATCCGGACGTAGTCCTTCTCGGTCATCGCCGCGCGGGTGTTGCACAGCAGCGACGAGTAGCCCGCCAGCGAGGCGCGGCCTTCCAGCGCCTCGGCGAAGGCCGGGAACACCGGGTTGGTCAGCTCCGGCACCAGCAGGCCGATGACCCCGGTGCGGCGCAGCGCACCGGTGCCGCGCGCGGTGTGCGGCATCTGGTTGAGGACTTCGAGGACTCGTTGCCGGGTCTCCTCCTTGATGCCCGCCTTGCGGTTGAGCACTCGGCTCACCGTCGACACGCTCACCCCCGCCGCCTGGGCGATATCGGCCAGACCCGCCACTGCTCCGCTCCTGTCGCGCCGGGACCACTTGCTGACGCAATCCTGCACATGATCGAAATATTTTGCAAACCTCTACCTCGGATTGATCACGAGAACTTTGTCGATGATCGCTGAACACCTTGACTTGCATCACATCTTGGGTATGCAATTTGACGCCAAGTGTTCGCAAGTTTTTGCAAGCAGGAGGTCCGGACATGAGACCCAAGGTCATGGTCGGCGCCGCCCTGGGCCTGGTCGGCGTGCTCGCCGCCGGGTGCGGTGGCGGCGGCGGCAACCCCGGCGAGGTCGTCTTCTGGGACACCAGCGGCTCCGCGGAGAGCGGGGTGTTCCGGGAGATCGCGGCCGACTGCGCGCGCACCGGCGGCTACCAGGTGCGCGTCGAAACGGTCGCATTCGACCAGGCGCTGAACAACTACAAGACCGCGGCGCAGGGCGGGCAGGGGCCGGACGTGCTGCGCTCCGACGTCGGCTGGGTCGCCCAGCTCGCGAAGGCCGGGCTGATCCAGGACCTCTCGGACACCCCGCTGGCCGCAGACACCGCCGATTTCCTGCCCGCACCGCTGGAATCCACCAAGCACGAGGGCAAGACCTACGCCGTCCCGCAGGTCACCGACGCCTTGGCGCTCTTCTACAACAAGGCCCAGCTGGCGCGGGCGGGCGTCCAACCGCCGAAGAGCTGGGACGAGCTCCGCTCGATCGCGCCCGCGCTCGGCGGCGACCGCGCGCTGTTCATCAACAACGACGAGTACTACGCGCTGCCGTTCCTCTACGCCCACGGCGGCGACCTGGTCGACACCGAGTCCCGGACCATCACGGTGAACTCCGCCGAATCCGTGCGCGGGGTGCAGACGGCCAAGGACCTGATCGACGCCAAGGCGGCCCGCACCGCGCTCGACCAGCCGAACTCCTACACCACGATGAAGGCCGCGTTCACCTCCGGCGAGGTGGCGATGGTCGTCGACGGGCCGTGGGCGGTCGCGGAGTACACCCAGTCCGAGCAGTTCGCCGATCCGGCCAACCTCGGCATCGCGCCGCTGCCCGGCGCGGGCACCTCACCGGTCGGCGGGCACGACTACGTGATCCGGCAGGGCAGCGACGCCACCGAGGCCGCGGTGAAGTTCCTCCAGTGCATGAGCAGCACCGAGAACCAGGCGAAGATCGCCGCGGAGCTCGGGCTGCTGCCGACCCGCCAGTCCGCCTACGACGACCCGGCGGTGGCGCAGAACCCGGTCGTCTCGGCGTTCCGGCCGCTGGCCGCCGACACGCACGAGCGGCCGTGGATCCCGGAGAACGCCGAGCTGCTGGAGCCGCTGCAGACCGCCTACGCCGAGATCCTGGCCGGGAAGAAGGAGACCGGTGCCGCGCTCGACGAAGTCGCGCGGACCTACCAGACCTCCGTCGTCCCCGGCTACGCCCAGCGCTGAGGCCGGCATGCGGAATCTGTTCGCGCGCTACTGGTTCGCCTACGCGATGGTCCTGCCGGTCGTGGTGGTGCTCGCGCTGCTCGTGGCGCTGCCGCTGCTGCAGGGGCTGTTCTTCGGCTTCACCGACATCAACGACACCAACATCGCCAACCCGGTGCTGGACCGCGAGGCGAGCTACGAGTTCACCGGACTCGCCAACTACCTCAACGTGCTCTCCGGCGATCCCGCGTACGGCTCGTTCTGGGCGACGCTGGGGCGCACCGTCATCTGGACCGGCGCCTGCGTGTTCTTCCACTACGCGATCGGCCTGGCGCTGGCGGTGCTGCTCAACCGGCAGCTCCGGTTCCGCGGGGTGTACCGGGTGCTGCTGATCCTGCCGTGGGCGGTGCCGGTGTTCATCAGCGCCTTCGCCTGGCGGTACCTGTTCAACGCCGAGTACGGGCTGATCAACTGGGCGCTGGAGTCGGTGGGGCTGCCCGCGCAGGTGTGGCTGGGGCAGTCCGACCTGGCGCTGGTGTCGGTGATCGTCGTCAACGTCTGGCTCGGCGTGCCGTTCATGATGGTGGCGCTGCTGGGCGGGCTGCAGTCGATCCCGGCCGATCTGCACGAGGCCGCCGAGATCGACGGGGCGTCGCCGTGGCAGCGGTTCGTGCACGTGACGCTGCCGGGGCTGCGGTCGGTGTCGAGCTCGGTGGTGCTGCTCGGGGTGATCTGGACGTTCAACATGTTCCCGGTCATCTACCTGATCACCGGCAACAACCCGCACACCCGGATCCTGGTCACCTACGCCTTCGAGCGGTTCTTCTCCGGTGCCACCCGGGATTACGCGATCGCCTCCACCTACGGCGTGCTCGTGCTGTCGGTCCTGCTGGTGTTCGCGACCATCTACCGCCGCGTTATGCGCAGGCACGGGGAGGTGCTCTGAGATGTCCATCGACGCGGCCTCGCTGCGCGCCACGACCGCGGCGGTCCGGCAGCCGGCGCGGCGCAAGCGGTCCACCGCGGCCAGCATCGGCCTGCACGCGACCTTGGTGGTGGCCTCGCTGATCGCGGTGTTCCCGGTGTTCTGGGTGCTGGTGGTGTCGTTCAAGCCGGACGCCAAGGCCATCGAGCGCACCCCGACGCTGTTCGCCGACTCCACAGTGGACAACTACTGGAACGTGCTGTCCGGGGCGAAGGGCGCGTTCCTGAGCTGGTTCGGCAACTCGGTGCTGATCGCGGCGCTGACCACGGTGCTCGGCGTGCTGCTGGCGGCCACCACCGCCTACGCGGCCAGCCGGTTCCGCTTCCCGGGCAGGCGGTGGCTGCTGCTGTCGTTCCTGGTGGTGCAGATGTTCCCGTTCGCGGTGCTGATCGTGCCGCTGTACAACATCCTGCTGGCGCTGGGCCTGCAGGGCAGCGCGCTCGGCCTGGTGCTGGTGTACTGCAGCACCGCCATCCCGTTCTGCACCTACATGCTGAAGGGCTACTTCGACGGGATCCCCGGCGAGATCGACGAGGCGGGGCGGGTGGACGGGCTCTCGCCGTTCGGCGTGTTCTGGCGGCTGGTCCTCCCGCTGGCCAGGCCGGGCCTGGCGGTGACGGCGTTCTACTCGTTCATCGTGGCCTGGAGCGAGGTGGCCTTCGCCTCGGCGTTCCTGTCCGCCGACGACCGCTCGAAGACGCTGGCGGTGGGCCTGCAGGTGTTCGTCCAGCAGAACCGGGCGGAATGGGGCCACCTGGCGGCGGCATCGGTGCTGGTGGCGGTGCCCGCGGTGCTGGTCTTCTACCTGGTCCAGCGCTTCCTGGTCGGCGGCCTCACCGCGGGCAGCGTCAAGTCCTGACCCAGTGGCACGCGATTTCAATGGAAATCAGACGTCCGATTTCCATTGAAATCACACAGAACCCGACGCACAGTCGGCGTGTCGGGTGCCCGACACGCCGACGGTCGTGCAATTTCAATTGAAATCGACGAGTTGATTTCAATTGAAATTGCGCACCTCCTCGGCATCCACCGGTGTGTCGGGAGACTGACGCACCGATGTCCTGGCAGGCCTGTGGAAATCGGCTCGCCCGGGTGGTGGCGTGCTCGTGCGCGGGTCTTCGTCCCACTACGCTGGCGGCATGACGGCGTTCACGCTCGGTGGTGCGACCACGATCCTCGACGGCGGTCTGGCCACCGAGCTGGAGGCGCGCGGGCACGACCTCTCCGACTCGCTGTGGTCGGCCCGGCTGCTGGCCGATTCGCCGGAGGAGATCGTGGCCGCGCACGCCGCGTTCTTCCGCGCCGGGGCCGAGATCGCGACGACGGCGAGCTACCAGGCGAGCTTCGAGGGCTTCGCGGCGCGCGGCATCGAGCGCGACGAGGCCGCCAAGCTGATGCACCGGAGCGTGGAGCTGGCCCGGCTGGCCGGCGACGTCGAGCCGGGACGGCACCGGTGGGTGGCGGCCTCGATCGGTCCGTACGGCGCGATGCTCGCCGACGGCTCGGAGTACCGCGGCCGATACGGACTCACCAAGCGCGAGCTGCGCGACTTCCACCGGCCACGGCTGGAAGTGCTGGCCGAATCCGTCCCCGACGTCTTCGCGCTGGAGACGGTCCCGGACGTCGACGAGGCGGAAGCCCTGGTCGACGCGCTGGGCGGGCTGGAGGTCCCGGCCTGGCTGTCGTTCACCATCGACGGCGACCGCACGCGCGCCGGGCAACCGCTGGCGGAGGCCTTCGCGGTCGCCGACGACGCCGCGATCATCGCGGTCGGCGTCAACTGCTCGGCACCCGAGGACGTGCTGCCCGCGATCGAAATCGCCCGGACCGCAACGGAGAAGCCGGTCGTGGTGTACCCGAACAGCGGTGAGGTCTGGGATGCGCAGCAGCGGGCCTGGACCGGTGGCGCGGCTCCGGTCGCCGACCACGCGCGCAGCTGGCGGGCGGCCGGTGCGCAGCTGATCGGCGGCTGCTGCCGGGTCGGCCCCGAGGACATCTCGGCGATCGCGGAAGCGCTGATTGATCCGGAGGACTGACCGGGTTGGGCCGAACCGCCCATCCTGGGACGCTTTTACCGGACAGTTCATCTGAAAGTTCTTTTCCAACCGATACCTTCGCGGTGGAATTCGGTATCCATCGGCGAAAGGGACGGGCATGCGCCGGATCACCAAGATCGTGGGGGCGGCGGCCGGAGCCGCGCTGCTGTGCCTGGGCGCGACCCAGGTGTCCACCGGGGAGCCGCTGGCGATCAGCGGGACCACCGTGTTCACCAAGGGCGAGGGCGGCTACAACTGCTTCCGCATCCCCGCGATCGTGCGCACCCAGGACCGCAGCGCGCTGCTCGCGTTCGCCGAAGCACGGCGGAACAACTGCGACGACACCGGCTACATCGACGTGGTCCTCAAGCGCTCCACCGATGACGGGAAGTCCTGGCAGAAGCTGGAACTCGTGTCCCCCGGCGACGGCGACACCCGCGGCAACCCGGTGCCGATCGTGGATCGCGGCACCGGCCGCATCTCGCTGCTCACCACGCACAACCCGGGCCCGGACTGCAACGGCAGCGGTTGCCGCCGAACGCCCTTCCTGCAGCACAGCACGGATCCGAGCGGCAAGCAGTGGACCGAGCCGGTGGCGCAGCCGCAGCTGAAGAAGCCGGAGTGGACCAAGTGGTACGCCACCGGGCCCGGCCACGGCCTGCAGATGACCCGCGGCGAGCACCAGGGCCGGATGGTCGCCGGCATCAACTACGAGGGAACCGACGGGCTCAAGGGCGCCGGGATCGTGCACAGCGACGACGGCGGCACGACCTGGCGCCTCGGCGCCCTGGACGACCGGACCGGCGAGAAGATCAAGCCGCAGGAGCTCAGCCTGCTGGAGACCGTCGACGCGGAGCTCTACGTCGCCGCGCGCAACCAGGACAACTCCGGGACCACCGTGGCCGACGGCAACCGGGCGCACGCGGTCAGCGCCGACGGCGGCGAGACCTTCCGCGAGCCGTTCTCGGTCGTGCCGCAGCTGCGCGGACCGGTGGTGCAGGGCTCGGTGGTCCGGCTGCGCGCGACGACCGCCGGTGACCCGAGCAACCTGATCCTGTTCTCCGGGCCGTACAACACCGATCCGGACATGGACCACCGCCGCCACACCATGCGGATCCGCACCTCCTCCGACGAGGGCGCGACCTGGCAGGAGGTCGGCACGGTGGTGGACGCGACGTGGTCGGCGTACTCCGACCTGATCAACCTGGGCGGCGGCTGGGCGGGCCTGCTCTACGAGGCGGGTTCCCCGGAATCGCAGGACGCGCACCAGACGATCCGCTACGCGAGGTTCAGCGAGAACGACCTGGCCCGCTGAAAACCGGTTGTCACCGCTCGGTCGGCCGCTCCAAGCTGGAGCGGCCGACCGATCACGGGAGTGCCCATGGAGCCGGAGTTCGACGCCGAAGGTCTGTTCGATGACGATTACCTGCACTTCTACCGCGAGCTGATCGACACCGGCAGCGACGCGGAAGCGACGCTCATCTGGGAGCTGCTCGGCCTGGAACCCGGGACGGAAGTGCTCGACCTCGCCTGCGGGCACGGACGGCTGGCGGGCCCGCTGGCGGCTCGCGGCTGCCGAGTGACCGGCCTGGACAGCAGCGCTCCATTCCTCGACCGCGCCCGCACCGACGCCGCGGCGCGCGGTATCGAGGTCGACTACGTGCTCGGCGACATGCGCGAGCTGCCCTGGACCGACCGGTTCGACGCGGTCTTCAACTGGTTCACCGCCTTCGGCTACTTCTCCGACGAGGGCAACCGCCGGGTCCTCGCCGAGGTGCACCGGTCGTTGAAGCCGGGCGGCAGGTTCGCGATGGAGCTGAACAACGTCGTCAACCTGCTGCCCCGCTATCTGCCCGCGGTGGTCCGCGAGGTCGGCGAGGACATGTCGATCGACCAGCACCGCCTGGATCCGATCACCTTCCGCTCCCACGTCGAACGCACGATCGTCCGCGGGGGCGAACGCCGGACCATCCGCTACTCGGTCCGCTTCTTCACCGTGCCGGAGCTGCGTGATTGGCTTCGCCAAGCGGGTTTTCGCGACATCGAAGCGCTCGGTGAGGACGGTTCGCGGCTGACCCGGGAGCACGAGCGCCTGATCGTGACGGCCACCCGCGGGTAGCTGCCCGTGAGCGTTTTGGGGCGCTATGGCACCCCAAAACGCTCACGGCAGCGTCACCTGCTCAGAGTTTCGCGCCGGCGTGCAGGGCGAGTCCCGAGTTCGGCGCGACAGCGGCCGTGAAGGTGCCGTCCGCACCGACCTCGACAGTCGCACCGGTGCACGACCCGTCCACCAGCTCGCCGCTCATCACGTCGCAGTAGGTCCCGGCCGGCAGCGAGGTCTGGAAGGTCTGGGCGAGCTCGCCGCCTTCCCGGTTGAACACCGCGAATCCCTTGTCCCCGCGGCCGAAGGCGATCTGCCCGCCGCCGTTGTCCCACCAGTTCGTCAGCTCGGTGCCCTGCACCGCGCCGTGGAACCCGGCCATCCCGGCGATCGCCGGTCGCCGGTGCTCGCACACCCACGCCGAGTTGTCGCAGCCGGCCGCCTGCGTGGCGCCGTCCGCCTCGGCGGGCGGCCCGGCGTCGCTGTCGTCGAAGGCGAAACCGGAGATCAGCTGCGGCGTCCCGTACGGGTAGGCGAGCTCGAAGGCGACCGCGAGGTCGTAGGTGACGCCGTCCTTGTAGGTCAGGATCGGCGAGCTGCGCTGCGTGTCGTGGTTGTCGATGAACACCACCGCCTGGTCGCTCGGCAGCGACATCCGCTCCGGCAGGTTCGCCAGCTGCGCCAGCGAGCCGTCCCGGAACGCGTTGGCGACGACGCCGTAGTAGCCGAACTCGGTCACGTCACCGTTGCCGGTGTACTCCCCCGCCGTCGTCGTCGCGTCCGCGATCACCTCCTGGAAGACGTAGGGCCGCGCACCGGTGCCGGGAACGTCCTGCAGCGCACCGAAGATCGCGCCGACGTCCTCCGGCGGCATGTGCTTGACACCGTCCACCCGGAAACCGGAGACACCCAGTCCGATCAGGTCGTTGAGGAAGCCGATCTGGGTGTTGCGCACGTGCTCCGACTCGGTCGCCAGGTCCGCCAGGCCGACCAGCTCGCAGTTGCGCACCTCCCACTTGTCCTGGTAGTTGGCGATGTCGCGGCGGCAGCCGTGGAAGTCGGCGTCGGAGTACAGGCCCGGGTAGACGTACTTCTCGAAGGTGGAGCCGCCGCTGCCCGGCCCGCTGCCCACCGAGCCGGAGCCGCTCATGTGGTTCACCACCGCGTCGACGTAGATCTCCACGCCCGCGGCGTTGCAGGTGCGCACCATCGCGGCGAACTGCTCCCGGTCACCGCGGCGGCTCTCCAGCTGGTAGCTGACCGGCTGGTAGTCCTGGTACCAGGGATAGCCCTTGTCACCGAGCACGACGTGCTCCTGCGGCGGGGACACCTGCACGGCGCCGAATCCCCTGGGCCCCAGGAAGTCGGTGCACTCCCGCGCGACGGAGTCCCACGGCCACTGGAACATCTGGACGATCGGTCCGCGCACCGGAGCGGTGGCGGGCACCTCTGCCGCCCTGGCGGGCACCTCTGCTGCCCCGGTGGGCACCAGCGCGGTGCCGCCGACCGCCGCGGCGAACGCGAGCAATGCCAATCGCATGACAACCTCCTCAGCTTCGAGCGGTTGCCATCGATCACATTTTCTTGCGCGAGTTAAGTCAATACGCCATCAGAACCAGGCTTGAGCTGCTCTGATACTTGCAAAAATTTGCAAACTAGGCCAGCAGAGGTGCGACGTCCGTCGCCGCGGCGGCTCCGTAGGCGTCGGTGAAGCGCCTCAGCGCGCGACCGTGGTCCAGCGACCACTCCTGCGTCCCGGTCACCTCCAGGACGTGCACCGCGACCAACGACCCGAGCTGCGCGGCCCGCTCCCACGACAGTCCGCACTGGACCCCGGCGAGGAAACCCGCCCGGAATCCGTCGCCCACCCCGGTCGGGTCGACCCGCCCGCGTTCGGGCACCGCGGGCACCAGCAGCCGGGACCCGTCGCCACCGACCACCTCCGCGCCCGCCGCGCCGAGGGTGGTGACCCGGACGCCGATCCGCTCGCGCACGTCGGACTCGGTCCACCCGGTCTTCTGCAGCAGCAGGCCCCACTCGTACTGGTTGCTGAACAGGTACTCCGCGCCCTCGACCACGCGGCGCACCTGCGCGCCGTCGAGCCGGGCCAGCTGCTGCGAGGGATCGCTGGCGAACGGGTAGCCGCGCTGCCTGCACTCGTCGGCGTGCCGCAGCATCGCCAGCGGATCGTTCGGGCCGATCAGCACCAGGTCCGCACCGGAGCGGTCGAGCACCGGCGCCAGCTCCACGTTGCGGGCTTCGGCCATCGCGCCGGTGTAGAAGGAGGCGATCTGGTTGAACTCCTCGTCGGTGGTGCACACGAACCGCGCGGTGTGCGCGACCTCCGAGACGTGCACGCCCGAGCAGTCCACGCCGTGGCGCTCCAGCCAGGAGCGGTAGTCGGCGAAGTCATCGCCCACCGCGCCGATCAGCACCGGCCGCTGGCGCAGCATCCCCAGCGCGAAGGCGATGTTGGCCGCGGCGCCGCCCCGCCGCACCACGAGGTCGTCGACCAGGAAGCTCAGCGAGACCTGCGCGAGGTTGTCGGCGACGAGCTGGTCGGTGAACCGGCCGGGGAAGTGCATCAGGTGATCGGTGGCGATGCTGCCGGTGACGGCGACGGGCACGGCGACCTCCCGGATGTCGCTGCAGGTGAGCGCACGCGCACCGAGAGTACCGCCGCCGGGGGCGTCCGGCCGCCGCGCGCGGTGGCCGGACAATGGGGGCATGCGCGAAGTGGAGATCCGGGACGACGTGATCCGGCTCGGCCAGCTGCTGAAGCTGTCCGGCCTGGTCGAGCACGGTGCGGAGGCGAAGGAGGTCCTGGAGGAAGGCCTGGTCCAGGTCAACGGCGCGGTGGAGACCCGCCGCGGCAAGCAGCTCACCGAAGGCGACGAGATCGTTCTGGGTTCCGAGGTCGTCCGGGTCGTCACCCGCTGAACAGCTGGCGAGCGGCGACGGTCGACCTGGTCTCACGAAGGCCCTTCGCCTTTGAAGCGTCGCCGCTTGGCGCGCCGCGGGGTCTCAGACGTCGCCTCGCAGCGGGACCCCGTTCCGCAGGCGGCGTCCGAGGTTCCGCGACGCAGAACGACGGGGCTCTCACCGGGAGTTCCGGCAGCGCCTGCTCGAAGCGGTGCAGTCCTGCGTCCGGGGCGTCCCGGAGACCCCGCCTGAGCACCTCCGCCGGAAACCGGCGCCCGGGTGCTCTCGCCCGCGCACGACTGAGGCCGGCACCCGCGCGGGGTACCGGCCTCATGCCAGATCGGCTCGCTCGGTCAGTGGAACGAGTCGCCGCAGGCGCACGACCCGCCGGCGTTCGGGTTGTCGATGGTGAAGCCCTGCTTCTCGATGGAGTCGACGAAGTCGATCGTCGCGCCCTGCAGGTACGGCGCGCTCATCCGGTCGACGACGACGCCCAGGCCCTCGAAGTCCCGCCGCGCGTCACCGTCCAGGGTGCGCTCGTCGAAGAACAGCTGGTAGCGCAGCCCCGCGCAGCCACCGGGCTGGACGGCGATGCGCAGGTGCATGTCGTCGCGGCCCTCCTGGTCCAGCAGGGCCTTGGCCTTCTGGGCCGCCGCGTCGGTCAACGTGACACCGTGCGCGGGCGCCTCGGTCTCGGTCGTGGTGTTCGGGGCGGTCATGGACTCTCCCTTGAGGTCTCGCTCATCCGATTCCGGCCTGTGGTGCAACCACCTGCCGCACCGGCCTATTCCCGCGGGCGGACCCGGGGACGTGTGCTCCTGCGTCCATGGTGGCACAGTCGCACGCCGAGCTGGTGTGATGTGCTTAAGAGCTCGTCGCGCGGTTCCGCCAGGCGGAACGCGCCCGGTAACGGTCTTTCCGCCCGGTCTGCTGCAGCGACGGGAGTGGCGTCGAATACCCTGTTGGAGTGAGGTTCCTTCGCCGCAGCAGCACCGAGCAGGCCGCCAGCCCGGAGTCCGAGAACGAGACTGCCCAGCTCGCGGCGGAGCACGCCCCCAACCACACGCCCAAGAAGGGCCGCCCAACCCCGAAGCGCCGGGACGCCGAGGGCAAGCGCCGCGGCCCGGTCCCGCCGCCGCCGAAGACGCAGCGCGAAGCGGTCAAGCGCGCCCGCGGCAACAAGGAGGAGCGGCGCAACGCGGCCAGGGAGCGCCGCGAGCGGATGATGCAGGGCGATGACCGCTACCTGATGCCCCGCGACAAGGGCCCGGTGCGCGCCTACGTCCGCGACCTGGTGGACACCCGCCGCCACCTGATGGGCCTGTTCATGCCGCTGGTGCTGGTGGTCTTCGTCAGCACCCTGTCGCAGAACCTGATCGTCCAGCAGTACGCGACGCTGTTCTGCATGGCCCTGCTGGTGATGATGATCGTCGAGGGCACCCTGCTGGGCCGCTACATCAACAAGCGGGTCCGCGCGAAGTACCCGGACTCCCAGGACAAGCCGTTCTCCCTGGGCTGGTACGCCTTCACCCGCGCGATGCAGATCCGCAAGCTCCGCGTCCCCCGCCCCCGCTACACCCCCAAGGACGCCGCCAAGATCGGCTGATCGGGGCGGACGAGATCATAGACAAATCCGCTGGTGCCAGCACAATGCCGACACCAGCGGATTGTTTATTTCTACTGCCGGAGACCAAATTTCACCGGCCGGCCGACTGGCTGCTAACTCAGGCGGTGTGGCCCGGAATCAACGAGTAAATGCTGACCCACGCAGGGGTGACAACAGCCGCGGCAACCAACACCCAACGGGTGTAACTCTTCTTGAGCACGGAACCTCTTCAGATGGGCAATTTCAATTACCAGACGTAGGGTATACCCCCATCGGGTGTCGCTTAAACGGGACCCCGCACTGAAGCGCCCCCTGCCGGCACGTACGATCGGCAACCAGCCCGCGACCATGAAAAAGTACGTGCGTTATGTTGAATTGCGCATCAAATAAACCCGAGATTTATTCGTATCTCCTTCGCGCGGGCTCGCCCTTCTGCCGCGGCGTCGGGTCGGCCCGTCGATTCGAGCGCCGCAGCCACCACGTCCCAGGCGTCGGCCTCGCCACTGGCGTCCCGGAGGCGGTGGAAGAGGGCCACCGCCTGCTTGCCGTACCGCAGTGCGTCGTCGTACCGGCCTGCGTCGAACGCGATCCCGGCGATCAGCCCGGCCGCGGTCGCGGCTGAATCGACGTCGAAGACCGCCTCAGCACCTTCCAGAGAACGCCGTGCATAGGCGTAGGCGGATTCGACGTCCCCGAACTCCCGGTAGATGAGCGCCAGCTCGACGAGAGCATCGCCATGCCCCTTCGGGTCATCGATTCCCTCGTAAATCCAGATCGCGTCCCGGCAATGCGCCATCGCTTCGTCGTTGCGCCCTTGCCGCCGCAGCACTTCGGCGATCCGGCGGAGCGTGCCCGCCTTGCGGAACGGCTCGCCCTCGCCTGTCACCATCCGCAGCGCGGAGCGGTAGATGTCGAGCGCGGCAGACAAATTGCCATCCTTCACCTCGCAGGCCGCAAGATTGTGCAAGCAGCTGTGCACACCGAACAACTCGCCGGTGGAATTGAATATCTGCGACGCCTCGTTCAGACACTTCCTGGCCTCGGCCAGGTCGCCCAGCACCATTCGGTAGAGGCCCATGTTGTTGAGGGATCCGGCCAGCCCGACGAGATCTCCTTCTTCCCGCGCCGCGTCCACTGCGGTGGTGAGCAGGTCCCCGGCTTCCGAGTCGAAGCCTTGCAGGCGGACGATCTCCCAGGCACCGTTCCCGATCCGCCAGCAATGTCCGCTCAACCCGTGCTCGCGGGTGGCCGCGCTCACCGCGACGAGTTCATGGCGCCGCTGCGCGCACCAGCGCATCGTGGAGTCGTAGTTCCTGAACGACCGCGGAAGCACGTCGGTCTCGAACCCCTCGACCGGGAACGGGTCACGGCTGGGAAAGACCACGCGAAACGCGTTGTAGACGGTCCAGACCGCCCAGTCCGCCAGCCGCCGCAGCGCGGCGGCTGAAGCTGCATCGGGCTCCGGGAGCTGTGCGGCGTACTCGTGGACCAGGTCGTGCAGGTGGTAGCGCTCCCCATCCACCCGATCGACCAGGTGCAGGGCCACCAGCACGTCCAGCGTCCGACTCACCTCCTCAGCAGGCCGACCGGCCAGCGCCGCCGCCGAACCGATCTCCAGGTCCCGGCCCGGGTACCGCCCCAGCAGCCGCAGCAGCCGCTGCTGGGGCGGTTCCAGGGCGCGGTACGAGGAGTTGAGCACCGCCTCGATGGTCGCTTCCTCGTCATCCGCACCGCCGAGCTTCAGCAGGACGCGCTTGTCCTGGAGCTCCTCCGCCAGACTCGTCAGGGACTGGGACGCCCTGCTCGCAGCGTGCTGGGCGAGGATCCGCACCGCCAGCGGGATCCCCGCGCACACCGCTGCCAGTTGCTGCACGGCCAGCGGTTCAGCGAGCGCCCGCGGGCCGAGCTCGGTGTGCAGCCACTGGAAGACCTCCGCTTCGGTGAGCGCCGGCACTTCGAGGTGGTACGCCCCGTTCCGGACCACCAGCCCGTCGAGGTGCTTGCGGCTGGTGACCAGCACGAGACCTCCGGAGAGGACCTTCAGCGCCTCTCGGACCTGGGCCGAATCACGCGCGTCGTCCAGCACCACGAGAGTTCGCTGCTGCTCCAGCAGTTGCCGCAACCGGATCGTGCGCTGCGTAGCGCTCGGGATGCGATCTGGTGCGACGCCCAGCTGGGTCAGGAGCGCTCCCACCACTTCTCCCAGGCCCAACGGCTGGCCGCCGGTGTACCCCTGCAGCTCGACGAAGAGCACTCGGTCCACCACCCGGCCGATCGCCTGGTCCGCCCACTGCACGACCAGCGTGGTCTTGCCGATCCCGGCCGGGCCGTCCACCGCGACCAGGCCGGTGGATCGCTCGGCGACCAGTCGGGTGAGCTCGGCGAGCAGGTCCTGCCTGCCGTGGAAGCCCCACGCCTGGGGCGGCAGGTTCCGGATGACCGACTTCGCCGGCGGCACGTCGGTCTCCGCAACGGGCGGCCGCGACGAGCGGCCCCGGCTGAGCTCCTGCTCCAGCCTGCGCACCGCATCCGGGGGTTCAGCACCCGTCACGTCCAGGAAGTTCTTCCGGTAAGCCAGGTAGAAGGGAGTGATGTCGCCGACGCGACCCACCCCGTGCAGCGCGGACATCCGCAGCATCGCCAGCCGCGGGTCCATGACTTCCTGGGCGAGTCTGCCGTCCAGCTCGTCCAGCACGTCTTCGTAGTGCTCGAGAGCCAGCAGGCATTCCATCCGCGTGCACCGCGCGCTCAGCACCACCTGCGCCGAGTGCAACCGCCAGCGATCCGCCCGCGCGCTGGACAGGTCACTCAGCGGGGTTCCCCGCCACAGTCCGATGGCCTCGTCCAGCAAGGTGAGGGCGTCCTGGTGGGCACCCTCGTCCATCGCCGACTTGGCCGTCCGCAACGAGCTCCGGAAGTAGTGGTAGTCGACAGCATCGGGGTCCACGTCGATCCAGTACATGCCCTGCTCGCTGCGCACTTCCGCCGGAGATCTCCGGTTCCGCAGGCCGGTCTTGACCTTGCTGATCAAGGACCGGAGATTCGGCAACCGCCCGGCAGCGCTGTCGGTGCCCCAAAGCCATGACGCCAGCTCGTCCGCGGAGAGCCGCTGCCCGGGCGAGCCGACCAGCAGCGCCCCCAGCAACCCGCGCTCCTGCCGCTTCGCCCAGTGGTCGTCGAACCCGTCGCCCACCCGCAGGCTGGTGGCCCCCAAGATCTTGAACAGGATGTTCACCAGCACCCCCTCGCTGGTTCCCCGATACCCGTCGTACCTCCGAGTATTCCCGGCTTGAATTTCCATTCATACGACCAACGGGCCGAATTGGCGCGGACCGGCCAGCGGCTGCCGACAATCGAATGGCAACGAGACGCCAATGCGCCGCCGCACAGGCTGACCGAATCTCGGAAATCCCGTCGCACGACACTCGAAAACAAGTGCGACAAGATCGAGAAAATAGCTTTTACCAGCGGGGACAGCGCCCTGGCGGGTTTACCGGCAATCGAATGCCAACGTTCGCGCCACAAGCTTGTCGACGAATCCGACCAGCCGACAACAGCAGCTGGCATCGAACGGGATGTCAGCCGGCTGGCCCGAGGAGACGAAATGAGCAGAGCAGATGTCGTAGTCATCGGCCTCGGCTTCGTCGGCGTTCCGCTCGCGGCTGCCGCGGCCCGCGCGGGATTCCAGGTGTGCGGCGTTGACGCGGCCGCGGAGAAGCTCTCGCACCTCGCTGAGAGCGCCGGCGCGCAGGGGAGTCAGAACCCGGAATTGAGAACGCTGCTCACGACCGGACAGCTGGAGCTGCGCCGGCGCGGCGCGCTGCCGGACGCCGACGTGTACTGCATCAGCGTTCCGACGCCGATGCGGGCCGACGGGCGGATCGACACCGCACATCTTCTGGACGCCGCGGAAGCCGTCGGCAAAGCCATGCGCAAGGGGGCGCTGGTGCTGGTGCACAGCACGTGCGCGCCGGGCAGCTTGGAACAGCAGGTCATACCGCTCATCGCCCGGAAGTCGCGATTGCTGCCCGGCATCGACTTCCACATCGCACACGCCCCGGAGCGCATCGACCCGGCACGCGGGACACCGACCGCCGACCTGCCGCGCATCGTCGCAGGACTCACTCCGCAGTGCACCAAGGCGGCCACGACCTTCCTGCGCAGCGCCTTCGCCCGGGTGGTCCCGGTCAGCAGCATCCGCACCGCCGAGTTCGTGAAGACGTTCGAGAACACGTTCCGCTTGGTGAACATCTCGTTGGCGAACGAACTCGCCGAGGTGTGCCGCGGCCACGACGTCGATCCGGTCGAAGTCATCGAGGCGGCAGCCACCAAGCCCTACGGGTTCCTGCCGCACCACCCCGGGATCGGCGCCGGTGGCGGCTGCATCCCCGTGGTGACCGAGTTCTTCCGCGCCTCGGCTCGGCAGCGCGGGGTCATTCCGCCGATGGTGGAGGCCGCTCTCGCGGTCAACGCGGCGATGCCCGGTCGAACGGTGGAGCTGATCCGGGACCGACTGGCGCGGTCGTGGAAGTTGTCGCTCAGCCGCTGCAAGGTGCTCGTCGTCGGAGTCACCTACAAGCCGGACGTGGTCGACATCCGGAACTCGTGCGCGGTGCAGGTGATCAACCGGCTCCGCGTCGAAGCAGCCGACGTCGGCTACTACGATCCCCGCATTCCGCAGCTGCGGATGGAGCGCGGCAGAGCGCTCCGCTCGACGGCCCGACTCGACGCCACCGGCTTCGACATCGCGGTGATCCTGACCAAGCACACCACAGTGGACTACAGCGCGTTGCGAACCGGTGCGTTGCCGGTGCTCGACTGCTCGTCCGGCACTCCCGTCCCGTGGCAGGACCACGACTAGCTGTTGCGAAGGAGGTGCTCCGATGAACCGCCGAATCCCCACAGCGGCAGCGGAGTGCGCGAGCACGGTGCTGGGTGCTGAGCTGCGGGCCTGCACCGCGGTGCCAGAGACCACCACCGCCGACCGCTATCTCATGGTCCGGTTCGAAGCGACGTCGGCGCGGTGGCACGCGCTCGCCGACGTCCTGGTTCTTCCCGAGGTGGCCGATGAAGGCGCGGCCCACCAGGCGGCTGTTGCCGCGCTGGACTGCTTCCCGGGCTGCGCGGCGACCGTGACCAAGGTCGACGCCGGGTTCTTGGCGCACACTCGAAGGTTCGAGGTGTTGCGCTTCCACCCGCCCTCCACCGCGGAGAACTGCGCGGACCGGGTTCACGCCTGGCTGTTGTCCGCAGGCGGACCAGAGGACAGACGTCGGCGCAGCGATTCTGCGTGCGGGCCGCCGATCTGCTCGTAGAGCTCGCACGCTTGCCGCAGGCAGCTCCGCGAGATCTCCAGATCGCCGGCGCTCTCGTGGGCGGCCGCCAGCGCGACGAGCAGTTCCGCCACGAAGAACTCGGAACCGATCCCGCGCATGACCGCCAGGGCTTCGCCGAGGGAGGCGACCGCGGCAGCCGGATCCCCAGCCGCTACTTGGGTCTCCCCGAGGAACGTCGACACGCGCGCCGCACCGCCGGGATCGGGGAGTTCCAGCATCAGCTCCACCGCGGAGGACAGCTCCGCGATGGCTTCCTCGTATCGGCCCGAAGCCGCCAAGGTCTCCCCGATGCGGCGCGTGCGCAGCGCCGCGCCGCGCCTGTCCCCCAGTCGGCGATCCAGCTGGAGGGCTCGGCGGAACAGGGCGAGAGCTTCGTCCAGCCTCCCCTGCTGCTTGGCGAGGATTCCCAGCCTGGACGTCGCGGTGGCCTGGCTCGGCAGGTCACCCGCGAGCTCGGCCAGCTCCATCGCCCTGGTCAGCTCGATCTGCCCGTCGTCGAAGCGGTGCAGGTTCAGCAGCGCATGTCCGAGCTGACCGCGGAGGCGGGACTCCGCCCGGAGATGTCCTTCCCGTTCCGCAGCCCGCGCCGCGACCTCGGTGGTCTCCAGCCAGTCCAGGTAGTGCTTGCGGTAGATGAAGAGGCTCCACATCGCCTCGCCGAACTGCCAGGCCAGATCAGGCCATTCGCGCTCGACCGCTTCCCGTTGCGCCTGCGCCAGGTTGGCGCGCTCCGCCTCCAGCCAGTCGAGTGCGGCTGCCGCGGAGGAGAACGGCAGTCCCGCGGCCGCGTCTCGTTCCGAGACGTACCACCGGCCAGGAGTGATGAGCCGATCGGCGCTGAACGCGCAATCCAGGTACCAGGAGACCATTCGGCGAACCGCGGCCGCCCGATCGGCCTCGGACATCTCCGCCTCCGCCCGTTCCCGGGCGTGCAACCGCAGCAGGTCGTGGAACCGGAATCTGTTCTCCATCGGTTCGTCGAGCAGATTCGCCTCCACCAGGGCTTCGATCTGGTTCAGCGTGTCGGGCAGTGCACGTCCCACAGCGGCGGCAGCGACTTCCGGCCCGAACGAGGTGCCCGGGTGAACGGCGAGCACTCGGTACAGCTCGGCCTGTTCGCAGGTCAGCTTCCGGTACGACAGGTCGAAGACAGCGGTCACCGACACATCACCACGCAACGCCAGGGACGGCAAGCGACGTCGTTCATCTTGGAGAGCCTCCGCGATCCGCTCCAGCGACCACTTCTTGTGCGCCAGCAGCCGGGCCGCCACAACCATCAGAGCGACCGGCAGTCCACCGCACAGATCGACGACCTCCCGCGCGGCGTCCATCTCCCGCTCGACCCGGGTCGATCCCAGGACGTTGGAGAGCATTTCCAGCGACTCAGCGGGTTGCAGCGGTCCGACGTCCATGAAGTGCGCGCCCTCCATGCCCAGCCCGGAGAGCCGGTACCGGCTGGTCACCACCACCAGCGCGGAATCGCCACCCGGCAGCAGAGAACGCACTTGAGCCGCAGAAACCGCATCGTCCAGGAACAAGATCAGCCGCTTGCCGGAAGTGACCTGGCAGTACAGCGAACGAAGCCGGTCGAGCTCTGTCGGAATCGACTCGGGAGCCGTTCCCAGCGCTCGGAGGAAGGTCTCCAGGACGTGCGCGGGGGCCACCGGCTCCCGCGCTGAGAAGGCACCCAGGTCTGCGTAGAGCGCTCCGTCCGGGAACTCGTGCTGCAAGGAGCGCAGCCAATGCGCGGCCAGGGCGGACTTACCCGCTCCACCGACTCCGCTGACCACGACGATCACCGAACCGTCACGACCGTCAGCGACGATTTCCCGGAATTTCTCGGTTTTACCGGCCCGTTCGGTGAAGAAGCGGGACGCCCGTGGCAACATGTCGGGAACAGGTTCCGGACCGCCCCGCTCAGCGCCTGCGAAGTGCAGGTGCACGCCGCCGTGCACGATGCCCGCCTGAACGGTGTTTCCGGCTACCGTGCCTCGCACCGCGTTCATGACGGGCGGATCGGGATTCGCCGGGAATCTCTGTCGACTCATGCCCCCGCCCACGAGCTCAACAAACTGATCCAAAAGCAACCCAGTGTCGCACGAGCGCAGCCCGCGCAGATCGGAATCGCACTGATCGGCGCAATGCTCGGCATTCGCGAGCGATTCCTGGTCCGCAACGACCAGGTCCGCACCGGTGTTCGGAGCAGTCCGCCCCGGCGAAGCGCTCCCGCACGACAGCAGGCTCCTGCCCGCCGGCGAGGCGCTCGATCCTGGCTGGGTAACGTCTGCACGGATCAGAACTGCGGAGGGGCTGTTGGTGCGCACGTTGGTGCTCGGTGGGGCGCGTTCCGGGAAGTCCGCGCACGCCGAAGGGCTGGTCGGTGCCGATGAGGCGGTCACCTACGTGGCCACCGCTCGGCGGGTCGCCGGTGATCGCGAGTGGGACGAGCGGATCGCCGCTCACGTCGCCCGGCGGCCGGACAGCTGGCGGACCACCGAGGCACCGGACACCCGTTCGCTGTGCCAGGCGCTGGGCGAGGTTCCCGCCGGGGCGTCCGTGCTGGTCGACGACCTCGCCACCTGGTTGACCGGGGTGCTCGACGACGCCGGGGCCTGGGAACGGGACGCCGGTGCGCTGGAGGTCGTCGCCGCTCGGCGCGCTGAGCTCGTCGACGCCGTCGTCGGCTGCGCCGGGCGGTTGGTCGTCGTCTCCGCCGAGGTCGGCCTGGGCATCGTTCCCGCCACCCGGTCTGGAAGGCTGTTCCGCGACGAGCTCGGAGTGCTCAACGCCCGGTTGGCCGAGGTGTGCGACGAGGTCGTCCTGCTCGTCGCCGGTCTTCCGCTCCGACTGCGCTGAAATCGACACGGAGGTTCGCTTGTCCACCGACCAGAACGAGATCAGCTTCCCGACGGTGCCGGTCCCCGACGAACAGGCCCAGCGGCAGGCCGTCGCCCGCCACGAGCAGCTGACCAAGCCGGCCGGGTCGCTGGGTCGGCTGGAGGAGCTGGGCGTCTGGGTCGCCGCCCGCCAGGGCCAATGCCCGCCGCGGCCGTTCACCCGGCCTCGCGTGGTCGTCTTCGCCGGTGATCACGGCGTCGCGGGGCACGGCGTTTCCGCCTACCCCAGCGAGGTGACCGGCCAGATGGTCTCGAACTTCCTGGCTGGCGGTGCGGCGGTGAACGTGCTCGCCACCAACACCGGGGCGACCGTGCGGGTCGTGGACATGGCCGTCAACGCCGACACCCCGCCGGTGGTCAGCGCGCACAAGGTGCGGCGCTCTTCCGGCGCCATCGACCGCGAGGACGCGCTGACCGACGCCGAGGTGCGGGCCGCGATCAACGCCGGGCGGACCATCGCCGACGAGGAGATCGACTCCGGGGCCGACCTGCTCATCGCCGGCGACATGGGGATCGGCAACACCACTCCGGCGGCGGTGCTGATCTCGGTGCTCACCGGCACCGAGCCGGTGGCGGTCGTCGGCCGCGGCACCGGTATCGACGACAACGCCTGGATGCGCAAGACCGCCGCCATCCGCGACGCCCTGCGCCGGGCCCGCAAGGTGCTGGACGACCCGGTGGCGCTGCTGCGCACCTCCTCCGGTGCCGACATCGCCGCGCTGACCGGGTTCCTCGCCCAGGCCGCCGTCCGCCGCACGCCCGTGCTGCTGGACGGGGTCGTGGTGGGCGCGGCGGCGCTGGTCGCCGAGGAGCTCGCGCCGGGAGCGCGGCAGTGGTGGCTGGCCGGGCACCGCTCAGCGGAGCCGGGTGGGCCGCTGGTGCTCGAGCACCTCGACCTGACCCCGGTGCTCGACCTCGGGATGCGGCTCGGCGAGGGCTCCGGGGCGCTGGCGGCGCTGCCGATCCTGACCGCCGCGACGCGGGTGCTCGGCGAGATGGCGACCTTCGACGAAGCCGGTGTCGGCGGCCCGACCGAAGCCGAGGCCGCGAAGTCGTGACCCTGGACGGCCTGCGCCTGTCCGTCTCGTGGCTGAGCGTGCTGCCGGTGCCGGCGCGCCGCGTCGACGACGCCACCTGCGGGCAGGCGATTGCGTTCGCTCCCCTGGTCGGCGCGCTGGTGGGCGGATCCGGCGCGCTCGCGCTGTGGGGGCTGACCGCGCTCGGCGCACCGCCGCTGCTGGCCGGGCTGCTGACGGTGGCGGTGCTGGTGCTGGTCACCAGGGGCATGCACGTGGACGGGCTGGCCGATTCGGTGGACGGCCTCGGCTGCTACGGACCGCCGGAGCGCGCGCTGAGCGTGATGCGCGACGGCGGTGCGGGGCCGTTCGCGGTGGTCGCGCTGATCCTCGTGCTGGGCATCCAGGCGGTCAGCCTCGCCGAGCTGTCGACCAACCCGCTGGTGGTGGTGCTGGCCTGCGCGGTCGGCCGCGCGGGATTCGTGCTGTGCTGCCGCCGCGGTGTGCCACCTGCCCGCCCGGAGGGCATGGGCGCCCTGGTGGCGGGCAGCCAACCGACCTGGCTGGTGGCGGCCTGGTGGCTGCTGCTCTTCGCGGTGGCGGCCATCGCGGTCGACTGGCCCACGGCGATCGCGGTAGCAGCGGCCGCCGCGCTGCTGCTGGGCTTCACCCACCACGTCCGCCGCCGCTTCGGCGGAATCACCGGAGATGTCCTCGGCGCGGCCTCCGAGCTGGCCACCACGATCGTCCTCATCGGCGCGACCTTCGCCTGACCTGCCGGAGCAGGACCGATCGATACGCCGTCATACCCGTTCAGCCTGGCAGGTGTCCGTGAGTGTTTTGGGGCGCTATAGCACCCCAAAACACTCACGGCCCGTATGCGCCGCAGGCGCATAGCCCACCTGCGGCAACCGCACCGCCACGCAAACCGAGTGTGGAAACCCCTGCTCAGTTGAGCTTGGTCATCCAGCCGTGGGTGTCGGCGACCGTCCCCTGCTGGATGCCGGTCAGGCGCTCGCGGAGCTGCATCGTGACCTCGCCCGGCCGGCCGTCGGCGATGGTGAACTCGCCGTCGCGGTGCTTGACGTGGCCGACCGGGGTGATCACCGCCGCGGTGCCGCAGGCGAAGACCTCGGTGAGCTCACCGGTCACGGCCTTCTTCTCCCACTCCTCCACCGTGAACTTGCGCTCCTCGACCTGCATGCCGAGCTCGCGGCCCAGCTCCAGCAGCGACGAGCGGGTCACGCCGGGCAGCAGGCTGCCGCTGAGCTCCGGGGTCACCAGGCGCGCATCGGCGCCGGAACCCAGCACGAAGAACAGGTTCATGCCGCCCATCTCCTCGACCACGTGCCGCTCGCACGCGTCGAGCCACACGACCTGGTCGCAGCCCTGCTTCACGGCCTCGGCCTGCGCCGCGAAGGAAGCGGCGTAGTTGCCCGCGAACTTGGCCGCACCGGTGCCACCGGGCGCGGCGCGCACGTACTCGTGGCTCAACCACACGGTGACCGGCTTGATGCCGCCGGCGAAGTACGAGCCGGACGGCGAGGCGATCACCGCGTACAGGTAGGCGTTGGCCGGGCTGTTGACGCCCAGGCCGACCTCGGTGGAGATCATGAACGGCCGCAGGTAGAGCGAGCTCTCCGCCGCGCTGGGCACCCAGGCCTCGTCGACCGCGATCAGCTCGCGCAGCGACTCGACGAACAGCTCCTCCGGCAGCTCGGCCATCGCGATCCGCTTCGCGGAGTCCTGGAAGCGCCGCGCGTTGGCGTCCGGGCGGAACGCCGCGATCGAGCCGTCGGGCTGGCGGTAGGCCTTGAGGCCTTCGAAGATGGCCTGCGCGTAGTGCAGGACGGAGGTCGCCGGGTCGAGTTCGAGCGAGTGGTAGGGCTCGACGCGGGCGTCGTGCCAGCCGCGATCGTCGGTCCAGCGGATCGTCACCATGTGATCGGTGAAGTGCCGTCCGAACCCCGGATTGGCCAGTACCTCTGCACGGCGCTCGTCGCTGGCCGGTTGCGGGTTGGTGGTCCGGGTGAAAGACAGCGCTTCAGTCATGCGCGTACCGTATCGCGACCCCCCGAGCAGTGGAAACCGGTCTTCTTAAGTTGGTCGTCCAATTGTCCGTCGTCCGATCACAGGCAGCTGGGCCGAAGCCACCGAGCGTTACCCGGAACCTTCCGGAAGCCGACGTTCCGGGCCCTATGATGTGGTCATGAACCAGCAGGCTCCTGTTCCGGTCCCCACCACGGCGGCGCAAGACGCGCTGGCCGCCACCCTGGCGGCGCTGATGCCCCTGGGTGGCGGCCTGCTCGTGGCGCTCGGCTACGCCTGGCTCGACGTGTTCGGCCTGATCCTCGGCCTCGGCGGCGCCATCGGGTGGGCGTTCTGGTGGCGCAACAAGCACAAGACGTTCTTCCCGAAGGACCTGCGCGGTGGCTCGGTCGGCGGGATCGGTGCGCTGGTCGCGGTCATCATCGTGCTGCTGTTCATCTCGGTGTCCTGACCCCCCGAACACCGGTCAGATCCGCAGCAGTCCATCCGGTAGGGACGGCAGTGCCCACTTCGGATCCGGCGCCGCGTCGCAGTAGGTGCCGTCGAACGGGAACAAGCGCGCCTCGGCGAGCGCGATCATGCGCTCTCCCTCGGCCCGCAACTGCTTGAGGTGCCAGCGGTCGAACCGGCCTGCCGCCATCGCGGCGGCCAGTTCGTGCTCGTCCTTCCAGGACCACGTTCCGTCCGGGAACACCTCGACGTCCAGCACGCCGTCGACGCGCCGCACCCCGAGCTCGTCGCGCCCCAGCGGCACTTCGAGGTTGACGTACCAGTTGCGGAAGGTGCCGTCGGCTTCGAAGAACCACCACACCGACACCCAGCGGTGCTCGTAGACCAGCCGCAGCGTGGACGTGCCGCGCCAGGTGGACCTGGCGGGCACCCGCGGCCCGTTGAAGCGTTCGAACAGCGGCATTTCGCGGTACGAACGGCCGTCCGGCGATGTGGTGACCCGGATCGGCGTGCCGTCGAGGACCCAGCACAGCAGCTGGTCGCCGTCGTCGGCGACCACCCGTGCGGGGTGGACGGTGCCGAGGGAGCCGTCAAGCCGCCAGAAGCTGTAAAGCGCTTCCTCGCCGGGCAGCCAGATCGGCTGTTCGATTGGTTCCAGGGAAAGGTTGCCTGCACTCGCGTTCAGCATGACCCGCCTCATCTCCAGCGACGGGACACACCTCCCGTCGCCAAAGGACCGATAAAAACGACAACAAGCGTGGCAAGCATCGCAGAAATCGGCATGCTCATCGCAATTACGACAGACACGCCCATCCCCAGGCACGCCGCGCGCATCGGCCAGCCGCCCGCGTCCGCCAGCAGCAACCGCGCTCCGGCGTTGGCGAAGGCGTAGTGCACCAGCAGGCTGCACGCGGCGAAGGCCATCGCCGTCACCGGGTCGACCAGCAGCGCGACCGCGACCGCCGCGACACCGGCGCCGACGTCCAGCAGGTACGGAGTGCCCGCGCCGCTCCGGCGTCCCAACCCCCGGGGCAGATCGCCCTCCTGCACCAGGGCCAGCGCCGTCGACCGGATGGCTTCCAGCCCGGCCAGCAGCACCGGCAGCAGCGCGACCGCCGCGCCGACGCTGATCAGCGGCGCGAGCTCGGAGGCCGCGGCCGCGGTCAGCACATCGCGGATCGGCGTCGGCGACAGCGCCAGCCGGGACCAGCCGAGCTGGTGCACCAGCGCCGCCGTCACCACCGCGAGCACCGCGGTCAGCAGGACGAACGAGATCACCACACCGCGCTTGACCGCGGCCCACGGGACCCGGTCGCGCTCCTCGGCCGGGGCGGTCAGCCGCTCGAAGCCGAGGAAGGCGAAGAACAGCACGCCGGCCGCACCGGTGATGCCCACCGCGCTGTCGGCGGGCGAGGCACCGGTCGGCAGCGGCGGGACCGGGGCGATCGCGAAGCACGTGACGACCACCAGGCCCAGCACGGCGGCGGTCAGCGCCAGCCAGATCCAGGCCGCGGCACCGCGGATCCGCAGGCCGGTCGTCGCCGAGAGCACCACGAGCAGGATCGCCGCGGCAGCGACCAGCGGCCCGGAAGCGGGCAGGAAGAAGTCGCCGAGCACCCGGGCGACCGCGGCCATCGCGGCGATGTGCCCGGCCAGGTAGGCGCTGGCACCCACGCGCGCGGGCAGCACGCCCATGCGCCCGCGAACGCACGCGTAGACCGCTCCCGGGCCGCGGTAGGCCGCCGACTGGTACGCGGTCGCCGTCGCCGAGCAGACCGCGGCCAGCAGCGCGATCAGCAGCCCGAAGGGCGACCACATCCCGGCCGCGGCGGCCGCGGGCGCCGGGCCCACGAGCACACCGACGCCGAGCATCCCGCCGAGCGCCAGGGGAACCGCCCCGGCACCGGACGCGAGCCGACCGCTCGATTCAACCTGTTGGGCCACCCGACCACCCTTGCAGACGAACCCCGATGGTGCAGCCACCTGTCGGTTGACAGCCCGACGGCGCTGTGAGCCGGCGCAGGCGCACCACTGTCCTCGTCGGATTCCGGCCCGGCCGAGCACTACCACCGACCGGGCGATCCGGACAAGCCCCGAGGTTTCCGCCAGGCGAAACACGCCTGGAATCAACCCTCTAGAGTGCGAATGGACCCAATGCTGACACGGCAGCTTCAACGGAGGATGACCACGTGACGACCCCGAAACTCTCCCTCACCGACGCCGCGGTGACCAAGCTGGCCGTGGACGCGCTCATCGTCGGCACCGTGCAGGACACCGACGGCCTGCGGCTCGCGCCCGGTTCCGAGCAGGTCGCCGCGGCCTACGACGGCGACCTGCGGCAGGTGCTGACCTCGCTGGGCGCGACCGGGAAGGCCGACGAAGTCGTCAAGCTGCCCGCCGGTGGCAAGCTGCGCGCCCCGGTCCTGGTCGCGACCGGGCTGGGCAAGTCCGCGACCGGCGGGCCGACCGGCGAGCAGGTGCGCCGCGCTTCCGGTGCCGCCGCCCGCGCGCTGACCGGTGTGGAGCGCGCCGCCACCACGCTGTCCGCAGTGGACCTCTCCGCCGCGGTGCAGGGCACCGTGCTCGGTGCTTACGCCTTCACCGGGTACAAGTCGAAGTCCGGCGACGCCCCGGTGTCCGAAGTGGAGTTCGTGGTCGCCGACGCGAAGGCGGACAGCGCCCTGCACGCGCTCAAGGGCGCCACCGCGATCGGTGAAGCGGTCAACACCGCGCGCGACCTGATCAACACGCCGCCCAACGACCTGTTCCCGGCCTCCTTCGCCGAGCGCGCCACCGAGCTGGGCCGCGCCGTCGGCCTGGAGGTCGAGGTGCTCGACGACAACGCGCTGCGCAAGCAGGGCTTCGGCGGCATCCTCGGCGTCGGCGCCGGCTCGTCCCGGCCGCCGCGGCTGGTGCGCATGCGCCACAAGGGCCCGAAGGCGGCCAAGAAGGTCGCGCTGATCGGCAAGGGCATCACCTTCGACACCGGTGGCATCTCGATCAAGCCCGCGGCGGGCATGGAGGAGATGACCTCGGACATGTCCGGTGCGGCCTCGGTGGTGGCCACCATGGTGCTGGCCGCCCGGCTGAACTACCCGCTGGACATCACCGCGACCGTGCCGATGGCCGAGAACATGCCCTCCGGCACCGCCTACCGCCCCGGTGACGTGCTGACCATGTACGGCGGCAAGACCGTCGAGGTGCTCAACACCGACGCCGAGGGCCGGCTGATCCTGGTCGACGCGATCACCCGCGCCTGCGAGGACGAGCCGGACTACCTGATCGAGACCTCCACGCTGACCGGCGCGCAGGTGGTGGCGCTGGGCAAGCGCACGCCGGGCGTGATGGGCAGCGAGCAGTTCCGCGACCGGGTCGCGCGGCTGTCGCAGGCCGCGGGCGAGGGAGCCTGGCCGATGCCGCTGCCGGAGGAGCTGCGCGGCGACCTGGACTCCAAGCTCGCCGACCTGGCCAACATCACCGGCCACCGCTGGGGCGGCATGCTGGCGGCGGGCATCTTCCTGGAGGAGTTCGTCGCCGACGGCGTGGAGTGGGCGCACATCGACATCGCGGGCCCGGCGTACAACACCTCCGGCCCGTGGGGCTACACGCCCAAGGGCGGCACCGGCGTCCCGGTCCGCACCCTGGCCGCGGTCCTCGCCGACATCGCCGACCAGGGCTGAGCCCGGCGTTCCCCACCGCTGATGCTTCGGCAGCGGGGAACGCTTCAGCAGGTGATGGCCCGTGAGTGTTTCGCGGGGGGGTTGCACCCCTCAACGCACTCACGGGCCTGACCAGGCGAAACCGGCGCGCTCCGCGCTTCCCGTATCGCCCCACCCGGTGGCGTATTTGTGACGTAGGCCGCAAAGGGATCACCACAGCACCCCGCGGCGATGCAACGATGTGGCGATGACCGAATCGAAACCGGCCTCGCCGACGACGGCCCGGCACGGGTACCAGGTCGACGTGGTGTGGACCGGCAACACCGGCCAGGGCACCAGCTCCTACCGCAGCTACGAGCGCACCCACGAGGTGCGCGCGGACGGCAAGGACGCCATCGACGCCTCCGCGGACCCGGTCTTCCTCGGCGACGCGGACCGCTACAACCCCGAGGAACTGCTGGTCGCCTCGCTGTCGCAGTGCCACATGCTGTGGTTCCTGCACCTGGCGGCGGACAGCGGAGTGGTGGTCACCGGCTACCACGACCAGGCCCGCGGCTACCTCGCCGAGAACCCGGACGGCACCGGCCAGTTCGAGTCGGTCGAGCTCGCCCCGGTGGTGACGGTGTCCGATCGCGCCAGCATCGACGTGGCCGAGGCGCTGCACGAACGCGCGCACGAGCTCTGCTACATCGCCAAAGCGGTGAACTTCCCGGTCAACTGCACCCCGACCACCCGCATCGCGAACTGACCGGCCGCGCCGGGCGAGCTCACACCGGTCTTTCCGGTTCTGAACCGCAACCGCGAAGCCGCTCCGCGCCCAGCCCCGGCAGTGACCGCATGCGCCGCTAGGCGCATAACCCACCCTCGCAGCTCGCACCGCCGCGGGTTCTCAGACGTCGTCTGGCGAGGACAGCCCGTTCGCCGTGTATTGGACATACATCAGAACGGGCTCCCGCAGACCAGGCGGCGTCTGAGGTTCCGCCACCTGCACCGCCACGCAAAACGAGCGGGGAAACCCAGTTCAGCCGTCGGCGGAGCGGCGGTTCCGGTCGCGGAGGATCCGCTGGCGGGCCTGGTAGTCGCGCATCCGCTGCGGGTAGCCGACCTTGGCCACCTCGTACAGCGGGATGCCGAGCTTGCGGGTCAGCCGGTGCGCCGCGGCCGGGCCGTCCACCCGGCGCCGGGTCCACTCGCCGTCGTGCGCGATGAGCATCAGCGTCGTCTCGGTCACCGTCGTGCGCGGTTCGAGGTAGCCCTCCACGCCGTGGTGCTGCTCGGTCCAGCTGATCAAGTGCGCGGAATCGGCGGAATCGGCACCGCGCACCTCACCGGCGCGCCGCCTGCGGAAGCGGTCGAAGAGGCCCACCGCAACTCGCCTCCATTCAGGTGAAGGAAGAGCAGCCTGCTCCCGATGGTGCCATCACCGACATGGGGGACGGGTGAAAATCACCCACCCTCCACTGTGATCCGCCGAGATGCAGCACAGATCACCCGGCCCACGTCGCGTGAGCCTGTCGTGTGGTGACAAGATGGCTTGCAGGTGCTCGTGACCATCCGGTCCGGTGAAGTGCTGTCAGCGAGTCAACGAAGCCTGTCGAGGAGTGCGAAGTGACCGACACGTCCGCCGATCTAGTCATTCTCGGTGGCGGTTCGGGCGGCTACGCCTGCGCCTTCCGCGCAGCCGAGCTAGGCCTGTCCGTCGTCCTGGTGGAAAAGGACAAGCTCGGTGGGACCTGCCTGCACCGAGGCTGCATCCCGACCAAGGCGCTGCTGCACGCCGCGGAGGTCGCCGATTCCGCCCGCGACGCCGACCAGTTCGGCGTGAAGGCCGCCCTGGAGGGCGTCGACATCGACGGCGTCAACAAGTACAAGGACGGCATCGTCGCCGGCCTGTACAAGGGCCTGCAGGGCTTGGCCAAGGCGCACAAGGTCACCCTGGTCGAGGGCGCGGGCACGCTGGTCGACGCCAACACCGTCGAGGTCAACGGCACCCGCTACACCGGCAAGAACGTGGTGCTGGCCACCGGCTCCTACTCCAAGACGCTGCCCGGCCTGGAGCTGGGCGGGCGGGTCATCGCCAGCGAGCAGGCGCTGAACCTGGACTTCATCCCGAACAAGGTCGTGGTGCTCGGCGGCGGCGTGATCGGCGTCGAGTTCGCCAGCGTCTGGCGCTCGTTCGGCGCCGAGGTGACCATCGTCGAGGCGCTGCCGCACCTGGTGCCCAACGAGGACGAGTTCGTCTCCAAGCGCCTGGAGCGCGCCTTCCGCAAGCGCGGGATCAAGTTCAAGACCGGCGTCAAGTTCACCGGTGCCACCCAGACCGACGCCGGCGTCTCGGTCAGCCTGGAGAACGGCGAGACCTACGACGCGGACCTGCTGCTGGTCGCGGTCGGCCGCGGCCCGAACACCGCGGGCCACGGCTTCGAGGCCGCCGGGGTGAACGTGGAGCGCGGCTTCGTCCGCACCGACGAGCGCCTGCGCACCAACCTGCCGGGCGTCTACGCGGTCGGCGACATCGTGCCCGGCCTGCAGCTGGCGCACCGCGGCTTCCAGCAGGGCATCTTCATCGCCGAGGACATCGCCGGGCTCAACCCGCAGCCCATCGACGAGGCGGGCATCCCGCGCGTGACCTACTGCCACCCGGAGGTCGCCTCGGTGGGCCTGACCGAGGCCGCCGCCAAGGAGCAGTACGGCTCGGTGGAGACCTTCACCTACGACCTGGCGGGCAACGGCAAGAGCCAGATCCTCAAGACCCAGGGCGCGGTCAAGCTGGTCCGCGCGACCGACGGCCCCGTCGTCGGCCTGCACCTGGTCGGTGACCGCGTCGGTGAGCTCATCGGCGAGGCGCAGCTGATCTACAACTGGGAAGCTCTGCCGGAGGACGTGGCGCCGCTGGTGCACGCCCACCCCACCCAGACCGAAGCCCTGGGCGAGGCGCACCTCGCCCTGGCCGGCAAGCCGCTGCACGTGCACGGCTGACGTCGGCTCCGCAGTCAGCCAAGCACCCCGCCACACCACGAGGAGTCAGCAAGAGATGGCCTTCTCCGTTCAGATGCCGGCACTAGGCGAGAGCGTCACCGAGGGAACGATCACCCGGTGGCTCAAGCAGGAGGGCGAGACCGTCGAGGTCGACGAACCCCTGCTGGAGGTCTCCACCGACAAGGTCGACACCGAGATCCCGTCCCCCGCCGCCGGCGTGCTGCAGCGCATCATCGCTCAGGAGGACGACACCGTCGAGATCGGCGCCGAGCTCGCCGTGATCGGTGACGCCGGCTCGGCCCCGGCCCCCGCCGAGCCCGCCGCCCCGGCCGCCGCCGAGCAGCCCGCGCCCGCCGCCGAGCAGCCCGCCCCCGCCGCGCCCGCCGCCGAGCAGCCCGCCCCCGCCGCGCCCGCGCCTGCCCCCGAGGCTCCGGCCCCGGCCGCTCCGGCCGGTGGCGCGCAGGGCACCGACGTGAACATGCCCGCGCTCGGCGAGAGCGTCGCCGAGGGCACCGTGACCCGGTGGCTCAAGCAGGTCGGCGACAGCGTCGAGGTCGACGAGCCGCTGCTGGAGGTCTCCACCGACAAGGTGGACACCGAGATCCCGTCGCCGGTGGCGGGCACCCTGCTGGAGATCGCCGCCAACGAGGACGACACCGTCGAGGTCGGCGCCAAGCTCGCCGTGATCGGCGCGGCCGGCGCGGCTCCCGCCGCTGCCCCGGCTCCGCCGGCCCCCGAGCCCCAGGCCGCCGCTCCCGCGGCTCCGGCGCCCGCCCCGGCTCCGGCTCCGGCCGCTCCGCCGGCCGCTCCGTCCGCTCCCGCCCCGGCTCCCGCCGAGGCCGCGCCCGCCGGTGCCACGCCCTACGTGACGCCGCTGGTGCGGAAGCTGGCCAACGAGCACAACATCGACCTGTCCGCGATCAAGGGCAGCGGTGTCGGCGGCCGGATCCGCAAGCAGGACGTGCAGGCCGCGATCGACGCCAAGAAGTCCGCCCCGGCGCAGACCGCCGCTCCGGCCGCGGCGCCGAGCGCTTCGCTGGTGGAGCCGTCGGAGGAGGCCCAGGCGCTGCGCGGCACCACGCAGAAGATGTCGCGCCTGCGGCAGCTGCTGGCCCGCCGCATGGTGGAGTCGCTGCAGACCGCCGCGCAGCTGACCACGGTGATCGAGGTCGACGTGACCCGCATCGCCCGGCTGCGGGACCGCGCCAAGGCGAACTTCGAGGCCGCCGAGGGCGTCAAGCTGTCGTTCCTGCCGTTCTTCGCGAAGGCGGCGGCCGAGGCGCTGAAGCTGCACCCGAAGCTGAACGCCTCGATCAACGACGACACCAAGGAAGTGACCTACCACGGTGCCGAGCACCTGTCGGTCGCGGTGGACACCGAGCGCGGCCTGGTCTCGCCGGTGATCCACGACGCCGGGGACCTCAACCTCGGCGGGCTGGCCCGCAAGATCGCCGACCTGGCGGCGCGGACCCGCAACAACAAGATCAAGCCCGACGAGCTGTCCGGTGGCACCTTCACGATCACCAACACTGGTAGCCGCGGCGCGCTGTTCGACACGCCGATCCTGAACCCGCCGCAGGTGGGCATGCTCGGCACGGGCGCGGTCGTCAAGCGGCCGGTCGTGGTCGCCGACGAGAACGGCGGGGACACCATCGCGATCCGCTCGATGGTGTACCTGGCGCTGTCCTACGACCACCGCCTGGTGGACGGCGCGGACGCCGCCCGCTTCCTGGCCACGCTCAAGCAGCGGCTGGAGGAAGGCGCCTTCGAGGCCGACCTCGGTCTCTGAGCCGACCAGCTGCGAACGGCCGTCCACCGCTGCGGTGGGCGGCCGTTCGCCGTTGTGCCGAAGAGCTCGCCTCGGGCCCGCGGGTGCGGGACGATTCCGGGCATGCGCGTGGTTGTCGCCGGCTCGTCCGGCTTGATCGGCACGTCCCTGGTCGCCTCGCTGCGGGCGGCCGAGCACGAGGTGGTCCGGCTGGTCCGGCGTCGGCCCGCCGCGCCGGACGAGCGGGGCTGGGACCCCGAGTCCGGGCGGCTCGACGCCGATGCGCTGGAGGGCGCGGACGCGGTGGTGAACCTGTCCGGCGCGGGCATCGGCGACAAGCGGTGGACACCTGAGCGCAAGCGGCTGCTGGTGCGCTCCAGGGTCCGCGCCACGGAGGTGCTGGCCGCGGCGGTGGCCGAGTCCGGGGTGCCGGTGCTCGCCAACGCTTCGGCGGTGGGCTACTACGGCGACACCGGGCCGAAGCCGGTGACCGAGGCGGCGTCACCGGGCGATGACTTCCTCGCCGAGCTCTGCCGCCGCTGGGAGGCGGCGACCGAGCCCGCGGCGGCGGCCGGTGTCCGCGTGGTGCTGCTGCGCACCGGCCTGGTCCTCGCCCCGTCCGGCGGGCTGCTCGGTCGGCTGCGCCCGCTGTTCTCGCTGCTGCTGGGCGGCAGGCTGGGCGACGGCAGGCAGTACATGCCGTGGATCTCGCTGGACGACGAGGTCGCCGCGATCCGGTTCGTGCTGGAGCACCCCGAGATCTCCGGCCCGGTCAACCTCACCGGCCCCGGCCCGGTGACCAACGCGCAGTTCACCAAGGCGCTGGCGGAGGCGGTGGGCCGCCCCGCGCCGTGGATCGTGCCGGGCTTCGCGCTGCGCATCGTGCTCGGCGAGCTGGCCGACCAGGCGCTCGTCGGCCAGCGAGCGGTGCCGACCGTCCTGGAGTCGCACGGCTTCACCTTCCAGCACCCGTCGATCAGCTCGGCGCTGGCCGCCGCCGTCGGCTGAGCCCTCTTCGGCTCCGTTTCCGCTGGTCGTCACCCGTGAGTACTTTGGGGTGCTATGACACCCCGAAACGCGCACGGGACCTGACCAGCGGAAACGGAGCCACCGAAGCCTTCGGGCCGGGCCGGCAGGTGCAGGCGTAGCCTGACGCGCGTGAGTCGTGCGAATTCTTCGTGCCGCGCCTCCACGGAGCCCGTGGAAGTGCGCCACCTGGGAACCATCGATTACCTCTCCGCCTGGGACCTGCAGCGCGAGCTGGCGTCCGGCCGGGCCGAGGGGCGGAACCCGGACACCATGCTGCTGCTGGAGCACCCGTCGGTCTACACCGCGGGCAAGCGCACCTCGCCGGAGGACCGTCCCACCGACGGCACCCCGGTCATCGACGTCGATCGCGGCGGCAAGATCACCTGGCACGGGCCGGGGCAGATCGTCGGCTACCCGATCCTGCAGCTGGTCGACCCGATCGACGTGGTCGACTACGTGCGGCGGATCGAGGAGGGCCTGATCTGGGTGTGCGATCAGTTCGGGCTGCAGGCAGGCCGGGTCGAGGGCCGCAGCGGTGTCTGGCTGCCCGCGGCCGACGGCAAGCCGGAGCGCAAGATCGCGGCGATCGGGATCCGCGTGCAGCGCGGCATCACGATGCACGGCCTGGAGCTGAACTGCAACGCCGACCTGAGCGAGTTCGACCGGATCGTCCCGTGCGGCATCGCCGATGCGGGCACCACCTCGCTGACCGCCGAGCTCGGCAGGGACGTGTCGACCGAGGAGGCGTTCCCGCTGGTCCGTCGCGGTGTGCTGGACGCGCTGGACGGCCTGCTGCCGGTCACCGAGCGGGACATCCCGCGTCCGGAGGCGGCCGGTGTGACGCTGTCGCTGGACCCGAGCCTGCGCTGAGCACCTGACAACTCGTCGATGGTCGCGCCTCGGGTGGTCGCTCGGTGGAACCTGGGTGCTTGCCTGGACCGCGGGCGCCCCTCCTGATGTGCGACCAATGCACGGGAGAGGGGCCGCCCTCGCCAGGAAACCACCCAGAACCCGCCGGTGGCCGCCGTGCGTGCGCTGCCACCGCTTATCAGGCGCGGACGGCTTCGCCGACAGACCTGACAACCGCACTCCACTTCTCTAGAATTCCGTAATTACGGACTACTGGAGGAGTGGAGCATGCTGCTGTCCCGCCGTCACCTGCTCGTCACCGCCGCCGCGGTGTCGCCGCTGCTGCTCGCGCCGAGCGCGCTGGCCCAGCCCGCGCCCGCCCCGCCGGATCTGTCGACCCCGGAGGGCTGGCTGGCCTGGATCAGCGCGCACCGCGACCGGCTCGGCCTGGTCCTCGACGACGGTCGCGGGAACCACCTGCAGCACCGGCCGCACGCCGCGCAGCCGCTGGCCTCGGCGGTCAAGGTCGTGCACCTCGCCGCCTACGCGACCGCGGTCGCCGGCGGCAGGCTGGATCCCGCGGAGCAGGTCCGCGTCGGCGACTGGGAGCGCTTCTACGTGCCGACCGACGGGTTCGCGCACGTCAACGCCCTCCAGCACCTGGGCATCCCCACCGACCCGACCGGCCTGCGCGCGGCCGATCCCGAGCACCGCGTGGCGCTGGACGACGTGGTCTCGGCGATGATCACCTTCAGCGACAGCGCCGCCCCGGACTTCATCCGCGACCGGCTCGGCGAACCAGCGCTGCGCAAGGCAGCGGCGGCGGGCGGCTGGCACCGCCCCGACATCCGCTCGATGTGCGCGGAATACCTGTTCCTGCTCCCGGAGTTCGCGCCGCCCGCCCAGCTGCCGACACCGGCCCGCCGCGCCTGGGGATACCGGCTGGAGCGCCGCTTCAGCACCGACGCCGCCCTGCGCGAGCAGGTGGTGGACCGGCTCCTGCAGGACGGCCTGCCGCCGCACGAGCACCAGCTGTCCTGGGCCGACCGGACGATGTCGTCGACCGCGGCGGAGCTGGCCGCGCTGCACCGCGCCATCGCCACCGACGACTTCCCGAGCGAGGCCGCGGCCGTGGCGCGCGAGCACCTGGAACGCCCGCTCAGCGGTCACCTGCCGCCGGGGGTGGTCGGGATCGGCCTGAAGGGCGGCAGCCTGCCCGGCGTCCTGACCTGCGGGCTCACCGTCCGCCGCGCGGACGGCACCACGGCTTCCGGGGCGCTGCTCGCGCACGGCGACATCTCGCCGGAGCAGCTCGGCAACGGCGATCCCGGACTCCCGCTGCTGCTGGCGATGCAGCAGCCGGAATGGCGGGACCGGCTTGCGCGGGCGCTGGGGGTCTGAGGGAAGCTCATCGGCGTGGACTCGGAGGACTTGCAGCAGCGGCTGGAGGCGCTCGAACGGCGCGTCGCGGCGCTGGAGGGCGCGCAACGCGCCGAACCGGTCGAACCCAGCGGCTCGGTCGTGCAGTACCAGGGCAGCCTCGTGGAACCGGCCGCGCTGGAGTGGCGCATCCACGTCGATCCGGCCTGGGTCCTCACCATGCCCGACGGCCCGCGCACCGACGTGCTCGCCGCGCTGGGCCACCCGGCCAGGGCGGCGATCGTGCGGCTGCTCGCGAGCTCCGGCGCCCAGCACACCGCAGCGCTGCAGGAAGCGGCGGGCCTGAGCTCCACCGGCCAGCTCTACCACCACCTCAAGAGCCTGACCGGCTGCGGGCTCGTGGAGCAGGACAAGCGCGGCACCTACCGCCTCCGCGCCGAGGCGACGGTGCCCGCGCTGATCCTGCTCACCGCCGCCTCCGACATCGCAGGCCAGCTCCGCCCCTGAAGGACGGTCTCCGCGGCGGATGCGCGGGCTGCCCCTTCCGCGGGCAGCCCGCTCGGCGCTCAGAGCTGGGGCGCGACCGCGTTGGCGACCAGGTCCAGGTGATCGAGGTCGGAGAGGTCCAGCACCTGCAGGTACAGCCGGCTGATGCCGGTGCGCTCGCGCCAGGCGCCGATCTTGTCGACGGCCTCGGCAGGCGTTCCGGCCAGCCCGTTGAGCCGCAGCTCCTCGACCTCGCGGCCGATGGCCCCGGCGCGGCGGGCGATCTCCTGCTCGTCCTTGCCCACGCACAGCACCAGCGCCGCCGAGCGCACGATCTCGCCGGCGTCGCGGCCGATCGCCTCGCACGCCGCGTCGACCCGCCCGAACTGCGCGGCGGCGGTGTCGACGTCGACGAAGGGCAGGTTGAACTCGTCGGCGAAGCGCGCGGCGAGTTCCGGCGTGCGCTTCTTGCCCAGGCCGCCGATCAGCACCGGCGGTCGCGGCTGCTGCACCGGCTTGGGCAGCGCTGGCGATTCGGCCAGCTGGTAGTGCGCGCCGTCGAACCGGAAGTGCTCGCCGGTCGGGGTGGCCCACAGCCCGGTGATGATCTCCAACTGCTCGGCGTAGCGGTCGAAGCGCTCCTTCAACGAGGGGAACGGGATGCCGTAGGCGGTGTGCTCCTCCTCGTACCAGCCGCTGCCGAGGCCCAGCTCGACGCGCCCGCCGGACATCTGGTCCACCTGCGCCACGGCGATCGCCAGCGGACCGGGCAGCCGGAAGGTGCCCGCGGTCATCAGCGTGCCCAGCCGCAGCCTGCTGGTCTCGCGGGCCAGCCCGGCCAGCGTCACCCAGGCGTCGGTCGGGCCGGGTTCCCCGGTCACCGGCCCCATCTTCAGGTAGTGGTCGGAGCGGAAGAACGCGTCGTAGCCGGTGGCCTCCGCGTGCTTGGCGACCCGCAGCAGGTCGTCGTAGGTCGCGCCCTGCTGGGGTTCGGTGAAGATCCGCAACTTGAAGTTCTCGGTCACGGGTCCCGAGGCTAATGGGGCGTCTTCGCGACCGCCGCGCGCCTCGTTCAGCGGGTGCGCAGGCCTTCCAGCACCCGCGCGACGCAGGCCTCGACGTCGGCCTTGACCTGCTCCGGCGAGTCGGACCCGGCGATCGCGGTCGCGCCCGCCGACAGCGATCCGAACACCACGCGGGCCAGCGCGTCGACCGGCAGCGGGTCGATCGCACCCGACTCGACCAGTCCGGCGACCACGGCGCGGACCACGCCGAAGGTGTGGGTCTCCTCGGCGGAGCGCCAGCGCTCCCAGCCCATCACCGCGGGCCCGTCGCGCACGACGATGCGCTGGTAGGACGGCTCCAGGCAGACGTCCAGGAAGGCGCTCAGCCCGGACCAGGTGGCCTCCCACCGGTCGCCGGTCTCCGACAGCACCCCGGCCAGCCGGGCGACCACGTTCGTCTCCACCGCGTCGAAGGCGGCCTCGAACAGCGCCTGCTTGCCGCCGAAGTGGTGGTAGAGCGCGCCCTTGGTGACCCTGGCGCGCTTGGCTATCTCCTCCAGCGAGGTGCCCGCGTAGCCGTGCTCGGTGAACAGCTCAACGGCGGAGTCCACCAGCGCTTGCCGGGTGGACTCGGAGTACTCCAGACGTCGAGGTCGAGCTGTCGCCATGCTCACAACCCTAGGTCATACCGACGGTACGGAGCCGTGCTACCCTCGGTACACCAACATACTCTCGGTATGCCGCACACCTGGGGTATCCCCCGGGTCCGACCCCGGAGAGCGCACATGAGTTGGCACGACTTCCACCAGCGGCAACGCGCGATCGCGGCGGTTCTCGACAGCGCGCGCCAGAACCCGGCACAGGCCCTCGACCAGGTGCCCGCGCCCTTCTCCGACGCCACCGAGCTGCTGCGCGCCCTGCAGCACAAGTGGACCCAGCAGCTGATCGGGCGGGTCGACGTGGCGCTCACCGAGACCGGTGACGCCGCGGACGGCGACCGGATCCAGGCGGTCACCGAGGCCTGGCGCACCACGGCGGCGGCGAATCCGGTGCTCCGCGATCTGCTCGACCGCAACCAGGCCGACCCGGTGCTGCGCGGCGACGCCGCCCGCGAGCACCGCATGCTCGCGCTGGCCAGCGGCCTGGCCGAGCCCGCCGAACCGGATGCGGAGGTCGTCCGCGTCGGGCAGGCTTTCCTCCAGCTGCTCAGGGCCACCGGCGTCGAGTCGAGCAGGACCTGCCTGCTGTCCCTGCACTGAGCCTCTTCATCTTGGCGATACCGCGATCGCGAGGCCCGAAGCCGCACGTCGATGGGCTGCCGCAGGCTCATAATCCGCCCTCGCAACCGGCACCGCCGCGGGTTCTCAGAGGTCGCCTGGCGAGGACAGCCCGCGCAGCCAGACGGCCGCTGAGGTTCCGCCACGCAAGACGAGCCTGGAACCACCGCCCAGGACTCAGCAGCGCTGCCGCAACCACTCCCGGGTCTCGGCGTCGACCGGCGCCTGCACCAGCAGCGTCGCGGTGTCGTCCGGCCGGAGCAGCGAGCACTCGAAGCGCAGCCGCGCGTCGTCGGCGAGGACGGTGACCGGCCAGCTGCCGAACTCGCGCACCGCCCGGCAGCTCCACCAGTGCGCCAGCTCGGGCCGCAGCTCCCGCAACCCCGCCACCACGTCCTCGGCGGGGAACCGGTCCGCTCGCGCGCGGAACCGCAGGAACAGCTCGTAGAGGAACTGCTCCTCCGGCACCAGCAACGACTCCAGCCGGGCGCTGCCCGCCAGGCTCAGCAGCAGGTTCGGCCGGCCCGTCGGCGCCGGTTCCGGCCACACCGCGGCATGAGCGGCGTTGCCCGCCAGCACGTCGAAGCGCTGGTCCAGCAGCAGCGCGGGCGTCAGCGGCCAGTTGTCCAGCAGCGGGCGCAGTCGCGCCACCAGCCCGTCGTCGGCCACGCCATCGGCCGCGTAGCCGCCGAGCGCGAGCAGGTGCCTGCGCTCCTCGTGCGTCATCCGCATCGTTCGCGCGAGCGCCTCCAGGACCTCCCGCGAAGTCTGCACGCGGCCCTGCTCCAGCCACGCGTACCAGGCCAGGCCCACGCCGGACTCCGACGCGATCTCCTCCCGGCGCAGTCCCGGTGTCCGGCGCCGCCCGCGCACCGCGATGCCGAAGTCCGCCGGATCGAGCCGTTCCCGGCTGGCCCGCAGGAACGCACCGAGCTCCCGACGTCGCAGATCGCCGCTCATCCCGCCAGCCTATGACCTGGAGTAACCCCACAAACCGACGCCTGGTCGGGTCTCCGGCCGCCGAGCAGGGTGGAGGCGTCCCACTCGGAACAGGAAGGACCCTCCCCCGTGTCCCAGCAGCTCTGGCGCCGTCACCCCGATTCCTCGCACCTGACCGGCCCCCGCACGTTCGTCCGCGTGTTCGTCCCCCGAGCCGAGCTCGAACCGACCGTCGCCTGGTACGAGCAGCTCCTCGGCGTCGAACGCGACATGGTCATGCCGTACCCGGAGAAGGACCTCGCGCTCACCGCGGTCGGCGGCTTCCTGATCATCGCGGGCTCCGAGGCGGCGCTGGCCCCGTTCAGGCGGACCGTCGGCACCCTCCTGGTGGCCGACGTCGGCCCGCACGAGGAGCTCTTCCAGCAGCAGGGCCTGGAATTCGTGCAGCCCCGCTTCCGGGCACCGGTCGGCGAGGGCTTCACCGTCCGCCACCCGGACGGCACGGTGATCGAGTACGTCCACCACCGGCCGGCCGCCCACGAGCTCAGCTGACGACGACCGTCTCCCGCGACGCGCTCGTCAGGCTCGGCACCGGCAGCCGGAGCGCGTGCGCGGCGGTGAGCTCGCGGCGCGCGTGCACCGAGGCGACCGTGCCGCGGATCAGCGCCGGCGGCTCGACCGAGTTCGGCCGGACCAGCTCCACCGGCCACCGCAGCGCGTGGCACATCCGGAGCAGGAAGACGAAGGGGAAGATCACGAGCTGCGCCGCGAGCTCCAGCGCCGCACCGCAGAACAGGACCACGAAAAGCAGCAGGAACGGGATCGCGATGATGGCCGAGATCGGGTCGTCGCCGAGCCCGCTGGGCAGGCTGTCCATCGCGTCCTGGAACGACAGCTTGCGCCGCCACAGCAGCCAGCGGCGCCTCCCGTAGGGGCTCAGCCGCCGCTCGACCAGCCGCCAGCGCTTCGGGTCGATCGCGACCGGCGTGAACTCCGCCTTCTCAGCGGCCAGCAGCGCCTCCGCGCCGTCGAGCCCGCTGTTGCGCCCGAGGTGCTCGCGCAGGGCGCGGCGCAGCCGCCGGGCGGCGGCGAGGCTGCCCACGTGGACCACTCCGGCGCAGCACCGCCGGGCGCTGATCTCCAGCCGCCATCCCCGCCCGGCCGCTCGCGCGACCAGGACCAGCGGCATCAGCACGAGCACCAGGAGCAGTTCCAGCCAGCAGCCGAGCAGCACCGCGGTCAGCAGCAGGAACCAGACGAGCCGCAGCGCCACCGAGAACGGGCCTTCGCTCAGCCTCGGCCAGCGATCGCCCGCCACCCGCAACCGCACCACGCGGGACCACGGCGCCCATCGGATGCGCACCGTCCAAGAAGTCGTAGGCACGACACCGCAGTATTCCCGCAGCCGATCACCCGGATGGCTGGCACGCTCAACCTACTGAGAGTAGGTTTCGGGCATGACGAGGTGGACCGCAGCCGACATCCCCGACCAGACCGGACGGACCGCGCTGATCACCGGCGCGAACTCCGGCCTGGGCCGCCGCAGCGCACAAGCCCTGGCCGAACGCGGCGCCCGCGTCCTCATCGCCTGCCGCAACGCCGAGAAGGGCCGCGCGGCGCTGGCCGAGATCGCCCGGACCGCGACCACCGCGCCCGAGCTCGTCGAGCTGGACCTCACCGACCTCGCCTCGATCCACCGGGCCGCCGACGCCGTTCGCGACCGGACCGACGGCCTGGACGTCCTCATGAACAACGCCGGCGTGATGGCCACCCCGCGCCGCAGCACCAGCGACGGCTTCGAGCTGCAGATCGGCACCAACCACCTCGGGCACGCCGCGCTGACCTGGCTGCTGCTCCCGGCGCTGCGCCCCGGCGCGCGCGTGGTGACCGTCTCCAGCCTCGCCCACCGCTTCGGCGGCCTGGACGTCGACGACCTCAACTTCACCCGCCGCCGCTACCAGCCGCTGCTCGCCTACAGCCAGTCCAAGCTCGCCAACCTGCTGTTCGCGCTGGAGCTCGACCGCGCCGCGAAGCGCGCGGGACGCGACCTGATCAGCGTCGCCGCGCACCCGGGCATGGCCATGACCGAGCTGACCGGCAACTCGTCGCGGCTGCGCGCGATGCCCGACGCAGTGCACGACGTGATCGGGCTGGGCACCCGGCTGGTCACCCAACCCGCCGAGCGGGGCGCGCTGCCGCAGCTCTACGCCGCCACCGCGCGCGGCGTCCGCGGCGGCGACTACTTCGGCCCCAGCGGCATCGGCGAGCTCCGCGGCCACCCGAGCCGCGCCCGCCTGAGCAAGGCCGCCCGGGACGCGGGCACCGCAGGCCGGCTGTGGGCGGTGACGGCCGAGCACACCGGGGTCGCACCGGACTGGCCGTGACCCAGCTCACCAGCGGTTTCTTTCGCCTGGTGGAACCGGAAGCGAGATGACCACGGCGCTTCCCGGGGGCGTAGCCTGGGGCGCGTGACTGTGGCTCCGGAGGGTCGGAAGCTGCTGCGGCTGGAGGCTCGCAACAGCCAGACCCCGATCGAGAAGAAGCCGTCGTGGATCAAGACCCGCGCGCGGATGGGACCCGAGTACCAGGAGCTCAAGGGTCTGGTCCGCCGCGAGGGCCTGCACACCGTGTGCGAGGAGGCGGGCTGTCCCAACATCTTCGAGTGCTGGGAGGACCGGGAGGCTACCTTCCTCATCGGCGGGGAGCAGTGCACCCGCCGATGCGACTTCTGCCTCATCGACACCGGCAAGCCGGCCGCGCTGGACGTCGAGGAGCCGCGCAAGGTCGCCGAGTCGGTGCAGGCCATGGGCCTGCGCTACTCGACCGTCACCGGCGTCGCCCGCGATGACCTGCCCGACGGCGGGGCGTGGCTGTACGCCGAGACGGTCCGCCAGATCCACGCGCTCAACCCGGGCACCGGCGTCGAGCTGCTGATCCCGGACTTCAACGCCGAACCGGACCAGCTGGCCGAGGTCTTCGGCTCCCGGCCGGAGGTGCTGGCGCACAACCTGGAGACCGTGCCCAGCGTGTTCCGCCGACTCCGCCCCGCGTTCCGCTACGAGCGGTCGCTGCAGGTGATCTCCGAGGCGCGCGACGCGGGCCTGGTGACCAAGTCCAACCTGATCCTGGGCATGGGCGAGACGCCGGACGAGGTGCGCCCGGCGCTGCAGGACCTGCGCGACGCGGGCTGCGACATCATCACCATCACCCAGTACCTGCGCCCGAGCCCGCGCCACCACCCGGTGGACCGCTGGGTCAAGCCGGAGGAGTTCGTCGAGCACACCAAGGCGGCCGAGGAGATCGGCTTCCCCGGTGTGATGGCCGGACCGCTGGTGCGCTCCAGCTACCGCGCGGGCCGCCTGTTCGCGAAGGCCACCGTGCACCGCGGCATGCCGCTCCCGGAGAACCTGGCCCACCTGGCCAAGGAGGGCACGGCCGCGCAGGAGGCCACCAGCCTCCTCTCCCGCTGAGCACCGTTTCCGCTGGTCATGACACGTGAGCACTTCGAGGGGCCATAGCACCTCGAAGTGCTCACGTGCATCTAGCAGGCAAAACGATCCGGACACGCGCGCGGGCCCGACCTCACGGGTCGGTCACGCATCCGGGACCGCGTCTGCACCTGGTCCGGGTCGCGCCGTATCCTGAAATGCATGGCCAAGGAGGACAAGGCCGCCAAGAAAGCGGCGGCCAAAGAACGGCGCAAGGCAACTCGGGGACGCTTCAAGCAGATCCTCGAGGTGTTCAAGATGCAGCGCCGGGAGGACAAGCTCCTCCTCCCGCTGATGCTCGGGGTGTTCCTCGGCGTCACCGCAGCGATCTTCCTGCTGGGCATGATCTGGGGCCTGCACTGGGTGTTCCTCCCGGTGGGGCTGGCCTTCGGCCTGCTGGGCGCGGTGATCCTCTTCGGCCGCCGCGTGCAGTCGAGCGTGTACCGCAAGGCCGACGGCCAACCCGGCGCCGCCGGCTGGGCGCTGGACAACCTGCGCGGCCGCTGGGTGCTGACCCAGGCCGTGTCCGGCACCGCCCAGCTCGACGCCGTGCACCGGCTGATCGGCCGCCCCGGCATCGTGCTCGTGGGCGAGGGTGCCCCGCACCGGGTCAAGTCGCTGATGGCGCAGGAGAAGAAGCGCGTCGCCCGGCTGGTCGGTGAGACCCCGATCTACGAGATCGTGGTGGGCAACGAGGAGAACCAGGTGCCGCTGGCCAAGCTCCAGCAGCGGATCACCAAGCTGCCGCGCAACATCGGCCCGGCGCAGATCGACTCGATCGAGAACCGGCTCGCGGCGCTGGCCAACCGCGGCAACGCGATGCCGAAGGGCCCGGTGCCGCAGGGCGCCAAGATGCGCAACGTGTCGCGCGCAGTGCGCCGCGCGCGGTGATTTGACCGGCAACGAGAAGCGGGCCCGGGGACGAACCCCGGGCCCGCTTTCTCACGTCAGGAGTTCACCGGCGCAGCACGATGGTGCCGGTGAGCCGGTCGTGCCAGGAGCGGCCGTCGAAGTTCCACACCACGGCCGGGATGATCAGCCCGGACAGCACGCAGCGCACCGCGGCCCGCCACGGCCCCACCATGATCGCGCCGTCGACGCGCGCCACCCAGATCCGCAGCGCGGCCATGCCCGGCGTGGCGCCGAAGAAGCACACCGGGACCACGGTGATGACCGCCCAGGCCAGCAGGCTCCAGTTCTTCGGGTAGTCCGGCATCGTGAACAGCGCGGCGACCAGCGCGGCCAGCACGATGTCGATGAGGAACGCCCCCAGCCGCCTGCTCACCGGCGCCGCCGAGCCGGGACCGTGCTCGGGCAGCCCCAGCTTCTCGCCGCGCCACTGGGGCCGGGATTCGTTCGCCTGCTCGCGCACGTTGTTCAGCGCGGTCTTCGGGCCGTCCAGCCAGGATCCGACTCTTCGCACGTCATCCAGGGTACGTGCCGGTCCGCTGGTACCGTCGGAGCACCGCTTCCCGCAACATCGGCCACCCGGACGGGTCGCAGTTAACGCCGGCGAAACATTCGGGTGACGACGGAGCAACACCCAGGACATACGGTGGGAACCGAGCCGGCGGCGGAAACTTCGACGTGGCGTCGGTGAGCTGTACGAGTGCTGAAGGAGCCACCGAGCTTGTTCAAGAATCCTGACGAGGTCCTGCGCTTCATCGCTGATGAGGACGTGAAGTTCATCGATGTCCGGTTCTGCGACCTGCCGGGCGTCATGCAGCACTTCACCGTGCCGGCCGCCGCGTTCGACCAGGATGCGTTCACCGAGGGACTGGCCTTCGACGGCTCGTCCGTGCGTGGCTTCCAGTCCATCCACGAGTCGGACATGCTGCTGCTGCCCGACCCCTACACCGCGCGCCTCGACCCGTTCCGGATCGAGAAGACGCTGATCCTGAACTTCTTCGTGCACGACCCGTTCACGCTGGAGCCCTACAGCCGCGACCCGCGCAACATCGCGCGCAAGGCGGAGCAGTACCTGAACGAATCCGGCATCGCCGACACCGCGTTCTTCGGCGCCGAGGCCGAGTTCTACATCTTCGACTCGGTCAAGTTCGGCGAGGGCCCGAACAAGTCGTTCGCCGAGGTCGACTCCATCGAGGGCTGGTGGAACACCGGGCGCGACGAGGAGGGCGGCAACCGCGGCTACAAGACGCGGCTCAAGGGCGGCTACTTCCCGGTCTCGCCCTACGACCACTTCGCCGACCTGCGCGACAAGATGTGCACACAGCTGACCGCCTCCGGTTTCACCATCGAGCGGGCGCACCACGAGGTCGGCACCGGCGGCCAGACCGAGATCAACTACCGGTTCAACACGCTGCTGCACGCTGCCGACGACCTGCAGCTGTTCAAGTACGTCATCAAGAACACCGCCTGGGACAACGGCAAGACCGTCACCTTCATGCCCAAGCCGCTGTTCGGCGACAACGGTTCCGGCATGCACAGCCACATGTCGCTGTGGAAGGACGGCAGCCCGCTGTTCTACGACGAGGCCGGTTACGCCGGGCTGTCGGACATGGCCCGCCACTACATCGGCGGCATCCTGCACCACGCGCCGAGCCTGCTGGCCTTCACCAACCCGACGGTGAACTCCTACCACCGCCTGGTGCCGGGCTACGAGGCCCCGGTGAACCTGGTGTACTCGCAGCGCAACCGGTCGGCCTGCATGCGCATCCCGATCACCGGTGCGAACCCGAAGGCCAAGCGCGTCGAGTTCCGCTGCCCGGACCCGTCCGGCAACCCGTACCTGGCGTTCGCCGCGATGATGATGGCCGGCCTGGACGGCATCAAGAACAAGATCGAGCCCGCCGAGCCGATCGACAAGGACCTCTACGAGCTTCCGCCGGAAGAGGCCAAGAACGTGCCGACCGTCCCGGACAACCTGGCCGCGGCGATCGACAACCTGGAAGCCGACCACGACTTCCTGCTCGAGGGCGGCGTGTTCACCCCGGACCTGATCGAGACCTGGATCCGGCTCAAGCGCGAGGACGAGATCGACCCGATCCGCCTGCGCCCGCACCCGCACGAGTTCTCGCTGTACTTCGACGTGTGATGCGCTGAACGCGTGGTGGCCCGTCAGCTCCGGCTGGCGGGCCACCGGCGTTTTCAGCCGATCCCGGCATCCGCTGTTAACAGCGGGTCAGATGCCCTGCCAGGGCTGCAGCGCGGCTCCGAGCACACCGGGCTTGAAGCGCAGCAGGGCACCGGCGCACGGGTCGTCGAGGAGCGCCAGCTCGTCGTAGCCGTAGCAGGCCGAGGTCACGTACATCTCCTCCAGCCGCGAACCGCCGAAGGCCAGGCTGGTGATCCGCCGGGTCGGCGCCCACAGGACGGTTTCGAGATCTCCGCCCGGCGCGTACCGGTGGATCCGCCCGGTCCAGTGCATCGCGACCCAGACGCAGCCCTCGGCGTCCACCGCGATCCCCTCCGGCTCGCCCTCCGCTTCGGCGCACGCCACCCACTGCCGTCCGGAGACCGCCAGCGCGCGTTCCGGGTCGTAGTCGTAGGCCCAGATGGTGCGCGCGTCGACCAGGTACATCCGGCTGCCGTCCGGGCTCCACGCCACGCCGCCCGCCGCCGTCACCCCGTCGACCAGCAGCCGCGCCCGGTCCCCGTCGAGCACGTACAGCGCGCTGCCCTGCAGCTCGCGGGAGTGCGTCTGGGTGCCCGCCACGAACCGACCGGCCGGATCGCAGGCGCCCACGCCCATGCGATCGCCGTTGCGCACCTGGACAACCGGTTCCAGCGCCGAGCGCCCGAGGTGCACCCGGGCGAACCCGCGCCCGGCGGCGGCGATCAGCTGTCCTTGCCGGGTCGCGCCCAAGGCCGTCACCGGCCCCGGCAGCACGCGCACTTCATCGCTGCCGGAATCGCGGTGGAAGGTGTGCAATTCCCGGCGCAGCAGATCCACCCAGTGCACGCAATTGAGCGCGGGCATCCACAACGGGCTCGCCCCGCACAGCGCCTGCCGGTCGACGAGCACTTCGAAGTCCTCGGACATCGGCAGTCCCCTGTTCGCCGCCCTGCCTTCCTGCGCAGGGTACTGGCGAATTCGGCAATCGGGGACCGCCGACCGGGTTCGCCGAAACCATTGCGGTTTTCCGGGGCGTTCTGCGCGCCGGACAGCGCGAAAACACTTTGACCGAGCCGGAAATGAAGCGCTCGGTTCCGCCCGCTGAAAGGGGAAACGGCGACGAGCGCCCGGCACGATCCACCGCGCGGCGGAGAACCGCGAATGCCCGGCAGCATTGCGCCTTTCAGAGCATTCGGCGGCCTGCCCGCGGCTCAGCGGAATTCGGCCGGATCGATATCCCGCACGAAGCAAACGCGGTCGTGGCCGGTGCCGTCGTAATCGCGGTGCACCGGAATTCCGCCGATTTCGGCATCGCCACCGATGAGCTCGAAACCCATGCTCCGGTGGAAGGCGATCGAACCGGTGTTGGCCGGTGAGGTGACGCAGTGCACGCGGGTGCGCCCGGCGCGAGCGGCCGCGGCGAAGAATTCCCCGTACAAGCGGCGCGCGAGCCCGGACCGGCGCAGCTCCGGGTCGACCCCGACGAAGTGGATGTAGGCGTCCGCGGCGCGGTCGGCGGAGCCGAAACCGATCAGGAAGCCCGCCATCCGGTCGTCCTGCTCGGCGACCAGGCTGGTTCCGGCGAAGTGCTGCAGGAACAGCCGGGGCACGAGCAGCGACAGCTCGCGAGCGGCTTCCGGGCTGCGCGAGTCCGACCACCACCGCTGGATGGCCGCCACGATCTCCGGATGGTCTTCTTCCCGGGCACGACGAAGATCGATCATGACCACCACCCTAGGAGCTCAGGCCCCGTAGAACACCCGCTCCACCACAGCGCGGGCGTGCCGGGTGACGCGGAGGTAGTCGTCGACGACCTCCCCGGTGTCCACCTCCGCCGGATATCCCAGCGCGGCGGCCACCGCGTTGAGCTCCCGCGTCTGCTTCGGCAGCTGGTCGCCCGGCTTGCCCCGGACCAGCATCACCGCGTTGCGCACGCGCATCGCCAGCGTCCAGGCCTCCGCCAGCTCATCGGCATCGCCGGCGTCCAGCACGCCTGCCTCGGTCGCCGCGCGCAGCCCGTCCAGCGTCGATGTCGTGCGCAGCTCCGGGTGCTCGTGGGCGTGCTGCAGCTGCAGCAGCTGCAACGTCCACTCCACGTCGGCCAGACCACCGCGGCCGAGCTTGGTGTGCGTCGCCGGATCCGCACCGCGCGGCAGCCGCTCGGAATCCACCCGCGCCTTGATCCGCCGGATCTCCCGCGCCTTGGCCTCGTCGAGCCCGCCCTCCGGGTACCGGATCGGATCGATGGCCCGGCAGAACCGCTCGCCCAGGTCCTGATCGCCTGCGACGTGCCGCGCGCGCAGCAACGCCTGCGCCTCCCACGCTTCGCCCCACCGCCGGTAGTACGCGAGGTAGGAGTCCAGCGTGCGCACCAGTGCGCCCTGACGTCCTTCCGGCCGCAGGTCGATGTCGACCTCCAGCGGCGGGTCCTGGCTCGGCGCTCCCAACAACCGCCGCACCTGCTCGACGACCGCGGTCGCGAACCGAACCGCCGTCGTCTCCTCCGCGCCGGCCACCGGCTCGCACACGAACATCACGTCGGCGTCGGAGCCGTAACCGAGTTCCGCGCCGCCCAGCCGTCCCATTCCGATCACCGCGATCCGCGCCGGGACGTCGCCGGTCGCCTTCGCGGTGTCCCGGATCGACACGTCCAGCGCGGATTCCAGCACCGCGGCCCAGATGTTGGACAGCGCGTGGAACACCGCGGCCGGCTCGACCAGGCCGAGCAGATCACCGCAGGCGATGCGCAGCAGCTCGTGACGCCGCAGCGAACGCGCCGCGGCGACGGCTCTCCCCGGCTCCGAGTAGCGCGCGACGGTGCTTCGCAGCGAAACCGAGGCCTCCATCGGATCGCGTCCGGCCAGCGCCGGTGTGTCGGACAACAGCCGCAGCACTTCCGGCGCCCGCACCAGCAGCTCCGGAACCAGCTTCGAGGTGCCGAGCAACTGCGCGAGCCGCTCGGCCACCACGCCCTCGTCGCGCAACAACCGCAGGTACCAAGGAGTTTCCGCCAACGCCTCGGACACCTTGCGGTACGCGAGCAACCCGCCGTCGGGGTCGGGGGTGTTCGCCAGCAGATCCAGCAGCATCGGCAACAGCGTGCCCTGGATGCTGGCCCGCCGGGACACTCCCGAGGTCAAAGCACCGATGTGGCGCAACGCGCCCTCCGGCGAGGTGTAACCGAGTGCGGCCAACCGCTCCACCGCGGCCGAGGTCGTCAGGCGCAGCGCCGCGGTGGGCACCTTCGCGACCGCTTCCAGCAGCGGCCGGTAGAACAGCTTCTCGTGCAGCCGCCGAACCCGGTTGCTGTGCCGCCGGAACTCCGCCACCAGCGCCTGCGCCGCCGTGTTGCGCCCGCTCGAGCGCAATCCGGCCGCCCGCGCCAGCACACCCAGCGCCTCGGCGTCGTCGAAAGCCGGGAACAGGTGCGTCCGGCGCAGCTGCCGCAGCTGCAACCGGTGCTCGACGGTGCGCAGGAACCGGTAGGAATCCACCAGGTCCGCGGCATCGGTGCGAGCCACGTACCCGCCTTCGCCCAAGGCCCGCAAAGCATCCAATGTAGACGTCGGACGGAGCGAGTCGTCGCTGCGGCCGTGAACCATCTGCAGCAGCTGCACGGCGAACTCCACGTCGCGCAACCCGCCACGACCGAGCTTGAGCTCCCGCTCGGACAGCTCGGAGGGCACGTGGTCCTCGACCCGGCGCCGCATCGAGCGAACATCGGCCACGAAGCCCTCGCGCTCCGCCGCCGTCCACACCAGCGGCTGCACCGCAGCGAGGTAGTCAGCGCCGAGTTCCGCGTCCCCGGCCACCGGACGAGCCTTGAGCAGCGCCTGGAACTCCCACGTGCGCGCCCACCGGCGGTAGTAGCTGAGGTGCCCGTCGAGAGTCCGCACCAGCGCCCCGGCCTTGCCCTCCGGGCGCAGGGCCGCGTCGACTTCGAAGAAAGCGGGCCCGGCCACCCGCATCATGAGGCTGGCCAACCGGATCGCGGCCGGAACCTCCGCTTCGTCGCCGGTCACGAACACGACGTCGACATCGCTGACGTAGTTCAGCTCCCGGCCACCGCACTTGCCCATCGCGATCACCGCCAGCCGCGGCACCTCCGTCACGCCGGAGAGCTTCAACTCGGCCACCGCGACCGACAACGCCGCGCGCAGAGCCGCGACGGCCACGTCCGACAACGTCGCGGCCACGTCCTCGTACAGCAGCTTGGGCAGGGAGGGGTCGACGATACTGGCCATGTCCTGCCCGGCGACGTCCATCAGCAGTCCGCGATAAGCCCGGCGCAGCGCGCTGACCGCATCAGGCCCGTGCAGCTCGGCGACCGGGCCACCGGGCGTCCCAGGATCACCGCTTCCCTCGGCACCGACCGCCGCCAGGAGCACCGCCGTGCGATCTTCCAGCGTTCTGGCGATGTCCGCGCCCGAGCGCAGCCGCTGCCAATCATCCGGGTGCGCCGCCAGGTGGTCGGCGAAGGCGGTGGAAGCGCCGAAGACGCCGAACAGCCGAGCGCGCAGCCCCGGATCGTCCACCAGCGCACGGGAGAACTCCGCCCACTCCGCCTCCGCGGCATCCCGGAACCGGTCCAGGGAGTGCAACGCCAGATCCGGATCGGGAGTCCGCGACAGCGCGGCCACGATCGGCTCGGCCTCCTCCGGACCGCGGTCCGACCACCAGCCGGCGCGGCGCAGCTGAGCCTCAGCACGTGACGCATCGGTGAACCCGTACCGAGCGGGAGACGGCACCGAACCCGAGCGCGACGAGTTGCTGTTGGCCATTACTCGACCGTAGTCCGCGCCACGTGCCGGTGCGGACCCGACCTGGCCATGATCACGCCAGCGGCAGGAATCTGCTGGCCTTGCGCTCCTCCGGCGCGGTTCCCACGAAGCGCACGAAGCGCTCCGCCACCGGCTGCCAGGTCTCGGCCAGATCCGCGTGGAACTCCTCGAGGTGCTCCGGTTCGAGCTGACCGGGCCGCGCCGCGGCCGCCACGTCAGGTGACAGCTCCGCCCAGTTCAGCACCAGGTCCGTCGTCGTCTCGATGTGGAACTGCAGCCCGTAAGCGCACTCCCCGACCCGGAAGAGCTGGTTCTCGCACTTCGGCGAGGAAGCCAGCAACTGGGCCGTGGGCGGCAGGACCGACACCTCGTCGGTGTGGAACTGGAGGACGTCCGGGGTCAGGGGAACCGGCCCGAACAGCGAATCCTCCGCCGCGACATCGCGCTTGGCGATCAGCAACGTGCCGACTTCCGGTCCCTTGCGAGCCGCCCGCACCTGGCCCCCGGTGGCAGCGGCCAGCAGCTGGGCCCCCAGGCACAGCGCCAAGACCGGAACCCGCCCACCCACGGCCTTGCTGAGCAACGCCCGGACGTCGGCCAGCCACGGGTGCTGCGCGTCGTCGTAAACACCCATCTCGCCACCGAGCACGACGATCCCCTGGTGCTCGCTGAAGTCGGCGGGCAACTCCTGCTCGGCGGGCAGAACGACATCGATCTCGGCGCCGGCCGTGACCAGCCATTCCGCGAGGGGTCCCGGAGGATCCGTTCTCGACGGCTGCACAATGAGAATCCGCACACCACCCATGCCGTCAGCGTACGACCTGGAACGCCGAAGTCCCACCACTCCCCGTTCGAAATCGCGGTCGGTGTTTCGGTGGGGTGTTGTCGGGAACAGCAGAAAGGCCCCGTTCCCTGGACGAATACGTCCGGGAACGGGGCCCTTCTCAGTAGTGTGTCGGCGGTGTCTTACTCTCCCACACCCTGTCGAGTGCAGTACCATCAGCGCTGGGGAGCTTAGCTACCGGGTTCGGAATGGGACCGGGCGGACCCTCCCCGCCATCGCCACCGACAACCCTCACCCCCACCCAACAGGGCAGGAAACCTCAGATCATCATCACAGCAGATGACACACATATTCTCTTTATCAAGTATCCGATCAAACAACCA
>NZ_FNVB01000008.1:237546-439427 GCF_900108315.1 Saccharopolyspora kobensis | reverse complement strand
CTGCGCGGTGAGGTCAAGGACGTCCTGCTGCTCGACGTCACCCCGCTGTCCCTGGGCATCGAGACCAAGGGCGGCATCATGACCAAGCTGATCGAGCGCAACACCACGATCCCGACCAAGCGCTCCGAGACCTTCACCACCGCCGACGACAACCAGCCGTCGGTGCAGATCCAGGTGTTCCAGGGCGAGCGCGAGATCGCCGCGCACAACAAGAAGCTCGGCATGTTCGAGCTCACCGGCCTCCCGCCGGCGCCGCGCGGCATGCCGCAGATCGAGGTCACCTTCGACATCGACGCCAACGGCATCGTGCACGTCTCCGCCAAGGACCTCGGCACCGGCAAGGAGCAGTCGATGACGATCACCGGCGGCTCCGCGCTGCCGAAGGACGACATCGAGCGGATGGTCAAGGACGCCGAGGCCCACGCCGACGAGGACAAGAAGCGTCGCGAGGAGGCCGAGGCCCGCAACCAGGCCGAGACCCTCGTCTACCAGACCGAGAAGGTCCTCAAGGAGAACGACGAGAAGCTGCCCGGCGAGGTCAAGGACAAGGTCAAGTCCGCGATCGACGAGGTCAACGAGGCGCTCAAGGGCGAGGACGTCGCCGCCATCTCCGCCGCGGTGGAGAAGCTGGCCACCGAGTCCCAGGCCCTCGGCCAGGCGCTCTACGCCGACGCCGGTGCCAACGCGGCGGCGGGTGCCGGTGCGCCGGGCGCGGGTGCCGCGGACGACGCCGCGGGCTCGAAGGCCTCCGGTGCCGATGACGTGGTGGATGCCGAGATCGTCGACGACGAGGACGAGAAGAAGAAGTGACAGCGGACCGGTCCGAGATGTCGCGCAACGAAGGCGAGCAGGAGCCGGTGGTGGTCCGGGATCGGCGTCGCATCGACCCCGAGACCGGCCAGCGCCGGGCCCCCGCTCCGAACGGAGAAGAGGCGCAGGTGCCCGACAGCATCTCCGGCACCCTCGACGAGGCCGTCGCCGAGGCCGGGACGGCTGCGGAGTCCGACTCCGCCGCCGAACCGGCGCAGGGCGAGTCCGCCGGTCTGCAGCAGCAGGTCGACGAGCTCACCGCCGACCTCAAGCGGGTCACCGCGGAGTACGCGAACTACCGCAAGCGGGTGGAACGCGACCGCGAGTCGGTGATCGCCGGGGCCAAGGCCTCGGTGGCCGGTGACCTGCTGACGGTGCTGGACGACCTGGAGCGGGCCGAGGCGCACGGCGACCTCAACGGTGCGTTCAAGGCCGTGGCCGACAAGCTGGTCACGACGTTGAACTCGGCCGGTCTGGAAGCGTTCGGCGCGGAGGGCGACGAGTTCGACCCGTCCGTGCACGAGGCGGTGCAGCACAGCACCTCCCCGGAGGTGAGCGGCCCGACCGTGACCGCCGTGCTGCGTCGCGGCTACCGGTTCGCCGACCGGGTGCTGCGGCCGGCCATGGTCGCGGTGACCGACCACGAACCGGCGGCCGCCGCCGACGAGAACCAGGCCGAGCAGGGTTGATCAGGAGCGAGAGAGGAGGCGTCCGGTGAGCGCCAGGGAATGGCTCGACAAGGATTTCTACGCCGAGCTGGGCGTCTCCTCCGACGCTTCGGCGGACGAGATCAAGAAGTCGTACCGGAAGCTGGCACGGGAGAACCACCCGGACGCCAATCCCGGCAACGCCCGGGCGGAGGCGAAGTTCAAGTCCGTCTCCGAGGCCTACGGCGTGCTGTCCGACCCGGACAAGCGCAAGCAGTACGACGAGGCCCGTCGGCTGTTCGGTGCCGGCGGGTTCGGCGGCGGTGCCGGGCACGGCGGGTTCGGCGGGTTCGGTGGCGGCGGCCAGGGCGGCTTCGACATCGGTGACCTCTTCGGCGGTGCCGGTCAGGGCGGCGCCGGTGGGCTGGGCGACCTGTTCGGCGGCTTGTTCGGCAACCGCCGGCCCGGTTCGACCACGGCCAACCGGCCCAAGCGCGGCGCCGACGTGGAAACCGAGGTCCGCATCGACTTCACCGAGGCGGTGCGCGGTGCCACCGTGCCGCTGCGGCTGTCCAGCCCGGCGACCTGCCAGACCTGCCGCGGTTCGGGGGCCAAGCCGGGCACCCGGCCGCGCACCTGCGGAACCTGCTCGGGCACCGGGCTGGTCACCCGCAACCAGGGCGCGTTCGCGTTCAGCGAGCCGTGCCCGGACTGCCGCGGTCGCGGCCAGCTGATCGACGACCCGTGCCCGGACTGCGCCGGTGAGGGGGTCAGCACCCGCAGCCGCACGCTGACGGTGCGGATCCCGGCCGGGGTGTCCGACGGGCAGCGGATCAGGCTGGCGGGCCAGGGCGAACCGGGCAGGCAGGGCGCTGCCTCCGGTGATCTCTACGTGAAGGTGCACGTCAAACCGCACCGGGTGTTCGGACGTTCCGGTGATGATCTGACGATCACGGTGCCGGTGACCTTCCCGGAGCTGGCGCTGGGCACTACGTTGACGGTGCCGACGCTCGACGGGAAGGTCTCGCTGAAGGTCCCGGCCGGGACCAGCAGCGGCCGGACCTTCCGGGTGCGCGGCAAGGGAGTGGGCAAGAAGGACGGCAGCAGCGGGGATCTCCTGGTCGCGCTGCAGGTCGCCATCCCGTCCAAGTTGGACGACAAGGCGGCTGAAGCGCTGGCGGACTACGCGAAGGCGACCGCCGACCACGATCCGCGTCGGGACCTGAACGAGTTGCTCGGAGGGTAGTCATGGCCGGTCGCCGCACAACCGATCCGGGCTTCGGGTTCCCACCGGGGGCGGACGAGGACACGCCGATGTTCGTGATCTCGGTGGCCGCCCAGCTCTCCGGCCTGCACGCGCAAACCCTGCGCAGCTACGACCGGCTGGGCCTGGTGTCGCCCGGCCGGACGCCGGCGGGCGGCCGTCGCTACTCCCTGCGCGACATCGCGCTGCTGCGCGAGGTCCAGCGCCTCTCCCAGGAGGAAGGCGTCAACCTGGCCGGGATCAAGCGGATCATCGACCTGGAGAACGAGGTCGACGCGCTGCGCGCGAAGGTCCAGGAACTGGCGGAAGAGGTCGCCGCGGCGCACGTCGCGGCCGAGCAGGCGGCGGCCCAGATCCACGCCTCCTACCGCCGGGACCTGGTCCCGGTCCGCCAGGAGACCGCGCTGGTCGTCTGGAAGCCGAACCGCAAGAAGCGCTGACGAAGCCACGATCGCCCCACCGCCGGACCGAGGCGGTGGGGCGATCGCACGTCTGGAGCACGGTCAGGCGGCGTCAGTCGTTTTCGGCAGTGCGACTCGCCCTCGCACTGCCGTCCGGGACGAGGCCGGGACTCAGTCCAACGTGAACGGGTCGTAGCGGATTCGGTCGAGGGGCGTGCCCGCGACCAGCATCTGGGAGACCGTTGCGCGGAGCATCCCCGGCGAGCCGCTGACCAGGACGTCCCAGTCCTGCCAGGCGCCGAAGCGGGTGACGACCTCGGGGAGCGTGCCGTGCTCGACGCCGGTGATGTTCGGGTCGTCCTCCAGCACCGGCGTGATCGTCAGCCACGGGTTGTGCATCGCGATCCGCTGGAGGTTCTCCAGGTCGTAGAGGTCCTCGCGGGTGCGGCCGCCGTAGAACAGCTGGACGCGGGGGTTCTCGCCGTACTGGGCCAGCTCGTCGACGATCGCCCGCATCGGGGCGACGCCGGTGCCGCCGGCGATCATCAGCACGTCCGGGGAGGTCTCCCGGTCCACCGTCATCCGGCCCATCGGCGAACCGATCCGCCACTGGTCGCCGATGCGGGCGTGCCCGACCAGCGCGCGGCTCACCCAGCCGCCCTCCACCGAGCGGACGTGGAACTCCATGATCCCGTCCTCGGCGGGCGCGTTGGCCGGGGTCAGGTAGCGCCACAGCCGGGGCCGCTGCGGCACCTCCACGCTCACGTACTGCCCGGGCAGGTAGGGCACCGGGTGGTCGGTCTGGACGCGGATCACCGCGACGTCCCAGCTCAGCCGCTCGTGGTGGATGATCTCGCCGGTGTACCAGGCCGGACCGTCGTCGGCGGCGGCCGCCTCGGTCATGGCCGAGGCCATCACCGTGTAGGCCTCCGCCCAGGCCCGCTCGACGGTGTCGTTCCAGGCGTCGCCGGCGTGCTTCTTGATCGAGGCCAGCAGCGCGGTGCCCACCGCCTCGTAGTGGTCGGCGACCACGCCGAACTTGCGGTGGTCGCGGCCGAGCTGGTGCAGGAACGGCAGCAGCTCATCGGGCTTGTCGACCATCTGGATGACGTGCACGAGCGCCCGCAGCAGGCGGCTGCGCTGCACCTCCATGTTCACCGCGAACAGCTCGCGGGTGGCCGGGGAGAGGCTGAAGAGCATCCCGTAGAAGAACTTGGCGACGTCGTCGATCTGCGGTTCGACGACCTCGAAGCTCTCCCGGATCAGGCGGACCATCTTGCTCACACCTGATGAGGACGGCTCGTTCGGGGATGGTCCGGGGCTCAGTACGGCGTTCGCTGTCATGGTTCGGGTGCAGTCTTCTCCACGTTGGCGGCGGTACCCGGCACAGGTGCACCGCTACTGGCTTGCGTCCCCCGACACTGGGCCGACCCTAACCCGGGGCCTTGGGAACGTCTGCCTTGATGCCACTTTTGAGTGTTTCTTAACTACTACTCGTAGATAGTGCAATAACCGGTCGGGGGAACCTAGTATCCACCTCTGTGAGTGGAGAGGAAGGCGTGACACGGTGAGCCGCGTGAGCCCCGACCCGACCCCGAGCGGTACCGCCGATGAGGCGCTCTTAGCCCTGGAGCTGTCCGACGAGCCCGCCCGCAAGCCCTCCTGGCAGGGCACCACTCCCCTCCAGCACCACTCGTTCGACGCCGTGCCCCGCGACCCGTTCGTCGAGGAAGAGCACCAGGTGCAGCTGCCCGGTTCGAAGGGCGAGCACCTCCTCCAGCGGGCCTACGGCAGCGAGAAGCGCGCCCGCAAGTTCTACGACGACCAGGTCCTGGACCACCTCAACCCGCAGATGAAGGAGTTCATCGGGCGGATGGACATGGCCTTCATCGCCACCGCCGACGCCCGCGGCGAGTGCGATTCGAGCCTGCGCGCAGGCACGCCCGGCTTCATCGAGGTGCTCGACGACCGGCACGTCTGCTACCCGGAGTACCGCGGCAACGGCGTGCTGGCCAGCCTCGGCAACATCAGCGAGAACCCGCACATCGGCATCCTGCTGGTGGACTTCGTGACCGACCTGATCGGCCTGCACCTCAACGGCAAGGCCCGCATCGTCGAGGACGCCGACCTGCGCGCGATCCACCCCGCGCTGCCCGCCGACTTCGCCCGCGGCCGCACCCCCGAGCGGTGGGTCGTCGTGCAGGTCGAGGAGGCCTACATCCACTGCCGCAAGCACATCCCGCGGATGGTCCCGGTGCTGCGCCAGCGGAGCTGGAGCACCGACGACGGCAAGCGCAAGGGCGGCGACTACTTCGAGGCCAAGGGCACGCCGCGGCCCTGGCACCACGCCGAACCCGTCTGGGCCGGCTGATCGCCGGTGGGCCGCAGGAGTTCGAGCACGGCCTCCTAGAGTGGGGCGAAACGGACTACCGTGGGGCTTCATCGGTGCTGCGGGTGTGCCTTCGGCAGGTGGAGGCGCGGGCGGGAGAGCTGTGATCGAGCAGGACGAGGCGCGGGCGACCGACGGGGTGCGCGAGGAAGGCGTGGACCGGCGCTCCGCGGCGGAGACCGTCGAGCGCGAGCTGGTCATGATGTTCCGCCGCGCCCGCAACCTCTCCACCACGGTGGCGGCGCACGTGCACCCGGATTTGGACCCGGCCTCCTACAGCCTGCTGCTGATGATCGACGACGCGGGACCGCTGCGCGGCATGGACGTGGCCGGCCGCACCGGCCTCGACAAGTCGACGGTCAGCCGCCAGATCGCGACCCTGGTGGAGCTGGACCTGCTGGAGCGGGTGCCGGACCCGGACGACGGCCGAGCCCGCCGCATCCAGCTCTCCGACCTCGGCCGCGAACGCCTGGCCCAGGTGCGCGCCGAACGCCGCAAGCACCTGCACGGCCAGTTCGCCAGCTGGACCACTCAGGACCTCAAGGACCTGGCCCGCCTGCTGGCCAAGCTCAACGCGATGATGTGACGCCCGATCTCGTCCCGCGCGGGCGCCGAGACCCGGTTCCGCGCCGGATCGGCCCTGCTGGGCGCACCGTTTCCGCTGGTTGCAGGCCGTGAGTGTTTTGTGGGGCTATGGCACCCCAAAGTGCTCACGGGCGCTGACCAGGGGAAACGGAGCCGATCGCAGTGCCGTCGACCTCGCGGATGCGGCCCGCGGGCGGCTGGTCCTCGTTCGACGGGATGATCCGCTGCCGCACCGGCGGTCCTCCCGGTAGCGCGTCCTCGCGCGTCTCGACGAAGGCCGCTTCGTCGAGCTTGCGGGTGATCACCCGGCTCAAGACGGCCAGCGCGTGCTGCACCTCCAGGTGGTCCAGCCCGTCGATCTCGCCGGTCAGCAGCGGGCTGTCGCCGCTCAGCGTCGTCCACCCGTGATCGCGGCCCAGCCGGACGGTGATCGACTCGCCGGTCGGCAGTGCGACGACCACGTCGGCCCGCTCGGCCGCGGCGTCCCTGCCGCGGTGCAGCGCGGAGCGGTGGAGGTGGTCGGTCCGCTCGGCGAGTTCGTCGGGGTCCTGGCTCGCCGCCAGCTCGCGATGAGCTGCGCGGGTGATCGAGGCGCCCGTGTCCGCCAGCCCGTGCATCAGCTCGGTCCGCGTCCAGCCCGGGCCCTGGTCGGTGGGCGGGTCCAGGGCGTCGGCCACCGCTTGCAGGGCTCGGCCGGCGCTGGCGGTGATCTGGGCGAGCCCGTCGTCCGGCGCGCGGCCGTACGCCGGGCGGGCCACCGCGTCGACGAGCTGCGCGAGCGGGCGCACGGACTCCGCCTGCAGCGGTGCGCCCGGAACCGCCGTGCTGACCGGGTCTTGGGCGCGGGCCGAGGTGTCGATGTTCCGGGCTTTGAGGTCGGCGTAGATGGTGTCGCGCGAAACCCGCGCCAGCCGGGCGAGTTCCGCGACGTTGCGGGAGCCGCTGCGCCACGCGGCGGCGACGAGGTCGGCGCGCTCCTCGGCGAAGCGTTCCCGGCGATCCGCCCACCCGATGAGGGCGGAGAGGGCGGCGAGGCGTTCGGTCTCCCGGGCGTCTGACATGCCGGGATCGTATGTCGAAGCAGTCGACATGTCGAGTGACTCGACATCGGTGCTCGGGGTCACAGGCAGACAAGTTGCGTGCTACAACCAAATGAGGTTATGGTTGCGTGCAGCAACTAAAGGATTGGGTTCGCATGGGACCGACACTCGAGACCTGCGGTGAACTGCTCCGCCCGCTCCGGGCGTTGATGGGGCTCAAGCAGGTTGCTCTGCAACGGGGGTACTTCGGCGATCAGGAGGTGCCCTACGCCGCGGCCGGGTTGCTCGCCGAGCTCGTCTTCCGCGGTGAATGCCGGGCCTCCGACCTCGCCCACCACCGCATCGTCGACGCCTCCGTGGTGAGCAGGCAGGTGGGCCAGCTCGAACAGGCCGGCTTGATCAGCCGCCGACCCGACCCCGCCGACCGGCGGGTGTCGCTGCTGCGCGCCACCCCGGAGGGCGAGCGCGCGGTGGCCGAACTCGAACGCAGGAAGGCGGAGTGGATCGCCAACGCGCTGGAGGGCTGGGAGGACGCGAAGGTCCGCGAGCTCGGCCGGCTGCTGGGGGACGCCATGGACGACATCCGCCGCCACACGATCGACGAGGGGATCTGCCACGCAGACCCCGCTACCAGGGAAGGAACTCGATGACGAGCTCGACGGAGACGGTGCGGGACGCGCCGGCCCGACGGGATGCGCACGGGTCCGCCGACGAATCGCCGATGTCGCACCGGCAGATCATGGAGGCGATGTCCGGGCTGATGCTGGCGCTGCTGGTCGCCATCCTCAGCTCGACCATCGTGTCCAACGCGCTGCCGCGCATCATCGCCGACCTGAACGGCACCCAGGGCCAGTACACGTGGGTGGTCACCGCGATGCTGCTGACCTCCACCGCGTCCACCCCGATCTGGGGCAAGCTCTCCGACCTGTTCAGCAAGAAGCTGCTCTACCAGCTGGCCATCGTGATCTTCACGGTCGGCTCTGTGGCGGGCGGCTTCGCGCAGTCGATGGAGACGCTGATCGGCTTCCGGGCCCTGCAGGGCATCGGCATGGGCGGTCTGCAGGCGCTGATCCAGGTCGTGATCGCGGCGATGGTCTCGCCGCGCGACCGCGGCCGCTACAGCGGTTACATCGGCGCCACCTTCGCGGTGGCCACGGTCAGCGGCCCGCTGGTCGGCGGCGTCATCGTGGACACCGCCTGGCTGGGCTGGCGCTGGTGCTTCTGGGTGACCGTGCCGATCGCGGTGATCGCGTTCATCGTGCTCGGCCGCACGCTGAAGCTGCCGGTCATCAAGCGCCCGGTCAAGATCGACTGGTTCGGCGCGCTGTTCCTGGTCGGCGGCGTGAGCCTGCTGCTGGTGTGGGTCTCGCTGGCGGGCAAGTCGTTCGAGTGGTGGTCGGCGGAGACCGCGGCCTACGTCGGCGGCGGCGTGCTGGCGCTGATCATCGCGGTGATCATCGAGTCGCGGGTCAGCGAGCCGATCGTGCCGCTGCGGATGTTCCGCAACCCGACGGTCACGCTGGCCACCATCGGCACCGTCGCGGTCGGCACCGCGATGTTCGGCGGCTCGGTGTTCCTCGGCCAGTACTTCCAGATCTCGCGCAGCATGACGCCGACCGAGGCCGGGCTGATGACGCTGCCGATGGTCGGCGGGATGTTCCTGTCCTCGACCATCTCCGGCCAGGTGATCTCCCGGGTCACCGGCAAGATCAAGCCGTTCCTGGTGGCCGGGTCGGTCGTGATGGTCGCGGCGATGTGGCTGCTGAGCACCATGGACCACGAGACGAACCTGTGGCTGGTCGGCGTCTACCTGTTCCTGATGGGCACCGGCGTCGGCATGCTGATGCAGAACCTGGTGCTGGCGGTGCAGAACGCGACCAGCGCGCGGGACATGGGCTCGGTGACCTCGGTGGTCACCTTCTTCCGGACCCTGGGCGGTTCGGCGGGCGTCTCGGTGCTCGGCGCGGTGCTGGCCACCCAGGTGTCGGATTACATCGTGCAGGGCCTGGCCAAGATCCCCGGCGCCGCGCAGGCGGCGGGTGGCAGCGGCGGCGGCACGCTGAACATCGACGGCCTGCCGGAGCCGATCCAGGTCATCGTCCGGGCCGCCTACGGCGACGCGATCGGCGACATCTTCTTCATCTCCGCCTGCGTCGCGGTGGTCACCTTCGTGGCGGTGCTGTTCCTCCGGGAGACGCCGCTGCGGACCACGATCGACAGTCACGAGGAAAGGGAGGCGGTTGCGGTGGCCGCGCACGAGAACGCTGTGGACAACCCCACCCGCCCTGTGGACAACTCGGCCGCGACCAACGGCTCTCCGCAGGTGCCACTGAACGCCGAGCCTGTGGACAACTCTGTGGACAGGCGCTCCGAGGCCTGGTCAGAGCCGGTGGCGCCGCGTCGCTACGCAACCAACGGCAGGCATCTGGCCGGTGAACTCGGCGGTGCCGGGCTGCACGTGCACGGCACCGTGCAGGACTCCGCGGGCAGCCCGGTCGGCGGCGTGGTGCTCACCCTCACCGACGCCAACGGGCGGCAGGTCGAGCGGGCCCGCACCGACCAGGACGGGCAGTTCCAGCTGTCGGTGGCGCACGGCGGCACCTACGTGCTGATCGCCTCCGGCGGCAGCTACCAGCCCACCGCGTCGATGGTGGTGGTCGGCGACCGCCCGGTGCGCCACGACGTCCAGCTGCTCGGCGCCGGCCGCCTCGTCGGCCTGGTGCACGTCGGCGGCGTCGGCGTCGCCGGGGCGATGGTGGTGCTCACCGACGTGCGGGGCGAGGTCGTGGCCACCACGGCGACCGCCGCGGACGGGCACTACGCGTTCGGCGACCTGGTGGGCGGCTCCTACGCGCTGACCGTCACCGCGCCGAACTACCGGCCGGTGGCCAGCTCGGTCACCGTGGCCGACGGCGAGCAGACCACGGCGGACGTGGTGCTGCAGAGCGGCGCGCAGCTGACCGGCGTCGTCCGGTCGGCGAGCCTCGGCGTCGCGGTGCCGGACGCGCGGGTGACGCTGCTGAACTCCGGCGGTGCGGTCGTCGGCGCGGCCACCACCGACGTCGACGGCAACTACACCTTCACCGACCTGCCCGACGGCGAGTACACGGTGATCGCCACCGGTTATCCGCCGGTCGCCAGCTCGCTGCGGCTCGCGGGCGAGGCGAGCACGCACGACGTCGAGCTCGGCTACCCGGAGACCGACTGAGCGAACGGTGGTGGGGCCGCCGGCCCCGCCACCGCCCGATCTTCACGCTCTTAGGAGATGTTCTCGATGGATCTCGGCCAACAGCAGGCCGGTGGCGCCGGTGCGGTCACCGCGACCGTCCGCGGCGGTGACGGCTGGCCGGTCCCGGAGGCGGTGCTGACCGTCATCGACGGCACCGGCACCCAGGTCGCCCGCGTGCAGGGCGACGCGCAGGGCTCGGTGGTCGCCGCCGGGCTGTCCTCCGGCGCCTACACCGCGATCGTGACGGCGGTGGGGCACGAACCGGTCGCCCGCACCACGCTGGTGCACGACGGGACCGCCGCCACGCTCGGCGAGGTGGAGCTGCGCCGCGCGGGCGGCGCGGACCTGCCCGCACCGGGGCTGTGGCGGATCGACCCGGTGCACTCGTCGATCCAGATCACCGCCCGGCACCTGGGGATCAGCAGCATCCGCGGCCGGTTCAACGAGTTCGCGGGCGAGATCCGCATCGGCAACCCGGTCGAATCGTCCACTGTGGAGGCGGTGATCGCCGCGGCAAGCATCGACACCGGCAACGGGATGCGCGACGACCACCTGCGCACCGCGGACTTCCTGGACGTCGAACGCCACCCGGAGATCGCCTTCCGCTCCACCGCGCTGCGCCAGCGCGGCGGCGACCGCTGGGACCTGGACGGCGAGCTGACGCTGTGCGGGCTGACCCGCCCGGTGCGGCTGGACACCCGCTTCGCGGGAGTGGGCCCGGACCCGTGGGGCGGCACCCGCGCCTCGGCGACGGCGACCACCCAGCTCCGCCGCGAGGACTTCGCGATGAACTTCAACCAGGCCCTGCAAACGGGAATCGCGGCCATCGGCACGACCCTGAAGGTCGAGATCGACATCCAAGCCGCCCGCGAGGACTGAGTCCCCCACGAAGCCCGAACAGCCCGCGAGGACTGAGCCCCACGACGTCCAGACCGTCCGCGAGGACTGAGTCCCCGCAATTTCAATGGAACTTTTCCCTGCGATTTCAATGGAAGTTGCGCACGGTGTCGGTGTGTCGGGGTTCCGACACGCCGGGGGTGCGTCGGGTTTCGTGCAATTTCAATGGAAATCGGAGGTCTGATTTCCATTGAAATTGCGGAGCCTCCGGCGTGTCGGGGAATGACACGCCGGAGGCTCCGGGGTTTCGCGCCGTCAGCGGGAGCGCTTCGGGACGCCGGTCAGACCTTCTCCTCGGCCGCTTCGGCCCTCGGGACCTCGCCGTTGCGGAGCTTGGTCTTGAAGCTGGCCAGCTCCTTCTTCACCACCGGGATCAGCAGGTACAGGCCCGTGATGTTGAACAGCGCCAGCGCGAACAGGACCGCGTCGGCGAAGTCGAGCACGCTGCCCAGGGTCAGCACCGAGCCGACCACGGTGAAGGCGCAGAAGACCACGTTGTAGACGCGCTCCTGGGTCTTGCTCTTGCCGAACAGGTACAGCCACGCCCGCTGGCCGTAGTAGCCCCAGGTGATGATCGTGGAGATCGCGAACAGGGCGACCGCGACGGTCAGCACGTACGGGAACCACGGCAGCACGGTGGCGAAGGACTCCGAGGTCACCGTGACGCCGTCCGGGGTCTCGCCGCCGTTGAGCACGGTCTGCTGCGCGTCGGTCCAGAACTGGGTCTTGGCGATGACGATGGTCAGCGCCGTCATGGTGCAGACGATGACGGTGTCGATGAAGGGCTCCAGCAGCGCGACGATGCCCTCGGTGGCCGGGTCCCTGGTCTTCACCGCGGAGTGTGCGATCGGGGCCGATCCCAGGCCCGCCTCGTTGGAGAACGCGGCGCGCTGGAAACCGATGATCAGCACGCCGATCAGCCCGCCGAAGCCGGCCTCCGGGGTGAAGGCGCCGGAGATGATCTCGCCGATGGCGCTGGGCACCGTGTCGTAGTTGACGCCGATGACGATGAGGCAGGCGACGACGTAGATCACGCCCATGGTCGGCACCAGGCGGCTGGTGACCGCGCCGATGGACTTGATGCCGCCGATGATCACCGCGCCGATCAGCACCGCCAGCAGGATGCCGAAGATCAGCGCCGCGCCGTCGGAGCCGAGCAGCCCGTCGTCGCCGCCGGTGACGTTGCGCAGCTGCGCGAAGGTCTGGTTGGCCTGGAACATGTTCCCGCCTGCGATGGCGAAGAACAGGATCATGACCGCGGCGAGCACGGCCAGCACCTTGCCCAGCGTCACGCCGAACGCGTTCGGGAAGCGTTCGGCGATGCCCTTGCGCAGGTAGTGCATCGGGCCGCCGGAGACGGTGCCGTCCTCGGCGATCTCGCGGTAGCGCACGCCCAGGGTGCACTCGACGAACTTGGTGGCCATGCCGAGCAGGCCGCAGACGATCATCCAGAACGTCGCGCCTGCGCCGCCGACGGTCACCGCCACGCCGACACCGGCGATGTTGCCGAGGCCGACGGTGCCGGAAACGGCCGAGGCGAGCGCCTGGAAGTGGGTGATCTCGCCGGGCGCGTCCTTCTCGCTGTACTTGCCGCGCACCAGGTCGATGGCGAGCTTGAAGGAGCGGATCTGCACGAACCCGAACACGAGGGTGAACACCGCGGCGGCGATCACCAGCCAGGCCACGATCCACGGGAAGGTCACCCCGAAGACGGTGAGCTCGCCGAAGACGATGCCGGAGAAGCCCTCGGAGATCGGGTTGAAGACCGTGTTGATCGCGTTCTCGATGCCTGAGAGCGCGCCGCCCTCTTCGGCAGCCAGGACGATCCGGTCGTCCGGCGCTGTCGTAGTGGTCATGGCGCGTTAGCTAAATCGGGTGAAATGTCCCGGACAAGTCCCTAAAGGGGGGTTTGCCTAAAAGTGCAATCAGTTTGTGACGCGCGCCATGTTCCCGAGGTTGAGCGGAACTCGCTCAACTTTTCTCACGTTGACAGTGGTAGACAAGCCTGGGACAGGGCAGGATGGACCAGGCAGGAGCCATCGGCGACGAGGTGAGGAATGGACGCGTTCAACCCGACGACCAAGACCCAGCAGGCGATCTCCTCGGCGGTGCAGGCCGCGACCGTGGCCGGCAACCCGGACGTCAGCCCGGCGCACCTGCTCGGCGCGCTGCTCGCCCAGGGCGACGGGCTGACCGCACCGCTGCTGACCGCCGTCGGCGCCGAGCCCACCGCGGTGCGCCGCGAGCTGGAGCAGCTGGTCAACGCGCTGCCCGCGGCCAGCGGGAGCACGGTGTCCGCGCCGCAGCTGTCCCGCGACGCGGTCCGGTCGCTCACCCACGCCCAGCGGATGGCCACCGAGATGGGCGACGAGTACGTCTCCACCGAGCACCTGCTGGTCGGGCTGGCCGCCGAGGGCGGCCGCGTCGCCGACCTGCTGAAGAAGCACGGCGCCACGCCCGAGGCGCTGACCGACGCCTTCGGCAACGTGCGCGGTTCGGCCCGGGTGACCAGCCCGGATCCCGAAGGCACCTACAAGGCCCTGGAGAAGTACGGCCAGGACCTCACCGACCGGGCGCGCAAGGGCGACCTGGACCCGGTGATCGGCCGCGACACCGAGATCCGCCGCGTCGTGCAGGTGCTCTCCCGCCGCACCAAGAACAACCCGGTGCTCATCGGTGAGCCCGGCGTCGGCAAGACCGCGATCGTGGAGGGCCTGGCCCAGCGCATCATCGCCGGGGACGTGCCGGAGTCGCTGCGCGGCAAGCGCGTGGTGGCGCTGGACCTCGGTTCGATGGTGGCCGGGGCGAAGTACCGCGGCGAGTTCGAGGAGCGGCTCAAGGCGGTGCTCAAGGAGATCACCGACTCCGCGGGGCAGATCATCACCTTCATCGACGAGCTGCACACCATCGTCGGCGCCGGGGCCAGCGGCGAGGGCGCGATGGACGCCGGGAACATGATCAAGCCGATGCTGGCGCGCGGTGAGCTGCGCATGGTCGGCGCGACCACGCTCGACGAGTACCGCAAGCACATCGAGACGGACGCCGCGCTGGAGCGCCGGTTCCAGCAGGTGCTGGTCGGCGAGCCGAGCCCGGAGGACACCGTGGCGATCCTGCGCGGGCTCAAGGAGCGCTACGAGGTGCACCACGGCGTGCGGATCACCGACGGTGCGCTGGTCGCCGCCGCCACCCTGTCCGACCGCTACATCACCGCGCGCTTCCTGCCGGACAAGGCGATCGACCTGGTCGACGAGGCCGCTTCCCGGCTGCGCATGGAGATCGACTCGCGCCCGGTGGAGATCGACGAGGTCGAGCGCGCCGTGCGGCGGTTGGAGATCGAGGAGATGGCGCTGTCCAAGGAGGACGACCCCGCCTCCCTGGAGCGGCTGGCCGCGCTGCGCGCCGAGCTGGCCGACCGCCGCGAGAAGTTGTCCGGGCTGACCGCGCGCTGGCAGCAGGAGAAGGAGTCCATCGACAAGGTCCGCGACCTGAAGACGCAGCTGGAGCAGCTGCGCGGCGAGTCGGAGCGCGCCGAGCGCGACGGCGACCTGGGCAAGGCCGCCGAGCTGCGCTACGGCCGGATCCCGCAGCTGGAGAAGGAGCTCGACGCGGCCACCGCCGCGCAGTCCGAGCGCAAGGCGATGCTGCAGGAGGAGGTCACCGCCGACGACGTCGCCGACGTGGTGAGCTCCTGGACCGGCATTCCGGCCGGGCGGCTGCTGGAGGGCGAGACGGCGAAGCTGCTGCGCATGGAGGAGGCCCTCGGCGCCCACGTGGTGGGCCAGGCCGAAGCGGTGCGAGCGGTGTCCGACGCGGTGCGCCGCACGCGCGCCGGGGTCGCCGACCCGGACCGGCCCACCGGCTCGTTCCTGTTCCTGGGCCCGACCGGCGTCGGCAAGACCGAGCTGGCCAAGGCGCTGGCCGGGTTCCTGTTCGACGACGAGCGGGCGATGGTCCGCATCGACATGAGCGAGTACGCCGAGAAGCACTCGGTGGCCCGGCTGGTCGGTGCGCCGCCCGGTTACGTGGGCTACGACCAGGGCGGGCAGCTGACCGAGTCGGTGCGCCGCAGGCCCTACTCGGTGGTGCTGTTCGACGAGGTGGAGAAGGCGCACCCGGACGTCTTCGACGTGCTGCTGCAGGTGCTCGACGACGGTCGGCTCACCGACGGCCAGGGCCGCACGGTGGACTTCCGCAACACGATCCTGGTGCTTACCTCGAACCTCGGCTCGCAGGCGATCGCCGACCCGAACCTGTCGGAGCGGGAGCGCGACGACGCGGTCATGTCGGTGGTGCGCAAGCACTTCAAGCCGGAGTTCCTGAACCGGCTGGACGACGTGGTGGTGTTCCACTCGCTGTCCACCGACGAGCTGACGTCCATCGTGGACATCCAGGTCGATCACCTGGGCCGCCGCCTGGCGCAGCGCCGCCTCACCCTCGACGTCCAGCCGGCGGCGCGGGACTGGTTGGCGCTCAACGGTTTCGACCCGGTCTACGGCGCGCGCCCGCTGCGCCGCCTGGTCCAGTCGGCCATCGGCGACCAGCTGGCGCGCAAGCTGCTGGCGGGCGAGATCCGCGAGGGCGACAAGATCAAGGTCGACACCACCGACGACAGCCAGGGGCTGACCGTCACCGCAGCGGAGAGCTGAGGTCGCGGTGGAGGGCATCTTCCCCCGGAGGTGCCCTCCACCGCGGATCAGGTGAGGATCAGCGTTTTGCCGACCGCGGTGCGGTTTTCGACGGCCGCGTGCGCTTCGGCGGCGCGCTCCAGCGGGAACGTCTGCCCGATCAGCGGGCGGAGGGTTCCCGCTGCCGCCTTCGCCATCATCTGCTCCGCCCACCGCCGCTGGTGGGGGCCGAAGTCGAAGAGCTGCTCGATGCCGAGCACCTCGACGCCCCGCTGGCGCGCTTCCTCCGCGGAGATCTCGGTGGCCGAGCCGCTGGACGCGCCGTGCACGGAGAAGCGCCCACCGCGCGCCGTCACGCCGAACGCGGCGCGCCCGATCTGCCCGCCGACGCCGTCGAACACGACGTCGGGCCCCTTGCCGCCGGTCGCTTCGAGGACCTGCTCTGCCCAGTTCGGCGCGGAGTAGTCGACCACCGCGTCGGCACCGAGCTCCCGGAGCACACCGAGCTTCCGGTCTCCGCGCGCCGCGCCGACGACCCGCGCTCCCGCCTCGCGGGCGAGCTGCACCAGCAGGCTGCCCACGCCACCGGCCGCGGCTTCGACCAGCACCTGGTCGCCCGGCCCGATCGCGGCCCCCTCCACCAGCCCCTGCGCGGTGCTGCCGTCGCTGAAGAGCGCGGCGGCTTCGGGCAGGCCGAGGCCGTCCGGCACCGGGAACAGCTCGTCGGCCTCGGCGAGCGCCTTCTCGGCGAAACCCCCGGTGTCCCCGAGCTCGGCCAGCACGCGCCGGCCCAGCCACTCCCGGTCCACGCCGTCGCCGACCGCGCCGACCTGCCCGGCGACCAGTCCGCCCGGCACGTAGGGCAGTCGCGGCCGCTCGTGCCACTCGTCGACGCCGCGCCGGATCTGGGTCTCGACGAACGTCAAGCTCGCCACCGCCACGTCCACCACGACCTGTCCCGGACCGGCCACCGGATCCGGCGCCGAACCGGGCACCAGCACCTCGGGGCCGCCGAAGCGGATCACCTCGACCACTCGCATGTCCTTCGCTCCCTCCGCCCGCCGACGCGGACGACCAGAGCCTCCGCCTTCGAGCTAGGTCGAAGTCAAGCGATCACCGGTGCAGGTAGGTGGACACCACCGCGAGCGCGGCGAACAGCGCCGCCGTCGAGGCGAAGACGACCGTTGCCGCGGTGAGGCCGAAGAACGTGCTCACCACGCCCAGCACCACGCTGGGCACGCTGGCCGACAGGTAGGCCACCACGTAGATCAGCGCCGAGGTGCCCGCGCGGTGCTCGGGCGAGGCCAGGCCGGTCAGCATGCGCATGCCGCCCATGAACATCACGCCCCAGCCTGCGCCCAGGACCGCTGCGGCGGTGAAGAACACGACCGGCTGGTGCTCGACGGTCGAGGTCGCCACGCCGGCCAGGCCGAGGACCATCACCGGCCCGCCGATCCGCACCGCGCGACGAGCGTCCACACCGGACAGGACCAGCTGCGAGAGCCCGCCGAACCCGGCCAGCGCCGCGACCGCCGCACCGCCGATCAGGTACGGGCTGCCCTCGACCAGGCCCTTGGCCACCGACGGGCCGAGGGACATGAACATCCCGCCGACGATCCAGGACGCCAGCAGCGTGGTGGCCATGAGCGCGAACGCCAGGCCCTTGCCCGCCGGGAGAGCAGGCCGCTGCGGGCGAAGCACCTCGCGCAGCTTGCTGCGCTGGGCGACCGGTTCGGGCATCGCCAGCACGCCGGCGATCGCCACCGCGAGGCCGAGCACGAGCAGCAGGTAGCTGGTCAGCGTCGGGCCGGGCACGTACTGCACGAGCGCACCGGCGAGCAGCGACCCCAGCGCCATGCCGAACGCCGCGGCCACCCCGTTGAGCAGCGAGCCGTGGTTGGAACCCGGCCGCTGGAAGTCCAGCAGCGAGCCGCTGATCGCGCTGGTCGCCACGCCGGTGGCCAGGCCTTGCAGCGCCCGGCCCGCGTACAGCCAGCCGACGGCGGGCGCGAAGGCGAGCAGCAGCATCGAGACGATCTCCAGCACGAGCGCGACCAGCAGCACCGGTCGTCGCCCGATGTGGTCGGACAGCGAACCGAACAGCAGCAGCGCGGCCAGGATCGCCACCGCGTAGACGGCGAACACCTCGGTGAGCACCGTGGTGGTGAAACCCCAGCGCTGCTGGTAGATCGAGTACATCGGGGACGGCGCCGTGGACGCCATCAGGAACAGGGCGTAGAGCGCGCCGACGAACCAGAACGAAGCGGACCGGGACAAGCCGCCGCTGCGCGACCGCGGGCGGACGAGTTCCGTGGTGGTCATGGTTGCTTCCCATCCTAGGATGACCGGAACGGATGATTCCGCACCTGCCAACCCAGTAGCGGAACGGATCATTCCGCTCCGCAGGTATCCTGTGGCCCACGACACCCTGGTGTCGGATCACCGCTCAACCGCACCCCAGGGGACTGCGATGCAACCCAGCCACGAGGAACCGCGAAGCGCGAGCACGACTCCCATCGCAACCGCCGCTGAAAATAGTGGAGAGGCGGACAAGGGGGAGGCGGGGCAGCGCAGGCACGACGAGTACGACGATCGGGTCATCCGGGCGGCTCGCGACGTGTTCGCCGAGCAGGGCTTCGCCGCGCCGATGTCCGAGGTCGCCAAGCGCGCCGGCGTCGGTGTGGCCAGCGTCTACCGCCGCTACCCGAGCAAGCACGAGCTCGTCGAGCAGGTGCGCATCGCCGGTTTCCGGCTGCTGCTGGCCGAAGCCGAGCAGGCGCGCGCCGAGGAGTCCGACCCGTGGGAGGCGCTGGTCCGGTTCATGCGGCGGTGCCTGCGGGAGGGCTCGGGCATCGGCACGGTGCTGCCGCCGATGGATCCGCAGCACGTCTACTCGGACGAGTTCCGCGGCCTCCAGCGGCGCGTGCCGAAGGCGATCGAGGAACTCGTCTCGGCCGCCCAGCGGGCCGGTGAGCTGCGCGAGGACGTCGACTGGCCCGACATCCTCCTGCTGCTCAAGCACCTCAACCCGCGCCTGCCCGCCACCGAGCAGCGCCGCGCCGAGCTGCGCTCCCGCTACCTCGGCCTGGTCCTCGAAGGCCTGCGCCCCGGTGGGCCGGAGCTGCCCGGCCCGCCGCCGGACCGGGCGGAGTGGCAGGCGCTCTGCGACAACCGGGCGATCAGGTAGCGCTCGGTCGAGCCGCTGTCCTAGTTCGACCCACCCGCGCGCCCCGGCCCTCGCCGGGGCGTTCGTGCTGTTCAGGGACGGTTTTGCCGGTTGTGGTCGACAAAGATCGTCGTATGGTTATCCTATGGTCATAGGTTAATAGGGATTGGAGCGAGTGCTTGATCGAGTTCCGGGTCGACACGGGATCGGGCGTGCCGCCGTACCGGCAGCTCGTGCATCAGGTCGAGCACGCCCTCCGGCTCGGGCAGCTGCAGGTCGGGGACCGGCTGCCCACCGTCAAGGAACTCGCGAAGAACCTGGTCATCAACCCGAACACGGTGCTGAAGGCCTATCGCGAGTTGGAGCACAAGGGATTGGCCAAGGGCCGCCCGGGGCAGGGCACGTTCATCGAGCGGGCCCTGACCGGACTGCCCGCGGAGAAGCAGGCCGAGCTGCGCGCGGGCCTGGAGTCGTGGTTGACCGAAGCGCACCGCGCGGGCATGGACGCCGACGGGATCGCGGCGCTCGTCGCGACGGTGCTGGCCGAATTTCGCCTGGAGGAACGGACTTGAACGACATAGCGATACGAACCAGCGGACTGGGCAAGCGCTACCGGCAGAAGTGGGCGCTGCGCGGCTGCGACATCGAGGTGCCGGCGGGGCGGGTGGTCGGCCTGGTCGGCCCGAACGGCGCGGGGAAGTCAACGCTGATGAACCTCGCGGTCGGACTGCTGGCGCCGACCGAGGGAACGCTGGAGGTGCTGGGCCGCGAGGTGCGGGCGAACACCGTGCTGCACCGGGTCGCCTACATCGACCAGGAGCACACGATGTACCGGAACTTCACGGTGCGCGAGATGGTCAAGACCGGCCGCAAGCTCAACGCGCGCTGGGACGACCGGATCGCGTTCGACCGACTCGCCGAGCTGAACATCCCGCTGGACAGCCGGATCGGCGCGCTCTCCGGTGGCCAGCGCGCGCAGGTCGCGCTCGCGGTGGCGCTGGCGAAGGAACCCGAGCTGCTGATCCTCGACGAGCCGGTGGCCAGCCTCGATCCGCTTGCCCGGCGCGAGCTGATGAGCGTCCTGATGGAGGCGAAGGCGGACTCGGGCTGCACGGTCGTGCTCTCCTCGCACGTGGTCTCCGAGCTGGAGCGGCTCTGCGACTACCTGATCGTGCTCGACCGCGGTCAGGTCAAGCTCGCCGACGACATCGACGATCTGCTGGAGCAGCACCACCTGCTGGTCGGCCCGGCGGCCGCGGCGGCCGACGTCGCGGGGGTCGTGCACCGCGAGGACCGCGGGGACCGGGTCTCGCTGCTGGTGCGCGGTGACCGCCCGGCACCGGGTTCGCCGTGGGACGTCCAGCACGTCGACCTGGAAACGCTGGTCATGCACTACCTGAGCGCGGCGGCTCCGACGCGGTTGCGGGAGGTCGCCGCATGACCTGGCTGGCTTGGCGGCAGCACCGCCTGGGGCTGGCCGGGTTCGCCGCGGTCTTCCTCGGTGTGGCCGCGATCTACGGGTTCTCCGGGGCGCTCGACGCCGATGCCCGCACCGTCTACACCGCGGCCTCCGGGTTCTCGCGGCTGGTCAAGTTCGGCGAGGACATGAGCACCTATCTGCAGCCGCTGCCGCTGCTGGTCGGCATGTTCGCCGGTGCTCCGCTGGTGTCGCGGGAGCTCGAACACCACACCTTCCGCTACGCCTGGACGCAGGGGGTGTCCAGGGGGCGCTGGTTGCGCGGCAAGGTGATCCTGGTCGGCGGTGCGATCCTGGTGCTCAGCGCGCTGCTCTCGGCCGCGCACATGTCCTGGTTCGCGCCGATGGCCCCGGAGCGGGGCTGGTTCCAGCTGTTCAACCAGTCGATCCTGGTGTTCCCGGCGACCTGCCTGTTCACCTTCGCCCTGGGGATGGCGATCGGTGCGCTGGTCGAGCGGATCGTGCCCGCGATGGCCATCACGCTGGTCGCGGCCGGCGCGGTGTTCATCCTGTTCGCCGCGGTGCTGCGGCCGAACTACAGCACGCCCGTGGTCGTCTCCCAGCCGACCCTCGGCGGTGGCTCCCCGGAGGAGCTCGCCCGTTCCTACTACCTCGGCAGCAGCGTCCGCGGTGACCTGACGGAAATCAGCTACCACCCGGCCGACCGGTTCTGGACGTTCCAGTTCGTCGAAGCCGGCTGCTACCTGGCGCTGACCGCGGCCCTGCTGGCGCTGACCTTCTGGTGGCTGAGCCGCAAGCTCAGCTGAACCCCGTTCCGGGCGCAATCGAAAACCCTTACCAGGGCGCGGAAAACGCGTCCCGACGAATGCTGCCCGGAGAACTCTTACAAGGAGTTGCGCATGTTCTGGTTGACCTGGCGGCAACACCGGGTTGCCGTCCTGTCCACCGCCGCGGTGTTCCTCGGCCTCGCCGCGTGGTTCTTGCTGATCGGCAGCGGAACGCGGGGTTCGCTGGCACCGTCGGCGTTGTCCGACTGCATCGGGCTGCGTTTCGACTGCGGCGAGTGGCAGTCGTCGCTCATGCGGCTGCGCGACCTCGAACAGACCCTGCTGCCGCTGCTGCCCGCGCTGCTCGGGGTCTTCCTGGGCGCGCCGATGCTCTCGCGCGAGACCGAGCAGCGGACATTCCGCTACACGTGGACGCAGGGGATCACCCGCGGCCACTGGCTCAAGAGCAAGGTGTTCCTGCTCGGCGCCGTGATCGTGCTGCTCAGCACCGCCTTCTCGGGTGCGTACATGTGGTTGTTCGTCCCGGCCGTGCCCGACCAGGGCTGGTTCGACGCGTTCAACCAGGCGCTGCCGGTGTTCCCCGCGATGTGCCTGTTCGGCTTCGCGCTGGGGATCGTGGCCGGAGCGCTGACCCGGAAGCTGCTGGTGAGCATGGCGCTCGCGCTCGGCGGCTTCCTCGCGGTGTTCCTGCCGATCGTGATCTGGATCCGGGCCGCCTACCAGGCACCGCTGAGCATCCCGTTCGACGCGTACACCGCCGATGGCCAGAAGGGGTGGCTCGTCGAGTTCTACTTCCGGGACCGGGCCGGGGCCACCTACGACATCTGGGAAGCATCGCGGCAGGCCGGTCTGGACGTCTCCAGCGGTTTCGGTTCCGCGCAGCTCGAGCAGCTCGGCCGGGCCGGGTTCACCGAGTACGCGAGCTACCAGCCCGCCGACCGGTTCTGGACGTTCCAGCTCATCGAGACCGGGATCTACCTGTGGCTGACCGCCGGCTGCATCGCGCTGGCGTACTGGCTGCTGCGCCGCAAAACGCTGTGATGGAGAGAGGAAGAGGAATGCGAATTCGCACGTTGCTGGTCGCCGCCTTCGGCGCGGCGCTGGTCGGGGCTTCGACCGCCGGAACCGCGGGTGCCGTCGTCGGTGGTGGCCCCGCCGACGAGGCCTACCCGTTCATGGCGTCGTTGCAGATCCCGGGCGAGCCCCGATTCCACTGCGGGGCGACGCTGATCGACGAGGAGTGGCTGCTGACCGCCGCGCACTGCGTCGACTCCTTCGAAGCGGGCCAGCTGACCACCCGCATCGGCAGCCCGGACCGCACCGCGGGCGGTGAGGAGCGCGGGATCGCGGAGAAGGTCGTGCACCCGGACCACCGCAAGGAGTTCCTGGCGCAGTACGACTTCGCGCTGCTGAAGCTGGACCGGCCCGTCGACCTGCCCACCGTGGCGATCGCGGAGTCCGCGCAGCCGCCGGGCAAGGACGTCCGGGTGATCGGCTGGGGTCGTGAGTGCAGCGAGTTCGACTGCGGCACGACGCCGGTCTTCCCGCACCGGCTGAAGCAGTTCGACTCGGAGGTGGGCGCCGATACGGAGTGCCACGACACCGACGGCAGCGTCGACACCTGCGTGCGCGGGATCGGCGATGCGTCGGTGTGCAACGGCGACTCCGGCGGTCCGGCGTTGATCCGCAACTCGGCGGGGCGCTGGGAGCAGATCGGCATCACCAGCCGGTTCGGCGGCGCCGAACCGGAGCAGATCTGCGGTGACGAGCCCGACATCTTCGCCGACCCGGTCGCGGTCCGGGACTGGATCGGGCAGCAGCTCGGATCCTGACCCGCGCAACGCCCGGCCGACCCGGGGGCGGCCGGGCGTTTCCGCAGGTCAGGATCGGCCGATGGGGTGGTTCGGCGGTGGATCTCCAGGTGATCTTCGTCTTCGCCGGTGATCGGACTACCCTGCGCAGTGTGGGCATACCTGCGTGGCTCTGGTTCGTCGTCGCCGTCCTCGCCATCGGCGCGGGCGTGGCGCTGCTGATCGCTGACCGGTCGCAGCGCGTCTCGAACAACCGGGAGCGGCGGCGCTGGGCCGCGCTGCGCGGTTGGCAGTTCGCCGAGGCCGACCAAGTCCTGCCGACCCGCTGGGAGCGCGGTGCGCTCGCCCAGTACGGCAGCCCGACGGCCACCGACGTGGTCGCCGGATCGACCTTCACCGCCGACGGCCGCCGCCAGGTCTACGTGATGGACCTGACCGTCAACGGCCGGACGGCGACCGTGCTGGCGGGCATCCGCTGCCGCCGGTCGGTCCCCGCCACCATCGAGCTGTGGCTGCCCGACGTGCCGGTGCCCCAGGACTCCGAGCTGGACCTGCTCGGACCGGTCGGCTCCCGCTACGCCTTCGTCACCGAGGTGGCCGCGGCCCGGCCGCTGGTGACCCCGGACCTGGTCGACGCCACCGAGGAGATCGGCTCCGACGTCACCGTGGTGTGGCTGGAGGACGACTGGGTGCTGGCCGCCCTGGAGCCGGGCCACGCCGACCCGGCCCGCCTGGAGCGCCTGCTCCGCGACCTCGGCGACCTCGCCGACCTGGTCGACCCGTTCGACACCGACCCGAACGAGCAGGAGACCGCCGCGGAAGCCGAGTCCACCTCCACGGAGCACTCCACTCGCTGACCGCCGCTGTTTCGGCAGGTGGTGGGCCGTGCGCGTTTCGGGGCGTCATAGCACCCCAAACCACTCACGGAGGACGGCGCGGGTCGCACGGTAAGTTCGGGCGCATGCCTACCGCACTCGTCACCGGAGCCACCGCGGGGATCGGGCGCGCCTTCGCCCGCCGACTCGCCGCCGAAGGCCACGACATGGTCCTGGTCGCCCGCGACGCCGATCGGCTCGCCGAACTCGCCGACCGGTTGCAGTCCCGGCACGGGGTGCGCGCGGAGGTGCTCCCGGCCGACCTGGCCGACGCCGACCAGCGCGCGAAGGTCGAGCAGCGCCTCGCCGACGCCGAGCGGCCGGTGGACGTGCTGGTCAACAACGCCGGGTTCGGCACGGCGGGCAGCTTCGCGGAGACCTCGACCGCCGAGCTGCAGCGGCAGCTGGACGTCAACGCGGGCGCGGTGCTCGCGCTGACGCACGCCGCGGTGCCGGGCATGTGCGAGCGCGGCCGCGGCGACGTGATCAACGTGTCGAGCGTGGCGGGGTTCTTCCCGGTGGCGGGTTCGACCTACGGCGCGACCAAGGCGTACGTGACCGCCTTCTCGCAGGGCCTGTCGGTCTCGCTGACCGGCACCGGCGTGCGGGTCATGGCGCTGTGCCCGGGCTTCACCCAGACCGAGTTCCACCAGCGCGCCGGGCTGGAGATGGGCCGGCTGCCCAAGGCGTTCTGGCTGCAGGCCGACCAGGTGGTGCACGAAGCGCTGGCCGACCTCCGCAGCGGCAAGGACGTCTCGGTGCCGGGCGCGCAGTACAAGGCGCTGGTCGCCATCGGCCGCCTGGTCCCGCAGAAGCTCCAGCGGATGATCGTCGCCCGCACCGTCCCAGGCCGCACCTGACCACCTGCCCGGGTGACCTGTGTGCAATTTCAATTGAAATCGCATCGTCGATTTCAATTGAAGTTGCACGTCCCGTCGGCGTGTCGGGAACCCGACACACCGGCGGTGGGTCGGGATCCACGCGATTTCAATGGAAATCGGAGGTTTGATTTCCATTGAAATCGCGTTGCGGGCGGCGCGCCGGGACCGGCATGCACCCCCGCGAGCACCGGGCCGTATGCTGAAAACTCGTGGTCACAGTGGATGAACAGCAGCGCTCCGAACTCGCCCGCCTGGTCCAGGACATCGCCGTCGTGCACGGCAAGGTGACGTTGTCCTCCGGCAAGGAAGCCGATTACTACGTCGATCTCCGGCGCGCGACGCTGCACCACCGGGCGGCGCCGCTGATCGGCCGGTTGCTGCGCCAGCTCACCGCGGACTGGGACTACGTCGCCGTCGGCGGGCTCACGCTCGGCGCCGACCCCGTCGCGACCGCCATGATGCACGCCGAGGGCGCGCCCCTGGACGCCTTCGTGGTGCGCAAGGACGCCAAGGCGCACGGCATGCAGCGGCGCATCGAGGGCCCGGACGTCACCGGCCGCCGGGTGCTCGCGGTCGAGGACACCTCCACCACCGGCGGCAGCGTGCTGACCGCCGTCGAGGCCCTGCGGGAGGCGAACGCCGAGATCGTCGGCGTGGCGACCGTCGTCGACCGGGACACCGGCGCCCGCGAGAAGATCGAGGCGGCAGGCCTCCCGTACCGCTCGCTGCTCGGCCTCGCCGACCTAGGCCTGGCGTGAGCGGCCCGGGGCCAACCGAGTCCGGCCCGGGGGCCGACCCCGGCCTGCGCAACCGCACCCCAGAGGACCGTGACGCAGCCCAGCCACGCGAAACCGCGAAACGAGAGATCGCTCCCGAACGCGACCACCGCTGTGAATCGCAGGGCGGCGGGGCTATCGGGCCCACCGAGTGGGGCACCACGGTCGGTGTCGGCCCGTGGGAAGGCCCCTGGCCGACCGATGAGCGCTACGACCCCGAGCTGCTGGAGCACGGCGACCGGCGCAACGTGGTCGACCACTACCGCTACTGGCGGCGCGAGGCGATCGTCGCCGACCTGGACCTGCGGCGGCACGACTTCCACGTGGCCATCGAGAACTTCCAGCACGACCACAACATCGGCACCGTGGTGCGCACCGCCAACGCCTTCGCCGCGAAGGCGGTGCACATCGTGGGCCGGCGGAGGTGGAACCGGCGCGGCGCGATGGTGACCGACCGCTACCAGCACGTCCACCACCACCCGGAGCTCGCCTCGCTGCGCGAGTACGCGGCCGAGCACGACCTCGCGGTGGTGGCGGTGGACAACACCGCGGGCGCGGTGCCGATCGAGCGCACGGCCCTGCCGCGCCGCTGCGTGCTGCTCTTCGGCCAGGAGGGCCCCGGCCTGCGCGAGGAATCGCGGCTGGACGCCGACCTGGTGGTCTCCATCGCGCAGTACGGCTCCACGCGGTCGATCAACGCGGGCGTGGCGGCGGGAGTGGTGATGCACACCTGGATCCAGCAGCACGCGGATCCCGCTGCGGCCTGGTGATCGACCGGCGATGAGTTCGCGGCCCCCGGCTGGTCTACCCCGGTGAATTCGCCGTGATCAGGGAGGGGCCGACATGTCCGCCAACGCACTACCGCCCGTCGTCGACGCCGAGACCTGGCAGCGGCAGCTCGACGAGCTGCGCGCCCGGGAGAAGGCCGCGACCCGCGAGCTCGACGCGATCGCCGCGCAGCGCCGCCGCCTGCCGATGGTCGAGCTGCCCGACTACACCCTCGAGGGCGAGGACGGGCCGGTCCGGCTGGTGGACGTCTTCGACGGCAAGACGCAGCTGATCGTCTACAACCACATGTGGTTCCCGGGCCAGGAGTGGCAGTGCGGGGGCTGCACCATGTTCACCTCGCAGTTCACCCGGCTGGAGTTCCTGGCCGACTACGACGCCCGGTTCGTCATCGTCACCCAGGGCCCGATCGACGAGGCGCTCGCCTACAAGCGGCGCGTCGGGAACCGGATGACCTGGTACTCCACCGCGAACAGCCGGTTCGGGGAGGACGTGGGTGCGCCGCCCGGTGGAGGATTCGCGATCAACGTTTTCCTGCGCGACGGCGACACTGCCTACCGCACCTGGCACAGCAGCGGCCGCGGCACCGAGCAGCTCAGCCACACGTTCGCGCTGATCGACCTGCTGCCGTACGGGCGGCGGGAGGAGTGGCAGGACTCGCCCGCGGGCTGGCCGCAGGAGCCCGCCTACAGCCGGTGGCCCGGTTCGAAGGACATCGCGGCGCGCTACGGCGAGTAGGCCCGGAAAGCAGTCGCGCGGACCCGATCGGGATCGGATCCGCGCGACGGTGGCGACTCGGTCAGCTCGCGGCCTTGCGGGCCTTCTCGCGGCGGCCCTTCAAGTACTCGATGACGATCGGGATGACCGAGATGACGACGATGAGGATGGCCATCGCTTCGAGGTTGTCGCGGATCCACGGGATGTTGCCGAGGAAGTAGCCGAGCAGCGTCATGCTCACGATCCAGGCGACGCCGCCGATCGCGGAGAAGCTGAAGAACTTCTTCTGGTCCATCTGCGCGATGCCCGCGACCGCGGTGATGAAGGTGCGCACGATCGGCACGAACCGGGCCAGGATGATCGCCCGCGCGCCGTACTTCTCGAAGAACTCGTGGGTCTTGTCCACGTGCTCGCGCTTGAACAGCTTCGAGTCCGGCTTGTTGAACATGGCGGGCCCGACCTTGCGGCCGATCCAGTACCCGGTCACGTTGCCCACGAAGGCGCACAACGTCAGCAACGCGCAGACCAGCCAGATCGGGGTGTCGATCGCACCGGCCGCGACGAACAGGCCGGTGACGAACAGCAGGGAGTCACCCGGCAGGAAGAAGCCGATGAGCAGGCCGCACTCGGCGAAGATGATCAGGCACACGCCGATCAGGGCGAACGGGCCGAGCGACTGGACGATGTTCTCGGGGTTGAGCCAGTCCGGCAGCAGGGCCAGCGCGGTGGTGTTCGCGGCGGCGTTGACAATCGCGGGCAGTTCGGTCGTCACGGTCGCCAACGGTACCGCGAGGCCCTGGAGCCCGATCCGCGGGCGAGTGACCCGCCGTGCACGCACCACGTTCGGCCGATCACCCGGTGGAACGGCGAGGCCGGAGCGCGAGCACGTTCCGCGACGAGCTGAGGCGGCCGCCGGGCGTCAGATCCGCCCGGTCGTGCTCACCAGAAGTACCGGGCGGCGACGGTCATACCGGCCATGAGAACGCCGGTGACCAGCCCGAGGACCACGGCGAACACCAGCACGCCCACCACCGGCAACCGCTCCCGCCGCGGCGGCGCCGCAACCGGGCCCTGCGGCGCCGGGCCTTGCGGGGCCGAGCCCTGCGGGGCTGGGCCTTGCGGCGCCGGGCCCATCCCGGGGCTTCCCCCGGCCTGAGCGCGCAGCGCCGCGGACAGCAGGTGCTGAGGATCAGGAGAAGTCACTCCCCGAGCCTAACCACTCGGTCGACCAGGTCTCCGGACCCGAGGCCCGCAATTTCAATTGAAATCGGACCTCCAATTTCAATTGAAATTGCGCCGATCCCGGCGCACCACCGGTGTGTCGGGCACCCGACACACCGGTGGTGCGGCAAGTTCAATTGAAATCGGAGGTGCAAGTTCCATTGAAATTGCCGAGCCGTCGGCGTGTCGGGGTCCGACACGCCGACGGTCGCGCGGTCAGCGGGGATCGACGGCCCAGGTGCCGTCCTTGAGGACTCCGGTGAGCCGCAGGTCGGTGTCCAGGACCGCCAGGTCGGCCGCGAGGCCGGGCCGGATCGAGCCGATGCGGTCGTCGAGGCCGAGCAGCTGGGCCGGCTTGGTCGATGAAGCCGCCACCGCCGCCGGGACGCTCTGCCCGCCGGACTCGACCAGGTTGCGGAACGCCACGTCCATGGTCAGCGTGCTGCCCGCCAGCGAGCCGTCCGCCAGCCGCGCCTCCCCGTTGGCCACGGTCACCGGGAGCTTGCCCAGCTCGTAGGTGCCGTCCCCGGCGTCGGTGGCGCTGATGGCGTCGGTGACCAGCACCGTCCGCCCGGTGCCCGCGTGCGAGGCCGCCAGCTGCACGATCGCCGGGTGCAGGTGGACCAGATCGCAGATCAGCTCGACGGTCACCCGCTCGTCCTCCAGCAGCACCCCGATCGGGCCGGGCTCGCGGTGGTGCAGCGGGCGCATCGCGTTGAACAGGTGCGTGGCCACCGTCGCGCCGGCCTCCACCGCGGGCACCACCTGCGAGAGCACCGCATCGGTGTGCCCGACGGCGGCGATCACCCCGTGGTCGACCAGCTGGCGGACCGCCTCGACCCCGTTCGGCAGCTCCGGCGCCAGGGTGACCATCCGGACCGTTCCGCGACCCGCGTCCAGCACCTGCTGGACGGCGGAGGCCTCCGGGGCCCGCAGGATCGCCGGGTCGTGCGCGCCGCAGCGCGCCGAGGACAGGAACGGGCCCTCCAGGTGGATGCCGGCCAGCTCGCCGTCCACCACGAGGTCGCTGAGCGCGCTGATCTGCTTGGTGAGGTCGGGCAGCGGGGCCGAGACCAGGCTGGCCAGCATCGTCGTGGTGCCGTGCAGGCGGTGCGCGGCGATCGCGGCCCGCGCCTGGTCGACCTCGATGCTGGTGAACGAGCCGCCGCCACCGCCGTGGCAGTGGATGTCCACGAAACCGGGCACCAGCCACTGCCCGCGCAGATCCACGACCTCGCCCGCGGCGGTCGGTCCGGTGCCGACCTCGGCGATCTTCCCGCCGGAGATCCGGACCCAGCCCTGGTCCAGCACTCCGTCCGGGGTGACGACCTGCCCACCGGCGAGGATCAGTTCGGGAGCGTTCACTTTGTTCTCAACCCTTCCGTCGCCAGCAGCGCTGCCCCGAGGCAGCCCGCGGTGTCGCCGAGTTCGGCCAGTTCCAAGCGCGGGCGGCGGTGGTACGCCGCCAGCATGCCGTCGAGCCGGTCGCGCAGCGGCTCGGTGAGCAGGTCGCCGGCCTGCGCGAAGCCGCCACCGAGCACGATGCACTCGGGTGCGGCGATGGTGACCAGCACCAGCAGCCCCTTGGCCAGTGCGTCCACCGCTTCCTGCCACACAGCTTGCGCGTCCGGGTCGCCCGCGCGCACGGCCGACGCCACTTCCGCGCTGCTGCGCTCCACGCCGGTGCGCTCCTGGTAGCGGCGCGCCACGGCCGCGGAGGACGCCAGCGCTTCGACGCAGCCGGTGCGCCCGCAGCCGCAGGGCTCGCCGTGGCCGATGTCGACGTGCCCGAGCTCGCCGGCGAACCCGCCGCCGGAGTGCAGCTGCCCGCCGAACAGCAGGGCCGCGGCGATGCCGGTGCCGATCGGCAGCACCACGACGTCGCGCATGCCGCGCGCGGCGCCCAGGCGGGCTTCGGCGAGGCCGCCCGCGCGCACGTCGTGGCCCAGGCTCACCGGCAGGTCGATGCGCTCGGCGAGCATGTCGCGCAGTGGTACGTCGCTCCAGCCGAGGTTGGCCGAGTAGACGCCGATGCCGCGGTCCTCGTCGACAGCGCCCGGCACGACGACGCCGACGGCGTCCGCGGACGCGCCCACGCGCAGCTCGGCCACCAGCTCTGCCACGGCGGCCACCACCAGCTCCGCCGTCTCCGCGCCGTCGGCTCCGCGCGGTGTCGGGCGTCTCAGCCAGCGCAACGGCTCCGCGCGGTGCCGGTCGACGGCGACCAGCGCGGCCTTCATCTCGGTTCCGCCGACGTCGACGGCGATGGCGTTTGCGGTCACGCCGACGATCCTCCGCTACCGGACGCCTATTGGTCTACACCAAACGGGTGTGTTGTTCGCGGAAGGTTTTCGCGGACTTCCCGGGCCTCAACTGCCCATCAGCTTCTGCAGCGCGTCCAGCGCGCGGCTCGCGGTGGACTTCACCGTGCCCCGCGAAACCCCGGTGGCCTCGGCGATCTCCGCTTCGGACAGGTTGCCGTAGTAGCGCAGCACGAGGACCTCGCGCTGCCGCCGCGGGAGCTTCGCCAGCGACGCCACCACGGCCTGGTGCTCGGCGGTCAGCATCGCCAGCGACTCCGCCGAACGGGCGTCGGCCTGGTGCGGCGGCTGGTACTCGCGGGCCGTCTTGCGGCGGCGCAGGACCGAGCGGCTGCCGTTGACCACCGCGGTCCGCAGGTAGCCGATCGCCGCCCGCGAGTCGCGCAGGCCGGACCAGTTGCGGTACAGACCGGTGAACGCCTCCTGCACCACGTCCTCGGCAGTGGCCGGATCGTCGACCAGCAGGATCGCCAGCCGCACCATCCGCATGCGCTGCTGTCGGTAGAGGTCTTCCAGGGTCAGCGGAGCTGACTCGTCGGCCGCTGCGCCGTCCAATGTGCGCAGGTGGCCGAGGGTCTGCTCGACGCTCCGTTCGACTCCGCGTGAATCACCGGCCATGATCGGACAAGCTACCGGTTGTCCCCCGGTCGGTGTGGTCCGGCCGGGTAGCGTGCGCATCGATCGTGATCGGGAAGACGGAGGTTCGGCATGGCCAGGTTCGTGGTCGATTTGGTCTACGGCGAGGACCAGGAGCACCGCTTGCAGGTGCGCCCGGCGCACCGCGAGTACTGCCGCGAGCTGGCGGACCGCGGCGTGCTGCTGGCCGGTGGCCCGTTCACCGACGGCGCGGGCGCGCAGATCGTCTACGAGGCGGCCGACCGGGACGAGCTGAAGGCGGTCCTCGACGCCGACCCGTACACCGAGGCCGGGGTGATCGCGCGGACCACCGTCCGGGAGTGGGACGTCCTCGTCGGCGCCTGGCTGTAAGAACTGGTCTGACGAACTCGTTCTGCGTGGCGGTGCGGGTGGCGGAACCTCGGCGTCCGCCTGGACCGCGGGTGCCCGGCTTCAGGCATGACCGATGCACGGCGGCCGGGCCGTCCTCGCCAGGCGAACGCTGAGAATCCGCGGCGGTGCGAGCGCCGAGGGCGGGTCGAGCGGCTGCGCCGTTTCAAGATCAAAAACGATGACCCCTTCGGAGGGTGAAACCGCAGCGTGTGAGGATGTACACAGGATTCGTCCGGTTCTGAATCCTGTCACCGGCTTTCAAAACCGGCCCGGCTCGGGCACTGTGACGCGAAAGTGTGGCGCCGAGCCGGAACGGCCCGCTGGTGGCCTGCCGCGGCTCGTAGGATGCTGCGCAACTCCCCGTCACCAAGACTGAACTCCATGCGAGGAGGACGACCGATGCCCATCGCGACCCCCGAGGTCTACGCGGAGATGCTGGACCGGGCGAAGGCTGGCGAATTCGCCTACCCGGCCATCAACGTGACCTCGTCGGAGACGCTCAACGCGGCGCTGCGCGGGTTCGCGGAGGCCGAGAGCGACGGCATCATCCAGTTCTCGACCGGCGGCGCCGAGTTCGCTTCCGGCACCAAGGTCAAGGACATGGTCACCGGCGCCACCGCGCTGGCCGAGTTCGCGCACGTCGTCGCCGCGAAGTACCCGGTGAACATCGCCCTGCACACCGACCACTGCCCGAAGGACAAGCTGGACGGCTTCGTCCGGCCGCTGATCCAGATCAGCCAGGAGCGCGTCGACCGCGGCGAGAACCCGCTGTTCCAGTCGCACATGTGGGACGGCTCGGCGATCGACCTCGACGAGAACCTGGAGATCGCCCAGGACCTGCTGGCGGCCGCCCACAAGGCCAAGATCATCCTGGAGCTGGAGGTCGGCGTCGTCGGCGGCGAGGAGGACGGCGTCGCCAACGACATCAACGAGAAGCTCTACACCGCGCCCGGCGACTACGAGAAGACCGTGGACGCCCTCGGCAGCGGCGAGAAGGGCCGCTACCTGCTGGCCGCGACCTTCGGCAACGTGCACGGCGTCTACAAGCCGGGCAACGTCAAGCTGCGCCCGGAGATCCTCAAGCAGGGCCAGGACGTGGTGTCCGAGAAGCTGGGCCTGGCGGCCGGTTCCAAGCCGTTCGACCTGGTCTTCCACGGCGGTTCGGGCTCGCTGCTGGAGGAGATCCACGAGGCGGTCTCCTACGGCGTGGTGAAGATGAACATCGACACCGACACCCAGTACGCCTTCACCCGCCCGGTCGCGGACCACATGTTCAAGAACTACGACGGGGTCCTCAAGATCGACGGCGAGGTCGGCAACAAGAAGACCTACGACCCGCGCAGCTACCTCAAGGTGGCGGAGCAGGCGATGGCGGCCCGAGTGGCGCACGCCTGCGAGAACCTCAAGTCCGCGGGCCGCATGCTCGCCGGCTGACACCCAGCTCGTTCGACGGCCCGTCCGCCAGGTGCGGACGGGCCGTCGTCGCACCTGACAGGATTGGGCCATGACGAGGAACCTGTTGGAACCGCCGGAGACGCTGCTGCCGGAGAGCCCGGAGGCGCAGTCCGAGCTCGACGCGGGCACCGACCCGACCGTGGTCGCCGCGCACCACCCGGCCTTCAGCGCTGCTTGGGCCGCGCTCGCCGAGGGCGCGCTCGAGTCCGGCCAGAACATCGCCGCCTACGCCTACGCGCGCACCGGCTACCACCGCGGGCTCGACGCGCTGCGCCGCGCGGGCTGGAAGGGCTTCGGCCCGGTGCCGTGGCGCCACCAGCCGAACCAGGGCGTCCTGCGCTCCATCGCGGCGCTGGCGAAGGCCGCGCAGTCGATCGGCGAGGACGAGGAGTTCGACCGCTGCCGCCAGCTGCTCGCCGACAGCGACCCGGCCTCCCTCGAAGCCACCGGCCTGGCCTGATCCCCCGTTCGGTCGTCACCCGGGTACGGGTCGATTTCGGGCGAAATCGACGCAGGCCCGGGTGACGGCACCGTGAGCTGCGGAGTCGGTCGAGGATCACTGCCCTGGCGCTCGGATCGCGGGACGATCTGACGGACAATGTCCGGTGTGCACAGACTGCGCGAGGAAGTGACCCGGCGACTGCGCCGGCTGATGCGCACCGGCGTACCCATCGTGCAGTGCGCCGTCGCGGCCGGGCTCGCGTGGTTCCTGGCGCGGCACCTGTTCGGGCACCCGCAGCCGTTCTTCGCGCCGATCGCGGCGGTCATCTCGCTCGGCGTCTCGCTGGGCCAGCGGATGCGGCGCGCGCTGGAGCTGGTCGTCGGCGTGAGCATCGGGATCGGCGTCGGCGACGTGCTGATCTCGTTCATCGGCACCGGCACGTGGCAGATCGCGCTCGTCGTCGCGCTGGCCATGAGCACGGCGGTGCTGCTGGACAGCGGTGTCGTCATCGTGCTGCAGGCCGCCTCGTCGTCGGTGCTGGTGGCGACCCTGCTGCCGCCGGCGACCGCGGGCGGGCTGACCCGCATGCTCGACGCGGCGATCGGCGGCCTGGTCGGGTTCGTGGTCGCGGCGCTGCTTCCCGCCAACCCGCTCGCCGTGGCGCACCGCAACGGGCGGCTGGTGCTCGGTGCGCTGGCCGATGCGCTGCGCGGCGTCGCCGGGGCGGTGGCGCGGCAGGATCCCGAGATGGCCGGTGACGTGCTCGCGGACGCCCGCAAGAGCCAGAAGTCCGTCGAGGAGTTCCGCACCGCGCTGGAGGCCGGGCAGGAGATCGCCAAGTTCGCGCCGATCCGGTGGCGGCGGCGCCGCGACCTCGAACGCTACGAGACCGCCTCGACGCCCATCGACCGGGCTCTGCGCAACACCCGGGTGCTGGCCCGTCGCGCGCTGGCCGCGCTGCGCGACGGCGAGCCCGTGCCGCGTCCGCTGCCGGGCCTGCTGGAGGAGCTGGCGGGCGCGGTGGTGCTGCTGCGCGACGAGCTCGCCAGCGGCGTCGATCCGCTGCAGACCCGCGAGGCGGCCCGCTCGGTGGCGAAGAAGTCCACTGTGGAACTGCTCGGGGAGGGCGACTTCTCGATGCAGGTGGTCGTCATGCAGGTCCGCTCGATCGCGGTCGACCTGCTGCAGGCGACCGGGCTGAGCCGCACCGAGGCCACGGCAGCCCTCCCGCCGCTGTACCCCGAGCCCAGGGACTAGTTTGAGGCGGCTCAGCCCGCCCTCGGCGCTTGCACCGCCGCGCGGAACGAGCTCGCCGAGCAGTTCTAGGGCCGGTTCAGGACTGCTGCCAGAGCCGTGTGCAGGGCTTCGTGGTCGCGCGGGTCGTGCAGGTGGCAGTCCGCCGCGGAGATCCGGTACCACTCCTCGGCACCGGCGTAGCGGATCCACACCTCCACCGCTCCGTCGACGCACGTGGTGGCCAGATCCAGCGCACCGGTGATGACGCCGACCTCGTCGGTCATCACCCCACCCGGTGGCGCGGCGATGGACGAGCGCAGTTCCGGCATGGCCCTCTCCTCTCACGACCTCCCGATGATCGCGTCGAGCGCCGCGAGGTGCGACTCGTAGGCGCGGCGGCCCAGCGGCGTGGCGCTCAGCCAGGTGCGCGGGCGGCCGTCGACGTTGCCCTTGCGCACCTCGACGTAACCGGCGGATTCCAGCGTGGAGATGTGCTTGGACAGGGCGGAATCGCTGACCTCGACGGTGTCGCGGACGCGCCGGAACTCGGCCTGCTCGGCAGCGACCAGCAGGGTCATGATCGAGAGCCGGACCGGGGAGTGGATCTCGCGGTCGAGCAGGTGCCGGGGATGCTCCGGCCGGCTCACTTCGGACGGCCTTCGGGCGCGGCGATCTCGATCTTGCTCATCCCCGCAATCTCGCAACCGCTCGCCGGTGTGTCAAGCGGCGCCCGCCGGGTGAGCGGGCACCGCCGACCCGGCTCAGCAGCCGTCGAGGGCCTTCTGCAGCGCCGACTTCTCCGCGTCGGTGATGGTCAGCTCGTACTTGTGCTTGCTGCCGATCCACATCGAGGCGTACTCGCAGTGGTAGTCCGCCAGCGGCGGCATCCACTGGTCCGGCGTCTGGTCGCCCTTGGTCTGGTTGACGTTGTCGGTGACCGCGATCAGCTGCGGGCCCTCCAGGTCGTTGGCGAACTGCTGGCGCTTCTCCTGCGTCCAGTCCGCCGCGCCGGAGCGCCACGCGGCGGCCAGCGGCACCACGTGGTCGATGTCCACATCGGACGGCTGCGTCCAGGTGTCGCCGTCGTAGGGGCTGTACCAGCTGCCGGAGGTCGGGTAGCAGTCCGAGCCGACCTGCACGTCCTTGCCGTCCCGCTTGAGCACCGCCTCGCGGGTGTTGCAGTTGTCCGGGCCGTCGATCCAGTGCGGGAACTTCTCCCGGCTGTAGCCGTCCATCGAGCCCTCGGGGGCGACCTTGAGCTCGTCGAGCTGGGTCTTGGCGGTCGCCGGGTCCGGGATGCCCGGCGGCTCGGCGCCAGCCGGCGCGGCCAGGCCGAGCCCCAGAGCGGCCGCGAGCGGCAGGGCGGTCAGGGTCGCGCGCAACGTTCGGTGGCCTGTCATGGCTTCCTCCGCGTGGGCGTCTCGCCGTTGTCGGATTTCGACCATTGCCCACGCAGGTGGCCGGATCAATGCCAGTGCGTGGCCAGCGGGTGACTTGGCGTGAAATCGCCACCGATCGTGTCATCTTCTGGTGAATTTCGCACCGGCCTGGTTCCGGTAGCCGCTCCCCGAACGGGTGATCTCAGTGATTTCCCAGACATTTCACCCGCTATCGCGCGAACTGCAGGTCCTCGGTGTGCCGGTACCAAACCCACTTCTCCGCCGGGCGCGGGTGCCGCATGCCGTCGTGGACGACCGTCGCCGAGCGGAACGACGCCTGCACCGCGCGCCCTCGCGTCACCTCGCTGCGGCGGCGCAGCAGGCCGCGGCGCACCGTGGTCACCAGCAGCCCGTCCATCGCGGGGTCGAGCATCGCGTTCATCGGGTCCGGCGTGGACTCCGGCAGCGGCTCGGCATCCGGGTCCGGCGAGATGGTGATCTCCAGCGCGCTGCCGTTGAGCACCTGCTCGTCGTCGCAGTACACCTGACCGGTGATCGGCACGATCGTGCCTGCACCGAGCAGCACGCCGCCCGAATCGTCGCGGATCAGCGCGGACGGGCGCGGCGCGGCGGTCAGCGCGCGTTCGAAGTCGCCGGCCCGCAGCCCCCACAGCCGCGCCGCCGGGGAGTCGGTGACCGGCACGTAGCCCACCACCAGGTCACCCAATCGGTTCTTCCGGAGCAGGCGGAGCACTACCGAGGCGAAGTCGGCGTCGGTGCCGTGCACCACCAACCGCTCCGCGGTCTCGGCGAGCAGCGGATCCAGGTCCTGGCGGGTCGGGGTGACCGGCAGGTCGAACCATCGCACACCGTCACCGGACGGACGCGCTGCGCGGTCGACGTTTCCGCAGGACAATGCGGTCGTACTCACGTTTCGCTCCTGGTTTACCCTGATCGACCGGCATACCCCGTGGTGGGAGCGGGCGAAGCGTGCGGTCACGCTGGCTACCACCCAGTCCAGGTTGGAGTTTCACATGCCGGCGATCGTGCTGATCGGCGCCCAGTGGGGCGACGAAGGCAAGGGTAAGGCGACCGACCTGCTCGGCGAGCAGGCCCAGTGGGTCGTCCGCTACCAGGGCGGCAACAACGCGGGTCACACCGTGGTGCTGCCCGACGGGCAGGACTTCGCGCTGCACCTCATCCCGTCCGGGATCCTGACCCCGGGGGTGACCAACGTGATCGGCAACGGCGTCGTGGTCGACCCCGGCGTGCTGCTCGAGGAGCTGGCCGGGCTGGAGGAGCGCGGCGTGGACACCTCGCGCCTGCTGCTCTCCGCCGACGCGCACCTGATCATGCCCTACCACGTGGCCATCGACCGGGTCACCGAGCGGTACCTCGGCAAGAAGCAGATCGGCACCACCGGTCGCGGCATCGGGCCCTGCTACCAGGACAAGATCGCTCGCGTCGGGGTCCGCGCGCAGGACCTGCTGGACGAGAAGATCCTCCGGCAGAAGGTCGAGGCGGCCCTCGACGTGAAGAACCAGATCCTGGTCAAGGTGTACAACCGCCGCGCCATGGACGTCGACGAGGTCGTCGACACCGTGCTGGCGCAGGGCGAGAAGTTCGCGCACCGGATTGCCGACACCAAGCTGCTGATCAACCAGGCGCTGGAGCGCGACGAGACGGTGCTGCTGGAGGGCTCCCAGGGCACCCTGCTCGACGTCGACCACGGCACCTACCCGTTCGTGACCTCGTCGAACCCGACCTCCGGCGGCGCCTGCGCCGGCTCCGGCATCGGGCCGACGAAGATCGGCGCGGTGATCGGCATCCTCAAGGCCTACACCACCCGCGTCGGCGCCGGTCCGTTCCCGACCGAGCTCACCGACGAGGCCGGCGAGAACCTGCGCAAGCAGGGCGGGGAGTTCGGCGTCACCACCGGCCGCTCGCGGCGCACCGGCTGGTTCGACGCGGTGATCGCGCGCTACGCGACCCGGGTCAACGGCATCACCGACTACTTCCTGACCAAGCTGGACGTGCTGTCCGGGCTGGAGACCATCCCGGTCTGCGTGGCCTACGACGTCGACGGCGAGCGGGTCACCGAGATGCCGATGACGCAGACCGGCGTGCACCACGCGGTTCCGGTGTACGAGGAGATGCCGGGCTGGTGGGAGGACATCAGCGGGGCGCGCAGCTTCGAGGACCTCCCGGCCAACGCCCGCGCCTACGTCGAGCGCATCGAGGAGCTCTCGGGCTCCCGCGTCTCGGCGATCGGCGTCGGCCCCGGCCGCGACCAGACGATCGTCCGTCACACGATGGCCTGACCCGCCCAGGGGACTCCCGACTCCGCTCGGGAGCCCCTGGTCAGTCGCAATTTCAATGGAAATTGGACGTCTGATTTCCATTGAAATTGCACGTCCTGCGGCGTGTCGGCACCCGACACGCCGCAGGTGGCGCAAATTCAATGGAAATCGAAGGTCTGATTTCCATTGAAATTGCGTCAGCGGTTGCGCCAGGAGCTGTCGAGGGCGGCTTCTTGGAGGTCGAGTTCGCGGAGGACGCGGCGGAGGACCTCGTCGTCGAGGTTGCCCGCGTCGCGCTCGTCGGCCATCGTCGAGCGCTGGACCTCCAGGAGATCGCGGCGCAGGTCGGAGAAGCCCCGGCTGCTGGTGTCCTCGCGCTCGGCGGGCGTCCGGCCGACCTGCTCGGCCGCCGCCATGCCCTGGTGCTCCACCAGGGCCTTCATCCGGGTGATGATGCGGTCGAAGCGCTCCGGGTCGGTGTGCAGGTCCGCCGGCGTGAGTCCGTCCAGGTAGCGGAGCGCCGCGTTGGTCGCCGTCACCCGCGCTTCGGCTTCCTCGTGGTCGTCGCGGGCCGCCTCGGCCGGGTCGATGACGTCGAGCTTGCGGATCAGCCAGGGCAGCGTGGTGCCCTGCACGAGGATGGTGGCGACCGTGATCACCGACGCGACGAACTGGATCAGGTCCCGCGCCGGGAACGGTTCGCCGGTGCTGGTGGTGAACGGGATCGCGCCGGCCGCGGCGAGGGTGACCACACCGCGCATCCCCGCCCACGAGATCACCGCCGTGCGCCGCCACCGGCCGCCGGGCCGGTGGCCCGGGCTCAGCAGGTGCGACAGGCCGGGCAGGTAGTTCGAGCTGAACATCCACAGGATCCGGAAGCAGACCGTCGCGGCGAAGATCGCCAGCGTCGCCAGCAGCAGGGAGCTGATGTCGCGCCCGGAGGCGATCAGCGCGTCGACCACCGCCTTCAGCTGCAGCCCGATGTAGGCGAACACCAGGCTCTCCAGCAGCAGGTTGATCGAGGCCCAGACGGTGTGCTCCTGCAGGCGGCCTGCGGCGCGGGCGCGCGGCTGGTTGTGGCCGACGTAGAGCCCGGCGGTGACCACCGCGAGCACCCCGGAGCCGTACAGCTCCTCGGCCGTGAGGTAGGCGATGAACGGCACCAGCACGCCCAGGACCGTCGCGACCTGCACGTCCGGGATGCGGGTGCGCGCGGCTTGCGCGAGCACGCCGAACACCAGTCCCAGCCCGACGCCGAACACCACGGCCAGCACGAACACCAGCACGCCGTGCGCGAGGGTGGGCGTGGCCCCGACGACGGCGGCGATCGCCATCCGGTAGATCGTCAGCGCGGCGGCGTCGTTGATCAGGCTCTCGCCGCCGAGGATCGTCATGACGCCGCGCGGCAGCTTGAGCTGGCGGCCGATCGCGGAGGCGGTCACCGCGTCCGGCGGGGCGATCACCGCGCCGAGCACGATCGCCGAGGTCAGCGGCAGTTCGGGGATGAGCGCGTAGGCGAGCCAGCCGATCACGAACGAGGTGGCGATCACCTGCAGCACGCCGTGGTGCGCGATCTTGCGGATCTGGGCCCGGAAGTTCGTGTAGGAGCTCTCCAGCGCCGCGGCGTAGAGCAGCGGCGGCAGCACGACGGTGAGCAGCAGTTCCGGGTTGATGTTCAGCTCGGCGGTACCGGGGATCAGCGACACCAGCAGCCCGACCAGCACGAGCAGCAGCGGAGCCGCGATCTCGCGGCTGCGCGCCAGCGCGGTGACGAGCAGTGCGCCGACCAGCACGAGCAGCAGTTGAACCACCGGATGCCACCTCCGTCCACCATGGACAGGTTAGGCGGCGCCCGAACCGCACCGCTCGGCACCGATGCTCAGACCGGGCGCGCGTTTCGGCAGGTGGTGCCCCGTGAGTGCTTTGAGGTGTCATAGCACCTCAAAGCACTCACGGGGCCTGAGCAGCGGAAACGGAACCGCTGTCAGCGGCCTGCGGCGAAGTCGTCGCGGGCGACCACGGCGATGTCCGGGTGGTCGGCGAAGATCCCGTCGATGCCGGTCTCCAGCAGCGCGCGGAGGAAGCCGAAGACGTCGCCGAAGGCGGCCGGGTCCTCCGAGGAGCGGAAGTCCTTCGGCAGGAAGCTGTTCTCCGCCCGCACGGTGTAGGGCACGACCTCCAGGCCGGCCGCGTGCGCGTCGTCCACCACCGGCGTCGGCTCGGCCAGGTACCCGTCTTCCTTCACCGGCAGGATCACCCTGGTGTCCGGCCCGATGACGTCGGCGTAACCGGCGATCTCCTTCAGGCCCTCCGGCGTGACCAGGTCGGCGTAGGTGCGCGGGTCACCGGACTCGACGAAGTCCTGCGGGGCGCCGCTGTTGCTGATCAGCTGCACCAGGTCGACCTTCAGCGACTCGTTCAGCTCCTTGAGGTTGGCCACCTCGAAGGACTGCACCGCGACCTTGGCGTTCGGCCGGTTCAGCCCGTTGCGGGTCAGCGCCTGCACCACGCCGGGCTCCAGCGGCAGCCCGATCGAGGCGAAGTAGCTCGGGTGCTTGGTCTCCGGCGCCACGCCGATGTCCCGCTTCAGCTCGCGGGACAGCCGGGCGCGCAGGTCCAGGACCTCCTGGAACGTCGGCACCTCGTAGCGGCCGTCGTAGATGGTGTTGTTCGGCCGCACCTCCGGGATGCGCTCCTTGGCGCGCAGCGTCTTGAGCTCGGCCAGCGTGAAGTCCTCGGTGAACCAGCCGGTCAGCGTCTCGCCGTCGATGACCTTGGTGGCCTTGCGCTCGGCGAACTCGGGGCGGTCGGCCACGTCGGTGGTGCCGCCGATCTCGTTCTCGTGCCGCGCGACCAGCACGCCGTCCTTCGTCGGCACCAGGTCCGGCTCGATGAAGTCGGCGCCCATCCGGGCCGCCAGCTCGTAGGAGGCCAGCGTGTGCTCCGGGCGGTATCCCGAGGCCCCCCGGTGGCCGAAGACCGACACCAGTTCGGCGTCGGCCTGCGGGTTCGGTGCGGCGATCGCGGGCGCGGTGACCAGCCCGAGCGCCGCCGCGCCCGCGACGGACAGCGCCGTCAGGCGTACCCGAATCGTCAATGTGCCCTCCCGTGTTCCGCAGCGCGTCGATCAACGCTGCACATTCGGGCAAAACACTGGCCGCCGCAATCGACCATTCGCGCAAGCCGGTGCGACGTCCGGTCGACCGGCAGGTGAACGCCGGGTTGGACCCCGTGGGCGCTGTCGTGCGCCAGCGGGCGGCGCCCGGCGAAGCGGTCAGGTACCGCCGAGCGACCGCCCGAGCAACGCAACCACCACTAGGCCTATTGGCGGGGGCAGGTCCGGCGTGGCCTGTCGCACGCTCTACGCTGCGGTTCGTGCGAATCCTCGTGATCGGTGGTGGCGGCCGGGAGCACGCGATCGCCTTGGCCCTGTCCCGCGATCCCTCCGTCACCGCGCTGGCCTGCGCGCCCGGCAACGCCGGCACCGCTGCGCTGGCCGAGAACTACGGCGTCGACGTCGCCAAGCCCGCCGACGTGGTCAAGCTGGCCACCGAGTGGCAGGCCGACCTGGTCGTGTTCGGCCCGGAGACGCCGCTGGTCGCGGGTGCGTCCGACGCGGTCCGCGCGGCGGGCATCGCCTGCTTCGGCCCGTCCCGGGCGGCGGCCCGCATCGAGGGCTCGAAGGCCTTCGCCAAGGACGTCATGCTCGCCGCCGGCGTGCCGACCGCGCACAGCGAGGTGGTCGACAACCCCGCCAAGCTGGACGCCGCGCTGACCCACTTCGGGCCGACCTGGGTGGTCAAGGACGACGGTCTGGCCGCGGGCAAGGGCGTGCTGGTGACCAGCGACTTCGACGCGGCGCGGGCGCACGCGCTCAAGCTGCTCGACGGCGGTCACCCGGTGCTGCTGGAGTCCTTCCTGGACGGCCCGGAGGCCTCGCTGTTCTGCCTGGTCGACGGCACCGCGGTGGTGCCGCTGCTGCCCGCGCAGGACTTCAAGCGCGTCGGTGACGACGACGCGGGCCCCAACACCGGTGGCATGGGCGCCTACGCGCCGCTGCCGTGGGCCCCGGAGGGCCTGGTCGACGAGGTCGTGCGCACCATCGTGCAGCCGACCGTGGACGAGCTCGCGCGCCGCGGCACCCCGTTCTCCGGCCTGCTCTACGCCGGTCTCGCGCTGACCTCCAGCGGCCCGCAGGTGATCGAGTTCAACTGCCGCTTCGGCGACCCGGAGACCCAGGCGGTGCTGTCGCTGCTGAACACGCCGCTGGCCTCGCTGTTCAACGCGGTGGCCAACGGCACGCTCGCCGAGCAGCCGCCGCTGGAGTGGGAGTCCGGTGCCGCGGTGACCGTCGTGGTGGCCGCGGAGGGCTACCCGGGGCGGCCGCGCGTGGACGACGTGATCCAGGGCAGCGACGGGCAGGGCGTGCTGCACTCCGGCACCCGGCGCCGCGAGGACGGCGCGGTGCTCTCGGCGGGCGGCCGCGTGCTGTCGGTGGTGGCCACCGGCGAGGACCTGGCGGCGGCGCGCGAAGCGGCCTACCAGCGCGTCAACGGCGTGCACCTGCCCGGTTCGCACTACCGCACCGACATCGCGCTGCGCGCCGTGCGCGGCGAGATCACCGTTCCGACCGCCTGATCGATCGGACATTCCGGCGAAAACCGCCCGGTGGCAGGGAAAACCCGCCACCGGGCGGTTTTTTCTGGTGTTCTTGGAGTGAGTGTTCCAGTGGCTGGTTCGCGGCGGTGCCGGTGGCGGAACCTCAGCGCCCACCTGGACTGCACGACCGATGCACGGCGGTCGGGCTGCCCTCGCCAGGCGAACGCTGAGAACCCGCGGCGGTGCGAGCTGCGAGGGCGGTCATGCGCATGCGATCGCCTCCGGGCCGCGGCCTGCTGATCGCCGCGGCTGCGGCCGCTGACCAGGATGAAGGGCTCGGGGAACCGGGTGGAGGAGGGGTCGTGACGCAGGCTGGCTACAACTTGTCGGCGCTGGAGGACTGCCGCGCGGAGCTGGACGGCAAGGCGGGCCCGGTCGGCGCCGTCGGTGACGGTTTCGAGGGGCAGCACGTCGACGCCGCGATCTTCGGTGAGCTGGACGCCGCCGGTGATCTCGCCGCCGCGATCACCGCGCTGGACGCCGCGGGCAAGAAGCAGTTCGACGCCGCCGAGCAGCTGCTGCGCAGCGCCAGCGGCGCGCTCGACGCGGTGCGGAGCAGCGTCGACGAGATCGACCAGGCCAACGCCGAATCATTCCGATGAGGTCTCCGGCCTCGTTTCGCGTGGCGGTGCGGGTGGCGGAACCTCAGCGCCCGCCTGGACTGCGGGTGCCCTGACTGATGCATGACCAATGCACGGCGTCAGGGCCGTCCTCGCCAGGCGAGCGCTGAGAACCCGTGGTGGTGCGAGCTGCGAGGGCGGCTGCCGTCCACAGACAGGATGAAAAACGCTCACTGAAACTGGGGATCTGATGGGGATATCGGGAGAAGTGGCGGGCAAGCCCGGCGGTGGGAAGCTCGCCGAGCAGCTGCGCAAGATCGAGGACAGCAGGCCGGAGGACGTCCGCGCGATCGCTGCGCGCTGGCGCGACGCGGCCGGGCAGGCCGATGGCCACGGCAACGCCCTGGTGCAGACGGTGAACGGCCTCGACGGCGCGTGGGAGGGCGGCTCCGCGGACGCCTTCGTCGGCTACATGGGCAAGATCAACGACGGGTTCGGCAAGGCGCGCGAGGCGCTGCAGGCCTCCGCCGACGTGCTCGACCGCGCGGCTCAAGCGGTGCAGGTGGCGAAGGACGAGGTCAGCTCGATCGGCGAGCGGGCGCTGGCCGACGCGCGCCGCGCCGAGCAGGCGTACGAGAAGGAGATCTCCGGTGCCGACGATGCTGCCAAGGAGGCGGCGGCGAAGCGGCGCGACGAGACCATCGCGAAGGCCATGCAGGAGCACGCCGCGGAGGCCGAGGGCAAGATCTCCGAGGCGAACGCCGGGCTCAGCGCTGCGCTGGGTGAGCTGCGCAGCGCCGCGGCCGGGCTCGACGACGTGTTCTCCGCGCTGCCGAAGGCGGGCGAGCAGCCGTTCACGCCCGCCCAGGGCCGGAAGGTCGACTGGGAGATGACGATGCCCTCGGCGACGAATCCGCAGTCCGCGCCGCCCGGCGGTGAGTCCTCCGGCGGATCCGGTGGCTCCGGCTCCGGGGGCTCGGGCGGCGGCTCCGGCGGTGGCGAATCCGGTGGTGGCGGCGGCGGTGGCCTCGGGCCCAGCGGTGGCCCGCCCGCGGGCCCGCCGCCCGGCAACGTGCAGGAGTGGATCCGGGAAGCGATCAAGATCCTGCAGGCCAACGGCATCCCGGTCACCGAGGACAACATCGACGAGATCTGGACGATCATCCAGAAGGAGTCGGGCGGCGACCCGCACGCGATCAACGACTGGGACTCGAACGCGGCCAAGGGCACCCCGTCGAAGGGCCTGATGCAGTGCATCGACCCGACCTTCCAGGCCTACAAGCTGGCGGGGCACGACGACATCTGGAACCCGGTGGACAACATCATCGCGGGCGTCCGCTACACCTTCGACCGCTACGGCGGCTTCGACGGGCACCCCGGTCTGAAGTCCATGGCCCAGGGCGGCGGCTACCAGGGCTACTGATCCGGCGGGGGTTCCCGGCGCGCACCGCGTTTGACAGTCTGAACGCATGGTCGATCCTGCTGTTCTGGGCGTCGCGCAGCGCGCCGATGTGGCTCCTTTCCAGGTCATGGAGGTGCTGACCGCCGCGGCGGAGCGGCAGCGGGCGAAGGGCGACGTGGTGTCGCTGGCGGCGGGCCAGCCGTCCACGCCCGCGCCGCGCGCCGTCCGCGAAGCCGCCGCCGCTGCCCTCGAAGGCGACTCGCTCGGCTACACCGAGCAGCTCGGCCTGCGCGCGCTGCGGGAAGCCATCGCCGGGCACTACGGCGAGCTTCCGGTGCGGGCCGACGACGTGGTCGTGACCACCGGCGCGTCCGGTGCGTTCCTGCTCGCGTTCCTCGCCGCCTTCGACTCCGGGGACCGGGTCGCGCTGGCCCGCCCGGGCTATCCGGCGTACCGGAACATCCTGTCCGCGCTGGGCTGCGAGGTCGTGGAACTGCCGTGCGACGCGACGACGCGCTTCCAGCCGACCGTCGCGATGCTGGCGGAGCTCGACCGGCCGGTGGACGGGCTGATCGTGGCGAGCCCGGCGAACCCGACCGGCACGGTGCTCTCCGGCGCCGAGCTGGCCGAACTCGCGGAGTGGTGCGAGGCCAACGGCGTGCAGCTGATCAGCGACGAAATCTACCACGGGCTCAGCTACGGCGACCCGCTGCACTCGGCGTGGGAGTTCTCCCGCGAGGCGATCGTGGTGAACTCCTTCTCCAAGTTCTGGTCGATGACCGGCTGGCGGCTGGGCTGGATGCTGGTGCCGCCGCGGCTGCGGCGCGCGGTCGACTCCCTGACCGGCAACTTCACCCTCTGCCCGCCCGCGCTGTCCCAGCACGCGGCGATCGAGGCCTTCTCCCCGGACGCCCTCCGGGAGGCCGCCGGGCACGTCGAGCGGTACCGGCAGAACCGCGAGCTGCTGCTCGGCGGGCTGGAATCGCTCGGCATCACGCGGGTGGCCCCGGCCGACGGCGCGTTCTACGCCTGGGCGGACATCGGGGACCTCACCGACGACACCACGGCGTTCTGCCGCCGCCTGCTGGACGAGACCGGGGTGGCGGTGGTGCCCGGCGCGGACTTCGACCCGGAGCTGGGCAACCGCTACGTGCGGATGTCCTTCGCGGGCAGCACCGAGGACATCGCCGAAGCCCTCGACCGCCTGAAGGCCTGGCTGCCCACCACCCGCTGACCCGGCCGAGGCGTCGGTGACGCGGGATCCGGGGAGCCCTGAGATTTCCCGGGTGTGCGCGTCGGGTGGGACTAATCGGGCATCGGATCTGGCAGGCTTGGGATAACGAGTTGCTGCGGTCGAGCTGAGGTGCGTGCGATGTTGTGGAAGGTGATCGGCGGACTGCTGGTCCTGTGGCTGGTGATCTCGGTCGCGGGGGTCGTCATCAAGGGCCTGTTCTGGCTCGCGGTGATCGGCGGCGTCCTGTTCGTCGCGACCGCCGCGGTCGGCTGGGCCCGCGACCGCAAGAAGATCAAGTCCTAGCTCTCCCGCTCCACCCGGTGGAGTGGTGGGTGAAGGGCGCCTTTCACCGGCTTGGTCGGCGAAGGGCGCCCTTCATCGCGAGAATCACCTGGTCAGGTGGGTTTGGAGGAGTGAGCGGGCGGCTTCGGCGCCGGACCAGAGCTCCGCGCCCAGGCCTGCTTCGCGGGCCGCGTCGACGTTCTCCTGGCGGTCGTCGAAGAACAGGCAGTCCGCCGGTTCGGCGGCGAGGGTCTCCAGCAGGGCGCGGTAGATCCGGGCGTCCGGTTTCGCGAGCTTCAGGTCACCGGAGAACACCAGGTGCTTGAACAGCCGCGCCCAGTCGGTGCGCTCCACCGCGCGCCCGAACGACGCCGGGGCGTTGGACAGCAGGGCCAGCGCGACGCCCTGCTCGTGCAGGTCGTCGAGCAGTCGGCGCGAGCCCGGGTCGGTCTCCAGCCAGCCTTCGACGTCGGCGCTGGTCAGCCGCTCGGACAGGTCGGCGTCCACCTGTCGGCCCAGCCGCGCGCCCACCGACCGCCAGTAGTCCAGGTCGGGGCAGCCCCAGTCGTAGGCCTTGCGCTCGGCGAAGTACGCCGCCTCGAACGCCTCGGGGTCGGCGTCGAGCATCGCCGCGATCCCGGGCAGCGCCGCGGTTCGCCTGCTGATCACCTCGCCGTAGTCGAAAACGACCCAACGAACCACGTGCACCTCCTGGTCAGAGCCCGTTTGCCGAGGCGCGGACGGCTTCGCCGACGGCGCTCTCAGAGCCCGGCTTCCTCGATCCGGCGCAGTGCTTCCCCGATGTCGGCCTTGGTGACGTCGCGGTGCGTGACGAACCGGATCTGGCCGCTCATCGAAACCGCTCGCACGCCGATCGCCGTCAAGCGTTCCAGAGCGAGGCCCACGTCCGGCACCGCCGCCAGGACGATGTTGGTCTGCGGTGTCGTCACCGACCAGCCCTGCTCGGCCAGGCCCTCGGCGAGCAGCCGCGCGTTGTCGTGGTCGGTGGCCAGCGCGTCGATGCGGTCCAGCGCGACGAGCCCGGCCGCGGCCAGCACACCGCCCTGCCGGACGCCGCCGCCGAGCATCCGCCGCACCCGGCGCGCCTCGCCGATGAAGTCCGCGCCACCTGCGATGACGGACCCGACCGGAGCACCGAGTCCCTTGCTCAGGCACGCCTGCACGCTGTCCGCGCCGACGGTCAGCGCCGCGGGCGGCAGCCCGAGCGCGACGGCGGCGTTCCAGATCCGGGCGCCGTCGAGGTGGATGCGCAGGCCGCGCTCGCGGGCGGCGGCCGCCAGCTGCGCGTGCTCGTGCGGCGGCGTCACCGCGCCACCAGCGCTGTTGTGCGTGTTCTCCAGGCACAGCAGCGTCGTGCGCAGCGTGTCGTAGCTGGACTCGCCGTGCGCGCGCACCGTCTCCGGCGTCGGTCGGCCGGGCCCGGCGTTCCACTCCAGCGGTTGCGGCATGCCGCCGGCGAGCCAGGCGGCGGAGCCGAACTCGTAGGCCAGCACGTGCGCACCGCGCGGCGAGAGGAACCGGTCGCCGCGCTGCAGGTGCAGCATCAGCGAGATCAGGTTGCCCATCGACCCGCTCGGCACCCAGAGGGCGGCGGCGGTGCCGAGCAGCTGGGCGACGCGTTCCTCGAGGGCGCGCATCGTCGGGTCGTGGTCGAGCACGTCGTCGCCGACTTCGGCGGCCGCCATGGCCGCGGACATCTGTGCGTCGGGACGCGTGACCGTGTCGGAGCGGAGGTCGATCGGTGCCAGCTTGGTCACGAACGGATCACATCACACCGCACCCGGGGGAGGGCAACAGCCCGGCGCGGCCCGCTGCGGGGATTGCGGTATCAATCACGGGGTGGATTGCCGCTCCGGCGCGTGCAACGGTTGGACGCGGGAATCCCGTCCTGGACGTGCAAGCACTTGACGAGCGGAGAGTTCCGCGTGGACCAGCGCGAGGAGCAGGAGTTCGCGGAGTACTTCGCGGCTCGGCGGGAGGCGGTGCGTCGGATGGCGTACATGATGTGCGGTGACTGGCACCGCGCGGACGACCTCGCCCAGACCGCGTTCATCTCCCTGCACCGGCACTGGCGGAAGGTGCGCGACAAGGGCGCGCTGGACGCCTACGTGCGCCGGACCCTGACGCGGGCGGTGATCGACGAGTCCCGGCGCCCGTGGCGGCGGGAGCGGGCCGCGGAGGTGCTGCCGGACCGACCGGTGGACAGCCCGGACGTGGACGACTCGGTGGCGACCAAGCAGACCCTGCTCGCGGGGCTGCAGAAGGTGCCGCCGAAGCAGCGCGCGGTGCTGGTGCTGCGGTTCCTGGAGGGGCTGGACGTCGCGGGCGTCGCGGCGGTCATGCGGTGCAGCGAGGGCAACGTCAAGAGCCAGTCCGCCCGGGGTCTCGCGGCGTTGCGCGAGGCGCTGGGCGATCAGCTCGGTGATCTGCGGTCGGCGTGAGGAGGTGCGGGTAAGTGGACGAGCGCAAGCTCGAAGAGCTGTTTCGTGATTCGGTGCAGTCCGTTCCTCCGGCGTCGTTCGACGAGCACGACGTGGCTCGGGCGTCGCGGCGGATCACTGCTCGACGCCGGATGACGGCGCTCGGGGGAACGGTGGCGGTCGCCGCCGTGCTCGCGGGCGGAGTCGTCATGGTCATGCCACCGGAGTCGAGCGTCACCAGCAAGCAGGCGCAGCCCGAGGTCTCGACGGCCTCGCCGCGCAGCGAGGACGGGCCGGGCATCCTCACCGACCGCGGCGGTCGCTGCGGGCCGGACGCGCAGGTGGCCGCGGCGGTGACCAAGGAGCTGCCGGAAGCCGCGTCGACGGCGCCGGTGGCGGCCCCGGACTGCCCGTCCGGGGCGAAGGTGGCGTCCTTCGTGCTGCGCGAGGGTGCTGCGGCGGGCAGCGTGACGGTGATCGTGAGCCCGGCGGGCACGGTGCCGCCGGAGCAGTCGAAGACGGGCGACACGCGGCATCCCGACGGCACCGAGCAGTCCGTGCGGCAGGCGCGCAGCGGCAAGCTGGTCGTCGTGCGCAGCGACCCGGACGAGGGCTCCCCGGCGGCGCCCTACCGGACTCGGCTGCCCTCGATCGCCGGAGGCATCGCAGGCCAGTTCTGACCACGCTGAGCTGGGCCTTCGCCGCCGCGGAATCGCGCGGTGACGGGCCCCGCCCACGACCTGTCCGGTCATGCACCAGGCGGGCACCCGCGGTGCGGCCAAGCACCCAGGTTCCGCTAAGGACCAGGTGCGCAGACCGGCTGCCAACAGGCTCTTAGGATCGGCAGGCATGACAGCGGCCAGTACTCCGAAGGGCGAGCGGCGGCGGCAGGCGTTGGTGGTGGCCGCCGCGGAACTGCTCGTCGAGGGCGGTTTCGAGGCCGTCCGGCACCGCGCGGTCGCCGAGCGCGCCGGGTTGCCGCTGGCCTCCACCACCTACTACTTCTCCTCGCTCGACGACCTGATCGGCGCCGCGGTGGAGCACGAGTCGCGGCAGGAGCTGGCAGCGGGCCGCGCCCGCCTGGAGGAGCTCGCCGACCAGCCGCGCAGCACGGAGGCGGTGATCGAACTGCTGCTGGACATGCTGCTGGGCCGGGACTCGCGCGACGGCGGCGCCGAGGCGGTGCTGCTGCGCTACGAGCGGCTCGTCGGCTCGCCCCGCCGCCCCTACCTCGCGCCGCTGATGCGCGAGCTCGGCGCCGAGCTGCACGAGCTGCTGGCCGAGATCTTCGCCCGCAGCGGCGTGGAGGTCGGCCGGGAGCGGCTGCTCGAACTGATCGCGCTGGTCGACGGCACCGTGGTCAACGCGCTGATCGAGAGCGACCCCGACCCGCGCGGCGCGGCCCGCCGGATGCTGCGCTCTCAGCTCGGCTGAGCCACCCGGTAGAGCTCGGCGTAGGAGCCGCCTGCGGCGAGCAGCTCGTCGTGGCTGCCCAGCTCCACGATGCGCCCGTCCGACATCACCGCCACCCGGTCGGCGTTGCGCGCGCTGTGCAGCCGGTGTGCGATGGCGATCACCGTCCGGCCGTCCAGCAGCGTGGCCAGCGCCTGTTCGAGCTCCCGCGACGTGGCGTTGTCCAGCAGCGAGGTCGCCTCGTCCAGGACCACCGTGTGCGGGTCGGCCAGCAGCACCCTGGCCAGCGCGAGCTGCTGGGCCCGCGAGGCGGGAACGGGGTGGCCGCCCGCGCCGAGCACGGTGTCCAGCCCGTCCGGCAGGCTCCGCAACCACTCCTGCAGCCCGACGGCCTTCAGCGCGTCGGTCAGCTGGCCGTCGGTGAAGTCCTGGTCCGGCAGCGCCAGGTTGTCGCGGAGCGTGCAGGCGAAGATGTGCTGCTCCTGGGTCAGCAGCACCACCTCGCCGCGCAGCTGCTCGGGCGGCAGGTCGGCGATCTCGGTGCGGCCGAAGGCGACCGAACCGGAGGTCGGGCGGCTGATGCCCGCGATCAACCGGCCCAGCGTGGACTTGCCCGCACCGGACGGGCCGACCACGACCAGCCGCTGACCGGCGGGCACGGTCAGGTCGATGCCGTGCAGCACCTCGCGGTCCTCGCGGTAGGCGAAGCGCGCGTCGCGGACGACCAGGTCGCGCGATCCGTCGAGCTCCTGCCGCTCGGCGGCGGCGGTCGGCACCTGGTTGACGCCGAGGATCCGCTGCAGGGCGGTGTACCCGGTCTGCAGCTCCTCCAGCCGCCGGAACAGCTCGTCGAACGGGTTCGACATCGCCTGGGCGTAGAGCACGACGGTGATGACCGTGCCGATCTCCACCGATCCGCCCCAGTAGGCCCAGCCGCCGATCAGCAGGATCGCGCCGATCGGCAGCACGTACGACAGCTCCAGGCAGGGCAACCAGACGGTCAGCAGACCGCGGTGCCGGCACTCGGCCGTCACCGCGCTGTCGAGCGCCTGCTCGTTGCGCGCGATGCGGCGCCCGCCCAGGCGCAGCGCGGCGACGGTGCGCGCGCCCTCGACGGACTCGTGCGTGCTCGACTGGACGTCCGCCCAACCGGCCATGACCCGGCGCAGCGTCGGCAGCGAGCGCGGGTAGTACCACCGGGTGCTGAACACCATCAGCGGTACGGCGATGAGCATTCCGCAGGCCAGCAGCGGTGAGGTGAGGACCATCGCGGTGCCGGTCAGCAGCACGGTGATCAGCGCGGTGGTGATCTCCGGCGCGGCGTTGCGGATGGCGAAGTCCAGCCGGTCGACGTCGGTGGTCGCGCGGCTGAGCAGGTCGCCGGTGCCCGCGGATTCGACGGTGCCCAGCGGGAGGCGCAGCGCGTGCCCGACCACGCCTTCGCGGGACTCGGCCAGCAGGTGCTCGCCGAGCAGCGTCGCGCGCATCCGCGCGGCCCGCAGGAGCAGCGCGTTCGCCACGAGCACCACGAGGAACGCGCCCGCCAGCAGGTCGATGCGCTCGGTCGTGGTGCCCGCGACCACGCCGTCGACGATCCGGCCGAGGATCTGCGGCCCGACCAGGCCGACCACGGTGGCCAGGCCGAACAGCAGCATCATGGCGGCCAACCGGCCGCGGTGCGCTCGGAGCGTCTGCCACGCCCAGCGCCGGGCGGTGCGCCCGTCGGCCAACGGCAGCTTCACGTCTCCGCCCCCATGTCCAGCTTCCGGTCCGCCACCGATGTCCAGAGTGGACTCTGGCTGAGCACGATCGTGGTGCGACCGGCGCGGAACTCCTTGACCCGCGCCACGATCCGCGCCTCGGTGTGCGCGTCGACCGCGGACGTCGGCTCGTCCAGGATCAGCACGTCGGCGTCCGCGCACAGCGCGCGGGCCAGCAGCAACCGCTGCCGCTGCCCACCGGAGAGCGAGCGGCCGCGCTCGTCCAGCACGCCGTCGGCGGGCAGCGCGGCCAGCACGTCGTGCGCGTCCGCGGCGTCCAGCGCGGCGTCCAGGTCGACCCCGCTGCCGAGGTCGATCTCGGTGCGGACCGGGCCGGCGAACAGCAGGTCCTGGTTGTGCGCCAGCAGGATCCGCTGCCGGATCTCGTCCGGGTCGACCTCGCGCAGCGGCACGCCACCGGCGTGCGACTGCCAGGCCAGCCGTTCGGCGACGGCTTCGGCCCGCTCCCCGGCGTCGATGACGGTCAGCTCGCCCGCGGCGATCCGCGTCCCGGTGGCCTCGTCGAAAAGGTCCAGCGGCCCGGGCGGCAGCGCTCGCGGGTGCTCCGGTGCGGGCGGTTCCGGCCGCACCTGGAGCAGCCCCTGCGCGCGGCCCGCTGCGACCATGCCGCCGGCGAAGGTGTAGGCGGCTTCGGAGGCCGTGCGCACCGGGATGACCAGGAACGCCGAGACGCCGTAGAACGCGACGAGCTCGCCGACGCTGATCGTGCCGTCGAGCGCGAGGCGCGCGCCCAGCCAGGTCACCAGCACCGTGACCAGGCCGGTCAGCAGCACCTCCGCGCCGACCAGCCAGGACTCGATCCGCCCGGCCTCGATCCCGGCGGTGCGCACCCGCTGGCTGGCGGTGGTGAACCGCCGGTGGAAGCGGGGCTCGCCGCCGACGCCGCGCAGGATCCGCAGGCCGGAGACGATGTCCGCCGCCTGCGCGCTGACGTGCCCCAACTGCTCTCGTTGCACCTCTTCGCGACGGCGCAGCGGGCCCAGCAGCGGGCTGATGCCGAGCGTCGCCAGCGGCACGCCGACGAGCACCACCGTGCCGAGGAGCGGGGAGATCAGCAACAGCAGCACCGCCGCGACCGCGAAGGACACCAGCGCCCCGGTCGCCCGCCCGACCACCTCGAACACGTTGCCCACGCGGTAGATGTCCGAGGCGCCGATCGTGACCACCTCGCCGGCCCGGACCTTGCGCGTCAGCACGCCGCCCAGCCGCGTCACGTGCGCCAGCACGAGGCGCTGCGAGCCCGCCGCGCCGTGCAGCCAGATGGTGTGCGTCGTCCACTGCAGGGCACCCGCGGCGATCATCTGCACGAGGCCGAGCCCGAGCACCACCAGCGCCCAGCCCAGCAGCGTGCCGACCTCGTGCGGGCGGATGCCGTCGTCGACCGCGGCGCCGATGGCCAGCGGCATCAGCGCCGTCGGGAGCATCCAGAGCGAGCCGGCAGCGGTAGCGGTCAGCAGCAGTCCGGGCCGTTGTGCGAGCAGGGACCACAGGAAGCGGAGGGAACTTGCGGCAGCCATGGCCAGATCGACGTTAGCTCCCGGCAATTCCGATGGCGATCTCTTTTCCGGACGCGTCCCCGCCCGGCCGCCCGCCGGTGGATCCGGTAGTCAAAAGTCCCAGGTGGTTTCGGTGAACTCGCCTTCGGCGATGCGTTCGGCGCAGTCCGGGCACTTGTCGGTGATGGGCTTCGAGCGCGGGTCGCGGCCGATCGGGGTGGGCTGCGGGATCTTCAGCTCGGTCGCGCACAGCGCCGGGACGACCTGACCTGCGTACACCGCGCCGGGGCGCATGGTGGTGGCGTGCCGCTGGGCCAGGCCCAGCCCGACGATCCAGAACACGTCCTGCCGCTCGTCGCCGAACACGTCGATTTCCATGCTGTTGCGCCCTCGCTCCTAAGTCGCCGCTGACCAACGATATTGGTCTGGACGTTGCCATGGCCACCACCGCCGGAGGTATTGAGGTCCGCTTAAAGCGACGCACAGCCGGTTTTGCGAACCGGAGCGCTCCTTTCCCGCTTCGCATCCGAACGGGTGATCGACCGTGCAACCCCGCGCGGATCGGCTGCGTATAGAGCGGCGGGGCGCGGAAAGGGGACGAGCTCTATGCGAGCCGAACAGGAACGGGCGTTCCGCGAGTTCGCCGGGGAACGCGCGCTGTGGTTGCGCCGTTCGGCGTACCTGCTCTGCGGTGACTGGCACCTGGCCGAGGACCTCGTGCAGAACACGCTGCTCAAGCTCTACCGGGCGTGGCGCCGCGTGGACATGTCCACAGTGGATTCGTATGCGCGCCGGACCCTGCTGCGGGTGTGGCTGGACGAGCGCCGCCGACCGTGGCGCCGAGCCGAGCGGAACGACGTCGATCCACCGGAAACGGGCGACACCGCAGGCGATCCCGCCGTGCTCGGCCAGCGGGCGTGGCGCCGCGACACCGTGCTGCGCGCGCTGGCCGAGGTCCCGCCGCGGCAGCGCGCGGTGCTCGTCCTGCGCTACTGGGAAGACCTGCCGACGGCCGAAGTCGCCGCCGCGCTGGGGTGTTCCGAGGGCACGGTCAAGAGCCAGGCGTCGCGCGGGCTGCAGAACCTGCGCGCCGCGATCGCCGAGTCCGATCCGGACTTGGCCCGGGCGGCTGCGAAGAGGAGCCGGTGATGTCGGAAGAACTGCTGCGCGAGAGCCTGCGAGCCGCCGTCGCGGACGAACCGCCGCTGGGCGTCGACCCCGACGCCGTGGCCGCCGAAGGCAGGCGGCGGCAGCGCAGACGACGAGCCGTCATCGGCGCGGCGGTGGCCACCCTGATCGTCGCGGCGGGGGCGGTGGCGGTGCCCGGCACGATCGGTCAGCAGGACATCGCCCCGGCGGTGCCGCAGGTCAGAGCGATCGAACCGATCGACTGGCCGCCGGTGGGCGCGGTCCGAGTGGAGCTGTCCCAGGCGCAGCTGGTCGCGCAGGGCGAACAGATCGAGCGCTACCTCGACGAGGCGATCGTCCGCGACGTGCCCGGTGCTCGCGCCGTCGACGTCTCGCGCCGGGGGCCGGTCCAGATCCAAATCCCGTCGTCGGTCATCGTGTCCGCCCCGTTCGACCGGGCTGCGGTGGGAGGCCAGGACTGGCCGGTCCTGCTGTCCTTGCGGGTGTTCGCGCCGGGCGCGGTAGATCTCTCACCGGCGCAGGAGTGCGAGTCGTCGAAGCAGTTCGGTGCGCGCTGCTACCAGCACGTCCAGGACGACGGGTCCATCGTCCTGGTCCTCACGTCCCGCCCCGCCATGAGCGGGGGAGGCGAGAAGAACGAGGTCCGGCACTACCGGACGGACGGGACCGTGGTGATGGTCAACGCGTTCTTCAACCCCAGAGACCCGGCCACGGTCGCCGCGGTCGCCGAGCTGCGTGAAGGGCCGATGGATCTCGCCGAGCTGACCGCGCTGGCAACCGATCCGCGGTTCGCGCTGATCGGCTGAACACGCTGAGAGGAAACGAGATGAGCTCTTCAACCGCACGCCGCTCCGGACTGGCCGCCGCATTCGCGGTGACCGCGGCGCTGCTGGCCACGCCGGTCACCGCCGCTGCCGCCCCCGCCGACGTCCCGGACATCCAGTGGCCGCCGGTCGGCACCACGCCCCCGAACCACACTCCGGAGGAGATCGACCGGATCGCGACCGAGCTGCGGCAGCACGCGCAGGACGTCTTCCCGGACGTGGTGCCGCAGGCGGTGGGCCCGACGACGAGCAAACCGGAGGTGATCTTCGACGGCGCCCTCTACGGCAACACCGAGTTCCGCGTTGCGGAGGGCCGCACGGCGGTGACCTACCAGTACAACGCGCCGGGCGTCTTCTACAAGTCACCGAAGCAGACCTGCGAGCAGGGCAATCTCGCGCTCTGCGAAGGCACCCTGCTGGACGACGGTTCGGTGCTGCTGCACCAGATCTACCCGGAGGCCGCCGACGACCCGTTCCGGGTGGCCACGTCGACGCACTTCAAGCTCGACGGCAGCGTCACGATGGTCAGCAGCTACAACTACGACCCGATCCTCGACGACCAGCAGGACCCGAACCCGCGGCCGGAGGTCGCGGTCCCGTTCGACCAGCTCGACGTGCTCGCCACCGACCCCGAACTCGCCTACCGCTGACCGGTGCGCCGGGTGGCGGTTCCGAGCGGAATCGCCACCCCTCCTGGCGGCACCCGGCGGGAGGTGGGGTGGGCCGAACGGCGGCAATGCGCCGGTATCCTGCGTGTTCGTGACGGTCAAGCCCAGCATTCCGAACGTCCTCGCCGCCCGCTACGCCTCGCCCGAGCTGGTCGAGCTGTGGTCGCCGCAGCACAAGATCATCCTGGAGCGCAAGCTGTGGCTCGCGGTGCTGCGCGCCCAGGCCGACCTCGGCATCGAGGTCCCCGAGTCGGCGCTCGCCGACTACGAGCGGGTGCTGGAGCAGGTCGACCTGGACTCCATCGCCGCGCGCGAGCGGGTCACCCGGCACGACGTGAAGGCCCGCATCGAGGAGTTCAACGCCCTCGCCGGTCACGAGCAGATCCACAAGGGCATGACCTCCCGGGACCTGACCGAGAACGTCGAGCAGCTGCAGATCCGCCGCAGCCTGGAGCTGGTGCGCGACCGCACCGTCGCGGTCCTGGCGCGGCTGGGGCAGCTCGCCGCCGAGCACGCCGAGCTGGTGATGGCCGGGCGCTCGCACAACGTCGCCGCCCAGGCGACCACCCTCGGCAAGCGCTTCGCGACGGCCGCCGACGAGCTGCTGGTCGGCTTCCACCGGCTGGAGGAGCTGCTCGCCCGCTACCCGCTGCGCGGCATCAAGGGCCCGGTCGGCACCGCGCAGGACATGCTCGACCTGCTCGGCGGCGACGCCGGGAAGCTCTCCGAGCTGGAGCGCCGGGTCGCCGGGCACCTGGGCTTCGGCCGGACGCTGACCAGCGTCGGCCAGGTCTACCCGCGCTCGCTGGACTTCGAGGTGCTGTCCGCGCTGGCGCAGCTGGCCGCCGCGCCGTCCAACGTGGCCACCACGATCCGGCTGATGGCCGGGCACGAGCTGGTCACCGAGGGCTTCAAGCCCGGCCAGGTCGGCTCCAGCGCGATGCCGCACAAGATGAACACCCGGTCCTGCGAGCGGGTCAACGGCCTCGCGGTGATCCTGCGCGGCTACGTCTCGATGACCGGCGAGCTGGCCGGTGACCAGTGGAACGAGGGCGACGTGTCCTGCTCGGTGGTGCGCCGGGTGGCGCTGCCGGACGCGTTCTTCGCCTTCGACGGGCTGCTCGAGACGTTCCTGACGGTGCTGGACGAGTTCGGCGCGTTCCCGGCGGTGGTGGCCCGCGAGCTGGACCGCTACCTGCCGTTCCTGGCGACCACGAAGGTGCTGATGGCGGCGGTGCGGGCCGGTGTCGGCCGGGAGACCGCGCACGAAGCGATCAAGGAGAACGCGGTCGCGGTGGCGCTTGCCATGCGCGAGCAGGGCGCGGAGCGCAACGACCTGCTCGACCGGCTCGCCGCCGGCGACCGCCTGCCGCTGACCCGCGACCAGCTGGAAGAGCTGCTGGCGGACCGCCTCGCCTTCACCGGCGCGGCGGCGGCCCAGGTCGGCGAGGTGGCGGCGCAGATCGAGGAGATCACCGCCCGCTACCCCGAGGCCGCGGCCTACCGCCCCGCCGACATCCTCTGAGCCCCGTCGTGAGCGCTTCGGGTGGCGCCCCGAAGCGCTCACGACCAGTGGGCGTTGAAGAAGTCCAGCTCGCAGCGGGTGGCCTGCTGGAACAGGCGCAGGCAGCGGGCCCGTTCGCGCTCGTCCAGCTCCGCGCCCACCCGGTCCAGCTCGCCGCGCAGCCAGCGCACCCACGCCTGGAAGTCCGGGTTGTTGTGCAGCGTGATCCACTCCGCGTGCACGAAGTCGTCCGGCAGCGCATCCGGCGCGCGCACGGCCCACTCGAGGTAGGACCACTCCGCGACGGTCAGCACCGTCAGGACCTCGGCGTAGCTGCCGCGCTCGTTGGCGTCCTGCATCAGCTCCCGGAACGCCACCGTCGCCTCGTCCAGCTCCGGGCGCACCCGGTCGGACTCGCCGACGTCCAGCGCGTCGAACGCGCGCCGGAAGTAGGTGTTCTCCTCGCTGGTGACCACTCCGACGCTTCCCGCGATCGCCAGCCGGGAGGAGTAGCGGTCGGCCTTGGCGATCCCGGAACCGAGCAGCGCCAGGAAGTCGTCCACGAACTGGAAGTCCTGCACCAGGTAGGAGCGCATCGCATCGGCCGGCACCTGCCCGGTGAACAGGGCCTGGGTGAACGGGTGCTCGATCACCCCCGTCCAGTCGGGCTCGCTGCGCTGGCGGAGCCAGTCGGTGAAGGTCTCGGTCACGGAAGTCCTCCTGTCCGCCGGGCGTCCGGCGTGGTGCGTCCACTACGCCACGCCGCGGCTGTCCTCGCCAACTCGTACCACCGGCGGGAGCCCGCGGACTGGTGGGGGAGAATCAGCACGTGGTTGCACTCGCCGATTACCCCCAGATCGCAGCGGGCAAGGTCCGCCAGCTGCACGCCGTGGACGACGAACACCTGCTGCTGGTCGCCTCCGACCGCCTCTCGGCGTACGACCACGTGCTGGACACGCCGATCCCGGACAAGGGCCGGGTGCTCACCGCGATGAGCGTGTACTGGTTCGAGCTGCTCGCCGACCTGGTGCCGAACCACCTGGTCAGCGCGGACGACCCGCGCATCCCCGGTGAGGTGCGCGGTCGCGCGCTGCTGGTGCGGCGGCTGGAGATGCTGCCGGTCGAGTGCGTCGCGCGCGGCTACCTCACCGGCTCCGGGCTGGCCGACTACCAGCGCACCGGTGCGGTGTGCGGGGTCGAGCTGCCCGCCGGGCTGGTCGAGGCCTCGCAGCTCCCGCAGCCGATCTTCACCCCGGCCACCAAGGCGGAGCTCGGCGACCACGACGAGAACATCAGCTTCGACGCGGTCGCCGCGCAGCTGGGCGCGGAGCGCGCCGAGCAGCTGCGCGAGGTGACGCTGCGGGTGTACGAGCGGGCGGCGGAGCACGCGCGCGGCCGGGGCGTGATCCTGGCCGACACCAAGTTCGAGTTCGGCCTGGCGCCCGACGGTTCGCTGGTGCTGGGCGACGAGGTGCTGACGCCGGACTCCTCGCGCTACTGGCCCGCCGACGGCTACCGGCCGGGCCAGGTCCAGCCGTCCTTCGACAAGCAGTACGTGCGCAACTGGCTGACCTCGCCGGCCTCCGGCTGGGACCGCGCCTCGGACACCCCGCCGCCGTCGCTGCCCGCCGACGTCATCGCGGCAACCCGCGACCGCTACGTCGAAGCCTACGAACGCATCACCGGCCGCTCCTTCGCCGACTGGCCCACCCCAGCCGCCTAACCCTCCCAACCCAATCAACAAACCCCACCCCCAACCGGGCGCTGACCCCCGGCCGGACCCCGACTCCCTTCATCCGGGTGTCGGCTCCTTCGGCCGGGTGCCGACTCCCCGGCCGGGTGCCGACTCCCCGGCCGGGTGCCGACTCCCCGGCCGGGTGCCGGTGGGGTGCAATTTCAATTGAAATTGGCGGTCTGATTTCAATTGAAATTGCGGGAGACACCGGCGTGTCGGGTGGCGACACGCCGGAGGAGTGCAAGTTCCATTGAAATTGGATGTTCAATTTCAATTGAAATTGCGTGGGGTGACTTGTGTTGGGGTGGTGGGTGGGGGTTGGGTTCGGTGTGGAGGTTCTCCGGATTTGCGCCGGGGGGTCATCTCGTCGTCAGGTGGCGGACATCCGGAGCGGGCGCAATGAGTCCTCGTGAGCCCGCCGCTGGTGGTGTCGTTGTCCGGACTCGACGTCCAGGTGCTGGACCGGTGCGTCGAGTTCGGCGCCGACCTGGACCGGCGCGCCGTGCCGTTGTCGCTGCTGATCCCGCCGCGCCCCGCCCCGCCGAGTGCGGTGCTGGACTGGATCGCCGGGCGGGTGGCCGGTCGTGACGTGGTGAGCCTGCACGGATTCGCCCGCACCGCGCCGGGACTGCGGGCCCGGCTCGCCCCGGCCGCCGGGCTGCCCGCGCACGAGGCCGGGCTGCACCTGGTCGCCGCCGCCGCGGTCCTGGAACGGCTCGGACTGCGGACCAAGACCTTCATCCCGACGCGGTGGTTCGGATCGCCGGGCACCATCACCGCACTGCGGCGGCGCGGTTTCTCGGTGTGCGCGGACGCGATGGCGGTGCGGGAGCTCGCCACCGGCAGGGTGCACCGGGGACGCATCCGCATGATCGGACCGGGTGAGCGCGCCGAGCCCTGGTGGTGCCGCGCACTGGTGCTCGGCGCCGGGCGGGCGGCCCGGCTGGGACGTCCGGTGCGGCTCGCGGTGGACTCCGCCGTGCTGCGCAAACCCGCTGCGCGGCAAGCGGTTCTGGACGCGATCGACCTGGCGCTGCACCACGGCGCGCGACCGGTCACCTATGCCTCGTTCGGAGCGCCCGGCGGACTGTGAAGGCCGATGAGGATCCCTTCATCGGGCCTTCAGGGCCGCCTCACGCTCGGCACCGAAGCTGGTTTCAGTCAAGGAGAGAGCCGAACGAGAGGCGGAACGATGCGGACGATGAAGCGGACCTGGCTGGTGGCGGGCGCGGCGGTGGCGGTGCTGGGACTCGGCGGCACGGGCGTGGCGCTGGCCGGCGCGGCGGAGCAGGCCCCGGCCCCGGCACCGCTGCCCACGGCCCCGGCGCAGGTGCCGAACCCCGACCAGCCGGCCCCCGTGTGCGTCGACGACGACCTGGACGACCAGTTCGACGACCGGGACGACCGGTTCGACGACCGGGACGACCGGTTCGACGACGATCGCGACGACCGGGACGACCGCTTCGACGACTGCGATGACCAGTTCGACCACGACGACGTCGATGACCACGACGACGCGGACGACCGCGACGACGTGCACGACGTCGACGACCGCGACGACGACTGAGCCGCGGCGACCGCTCAGAGGCCGGTCGGGGTGCCCTTGGTGAGGACCTCGACCGCCGTGCCCTCCGGGCCGAGCTGCTCGAACATCCGGTAGTGCATCTGCGGCACGGCCAGCACCGCCTCGTGGATCGGCACCGCCGTCCGGGGCGCCACCGCGCGCAGGAAGTCGATCGCCTCGGAGAGCTTCAGCCACGGCGCCGCGGTCGGCAGGCCGAGCACGTCGATGCGCTGCTCCGGCACGAAGAACGAGTCGCCGGGGTGGTAGAACGCGCCGTGGTCTACGACGTAGCCGATGTTGTCGACCACCGGGATGTCCGGGTGGATCACCGCGTGCTCGCCGCCGACGACGTTGACCGCCGCGCCGCCCAGCTCGATCGCGTCACCGGGCCGGGCGGTGGTCGCCGACAACCCGCGTTCGGCGATCGACGCCGCCGAACCCGGGTCGACCACCAGCCGGGCGTCCGGGTTGGCCGCCAGCAGCGCGGGCAGCCGCTCCAGGTCGAGGTGGTCGGGGTGCTGGTGGGTGACCAGCACGGCGTCCAGCTCGCGCAGGCCCTCGAAGTCCGCGGAGAAGGTGCCGGGGTCGATCAGCAGTCGCGCCGATCCGGTCTCGACCAGCACGCACGAGTGTCCGAAGTGGGTGATCTGCACGGTGTTCCTCCTCGAGAGCCGGTGCCCCGACCACTCTCGCACTCCTCACCAGAGCCGGTGCGGCAGCGTGCCGAGCAGCTCGGTCTCCTCGACCGGGGTCAGCCCGGCCTTGCGCTCGCGGTCGACGCCGCGCGTGCGCTCGCTCTCCAGCGCGGCCGCCACCGTCTCGGCCAGCGGCCGGATGCGCAGCCCGGCGGCCAGCGAGGGCGCGGCGTCGTGCGAGGCGAAGCCGTCGTAGCCGTCCGGGATCCACAGCGGCAGCGACTTCGGCCCGCTCCAGCGCTGCACCCCGGCTTCGTCGAGCGCCTCGGGCGCGACGGCCGCGAGCTCGGTACCGGCCGGCGCGACGACCCGGGCGATCTCCTTCAGCAGCGCGTCCAGCGTGGTGGCCGGGCCGATGCCGTCGAAGGTGCCCGCGAGGCCGCGCTCCGCGGCGGTGACGATCCAGTCGGCCAGATCGCGCACGTCGATGTGCTGGGACGGCGTGCCGGGCGTGTCCGGCACGAGCACCCGCCCGCCGCGCGACATCCGCAGCGGCCAGTAGCCGAAGCGGTCGGAGGGATCGTTCGGCCCGGTGATCAGGCCGGGGCGGACCACGAACGCGCGCTCGCCCATCGCCTCCCGCACCGCGTTCTCGCAGGCCACCTTGATCCCGCCGTAGGACTCGGGAGTGCTGGTGTCGGCGGAGTCGGTGATCGGCTCCAGCAGCGGCGCGTCGACGCTCTGACCGGTCGCCGCGTTGTTCGCGTAGACGTTGATCGTGGACACGAACGTCCAGTGCCCGGCGTCCACGGCCTCCAGCGCCTCGCACACCCACCGGTAGTTCCGCGCGACGTCGACGACCGCGTCGAACCGCTGCCCGGCCAGTGGGCCGAGCCCCTCCGCCCGGTCCACGACCACCAGCTCCGCGCCGTCCGGCACGTCGCCGCTCGTGCCGCGCGCCGCGCAGACGACGTCGTGCCCGCGCTCCAGGGCCGCCGCCGCGACGGCGTGCCCGACGAAGACCGTTCCACCCAGGACCAAGATCCGCATGGCCAGCACACTTCCGGAAAAACCCGGGCGGGGCGACGGATCTCGCTACCGGTGAACGCCGTGAGCGCTTCGGGGCGTTCCGGCGCCCCGAAGCGCTCACGACCCGCGCTCAGCCGGTGACGGTGATGGTCATCGTCGGCCCGGCCCCGCCGCCGATGCGGGTGTGCACCGAGTACTGCCCGGGCGGCACGTCGGCGATGGTCGCCACCGCCTCGGCGACGCCGTCGCGGTCGGCGACGACCTCGGCAAGGCCCTCGTCGGCTCCCACCGGGTGCTCGCGGTTGCGCACGAACGCGGCGGAGGAGATCCAGCTCACGCCCTCCAGCCCGTGGTCGAGCCGCATGACCAGCGTGTTCCCGGCCCGGACCTGGGACTTGTCGGCGGTGAACCGCGGCTGCTCGGCGACCCGGACCGCCTCGGTGCTCGGCGCGGCGGTGGCCGGGACGGTCGTGGTCAGGGCGAGTCCGGCGAGCAGCGCCGCCCCCAGCAACGTCTTGAATGTGCGCATCGGAATGCGTTCCCCTCAGTGACTTTCGATCAACACCGGGCACCTCCCCTCGGCGCCCTCCCTGATAGACGGCATTCGGGGCCAAAGGTTTAAACAATGCGTGAAATTTGTGACGGAAGACACAGCGCGGGTAGGATGTGGTGAGCCACACCGCACCCGCCGCCCCTGCCCGGCACGGTGAACTCCCAGCTCAGTTACGCTGCGCCAGTACTGCTGGCCATCCGCCGGGGTCCTGGCGGATCTGCACTGAAACCGGGAGCAGCACCCGTGGCCCGAGTCGTTGTCGACGTCATGCCGAAGCAGGAGATCCTCGACCCGCAGGGGCAGGCGGTGGCCAATGCGCTGCCGCGGCTCGGGTTCGAAGGGATCGCCGAAGTCCGCCAGGGGAAGCGTTTCGAGCTGGAGGTCGCCGACGACGTCGACGACGACACGCTCGCCAAGATCGCCGAAACGCTGCTGGCCAACCCGGTCATCGAGGACTGGACCGTCCGGCGGGTGGACGCGTGAGCGCGAAGATCGGCGTCATCACCTTCCCCGGCACCCTCGATGACGTCGACGCCGCCCGCGCGGTTCGCCGCGCCGGTGCCGAGTCCGTCGCCCTCTGGCACGCCGACCACGACCTCAAGGGCGTCGACGCGGTGGTCGTGCCCGGCGGCTTCTCCTACGGCGACTACCTGCGCTGCGGCGCGATCGCCAAGTTCGCCCCGGTGATGGCCGAGGTGGTCGAGGCCGCCCGCAAGGGCATGCCGGTGCTCGGCGTGTGCAACGGCTTCCAGATCCTGTGCGAGTCCGGGCTGCTGCCCGGCGTGCTGACCCGCAACGCGGGCCTGCACTACGTCTGCCGCGACCAGTGGTTGCAGGTGGAGAACAACAGCAGCGCGTGGACCACCCGCTACGAGGCCGGTGCCGAGCTGCTGATCCCGATCAAGCACGGCGAGGGCAACTACATGGCCGACGAGGCCGTCCTCGACGAGCTGGAGGGCGAAGGCCGGGTGCTGTTCCGCTACGCGGGCGAGAACCCGAACGGTTCGCAGCGCGGGATCGCGGGCATCACCGACGCGCGCGGCCGGGTGGCGGGCATGATGCCGCACCCCGAGCACGCGATCGACCCGCTGACCGGCCCCACCGACGACGGCCTCGGCATGTTCCTGTCCGTTCTGGATGCACTGGTGGCAGCGTGACCAACATCGACACCGTCGAGCAGGCGAAAAGCACTCCCGAGACCGACCAGCCGTACCGCGAGCTGGGGCTGAAGGACGACGAGTACGCCCGGATCCGCGAGATCCTGGGCCGCAGGCCGACCGACGCCGAGCTGGCCATGTACTCGGTGATGTGGAGCGAGCACTGCTCCTACAAGTCGTCGAAGGTGCACCTGAAGTACTTCGGCGAGACCACCACCGACGAGATGCGCGCGAAGATGCTCGCGGGCATCGGCGAGAACGCCGGCGTGGTGGACATCGGCGACGGCTGGGCGGTGACGTTCAAGCTGGAGAGCCACAACCACCCGTCCTACGTCGAGCCGCACCAGGGCGCGGCGACCGGTGTCGGCGGCATCGTCCGCGACATCATGGCGATGGGCGCGCGCCCGGTCGCGGTGGCCGACCCGCTGCGCTTCGGCCCGGCCGACGCGGAGGACACCAAGCGGGTGCTGCCCGGTGTGGTCTCCGGTGTCGGCAGCTACGGCAACTGCCTGGGCCTGCCGAACATCGGCGGTGAGGTCGTCTTCGACGAGTGCTACAGCGGAAATCCGCTGGTCAACGCCATGTGCGTGGGCGTGATGAAGGTCGAGGACCTGCACCTGGCGCACGCCAGCGGCAAGGGCAACAAGATCATCCTGTTCGGTGCGCGCACCGGGCTGGACGGCATCGGCGGCGTGTCGGTGCTGGCATCGGAGACCTTCGACAGCGACGAGACCGGTGCGGGCCGCAAGAAGCTGCCGAGCGTCCAGGTCGGCGACCCGTTCGCCGAGAAGGTGCTCATCGAGTGCTGCCTGGACCTCTACCACGCCGGCCTGGTCGTGGGCATCCAGGACCTGGGCGGCGCGGGCCTGTCCTGCGCCACCTCGGAGCTGGCCTCGGCCGGTGACGGCGGCATGCGCGTCGACCTGGACCAGGTCCCGCTGCGCGCCACCGGCATGACGGCCGCCGAGATCCTCTCCAGCGAGTCGCAGGAGCGGATGTGCGCCGTGGTGGAACCGTCCAACGTGGACGCGTTCCTGGAGGTCTGCCGGAAGTGGGACGTCACCGCCACCGTGATCGGTGAGGTCACCGACGGCGAGAACCTGGAGATCTACTGGCACGGCGAGCTCGTGGTGGACGTGCCGCCGCGCACCGTCGCGCACGAGGGCCCGGTCTACGAGCGCCCGGTCGAGCGGCCCGCCGAGCAGGACCTGATCGCCGCGGACAGCGCGAGCACGCTGGCCCGCCCGTCCACGAAGGACGAGCTGCGCGAGACGATCCTGCGGATGGCGGCCTCGCCGAACCTGTGCTCCCGCGCGTGGGTCACCGACCAGTACGACCGCTACGTCCGCGGCAACACCGTGCTGGCGCAGCCGTCGGACGGCGGTGTGCTGCGCATCGACGAGGAGACCGGTCGCGGCATCGCGATCTCCACCGACTGCAACTCCCGCTACACCCGGCTCGACCCGTACGCGGGCGCGCAGCTGGCGCTGGCGGAGGCCTACCGCAACGTGGCGACCACCGGTGCGACGCCGGTGGCGGTCACCAACTGCCTGAACTTCGGCTCGCCGGAGGACCCGGGCGTGATGTGGCAGTTCCAGCAGGCGGTGCGCGGTCTGGCCGACGCCTGCCAGGAGCTGGGCATCCCGGTGACCGGCGGCAACGTCAGCTTCTACAACCAGACCGGCTCCAAGGCGATCCTGCCGACGCCGGTGGTCGGCGTGCTGGGCACGATCGACGACGTGACCCGCCGCATCCCCACCGGCATCGGCGGCGAGGACGGCGAGACGCTGCTGCTGCTCGGCGAGACGCGCGAGGAGTTCGGCGGCTCGGAGTGGGCTCGCGTGGTGCACGACCACCTCGGCGGGGTGCCGCCGAAGGTCGACCTGGCGCGGGAGAAGCTGCTGGCGGAGATCCTGGTCGCGGGCTCCCGCGACGGCATGATCTCGGCGGCGCACGACCTCTCCGAGGGCGGCCTGGCGCAGGCGCTGGTGGAGACGGCGCTGGTCGGCGAGTGCGGTGCCCGCGTGGTCCTGCCCGAGGGCGCGGACCCGTTCGTCTGGCTGTTCTCCGAGTCGGCGGGTCGCGTCCTGGTGGCGGTCCCGCGCAGCGAGGAGACCCGCTTCACCGACATGTGCACGGCCCGCGGTCTGCCGTGGTCCAAGGTCGGTGTCGCCGACGCGGGCGAGAAGTCCCTGGACATCCAGGACGTCGCGAACATCCCGCTGCCGGAGCTCCGCGAGGCCTGGGAGGGCACCCTCCCCAAGCTGTTCGGCTGATCCTCTCCACGGCGAAGGGCCTCTTCGAGTCGCCTCGAAGAGGCCCTTCGGCTCACAGGCGGGTGAGGTCGAAGGCCTCCGCGCGGGCGGTTCCGTCGTAGCCGCCGGCCGGGGCCGGGAGGTCGAAGAGGGCGCCCAGGGTCGGGGCGACGTCGACGGTCCGGGCTTCGGCCGCGGACGTGCCGGTGCGGATCGCCGGGTGGCCGCCGGTGATGAAGAACGGGATCGGTTCGGTGGCCGGGTGGCCGTGGTTGCCCGGGATCGGGTTGGAGACGACCTCCGGGTCCGCGAAGCGCCAGCCCGGTTCGCAGTAGACGACCAGGTCGCCCGCCTCGGGCCCCAGCCGGAGCTCGGCCGGATCGTGGGCGGAGTGGACGCCTTCGGTGGCCGCGGCCAGTTCTCGGAGCCGGGTCACCGCGGCTCCGCGCTCTGCCGCCGGGCCGGTGAAGTACAGCAGTTCCGCGCCGCCGTTCGGCGCGATCCGCACGCGGCCGGTCAGCAGCGGGTCGTTCTCCACCGCCCTGCTCAGCGAGATCACCCGGTGCGCCCACGACCAGTCCATCGAGTGGTCGGCGCAGATCAGCAGCACGCTGGAGGACCAGCGGTCGGTGCGGACGAGGTGGTCGACGAACCGGCCGACCTGCGCGTCGGCGGAGGCCAGCGCCGCGGCGCGGGCGGCCCGCAGCGTGGTGCCGGTCAGGTCGGCGTGGCCGAGCCGGTCCACGTCGCCGAAGTTGGCGAACACCAGGTCCGGATCGGAACTGTCCACCATGGACACCAGCGCGCTCGCGGTGAAGATGTCCGGGGCGTGCCCGCTGATCGGGACGATCGGCCGCGGCTCCCACCGCACGCTGGCCCGGGTGCCGAAGATCCCGTGCAGGTACTCCTTGCTCAGCACGCTGCCGGTGACCTTCCCGCGGGCGTGCAACCGGTCCAGCAGCGTGTCGAACCGCAGGTCCGACGCGCGGTCGAGGGTGCGGATCTCGCCCTGCGCCGCGTCGTAGACCGAGTTCGCGGGCACGCCGGAGCGGTCCGGCCGCACGCCGCTCATCATCATCACGTGGTTCGGGATCGTCTCCATCACCGGCAGCGACCGGGCCTGCGGGAAGGACGTCCCGGCCTCGCGCAGCTCGTGCAGGCGAGGTGTCAGGTGCGGGGTGATCTCGTCGGGCGAGCAGCCGTCGACGACCAGCGAGTAGACCCGCAGCGGCTTGTCGCCGCCGGATGCCCACGCGGTGGGAGCCGCGGCGGACAGCAGCACGCCGGTGCCTGCGACCTGGAGGAAACTGCGTCGGTCGAGGGAAGTCATCGCACGGGCTCCTGCACCTGTTCGATCTGCTGGGTTCCGGTGCGCACTGCGTAGGAGGTCGAGTGGTGCGCGGCGCTGTCCGGGGCGGTGCGGTCGGTGAGCGCGTACCAGTCCATCTGCGCCCGTTGCGGGGTGAGGTCCAGGACGCAGAAGCCGTGCGAGTCGAGGTCGACGTGCTTGATGTGCGGGTTGTTCACCCGGATCGCCCCGACGATCGCCCGCGAGGCGGTCTGCGGCCGGACGCGCAGGATGTCGTCGATGTTGTCGCTGGTCACCGACGTGCAGACGAACTCGACGCCGACCGATTCGCGGTCCAGGGGATAGCTGCGGGTCGAGCTGGGCAGCTCCGCGGCCCACGCGGAGTGGATGTCGCCGGTCAGGAAGACGGTGTTCCGGATGCCGTGGTCGCGCAGCACCGCGAACACCGCGTCGCGGTCGGCGGTGTAGCCGTCCCACTGGTCGAGGTTCAGCGGCAGGCCTTGGACGAGCGGGGTGCCGGTGAGCTCGCCGAGTGCCCGCCGCCGCTCGATCGACAGCGTGGACGGGAACCGGACCGGCGCGATCATCACCGGGTTGCCGATCAGCTTCCACTGCGCCCGCGACCGCGCGAGTCCGCTGGTCAGCCAGCGCAGCTGCGCGTCGCCGGTGATGGTGCGCGCCGGGTCGTGGACGTCGTGGTCCAGCCTGCTGCCGACCTGCTCGCTGCGGTAGGAGCGCAGGTCCAACATGGACAGCTCGGCGAGCGCGCCGAAGGCGAACCGCCGGTAGAGCACGCCGCCGGGCTCGTAGCGCACCGGCATCCACTCGGCGTACGCGCGCTGCCACGCCCGCTTCCGGTCCGCGTAGGAGCCTTCAGCGCCTTCGGTGTGGTTCTCCGCGCCGTCGGCCCAGGCGTTGTTGGCGGACTCGTGGTCGTCCCAGGTCGTGATGAACGGGACGCGCGCGTGCAGGGCCTGCAGGTCGGGGTCGGTCTTGTACTGGGCGTGCCTGCGCCGGTAGTGCGGCAGCGTGATGACCTCGGTCGGCGGGTCGTGCGGCCGCACCACGACGTCGCGCGCCTGGTACTCGCCCGGGGCGTACTCGTAGAGGTAGTCGCCGAGGTGCAGGACGGCGTCGAGGTCGTCGCGGTCGGCGAGGTGGCGGTACGCCGAGAAGTACCCGGCCTGCCAGTTCGAGCAGGACACCACGCCGAAGCGCAGCCGCTCCACGGAGGCGCCGAGCGCGGGAGCGGTGCGCGTCCGCCCCACCGGCGAAACCGCGCCCGCAGCCCGGAACCGGTACCAGTACCAGGTGTCGGGTGCCAGGCCCGCGACGTCGACCTTGACCGTGTGGTCCCGCGCGGCGCCGGTCGTCGTGCTCCCGCTCGCCACCACTCGCCGGAACCGCGGATCGGTGGCCACCTCCCACCCGACGGCGCAGTCCGGGCCGATGCCGGAACCGGGAGACGCGCTCGGGCCGGGGGTGACCCGGGTCCAGAGGATCACGTTGCTCGGGGTGGGATCGCCGGAGGCGACCCCGTGGACGAAGACGTCCGACGGGGCGGCCACCGCGACCTCGGCGCTGCTCAGGGCGATGGCGGCCACGCCACCGGCTTTGAGCAGGGTTCGACGGCGAAAGCTCACCCTAGAAACGTGATGGATCTTCGCCTTTTTGCACACCCCGTCCGGCACAACGTTGCGGATTCGTTCGGCGGGCGGTGTCCGGACCGGAATCCGGAATTCACCGCTGCGTCAACGACTCGCGGAGCGCGATCGGGAGCGCGCGGAGAGTCGAGTCCGATGTGCGTGTAGCGGAACTGCGGCCAGAGATCGCGCCACGGCATGTTCGGGTCTTCGGCGAGCCAGATCGGAGCGCCCCGGTTGATGGCGCCAGGCCCGCTCCACAGTGGACACGCGCTCGACGCTGCCGAAGTGGCGGCGCAGCGATTCCTCGTCGAACCCGACGAAGAGCGCGGTGCGCGTTCCTTCCGGCGGGGAGCCGAAGTACCAGTGCCCGCGACTGCCGCTGTACACCTCCGGGATGCCCGCGGCCGGTCCGAAGTGCTGGATCGCGCTCGCCGTCCATGGCCAGCGCCAGCAGCGGCTGCTGGTCGGCGTACCGCCAGGCCAGGTGGTCGCCGGCGGCGCGGAAGTACAGCTCGTCGCCGAAGTAGCCGTACTGCGAAGCGGCGATCGCGAGCACTGCGGGAGCACGCCGGAGATCAGCAGGACCGGCCTCATCGCCAGCGGCGCGGGTGTTCGCGGAACGGCGCTGAGCGGCGGCCTGAGCCCGATCGCCTGCTGTTGTCCGTGCATGATCGTTCAAACGCACGTGGGCGGCGAACGGGTTTCCGCGTGCGAGCCGGGGCCCACCGAGCGGCCCTCCCGGCGGGCATTTTCGGCGGACCAGCTGGTCAGCGGCCCCTCAGCGGGCTGCGGCCGCCCAGCCCTCCGGCAGGACGACGTCGTGGTCGGGGCTCGTGGTGATGCCGTCGTTGCGCACTTCGCCGCGGAAGGTGGTGCCGGACATGTCGACGTCGTGCTCGAAGCACGCCTCGCGGAAGTCGGCCTCCCCGTGGAACTCGGCGCCGGCCATCGACAGCGCGTTGCCGAAGCGGCTCTTGTCGAACTTGGTCGTGCCGGTGAACCGGGTGCGCCGGAAGGTCGCCCGGCCGCTGAACTCGGTGCCGGGGAACCAGGCCAGCTGGTGGAAGACCGCGTCGTCGCAGCGGAACCGCCCGTACAACCGGCCGGGCCCGATCGTCGCGGCGGTGAACCACACCTTCCCGTGGAACTCGCACCGGCTGAAGTTGTTGTCGCTGAACAGGCGTCCGTAGCGCAGCGTCAGCGTGCCGATCTTGCGGTCGCTGAGGTCGAAGTACTCCAGCGTCGCGCCGGTCAGGTCCAGGTCGTAGGCCGGAGCGTCGGCGTCGTCGACGCGCGGCAGCAGCTCCTCGATCAGCCGTTGAGCCGTCAGCCGCACCTGCAACTTCCGCTCGGCGTTGTTCCTGGCCGATCGATCGGGCCAATCGCCCCCGTAGCGCGGGTGCTCGAAAGGACGGCGCAGGTAGGAGCACAGGACGTCGAGCACGGTCTGGGTGTAGTCGGGGCGGTTGCGGGCGAGCCCGGCCAGCGCGTGCAGCGCGCCGACGCGGACCTGGTCGGTCTCGTGCCCGAGCAGCTCGATCGCGCGGGCGAAGCGCTCGTCGGCGATCCGGTCCCGGTCCAGCTCCACGCGCCGGTCCTCCAGCTCGTACCGCTCGCGTTCGACCTGCTGCCGCTGCTCCTCGGTGCGCCGCCGCCGGTCGTTGAGCCACAGCGCGTAGAGCGCGACGACCGAGCCCGCGGCCAGCCCACCGGTGCGCAGGGCGTCGGCGCCGGTGGTGCGCGGGTCGAAGACCAGCAGAGCGGCGCTCACGCCGAGCAGCACCACCACCGCGATGGCGATCGTCGCGACCAACCAGATCCTGCGCTCACGCATGCGCTTCCTCCTGCTGGTGCGAGATGCGCGCTCGGTTCGGCGCGGCCAGCGGTTCGAGCTCCCAGCCCTCGGGGAGGGCGTTGTCCACAGCCGCGTTGACCTCGGTGTTGTGCAGCGCAACCCCGGGTATCGGCGGCTTCGCCCTGAGATCGACCCCGTGGTCGAAGCGCGCCCTGCGGAGGTCGCAGGGCGCGAAGAAGGCCGCCTGCTCGAAGGAGACGTGCTCGGCGAACCGCGCCTCCTGCAGGTTCACCTCCGCGTGGAACTCCGCGAGCTCGAAGCCCACCGGCGCACGGCTCTTCGCGCAGGTCAGGATCAAGCGGTCGTGGAACACGGCCTTCCCGGCCTGGAGCGGGTGCAGGAACGTGGCGTCGTGCAGGTCGACCTTGCCGTGGAAGACCGCGCCCTCCAGGTTCGTCCGGTGCCGGAACCGGCACGCTTGCGCGTCGAGGCGGCCGACGACCCGGCCGGACAGGTCGAAGCGGTCCATGGAGGCCGCCGCGATGTCGAGGTCGTAGCGGGGCGGGTCCACCTCGTCGGTGGTCGGCAGCAGCGACACCACGAGCTTGCTGGCGGTCTGCCGCACCGTCCGCTCGCGCTGCAGCTCCTCGGGGATCTTGCCCGGCACCGGATCGCCCGTCCACTTCGGATGGTCGAACGGGCGGCGCAGGTACGAGCACAGCACGTCGAGGACCGTCTGCGCGTAGTCCGGGTTGTTGCGCGCCAGCCCGGCGAGCGCGTGCAGCGCGCCGACGCGCACCTGGTCGGCCTCGTTGCCGAGCAGCTCCACCGCCCGCGCGAAGCGCTCGTCGGCGGCCCGGACGTGGTCCTGCGCGGTCCGCCGGTCCTCCAGGGCCTGCCGCTGCTGTTCGAGCGCGTAGCGCTCCCGGTCCAGCTCCTGGCGCTGGGTCTCCAGCTCCTGCCGCTTCTCCTCGGTGCGCCGCCTGCGGTCGTTGAGCCACAGCGCGTACAGCGCGACGACCGAGCCCGCGGCCAGTCCACCGGTGCGCAGGGCGTCCGCACCGGTGGTGCGGGCGTCGAAGACCAGCAGGGCGATGCTGACGCTGACCAGCACCACCACCGCGATGGCGATCGTCGCGACCAGACCGATCTTGCGCTCACCCATGCGCGTGATTCTGCCCGGCGCCGCCGCGGTTCTGGGCGCGCACGGGAGAACCCGCGGTGCCGTCGGGAGCGGCACCGCGGGTTCCCGGAGGTCAGCCGTTCGCCAAGGCCTGCAAGCGGTCGTAAGCGCCGTTGAAGGTGTTCTTGTCGATCGGCGAGGAGGTGTACTGCCAGATCGTCCAGATGCCCCAGTTGTACGGGAGCTGGCCGACCGTGCTCGCGTAGCGGGCGACCCACAGCGGGTTGGTCGAGCTGAAGTCGCCGTCCACGCACTGGTTCCACCAGCTGGTGGAGGTGTAGATGACGGGCCAGCGCCCGGTGCGCGAGTGGTAGGTGTCGCTGAAGTCCTTGATCCATGCCGTCATCTGGCTCTTGGACTTGCCGTAGCAGGTCGAGCCGTACGGGTTGTACTCCATGTCCAGCGCGCCCGGCAGGGTCTTGCCGTCCTTGGACCAGCCGCCGCCGTTGTCCACGAAGTAGTTGGCCTGGGCCGCGCCGCTGGAGCGGTCCGGCAGGGCGAAGTGGTAGGCGCCGCGGATCATGCCCACGTTGTAGGAACCGTTGTACTGCTGGGCGAAGTACGGGTTCTTGTAGCTGGTGCTCTCGGTCGCCTTGACGTAGGCGAACCGCATGCCCTGGTTGTACCAGGACTTCCAGTCCACGTTGCCCTGGTGGCTGCTGACGTCCATGCCCGCCACCGTGGCCAGCGGCGCGATCGCAGGCACGGCCTGCTCCTCGCCGCCCTCGTGCTTGCGGATCTGCGAGCCCATCGGCGTGTCGGTGACCGGTTCGGTGCTGGTCTGGCCCATCGCGGAGTCCCTTCCGGGAAGGGGAGTGCTGGCCAGCGCGGGCGCGCACAGGAAGAGGGCACCTGCGCAGAGCACCGATGTTAAGGAGAACAGGCGTAATCGGCGACCACGTCCACTCGGACGGTTCATCGGGGCCTCCATGGTGTTGGTTGCGCCGCGTCGTCGGGGGACTGCGCGGCTTGCCCCGGAAGTGTCGCGAATCGTTTTCGTAAGAAGTAGATCCTGTGTTAGTTTTTAACCGGATTGGCTCAATCCGGACAGCTGAGGGTGAACTGCTGGCCACCGACGGGTAGTTCAACGCCGTGCACAACCTCTCGGCCGGGCTGAGCGTCAACACCAGCAGATCGATCATGACAGCCGTACTCGAGCGATCACGTGGTTGCGGACGGTAATCGATCGTCGTGTGAACCACGCGGATGGCCTGCTCGGATGAGGTTACGGCTTACCCCGGGTGCCGCACATGATGTTCGACCGCCGGACCGATCCGGTCGTATGCTCCGAACGAGAACGGGCGAGGCGAGTACGAGTGGAGGGCGCCCCAGGCATGACTGGCTGGACCGCGCCGGTGCCAAGCGCTCACGAGGTGACCGCCGAGGTGAACCGAGCCGACCGACGCCGCTTCGCGGCGGCCTGGGCGCACGTGCTCATGGGTACCAGCTACGTGCCCATGACCAGCGCCGAGATCGAAGGCCGCCTGTACGGCTACACGGACCGAATGGTCGATGCGCTGCTCAGCGACCCGTTCGACGCGGCGGCCGCGCGCGAGGTGGGCGTGGACCTGGTCGCCGTGCACTTCACCAGCGCCGAGTCGCTGGCCCGTACGGTGAACCTGATCGGCGAGGAGATGCTCGACGCCCTCGGGCTGGACAGCAGTCCCAGCTGGCGCAACCGGGTCGCGGCGCTGCAGGGCGCCCTGTGCTCCGGGTTCGTGCAGGCCGCGCGCAAGCGCACGCTCGACGAGCAGGAAGCCATCCGGCAGGCCGTGCTCGACGCCCGCGACGCCGTCGAGCAGGCGCTGCGCACCAGCGAGGCGCGGTTTCGCGCGATCTTCGCCGAGGCCGCCATCGGCATCGGCATCGGCGACATGGGCGGCCGGATCCTGGAGGTCAACGACTCGCTGACCCGGATCATGGGCCGCTCCGGCGAGGAACTCCGCACCATGCTGGTGTCGGACATGATGCACCCGGCCGACCCGGACAGCGTCTGGCGGATGTACCAGGAGCTGGTCCGCGGCGAGCGCGACCAGTTCCGGGTGGAGAAGCAGTTCATCCGCCCGGACGGCAACACGGTGTGGACCGAGATGATCGTGTCCCTGGTCCGCGGCGAGGACGGCCTGCCGCTCTACCAGGTGGCGCTGATCGAGGACGTCACCGACCGGCGGATGCTGCAGGAGCGGCTGCGGCACCAGGCGATGCACGACCCGCTGACCCGGCTGCCCAACCGCGCGCTGTTCCTGGAGCGGCTCACCGACGTCCTCCGGCAGGACGAACCCGGCGCCCGGGTCGCGCTGTGCTACATGGACCTGGACGGCTTCAAGGTCATCAACGACAGCCTCGGCCACCACGTCGGCGACGACCTGCTGGTCGCGGTCGCCGACCGGCTCGCCGCCGTGGTGCACGGCGACGACCGGCTCGTCGCGCGGATGGGCGGCGACGAGTTCGTCATCCTGCTGCAGAACTCGCGGAACATCGGCCAGGCCGTGGACGTCGCGAACATGGTGCTGAACGCGCTGGAGGAGCCGTTCCGCGTCGGCGGCCACGAGCTGTCGGTGGGCGCGAGCATCGGCATCGTGGAGCGCCCGGTGCCCGGGCAGACCGCCGCCGAGCTGATGCGCGACGCCGACGTGACGCTGTACTGGGCGAAGGCCGAGGGCAAGGGCCAGTGGGCGCTGTTCGACCCGGAGCGCAACGCCACCGAGGTCGCGCAGTTCCACCTGTCGGCGACGATGCCCGCCGCGCTGGAGCGCGAGGAGTTCTACGTCGACTACCAGCCGCTGATCGGCCTGCGCGACCACAACGTGGTCGGAGTGGAGGCGCTGGTCCGCTGGCAGCACCCGGAGCTCGGGCGGCTCGGCCCGGACAAGTTCATCGGGCTGGCCGAGGAGACCGGCCTGATCGTGTCGCTGGGCCGGTGGGTGCTGCGGCAGGCCTGCCTGCAGGCCCGGCGCTGGCAGGACCGGTTCGGTTCGGCGGCGCCGTTCGTCAGCGTCAACCTGGCGGTCCGGCAGTCGCGCGATCCGGCGCTGGTCAACGACGTGGCGGCGATCCTGGCCGAGACCGGGCTGGAACCGTCCCGGCTGCAGCTGGAGCTCACCGAGAGCGCGATCATGGGCACCGCCGACGAGCCGCTGGACGCGCTGCGCGCGCTGTCCCAGATGGGCGTGCGGATCGCCATCGACGACTTCGGCACCGGCTACTCGAACCTGGCCTACCTGCGCCACCTCCCGGTGCACGAGCTGAAGATCGCGGGCTCGTTCATGGAGGGGCTCCGCGACGCGGAGCGGGCCGACCCGGTGGACGCCCGCATCGTGTCGACCCTGGTGGACCTGGCGCACGCGCTCGGCCTGACGGTCACCGCGGAGGGCGTGGAAACGCTGGCCCAGTCCCGCCGGATGGCCGACATCGGCTGCGAAACCGGCCAGGGCTACCTCTTCGCCAAACCCGGCTCCCCGGCCGACATCACCCGGTTCATCGCCGACAGCCTGGACTGAGCCGATGCCCTGGCAGTGGCGGAAGTTCCGCAGCTGACCAGCCGGAACCGGTGCGTCAGGCGGATTTTCCGTTCCGCCTGCTCCGCTGGGCACGGGTGAGGCCGCCGTAGAGGACCGCAGCCGAGTTCACCAGGGCGAGGTGGCTGAAGGCCTGCGGGAAGTTGCCGGTGAAGGAACCGGTCTCGGCGTCGTACTCCTCCGCGTACAGGCCGACGTCGTTGGCCAGCGCCACCAGCTCGCCGAACAGCTTCTCGGCCTCGTCGCGGCGGCCGATGCAGGCCAGCGCGTCGACCATCCAGAACGAGCACGCCAGGAACGCGCCCTCGCGGCCGGACAGGCCGTCGACCTGGTTGCGGGCCGCGTCCGGCGTGTAGCGGTCGACCAGCACCCCGTCGTGCTGGAGCTCGCGCTGCACGGCATCCACCGTGCGCACCACGCGCTCGTCGTCGCCGGGCAGGAAACCCACCGACGGCATCAGCAGCGACGACGCGTCGAGCGCGGTCGCGCCGTAGTACTGGGTGAACGCGCCGCGCTCCGGATTCCACGCCTGCTCCAGGACTTCCGCGTGCACCTCGTCGCGGATCTCCCGCCAGCGGCGCACCGGTCCGGGCAGACCGTCCTCCTCCGCGGCGCGCACCGCCCGGTCGAAGGCCACCCACACCATCACACGGGAATGCGTGAAGAACCGGTCGGGCCCGCGCACCTCCCACATGCCGCGGTCCGGCCGCCGCCAGATCTTCTCCAGGTGGCGCAGCATCCCGCGCTGCAGCGCCCAGGTCTCCTCGTGCTCCGGCAGCCCGCGCTCCCTGGCCAGGTGCAGCGAGTCCATGACCTCGCCGTAGACATCGAGCTGGAGCTGCCGGAAGGCCGCGTTGCCGAAGCGCACCGGCCGGCAGCGGCGGTAGCCGGGCAGCCAGTCGGCCTCCCACTCCAGCAGGTGCCGCTCGCCGCCGATGCCGTACATGATCTGCAGGTCGGCCGGGTCACCGGCGACCGCGCGCACCAGCCAGGCGCGCCAGGCCTCCGCCTCCGAGGAACAGCCGAAGTCGTCCAGCGCCAGCAGCACCAGGGTGGCGTCGCGCAGCCAGCAGTAGCGGTAGTCCCAGTTCCGGTCGCCCGGCACCGCTTCCGGCAGCGAGCTGGTCGGCGCCGCGATGATCCCGCCGGTCGGCGCGTAGGTCAGCGCCTTGAGGGTGGCCAGCGAGCGGTACACGGCGTGCGCGTGCGGCCCGGAGTAGCAGATCTTCGTGGTCCACTCCCGCCAGAACTCCTCGGCGTCGCGGACCTCCTGCTCCGGGTCGACCGGCGCGGGCAGCTCCTCGGCGTCCGGGGACCACTGCATCACCCACGACAGGGTCTCCCCGGCGCGCACCGTGCGGACCAGCTCGTGCGCCCGCTCGCCCTCGCAGCGCTGCGGCAGGACGTCGCCGCGCAGCACCGCGGTGTGCGGTCCGGCGATGGCCAGGATGAACTCGTCGAGCACCGGATCGCTTTCGCGCACCCGGCGCACCCAGGGCACCGCGTCGCCGTAGGCGAACCGCACCACCCAGCGCATCCTGACGTCGACCTCGCCGGAGATGCCCTGCACGACCCGCACCAGGCACGGCTGGGCGCGGTGGTAGTGCTCGTGCGGCGGCATGCAGTCGATCAGCCGCAGCACCCCGTCGTCGGTGTGGAAGTCGGTCTCCAGCACCAGCGAGTTCGCCCGGTACCGGCGGCGCACCTCGCGGACCGGGGAGCTCGGCGCGATCTGCCAGTGGCCGTCCCGGTCGCTGCCGAGCAGCCGGCAGAAGCAGGACGGCGCGTCGAACCGGGGCAGGCACAGCCAGTCGATCGAGCCGTCCTTGCCGACCAGGGCCGCGGTGCGCAGATCGGAAAGCAGGGCGTAGTCCTCGATCGCCCCTGGGCGGCCGTGCTGCTGATCCCGGTTCACCCAGCCGAGACTAGGCACATCCCCGGGTGATCACAGTTCCGCGGAGTCCGCGGTGGCTGGCTTGCTCGGCAGGAGCGGGCGAGGAGCGCGTGGCAGCTGCGGGATCACGCCCGTTCGGCGGCGGTCTGCTCCAGGACGCTGTGCGGGATGATCGCCTGGACCGCTTCGTGCAGGTTGATGCCGAGCGCGAGGCCGTTGAGCAGCTCCGGCAGCGCGCTGCCCGGGACACGGCGGAAACCCGGCCAGTCGTCCGGCACCCGACCGGCGGAGGTGCACGCCGGGAGCAGCTGGCTGCCGTCGGACATCTCCGCGGTGTAGAGCATCTGGTCCTCCGCGCTCGGCGCGTAGAGCAGCAGCTCGGCGTCGAGGATCGCCGCGGGCAGCGCGGAATCGGACATCCGGCCTTCGGCGATCTCGACCAGCACCCGCTCCAGCTCGTTGGTCGGCTCCGGCCGCTCGGTGACCATCGCGGAGGGCTGGTAGCGGTCGTTGACCTGGAACTCCTCGTCGATCTCGCCGTCCGGGCCGATCCGGTAGGCGCCCACGATGCCCTCCGGCGGCACCTCGCCGCCGTCCGCGGCGTAGCCGGGATCGGTGATGTAGAGCCAGCTGTTGGGGTTCTGCTCGGCGTGCGCGCGCATCTCGTCGGTGATCGGCGGGACGGGCAGGGCGGGTTCGGACATCGCGGGCTCCGTGCTGTTGATCGTCGCGCCCAGCTGCTGCCGGGCACTCCCCGAGGGTGCCACCCGGTCCGGGACCAGCCGTTGTCGAGGTGCCGTCGCGGCCGGTCCGGGTGGAGACTGGCGGAGGGTTTCGGGGAGGGGAGGCGGCGATGATCGGTCAGCGGGAAGCGTTGCGGATGTTCGGGTGCGAGGTGTTCGACCCGGCCGGTCATCGGATGGGGATCGTCGGCCAGCTGTTCGTCGACGACGACACCGAGCAGCCCGCCTGGGTCACCGTCCAAACCGGACTCTTCGGCACCAACGAGAGCTTCGTGCCGCTGGCGGGCGCCGCCTTCGACGGCGACACGCTCACCGTCGCGGTGGACCGGGAAGCGGTCCGGCTGGCGCCCCGCGTCCTGCTCGACCAGGGCGATCTGCCGCCTGCGCAGGAGCGCGCGCTCTACCTGCACTACGGGCTGGTCCCCGACGGCGCCGCCGACGATCTCGGGCCGGAGCACGCGGAGGCGGCCAGCCTCCGGTTGCGCCGCTGGGTCGCCGCCACCTGATCGTGGTTCCGCTGCTCACTCCGTGAATACGACCTGAGCTCACCCGACGCGCTCAATATCTGGGAAACAAGGATGTAACGGTAATTTCACCGCGCCCGCCGCTGTTCGCGGCGGGCGCGATTTTGCCTGCTCATTCCCGGTAGGCCAGGCAGAGATGGGAATTCGTTCACCCCTCCGCCCGATTGTGTGGCGACAAATCGCCAACATCACCCGTACGAGTGTTTTCCCTGGTTACGTTCCGCCGTGAAACACCTTCGCTCGGCCCCACCCGAGCGCATTTGAAGGAGGGGACACATGAGGAAGCTGCTCTACGGCACCGGGGCAGGCGTTGCCGCAGCGGCGCTCGTGTTCGCCGGAGCTCCCGCCGGCGCACAGCCGCAGATCGACCTCGCACCGCTGATCCTGCACCCGCAGGCCAAGGTGGCGAGCGCCGACGACGCGGACGTCTACATCGTCAACCTCAAGAACGACATCGCGGCCCAGGGTGTCGCCGAGGAGCTCGGCGTTCAGGCCCGCAACGTCTACGACTCGGCCCTCAACGGGTTCTCGGCCAAGCTGAGCCCCGAACAGCTGGAGAAGGTCCGCGCCAGCGCCAAGGTCGAGAACGTCTCGCAGAGCTACCGCATCCAGGTCGAGCCGGCCAAGAAGCAGGCCGTCGAGTCCTGGGGCCTGGACCGGATCGACCAGCCGGACCTCCCGCTGGACGGCAACTACGCCCCGTCCGGCTCCGGTGAGGGCGTCACCGCCTACATCATCGACACCGGCATCGACCCGTCGCACCCCGACTTCGGCGGTCGTGCCGAGGTCGGCTTCGACGCCCACGGCGGTGACGGCACCGACAAGCAGGGTCACGGCACCCACGTCGCCGGCACCATCGGCAGCACCACCTACGGTGTTGCCCCGGGTGCGAAGCTGGTCGGCGTCAAGGTGCTCGGCGACGACGGCAGCGGCACCACCGAGCAGGTCGTGTCCGGCATCGAGTGGGTCGCCGAGAACGCCAGCGGCCCGTCGGTGGCGAACATGTCGCTGGGTGGCCCGAAGGACCCGGCGCTGGACGAGGCCGCGACCAACCTGGTCAACAAGGGCGTCTTCCTCGCGGTGGCCGCCGGCAACGAGAGCCAGGACGCCGAGAACGTGTCCCCGGCCAGCGCCGAGGGCGTGTTCACCACGGCCGCCTCGGACGAGAACGACGGCTCCGCGGAGTTCACCAACTTCGGCGCCAGCGTCGAGGGCTACGCCCCCGGCGTGGACATCGTCTCCACCGTCCCGGGCGGTGGCACCGAGGCCCTGAGCGGCACCTCGATGGCCAGCCCGCACGTGGCCGGCGTCGCCGCGCTGTTCCTGCAGGCCAACCCGGACGCGGCTCCCGCCGACGTGATCTCCGGGCTGCAGGGCCAGGCCGCCACCGGCAAGATCCAGAACGCGCCGTCGGGCACGATCACCGACCTGCTGCAGATCGGCGAGCTGTGATCCGGTAGCACGATGCGAACCGCGGGCCCTTCCTGACGATGATCGGGAGGGGCCCGCGTCGCGTCCGCTGCTGCATTCGGGGGACGCCGGGGTGCGGCCGAACGGGGTCAATCCAAGGTCGCTGCGCGCCATCGTGCGAAAGTCGGTTCCAGCGATCGTTCCCGGTGGTTACGTTGCCATCAACGGGGGTGTTCAGTGTCCATTCGCGGTGCCGGTGCTGATCGGTGCTGCCGGGGCACACGAGGAGGGGTGTGCCGTGCTTCCCGGATACACCGAGGACCTGGCCCATGCGTCGACCGCGGTCGACGAGCCGACGAGGGAGACAGCGGCCACCGAGCCGCTCACCGAACGGGCTGTGCAGGCGCAGGTCGCGTCGGTCGCCCGCGCCGCCCGGGCGCAGTCCGGCAACGGCGGCGTGCTGCAGGTGGTGCACGGAGCCAAGCGGGTCGGTTGGGCTGCTTATGAGCTGCAGCGCAACGCCGCGCACCTGGTCCAGGGCGTGGCCAAGCCGCCGTACGTGACGACCGGCCCGCTGGACTCGCTGGAATCCCGCAAGCTCGCCGAAGGCGTGCAGTACCAGGTGCTCTACGACCGTTCGGCGCTGGCGCTGCCGCCGCAGCTGGACATCACCACCAAGCTGGTCGCGCAGGGCGAGCAGGCGCGGGTGATCCACGTCGCGCCGACGAAGCTGATCATGGTGGACAACGAGATCGCGCTGATGCCGCTGACGGTGAGCGAGAACACCGTGGAGAGCGCGGTGGTGGTGCGCAGCTCGGCGATGCTGGCCGCGCTCGGCCGGATCTTCGAGGACATGTGGCGCTTCGCGGCGCCGTTCACCGCGGCTCAGGACCTGTCCGGCCAGGAGATGCAGCCCACCGAGGAGGAGCGGTGGATCCTGTCCCTGCTGGCCTCGGGCGCGACGGACGACACGATCGGCCGGCTGATGGGCTTCAGCGCCCGGACCGCGCACCGCAGGGTCCGCGAGCTGATCGCCCGGCTGGGCGTCGAGACCCGCTTCCAGGCGGGCATGCAAGCGGTCAAGCTCGGCTGGTTATAGGTTTCCGCTGGTCAGCTGCCGTGAGTGCTTTGGGGTGTCATAGCGCCCCAAAGCACTCACGGTCTTTGACCAGCCCGGACGGAGCTCCACGAGGGGCCGTCGGGGCGCTTTCGTAGGCTTGCCGCATGGCCAGCCGACGTGCCGTTGATCCCGCCGAGATGCGCGAAGCCGTCGTCGCGGTGCAGCCCTGGCTGGACGACGACGCGCAGCGCCCCGCCAGGCCCGAGCTGGCCGCGGCGGTGCGCCTGAGCCTGCGCACGCTGGAGCAGATCGCGCCGGGCAACAGCGTCGAGGTCCGCGTCCCGCCGTTCGCCGCGGTGCAGTGCGTCGCGGGTCCCCGCCACACCCGCGGCACCCCGCCCAACGTCGTCGAGACCGACGCGCGCACCTGGCTCCAGCTCGCCACCGGCCGCCTGACCTGGCCCGAAGCGCTCGACCGAGGAACCCTCACGGCCTCCGGGACCCGAGCCGACATCTCCCAGTGGCTCCCGCTGCTCCGAATCGACACCTGATCACCGACACCGAGTCACGCCGGGGCGACCCGCGGCGATGAGACGGTCGCCACCACTGGGCTGGCGTTCGGCGGGTTTCCCGCTGTTTACACTGAGGTGCAACTCCGGCTTCGTCCTTCAGGGAGTTCTCGGTGGTCACCGACCGGCCCGAACCGGCCAACGCAAGCGCCCGCGCGGACCTCTCCGGTCCCGCCGGCGATCCGATCGAACGAGACGTCCCCCGCGAGGAGTGCGGCGTCTTCGGCGTGTGGGCTCCTGGCGAGGAAGTCGCCAAGCTCAGCTTCTACGGTCTCTACGCCCTCCAGCACCGCGGCCAGGAAGCCGCCGGGATCGCCGTCGGCGACGGCTCGCAGGTGCTGGTCTACAAGGACACCGGGCTGGTCAGCCAGGTGTTCACCGAGCAGACCCTGGCGTCGCTGCGCGGCCACGTCGCGGTCGGGCACGCCCGGTACTCCACGACCGGCGGCGGTACCTGGGAGAACGCCCAGCCCACCTTCCGCACCACGGTCACCGGCAGCGGCCTGGCGCTCGGCCACAACGGCAACCTGGTCAACACCGGTGAGCTGCTCGACCGCATCAACGCCGAGGGCGTGGACACGGTGTCGGCCAACAGCTCCTCCCCGGCCAACGCCTGCGACCGCGCCACCACCGACTCCGACCTGGTCACCGGGCTGCTCGCGGCGCGCGCCGCGGACCTCGGCGTCGAGCAGGCGGCGATGGAGCTGTTCCCGACGCTGCGCGGCGCGTTCTCGATGGTCTTCTGCGACGAGGAGACGCTCTACGCGGCGCGCGACCCGCACGGCGTGCGCCCGCTGGTCCTCGGCCGCCTCGAACGCGGCTGGGTGGTGGCCAGCGAAACGGCCGCCCTGGACATCGTGGGCGCCTCGTTCGTCCGCGAGGTCGAGCCCGGCGAGATGCTGGCCATCGACGGCGACGGCCTGCGCTCCCAGCACTTCGCCAACCCGAAGCCCAAGGGCTGCATCTTCGAGTACGTCTACCTGGCCCGCCCGGACACCACCATCGCCGGCCGCTCGGTCAACGGCGCCCGCGTGGAGATCGGCCGCCGGCTGGCCAAGGAGCACCCGGTCGAGGCCGACCTGGTGATCCCGGTGCCGGAGTCGGGCACGCCCGCGGCGATCGGCTACGCGCAGGCCTCCGGCATCCCCTACGGCCAGGGCCTGGTGAAGAACTCCTACGTGGGCCGCACCTTCATCCAGCCCTCGCAGACCATCCGCCAGCTCGGCATCCGGCTCAAGCTCAACCCGCTGCGCGAGGTGATCCGCGGCAAGCGGCTCGTCGTGGTGGACGACTCGGTGGTGCGCGGCAACACCCAGCGCGCCCTGGTCCGGATGCTGCGCGAGGCGGGTGCCATCGAGGTGCACGTGCGGATCGCCTCGCCGCCGGTGAAGTGGCCGTGCTTCTACGGCATCGACTTCGCCTCCCGCGCCGAGCTGATCGCCAACGGCCTGGACATGGACGGGGTGCGGCGCTCCATCGGCGCGGACAGCCTCGGCCACGTGTCGCTGGACAGCCTGGTCGCGGCCACCGAGCAGCCCCGCACCCGGTTGTGCGCGGCCTGCTTCGACGGCGAGTACCCGATCGAGCTGCCGGACGACGCCAAGCTCGGCAAGTACGTGCTGGAGGGCCAGTCCGAACGGGGCGTGGCGGGCCCCGCCGAACCGGTGCTGCCGGTCGGCTACGGCGCCGCCGAAGCACTGCAACGGCCCTGATCCGCCCGCAACAGCCCCCGAGGTTCGCCGTCGACGCGTAGCGTTGTCCGTGCTACACATGCGCGTCCGGCGAATCTCAAATCGCACCAGAATGTGGAGCCAGTCGTGTCCGAAGACCTGCTCGCAGGGTCTGCCCAGCCCGAGAGCCCGAAAGCCACCTACGCCGCTGCGGGGGTGAGCATCGAGGCCGGTGACGAAGCGGTCGAGAAGATGCGCCCGTGGGCGCAGCGCGCTACCCGGCCCGAGGTGCTCGGTTCGCTCGGCGGCTTCGCCGGCCTGTTCCAGCTCAAGCTCGACCGCTGGAAGGAACCGGTGCTGGCCTCCTCCACCGACGGCGTGGGCACCAAGCTCGCCGTCGCGCAGGCGGTCGACAAGCACGACACGGTCGGCATCGACCTCGTCGCGATGGTCGTCGACGACCTGGTGGTGTGCGGTGCGGAGCCGCTGTTCCTGCAGGACTACATCGCCGTCGGCAAGGTCGTGCCGGACCGGATCGCCGAGCTCGTCAAGGGCATCTCGGAGGGCTGCGTGCAGGCCGGCTGCGCGCTGCTGGGCGGCGAGACCGCCGAGCACCCCGGGATGATGGCGCCCGGCGAGTACGACATCTCCGCCACCGGCGTCGGCGTGGTCGACGCGGACTCGATGCTCGGCGCGGACAAGGTGCGCCCCGGCGACGTGGTGATCGCGATGGGCTCCTCCGGGCTGCACTCCAACGGCTACTCGCTGGCCCGGCACGTGCTGCTGGACATCGCCCGGATGCCGCTGGACGGCCAGGTCGAGGAGTTCGGCCGCACCCTCGGCGAGGAGCTGCTGGAGCCGACCCGGATCTACGCCAAGGACTGCCTGGCGCTGGCCGCCGAGGCGGGCGTGCGGACGTTCGCGCACGTCACCGGCGGTGGCCTGGCGGAGAACCTGGCGCGGGTCATCCCGGCAGGCCTGACCGCGGTGCTGGATCGCGGCAGCTGGACGCCGGCGCCGGTGTTCCGGATGATCGCCCAGCGCGGCCGCGTCGAGGCCGAGGAGATGGAGCGCACCTTCAACATGGGCATCGGCATGGTCGCGGTGGTGACGGCCGAGGACGTGGACCGCGCCCTGGCGGTGCTCACGGCCCGCCACGTCCCGGCCTGGGTGCTCGGCGAGATCGCCAAGCAGCCCGCGGTCGAGGACGCCCGCGAGGAGGACCGCGTGATCCTGCGGGGCAACCACCCGCGGTTCTGATCCCGAACGCCGGGCGCGGCTCCTCGGACACCGTCCGGGAGCCGCGTTCGCATTTCACCCGGCCGGGCGGGAATCCCCGGAGCAGCCGGTTCGTTGTACGGGGAGCCGGCGTGCGCGCGTGCCCCCGGGCCCCAACCAGAGCCTGCGAGGAATACCGTCCGGCTGGAGCCTCACAGCGCCATCCGCCGAGAGGCGGCCCGCGCACGCCGGCGTCTTCCTGTGTTCTTCCGGGCTCGTCCTGCGTGGCGGTGCGGGTGGCGGAATCTCAGCGCCCGCCTGGGACTGCGAGTGCCCGACTTCATGCATGACCACGGCGGCCGGGCCGTCCTCGCCAGGCGAACGCTGAGAACCCGCGGCGGTGCAAGCTGACAGCGTGAGCTGTGCGCCTGCGGCGCACGCGACACCTTCCGATCGGTGAGGGTCATGCGTCGCGGTCGGCCGTCCAAGGCTGGAACCTCAGCGCCCGTCCACGCGCACGGCCGGTGGAACCTGTCCAACGCAACGAGCCGAGCGGTGCTTCACCGCTCGGCTGTTGACGTGCCCGAGGAGTAGACGCACGTGAGTGGCGCCACCGGTTTCCCGGCGACGCCACTCCCGTGAGCTCCTCCTATGTGGGACTCCGCGAGTTCGTCAATTCCCACCTTTTCGGCAAGACGAACGACTTGCGACGCATCCGTTCACCGAGCGCGCAGCGTTCAGCTGCCGTCCTCGGTGGAGATGTGCTTCAGCGTCGGCCGTAGTCGTAGTCGTCATACCCGTCGTCGTGCGAGTCATCGCGGTCCTCGTTGGACCACTCGCCGGACTCCGGGACGGACAGCTCTCGCTGCAACGCCTCGATGTCCATGGACGGGGAACTGTACTTCAGCTCGCGGGCCACCTTCGTCTGCTTGGCCTTAGCCCGGCCGCGCCCCATGGCTCGACCCCCTCGCACAGGGTGTGCGGGGCGGACAGGGGAAAGTCGGCCCCGCATGATCTCGACAACTTTTCCTGTAACTACCGTACCGTGTCGAGGCGGTTGAACGCGACGTGGTGCCGGGTCTGAGTGGCCGTGTCTTGGGTGACGTCGCCCTCCCCACCGTTTTCCGACGTCCGCGAGTCGCCGGAGGACCCGCTCGGGCGGTCTGGCACGATGCAGCTGTGCCTGAGCCGTTCGTCGCCTATCTGAGGGTGTACGAGCCCTTGTCGTCCTTCGACGCACCGCTGCACGAGGAGCTGGCGGCGGTGGTCGAGCGAGGGCCGGTCGACCCGTTCGACGCCGGTCTGCGGGAGCAGGGCGTCTGGCTGCGCAGCCAGCTCGCCGCACCGCCGCGCCTGCTGCCCGGCGAGAACGCCGACGGCGAGGTCCAGGGCGTCGGAGACGTGCTGGTGCTCGATCCCAAGGAAGTGCCGAGCGGGCCCGCGGCCACGGTCGGCCCCGGGCCGCTGGTGTGCCCGCTGGACCTGCGCGGCCGGTCCGCGGCGGCGCTGGTCGGGTTCCTGGGCGACTCGGAGCTGCCGCTGCGCACGGCGGCGCTGACGGTGCCGGTGGAGCAGGCCAAGGTGCGCGCCAGCGCGGTGGTCAGCGAGCTGGCCGGTGGCGCGGTGCACGTGCTGTCGTCGACCTGGACCGTGCCGCTGCCCTGGTTCGTGCTGGTGGACCCCGAGGAGCGGTGCGTGTTCACCGAGCCGGACCGGCGCCGGGTGTGCTGGCGGGTGGCGATGGCCGACGCCCGCCGCCGGGTGGCCCGGGCGCACTCGATCGCCCGCCAGTCGATCGGCGATGACGGGCCGACGCGGATCCTGCGCGAGACGGGCCGCTGGCTGGAGCGCTTCCACCCGCACTCGGCGGTGGAGCTGGACTACGGCGGCCTGGTGCAGCTGATGACCACCAGCGACCTGGAGGCCGACACCTCGGCAGAGGACGTGCACGCGATCGTCGACGCGATGGAGGCCGACGACGCGGAAGAGGTGGCGACCCGCTACGAAGCGCTCCGGGACTTCTGGGCCGAGTTCGCCTCCCGCGAACGCCACAACTGACGATCGGGATTCCCGACTCCTTTTGCCTGGCGGTGCGGGTCGCGGAACCTCGGACGCTCCCTGGCTCCGGGAGCCTGTTCCGATGCACGGCGAACGGGCTGCCCTCGCCAGGAAGCGTCCGAGAACCCGCGGCGGTGCGGGTTCCGAGGGTGGTCGGGCGCCTGCGGCGCCATGCGACGGCTGCGGTGACCGTCGCGGTCGCTGTTCAGCGCGTCAGGGGCGGCAGGTGATCTCGCCGTTGAGGACCGCGAACCAGCCGTCCTCCGCGTCGATCCAGGCGTGCCACGCCGTCGCCAGCTCCTCCAGCTCGGCGCGGGTCGTCAGACCGTGGCCCAGAGCCTGCTCGGCGAAGGACGAGCGGCGGATGCGGTCCGCCCACAGGTTGCCCCACCAGGCGCGTTCCTCGGGCGTGGCGAAGCACCACGCCGAGGCCGTGCAGGTGACCTCGCGGAAGCCCGCCTCCTGCGCCCAGGCCTTCAGGTGCGTGCCGCCGTCCGGGTGACCGCCGTTGTGGCGGGCGACGTCGCGGTAGAGCTCCAGCCAGCGGTCCAGGCCGGGGTTGTCCGGGAACCACCGCATTCCGCCGTAGTCCGCGTCGCGGGCTGCGACCACGCCGTCCGGCCGGCACACGCGCCGCATCTCGCGCAGCGCGGCGACCGGGTCGGCCAGGTGCTGCAGGACCTGGTGCGCGTGCACGACGTCGAACGAGTCGTCGGCGTGCGGCAGGTCGTGGACGTCGGCGTTGGCGAAGGTGATGTTGTCCAGGCCGCGCTCGGCCGCTCCGGCGCGGGCGATCTCCAGCGGTTCGTCGACGTTGTCCACGCCCAGCACCCGGCCGGGCGCGACCAGCGCGGCGAAGTCGTGCGTGATGGTGCCCGGCCCGCACCCGATGTCGAGCACCTCGGTGCCCGGCCGCAGGCGCGGGATGAGGTACGCGGCGGAGTTCTCGGCGGTTCGCCAGCGGTGCGATCGCAGCACGCTCTCGTGGTGCCCGTGGGTGTAGGTGTCCGACATGGCTTCCATCTCAGATAGTGGGAGATTTGTTTCAGTATCTGAGCGTAGCGCGAACGGGGTCGGCTGGGAAGGCGTGCGGATCCGCGGGAGTGATCGTGCTGCGGGCGCGCGAGATCGGCCGCACTTTCGGCTGCGGCATCTGTTCCGGGTGGACGATTTCACGCGAAATCGCCGATCTCGCCGGAAATGTCGCCGATCTCGCGCGGAATCGGCGCGGCGCGGCACCACCGGCATCCACTTCGGACACCGGTGGTGCGGTCAGTGCCGGTCGCGCTCCTCCGCCAGTCGGTCGTCCACCGAGGCGGCGCCTTCCCGGTAGCGGCGGGCGATCTCGGCGTTGAGCCGGTCCACCACCTGCTGCACCTCGCGGCGGCGCCGGGACACCGAGTCCTCTTCGGCGGTGTAGGCGTCGAGGGCCTGGTCCAGCTTGGCCTCGGACAGCGACGTCACGTTGGAGAGGTCGACGTCGGAGACGAGCGCTTCGACGTGCCTGCGGTGCGCCTCGGCGCGCGAGGGCTCGGTGGTCTGGTAGCGGCCGGAACCGGTCGCCGGACCGACGGCGTTGTCCGAGAGGATGTTCACCAACTGCTCGACCACCGAGGTCGAGCCGCCCTCCGCCCGCCGCCGCTGCTCGGCGCGCACGATGTCGATCCGGGCGTGCAGCACGCGGCGCAGGTACGAGAGGTCGGTCTCCTCCTGCGCCGCCTCGTCCCGCAGCGCCCGCACCTCGCCCAGCACGAGGTCTTCGATTCCACTGGTGTAGTCCGGGGACAGAACCCTGTCGATGCGGCGCCGTCCACCCGGGCGGACTTCGATCACGTGGCCATCCTCCGGCAATTCGGTGGAACTCGCCAACAATTCGCTGATGTCGTTGTGAAAGCGCTGCGTAAAGAACCGGCTACCGGCCGCGCAACCGCTCCGCGGCGACGCGCCCCGGCGGCTCGCCGCTGTCCGGCGGCACCGAATCCGGGTCCACCGCGGCGGCCACCGCCCGGTCCTCCGGGTCGCCCGCGACGAGTTCGGCGTCCACCGGCGTCGAGCGCTTGAGCAGCGCCAGCGCCACCGGGCCGAGCTCGTGGTGCTGCACGACGCTGCCGATCCGGCCGACCTTGCGGTCACCGTGCCACACCGGGTCGCCGGTCTCCGGCTGCACCTCCGCCGAGCCGTCCAGGTGCAGCAGCACCATCCGCCGCGGCGGCTTGCCGACGTTGTGCACCTTCGCCACGGTCTCCTGGCCGCGGTAGCAGCCCTTCGCCACGTGCGCGGCCACGTGCACCCAGCCGAGCTCGTGCGGGATCGCGCGGTCGTCGGTGTCCAGCCCGACGCGCGGGCGCAGCGCCTCCACCCGCAGCGCCTCGAAGGCGAGCGTGCCGGAGGGCCGGATGCCCGCGTCGGTCAGCTTCGTCCACCACTCGACCAGCGATTCGCGCGGCACCACCAGATCGATCGTCGGCAGCGAGCGGTAGGGCACGTTGCGCGCGAACCCGCCGCCGGGCAGCGCCTCCACCTGGTAGGGCTTGGACGGCACCGCCGTGAACTGGGCGAGGATGCCGCCCGCGTCCGGGCCGATCGCGGTGAGCACCGCGAACTCCGCGGTGGCGTCCCGCGGCTCCACTTTGGACCAGAAGCGCATCGCCTCCAGGTACTCCGCGACCGGTTGCCTGCCCTCGACGCCCATCGTCGGCAGCGCGCTGCTGGCCTGCGCACCGGCGTCGGTGTCCAGGTAGACCACGCCCTCGTGGTGGGCGACGAGCAGGTGGCAGTCCACGCGGCCGTGGCTGTCCAGGATCAGCGCCTCGGTGCCCTGCCCCTCCGGCAGCTCGGTCAGGTGCTGCGAGAGCACCAGGTGCAGCCAGCTCAACCGCTCCTCACCCGGCACCGCGAGCACCTGCCGGTGCGACCGGTCGACCAGCACCGCGGAGCGGCTGGCCGAGCGCTGCTCGGCGAACGGATCGCCGAAGTGCCATGGCACGCCCACGTCCACCGCGTCCTCCGGTGCGGGGATCGCACCCGGCAGGTCCAACAGGGGTGAACTCATCAGCGCTCCTCGATGTGTTGCGGGATGTCCGGCCGGCCGGGCGGGGCCGATCGGGACGTGCGTGCCATCAATCCACCTCGGTCGCGCGGCAGCTCCGGCACACGCCGGACAGCGCGAGGTGGGTCGCGTCCAGTTCGAAGCCGCGCTCGCGGCGGAGCTGCTCGGCCAGCGCGTCGAGCGTCTCGGTCGGCACCTCGTCGATCTCGCCGCAGCGGTGGCAGGCGAGGTGGACGTGCTCGTGCTCCTCGACGGAGTAGGTGGGCGCGCCGTGCCCGAGGTGCGTGTGCCGCACCAGCCCGAGCTCCTCCAGCAGGTCCAGCGCGCGGTAGACGGTGGTGATGTTGACCGTGGAGGCGGTGCCCTGCACCTTGCGGCAGACCTGCTCCGGCGTCGCGTGGCCCAGCTCGCGCACGGCGTCCAGCACGAGCTGGCGCTGCGGTGTCATCCGCATGCCACGTTGGTGCAAGGTGCTGCGCAGCGATCCCTGGTCGCTCAATGCCCGCTCCTGTGCTCGGCGCGCTCCGGTCGGCACTTCCGATCGTAACTCCGCTGCGCCGACCACCGGACGCGCGCGCGACCCGGCCCGGATCCGGGCACCCGAGGTTCTACGCTTCCGGCATGCGCGTACTGGCTCTTTTGGACGGGACGATCGTCGACCCCGAGGCTCCGCTGTTCCGCGCCGACGACCTGGGGGTGATGCGCGGCGACGGGATCTTCGAGACGGTCCTCGTCGCCGGTCGGCAGCCGCGGGAGCTCGGCCCGCACCTGGACCGGCTGGAGCGGTCCGCCCGGCTGATGCAGATGCGGCTGCCCGAGCGCGCCGCGTGGGAGCGGGCGGCGCAGGCGGTGATCGACAGCTGGCCGTGGGACACCGAGCCGGAGATGGCGCTGAAGCTGGTGTGCACCCGCGGGCTCGACGAGGGCGACGGCACCCCGCACGGCTTCGCGATGGGCATGCAGATCGGCGAGGACACCCGGCGCAAGCGCCGCGACGGCGTCGCGGCCGTGACGCTGGAGCGCGGCTTCGCGCCGGATCTGATGGACCGCGCGCCCTGGTTGCTGCTGTCGGCGAAGACGCTGTCGTACGCGGTGAACATGGCCGCGCTGCGGGAGGCGGAGTCGCGCGGCGCGCAGGAGGTCATCTTCACCGCGACGGACGACTCGGTGCTGGAGGGCCCGACCTCCACGGTGGTGATCGCCCGCGGCCGCACCCTGGTGACCACCCCGCCGAGCTCCGGCATCCTCCAGGGCACCACGCAGGGCGCGCTGTTCCGCGCCGCCGAGCAGGCGGGCTGGCGGACCGAGGTCTCGGCGTTCCCGGTCTCGGCGCTGTTCGAGGCGGACGGCGTCTGGATGTGCTCCAGCGTCCGCCTGGTGACCCAGGTGCACACCATCGACGGTACGGCGATCAAGGCCGACCCCGAGCTGCACGCGGAGATCTCCCGGCTCTACGAGTCCAACTACTGATCTCAGAGGAGATTTCAATGGAAATCAGCGGGTCGATTTCCATTGAAATCGCGTGGAACCCGACGCACCGTCGGTGTGTCGGGCACCCGACACACCGACGTGGCCCGCAAGTTCAATTGAAATCTCGGCGTCGATTTCAATTGAACTTGCGGGTGGTATCGGTGGGTCGGAACGTCGGCGTGCCTGGAGCGGTAGGTCAGCCCATGGTCTTCTGGCCGTCGATGGTCTCGCGGATGATGTCCGCGTGACCGGCGTGCTGGGCGGTCTCGGCGGCGATGTGCAGCAGCACCCGGCGCACCGTCCAGCGCTTGCCCTTCTCCGCGTCCCACGGCGCTTCCGGGAGCTGGTGGGCGAGGTCGAGGTCGGGGAGGGTCTCGACGATCTCGTCGGTGTTCCGCGCGACCTCGTCGTAGTCGGCCAGCAGCGCTTCCAGCGTGTCCTCGTCGGTCATCCGGAACGTCGCCGCCTGCTCGGCGAAGGCGGCCTCGTCGTAGGCGTCGAACTTGCGGCCGTTGCGGATGAAGTCCGCCCAGTTCCGCTCGACCGCGGTGACGTGCTTGATCAGCCCGCCGAGGCAGAGCTCGCTCTTGGTCGGCCGCGAGCGGGCCTGCTCCTCGCTCAGGTTCTGCACCGTGTGCCGGAGGAAACCGCGGTGCGCCCGCAGCAGTTCCAGGATGTCCGCGCGCTCGCCGGTGGTGGTCATCGTGCCCGCCTCTTTCGTCGTCGTTGCCGATGAAGCTAGTGGCCGGGTCTGACAACCACAGCGCCTGCGCGCAACCCGAACCGCGTCCGGTGCGTCCCTCGTACCGGGGGCCATGAGGAGGTGGCGGAATTGCGCAGACCTGCGCACCGGTGGATCGTCGGCGGCCCGGTCGTGGCCGGACTGCTGTTGGTGAGCGCGGCATGGGCGTGGCAGCTGGCCATGGTGCTGACCGGCTGCGGCGGGGGACTCGGCAACCCGGGCATGACCGGGCAGCTGACCTGGGAATCCTGCGTGGTCTCCGATGAGCGCCCGCTGGTCGAGCTGCCCTGGCACCAGGACGCGTGGATCACCGCGCTGTCGGTGCTGAGCCTCGGGTGCGTGGTGGCCGCGCTGCTGACGTCGAGGTGGGCACCGCGACTGGCCATCGTCGCGGTGTCCGCGCTGGTCTTCGCCGGCGCGGAGATGGGAGTGCGCGGCGTGCGGCGCGGCACCGGCGCCGAGCTGACCCACTACGCGGTTCCGGAGACGGCGAACGTGGCCTCGGAGGCGGGGCGCGAGGGCTGGAAGCTGTTCGTGTCCGAGCAGGAGGTGTTCATCCCGGACGTCGGCACGACGCCGCTGGTCGTGGGATTCGCCGCCGGGCTCGGACTGCTGGGGCTCGTGGTGGTGCTGCTCCGCGAGCAGCACCACGCTCGTGCCTCGTGAAAGCGCTGTGGGTGTAGCCGTCCGCGCTCGTGCAAGCGTCGGCAGCCGCTCGGGGTGACCGCTGGCGGGTTCTGAGTGGTTTCCTGGCGAGGACGGCCCCTCCGCCGTGCATCGGGCATACAGGAGGGGCACCCGCGGTCCGGGGAAGCACTCAGGTTCCGCTGGGCGACCACCCGAGCAGAACGACCACGAAAAAGTTCCTGATCAGCCGACGACGCGGTCCAGCTTGGCGGACAGGCGCGGCTGGAGCTCGTGCTCGGAGGTCGCGCGCTCCTCGACGTAGGCCAGCGAGCCGTCGACCACGCCGTAGAGCCGGCTGGCCGCCGTGACGTCCTCGCTGGACGGGGTGCGCAGGACCGCGTCGGTGCCGAACTGCCAGGTGGTCTGGGCCGTCGGCTGGCCGAAGAACATCTCGGCGACGCCTGTCTCGTGCAGGATCAGCAGCTCGATGGTGTCGTCCGGCTGCGGGCGGAAGAACCCGGTCTCGCGGAACGCGGGGCCGACGACCTCGCCGCCCTCCCCGTCGAGCCGCCACGCGCGGCTCTCGTAGGCCAGGAACGGCCGGCCGTCGTGCGAGATCGTGACCTGCTGGACGAACCGGTAGGTCTCCTCCAGCGACGGGTGCGCGGCCTCGCCCTCACCGCGCCACACGCCGACCATCGGCAGCAGCGCCAGGCACGCGTCGTTCAGCGACGGGCCGAGGCGCAGGTTGGCCGTGTCGCCAGGGCCGGGCAGGTCCTCGAACTCCGGCACGTTGCGGTGCGCGGTGAGCTTGGCGCGCTCGGCAGCTGCGGCGACTGCGGCGTCACCGCTGCCGCGCTGCGGTTCGTTGGGCGTTGCAGTCACGGTGGGAAGGCTACCGGTTGTCCCGGATCAGTCGCTGTACAGGCGGTACACCACGTAGGCGCCGAACCAGATGGTGGCCACGGCGGCGAGGCCGACGAGGGTGACGAGGCCGTAGTGCAGGAAGTCGATAAGTTCCACGGGCAAAGAATAACCACCGAGTGAGCCCGGCGGGGTGTGGCGTCGGGCATGATCTGGCGGGCACCCACGGCCCGGACGGGAATCACATGGACTTCGAGACGTTGCGCGAGCGGGCGCTGGCCTTCCGCGAGGACCTGCTGGCGCGCAAGGACGAGATCGCGCCCAGCGACTTCGGCTGGTACCCGTACGACACGATGGCCAACATCTTCCACCTGGATGCGCTGCTCAGCGGGCCGCAGCGGCAGGTGTTCGACCGGATCGCGGGCACCAGGATCGCCGACATCGGCGCCGCCGACGGCGACTTCGGGTTCTTCCTGGAGGCCGAGCTGGGCTGCCAGGTCGACGTGATCGACAACGCACCGACCAACTTCAACGGCCTGCGCGGCGCGCGGCGGCTGGTGGCGGAGCTGGACTCGAAGGTCCAGGTGCACGAGATCGACCTGGACGCCCAGTTCGAGCTGCCCGCCGAGCACTACGGCGCGGTGTTCTTCCTCGGGCTGCTCTACCACCTGAAGAACCCGTTCTTCGTGCTGGAGCGGCTGGCCGAGCGCGCCGACCTCTGCTTCGTCTCGACCCGGATCGCGCAGCTCACCCCGGACGGCACCCGCATCCAGCAGCAGCCGGTGGCCTACCTGCTGGACCCGACCGAGGCGAACAACGACGCGACCAACTTCTGGATCTTCAGCGAGGCGGGGCTGCGCCGGCTGTTCGACCGCGCCGGCTGGGAGGTCGTGGACTTCACCACGGTCGGCTGCACGCAGGACTCCAACCCGAGCGCCCAGGACCGCGACGAACGCGCCTTCGCCCTGCTCCGCTCCAAGAAGACCCGCTGATCAGACGATGAAGGGCACCTCCGAGCCGCGGCCCGGAGGTGCCCTCCACCTCGAACAGATCAGGCGACCGCGATGTCCACCGCGTGCACGCCGGGGCCCGCCGTGGTGACGGCGGACTGGCCCTTGCCGTCGCGGTGCAGGGCCCGGACCGTCCAGTCGCCGGGGGCGGCGTAGAAGCGGAAGTCGCCCTCCGGGGAGGAGACGACCTCCGCGGTGAACTCACCGGAGGAGTCCAGCAGGCGGACGAAAGCTCCGCCGACCGGCTGGTCCCCGGCCCGCACCTTCCCGGCCACCACGACCTGGTCGGTGTCCTCGGCCACCGCCGTCGCCGACTGCTGCGGCGCTCCGCATCCGCTGCTCATGCTCATCTCTCCTTCGGTTCGAGGACCTGCCTCAGACCTTCGCGTTTCGGTTTGGTTTTGAAACGCCGCCAGGCGTTCACACCCTCGGCGCTTGCACCGCTGCGGGCACCGCCACGCAACGCAACCACTGGAAACTGCGTGTTCAGTTCTTGGCGGCTTCGGTGGGGTTCTCGATCGGGACGCCCACGAGCGAGCCGTACTCGGTCCAGGAGCCGTCGTAGTTCTTGACGTTGGTGTTGCCCAGCAGCTCGCGCAGGACGAACCAGGTGTGCGAGGAGCGCTCGCCGATGCGGCAGTAGGCGATGGTGTCCTTCGCGGTGTCCAGCCCGGCCTCGGCGTAGATCTCCTTCAGCTCCTCGTCGGACTTGAAGGTGCCGTCCTCGTTCGCGGCCTTGCTCCACGGGACGTTGATCGCCGACGGGATGTGCCCGGCGCGCTGCGCCGATTCCTGCGGCAGGTGGGCGGGCGCGAGCAGCTTGCCGGCGAACTCGTCGGGCGAGCGCACGTCGACCAGGTTCTTGTTGCCGATCGCGTCGACCACCTCGTCGCGGAACGCGCGGATCGAGGTGTCCGGCTCCTGCGCCTGGTAGGTGGTGGCGGGCTTGTTCGGCTCCTCCTTGGTGAGCTCGCGACCGTCGAGCTCCCACTTCTTGCGGCCGCCGTCGAGCAGCTTGACGTCGCCGTGGCCGTAGAGCTTGAAGTACCAGTAGGCGTAGGCGGCGAACCAGTTGTTGTTGCCGCCGTAGAGGATCACCGTGTCGTCGTTGCTGATGCCCTTGGCGGACAGCAGCTTCTGGAAGCCCTCGCGGTCGACGAAGTCACGGCGCACGTGGTCCTGGAGCTCGTTCTTCCAGTCCAGCTTGATGGCACCCGGGATGTGGCCGCCGTCGTAGGCGGTGGTGTCCTCGTCGACCTCGGCGAAGACGATCCCGGCGGTGTTCAGGTTCTCTTCGGCCCACTCGGTGGAAACCAGGACCTCTGCGCGGCTCATCGAGCGACTCCTTCGTTGATCTTCGGTGGTTCAGCGGGGATCTGGAGCGGACGCCCCGGCGGGTGCCAACCGTCGGAGCACGAGGTAGAGCTGGCAGCCGAGGCAGTAGCCGAACACCGCGTTCAGCAGTGCGGCGACCAGCGCTAACGCGTTCGCGACGAGGCCGAGGGTGGTCCACCCGGCCGCGTAGCCGATGGTCGCCACCAGGGCGAACGCGAACCCGATGCCCTGCGAGAACCGGACGGGTGCCGGTTCTTCGCGCTCGGCCTGGTCGATCGGGGCGAGACGCGGTTGCACCGCCTGCCGGTACACGAAGCCCCACGGGTTGAGCCGCATGCCGAGGAACGCGCACAGACCGAACAGCACCATCTGCGCGGCCATCACCCGCCAGCTGGCGGTGATCAGGCCGAGGGCGAGGATCGCGCTGGTGATCGCGGCGGTGAAGCGGACGCCGCGCGGGTCGAGCGTGCCGGCAGACATGGGACCTCCTGACTGTGGACTTCGGCTGCCGAGTCCGTCAGGCGGTGTGGACGAGCACCTGCGTCACGACACGGCCGTGCGAGGTGCAAGACGTACTACCGCCCGGTCAGTGCCCGCAACACAGGCTGCTACCCACGCGGCAGAGATCGACCGCGCGCCTTCGGGTCAGCAGTACATGCACGGCTCGGAGGTTACCGGCTGGACCGATCGGCGGGAAGGACGTTCACAGGGTGGGACGCGCGGCCGGTCAGGCGAGGTGGGGTTGGAGGGCGGTGGCGAGGTTGTCGCGGTGCGGGACGCCCTTGATGCGGAACAGCTCGTCGCCCGCGGCGTTCAGGACGAGGGTCGTCGGCGTGGTGTGCACGCGCAGGGGCGTGGACCACTCCGGGTGGTCGGTGAGGTCGACCTCGACGTGGCGGACGCCGCCGGTGCGCTGGGCGAAGTCGGCCAGCAGGACGCGGGTGTGGCGGCACGGCGCGCAGAAGGTCGTCGACAGCTGCAGCAGCGTGACCTTCGCGTCGGGACCGTCGGCGAGGCGCTGCTTGAGGGCGTCGGGGAGGAGTTCGGTCATGTTCTGGCCACCATTCCGCTCGCGGGCCTTGCCCTGCCCGGCCTTCCACACCGCGCCGCCCAGCAGCGCCGCGGCCACGGCGATCAGCAGCGCCCAGACGCCCGCGCTCACCCGGTGGTCACCCCGCCGGCGCTGATCGTGACGTTGTCCGCGACGCCCTCGACGACCAGCGCGCCGCGCTCGGCGCGCACCGCGGTGGGCTTGACCTCGAACGGCAGCATGCCCGGGTCGAGCGTGGTGCTGAACTGCTTGAGCACCGACTTCTCGAAGATCGACGGGAGTTCGATGGCGCCGAAGGTGCTGTTGTTCAGGTCCAGCTTCCGCGGCTCGATCTGCATCTTGCTGTTGACCAGCGACAGCACCGCGATCACCCGCACCTTGTTGTCCGAGCCCGCGATGTTCACGGTGCCGTCGAGCTGCACCACCGCCTTGGTGCGGTCGGTGCCCGCCGAGAGCTGCTCGTCGGCCGCGCTGATGTTGCCGTCGTCGTCGGCCAGCGCGTCCTTGGCGGCCGGGTTGACGGTGAGGTCCTGGATGCCGATCAGCCGCGCCACGTCGGAGGCCCGCAGCTTCACCCGGCCGACGAGCTCGTCGACGACGAGGCGGTCGGCGGTGCCCGCGATCAGCTCGGAGGTGGACACCTGCGCCCCGTGCAGGTCGGCCTCGATGCCGACCTCGTTGAACGGGCCCACCGGCACCGCGTTGGCCACCAGCTGCACGTCCCGGTAGTTCCCGGCGATCACCTGGGTGAGGAACGGGAAGCCGTTGATCCGCACCTCGGGGTTCTCGCGCAGCTGCAGCTGCTCGGCGACCTTCTTCGACACCTGGTACTCGGCGATGGCAGCACCGCCGAAGTCGGCGCCCACCAGCAGACCCGCGACGATCACGAGGGCGATGACGAGCTTCTTCACCGAGCGGTCCGTTTCTGTCGGGGGCAACCGGCGGTTCAGCGGAGAGCCTGTCGGCGGATGTCGTCCGCGCCTGTGCGGGCGGCGCCAGCCGCTTCGAGCACGCGTGCGGGCCGCCCACCCGCGGGTTCTGAGCGCTCTCCCGGTGAGGACGGCCCCTCCGCCGTCCAGGAGGGGCGCCCGCAGGCCGGGGAAGCTCTCAGCTTCCGCTGAGTGACCACGCGAGCAACGCAACCACCGGCAGATTCTAAGAACCACCACGATCGGGTGGTGTCACTGTATCTGCCGCCCACCGCGCGATGCGGTCCACCAAGTTCGGCGTGGCTGCGCTCTCGGCGTGTCGCATGCCCGCTTCCAGCCACAGCTCGCCGCCGCCCGCTTCGCTTAGGGCGACCGCGTCGGCGACCGGGAAGTAGTGGTCATCGGTGCCGTGCACGATCAGCTGCGGAACCGGGATGCGGCGGACGAGCTCGATCGGCGAGACCGGCACCTCGCTCCAGGGCGGGGCGAGGCGGACGCCGAGCAGACGGGCGCTCCACCGGCCGTGCGGTTGCTCCAGCAGCCAGTGCAGCCTGCGCATCGCGGGCGTGTCGCGCACCCACCAGCGCGCGGGGCTGCTGACCGCGACCACCGCGTCCGGCGGCGTGCCCAGGGCGGCCTGGCGCAGCACCACCGCGCCGCCCAGCGAGAAGCCGATCGTGACGATCCGGCGGCAGCCGAGCTCGCGCAGGTGGGCGACGGCGGCGTCGATGTCCAGCGCTTCGGCCGGGCCGACGGTGGTGCGGCCGCCGGAGCGCCCGTGGCCGCGGAAGTCGGTCGCGAGCACCGGGCCGCGCCGGGCTAGGCGGTGCAGGACCCGCTGCACGGTGGGCTTGCGGATGTGGTTGGTGAAGCCGTGCCCGAGGACGAACCCGAGGTCGGCGGGCAGCCCGGGGCCGGGCAGCAGCAGGCCGCGCAGCGCGGTCCCGTCGGCGGCCGACAGCGCCACCGCGCGAGGCCGAAACATCCGCGCAACATCGGGGCGGCTGTTGTTCACAAATGTGATGCGACCCGTTGGACCTGGGTTTTTCCGCTGCATGTCGGTTATTCTCCTTGCCATCCACAGGCAACGACGCCGAGTCATCCGCCGCGTGCGGTTGGCCACTCCCGGCCCGGACGTCGGGTTCTCGCCTTGGGGACGGAGGCCCTCCAGATGAGCTCCGAACTGCTGCTGCTGACCAGTGAAGAAGAGTGCGAAGCCGTGCTGCCCGCGCTCGCCCTGCTGCCCCACCGGGTGCGGGTGCTGCCCGCCGACCCCGGTTCGGTCCTCGCCAGCGGCGCGCACGATGCGATCGTGGTGGACGCCCGCACCGACCTGGTCGGCGCCCGCGATCTGTGCCGCCTGCTGTCGGCCGGTGACGTACCGGTGATCGCCCTGGTCAACGAGGGCGGACTGGTCACGATCAGCTCCGAGTGGGGCGTGGACGAGATCCTGCTGCCGACCACCGGGCCCGCGGAGATCGACGCCCGGCTGCGCCTGCTGATCTCGCGGCTCAGCTCCGCGGGCAGCGCTGACGACGGCATGCTGAGCGTCGGCGACCTGGTGATCGAGGAAGCGACCTACACGGCACGGCTGAAGGGCCGGGCGCTGGAGCTCACCTACAAGGAGTTCGAGCTGCTCAAGTACCTCGCCCAGCACGCGGGCCGGGTGTTCACCCGCGCGCAGCTGCTGCAGGAGGTGTGGGGCTACGACTTCTTCGGCGGCACCCGCACGGTCGACGTCCACGTCCGCCGCCTGCGCGCGAAGCTCGGCCCGGAGCACGACTCGATGATCGGCACGGTCCGCAACGTGGGCTACAAGTTCGTCCGCCCGAACCGCGGCACCAGCCCGATCGCAGCGGAGACCCGCGAGTCCGCCGCTCGCGAGACCCCGTCCCGCGAGACCACCTTCGCCCGCTGACCGACGACCGGCGACCGTGCGTTGTGCCGTGATCGGACGCGATTTCAATTGAAATCAGACGTCTGATTTCAATTGAAATCGCGGAGTTCTCCACAGCGGCGGCGGGAACCGTCCACAGGTGTCGGCGTGTCGTGCCCGCCTAGGACTTGCGGTGGCGCCGGGCCCAGATCACGGCGCCGATCGCGAAGCAGACCAGACCGGCCAGCACCGATGACCAGGGCAGCGCGAAGGCGAGCACCGCGCAGCCCGCGAGGCCGAGCGCCGGGAGCGCGCGGGGGAACCAGCGCAGCTCGCGAGGCAGGGTGAGCGCCGAGGCGTTGGCGATCGCGTAGTAGCCCAGCACCCCGAACGACGAGAAGCCGATCGCGCCGCGCAGATCCGTGACCAGCACCAGCACCACCACCGCCGCGGTGATCAGCAGCTCCGCGCGGAGCGGCGTGGCCAAGCGCGGGTGGACCGAGGCCAGCGGAGCGGGCAGGTCGCGACCCCGCGCCATCGCCAGCGTCGTCCGGCCGACTCCGGCGAGCAGCGCGAGCAGGGCACCGAGCGCCGCCAGCCCGGCGCCGATCACGGCGAACGGCGCGAGCTGCGGCAGACCACCCGCGCGCACCGCATCGGCCAGCGGTGCCGACGACGCCGCGAGGCCGGGGCCGAGCGCGACCAGCAGCGTGCTCCCCACCGCGAAGTACAGGCACACCACGATCCCGAGCGCGATCGGGATCGCGCGGGGGATCGTGCGCTGCGGATCGCGGACCTCCTCGCCGAGGGTCGCGATGCGGGCGTAGCCCGCGAAAGCGAAGAAGAGCAGGCCGGCGGCCTGCAGCACGCCCAGCGGCGCAGGCGGCAGCACCGAGGCGGGAGCCGAGGCGCCGCCGAGCCACACCGCGAGCAGCGAAGCTGCGAGCGCGGCGAGCGTGAGCGCGAGCAGGATGCGAGCGAGCTTCGCGGTGCGGGTGATGCCGACGCAGTTCACCGCGCCCAGAGCCGCGGCGAACGCCGCGGCGGCGGGCTTGGCGTGCGCGGGGAGGAGGTACTCGGCGGCGGTCAGCGCCATCGCCGCGCAGGAGGCCGTCTTGCCGATCACGAAGCCCCAGCCCGCGAGGAAGCCCCAGAACGGACCGAGGCGCTCGCGGCCGTACACGTATGTTCCGCCCGCTGCCGGGTACTGGGCGGCCAGCGCCGCTGAGCTGCTGGCGTTGCAGAACGCGATGATCGCGGCCAGCAGCAGGCTGATCAGCAGTGCCGAGCCGGCCGCTGCCGCCGCTGGGGCGAACGCGCTGAACAGGCCCGCGCCGATCATCGATCCGAGCCCGATCACCACGGCGTCGGTGGTGGTCAGGCGTCGCTGGAGTTGGGGCACGCGGCACTCCTGGCGGTTCGTTTCCGCTGTTCAGCTCCCGTGAGCGGTTCGGGGTGCCATAGCGCCCCGAAGCACTCACGGGACGCTACCTGGAGAAACCGCCCGCGGAACCCCTCTTCACGCGTTGTTCGCCGGGAAGCTGGGTAACGTCGGGGCGTGCAGCTGACATGGCGTAATGGACTGGACAGCACAGAAGCGGCCGAGGTCATGGGCCTGCTCGACAAGACAGCGGCGGCCGACGGGGTCGCTCCCGTCGGCGAGCACGTGATCCTCCGGTTGAAGGCGCACCGCGACGTCGTCCACCAGATCGAGCCGGTGCAGGCCGACGTGCGCTCCGAGCACTTCGTGCTGCGCGACGCGGGCGGCAGTCTCATCGGGTACGCGCACCTGGACACCGAGCACGAGAAGACCTCCGGCCAGCTGGTCGCCGAGCTGGCGGTCGATCCCGACCACCGGCGCAAGGGCGCGGGCGCGCGCCTGGTCGAGGCGCTGCTGGACCGCGCGGAGCTCTCCGCCGAACCCGCCCCGGACACTGCCCGGCTGCGGATCTGGTCGCACGGCGAGCTCCCGGGCGCGGTGCGGCTGGCCGAGCGGTACGGCTTCGGCCGGCCGCGCGAGCTGTGGCGGATGGGCCGGGAGCTCGCCGAGCCGGAGCTGCCGGAGGTCGAGCTGCGGGAGGGCGTGCGGCTGCGCACCTTCCGGCCGGATCGCGACGAGGCCGCCGTGGTGGCGGTCAACCACCGGGCGTTCTCCTGGCACCCGGAGCAGGGTGGCATGACCGAGCAGGACCTGCGGGCGAAGGAGCGCGAGGGCTGGTTCGACCCGAACGGGTTCTTCCTCGCCGTCGACGACCGCGATGAGCTGCTCGGATTCCACTGGACGAAGGTGCATCCCGACGGAACGGGTGAGGTCTACGTCGTCGGGGTGGACCCGGACGCGCAAGGCGGTGGGCTGGGGCGGTCACTCACAGTGGCCGGTCTACGACACCTGAGCGACACTGGTTGCCGCCAGGTGATGCTCTACGTCGAGGCGGACAACGCACCGGCGGTGAAGGTGTACCAGCGATTGGGGTTCGCGAAATGGGATGTGGACGTGCAATTCGGGCGATGACCGTCCCGTGCTGTGCGTCACCGTTACTCCCCGGTTTCGCCCCTTTGTTCCCCCGAAGGTATGTGCGTCTCCTTACTAAGCGTGCCTTGTTCACCTTCCGTTCACCTGGATGGTGAGGGGTGTCCACCCCGGCTCCTTAACGTCCCCGGTGCGCGGCGAAGAGCACGGGCCGACCAGGGGCTCGGTCGCGCAACCGCAGGTTTTTCCGAGTGGAGGAACGAAGTGAAGATCAAGCGGCACAGCGCTGCGTTCGCCGTTCTCGCCGCGGGCGCGCTCGTGCTCGCCGGCTGCGGCTCCGACCAGAACGCGCAGGGGGGCGGCAACCCGGCTCTGGACGCACTGCAGGTCGAGTGCGGCACCAAGCCGGTCTCGGGCGAGGGCTCCTCGGCGCAGAAGAACGCGGTCGACGTCTTCGCTCGCGACTACGGCCTCAAGTGCCAGGGTCAGAACGTCAACTACACCAAGTCCGGTTCGGGCAAGGGCGTGGCCGCCTTCACCGCGGGCCAGGTCGACTTCGGCGGTTCCGACTCGCCGCTGAACGAGGAGAAGGGCGAGGTGGCCGCGGCCGCCCAGCGCTGCCAGGGCAACCCGGCCTGGAACCTCCCGATGGTGTTCGGCCCGGTCGCCATCGCCTACAACCTGGACGGCGTCCAGGACCTCACCCTGAACGCCGACGTGATCGGCAAGATCTACCAGGGTCAGATCAAGACCTGGGACGACCCGGCGATCAAGGCGCTGAACCCGAACGCGCAGCTGCCGTCCACCGCCATCGTGCCGTTCTTCCGCTCGGACGAGTCGGGCACCACCGACAACTTCCAGAAGTACCTGAGCACCGCCACCGGTGGCGCCTGGACCGGCAAGGGCAAGACCTTCCAGGGCGGCCCGGGCGTCGGCCAGGGCCGTGAGGGCAGCGACCAGGTCGCGCAGTCGGTGAAGGCCACCCCGGGTGCCATCACCTACGTCGAGTGGTCGTTCGCCAAGAACCTCCAGCTGGGCCAGGCCAAGATCGACAGCGGTTCCGGCCCGGTCGAGCTGACCACCGAGAACGTCGGCAAGGCCATCGACGGCGCCCAGATCGAGGGCGAGGGCCACGACCTGCGCGTCAACCTCGAGTCCATCTACGGCAACAAGGCCGCCGGGGTCTACCCGATCGTCCTCAACACCTACGAGATCGTCTGCTCCAAGGGCTACGACGCGGAGACCGCGAAGGCGGTCAAGGCGTTCCTGACGGTCGCCGCCAACGCCGACGCCCAGCAGCTGCAGGACGCCGGCTACGTGCCGCTGCCGGAGGCCTTCAAGGCCAAGGTCACCGAAGCCGTCAACGCCATCTCCTGAGTAACCCGGGTCGCACCCAACCTGGGCGAACAACGGGTCGAATCTACGAAGTGAGAGGCTGCAAACAGCAGTGACCGACTCGACGAGAGCCGACCTGCGCCCCGCGGACACCGATTCCGGTGCCCCGCGGGGCGCTTCGGCGCCTAGTTCCGGACCGGAGGCTCCCATTTCCGCTCCCGATACCTCCGCGGGCAAGACGCACCGACTCGGCGACCGGGTGTTCTCCTCGATCGCCACCGCCTCCGGGGCCTTCGTGGTCGCCCTGATCGCGGCGATCGGCATCTTCCTGCTGATCCGCGCGATTCCCTCGTTGCAGGTCAACGAGGTCAACTTCCTGTTCAGCAGGGAATGGGACACCCGCGATCCGAACAACCTCAAGTTCGGCATCCTCGACCTGGCCTGGGTGACCGTGGCCAGCTCGCTGGTCGCGCTGGTCATCGCGATGCCGCTGTCCTGCGGGATCGCGCTGTTCCTCACCCGCTACGCCCCGCGCAGCCTGGCGCGGCCGTTCGCCTACATCGTCGACCTGCTGGCCGCCGTGCCGTCGGTCGTCTACGGCCTGTGGGGCTTCCTGGTCCTGGGCCCGGTGCTGCGGCCGGTCGCCCTGTGGCTCAACGAGTACCTCGGCTGGATCCCGATCTTCGCCCAGGGCAACGTGAACCCGATGGGCCTGGGCACGGACATCTTCACCGCCGGGATCGTGCTCGCCGTGATGATCATCCCGACGATCACCGGCGTCACCCGCGAGGTCTTCTCGCGGACGCCGAACCAGCAGATCGAGGGCGCCCTCGCGCTCGGCGCCACCCAGTGGGAGGTCGTGCGGACCACGGTGTGGCCGTTCGGCCGCAACGGCTTCATGGGCGGTTCGATGCTCGGCCTGGGCCGTGCCCTGGGCGAGACGATGGCGCTGACCATCATCCTCAGCTCCACCACCGCCCCGCCCGGCTACAGCATCTTCGACGCCGGTGCCACCTTCGCCTCCAAGATCGCGCTCGGCTCCGCCGAGTTCAACAACAACATGCAGGTGGGCGCCTACATCTCGGCCGGGCTGGTGCTGTTCGTGATCACCTTCGCGGTCAACGCCGTCGCGCGTTGGATCGAGAGCGCCAGCGGTAAGGGGAAAGCATGAGGACCGACACCGCTGACGTGGAGCAGCTGGCCACGCCACCGGCGTTCCAGCGGATCAGCTTCGCGCGCAAGTTCAAGAACAACCTCGCCACCACGCTGTTCACCGCGGCGTTCGTGATCGCGGTGGTCCCGCTGCTCTGGGTGCTGTGGACGCTGCTGGAGCGCGGCCTCAAGCCGGTGCTCAGCTCGACCTGGTGGTCGCACTCGTTCAACGGCCTGCTGCCCAACGACTTCGGCGGCGGCATCTACCACGCGCTGGTCGGAACCCTGCTCGAAGGCCTGGTCTGCCTGGTCATCTCGGTGCCGCTGGGCATCATGGTCGGCGTCTACCTGGTCGAGTACGGGCGCGAGTCGCGGTTCGCGAAGGTCGCCACGTTCATGGTGGACATCCTCAGCGGTCTGCCGTCGATCGTGGCCGGTCTGTTCATCTACGCGCTGTGGATCACCACCTTCGGCTTCACCCGCAGCGGCTTCGCGGTGGCGCTGGCGCTGCTGCTGCTGATGATCCCGGTGGTCGTCCGGGTCACCGAGACGATGCTGCTGATCGTGCCGGACGAGCTGCGCGAGGCGGCTTACGCGCTCGGCCTGCCGAAGTGGAAGACGATCATGAAGATCGTGCTGCCCACGGCGCTGTCGGGCATCCTGACCGGTGTGATGCTCGGCCTGGCCCGCGTGCTGGGCGAGACGGCACCGCTGCTGATCCTGGTCGGCTACTCCAGCTCGATCAACTTCAACCTGTTCCAGGGCGAACTGGCGTCGCTGCCGCTGGCCATCTACATGGAGCGCAGCACCGGCACGGTGGCCGGTGACTACCGCATGTGGGGCGCCGCGCTGACCCTCGTGGTCGTCATCATGCTGATCAACCTCGTCGCGTCGCTGCTGTCCAAGCTGTTCGCGATCAAGACGAAGTAGGGACCTCAAACATGGCCAAGCGTCTCGACATCAAGGACCTGAACCTGTTCTACGGCAAGTTCCACGCCGTGCAGGACGTGACGCTGCAGGTGCCCGCCCGCAGCGTCACCGCGTTCATCGGCCCGTCCGGTTGCGGCAAGTCGACCGTGCTGCGGTCGCTGAACCGGATGCACGAGGTGATCCCCGGCTCCCGCGTCGAGGGCAAGGTGATGCTCGACGGCGAGGACATCTACGCCAGCGACGTGGACCCGGTGCAGGTGCGCAAGACCATCGGCATGGTGTTCCAGCGCGCGAACCCGTTCCCGACGATGTCCATCCGGGACAACGTGGTGGCCGGCCTGAAGCTGGCCGGTGAGAAGAACAAGAAGAAGCTCGACGAGGTCGCCGAGCGCGCGCTGCGCGGCGCGAACCTGTGGGAAGAGGTCAAGGACCGGCTGAACAAGCCGGGCGGCGGCCTCTCCGGCGGTCAGCAGCAGCGCCTGTGCATCGCGCGGGCCATCGCGGTGCGGCCGGACGTGCTGCTGATGGACGAGCCCTGCTCGGCGCTGGACCCGATCTCCACGCTGGCGATCGAGGACCTGATCTCCAACCTCAAGCAGGACTACACGATCGTCATCGTCACCCACAACATGCAGCAGGCGGCGCGGGTGAGCGACCAGACGGCGTTCTTCAACCTGCGCGCGGTGGGCGAGCCGGGCCAGCTGGTGGAGATCGACGAGACGGGCAAGATCTTCTCCAACCCGACCCAGAAGGCCACCGAGGACTACATCTCCGGCCGCTTCGGCTGATCGGTTCCGGTGCGGGGGCGGCGATTTCGCGAGAAGTCGCCGCCCCTTTCGCGCGCCCGGGGCCGATTTCGCGCGAAATCACCTTCCCGAGCCCCGTTGCGGCTGGTGGGGGGCCGTGAGTGCTTTGGGGGGCTATAGCACCCCAAAACACTCACGGGCGCTGACCAGGTGAAGCGGTGCCGAACGGCCTCGCCTGCTCGGTGGGGCGGCGGTCAGGGGGCGTCGAGCAGGGATGCCGCCATCGCTCGGACTGCTGTGGCGAAGGACTTGCCCTCGCGCTGCATGTGGCGGATCAGGTCGGCGTCGAAGGTCGCCAGGAGCGCGTGGCTGAGGAAGTCGGCGTCCAGGTCCGGGCGCTGGGCCGCGACCAGGGCCGCGATGTGCTGGGCCCAGAATCGGTAGCTGGGGTCTTCGTGCTTGTGGTCGCGCGACCCCGCGTGGTGGCGGTGGTTTCGGTGTGCGTTACGTCCGAAGTGGACGATGCGCGGGCCCGGCTCGCCGCGCAGCTGTCGGTGGCCGGGGAGCTGCCCGCCTACCGCGCGATGCTCGACCGGCAGGGTCTCGCCGGTCCGGAGGACGTCGCGGTGCTCGGTGACGAGGTGGCGGTGGAGCGGTCGCTGCGCCGGTTCGTCGAGGCCGGGGCCACCGAACTCGTCGTGGTTCCGTTCGGGACCGCGGCCGAGCAGGAGCGGACCCGGAAGGTGCTGGCAGCGCTGAACTCGCGCTGATCACCTGTGCCCGGGGTCGGCAGCCGCTTGCTGGCCGGTGGGCAGTTCCGGTTGGCAGGACATCGGGTTCTCCAGCTGGGCGCACGGGAGGTGGCCGTGGGACTCGATGACGTCCATGCCCACGTCCCTGGTCAGGTAGCGCAGGAAGCTGGCGGCGAGCGAACCCGGCTCGGGCTCGCTGTAGGTGTACCCGTACACCGTCTCCCAGAACGGGTAGGTGCCCTGATCAGCGCCCTCCAGGGTGGCCGGCTGGCCGCCGATCCGGAGCCGGACCACGTCGTCGAGGTTCTCGGTGGCCTTCGCCTCCGCGTAGCCCAGCGCGCCGGGCGTGCTCGCCACCTTCTCCAGCAGGGCGGAGGTGGAATCCCGCTCGCACCGGGCCGGGACCACGCCCGGGTCGAACACCAGGCAGTCGTCGGAGCTGATGCGCGGCTCGCGGCCGGGCACGTCGTCGGACGGGTCGGGGTCGAGGACGTGCGTCTCGAAGGTCTTCCGCGTCCCGGAGTTGGAATCCCGGCTCACCAGCCGGATCGGCAGGCCTTCCTTGCCGCCGAGCTGGCCCCACTCGGTGTACTGCCCGGAGTAGATCCCGCGGAGCTGCGCCGCGGAGAGGTCCTGCACCGCGGCTTCCGGGTTGGCCACCACGGTGAACAGCGAGAACGCCACCGGCCTGGGCAGCAGCAGCGGGTAGGCGGCGCTCTTGGGCCCGTCGGTGAAGGCGATCATCTCCGGGCTGGTGAAGTCGCCATCGCCGGCCTCGAACTTGGCCGCGTTCAGCCGGTTCCCCGCGTCGTCGAGCACCGAGAGGCCCGCACCGCTGCCGGTCGTGCGGATGTCGATGGCCGATCCCGGGCAGGTCTTCTCGTACAGCGCCTCGGCCTCGACGAGCGCGGGCGTGAAGGCAGTCGACCCGACGATCTCCAAGTGGCCCGTCGCGCAGCCCAGCGGGGCGTTCGAGCGGTACTGCGAGACCACGTACTGCACGAGGATGATCGACACTAGGAAGGTGCTGAGCACCACCACGAGCCGGGTGGACAGCCGCTCGCTGCGGGTCTCCTTGATGACCCCGAACGTGCCGACGTCCTTGCTCCTGCTGCCCAGCAGGCCCCTGCGGAACAGCCGCCGCGCCACGCCGCCCTTGATGCCGCCGATGACCTCCGGCTCCTTGATCAGCTCGGGCGAGTTGAGCGTCTCGGGCAGCCGGTCCAGCACCACCAGCACCTTGTAGTGCTGGTACGGGTTCAGCGACACGCGGGGCAGCTCGATGGCGTCGTCGGTCATCCGCAGGCCGTTGCGCCGGGTGAAGTTGGGCGCCAGGCTCTCGTCGCTGAGCTCGGTGATCACCATCCCGGCGACCCGTCTGCCGGGGAACTTGACGCGGATCCCGACGAGGTCGTTGTTCGGGACGGCGTAGTCCTCCGGCGTGATGTTGGTGGTGCCGTAGTTCTCGACGCGCAGCAGCATGAACGAGGGCGCCTTCAGCGGCTCGGCGTCCTTGCCGTGCACCAGCCGCTCCAACGCCCCGGCGTCCTGGGACGAGAGGCTGGTTCCGCTGCCGCCGATGGTGTCCATCTGGATCCGGTAGCCGAGCCGCTTGCGCCCGGCGATGGCGAACTCGTAGAGCCCGAGGAAGATCGGGACGAGCACGCCGAGGGCCGCGAGGACCAGGTTCCAGGAATCGATGTCCGCCATGACCCGCTCCCCCTGAGCTGCAGATCAACTGGGATCGTCAATCTAATGAGCCTGAAGGGGTTCCGGGCTCTCCGGCGGTGAGCTGTCAGCTGGTGTTCACCGGATGTTGGCGTCGCTCGAACAGGTGACGGGGCGCTCTCCGCCGAGGGCGCCCCGTCACCTCGGCTCGATCAGGCGGCGGGCACCTTGTCGAGGAAGCCGTGCACGTGCTGGATCCGGCCGTCGGCGTCGAGCACCACCACGTCGAAGCCGACCACCACCGCCTCGCCGCCCACCGGGCCGAGCTCCCAGGTGAAGCGGGCGATGTCGTGGTGGGCGTCGAAGAGCTCGCCGGGGCGGAAGGCGAAGTCCGGGAACTGGGCCTGCACCGCCGCGATCGTCGCGTCGATCGCCTCGCGGCCGCGGACCTCGGCCAGCGGGTCGGTGTAGGTGCCCTCCGGTGCCCAGAGCTCGTCGACCGCGGCCCGGCGCCTGCCTGCGTCGCGCTCGTTCCAGGCGGCGATGTAGCGGTCGAGCAGTTCGGTGTTCATCGGGTTTCTCCCTCGTTCCACGGGCTTTCGACGGGCACCAGCTTGCGGCGCCGAGGTCATCGCGTCGATTACCCCGGAGGTAATGGCGGCGGTGGCTACTGTCGTGGTGTGACGACGGTGGAATCGCGCCCGGTGGGCGCGCTGCTGCGGGAATGGCGCGAGCGCAGGCGGTTGAGCCAGCTCCAGCTGTCGCTGGACGCCGACATCTCCGCCCGGCACCTCAGCTTCGTGGAGACCGGCCGCTCCAAGCCGACCAAGGAGATGATCCTGCGGCTCAGCGAACAGCTCGACGTCCCGCTGCGCGAGCGCAACGGCCTGCTGCTGGCCGGCGGCTACGCGCCCGCCTACCCGGCCGGCTCGCTGGACGCGCCAGAGCTGGCCGCGGTGCTCGCGGCCCTGCGGCAGGTGCTGGCCGGGCACGAGCCGAACCCGGCGCTGGTGGTCGACCGGCACTGGCAGCTGATCGACGGCAACGACAGCGCCGGGCTCTTCCTGGAGGGCGCGGCGCCGGATCTGCTGGAACCACCGGTGAACGTGCTGCGGTTGAGCCTGCACCCGGCGGGCCTGGCCCCGAGCATCGTCAACCTAGGCGAGTGGCGCGCGCACGTCCTCAGCAGGCTGCACCGCCAGGCGACCGCGACGGCCGACCCGGTGCTGCGCGATCTCCACGCGGAGCTCCGCGACTACCCGTGCGATCAGCCGGTGCCCGAAGTGGAACTGCCCGGCGCCGGAGACGTCGTGGTGCCGCTGCGCTTCCGCCACGGTGGAGCGGAGCTGTCGTTCTTCAGCACCACAACGGTTTTCGGCACGCCGCTCGACGTCACGGTCGCCGAGCTGGCGATCGAGTCCTTCTTCCCCGCCGACCGCTCCACGATGGACCACCTCCGGAACCGCTGATCCGCAACTTCAATTGAAATCAAACGTGCGATTTCAATTGAAGTTGCGGACCTCCCGGTGTGTCCGGTGCCCGACACGCCGGGACCGGTGCGATTTCAATGGAAATTGGACGTCCGATTTCCATTGAAGTTGCGCAGGCGTCGTCAGGCGGCCGCGGATTCGTCGGCTATCGCGGAGATGAAGGCGCTGGAGTCCTTCGGGTTGAGGGCACGGGTGCAGACCTGCTCGAACGCCTTGAGGTAGTCCGCCGTGTCCGCGGCCTTGTCCAGGAAGCGCGAGTTCGCCGAGTCGCCCAGGTGCACCACCTGCGGGTCCGCTTCGTCGGGGAAGGAGAACACGGCGATGCGGTCGGCCATCAGCGGATGCCCGCCCACCCGGAACGGCAGCACCTGGAGCGTCACGTTGCGCCGGTAGCCGAGCAGCACGAGGTGCTCCAGCTGCTGGCGCATCACGCCGGGGCCGCCGACCGCGCGCCGCAGCGCCGACTCGTCCAGCACCGCCCACAGCTCCAGCGGCTGCTCGCCGAGCAACCGCTGCTGGCGCGTCGAGATCACCGTGAGCCGCTCCTGCAGCTCCTCCGGGGTGTGCTCGTGCGCGTCCGCGGTCAGCAGCGCGCGGCTGTAGTCCGCGGTCTGCAGCAGCTCCGGCAGCGGGTCCGCGCCGTAGCAGCTCACCGCCTTGGCCGAGGTCTCCAGGCCGAGGTAGGTCTGCAGCCCCGGCCGCTGCGCGGTGCTGGGGAACTTCTGCCACCAGCCGCGCTGCTTGGAGTCCTGGGCGAGGTCCACCAGCGATGCGAGCTGCTCGGTGGTCGCCCCGTAGAACTCGGCCATCAGCCGCACGTCCGAGGTGCGGACCGGAACCCGGCCGAGTTCGATCTGGCTGATCTTGCCCTGGGAGCAGTCCAGGTGGGCGGCGACCTCGCGATGGGTGCGCCCCGCCGTTTCGCGCAGCCGCCGAAGCTCGCTGCCCAGCCGTCGTCTGTGCACGGTCGGACTCTTACGCACCGCGCACCTCATCGACCGCGGTTCGGTACGTTCTCACCCGAACGAGGATCGCACATGGCGATCACAGCATCGAGTGCTGAGACCGACTATTAATACTTCCTCGGTCACACCGTCGACGACCAGCGAGAACCGCTCAGCTGTTCGGCATCTTTCCGGTCACGATGAACACCACCCGGCGGGCCACCGACACCGCGTGGTCGGCGAAGCGCTCGTAGAACCGGCCGAGCAGCGTGACGTCCACGGCAGCGGCCACGCCGTGCGACCAGTCCGGGCTCATCATCACCGTGAACAGGTGGCGGTGGAGGTCGTCCATCTCGTCGTCGTCCTCCTCCAGCCCGCGCGCGGCCTCCACGTCCTGGGTCTGGATGACGCTGCCCGCGCGACCGGCGAGCTTGACCGCGACCCGGCCCATCTCGGCGAAGTACGGCTGCACGTCGGCGGGGAGCACCGCGTTCGGGTGGCGGCGGCGCGCGGTCTTGGCCACGTGCAGCGCCAAGTCGCCCATCCGCTCCAGGTCCTCGGCGGTGTGGATGGTGGAGATGACCGTCCGCAGATCGCCGGCCACCGGGGCCTGCAGGGCGAGCAGCCCGAAGGCGTGCTCCTCCGCGCGGGCCCGCGCCTCGTCGATCTGCGCGTCCTCCTCGATGACCTGTTCCGCCAACTCCAGGTCGGCCTCCAGGAGTGCCTTGGTGGCGAGCTCCATGGCGGTGCCGACCTTGGTCGACATCGAGGCGAGTTCTTCGGCGAGCTCGCCGAGCTGTTCCTGGTAGACCTCACGCATGCTACCCAGGGTACTTCCACCGGTAATCGGACAGAATGACCCGTGGTGAACCAACGGTTAACACGCCATGAGAAAACCCTTCCGGGTGCTCATGCGGTCGTTCGGCGTGGCGGTGCGAGTAGCGGAACCTCCGACGCCGCCTGGCTGCGGGATCCCGTTCTTGTGCATGTCCGATGCACGGCAAACGGGCTGTCCTCGCCAGGCGACGCCTGAGAACCCGCGGCGGTGCAAGCGCCGTAGGTGGGTTATGCGCCTTGCGGCGCATGTGGCCCCTGCCGATCGGTGCCAGCCCTGTGTCACGGTCGCTGTCTACCGCCGGAAGCGGCTGCGCCGCTTGCCTGACGATGGCCGGTCCGTGCGGTCGTCGCTGGTCAGCCGCAGATGTCGGTTCCGGCGTTCACCGTGGACAGGCCGGTCGGCGCTGCCGGTTCTTCCGGGGTGGACGGGTCCGCGGGCTGCTGGCGGAAGGCCGCTCCGCCGCCGCTGGGCTGGTTGGTCTTCGCGTCGGCGATGATCGGCTTGTCGTCGAGGATGGCCTGGAACAGCGCCTGGGTGTCGGCCTCGCGCAGCTCTTCCATGCCCTCGTCGTTGGCGTAGCCGGTGGTGGGCACCGTGATGAAGGTGACGCGGCTCGGGTCCAGGCCCTGCAGCTGCTGGCCCAGGTCCATCAGCCGGTCGGCGCCGACGTTCTCGCCGAAGGTGTTCGCGCTGACCGCCTTGACGAAGCCGCTCAGCTTGCCCGGGTCGAGCAGCACCTGGCCGGAGGTGGTCTTGCGCAGAAGTGCCGACAGGAATAGCTGCTGGCGCTGCATGCGGCCGTAGTCGGAGGTCGGGTCGCCCTCGACGTGCCTGGCGCGCACGTAGTTCAGCGCCTGGTCACCGCTGATGGTGTGCTTGCCCGCGGTGGGGATCACGGTGCCCAGGGTGCTGTCCACGATGGGCTTCTCGGTGCAGATCTCGACGCCCTGCACCGCGTCCACCATCGACTTGAAGCCGTTGAAGTCGATGCCCAGGAAGCTGTCCACCCGCAGGCCGGAGATCTGCTGGATGACCTTGGTGGTGCACAGCGGACCGCCCACCGCGTAGGCCTCGTTGAGCCGGACGTCCTGCTGCGCGGGCGCCTGCTGGCCGGTGTACTGGCCGGTCTTGGCGTCCCAGCGCTCGCACGCGGGCAGGTCGACCTGCAGGTCGCGCGGGAACGACACCAGGACCACGCGGCTCCGGTCGGCCGGGATGTGCGCGATCATCGTGGTGTCCGAACGGGCGCCGACGGTCTCGTCCTCGGAGCCGACGCCGTCCTCCGGCTTGGCCCCGGCGCGGGTGTCCGAACCGACGAGCAGGAAGTTCTGGTCGCCGGTCTGCTTGGCGACCTCCTTGATGGAGTCGGACTCCGGGTCCAGCGCCGCGATGGACGACGGGCCCCAGAACGTGGTGGCGCCCCAGGCGAAGCCCAGCGTCAGGAACACCGACAGCGAGGCCGCCACCGCGACCGCCGCCACGATCAGGTGAGTGCGGCGCTTGCGCTGCTTCTTCTTCCACTCCATCCGGGACTGCCCGTCCCGTCCTTCGTGGAAGTCGAAGGGCATGTCGGTGCCGAGCTCGGGCTCCTTGCGCTTGCCGAGCAGCCAGGAGAACTTCTTGCGGCGGGCCTCCTCCTCGGCGGCGATCTCGTCGTGCACCGCGGAGAACCGGGCGAGCGTGGCGTCGATCTGCTTGATGTCGGCCTCGCGATCCTCGTCCTCCTCCTCGTCGTCGGAGTCGAGGTCGGTTTCGAGGTCGTCGTCGTCCAGCTCGTCGAACTCGTCCAGCTCGGCGAGGTCGTCCGGGGCCGCGACGATCGCGGTCTCCTCGGCGGCGCTCGCGGGCGCGACGGGCTTGGCCGCGCTCGGCGGCGCGACGGGCTTGGCGATGGTGGTCTGCTGGTCCTCCGGGTTCAACCGCGAGACGACCGAGGTGGCCTCGGCGCGCGGAGGCGCGGGGGGAACCGGCGCGTGCTGGGTGGTGGCCTCCAGGTCCTCGTTGACCGGGGGCGGCACCGGGCGGCTCGGGGCCGGTCGGCGCATCCGGCGCGGCGGGCTGGCCGGAGGAGCCTCGCCGCCCAGGGCCTGGGTGACCCGGGTGGGCTCGGCACCGGGCGCCGGAGCGCCGTTGCGGGGCGGCTCGACGGGGCCACTGCTGCGCGGGGGCTCGACCGGGGCGCCGGTGCGGGGAACGCCGTTGACCGGCGGCTCGATGGGGGCGTCCGGGCGTCCGCTGCGGGCGGCGGCGCCACCGGCGAAGGCGGCTGCGGCGCCACCCGCCGCCGGGCGGCGGCTGGGCGGAGGCGGGGTGTCCTGGCGGCGGCGCGGCTCACCCGCGGGCGCCTGCGGGGGGCGCGCAGCGGCGGGCGGCGTCCAGCCGGGAGGAGCGCTGGGGCGGTTCTGGGGAGCCTGGCGGCGGCGCGGTGCCGCTTCCGGGGGGCGCGCTGCCGGTTCCTGCGGCGCGGGCGGAGCGGGCTGCGGCGGACGGGCGCGGCGGGGCGGCTGGGCCTGCGGCGGCTCCGGCTCGGCCGCGCGCCGGTGGTTGGAGCCACCGGGGGCCTTGCCGTGCTTCGAGAGCAGGTCTATGACTCGGGTACCGCCCGTGCCGTCCTCGCTCAGTGCGCGGCGACGTCGACCGGTTCCGGCTGAGCCTTCTTCCGGATCGGGTTCCGGGCGGGCGGAACGCCGGCGCCCGACTTCGCCATGCCGGGGGTCTTGCGGCACGCGTTTTCCCTCCCACCAGTGAAATCCAACGGTCTGCTCGATGCCGACGCGCTCGATACCCCCCGACGTGTATCGGACGGCGCCTCCGAGATAGTACGGCCGATCGCCCGAACTGACGATAGGACCGACAATTTCTTCACAATCAGTGCACGATCGATCGTGGCGTCTCGTCTAATACGGCCAACCGTGCTATGCCGTTGACCGGCGCAAACACTCTCGATTACACCGAGAGACGCCGAGCAGGTGCGATCAGTAACCGGCCACCTTTCGCGGGTGTGTTCCTCGTCGCTCGGCGGCAATCCCGGCCAAACGGACATCGGAACCGGTGCGGTGGGCGACCGCGTTGCGTCCCGACTGCTTCGCGGCGTAGAGCAGCGCGTCCGCGCTGATCAACTGCTGCTCGGCGGAGACCGGCGCGGGCCCGCTGGCGGTGTGCTCGTGCGCGACGCCGATGCTGACCGTCACCCGCAGCCCCGGGGCCATCTGCGACCACGGGAACGTCTCCACCAGGGAGCGGGCGGTCTCGCACACCGCGACCGCGGCCGCCGGCTCGATGTCCGGCAGCACGAGCACGAATTCCTCCCCGCCGTAGCGCGCGCAGAACGCGCCGCTGGGCAGGGCTTTCTGCAGCAGGTCGACCACCCGTTGCAGCACCCGGTCGCCGAGCAGGTGCCCGTAGTTGTCGTTGACCTGCTTGAACCAGTCGAGGTCGACCAGCGCGATGGCGAGCCCGGCACCGGTGCCGGCGTGCTCGGTGAGCAGGTCGGCCAGCCGTTCGTCCAGGTAGCGGCGGTTGTAGCTGGCGGTGAGGCTGTCGCGCAGGCTCTGCTCGCGGGCTTCGGCGTGCTCGCGGCGCAGCCGGTTGACCTCGTGCCGCAGCTGCTCCGGCACCCGTGGCACGTCCGCGCTGGAGCGCAGGTCCAGCGCCGAGCGCAGGTGGTGGTAGGCCTGGCGCCACTGGCCTCGCGAGGCCAGCAGGCTCGCGATCGATTCGTGCAGATCCGCCATCCCGGTCCCGTTGGCCAGGTCCTGGCGGGTGCGCGGGCCGGGAGGGAGAACAGGCGCTTCGCCCTCGCGCAGGGGTTCTGGTCCGGCGAAACCGTTGCGCAGTCCGGTCATCGCACTCACCTCCCGTCCGTGGTGTCGTCGGGTGTGACGCATCGCTTGAGCTGGTCTGACTCGGCTCTCGCCCAATTCGCTCAACCGGCTGACCCCCTAGCCCAGCCCGAATTGACGAGCATCGTTCGAATCCCCAGCTGCCTAGGATGTGTACCGGGCGCGCGGTGGATGTGGAAGCGAAACGGAACGGACCCACCCGCACGGACGAGCAGAGCAACACGTACGTATCGCCACCGCATTGCTGGTTCATCGGAGCCGACCCGCTGCGGTGTTACCGGCATTTGATCACGCAATCAGTCATCCGTTCGGGCAGGGGGCGAACCCGCGGAGCCGCCCGTCCAGCACGACGAGGTGCTGCGAACCGATCTGGTGCCCGGTGACGGTGCCCGCCGTCCGGGTCGTCACCTCCACGCCGACCACCCAGACTTCGCCGCGCGGCGCCACGCCGTCCGGGGCGTAGCCGGGATCGGGGCGCAGGGTGGACATCGCCGGGTCCAGCTCCACCGCGGTGTCGCCGAGGTCGCAGCTCAGGTCAGTGAAGTCGGGGTGCTGCGTGCGCCGGAAGAACTCCTGCTGCGCCGCGGGCCCGGACCGCGCCGCGGCGTTGTTCTCCGCGAAGTACCGCTCGACCATGCCGACCGCGGCGGGCTCCTCCGGCGGTGCCGCGCACGCCGTCGCGAGCACCGACGCTCCGATCAGGACACTCGGCCGGAAGCGGCCGCGCGCAACGGTTTTCGGCATCTGGGTGGTCAGCCGCCGCTGTGGTCGATCTCCGCCGCGGTGGGCACGGTGATGTCGTCGGGATCGTCGAGCCAGCCCTCCGGCAGCACCACCTTGCCCGCCGAGCCCTGGCGGCCGCGCGGCCCCTCGGCGTCGGTCGGGAACGGCACGTCCGGGTCGAGACCGGCCAGCAGGTCGTCCAGCTGCGCGAGGCTGGACACCAGGCCGAACTGGTGCCGCAGGTCCGAGCCCACCGGGAAGCCGCGCAGGTACTGCGACATGTGCTTGCGCAGGTCGCGCAGGCCCTTCTCCTCGCCCATGTGATCGGCCAGCAGCTCGGCGTGCCGCTTGAGCACTCCGGCGACCTCGCCGAGCTTCGGCCCTTCCGGGATCGGCTCGCCGGCGAAGGCGGCCTGCAGGTCGCGGAACAGCCACGGGCGGCCCAGGCAGCCGCGCCCGACCACGACGCCGTCGCAGCCGGTCTCGGCCATCATCCGCAGCGCGTCGTCGGCGCTGAAGATGTCGCCGTTGCCGAGCACCGGGATGGTCTTGACGTGCTCCTTGAGCCGCGCGATGGCCGTCCAGTCCGCGGTGCCCGAGTAGCGCTGGGCCGCGGTGCGGCCGTGCAGCGCGACCGCCGCCGCGCCGTTCTCCTCGGCCAGCCGGCCCGCGTCGAGGTAGGTGATGTGGTCGTCGTCGATGCCGATGCGGAACTTCACCGTCACCGGGATCCCGGCCGGTTCGGCGGCGCGCACGGCGGCCTGGACGATCTCGGCGAACAGCCGCCGCTTGTACGGCAGCGCGGAACCGCCGCCCTTGCGGGTCACCTTCGGAACGGGGCAGCCGAAGTTCATGTCGACGTGGTCGGCGAGGTTCTCGTCGACGATCATCTGCACGGCCTTGCCCATGGTCACCGGGTCGACCCCGTAGAGCTGCATGGAGCGCGGGTGCTCGTCGGGGTCGAAGGTGATCATCTCGAGCGTCTTGGGATGCCGCTCGACGAGCGCCCGGCTGGTGATCATCTCGCACACGTAGAGCCCGGCGCCGTACTCCCGGCACAACCGCCGGAAGGCGACGTTGGTGATCCCGGCCATCGGCGCGAGCACCACCGGCGGATCGACCTGGTGCGGGCCGATCTTCAAGGCGGGCTTGGACAAAGTGGCGGTCACGCCCCCCATTGTCGCCGACGCCCCAAACGACCTTCATCCCCCTCGGCCCGGGTGCCGCCCGCCGTGCGGGTCGCGCGGGGCGGCCTGCGACTCCGGGTGTGGTGTTTCGGCCCGAAAACTGCCAGGTTGACGGGGTGATCGCTTATGCCGGATCTGGTCCCTACTGCTATTCCAGCTGCCTGGTCATGATGTTCGGTCGCGAGGCTCCGGGGGTCGGGGTCGTCGAGACCGCGACCGGGAGCCCGTTCGGCGTGCAGCTCGCCGGGCCGGAGCTGCCGTTCTTCGATCCGCCCGGGTGGGATCCCGGGATCGGGGTGGACGACGCGCTCGCGGCCTTCGGGTGGAGCGCGGAGACCACCAGCGGCGGCTCGGCCGATGCCGCGCTGGCGCGGCTGGCCGAGCGGGTGGCGGTGGCGCCGGTCATGGTCGGGCCGGTCGAGATGGGGCACCTGCGGTACCAGCCGAGCATGACCGGGCCGATCGGCGCCGACCACTACGTCGTGGTGCTCGGCATCGACGGCGACCACGTCCACCTGCACGATCCGCAGGGCTATCCGCACTCGCGGCTGCCGGTGGCGGACTTCGTCGCCGCTTGGCGGGCCGACGCGGTCGACTACGGCGAGCCGTTCACGCTGCGCGCGGACTTCCGCCGGACCGCGCGGGTCGAGCCGGAGGCGGCCATCCGCGCGTCGCTCGACCGGGCCAGGCACTGGTTGCGCGAGGAGGCGGGCAGCGGGGCCGCCGCGCTCGCGCTGGCGGAGCAGGTCGAATCCGGTTGCGGCGATGATCTTCGCGGGCACCTGGTGCACTTCGCGGTCCGCGTCGGCGCGCGGCGGCTGGCCGACGCCGCGACGTGCTTGCAGTGGATCGGGCTGACCGGGGCCGCGACCGTGGCTTCCGAGCAGGCGCGGTTGGTCGGCTCGCTCCAGCATCCGCTGGTCGTCGGTGAGGACCGCGAGGCCGCCGGGATCCTGCGGGAGCTCGCGCCGACCTACGACGCCTTGCGGCGGCAGCTCGCTTAGCCGGGGATCAGGCGGTACTGCTGGGTGTCGTCGCGGTCGCGCAGGACCACTCCGATGGCCTGGAGCTGGTCGGCGAGGTCGGCCGCCGCGCCGCGCTGCTTGTCGGTGAGGGCTCGGGCCCTGGCGCGGAGCAGGCCGTTGGCCTCCTCGTCCAGGCCCGGCCGGCCGTCCACCCACTTGCGGAACTCGTTCTCGCGCGGGTCGGCCGCGCCCGCCCACGGGTAGCCGTGGCGCTCGAACGCCTCGCGGACCTGCTTCTTCGACAGGTCGGAGGACTTGTGGCGGGCCAGCTGCCGGGTGGTCGCGTCCAGGAAGACCAGCTCCTTGCCGTCCTGGAACACCGCGTCGATCCGGTCGCGCCGGAGGTACCGCTCGGCGCCGTCCTGCTTGAGGTGGACGCCCGCCGGGTCGACGGTCAGCTCCAAGGCCTCCTTCTTCGCCTCGGCCGCCAGCCAGGCGCCCGCGAGCAGGCCGACGACTGCCAGCACCGGCACCGCCCAGACCGTCGGCAGCTCGGCGGCCAGCCGCAGCGGGCCGGGGGCGTCGCCGATCAGGTCGACGATCCAGTTGACCAGGGGCTTGGCCAGGAAGCCCAGGCCGAGACCGAGCGCGCCGCAGCCGATCCCCAGCGCCCAGAGCACCGAGCTCTGGAGGCGGAGCGTGGTGGACTGTCCCGCCTCTCCGGAATTTTCAGCGGTGGTCGCGTTTGGCGTTGTTCTCGCGCTTTGCGATTTCTGGTGGCTGGGTTGCATCACGGTCCCCTGGGGTGCGGTTGAGTAGGACTCCTGCCCCCTTGTTGACGCAAGGGGTGTCATGCGTGGTCTCCGGCGTGGTCGCACGGTCGGGAGAGGAATCGGGTGATCATCCGGCGCAGCATCGGGCGCGGATCGTGGTCGGGATCGGCGTTGAGGAACGCGCCGTCGATGGCGACCTGGATCCACTGCGCGGCCTCGCCGGGATCCAGCGCCGGGTCGATCGAGCCGGCGCGGATGCCGCGTTCGACCAGCGCGGCGAAGCCCGCGTGCTGGGTCGCGGCGGTCTCGGTGATGAGCCGCGCGAGTTCGGGGTCCTTGCCCACCTGCCGGACGAGCTCGACCATGATCCCGGGAGCCAGCGGATCCATCGCGTCCGCGGCCAGCACGTCCACCATCGCCAGCAGCGAGGCCACCGGGTCGTCACCGGTGGCGTGCCGCGCCACGAGCTCGCGGGCGGCGGGCAGGTCCCGTTCGAAGAGCGCGCGGAACACCGCCCGCTTGTCCGCGAAGTAGTAGAAGACGCTGCCCGAGCTCAGCCCGGCGGCCTTGGCGATCTCCGCGGCCGAGGTGCTCTCGAAGCCTTGTTCCGCGAACAGCGCGATCGCGGCGCGCATGATCGCGTCGCGCCGCGCGGCGGCGCGTTCGGGATCGGCGGTCCGGGCCATGCCGTCACGCTAGCAGATTAACTGAGTGGTCAGTTAAAGAATGGGGCCTGAAAAGAGGGCGCCCGCCCGCGAGCGCCCTCCACCGTCACCCCGCGGGGACGGTCAGAACTTGGCGTTGAGGCAGGCCAGGCGGCCTCCGGCCGTGCCCGCCTTGCCCGGTTCGGTGTGGGTGTGGCTCTCGTGGATCACGAACGACTTCGCGTCCTGGCGGGTGTCGAAGGACCAGTTGCCCTCCGTCGTGGCGGTCGCCTTGCCCTGCGCGTCGGTGTGGAAGTCCAGCCACACCTCGTTCTGCGGGTTCGCGTAGGCCGGGTCCACCGACGGCTTGACCGGGTCCGCCTTCTCCTGGAAGTGCGGGCCGGCGTCCTCACCGGTCGGGCCGCAGGGCTTGGTGTGCACGTGCGCGCCGTACTCGCGGTTGGGCACCAGGCCCTCGAGCTCGACGGTGATCTTGGTGCTGCCGTTGGTCCGCTCGGAGGCCAGGTCGACCTTGGCGCCGTCCGGGACCAGGGCCGGGTCGTAGGTGACCGCCTTGGCGTCCGGCGTGAAGGAGCCGTAGGTCGCGGTCGTGCGCGCGGCCGCGGCGGTCTGCTGCTCCTGGCCAGGGGTCTCCTGCTCGTGGCCCGGGGGGTGTTCCTCGGGAGTGCCCTCCTCGGCGGGCTGGCCGCCGCACCCCGCGACCAGCGCGGCCGCCGCGCACGCGCCGAGGATCGAACTGAGCAGTCGGGTCCGCTGCTGGGGCATGGGTATCCGTCCTTATCCGTCACCTGCTGTAGCGGTGTCGATTCTGCCCGTGATGTCGATCTCGCGGCCACGGGCATAGGTGGGTGCTCTCCGGATCGAGCCTAGGACGGGGTGCGCGCGGTGTCCTGTCATGTGAACCGGGGCGAATGCGAGATCGATTCGCGGTTAGGTTGGCGGCATGGCGTTGGCGCGGGGTGCGGACCGGACTTGGTTGGTGGCGCTGGCCACCGCGATGTGGGGCACCGACGCGCTCTGGCGGCAACCGCTCGCGACGACGCTGCCCTCGGCCAGCGTGGTGTTCTGGGAGCACGTGATCATCGTGCTGCTGCTGGCGCCGCTGCTGCCCCGCGCGTGGCGCGCGCTGCTGGCCTGCGGGCCGCGCGAGCGCATCGCGATGATCACCGTCGGCATCGGTTCGTCGGCGCTGGCGACCGCGCTGTTCACCACCGCGTTCAAGTGCGGCGATCCGGTGACGCCGCTGGTCCTGCAGAAGCTGCAGCCGATCTTCGCCGCGGTGGCGTCCTACGCGTTGCTGCGCGAGCGGTTGACCGGGCGCTACTTCCTGTTCGCGGTCCCGGCGCTGGTCGGGGCCTGGTTGCTGGCGTTCGAAGACCCGCTGCACATCGAGGTGTCGCAGGTGGTGCCCGCGCTGCTGGCGCTGGGCGCGGCAGCGCTGTGGGCGGCGGGCACGGTGCTGGGCCGGTACGTCAGCCGCCGGATTCCGGCGCGGGACGTGACCGCGCTGCGGTTCTCCATCGGCCTGCCCGCGGCTGCGGTGGTCCTGCTGGTCAGCGGCTCGCCGGTGGCGGTCGGCTGGGACAACGCGTTCGGCCTGGTGCTGCTGGCGCTGATCCCCGGGCTGCTGGCGCTGGGCCTGTACTACGTCGGTCTGAGCACCACGCCCGCGGCGCGGGCGACGTTGGCGGAGCTGTCGTTCCCGGCGACGGCGGCGATCATCGGGGTGTTCGTGCTGGGCGCGGAGCTGAGCGCGACGCAGTGGGCCGGTTTCGCGCTGGTGGTGGTGATGGTCGCCGCGCTGGGCTGGCACGAGCGGGTCAGCCGGGTGAAGCTCGTGGAAGCCCCGGAGGCCGAGCCCGGCCCAGGCCGGTGACCGGCCCCACCTGGGCAATTTCAATGGAAATCGCACCTTCGATTTCAATGGAAGTTGCCCACCCGTCGGCGTGTCGGGCACCCGACACACCGACGGTGCGTCGGGATTCGTGCAATTTCAATTGAAATCAGACGTGCGATTTCAATTGAAATTGCACGGGGTCCGTTGTCGGGGTGAGTGGTCAGGGGGCGGGGCGCCAGCGGCGCTTCCGGCCGCGGGGGATGACGACCGCCAGTGCGGCAGCGGTGCCGATCACGACTGCGGCGGCGGTTGCCACGATCGCGGCAGTGATGTCCGGGGTCGGGTCCACCGGTGGCGGCATGTGCACCGCTGCCGGGACGACCGGCGGTTTTCCTTCCGCCGTGGGGAATTCCGCGGTCACCGCGGTCGCCGGGTCTACGACTCCGCTGCCCAGCAGCGGGTGCGGAGCGCCGCCCGGCGGCGGGTAGGCGGTGTCGCGCAGGCGCCGGGCGAGGTCGGCGCCGGTCAGGTTCGGGCGGTAGGAGAGCGCCAGGGCGGCGGTGCCGGAGACCTGCGCGGCGGCGACGGCGTCTCCGCCGGAGATGAACAGGCCGTTGCCGCGGGGGCCGATGCCCGTCATCGCCACGCCCGGGGCCGCGATGTCCACCTTGACTCCCGGTGCGACCAGGGCCGGGGCGCCCTTCGGGTCGATCGCGGCGACCGACAGGACTTCCGGGTAGGCGGCGGGGAACGCGGGCACGACCTCCTCGCCGGTGCCGGTCGACGCGGGAGCGACCACGACGACGCCTGCGGCTGCGGCCTCCCGCACCGCGGCGGCCAGGGAGTCGCTCGGGGCGGCTGCTTCCGCTGCCACCGAGATGATCCGCGCACCGCCCGCCACCGCCTGGCGGATGCCGCCTGCGAGGCTGTCCGCGGTGGCGTTGCCCTGCTGGTCGGTTGCCTGCACGGCCAGGATCCGCGCGCCCGGCGCGACTCCGGAGAAGCCGCCGCCGGGGCGCGGTGCGGCGGCGATGATGCCCGCGACGAAGGTGCCGTAGCCGACGCAGTCCGGACCGGCACCGGTCACCCGGCCGGCCAGCGCCGGGGACGTCGCGTCCACGCCGCTGCCGACGACGGCGACCGTGACGCCCGCACCGTTGCCGTGCGGCCAGGCGCGCTCCGGCCGGAGCTGGGCCTGCGCCCACGGCTTCTCGTCGAGCTCCACTGTGGACCCGGTGCGGCACTCCTGGTGGGACCGCAGCACCGGGGAGATCGCGGGCAGCTCCGGAGCGGCAACCGCCACCGGAGCCGAAAGCGCCGACACGGCACCGAGAACAGCCAACAACCGAAAGCCATTTCGCACACCCCGAAGCTAAGCCGCCCGAACCACCACCGACACGTCCCGGAAAAAGGGCCCGCCAGAACCAACACCGGCCACGGACCACGGAAACCGGCCACACCCACCGAGCCCCACCGACCACGACCACCACGGACTGACCACGATCTCCGGGTGCCGGGTGCCGGGTGCCGGGTGTCGGGTGTCGGGTGTCGGGTGTCGGGTGTCGGGTGTCGAGCTCTCCGAGCACCGGCCACTGGCCACGACTCCGGGCTCCGGCGCCCGGCGCTGGCCACGACTCCGGGCTCCGGCGCCCGGTGCTGGCCACGATCCCCGAACACCGGCGACTACGACCACCACCGACTGATCACGATCTCCGGGCACCGGGCACCGGGCACCGGGCACCGGGCACCGGGCACCGGGCACCGGGCATCGGGCTCCGGGCTCCGGCGCCCTGTGGCGTGCGCCGGGGCTCGGTGCCGGGGTGGTGTGCAATTTCAATTGAAATTTGACGTGAGATTTCAATTGAAATTGCGTGGTTTCGGTGTGTTGGGGGGGACGCGCCGTGGTGTGTTGGTGGTCAGAGCGGGAGGTCTTCTGGGTGGATGTTGCGGAGGTCTTCCAGGGTCGGGTTGGGCAGGGTGCTGAGGCGGCCCGCTTGGCGGGTCATCGTGGACTCCAGCAGCTGGCGGGCGTAGCGGGCGTTGCCGAAGCTGCGGTCCCGCGGCATCTCCTCGAGGTGGCGGCGCAGCGCCGCTAGGACGTCCTCGCCGCACTCGTAGCCGTTGGTGCGGGCGCTGCGGTCGAAGATGTCGGCCAGTTCCGCCGGGGTGTAGTCGGTGAACTCGACGTGGCGGGAGAACCGCGAGCCCAGTCCCGGGTTCGTGGCCAGGAAGTCCTGCATCTCCGCCGGGTAGCCCGCCACGATCACCACCACTTCGTCGCGGTGGTCCTCCATCAGCTTCACCAGCGTGTCGATCGCCTCGCGGCCGAAGTCGTTGCCACCGGCCGAGGTCAGCGCGTAGGCCTCGTCGATGAACAGCACGCCGCCGCGGGCCCGCTCGAAGGCGTCGCGGGTGAGCTGCGCGGTGTGCCCGATGTACTTGCCGACGAGGTCGGCGCGGCTGACCTCGACGAGCTGGCCGGTCGGCAGCACCTCCAGGTCGGCGAGCACCTCGCCGTAGAGGCGGGCCACCGTGGTCTTGCCGGTGCCGGGCGGGCCGGCGAACACCAGGTGGTGGCTGATCTTCGGCGTCGGCAGGCCGGCCGCGGCGCGCTGCCGGTTCGCCGCCAGCAGGTTCACCAGGTCCTCGACCGCCGACTTCACCGACGGGATGCCGGTCATCTCCCGCAGCCGGGTCAGCGCCGAGGGCTTGTCCGGCTCGGCGGCCTCGGGTTCCGCGCCGATGTCGGCGGGCAGCATGCGGGACAGCTCGTCCTGGTCGGCGTCGGGCTGCCCGGCGAGCCGGACCGCCTGCCGGTCGATCATCTCCTCGAACAGCTTGCGGGCGGCGCGGCCGTTGCCGAAGTCGGGGCCGCGGTGCATCCGGCCGAAGTGCCGCTCCAGCGCCTGGTGGGTGCCCTCGCCGAGCGAGTAGCTGTGCGCCTCGCACATCCGTTCCACGATGGTGACCAGCTCGGGCACCGCGTAGTTCTCGAACTCGACGGTGCGGTTGAAGCGGGACGCCAGGCCGGGGTTGGAGGCCAGGAAGCCGTCCATCTGCTCGGAGTACCCGGCGGCGATGACCACCACGTCGTCGCGGTGGTCCTCCATCAGCTTCACCAGCGTGTCCACCGCTTCGCGGCCGAAGTCGGGCCCGCCGCCCTCCTGCGCGTTCAGCGTGTAGGCCTCGTCGATGAACAGCACGCCGCCGAGGGCCTTGTTGAACGCCTCGGTGGTCTTGATCGCGGTGCCGCCGACGATCTGGGCGACCAGGTCGGCGCGGGCCACCTCCACCAGGTGCCCGCTGCGCAGCGCGCCGAGCGAGGCGAGGATCTCGCCGTAGAGGCGGGCCACCGTGGTCTTGCCGGTGCCGGGCGGCCCGGCGAAGATCAGGTGGCGGCTCATCGGCAGCGCGGGCAGCCCGGCCGCTTCCCGCCGCTTGGCCATCTCGGTGAGGTTCACCAGGGTCGTGACCTGCTGCTTGACCCCGTCCAGCCCGACCAGGGCGGCGAGTTCGGTGAGCGGCCCGGCCTCCGCGTCGCTGGTTCCGGCGTTGTCCCGGCTGTCCAGGTTCTCGATCTCCAGCCGGGAGCTGTCCGGCGTGTGCACGCCCGCGCCGCCGTTGCCGGTCGCGGTGCAGTTGGTGACCGCGACGTGCTCGGTGCTCTCCACCCGGACGCCGTCGCGGGTGTTGTCGACCAGCTCGCAGTCCTCCAGGGTGGCGCGGCCGCCGTCGTGCACCAGCACGCCGTGCCCGTCGTTCTTGACGATCTTGCTGCGCAGCAGGGTCAGGTCCGCGTGGTCGGCGACGGTGACGCCGTCGCCGGTGCAGTCGCGGATCTCGCACTCCCGGAGCAGCCCGGTGCCGCCCTGCTCGACGGCCACGCCGGTCGCCGCCCGGATCACCGCGCGGTCCGCGGTCGGGTCGGCGTCCTCGCCGATGCGCAGGCCGGTGCGCGTGACCTCGCCGATCTCGACGTCCTCCAGCCTGCCGTGCCCGCCGCCGAACACCGCGATGCCGTCGCCGCGGACGTCCTGCACGGTGATCCGGCGCAGCATCGGGTTCGCCCCGGCGCGCACGGTGATCCCGGTGCCCTCGACGTCGTGCACCTCCAGCCGCTCGAACTCGGCGACCGACTCCTCGGTGAGCACCACGCCGTCCGCCGCGCAGTCGCGCACCGAGGTGTCGCGGAAGATCGGCCCGGCCAGCTCGCCGACCTCGATGGCGGCCTTGCGGGTGCCGAAGATCCGCAGTTCCTCGTAGCTGCCCTTGGCCTTGTCGGTGATCAGCAGGCCGTTGGCCTTGGTGCGGCCGATGCGGCAGCCGGTGAGCACCGGTTCGCTGCCGCCCAGCACCACCACGCCGTGCTCGCGGGTGCCGGTGAACGAGCAGTCCCGCAGCGTCGGGCGGCCCTGGCTGTGCACGTAGGCGCCGATGGCCACGTCCTTGACCGAGGTGCCGCGGATGGTGGTGCTGCTGTTGGCCTCCAGCGCGATCGCGGGCTTGTCGGTGCGGGAGATCTGGCAGTCCTCCACGGTGCCGCGCGAGTCGGCGTTCGCGCAGACGCCGTTGCCGCGGCTATCGCGCAGCACGCAGCGGCGGATGGTGGGCGCGGCGCGGTCGCTGATCACGATCGCCGAGCTGCCCAGGTGCTCGATCACGCAGTCCTCGACGACGCTGCCGGCCTCGGAGGTGTCCACGATCCCGGCGCCCGCCGCGTTGGTGACCCGGCAGTCCCGCATCGCCAGCGAACCGGATTCGCGGGCCAGCACCGCGGTCCAGGCCGAACCGGTCACCTCGCAGTCGTCCATCGCCGCCTGCCCGCGCGGAACGTCCACAGTGGGCAGTTCGGGATCCCGGCCGCGCAGCACCAACCCGCTGAGCTGAACGGCTTCGGACACCACGCGCACCGCGCTGCCCCGCACCGGGGACAGCTCGACGGTCCGCGAGCCCTCGGCCGCGATGATGGTGACCACCTTGGTGATCACCAGGTTCTCCTGGTAGCGGCCGGGGTGCACCGAGATGACCGAGCCGGGGCGGGCCTGCTCCAACGCCGCCGCAATGGTCCGGTGCCCGTCGGATCCCTCGGCTCGAACGGAAAGCACAGGCCGCGCCACAGATACTCCTCCAGCCACCGCGCGTCCGGGCGCGAACCCGGAATCGCTCGAGTTGAAACGGTGTTCCCAGCCTGCCCGGAATGCCCCGGTCGCTGTAGTCCCAACTACGTAGCCCGCAGACCCCTATTCATGGGACTGCCCGCGCGTGGTTGCCGGGAGGTTAAATGGAACGGACGAATCGGAGGGCACCGAAGCCGCCCGAACTCGGCGAACGCACTAGGGGTGACCGAACGTGGCCAGGGTGAGCAGGGGTCTGGTCGCGGCATGCGTGGCGTCGAGCGCGACGGGCTGGCTGCTGGGCTACTGGTCGCGCCGCCGAGCGACCCCGGAAGTGCGCTGGCTGCGCCAAGAGCTCACCGCGACCAGCAACGCGCTGATCGAAGCCGAGCACGAGCGAGCCGACCTCCGGCGCGCGCAACGTGAGCTGATCACCGCCATCTCCCACGAGCTGCGCACCCCGCTGGCCAACATCCGCGGCGCCGCCGAGGCCCTGAAGGACGGCGTGGCGCAGGAACCCGAGCGCTACCTGGACAGCCTGATCGGCGGCGCGCAGCGCCTGAACCGCGTCACCAGCGACCTCTTCGAACTGGCCCGCCTGCAGGTCGACAGCGTGCAGCGGACTCCGGCCAGGCTCGCCGACCTGCTGGATTCCGCGCTCGCATCGGCACTTCCGGTCGCGCTGGAGCGCGGCGTGCGGCTGCACGGCGTCGGCCTGGACAGCGCGACCGACCCGGTGCTGGTGGACGTCGCGGTGACGACCCGGGCGCTGGCGAACCTGGTGATGCACGCGGTCCGCCACACGGTGCCCGGCGAACCGGTGACGGTGACGGCGGTGGTGTCGGGCGATGAGATCGAGGTGATCGTGGTCGACGGCTGCGGCGGCATCGCCGAGCTCGACCTGGCGGCGGAACCGGCCGACAGCGGCCTGGCGATCACCCGCGGCCTGATCCGCGCCCACGGCGGCGACGTCCGCGTAGACCAGGTGACCGACGGCTGCCGCTTCACCACCCGCCTCCCCGCCGGTCTCACCTGACCGGCGCGCACCACCGGCTGTCGGGCGCGGCTGCGACACTCCCCGCTCATGACGACACCACCGCGCTGGACCGACGACCTGTTTCCGTTCCCCACCCCGCCGGCGCTCGCCAAGGTGATCGACATCGCCTGGGAGGAGGGCTTTCTCGCGACGGACCTGTACGAGGAGGGCCTGTACGACGCTCCCCGCGTGCAGACCAGCCCCGCCCTGCCGTTCGAGCTGTGCGAGGTGCCGCTCGCGCCCCCGGGCTGGGAGTACTGCTACGCGGGAGAGGCGTTCCGCAGGCACCACGTGCCGTTCATGTCCGTCCCCGAACTCCTCCCGTTCGCGGACCTGGGCAACGGCACCTGCGTCGGATGGGTGGTTCCCGCACCGGAACTCGGGCGCACCGACCACCCCGTTGCCTCCTTCGGCCACAAGAACCCGGGCATCGTCGGCCGGAACACCTCGGAGGGGCTCACCTTCCTGCTCGCCCTCGCGCTGCGCGGCGGAGGGGAGCGCCGTCGCGCCCAGGTGGTGCGGCTGGCCGCCGAACTCGGCATCCACCCGACTCCGGAGCACGGGATCAACCCGGACGGCAGCGACGCGGAGATCCCGCTCGATCTCGCGCCTCCCACCGGCTGGCGCCACGAACCCGACCCGGCGGGCATCGGTATCGGCGTTCTCGCACCGGAGGACGCCTTCGCCGACGAGATCCCGGCCTTCACCGGTGAAACGGACGACATCCTGGCCGATGCCGCGCGGATGCTCGACGTCGGCTGCCCGGCGAGCGCTCTCCTGGGGCTCACCGCCGCCTACCACGACGACGTCGAGCGCCTCCCGGATCTCCACCCCCTGTGGGCCCGCGCCTACGCCGACCTCGGTCGGCCGCTGCTGCGCGCGCGTCTCGACAGCATGCTGGAGAACCGCTAGCGGGGGCCGTCAGGAGGCCGGGCCGAAGCGGTAGCCGACTCCCCAGATCGTGTTGATGATCGTCGGGTTGGCCGGGTCCGTTTCGATCTTCTCGCGGAGGCGGCGGACGTAGACGCTGATCATCGAGGAGTCGCCGACCTTCCACTGCCAGACGCGCTGCATCAGCTCGTCCTTGCGGAAGGTCTCGCCGGGGTGGTCGAAGAAGAAGTCCAGCAGGTCTCGCTCGCGGCCGGTGAAGCGCAGCGGCTTTCCGGCTTTGGTGACCTGACGGGTCGTCAGGTCCATGACCAGGTCTTGCACCTGGCGGGTTTGCGGTGCGGGCTGCGGTTGCGGGGTGCTCCCCGCCGAGCGGCGGAGCAGTGCTTGAGCGCGGAGGACCAGTTCGCGCGGGCTGAAGGGCTTCGTGACGTAGTCGTCCGCGCCGAGTTCCAGGCCGTGGATGCGGTCGTCCTGCTCGCCCAGGGCCGTGACGAGGATGATCGGCACCGAGCTCTGCTCGCGCAGCTTGCGGCAGACGTGGGTGCCGTCCAGCCGGGGCAGCATCCGGTCCAGGATCACCAGATCCGGGTTGAACGCCTGGAAGCCGTCCAGCGCCATCACGCCGTCGGCGGCCACCGCCACCAGCATCCCGGCGTGGTTGAGGTAGCTGGCGATGACCTCGGCCATCATCGGATCGTCTTCGACCACCAGCACCCGGTGCCGTCGCTGCGCACCGGACGGTCCGATGTCCACCGCACGCCTCCGATCAAGCCGACCGGTTCAGAGCCTAACCGGTGCGCGCGCAACCGGTTGAACTGCTGGGCCGGTTCCGCGGGAAGTGCGGGCTTCCCGCGGAACCGGCCGCCTCATCCCGCCTTGAGCAGCGGGGTTTGCAGCAGGACCGTCTTGCGCCGGGTGATGTACTGCGCGCGGCCCGGGGGGAGCTTGCGCGGCTTGGCGTCGTGGAACGCCTGGCCCTCCGACGGCGGGCAGGACAGCAGCGCGCCCGGCGTGTTGACCTCCAGCATCCGCCGCACCAGCGGGTCGTACATGGCGCGGGAGAGGCCGTTGGCGCTGCGGGCGACGATCAGGTGCAGGCCGATCTCGTGGCCCTGCGCGAGGCAGTCGAGGATCGGCAGGAACGGGTTGTCGCCCTGGTCGGCGCCGAGCATGTCGTAGTCGTCGACGATCAGGAACAGCTCCGGGCCGCTCCACCAGTCGCGCTTGCCGAGCTGGTCCGGGCTGATCTCCGGGCCGGGCAGGCGTTCCCGCATCGCGCGGGACGAGCCCATCACCGCTTCCCGCACGAGGTCCTTGGAGACGGCGTAGCCGAGCCGGTACTCCTCCGGCACCACGTCGAACAGCTCGCGGCGGAAGTCCACGAAGGTGATCCGCGCTTCCTGCGGGGTGTACTGGCGGGCGACCGCGGCGGCGACGTGCTTGAGCAGGTTCGTCTTGCCGGTGGAGTCGTCGCCCGCGATCAGCAGGTGCGGGTGCTGGGTGAAGTCGTGCCACAGCGGCTCGATGTCCTCGCCGGACAGGCCGAGCGGCACCCGCAGCTGACCGGTCGCGGCGGGCAGCTCGGTGACGTCGAGGACGGCGGGCAGCATCTTCACCCGCGGCGCGGCCGGGCCGTGCCAGGCCGACGCGATGGTGGTGATCAGCTCCTGGGTGCCCTCCGCCGTTTCGCCGGGGCCGTCCAACCGGGGCACGCCGGCGAGGAAGTGCGCCTGGTCGTCGGTGAGGCCGCGGCCCGGGATCTTCGGGACCGTCCCGGCGGCGCGCATGTTGATCGCCGACTCGACCGGGTCGCCGAGCCGCAGCTCGAACCGGGTGGTCAGCTGGTCGCGCAGCCCGGCGGCGACCTCGCCCGGGCGGCTGCCCGCGATCACCACGTGGATGCCGTAGTTCAGGCCGCGGGTGGCGAGCAGGGTGAACTGCGCGACCAGGTCCATGAAGTCCTGGCGGATCGTGGTCCAGCCGTCCACCACCAGGAACACGTCGCCGTAGGGCTCGTCGGCGAACTCGCCCTTCGCGCGCCGCCGCCGGTAGGTGCCCATCGAGTCCACGCCCCACTCGGCGAACTTCTGCTCGCGCTCCTCCAGCAGGGCGTTGACCTGGTTGATGGTGCGCATCATCCGCTCGGTGTCCAGGCGGCCGGTGACGCCGCCGACGTGCGGCAGACCGGCCAGCGAGGAGAGCATGCCGCCGCCGAAGTCCAGGCAGTAGAACTGCACCTCGCGCGGGGTGTGGGTGAGGGCGAGCGCGGTGATCAGGGTGGCCAGCAGGGTGCTCTTGCCGCTCTGCGGGCCGCCGGTGATCAGCACGTGCCCGCCCGCTCCGGACAGGTCCGCCAGCAGCGGTTCGTGCCGCTGCTCGAAGGGCCGGTCGATGATGCCCAGCTGCACCTGCAGGGTGCGCTCGGCAGCGTCCACAGTGCTCAGACCGCGCTCCGGGTCGACGCTCAGCTGCGGCAGCATCTGCTCCAGCGTCGGCGAGACCTCCAGCGGCGGCAGCCAGACGCGGTGCGCCGGCGGGCCGGAGTCGTGCAGCCGCTGCACGGCGACTTCGAGCAGCGACTCGCCGCTGTCCTCCTGCGGCACCTCCGGTTCCTCGGGCATCGGCAGTTCGCGCTGCGGGACGTAGGAGGTGCTGTAGGGCACGATCTGCCGGGCCACCACGGCCTGCCGGATCTCCCGCCGGGCCTGCCGGTAGGCGCCCGAGACGTAGGCGGCCTTGAAGCGGGTCAGGGTGTCCACATCGGTCTTGAGGTATCCCGCGCCGGGCTGCGAGGGCAGCTGGTGGGCGTCCGGAACGCCCAGCACGCCGCGGCTCTCCATCGCGGAGAAGGTGCGCAGGCCGATCCGGTAGGACAGGTGCGATTCGAGCTGGTGCATGCGGCCCTCGTCCAGCCGCTGGGAGGCCAGCAGCAGGTGCACCGAGAGGCTTCGGCCGAGGCGGCCGATCATCACGAACAGGTCCATGAACTCGCGGTGCGCGGCCAGCAGCTCGCTGAACTCGTCGACCACCACGAACAGGGTCGGCAGCGGGTCGAGGTCGGCGCCTTCGGCGCGGGCCTTCTCGTACTCGGTGACCGAGCTGTAGTTGCCCGCCTTGCGCAGCAGTTCCTGGCGGCGGACCAGCTCGCCGTGCAGCGCGTCCTTCATGCGCTCCACCAGCGAGGCCTCGTCGGCGAGGTTGGTGATGACCGCCGAGGTGTGCGGCAGCTCGTCCAGGCCGAGGAACGTCGCGCCGCCCTTGAAGTCGACGAGCACGAAGTTCAGCGTCTCCGAGGAGTGCGTCAGCGCCAGCGCGAGCACCAGGGTGCGCAGCAGCTCGGACTTGCCGGAACCGGTGGCGCCGATGAGCATGCCGTGCGGGCCCTGCCCGCCCTGCGCGGATTCCTTGATGTCCAGCTCGATCGGCGATCCGTCGCCGGTGACGCCGATCGGCACCCGCAGCCGAGCGCCGCCGGAGGCCCGCCTGGCCTGCGTCTTGGCCAGGTCGTGGGTGCGCAGGTCGCCGATGTTGAGCAGCGTGGTGAGCTCGAAGTCGGCGGCCAGCGGCTCGGTCGTGTCGGTGGAGATGGCCAGCCGGTAGGGCGAGAGCAGCCGGGCCAGCGAATCGGCGCGCAGCTGGCTGAGGAAGTCGGGCCTGCCGATCGGGGAGGTCTCCTCCTTGCCCGCCCGCCCGATCCGCACCAGGTCGACGCTGTCGGGGGTGACCTGCAGCAGCAGCGTGCGGGGATCGTTCTGCCAGTCCAGCGAGCCGCCGAGGTCGATCACCGTGGCGTTGCGGTAGCCGTTGGTGGCCATCCGGCTGCTGGTGGCGGGCTGCGCGCCGTCGAGGATCACCACGACGTAGGGCTCGTCGCGGGTGGGCATAGCGTCGCGGTCGAAGAACGGGCGGCCGGCCAGGTCCTCGCCGAGCAGGCCCTCCAGCTCGCCGACGGTCTCGGCGGCCAGCCGGACCGGGCCCGCGCCGTCGGTGTCGGTGGGGTGCAGGCAGTGCGGCAGCCACTTGGTCCACTGCCACTCCTGCAGCTCCCGGCCCAGCACCACGATGCGCAGGTCCTGCGGCGCGTGCAGCACGGCCAGCTGCGCGATCATCGAGCGCACCATGCCGCGCGCGGCGTCGAGGTCGCCGCGCAGCAGCACCCGGGCGTAGGCGCGCAGGTACACCGGGACCGGCTGGTCCGGGACCGTGGAGTAGGCGCGGATGAAGCGGCGCAGCGCGTGCGCGGAAAGCGGTTCCAGGTCCTCGATCGGCTTGGTGGTCGGCTGCGCGATCGTGGTGCCGAGCTGCTGGTCGCCGACGGCCAGGCGGACCTCGCCGAAGTCCGGGTGGTCCGGCCGCACCTCCCACAACCGGGAGGTGCCGACCAGCGACCACGCCGCGCTCGGGTCGGGATGCCGCCAGCGCTGCGCGTGGCGCTGCGCCACCACCGTCTTGCGCACCTGGCGGCGCACCTGGCCGAGGTAGCGGAGGTAGTCGCGGCGGGCGCCGGTCATCTCGCGCTTGCGCTCCGAGGCGGCGCGCAGGAAGTTCGCGGCGAGCATGCCGAGCGCGGCGAGCACCATCATGCCCATCGCGAAGTACATGATGGTGCCGCCACCGCCCATGCCGGGCCGGAGGAAGATCATCACCATCGCCAGCGAACTCAGCGCCATCGGCAGGTAGGTGATCATCCCGGAGAACCCGCCCTGGACCTCGGGCAGCTCCGGCGGTTCCTGGAGGGTCAGCTCGCCGGACGGCATCGGCGGCCCGGATTGCCGTTCAGGACGGCGGAACAGCGTGACGCTCACGCGGATTCCCTTCCCGCTGGGGAAAACTGTGACGGGAGAAGAATTCCACTGAGGACCGGGGATTTTCAGGTCACGTAAATCGGCGACAGCGCGATTGCCGTGCCAGGCCCTATGGTTTTCCCAGGACGACGGCCGAGATGAACCTACTGCAGCGCCGCCGTTCCGGCCTCGAAAGCAACTGTCCCCCGGCGATCGAGGCATTTCGTGTGGCGGCGTCGGGCATCCGAAGCATGGGTCCGGTGCCCGGCGCCGCCGCTCTTTTTCGAATTCCTTGCGGGAAAAGGGAGCGTGAACCGGCGTGAGCACCAGCGCAGTCGCGGGTCTGTGCCGACTGTCCATCCGGGCGCCTGATCGGAACTTCGATCTCGCGGTGCCCACGGACGTGCCGCTGATCGACCTGATGCCGACCATCATCAGCTACGCGGGCAGCCAGGTCGAAGAGGCCGGGCTGGAGCACGGCGGCTGGGTGCTGCAGGCCGTGGGCGGCGAACCGCTGGACGAGGAGTCGACCCCGGAGGCCCTCGGGCTGCAGGACGGGGAGACGCTCTACCTGCGTTCGCGGCAGGAAGCCATGCCCGCGGTGCACTTCGACGACCTCGTGGACGGCGTCGCCACGGGCATGCAGGACCGGCCCTGGTCCTGGAAACCGGCCGCCACCAAGCGGTTGCTGCACGCCTCGACGCTGGTCGCGGCGGGGATCATCTGGCTCGGTCTGCTGCTGCCCGGCGACTCGCTGGTGCGCGCGATCGCCTCCGGGGTGGTGGCGATGTTGCTGCTGGCCGCGTCCGGATCGGCTTCCCGGGCCGTCGGCGATGCCATGGCGGGCACGGCGTTCGGTCTCGCTGCGGTGCCCTACTTCGCGCTGGCGGGCTTCCTCGCGCCGGGCCCCGAGGCGTCCGGGATGGCGGTGCTGCTGGCCGCGTCGGCGACCGCCGCGGGTGGCGCGGTGCTGGCGCTGGCCGCCTCCGGAACGCACCCGCACGCCTTCCTCGGCGTGCTGGTGACCTGCGCTTTCGGCTTGATCACGGCGTTGTTGTCGCTGCTGACGGGCACGCTGGCCGAGGCGGTGTCGGCCACCGCGCTGATCGCGGTGCTGTTCGGCGCGTTCGTGCCCGGCCTGTCGTTCCGGGTCGCCGGGCTGAAGATGCCGCCGCTGCCGACGAACGCCGACCAGCTGCAGGAGGGCATCGACCCGCACGCGAGCCGCCACGTGCTGGAGCGCGCCGCGATCGCCGACCGGTACATGACCTCGCTGTACCTGGCGGTGGGCGCGGTGTGCATGACGGCGGTCGTCGGCCTGCTCACCGAACCGCACTGGGCGACCTACACGATGGCCGGCGTGCTCAGCGCGATCCTGCTGCTGCACGGGCGCGACGTGGGCGGCATCTGGCACCGGCTCTCGGTGGTGCTGCCCGGGCTGCTCGGCTGCACCGTCCTGGTGCTGGCGCTGTCGATGCAGGATCTGTTCGGCCGGCTGCTGGTGTTCGCGGGCGTGGCCCTGGTGGGCACGGCGCTGATGGTCGCGGGCTGGACGGTCCCGGGCAACCGCCTCGTCCCGTATTGGGGACGCGCGGCCGACATCCTGCACGTGGTCCTGGCGGTGAGCCTGATCCCCCTGATGCTCACGGTGCTGGGCGTCTTCGGCTGGATCCGGGCCTTCAACGGCTAGTCGGTGATTCCAGTTCGTGCTCGTGGGGTGGATCGTCCTCAATGTTCACGAGATTCGTAAGGGCGTGGGAGTGTGCAGTCGCGTCGGGATCAGGTTCAGGCGCACATGTTCGTCATGGGACGGCTCAGCGCCGGGATGCTGCGGGCCGATCCGGATATTCCGGACACGCCGCAGCGGCGGACTTCGCGCGGCATCGTCATCGGTGTCGTCGTGTCGGTCCTGCTCGGGCTCGGGACCTTCCTGTTCGGGCTGATCAAGCCCGGCGGCGCGACGTCCTGGCAGGTGGCGGGCGCGGTCGTGGTGGAGAAGGAGACCGGCGCGCGGTGGCAGTACGTCAACGGCGTGCTGCACCCGGTGCTCAACCAGGCCTCGGCGCGGCTGCTGGCCGGCGCGGAGATGCAGGTGCACACCGTGTCGGCGAACTCGCTGGCCGGGACGCCGCGCGGGCTGCCGATCGGCATCCCCGGTGCGCCGGACGGCCTGCCCACGCTCAACGCGCTGAGCAGCGACCCGTGGCTGTCCTGCGCCTCGCCCGCGCCGGGCGGGCGCGATTTCGCGATGCTGGTCGGCGAGTTCGACGGCGAGCCGCTGACGGCCACCGACGGCGCGCTGGTGGCGGGCCCGGACGGCACGGTTTTCCTGGTGTGGTCCGGGCACAAGCTGCGGATGGACGTGGCCTCGGCAGGCCCGGCCGCCCTCGGCTACGGCACCACCGACCCGATCGCGGTGCCCGCCGGATTCCTCAACGCGCTGCCCACCGGGCCGGACCTCGTCGCCCCGGAGATCGACGGCCGCGGCGAGGCCGGGCCGCAGCTGGCCGGTGCGCCGAGCGTGATCGGACAGCTGTTCCAGGACGCCTCGGGCGAGCCGTACCTGCTGACCAAGGCCGGGCTGGTGCCGCTCACCGACACGCTGTTCAAGCTGATCAGCGGTGATCCGCGCACGCAGGCGGCCGCCTACGGCGGGCAGCCGGTGGAACCGCGGCGGATCGGTGCCAAGGACCTCACGGCCAACGGTGCGCCGTCGGCGGCCAAGAGCGAGCTGACCCGGAACGGGGCCTTCCCGGACGCGCCGCCGGTGCTGGTGCAGGACGACGAGCAGGCGCTGTGCGTGGCCACCGAACCCGGCCCGCCGGTGTCGACGAGCGTGTCCCTGCTGCCGAAGGAGCTCACCGACACCGCGAACCCGGTCGTCCCGCAACCGGGGATCACCGTGTCCTGCCCGCGCCCGGACCGGGTGGGCGTCGTGCCGGGCAGCGGCGTGCTGGTCTCGGTGCTGCCCTCCGGGGACGTGCCCACGCCGACGCTGTACCTGGTGGCCGACAACGGCGTGAAGTACCCGGTTCCGTCCAGCGACGTGGCGGGCAGGCTCGGCTACGCGACGGCCGCGGTGGCGATGCCCGCGATGCTCGTCGACCAGCTGCCCACCGGCCCGGCGCTGGACCCGGCGAAGGCCGGTCTGCCGGTGACCGAACTGCCGCCGGTAACGCCCGCGCAGTGCTGAAACACCCGGCCACGTCCCTGTTCTGGGATGTGGCCGGGAGCGGGTGCCGGTTCTAGTTTCGTTGTTGTCCAGCAGTGCTTTTCGGACCAGAAATCCCAGGAGTGAGTCTTGACCACGCCATTCATCGAGCTGAATGACCAGGTACATCAGCAGAAGCTCCAGGCCTTCCACGAGCACCTCGGCCAGATGGCCAAGATCGCGACCACGGTCTCGGGCTTCGAAGCCGAGCTCATGACCGCCTACAACGGCGACGAGACCAAGATCTTCGGCCGCAAGATCCAGGAGTGGGTCGCCAACTACGACGCCGTGCGCAAGCAGTTCGAGCTGATCGTGAACCAGCTCGGGGTGACGCAGAAGAACGTCAGCGGCATGTCCGACCAGAACTCCGGACTGGCCAACAGCCTCGACGTGTCCGGGAACTCGTCGTACACGGTGCTTTCCCCCAAGAGCTGAGGAATGAGCGAAACATGAGTCTGTACATCAACACCGCCAAGGTCAGGGCTCTCCTGGGGGAGTTCAACCGGCAGCACAACGAGATGCAGCAGCTGATCGACCAGGTGATCGTCGACGTCAACGGACTGGGCGCGGCTTCCTCGGGTGAGTGGAAGAACGCCTGGCTCGCTGCCCAGGACAAGGTGACCACGGGCAAGGACCAGATGAAGGACGCCTTCGGCAAGGCCACCATGATCCTGCAGGACATGAGCGACGGCCAGATCGACATCGACTACAAGAACGCCGCAGGCTTCTAGGCGGTCGGTGGACCATGGCTGAGATCGCCCACGACAAGTCCGCGACGGACGCGTACCGCAAGTTGTTCGAGGAGTGCCGCCTGGAGCTCACCGGTGACAAGGACATCATCGCCCTCCAGGGCACCTTCGACATCCTCGCCGGGAAGACGGAACAGGGCAAGCGCGTCGCGGAGCAGTTCAAGCGGTGCCGGGAGGCCCTCACCACGCAGGTGATGGAGTTCGCGAACAAGACGTTGGTCGAACTGAGCCAGAAGCTCGACACCGTTGACCAGAACGTCGAGACCACGACGGACGAGAACTCGAAGAAGGCGGAAACCACCCCCGTCACCTTCTGAAACCGGCCTCCGGCCGGTCTTGGCGAACCGGCCGGAGGCGCGGCGCACGGCCCGGGAAAATCACGGAGGTTCTGGGCGATGCCCTGGGAAGATGTGCTGGACACCTTTGCGGAAACCGCTGTCACCAAGCGCGGCGAGCTGACCGCGAAGCAGTGGATATTGGCAGTGGACTACGACAACTCCGCCGAGGGTGTGTCCAAGGACTGGGACTACACCGGCAAGCAGAGTTCCACGAAGGACAGGGGCACGTCCGGGTTCGACATCGTGGCGGTTGCGGCGAGCGATGTCAAAGCGGGTGGCGGGGCTCGGGTCGGCGTGAAGTTGAACTGGCCGGAGTTCGACAACCCCAGCGGCCCGTGGGCGAAGATCCTGAGCGTGGGCGGGACCGTCCTCGATCCCCTCGTCGGCAGCCCGAACCAGAACCAGGTGCTCAGCTTCCCGAGCTTCACCAACGCCATCAACTCGTTGACCAACGCTGCCAACACCATGCAGAGGTGGGCCGACAGGTTCGCCGAGGAGGCCAAGAACGTCGAGTCCAACAGCAACTTCAAGGGCGAGACCGCGAAGTCGTTCCAGAGCATGCTGCAGAACGGCAGCAGGTCGCTGCAGAAGTTCGCCGAGACCATCGGCGACCCGGTCATGCTCAACTCCTTGGCGGAGAGCCGGGACAAGTACTTCCAAGAAGTCGCGGAGATGCTCCAGGGGTTCATCTCGTGGCGGGATCACAACAGCAATCTGATGTCGCCCGCGGCGGCCGTGCAGAGGGCTTTCAACGACAACGTGCGGGGAGTCACGGTCGAGCGGCCGAACATTTTCGAGAACCTCCAGGTCAAGACGATCCACACGAGCTGGGGCGACTTCGAGATCCGCGATTCCTGGGAGGAGAACCTGCGCGGCAACATCGAGCGAGCCGCGAAGGACCTCTGGCTGGGGCACTTCGCCGGGCACCTCGATCCGCCGCCGAACACCTACCACGGCCCGTTGGTGCAGAACCTGCAGACCACGGCCAACCGGATCAACGCCGACCCGAAGATCGAGCCGTTCGCGTCCACTCACAACGCGCAGCAGAACGAACTGCAGAAGCAGCTCGACGACTTCAAGAAGCAGTACGGCGACCAGCAGAAGAACCTGCAGGACTCCCTGAAGGAGCAGCAGGACCAGCAGAAGCAGGAGCTGCAGGACCTGCAGTCGCAGAACGATCTGCAGAACCAGGACGGCCTGGATAACTTGAAGGACCAGGGCGGCGCGGGAGGTCTGCAGAACGAGCTCGGCGGGGAGGGCGGCGGTCCGGAGACCTCGGAGCTCAACGGGGGCACCGGGCCGGACGCGGACCTGACCGGCGGGGACACCGACGTCGACGCCCCGGAACTCGACGGGCTGGACGAGAACAACGGGCTCGGCGGGAGCACGTCGGAAACGCTGGGCCTGACCAGCGGCAACGGCGACGACCAGTTCGCAGGCGGGCCCGTGCCGCACGGGCTCGGGGGAGGGCCGATCACCTCCGGCCTGAACTCGTCGGGCAACGGGTTGGGAGGCGGTCCGGACGGGTTCGGCCAGAGCTCCATCTTCACGCCCGACGGCGAGCTCGTGCGCGGCCCCGACGGCACTCCGCTCTCGGTGCCCAACGGGTCCACGATCAACCCCGACGGGACCATCACCAAGCCGGACGGCACGAAGGTGCTCGGCCCGGACGGCAAGCCGCTGGTGGTGCCGGAGGGCTCCTCGATCAAGCCCAACACCGCCATGCTCAACCCCAACGGCAGCCAGTACACGGACTCCAACGGCAACCCGCTGTACGGGCCGCGCGGGTCCTACCTCAGCCCGACCGGGCACATGCTGGACCAGAACGGCCGGATGATCTTCGGGCCCGGCGGCAAGCCGATCACCGTCCCCGATGCGGTGAACCACAACAAGCTCGCGCTCAACAACCCCGGCGTGGGCAAGAAGTTCGCCTTGTCGCCCGGCGAGATCAGCGACCCGATGAAGCGGGCCACGATGAACAGCTCGGCGCTCAACGAGAAGCTGAGCAAGCCGTTCTCGATGGCCACCGAGACCTCCGGCCTCGGCCGCGGCGGGCAGAACGGCCAGCAGCCGATGATGCCGCCGCCGGCGATGGGCGGTGGCGCGGGCGGCCAGAACGAGCAGAAGCGGCAGTCGAGCACCTGGTTGCAGGAGGAAGAGGAGACCTGGGGAGTCGCGCACGGCTTCACCGGTCCCATCGGCCGCTGACGATCAGCCGACCGACCGTGGGGATTCGCGATTTCAATGGAGATCGGACGTCCGACCTCCATTGAAATCGCATGCTCCGCGCGGCGCGGTCACCGGATGTGAGGAGCACGGGATGAACTTCGGCAGCTTGCAGTCGCAGCTCGACGAGACGCTCGCCGAGCTGAACAAGCAGCGCGAGGAGCTGCAGCGGGTCGAGGACGACCTGTCCAAGCGGACCGCCTCGGTGCGCTCCAAGGACCGGATGGTGACGGCGACGGTCGGCGTCGGCGGTGAACTGTCCAAACTGGAGTTCCACGACGAGCGGTACCGCTCGATGCCCAAGGCCGAGCTGGCCGCGGCGATCGTGAAGATCGTGTCCGAGGCCCAGCGGCAGCTGCAATCGGAGATCAACGAGGCGATCCGGCCGCACCTGGGCGACACCGCCGAGCTGCGCAAGCAGTTCCGCGACGAGTCGCCGTGGGGCGACTTCCTGGCCCCGCTGCTGGACATGCAGCAGGAGGCCTCGTCCTGGCTGAAGGAGAGCAACCGCAATGGCAGGTGACAACGAGATCATCGCCATCCCGGTCGACCTGAAGCAGAAGTTCGCCGCGCTCGGCTCCTCCGAGATGGCCCTCAAGAAGGCCTGCGAGATCTGGGAGGGGATGGACGCTGAGCTGCAGGTGGCCGCTGGCAACGACGACGAGACCGCCCGGTCCATCAAGAAGGAGGCCAAGAACCTGAACAGCAACATCACCGGGATGCTCGACTCGCTCAGCAAGCTGTTCAACCTGACCACCGAGAAGGGCCAGCAAGCGGCCGACAACCACGACAAGCAGTCCGACTACAACTCGCAGTCGGCGAACAGCATCGAGACCGGGAACTGACGGCTCCAGCAGCAGACCGCCCCGCGGCGGGGTGGCGCGATCGGGAAGGGGATGTGCTCGGCCGTGGCGTTGTACATCCCACCCGAACACGCTGAAGCGTTCGCCGGCCTCACCGGCTCGCAGTGGCCGGAGGCCGACGAGGACCGGCTGCGGGCGCTGGCCGAGCAGTACCAGGACCTGGCCGGTGAACTCGAATCGCTGCAGACCCACCTGCACGAGTTCGTCAACGCCATCAAGAACTCCACCGAGGGCGAGTTCGCGAAGGCCTTCGGCGAGTACGCCAACCAGTACATCACCCCCGGCAAGGAGGGGCAGATCCCGCTGGAGACGGCCGTCAAGGGCGCCCGCGGGATGTACAAGTACCTGCGCAACGTCGCCGCGCAGGTCGAGTACATGAAGATCCAGGCCATCGCGCAGCTGATCTTCATGGCCATCGAGATCGCGATCGCCATCGCCCTGGCGGTGCCCACCGGCGGGCTCTCGCTGCTGAAGATCGCGTCGATCAGAGCCCTCGCGCAGGCCGTGCTCCGGCTGCTGATGCAGCTGCTCATCGCGACGATCATCTCGCTGGCGATGGAAACGATCTTCGCCGCGATCCTGGATGCCGCCACCCAGCAGTGGCAGATCGACCAGGGGCTGCGCGACGGGTGGGATCAGGACCTCACCGATGCGGCGATGAAGGGTGCGGCGATCTCCGGTGCGCTCGGCGGTATCGCCTCGCTGGGCGCGCAGGCCTTGGGCAAGACCCTGACCAAGCTGTTGGGCAAGGCGTTCAACAGCAAGTTCATGAACAAGATTGCGCCGTTCAACAAGATCGGCAGCAAGCTGCAGGACTTCGACGACTTCCTGGGCAAGGGCGTCAAGGACGCCTTCGGCGAGCAGAACGCCAAGTTCGGGGCCGGCATGGCGTCGACGACCAAGAACTTCTCGACCTACATGATGACCGGGTTCGGAAACCCGAAGATCGCCAACTTCTCCGGGATCAAGGGCCTCGGCAAGCTCAGCGCCGGTGCGGGGTTCAACTTCAAGAACCAGCTCGGCGAGGTCTTCGCCAAGAACTTCGGTGAGAAGTTCGCCGAGAAACTCGGTGAGAACGCGGGCAAGCAGCAGGCCAAGGAGCTGGGCGAGCAGGTCGCCGAGAAGATCACCAAGAACATCGGCAAGAACCCGGTGCACGTGCTGTCGAAGGATCTCGACGAGGTGCTCGCCCCGTACCAGAAGGAGCTGGGCAAGGAAACCGTCGAGTCGCTGGTCAAGAAGTACCCGGAGGCCCTCCAGAAGGCGGTCAACGACCACCACAAGCCCGGCAAGCTGTTCATGCTCGGCACCTCGGTGCTGGGGTCACCGGTGCACGGCGCGCACGGCGTGCTCAGCGAGGGCTTCAACAACCTGTTCTTCGGCGACGAGAAAGAGTTCAAGGTCAGCTGGTACAGCTTCACCGGTGGCGCGGTGATGGGTGCCGCCGAGTCGCTGGGCGAGCAGTTCGTCGGCGATCCGCTCTCGGACAAGCTCAAGCAAGCGGTGTGGGGGCCTCCGGGCATGTCCACGGCGGACGGGGCCACCGGTGCCAACGTCCCGACCGAGTCCGACGCGACCAAGCTCGGCGGATCGCCCACCGGGGGCAACCAGCCGCCCGGCGGCGACACCTCGAACGGGAACGGCTCGACGTCTGCGAACACGTCGTCGACGGAGCACAATTCCGCGGCCGAGGATGACGCGATCCAGTGGTGGATGGCCGACACCGAGAGCTCCTCGGAGAGCCTCGGCGAGTTCCCGAGCAGCACCGGTTCGCAGCACTCCGCACCGGAAGGCGTCCTCACCGAAACCGGCCCGGTCGACGACCGGGACAGCTCTCCCGACGACTTCGACGGTGACGTGCTCGAACTGGACGAGCACGGGAACCGCGGCACCAACGTGCAGCAGTCCGAGGTGCAGGGCAACGACCACCAGGCCGTGACCACGCCGTCCGGTGTCGCACCGCCGACCCAGGTCCAGACGACGGCGGGCCCGCAGCCCAACCAGGGCACCACGCCGAACACGCAGGTCACGCCGAAGGCGGGCGGCCCGAGCACCTCGCTGCACAACTCGGCTCCGCCGGACTTCTCCGCGCAGACCTCGCCGAACACCGAGAACACCCAGGCGCAGCCCGTTCCCCAGCTGACGACGTCCGTCCCCGAATCCGGTTCCGCCCCGTCGACGGACAACGGCTCGCCGAACCAGCCGAACACCAACGTCGACGACCAGCGCCGGCCGACACCGGTCGTGACCAGCTCCGAGCCGAACACCTACAGCGCGCAGACCGACACCGCGCAGACCGACACCGCGCAGATCCACTCGACGGAACTTCCCGACGCGAACAACCCGAATCCGGTCGAACCCACTCCCGAGCAGCAGAACGTCGATGAGTGGCAGGAGGATCCCGGGAAACCGCGCTTCGTCCCCCCGGAAGAGCACGAGCAGTTCCAGCGGAACACGCTCAACATCGACCTGCTGGGTACGACGCCGGACGAGCGCGCCGCGCTCAACGACGAGCTGGGCGCTGCCGACGACGTGCCGGCGACGACGTCGTTGCTGGACAACGGGATGTTCATCGCCGAGCAGGACTCGAACCCGGACACCGTCCTGGAGCAGGACCTGTTCGGACTGCTCGACCCGGCACCGTCGTTCGTGCCCACCGGTGATTACGGGCCCGGCTTCGAGAACCTGACCGCGCAGCAGGGCGTCCACCTGCTGGAGAAGCTCGACCTCGCGCACGCGGCGCCCCGCGATCCCGATCGGCTGGACTTCGCGCCGCAGATCCCGCCGGGGCTCGCCGCTGAGGAGCTGGTCGGCAGCCCGGTCCCGGTGTCGGTCTACCGCCCCGACGCCCAGCAGCAGTGGGCACCGGCCAACGTCACGCCGCTGCCGAAGCAGCTGGAGATGCCGCACCTGCGGCACTCGATCTGGCTCGGCGGCCCGATCACCGATCGATCGTCGGCCGCCACCGGCAAGGCGACGATGATGGCGAACCTGGAGCGCTCGGCCAAGGCCCTCGGCGCTCACGGCAAGGTCGTGCTCTGGACCGACGTGCCGCGGGACCAGTTCGCCAAGCCGCCGACGCACGCCGTGCGCGAGATGAAGACGTGGGCGCAGGAGAACGGCGTGATCCTGGCGAACGTCGACGAGGTGTTCAACGCCGCGGCGCCGATGAAACTGCAGCAACCGTTCCAGTCCGAGATGGTGAAGCAGACCAAGGCCGGTTACGCCGCGGCCAGCGACATCCTGCGGATGGAACTGCTCAAGCGCTTCGGCGGCGTGTACAGCGACGGCGAGTACCGCACCGGCAAGGACTACTTCGCCGAAGCCGCTCAGGTGGCCACCAGCGGTCCGGGGTACGGCGTGCACGTCCTCGACAACGGCAACGCGGGCAACGACCTCTTCGTGATGGGCAAGGGGCACCCGTTCGCGGACTTCTACCTGGACCACCTCGGCGCCAACTACCTCAAGACGCAGTCCGAGCTGATCCCCCAGTTCCAGCAGAACCACGACGCGGAGGCCGGTCCGGGCCCCTACCACGACTACGCCCTCAACATCTTCCCCGCGCGCCGCCACATCGTGATGTTCCAGACCGGCCCGAACGCCATGGAGGCGATGGCCGCGGAACTCGGTCTCGGCGGGGTGAAGGGATTCCCGCAGTCGCCGAGCGATGCGATGCGCAGCGGCAGCTCTTGGACCAAACCGGAGTCGGCGGGCCCGGCCATCGGTGCCGACGACCTGCCCGCGTCCATCGCGCTGACCAAGAACGTGGTCCAGACGCTGGTGAAGGAGCTGCACAGCCGCGACGGGGACCTGCACCTGACGCTGGTGAACGAGCTGGTGTCCAAGCACGAGCGGCCGGACATCATCTGGACCGCGGCGCTCGGCTACCTCGCCTCCCATCCGGAGCTGGCGAACCTGGTCACCAGCGTCACCGACGTCACGACGGTGTCCGACAAGGACGGCGGTTTCCACGAGGAGCAGGTCGAGCTGCCCCCGCAGGCGTTGAAGCTCCTGCGGTTCGGCCCCGGCGACCGGACGCACTCGCTCGCGGAGTTCTCCCGGCCCGCGACGATGGTCCAGCCCGACGCGGCCAGCACCCAGCAGGCCGAAACCTCCCCGCTGACCTTCTTCGACGGCGAGGACACCGCGACGCCGAACCAGTCCGCCGATGCGCCCGGCAGCTCGCACCAGAGCTCGGTGGAGAAGTCCGCCGGCGAGCAGCTGGCGGACTTCGACGACGTCCAGCCGGTCGAGGAGTTCCTCAAGGACTTCGGCAAGTTCTCGGACGCCCCGAAGCTGGAGGTGCCCGAGCACGGTGCCGGTGACCTGCGGAAGAACTTCCAGCAGGCGTTGGACCTCTTGCAGCGGCTGCCGCCGGAAGTTCCCACCAGCCTGGTCCGGGACGGGTTCATCGCGGCGCGCAACACGCGGCTGCTGCGGATGTTCGACGTCGTGCCGGGGCCCGGTGGCGGGCTGAACCGGGAGGAGGCGGCAGAGCAGCTCGCCGGGAAGGTGGTGCAGAAGCTGCCGTTCACCAACTCGGTGGCGGTGAACTCCCTGCGCGACCAGTTCGCCCACCTCATCAACAACCGGGGCGAGATGGGGTTCTTGCAGGACCTCTCCCAGGGCAAGCTGTTCATGGTCGACACGCAGGAGCTGACCGCCGACGGCGTCGAGACGGTCCAGAAGGACATCGTCCTGACGCTGGACTTCACCGGCCTGCACCAGGCCGAAGCGGACACGAACGTCCAGCAGAAGAGCGTCACCGAATCCAGCACCAAGTTCGAGCAGAGCGTCGAGAACGCCCGGAAGACGGCGTTCAACGGCGTGATCGGCGCGGCGCTGGGCGCGGCTCAGGCCGTCATCGGCGTGACTCCCACCCTCACCACCGGTGGGGAACGCGGGAACAAGTACGGCTCCCGCTACTCCGACGACGTGTCGGGCACGATGAAGATCAGCTCGGCGAAGAAGACCTTCGACGTCGACGCGGTGCTGCACTGGGAAGAGCTGACCAAGTCCGGCGACACCGGCTCCACCGGGCAGGTGCCGTTCGGTTCCTCGCTGGTGGCCTACCCGAAGGAGAACGTCGGCCCGGCGGTCGACGCGGTGCGCAACAGCACCCCCAGCCGCGCCGACGCGGTGGACCTGCCGACGAAGCTGACCGAACTGGTCGCCGCGATCGACATGGTGAAGCTCGGTGACCTGCACAAGCACGTGCTCAGCAACGTGCCGGACAGCGTCCGGCAGGACAAGGTTCTGTGGCACAACCTCAGCGACAGCATCAACGCGGGCAAGTTCGAGGAGGCCTCGGCGCATTCGCTGCCGCACGGGTTCTCCATCACGCACAAGTCCGAGCACGGCCGGCTGCTGCCCAAGTTCCGGTTCTGGCAGAGCACCAAGCCCGCCGAGGTAACCGCGCACTTCAAGCCGAAGTTCCGCGGCTACGAGGACCTGGGGCCGTTCACCGGAAGCATCGGGACCGACTCCCGCAGCACCTTGGAGGACCTGCAGGAGAGCAGCACCACGATGGGTGCCGAGCCCGGCATCCGGGTCGGCGGTGCGGGCGAGATCCTGCCGAACGTGCAGATCGCACCGACCGCCCACATCGGTGCCGGGGCGACCAGCAAGCACACCGACACCAACAAGGTGGCCTGGTCGGACAAGCAGAAGTTGCTGGAGGCCGGGCCCCCGATGCGGCTCGTCCGACTGGACGCGAGTTTCCAGGTGGATCTGGAGACGCGGGAGTTCGGCGCCACGAAGACCGTCGCGAAGGACCTGGGCGAGAGCCGCGACGGGGCCTACTACGTGACCGTCGAGGAGTCGAAGTACCAGGCGCTGGTCGACGAGCTCGATGCCGCGCTGGCGAACCAGAAGCCCCGGCCGGCGGAACCGACGCCGAAGCCCGAGCCGGACCCGCAGCGGAAGAAGGCGCTGAGCGACGCGGTGTCCAACGGCGGCCTGGTCAGCGGTCTGAAGTACATCGACCAGGCCGACCAGGTCTTCGACAAGACCCTCGACCTGATCACCGGTCACCTGCGGAAGCAGGGCGTCGAGCTGACCGCGGCCGACCTGCGCGACCTCAAGCGCCAGCTCTCCGCGCTCAACGCCCGCGACCTGGCCGCCGGGTTCAACCGGTTCACCCACCCCGACGGCGAGCTCCCCGACCAGCCCCTGAAGCTGACGGTCGACCACGGGAAGCGGCACTACCAGATCACCGTCGACGGCGTGCTGGGCGACGTGCTCGCCGAGCACAAGAAGGACAACCTCGTCTCCACCGGAACCAGCTCCTACAGCACCGGCTGGCGGGAGCGGGACAAGAACACCATCGGCATCCGCGGCACGCTGTCCGCGCTCGTGCGCGCCCGGCTGTCCTCGGAGGGCTACGGGCGCCCGAACTACGTCGGCGCCGGGGTCACCGCCCAGGTCAAGGGCGAGGTCCACAAGCTCGGCGGCCACCTGTCCGCGTTCGGGCACGAGGACAAGGTCAAGTACACCGGGCCGGGCAGCATCGTTGAGCGCGGCGTCAGGTTCGAGGTCCAGGTCGAGGAGACCCTGGACGTCAGCCTCGGCGACCGGCTGAAGAAGGCGGTGACCAAGCCGGGCGACCTGGTGGCGGTCGCGCAGTCGCAGATCAAGACCGACCTGGGGAAGGTGCAGGTCGACGCGGTCACCGGTCACCAGGTGCCGGACTTCCTGATCGACGCGCAGTCCGAGCTCACCGGCGGCGACCCGCTGCACGGCGGCGCCCTCCAGGAGCACCTGCAGCAGAACCCGAAGGAGCTGCACGGCGGCGTGCTGGTCTGGTCGCCGGACCACTACCAGCAGCTCAACGGCGAGTTCAAGGACCTGCAGACCAAGCTCGGCAACGACTCGAAGCTGTGGCTCACCAAGGAGTACGCGAACGCGGTCGACCTGACCCGCCAGTGGTTCGACGTCGCCCAGCAGTCCGCTGGGCAGGGCCCGCAGACGCGCAACCTCGGCTCGGAGCGCGGCTACCTGTTCGACCGGCGCGGCGCGGGCAGCATCGAGTTCAAGTACTTCAACCCCACCCCGCTGCCCGTCGTCGAGGGCATGACGTGGCAGCACGTCAACACCAGCGAGAAGTCGGTGCACGAGGGCGAGGGCGCGGGCATCGCGGGCGACGCGGGAATCTCGGTCCTCTTCGGCGCGGGTGAGTTCGGGATGAGCGCCGGCTACCAGGCCGACAGGGGCGACCGCGACACGCACTCCGGCGCGGGGAAGGTGACCAGCGCGCCCACCCCCTCGCCGGTCCTGCTGTACAAGGCGGACCAGCTGGCCACGATGAGCTGGGCCACCTGGCAGGAGCTCTGGGGCCAGAGCGGCAACCACGGCGCGGACGTCGCGCCCAAGCTGGTCAAGGCCACCCAAGACCACGTCGAAGTCCTGTTCCCGAACAGCTCGGTGGTCGCGGTGACCGCGGAACAGGCGGTGGCGCAGGGACTTCCGCTTCCCGAGGACTGGCAGCCACCGACCGTCGAGCCCGTCGCGAGGCCCGGCGGAGTGCCGGTGCTCAACGGGCTCGGGCACGGCCTGGACAAGGACGTCAAGGTCCTCGACTTCTCCTTGCAGGACGAGAAGAACCTGGCCGACCGGGTGACGGAGAAGATCGAGAAGCACTTCTCGAAGCTCGCGCCGCCCACGGCCGTCAACGCCCAGACATCGACGGAGCCCGCGGTCGGCAGCACCAAGCCGTCGGCGTTCGGCGCGATCCTCCGGGCGAACGGGCTGAACGGGCTGAACAGCACCGGTGTGGTCCAGCAGATCCTCAAGGGCGGCTGGGAGCACAGCTTCACCCGGGGCAACTTCTTCTCCGGCAGCACCCGCTACACGGTGAAGGTCACCTTCGAACCGGACGGCAACCCGGTGCAGCTGGTCCACCACCCGGTCGCCGACCCGGGCGACAACCCGGTTCCGCCGGTCGAGAAGCCCACCGGCGGTTCGGCGGAGACCTCCGGCAGCAGCGCGGTGGAGCACCAGGGTGCCCGGTCGGTCAAGTTCACCGTCGGCGGCATCGCGCGCCCGATGATCCCGAGCGGCAGCGGCAGCACCGGGCCCGCCGTGGTGGCGGGTGGGCACCTCTCCGACGGCGTCGAGGTCAGCAACACGGTCACGGACAACTACCAGCACCGCAGCCGCACCGGTGACGCGGCGCAGTTCGAGCAGCCGGGCAAGTTCAAGATCGAGTTGATCAAGGTGTCCAAGCCCGCACTGCTGGTGAGCGAGCTGACCAACGGCCACGCCGGCGGCGAGCGCTTCCGGAACCCGGACTCGCGGACCGTGCACACCGACGCCTTCGCCGGCAAGGTCCGCCTGGAGGTGCCGGAAGGACTGCTGAACACCGGCACCGCGGCCCAGACGCAAGGCGTTGCGACGCAGGTGGACCCGGAGACCGGCAAGGTGCCCGGGGAGATCACCGACGAGGTGCGCGGATCCTCGTCGTTCAACCTGGCCAAGGTGGTGCCCGGCGACCTCGCGGCGAAGGTCGGTGCCCTGATCGGGAAGTCCGGGCACCGCGAGCACAGCGCGTTCTCGCCCGGCACGGAGCACCGGGCGAAGCTGGACGCCCTGCTGTCCCAGGACATGCTGCTGGGCAATCCGCACAAGTTCGCCGGTCCGGACGGGCACTCCGTGAAGTTCGAGCTGCCCGAGGGAACCCGCAACGAGCAGGTCAAGCTCAAGGTGAAGATGCGGTTCGCGAATCCGGTGCACGACGCGACCTGGGACCTGCCCGCCAAGCAGCAGAAGCACGACCAGAAGCGCGCCACGGACTACGCCGAGACCGAAGAGCAGGCCGCTTACGCCGGGCTCGGGTACGCGGCGTTGCAGCCGCCCGCCAACAACAACGCCGCGATCCAGCTCAACTACAAGGGCGCGGGGCGGGGCGGCGACCAGAGCACCTTCAAGCTGGAGGGCAACGAGAAGGCGTCCAAGGCGACGCTGGAGCGCTTCCACTCCGACGTGGTCTACGAGATCGAGGTGCACAAGCAGCTGCGCGGCGGGGGGTGGACGAAGGTCGGCGGCGAGACGCTGCTGTACGAGAAGAGCGCGGCGTTCGACGTCGACTCCGCGGACGCGGTGAAATTCCGCCCGCAGCAGCCGAACGGCACCGGCGGCCCGGCCAACGGCGTGACGTTCTGGGACGGCGCCGGTGACAGCCCGACGAGCACCGACATTCCGCCCAACGCCGACGAGCTGACCGGCGGTGACCCGGAGTACGCCGCCTACGTCGCGAACCTGCTGGAACTGGCGGACGCCGAAACTCCCGAAGCGTTCGACGCGCTCGTGCAGTCCCTGCGGAACAGCCTGCCGCAGCCCGATGCGCTGTCCGGGTCCGACGAGAGCCTGAACCTCTCGGAGCTGGAGTTCGGCACGCCGATCCAGGCGCATGCGCAGTCGTTGCGCGGCAGTTCGGACGAGCAGCTCGACGAGTCCGGTTCACAGGTCGAATCCGTCTCGTCGAGCCAGCTCGCGGCGATGGATCACGACATCAGGGAACGGCTGGCGCGGCTGCACCGGTCGGTGAACTTCGACGCGCGCACTCCGGTTCCGCTGGCCCGGGACAACGCGGTCACCACCGACGCCGGGCTGGTCGCAGTCGGCGAGCAGTCGGTCGGCGATCTGACCGCGGCCGGGGAGAAGCTCGTCGGCATGATCGTGGGCGCGGTCGATGGCAGCCTGGTGAGACCGCTCACCCAGGCCGAGCAGGCCGCACTGGACGCGCTGCCCGCGCACCTGACGAAGCTCGCGGCGGGCGACGGGCTCAACGGGTTGCTGAGCAAGAAGATCTGGCTTCCGCTGGGCGGCGGCCGGAACCTGTCGCTGGACCTGATCCCCAACTCGGCCACCCACCTGGCGAATCTCGATCCGGGCAGCCCGGTGCAGAAGACCGTGCTGGAGACGACGCCCTCGGCCGGCGCCTCCGCCAGCCACGCGCACAAGACCGGGGTGAACCTGACCGGCGGGGTCATCGCCGATGTCGCCGCCGGCGGCCTGCTGTACGTGCTGCCGCTGGTCAACGTGTCCGGGGAGACAACCAACAAGGTCGGCACCACCCAGACCGAGAGCAATCTGCACGTGCGCAAGACCCGGTTCACCGATGTCTTCGAGGTCGGCTTCGAGGTGCGCACCACGCTGCACCAGGCCGGTGCCGACCCGGTCGCGGTGACCGGAAAGCTGCCGGAGAAGCTCCAGCTCGCCTACCCGGCCGAGGCGGTCGGCCCGGAGAGCACCGACGCACCGCACCTGCTGCCGCCCGGTGGGCAGGCCAAGCCGCTGCCCGCCGAGGCGCTGACCCTCATCGCCAACGTGGAGAGCTACACCAATCTCCGCGACTTCCAGGACACCGTCCTCACCGGGATCGCCAATGCCGTCCCGCACGCCGGGGGGCTGATCAAGAAGCACGCCGACCGGCTCTCCGACGCCGGCCTGATGGACAACTACCTGCGCGGAGTGGCCGCGAAGCTGTCCGTCCAGGTTTCCGGTGTCGTGCCGAAGGACCCGAACCGCCCAGCGGTCGAGCAGCTGGGCCCGAAAGCCGACGCGGTCGCCCGGTACGTGCGGAACAAGGTCGCCAACAACGACCACCGGATCGACCTGAAAACGACCGGCGAACTGCACCTGACGGCGTTCCAGAAGGTGAGCACCGCCGAGATCGACGCTGGCAACACGCACCGGAACAGCTTCGGCACCAGCTCCAGCGTCACGAGCACCGGCAGCTTCCTGGTCGGTGTCACCGTCCGGGGGCTCCAAGCGATCGAGAGCCTCATGGACAAGGTGCACGGGCGGAAGGGGCAGGTCGGCGCCAACTTCGACCTGCGGATGAGCTCGAGCCAGAGCAAGGGCGTCACCGCGGGCACCAAGGCGTTCTTCAAGGAGAAGAGCTTCCACACCTCGGAGGCCACCCGGTACCGGCTGGACCTGCGGCTGGACCACACCACCTCGATCGAGGTCGGCGGCAAGGCGCGCCCGGACAAGCCCGAGGGCAGCCACGTGATCAGCGCCTACGTCTGGGTGCGCAACACCGACGCCACGAAGTTCGAGAACCTGCTCGACGCCGCGATGGCAGACGCGCCGCACCGTCCTCCGCTGCCCGCACCGTCCCCCCTCACCCCGGAGCGCAAGCGGGACCTCCGGACGCTAGTCGGCAACGGCAGGTTGACCGATCTGCGGCACCTGCACGGTTCCGGGCAGGTGCTGGGCAACGCGCTCAGCGCGGTGCGCGATCTGCTGCTCCGGGACACCTCGCTGACCGCCGAGCAGCGGTTGAAGCTCTACGACGAAGCCCGCGAGAAGCTCGCCGACCTGGACCCGGTGAAGCTGGTGCGTGCGGCCCACAAGATCGGCACCACCTCGATCAGCACCGAGGTGGAACTCAACGGCCACACCTACGTGGTGCACAGCGACCGGCCGCCGGGCGAGGCGGTCGCGGAGTTCGCGGAGCAGCTGGCGAAGCAGGACATCCCGCTGGGCGACCAGGAGTGGCTGGAGGTCCTCGACCAGCTCGAGGCGAACCAGCAGCAGCGTGCCCGCGCCCGGGACGAGCACGCCCACACCGTCGAGTTCGACCTCGGCGGCAAGAAGGTGGAGGTGTCGGTCACCGGCAGGCCCAAGGACATCCGGTCGGCCGAGCACATCGAGCACGCCTCGCTGTCCAGCACGCGTGGCACCGAGGTGTCGGCGAGCAACAGCACCAGCAACACCTTCTCGCTGAGCGGTGTGCTCAACGCCCGGTTCCGGATCCAGCACGCCACGGAGGGCGTGGCCAGCCGCCTGCACTTCAACCTCAACGGCGGTGGTCGGCTCACGGGTTCCGCGAACACCGGGTCGACCGCGGGGTCGGCCGCCGCCCACGAGGTCAAGGCCGCCTACCGCGGCCCGGCGGTGCTGCTGCAGCAGGACCTCGACCTGGACGTCAAGCTCGCGGTGACCGGCAAGAACGGCGTCGAGCGGACCTACAACAGCACGGTCGGGACCGTGGCCGAGTACCTGGTCCCGGAGTTCAAGGCGGCCCACGCCGACGAACTGCACGCCGGGACCACCGAGATCCTCCCGGCCGGTGCCGACCTCTCCGAGCTGGGGCCGCAGCTCGGAGCGGGCAAGGCGGTGATCCTCTCCTCGCCGGTGGTGAAGATCAAGCAGCTGCTCCAGACCTACTCGAAGGACCTCCAGCTGGCCGGTGCCGCCGGGCAGAAGACGTCCTGGGGCAACTGGATCGACCAGCACAAGCAGCTGCCCGTCGTGCGCGCGGCCACCGCGATCGCCTCGAAGCTGCCTTTCGGCGGGGGCCCGAAGTTCCACGTCCCGACCGATCCCGACGCCTTCGCGACCGCGCTGGCCGCGGCGGAGCACGGTCCGCAGCTGCTGGCCAAGGGAATCAAACCGGGGACCTGGGGGCACTACGACCTGGTCGTCTCCGAGAGCGCGAACGTCAAGCTGTACGGCTCCAAGGTGATCGGCGAGATCCCGCCGGACCTGCTGAAGATCAGCAGCGCGAACAAGCTGAGCAGCAACGCGGCTTTCAGCCACGGGGACTCGATCGGCGGGGGCGGCGACCTGCACCTCGGCGCGGGCGGCCTCGACGGCATCGCCTCCTACAGCAAGAGCGCGGGCACCGGGGAGACGTCGTCGCGCAGCGGGTGGTGGAAGACGACCCAGCAGGTGGCTCCGGGGGAGAAGCTGGTCATGGTGCTGGCCCACGCCGTGGTGGACCAGCAGGTCACCGCGGGCCAGCACGCGCTGCACAGCGATGCGCTCAACCCGTACCCGGCGCACGGCAGCACCCTGACCAAGAGCTACCTGCTGCGCGATTCCCACGTGCTGGTGATGACCGAGCGGGACGCCAACGCCTGGCTGGAGAACTCGTTCGCCCCGCCGACGCCCGGGACGCTGCGCCCGGCGCCGGGCCTGGCCGACCTCGGCAAGTCGGTCAGCGCCGACGTCACCGTCCAGGACCTGGTCGCCGGGCAGCCGCTGGGCCAGCCGTTCGTGGACGCGCTCGCCGAACACGCGCCCGCCCTGGTGCGCGACGGGAACCAGGTCGCGGTGGAACTGCTCAAACATCTCGACCACCCCGCGGTGCAGCAGAAACTGCTCAACGGGGGCGAGACGCTCTACCTCCGCGCGGCCAAGAAGTGGGGCGGCCGGTTCTTCGGCCTGCACGTCTGGGCCGAACCGGCGCCCGGCTGGAAGGAGCACCAGCACTCGATGGTCCGGCCGCTGCCCGGCAGCAAGGCCGTCACCGAGAACCAGCACTCCGAGGGCGAGCAGCACATGCTCTCGTCGTCCACGAGCAAGGCCGGGACCCTGGCGTTCAACGTCCTGCCCGGCACCGACGACCCGCTGGTGTTCCCCGGTCCGTCGGCGCAGTGGGGCAAGAGCAGCTCCAAGTCCACCGAGCTGTCGACCGGGTTCGCCCAGCAGCACGGTTCGCGCAGCGAGCGCAGCGACACCGACGTCGAGGTGGACGTGCCGGTCACGCTGCACTACGAGATCAAGCAGTACAGCGTCGGCTCCTACCTGTACGAGACGATCGCGCCCAGCTTCTTCCGGAAGATGCAGGCCACGCCGGTGCCGATGCCCGAGGGGACCGGCACGGCACCGGCCGTGGCGAAGCTGCGGATGCCGGAGTACCTGCTGGATCTGCCCAGCACCGGCAGCGCGCTGCGGCCGGGCGGGTTCCCCGAGGAGAAGCAGGGCGAGGACCTCACCGCGAAGGTGCGCAACGCGAAATCGCTGCAGGTGGTCAAGCAGAACCTCGACGGGGTCGTGGACCTGGCCGCCGAGGTCATCGGCAAGGCGGCCAAGTCGGGCGGGAAGGTGCTCCCGGCCGCGCAGCGGTTCGCCGGTCCGGCCAGCCCGCACCGGATGCAGCTGGAGGAGCTGTTCTCCGGCACGGCGATGGTCAGCAAGCCCCAGGACTTCATGAAGGGCGAGGTCATCACCTCCCTGCAGCTGGCCGAGAAGTTCCTCGCCAGCGACTACGTGGTCGGCTTGAAGTACAAGCTGGACAAGCCCGTCCTCGTGGAGCAGGTGGGCACCAGCGGCGGCGAATCGTTGCAGGGCGGGGTGTTCTCCTCGACGGAGACGACGTCCAAGAGCACCGGCCTCGTGCACGGGGCGGGCGAAGTGACGATGCGCGACATCGGCTACATCTCCCCGGACGTCGTCAGCGGTCACAAGCACACCACGACAGCGGAGAGCAACGACGGGATCGACCTGCAGGGCCGGACCAGGAGCGGCGGCGAAACCCGTTACGTGTACGCCTTCGACGTCCAGTACACCGCGACGGCCTGGGTCGTCTCGGCCTTCGGCGAGACCAACCATCACCAGGACGCGGTGCGCGAGGGTGGTCTCCTGCTGTCCTTCACGAAGGAGGAAGCGGAGGCCATGGGCCTGCCGCTCCCGCCGGAGCCCGGCCAGGGCCCGGCGCCGATCGCGGGCCCCAGCAGGCAGCCGGTGCCGGTGGCCGGTCCGAGCCGAAGCCCGGAGCCGGTGCCGCAGAACTGGGACGCGTCGCAGATCAGCGACGGTGAACCGGTTCCGGACATCCAGCAGCTCTTCGTCGACGAGCTGAACACCAAGCCGGTGGACGACGAGCTGGTCCAGGGCTTCATCGACGGCGAGGCCGTACACGTCAAGGCGAGCGAGATCACGGCGCGCGAAGTGCGCGACAACAACGACGAGCTGTTCGGCGTCTCCTTCGCCAAGGACCGGGATTTCCAGGACTTCCAGAAGTGGGCGGCCCACGCCGACTCCGCGCCCACGACGAACTACTCCGTCCCGCACGCGGACCTGGACAAGGTCGCCAAGGAGGTGCAGAACCCGGCCTCCGCCGCCGGGTACCTGCAGACCGTGCCCTGGGAATCCGGCCGGAGCCCGTTCGTCATCAACGCCCACGCGACCGACAAGCTCTTCACCGTCACGCACCGGGACGGCCGCACGGTGAAGCTGCCCGGAGCGTCCTTCGCCAAGGTGGTGAAGCACTACGGGTACTTCGCCGCCAACCGCGACTACCTGCTGCTGGCCTGCTCGTCCGGCAAGCTCACCGAGCCCGGCGGATCGGCCTACGACTTCCAGCAGGCGCTCGCCCAGTTCGACAGCGGCGCCGTGCACGCGCCGAGCGGCAAGGTGGGCACCAAGCTGCACGGCTCGACCCCCAGCACCGTGCTGGCCGACAGCGGCACCTGGAACACCTTCGGCAACGCGCGACCGGCCCCGACCCCGCAGCAGATCGCCCCTCCCGCGCCGGAAACCGCGCCGCAGCAGGAGTCCGAGCAGCCGATCCGCTGGCACAGCGACAGCGGCCAGAGCATGGAGAACGCGGTCTTCACCGCCTTGACCCCCCAGGCCGCCAGCACGAACTCCGCCGAGCCGATGGACCTCGACCCGGGCGCTCTGCAGACGCCGCCGTTCGACGGGAAGCTGAACGAATTCCTGCACGAGAAGGACATCACCGGTGGTTTCGTGCAGACCGAGCCGGGGATCACCGCGTTCCGGTGGCTGGACGAGCACCCGGCCCTGGTGCTCAAGTACGGGCTCCAGCCCAAGGACGCGAGCTTGCGCAAGTACGAGGGCGGCTTGTCCCCGGCTTCGATCGAAACCCACGTGACCGGGCTTGGCGAGACCCAGTTCGTCTCGACTACGACGGACAAGAACTACCGGCACAACAAGCGGCGCTACCGCTACGAGATCCGCGCACCGCGCCCCGGGATCGACATCCGGGAGACCTTCAAGAAGCGCAACATCAGCTGGTCGGCCGCATCGTGGGAGCAGGAGGCGGCCTTCCTCGGCACGATCGCGCCGGAGAACATCGTCGAGGTCACCGAGGTCGACGGGACCGGTGCGCCGAAGACCGTCGTCTGGTCGGCGAGCAACGGGCCGCTGGCGTTCAATCCGCTGCCCTTGATCCGGGACGTCAGGCCGGAGGGCCCATCGGACGAGACGCCGAAGAACACCAGGAAGAACACCGCGGAGAACCTCGCCGAGGATCTGGTCGAGGCGGAGATCCGCGCGTACAAGGCCGAACACCGGCAGGCTCCGGTTCTGGACGCGCAGAAGGTGGCGGAGTTCCGCACCCGCTACGCGGATGCCCTCCGCAACGGCCGCGGCGCGGAGATCGACCTGATTCAGCAGGAATTGCACCAGGAGATCAACGGCGGGCCGACCGAGCAGCTGAACTTCTGGTCCGCCGACGACGATCCCGCACCGATCGAGGGCTGGGGTGCGCCGACGAAGATCAAGCACGACGGCGTGGAGATCGGATACTTCGTGCAGGACCGCGGCCGAGTGCTGCTCGTGGACCGGCTCGGCGCGGCGCACCTCGGTACCCGGCAGGACTTGGGCGAGGAGGTGCTGCTGACCTTCGGCGCCCCGCCGCGTTCCGAGCAGCTGTTCTACCGGCCGGCCACCGGCGAGATCAGCTCGACCGGTCAGTCGCGGATCACGCTGGGCGAGCGGAAGAAGGTCACCGGAGCCAACAAGCACCTCGAACACGAGATCCGCGAACGCTGGACGACACCGAAGCCGATGGGTGACGAGGTCATCCAGCTCAGCTCGGACGAGCGCTGGTTCCGCACCGCCCGTGACGACGGCTCGGTGGAGATCAGCGCCTTCGGTGTCTGGGACACCTCCACCTTCAAAGCGACGGTCGACGGGTCCACGTACAACTGGTGGTCCGGGAACGAGATCGTGGCGTTCACCAGGATGGGCGAATTCCACCCGGTCGAACCTGGCATCAAAACCCTGACGTCGTTCGCGTGGTCGAGCAACCAGCCGCCCGCGGCGGTCACCGAAGTCGCCGTCGACCAGATCGTTCCGCGCCCGGTGGTGCTGGCCGAGCCGAAGTTCACCTTCCGAGTCGACCGGCGGTCGCCGGACCAGATCCTCAGCAGCGCCGGCGACCCCGAGTCACCCGGATTCCACCCTCTCAACCCGGCGAACACGACGTCGAGCGGGCAGAACATCTCGCTGGTCGAATTCGTCGCCACCAACAAGAGTTCCATGTTCGTGAGCACCTCGCTCGCCTCGTACTTCAAGCTAGGTGCGGGCAAGTGGCGCTACTGGATCTTCGCGCCGGGCGGCATCGCGGTGAACCAGACGTTGTCCTTCGGGGCGAAGATGCCGCACGAGCGGGAAATCGCCTTCGCGGGCGGTGTCGACGAGAAGTTCGTCGTCGGCTACGAGTTCTTCGGCAACGAGCCGGTCGTGGTCGGCAACGTGACCTACCAGCCGAACGAGTTCGTGCTCAACGCCAACGTCTTCGCCGGGATGCCCCCGGAGTACGCGGCCAAGGCGGCCTCGGAGCTGATCGCCGTGGAGGTCTTGGCCTACATCCAGAAGAACTCCAAGAGGAACGCCGTCGCGGTCGTCGACCAGCGGACGCTGGCGAGGTTCAACACGCCGCTGCAGGAAGCTCTGGCCAATCAGGACGGGACGCGGTTCAACCAGGTGCTCGCGGAGCTGCGGGAGGAGATCGCCCGCTTCGGAACGCCGGCCTAGCCCAGTTCCGGGACTCGCGGTCCGCTGCTGCGGCGACCATCCTCGGAGGCGTTGATCGCAGGTGGGAGGCCGTTGCGTTGGATGCCGAAGAGCCCCGGTGGGTTTTCCTGATCGACCCGGCCTGGAGCGGCGACCCGCGGCAGCCGCCGCGCGAGGCGGTGGTGGGCGGCTGGCACGTCGACGCCGACGGCACGACCGGCCGCTTCCACGCGAACCCTGACTACGTGCCGTCCAGCCCGGACTCGCCGACCGACCCGGTCGACGCCGCGCTGCATCTGGCGGCCAGGGGCGAACTGGCGGCCGAGCAGCTGCTGTCGGTGCTGCGCGATGCGGTGTTCGGGATCGCCATCGACGACGCGGGCGACCCGGTCGTCGCGCCCGCCCCCGACGGAGTGGCCTCGATGCTGGCCACGACGGCTCCTGCGCACCGCGAACGGGTGCAGGTCGCGGGCTGGCGGGATGCGACCACGGCCGAGCTGGCCCGCGCGCTGCCGGACGAAGGCGTCGACGTGCTGATCAACCCCGGTTCGGCGGCGTCGATGCGCGTCCTCGCCGGTGCGGTGCGCAAGGCCGCGGCGTAGTCCCCGGTTTCGGTTACTCGGCTTGATGAGAGGTGCGGGATGGGTGAACAGGACCAGGCACGGCACGAGCTGCTGCTCCGGCTCGCGCCGCTGCTGCCCGACGACGCGGTCTGGCAGGCACGGCGCTGGCTGGCCGCCGGGCAGTGGGCGCACGCGGCGCGGCTGATCGCCCACACCTTCTACAACGGCTACGAACCGATGCCGCCGGAGGCCCGCGAGGTCCTGCTCGACTGCGCCGACCCGGCGCTGACCGAACTGATCTCCCAGATCCCCGACGACGCTCGCGGCGCGGTGGTGGCGTGGGAGTTCGGCCCCGCGACGGGCGACCTCGCGGTGATCTGCGCGGACGTCGTCGCGAGCTACCTGGCGTCACAGCCGGGCAAGCACACCGCGTGGCAGGCGAGACGGCACCCGGAGGGTGACACCGCGCGCAACGGCCACCTGGTGCACCTGGTGGAGACTCAGGCGGGCGCCGAACCGCACGTGCTGGCCGCCGAACTCGCCGACCTGCTGTGGAACGCGGGCGCGCCCAGCCCCCAGGTGGAGGTGTTCCACCCGGAGAGCGAGCTGGAATTCCACTACCACGCGGCGGCGCTGGTGGAGGGCCGCGAGATCTACGCGGTCGGCGCACGACCCGCCATCGAGCTGGCCCGCTTCGACGAGACGAACCCGAACCGCGAGCCCGAAGGCCCGGACCGCGAAGCCCAGATCGCCTACCTCGACTCCGGCGAACCCCTGACCGACGAGGACGAACTCCTCCCGGACCTCTTCGCCGACGACGAGGAACCGGTGGTCCCGGTGAACCTCCGCACTGACGGAACCTGGATCTGGTCCGACCTCACCACGTACTACCTGGCCCACCACGGCATAGCGCTACCCCCGGAACTCCGCGCCCACATCGCCGAATCAGGCCCGAAGGCCCGAACCCCCACCCGAAGGGAGTGGGTGGCGATGGTGGCCCTGGAGAACCAGCCCACCTGACCCCTCCCCGCAACGGGTGCTGGCGGATTCTGCACGGGGAGGGTGGCCGGTCGGCGCGTCGGGGAGGGGCGCTGTACCGACCGGTCGGCAGCGCCCTGGTCGCGTGGTCGGGAGCATGCTGCGGCGGGGCTCCGGCTCGTGGGCGATTTCGCGCGTAACTGTAGGCGGTGGCGGCGGTGGGGTCGGGTAGACCTGTTTCGGCAGGTCACGGGCAGTGTGGGCACCGTCCACTCTGGCCATACGGTGTGGGTGTGGGTGCGAGAAATACCCACAAGATCAACACCGGTGCTCGACAGCCCGCCGCCGTCCGTCTACGGTCGCCGTTAGTGCCCACGTGTGCGCGTCTGAGTCGAGAGGGACCGGACGAGCATGGGCACGTGCTATCTGATGAAGGGCCGCGAGAACGCGGCCAAGCCTTACCGCGCTGAGTGGTACGACTTCTTCAGCAAGCCCGGCAAGCGCAAGATCGGCGGCACGAAGACGTTCGCCACCCTGCGCGAGGGCAACCGCTGGTGGCAGGACATGGAGCGCGAGAACGCCGCGTACTTCCGCGGCGAGACTCGGGTGCGGTCCTGCAAGTTCGGCGCGTTCGCGACAGCGTGGGCCGATGATCTCGCCTACTCGGAGAACACGAACAAGTCGTACCGCAGCAACGTCCGAGCCCTGATCAAGCACTTCGGAGAAGAGACCCCGGTCGCCGCGATCACTGCGGCGGACGTGCGGGCGATGAAAGCCGACCTCAAGCGGCGGGGCCGGTCCGACGGCACGATCCGGGTCCGGCTGGTGGTGCTGAACAAGCTCATGCAGGCCGCGATCGTCGAGGGGCTGCGCAGCGACGACCCGACTCAGGGTGTGGAGCGCCCCGCCGAGGTACGGCACCGGGCCCGGATCGTCACGCTCGACGAGATCCTGCAGGTCGTCGAGAAGCTCGACGAGCGGCTGCGGGCGCCGGTGCTGCTGGCCTGGTACACCGGTCTGCGGATCGGTGAAGTCTGCGGGCTGCACATCGAGAATCTGAATCTCGACCGCGCCCGGCTGCAAATTGTGCAAATCATGTTCCAAGACGGAACCGAGCGGGTCGGCGCGAAGAATGGGCGCGATGACCAATGGGTCGGGCTCGCGGCGCAAATTGTCGAGGTGCTGCGCGAGCATCTGCGTAAATTCCCGCCGCTTCCGAGTGGGCACATTTTCAGCTATGTCGGTCGTGACGGCTCGCTCAAACCGTTGGGGCAAGCCTATTTGCGGCGGCATTTCCGCAAAGCCTGCGAGGCTGCCGGACTGTCCGGGCGAATGCCGAAGTTCCACGAATTGCGGCATTCCTGCGCGACGTACCTCGCGGAAAACGAGGCGTCCGCGTACGCAATCAAGGCGCTGTTGCGGCACAGCCGATTGGACACGTCGCAGCGGTATATCGATGAGCTTGAGGTCGATCAGCTGCTCGAAACTCTCGACCGGGTGCACGGCGCCCAGTCGGGCGAACCGGCTGAGCCGGCCGAGTTGGCCGAATCGGCCGAGCTGGTTGCCGCTTAGGTGACCCTGATCAGGCACAAGGGCCGCGAATGGTACTCCCGTGCAGGACTGGTTGCACTAGTCCGTACGGGGGTACTCGCGTTGTGGCCGGTGAGATCATGAACCACAAGATCCATCACCCGATTAGCGCAATTTTGCGTGTAGCCCTGCCGTAGCCCTCACGCTGCCTTGTCGCTGCCCGGCCAACATTCGCGGATGTCCTTGAACTCGGACCGATCAGCAGTAAGGCTGTAGCTACGAACCGAACACACTAGCGAAAGCGAGCGGCGCGCAGGCGCAACAATGTGGGGAGTCTGTAGCCGCGCACACGTAGGGCATACGTTCCGCTTTCGCAGCCCCAACGCATTCCGGTGGCGGTAATGCATGTCTTGATCAAGGGGGAAAGGCACGATGGTGGCGAGCGAGAAGGAGATCGCCGACATTCTGTCGGAGCGGGTCACCTACGAGCAGGCTGCGGAGATCATGTGCATTAGTTTGCGTGAACTCCGGCGCGAGATTAGCGCGGGCCGACTGGTTGTGATCCAGCCGCCACGAGGATGGACAAAGGGGCGAATCGAGATCGGCGCGATTCGCGCTTGGTTGGAAGATCGAAACCGCGAAGCGACGTTGCTCGCCTCGCGCAGGCGTCGGCAGGCCGCGCAGAAGCAAGGGTGCAAGCCGGGCGGCCGAACCGCTGAACGTTCCGCCGAATGCATCGGCCAGCGCTGATCAATTCGGCCTATTCGGACAAAGCTGAACGGCGCTCATAACATCGTTTCGTCTCGGGTCCGAGACACGTGCGTGTGCTTCCCCCTCACGCCCTGCGAGAAATCCATTCCCAGGAAGCGAGCACAGCATGAACACTGAGAATTCTTCGCGTTCTGAGACCACGCCCCACACCAGTGATCGCGCCGCCGCGAGTACCGCCCTGTTCCTGCGGGCGACCGAGGCCATCGAACGCCGCGAGCGCCTGCTCGCCGCCGTGCTGATCACCACCTACAGCATCGAGACCGGCGACCATGAGCGCGCTCTGCTCGACCTCGCCGCCGCCGGGGCGACCAGCATCGCCGCCGTCATCACCGAGCACACCGACCGGACCTGTGTGTGCGGTCGCCCGGACTGCGAGGGGCTGTGGGTGCTGGACTCGCTGCACGGCGACGTCGACCAGGCCCCGCCCGTGTTCGTCATCGCGATGCGCGCCGTCGTGGCCGCCCTGAACAACGAGCCCGACCGGCTCGGCGATCTGCTCGTCGCGTACGCCCACGAGCACGGCCTCGGCGGACTCTCGCAGCTCGTGCCGGTCCTCGTGCGGATGCACTGCGACGTGCGCGCCGAGGTTCGCTCATGACCGGCCACGCTGCCGAGGCGAGCACCGCCGTCGACGAGCTCGCCGAGTGGGTCAAGGTGTACCGCTACGCCAAGGACAACGCCGCGAAGTGGACCGAGACCGCCGAGGCCGTGCGCGAGAAACTCGTCGAGCACCTCAGCGGCGCCGGGGCGCAGGTCGGCACGATCGGCGGCGAACCCGCGATCAAGTACACGCCGGTGGTCTCCCGCAGGCTCAACACCAAGGCGTTCCGCCACGATCACCCCGAGATCGCCGAGCGGTACACCAGCGAGCACACGAGCTACCGGTTCACGCTGGTCGGTGAGTGACGATGCAGCTCGCCACCTTCAGCACCGCCACGGCCCGCGGCGAGCACCCGGCCGCCGACACCCTGCGGCAGGTGATCCGCGGTCACGACCAGCTCGCGCCGCGCAGCCTGCAGTCGTCGCTCGGCCCGTCCGAGATCGGTGAGCCGTGCCCGCGGCGCCTGGCGTACCGGCTCATGGGCGAGCAGCGGGTGAACACCGGCTCGGACCCGTGGCCAGCCATCGTCGGAACCGCGGTGCACGCCTGGCTCGCCGAGGCGTTCCTCGCCGCCAACACCTGGCTAGGCCGAATCCGCTACCTCGTCGAAACGCGGGTCACGATCCGCGAGGGCCTGTCGGGCTCGTGCGACCTCTACGACGTCGACACCGCCCGAGTCATCGATCACAAGGTCGTCGGCGAGACCGCGATGCGCGAGTACAAGCGCAACGGGCCCCCGCAGCAGTACCGGGCGCAGGCACACCTCTACGGCGTCGGCCTTGCCCGGCTCGGCCTGCCGGTGAGCGAGGTCTGCCTCGCGTTCTACCCGCGCGGCGGCATGTTGGCCGGGCTGCACGTGTGGGCCGAGCCGTTCGACCCAGCGATCGCCGCCGAGGCCCTCGCTCGGCACGACCGGGTGCTCGAAGCGGCGTGCGCCCTCGACGTCGACCGCCACCCCGACCACTACGGCCACATTCCGGCCGCGACCGGGCACCGGTGCACCTGGTGCCCGTGGTTCGCCCCCGGCACGCCGGTCGGCGCGACCTGCCCCGGACACATGGCCCGCTAGACCCCTCGCCCCCGACCGGGGCGGGCTCAGGGATCACCAACCAGGAGAACAGGAACATCATGGAACTGACCGGATTCGCCCCGCGCGAGAACTCCACCGGCGACCGTCTGCCCGCTAAGGAAGCCGTCGACAAGCCGCTGATCGTCCAGGTGCGCGAGCACCGCACCGGCGTGAAGACGAAGTTCAACAGCAACCCGAATGAGAAGGGCTACAAGCCCGACGGCGGCGAGGCGGTCGTGCTCGACGTCGCCGACCTCACGACGAACTCGGTTTTCGTCGACGTGCTGTGGATGAATGGCGCCGTCGTCGACAACCTCAAGGCGTACGTCGGGCAGGCCATCCCGATCAAGTTGGTGTGGACAGGCTCGGCCTCGGGCGGGAACTCCTACATCACGGTTGAAGCCCTGGGCGGCGCCGAGCTGGACAAGGCCGCCGCGTGGGCGCAGGCCAACCCGGACCGGTTCGACACCGAGCGGGCGCAGCGCGCCGCCGCGGGGGCCGACCAGCCGCAGCCCGCAGTACCGGCGACACCGCCCGCCACCGTGGCGCAGCAGCAGCCGCAGGCCGCGCCGGTTCCACCGCAGCCGGCCATGCCGCAGCAGGCGATCAACCCGAACGACCCGGCGGTGCAGGCGTTGCTGCAGCAGATCAGCGGAGGACAGACCCCGCCCGCGGCGTGAGCCGAGGTGACCGGGCACGCCTCGACGAGGGGACGGGGCGTGCCCGGCAGCAACGGCTCAACCACAAGGGACGGTGACCATGAGTCTCTCGGTGATCTCCTACGGCGGCGGGGTGCAGTCCACAGCCATGCTCGTGCTCGCCGCCACCGGACGCCTGCGCATCGACGCGGCGCTGTTCGCCAACACCGGCGACGACAGCGAGCACCCCGGCACGCTGGCCTACGTCCGCGAGATCGCGGTGCCGTGGGCCGCCGAGCGCGGTGTTCCCGTGTACCGGCTCGACCGGGTCAAGCGCAACGGCGCCCCCGAGACGTTGTGGCAGCGCCTCATGCGCCCCGGATCGCGCAGCTTGCCGATTCCGGTCCGCATGTCCAACGGGGCACCCGGCACCCGTTCCTGCACCGCGGATTTCAAGATCAAGGTCGTCGGCCGGTGGCTACGGGAACACGGCGCCACCCCCGAGAACCCCGCGACGGTGAACATCGGCATTTCCGTCGACGAGATCGAGCGCGCCAACAAGCGCCACGCCGAGGCGCACGAGCGGATCGAGTATCCGCTGCTCGACCTCGGGATGCACCGCACCGACTGCGCCCGCCTGATCACCACACAACCGCTCCCGCCGGTGCTAGCCCGGCGGCTGCGGCAGACCGTCGACCAACAGCACCCCTCGGTCGCCGCGCAACTGCGCCGCTCGAACTTCACCTGCCTCCCGGTGCCGATCAAATCGGCGTGCTTCTTCTGCCCGCTGCACCGGGTGAACACGTGGGAGCTGCAGCGCGCCGACGAGCCCGAGCTGTTCGACCGCGCGACCCACCTTGAGGACACGCTGAACCGGCGCCGGGCAGCCCTCGGCAAAGACCCGGTGTACCTGACGCGCTACGGCAAACCGCTCCGGCACGTCGTCGACGAGGGCGTGCAACTGCTGCCCCTGGTCGATGACGGCGCGGGCGGCTGCGACTCGGGATGGTGCGGCACCTGACCGCACCCCTCGACACCGCCGCCCCGTTCACGCCGTTCGCGAAAGGCCCGCTTGCGATGCCGTTGCCCACCACCTACGCCGCCGCCGTGCTCGGTGACCGCCCCGGATACCTGGCCTTGGCGTTCGGCTACCGCGGCTACGTCAACGAACGCGGCACCTACACCCACGAGGAATGGGCCGAGACCCGGTTCGCCTGGCCCGCCGAGGCCGACCAGCTGCACGCCGAGCTCACCCACCTCGACGCCAGCGGCGAACGGGTCGACATCTACGTGTGCCCCGCGGTGCGGTACACCGACCGGCGCCGCCGCGGTGACGCGCTACCCCCGGCGGTGTGCTGGGCCGACCTCGACGGCGACCCCGCCGACCCCGAGCTGCTCGCCGCCCTGCAGCCCTACACCGTCCACAGCGGCCAACCCGGACACCAGCACATCTACGTGCCCCTGTCCGAACCCGTCGACCTCGGGCTGCACACCCGGCTGAACAAGACCCTCGCCGACCGGCTCGGCGGCGACGCGAAGTGGTCCGACGAGTCCCTGCTGCGGATGCCCGGAACCCGCAACCACAAGACCACTCCGCCGAGCCTGGTCACCGACGCCGGCCACTGGTCCGGGCGGGTGTGGGAACCCGCCGAGCTCGCCGAGCTGCTCGGCATTCCCCTCGACGCCCCCGCCGCCGGGGCCGGGGCACCGGTGCGGCCGGTGCTGCTGGAAGCCGCGCCCGACCCGCTACCGCGGCGTGTGCAGGCTGCCCTCGACCACCCCGACACGCTCGACCGGTCCAAGGCGCACGCCCGCCTCGTCGCCGCCTGCTACGACTCCGGGCTCAGCCACGGGCAAACCCTCTCGATCGCCGCGAACTACCCGCCCAGCCGCGAGAAGTACGGCGACCGGCTCGCCGACGAGGTCGCTCGCTGGTGGTCCAAGGTCGACGCCGACCGAGGCCAGCAACCCGCCCCGATCACCCCGCTCGCCGTCGACGGCTCGGCCGCGCTCGCCCCGGCCCCCGTGGTCTCGCCCGAGACGTTTTTCGACCGGCACACCGGTGTGCGGATCGTGGCGCTCGCCGAAGCCGTCGAGACCTACGGGCCGGTCGCCACCGACGAGGCGGGCAAGCTCTACCGCTACACCGGCGGCGCGTGGCGCGGCGACGGCGAACGCATCGTGACCGCCCGCGTGGTCGAACTCGTCGGTGATCGCTACCGGCGATCCCACACGAGCAACGTGCTCGACGTGCTGCGCTCACGCGAACCGAAGTTCACCGACGCCGGACTCGACACCCGATTTCTCAACGTGCCGAATGGGTTGTTGGACTGGCGCACCGGGCGCCTGCATCCCCACGACCCCGAGGTGCCCAACCTCGCCCGCATCCCCGTCGAATGGCACCCCGAGGCCACCTGCCCGGCCATCGACGCATGGCTGCGCGAGGTGTTCCCGGCCGAAGCGGTGCCGTTCGTGCACGAGGTCATCGGCTACGCGCTGTTCAACGGAAACCCGCTGCACCTGGCGATCCTGCTCTACGGGCGCGGACGCAACGGCAAGGGCACGTTCCTCCGGCTGCTGGGCGACCTCATCGGCGCGGCCAACCTGTCAGCCGTCACCCCGCAAGCACTCGACGAGGACCGGTTTCGGGCCGCCGAGTTGCACGGCAAGCTCGCGAACCTCGTCGGCGACGTCGACCCCAAGGTGTTCAAGGCGACCGAGACGTTCAAGCAGATCACCGGCGGCGACGCGATCACCGCCGAACGCAAGTACGGCCAGCCGTTCACCTTCACCTGCCGGGCGCTCATGGTCGCCGCGTTCAACGCGCTCCCTCGCACCGCCGACACCTCGGAAGGGTTCTTTTCCCGGTGGCTCGTGCTGCCCTTCACCGCGCACTTTCCACGGGGCACCGCCGACAGCTCGATCGAGGCCCGGCTACACGCACCCGCCGAGCTGCAGGGCTTGCTCGCTCACGCGGTGGCCGGGCTGCAGCGAGTCATGCGGCGCGGCTCGTTCGACCCGCCCGCCACGGTCGAGGCCGCGACCCGCGAGTTCCGGGAAGTCGCCGACCCGGTGCGGGCGTTCCTCGCCGACTCCACAACCGCCGACCGCCACACCTGGTTGCCGCGGCAAAGCCTCTACAGCGAATGGCAGCGGTGGGCCGAGCAGCACGGCCACCACACCGGCAGCGCCGCAGCGTTCTACGAGCGCGTCGAGGCCGCCGCCGTCGAGGTCTACGGGCACCCACTGCAGCCCGCCAAACGCCGCGGGATGCGCGGGTTCACCGGCGCCCGCCTGACGAGGTGGGACGAGTGAAGGGGGCACGGGGGCAGGTGGGGGCAAGTTCCTCTTCCCCCGATCGCGCGCACAGGAAAAAGGGTGGAAAACCTGCCCCCTCTGCCCCCTCCTGCCCCCCGCACACCCGAAACCGCTGCGTGACCAGGGAGAACCGACCATGACCGACACCCGCTCGTTCATCACCACCCGGCCCCGGTGCGCACCCTGCCCGCGGTGTGGCCGGCTGCAGCTGACCGGGCACGCCGAGGGCCTGCCCTACCGCGTCGACCCGGTACCGGTGACCCCGCGCGCCGAGTTGGCCGCCCGGCTATCCGGGCGGTCGAGCTTCGCGTTCATCGCCGAGGGGCTCGCTGTGCGCACCGCGGGCCGCATCGACGGCGATGCGCGGCGGCCCCGCCCGCCGGTGCTGGTGGCGCACCACTGCGACACCCCACCTGCCCCGGAAGGTGTGGACGCTGCCCACGCCCCGGTGATCGCGCGGCTCGTCGAGCGCGCCCGCCGCCGCGAGGCCGATGACCTTCCGGCGCCGCTGGGCGAACCGGAGTCGACGGCGCTGTTCACCCTCGCCGAGGCGTTCGGCGGCACCGTCATCGGGTTCGACCCGTACACCGTCGACCCGGCCCCGTTCTAGCCCTGCACGTCGCGACGAAAGGAGACGCTCATGGTTGTCGTCCGGGTGTCCGCTCGGGCCGCGCGATGGCTCGCTCGGGAAACCGACGAGTACGCGCACGAGGAACTCGGCTACGCCGCCCCCGAGGCCCACCCGCCCTATGCCGCGGACCTCGTCGAGCTGCAACAGAAGTTCGCCCCGCATCGCAACACCGAGACCGACGTCGAGATCACCCTCAGCCCCGGCGCGGCCGGATCGCTGGGCGCCCACTACGACACCCTCGCCGACCACCGCGGCGACCTCGGGCTGCTCCGGTTCGCCTCGGCGCTGCTGCGGGCGGCGCTGCACGGCGGCGAGGTGCGGCTGCCCGATGAAGCGGCCCCGGCGCAGTGACCCGGCCGCGCACAGCACCGCGACCGCGAGAATCCCGAACCCGACGCAGGAAGGTGCACGAGGTGACCACCACCGCAGCAGCGCGAGGCCGGTCGAACCGGCGCAAGGGAATCGAGACCGAGCGCCGGGTCGCGCGCTACCTCAACGAGCACGGGTGGCCCAAGGCCGACCGCTACGTCAACAACGGCTATCGCACCGCCACCCGCACCGCCGCCGACCCGCTCGACATTCGTGAAACGCCCGGACTGGTGTGGTCGGTGAAGTACGACGCTTCGCACCGCATCGCGGCATGGTTCGCCGAAGTCGAGGACAAAGCCGCCGCGGTCGGGGCCGACCTCGGGGTGCTCGTCGAGCGCCGCCCCGGTTACGCCAACCCCGGCCGTTGGTGGGCCTACATCACCGTCGCCGACCTGCACGGCCTGTTCGCTGCCGCGCACGGCGGTACCGCCCAGCTCTACACCAGCGACGCTGCTCGCGCGCTGGTGTGTCTCGAACTCGGCGCCCTGGTGCTCTTGCTCCGCGCCGCCGGATACGGAACGACCCCAGCACAGGAGAACAGCCCGCGATGACCGCGCACCGCGTCGCCGACGCCCGCACCACCCGAGCCCTGCACGACGACATTCGCGACGCCGCCGCCGAGCTCGCCGACCCGGCGCGGCGGCTGCTACTGCGCGACGACGGCTCGACCACGGCGCACCGCGCCGCGCCGCTGCTCGACCAGCTCGCCGCCGCCCGGCAGCACGGCGCCACCCGCAGCGGCACCCGCCGCGGGCCCGCTACCGCGCCGGTCGCGCTGGAAGTCGTCGACCTGCTCGCCCGCATCGAGGTCGAATCGTCGGCGTGGTGCCGCTACCTCACCGAGCAGGTACCACCGGCCGACCTGCGGCAGCGGGTGCACACGATCGCCCGCGCCGCCGGTGCGCTGACCGAGCTCGACGACCTGGTGCCGATTCACCGGTTCCTCTCCGATTGGGTCCGCTCGATTCTCGCGGTGCTCGACCCGCCCCGACGGCTGCACTTGGCCGCGGCCTGCCCGGTGTGCGAAGTCCGCACCGTGTACCGCACCGATCCGACGACCGGCGAGGCGGTGCTGCAGCCCGCGTTGTGGGTCGATGGCACGACGGGCTGCACCTGCCTGTCCTGTGGCCACCAGTGGCCGACCACGCACCTCGAACACCTCGCCGCGGTGCTGGGCTGCGAACCCCTCGATGCGTCAGCCACACACCAGAGTGGACACTGACCGGCCGACTTTCCCCGTGGTCGTCGACATTCGGCCGTGGTCGTGGTGAGAATGGCGGTGCTCAGGTGACGTGTGCTCAAAGCACGGTTTATCCCGATGCCTCACCGGGTGTTCTCGGTACGAGATCCCTTTCACGCGCGTTCGCTGATCACGGGCCTGGTCTCCTGCTCATAGCAGTGTGATCAAACCAGTGAAGTGCAGACTTGTTAGGACTACCCCGAGGCACAAACAGGCCCCTACGGCTGCCGCGAGGGCTCCGACCCAGTCGACTTCCATCATTGAGAAGAAGATGTAGATCAGGCTGAGGAGCACTCCCAGTGCTCCCGCAAGCACAGGCACCACGAACGTGAGGAAGATAGGCGCGCTCATCGGCTGGAAGTCAGCTGCAGCAGCGACGACCCAGGCGAGAAGTTCCAAGAACGCAGCGAAAACGGACACCGCAATCATGCCGACCGACGACTCACGTATGTCGGTGTCGATGGGCGTGCGCATGTCCGCCCGCATCTCGGCGAGGACACCCGCGGGCAACTGGGCGACCGTGGCGCGCAGCTCGTCGAGGTTCATGTCAGCAAGCTCGGGAACCACGGACTGAAACGCTACGAGATCGGCGTCAGACAGCCACGACACGTCGCTGCTCGTGCCAGTCGCGTGCGCGAGCGTCGGCGCTGTCGACACAGGTGGTGGCGTTGAACTTCGCTTCGGGGCTATCCCCTTCTTACGCTTCTGAAGTAGTTGTAGAACCGCGGCGATCGCCCCCACGACGCCCGCGATCGTTCCGATGAGCGCGATGAACCAACTACTCGGATCGTTCCCCATAACCGTGATCATCTCGGGCCCGGAAGAGGGGAGCAAGGCACCTACGCCTGAGCACGCATGCCCACGAAACCCGCCTCGCGGTGCCCGTCCTGCCGAACCCGCTTCACCGACCGCACCGGCCGCCCCTGCCCGGACTGCAGACGCAGCCAAGACCGCGGCATCAAACGCCGGTCCGAGTGGCGGTGGGTCTACCGCGACCCCCGGTGGGCCGCGCTCCGCGACCAGGTGCTCAGCGAAGAACCCTTGTGCGCCTGCGGCTGCGGCGGCATCTCGACCGTGGTCGACCACATCCGCGACCACCACGGCGACCCCGAGCTCGCGTTCGACCGCGCCAACGTCCGCGGCATGACCAAGCCCTGCCACGACGCCAAGACCGCCACCGACCACCGCGCCGCCACCGGCACCCTCACCCCGGTCACCGTCATCGCGGGCCCACCCTGCGCAGGCAAGACCACCTATGCCCGCACCCACGCCCGGCCCGGCGAGCTCGTCGTCGACTTTGATCTGCTCGCCGCCGCGCTGGGCTCACCCGACTCGCACGACCACCCCGAGGCGCTCAAGCCGTTCGCCGTCGAGGCCCGCGAGGCAGTGCTCGCCCGGCTACGCAGGCCGAGCCACCTCGGCCGCGCCTGGATCACCACCACCAGCCACAACCCCGAGACGCTCGTCGCCGGGGCCGAGGTGATCCGCCTCGACGTCACCGCCGACACCGCGCACGCCCGAGCCCGAGCAGCAGATCGCCCCGCGGCATGGCACGGGCTCATCGATGAGTGGTTCGCGGTGCAGCGCGCACGCGATCACGACTCGTGACCGGGTGGGGGGTGTGGATCTTCCGCGACGTGGGGGTTCTGGACCGGGCGGGGGGTGCTCCGCACGGAAACGCCGGTTTCGGGGTGCTTTACGTCGTCACGTTCCGCTCTGGCCGGCGCGAGCAAAGAGTGATCGAGAGGGGTGTGTGCGATGGGGTTGCGTGGTCCGCTGCCCGCCGCCGACAACGTGCGGCACCTGCGCGGCACCCCGCCGCGGGCCGGGGCCGGTCGGCCGGTGAAGGCCGCGCCACAGGCCCCGAACCCGCCGAGCTGGCTTGACCGGGAGGCCCGCGCCGAGTGGCGGCGCGTCGTGCCCGAGCTCGGAAAGCTGGGCATCCTCGCCCGTCTCGACCGGGCGGTGCTGGCCGCGTATTGCGACGCCTGGTCGCGGTGGGTGCAGGCCCGCACCCTCATCGACGAGAACGGGCTCGTCGTGCACAACCCCGAGCGCGGGTGGGTGAAAAACCCCGCATGGCAGGTCTATCGCGACGCCTGTTCGACGCTGCAGGCGTTGGCGAAGGAACTCGGCACCACGCCGAACACCCGGCTGCGGATGACGCTGCCCGAGCGAGACGCAGACGATGACGGCGCGGCGCTGCTGGACTGAGCAGCAGTGGGCCGACCAGCTCGACGAGTGGGCCGAGGCTGGGCTGATCGAACGTACCGGGTGGACCGGCGCCCCGTTCCTCACCACACCGGAACCGACACCCGAACCGGGTGCGCCGGGGTTCGTCGAGGGCGCGTGGTTCGACCCGAGCGCGGTCGAGAGGTTCCTGCGGTTCTGCCTGCTGCTGCGGCACACCCTCGGCAAGTGGGCGGGCGCGTCGGTGCGGCTGTTCGACTGGCAGGTGCGCTACCAGGTCGGGCCCGCGCTGGGCTGGAAACACCCGGACGGGACGCGGATCATCCGCACCGTCATCGTGCTCATTCCCCGCAAGAACGGGAAAAGCACCCTCGCCTCGGTGCTGTCGCTGTACCTGTGGTGCGCCGACCGGGAAGCGGGCGCCGAGGTGTATGCCGCGGCCGGTGACCGGCAGCAGGCCCGCCGGGTCTACGACGCGGCCAAGGCGATGGCCGAGACGTCGTCGGCGATCCGCAAGCGCGCGGCGGGCGGTATCAAGCGGTCGGTGATGGAGTACCCGCCGACCTCGGCGATCTTCCGGGCGCTGTCCAGCGACGGCGGCAGGCAGCACGGGCTCAACGTGTCCGGCGCCGTGATCGACGAGCTACACGTGCACAAGCACCGCGGGCTCGTCGACGCCTTGGAAACTGGCACGGGCTCGCGGGTGCAGCCGTTGGTGTGGATCATTTCGACCGCCGACGACGGCACCACGAACACGATCTTCGCGGAGAAGTACGAGTACCTGCAGGCGTTGCACGGCGGGCACGTCGACGACCCGAGCACATTCGGCGTGGTGTTCGCCGCCGACCCGGCCGCCGACCCGTTCGACGAGGCGACGTGGGAAGCGGCGAACCCCGGTCTCGGCCTCACCGTCTCGCGTGACTACCTGCGGCGGCAGGCGAACCGGGCGCGGGTGACGCCCGGCTACCTGAACGAATTCCTGCGGCTGCACCTGAACGTGCGGACCAAGACCGGCGCCCGCTGGCTCGACCTGTCGGCGTGGGACGCGGGCGCCGGGTTGGTGGACCTCGACGCGCTCGACGGACGGCCGTGCTTCGCCGGGCTCGACCTGTCGGCTACGACCGACCTCACCTCGCTCAGCTTGTGGTTTCCACCGCCGGACGGTGACCCGGACGGCGAGCACGTGTGGGTGCCGTTCTTCTGGCTTCCCGAGGACAACGTCGCCGCCATCGCGCGGCGGACCCGCGTGCCGTTCGACCGGTGGGCCGAGCAGCCGGGGCCGCTCGGGCGGCTGCTGCGCACCACCGAGGGCAACGTCGTCGACTACCGGGCGGTGCGCAACCTCATCACGCAGATCAACCGCCGGTGGCCGATCACCGCGCTCGGCTACGACCCGTGGAACGCCACCGAGACGATCAACGAGCTCGCCGACGACGGCCTCGTGCTCGAACCGGTGCGGCAGGGCTACGCCTCGCTGTCCCCACCGAGCAAGGCGCTCGAACGACTCGTGCTCGCCGGTCGCGTCCGCCACGGCGGGAACCCGATCCTGCGGTACTGCATCGACTGCACCGAGGTCCGCAGCGACGAAAACGGCAACGTGCGCCCCGTCAAACCGGACACCCGCACCTCGGCGAAACGCATCGACGGCACGATCTCGGGGCTCAACGCCCTCGCCATGCACCTACTGCGGTCCGGGCCGGAAACCAAACCCGAGCCCCGAATTCGCGTCATCGGAGGGTGATCACGTTGACCACAGCGACACCGGAAGCGGGCCGCATTGCCCGGCTGTGGGCCGTGTTCACCACGTGGGCCGCCGCCTTGCTGCCTTCCCGGCGGCGGGAAGCCGCGCAGGCGCGGCCGGCACCCGGCTCAGCCTCGCGGACGGCGCTGGTTGAGGCGGTGCAGATCGGCGCGGAGGTCACCGGGCTCGCCGCGTTCGTCGTCGCCGGGTTCCTCGCCTCGGCGATCGCCGGGTTCGTCGTGCTCGGCCTGGTGCTGCTCGTCGTCGGCAACGTCCGGTGGAGGTGAGACGCGAATGCCGTTCCTGCGCAACGCACTCAACCGCCGCGGCGCCGAGCACCGCAGCAGCAACCGCCGCGCCATGCCGCCCCTGCGCGGCAACGGCAGCAGCGCGGGCGTGTCGGTCACGCCCGAGAAAGCGCTGCAGATCGGCGCGGTCTACTCCTGCGTGCGGCTGTTGTCCGAGACCGGATCGATGCTGCCGGTCGGCGTGTACCGCGCGCAGTCCGGCGGCCGGGTCCGCGTCGACGATCACCCGCTCGTGCCGCTGATCACCGACGCCCCGAACCCGAACCTCGACTCGGCTGAGTTCTTTCGGCAGCTGCTCGCCTGGCAGCTGTTGCGCGGCAACGCCTACGCCTACGTTCAGCGCAACCGCGGCGGCGATCCGGTCGGGCTGTGGCCGATCGCACCGACCAGCGTCGAGCCGCGCCGCACCGACTCGGGTCGGCTGGTCTACGCGGTCACGCTGGCCGATGACGAGTTCGCGCCAATCACCGAACGCCGGGGCCTGGTCGGCGCCGAGAACATGCTGCACTACCGAGCGCTCGGCCTAGGACTTGAGGGCCTGTCGCCAATCGGGCTCGCGCGGCAGTCGGTCGGTACCGCGTGGGCCGCCGCCTCGTACATCGGCGGGTTCTTCGAGCGCGACGCCTCGCCCGGCGGGGTCGTCAGTGTGCCCGACGAGCTCAGTGATCAAGCTTACGAACGGCTTGAGCAGCAGTGGCGCGACTTGCACGAGGGGTTCGACCGGTCGCATCGGCTCGCGATCCTGGAAGCCGGGGCCCGGTGGGAGAAAGTCAGCTTGTCACCGGCCGATGCGGCGTTCATCGACACCCACAAACTCACCCGCGCCGACATTGCCGGGATCTACGGGGTTCCGCCGCACATGATCGGCGACGTCGAGAAGTCGACGAGTTGGGGCTCGGGCATTGAGCAGCAGTCGCTCGGCTACGTCGTCTACGCGCTGCAGCCGTGGCTCGTCCGGCTGGAAAAGGTCACCGCCCGTCTGCGCGGGATCGGCGCCGCCGACATCTACCTGCGGTTCAACACCGACGAACTCGTGCGCGGCGACATTGCCAGCCGCTACAACGCCTACGCCCAAGGCCGCCAATGGGGATGGTTGAGCGCGAACGACGTCAGGAAGGCCGAAGACGAGGACCCGATCGCCGACGGCGACACCTACCTCTCGCCGGTCAACATGGTTCCCGCAGGAGAGACGGCCCCCGCGGTGCAGCGCGCCGCGCTCGCCGCCCCGCGGTTCGAGCGGCGGGCCGCGCTCGCCCCGGCCGACGAGGCACCCGGCGACGTCACCCGCCACCGCGAGGCCCTCGCCGACCTGTTCACCGAACTCCGCGACCAGGTGCTCGCCGTGCACGGCGCACCTCGGACCCGCGACGCCACCGACGTGCACGCCGAGCTCGGCGACCCCTCGTGGGTCGAACGGCTCGCCGCGCTGCTGCTCGACCTCGCGCTGCCCCTGGCCGCCTCGGTCGGCAACGACGTCGCGCACGCCCTCGGCGGGGCGTTCCGTGTGGAGTGGGCGCGGGCGTACCTGGAAACCAACGCCGACCACGCCGCCGACACGATCCTCACCACCATCACCAAGGACGTCCGCGAGGCACTCGCCGACGACGACACCGGCCGCGAGGCGCTCGTCGAGCTGTTCGCCCGGCTGATCGAAACCCGCTCGGGCGAGCTCGCCCGCGGTCGGGTCAACGAGGTCACCAACTTCGCCCGTCACGAGGCAGCCCGCCAAGCCGGGGCGAAGTCGAAGACGTGGCGCAGCACCGGAACCGAGACCCGGCCAAGTCATGCCGCCGCCGACGGGCAGACCGTCGCGATCGATGAGCAGTTCACCGTCGGCGGGCGGCGGGGCCGCTGGCCACGCGATCACCGGCTCGGCGTCGACGAGGTCGCCGGATGCGACTGCACGGTGACGTTCACATGAGCCCGCGCGAACTCGCGGTGCGGGTGCGGCTGGGCGACTCCGAGCGCGAGCACGAGCTCGGCGTGCTGGTCATCGACACCGAACGCGACACCGTGCACGGCGGAGTCGCCGCCACCGTCGCCCTGCTGCGCGCCGTGGCCGCCGAACTCGACCAGCAGCGCGACACGGAAGGGAAACCATGACAACCACGGTCCTCACCGGCCGGGAGCTGCGCGCCTTCCCGCTGTCTGGTGTGCAGGTACAGCGGGCCAGCGACGACGGCCGGCTGTCCTTCCACGGGCAGGCGATCGTCTACGACCAGCTCTCGGGCGACATGGGCGGGTGGCGCGAGCGGATCATGCCCGGCGCCGCCTCGCGCACCCTCGAAACTTCGCCCGACGTCCGCTTTCTGGTCAACCACAACCCCGATCTACTGCTCGCCCGCACCGCGAGCGGCACGCTCACCCTCACCGAGCACGAGGGCGGGGTCGCGGTCGCCGCCGACATGGCGAACGTGTCCTATGCCCGCGACGTCGCCGAGCTGCTCGACCGCGGCGACCTCAACCAAATGAGTTTCGGGTTCTGGATCACCGCGCATGGCTGGGCCGGTGACGTGCACGAGGTGTACGGCATCGATCTCGACGGCGGTGACGTGTCGGTCGTGACCTACCCAGCGTTCCCGCAGACGTCCGCCGAGCTGCGGTCGCAAGCAACCGAACACCTCACCCACCCCGGCGGCGACGAGGTGCCGCTCGGCCTGCACCAGCACAAGCTAAGGGAGCTCGGCCTGCTCGCGCAGCTTTGAACGAAGTTTGTCCGACCGCCTTCCTATGATCCGCCGTGGCTGGGAACCGCCCGACGAATGCAAGGAGCCTCATGCGTGGTCGCAATATTCGACGCCCAATGGAGTTCAACGGGCATCGTTTCGAAGAGTCGGTACTAACGTGCCTCTCGGGCGGTCCCACCGAGCACTGGTCGATCGATGTTCCGACTGTGCTGTGGATGTTGGAACGCATCGCCGAGGGAGATGTCGACGCGAACACTGTGCGGAACAAGCTTCGCCAGGCGACGTTGTGGGACAGCGGGTGCTGCGGTGAATGTGACCGTGCATCGGAGCACTACGACGACGCACGTGCACGGCACGAAGAGGCTGTTCAACAGTGGAATAGTCAGCAAGCGCAGTTCGATCCGGCGGGATACCCGTACATCCTCACCAACGGGAAGATCCATGTACGGGAGTGCCATCATCCAGGGCGACCGACCCCGCCACGGTTTCCCGAGAGCTTGCACGAGTTCGCCATGCTCTTTGACCACTGCGGAGGGAACATGGGCCGTGTCTTCGAAGAGCTCATACACGAAGCTTCGGGCGGTGCGCAGTGGCTCAGTGTCCACGAAGTCCAGACCCGAATTGCTCGCTATGGAGTTCAGGCAGTTAAGGCGAAGTTGTGCCGGTCATGTAAGCCGTCCCTCCCCGATCTGGCCCCGGAAGCGACCATGCTGCAGCCAGCATGCTGGTCCTGGCCCGCCGACCCGGTGACGCTCGATCAACTTCGAGCCGAGGCGGCACTCACCCCAACATCGGACTCGCACGTTCTACCGGAGCAGCGTGCCTCCTACGCGACGTTGGAGCGGTGGCACAACGATCGGTGCGCCGTATGCGGCGAAGTGCCGAAACGGGGTCGCCTCGTTCGGGATCACGACCACGCGAGCGGAACAATTCGCGGCTTGCTTTGCAACTCGTGCAATATCACCGAAGCTCGCTCTCCTTCTGTGCTGTTTGCCAATTACCGGAAACAACCCCCTTCCTCGATCTTGAAAATTGAGGTGCTGTATCTACCCGCTGGCTTCCAGCCCGGCGCGGGCCACCTACCGGCGGTCGCAAAGGACACAATTTCGCAACACGCCAACTAGAACCTACTTGACTACAAAACGCAACAATGCAGTTGCGCAGGCGCCTGCAACTGTCACGAAGAGCGGAGCTGCCAGAAATCTGGCGGTTAGGCGCCACCATGCTCCACTAGTCCTACCTGGCAGCGGTGGAACGTCGCTTCTGACATGCAGCCGGAAAGGCGTACCGTAGGGCTCACGAATGGCGTTTTTGAGTTGTTGCGTGGCAGCTTCTAGCGACTCTGCTGACCGGCGGCAATTCCAAGGCTGATCCGCAGCCCAGCGGACTATGCGTGCACAATCGGAATCTTCCGGCAAGACTCTACGTCGGCTACGGCCGCGAATAATGGCCCGCTCTTCAGCGATCCTCGCCGCGAAGCCACGCAAGCGTCGCTGATCCTTCCGCAGGCGACGTAAATCCTTGGACTTGCCTTTGAGGTCAAGCGGTTCTCTCTGTTCACCAATGGGAGAGGTGGACAGCAGGTGAATTGTATTTGCCAAAGTGCGAATCAAACGTCGGGGAGCTTCGGCTTTCGATCCATCAGTGAGAGCAGTCACGATAATAACGAGAACAAAAAGGCCCGGCAGTGCAAATATTTTGATTTGAGGCTGCCCTAGCGGCGACCAATCTTGAAAGAGCATAACATACGGAAATACGATCAAGAATTTAACCCAAAACCGTCGACCATTACTGAATCTGATCGCTTCGAATATGAGGATGGCCTCGTCGGAATTGAAGCCTCGTTCGGTATATGGACGTAGGTCGGGAAGCTTCGCAATTGTTCGAATCCATAATCTTCTAAAAGGCCCGTTGCTGCGTTTCCTGCGCGACGACGACCGTGATTTTCGATCTTCTATCACATCGGCGCAGCATACACAGTTCGCGTCGTAACTATGTTCCGTTTCAAGCACCCCGGTCGATCCGGGAACCCCAACGCAGAAGGGACCGACACCATGCCCACGAGCGTGGAGCTCCGGCAGGAGCGCGCCCGGATCGTCGAGCAGATGCGGGCCATCACCGAGACCGCCGAGGCCGAGAACCGCAACCTCGACGCCACCGAGCGGGAGAGCTACGACCGCGGCGAAGCCGAGTTCCGGGAGCTGACCGAGCGCATCGACCGCGCCGAGGCGCTCGAACAGCGGGAGGCCGAGCAGGCTCGACCGCTGCACGGCGACCGCGCCGCGCCGCGCCCCGACGACGGACAGGGCGACCAGTCCCAGCAGCGCCGGGCGGCGTTCCTGCAGTTCGTGCGGCGCGGCCGGGGCGAAATGGCGCCCGAGCAGCGAGCGCTCGTCGAGAACGCGGCGGGCGAGATCCTGGTGCCCGAGGATCTCGAAACCGAGATCTACCGGTCGCTGCCGGAACTGACAGTGATGCGCGGGCTCGCGTCGACCAGGCCCACGACGTCGAACCGGGTTCGCCGCCGGTCGCTGGACGAGGTCGCCGTCGGGTGGGGCTCGCTGGAAACCGGCGAGCAGACCCTCACCGACTCGATGCCCAGCACGCCGCGCGAAGAGTGGACCTACATTGAGGATCTCTACGGCTTGGCGAAGATCGGCGAGGACGAGCTCGACGACACCGACGTCAACCTTGAGGCGTTCGTGCGCGACTCGTTCAGCCGAGCGATCGCCGAGGCCGAAGACACCGGGTTTGCGGTCGGGGCCGGACACGCGAGCAACCAGCCCGTTGGACTGTTCAGCTCGGGCGGCGAAGTCCCCACGATCACCGGCACCGGCAGCACCTACAACGGCACCGACGCCAACGCGCCGGGCGCGCTGCTCGACGACCTGCGCAGGCTGATCTACGCCGTTCCCGCGCAGGCCCGCCGCAATGGCGCGTTCCTCATGGCCAGCGCGACCGAGCTCGCGATTTCACAGGTCAAGGACGGGAACGGCCAATACCTGTGGCAGCCGAGCGTGATCGCGGGCCGCCCGAACACGTTCCTCGGCTACGCCGTCCACAACCAGGACGACATTGCCGCGATCGCCGCGGGGGCCTCGATCGCCGCGTTCGGCGACTACGCCTCGGCCTACCGCATCTACGACCGCCAAGGCATGACCCTCAAGCGGCTCGAAGAGCTGTACGCCGAAGACGGGATGATCGGGTTCAAGGTCCGGTTCCGCGTCGGCGGCGACGTCGTGCGCCCGGATCGGGTGCGCATCCTCAAGACCGCCGCGGCGGGCGGTGCGTGATCGCCATGACCACCCGCATCCGCATCACCGCCGACTCAGCGATCGCCGACGGCCGCGGCCACCGCTACACCTCCGGGCAGGTCGTCGACGTCGACGACACCCTCGCCCGCAACTGGATCGCCGCCGGGCACGCCGAACCGCTCGGCAGCGACACCAGCACGCGGCCCGAGGCCGAGCAGCCGCGCACCGCGACGACCGAGGCCCCGCACCGCGGGGTATCGCGGTCGCGCAAGTCCAAGTAGGCCCCGTGACGCAGGAAGGGCCGACGATGTTCGCGACCGCCGAGGATCTGCGGCGCTTCCTGCGTCGCACCACCATCGACACCGACGCGGCGAACCTGGTGCTCAACCTGGCCGGGCAGGCGATCCGCGCCGAGCTCGGGCAGCAGCTCGACCACGTCACCGGCGACACCTACGTGTGCGGGCCCGGCGAGGGCCGGGTGCTGCTGCTGCCCGAGCTGCCGGTCACCGCGGTCACCAGCGTCGCCGAATACGGGCAGCAGCTCGTCGAGGGCGACGACTACGAGTGGTCCCACGCGGGCACCCTCACCCGCCTCGGCGGGGCATGGCCGGCTGCGGCGCGGTCGGTCGTGGTCACCTACGACCACGGCCACCCCGAACCCCCGCCGGTGCTGCGGGCGGTGTGTGTGCAGGTCGCCGCGCGCGTGTTCGTCAACCCGCAGGCCACGACGAGCCTCTCGATCGGCGACTACGCCCGATCCTGGTCGTCGACGACCGGCGCCGGTCGCACCGGGCACCTTGAGCTCACCGACTACGAGCGGCGCCTGCTGCGAGGGCTGCGGCCGTGACCGACGTCAACGAGGTGCCCGTCGAGTTGTTCAACCGCACCGCGATCGTGCAGCGGGCCACGTCCACACCGGATGGTTCCGGCGGGTGGGTGCGGGTGTGGGTCGAGGTCGGCCGGATTCCGGTGCGCTGCTCGCAGCCGTCGGCGGCCGAGCGGGAGACCGCCCAGCAGTCCGGCGCCGTGATCTCGCATCACATCTACGCCCAGCCCGGTGCCGACGTCGCACGGGGCGACCGGCTGCTCGTCGACGACCTGGTGCTCGACGTCGAGTCGGTCGTCGAACCGTCCGAACCGGTCTATCTGCGCGCCGCCTGTCGCAGCGTGCAGCACGAGGGGTAGGAGAACGCAATCAGTTGCAGCGCGATGTTCGGCACCACGGCCACGTGGGGATTGCTTGATCCGTATCCTATCTACGTTTTCACTTTCAGTTAGATCAGACTGTAAACGCGGATAGGTCGTGAGGATGAATCAGGAGCCAAACCTATGGACTGTCATACCGCAGACGACTTCAGCGCTCTTTGCTAGCTTATCCGTACTCCTTGCGCTCCATGTCATACTTAGGGATCGTCGCGCAAAGGAACGCGCCGAGGCATCGAAGGTAATTTGCTGGCAGGAAATTCAGTACAATTATCTTGTTAAACCCGATGGATCTTGCAAGGTAACCACCCCATCGGCTCAAATCAAGGTTCACAACAAGTCCGAGTATCCGATAATTCGACCTTCTGTTGTCTCGCGAGCCATGACAGAGCGTGAAGCTCGCCTACACGCTTCACCGAAGGACGGAAGGCTTTTTCCAGAGGGAGAGTTCAGGGCGTTTTCCTTTAGCGAAAGTGTCTTAATGGCACCCTCCGGCGACATTATTTTCATGTCTCTTGACAGCGATTCGCACGCCTACCTTGATCTTATTCTGCTCGGAAAAGACAAACTCTTTCCAGTAGATTTCATGCGGTACTGGGTTAAATACATCGATCATGCTGGAGTTTGTTGGCTCCGCGATACATATTCGGCTGAACTTGTTCCCTACCGATCTAGGAAGGCTTTGCGGTTAATTCGAGGACGCAGGCGATGGGTCCGGAGGGAGCGCGATTTTCGCTTGGCTCTTGGAATTACTTACAGTTGGCCAACTGCCATCTTGCTTCGCTTGTTCGAAGTTGTTTTTCCGCCTCGCGTAAAAGCCAAAAAGACCGCTGTTGTCAAAGCGAAGTTGAGTCAAGGAGAAGGGCCGGTTTCTGCCGTCAACGCGGAGCGGCAGTCAGAAGCAGATTCCAATTCAAGGTAGGGGGTGCCCGCGTGGCATCGACAACCGTGAGTGTGCGCGGCGACCGGCGCCTCGCGAAGCAGCTCGCCGCGCTGCGGGTGCAGGCGACCGAGATCGCTGCCGACACTCTCAAGGCGTGGGGCAAGGACGTCCGCGACGAGGCCCGCCGACGGGTGCCAGTCCTTACCGGTGAGCTGCGCAAGGGCATCACCATCCGCGTGCAGCGCAAGGCCATGACCGCGACCGTGGGCACCCACACCGGGCCGTACTACGGGGTGTTCGTCGAGAACGGCACGAGCAGGCAGGCCGCGCAGCCGTTCCTGCACCCGGCCGCCGCGGCGCATTCCAACATCCGCCCGTACGTGCGCACCGCGCTCGACGCGAGGCTGCCGTGAGCGCCGTCGAGCCCCTGCAGCGCGCGGTCTACGACCTACTCGCCGACCCGGACGGGCCGACAGCGAGCGTCGGGTGCGCGGTCTACGACGAGGTGCCCGAGGGGGCCGCGCTGCCCTACGTGGTGCTCGGCGAGTTCGACGAGCTGCGCGACGACGCGCACCGCGAGCTCGGCGCCCTGGTCACGATCACCGTGCACGTGTGGAGCCGCTACCGCGGCTACCGCGAAACCGCCCGCTGCCTCGACGCCGTGCAGACCACGCTGCACCGCGCCCGGCCCGAGGTTGACGGGTTCCGCGACGTGTCGATCGTGCACGACTCGAACGCATTTCAGCGCGACCCCGACCCCGAGCTGCGGCACGGGATCGGCAGGTTCACCGCCCGACTCACCGAGGGCGAACCGACAACACCGGAGGTGTCCTAAGTGGCCGGAGTGAATGGCTACGGGGTGGTGTTCGAAATCGCCGAATCCGGCGGCACCACCTACACGCCGATTGCCAACGTCACCAACATCGGCGGGCCCGAGATCGAGCGCGAGACGATCGACGTCACCGCACACGACAGCCCCGACGGGTGGAAGGAATACCTTGGCGGGCTCAAGGACGGCGGCGAAGTGAGCCTTGAGCTCAACTACGACCCACGCGAACACGACACGTTGCTCGCGCAGTTCGACAGCGACGACCCGATCAACGTGCGGCTACGGTGGCCGCACGACATCGCGCATTGGGATTTCAAGGCCCTCATGACGGGCTTCTCGCCCTCGGGCCCAGTCGAGGACAAGCTCGCAGCCGAGTCGAAATGGCAGGTCGCCGGGAAGCCGACCGCCAAGACCGGCGCACCGGCGGCGGGTGGTGCGTGATGGCCCAGCCCTTGAGCCGCGAGGCGATCCTCGCCGCCGACGATTCGAACGTCGAAGACGTCCCGGTGCCCCAGTGGGGCGGCACCGTCCGGGTGCGCAGCCTCACCGGACGCGAACGCGACCGCCTCGAAGCAAGCATGATCGGCAAGAACGGCAAGGCCGACGCCACGCGGGGCCTCGCGAACTTCCGGGCGAGGCTGGTCGCCGCCTCGGTGATCGACGAGAACGGGGCCCCGATGTTCACCGAGGCCGACGTCGATGCCCTCGCCGGGAAGTCCGCCGCGGCGCTGGACGTGATCGCCTCGGCCGCGATGCGACTGTCGGGCCTGTCGGACTCCGATGTGGAGGAACTCGCGGGGGAATGAGAGCCCGGCCGTTCCGGCGCTTCGCGCACCGGTTGGCCGGGCACCTCGGCATGACCGTCGGCGAGCTGCTCGACCGCACCACCTCGCGAGAGCTCGCCGAGTGGCAAGCGTTCGAGCGAATCGAGGGCCCGCTCGGCGGGCTACGCGGCGACGTGCACGCCGCGATGGTGTGCAGCGCGATCTACAACGCCAACCGCGGCAAGAACAGCCGCGAGCGCAAACCCGCGGACTTCCTGCCGCGCTGGGACAAACCACCACGCGAACCGCAGTCACCCGAGCAGATGCTCGCCGCAGCGCGGGCACTGCAGGGCCGCCTCGGCGGCGAGCTGCACCTCGCGGACCAGCGGTAACCGTCAGGCCGGCGGGTCCGCTCGCCTGATCGACAGCTCACCGATCCGGGTCCTTCCCTTGGGCCGCTGCGAAACGTAGTCGCTGCGGGAATAGCCGCGTTCGAGCGCGGCAAGCCCGAATTCGATGAGGTCGCCGAGGGTCATGCCCTGCGACTCATCACTCGGCCGCTGCCGGAACTTGCCGGTCGAATTCGGGTCGTTGATCTGCGTCACCACGCAAACCCCTTTCGTACGTGTGCCCACCGGACCCTACAAACACCGCTAATGCGCCCGCGAGCAGGGCAAACACACCTAGCAGTGCCAGGTGACGACGAGATCAGGGGGTGCGCGTGGCGACGCTGCAAAGCATCCTGGTCAAACTCGGTCTCGACCCCGACGACTTCCGCGGCGGGCTCGGCCGGGCGCAGAAATCTCTCGCGAAGTTCCGGGGCGATCTCGTCGAAAATCGCCGCGGGATCGAGGATTTCGGGAACGCGCTTTCATCGCTGGGCCGGTCGACGGCGTTCGCGTCGCTGATCTCGGGGGCGGTCGGGCTGTCGGCTGCGCTTGCTCCGGCGGCGGGGTCGCTGCTGCTGTTGCCGGGCATGGCGACGGCAGGTGCCGCGGCGTTCGGTACGTACAAGGTCGCCTTGTCCGGGTTCGGCGAAGCCATGAAGTCGTTGGACGACCCGAAGAAGTTCGCCGAGGCGGTCGCCGAGCTCTCGCCCGCGGCGCGGGAGTCGGCGACCGCGATTCGGGATCTCACGCCCGCGTGGGAGGGCCTCACCCACGCTGTTCAAGACACCACTTTTGCCGGGCTCGCCGGGGAGATCAGGACTCTCGGCGGCACCTATATCCCGGTGCTACAGTCCGGGATGGTCGGGATCTCTGGGGAGTTCAACCGCGGCGCCAAGGACATTGCGGCGTGGCTGCGGGAAGCGCAGACCGTGCGCGACGTCGAGAGCATGTTCGCCTCGGCCCGCACGGTCGTCGGCAACCTCGTCGACACCGCGAGGCCGCTCGCGCAGGTGCTCAGCGACGTCGGCGCGGTCGGCGGCGAGGTGTTCGCCGGGCTCACCGAGGGCGCAGGTAGCGCCGCGCAGCGGTTCGCCGACTTTGTGCGGGAGGCCCGCAACACCGGCCGCCTGCGCGGGTGGATCGAGGGTGGGCTCGATGTGCTGCGGCAGCTGTGGCAGCTCGTCAAGAACCTCACGGTCGCGTTGAAGGGTGTGTTCGCCGCCGCGCAGCCGAGCGGGCAGTCGCTACTCGAAACGCTGATTCAGCTCACCGCGCAGTTCGCGGCGTGGGTGAACAGCGCCGAGGGGCAGGCGCAGCTCGCGGCCATGTTCGACACGCTCGGGCAGGTCCTCGGGCACTTGGTCGTGATCCTGCCGATGGTGGCCGGCGGTCTCGGCACGCTGCTCGGCTGGATCTCGTCGCTACCTGCGCCGGTGCAGTCGCTCATCACCGGGTTCTTGGCGTGGTCGCTGGTGATCGGCGTCCTGATCACCAGGTTCGCGCCGCTGTTCTCGCTGCTGGGTACGCTCGGCGGCCGGTTCCTCGCCGCCGCGACTACCAGCGGCACCGCCACGAACAAGATCGTCGCCGCGCTCGGCCGCGGCATCGCCGCATCGACGACGTGGGTCGCCCGCATGACCGTAATGGCGGCGACCACGGTCGCGCGGTTCGTGATGATGGCGGCCGGGGCGGTCGCGCAGGCCACGCTCATGGCGGTCCGGGTGGGTGTGCAGTTCGCGCTCATGACGGCGCAGGCGATCGCCCGCACAGTGGCGGCAGCCGCGGCCGTGGTCGCGCAGTGGGCGATCATGGCGGCCGGGGCGATGGCGCGAGCCGTGATCATGGCCGCGAGCTGGTTCGTCGCGATGGGCCCGATCGGCTGGGTGATCGCCGCCGTCGTCGGCCTGGTCGCGCTGATCGTCGCCAACTGGGACACGGTCGTAGCGTGGACCGAGCAAGCGTGGTCGGCGGTCTCAGGCTGGGTCGCCTCAGCCTGGCAGTGGATCGTCGACAGCGTCTCAGCTGCCGGACGCTGGATCGTCGACCTCGTCTCGTCTGCGTGGACTTCAGCGCGCGACGCGGTCGTTTCTGGTGTGACGTCCTGTGTGGACTTTGTCCGCAATTTGCCGGACATGATCCTCGATGCCTTGGCAGGACTGGGAAATCTGCTCGTCGACACCGGACGAAACCTGATTCAGGGCTTGATCCGCGGGATCGAGTCGGCGATCGGATGGCTGAAAGAAAAGCTGTCGTGGGTCACCGACATGTTGCCGGACTGGAAGGGCCCGATGCGCGTCGACGCCAGGCTCTTGGAGCCTACCGGCCGCGTGATCATGCAAGGGCTCGTCACCGGCATCGACGTAGGGGCGGGCGACGTCGAGAAGCGGCTCGGCGCGGTGACTGCAGCCGTCGCTGCCACCCCAGCCCCCGCGCCCGCAGCCGCCCGGCAGACCGACCAGGCCGCCGCGCTGCAGACCGCACTCACCCGCGCCGTCCGCGAGGGACTCGCCGGGGCCGAGCTCGGCCTCGCCCGCCGTTCCGGCCGCGTGGTCGCCCAGCTCACCAACGACGTCAACCGATCCGACGCACGCCGAGGCAGGTGACCCGATGCCGCTGCACCTCGGCCCGCTCGGCGCACTGCACACCATGCGATCACCGCGGGTCGATATCCCGATCGAGTACCCGCGGCAGGGCGGCGTGCACACCGCGCTCTCGGGCGCGACGACCGTCGACTACCTCGGCGCACGCGGGAAGTTCGAGTTCAAGTGGGCTCACCTGCCCGAGGCCGATGCCGAGTACCTGCTCGCGCTGCGCGACCGGCACGTGCGCGGACCGCTGCGGTTCGTGCTGGACGGGTGGCGCCGCAACCGGCTCGGCCGCTCGGCTGCGTCGCTGGGCTACGGGGGCCGCGACCTCGACGGCGTAGCGGTGACGTCGGGAATGCTCGGCCCGGCCCGGCAGTGGCCGCTGCAGGCCCCACCGGCGGGCCTCGGGCTGCAGTGGTCCGGCTACACGGCGGGCTCGGTGCTGCGGCTCGACCGGGGGCGGCCGGCGCCGATGCTGCCCGGCGAAACCCTCACCTGCTCGGTGTGGGTGTGGGGAAGCCATACCGAAACCGTGCGACTCGACGCCGACCACTACGGCGCGAGCGGCTACACCTCGACGACCACCGGGCCCGCGCTGGCCCTGGTCGCCGGGCAATGGCAGCGCCTCACCCTCACCGTTCCCGCCGCGGCTGCGGTGTGGGCGGTCTCGCCATCGGTCACCGCGGTCGACCGCGCCTCGGCCGACTCGACGATCGTGCTCGCCGCCGCGCAGGTCGAACCCGGCAGCAGCGCCTCGGCCTGGTCGCTGGGCGGCGGGGCCCCGGCGGTCGCCGTCGACGAGGTGCCGCTCGCGATCCCCCGCGCTGGCTACCTCGATCCCGAGCTACACCTCATGGAGGTCTGACCCGGTGTTCGACTCCACCCCGGAAGCCGCCCGCGCCATCCTCGCCCGCGAACGGCATTTCGCCCGCCGCCTGCTCATCGATTGGGCCGACGATGGCAAGTTCGACCACGAGCTCAGCGACCTCACGGCATGGGTGAAAAGCGCCGAGCGTGAGCAGACGCTCAGCAGCAACGCCCCCGCCGAGCTCATGCTCATCGAGGGCCACGCCCCGGCACGGCTCGACGTCGAGCTCGCGGGCGACTACCTCGGCGCACCGTTGGCGGCGCAGTTCGTGCCCTACAACCGCGATTCGGTGTTCTTCGAGTCCGAGGTGCAGCTCGGCGTCACGGTGACCTACGAACTCGCGGTGTGGACCGATGAGCACGGCTACGAGTGGTGGCCGCAGTTCACCGGGGTCGTGCGCAACGTGATCCCCAACCGCGACGGAACCCTCACAATCGAGTGTCTCGACAACGTCGAGCGGCTGCGCGGCCCCGTCTCGCTTCCGCCCTACGCGCTGTGGACGTCGTACCTGAACAACGGCTTCAAACGCGGCGGGCTGATCGACTCGTCGAGCATCATCGACCTCGCCGCGAGGGCGGGCGGTTTTACCCAAGGCCCGCAGATGTGGCCGCACCTCGACGGCAAGTCGCGCACCGCCACGTTCGGGCCGATCCTGTCCGTCCCGCTGCACGGGTCGCTTCTGCCGGAGTTCGGCATGTTGGACAACGCGCAGAGTTTTCACCTCACCGAGCAGTGGGAACTCGATCCCGATCCGGGGGTGCACCTGCGCGCCGAGGCGTTTGTTCCCGGCCCACACGGCTACCTCGCGCTCGGCGCAGTCCCGCGGGGCCGCAACGATTGGGCTTATCACCGGTACTGGATCGACGAGTTCAACAAGCAGGCGGGCAGCCTGGTCGGCACGTGGTGCCTCGGCGGGTGGATCTATTACGCCGGTCCGGGGGTCGACGAGTCCTCGACGCCGATCGAGATCCAGATTCGCAAGAACCGCTTGCAGCTGGTCGTCGAGGGTTCGAACGGCGGGGTCGCTGCCCGCCTGATCGAGCAAGGCGGGTTCATGGCCACCGGCCCGTTTGGGTTCATGCAGCCGGGTTGGAATTGGGTTCAGGCCGATCTGATCGTCGAGAACTCGGCGAACTACGCGATGCGGGCGCGGGTCAATGACACGGTGACGGCCGAATCCCGTTGGTCCGGTCGGGATGCACGCGACATCAACGACCCCTTGAGCGGGTTGTGCACGATCCAGAACAAGACCGCGCTCAGCGACGTCTACATCACCAAGTACAACGGCCTGCAGACCTTCGCCCGGTTCACCTACGACCGCAGCCCGCAGGACCGGGCGCGGGTGTCGTGGGGCCGCAACAGGATTGCTTACACCTTGCGCGAGAACGGTCGCGAGGCGTGGGATCTGGCGACCGAGGTCGCCGCCGCCGAGTACGGGGTCACCCTGTTCGATGAACGCGGGCGGTTCGTGTTCCTCAACTACGACGACCTCGCGGAACGCCGAGGCGCCGACGTCCGCACGTTCACCCTCGACGACCTCGCGAACCTCGGTTTCCGGGTCACCCTCGACTCGGTACGCAACGTGTGGACCGTGACCACCACGACCGGGCGGGCGCTGGCCGGCTGCGTCTACGACCTCGGGCGAGACGATGTGCCCAACTTCCGCGCCGCGAACGGCGAGCTGCTGCCGGACGTGTTCAACATTCCGCGGGTGTCCACCAAGGAATGGTTCATCGAGGTCAACGACCACGTGATCGCGGTCGAGCCGTTCCGGCTGCCGTACCTGCCGCAAGATGCCTTGTGGGAGGAACACGCGCCGCTGTTGGGTTGCATGAGCTTCACCGGGGCCGACTACAAGCCGCTCGGCCCGAACAGCGAGCAGAAACTCATCGACCGCAACCTCATGCGGTTGTGGATGAGCAACGGCTACGGCGACCCCGTCGGGTTCATCGGCCCCAACAACGAGCCGCGGTTTCGCATCGGCGGAACGCTGGTGCTCGAAGACGAGCCGAAGACCTGGACCATCCGCGACGAGACCTCGGTCGACGCCTACGGCGAGCGCGTCATCGAGCTCAACGACTCGCCGTGGCTGCAGGACGAATGGCAGACCCGCGCGATGCTCGCGCAGCTCGTCGACCGGATCGGCCGACCGATTCCCGTCGCCGACGAAATTGAGGTGCCCGGCGACCCGCGCGTGCAACTGCTCGACTGCGTGCAGCTGCGCGACGAGGGCGGGTTCGGCTCCCGCATCCGCGGGCAGGTCTACGGCATCACCCGCCGCGACGACGCCGACGGCATCCGCGACCGCTACGCCGTCGAGGTCATCGAACCGCCCGGCCCCGGCATGTGGGACTCGGGCAAGTGGGACAGCACCTTTACCTGGAGTTGATCACGTGACGATTCCGCACGCCCCGAGCAACGCCGACCGGATTGCGTACGCATCGGAGCAGAACGCGCTGATCGACCAGTGCAACGCGACAGCGCAGCAGACCGGCCAGCAGCAGGCCACGCTCGACACCCACACCTCGACCCTGTCCGCGCACGACTCGCGGATCGATGCGCTTGAGGCGGCGCCACCCGCGCACACCCACCCGATCGCGCAGGTCGTCAACCTGCAGACTGCCCTCGACGGGAAAGCGGCCACCAGCCACACGCACGCGCTGCCGATCGACGCGCTCACCGACGTCGACACCAGCACCACCACGCCGGTTGCCGGGCAGGTTCTTAAGTGGACCGGAACCACGTGGGCACCGGGCAACGACCTCACCGGCGGTGGGTCCGGCGGCGGGGCGACCACCCTCGACGAGCTCGACGACGTGGCAACCGCGAGCGCCACGGCCGGGCAGGTGCTCGTGTTCAACGGCACCGTGTGGGTTCCCGCGAACCCGCCCACGCAGGCCGCGGCCTACCGGGGGCAGTGGACCGATGCCGGGGGCAACATCGCAGGCACCGTGATCAGCGCCCCGAGCGCCGGGTCGCCGGGAAACCTCGGGGTCAAGGTCACCGACATTGGTGTGCAGGTCGAAACCCCGGTCGGCTGCTCCATGTCGGCGGGAACCTTCACCGCGAACGTCGCCGGGCGGTGGCGGTTCTCGGCCGCGGTGCAGTACCAGGGCAGCAACACCGCGCAGCGGGCGCTGTGGCTCGGCAAGGGCTCGGCGTCGACGTGGGCGAGCGGTGTGAAGTACGGGCAGATCGGCGCCCCGTCGATGGATGCGCAACCTGCCGGGCACGAGATCACCCTCGCCGTCGGAGGCACGGTGAGCGTCTACGTCGCGTGCTGGACGGTCGGCGGTTCGGTCACGATCCACCGCGCGCAGGGCAACGTGCTCACCGCGACTTGGCTTGGCCCCTGATCTCGTGAACATCCATTCAGGAACACCGCAGCCGTCGACCAGCGCCAACGGGTCGGCGGTTCTTCTTTTCCAACCCGAAATGAGGCGCTCGTGACCGATGTGGCAACCAACCTCAGCAGCCTCGCGGCGACCTACCCGAAGTTCGTCGAGGCCCCCACGCAATGGGCCTCGGTCGGTTGGTCGGGGCAGAACCTCACCGAGATCCAAGCACTGTTTACCGCGCACGGGATCAAGGCGACCGTGATGCAGGCAGGAACCGACACCCTGCTCATCATCATCGGCGGGGCCTCACTGACCTATGCCGTGGGCGAGCAGGTCGTGATCTGTTCCGATGACGGCGCCACGTGGCGCCACGACCCCGCCCGCCGCGACCTCGCGGGCCTGGTCCCGTTGACCGACTACTACGTCAACCCGAGCGCGTAGAACCATGTCCCCGGCCGCTTTCCGGCGCATCGCGTCGATCGGCATCCTCATCGCGCTCGCCTCGGCCGCCGTCTACTACACGGTCGCGCCGCCCCGGCTCGGCCTCGGGGTCGTCGGGTACCTCGACCGCCTCGGCCCCCTGCTGCCGGGTCTGTTCGGCGCTACCGCGGTGTTCGTCGCGGCCACGCTCGTGGTCGGCCGCTGGCAGCGAGGCGCCCACATCGCCGCCGCGGGCTGCATGTCGTTCTACGCCGCGGCGTTGTGGGCTACCGCGTTCGTGCTCGGCAACGTCTACGGCGTGGTCGGCGCGGGCCTGGCGACCTCGATCGCGATTCACGCGCTGCTGCTCGCGAACGCCTACCCGCGAGGGGGTTCGACATGGACCCGGCGCTAATCGGCTCCATCTTCGCCGGGATCACCGGGCTCGCGACCGTGATCACCGGCTACCTGATCAACCGGCAGAAGGTGCGCACCGACCTTGTCTCGGCCGACGTCGGCCAGGTCGAGGCCGAGCTCGCCGACCTCCGCGACCGGTTCGAGATCGCACTCGCCCACATCTACGAGCTTCGCGCCGCGATGGGCGCGCATGAACTGCACGTGCCCGAGCTGCCCGACGAGCTGACCCTGCGCCGCCGCCGGAAAACCGGCTGAGAGAGAAGGTGATCCCGATCCTTTGGGGTATCGACATTTCCCGGTATCAGGCCGGAATCGACTTGCACCGCGCCAAGCGCGAGGGCATCGACTTTGTGATCATCAAGGCCAGTCAGGGCACGCGCGTCGATCCGCAGTTTCGCCGCCACCTCGACCAGGCGCGCGCCGCCGGGTTGCTGCACGCGGTCTACCACTACCAAGAGGGCGGCATCGGCGCCGCAGCGCAGGCCGAGCACATCATGCGCACGGTGCCCCGCGAGGTCGGGGTGATCCTCGACGTCGAGGCCGGCGGTGGGAATGCCGCGCTCGCCCGCGATATCACGCACCGGCTCAACGCGGCCGGGTGGCGAACTCCGTTGCTGTACCTGCCCGAGTGGTACTGGCGCGAGATCGGTCGCCCGTCGCTGTCCGCGCTCCCGCCCCTTTGGTACAGCCGCTATCCGAACAGCCGGGCCGGGGCTCCCGCCGACGTCTACGCCCGCAACCGCAGGTGGCTTGACGGGCTGTGGGGCGGCTACGGCGGGCAGCGGGTGGCGGTCCTGCAGTACAGCGACGAGGGCCGCGTAGCCGGTCGTTCGCCCGTGGACTGCAACGCATTCCGAGGTTCCAGAGACGAACTCGCCGCGCTACTCGGCGGCGGGTCGCCCACGTTCGCAGCACAGGAGGTCGATTTGCTACCCGATGAACGCGCCGCGTTGTTCAGCATTCAGAACGAATTGGTCGGCCCCCGCGGGCCGCAGGGACAGATTCAGGGATGGCCGACCGCCCTCGGACCCCGAACCGTCGTCGCCATGCTCATGGAGATGTTCAACACCTGGCAGCCCGCCCGCCGACCGCCGGGTGTGGATCACGACGTGTGGCCGATCGACGGCCTCATGGACGGCAACGCCGTCGGGTTCCGCAACGAGGCCAAACTCGCCGCGGTCGAGCAGCGCCTCGCCGCGCTCGACGCGACGGCGAACAAGCTCGCCGAACTCCTGGCCACCGACCGCGACCTCGACGTCGAGACCATCAGGACCGAAGTGGGCAACGCCGTCGCGACCGCGCTGCAGCAGAACACCGTCGCCGTCGAGGTGCGCGGGTTCACGCCCGCCGATCTGGCCGATGCCGATGCCGGGGCGGTCGCCATCGGTGAAGTCCGCGACGAGATGCACACCGAGGGGGCGTCGTGAGCGAACCTGCACACCGAGCCCAACCGGCGGGCCCGCCGACGCAGACCGAACCGGCCGCGATCGCCGAAGCGGTGCGCGTCATCCTCGTCGCCCTCGTCGGCGCCGGGTGGCTCGCCCTCGACGACGCGACCCTCGCCTCGATCGTGTCCGTCGTGGGCGTGCTGGCCTCGGTCGCGTTGACCTGGTGGACGCGCCGGAAGGTCACCAGCCTCGCCCGGCCCCGCGCCACCGACGGCACCCCGCTCGTGCCCGCCGCGCCACCGGCCCGGCCCGGCGAATAGCCCCCTGAATGGCCCGGTTCGCTACCGCCGGGCACCGAAACGCCCCCGCCTGCACTCCCGGTTGTGTGCCTGCAGCCGGACGCGGGCGGGGGCGTTTCGTCATGTTCACGGGCAGGTCGTCGACCTGTAGCTCGTCACGTTGTGCTCGCGCCGGCCAGCGCGGAACGTGACCGCCGCCGAGCGGGCTACTCGCCCGCGGTCTCGTCGCGCCACGTCACCGAGGCGGGCCGGTCAGCGCTGGTGAGGAACTCGACGAGCACCTCGACGAACCGCTCGACCGGCAGGCCCGAACCGGGCGGAAAGTCATCGTCGTCGAACTCGCAGCCTTCCGAGGCGGGGTCGCCCTCGGGATACGCCTTGTCTCGGTTGGCGTCCTGGTAGGAGAGGTAACCGAACCCGTCGCGGACGGTGGCGTAGACGTCGTGATCGAAGAACCCGCGTTCGGTGTCCCACAGCGGCCGGTCGCGGTGGATCAACCGCGCCACGTCGGCGGCCTCGTCTGCGAGCAGCTTGACCAGCTCGCGCACCTGGTCGCGGTCCTTCACGAGCAGGTTCGCCCCGCGTTCCGCACCATCTTCGGTGAACACGGCCCAACGGGCGTCGATGGTCATCGGTCCCCTTCCTTGCCTCGGTAGAGCCTCCCGTTCGGGCTGCTCCCGTCCTTGACCCTCAGTGTGCTTCCCGGCGGCAGGAACCGCTCAAGCCACTTGTCGCAGGTATCCGGTAGGTCATCATCCCTGCCCGGCGTCGTGCCACACACCCGGCGGTTGATCTCGATCTCGGCGTCGGTGATGTTCTGGTCGTTCATCCGCATCGCGAACTGCACCTCGACGTGCCGGGAAATGGCGGCCTCGGCGTTCGGTCGGCCGTAGGTCAATCCGAGTTCGACGGCGCGCTGCCGGGCGGCCTTGTAGTACTCGCCGCCCTTGCCGCTTTCCAGCATCACCGCGTCGCCGTTGCTGTTGATCCACCGGCCGTGCGTCTTGCCAGCGCGAGGCGGGCGCGGTAGCTCCGAGCGTGCCGGGGCCGACGGCTGCGAGCTGGACGGCGCCGAGCTGGTCGCGGGCGAAGCGGGGGCCGCCGTGGTGCCCGGCGGGGCGCCCGAGGGAATCCCGTTTCGTTCCCGGTAGGCGCCGAGTTGTGTCGCGATCGCCTGCACCTGTTGACGCACAGCTGCGAGTTCCTGCGGCACGGTCTGCTGAACTTGCGCGGCGGCGAGCACCTCGTCGTCAGTGGCGCCCTGCAGCGCCGTCGCGAGGTGCCCGTTTCCCTCTTCACACCGATCGATCGCCTCGGTGAGCGCACCGGCCGCCGCCTCGATCTTGCTCACCGCGGTCGCGATCGCCTGGCCGAGCTGTTCCACTGCGGATGCCAACGGCGCCCCCTCGAACGGGCCGACAGTGACGAGCGCCGATCATGCCCGCCACCCCCGACACCCGCCGGTACGCGCCTGCGGAACCGCTATCTCGACGCTCGCGCGGTGCCCCGGCGGCTCTCTGCCCACTCGCGGGTGACCTCGGACATCTTCTGTTTCCACCGGTCCTCGGGCGCCTCGGCGGCGAGCTCATCCCACACGCGGGCGTTGGCGCGGGCGAAGACGTCGATCGCCTCGGCCGACGCGGTTGCCCACGCCGGGGTGTCGCGCACCCACCCCTCGGCGGTGGCGGGCGTGTGCCCGTCGGCGATCAGCCGGTACACCAGCACGCACGGGTCGATGAACGCCGCGCCTCGTGTGGGCCACGCCCAGTCGATCAGGTGCGCCGTTCCCGAGCTGTCGATCAGCACGTTTGCCGGGTTGTAGTCGGTGTGCAGCAGCGTCGAGCCGGTGAGCACCTCAAGCTCGGCCGGGTCGTCGACGTACTTGCGCCACCGCTTCTCGGGCCGCTTGATCTCCGGCAGATCCGGGCACGGGATGCTGATGAGCCGCTGCATCACCTCGACGACGGCCGGAAGATCAGGTGAACCGGGCCGGTAGTCGGCGTGCCGCCCCTCGACGTACTCGAAGCCGAGCAGATCCCACCCGTCGGCCTCGACCCACCACAGCAGGCGCGGCGACACTGCCCCCACGAACGGCGCGATGACCGCTTCGCGCGCTTGCGTCATGATGCCTGCGTGATCGGTACGGAGTCCCTTGACGAACACCCGTCCGTCGGCGGTGTCCAGCAGCAGCGCGACCGCCGAATGCTTCCCGGCCGACACCGTCCGCGCCGACCGGACAGGGCCGGTCCGCGATTCGATGACCTCGCGAACGTGCGAGGACAGCTCATGCCAGTCGACGCGAGCTAGCGCCATGCGTTCTGTTCCCTTGCTTCCGTGGTTGCCCGTCGGCGGAGAGGCTAACGAGATGACCGAACGGGCCTGCACACGGCGCGGTGCGCAGACCCGTTCGGGTGGCGGCGTTGTTGATCAGTACGGGTTGTCATCACTTGAGGTGCACGAGCACCTGTTCGACTCGGAAAGCACGTCCAGGTCCGCGACGAACTCGATCTCTTCCGGCTCCTTTGACGGCGGTTCGAGCGTCACCAGGACAGCGGGCATTTGGTTCACCTCCTTCCGTGCTGGCAGTAGCTAGCCAAGGGCGCATTTGCCTCTTGGTAGCGCTTCGCGAGCGGCCTGCAGACCCCACACGAGCCCTGCAGGGCACACCCCGAACACCCGCCGGTGCGAAGCATCAACTTGTCCGCAATCGGCGGGAGCTGTGAGAGCCCCTCGATTCCCTCGGCGATCAGGTCGACCTGTTCGTCTCGGCCGACCTTGCAGATCGACGCCCGGCCGAACGGGTCGGCGTGGAAGTGGGTCACTCCGGCGTTGCACCCGGTGAAGGGTGTGCGGGCGCGCAGGTGCTCGGTCGACTGCGACGTCAGGCTCTCCGGCCCGCTGTGGATCGTCGGTGAGATGTTGCTGTAGACGTGGTGGTCGTCGCCGAATTCGTCGGCGAGCGCCCGCATTTCGGCTTCCTCGTGCTTGTTCTGCTCGACCACGATCACGTTGAACCGCAACGGCAAACCCGCTTCGCGGGCAGCGGCGAGGCCGCGTCGGAACAGCTTGAAGGTTCCGCGGCGCTGCGTCACGCGGTCGTAGGTGGCTTCCGTGGCGCCGTAGATGCTCACGACGACCCGGTAGGGCCGGTAGCGCGTGAGCAGGTCGAGAATCGTCGCGTTGTGCAGGCGCGAGCCGTTCGTGCTGATCGTGAGCATCATCCCGAGCTCGTAGGCCAAGGCGTAGACCTCAAGGAACAGCGGGTCGATCAGCGGTTCGCCGCCGGTGAGCTGCAGCCACAAGACCCCGGCGTCACGCATGATGCGGAGCAGCCGCGCCCGGTCCCGCCATCCGAGCCCCTCGAACCGCTTTCGGCCGAGATAGCAGAACGGGCAATCGTAGTTGCACCCGAGGTTCAACTCGTAGGACGCGCGGGCGTAGCCGTAGAGCGAGGGCTGCCGGACGAGCACCGCCTCGCCTGTCCGGCGCTCGTTCAGGTCAAGCGCCCACGCCCGGTGGGCTGCGTCGACCAGCCACGAGGGGCACGGCTGGTCGACGCGGGTCTGTTGCAGTTCCCGGTACTTGCTCGTCGGAATCTTGAGCCCCTGCTGTCTGCCCGGCCGCAACAGCAGGTGGTGATCAAGAAACGGGGATGCGATCAGTTCGTGCACGCTGTTCCTCCCTATCGTGTCTCCACCGCGGGCCTTTCCTCAGATTCGGGACAAGCCATCGAGAGCAGCGCAAAGAGCCTCGCGGGATCTCGCGGTGCGGGTGAACGCGACCGCGCTCGCGGCGCGGCGTTCGGCGTCGAGCGCTTTCTCGTCCGCCAGTGACGGCGTGGCCGGGCTGGGCTCAGCGGGTACGACGGGGGTGAACCATTCGCGGCGGGGTTCCTCGAACAGATCGCCCGACCATGTCACCTTGACCCCGGCGCCGACGAACCCGCGACGATGTTTCCCTGTTATCACTGCGATTTCCCTCCGTGCGGTCGCGTTTCTCGTGGTCGCTGAGCTGGTTCGGCGGGCACCCAGCCGCCCGGCGGCTCGAACGTTCGCCACTGCAGTACGAGGTCGGTTGGCGGTTCCGGTCGCGGTAACGGGCTCGGCATCAGCTAGCCGTTTTGCTCTGGCTCCCAGAGGGGCGCATCGTCACGCCCGCCTCAACAAGAGCGGTGCGCATCGTCGAGTAGGACACGTGGAACTTGCGGGCTAGCTCCCGGATCGACGGGCCTTTTCCGTTGTCGTACAAGCGAACTACGCGGTCACGAGTCTCGCCCGAGATCAAACGCGGCACTAAATGATTCCTTTCCGAATGAGCAGAGTTCGAAGTTTCTTCTCAGAGATGCCGAGAGCAATTTCGAAGCACTCGCCGCAGACCGGGAAACCACCGACGGGATCGCTCAGCGGACCCCACGCGAGGTGACAGCACAGCGTTTGAGCCACGCTGCAACCGTCGAGCGTGCTGCGGATCGCATCCGGCTCGACCAGGTGCGAAGCCTCGTCGCCGATCATCGCGACGCCGTAGGAGTACGCGCGGCCGGACTCGGTTGCTGGGGGCTCCCGCTGTGGGGAACGGACGGGAAGCAGCTTCGCCGCGAGCTCGTCGGGCAGGTCGGGCGCAGGCTCGGCTGCGTCGGCGGCACGGTCGGCACGGCCGAACGCCACCAGCAAGCACGCCACGCACGGCATCCCAAAGAAGCTGTTGACCTGTTCGGCGTCCGTCGCCGCGAGCCGATGCCCGCACGGGGCGATCAGGACCGTCGGCGGCGGGCTGTGGAAGTCCAACGGGTAGGCGTGCACCTCGGACTGCGCGAGGTTCTCAGCGTTGCGGTTCCGGGCGAGCATCACCATCTGCGTCATGCCGGTCGCCTCCGCAGCCGGTGCCGCCCGCCGGATTGGTGACCAGCAGCGGGCACGGGAACACGACACGTGCCCGCTGCTGGCATGTCTCGCCGAGCGCGACGGGGGAAGGCGCCCGACGAGGTCCCGCGCACCCGTGCGAACTCGGGGTGTCGGGCGCGATCGCCACGCGCCCGGACCGCACGGTGCGCGCTGCGCGCTGCGCCGCGCTGCTGCTGCTCGTGCGCAGGGGAAAGGTCGGCGAACTCTTCAACGAGGTCGATCACGGTCGGCGCCCACATCGCGACGAGGCACAACAGCAGGAACAACCACATCGCTACTTCAGCCACGGCGAGCACCGCCTCGGTGCACAGCCTTGTGCAGCCGGTTCCGTCGTCCGTTGGCGAGGCCGCGAGCGATCACCCACCAGTCGGACAGGTGTTCAGCGACCGACCCGTGCCGCCGCGGGGCGATTGAGCCGGCCGCGCAGGCGACGGCGACCAGCGCGAGCGGCCCCAGTACGGCGAGCCAAGCGAGCAGATTCGGATCGGACATGAGTGCTCCCCTCGGTGTCGCCGCCCTCCCCGCCGCTTACGGCCTGTGGCTCAGGGGCTACGTTGGGTGTTGCTCTTACAACCAGTGAGAGACTCTCAAAGCATGTGTGAGGCTCGCAAGACGCCACCATTGGTACGATCAGGTGACGAGCCCTCGCGGGCCGTGCACTGGCTGCGGCTGATCTAGCTCTAAGGTGGCCACATGACGACCGCGACGCCCCGCGCACGTGCGCTAGCGAAAGAACTGCGCGCCGCCCGCAAGGCTGCGCAGCTATCGATGCGCCAAGTCGGCGAAAAGCTCGGTTGGTCCGAAAACAAGGTGAGCCGCTGCGAGTTGGCCAAATTCACGCCTAACGAAGCGGACCTTTCGGCAATACTGGCGATCGTTGGCGTCATAGGCGAAGATCGCGAACGGCTTCTCAAGCTCGCTCGCGATATCGACCAACCTGCATGGTGGGAAGTTGGACTAGAGCTGACCACGCAGAACACCGCGCTCATTGACGCGGAGCAACGAGCCCGGCGGATCACCAATGCGACCGATGCTCGTTCCGGGGCTGCTGCAAACGCGGGGCTACACGCGCGCATTGCTGCCCAAACTCGGCGTGCAAGCCGACCAGATTGAGCGGTACGTCAACGTGCGTCAGGTTCGGCAGGGCATCCTGACTCAGTCGGACCCGGTCGAGCTGATCGCGTACTTCGACGAGGCTGCGTTCGCGCGAAGCGTCGGCGGCCCGTCGGTCATGGCCGAGCAGTTGCGACACCTCGCGTCAGCAGCAGAGCGGGCGAACATCACGCCTCGCGTGATCCCGTTCTCGGCTGGTGCGCATACGGCGATGTCGGGCGGGTTCTCGGTGATTGAGTTCATCCGAGACTCGCCGGTCGCACATGTAGAACAGCGCCACTCGGGCGCATTCCTCTCTGAAAAGGAGGACGTACAACCATTTCTTGACGCGATCGAAATACTCGACGAGGTCGCCTTAAATCAAGACGACTCGCTTGAGGTCATTGAGTCCTATGTGGCCAAGCATGAGAGTCAGGAGTGAAATGCAGTTCGACAACTGGCGAAAGAGTTCGCGCAGTGAAAAGGAAAATTGCGTAGAGATCGGCGGGGCGCCCGGTTTCGCGGGCGTTCGGGACACCAAGGACCGGGCTAGCGGTACGTTGGTGTTCGACATGACCGCGTGGGGCCACTTCCTGAGCGGAGTCAAGGCCGACCGGTTCGACACCCCGCAGGGCTGACTGCACGAAAAAGCGCCCGTACCCCGATAAGCCTAGTACCGGGGTGCGGGCGCTTTCTTGTGCACGGGTTCGGCCGACCCGGCAGTGATCCTACCTAGCCCCGCCCGGAGGTCGAGCGGACTCGCCGAACAGGACGAGTGAGCGCCTACCGAATCGCGTGAGGGTCTCTCAGTCAACGTGTGCCCCTGAGAAGCTCGGGCACCGGCCGCGATGCAACGAGCCCACACTGCGCCTGCGTGGCGACCCTCCGGGCGGCGGCGAGCGACGGGTCGGCACTTCCCCCGGTGCCGCACCTGCACCCCTGGCACGACCGTCGCCGGGGGCCTGTGAGTGTGTGTGCAGGTGTGGGTACAGGGGTGCGTGAGCTGGCCGGTAAGGGGGGTGTCAGTGAACGCCAGTGATAGGCTAGTGCTACCCGTAACGCCTGGTGAGGGCGCTACGAGCAGCATTTCACCTAGTCACCGCGCCGCGTGTTCATTAACGCGCGTAACTGTAGGCGGTGGCGGCGGTGGGGTCGGGTAGACCTGTTTCGGCAGGTCACGGGCAGTGTGGGCACCGTCCACTCTGGCCATACGG
>NZ_FNVB01000008.1:61580-237536 GCF_900108315.1 Saccharopolyspora kobensis | reverse complement strand
CGCCAGTGATAGGCTAGTGCTACCCGTAACGCCTGGTGAGGGCGCTACGAGCAGCATTTCACCTAGTCACCGCGCCGCGTGTTCATTAACGCGCGAAATCGCTTGGTGCTACAGGTGGCGGAGGGCTTCGATGGCCCTGCGTTGGGATTCGGGTGGTGCTGCGTCCGAAGTGGACGGTCATGGCCGTGGGTGAGCCTCGCCGAGGCGGTGGCGGCCGGTTCGTTCGCGTTGGCGGCGTTCGGCTTCGACGTGGGCGGTGAGCCGGTGGGCCGTGAGTGCGCCTTCGCCGCTGGTGGAGTGCTGGGGTCGGTGGGTGACCTCGTGAGTGTTTTTGGGTGCCATAGCGCCCCAAACCACTCACGGGCCTTGGACACCTAGCCAGCGCCGAGCTCCGCGAGGACCGTTCGGATCGCGGGGCTGGCGTCGGCGCTGCTCCGCCACACCGCGTGGACCTCTCGCTGGGGCGGTCGGCGCAGCGGGCGGGGGACGAGGCCTTCTCGCAGTGGCGGCCGGGCGAGGCGGGGGATCAGGGCGAGCACCTCGCCCGCCGCGACCAGCGCGAGCTGGGTGGAGAAGTCGTCCACCCAGTGGCGGACGTCGGGATCTTCCGGCACGTCCGCGAACAGGCGGCGGAACCATTGGTGGCAGACCGTGCCGGGCGGGCTGGTCACCCAGCGGTGGCCGATCAGGTCGGCGTTCCCGAGCGGTCGGTCGAGCCGCGCCAGCGGGTGGGTGCGGGGCATGACGACATCGCCGACGTCGGTGTGCAGGAGGCACCGGTTCAGGGACGCGGGCAGCGGGACCGGCAGACCGTCGGCGTCGTGGGCGAGCGCGAGATCGGCGGTCCCGGCATCGACGCTGTGCAGAGCTTCGTCGGGATCCTGCTCGACGATCTCCACCCGCAGCTCCGGGCAACGCGCCGACAGTCCCGGGATGGCGGGCGCGAGCAGCCCGCGAATGGCCGTCGAGAACGCGACCACGCGGAGCGTGCCGCGCGGTGCTCCTTCCGCGACGGACTGGGCGGCTTCGGCGCAGCGCTCCAAGGCCTGGAACACCTCGGGCGCGGAGTCGACGATGGCCCGCCCGGCCGGCGTCAGCACGACCCCGCGTCCAGCAGGCGCCAGCACGGGCACCCCGACCTGCCGCTCCAGTCTCTTGATCTGCTGCGACACCGCCGAAGCCGTGAACCCGAGCTCGTCGGCCGCCCGCGCCAGCGTCCCGAGCGCGGCCACCGACCGCAGCGCGCGCAGCGCGCCAACCTCGATCATGAAGCGATGCTACGCAATATCGGCAAGAAACCATCGCTGGACCGCACCTGTCGGTAGCGCCAGGATCGACTCATGAACCCCGCTGAGCTGCTCTTCGGCTCCAACCTCGTCGCCACGGCCACTCCGATGAACCCCGACGGCGCGCTCAGCGAACCCGGGCTCGCCGACCTCGTCGACCACCTGCTGGCCACCGGCTGCGACGGCATCGTCGTCAACGGCACCACCGGCGAGGCGCCCACCCTGTCCGATGCCGAGGCGACCTGGATCATCCGCACCGCGGTGGCCCGAGCCGACGGCCGGGCGCGGGTGATCGCGGGAGTCGGCACCTACGACACGGCCGCCAGCGTTCGCCGGGCCCGCGAGGCCGAGGCGGCGGGCGCGGACGCGCTGCTGCTCGTCTGCCCCTACTACTCCAAGCCCACCCAGAGCGGCGTGATCGCGCACTGCGTGGCGGTCGCCGACGCCACCGAGCTGCCCGTGATGCTCTACGACATCCCCGGGCGCACCGGCATCGCCATGGAGCTGCTCACCCTGCTCGAACTCGCCGAACACCCCAGGATCCGAGCGGTCAAGGACGCCAAGGGCGACCTGTTCGAGGCGATGACGGTCATGGCCCGCACGTCGCTGGCCTACTACTGCGGGATCGACGAGCTCAACCTGCCCTACCTCGCTTCCGGCGCGACGGGCGTGGTCAGCGTCGTGGGGAACGTCGCCGCCGACCGCAACGCCGAGCTGATCCGTGCCGTCCGCACCGGCGACCTCGACGCGGCGCGATCCGTCCAAAGAGGACTTCTCCCGCTGGTGGAGGCCATCATGCGCACCTCCCAAGGAGCGATCATGGCCAAGGCGGCCCTCGCCGAACTCGGCATCATCCCGCACCCGTCGGTCCGCCTCCCGCTCCAGGAACCGGAACCTGCGCACCTCCGCCGCCTCGCCGAAGCCCTGACGACCGTCGCCGTCCCGGCCTGACCGCTCCCGCTTGTCCCCGTATTCGGTTACTTGTTCCGGCGCCCGCCGTTGACCAGGCTCTGAGCAGGGGCTCGGTGTCTCTTGCGCACCCGCCTCCGCTGCGCGTGACCGCGCGTCCCCTGCCGGTGGGAGCAGTTGGCGATGTCGCGGCTGGAACGACTCAACCGATGGGAACCGACAGATGAGCCCGAGCGGCAAAGATGCGTCCACAGCAGGCGAGCACCCTTGGGAGAAGGCATCCGGCGTCAGCGTGAACGCCGTTGCCGAGGCCGCGGACACCGAGATGCGGGCCGCCGCCGCGGACACCCAGGTGATGCCCGCCGTCCAGCAATCCGCGCTGGCCGATCCGGTCGCCGCCACCAGCGGCAAGGTCGAGGCCGCCACCGAGACCACGACCAGGGCGAAGGCCGAGACCAAGGCCGAGACCAAGGTGACGCCCGTCGTCACCGCCAAGTCCGCGAAGGACGCGAAGACCCCGGCGCGGCCGGGCAACCGCGTCTCCAAGCCGGTGATCGCCGCGGCCGCGGTGGCCGGATTGGTGCTGCTGTCCGTTCCGCTGCTGGTCATGGGCCTGTCCAAGGACAACGGCCCCACGCAGGTGCAGTCCGTGCCCGCCGCGTTCGAGGACGACGCGCAGGCTCAGTCCGGGTTCGTGCCGGGAGTGGCGCAGGAGCAGTCGAACCCCGGGCAGGTGCCGCCGCCCGCACCGCCCGTCGGGAGCCCGAACCAGCCGCAGGCACCGGCCGAAGGCGGCACCCCGCCGCCCCCGCCCGCACCCGGGGGTGAGCCCAACCGCGTGCAGGAGAACCCCGCCCCGCCCGCCGGTCCGTCCTTCACCGCGGTCACCGGCCCCGGCTGCGCGGCAGGCGGCTTCAGCACGCCCGGCTACTACACCAAGGGCGAAGCGGGCTGGAAGACCGCCGACAGCGGCGGGCACGCCGCCGACGGCTGCAACGGCTCGTTCAACTCGCTGCCGATGTCGGGTGACCCGAACAAGGACGGTGACAACGCCGCGGTCTGGCGGTTCACTACTGGTGACGTCAGGCAGGGCAGCTGCCAGGTGTCGGTGTTCGTCCCCCGCGGTGGCCTCACCCGGGTCGGCGGCAACCCGAGCGTCTACACCGTCTACCGGACGGACCAGACGTCGAACCCGGTCGGTGACTTCCGCATCGACCAGGTGCGGCAGCAGGGCGGCTGGGTCGACGCGGGCCGCTTCCCGGTCAGCGAGGGACGTCTGACCATCAAGCTGCACTCGCGCGGCATCGACTGGACCAACGACGGCCCGACCTACGCACGCCACGCGGCGGCGCAGATCAAGGTCGCCTGCGGCGCGTGAGGTCGGCACATCGATCTTGACGGAGGAAACCGTGTTCGTTTGGGAGCAGGGCGTGTTCATGCCTGCTGACGCCGACGCGATGGCCGGGTTCGAGGCGCTCGACGAAGTGCTGCTGCACTTCGCCGCCGAGATGCCCGACCGCCTCGCCACGAGGATCGGCAACCAGCTGGACAGCGGTGACGTGCTCGGAGCCGCCATCGGGCTGGCGTCCTTCGCCGCCCGCCGCGAACTGCTCGTCTCCAACAACGACCGCCGAACGCTGCGCGAGGCCATCGAGGCCCACCGCGGCGACACCACCTGCGTCGACCGGCTCGACCGGCGCGCCGGCGTCCGCTCCAGCGCCCCGCCGCAGATCCCGGCGGCCGCCGCGACGCGGGTCATGGCCGCGGTTCCCCCGCAGGCCGCGCCGCCGCGCTCGGGCTCCCGCCAGCCCGTCCGGCGCGAGCACGCGACCGGCCGCCCGACCGTCCCGATGCCGGCCCACCGCCCGGATCCCCGGGTCGACCCGGCCGCGCAGACGCTCCTGATGCCCGCCATCAGGTGACCCGAGCCCCCGGTCCTTCCCGCGGACCGGGCTCGCACCGCGCCGCGCGCCCTAACTCCCGCGCCCTGGGCGCGCGGTGCGGTCGCACGAAGGGGTCGTGAGTTCGCAGCAACGTTTCGCTTGCTACGAACTCACGACCCCTTCTTACAGTTTCTTACAACGTTTACGACCATCCCTTACAGCTGGTCGACAACTCTTCGCAGACAGCGATCCCGCAGGTAGCGTTCCTGGTGTCCGAAAGGGGCCGGGAAAAGCACCGGCCCGAACTATTTCCGCCGTATCGCGACGAACAGACGATGCTGCCTGTGCCACGGCGCGAACCGGCGAAGTGTGGGAGTGAATCGCCTTGCTGATGCGCGTGCTGTCGGAAGTCACGGTGTTCGCCGACCAACCGGAACTGCAGGAGAAGGTCACCCGGATGCTGGGCGAGGCCCCGCAGCGGTCGCTCACCGACGTCGCCGTGCTCGCCTTCGGCGGAGCCACCCCGATCGAGTCCCTGCACCACTGCGTCTCCCGGCTCAGCCGCTCCTACCGGGTGCTGGTCGTGCTGCCGGAGCAGGCCTTCGACCAGGTTCCCGAGCTGCTGCGGGCCGGCGCGCTGGGCTTCCTCGGCACCGGCTGCGACCAGCAGGAATTCCACGACGCGCTGGCCGTGGTGGCCCGCGGCGCGGTCTACGTGACCTCCGGTTCCCGGCAGGCGCTGACCGGCGTGAGCACCGACAACGAGGCGGTGCAGCAGGTGTTGACCCGCCGCGAGCAGGAAGTGCTGCGCTGGATCGCCGACGGCTACACGCACTCGCAGGCGGCCCGCCGGATGGGCCTGTCCGCGGCGACCGTGGACACCTACGTCAAGCGGATCCGCGCGAAGCTGGAAGTCCGCAACAAGGCCGAACTGACCCGCAAGGCCATCGAGCTGGGCGTGGTCCGACGGGAACCCCTTCTAGCGGCCGCGTGACCAGAACTGTCTGACGATCTCGTTCTGCGTGGCGGTGCGGGTGGCGGAACCTCAGCGTCCGCTTGGACTGCGGGTGCCCGGCTTCAGGCATGACCGATGCACGGCGGCCGGGCCGTCCTCGCCAGGCGAACGCTGAGAACCCGCGGCGGTGCGAGCTGCGAGGGTGGGCTGAGCGGCTCCGCCGCTTCAAAGACAAAGGCTCAGGCCAGCGGGAGGCTGGCTGTGAACCGGCAGCCTCCCTCGATGTTGTCCACCGCCACCGCGCCGTGGTGCGCCTCGACGATGCCGCGCACGATGGCCAGCCCCAGCCCGCCGCCGACGTCCTTGCCCGCCGGGCGCGCAGGCGTGCCACGCCAACCGGGCTCGAAGACCTTGCCCAGGTCCTCCTCCGGAATCCCGCCGCAGGCGTCCGAAATGGACAGCACGGCGGTGCCGCCGGCGGAGTGCGCGGACACCGTCACCGCGCCGCCGGGGTGGGTGTGCCGGACGGCGTTGCCGAGCAGGTTGCCCAGCACCCGGCTGATCTGCCGGACGTCCACCCGCACCTCGATGGACTCGATGCTGCCGGGCACCAGCCGGACGCCGCGGTTGCGGGCCTGCGGTTCGATGGCGGTCACCGCGTCGTTGATCAGGTCGGGCAGCGCCACCGGCGTCAGCGACAGCGTGAGCGAGTTGGACTGGATGCGCGACAGGTCGAACAGGTCGCCGACCAGCTGGTCCAGCCGCTGCGTCTCCTGCAGGATCAGCCCGAGGTAGCGGTCCTGGTCGCGGGCCATGCCGTCCTGCAGCGCCTCGGTCATGGCGCGCAACCCGGCCAGCGGGGTGCGCAGGTCGTGCGAGACCCAGGCGATGAGCTGCCGCCGCGAAGCCTCCAGGACCCGCTCCTGTTCGCGGGACGCGGTCAGCGCCGCGCTGGTGGCGGCGAGTTCCTGCGTCAGGACCGCCAGTTCCGCCGAGCCGGAGTGCGCCGGCGCGGCGAACCTCCCGTCCTCGCCCATGGTCCGGGTGGCGCGCGCGAGGCTGCGGCTGCCGTTGAGGATCCGCGCGCCGAGCAGCAGGCACAGCGCGAGCGAGACGGCGGTCGTCGGGATGCAGGCCAGCAGCACCGCGACCATCGCCTGCTCGGTGAACACCCCGAGGAAGCCCAGCGCCACGAAGGTGAAGGCGATCTCGATGACGGTGACCACCGAGAGCACCATCATCATCACGACCAGTGAGCCCCGGCGCATCATCCAGAGGACTGCTGCGCCGAGCACGCCCACGGCCACCGAGCACCAGAGCGAGACGAGCGCGACGAAGAGCAGGTCTTGCATGGCCTTCATTTCTTTTCGAGGCAACGGATTGTTCACGTTCGATGAAGGTTGCCCCCGCGCAGGTTTCCCCCAGAACGGCGCAAAGTATAAGGTACTGAACCGAAAGTGGTGCTCTGTTCGGGATCAGCACCGGGGCCGGACTTCTGGAGTTAGTGATACGAGTGACGTCGGAAACTGACCGGAATGACGGCCCGCAGGACGAATCCCTGGATTCGCTGCCGCCGGAACTGCGGATCTACGCCCCGGCGGAAGGCACCCCGGTGCGACCGGCCGAACCGGAGAAGCCCGCCGAGCCGTCCTACGAACAAGTGCCGCTGGCATCCCTGTCCGGCACCGCCCAGCCGCAACCCGCCCCGCCCGCCGATCCCCGGCCCGCCAAGCGCGTCGGCCTGCCGTCGAAGTTCTCGCTGATCGCCCTGGCGGGCGCGGCCGTGGTCCTGGTGTCGGTGCCGTTCGTCGTCGCGCTGCTGATGACCGGCCAGCGCGAGACCGAGCGCGTCGCGATCGGGATGAACGCCTCGCAGGAGCAGGGGGCGCTCGTGGCACCGGAACCGGCCCTTCCCGCGGGCGAGCCGGTGGAGGTCCCGGGCGAAACCCCGGAGCAGCAGCCGGTCGAGACCCAGCCCGAAGCGCCGGTGCTCGACCCCGCCCCGCCGCCCGCCGAGGCACCCGCCCGCGAGGTTTCGCTGCTCGGCGGGCCGGGCTGCGCGAACAGCGCGAAGCAGCAGTACCAGGCCGTCGGCTACTACGAGCAGGGCGACGAGGGCTGGTACACCCGCAGCGGCGGCAGCACCGAGGCGGGCTGCAAGGGCACGTTCGACTCGATGCCGATGTCGGGCAAGGCCAAGACCTCGGATTCCCGGGTGTTCTCCCGGTGGACCTTCGACGTCTCCGCCGAGATGACGGCGGCCAGCTGCGCGATGTCGGTGTACATCCCGAACGAGAGCGACCGCCGCTACGTCGGCGCCACCGCCGCCCACTACTCGATCTTCAACGGCTTCGACCAGGCCGCCACGAACGTGATCGGTGTCGAGGACATCGACCAGACCGCCAACCGCGGCAAGTGGGTCGACCTCGGCGCGCACCGCATCGACCAGGGCAAGATCTCGGTGAAGCTGCACAACCGCGGCGAGGACTGGGATGGCGGCGCGGACGGCGACGGCGCCCACGTCGCGGCCACCCAGATCCGCGTCACCTGCACCGCGGCCTGACCACGCGAAGAGCCCCTCTCCGGGGAAGTGGAGAGGGGCTCTTCGGCTGTCCGGATCAGAAGACGGTGACGCCCTGGGCCGAGGGCTGGTACGAGCCGATCTGGATCGATACGACCGGGTACTCGTAGTAGTCGGCCCCGGCGACCTTCGCGTTCGTGGTGCCCTCGACGTTCGGCATGAAGGCGTTGAAGCCGTTGGCGACGCGCACGTTCGGGTCGTTCTTGTCGCCGAGCTCCATCTTCACACCGGCGAAAGCGGTCTCGCCCTGTTCGAGGCGCATGTTGGTCGGTTCACCCGGGATCTTGACGTGCTCGGTCGGCACCTCGAACGCCGAGCCCGTCATGTCCAGCGGAACCACGCCGCCCCAGCCGTCGACGTAGCAGGCCTCCGGCGAGTTGTTCACCGCGGTCATCAGGAAGATCCCGGGCCGGTCCGGCTGCGGGGTGAGGGTCACGGCGACGTCCTCGACGGCGCAGGGCCCTTCCGTCGAGATGTCCGGCTGCGTGCCGTCCGCCTGCTGCCGCTCACCCTGCTCGGGCTGGCCGACGACAGCGGCGTTGCTGGCCGGAACCGGCGAGTTCGTCGCGCCCTGGGAGCACCCGGTGAGCATGGCGATCCCGCCGGCGAGAGCAGCGACGGTCCCCAGCACGCGAGTCCGGTTCAGCATGATTCTGTCCCCTCTTTTTGGACGGTGGGTGCGTCCCACACCCTTTGCTCAGAAGACGTCTGCTGCCACACGGGGTTGCGTCTTCCCCAGAACTCGTCCGCGACCTGTGGAAACGCGAATCAGCAGCGGCGCCCCACCGGCTCCGGCGTCCGCGATGTGACCTTGATCCGGCCATGAACCGCCCACCGGTACCGCACAAGATCGTCCGGACCTTGTAACCTGGGGCACGCGGGTCGTTAGCTCAACTGGCAGAGCAGCGGACTTTTAATCCGCGGGTTCAGGGTTCGATCCCCTGGCGACCCACCAAAACCCCAGGTCACAGACCTGGGGTTTCGCGTTGGTGGGGACCGCTCCATACCTTTCCCACACAAAACGCTCAGGCTTCCGTCAGCGCCGTCTCCAAGGCCGCTGCCGTCTGGCGACTCACCGCCTTCCGCCCCATGTACACATCCTGTGTCATCGATGGCCGGGAGTGCCCGAGCTGGTCAGCGATCACGCGGGCAGTCAGCCCCGCCTCATCGAGGATGGTCGCGGACGTCTTGCGGAACACGTGCGAGGTGACCCAGGCGAAGCCCTCGCTACCGCGAGTCTCGCGAAGGACCCGGCGCGTGTTCGACGGGTCCCGCAGGCCGCCGAGGCTGTCGGGGAACACCGGGCCGGTAGCAGGGCAGCCCGCTTCCTCGTAGCGACGGCGAAGCATCTCTAGTGCCCAGGAGCACAGGGGAAGGGTGCGCTCGCCGTACTCCGTCTTGGTCGACTTCCGGATCAAGCCCTTGCCCTTGACCCTCACAACCGTGTAGTCGACCGCCACAAGCCCGTCGTCAAGGTCAACTTCGGACCAGTCCACCGCCAGCGCCTCACCGATCCGAACTCCGGTCGCCAGCATGAACCGGGAGAGGTCCGGCAGGTCCCAGCGGACCGCCTTCGCATCGGCCTCCAGCTGATCAAGCCACTGGACCCGTTCATCCAACGTGAGCGCACGGACCCGCTTCCTCCGCCGCCGCTTCTCCAACCGGGACGTCTGGCGGAACGGGTTGAACTCCAACGCGCCGTGCGTGACCGCGTAGCCCATCACACCGGATGCCACCGAGCGGGCCGTCTTCGTCACTGCAAGGCCCTTGTTCGATCGGAGCGCCTGGAGAAAGGCCTCGGCAGCAGGAACGCTCACCTCCTGGCCCACGCGCAACTCACCAAGAGCAGGCAGAACATGAAGGTTCAGGTTGCTCTCGTACTGCTCCAGAGTGCTCGGCGACCGAGTGCCCGCTTCGACCTTCTTCCTGACCTCTGCGAGCCAGAACGCCGCCACTTCGCGGAACTTCGTCGCGGGCTTGATCGAGGCCCCAGCCCGAGCCTTGTTGCGTTCCGCGAGCGCCTTCTTCAAGATGCGCTCGGCCGCGGCCTTCGTGCGTCCGGATCGCTCGACTGGCCGGGTGACACCGTCGAAGTCCCTGAACTTCGTGACAGCCCGCCAGCCCGAGCCCGTCTCATAGAAGCGGATCTTGCCGTAGGTGCCGATCGGAAGCGGCGGACGAGGCATCAGACCCCCACCTCCTGCGACTCGAACCAGGCCTCAACCTCATCGGGCTTGTACCGCACGTACTTGCCGACACGACGACCAGGCGGCCCGAACCCCGAGCTCCGCCACTGGTAGAGCGTGCCGACGGGGACGCCGAGATAGGCCGAGACCTCTTGGACACCCCACAAGTTACGGATCATGGTCAGTCCTTCCTTTCGGTGGCGTAGCGGTGTTTGCGTGCTTGGCGGGTGCGCTCGGCGATGGCGGCAGCGAGTTCGCGCTCTTCGTCGCTGCGGTGGCCGACGCTGGTCATGTCCCAGTGGTTGACCACGGCGACGGTGTCGGCGGTGACGCCGAGCTCGGCGAGGTTCTGCTCAAAGCGCCAGGTCTGGCGGTCCTCGCGGAGCTGCTTGAACGTGGTCGAGTAGGCGCGGGACTTGGACAGGAAGTGGCCGCGGAATGCGAGCATGTGGCACCAGCGCCGCAGGTTGAGCTCGGCGAGCGGTCCGGGGATCTGGCCGCCGTTGTTGCAGGTGGCGCAGTGGTCGATCTCCGCGCAGGGGCAGGCGCCGGCTTGGTGCTCGCCGTGCGGGTGGCAGTCCGGGCAGGCCACCGGTGCGCCGAGGTCCCACGCGGTGCGCATGATGCGCTTGTGGTGCTCGGTGGTGCGCAGCAGCTCGATCTGGTCGCGGGAGCGGATCGGGCGGTCTGCGGCTTCGGACTTGCCGGTGCCCTTGGTGGCGTACTTCGCCACGTAGGAGGCGATCCGGTCATCGCTGATCGTGCCGGAGGCGTCTTCGAACCGGTGAGCCTGCGCGGGGCGGATCGGGCGGATGTCGACCTGTTCGCCCCAGGCGAGTTCGAGCACCTGGCCGTCCCCGAAGGCCGGAGTGGTGACGGTGGTGTCAGCGTGCGCGGCCTGGACTGCGGCAGCCAGGAGCTCGGCCGTGGCCCACGGCGGGGTGCTATCGGAAGCCCCGTCAGGGCCATCGAGGCGGATCACGGCGTGGAAGTGGATGATCCCGCGCCGCTGGAACTCCGCGACCTTGGCATACGAGAGCCGGGCGTGGTCGCCGAACTCGCGGATCGTGTACCCGGCCGCGCGGGCGAGGTGCCGCCGGAGCTTCTGTGTGAAGCGGTTCCACAGCTTCCCGGAGTGCGCCTGCCACAGCACGTGCCCGCGGTAGTCGTAGGCCTCCGGGTCGGTCGGCTGGCCGATCCCCGGATCATGTTCGTGGTGGTAGGTGCCGCAGCGGCACGGCGCGAGCTTCCCGGAGGCGGTGGTGCGGCGGTTGTGCACCGGCCCGAACGACGGGGCGGTGAGGGTGACGAACAGCCGCGGCTTGTCGGCCACCTCCAGGGAGACGCCCTTGGAACCGCCGGACAGGCCCGCGCGCATGAGCTGGAAGGCATCAGCGGCGTAGCGGTCGGAGCAGGCCGGGCAGACGCTCTCACGGCGGTTGCCGCAGGGGGACAGGATGTGCCCGCTGGTCTGCGCCGGGCGACCGTCCGGGCGGGTGAGAACCTGGCCGGTGGTCTTGTCAGTGATCTGCCACAGGCCCGACAGGCGGACCGGGTGCAGGCAGCCGTAAACGTCTTCAACCTTCGCGCGCCAGTCGCGGTAGTCAGGGGCTTGGATACGCCGCTTGAGGCGGTCGACGTCCGGCATCGTGGGCAACACCATGGGCGGTGACCTCCAGGGACAGAGCCCGGCGGGCATCACCACCAGGTCCATCCCCGACGGTGCTGCCCGCCGAGCATGGGTTGTGCTGTGTCGTATTCAGTTGTGGTCACATCGGGAACAGGTTCTTATTGCCGAAGGTCCTGAACGATCTTCTGAGCTTCGGTCAGCGAGCCCGCAACCTCGGCCCACTCCGGGGAGCTGATGCAATCCTGGATGTCGGGGTGGAGCTTCATGGTGGCGTCGGTGAGCAGCAGCCGCGCCGCGTTTATCGCGCACTCTGCGGCGTACAGCGACGGGTGGTCAAACTTGCCTTCCGGTCGGTTCGCCAGGACCCGCAGCAGACCCCACAGCCGGAGCGCCTGCCAGATCAGCAACTCCCGGATGCCCTGATCGTCGTCGAGCACGCCAGCGCCGACCAACTGCTGCTGGTAGGACCCAATGATCAGTTCCCGGGTCATCCGGCTGGGGTCAGAGTCAATCGCCTCCCGCTGCGCCGCCCCGAGCAGCACATTGGTCAGCAGGTACTGGTAGCCGTCGGGGTCAACACCGAGCCGCTCGGCCTCCAGCACGTGCTCTCCCACGCCGCCGTCTCCGGTGTAGCGACCCAGCGCGCGAAGAGCGGCCTCGATCTGCTCAATCTCCATGGTCATTTTCCTTTCTGCTTCCCACAGGCGTTCAGTTGTGGGGTAGGGGTTTTCAGGCGAAGCTGTGTCCGTTGTGGGCGCGGATCTCCGCCGCGATTCTCTCGGCCATCTGGTCTGGGACCTTGGCGGCCGCGCGGACGTCGGCGGCGGTGAGCTCCCGGCTTTCGTTGGTGGCTTGGGTGTAGGCGTCGCGCACCTTGCCTGCCAGGGACTCTGGCAGCAGCTTCAGCGCCCGAGCCGGGATCTCGACCCCGGTGGCCAGGACTGGACGCGCAGGTAGCGAAGGCTCCACCGGAGCAGGCGCCACCGGTTCGGCGACCAGTTCCGGTGCCGGGGCTGGATTGGCCGGCACGTCCACGTCGGGCACGGTCTCGGGGGTGGGGTCGTCCGGGGCCTGGTCGGCGGTGGCGTAGATCAGCAACATGACCTCGCGCTGCCGGGCCTGGATGACCGGGATGACCTCGGCGATGCCGTAGACGATGACCGGGATGATCGCGTGCACCGCCGCCGACCCGAGGTTGAACTCCTGCCAGCGGCTCCGCAGCACCGGCGTGACCTGCGGGATGACGTTCATCGCCAGCGTGGAGGCCAGCAGCACCCGCTTGAGCCGCGACCACCACTCGTGGTTCGGGGACCGGCCGTAGGAGAGGATCACGGCCTCGAAGTTCAGGATCACGATCAGCAGCCCGGCGAACATCGGTTCCACGGTCCACGCCGCCCACCACAACGGATCGGTCTTAGTGGCGTCCCCGGCCAGGAACTTCTGCACACCGGCCGTGGTGAACACCAGCCCGAGCGAGAGGAAGAACCACAGCCCGATCAGGGTCCGCCGTCCCTGCCGCTCCAGCTCCACCGCCCGCAAATCCGGATCCCGAACCAGCCCCCGCAGCTCCCGAGCCTCGGAGATCCGGTCACCGAGCTTGCGAACCCGCCTGGTCTTCCCGACCGCCTCCGGGGTGTTCTGCTTGCGCTTGCGACGCAGGCCCACCGTCGGCTCCTTCCTACTCGCTGTGGGGCTTGAACAGGGCGAACAGGCCCCGGATGGCCAGGATCAGGACGAGGCCGATCCCGATGGCCCAGCCGGGGTTGATCAGCACCCACACCAGGGCCAGGCCGCCGACGACGAGCGCCAGGAGGAGCAGGACCGTGAGGATCGTTCTTCCGGTGACCTCGAAATGAATGTGCTGCACTGCTGTTTTCCCTTCTCTAGATCGGATATCCGCGCTTGCGCATGGCCTCGTCGCGGATCAGGTCAACTCCGTCGAGCAGCTCCGGGCCCTGGAAGATCAGCTGCTGGAACTTCTCGCGGCTGATCACCGCCGTCATGGTCTGCTCGCCGCTGGAGCTGAACGTGGTCAGCTCGATCTCCACGCCCCGGGCGGTCGGGTGCAGGTCGACGAACCCGTTCGTGACCGACGCGTGGAAGTGGAACTTGTTGCCGTGCATGTGACCGTCCTTTCAGGCCGCCACGACCGCGCGGGCGGTGTGCTGGCGGCTGGTGTGCTTGTCGGCGTACATGCGGTCATCGGCCGAGGCCAGCAGCGCGGGGAGCTGGGCCTTGGCGGCCGGGGCGGTCATCACGCCCAGCGACATGGCCACTTCGACCGGCTGACCGTCGAGCTCGGTGATCGTGGACACCGCGGCTTGGAACTCCCGCACCCGGTGTTCGGCCTGCTCCGGGGTGCTGATGCTGGGCAGGAGCACCGCAAACTCGTCGCCGTGCAGCCGGACCGGAACCTCACCGCGGCGGGCGGTGTCCCGCAGCTTCGCGGCGACAGCAATGAGGACCTGGTCGCCGAAGCGGTGCCCGTGAACGTCGTTGAAGGCCTTGAAGCCGTTCATGTCGCCGACCGCCACGCCGACCAGGCCCCGGCCCCGCTTCATCGCGCGGTTGAACCCGGCCACCAGGGCCGCCCGGTTGCCGAGCCCGGTCAACTGGTCGGTTCGGGACTGCCGGAACAGCCGGTACGCGCAGGTTCCGGCCGCCACGCTCGTCATGCTGGTGACACCCAGCGCCACCTTTGCCAACATGGGTCTTGCCTCCTTATGCGAGGTAAGGCCCGCCCGGGATGCTCTTGCCCGAGGCCCGGGCGGGCCGCTACAGATCAGGGGAGATGCTCAGGCGATGTCTTCTTCGTCCTCGATCTCGTCGGCGTCGATGTACTCGATCCCGTCGTCTTCGTCGCTCTCGTCGTCTTCGTCGTCGACCTCCAGCGCCTCGAAGTCGAAGCTGTAGATGTCGGCCGGCATGTCCAGCTCCGGCTCCCCCGCCGGATCGGTCTCGGTGCGGAGCTCGGTGACGGTGCCCAGTGCGGTGCAGAACGCCACGAGCTCGGCGACGTCGGTGTCGCTGCTGTAGGGGGCGCGGACTCGGAGGGGTTCCCGCTTGCCGTCGCGCTTGGCGTAGGCGACACCGGCGAGGATTTCGGGGATCTTGTCGGCGAAGGCGCCCATGTCCCGCATGCCCTCGCCCAGGCACATGTCCACATACGACGCCGAGTCCAGCCGCAGGGCGATCTTGGTGGGGAACAGCCCGCGCATCGGGACGTGTTCCTTCGTCGGCTCCTGCGTTGCGCAGACGATTCGCCCGCCGACCGAGCGGTACTGCGTCAGCCCCTTGGAGATCAGCGGCTCGAACGGCACCGTGACCGCCTTGCCCCCGTAGGAGGTCATCGCGGCCAGCTCATCGCAGATCAGCAGCTCCAGCGGCGTCTCCCGCGACGGGGTGAACGTCCGCACCCCCGCCCGGCCCAGCTCCAGCTTCCGCTCGTCGAGGGTCTTGACGTACTTCTGCATCAGCTTCAGGCCGTCGACGTCGTTGTCGGCGAACTCGTGGAACATCTCCCGGCCCATGCCGAACTCCTGGCCGCCCTTGGGGTCGATCACCCACAGCCGCACCAGCCCGGCGCGGATCAGCGGAGCCAGCGACCGCAGCAGCGACCACAGCCACGAGCCCTTACCCGCCCCGGTCGCACCACCCAGCAGCACATGCAGGTCACGCTCCAGCAGGTTCAGGGAGAACTCCCGGCCGTACTCATCGAAGCCCACCGGCAGCCGCCGCAGATCAACCGCGCTCGTGGACTCGGCCAGCGCCGGGAGCGGGATCACCATCTCGTCGAACGGTTCGCACCGCTGGAAATCCAGCGCGAGCTTGCCCGGCTTGACCAGCCGCACGTTGGTCGAGCGCGCCCGGAACGCGTTCGCCAGCCTGTTGATCACTTTCTCGAAATCCTCCGGTTCCTGGCCCTTGGCCATCCGAACGGTCACCGTGTCCCACGACCACGTGCTTTTCACCCGCGTCACGCGCGGCATGAGCGTGTTGCCCTTGTGGTCGGTGGTGGTCAGGTTGCAGGCGGTCATGATCCGCAGCCATTGCCGCTGGTAGGTCCACCAGCGTCTCCACCACGCCCGCAGCAGGCGACCGGCGAAACGGTCGAAGGTCGGCCTGTCCAGCAGCCGCCACGACACCCCAGCCAGGACCGCGATGCCCACGGCCCACAGCATCGTGTTCAGGCCGAACCAGAACACCGCCGCCGAGCCCACCGCCGCCGACCCCGACGACCGGGGGTGACTAGCCACCTGCCGGATGCCCCACCGGATCGGCGAGGTGTTCTCCGCGCCCACCAACGTGTTCCCCATTGCCGTTCACCTTTCATGCGAGCAAAAAGAAACCGGGGCACCCAACCCCGATGGTGAGGTTCGGTGCCCCGGCCGAGCCATCGCCGGAAATCAGTTCCGGCGCTGGGTCATCGTCATCTTCGCGACCAGATTGCCGACCGCGTCGCGCGTCTTGTTCAGCTGCGCCCCCATTCCCTTGGGAACACCGAACTTCCGCAGGTCATCCACCAACGCCAGCATTCTCGCGTCAATACGCCGGACCTGGTTGTGGACGTCGTCACCGAATGCCATTACTTCTTCACGTATCCCTTCGCCACGTTCGGGCCACCCTTGGCGGCGATCCCGTCCCGAACCCCGTACAACGACTGGCAGGCCACGTCCGCCAGCTCCGTGATCTCCTCGAAGTCCTTCCGCTGCACCACGCTGTCTTCCAAGAAGTAGACCTTGTTCAACTCCAACGACAGCGCGTCGAGATGATCCCCGATCCGCTTCAACCGGTTCACAGCAGGCGTGTTCCTCCGCCCCACCGGCAAACTCAACTCAGCCATGCCAACCCCTTCCTTATCGCGTTTCTCCGGTTATCAGTTGAACGTCAGGTCGCCGATGAAGGTGTGCACGTCGATCCGGTTCTCCACCGGCCCAAGGTTGACGTTGACCGTCCCCGAGTCGCGCCGCCGGTTCTCCGTGGTCGCGGCGTTGCCCCGGGGCTTGTTGTTTGCCCGCTTGTTCGCCTGGTTGCCGTTGTTCACTTGCTCAGCCCTTCCGCCGAATCTCCGATGCATCCCGAACCGTGGAACCCGAGGCCGCCCATCACCAATCACCGTTCCTCTCGTCGCAGAACTGGTCCTGCGAGTGCCGGTACTGCCGCATTCCCTTGATGTGGCACGCCGGGCAGTACTGCAAACCCACAGACAACATCCGAAACCGTCCTTTCCCATTGGAGTCCATCAAGACCCCCGGAATACCCGCAAAATCCAGGCGGCCGGGGGTCAACAAGGCCTCCCCGACGCGTCGAATTCGCGCCGAAAAAGGCAAAGCTCGGCCCACTATGTAATTCTCAAACAACACGACCAGAGTGGTCAGAAAAGAGAATTCAGAGAAAGAATCGGGTCAGCCCGCGAGCTTGACGCCGGTGGCCTTCCAGGCCAGACCCGACATCGCGCGGCCGTTCAGTTCGTTCTCCCAGTGCGACACACGCGGGTTGATCAGCTCCACGATCGAGCCGTCCAGGATCTCCTCGTTCGGCACGGTCTCCAGCGTCACCTTGATCTCCGCACCCTTGCCTGCCGGGCTGCCGTCCGCCTTCTTGCGGGGCTTGGCGTGCACCGACACCACGTACTGCTCCGCGCCCTCGAAGTCGGTCACCGGCTCGAACTCGCCGGTCTTCTCGTTCTTCCGCATCTTGAGCTCCGGCTCCTCCAGGACCATCAGTCGGTAGCCCTCCAGCAGCACCGGGATGTTCCGCAGCATCTTCGCCTCCACAAGTTGGTTCACTTGGCTAGTTCGTCAGTTCGCTATCGAACTTGCGATGACGTCAGATTACACACACCGCCAGGGGGTGCGCAAGAGGGTTTGCTAGCTAACTGCCGAACTTTCTGCCATACTGGCCATATGCAGGAAGAACGCACCGTGGGGACCGTCCCGGTTCACCACCAAATCGCGGACGAGCTCCGCAGTCGGATCGCCTCCGGGCAGCTCCAACCAGGGGACAAGCTGCCGACCATCGCCGAACTGACGAAGGCGTGGGACTGCGCGCCTCTCACTGCGAGGAAGGCTATCGAGGTCCTGCGCGAGGAGGGGCGAATCACCGGCGGCCGCGGGAAGGCGCCTACGGTGCGTGGTGCGACGGCTCGTACCCCGATCAGGCTTGCCGACGGATGGACGCAGAAACAGAAGGACCTGGTGCTGCGTCCCGCTGAGGAACGCAAGGTCATGGGGGCTATCGAGCTCACGGCAGGTGTTCCGATCGCGGAGTGCGAATCGACGGCGAAGTATCGCGAGACCGAAGCGAACGCCGAGCAGGCCGAGATCTTCGGGCTTCCGGAGGGAACGAAGCTCATCGAGCGCGTCTACGAGATGGTCCACAAGACGACCGGCGTCCGGATGACGTGGAGCGTCTCCTACATCCCGTTGCAGTACATCGAGTCCAACCCCGAGCTCCTCGACGACAGCAACGAGCCCTGGCCGGGTGGACATCAGCACCAGCTCTACACGGTCGGCATCGAGCTCATCGAGTTCTCCCGCTCGGTGATCGCGGTGCAGCCGACCCCGGGTGAGCGTCAGAAGTGGGCCATGGAAGTCGGAACGCCGATGCTCCACACCCTCAGCAAGTCAATCGACGTCGAAGGCCGGGTTGTCGAGTACTCCGAAGCCCGGTACCCCGCCGACCGCACGGAGATCAGGATGACCGAGCACCTGAAGCGGTGGACGCCGGAGCAGCTCGCGGAAGCGGCAGATGCGGCTGGTGACGCATGAGCCGCCCTGAGATCGACCCGGCCCTTGGGCTTGACCTTGTCGAAGAACGCACGCTGAGCAAGAAGGATCTGAGCGTCAGCGTGGTGATCCCGGCCCACAACGAAGAGGCGACCATCGCGCAGGTTGTCGCCGACGCGTACGTCGGACTCGACGTGCTCGGGGTGTCCGGCGACGTCGCTGTCAGCGCAAGCGGGTGCACCGATCGAACCGCGGAACTCGCGGCCGAAGCTGGCGCGAAGGTCGTGGAAGCGCCGGCCGGGAAGGGCGCGGCGATCAGCGCGGGCCTTGCCGCGACATCGGGCGATGTGGTCTGCCTGATCGATGGCGACCTCCAGTACTTCGGGCAGCCGCCGCTGAGTGCACTGCTCGTCCGGCCGATCCTCGATGGCATCGCGGACGCGGTGGTGTCCGATCTCTACTGGCGTCCCCTGTACCCGCAGCTGTGGCTTCACGGATTCTTCGCGCCGGTCGCCGGAGCTCTGTTTCCCGAGCTGATCGCGAAAGTCGGTTCCACGCCCTGGTCTGGCCAGCGAGCCGCCCTCCGGCACCTGTGGCCGACCGAACTCCCCACGGACTTCATGGTCGACCTTCAGCTACTCCTGCACTGGAATCGCCACGCGATGCGGCTCCGCCCGGTCCTGGCCGACGACTGGACCAACCCGCAACGACCGAAGCCGGAGCTGATGGCGATGGAGCTCGAAGTTCTCCTACGGCATGCCGTCGCTGATGGTCGCCTGACCGAGTCGAAGGTGCCCGCGGTTCGCGAGTGGTACGAGATCGCGCACCGAGCGATGGCCGAGTACCGCCCGGACGTCGACGACCCGCAGGAATTCGAACGGACGTTGCTAAAGAGGTCCCTCGATGAGCTTCGCCGCTGTATGGCCGCTTCGTAGCCGCTATCCGGCCAACAAGAACCGGCGCTGTTTGGGGTCACCCGAACAGCGCCGGTTCTTGTTGGTGCTCTCAGTCTGCGGCGTCGACGATGAACGGTTCGCCGGAGTCAGCGCGAAGGGCGGACGCTAGTTTGTCCAGTTGCTCCGCCAGCTGGTTTCGCTGCTCCACGGAGTACCGCCCGCCGCCCAGTTCGAACGCAGCATCATCGAGTGCCCATTGAGCCGCGCGCGCCTGTGTGGCGAGCTCAGATGCCGTGCCGACCCCGCCGAGTGTGCGCAGGGCATCAACCGCCTGGGCTGCAAGCCGTGCATCGGATGCCATCTCCACCTCCAACAAGGCAATCGAGGCAATCAGGGTATTCCCTGCCCATCGAGGCTAGCAAGGCAGCGCCAGCCGTTCGGGGCACTGACGATGAGCGGATGACCGACCGGGAGTCGCCGCTGATCTCAAGCACCGAGCTCGCTGCAAAGCTGGGTTTGGCGCGGCGGACCATCTCGCACTACGCGAAGCAGGGGCTGATCACGCCCGCGCTGATTACTCCCGGCGGTCAGTACCGATGGCGCTACGAAGACGTCGTCGCTGAGATGCGCGCACTCGCGGAGAAGCGCCGCCAGGAGCAGGAGTAGCAACCAGCGGGCATCCGAGCTCGGACGTGCCTGCGGTGTGCGTGTCTAAACTTTCTCTACTTCATCAAGGGCGGCCCCTTCGGGGCCGCCTGCCTGCTGTATGCGAGCCCAACCACGGCCGCCGCCCCCTGTATGCGAGCCCGGCCCGGCCGGCCCGGACCGCGGGGCCCGGCCTGGCGGCCACCCACGGCCGGACCGGCGGGCCGGGCGCGAGCGGTGGGCAGCGGCCGCGGTTGGGCGCGAGCGGAAGGCAGGCGGCCCCGCAGGAGCCGCAGAGGTGGAGCCTTGAGCCCTGGACGTCCCGGTCGTACGTGGTCGCCTGGGCGAGCCGTGGAAAGCGGTGCTGGGCACGTTGAGGCCCGTACCCGGCTTGCCACTTCCTACGGCATATTGAGGTTCCAGAAGCGTAATGGGGCACCGGCTGTTGTTCCGTGCTGAATTGTGTCTGAGATCACGTTCATGTTTAGTGTTGTTGAATGATCGCGAAGCGGTGTCCGAATCGCTTTCAGAACTATTCCGCGTGCGGGCGTGCGCGCGTACGGGTGCGCGTGTGCACACGCGCGCACGCCCGTACGCGCGCGCGAGGCTGCATTGACGACGTAGGCGTGTGGTTCCGGCTACGATCACGGGCGTGCTGCGAAGCGAGGCGTCCTCCTCCTGATCGCTGCCGCATACGGCGGTAGTGCCCTGCCTCTCGGGTCGAGAGGTCGGCATCACCTGGAGGACGCGGTGCTTCGAGGCCGCTACAAGAGAAAACGCCCCTATCCGTCGGAAGTCTGGCTGACGGCGATCGGGGCGCTTTCGTCGCTGTTGCAACTAGGGGCGGCGATCACGAAACTGCTGGCAGGCTAACCCCGTGATCGCGCCCTAACAGCTGGTCGGGCCGGGTCCGCGAGGGCTCGGCCCGATTTCATACCCTGCTCTTTAGCACCTAGGTGTCAAAGAGCAACCACGCACACCATACACAGCCGGTGGGCCGGGCGCGAGCGCGATTGGCTCTTTATCCGTGTCCTGACCTGCGCAATCGTCTCTCGATGGTGGTCGCGGGATCAGGAGGTTTGAGGGTTCGAACGGTCCAGCGTCCCTGGGGTTCGGACGGTCGAGTACCTGCCTACGATGCCCCACCTTATCCCCACAAAACCACGTCGAACGACCGCAAACGACGCAGCTCATCGAACGTTTGCAATCGGGACTTGTGCAGGTGGTGGTAGGTGCTGGGCTATGATCGCAAACGACCGCAGATGTGGCCTCAGAATCCGCGGGTTCAGGGTTCGATCCCCTGGCGACCCACCAAAACCCCAGGTCACAGACCTGGGGTTTCGCGTTGGTGGGGCCGGTTGCCAAAAATTGCCCACCTCCTTCAGCAGCCCTCGACGTCCACGAACGCCAGCCCTCAGCGCTCGCGCGGGACTGCTGGCCCCTACCGAAGCGGACGTCCTGCGTCATCGACAAACGAGAGCCCCAGCGGGTCGGCTGCCTGCCGGGCGGTCGGTCCGGCATCGGCGAGCAGCGTGGCGATCGTCTTCCGCAGCGTGTGGAAGGCGCTGGGCTTGTCGCCGAGCTGGTCACCTTGCCACTCCAGCAGGATGCCGAGGCGCCGCCCGCTGAACGGGGTTGCCTGCTTGTGGTCCCGACCGAAGATCTGTCAGGCGAACAGCGTGCTCGGTCGCTCCGGGACTTCCTGCTCTGTTGGTCCACGAGTCGATGTGGTGGATGGGAAGTGGAGATTCCCGGCATGTCAGGGGCTGCTGCACCACATGATGGTGTCCGCTTTGATCGCGTCGCCTGGCGCAGCCTTCGGACGAGCACGTGGAGGATCCGGAGGTGAGAGGGATGGTCGTCACCAAGCAGCAGGTCGTCCAGAAGGCGCTGGACAACTACATCGAAGCGCAGGAGAGGGGCTTGGAGGTCGCTCAGAAGGCGCTGGCGATGCACCAGAGAATGCGTCGGGCGGAGGTGCAGGAGGGCGGACCCCCTTGGATCGATGAGGAGGAACGCACAGTCAGCGACGAAGTCCAGGACGGTCAGCGGGAGGTCGAGGCGATCAGGCAACGCCTCGAGGAGGCGCGGGACGCTCGCCTCAACGGGCCCCGCGCGAGCGAGGACTTCCTGAACGAATGGAAGGGCGACACCTGGGCGGACCAAACCGCTTTAGATGATTTCGGTGTAAGGCCCCCTGAAGATTCCGGACTGGGACCGATCGAGGATTACGAGCCGGGGCGGCCGACCGGTGATGACGTTTCGGAGCTGCCGGTCACTGAGCCTGCGGAGCCGTTGCCGATGCCGAGTGCGAGCGCGGGTACGCCTGGGACGTTGCGCACGGGTAAGAAGGAACCGGGCCCGGACGCGGGGTCGGGGACCCTCAAGGGGCGGCCGAGCCCCGCGCCACCTTCCGAGCCGTCGACGGTGGGGCCGAGTCCTGGGCCGGCGGGTGGGGCGGAGCCTGCCGAGGGCCCGGGCCTGCTGAGCAGATTCGGCGGGTGGCTGGCCGACACCGCGTTCGGCAAGGTGGTGCGGGCGGGATGGGAGTGGGTCGAGGACAAGGTGTCGAGCGTGATCGGCGTGGCCCTCGGCGCGGCTCTCGTGATCGGTTGCGGCGTGCTTCTATGGACCTTCTGGCCGACCGGTGGTTCCGAACCCACACCTCCGAACCCTCCGGTCGTGCAAGCGCCCGCACCGGCACCGCCGGAACCTGCGCCGCCGAACCCGTTCGAACCAGTTCCGCAAGATGTGCCCCCGAACCCGTTCGGCGGCCCGGAGCCGGTCCCGCCGAACCCGTTCGAACCCCAAGCCCCGCCGCCGAACCCGTTCGAACCCCCACACGCTCCGCAAGGCGTGCCCCCGAACCCGTTCGAGCCTGACGGGAGTGAGGGGCCAGCGGTGCCCCCGGCAGAACCCGCACCCGCGAATCCGTTCGAGCCTGGGCAGCACGGCAGTAACCCCGGCGGCGATACCGGCAGCAGCGACACTGGCGGCGGCAGCAGCGGTACCGACACCGGCGGCACCGGCGGCAGCGACACCGGCGGTCACAGTGGCAGTACCGACAGCGGTGGCACCGGCGACACCGGCGACACCGGCGACAGCAGCGGTACCGGCAGCAGCGACAGCGGCGGCACCGGCGGCACCGGCGGCGGCAGCGACACTGGCGGCGGCAACACCGGCGGTCACAGTGGCGGTACCGGCACCGACGACACCGGCAGTACCGGCAGCAGCGACAGCGGCAACACGGGCGGCTGAGCACACCGTGCTCTCGAGGAGCCGAGCAGGAGAGGTTGCCAACCAGTTGCCAAGAAGTCCTCCGCAAACGACAGCGACCGATGGCGTGTGCGGCGTGGACGGTAGATCGACTTCGCGCAGGTAATCGAAGGTGCTGGCAAACGGAAGAGGATGTCGATCAGGGAGACTAGATCCGCGGGTTCAGGGTTCGATCCCCTGGCGACCCACCAAAACCCCAGGTCACAGACCTGGGGTTCGTGTTGGGAGCCTCGGGGTCGTCGGGTGTGCGCCGGGAGGGCTGAGATGCCGGTGATCGTGTGGTGGCGCAAGCCGCCCAGTGCCAAGGGCCGGCCCGATGGTCGGGCTCTGGTCGCGGCGCGCGTGTGCGTCGTCGCGCCGTGGGTGTACCTCGCGGTCTTCCTGCCGGTGGCCGTGCTGGCGCCGGTCACGGCCTGGGTGGGGCTGTGGGGGCTGCGGGTGCTGGTGGTCCTGGCCGTCGCCGGGCTGATCGCCGTGTTCGTCCGGCATCCCCACGACGATCAGGACGGCGACCTCACCTTCACCATGGGTTTCGGATCGGTCCTGATGGCGCTGCCTGCCCTGATGGGCCTGTTCTGGCCGCTGGCCCTGCTCCCGCAGATCGTCCCGCTCCTCATGATCGCCGCAGCCATCCGCAGGCGCCTGCGCCGCGGAAGCGCGGATTCCGGGCCGTAGCGCCGGACGGTGGTTCTTCAGCGGTGCACGTCGAGGTCGACGATGTAGCCGCGGAAGTGCTCCGCGCCGACAGCGGATTCGTCTTCCCACCCGTCCGCCTCGTGGATCCACAGCAGGCGGCCGGAGCCGGGGACCGGATAGCGCACGTTCTTCTCACCGCCAGGGCGAGGTTCGGATCGGCCGAAGACGGCGTGGATCGCGGTCACGACGCCGCGAGTCGTCGGCGCACCCTCGGGAAGACGCCCGTGGTGCTCCTCGACGTGCGTGACCGGCGCACCGATGTCCAGCCCGACCAGCTCGGTCAGCTTGTCCGTGCGCTTCTCGGTAACCAGCGTCCACGTCACCTCGTCCCCGATGCGGAAAGCGGCCCCGCAGCACTGCATCTGCCAGTCGTCCACCCACACGCGGATCGCCATGCCGAATAGCATGGCAGAGACCGAATCCTCCCGAAGCCACAACAGCCATGTCGATCCTGTTCCCCGACGACCGTCCAGGTCTGCGCAGCAATCCGCAAATGCCGGTAGCCCCGGGCGGCCCGAAAGCGCGCCCACCGAGCCGGTTTCGGTCCAGGCCCGCGTCGGATTAGACGGGTTGGCCGATTGGGCGGACGACCACTGTGTTGACGTCGACCCCGGGTGGCTGGCAGATCGCCCACACGATGGATTCGGCGACCTGTTCGGGGGTCAGCAGGAGGCCTTCGGGTCGGCCTCCCAGGGTTTCCCAGAAGTCGGTGTCCGCACGTCCGGGTGCGATCAGCGTTACTCCCACGCCGTGTTCGGTCACCGCGCGGCGGGTGTTCTCGGCAAGGCCGGTCATCGCCCACTTCGTCGCGCCGTAGAGGTTGCCGGGGGTGTGGATGAAGCCCGCGACGCTGCCCACCAGGACGATCCGGCCGCGGGTCGCTCGTAGCGCCTCCATCGAGTGGCGGATGAGCAGCGCGGGTCCCAGGACGTTGGTCAGCACCATCTCATGCCACCTGGTGGGGTCGCCGTCGATGACGCTGTCCGGGGTGGCGGATCCCGCGTTGGCCACGACCGCGTCCAGCCGTCCGAACCGCTTCAAGGCGGTCTCCACCACCGAGTGCATCGCATCGTGATCGGCTGCGTCCGCGGTCAGGCCCAGCACCGCTTCCGGCCGTTCGCAACTTCCGGTGAACCTGTCCAGGCGGTCGCGGTTCCGCCCGGTGACGGCGACCCGGTGGCCGCGGTCCAGCAGCAGTCGGGCCGCCGCCGCTCCGATGCCGCTGGAACCACCGGTGATCAATGTGACAGGAGAATCAGTCATGGGCGCAGACGCTAGAACCTGGAGTCGACTCCAGGGCAAGTCCATAGACTCGGAACATGTCGCGCACCCCTGCCCTCCTCAGCATCGGACAGGCCGCCGAGCGCACCGGTCTCAGCGTCCACACCTTGCGCTTCTACGAGAAGGAAGGGCTGCTCATCAATCCGGTGCGCCGCGTCGGCGGCCAGCGGGTCTACAGCGAGAGCGATCTGAGCTGGCTCTACCTGTGCACCAGGCTTCGGGCCTCGGGAATGCCCCTCCCTGCGATCCGCGAGTACGTGGCGCTGGTCCAGGAGGGGGAGTCGACCATGCAGGGACGGCTCGCCCTGCTGCAGAGCCACCGGGAGCGGGTGTCGGCGCAGATCGAGGAACTGCAGGGCTGCTTGGCGCTGGTCTCCCGCAAGGTGGCGCTCTACGAAGCGCAGCTCGCCGACGACGGCAGTGATCCACTGTGGACAGGTTCGTGCGTGGTCGGACTTGAAGGGCAGGACTAGGTCGCAGGAAGCTTCGCGTTGGCGGGGCTCAGGTGTCGAGGGTTTCGCGTAGCCGGGTGAGCCAGTCGAGGTGGGACCGGATCGCCGTTTGGCCGGTTTTCGTGAGGCGGAACCAGGTTCGGGGGCGGCGGCCCACTGAGCCCTTGCGGACCTCCAGGTAGCCGGCGTCCTCCAGCGCGCGGCTGTGCCGGGAGATCGCGGAATCGGTCGCTCCCAGCATGTCCCGGGCCGTCGCGAAGTCGACCCACTCCGCGCCCTGCAGCAGTGCGCACAGCGCCAGCCTCGGGCCGGTTTCGAAGATCGGGTCCCGGCCGGGCTTCTCCTCCTGCTCGGTCACGACCTGACCCGGCCTTCTTCGATGTCCCGGCGCATCGCCGAGCGGGTCTTGAACTGGATGAGGAACACGGCCAGCGCCACGACCGGGAGCGCCAGGAGCGCGATCTCGCGCTGGCCGCTGCTGACCAGCGCCTGGAGGCCGAAGAGGCCGATCAGCGCGATCGCGATGCCGACTAGCCAGATCGGCCAGGCGCTGGGGTAGGCGGTGATCCGCTTCCGGAGGTGAACGCCGGTCCGGCGGCGCCGGACCGATGCGTAGATCGCCGAGCCCATGGCCAGCACCGTGAGCGCCGACGAGATGTAGGGGCCGCTGCCCGGCCTCAACCAGGTGTTCCATATCGGGAGACCGGCCAGGAGTACCAGGACGACTCCGTAGGCCGCCCAGTAGGCGGCCGGGTACTGGGCGTGGGTCGCGAGCTGGCGCCGTGCCGCGGCGACCTGGTCGAGCTCGGGCGTGCCGTTCATCAGGGGTTCTCCCATCTGCATCTACTTGCAATATTGAAAGCGTACGCAGATGTGGAAGTAGATGCAAAAAGTTCGGCCCGGCGTTCGCGCGGAACGCCGGGCCGAACTGGTCAGGAGGTCTACGGGCGGTTGCGCACCAGGTAGCGCACCAGCATGGCGCCGTCCTCGGTGAGCACCGAGGCGAGCTCCATCTCGACCGGGTCGAGCGACGGACCCGTGGCGATCCGCTCGTGCGTGCCGCTGACCAGCAGCGGGGCGACCGTCAGCCGGAGCTCGTCGACCACACCGGCGGCGAGCAGCCCGCCGAAGAGGTGCGGGCCGCCTTCGCAGTCGATCCGGTTCAGGCCCCGCTCGACCAGCGCTTCCACCGCCGCGGCGAGGTCGACCTCGTCCTGCCCGGCGATCAGCACCTCGGCGCCGGCCGCCTCCCACGCCTTCTGCTTCGACTCGGGAGCGGAAGCGCAGGTGATCACCAGGGTCGGCGTGGCCGCCTCGGTGATCACCGGTGCGTCGGCGGGCAGCGACCGGCCGGTCGTGACCACCGCGGTCGGCGGCACATCGCGCAGCCCGTGCCTGCGGCGGCGTTCGAGCGTGGCCTCGTCCGGGTGCACGCCGCGGAACTCCTCGACCATCGCCGTGGTCGCACCGACGATGAGCACGTCGGCGAGGTCGCTGCCGAGCTTGAGCACCTTCTGGTCGGCCGGGCTCGACAGCTGGCGCGCGCGGCCGCCGACCTCGACGGCTCCGTCCGCGCTGGAGACGTAGTTGACCGCGAGCCAGCGCCGCGCTTCCGGGTAGGTGTAGAGCTGCTCCAGCCGCTCGTCGTCGATGTCGGCGGGCTCCGGCCAGATCTGCTTGATCACGAAATCCACTCCTGCGCCCGTGCGGGCGTCCGGGTGCCGTTGATGCAGGCCACCATCTCCAGCGTGCGCCGGGTCTGCAAGGTCTGGTGCACGCGGAACATCGCCGCACCGGCGCGGGCCGCGAGCGCGGTGGCCGCCAGCGTGCCGGTGAGCAGCTCGTCGCGATCGGCCACGTCCAAGTCCAGGCTCTCCCGGACGAAGGTCTTGTTGGACAGCGCCATCAGGACGGGCCAGCCCGCGGCGACGATCTCCTCGGTGCGGGCGACGAGGGTGAGGTGATCGGTGGTGTTCTTGCCGTACCCGGTGCCGTCGATCAGGATGCCCGCCCGCGGAACGCCCCGGGACTCGGCGAGCTCGGCCAGCCGGACGGTCGACGTCACCACGTCCCGCACGACGTCCTCGTAGTCCGAGCGGACGGGCACGGAGCGGGGCGTGCGCGGGGAGTGGGTGCAGATGTAGCCGGCGGAGTAGGTCGCCGCGACGTCGAGGATCTCGGGATCGGCGGCGCCCCACGCGTCGTTGATGATGTCCGCGCCTGCCCGGCAGACCGCGTCGGCGACCTCGTGCCGCCAGGTGTCGACGCTGATCAGCACGTCCGGGTAGGTGGCCTTGACCCACTCGACGGTGGGCAGCACCCGGCGGATCTCCTCGTCGGTGTCCACCTCGGCGCCCGGGCTCGCGGTCACCCCGCCGATGTCGATCACGTCGGCGCCCTCGGCGACGGCCCGCTCGACGGCGGTCTTGGCGGCGTCCTCCTCGAAGGTGGCGCCGCGGTCGTAGAAGGAGTCCGGTGTGCGGTTGACGATGGCCATCACCAGCGCGCGGTCGCGAACGACCCTCCGGCCGCGGAACGCCAGGTCGAACGCACTGGCACCGAGATCCTGCACAGGCCCGATCCTTCCTGCGGTAGCTGCCCGGGCGTCTCGTCAGACGCCGGTACGGATCAGTCTGCCAGAGCAGACCCCATCCGTGACCAGGGCGATCCGGGTGAGAATGCGGTTCCCGCCGCCGCACCTCGGCGTCGTCGGAGTTCAGGTCGGTGCAGGTCGGTTCGATGCGCCCGATTCCTCGCAGAGCGGGCATTTCGGGTGTCGTGCGGACCGGCTGGATCGCACCGGTGGTTCGGTCCTAAGTGGATGTGCTCACTTCTTGAAGGCGTGAACGAGCCATGCTCCGATGCCGATGATGACGGCGAGCACCGCGATGATCACGATGACTTCCGAGATTCCAGGAACGCTGATCATCCATCCACCTTCTCAGATGGCACCGACAGCGGTGGCATTCGGGAGATGCTCACCGCCGTCCCCGATGAAGGGGTGGCAGTGCCTACCGGAGTCCACTGTGGAATCCGAAGCTTGGGTCGGCCCGGCGTGCGACACCTTGGCATCGGGTAACCAGTTGGTTACGCTCAGGTGGTGGACGAGGTGGCGAAGGCGATCGCGGACCCGGTGCGGCGCCAGATCCTGGAGATGCTGCGGAGCGCCCGGTTGTCCGCGGGGGAGATCGCGGAGCGGTTCGAGATCAGCCGCCCGGCGGTCAGCCGTCACCTGCGGGTTCTGCGGGAGAGCGGGCTGGTGCGCGATCAGCTCGTCGGCAGGCGGCGGCTCTACGTGCTCGACGTCGCCCGGTTCACCGAACTGCTCGAATGGCTCGCTCCGTTCGTTCCGCCCGCCGGCTGGGCGCGCCGCCTCGACGCGCTGGAAACCGAGGTCTACCGGACCCGTCGCGATCGTCGGGCGGCGGGCAGCGGAGAAGAACGATCGGCTTGAGCCTCGTGGAGCAGCACTTCACCGAGCCTGCCGACTGATCGCCGGTTCAACCCGGTGATGGGGTTCGGCGGCTCAGGACTATCTCGACGACGTTGTAGATCGCGATGCCGACCAGGAGCGCCAGGGACGTCCAGTAGCCGTACCGGTAGGTGAACATGCTCTCGGGCAGGTTGATCGGGAAGTCGTTCGCCTCCCGCATATCGGCGATGAGGCTGGGGCGCACCTGCCCCTGGCCGGCGATCAGCAGCAGGGCGGCGGCGACGCCGACCGGAATCCCGATCCACCGGCTCATCCAGGACAGCGCAACGCCCGCGACGACGACCGCGAACGCGATCAGCACCAGCGGTTGCACCGGGATCGGTTCCTCGGGGGCGTCGGGCGACCGCATCGCCTCCGGATCCAGGACGCCGGTGGCGGTCATGGTCGGCTCACCGCCGAACGCCATGTCCCAGCCGGTCATGTCGGCGCTGATCGTCCCGGTCGGCCCCTCGCAGGAGAAGGTGAGGAAAGGCAGCCCGAAGCACAGCAGCACCAGCAGGAACCCGGCGGGACTGATCGCTTTCCACCTGGTGGATCGTCTGATCACCGCGCCAGGCTAGGCGGCCGAGGGCCCGGGCGGGGCCGGTTCGGGAATTCACCCCGCACCGCGCCCCGACCGGGGCGGGTTCAGCGGGGGGCGGGGAGGTCGAGCTGCTTCCACAGCTCCGCCAAGCCTTGCGTCTTCTTCTCGTCGCGCGAGTCCTCGACGTACTGGTGGAGCACGAAGATCAGCCTGCGGGCGCGTTCGTGCCGCTCGTCGCTCCAGGTCTTCAGCCGCTCCAGAGTCGCGTGCACCGGTTCGAAGTCCGGAGAAGCGGGGAACAGGTGCAAGCCGATTTCGGCCAGTGCGGGTCGGCTCAGCGCCTCGAAGTGGCAGGCGGTTTCGAACGGGCCGCGGACCACGGTGCCTTCGGTCACGCCCGGGTTGTCCTCGACCTGGTCGGCGACGATGTCCATCCACGGGTTGCCCGCCAGGTGCTCGCCGTACCGGATGCCGACCCACCGGGTCAGTCCGTCGGCACGGCTGTTCGCCGGGAGCGACTCGCCGAACGCGTAGCTGAGCACCTCGCTCGCGGGCTCGTTCTTCCCCTGCTCGATGAGCACGTGCGCTTCCAGGTGTCCCGCGTAGGCGGCGAGCAGGCCGTCGCAATGCGACCGGGCGCTGCTCAGCGGTTCGAGGGCGGCAGCCGAGTCGCCGGCCTGGATCAGGAGGTTGCCCAGGAGGAGCTTGGTGATGTCTCGCTGCCTCAAGATGGTGCTGATGGCGTCGTCGTCGTACTCGGCCTCGTTCGCCCACGCCTCTTCGAGGTGGGCGAGGGATCGTTCGAATCCCTCCCGAGCGGCCGCCAGGTCTCCGGTGAGCTGGCTGGCGAGGTGGTCGAGCACGGGCTCGGGGCCCGCGACACCGTCATCGAAATCCGCGGAGAGCATCACCACGGCCAGGGGGCCGAGCCAGGGATCTTCGCCCGCGGCGACCTGCTCCAGCCACTTCTCGCATTCCTCGCCGAGCCCGTTCTCGGTGAGTTCGACGCCCGCCAGCGCCATGGCGGCGTGCCCGGCCACGGCGGTGCGGCCCGATTCGGCGATCGTGCTCAGCGCGGCCTTCGCCTTCCCGGTATCGCCCACCCGGTAGGCCGCCAGTTCGCGTTCGACCGCGTCCGGAATCGGGCTCAGCGGGTCGGGCGGGAGCGGTCGCGGCATCCCGCAGCTGCCCAGCAGAGATTGGTCCGTCATGTCGCTGCTTCCTGTAATCGGATCATCGCGGCGCAGCATGGCAGAACCGGCCGACATCTTGATCAACGGTCGCCGGGGCTCTCGCCGTTGTACTGGTCCTCCAGCGCGGCGCGGATCTCAGCGGCGTAGCCCACGTCGAAGGCGTTCGGTGCTTCCTCGTGGAGGAATTCGAGCTGGTAGTGGCTGCGCACTTCCGATTGTTGACCAGGCTCCGTGCTTTCCACGTGGGCTCAGTTCGGACTGCTCGCGCCGGTCAGGCAGTGCGGTGGCGGGCTGCTGCGCGGATGGCGAGGAGGAGCGGGAGGGAACCGACGTCGCGGATCATCGGTGGGAGGCCCGGGGCGTCGAGGACGGCCGTTCCCGTTCCGAGTTCGGCTCCCAGCGCGTCGAGGTCGATCTCCAGCACTGTGACGTCGGAGCTGTACAGGCGTTCCGCTCCTCTCGGTCCCGTGCCTCGGATTTCTTCGCTCGACACCGACAGTTCGGTCACGCCGAAGAACTCCGGTTTCGCGCCGCGCTCCATCCAGCGCGCGAAGCCCGTCAGCTCCGTGCTCGCGATGGTGTCCGGGTGCAGGCCCGTCTCCTCGCAGAGCTCGCGTTCCATGCCGGTTCGCACGACGTCGGTCAGGGTGCGGCGTGCCTTGCCGTCGGAGTCGACGAGGTCGCGGGGTTCCAGGGAGCCGCTGCCGGACGGGGCCAGCAGCAGCGGGCTGGCCGTGTTGCGGTCGGACTGGCTCACCAGCAGCAGCCGGCCGTCGGTGGTGATCGCCAGCGTGGAGATCCCCACGACGTCGGACAGGACGCTGGCCGCCAGGGTGCGGGCACGACCGGAAGCGTCGGTGAGCAGGCGGCGGCGCGGGTCGAAGTCCTCGCCCGTCTCGCGGTTGGTGATGCGCATCGCGCACAGCTCGTTGGAGCACTGGAAGTCGAAGAAGCGGGCCTTGTGCAGCTGGAGCTCGGTCTCGCCGTCGCCCGGCAGCGGATCGGTTCGCAGGCCCACGACCGGCCCGTTGAACAGCAGGCGTCCGCGGGCCCGGATGGGCAGCACGTGCGGGGCGGTGGCGCGCAGGACCGGTGGGAGCCGGTATGGCTCGTCGGCCACCCGCACGGCGAAGGTGCGCTCCCGCAAGGCGCGGTCGATCTCGTCGCTGAGCAGCGCGGTCCCGCGGTTGGGCAGGTAGCTGTAACCGGCTTCCGGGTACGCCGCCGGCGGCGGGATCTGCTCGTGCGGGAACGGCGCGGCGATCAGCGAGAACTCGTGGGAGGACCAGCGCTTGCGCAGGTTGCGCAGGTCGCGGACGAAGGTGGCGGTGCCCAGGAGCAGGGCGATCACCGAGATCACCACGCCCACCGCGCTGGGCAGGATGGTGATCGCGCCGAGCAGCACGCCGAGGGCCGACACCAGCACCGGCCACTCGCGGACCGCCAGGAACCACGTGTGGTCGGCCTTGGAACGCGCCCGACGCAGCAGCTTGCGCAACCGATGCCCCCGAAGATCGAATTCCCGGAACTCGATCACAGTAGGCCAGCGACGCATGCCGCGGGTAGGGTTTCACGGGAGCGGACGGGGCACGAGCACCCCGTCCGTCCTCAGTGGAGCGTCAGGCGTTGATGTCCGACGGGTGGGTGGCCAGCGGCGTCACGTGGATGCTCATGTGCGGGAACAGCGGCAGGCCCGACAGGAGGGTGTGCAGCTCGTCGTTGGAGTCCACGTCGAAGATCGAGATGTTCGCGTACTCGCCCGCGATGCGCCAGATGTGCGGCCACTTGCCCGCGCGCTGGAGGTCCTGCGAGTAGGCCTTCTCCCTGGCCAGCAGCTCGGTGCGGGCCTCGGGGTCGAGGTCGTGCGGCAGGTGGACGTCCATTCGGACCTGGAACAGCACGGTCAGTCCTCCTGCCGGTCGAGCGCGAATCCGTAGTCGATCCTAGCGCTGCCGTCGTCCTGGCCGACCGGCGCGAGGATCAGCTCCGGCTTCACCGCGTTGGCGATGTCGTCGTCGTTGTGCGGGTCGCCGGGGAAGTACAGCTGCGCGATGAGCTCCTGGTGGCCCGGCGCGGAGACCTTCACGTGCAGGTGCGCGGGGCGCCACGCGTGCCAGCCCGCCGCGGCGATCAGCTTGCCGCAGGCCCCGTCGGTGGGGATCTGGTAGGGCGCGGGCTGGATCGTGCGGATCCGGAACTTGCCGTCCGGGCCGGTGGTGAAGCTGCCGCGCAGGTTCCACTCCGGGATGCCCGGGGCGAACTGGCTGTAGTAGCCGTCGGCGTCGGCGTGCCACAGCTCGACGGTGCCCGCCAGCGGCGTGCCGTCGACCGAGGTGATCGAGCCCTCCCACAGCAGCGGGGTGCCCGCCTCGCCGTCGCGCATCGGCAGATCGGCGTCCGCGCCGCGCTCGGGGGCGTTCGGGACGTAGTACGGGCCCTCGATCGAGCCCTTGCTGCCCTGGCGGTCGGCCGTGGCCACGTCCTCGACCACGTGCTCCACCCACACGTCCAGGAACAGCGGCCACTCGCCGTCCTCGCCGACCTGGATCAGCCACGCCTTCAGCGCGTTGTACTCGTCGTAGGTGACCTGGTGCCTGCGGATCGTGTCGTGGATCGCGCTGAGGACCTCGCGGGCCAGCAGGTCGACGCGCTCCTTCGGGGTGTCGCGGACCGCGTCGTAGGGCGACTTGTCGTGGTGGAAGCGCTCGGTCGCGGCGGCTCCGGAAGCGGCTGCGGTGGCGGTCTCGTCGGTGGTGCTCATCTGGGTTCCTCCGGTTCTCACGAGGTGCGGTAGCGGGCGAGCTTGTCCGGATCGATCTCGACCCCGATCCCGGCACCGGGCCGGACCCGCAGCTCGCCGTCGGTGATCAGCAGCGGTTCGGTGAGCAGGTCGTCGGTCATGTCCAGGAAGTTGGAGAGCTCCGCCGCGCGGTGCGAGGTCCGCTGGTGGGCCGCGCCGAAGGCGATCGTGCAGGCGGTGCCCAGCTGGCCGTCGATCTGGTTGCCCATGACGACCTCGACGCCGAGCCCTTCGGCGAGGTGGTGCGCGCGCTGGGAACCGGTGAAACCGGTGCGGGCGGTCTTGATGCTGATCGCGGTCGCCGAGCCGCCGAGCACCTCGCGGGTGATGTCGGCCGGGGTCACCGCGGATTCGTCGGCGATGAACGGCACGTCCAGGTGGCCGACCAGCCAGCGCCTGCCGAGCACCTCGTCGGCCGCGCAGAGCTCCTCGGCGAAGAGCAGGTCGAGGTCGGCGAGCCCGCGCATCGCCCGCATCGACTCCGCCGGGGTCCACCCGCGGTTGCCGTCGACGTAGAGCTCCACGCCGTCGCCGAACGCCTCGCGCAGGGCGCGCACCACGGCGATGTCCAGGTCGACCGGGCGGCGGCCGACCTTCACCTTGAAGGTGCGGATGCCGTGGGTGGCGATCATCCGCTCCGCCTCGGCCACCATCGCGGCGGGCTCGTCGAAGCCGAGCATGTGGCTGACCCGGAGCCGGTCGGTGTAGCCGCCGAGCAGCTCGCTGACGCCGAGCCCGACGGTCTTGCCGAAGGCGTCCCACATCGCCATGTCGATGGCGGCCTTGGCGGTCGGGTTGCCGATGGTGCGGCCGAGCCGGGCGCGGGCGACCTCGCGTTCGGTGACGCGGAGCCCGGTGACCTGCGGCGCGAAGAGCGATTCGACGACGGCGACGATCCCGGCCTGGGTCTCGCCGTAGGTGAACGGGCGGGGCGGTGCCTCGGCCACGCCGACGATGCCGTCCTCGGTGTGCACGCGGATCAGCACGTGCTCGGCGGTGGCCACCTCGCCGGAGGCGAACTTCAGCGGTTTGGCGTACGGGATGGCGAACGGGATCGCCTCCACAGCGGTGATCTTCACGCGAATCCTCCCGCACGGTCATCGGCCGCACACGTGTTCGCCCGGTCGCGCAGCGTGGAAGGTTTGTCCACTGTAGAGAGAAGTGGGGTGCGCGGCTGCGGCGCTCCGTCCTGGCGGCTGCTCCGGATCGGGATCACATCGGCCTCCTCGTCGCGCCGCTGCCCGGGTGGTTGCCGAGAGTAGGTGCCGGTCTGCGGGCCGGGAATTGGTAGAGCCCCTGCGGGCGTAGGGGATTCCTTCAGGCGGGCCGCCGATGTGAACCGATTCCGAATTCGCTGACCTGCGGTGATGATGTGGAGTGCGGTGGTGGAGCGGCCGTTGGGCGCGGATCGGCGCCGCTCGGGGGTTTTCGCGGTGCGGGGGTTCCGCTGCGGCCGTCGGTTGGTGCAGGATGCATCTCGCGGGCCGTTTCGGCCCGATCGCCGAAGTCCGCGCGGAGAACCGGAATTCCGTCGCGCCCAGGACTCCTGGCCGTCCACTGTGCACTCCGCTGGGCGGAACGCCGAGAGCGCTGTGCCGAACCGCGCGCCGGGGACGCTCCTGCCGGACCCAACGCCCTGTGAGGTGAACACCGCCGATGTCGCTGGAGAAGACCGTCGCCGAGCTGGCCCGCCGGGTCGAGGTGCTGGAGGCCGAGGCCGAGATCCGCCGGATCCAGGCCCGCTACATGTTCCTGTGCGACACGCCGTGCCCGGAGTACGGCGTCCGCGACGACGCGCACCGCATCGACCTGATCATGGAGCTCTACACCGACGACGCCGTGTGGGAGGGCGTCGGCGAGTACTACGACGGCCAGTTCGGCCGCGCGGAGGGCGCCGCCGCGATCCGCGCGCACTTCGAGGCCTTCTGGGGCCAGAAGCAGGACCCGGCGCTGCTGCTCAACGCCCACTACCTCACCTCGGAGCAGATCCACGTCGACGGCGACGAGGCGACCGGCCAGTGGATCCACGTGCAGCCCTGGCTGTTCTCCGACGGCAAGGCGCTGCTGCGCTCCAGCCGGCTCAACAACGCCTTCCGAAAAACCGGCGATACCTGGAGGATCACACGCACGCGCACGGAGAACGTGTTCATCGCCCCGCTCGCCGCGGACTGGGTCAGCGATCACCCGTCGGCATCGGTGCTGATGAAGCCGTAGGCGGGCGGGTGGTGGCGACGCGGAGGAGGCAGAAGACGCGGAGGAGGCAGAACCGGTGACCTTCGAGGATTCGGAACCCGTGGTGCACATCGTCGACGACGACGCGGCGCTGCGGCAGTCGCTGGTGTTCCTGCTGGAGAGCATCGGCGTGCAGGCGCTGACCTACCCGGACGCCACCACCTTCCTGGCGGAGTTCGACCCCGCCGAGATCGCCGTGGTCATCGTCGACGTGCGGATGCCGGGCATCAGCGGCTTCCAGCTGCAGGAGCGGCTGCTGGAGATGGACTACCCGGCGCCGCTGGTGTTCTGCTCCGCCCACGGCGACATCCCGATGTCGGTCCGCGCGGTCACCCGCGGCGCGGTGGACTTCCTGGAGAAGCCCTACCAGCCGCAGCGCATGGTCGAGCTGGTGCAGGCCCAGCTCGACGTTGCGCGGGGGCGGTTCGCCGAGCACGCCGAGCGCCGCGCCGTCGCGGACCGGCTGGAGGCGTTGACACCGCGCGAGCGGGAGGTGTTGCGCCTGGTCATCGAGGGCCTGCCGAGCCAGGTGATCGCGGGCAAGCTGGGCACCAGCGTCAAGACCGTGGACGTCCACCGGGCCCGCATCAAGGCGAAGGCGGCGGCGGAGAGCCTCGCGGCCCTGGTCCGGGACATCCTCCTGCACCGGGTGGAGGTCTGACCGGGGATCAGGCCCGCAGGGCTGCTTCGGTCCAGCAGGCCGTCGCCAGCAGCTCCGTTTCGGAGCGCGCGGCGCCCACGAGCTGGAGGCCGAGGGGCAGGCCTGCTTCGCTCCGCATGCCCGGGACGCAGAGCGCGGGGAGCCCGAGCGCCTGCCAGGGACGGCTCAGGACCGGGTCTCCGGTGGCCGTGATTCCGGCGGGTGCCGGGCCGAGGGCCGCCGGACCCAGCACGGCGTCGTAGTCCGCCAGCAGCTCCGACAGCCGCTCGCCCGCCTCGGTCGTGGCGCGGCGGGCGGTTCCGTAGTCGTGCTCCGAGGTGGTGGCTCCGGTTCTCAGCAGGGTCGCCAGCTGCTCGCTCAACCGGGACGCCGCCGCCAGCTCCACCGCTCGTTCGCGTGCGGCTTCGTAGGCCATGATCACCGGGTGCGCGGCGGTGAGCTGCGCGATCAACTGGTCGTCCGGGAACTCGTCGATCACCGCACCGGCCGCGCGCAGCTCGGCGCAGGCGCTGGTCAGCGCGGTCGCCATCGGCGCTTCGAGGGCCTGCGGGATCCAGAGCAGCAGGCGTGGCGGTCGACCGGTGGCGAGACCGGAATCGGGTTCGCCGGTCAGCGCTGACCAGGCCAGGGCCAGGTCGGAGGCGCCGGCGGCGAAGAAGCCGTGGCTGTCCAGGCTCGGGCTCAAGCCGGTGACGCCTTCGACGGAGAACCGGCCGCGGGTGAGCACCAGCGACGCGACACCGCAGAACGCGGCCGGGCGGGTGACCGATCCGGCGGTCTGCGAACCCAGCGCCAGCGGCACCTGACCGGCGGCGACCGCCGCGGCCGAACCGCTGGAAGAGCCGCCCGGCGTGTGCTCCGGTGCGGCCGGATTGCGGGTCGGGCCCGGAGCGAAGTAGGCGAATTCGGTGGTGACCGACTTGCCGACCGGGATCGCGCCGGCCTTCCGCCACGCGGTCACGATCGCCGCGTCGGCCGCCGCGGGCGGCGCGTCCGCGCGCAGCTGCGAGCCGCACCTGGTGGGCAGCCCGGCGACGTCGACGATGTCCTTGACCGCGAGCGGAACCCCGCCGAGCGGGCCGGTGGCCGTCGCCGGGGTGCCGATCTCCACCCAGGCCCGCAGCTCGGGATCGGTCTCGTCGATCCGGGCGCGGGAGCGCTGGAGCGCTTCGGCGGGCGTGGTCGCGCCGGTGGTCAGGTCGCCGACGAGTTCGCGCAGCGACCAGGGCTGCCAGTGGTTCACGGCTGCTCCCACGCTGCGTCGGCGACCCAGTAGTCCATGCCGCTGGCGCTCACCGAGTGCCGCCACTCCGAGGTCCGCCGCAGCAGCGGCTCCACCTCCGCGGTGACCGCGTCGGCCGCGTCCGGCCCGTCCTCCGCGACCGCCCAGTGGACCCAGTTCAGCTCCTGGCCGTTGGCGTCGTGCACGAACAGGTCGACATGTCGCCAACCGTAGCCGTGGGTGTCGTTGTAGCAGGTCAACGTCATCCGCGTGGGTTCGGCGTCCGATGGGGTGGGCATCCGGCGAGCTCCTTTCCGCGAGCGGGCTCAGGCGCTGAGGGGCGGGGCGGTCAGGCTGTGGAACCGGCGTTGGAAGTAGACCAGCGCGCCGCTGTCCTCGCGGGTCATCACCTTGTCCACCTCGACGAACATCACCGAGTGCGAGCCCTGGGCCCGCTCGGCGATGATCCGGCCGATGAGCGAGGCGGGCGCGTCGCGCAGCACCGGGACGCCCTCGGATTCCAGGTCCCAGCAGTCCTCGGTGAAGCGCTGCGCGGTCGGCACCTTCGTGGCCCCGGCGAAGTGCATCGCCAGGTCCTCCTGCTCGGCGCCGAGCACGTTGACGCAGATCCGGCCGTTGGCGACCAGGACGTCGTGGGACCGGCTGGAGCGGTTGACGCACACCAGGACGGTCGGCGGCGAGTCGGTCACCGAGCAGGCCGCGCTGACGGTCATCCCGGCGAGCCCGTGCTCGCCGTCGGTGGTCACGACGTTGACGGCGGCGGAGAGGTTCGCCATCGCGGCGCGGAAGTCGCGTTGGGCCGGGGTCAGCTCGGGCACGATTCCTCCAGGGGGCAGGACGGCGGTTTCCGGCACCGTTCCGACGTTACGCACGCGCTCGCCGACCGGGAATCGAGACTTCCCCGCGCCCGGCTGAGGATTTCCCCTACGAAGCGAGCGGGAGCGAGAAGCCGAAGCGGGAGCCGCCTTCGTCCCGGGACTCGCCCCAGATCGCGCCGTGCTGGCGGGTGATGATCCGGTAGCTCAGGGCCAGACCGATGCCGCTGCCGTGCTCCTTGTCGGTGAACGTCCGCTCGAACGGGTCGTGGCGCAGCCCGCGACCCAGGTCGTCGACGGTCAGCACGCCCGCGTCACCGTCGATTCGGGTGGTGACGGTCAGTTGCCGCCGCTGCGGGTCGCAGACCGCCATCTCGTCTATCGCGTTGAAGCACAGGTTGAGCACCACCTGCCCGGTCAGCACCCGCTCGCAGCGGACGAGCACCGGCTCCGGGCTGCGGTCCACCCGCACCTCGACGCCCGCCGGACCCGCGCGCAACCCGACGAAGTACAGGCACTCCTCCAGGATGTCGTTGAGGTCGGCGACCTGCTGCACGTGCTCGAGGTGGCCGACGAACGCGCGCACCGAGCTGACGATGGTGGCCGCCCGCTCGATCTGCCGCACGGCGTTGTCGATGCCGTAGCCGACGCGCGAATCGGCCGGCGCCGCCGCGCGGGAACCGGCCAGGAAGTTGGCCGCCGCGGCCAGCGGCTGGCCGAGCTCGTGCGCGATGGCCATCGCCATGTCGCCCATCGCGGTGTAGCGGGCGAGATAGTTCTCCCGGTGCATCTCCCGCTCCCGGCGCACCTGGCCGTGGATCCGCTCGGAGACGTCGTGCAGGATCATCAGCAGCCCGTCGCTCTCCTGCAGGCGCTCCAGGCTGCCCTCCAGCCAGACCCGCTCCTGATCGGGCCGGTCGACCTCCAGCTGGACCGAGGTGACCGGATCGGCGCGCGACAGCACCTCGTCCCATGTGGACACACGGCCGCGCAGCCGCAGGCGGGCGTGATCGGTCAGCGGGCCGAGCGGCTCGCCCGGGGTCGCGCCGATGAGCGGCAGCGCGGTGTTGGTGGCGAACCGGATGGTGCCCGCGGCGTCCAGCATCAGCGCCACGGTCGAGGTGTGGTGGGCGAGCGCATCGACCCACGAGGTGGTCAGCCGCAGCTGCCGCTCGACCTCCTGCTCGCGCTCTATGTCGCGGAACTGAACCAGCACCGCGGGCCCGCGCTCCAGCTCGACCCGGACGGCCACCGCATCGGTCGGGATCACCCGGCCCGACTTCGCGCGGTAGTGCCACTCGATCCGGCTCGCGCCCTTGTCGACGGCCTCCTGCAGCCAGGCGCGGCCGATCACCCGGTCGTACTGCTGCGCGGAGCTGCTCATGTCGTTGGCCTTGAGCGGGCGCAGCTCGGCGACGCTCCACTCCAGCATCTCGCACGCCGCCGGGTTGGCCCAGAGGATGTCCTTGGTCGCGGCGTCGTGCAGGAGCACGCACATCCGGGTGGCGTGCGCCATCGTCACGAAGTCCTGCGCCGTCAGCTCGGGCGCGCGCGGGTCGGCCTGCATCGGCCCAGCGTAAGACGGGTGCGCGGGGGGTCGCACTGAAGGAATCCCCTACGAGGGCAGAGGCAATACCAATTCCCGCGGCGGTGGCAGCGTTCGTAACGTCGGGAGCCGTCCAGCAACGACGAGGGAGCTGAGATGGTGCACACCCACCAGAGCGACGGTGTCAGCTTCGAGGACGTGCTGGCGGAGCTCGCCGAACGACGTGCCGAGTTCCGCGAGCAGCGCTACGTGCCGAAGGACTTCATCACCCGGCTCAAGCAGCTGGGGCTCTACCGCGCCGCGACCCCGACGAGGTTCGGCGGCGAACCGCTCGCCCCCGCCGACTTCCTGGCGCGCATCGAGCGGATCTCGGTCGTGGACGGCTCCACCGGCTGGGTCGCCAGCTTCGGGTCCGCGCTCGTGTACCTCGCGGCGCTGCCGCTGGACACGCAGGCCGAGCTCTACCGCAACGGCCCGGACGTGGCCTTCGCCGGGGGACTGTTCCCCGTCCAGCCCGCCGAGCCGACCGAGACCGGGTTCCGGGTCGACGGCCGCTGGAAGTTCGCCAGCGGCTGCATGGGCGCCGACGTGCTCGGCGTGGGCATCCCGGGCGACGAGAGCACCGGTGGCAAACCGCGGACCGCGGTGCTGCGGCCCGAGCAGGTCGAGATCGTCCAGGAATGGGACGTCGTCGGCATGCGCGGAACCGGTTCGTTCGACCTGGTGGTGCGCGACGTCGAGGTCCCGCGCGAATGGACCTTCATCCGCGGTGGAACGCCCACTGTGGACGAACCGCTCTACCGCTACCCGACGATCGCCTACGCCTCCCAGGTGCTGGCCGTCGTCGGTGCCGGAGTGGCGCGCGCGGCGCTCGACTACGCCGAGGAGGTCGGTGCCGGCTACGCCGGGGTCACTGGCGCCCCGAAGCTGGCCGACCGCGCCTACTACCGCACCGAGATCGCCGGTGCCGAGGCCTCGCTGCACTCGGCCAGGGCGTGGTTCTACGAGCTCAGCAACGAGGTCTGGGAGACCGTCCTGGCCGGTGACGACGCCACCGCGGAGCAGAACGCGCGGCTGCGGCTCGCCTCCGCGCACCTGGCCAAGACGTCGTCGGACGTCGTCGGCCGCCTGCTGGAGATCTCCGGCACGGCGCCGATCAACACCTCGCACCCGCTGCAGCTGCTGCACGGCGACGCGCTCGTCCCGAAGCAGCACGCCTTCCTCGGCCCGTCGATGTACGACGCGGCAGGCGCGGTCCTCATGGGGATGCCGCCCACCACCCCAGGTTTCCGCTGACACCACGACGAAGGAGATCCGCATGACCGCGCAGCCGCTCCGCGTGCTGTTCTGCATCGGCATCAACCAGAACTTCTTCGACCTGCCCACCGACGGCATCGAGATCGGCGACGTCTGGCAGGCGTTCGTCTCGATGATGGACCAGCTCAAGGCGCTGCCCGGGGTGGACTTCATCGGCGACATGGACGACGACTCGCACATGGTCGGGCCGTCCGAGGGCTGGCCGTGGACCTGCTACATCCTCGCCGACGTCGACTCGCAGGAGACCGTGAAGGCCGCCTGCAACCTCTTCCGCACCACGCAGGTCGCCGACGGCCGCGCCAAGCTGTGGCGGTTCGCCAGGGTCGAGGCCCGGATGGGCCGCGCGCTGACCGTCCGCGAAGACGTCGAGCTGCCCGACTGACCAGGGAGAACCCGATGACCGACAACACCACCGCGCCCGCCGGGCTGGCCGCCGGGGACCGGGTCGCCGGCCGCCTCTACACCGACCCGGAGATCTTCGACCAGGAGCTGACCCGGATCTTCGAGCGCACCTGGGTGTGGGTCGCGCACGAGAGCGAGCTGCCCGGGCCCGGCACCTTCAAGTCGACGCACGTCGGCAAGCAGCCGGTGATCGTCACCCGCGACCGCAAGGGCGAGCTGCGCACGCTGCTCAACCGGTGCCGCCACCGCGGCGCCAGCATCTGCGAGAAGCCCAGCGGCAAGGCCAACGGCTTCACCTGCCCGTACCACGCCTGGTCCTACGGCCTCAACGGGCAGCTGCGCGGCATCCCGTACCCGGACGGCTACGAGGGCGTCATCGACAAGTCCGAGCTGTCGTTGAAGAAGCTGCGCACCGAGAGCTACGGCGGCCTGGTGTTCGCGACGTTCAACGAGGACGCCGAGCCGCTGGAGGAGTTCCTCGGCGACGCCCGGCTGTGGATCGACCGGTTCATGAAGCAGGGCGGCGGCTACCCGATCAAGGTGCTGGGCAAGCACCAGTTCAAGTTCCGCGGCAACTGGAAGATCCAGCTGGAGAACACCACCGACGGTTACCACTTCCCGATCGTGCACCGGTCGTGGATGGCGTCGGTGGACGCCGAGACCGCGGACATGATGTCGTTCATGACCGACCCGGCCGCGATCACCCACGACCTCGGCAACGGGCACAGCGTGATGCAGATGGTCCCCGAGCACTCCGACCTCGACGCCGACGACGGCACCGAACCGCTCCAGGGCCGCTTCGACGACCTCGTGGCCGAGCTGTCGAAGACCCTCGACGAGGCGCAGGTGCGCAAGCTGGTCCGGGCCATGCACGGCACCGGCTTCAACCTCAACCTGTTCCCGAACGTCTCGATGTCCTCGGCGTTCTTCCGGGTGCTGCGCCCGGTCGCGGTCGACGAGACCTGGATCGAGCACGTTGCGATCGGCCCGGACGGCCCGCCCGAGGTCGACGCCGTCAACCGCGAGCGGCTGCGCATCCACGAGCACTTCCAGGGCCCGTTCGGCTTCGGCACGCCGGACGACGCCGAGGGCTGGGACCGGGTGCAGCGCGGCGCGCAGGGCGCACCGGAGATGCCGATCCTGGTCAACCGCGGCATCGGTCGCGAGACGCGCAGTGCTGAGGGCTGGCCGACCGCGCACGTCACCGACGAGACCGGGATGCGCGCGGCCTACGGCAAGTGGAAGGAGATGATGGGCGATGACTGACGCGACCATGCTGTCGACGACCGATCCCCGCGTCGTCCGGGCGATCGAGCTGATCTGGCGAGAGGCCGAGCTGCTCGACCGCAAGGACTACACCGCCTGGAACGGCCTCTACGCGGACGACGGGCTCTACATCATCCCGATCGACCCGCACACCGAGGACTTCGCGAACACGCTGAACATGGTCTACGACGACGCCCGCATGCGGCAGATGCGCGTGACCCGCATGATCGAGGGCTACGCGATCGCGGCGGTGGACGCCGCCCGCACGGTGCGCACGGTGTCCCGCTTCGTGCCGGAGTCGGTGGCCGACGACGAAGTCGTGCTGCGGTCGGCGCAGATCCTCATCGCCTACAAGCGCGGCCGCCACGACATCTGGGCCGGCGACGTGGTGCACCGGATCCGGCTCTCGGAGGCCGGCGAGGACCGCATCGCGCAGAAGGTCGTGCGGTTGGTGGACAGCGAAGAAGCCGTGCCCGCCGCGGGATTCCTGCTGTGAGCGCGGCGCAGGTCGCGGTGGTGACCGGCGGGGCGAGCGGACTGGGCGAGTTCATCGTCCGCCGCCTGCACGCCGACGGCTACCGCGTCGCAGTGGCCGATGTGGCCGATGCCGCGTCGCTGACGGCCGAGTTGGACAGCACCGGTGCCACCGCACGCGGCTACCGCGTGGACGTCAGCGACCGCGCGGCGCTGCAGCAGCTGCTGGCCGACGTGGTCGCCGACTTCGGCGAGGTGCACGTGCTGGTCAACAACGCCGCCCGCACGCAGGCGAAGCCGCTGCTGGAGATCACGCCGGAGGAGCTCGACGCCGTGCTGGCGGTCAACTTCACCGGCACCTTCACGGCCTGCCAGGTCTTCGGCGCGCACTTCGCCGAGAAGGGCTACGGCCGGATCGTCAACATGGCCTCGCTGGCCGGGCAGAACGGCGGCACCGCGACTGGCGGCCACTACGCGTCTTCCAAGGGCGCGATCATGTCCGCGACCAAGGTCTTCGCCCGCGAGCTCGCACCGCGCGGGGTCACCGTCAACGCGGTGTCGCCAGGACCGTTGGACAGCCCGATGGTGCGGTCGATCGTCGGCGAGGAGGCGCTGGAGGGTTTCACGGCGAACATCCCGGTCGGCAGGCTCGGCGATCCGGCGTTCATCGCCCGGATGGTGGCGCTGCTGGTCTCGCCCGACGCCGCCTCGGTCACCGGTGCCTGCTGGGACGCCAACGGCGGTCTCTACCTGCGCTGATGGGAGTTGCGATGAAGGTCGAGGTCGTCGAGATCGTTGAGGCGGCCGCCGGGATCCGCGCGCTCCGGCTGGCCCGTGCGGACGGCGCGCCCTTCGAGGCCCACCGGGCGGGCGCGCACGTGGACGTCACCGGCCCGACCGGAGTGCTGCGGCAGTACTCGCTCTGCGGGCCGCCCGACGACCGGAAATCCCTGCTCATCGCGGTGAAGCGGGAGCCCGAGTCCCGGGGAGGTTCGGCCGCGCTGCACGCTGTGGCGGTCGGTGACCACCTGGAGGTCGGTCCGCCGCGGAACCTGCTGGCCCTCGCCGAGGACGCGGACCGCCACGTCCTCGTCGCCGGTGGGATCGGTGTGACGCCGCTGCTGAGCATGGCCCACGAGCTGCGCCGGACCGGGGCCGCTTTCGAGCTGCACTACTTCGCCCGTTCCCGGGCCGAGGCGGCCTTCGTCGACCTGCTCGAAAGCGAGTTCGGCGCCCACGTGCACCTCGGTGTGCCCCGTGCCGAAAAACCGGCCCTGTTCGCCGGGATCGCCGCGGAGCTGACTCCGGCCGCGCACGTCTACACCTGTGGGCCCGAGGGGTTCATGGACCAGGTGACCGAGGCGTTCGCGCCTGCGGTCGGCGCGGACCACGTGCACGTCGAGCACTTCACCGCCACCGAGGTCGATACCAGCGCGGATGCGCCGTTCACGGTGGAGCTCGACACCGGGGAGGTATTCGAGGTCCCGGCCGACCGCTCGATCCTCTCGGTGCTGGAAGAGGGCGGTATCGACGTGGCGAAGTCCTGCGAGGAGGGCATTTGCGGCTCGTGCGTGTCGGGTGTCCTCGACGGCGTTCCCGACCACCGCGACAACTGTCTGTCCGGTTCGGACAAAGCAGCCGGGGATCAGATGGCCCTTTGCGTTTCGCGGGCGCTGACCGACAAGCTCGTGATCGAGCTGTACTGATCGTTCCGCGTTGTGAGCGGCGCTGGTGGGCCGGTTACCAGCGCCGCTTACGACGCGTTCACTCCGGGTCCTTGGTCGCTGCAAGCAACGGGAGGTTGAGTCCCGGAGGCTTGCGGGGCGGTTCGGGCCGGAGTTCGGGAAGCCGGGCGGCTCTTTGGTTTCCACTCTTGAGTTTTCAAGGTGCGCGGTTCTGATGTCGTTGTGTCGTGGCGGTGGTCATCCCCGTGGTTTGGGAGTTGTGGAGCTGTGGCCGGGATGCCCAGATCGTCCTGGTAGCCGCTCCTTCGGGGCGGGAGGCTTGACGTCGGTCCCGCAGCCGCGTTTGGTTCTAGATCACGAGGAAGACCCGGTATGGAACGGACCCCGTTTGCCTCTGGCGGGTCGCGGAGGTTGGGTGGCCGGGACAGCTTCAGGTTGAGTGGTGGGTACCTCCGCCACCGCAAGGTTGGGTGCCGGGTTGCCGTGGTGTGCGGGCTGGCGGCTTGCGCGGGAGTGGCGGTGGGGCGTGGTGGTGCTGGCGGTTCCGGGCTGGGCGGCGGTGGGCTGGTTCATCATCGGTGGCCTTCCTCTTCTCCGTTGGGTTGGGATTGCGGGTTTTGGTTTCAGCGGTGTCATGCATCAAATTCTGCCAAGGATCGAACGTGGTTTCGAGCGAATAATCGTCCCACGATCAGGTGATCACAACACCCGCCGAACGCGAAAACTCTTACCTCGCAACATAAATCCACATAAGTGGTCGGGGAAAGATCGGCGTGTCGTTGGCATTGACCGAGACGGAGACGTGAAACCTGCTCAGTCCTAATAGGACTCACCGTGCTGATGCGATGGCCGAGCCTGGTCGCTCGACAGCCAGGGCTAGAGGGCGAAACCGCCAGCCCGCACGGCGCGGCAACCCCGCACCCGCCAACAACCACACCCGCCGAACGCGACGAAGCCGGACAAAGGCATCGACCACTCCAACGCCGTCAACGAGCGTCAGGGGTCTGGGCGATGATCGCGGCCATGTCGAGAAAACTGTTCGACGGCGAGGTGTGGGTCCACTACGGGCAGATATACGTCGAGAGCGGAGGTCGGCACCTGGACCTGCAGGAATCCTTCGCCGGACAGCGCAACGGCTTGCTCGGCGCGGCTGAGCGCGGCGGGCTGTTCCTGATCACCGGCCTGCACACGGGAGAAGTCGGCTTCACCGTCGAACTCCACGAACAGGCCCCACCGGTCGACGACACCTGGGAGGAGATAGTCGAGGCCTCGTACCAGCCGCTGGGCGATGTCGCGCTCGTCTGCTGGGGCGGGGAGGGCAGCTGGCCGCTCGACCTGGACGGATTCGAGTACCGGGTCCGCTACCACGCGGTTCGGATGGACGAGGCGAACGACCTGGACACCAGGGCGGTCGAGGATCCGCTGGTGGACCGCTACCTGCTCCAGTTCTGGCCGGCGCCGCCCGCGCCCGACCGGATCATCAAGCAGAGCAGCGAGGACGCCGCATACTGGCACAGCACCGTCGGGAGCTGAAAAAGCGGTGGGCGCGAACGCCGCAGCGCTCGCGCCCACTCGTCGTGCTGGGATCAGGCCTCTTCGAGGTCGGATTCCTTCACGTAGACCCAGCGGTGGTTGTAGGAGATCGGGACGTACGTCTCGCCGCCGAGGACCACCTTGTGGTTGTTCGGGTCGTTCACGCCGTCGTAGCCGACGTTGTAGTAGATCGCCCGGCTCGCGCGGCCCGCGACGTACACCTGGCCCTGGGGGAGCTTGTACGGCAGCGGTTTGATCACCAGCGGGTCGAGCCCCTTCGGGAACTCGTCGGCGTCGGGCAGGGCCATGCCGTAGGTCGGGACGTCGGCGCGCACCGGGGTCACCAGCTCGGCGTCGTCGGCCGGGGCGGTGTTCACGCCGCCCGGGTCGCGCAGCCAGGCCTTCTTGCCGTCGAACCACAGCGCCAGCCAGTCGCCGCGGCGCTCCGCGACCGCGTACTGGCGGCCGACGGCGGCCTTGGCCGACCAGTCCTCGATCCTGGTGGTGCCGGGCGAACCGTCCGGGTGCACCGAGGCCGAGCTGAGCAGCGGGGCGTCGTCGCGCGGGGCGCTGCGCAGGTAGAGGAAGTTCGCCGGCTGCGAGGGCAGTTCGCGGCACTCCTCCTTCGGCGGGCACTCGGTCACCACCGGCCGGTTCGTGTCGAACCGGGGGAAGATGGTCACCACGTCGTCGCCGCCGGTGTCGCCGTCCAGCGGGGCGTCGAGCAGCTTCATGTAGTGCGCCCAGTCCCAGTACGGGCCCGGGTCGTAGTGCTCGCCGCCCGCCTGCTCCGGCTTGTCGGCGCTGACCTCGTCGTGGCCGAGGATGTGCTCGCGGTCCAGCGGGATGTCGTACTTGTCCGCCAGGTACTTCACCAGCTGCGCCGACGAGCGGTACATCTGCTCGGTGTACCAGGTGCCGCCCTCGGCCGCCCAGCCCTCGTGCTCGATGCCGATGGAGCGCATGTTGCGGTCCCAGCTGCCGGCGTGCCACGCCATGTCCTTGGTGGGCACCATCTGCGTGACCTCACCGTCGGAGGAGCGGATCACGTAGTGCGAGGCCGAGCCGTGCGCCGGGTTCTGGAACAGCGAGATCGTCGACTGGTACGAGGTCTCGGTGTCGTGGATGACGATGGAGTTGATCCGGACGTCCTTCGGCCGGTTCGCCGTGTCGTAGTTGCCGTAACCGCCGGTGGGGTCCTCCGGGTCGGTCGGCGCGTAGGCCGCCGGGATGTACTTGCAGTCCAGCTCGGCCGGGCACTCCGCCTTCGGCTCGACCCGGGCGGTCTGCACGTCGGCCAGGTTGGTGCCGGTGAGGTCGCGGTCCGGCGTCACCTCGGGGATCTTGGCGAAGCCGACCTGCTGGCCGGTCGAGGTGGTGCGGCTGCGGCCGCTGTCGAGCACTTCGTAGACGGAGTCGGCGAAGGACCGCGCGCCGCTGGCCTGCGGGCTGCCGCTGAGCTCCGCGACCGCCGGGTACCAGCCGCCCAGCGTGTTGGGCAGCTGCCCGTCGCCGAGCTGCTTGGCGCGTTCGGCCAGCAGCGCCGCACCGGCCCGGATGTTCTGCTCCGGATCGCGCTTGACCTGCTCCGGCGGGAGGTCGACGAGTTCGGCGGCCTCGGCCAGGGTGTGCAGGGTCGGGTTGTCGGCGAGCTTCTTCAGCTTGGGGTTCTCGCGGCGCAGCTGCTCGAAGTCGACCTCGGTGAGGTGCATCGGGCCGTAGCCGCCGGCCTTGCTCTGCTCGCCGCGGTGGTCCTCCCACCTGGTGAGCTGGTAGGAGGTGGCCAGCAGCAGCGGCGCCGGGACGCCGAACTCGGCGGCGGCCGATTCGAAGGCCTGCTGCTCGGTGCTGCGGGGTTCGTCTGGTGAGGTGCCTGCGGCGGGCTGGGCTGCACCGGCCAGCAGACCGGTGGCAGCGGCCGTCACCGCGGCAGCTCGCCACCAGCGGGGTTTTCTGGTGGACAAGATCTTTGCTACCTCGCTAATTCCATCGCGGATGTCCTCAGTGGAGGATTGAGGTTCCCGCGCCGCCACCGCGGAACCTGCCAGTCCGGGGAGGCGGCGTGTCCGGAAGTGATCAAGAGCTTACGCCGCGACGGTCCCCGGCCGGGCCCGTTCTCCCAGATTCCCGGGACATCGCTGAGAGCCTTTCTGCTTGGTCGGAGCGGCGCAGTCCCTCACGACGTCCACGGCTCCCGCACCCCCGATGGTTCACCGGCGCTTGACCTCCAGCGCGGTCGAGGTAGCAGCATCGGCGCATGTCTGTTCAGCAGGTGATCAGCGGATTGCAGCGAGCCTGGAACGCCGGTGACGGGTCGGCGTTCGCCGAGCACTTCTCGGAGGAAGCGGACCTTGTCGACGTGGTGGGGCGGCTCCAGCGGGGCCGCGCCGAGATCGCCCGGCAGCACCGGCACCTCTTCGACACCGTCTACCGGGGCAGCAGGAACGAGTTCCGCCTGCTGGACCAGCGGGAGGTGGCTCCGGGCGTCCTGCTCGCGCACACCAGCTCGACGCTGCACGTCCCGGTCGGACCGAGGGCGGGCGAGACGCGGAGCATCCAGACGCTGATCGTCCAAGACGGCCTGATCACCGCGTTCCACAACACGATCCGGGCCGATTTCGCGGAGTTCGAGCGGGGCGCCTAGTCGGTGATGCGCTCGACGGTGTCGAGAACCCCCGACCACGGGATGCCGGGTGCGTTACCGCTGCGCGGGCCGTGCGCGGCGAACTGATCGTCCAGCAGGAGGTGCACCCCGGCGGTCCGAAGCGCGTCCACGTGGGACTGCCAGGCCGGGTGCCGGACCTGCGTGGCGTTGATCTTCGGGAACACCACCACCGGCACTCCCGGAGTCCCGATGGCCTCGCCGAGCGTGGTCAGCGCCTGGTTGTCGGCGATCCCCAGCGCCAGCTTGGCGACGGTGTTGGCGGTGGCGGGGCAGGCGACGTAGCAGTCGATGTCCGGATGCGGCCGCCCTGCTCCGGGCAACCGCGCCTCCACCCGGCAAGCCAGCCCGGTGACCTGCGAAATCCGCTCCACCTCGCCGATGGCCCGAAGCCACTCACCCGCGGTCGGCGTCAAGGTGACGGCGACCTGCCAGCCCCGCTCGATGGCGGGCTCGACGAGCTCACCCCGAAGCCGCTCGACGCCGCCAGCTCCACAACCGATCACCCCGAGAGTCCGCACCACCCGAGTATGCAGCGACCCACCGACCGGCTTGCCAGCTGAGCCCGGTGAGGGTTGCGGGCTCTGAGAGCACCGATGGAGACCAGCGCTCCAGCCGCGGTCTGGAGCCGCGGCTGGAGCGCTGGTCGTCTCCCGCAGCGACGCTGGCAGAAGCGCGTTCCGGACGCCGAGGACCGCCGAACCTCTTGCGCTGCTTCCGCACCGCCCGGGGTGCCGAGGTCAGCTGTTCTTCCGGACCAGCCCCGTGTATCCGGCGACGAAGAGCGTGGCGAATGCCCAGCCGAGCATCTGCAGCAGGTAGTTGGCCAGGTAGAAGGCCTGGCCCCACCCGGTCGCGGCGATCTCGCACTTCTTCTCGCCGCCGAGTTTGAGCACGGGTATCGAGGTGTCCAGCGCGAGCCCGATCGCTTCGGCGGAAGAGCACGCAGTCGGCGCTTCACCGGGCGATTTGACGGGATGAACGGCGAACCCGAGCAGGCTCGCGGAAGTGGCCACGGCTACGGCGACGAGGCCGACGAGGGCCAGGAACGCGAGTGCGCGCCAGGGCCGGTGGCCATACCCGATGAATGCGCCGTTGGCGCGGTGCAGCAGCTTCTGGATGCGGTTGCCGAGGTGGCCCCGGCGGCGGTGGTCGACCTGCTGGGCGATGAGGATCCGCCGGACTTCGCGATCGTGCCCTGCGGCGCGGTAGACGGCAGCGAGTTGTTGGTAGGGCTGAGCAGCGTATTCGGGCGTGTGCTCGGCCAGCAGCCGGAGCCATTCCTGGCACCCCGCTTCCCGCGGGATGAAGGGGTATGCGAACCCGTTGACCTGCATCTGGAAGGGATGGTTGTCCTCTCCGGAGATCGTCTGCAGCGACAGGACGAGATCGCCTTGCACCTGCGCCGAGGCCAGATCGAGGACGAGGTGCGCGGCAGCCGCGTTGGTCACCTCGGCTTCGCGCAGCCTGAACTGGCCGGTGATGGTCGCTCCGGGTAGGCGCAGAGTCGCCTCCTCGCTGGTCGAGCTGGCTCGAAACCCCGTGCTCAGGTGCACGCTGCCGTGGACGGTGAGCCGGTCCGCGAAGAGCGCCGGGCCTTCGGACGCCGTGATGGTCGCCCCGGTGAGGAGGAGTTGCCCGGTGATGGTCGCGCCGGGCAGGCGAATTGCGCCGAGGGCGCTGTTGGAGGTGGCCCGGAAGCCGTCTCCGATCAGCAAGCCGCTGTTGACCTTGATCCAGTCCGCGGCGAGTGCTGGGCCTCTGGTCGCATCGATGGCCGCTGCGTGCAGGTCGAGTTGTCCGGGAATGGTGGCGTCGAGCAGCCGAAGTGTGCCGAGTTCGCTGTCCGACGAGGCTCGCAGGCCGATGGCCGCCAGGTGGTTGACGGCCATCCTGTCCGCGTGCAGCGCGGGCTCGTCGGTCGCGGTCAACACCGCACCGGACACGTTCAGCATTCCGGTGATCTTGCTGTTGATGAGCCTGATCCGCCGGCAGCGGACCTCCGCCATGACGACGTCGTTGTCGCAGATGAAGCAATCACCGAGGAACTCGGGGAACGTGCTGTCGGAGATGTCCAAGTAGGGCAGGTGGGCACGTTCGAGGACGATGGGCGCCTCGTGCTCGCAGGAGGTCAGCACCAGCGGAACCGACGTGCGGACGTCGGTGAGATCGAGGCCTCCGATGATGCGGGCGCCTCGGAGTCGGACCCCGCGCGGATCGGGCTTCTCGGCTCCTTCATCCCTGAGCAAGCTGCGGATCACCACTGCGCGCACGTCGCGATCCGGCTCGTTCGAGATGTCCACCAGTTCGCCGGACCGCGCCGCTTTGATCAGCAGGTCCTCAACCTCGTTGTGTTCGAGCACGCGGCGGAATCGTAGAGAACTCCCGGCAATTCCGAGTGCCCATCTGCGAACATCCGCCGTGAAGTGCGCGGGTGCCGTGGTCTCGCATCCCGAACCGGGGCCGGCTGAACTCAGGTGAGCCCGGCGGTGAGGTTCCGCATGCAGTGGGCGGCGAGATCCGCGACCGGCGGCGATTCGGCTTCCGCCGCCGCCCAGGTCTCGACGGCCACGCGGATCGCCGTGGTGGCCGCCGCCGCTGTCAGGCGGACCCGGAGGTCGGTCGGTTCCGCGCCGATGCGCCGGGCGAGGAGCGGCAGGAGCTGTTGCTCCGAGTCCTGGTTCACCGTTGCCCACACCGTGCGCAGGGCCGGGTCGTCGACCGCCGCGCGGAGGAGGCCGCGGGTCCATTCGAGGGAGCCGGCCTCGTCCGCTTCGCGGACGGTCATCGCGCGTTGCGCCGCTCGTTCCAGGGCTTCCGGCAGCGGGACGTCGTCGGGCGTCTCGGCCAGGAGGTCCTGCCAGCGGCGGGCGCCGAAGTTCAGCAGCGGTGCGACGGCGTCCTGCTTGGTGCGGAAGTAGCGGTAGAAGGTGCGGAGGCTCACGCCCGCCCGCTCCGCGATCGACTCGGCCGTCGTGCCGTCGGAGCCGTGCTCGGCGAACAGCGCGGCGGCCGCGCGAGCGATCTCCAGCTGGGTGGCCGCCTTGCGGCGTTCGGTGAGGCTCACACCCCCAGTTTAGGAACAAACTGCCGACGTGGCACGTTGTGCCATAGCGACACGACGTGTCAATGAGGGAAGGGGACAGTCATGGAACGCTTCGCGGATCGCCGGGTGCTGATCACGGGTGCCGGCTCCGGGATCGGGCAGGCCACGGTGCAGCGGATCCTCGCCGAAGGCGGACGGGTCGTCGCGCTGGACCGCGACGAGGATGGTTTGGCGGCGACCAAGGCCGCGGCGGCGGACAACGCCGAGCGCCTGAGCACGATGGCCGTCGACATCGCCGACGAAGCCGCTGTGCGCGCGGGCGTGGCGGGCGCGGTGGCCGAGCTCGGCGGGCTCGACGTGCTGGTGAACGCGGCGGGCGTCCTGCGCTCGGCGCACACCCACGAGACCACGCTGGAGTTCTGGAACTCGATCCTGCAGATCAACCTGACCGGCACGTTCCTGGTGACCAGGGAAGCGCTGCCCGCGCTGCTGGAGTCCGGCCGCGGCGTGGTGGTCAACTTCAGCTCGACCTCGGCGAGCTTCGCGCACCCGTACATGGCCGCCTACGCCGCCTCCAAGGGCGGGATCCAGTCGTTCACCCACGTGCTGGCCAGCGAATACGCCTCGCAGGGCCTCCGCGCGGTCGCGCTGGCGCCCGGCTCGATCAGCAGCGGCATGACCACCGGCCGCGGCCCCGGCCTGCCCGAGGACGCGGACATGAGCCTGTTCACCAAGCTCTACCCGGTGGTCATGAAGGGCATGGCCCCGCCGGAGACGGTCGCGGGCCTGGTGGCGGCGCTGGCCTCCGACGACGGGGCCTTCGTCACCGGCACCGAGCTCCGCGTCGACGGCGGCACCCACATGTGACCCGGACATCGGCCCGCGAGCCTGCTGCGACGCGCAAAGCTCGCGGGCCGAAGGCCAGGGCACCCCCGGGGGGTCTCCGGTGCACCATCGGTGCATGGCCGTTCTCGCCCGACCCGAGACCCTGTCCGGCGACCTCCTCATCCGCCCTGCCCGCCCGGGTGAGCAGGACGTCGTGCTCGACCTGCTGGCCGAAGCAGCGGCTTGGCTCCGCGATCGCGGCATCGCGCAGTGGCCGAAGCGCTTCCCGGCGGCGTCCGTCCGCGCGCAGATCGCCGCTGGAGAAGCGCTCCTGGTGGAAGACGCCGCGAGGAGGCCGGTCGCCACTGCTGTCGTCTCCGAAGACGAAGTCGAGCTCTGGGGCTCGGAGGTGGCACCGGCTTACTACATCTCCAGGCTCGCGGTCGCCCGGTGTGCGAGCGGTGCGGGACTCGGTTACCGGATCATCGAGTGGGTTTCCGGCAAAGCGGCCGAACGGGGCTGGCCGTACGTGCGGTTGTCCACCGCGAGCAACAACCCGGTGCTGCGCCGCTACTACGAAGGAGCGGGCTTCGAGCACGTTGCCGACCCGCCGCACGCGCGCTGGCCCACCAGCCTCTACCAGCGAGAAGTCGTCGGAAGCCGCTGAACGCACACCCGTCTGTCCACAGCGGAGTCAGGTGCGGTGCTCGGGGACCGCGCGGTGCTCGCGGCGGGCGACCAGGTTCAGCAGCTCCAGGGCGTCATGGTCGGAGGTGCCCGGTTCGGCTTGGTAGACGACGATCCGCTGGTCGGTGCCGGAGATGCCCAGGAGTTCGTAGGTCAGGGACATCGGGCCGACCGCGGGGTGGTCGAAGTTCTTGATCCCGGCCGACTTCGGCTGCACCTCGTGGCGCGCCCACATCGCCGGGAACTCCTCGCTCTTGAGCGTCAGCTCGTCGATCAGCGCCTTCAGCCGGGCATCGGCCGGGTTGTCGCCGAAGGTGGCGCGCAGGTCGGCCACCGAGTTCTCGGCGATCTCGGCCCACGGCGCCATCAGCTTGCGCGCGGTGGGGTGCAGGAACAGGTAGCGCGTGGTGTTGCGGCGGTGCGCGGGCCACTGGTCGATGTCGGCGAGCAGCGCCAGTCCGGCCGGATTCGCGGCCAGCATGTCGTTGCGGCGGTTCAGCACGTAGGCGGGCCCGGCCAGCGTGTCGAGCAGGCGCAGCACGCTCAGCCGCACCGCCTCGGCCTCCGGCTGTTCCGGGTTCCGGGCGCCCGATGCGTGTCGCGCGAGGTTGTGCAGGTGCTGGCGCTCAGTGGCGTCGAGCAGCAGCCCGCGCGCCAGCGCGTCCAGCACGGCATCGCTCGGGTGGCGCTCGCGGCCCTGCTCCAGCCGCGTGTAGTAGTCCGAGCTGATCCCGGTGATGGCGGCGACCTCTTCGCGCCGCAGCCCCGGTGTGCGCCGCACACCGGTACCGGGCGGGAGACCCACGTCGCCCGGTTTGCGGCGGTCGCGGCACGCCCGCAGGAAGCTGCCCAGCTCGTTGCTCACCCTTCGATGCTGCCACGCGCACAGCCTGGGTGTGCCACTCCCAGGAGAAGCGCGACCTGCCGCGCGGCGGTGAACCCGGCGACCATCGGAGGACCGACGAAGGAGATGACGAGATGACGTTGCGGCAGGTTCGGCTGGGATCCGGTCCGGTGGTCGGGGCGCAGGGCCTCGGCTGCATGGGGATGAGCGAGTTCTACGGGCCCACCGACCAGGACGAGGCCCGGCGCACGCTGGAGCACGCGCTGGCGCGCGGCGTGACCCTGTTCGACACGGCCGACGCCTACGGGATGGGCGCCAACGAGGAGTTCCTGTCGCCGTTCGTGCGGGCCAACCGCGAGCAGGTGGTGATCGCGACCAAGTTCGGCATCGTCCGCAAGGCCGACGACCCGCACTACCGCGGGTTCCGGGGCGATGCGGCTTACGTCCGCTCGGCGGCGGAAGCGAGTCTGCGGCGGCTCGGCGTCGACGAGATCGACCTCTACTACATGCACCGCCTCGATCCGTCGGTGCCGATCGAGGAAACGGTGGGCGCGATGGCGGAGCTGGTCGCCGAGGGCAAGGTGCGCCACCTCGGGCTGTCCGAGGTGACCGGCGACGAGCTCCGCGCGGCGCACGCGGTGCACCCGATCTCCGCGGTGCAGAGCGAGTGGTCGGTGTTCAACCGAGATGTGGAGAACACGGCGGTGCCGGCGGCCGCGGAGCTGGGTGTGGCTCTGGTGCCGTACTCGCCGCTCGGCCGCGGTTTCCTCACCGGTGCGTTCACGGCGGCGGAGAAGCTCTCGGAGGGCGACTTCCGCCGCAACTTCCCGCAGTACTCCGGCGAGAACGCGGCCCACAACGCCGAACTGCTGCAGCCGCTGCGCGAAGTCGCGCAACGCCACGACGCGACGCCGGCGCAGGTGGCGCTGGCCTGGCTGCACGCGCGGGAAGGCCTGACGGTGGTGCCGATCCCCGGCACCCGTCGCCGCGCCCGCCTGGACGAGAACCTCGCCGCGACGGACCTGGCTCTCACCCCGGCCGACCTGGCCGTCCTGGAACCGATCGCCGCCCAGGTCGCGGGCACCCGCTACGCGGACATGTCCTTCACCGCCGCAGGCCGCGAGTGACGCGATCGGCTCCGATTCAGCTGATCCCGTGAGCGTTCTGGGGGAAGTGACCCGAAGCGCTCACGGGCCCACCCATCGGGACGTGCGAGCCCGTCAGGTGCGGCACCTGGGGCGGGGTTCCGGGCTGAGGAGGCGGCGGGTTTCGCCGAGGAACTCGCAGCCGCGGTGCCAGTCGCCGGTCACCGCGACGGCCAGCTTCTCCACACCCGCCTCCGCGTAGGCCGCCAGCTGTTCCGCCACCTGCGCCGGGGTTCCCGCGCAGGTGGCGGCGCGCGCCGCCTCGACCGGGATGCCGTAGGTGGCCGCGACCTCGCCGGCCAGGTTCTCGCCCAGCTTCGGGTCCGGCCGCTTGGCGAACGCGCACTGCACCACGGTGGCCAGGCGGGGCGCCGGGCGGTCGTGCTGCTCGGCGAGGTCGCGGAGCCGGGTGGACTTGGCGCGGATCTCCTCCGGGCTCTGCAGGGCGGCGAACCACCCGTCGCCGTACCGGGCCGTCCGGCGCATCGCCGCGGGGGAGGTTCCGCCGATCCACAGCGGCGGCGCGGGGACCGGCGGGGCGAGGTGGACCGTGGGCCCGCCGGGCAGGGAGGTCGGCTCGCCGGCCAGCAGCGACGGCAGGAGCTGCAGGAACTCGTCGGTGCGCGCGCCGCGCGTGGTCGGGTCGACGCCGACGGCGTCCCAGCCGCTGTCGTGGTCGCCGACGCCGATGCCCAGGTGCAGCCGGTCGCCGCCGGTCAGCTGCTGCAGGGTCGCGATCTGCTTGGCCGCGCAGACGTGCGTGCGCAGCGCGGGCAGGTACACGGCGAAGCCGATGTCGATGCACTCCGTGACCGCCGCCGCGGTCGCCAGCGCCAGCATCCCGTCGAGCACCGGAACTCCGTCGGCGAGGTGGTCACCGCACCACACCGAGTCGAGTTCGGCGTCCACCGCGTGGTAGGCGGCTTCCCGGATCTCCACCGCCGGAATTTCCATCTGCGGCAGGAAGATCCCGATCTCCATAGCCATCTGCTGCTCCTGGGGTCGGTGCTCGGCCCCAGGATCGGACTTAGAGCGCGCTGGAGGTCAAGAGCACAGCGACGGGATCGCCCGCGCGAGCCCGGTGGTGTGCAGGTGGTCCAGCTCTGCGCGGGTCCGGTTGAACGAGCCCGCCAGTCGGCCCTTGCACGACGGGTGCTCGCGCAGCTGCCGGGTGTCGCGCAGCTCCAGCAGGATCTCGTCGTTCAGCCGGTCGATGACCGGCCGCACCTCGCCCAGGTCGGGGCGCTCGGTCGGCTGCTCGTCGGGGTTCGCGGCCCAGCGGTCGTGCAGGGCGTGCTGCACGACCTTGCTCGCCTCGATCTGGTCCCGGAAGATCCGCTGCGCCGCCGCGGGGTCCAGGCCGAGTTCGGCGGACTTGCGCGCCACCGCGTCGAGCACCTGCTGCTCGCGGGCGGGATCGTCGATCGGCTGCCCGGTGCCCCACTTGGCGGCGGCCACCTGGTCCGCGGTGGCGACGCGCTCTGCCGCCGCGTGCAGCAGCGGGTCGAGCGAGCCGGGGTCGGCGTGCGCCGGGGCGGCGAGCGCGACGATGACGGCACCGGTGACGAGCAGCGACCGCACGGCGAACCTCCGGGTCAACGATCAGGCCGCGGAGCAGTATTGCCCACCGCGCGACCCGTGGCCACCGCTGCCGCGCCGGTATTCTCGGCTTGGTGCTGATCGACCTCAGCGCGGACTGGTACCGCGCGATCGTGAGCTGGGCGGCCGGGACCCCGCTGTGGGTGCACCACGTCGTGCTGTTCGCGACGCAGGCCCTGCTCGGTGTGCTGGCCGCGCTGACCGTCCTGTCGTGGTGGCGCGCGGGGCGCCGCCCGCAGCACTTGATCCCGCTGCTGGCCGGTGCCCTCGGCTGGGTGCTCGCCGGGCTGATCAAGGACGTCTTCCAGCAACCGCGCCCGTGCAACGCGATGCCGATCGAGACGATCAGGGCGTGCGCGGAGGTGAGCGTCTGGTCGCTGCCCAGCGGTCACTCGACGGCCGCCGCGGCGCTCGCGGTCGCCCTGGCCCTCCAGTGGCGGCGGATCGCGTTGCCGGCCTTCGCGATCGCCGCCCTGGAGGGCTTCACCAGGATCTTCATCGGGGTGCACTACCCGCACGACGTGCTCGCGGGATTCATCCTGGGTGCGGTGGTGGCGGTGGTGTGCACTCGGCTCGGTTGGCGCGCGCGAAGTCGCGGAACGAACGCGCCGGGCGCCCCGTGAGGTCCGGCACCACCGAGGTGACCAGGTCCTCCGACCCGGCGCGGATGTTGAGGTCCATGGCGGTCAGCGCAGCGGCGAAGTCCGCGGGCACCGACGTGGAGTGCTGCCGGATCCGCTCCTCCGGCGTGATGTCCTCGTGCCGCACCGGCCGCCCGGTGACCTCGGAGATGATCGCCGCGGCCTCGGCGTGGCTCAGCGCTTCCGGGCCGGTGAGCACGTACTCGCGGTCGATCTCGTCCGCCGCGAGCAGCGCGTCGGCGACCGCGGCGATGTCGGCGGCGTCGATCCAGCCCAGCCGGCCGTTGCCGGTCGCGGTGCGGATCACGCCGCGTTCTCGCAGTTCCACCGCGACCGGGTGCGGGCCGGTGAAGTTCTGCATGAACCCGGACGGGCGCAGCACCGCGGAGTCCGGCATCGCCGCGACGCGATCGCGCAGCCGGGTGAGCCCGGGGATCACCGCCAACGACCCGAGCAGCACCACCCGGCGCCCTTCGGCGGCCCGCAGGAACGGCTCGACCAGCGGCATCGGTTCCAGCACACCGATCGGCGGCACCAGGAAAACCTGCTCGACGCCCTCCAGCGCAGGGCCGTGAGTGCGCGGATCGGACCAGTCGAAGCGCACGTGATCGGGATCAGGCCCGGGGTGCCTGCTGGCGATCCGCACCGGAACTCCGCGCCCGCGCAGCAGCGCCGCGAGCGGCCGACCGGTGTTCCCGGTGCCGCCGGTGACCAGCACGGTCATGCGCGCACCTCACCGACGAGCTCGTCGGCCAGCTCGCGGAGCGCGCCCGTCGCCCGTGCCGCCCGCACCGGGCTCCAGTAGTCGCGCAGCTCCGCGAAGGCGCCGTCGCGCACCACGAACACCGAGACGTAGCGCATCTCGTAGGGCCGGCCGGTGGCCACGGTGCGCCCGTGCGCGCTGAACTCGACGACGATCGTCGCCGGGTCGGTGGTCCGGTGCACCACGACCGAGGGAAATCCGGTGATGTCCATCCGGGCCGGGTAGTCCGCCAGGTACGCGCGCAGCTCCTCCCGCCCGGACAGCCGCGCCGGGGTGCCCTCGGCGAACGGGAACTCGACGGTGCAGTCCGGGGTGAACAGGTCGACGAATCCGGCCATGTCCTTGGTCAGCAGCAGGTCCAAAGCCCGCTGGAACAGTTCTTCAGCTTCCACGCCACCCACGTTCCCGGTCCGGCGCGGCGGCAGGCAGGGCCGCGGTTGCCCCGGACCAGCGGTCCGTGGCTGCGCAGACCGGGACCGTGGCAGGCTGGACCGGTGAACAAGCTCGAACTGGCCCAGTTCCTGCGCCGCCGCCGCGAGGCCCGGCGGCCCGCGGAGGTCGGGCTGAGCGTGAGCGGTCGCCGCCGCACGCCGGGCTTGCGCCGCGAGGAAGTCGCCTGGCTGGCCGGCGTGTCGACGAACTACTACGAGCGCCTGGAACAAGCCCGCGCTCCGCGCCCGTCCACGCAGGTGCTCGCGGCCCTGGGCACTGCGCTGCGGCTGACCGAGGCAGAAGGCGAGCACTTGGCCCGCTTGGCCGGGCAGGCGCCTCCGGCGCGCGACGAGCCGGTGCCGGAGGGCGTGCTGCGGCTGCTGGACCGGCTGGGGCCGGTTCCCGCGTACGTCGTCGACGAGCGCTACGACGTGGTCGCGTGGAACGCCCTGGCAGTGCGCTTGATCGCGGACTTCTCCGAGCTGCCGCCGGAGGAGCGCAACGTGCTGCGCATGGCGATGCGCGGCGGCCGGTGCTCCTCATCGGGCGACGAGTTCGTGCGGCAGGCGGCGGCCGACCTGCGGGTGGCAGCCGCCCGCCACCCGGACGACCGGCGCATCACCGAGCTGGCCGACGAGTACGCCGAGTTCAACGCGCAGTTCGCGGCGTCGTGGACCGATCACGACGTGCAGGTCCGCCCCACCGTGCGCAAGCGGATCGAGCACCCGGACCTGGGCGAGCTCGACCTGGAGGCCCAGGTCCTGCACGCCCCGAACAGCGCCCACCGCCTGATCTTCCTGACGGCGGAACCGGGTACTCGATCCCACGAAGCCCTTACCGCGCTGAGCGCTGCGGGAGGTGATAGGCCCAGTTCCACACCGCTTCGAGCGGACCGCGTTCGAAGCGCCGGAGCCACAGCGAGGCCAGCGTCATGAACGTCGCGCAGATCGCCGCCCAGGCCAGCAGGACCCACCACGGACGCGCCCAGTCGAACTGCGCCGCCAGCCCCAAACCCCAGCCGTAGCAGAGCACTGCGCCGACCAGGTTCTGGAAGACGTAGCAGGACAGCGCAGTTCGGCCGACGGAGGTCAGACCTCGGCGCAGCACACCGGGTTCACCGCGCAGCGAAGCCAGCACCGTCGGGATCAGGCCGAGCAGGCCCAGCGCGATCGCCGGCGGCAGGATGTAGCGGTCCACCATGAGCCACTCCGGTCCGGCGAAGGTCGTGACCAGGTTCAGCGGCACGCCGATGCCGAAGCCGAACAGCATCAACCGGTTCCGCAGCCGCTGCTGGTCGGCGTTGAACACCCCGGCCCGGTACAGCCGCGCACCGGCCAGGAACAGCAGCGTCGACAGCGGGATGATGAAGATGGCCTCCGCGCGGTAGCTGCCCCACTCGGTCAGGCGCCCGGTGAGCTGTTCGAGGTAGCTGCCGTGCGTGTAGAGGTCGGTCGGCGGGGTGGAGAGCGACACGTGGCCGCTCAGCATCCCGAGGGTGGTCAGGCCGATGAACGCCACGTGCACGGTGCCCATCGCGATCATCCAGCCGCGCTGCGCCCGGTCGCTGCGGCCGATGAGGTAGGCGACCAGGATCGAGGTCACCGCGTAGCTCATCAGCACGTCGTACTCGAAGATCAGCACGTAGTGCAGCAGGCCCTCGGTGAACAGCAGCCCGGCCCGCCACAGGTACCAGCCGGGCCACTTGCCGCCGCGCCGCTTCGCGGAGCGGTACTGCAGCTCCAGCCCGATGCCGAACAGCAGGGTGAGCAGCGCGAGGAACTTCCCGTTGGCCAGCCAGCGCAGCGCCGCTTCGACGTACGAAGCGCCGCCGTCGAGCGTGATGTTCAGGGCGGCTGTCGGGCCCTGCGGGTTGGTGAAGATCCAGATGTTGGTGCCGAGGGTGCCTAGGATCGCCACACCGCGGATGACGTCGAGCGCGCCTATCCGCGTCGAGGTGGGCACCTGTTGCAGAGTTGTCATGGGTTCCCCAGTTGTCGGAAGCACTCCGGCGCTGTGACGGAGGGTTACGATGCAACTGCATGGTAAACAGCCGGGCGCCGGTTTTGCAATGCAGTTGCATTGGAAAGGTTGGTGACGTGCCGAAACAGGTCGACCACGAAGCGCGGCGCACCCAGATCGCCGAGGCGCTGCTGCGCCTGGCCAGCCGCGGCGGGCTGGAGGCGGTGAGCCTGCGCGACGTCGCGGCGGAAGCCGGCATCTCGATGGGCGCGGTGCAGCACTACTTCAAGAGCAAGGAGCAGATGCTCCTGCACGCGATGGACCACGTCACCAAACGCGCTGGTGAGCGGATCGTGGCCGCGCTGAGCCAGCAGGGCGAGCGGCCATCGGCGCGGAAGATCGTGCGCACCGTGATGCTCGAAATGCTGGCGCTCACCGACGACAGCCGCATGGAGTTCCTGACGCACCTGGCGTTCTTCATGCGAGCGCTCGGCTCGCCCGAACTGGCCGCGATGTACCGGGAGTGGTGGCCGGAGCTGGAGCGCTGGCTCACCGGCGAGCTGCGAACGGCCCAGGAGTCCGGAGAGCTGCCGCCCGGCCTCGACCCGGCCCGGGAGGCGGAAATCCTCCTGTCGATCCCCGACGGCCTGTCGGTGGGCCTCCTCCTCGGCCACCGGACGGGAGAAGAGGCGATCGCCACGATCGACTACCACCTCGACCGGCTCTTCGGTGGTCACCGGTCGTGAGCGGGCCTCCTGTCAGGAGCGGACCTCGGCGTAGGTGAGGGCGCCGGGAGTGGCTTCGGCGGTGCCGCCGGTGGTCTCCGCCAGCCAGGTGCCGAAGGCGTCCACTTCGGACACCGGGACGTTGACGTGGAAGCGGACCACGTCCTGGTACTCGGTGTCGACCACCTGGTAACCGGCCGAGCGCAGATCGTTGTCCAGCTTGCCCGCCAGCAGGTAGTCCACTTCGGTCGTCACGGTCCGGACCGGGCGGCGCTCGACCAGCCCGACGTGCTCCAGAGCCGCCGACACCGCGCCGCCGTAGGCGCGCACCAGCCCGCCCGCGCCGAGCAGCACCCCGCCGAAGTACCTGGTCACCACGGCCACCGCGTTGGTGACCTCGTTGTGCCGCAGCACCTCCAGCATCGGCACGCCCGCGGTGCCCGCCGGTTCGCCGTCATCGCTGGACTTCTGGATCTCACCGAGATCGCCGAGCACGAAAGCCGAGCAGTGGTGGCGCGCGTCGTGGTGCAGCTTGCGGCGCTGCTGGATGAACTCCCGGGCCTGCGCCTCATCGGTCACCCGGGCCAGCGCGCAGAGGAACCGGGACTTCTTGACCTCCAGCTCGTGCTCACCGGACTGCGTGATGGTGCGCATCTGTCCCCTTCGGAAGGTGGCGTTGCTCACGGCCCCGCTGGGCTGTTCCCCCATCCTCCCACCGCGGCAACGCCGCAGGTCAACGCGGTGCGGCGGCGATCGGGGGACGGCGATTTCCGTTGTGGCCCGCGGGCACGTAACGTCCCCCCTCATGGAGCAGTCCTCGAACCCGTTTGAACCAGGCGTGCGGGTCCGCGCCACGTTCGGCCGGTTCCGCGACAAGGTCGGCACGGTCGTGGAGACCGCCACCGGCCTCCCCGAAGTCTTCGACGGCCCCGTCCTGTGGGTCCGCTTCGACGGAGCCGAAGACCCCGGCCTGGTAGCAGGCCGCTTCCTCGAAGCGGCCTGATTCCTGGCTCGTTCTGCGTGGCGGTGCGGGTGGCGGAACCTCAGCGTCCGCCTGGCTCCGGGATGTCCGATACACGACGAACGGGCTGTCCTCGCCAGGCGAACGCTGAGATCCCGCGGCGGTGCGAGCTGCGAGGGTGGGTCATGCGCCTGCGGCGCATGCGGCAGCTCCCGAGACGCGAGCGGTTGCACGTCGCGGCTGCGGTCGCCGGGCGTGCGAAACGTTCAGTCGCGCTCTCGTCACTCCGCGCCAGTTCTGCGGGAGACCGCGGTCAGCCCCAGACCTCGGCGGCGGTTTCCACGACGAGGCGGAGCTTGGCCACTTCCTCTTCGCAGGTCAGGGAGTTGCCGTCCTTCGTCGAGGCGAACCCGCACTGCGGTGACAGGCACAGCTGGTCGATGTCGACGTAGCGGGCGGCCTGCTCGATGCGGCGCTTGAGCGCGTCCTTCGACTCCAGCTCGCCGCGCTTGGTGGTGACCAGGCCGAGCACCACGGCCTTGCCCTTCGGCACGAACCGCAGCGGCTCGAAGCCGCCGGAGCGCTCGTCGTCGAACTCCAGGAAGAACCCGTCCACGTCGAGCTCGTTGAACAGCGCCTCCGCGACGAAGTCGTAGCCGCCCTCGGCGACCCACGACGAGCGGAAGTTCCCGCGGCACATGTGCGTGGTCACCGCCAGGGTGTCCGGCCGCCCGCGCAGGGACTCGTTGATCAGCTGGATGGTCTGCAGGTGCGCCCGCTCGGCGTCGTCGCCGCGCGCGGTCAGCTGGGCCCGCTGCGCCGGGTCGTTGAGGTAGGCCAGGCTGGTGTCGTCGAGCTGCAGGTAGTGGCAGCCGAGATCGGCCAGCGCGCGCACCTCGGTGCGGTAGGCCGCGGCCAGGTCGCTGCGGAACTCGGCCAGGTCCGGGTAGGTGGCCTCGTCGATGGCCGCCCGGCCGCCGCGGTAGTAGAGCATGCCCGGCGACGGGATGGTCAGCTTCGGCGTCGCGGTGGTGACCCGCTCGGCCAGCGCGGTGAACGCCTCCGCGAAGATCGTCCGGCTCAGCCCGATCCGGCCGGTGACCCGCAGATCGGGCGTGGCGAACTCGACGTCGCCCCGCTCGTTGCGGAACTGCACCTTGAGGCTGGCGTCGTCGACCCGCTCCACGCCGTCGAGCTGGTAGAGGAAGTCCATGTGCCAGGAGCTGCGGCGGAACTCGCCGTCGGTGGCGCTGTGCAGGCCGACCTCCTCCTGCATGGCCACCACCTGCGTGATCGCCTCGTCCTCGACCCGCCGCAGCTCGGCGTCGTCGATGCGGCCTGCGGCGTGGTCGTCGCGGGCGTCGAGCAGGGATTGCGGGCGCAGCAGGCTGCCGACGTGGTCGGCTCGGAACGGTGGGGAGACGCGAGGGCTCATGGCCGCACGATAGTTTGCTAATGCGATCGTGCCCAGACCGCTCCCGCGGTGACCGTTTCGCCAGGCCCGGCGGCCGCCGGGGTGACCCGTGACCGGGTTGCTCGTTGGTGATGGCTGTGAGCAAGGACAAATCGGTACTACCGGTCCGCTGGATAAAATCGACCGGGACAACTGACGTCGGGGCTGACGGATGGAGACGATGCGAGTTCTCGTGATCGGAGCCGGAGTCGGAGGACTCGCCATCGCCAACGGGCTGCTCGGCCAGGGCCACGAGGTCCAGGTCTTCGAGCACGCCGACACCCTGCGCACCAGCGGCGCGGGCATCACGGTGTGGAGCAACGGCACCGCCGCGCTGCGCGAACTGGGCATCGACATCGAACCGTCCGGCCGCAAGCTGCACAGCCTGCGCTCGCTCACCGACTCCGGCCGGCTGCTGTGGGAAGCCGACCTCGGCGAGGTCACCGAGCGCCTCGGCTCGCCGACGGTGCAGATCGCGCGCCGCGAGCTGATCGCCGAGATGGCCGCCGCGCTGCCGCCGGAGGTGCTGCACTTCGGCCGCCGCTGCGTCGGCGTCGTGGAGCGGCCGGACAGCGTCGCGGTGGAGTTCGACGACGGCAGCGAAGCCGTCGGCGACCTGCTGATCGGCGCCGACGGGCAGCGCTCGGTGGTGCGCCGCGAGCTGCTCGGCGGTGACCCGGCCAAGCCCACCGGCTGGGCGAGCTGGCAGGGCCTGACCCGCAGCGACCTGCCCGTCGCGCACGGCCACCAGACGCTGAACATCGCGGGCCGCAACGCGCACTGCGGGCTGATCCCGACCGGCGACGGACTGCTGCACTGGTGGTTCGACATGCCGTGGAAGGAAGGCGACCCGGTGCTCTCGGTCGCCGACCTGCGCGCGGTCTTCGCGGGCTGGCCGGATCCGGTCGAGCAGCTGCTGGCGTCGGTCACCGACGACGACCTGGGCTTCTTCCCGCACATCCGGCACAAGGTCCCGCACGTCTGGGGCGGCCCGCGCAGCACGCTGCTCGGCGACGCCGTCCACGCGATGCCGCCGGCGGTGGCGCAGGCGGCGAACCAGACGCTGGAAGACGCCTGGCTGCTCACGCAGTACCTGTCGGGTGCGGGCGACGATCTGGCGCCCCGGCTGCGCGCCTACGAGCAGGAACGCCGCCCCCGCGCCCTCAAGGTGTCCCGCACGGCGGCGCTGACCTCGGCCCAGCGCAGCACGCCGCTGCAACGCCTGGCGAAGTTCCCGGGCTGGCTGGCCACCCGCAGCCAGGTGGCCTCCCTGCGCTCCGGCAGCAACGTCCTGCGCGGCTTCGCCCCGCGCCCCGCGATCCAAGCCGCCTGACGGCTCCGTCGCAATTTCAATGGAAATCAGACGTCTGATTTCCATTGAAATTGCGGAGATTCCGACACCTGTCGGCGTGTCGGGCCGCGACACGCCGGAGGACGTGCAACTTCAATTGAAATTGGATGTGTGATTTCAATTGAAATTGCGGATCGTCGCTGGAAGCGCGACGGCCCGCCGCGCCGGTGGTGGCGGGCGGGCCGTCGGGTCCGGCCGGTCAGGCGCCGGCCGCGAAGGTGTCCGGGTCGGGGCCGACGCGGACGTCGGTGCGCAGCGCGGTGATCGCCGCGACGTCGTCGTCGGCCAGCTCGAAGTCGAAGACCTCGATGTTCTCCTTGATCCGCGACGGGGTGACCGACTTCGGGATCACCACGTTGCCCAGCTGCAGGTGCCAGCGCAGCACGATCTGCGCCGGGCTCTTGCCGTACTTCTCGCCCAGCGAGGCCAGCGTCGTGTCGTCCAGCAGGCCCTTGCCCTGGCCCAGCGGGCTCCACGCCTCGGTGGCGATGCCGTGCTCGGCGTGGAAGGCGCGCAGCTCCGCCTGCGGCAGGTTCGGGTGCAGCTCGATCTGGTTCACCGCGGGCACCACGTCGGTCTCGTCGAGCAGCCGCCGCAGGTGCGGGATCTGGAAGTTCGACACGCCGATCGCCTTGGCGCGGCCCTCGTCGTACAGCTTCTGGAACGCCTTCCAGGTGTCGACGTACTTGTCCTTGGCGGCGACCGGCCAGTGGATCAGGTACAGGTCGACGTACTCTAGGCCGAGCCGCTCCAGGCTCTCGTCGAAGGCCTTCAGCGCGCTGTCGTGGCCCTGCTTGTCGTTCCAGAGCTTGGTGGTGACGAACAGGTCCTCGCGCGCGATGCCCGATTCGGCGATCGCCCGGCCCACGCCCTCCTCGTTGCCGTACACCGCGGCGGTGTCGATGCTGCGGTAACCGGCCTCCAGCGCCGACTTCACCGGTGCGACGACCTCGTCGGCCGGCACCTGGAAGACGCCGTAGCCGAGCTGCGGCATCGCTGCGCCGGTGTTCAGCGTGATGTTCGGAACCTGAGTCATGTGGGTGATGTCCTCCGCCGTATCGCGTTCGTCGCCGACTCCGAGGAGCCGGCACCAGGTGGAACCGATCCAGTCGATCGTGGATTCCCGCCACGCGGTGTGGCCCGTACCGCAGGCCACCGTATTTCACCCACCGCGCGATCGCCCAGGAAGTGTTCCGCGAGTGACCCGTGTGGCACCCGGTCAGCCGATCTCGACGGTCTCGGCGGGCTGCGCGGCGACCGTCCCGGCGGGCCGCGGTCGGCGGTCCAGCCAGCCCGACAGCAGCGCGAAGCCGAGGCCGACGATGGCCAGCAGGGCGCCGACCCAGCTCGGCGCGGTCAGGCCCAGCCCGGCCGCGATGACCAGGCCGCCGAGGTAGGCGCCCAGCGAGTTGGCGATGTTGAAGGTGGACTGGATGCTCGCCGAGCCCAGCGCGGGCGCTTCCTTCGCCTGGTCCAGGATCCGCGCCTGGATGCTCGGGATGGCCGCGAAGCCGGTCGCGCCGATCAGGAACACGGTGATCGGCGCCAGCACGGCGCTGTGCGCGGTGAACACGAACAGGCCGAGAGAGGCGGCGAGCGCGGTGAGGAAGACGTACAGCGTCCGCATCGGGTTGCGGTCCGCGAGCCGCCCGCCGAGCGCGGTGCCGACGGTCATGCCGACGCCGAACAGCGCCAGCAGCGGGGTGACCGCGGTCGCCGAGTAGCCGGTCACGTCGGTGAGCACCGGCTTGATGTAGCTGTAGAAGGAGAAGGTCGCGGCGAAGCCGAAGACCACCACGGCGAACGCCAGCCACACCTGCGGGCGGCGGAACGCGCGCAGCTCGCCGCGCAGGCTGACGTCGGTGGGCTTGGGCTGGGCGGGCACCAGCGCGGCGACGGCGGCCAGCGCGACCACGCCGATCACCGCGACCAGGCCGAACGCCCACCGCCAGCCGAGCGCCTGGCCGAGCAGCGTGCCGATCGGCACGCCGACGATGTTGGCCACCGTCAGGCCGATGAACATCATCGAGATGGCCTGCCCGCGCTTGTCGGCGGCGACCAGCCCGGCCGCGACGACGGCGCCGATGCCGAAGAACGTGCCGTGCGGCAGCCCGGCGACGAATCGGGCGGTCAGCAGCAGCTCGTGCGTGGGGGCGAACGCGGAGAACAGGTTCCCGGCGGTGAACAGCACCAGCATGCTCAGCAGCATCGCCTTGCGCCGAGCGCGCATGCCGAGAATGGTCAGCAGCGGCGCACCGATCACCACGCCGAGCGCGTACAGCGAGATGTAACCGCCCGCGTCCGGGATGGACACCTGCAGGTCGGTGGCGACCTCGGGCAGCAGGCCCATCATCACGAACTCGGTCGTCCCGATCCCGAATGCGGCGATGGCCAGGGCCAGCAGGGCAATGGGCAAGGAAATCCCCCTGAGACGGAACGTGCCGGACGGTGTGCGATCACCCCACCGCGCGCACGCCGGAGCGGCTCGTCGGGGCGGGGAGGTGGAACGGCTCACGCAGGCGTTCCCAGTTGTGCTCAACAGTATCCCGGCGCCCCGGTGTTCCTGAACCGGTTATGAACCGCGCCACGTTCAGCTCTGGCACCGAATTCATTAGTCCACTGTGGATTCCAAACGGTGCGTTCCGCACATTTCCCGGCCGCTCGCGCTGTGCGGTCTGGCAAACGGGGAAAACGTGGAAACTTTTCGCAACTGACTACCTACCGCGAGTCGACCGGTGATAGCCCTCGACGCGACCCATCCCCGCTCTCCACGGAGGGGCCGATGCGCTCGAAGGTCGTCGCGGTCGTGTTCGCGGCGCTGGCACTGCTGGTGGCGAGCACCGCCTCCGGCGCGGCCGCGCCACCGGAGCCGCACCGCTTCATCACCCGGCCGGATCTGAGCCCGCCGGTGGTGCGGATCGACACCCCGGCCAACGGCACCGAACCCGGCAGCATCTTCCTCGCGCCGCACGGCACCGCCGCCCAGAGCGGGCCGATGATCATCGACGACGCGGGCCAGCCCGTCTGGTTCCAGCCGGTCGGCGACGGCGCCAAGCTGTTCACGATGGACTTCAAGGCCCAGACCTACCGCGGCGAACCGGTGCTGACCTGGTGGCAGGGCGCGCCGCGGCCGGGCTACGGCGAGGGCGAGTACGTCCTGCTGGACCGCTCCTACCAGCAGGTGGGCACTGTCCGGGCGGGTGGCGGCCTGCGCGCCGACCTGCACGAGATGATCATCACGCCGCGGGACACGGCGCTGCTGATCGCCTACCGCACCGTGCAGCTCGACCGGCCCGTAGTGGAAGGCGTCGTCCAGGAGATCGACATCGCCACCGGTGAGGTGCTGTTCGACTGGCGCAGCCTGGACCACGTGGCGCTCGACGAGTCGACGGTGCCGGTCCCGGAGGATCCCGCGGCGCCCTACGACTACATCCACCTCAACTCGGTCACCGAGGACGCCAACGGCAACCTGCTGATCTCCGCGCGCCACACCGATGCGATCTACCAGCTGGACCGCGCCACCGGCGGGGTGCAGTGGCGGCTCGGCGGCAAGCGCAGCGACTTCGCGCTCGATCCGGACGCGGTGTTCGGGCGGCAGCACGACGCGCGCTGGCACCCGGACGGCACCATGAGCCTGTTCGACAACGCGGCCAGCGAGCCCGGACCGGCCTCCCGGGCCCTGGTCCTCGAAGTCGACCAGGCCGCGCGCACGGCCCGCGTGGTGCGCGACTTCACCCACCCCGGTGGCGCCACGAGCGTCAGCCAGGGCGGCCACCAGGTGCTGGCCGGCGGCAACAGCTTCGTCGGCTGGGGATCGCAGCCGGAGTTCACCGAGTTCGACGAGACCGGCGCGGTGGCGCTGCACGGCTCGTTCGGCGACAACATGCCGTCCTACCGGGCCTTCCGCCTGCCCTGGACCGGCACGCCCACCGAGCCCCCGGTGGCCGCGATGAACGCCGACGACGGGACTCCGACGGTGTACGCGAGCTGGAACGGCGCCACCGAGGCCCGCGCCTGGCGCGTCCTCGCCGGCCCGGCGCCGGACCAGCTCCGGCCGGTAGCGGACGTCCCGAAGACGGGCTTCGAAACCGCTGCCGACCTGCCGGCCGCGGAGGACTACGCGGCGGTCGAAGCCCTCGACGCCAACGGCCAGGTGCTGGCCCGCTCGGAGGTCGTCAAGGACTCGTGAGCACCGCCGGGTCAGCGGATCCAGCGGTAGCCGGGGTGCACGCCCGGAGCCAGCTCGTGGCTCCGGGCCAAGTGCTCCAGAAGCGCTTTGAGCTGCGCTCGCTCGTCCGGGGCCAGGGCCTGGCAGAAGGCGTCCTCGTGCCGGGCACCCACCTCGATCACCTCGTCCAGCAGCTCGGTTCCCCCGGCGGTCAGGGTCAGGTGCTGGACGCGCCGGTCGCGGGTGCCGCGGGTGCGGGTGACCAGACCGCGGTGCTCCAGGTCGTCGACGAAGGCCACCACCTTGCTCGGCAGCAGGCCCAGCTCGCCGGCCAGCTGCTGCTGGCTGAGGCCGGGCTGGGCCGAGATCATCCGCAGCACGCCGACCAGCGGAGGTGTCAGCCCGAGCTCCTCGACGCGCGCGCCGAACTGCGTCGCGGCCTGCGCGCCGAGCTGGCTGAGCAGGAACGCGATCCCCGGGGATTCAGCGGCCACGCGAGCATCTAACCACCGGCCCGCCCGGCCGCCGCCGATCGCCCGATCCGGCTCCGTTTCCGCTGTTCAGGAGCCGTGAGTCCTTTTAGGCGCTATAGCACCCCAAAGCACTCACGGCCCATTACCAGCGGAAACGGGGCCTTCATCGCCTCACCGGCGCCCGTGCCTCAGCGTGACGTGCGCTTCCGCCTCCAGGCGCTCGGCCATGTGCGGGTAGTGCAGTTCGAAGGCCGGGCGGATCGAGCGCACTCGCGGCAGCGAGGTGAAGTTGTGCCGCGGCGGCGGGCAGGAGGTCGCCCACTCCAGCGAGTTCCCGTGCCCCCACGGGTCGTCCACCCCGGCCACCGTCCCGAACCGGTAGCTCTTGAACACGTTGTAGAGGAACGGCAGCATCGAGCCGCCCAGCACGAAAGCGCCGATGGTGGAGACCACGTTCAGCGCGGTGAAGCCGTCGGTCGTCAGGTAGTCGGCGTAGCGGCGCGGCATGCCCTCGGCGCCCAGCCAGTGCTGCACCAGGAACGTCAGGTGGAAGCCGACGAAGGTCAGCCAGAAGTGCAGCTTGCCCAGCCGCTCGTCCATCATCCGGCCGGTCATCTTCGGGAACCAGAAGTACACGCCCGCGAACACCGCGAACACGATGGTGCCGAACAGCACGTAGTGGAAGTGCGCCACCACGAAGTAGGTGTCGGTGACGTGGAAGTCCAGCGGCGGCGCGGCCAGGATGACCCCGGTCAGCCCGCCGAGCAGGAACGTCACCAGGAACCCGACGGAGAACAGCATCGGCGACTCGAAGGTCACCCTGCCGTGCCACATGGTGCCGATCCAGTTGAAGAACTTGATGCCGGTCGGCACCGCGATCAGGAACGTGGCGAAGGAGAAGAACGGCAGCAGCACCGCGCCGGTGGCGAACATGTGGTGCGCCCACACGATCGCGGACAGGCCCATGATCGTCATCGTGGCCAGCACCAGCCCGGTGTAGCCGAACAGCGGTTTGCGGCTGAACACCGGCAGGATCTCGGTGACGATGCCGAAGAACGGCAACGCCACGATGTAGACCTCCGGGTGACCGAAGAACCAGAACAGGTGCTGGTACAGGATCGCGCCGCCGTGGGCCGGGTCGAACGCGTGCCCGCCGAGGTGCCGGTCGATCAGCAGCCCGAACAGCGCCGCGGTCAGCACCGGGAACGCCATCAGCACCAGCAGGCTGGTGGCCAGCACGTTCCAGCAGAAGATCGGCAGCCGCCACATCGTCATGCCGGGGCAGCGCAGGCACACCAGCGTGGTGATCATGTTGACCGAGCCGAGGATCGTGCCGAGCCCGCTGACGATCAGCCCGGCCGCCCACACGTCCCCGCCGGGCCCCGGGCTGAACGAGCGCGACAGCGGCGCGTACGCCGTCCAGCCGAAGTCGGCCGCGCCGTTGGGCAGCACGAACCCGCTGATCACGATCAGCCCGCCGAACAGGAACAGCCAGTACGACAGCGCGTTCAGCCGCGGGAACGCCACGTCCGGCGCCCCGATCTGCAGCGGCAGCACCACGTTGGCGAAGCCGAAGATGACCGGGGTGGCGAACAGCAGCAACATCACCGTGCCGTGCATGGTGAACAGCTGGTTGTACTGCTCCTGGGACAGGAACTGCAGCCCCGGCGAGGCCAGCTCGCCGCGGATCAGCAGCGCCATCACCCCGCCCGCGATGAAGAAGGCGAACGACGTGAGCAGGTAGAGGACCCCGATCTGCTTGGGATCGGTGGTGCGCAGCCACGGCACGAGGTGCTCGCCCTTGCGCTGCCGCCGCGTGGTGCGCGCCCGTGTGGGAATCGGTTTGGGTTCGACCCAGGTGCTGGCCATCCACGCCTCCAGCGGCTCGGGTCCGGGCTGGCCGTGTCCCTGTTCCTACCCACTCCCGCGCCCCGGCAATCACCGGTCGTGGAAGTCCTTGCGGAGGCAGCGCGGAGAGGTGCCTCGCACGGTGCTGCTCCGGGAGGCGACTGCGTCGGGTGGGGTCTCAGATGGCGCGTTCGACGGCGCCGAGAGCCATCGCGTGCAGCAGGCGGGACATCGCCTCGGTGTCCAGGTGCGCGCTGTAGGGCGTCGAGTTGATCAGGCCGAACACCGCGTGCGCCGCCGCGCGGGCCGTCGGGCGCGGTAGTTCCGGGCGGATCCGGCACAGCACGTCCACCCACACCTCCACGTAGCTGCGCTGCAGCTCGCGGACCTTGTGCCGGTCGTCGTCGGCGAGGCTGTCCAGATCGCGCATGTGCACGGTGATCAGCGCCGGGTTGCCCAGGGCGAACTCGACGTGCCAGCGCACCAGGCGGTCCAGCGCGTCGTGCGGGTCGGCCGCCTCGCCGACGCGGTCCTGGCCGCCGCGCAGCAGCCGGTCGCTGATGCCGGTCAGCAGCTCCGCCAGCATCGCGTCCTTGCTGCGGAAGTGCCGGTACAGCGCGGGTCCGGAGATGCCCACGGCGCTGCCGATGTCGTCGATGCCGACCCCGTGGAACCCGGCGCGGGCGAACTTCTCCGCCGCCGCGGCGAGGATCTGCTCGCGGCGGGACGGCTTGGCTGAATCGGTGGGCATCGGGGTCGATGCTAGACGAACCGGGTTAGTCATCGTTAACATCGGTCGCGTTAACGATGACTAACCTCCGGTGGAAGGTGTGCCCCGCATGGATGCGCCCGCCCTGCGCACGACCGCGGATCCGGACTCGGCGGAGTTCGCCCGCTACACCGAGCAGCACGCGAAGCTCGTCGAGGACCTCAACGCCCAGCTCGCCCGCACTCGCCTCGGCGGGCCGGAGAAGGCCCGGATCCGGCACGTCGAGCGCGGCAAGCTGCTGCCCCGCGACCGGGTCGACGCGCTGCTCGACCGCGGCTCGCCGTTCCTGGAGCTCTCGCCGCTGGCCGCGCACGGCCTCTACGACGACGAGGCGCCCTCGGCGGGCATCATCACCGGCGTCGGCCGGGTCTCCGGCCGCGAATGCGTGGTGGTGGCCAACGACGCCACGGTCAAGGGCGGCACCTACTACCCGCTCACGGTGAAGAAGCACCTGCGGGCGCAGGAAGTCGCGCTGCACAACAACCTGCCCTGCCTGTACCTGGTGGACTCGGGCGGCGCGTTCCTGCCCAGGCAGGACGAGGTCTTCCCGGACCGCGAGCACTTCGGCCGGATCTTCTACAACCAGGCGACGATGTCGGCCCGCGGCATCCCGCAGATCGCCGCCGTGCTCGGCTCGTGCACAGCGGGCGGCGCCTACGTCCCGGCGATGAGCGACGAGGCGGTGATCGTCCGCGACCAGGGCACCATCTTCCTCGGCGGCCCGCCGCTGGTGAAGGCCGCGACCGGCGCCGAGGTGACCGCTGAGGAGCTGGGCGGCGGTGAGCTGCACAGCCGCACCTCCGGCGTCACCGACCACCTGGCCGCCGATGACGCCGACGCGCTGCGCATCGTCCGCTCCATCGTCAGCACCCTCGGCCCGCGGGCGTCCCGGCCCTGGGACGTCGCGCCGGTCGAAGCGCCGGTGGTCGATCCGGACGAGCTCTACGGCGTGGTACCGACCGACAGCCGCACGCCCTACGACGTGCGCGAGGTGATCGCCCGCATCGTCGACGGCAGCCGGTTCGCCGAGTTCAAGCAGGAGTACGGCCAGACGCTGGTCACCGGCTTCGCCCGCATCCACGGGCACCCGGTGGGCATCATCGCCAACAACGGGATCCTGTTCAGCGAGTCGGCGCTCAAGGGCGCGCACTTCATCGAGCTGTGCGACAAGCGCTCGATCCCGCTGGTGTTCCTGCAGAACATCTCCGGCTTCATGGTCGGCAAGGAGTACGAGGCCGGCGGCATCGCCAAGCACGGCGCGAAGATGGTCACCGCGGTGGCCTGCGCCCGCGTCCCCAAGTTCACCGTGGTGATCGGCGGTTCCTTCGGCGCGGGCAACTACTCGATGTGCGGCCGGGCGTACTCGCCGCGCTTCATGTGGATGTGGCCGAACGCGCGGATCTCGGTGATGGGCGGTGAGCAGGCCGCATCGGTGCTGGCCACGGTCCGCCGCGACCAGCTCGACGCGCGCGGCGAGGACTGGCCGGCCGAGGCGGAGGAGGCGTTCAAGCAGCCGATCCGCGACCAGTACGAGCACCAGGGCCACCCGTACTACGCGACGGCCCGCCTGTGGGACGACGGGGTCATCGACCCGAAGCAGACCCGCACGGTCCTCGGCCTGGCGATCTCGGCGGCGGCCAACGCCCCGCTGGAAGACATCTCCTACGGCGTCTTCCGGATGTGACCGGTATGCGCTGCTCAGGTCCCGTGCGCGTTTTGGGGCGCTATAGCACCCCGAAACGCTCACGGGCAACGACTCTGCCGTGCGAGGCGAAGGGATGACGATGCAGCACTTCGACGCGGTGCTGGTGGCGAACCGGGGCGAGATCGCGGTCCGGGTGATCCGGACGCTGCGCGAGCTGGGCATCCGCTCGGTGGCCGTGTACAGCGATGCCGACCGCGATGCCCGGCACGTCCGGGAAGCCGACACAGCCGTCCACATCGGACCGAGCGCGGCCGCCGAGAGCTACCTCGACGGCAAGCGGATCCTGGACGCCGCCCGCAGCACCGGTGCCCAGGCGATCCACCCCGGCTACGGGTTCCTGGCCGAGAACGCGGCCTTCGCGAAGGAATGCGCCAACGCCGGGATCGAGTTCATCGGCCCACCGCCGACCGCGATCGAGTCGATGGGCGACAAGATCCGCGCCAAGCAGACGGTGTCGGCCGCCGACGTCCCGGTGGTGCCCGGCCGCAGCGAACCGGACATGACCGACGCCGACCTGCACCGGGCGGCCCTCGAGATCGGCTTCCCGGTGCTGCTCAAGCCCTCCGCGGGCGGCGGCGGCAAGGGCATGCGACTGATCCACGACGAGTCCGCCCTGGACGATCAGATCGCCTCGGCCCGGCGCGAGGCGCGCTCCGCCTTCGGTGACGACACGCTGTTCGTGGAGCGCTTCGTGGCCCGCCCCCGGCACATCGAGGTCCAGGTGCTGGCCGACGCGCACGGCAACGTCGTGCACCTCGGCGAACGCGAGTGCAGCCTCCAGCGGCGCCACCAGAAGATCATCGAAGAGGCCCCGTCGCCGCTGCTCGACGAGGCGACCCGCGCCCGCATCGGCGCCGCCGCGGTGAACGCGGCCCGCTCGGTCGGCTACGTCGGCGCGGGCACGGTGGAGTTCATCGTCTCCGCGGACCGGCCGGACGAGTTCTTCTTCATGGAGATGAACACCCGCCTGCAGGTCGAGCACCCGGTCACCGAGCTGGTCACCACCGTCGGCGGGCAGCGCGGCATCGACCTCGTCGAGCAGCAGGTCCGGGTCGCGGCGGGCGAGCCGCTGCCCTGGTCCCAGCAGGACATCGCGCTCGAAGGGCACGCGGTGGAGGCCCGCGTCTACGCCGAGGACCCGACGCGCAACTTCCTCCCGACCGGCGGCGACGTGCTCGCCGTCCACGAGCCGGCGGGCCCGGGCGTGCGGGTGGATTCCGGCGTCCGCCCGGGTGCCCGGGTCGGCTCGGACTACGACCCGATGCTGGCCAAGGTCATCGCCTGGGGCCCGAACCGCACCGACGCGCTGCGCCGCCTGGACAAGGCGCTCGGCGACACCGCTGTCCTCGGCCTGCAGACCAACGTCGCGTTCCTGCGCGCGCTCCTGCGGCACGAGCAGGTGCAGGAGGGCGCCCTCGACACCGGCCTGGTCGAGCGCGAACTCGATGCGCTGATCGCCGAGAGCAAGACCACGCCCGACGAGATCTACGTGGCCGCGGCCCTGGAACGGCTGCTCGCGGCGGAACCCACCGGCACCGCGGTCGACCCGTGGGACGTCCCCGACGGCTGGCGCCTCGGCGAACCGGCGTGGAGCACCTGGCGCTTCGCCGCCGACGGCGACGAGGTCGAGGTCCGCATCCGCGGCCGCGCCCGCGACGCCGAGGTCTCGATCGAGTCCGGTGCCGGCGGCGAATCCGCAATTTCAATTGAAGTTGGACGTGCAACTTCAATTGAAATTGCGGGATACCGGGCATCGGCGGAAGCGCACGGCGACGCGCTGACCGTCACCTACCGGGGCCGCACCCGCCGCTACCGCTTCGCGCACGTGGACGGCACCACGTGGCTCGCCGCCGACGGCCGCACCTGGGCGCTCGCCGAGCACCGGCTGCTCGCCGACCGCGGCCCGGCGGGCGGCCGGTCCGGCGGAGCGGTGACCAGCCCGATGCCGGGCACGGTGCTGGTCGCCGACGTCTCCGCGGGCCAGCAGGTCACCAGCGGACAGCGGCTGTTCGTCGTCGAGGCGATGAAGATGGAGCACACCATCACCGCCCCGATCGACGGCGTCGTCACCGAAGTGCACGTCAGGAAGGGGCAGTCGGTCGGGCTCGACCAGCCGCTGGCTGTCCTCACCGCCCCGTCGGACGCGACCGGGACAACGAAGGAGGCCCAGTGATGGTGGACCACCGGCTCAGCGAGGAGCACGAAGCCCTGCGCGACAGCGTGCAGACCTTCGCCCGCAAGGAAGTCGCCCCGGTCATCGGCGACTACTACGAGCGCGAGGAATTCCCGTACCCGCTGGTGCGCACGATGGGCGAGATGGGCCTGTTCGGCCTGCCGGTCCCGGAGGAGCACGGTGGCATGGGCGGCGACTACTTCGCGCTCTGCCTGGCGCTGGAGGAGCTGGCCCGCGTCGACTCCTCGGTGGCGATCACCCTGGAAGCGGGCGTGTCACTGGGCGTCATGCCGATCTACCGCTTCGGCAACGACGAGCAGCGCGCCACCTGGCTGCCGAAGCTGGCCCGCGGCGAGATCCTCGGCGCCTTCGGCCTGACCGAGCCGGGCGGCGGTTCCGACGCGGGCTCCACCCGCACCACCGCGGTGCTGGACGGCGATCAGTGGGTGATCAACGGGTCCAAGGCGTTCATCACCAACTCCGGCACCGACCTCACCGGGCTGGTCACGGTCACCGCGGTCACCGGCCAGAAGCCGAACGGCGGCAAGGAGATCTCCACGATCATCGTGCCGTCGGGCACTCCCGGGTTCGAGGTCGCCAAGAAGTACTCCAAGGTCGGTTGGAACGCCTCGGACACCCACGCGCTGTCCTTCGACGACTGCCGGGTGCCCGCCGGGAACCTGCTCGGCGAGCGGGGCCGCGGCTACGCGCAGTTCCTCGCCACGCTCACCGAGGGCCGGGTGGCGATCGCGGCGGTCGGCGTCGGCCTGGCCCAGGGCTGCGTGGACGAGTGCCTGCGCTACCTCGACGAGCGCGAGGCGTTCGGCCGCAAGATCGGCGAGTACCAGGCGATGCAGTTCAAGGTCGCCGACATGGAGCTGCGCGCGCACACGGCGCGCCTGGCCTACTACGACGCGGCATCGCGGATGCTGCGCGGCGAGCCGTACAAGAAGCAGGCCGCGATCGCGAAGCTGGCCTCGTCGAACGCGGCGATGGACAACGCCCGCGACGCCACCCAGATCTTCGGCGGCTACGGGTTCATGAACGAAACGCCGGTGGGCCGCTTCTACCGCGACGCGAAGATCCTGGAGATCGGCGAGGGAACCAGCGAGGTGCAGCGCATGCTGATCGCCCGGGAGCTCGGCCTACCGGCCTGACGCGGGTGAGCCTCGGAGGCCGCCTGGCTGCGGGGTCCCGACCGATGCACGGCGAACGGGGCTGACCTCGCCAGGTGACCTCTGAGAACCCGCGGTGGTGCGAGCTGCGCCGCTGCGAAGAACAACGAGCGTGAGGCTCCCGAAAAGCGGACGTCCCACCGACCCAGGTGCCCCGGGGTCGGTGGGACGTCGTTCGTCCAGGTGCCGGTTCAGTGCCGGAAGCGGTTCTGCGGCACGGTGATCTCCTCGGTCTGCTCGACGTCACCGCGCTGCACCGGCTCGGCCACCGGCCGGAAGTCCTGCTGGGTGTCCTGGTCGGGCCACATCGGTGCCGACTGCGCCTGCGGCGCTGCGGGCGGCTGCTGCTCGTCCTCCATGGCCAGGTGCTGCAGCACCCAGTCCCGGGCGAGGGTCGCCGGTGAGGTGCCCTGCTTGGCCGCGAGCTCCTTGAGCCGCTCGTTGGCCATCAGGGGCAGCCGGAGCTGGTGGACCTGCGCCGCGCCGAAGCGGCGGCCGGACCCGGTGGACTCGACGTCTTCCTCCGGAGCCAGCGCAGCGAGGTACGACTCGAACTCGTGATCGGGTTCGGCCGGTTCGGCCGTCTTCTGCCGACGGCTGGTCTTGGTTCGTCCTAGAGCCACGTGCCCACGATAACGGTTGGGTTGCGACGCGCGAATCCCTGTGAGGCCCGTCACCGCGGAAGCCGGCCTGCGAGGAGCGGAGGGCCCCCGCGTCAGGGGGACGAACGCGGGGGCCGGAGGGGATCTCCACAGGTGCTGACCGGGGGTGTGTCAGCGACCCGATTGTGGCACGCGACGAGCGGCCTTGGGGAGCTTTCGACGCACGATTCGTGCGTCCGGCGCTTCCCGGGCGGGCCCGGTCGGCGGTCTTGCGCAACGGTTCGACGTGCTAATCGCCCGAAATACGTCAGTTCGCGCTGGGCCAGTCGGTGATGGTGTAGCCGGCCTCGGTGATCGCCGCGGTGACCGCGTCGCGGCTGAGCTCCTGCTCGCTGAGCACCGACACCTGCCCGCTGGCCACCGACACCTGCACGTCGGTGACGCCGGGCAGCTCGGAGAGCTCCTCGGTGACCGATCGGGCGCAGTGGCCGCAGGTCATGCCTCCGACGGTGAACGTTCGAGTGCTCATGCGAGTTCCTTCCCGAGTCGACCGGGCCGCGCCGGTGCGGGCTTTCCGTCCGGTGTGGACGATCAAATCAGGGGCCCGGCGCCTGGCGAGCATCCGAAGTGGATCGTGACCCCGGAGAGTGATTACTGAGCGTCGAAGTCAAATCACTCTGTGGGGGGCTGCGGGTGTGGACAACCTGTGGATAGCCTGCGCCGGGAACCCGAGGCCGGGGAGGCGTCATGTACGGGTCGCTGGACGTACGGAAGTTCTTGTGGCAGCAGGAGGACGGAGCCTCGCGGCAGTCGCCCGCGGTGCCCGCTCCGCGTGCTGGCGAGCCCTCGCGGATCTCGCCGGAGCAAGTGCACAAGGCGCGGATGGCGGTCGCTCGCGGGGCAGAGGACGCGGAAGATTGCAGACTCCTGCTGGACATGTTGGGATTGGCTCCCGACGAGGACGGACTGCCTCCGGTCACCCGCTGACCGGAGCCGCGCGGAGGCGTCGCCCGGCGGGCGCGACGCCTCGGGTCGGAGTAACTTCCGGTGGCAGTGTTGATCAACCGTTCGTGGGTCTCATCGCTCGGAAGAGCGGAATCGGCGAACGACTGCCCGCCGGAGCCGAGCCATGCCGAAGCAGCACCGGGCGCAGCTCACCCGCCGCGCCATCCTCACTGCGGCGGCGACGGAGTTCGACCGGGTCGGGTACGAGGCCGCGGCGCTGAACGCGATCCTGCGGCGCAGCGGGACCACCAAGGGAGCCTTCTACTTCCACTTCTCATCCAAGGAGGCGGTGGCCGAAGCGCTGGTCGCGGTCTACGCGGCCGGGCTCGCCGAGCTGCGGCGGGAATGGCTGGAGCGCGACCGGGACCCGCTGTCGACGGCGGTCGGCCTGACCGTCGAGGTGGCCCGCAGGCTGGAGCAGGACGTCGTCCTCCGCGCGGGACTGCTGCTCGCCTGCCGACGCGTCGGTGCGGTCGCCGACGGCTGGGACGGCTTGATCGACCGCTTGCTGCACGAGTCGGCGGAAGCGGACCAGCTGCGCCCCGGTGCGGATCCGGCTGCGGTGGCCCGGGTGGCCTACGCGGCTCTGGTCGGCACGCACACGGTCGGCTCGGACTTCGCCGCCCTGCCGGAGCGCGTCGCCGAGACCTGGCAGGTGCTGCTGGCCGGGGTCGCCCGCGAAGGCGCGCTGCGGCCGGAGCGCACCGGCCGATCATGAGGCCCGGATCACATTTTTCAGCGTTGGTCGTTTTGTCGGATTTTCCGCCCCGATCGGCCTCCCGGCGGGCGTCGGCCGACTCCTGGAGCGTCTTGCCGCCGGATCTGGTGAAGTGTCGAAATGGCCAGGTCAAGTCGGTAGCCTGGCGGTCGAGCGCGGGTGCTGGGAGGGGCCCGCGGCGGGGCGCTTCGGCTTAAGTGACCCCCCTGCGTTGGGGCCGCTGGAGGCATGTCGTAAGCTTTCTTCAACGCCAACGGAGCGGACCTGAAAAGGGAAAGCCGGTTGGAGGCAAGGCCGGGTCGGTTCCGAATCGGCCAAGCCCCCATCGTCTAGCGGCCTAGGACGCCGCCCTTTCAAGGCGGTAGCGCGGGTTCGAATCCCGTTGGGGGTACGGACAACTGAATACAGCAAGCATGGCCCAGTGGCGCAGTTGGTTAGCGCGCCGCCCTGTCACGGCGGAGGTCGCGGGTTCGAGTCCCGTCTGGGTCGCCAAGGCGAACGGCATGAAGCCGGACGCTATCGGCCAGGTAGCTCAGTTGGTACGAGCGTCCGCCTGAAAAGCGGAAGGTCGGCGGTTCGACCCCGCCCCTGGCCACCAACACGAGCTGCGATCAAGCCCTCACCGATCAGGTGGGGGCTTTTTTCGTGCCCAGGGGTCCAGCGCTGCCGCTGCGTCACCACCGGCGGGGCTGCCGAATGACGGCAGCCGTCCGGGATTCTTCCGTGGGCGCGTTCCTCTCTCCGGCGCGCTCGACGAGCTGGTGAGGAGCGGCACTCCGAGCGTTCACGAGGACAGCTCGGTCTCGACCAGGGCGACGAGCTGTTCGGCGGCCGCGGCGGTGTCGTAGGCCGGATCACCGAGCTGCTCGGCGACGATCGCGTCGATCCCGCCGCTGATGATGATGGCGAGGGTGCGCAGGTCGGCTCGCGGATTCGGGCCCGCCGCTTCGAGGATCTGCGCGAGCGGGCGCCACCGCTCGGCGGACTCGTGCTTGGCAGCGTCGTTGGTCATCGCTTCGGTGATCATCCTGGTGTGCCGAGGGTGTTCGCGCAGGTGGCCGATCATCGACCGGATGTAGGCCGCGGGTCCTCGGGCGGGTTCCGCCGCCTCCACCGCCGTGGCGACCTCCGCGACCAGCGCGGTCAGGACGTGCTCGTGCGCGGCGCGGACCACCGCGTCCTTCGACGGGAAGTGGTAGAGCACGGCCGCCTTCGTGATGCCGGCGCGCTCGGCGATCCGGGCCAGCGAGGTGCCCGCGTAGCCGTGCTCGGCGACCAGCTCGACCGTGGCCTCGATCAGCTGCCTGCGTCGGGCGCGCTCGGTCAGCGTCAGCTCGGATTCCGCTCGCTCTCTTCTTGACATGGTCCGTATTCTACCAACCGGTTAGAGATTTTACCGATCGGTCAGGAGTGTTGTGAGCAGCTCGAAACGTCGTCGTCGGTGGCTCATCGCGCTGGGAGTCGTCGCCGGACTGGTGGTGATCAGCGCCTTCGCCACGCGCACGCCATCGCCCGTCGGGCACTGGGACGGGGCGGAGGGGCGCGATCGCTTCATGGCGGCCTATGACAGGGCGTTCCAGGATCTGCCCGCGGTCGCGGACGCGGTCGACGTGCGCACCGACTACGGCGTCGTCCGCTTCTACCGCTTCGCGGGCAGCGGCGAGGCCTCGGCGCCGCTGGTGCTGCTCCCCGGGAGGTCTTCGGGCAGCCCGGTGTGGGCGGACAACATGCCGTCGCTGCTGGAGGTCGGCGACGTCTACACCGTGGATCTGCTCGGCGAGCCGGGCCGGAGCGTCCAGGACCGCCCGATCGTCGACGACGCGGACCAGGCGGCCTGGCTGCACCAGGCGCTCGCCGGACTCCCCGAGGAGCGGTTCCACCTGGTCGGGCTGTCCATCGGCGGGTGGAGCGCGGCCAACCTGGCGATCCGGCAGCCCGATCTCGTCGCCTCCCTGACCCTGGTCGACGCGGTCTTCGTCTTCGACGACCTGCCGCTGGGCACCATCGTGCGGTCCATCCCGGCCGCCATGCCGTGGTTGCCGAAGTCCTGGCGTGACGGCTTCAACTCCTACACGGCGGGCGGTGCTCCGGTCGAGGACGTGCCGGTCGCGCGGATGATCGAGGCCGGCATGCAGCACTACCAGCTGCGCCTGCCGCAGCCGACGCGCATCACCGAGGAGCAGCTGGCCGCGTTGGACGTGCCGGTTCTGGCGCTCATCGCCGGTCGGTCCGTCATGCACGACCCGGAGGTCGCCGTCGCGACGGCCGAACGCACGTTGCCCGCGGCGGCGGTGCGCGTCTATCCCGAGGCCTCCCACGCCATCAACGGCGAGTACCCGGACCAGATCGCCGCCGACATCGCGGAATTCCTGGGCGGTCGCGCCTAAACTGAACTTACTTCGCAACCACTTGTAAATCGCAATCGGATTGGGATGGTGTTCAGGCGTTCACACAGAGCTCTTCAACCGGAAGGCCGGGCATGTCGCGCAACATCGAGACCGTCAACACCTACCTCGACGGCTTCCGCAAGAACGACCACGAGCAGATCCTGTCCTGCTGACCGACGACATCCGCTGGACGGTCTTCGGCGGCTTCCAGGCGACCGGCAAGGAGGCCTACGACCAGAACATCGACGGCGCCCCGGTGTTCATCGACCCGCCCGAGCTGGAGGTCGTGCGCATGGTCGAGCAGGGCGACGTCGTGATGGCCGAGCTCGTCGGCGTGGCGAAGCGCGCTGCGGGCGGCGAGATGCGCATGTCGATGGCGGAGGTGTTCGTCATGCGCGAGGGCAAGATCGCCGAGCGGCGAGCCTGGGTGGTCGAGCTCAAGGAGAACGACTTCCGCTGATCGCCGCGGTGTGATGGTGGCCACGTCTCGCTCGAAAGGCCTCCGGAGCGCGCACCGACCTCGCCATCGCATCGCTGATCGTGCCGGTGGTCGGGCTCATCAGCGCGGCATCCTCGGATAGCCGAGAGGTTCGCCCGGCGTGTCCGGGCGACCGCATATCCTTGGCGACCTGATGTCTGCGACTCTCGTTGCCGCCAATCTCGCCGCCGGGCACGGCGACCGCTCCCTGTTCTCCGGGCTCGACCTCGTCGTGGCCCCCGGTGACGTCATCGGGCTCGTCGGGGCCAACGGCGCCGGGAAGTCGACGTTGCTGCGGCTGCTCGCCGGGCTCGACGCGCCGGAGCACGGGGACCTGCGGCTCTCCCCGGCCACCGCCACCGTCGGCTACCTGCCGCAGGAGCCCGACCGCCGCCCCGGCGAGACGGTGAGCCAGTTCCTCGCCCGTCGCACCGGGGTCACCGCGGCGCAGCGCGCGATGGACGACGCGACCGCCGCTCTCGCTGAAGGAGCGGCCGGTGCGGATGACGCCTACGCCGAGTGCCTGGAGCGCTGGCTGAGCCTGGGCGGTGCCGACCTGGAGGAGCGCGCCGAGGGCGTGGCCGATCAGCTCGGTCTCACCGTCGAGCTCGACCAGCCCATGACCTCGCTGTCCGGTGGGCAGGCCGCGCGCGCCGGGCTCGCCTCGCTGCTGCTGTCCCGCTACGACGTGTTCCTGCTGGACGAGCCCACGAACGACCTCGACCTGGAAGGTCTCGAACTCCTCGAGGACTTCGTGCGCGGGCTGCGCGCCGGGACGGTCGTCGTCAGCCACGACCGCGAGTTCCTGGCGCGCACCGTCAACAAGGTCCTGGAGCTCGACCTCGCCCAGCAGCAGATCAACCTCTACGGCGGCGGCTACGACGCCTACCTGGAGGAGCGCGACGTGGCGCGCCGCCACGCGCGCGAAGCGTACGAGGAGTACGCCGACAAGAAGTCCGCGCTGGAGGCGCGTGCCAGGATGCAGCGCTCCTGGATGGACAAGGGCGTCCGCAACGCCCGCCGCAAGGCCACCGACAGCGACAAGATCAGCCGCAAGACGCGCTCCGAAGCGTCCGAGAAGCAGGCCGCCAAGGCGCGGCAGACCGAACGGCTCATCGAGCGGCTGGACGTCGTGGCGGAACCGCGCAAGGAGTGGGAGCTGCGGATGGAGATCGCGGCGGCGCCCCGCTCCGGCGCGGTCGTCGCCTCGCTGCGCGGCGCGGAGCTGCGGCGCGGCGACTTCACCTTCGGCCCGGTGACGTTGCAGATCGACTGGGCGGATCGCGTCGCGATCACCGGTGCCAACGGTTCCGGCAAGTCGACGCTGCTCGGCGCGCTCCTGGGCCGCGTGGAACTGGACGCGGGGGCCGCCGCGCTCGGTTCCGGGGTGGTCATCGGCGAGATCGACCAGGCCCGGGCCCTGTTCCACGGTTCCGAGTCGCTGCTCGACGCGTTCTGCACCGCCGTGCCGGACACCGCGCCGGCCGACGTCCGCACGCTGCTCGCCAAGTACGGGCTCAAGGCCGACCACGTGCTGCGCCCGGCCACCACGCTCTCCCCGGGCGAGCGCACGCGTGCCGCGCTCGCGCTGCTGCAGGGGCGGGGCGTCAACCTGCTGGTCCTCGACGAGCCGACCAACCACCTCGACCTGCCCGCCATCGAGCAGCTGGAATCGGCGCTCGACTCCTACCCGGGCACGCTGCTGCTGGTGACCCACGACCGCCGGATGCTCGACGCGGTCCGCACCAACCGCCGCCTGGAGATGGCCGCCGGAAAGCTGACCGAGCTGACGGTCTGAGCTGCGCTTCCAGCACTGCTGGGTGGCTGCCGAAGTAGGGACGCCCCCGCGCTCAACCGGCCTGGGGGTTACCGGGAGTGCGGGGGCGTCAAGGTCCACCCCTGGGGGTCAGGTGGACGGCGTCCATGCTACTGCGTGGTATCCGAGATGTCTCTAGGGGCAGAGATCTTTTTTCTCGCGGACCGTGGTGAACCTGATGAAGAACTGGGTCAGCGGGCCTATCGCCGCTGCGTACAGCAGGGTTCCGACGCCGACTGTGCCGCCGAGCACCCATCCGGCGGCGAGCACGCAGAGCTCGATAGTGGTGCGAACCACTCGGATCGACCAGCCGGTGCGGGCGTGCAGGCCGGTCATCAGGCCGTCGCGCGGGCCCGGACCCAACCGCGCGCCGACGTACACGGCGGTGGCGATCCCGTTCAGCACGATCGCGGAGACCATCAGGGCGATCCGGCCGGGGAGAGCGCTCAGCTGCGGTGTGAGCGCGAGGGTGAGGTCCACCGCGACCGCGATGACGACGACGTTGGCCACCGTGCCGATGCCCGGCCGCTGCCGCAGCGGTAGCCAGGCCAGCAGGACGAGCACGCCGGTCAGCGCGGTGACCGCGCCGAAGCTCCAGCCCAGCCGCTCGGCCAGGCCCTGGTGCAGGACGTCCCACGGGTCCAGGCCCAGCTGCGCGCGGACCATGAAGCCCATGCTGATCCCGTAGGCGGCCAAGCCGGCGAACAGCTGCGCGAGCCGAAAGACCGGCCGAGTCCGGAGCGGGAGCGTCGAGAGGTCCACTTGGAGCGTTTCGGAGGCCATGGTCTCTTTATAGAGCAGTATTGGTCTTAATTTCGATGGCCAATCCAGTTACATTGGATGCATGGTGTTCACGACGTCGGCCCAGATCCACGGGCGCAAGCTGGTCGAACTGCTCGGTTCCTGGCACGGTGCCGACCGCCCGTCGTCGCAGCTGCTCGCCGCATCGGTGCGGCACCTGGTGCTGGACGGGCGGCTGCCGCCGGGGACGAGGCTGCCCGCCGAGCGCGAGCTCGCGGAGAGCCTCGGCGTCAGCCGGACGCTGATCGCCCGGACGCTGGACCGGCTCCGCGAGGAGGGCTTCGCGGCCAGCCGCCGCGGCGCGGGGTCGTGGATCAGGCTGCCGGATTCGGAGCGGGGCAACGAGGCCCACGGCGGCTGGTTCCCGCCCGAGGACGCCGAGGTGCTCAACCTCGCGCAGGCCACGCCCAGCGCGCCACCGGAGCTGTGCGCGGCGGTCGACCGGGCGCGGCTCCGCCTGGCCGAGCAGCTGCCCGGGCACGGTTACCAGCCGCACGGCCTGCCCGTCCTGCGGGAGCGGCTGGCGGAGCGGTTCACCGGGCGCGGGCTGCCGACGACGCCGGAGCAGATCCTGGTCACCAACGGCGCCCAGCACGCCTTCGCGCTGGTGCTGCGGATGCTGGTCTCCCCGGGCGAGCGCGTGCTCGTCGAGCACCCGACCTACCCGAACGCGCTGGAGGCGCTGCGCGGGATCAACGCCATGCCGGTGGCGGTGCCGATGGTCGAGCACGGCTGGGACCTGGAGCTGCTGACCGCGAACCTGCGCCAGACCTCGCCGCGGCTGGCCTACCTGATCCCGGACTTCCACAACCCGACCGGCGTCCGGCTGCCCGCCGAAGGCCGCGAGCGGCTGGCCCGCGCACTGGCCCGGACCTGCACGAACGCGGTCGTCGACGAAACGCTGGTGGACATCGACCTGACCGGTGAGCGGCCACCGCCGCCGATGGCCGCGCTGACCGATCGGGTGATCACCATCGGCTCGGCCAGCAAGTCGTTCTGGGGCGGCCTGCGGCTCGGCTGGATCCGGGCCTCCGAGGAGTTCGTGCAGCGCATGGTCGTCGGCCGCGCCGCACTGGACCTGGGCAGCGCGGTGTTCGAGCAGCTGGTCCTGGCCGAGCTGCTGACCGACGCCGACGAGGTGCTGGCACGTCGGCGCGCCGAAGCGGTCGAGCGGCGGCAGTGCCTGGTGGACGCCCTGCAGGAGCACCTGCCGAACTGGCGCTTCCGGATCCCCGACGGCGGTCTGGCGCTGTGGTGCGACATCGGCGCGCCGGTGAGCAGTCGGCTCGCCGTGGTGGCCGAGCAGCACGGCGTGCGGGTCGCCCCGGGTGCGCGGTTCTCGGTGAACGGCTCGCTGGAGAACTGGATCCGCCTGCCGTACACGCTGCCCGGTGATCAGCTCGTGGAAGCCATCCGCCGTCTGGCCGCGGCGACCACCGCGGTACCCGGTGGTGGCCCGACGGTGCTCACCGCACCCATCGCCTGAGAGCACCGACGGCGAAGCCGTCGGCGCTTGTGTAGAGCGGCAACAGCCGCTTGGACCACCTCGGCGAAGTGACCGCGGGTTCTGCGGGCGCAGTCCGCGGACGACCGCCCCGGATTCGCCGGGACGGCCGTCCGCACGCCGCCGACCGCTCTTCGGCACGGCCCCTCGTCGTGCCGATGAGCGGATCGCGCGGCAGGTGTCGCCCCGGTGCCGCAGGGGCAATTTGCGGCACCGGGGCCGGGGCCCACGCCTTCACGGTTCGGCAGGTCAGAGACGTCGCCGGGAGGCTGGTGGGGCCCCGATCCGACCCGGCCGGGCGCAGACGGCCGACTCGGAGCTGGGTGCGCGTGCGATAACCAGAGTCACCGCCGAAGCGGTTCGGTGCAGCGTCAGTCGGGCGATGCCGACGGTTCGGCGGATGCCAGGCCCGCGACCGGGCGGTTCTCCGGGCGTGTCGAGCCGACCGCCGACGGGCGGGTCAGGCTCGGCCCGGTCGGGAGGACGACCAGCGCGCTCCGCAGGTCGTTGACCCCGCCGCCGGTGCCGGGAGCGGGCTGCGGAGAGGTGTCGTGGTCGCCGTCGTCCAGCGGGGCTTCGTCGGCCGATTCGGGTTCGGTGGGCGCACGCGGTTCCGCCGGGGTGCGGAGGTGCGTGCGCGGTACGGCGACCGGTTCCGCTGGCAGCAGCACGGCCTGCGCGGGACGGGGTGGTGCCGCGGAGCGCTGCTGCACCGGCGGTGGCGCGGTCGGCGCTGCCGCCGGGGTCGGCACCGGTTCTTCGATCGCGGCAGGGGATTCCTGCGCGCCGAGCGGTGCCGGCGGTTCGATCTCCACGACGTCGGGCTGCGCGGGTTCTGGCCGCTGCACCTCGTCCAGCACGGGGCGCAGGTCGTCCAGGCGCGGTGGCGCGACGTCCGGTCGGGCAGGGGTGATCTCGATTCGCGGCTGCTCGACGTCGGGCAGCTCGACGGCCTCGGCGGCCGAGCTGCCGCCCAGCCATCCGCCGACGCACAGGCCGCTGAACAGCGAAACCCGCGCGATGAGCAGGGCGAGCCGCGATCCGGGACCACGCCGTGCGCAGTTTCCGGTCACGTTCACCACCGCCTGTCGGTCGGGTCCGCGCGGTCGGGCGCGGCATCAGCGTTGGTTGCGCCATGATCGGCGCCGTTGGTGGCATTCAACCATTTCGAGCGGCGGTTTCGCGCCACCGACCGCGAGGAGAACAGCGGTTGGTCCAGCATTCTCCACGCAATCGGGCGACTAGGGAAGATCCCCCGCACCGTCGGTCGGGTGAGTCCGGCGCCGGGGGTCGGCGTGTCCGCTGTGGACGGATGCGGCCGTGGGCACAGTGTCCGCTGTGGATCAGGGAAGTGGAACCCGGCTCGGCATCGCTGAACTCCGGAAGCTGTGGTCGGCCTACGGGCACGACCTGCTGGTGCACGACCCGGGTGGGCGCGGTGAATGCCTGGTGCGGCGCGGTGAGCTGATCGCGACGGCGCAGGCGCTGGACCCGGTGCTGGATCGGTACCGGAGGTGGGTCGACGACGTGCAGCACGACGAGGACCTGCTGCTGGCCAGGGTCCGGTTGCGCGGTGCGGAGCGGGACCGCTGCGTCGACATGGCGCGCGAGACGGCCGGTGTCGCGGCCAACCACGTGCACTTCGGCTGCCCGGTGATGTACGGAACGCCTGTTATGTACGGAACCGGCGCACAAGCGCAGGAGGCGCCGCCGATCCCGGAACCGCCTGCGGCGCAGTGGGAACCGCCGGTGGTGGTCGGAGTGCTCGACACCGGCTGCGATCCGCACCCGTGGTTCCGGGACCGGCCGTGGTTCGAACCGGTGCCGGAGGTGCTCGACGCCGACGACGACGCGGGGCAGGACCGGCAGGCGGGCCACGGCACGTTCGTCAGCGGCGTTCTGCTGCAGCACGCGCCCGGAGCGGTGCTCCGGGCCCAGCGGGTGCTCTCCTCGCTCGGCTTCACCGACGACTACACCGTGGTCTCCGGGCTGCGCTCGCTGCGGCTGGCCGCCGCCTCGCGCGGCGAGCACCTCGGGGTCGTCGTGCTGACCGCCGGTTGCCACACCGCCGATGACGAGTGCCCGCCGATCCTGCGCGACGAACTGGCGCTCTGGTCGGGCTCGGTGGTCGTCGCGGCGGCCGGGAACCACGGATTGCGCAGGCCGTTCTGGCCGGCGGCGCTGCCATCGGTGGTGGCCGTCGCCGCCACCGGGTCGGACGGGGCGGTGGCGGAGTTCTCGAACTTCGGGCCCTGGGTGGACGCCGTCGCGCCGGGAGTCGAGGTGACCAGCAGCTTCGTGCGCATGACCGGCAACGGCGGGCGCGACTTCGGCTTCGCGAGCTGGAGCGGCACGTCCTTCGCGGCACCGCGGGTGGCAGCTGCCATCGCCACGGCGCTGCACGAGCGCCGCGCGCCGGAAGAGGCGACGCGGCTCTTTCGACCCCGCTCCGCGTAGAGCTCGGCTGCGGGCTCCGAGTTGATCACCCGAAATCGCTCGGGATCGCTACCCGTTCGAGCGGTAATCGGCTTGAAGTGAATCTGTGCGGCCTGCTCGCTCCTCTATTTACCCGGGGGCACGAAGATCCGGGAGCGGGGAGGAACAGGTCGTGCACGAGGTCGGGGAGACCGGCGCCGCGGCGGTGTTGTTGCACCGGGCGGCGTCGGGTGATCAGCAGGCGTGGCGGGAACTGGTAGACCGCAACGCGCCGGTGGTCTGGGGCGTGTCGCGGGCGTTCTCCGCGAACGCCGCGGATGCCGAGGACATCTGCCAGGCGACGTGGCTGCTGCTGGCGGAGAACCTTGAGCGGCTGCGCGACCCGGAGTCGCTGTCCGCATGGTTGGTGACCACCGCGCGCCGGGAATCGCTGCGGCTGCACCGCGCTCGGCAGCGGGAGTCGCCGGTCGGGCTGGACGCGGAGGCGCTCCTCGGAGCGGAGCACGCCGAGGCACCGGAGCACAAGGTGCTGCGGGCGTGGACGAGTTCCCGGTTGGCGCAGTCCTTCGCCGAGCTGCCGCAGCGCTGCCAGCAGCTGCTGCGCGTGCTGGCGGTCGCGCCGGAGGCGAGCTATGCGCAGGTCAGCGAGGCCCTGGGCTGGCCGCGCGGCACCATCGGACCGAAGAAGAGCCGCTGCCTGGCGGAGCTGCGGCGGCGCATGCTCGCCGGCGACGTGCCCGAGGAGGTGGCGGGATGAACGGGGGACTGCCGAGCGAGCTGCGCGAGCTGCGGGAGCTGTTCCGGTCCAGCGATCCCGTTCCCGAGCGCGCGCTCGCGGGCGCCTATGCGGCGATGTCGCGCCGGATGGGCTACCAGGACGCGGATTCGCTGCGGTTGATCGGGGATTCGGCCGAGTCGTCGGCCAAGGTGCGCTCCATCGGCCCGGCCGAGCCGCGGGTGCTCACCTTCGCGATGCCGGGCCGGGTGCTGGAGCTGGACCTGGCCCCGGTCGCGGAAGATCGGTACCAGGTCTCCGGGCTGGTGCTGAACCGAGCGGGCGGAACGCCGCCGACCGGCGACGTGGTGCTGCGGCACCGGTCCGGTGAGTGCACGGGCGCGTTGGACGAGCACGGTGCGTTCCGGGTGCCGGACGTCCCGCGCGGTCCGCTGAGCGTGGTGTTCCGGCCGCTGCGGTCGGCGCCCGCCGTCGCGGATTGGCTGGTCTGTTGAGCGCCGGTGCGGCGGTGGCGCCGCTGGACCGGATCGGCGCCGCGCTGTGGTGGCGGGACAACGCCAGCTCGGCGCCGGAAGCCGCGATGCGCAAGGCGGCGGAGCTGCTGTCGTGCCCGGACGGCGAACTGCGCGTGCTGGCCAGGCACATCGCGGCGCTGGCAGCCGTCGAGCAGGGGCGGGTGCGGCAGGCGCACCGGCACGCCCGGCTCGGGCTCGTCGCGGCGCGCCGTGCGCAACGGTGGCAGCTGGCCGCCCAGTTGCAGCTCACGCTGGCGTGGATCGAGATGGAGCGAGGTGATGTCGACGCCAGCTGGGCGAACCTGGTCGCGGCCGAACCTCGGTTGCACGCCGCCGAACAGGGCAGAGCCGCCTGCCTGCGCGGGTTGCTGCACTGCCAGGGCGATCAGCACCAGCAGGCGCGCGTCGAGCTGACCCGGGCGTTGCGCAGCCTGCGGGCCGACGACGATCGGCGCTGGACGGCCAACGCGCTGATGGGGCGCGGGCTGGCCAACCTGTACTCGAACCGGTTGGTGGCGGCCGAGAACGATCTGTCCGCCGCGGAGCGGGTCTTCGCGGCCGGAGGGCAGCCCGCGCGGGCCGCGGGGTGCAGGCACAACCGGGGCTGCGTCGCCTTCCGCGCCGGTGACCTGCCGCGTGCGCTCCGGTTGTTCGAGGAAGCGGTTGCGGCGGGCCTTGACGTGCGATCGAGCCCGGAGGCCCTGGTCGACCGGGCGGAAGCGCTGGCCGCAGCCGGGCTGGCCGCCGACGCCAGAGCGGTGATGGAGCAGGCAGCGGAGCGGTTGGCCGCCTGCGGACGGGCCGGGCGGCTCGCGGACACCCGGCTGGCGCTCGCCGGTTGCGCGCTGCGTGCCGACGATCTGCCCGCTGCGGTGCAGGCGGCGAACAGCGCGCGGCGGTTGTTCCGCGCGCAGCGCCGTCCCGCTTGGGCTGCGGTGGCGACTGCCGTTGCGTGGCAGGCGAAGCTGCGCGCAGGCCAGTGCTCGCGGTACGCCCTGTCGGCGGCGCGGCGAGCGGCTGCGGCGTGCGCGGAAGCGGGCTCGATCGGCACGGCCGCGGAACTCCGGCTCACTGCGGGCAGATGTGCGGCTGGGGCGGGAATGCGCACGGCGTCCCGGAAGCTCTTCGCCATGTGCGCGCCGCTGCGCGAGGCCGCGTCGGCGCCTCCGCAGCACCGGGCGTTGGGCTGGTTGGCCGAAGCGCTGCTGGCCGAGCAGGACGACGACCTGGAGCGGTTGTTCGAGGCTTGCCAGGGCGGATTGCGCGCCGTGGACAGCCAGCTCTCCGACATGGTGGCGTTCGAGCTGCGGGCGCACACCGCGGGCTTGGCGGCCGAGCTCGGCGACCTCGCGGTCGGTGCCGCGCTGCGCAACGGGGATCCCGAGCTGGTGCTGAACTGGACGGAGCGGTGCCGGGCCAGTGCGCTGCACCGCAGAGCCCTGCGACCGCCGGTGGATTCGCAGCTGAACTCGGCCCTGGTGCGGTTGCGCTCGGCGGTGCGGGAGACCCGGAGCACGCGCGGCCCGCTGCGGCTCGTCGCCGGGTTGGAGGAGCAGGTCCGCCATCGCGCGATGCTGGTGGAGGGCCGGACCAGCGGGCTACCGGGGCCGTGCGGGCTGGGCGAGGTGAGCGGTGTGCTCGGCGAGTCCGCTCTGCTGAGCCTGTGCTCGCACCGCGGCCGGTTGTTCGCGGTATCCATTGTGGACGGCGAGGTTCGGCTGCACGTGCTCGGTCCGGAGGGCAGCGCGCACACGCAGGCGGCCAGGCTCCGGCACCTGCTGTCCAGGCAGGCTGCCGGCACCGCGCCGCGTGCTGCGCCGATGTTCGAGCACGGTGCCCGGCAGGCAGCGGAGGAGTTGCAGGCGCAGCTCCTGGACCCGGTGCTGCCGGTGCTCGGGCGGAAACGCCCGCTGGTGGTGATCCCGACCGGGCGGCTGCACGTGCTGCCCTGGGCGGCGCTGCCCGCGTGCCGCGGCCGGAGCGTCACCGTGGCGCCGTCCGTGCGCTGCTGGCTGCGTTCGGCGCTGGACGCGCGCGCCGCCGATCCGGCTGGCACGGCGGTGTGGATCGCCGGGCCCGGGCTGGACCACGCGGAGCGCGAAGTGCGGGCGCTGCACGGTGCGGCGGGCGGCCGGCTGCTGACCGGGGCGGATGCCACCACCGAGCGCGTCTTGTCCACTGTGGATGGTGCGGCGGTGGTGCACATCGCCGCGCACGGCCGCTTCCGCGACGACCAACCGCTGCTGTCCTGCCTGGATCTCGCGGACGGCCCGCTCTACGCCTACGACCTCGACAGGCTGCACCGGGGCCCGGCCACGGTGGTGCTGTCGGCGTGCGACGTGGGCAGGTCGGCGGTCGGCCGAGGAGATCAGCTGAGCGGCCTGGCGACCACGCTCCTCGGTCGCGGCACGGCAACGGTGATCGCCAGCGTCGTCCCGGTGCCCGACGAGCGCACGGTGGACGTGATGACCTCGCTGCACAGTGCCCTCAGCAGCGGGGTCCCACCGGCCGAAGCCCTCGCCGCGGCACAGGCCGAGCACGGCGAGTCCGGCTTCGTCTGCCTCGGCTACGGAGGTGATCGATGACAGCTGGCCGAGTCGCGCTCGGCTTTCAGCGGAGCTTGTGGAGGCGCTTGATCGCTTCGTCGAGGACCTCGTCGCGCTTGCAGAAGGCGAAGCGGACCAGGTGCTTGGCCGGGTCCGGGTTGTCGCAGAAGACCTGCACCGGGATCGCGGCCAGGCCGATGCGTTCCGGCAGCGAGCGGCACAGCTCTGCGCCGTCCTCGAAGCCGAGCGGCCGGACGTCGGCGCAGATGAAGTAGGTGCCTTCGCTGCTGAGCACGTCGAAGCCGGCTTCGGTGAGGCCCTCGGCGAGCCGGTCCCGCTTGCGCTGCAGGTCCTTGCGCAGCTGCTCGACCCAGTCGAGCTCGTTGCGCAGGGCGTGCGCGACCGCGGGCTGGAACGGTGCGCCGCCGACGAAGGTCATGAACTGCTTGGCGGCGCGCACCGCGGCGACCAGCTCGGCCGGACCGCAGATCCAGCCGATCTTCCAGCCGGTGGCGCTGAAGCTCTTGCCCACGCTGGAGATCGACAGCGTGCGCTCGGCCATGTCGGGCAGGGAAGCCAGCGGGTGGTGCTCGCGACCGTCGAAGAGGAGGTGCTCGTAGACCTCGTCGGTGATGGCGATGACGTCGTTCTCGCGGCAGACCTCGGCGATGGCGGCCAGCTCGGCGTCGGTGAACACGGTGCCGGTCGGGTTGTGCGGCGAGTTCAGCAGCAGCACGCGCGTCTGCGGGCCGACCGCGGCGCGCAGTGCGTCCAGGTCGAGCTCGAAGCGGTGGTCGGGGCCCTGCCGGAGCGCGACGGTGCGGCGGACGCCGCCCGCCATCGCGACCGCGACCGGGTAGGAGTCGTAGTACGGCTCGATGAGCACGACCTCGTCACCGGGCTCGACCAGGGCGAGCATCGCGGCGGTCAGCGCCTCGGTGGCGCCGACGGTGACCAGCACCTCGTCCTCGGGCCGGTGCTCGATGCCGTAGCGCGCGGCGCGGTGCTCGGAGATCGCGGCGCGCAGCTCCGGCTCCCCGGCACCCGGCGGGTACTGGTTCACGCCGTTGGCGATCGCCTCCTGCGCGACTCGCAGCATGCCCTCGGGCCCGTCGGTGTCCGGGAAGCCCTGGCCGAGGTTGACCGCGCCGGTCCGGCGGGCCAGCTCGGTGATCTCGGCGAAGATCGTCGAGGTGAACGGGCGCAACCGGGTGGTGAGGGCTGGAGTACGCACGTCTGCCGAGAGTAGTCGAAACGCGCGGCGGTGTGCGGTTCCAGCCGGTCGCTGTCCAGGACGTGGAACGCGCAGTGCCGCGGCACAGCTCTGACCAGGCCGTTCCCGTCCTGCCGGGCGCGCCCGGAAAGCGCTCGGAACCGGCACGTCGAGGTGTGATTCCGCTGGTGTTCTGCCCGCCGACGGAGTGAGCACCCGGCGAGCACTGCCACAATCGGTGTGTGCAGCCCACATCGGTTTCCGACACTGACAAGCGCCGGCGCCTGCGGCGGATGAAGGCCGTCGCAGGCGGGCTCCTGGTGCTAGCGGCCTTGATCTACGTCTTCGCCCGCTGGCAGGAGAGCAACGATGCGGCGTGGGCGGGCTACGTGCGGGCCGCCGCGGAGGCGGGCATGGTCGGTGCGCTGGCGGACTGGTTCGCGGTCACCGCGCTGTTCCGGCGACCGCTCGGGCTGCCGATCCCGCACACCGCGATCATCCCGACCCGCAAGGACGTGATCGGCCGCAGCCTCGGCGACTTCGTGGGCACGAACTTCCTGTCCGAACAGGTGGTGCGGGACAAGCTGCGCCGGGCCGAGATCAGCCGCCGGCTGGGCGGCTGGCTCGACGACGAGGAGCACGCCGAGCGCGTGACCTCCGAGCTGGCCACGGCCGTGCGCGGTGCCGTGCAGGTGTTGCGGGACGACGACGTGCAGGCCGTGCTGGAGCAGGCGGTCGTGCGCAAGGTGCTCGCGCAGCCGTTCGGGCCGCCGCTCGGGCGGATCCTGGGCCAGGTCTTCGCCGACGGTTCGCACCACAAGCTGGTGGACCTGGTCTGCGATCGCGCCTACGACTGGGTGCGCGACAACCACGAGACGGTGCTGCGCGTGGTGAGCCAGCGCGCGCCGTCCTGGTCGCCGAAGTTCTTCGACACCATGGTGGCCGACAAGATCTACGCCGAGGTGCTGTCCTTCGCCTGGGCGGTCAAGACCGACCCCGAGCACCCGATGCGCAAGGCCGTCGACCGCTTCCTGGTCGAGTTCGCCGACGACCTGCAGCACGACCCGAAGACGATGGCCAAGGCCGAGCAGATCCAGCAGCAGGTGCTGGAGCACCCCGAGGTGCAGAACCTGGTGGCCTCGGCCTGGGGTACGGCGAAGAAGATGCTGCTCGACGCGGCCGAGGACCCCTCCAGCGAACTGCGCGTCCGGGTCCGCGACGGCCTGCGCTCGCTGGGCCGCAGGCTCGTCGAGGAACCGGAGCTGCAGGCCAAGGTGAACGGCTGGGTGGAGAGCGCCACGGTCTACGTGGTGTCCAACTACCGCGACGAGCTGACCACGCTGATCACCGACACGGTGGAGCGCTGGGACGCCGGCGAGACCTCCCGCAAGATCGAACTGCAGGTCGGCCGGGATCTCCAGTTCATCCGGATCAACGGCACCGTGGTCGGCGCCCTCGCCGGCCTGGCGATCCACAGCGTCTCGCAGCTGTTCTTCTGAGGCCGGTTCAGGCGGTGGTGTGGCGCTCCCGCCAGGAGCGGGCCTTCTCCCGGTTGCCGCACACCCGCATCGAGCACCAGGTCCGGGACCGGTTGCGGGACCGGTCGTAGAACGCCCACAGGCAGTCGTCGGCCGGGCAGATCTTGATCCGTTCCCAGTGCTCGGTGTGCACCAGCCGGGCGGCCGCAACCAGCACGGTGCCCAGCGCGTCGGTGCCGGCCAGAACGGGTATGCCCCGCTGCAACCGGACTTGCACCGGCCACGCCGTGGCGAGCCCGGGTGGTCGGACCCCGTAGGAGACGGCGCTGCGCATGGAGTCGCGGATCTCGCGCGCCGCTTCGACGTCGGGCGCCGCACCCAGGCCGCGGTCCGCGCACCACTGCTTCCACTGATCGTGGTCGTCCAGGGTTTCGGTGCCGTCTTCCGCGTCGCAGGTGTTGAGGAAGGCCAGGACTAGCTCGATGTCGTGGTCGAAGTCGAGTTCGACCACCTCCAGCGTCGGTGGTCGTACCACTTCCGGAGCGACAGCTCTGCTGCTCACGAACACCATCGTAAGCCAGTAGGGGGTTGTGCCGGGTCCCCGTAACCCGCATAGTGGTCACGCCGGTTAGTAACCTGTCAATCAGTTTTGAGGGTTAGGGGTGCGTGATGAATCCGATTCAGATCGAGCCGCAGGACACCGGGCACGCGCTGACCGCCGCGGCGGCCCGCGAAGCGGAGATCGACCGCGCGCTGAGCGAAGGCGGCCGACTTCGGCCACGCTGGCTTGACCAGTTCGCCAACTGGTGGGCGGCGACCACGGCCCCGCTGAGCCCCGGCGCAGCGGTCGACCCGGGCACGCGTCGCGCGACTGCCTGAACCGATCGGAGGAACGATGACCCAGCTCGACCTCGCGGCGTTCGCCATCGACTGCCCGGATCCGCGTGAACTGGCCGACTTCTACGGCCGGCTGCTCGGCTGGCAGGTGGACGAGGAGGCCTCCAGCGCGGACTGGGTCGAGCTGGCGAATCCGAACGGCAGCGCGGTGCTGGCCTTCCAGCGCGATCCGGACTACCGCCCGCCGACTTGGCCCAGCGGCGACGTGCCGCAGATGATGCACCTGGACATCCGGGTGAGAACCATCGCCGAGGGCTACAAGCTGGCGGTCGGGGCGGGCGCGACTCCGCTCCCGCAGCCGCCCGACAAGCAGGACGCGAAGTTCCGCGTCTACGCCGACCCGGCCGGCCACCCGTTCTGCATGTGCGCCACCGACGACTGAACCAGCCCTGCCCCGCGCGTCGCGATCGGGCGGCGGGCACTTCCGGCGCGGCTTCGGATTCGGGCGGCACGATGATCGCCGCGCAGGTCCACAGCAGGGCCTGCCGCGAATCCGTGAACTGTCGGCGACGAACGCCAAGCGTCGCTGCCCGCCAGCTCCTCGGGTGTTCCGCGACAGGCGGACACCTGCCGCAAGTCGTGACCGAGTGACTGTTGACGAGCCCGCCGCCGCGATGACGAGCGCTTCGCTGTCGAACCTCACCGTATTGAGCAGCCTCACGGCTGTGCCGGTCGTCTCGGCATCCACGGCGGCTGGCGCCGCACCGTCGACCAGTCCGACGCCGAGCGCGATCAGCGGCCCAGGCCAGCGGAGCGACGCCGATCGAGCGGCACTCATCGCGTCTGGCGAGCTCGCCGTCGGGGAGGTTCTGCACCGGCCGCATGGTCCCGCTAACGGGTGCAAGCAGAGTGCTTGCAAGAGTTAGCACTCGTGCGTATCGTGGTCGGTGACCGGAGAGGTGCCAGCCCGTGGAACGTGTGGACAAAGCAGTCAACAAGGCCGTGAACCAGGCGGTCAGCGACCTCGGCGGCTACATCCGGACGCAACGCAACAACGCCCAGATCTCGTTGCGGCAGCTGGCGAAGCTCGCCGGCGTGTCGAACCCGTACCTGAGCCAGGTCGAACGCGGGTTGCGCAAGCCGAGCGCGGAGATCCTGCAGCAGATCGCCAAGGGGCTGCGGATCTCAGCCGAAGCGCTCTACGTGCAGGCCGGGATCCTGGAGCGCCGCGAGAGCGGGCCGGTGGTCGATGCGATCCTCGCCGACCCCCAGCTCGACGAGCGGCAGAAGCAAGTGCTTCTGGACATCTACGCCTCGTTCCGGCGCGAGCACGACGACCGGCCGGTCGAGGACAGCCAGCAATCCGAGGAGTGACCACCCATGCCGGGTTTCCCGAAGACCGAGGACGTGAACAAGGTCCGCGAGCAGGCCGAGAAGGCGTTCGGCGACGCCGTCGAGCAGGCCCGCACGCCGCTGCTCGCCGCGCTCGGCGCCGGTGACCTCGCCGCGCAGGCCCTGCTGGAGGCGGTCAACAAGGTCCGCACCCAGCTCAACGAGCGCGCCGAGGCGGCCCGCCAGGAGCTGCCCAGCGACCTGGAAGAGCTGCGCGGCAAGCTCGACCCGGCCGAGCTGCGCAAGCGCGTCGACGCCTACAGCCAGACGGCCAAGCAGCTCTACGACTTCCTGGCCGAGCGCGGCGAGGAGACCCTGCACCGGCTGCAGGACCAGCCGCAGGTCAAGAAGGTCTGGAGCCAGGTCGGCACCGCGCAGGACAAGGTCGAGGACACGGTGGATGAGGTCCGCGACCTGGCCGACGACGTCCTGGGCAAGGTCAGCCGCCCGTTCACCAAGACCGAGGAAACCCCAGCCGAAGAAACCCCGGCCGAGGAAGCCTCGGCGGAGAAGGCGGAGAGCGCGGAGGAGCCCAAGCCCGCCGCGACCCGCAAGCCGGCGGCCAAGTCGACGGCGAAGAGCACGACGAAGCCGGCGGCGAAGAAGACCACCAAGCCCAGCGAAAGCTGAGCCCCTCCCGTCCCCCCGTCCCGCAATTTCAATTGAAATTGGACGTTCGATTTCAATTGAAATTGCACACCCTCCGGTGTGTCGTCGTCCGACACGCCGGGGGGTTGCAGGTTTCGCTGAGATCGCCCAGTTGAGGTTGGTGGCGAATGGTCGCCCCGATCGGTGCGGGTGGGGCCGGGGGCACGTGGACGTGCTCGCCGCGCACGGCCATCGGTGACCGCGCGCACGGCCATCGGTGAGCGTCAGTGGGCGTCCGCCATCGGTGAGCGTCGGTGGGTGTCCGCCGTCTGTGGTCGTCGGTGGGCGCGTCCGCCGTCGGTGGGGGCGCTCCGTTGGTGAGCGTCGGTGGGTGCCCGCGTGGACGCCCGGCACGTAAGGTGGAGGCGTGGATTTCACCGGCTTGGCCTTGTACCAGTGGATCTTGCTGGCGATCTGGATCGTGTGCATCCCGGTCGGGATCTTCGCGTTCGTGCACGCCGCGCTGCAGCGTCCTGACGCGTTCACCGCCGTGGACAAGCTGAGCAAGGCGAAGTGGCTGCTCATCACGGGTGCCGCCGCGGTGCTGCTGATCCTGGACCAGCGCGGCCCCTACGGGATCATCTGGATCGCCGGGCTGATCGCCTCGCTGGTCTACATCGTCGACGTGCGCCCGAAGGTGCGGGAGATCCAGGGGCGGTCCTGGTAGTGCTGTCCCGCTGGACGACGCACGGCCGCGGTGGGCCGGTGACGCTGGTCGTGCACGGCTTGGGCGCGACCGAGGGCGAGGCCCGGATCCCGTCGTCCGGGCTGCCGGGCACCCGCGTCGTCGTCACGCTGCCGGGGCACGGCAAGGCCCCGGACGCTCCGCCCGGTTACTGGAACTACGCGACGATCGCCGCGGACGTCCTCGCGATCGCCGACGAGGTGGGAGCGACGCGTGCGGTCGGTGTTTCGCTGGGTGCGGGTGCCCTGACCCGCATCGCCGCCGAGCACCCCGACCGGTTCGAGCGGCTGGCGCTGCTGCTCCCGGCCGCCTTGGACCGGCCCCGCGACGTCGCGGCGACCTGGTCCTTCGAACGTCTCGCCGATGCGGTCGGTGACCCGGAGGAGCTGCGGAAACTCGTCGCGGCGGATCTCCCGGCAGGCGCCGAGGTCGGGGACTACGCCGAGCAGCGCGCGGCCGCGTTGATGCGCCTCGAAGACGCCCTCCGCGAGCTCCCCGAGCAAGCACCGCTGGCCGACGCGGCCCCGCTGGGCTCCGTGGGCTCGGACGTGCTCGTCGTAGGCGCCACCGACGACCCGCTGCACCCGGCGGAGGTGGCCAAGGCGGTGGCCGCCGCCTTCGCCCGCGCGCGGCTGGAGATCTTCCCCTCGCCCGCGCCCATGCTCACGCACCGCCGCGAGCTGCGCGGACTCCTGGTGGACTTCCTGGGGTGAGCCACTTCACCGGTGGCCGGCGGCGGTTCGTATTGTCGTGCCATGGGTGCTGATTGGGCTTTGGCCGCAGGAACGCTGGACGTGACATCGGCGCTTGAGCGCCTCGACCTGCTCGCCGACCCGGTGGCGACATCGGTCCGGCAGCTCGACGACGCGCGCATCGGGGCGACCGAGATCGATCCGGAGCTGGCGGACACCGCGGCGTTCTGCGAGAAGTACGGCTCACCGCTGGAGCTGTCGGCGAACTGCGTGGTCGTCGCGGGCAAGCGTGCGGGCGAGGTCCGCTACGCCGCGTGCGTGATCCTGGCGACGACCCGCGCTGACGTCAACGGCGTGGTCAAGCGACGCCTGGACGTCCGCAAGGCGTCCTTCGCGCCGATGGACGACGCGGTCGAGCTGACCAGCATGGAGTACGGCGGCATCACGCCGTTCGGCCTCCCGGCGGACTGGCCGGTGCTGATCGATCAGGAGGTGGCGAACGCACCGGCGCTGGTGGTCGGCAGCGGCGTCCGCCGCAGCAAGCTGATCACGCCGGGCGAGGTCCTGACCAACCTCCCCAACGCAGAAGTCCTGGAAGGCCTGGGCCGCTGAAGTCGCGAGTGCGCAGCCGGGCCGGAACCCGGCTGCGCACTCAGCTTCGAGTCCTCCTCGCCGCCGTCGCCGGAGCCGGAGCAGAATCCGTCCGAAGTGGACTGTGCTCGGTGGACGTGCTGCCGACGTCTCGTCCCCGTCGGTTCCTGAACGTTGATTTCGCCACGCTCACCACAGATCCCTTGGCGCGGCTTCGTTTTCGCGACCGTTTCGGCACCGGGACGGCTACGCGTTGGCGGCGGCGCGGGCGTCGGTGATCATGTCGTCGAGGATCGCTCGGGAGGCCAGCAGGTCGTCGATCATGCCGTTGATCCGCTCCCGCTCCTCGCAGAGATCCGCGACGACTTCGGTCGTCGGCTTGGAGTGCCCGCCGAAGACGCACGGGAAGATCTCGGCCATCTTCGCGCTCGGCACGCCGGCGCTGATCAGCCGCTGCACCAGGGCGACCTTGTCCACATCGGACGCGGCGTACTCCCGGTGGCCGCCCGGGGTGCGGGTGGCGGAGAGCAGGCCCTGCTGCTCGTAGTAGCGGAGCGCCCGCACGCTGGCCCCGGTGCGCCGGGACAGTTCACCGATCCGCATCGTGTGCTCCATCACCTTCGGTTGAACCTGACACGCGCGTCAGATTCTACCGTCATCGGCATGACGAACTCGCTGCTCAAGCCGTACGAACCGATGTCGCTGCCGAACCGGATCGCGATGGCCCCGATGACCAGGTTCCGGGGCGACGAACAGGGCGTTCCCCAGCCGTTCGTGGCGGAGTACTACGCGCAGCGCGCGGGCGCCGGGCTGATCGTGACCGAGGGGATCTGGCCGAGCGTGCAGGGGCAGGGCGCCCTGCGCGGGCCTGGCCTGGTCTCGCCGGAACAGGTCGTGGGCTGGCGCGCGGTCACCGATGCCGTGCACGCCGCAGGCGGGCGGATCTTCGCGCAGCTCATGCACGCCGGGCGGCTGACCGTTCCGGACAACAACCTCGGCGGGCTGCACCCGATCGCGCCTTCGCCGGTGCCTGCGGACATCGAGCTGCACACCGCCGGCGGCAAGGTGCGCGCGCTGGTCCCACGCGAGATGACCACTGCGGACATCGCGCAGGCGATCGACGAGCACGTGGCTTCAGCGCGGCGGGCGATCGACGCGGGCTTCGACGGGGTTGAGCTGCACGGCGCCAACGGCTACCTGCTGCACCAGTTCCTCGCCGACAACACCAACGTCCGCAGCGACCGGTACGGCGGCGCCGGGCGCATCCGGTTCGCCGTCGGGGTGGTCGAGGCCGTGGCAGGTGCGATCGGCGCGGGCCGGGTCGGAATCCGCCTGTCGCCGGGGAATCCGCTCACCGGGCTCGTCGAAGCCGATCCCGCGCCGGTGTACCGAGCGCTGGTCGACGCCCTGGAACCGCTGGGCCTCGCGTACCTGCACCTGACCGACAACAGCCGCTACCGGGCGCTGCGCGATCTCCGTCCACGTTGGACCGGAACGCTGATCGGCAACACCGGTTTCGGGCATCCGACCACGGCGGAGTCCGGTGCGGCGCTGATCGAGGACCAAGGCGCCGACCTGGTCTCCTTCGGCCGGTTGTTCATCTCCAACCCGGACCTGCCGCAGCGATTCGCCACCGGAGCTCCGCTGGCCGAGGTCGAGGAGAGCACCCTCTACACCCACGGCCCGCAGGGCTACTCCGATTACCCGGCCGCGACCTGATCAGAACACCACGGTGCGGCGGTTGTGGACCAGGACGCGGTCCTCGAGGTGGGCGCGGAGGCCGCGGGCGAGCACCAGCTTCTCGATGTCGCGGCCCTTGCGGACCATGTCCGCCACGTCGTCGGTGTGGTCCACGCGGATCACGTCCTGCTCGACGATCGGGCCGGCGTCCAGCTCCGCCGTCACGTAGTGGCAGGTGGCGCCGATCAGCTTCACGCCGCGGTCGTAGGCCTGGTGGTAGGGCCGGGCGCCCGCGAACGACGGCAGGAAGCTGTGGTGGATGTTCAGCGCGCGGCCCGCCCACTCCTCGCACAGCTCGGGCGGCAGGATCTGCATGAAGCGGGCCAGCACGATCGCGTCCGGGTCGTGCTCGTCCACCAGCTTCTGGACCTGGCCGAAGGCATCCGCCTTCTCCTCCGGGGCCTTGCCGAAGGGCACGTGGTGGAACGGGACGCCGTGCGCTTCGGTGATCGGGCCGAGATCCGGGTGGTTGCCGATCACCGCGCGCAGGTCCACCTCCAGCTCGCCGGAGCTGATCCGGCCGAGCAGGTCGTGCAGGCAGTGGCCGTCCTTGGACACCAGGGCCACCACCCGGCGGCGCTCGCCGGTGTCCGAGACGCGCCAGCTGCTCTCACCGCCGAACTCCTCGGCCACGGCGGCGAACCGCTCGCGCAGCTCGTCGATGCCGAACGGCAGCGAGTCGGCGCGGACCTCCTGCCGGGTGAAGAACCAGCCGGTCTCGAGATCGGTGTGGTAACCGGCCTCGACGATCCAACCGCCGAAATCGGCGAGGAAGGTCGAAATCCGGGCCACGATGCCGGTCCGGTCAGGGCAGCCGAAGCTGATCACGAAACGCCGCTCGGGAGTGCTCACGATCAGTCATTATCCCAGGTGGCGGAGGCCCTGCAGCTCAGGGGCGACCCTGTCGTGACGTCCGCGACAAGGTCCCGGGAGCAACCCGCCACGCCGTCCGGTCGCCCCAACGGCCGCCTCGCTTCACCCGGGCCATGGTCGATTCGCGCGAAATCGACCAGCCGCCCCCGCATCCGAACGTCGGACTGGTGTTTGCGCAGGTGGGGGTGCTCGGTGCGGAATCACCGGAAAGTGATCACCGGGTTCGGGCGGCGGGTGCGTCGCGGGTGGCTGCTCGGTGCTCGGTGGGGCGGAGGCCGAGCGTGCGCTTGAAGGCGACGCTGAGGGCGTAGGCGTTGGAGTAGCCGACCTGGTGGGCGATGGCGTCGACCGTCGCGTCGGTTCGGGCCAGCAGGTCGGCGGCTCGGGCGATGCGCCACTCCGCGAGGTAGGTCATCGGCGGCTGGCCGACGAGCTCGCGGAACCGCTCCGCGAACGTCGCCCGCGACAGGCCCGCTTCGGCGGCCAGCTTCGCCACCGTCCACGGCTGCGCCGGGTTCTCGTGGACGAGGCGCAGGGCCCGGCCGATGTGCGGGTCCTGGTGCGCCCGGTACCAGGCCGGGGCTCCGGAGTCCGCGCGGTCGAACCACTCCCGCAGGGTGGCGACCAGGTGCAGGTCGAGCAGCCGGTCCAGCATCGCCTGGCGGCCCGGTTTGTCCTGCTGGATCTCGTCGACGATCAGGTCCAGGGTCGGGCAGTCGGCCGCGGCGGCCGGCAGCACGGCGATCGGCGGCAGCGCGGCCAGCACTCGCTGCGAAACGCTGCCCTGCACCTGGTACGTGCCGGTGAGCAGCACCGTCGGCCCGCTGAACTCGCCGCGCATGCCCTGGTGCGCGCACCTGTCGCGGCCCGCGGTGGTCGGGCCGTCGGAGACCGAGAACGGCCCCCGCACGATGGCCTCGTCGTGCAGCCCGAGCCGCACGGGTTCGCCGTCGTCGGGCAGCACCCAGGCCTCGCCGCTGACCATGGTCAGCAGGGTCAGCGCTTCTTCCCCGAACCGGATCGACCACGGCGGGCAGAGCACCGACCGGTCGAACAGCGCCCCGCTGGAGCGGACGTCGAGCAGCAGGCCGGACAGCGCGTCATCCACGGCACGAGCCTAGACGCGCGAACATCCTTCCCGGCTTTCCAGCCATCCACAGTCCGGCGCCACCGCTGTTGGGTGAAGGCATGGGCAGCCCAAACCGAGACCCGCTCAACCGCGTCTCAGGGGACCGTGACGCAACCCGACCACGAGAAACCGCGAAACGTGAGATTCAGTCGGACGCGACCACCACTGGGGATCGCGGAGAGGCGGGGCGGCGTGCCGGCCTCGCCTTCCTGCTGCTGCCCACGCTGCTGCTGGCCGTCGACCTCGGCGTGCTGTGGATGGCGGTTCCGCAGCTGTCCGCGGACCTGGGCCCGACCAGCACCGAACTGCTGTGGATCAACGACAGCTACGGCTTCGCGATGGCCTGCCTGCTGGTCCTCGGCGGCAACATCGGCGACCGGTTCGGCCGTCGCCGCCTGCTGATGATCGGCCTGGCCGTGTTCACCGCCGCTTCGGTGCTCGCCGCCTGCGCGTGGAGCCCGGCGGTGCTGATCGCGGCCCGGGTGCTGCTGGGGACCTCCAGCGCGGCCATCATCCCGTCCACGCCGGCCCTGATCTCCGGGATGTTCCGCGACACCCGGCGCCGGGCCAGGGCCATCGCGCTGTGGGTGACCACGCTGTCCACCGGGATCGCGCTGGGGCCGGTGCTCAGCGGTGTGCTGCTGGCGCACTTCTGGTGGGGCTCGGTGTTCCTGGTCGGAGTGCCGGTCCTGGTGGTCGCGCTGATCGGCGTGCCGGCCACGGTCCCCGAGCTCGCCGATCCCGACGTGACGCCGCTGGACCGGCTCAGCGTGCCGCTGCTGCTGATGACCCTGCTGCCGCTCGTCTACGCCATCAAGCACTTCGGCGAGCACGGTCTCGACGCCCCGCTGCTGGTCGCGGTGGCCGCGGCGGTGGTCTTCGGCGCGCTGTTCGTGCGGCGCCAGCGGAGCATCGACAACCCGCTGCTGGACCTCGACCTGTTCCGCGACCGCGCCTTCGTCGCCGCGCCGCTGCTGCTGTTCACCGGGTTGGCCGCGATGAACGGCGTGGAGTACCTGATGCCCCAGTACCTCCAGCTCGTCGGCGGTGTGGCGTCGCTGGAGGCGGGATTGCTGATGGTGCTGCCCGCCGTCGGGCTGGCGCTCGGATCGCAGCTGACGCCGCTGCTGGCCCGGCGCGCGGGACCGGCTCGCGTGATCGCCGCGGGCGCGGCGGTCGCGATCGCCGGGTTCGCGCTGATCGCCACCGCGCCGGGAGTCGCGACGGTCACCGCGGGCACGACCGTGATGATGCTGGGGCTCGCGCCGATCACCGTGCTGGGGACGAACATCGCGGTGAGCGCCGCCGCTCCGGAGAAGGCCGGGCAGGCCTCCGCGATCGGGCAGACCAGCTACGAGCTCGGCCTGGCCTTCGGCATCGCCGCCACCGGCAGCCTGGTCTCGGCCGTGTACCGGGACCACGTGCGGACCTACGCGCCGGAGGGAGTTCCGTCGGACGTGGTCGCCGAGGTCGCGGGAAACCTGGGCGGCGGCGCGGCGGTTCCGGCGCTGGCGGACGTGGCGCGCGCGGGATTCACCTCCGGCTTGCAGGCGGCGGCGATCGTCAGCGGTTGTCTCGCCGTGCTGCTGGCCGTGTTCGCGCTGGTGCTGCTCGAGCGGTCGCGGACCGAGCAGCGGGAGGCCGAGCCGGTCGGCTGACTCAGCGGCCGGCGATCAGGTCGGCCAGCGCGGTGTCGCCGGTGACCACGGCCGTGCTCGGGCGGCCCCAGACCCGCCGGTACACCGCGTCGGCCGTGCCGGCGATCGTCGCGTCGGCCTCCAGCGCGGTGCCGCTCGCCGGTCCGGCCTGCGGCGGTTCGCCGGGCCGGAACTCCACCAGCCACGCCCTGCCCGCGTCCGGTGCGTGCACGAGCACTTCGCCCTCGATCTCGGATTCGGACCAGTCGCCGAGCGGGAGGAGCGAGACGAGGAACTCGTCGATGCCGTCGGCGGCCAGCTCCGGGTCGAAGATCAGCTCGTGCACGTGGTCCGGGCCCAGTCCGGCGAGGGCGTGTTCGGCGTCCAGGCGGTGGATCGCCGTCTCGTGCGCTGCCCGGCGGAGCCAGGTGCGCGGTGTGCCGCCGGGGTGGAACCACCGCACCGGCCGATCCGGATCCACTGTGGACAAGGAGTGCCGCAGTTCGGCCAGCCGTTCGTCCCACCAGGTCAGCACGTCGTCGAAATCGGCCGGTGGGCGCGGAACCTCGGGTCGGGGGCTGCCCGGTTCCAGGTGCAGCGAGCGCTCGATCCTGGCGTACGCCTGCGCCAGGTGCTGCACCAGCTGGCGGACGTCCCAACCCGGGCAGGTCGAGACCTCGGTGTTCGGCCCGGCCTGGAGCGCGGCGCTGCGGAAGGCCACGGCCTGGTCGTGAAAAGCGTGCTGCAGGAACTCGCTCGCCATGCCCCCACCCTAGGCCCGCAAGCCCTCCGCCGGCCCTCCCGAAGACGCGATTTCAATGGAAATCGGAGGCCTGATTTCCATTGAAATCGCGCGAGTCATCCCCAGGTGCCGGTGTGTCGGGGGCCGACACACCGACGGCGCGCAACTTCCATTGAAATCGGACGTCTGATTTCCATTGAAATTGCGGGGGAGCGCGGAGTCATGGGTCTGGCGCGACGGTGGACCAGGGGACGGTCAGCTCGCCGAGGCGCCAGCGGCGGTGCCGGTCCAGGACCGGCCAGCCGCGGTCGGCGAACAACCGCACCGCGTGCGCCCAGCGGGCCCTGGGCCCGAACGGGGCCATCGGCGCCGCCGTCGCCCAGCAGGCGTCGAGCTCCGCGAGCATCGCGTGCACCTTCTCGCCGGGCACGTTGCGGTGGATCAGCGTCTTGGGCAGTCGTTCGGCCAGGTCGGAGGGCTTCTCCAGGTCCGAGGGCAGGCAGGCCATGGTGAAGGTCAGCGGCCCGCCGCGGTCCAGCACCACCCAGCAGCAGCGGCGCCCGATCTCATCGCAGGTGCCCTCAACCAGCAGCCCGTCCGGGCCCAGCCGGGCGCACAGCTCGTCCCAGTACTTCCACGCCTCCGCCTCGGAGTACTGCCGGAGCACGTTGAACGCGCGCACCAGCGCCGGGCCGGGGAAGTCGCGGATCCCGGCGGCCAGCCCGGCCAGCTCGAAGCCGCCGCGGCGGAAATCCAGCGCGGGCGGATCGGCCACCGCCTTGCCCGCCGCGACCCGGTCCGGGTCGATCTCCAGGCCGACCACCCGCAGCGCCGGGTGCAGCGGGCGCAGCCGATCGGCCAGTTCCACGGTGGTCACCGGCGTCGCGCCGTAGCCGAGGTCGATCACCACCGGTTCCGCCGCGTCCCGCACCGCGGCCGCGACCCACGGCGTGCCGAGGATCCAGCGGTCGACGCGGCGCAGCCGATTCGGGTTCGTCGTGCCCCTGGTGGGCATGCCGAGAGCGCGGGCCCGGCCGGCGGCCAGCCGCGGTGCCCGCTTCTTCGGGACCGAAGTCATGCCCGGCGGGCCAGCCATTCGGCGGTGAAGCGCTCCTCGGCGCTGAGCAGCTTCTGCACCTGGTCGGCGACGAGGTCCTCCATCTTGCCGCCCACGAACGGCACGTTGACCCGCACGTTGCCCGCCACCACGAACTCGCTGTCGGCCGATTCGGTCATGTCGCGCAGCCACATCGAGCCGGTGATGGTGCACGGCGCCCCGGCGATCTCGGCGGCGATCTCACCGGTGTAGTGCCCGTCCTCCTCGCGCCGCCACGACTCGCTGCGGTCGATCGTCAGATCGCTGCCGACCATGGTGCGCGCCACCGAGGGCAGCGAGTCGGCGGGCACCGAGTGGCGGATCTGGAACCGCGCGCCGTCGTCGGTCGCCACGTGCTGCACCAGCTCGGCGTTGGTGCCGCCGAGCTCCGCCAGCCGGTCGTTGAGGTAGTCGATGTCGATCAGCGCCTCGTACAACCGGACCGCGGGCCACTCTGAGGTGCTTCGGTGCTCGATGCGGCGTGCCATGCAGCGGAGGTTACCTTTGGCAACCGTGAACCCCTCCATGTCCGGTGCCGAAGAAGTGCGCGGCGACACAGCGCTGCCCGGCGAGCGCACCGGTGTCCCGCTGGCCGACCACACCACCCTGCGGCTGGGCGGACCGGCTGCCGGTCTGGTGGTCGCGACCAGGCCCGACGAGATCACCGACGCGGTGCGCGCGGCCGACGCGGGCGGGCACCGCCTGCTGGTGCTGGGCGGCGGGTCGAACGTCGTGGTGGCCGACGAGGGGTTCGACGGCCACGTGGTGCGCATCGCCACCAAGGGCCGCCAGTACGACAGCGTCGGCGACGGGCTGGTGCAGCTGACCGCGGAGGCGGGCGAGGACTGGGACGAGGTCGTCGCCGACACCGCGCGCCAGGGCCTGGGCGGGCTGGAGTGCCTGTCCGGCATCCCCGGCCTGACCGGCGCGACGCCGGTGCAGAACGTCGGCGCGTACGGCGTGGAGGTCTCGGAGCTGCTGGTCTCGGTCGACCTGCTCGACCGGCGCACCGGCCAGGTCCGCACCGTCCCGGCCGGTGAGCTGGGCCTGACCTACCGCAACAGCGTCCTCAAGCACAGCGACGCCGCCGTGGTGCTGCGCGTCCGGTTCATGCTGCGCGACGACGACCGCTCGGCGCCGATCCGGTACGGCGAGCTGGCCCGCGCGCTCGACGTCGAGCCGGGCACGCAGGTGGACGTGGCGAGCGCGCGCGAGGCCGTGCTGGCGCTGCGGCGCGGCAAGGGCATGGTGCTCGACCCGGCCGACCACGACACCTGGAGCGCCGGCTCGTTCTTCACCAACCCGATCGTCGGCGAGGCCGAGCTGCCCGAGGTGCTGGCGCGCATCACCGCGCGCGTCGGCGCCGACCAGCGGATCCCGCAGTACCCGGCCGACGGCGGGGTCAAGCTGTCCGCGGCGTGGCTCATCGAGCGCGCCGGGTTCGCCAAGGGCCACCGGGGACCGGGCGGCCGGGCGGGGCTGTCCACCAAGCACACCCTCGCGCTGACCAACCGCGGCGGCGCCACCACCTCGGACCTGCTCATTCTTGCGCGTGAAGTTCGGGACGGAGTACGCCTGGCCTTCGGCGTTTCGCTGGCACCCGAGCCCGTCTTGGTGGACTGTTCGCTGTAGCAGCCGAAGAGCCGAACGGCCGTAAGAGTGACTCTTCGTGACTGATGCGTAACCCTGAGTGTTAAATGGTGTAGGTGGAGGGGGCCACCATGCTGAGCATCAGGGAGCTTAGGGATCGGGCCGTGATACGCCCGATCAAACGGGCCGTCGAGGATCAGCTGCTCGACCTGCCCGGAGTGACGGCTGTCGACATCGGCGCGCAGCACCGCGCCGGACGCAGCACCGGCCAACAGGTCATCGTGGTGTCGGTGGTGCGCAAGAAGCCGCGCGAGCAGCTGAAACCCGGTGCCTGCGTGCCCGCGGACGTCTTCGGCATCCCGACCGACGTCATCGAGGAGCAGCCGGTCCTGCAGCACATCCACTGCGCCGAGAACGAGCCGCTGACGCCGCGACCGCGGCGCGCCGAGCGGCCCGGGGTGATCTCCGGCGGCAGCGGGATCGCGCCGTGCCGCGCCGTCCACCTCGTGCCGCCGGACGTGGCGGCGGCCGGTCCGCACCGCCGGATCGGCACGCTGGGCGCGCTGGTGACCGGTGCCGCGCCGATGGTGGTCCCGATGGGCCTGACCACGTTCGACGTGGGCTGCCTGGACGACGGCTGGTCGGTGGGCGACCGGATGCTCGACCCGGAGGGCGGGCGGGTGCACGCCGAGCTCGCGCGGGCCGCGCTGTCCGGCCGGGTGGACGCGGCGGCGGTCGCTTTAGCGCCGGGATCGACGACGACCTGCGTGGTCGAGGGCATCGGGCCGATCACCGGGCCGGCGACGGCCTACCCGGGCGAGCGGGTGCGCAAGCACGGCTTCGGCACCGCGGTGACCGTCGGCGTCGTGACCTCGGTCGATGCGACGCTCCGGATCGACCACGGCGAAGCCCTCGGCGTCCGCATCCTGCGCGAGCAGATCCGCGTGGTGGGTCCGGAGGCGCGCTTCTGCGGGCCCGGCGACGCCGGTGCGGCTGTGCTCGGCCCGGGCGGCCGGGTGGTCGGCCTGCACGTCGCGGGCAGCTGCGACGGAGCGGTCGGCTTCGCCAGCCCCATCGCGGACGTCCTGGCGGAGCTGGACGTGGAGCTGTGCACCGAGCCCCAGCGCATCCACGCCTGAACTCCGGCGTCCGGTGGGGAGATCACAGTTCCAGTCGAGACCGTGGTTCTGCGGGCTTCGTGCGCCCGGTTGATGGGCAGCAGCTGCGAAGGGCGGCAGGCGCAACACCCTCCCTCGCGGCTCGTACTGCCGCGGGTTCTCAGCGCCCGCCTGGCGAGGACGGCCCTGACGCCGTGCATCAGTCAGGGCATCCGCGGCCCAAGCGGGCGCTGCGATTCCGCTACCGGCACCGCCACTTAGAACGAGGTCGGGGAAACCTCGTTCGAACGTCACTCGTGGCGGTGCATCCGGGTCGCGGAGTGCTGGTCGCGGGGCTTGACCTCGATGAAGTCGAGGTTCACGTGCGGCGGGCGGGTCACCGCGAAGGTGATGACGTCGGCGATGTCGTCGGCGGTCAGCGGGGTGATGCCGCGGTACACGGCCGCCGCGCGCTCCTTGTCGCCGGCGAAGCGCACCTCGGAGAACTCCGTCTCCACCGCGCCCGGCGCGATCTCGGTGAACCGCACCGGCTCGCCCAGGTGCTCGCCGCGCAGCGTGCGGTGCAGCGCGCCCTGCGCGTGCTTGGCCGAGGTGTAGCCGCCGCCGTTGTCGTAGACGCCGGTGGCCGCCACCGAGGTCACCGTCACCACGTGGCCGTCGCCGGAGGCCACCAGCTTCGGCAGCAGCGCGCGGGTGACGCGCAGCGTGCCGAGCACGTTGGTCTCCCACATCCAGCGCCAGTCGTCCTCGACCGCGTCGGCGATCTTGGCCAGACCCTTCGCGCCGCCGGCGTTGTTGATCAGCACGTGGCACTCGGGCACCTGCGCGACGAACGCGTCCACCGATTCCTGATCGGTGACGTCCAGCGGCAGCGCCTTGCCGCCGATCTCCTCGGCCAGCGCGGTCAACCTCTCGATCCGCCGCGCGCCCAGGACGACGGTGAATCCCGCCGCGGCGAGCTGTCGCGCGGTGGCGGCGCCGATGCCGGAACTCGCCCCGGTGACCACGGCCCAGCGACCTGCAGAACTTGTGCTCACGTCTACGTCCTCCCGCCGGTTTCGGGTTGCCCCCACCATCCGATCACGTCACCGGTAGGGCCTCGCCATCACCCGATCGATGTGACAGGACACACTGGGAGGGCAATGCGCCTCGCCTGGCTCCAGGCGTATTTGTGAATGAGGGTCATTTTTCGCCCGCTGTCCGCCGAATTCGGCAAAGCGGACAGCGAGGTCGCAATTTCTCGGAAGGGAATCGAAGGTGAGTTCCAAGCTGCGGCTGCTCTGGACTGCGCTCGCGGCGGTGCTGCTGATCTCCGGCTGCGGGACGTCCGCACCGGAAGACCGGGCACCCGCCGAACCGGTCGCGAAGGTCTCCTTCGAACCGGGCGCAGGCGCGGCCGAGGTCAACCCGGCGGTGCCGGTCAAGGCGGGCGTCGAGCGCGGCAGGTTCGACTCCGTCCAGCTGACCAACGGCGAGGGCAAGCAGGTGGAGGGGCAGCTCGCGCCGGACGGCAAGAGCTGGCAGGCGACCACGGCCCTCGGCTACGGCAAGACCTACACCTGGTCCGGGCAGGCCACCGGCGAGGACGGCAAGCAGGTCCCGGTGCAGGGCAGCTTCACCACCCTGCGGCCGCAGCGGACCATCCGCGCCACCATCAACCCGACCGACGAGGCCGAGGTCGGGATCGCGATGCCGATCAGCGTCAAGTTCGACGAGCCGGTGCAGGACAAGGCGGCCGTGCAGCGGGCGCTGAACGTGCAGACCTCGGTCCCGGTCGAGGGCGCCTGGGCGTGGCTGTCCGACCGGCAGGTCGACTGGCGGCCGAAGGAGTACTGGCCGGCCAACACCCGGGTCAGCGTCAGCGCCAAGCTCTACGGCCTGGCCTACGGCGGCGGTGCCTACGGCCTCGCCGACCTGACCACCGACTTCAACATCGGCCGCGCGCAGATCGTGAAGGCCGACGTGAACACGCACCGCCTGGTGGTGGTGCGCGACGGCGAGCAGGTGGCCAGCTACGCGGCCAGCTACGGCGAGGAGTACGACCCGGGCCGCAACACGCCCAACGGGACCTTCATCATCATGGAGAAGAACCCGGTGGAGATCATGGACAACCCCCGCTACGGCTACCGCGACGTGCGCAAGACGTGGGCGGCCCGGTTCTCCAACCACGGCGAGTTCATCCACGAGAACCAGGAGAACGCGGCGGCCCTGGGCAAGGTCAACAACTCGCACGGCTGCATCAACCTCAGCGCGGCGGACGCGAAGAAGTACTACGACAGCGCGCTGATCGGCGACCCGGTCGAGGTCTCCGGCTCGGCGAGCAGCATGCCCCCGCAGTACGACGTCTACGACTGGCTTCTCAGCTGGGACCAGTGGCAGGCGAAATCAGCGGTCTGAGGACCGCAACTTCCAACTCGTTTTGCGAGGCGGTGCGGGTGGCGGAACCTCAGACGCCGCCTGGACTCCGGGATGTCCGATACACGGCGAGCGGGCTGTCCTCGCCAGGCGACGTCTGAGAACCCGCGGCGGTGCAAGCGCCGAAGGTGGGCTAAGCGGCTTCGCCGCTCAAAAGCAAAAGTGTGAAGACAGGGTTGCGCGAACGGCGGTGGTCATCCCGGCCACCGCCGTCGAGCTTTCACACGTGTGAGTAGCGCCACCCGGGGCCGGTCGGGCGGCGGGTCCGGCGGGGTCTTGGCGGTAGCGTCGAGCGTTGGCCTGGTGTTGCGGGAGTGTTTCCCGCCGCGCCGGACGTCGGGTTCCACGTGCGCCCCGTGACCTCGGGGCGTCCCGCTCGCGATGGACAGCAGATGACCTCCAGAACGTTACGCATGCGGCCGCGCCGCGCGGCCGTCTTCTCGTTGCACACCTCGCCGCTGGAACAGCCCGGCACCGGCGACGCCGGGGGCATGAACGTCTACATCGCGCAGACCGCGCGGCAGCTCGCCGAGTTCGGCACCGAGGTCGAGATCTTCACCCGGGCCACCTCCTCGGACGTCCCGCCGATCGCCGAGCTCGCCCCCGGCGTGCTGGTCCGCAACGTCGTCGCCGGGCCCTTCGAAGGCCTGGACAAGAACGAGCTGCCGTCGCAGCTGTGCGCCTTCGCCGCCGGGGCGCTGCGCGTCGAGGCGCGCCACGAGCCCGGTCACTACGACATCGTGCACTCGCACTACTGGCTGTCCGGGCAGGTCGGGTGGCTTGCGCGGGAGCGCTGGGGCGTGCCGCTGGTGCACACCGCGCACACCCTCGCCAAGGTCAAGAACGCCAACCTCGCCGACGGCGACACCCCGGAGCCGCGGGTTCGCGTGCTGGGCGAGGAGCAGATCGTCGAGCAGGCCGACGTGCTGGTGGCCAACACCGAGTTCGAGGCCGCCGACCTGGTCGACCGCTACGACGCCGACCCGGCCTCGATCGCGACCATCCCGCCCGGCGTCGACCTGGACGTGTTCACCCCGGGCGACCGCGCGGCCGCGCGCGCCGAGCTGGACCTGCCCGCCGACGCCGTCACGCTCGCCTTCGTCGGCCGGATCCAGCCGCTGAAGGCCCCGGACGTGCTGCTGCGGGCCACCGCGGAACTGCTGGCGCGGCACCCGGAGCTGCGCGAACGCCTGGTCGTGCTGGTCGTCGGCGGGCCGTCCGGCAGCGGGCTGGAGCGGCCGCGGGCGCTGCAGGAGCTCGCCGCGGAGCTGGCGATCACCGATGTGGTGCGGTTCCTGCCGCCGCGCTCGGGCGCGGCGCTGGCCGCGGTCTACCGGGCTGCCGACGTCATCGCGGTGCCCAGCTACAACGAGTCGTTCGGGATGGTCGCGCTGGAGGCGCAGGCCTGCGGGACGCCGGTGGTGGCCGCGGCGGTCGGCGGGTTGCCGGTCGCCGTCGACGACGGCGTGTCCGGGCTGCTGGTGGACGGGCACCGCACCGGGCAGTGGGCCGACGCGCTGGGTTCCCTCGTGCGCGATCCGCAGCTGCGGGCCCGGCTGGCGGCGGGCACGACGGCGCACGCGACGCGGTTCTCGTGGCGGAACACCACCGAGGCGCTACTGGACGCCTACGCGCGGGCGAAGATGGCCTTCCACGAGCAACTGCACGTCCGGGAGGTGACCGCGTGAGCATCGACGACGTGATCAAGTCCACTTTGGACGAGAACGGGCTGGAGCACCGGCAGGAGGGGCGGGGCCGGTTCTTCGTCACGCTGCCCGGCACCAAGAAGCTGCAGACCAACTGCTGGCTGGTGGTGGCCGAGCACGCGCTGGTCGTCGAGGCCTTCGTGTGCAGGAAGCCCGACGAGGCGCACGCCGAGGTGTACCGGTTCCTGCTGCGCCGCAACGCCAAGCTCTACGGCGTGCACTACACGCTCGACGCGGCGGGCGACATCTACCTGGTGGGCCGGATCGGCCTGCACGCGGTGACCGCCGAGGAGCTGGACCGGGTGCTCGGCCAGGTGCTGGAAGCCGCCGACGGCGACTTCAACGCGCTGCTGGAGCTCGGGTTCGCCACCTCCATCCGCCGGGAGTGGGGCTGGCGCGAGTCGCGCGGCGAGTCGCTGGCGAACCTGCGGCCGTTCCGCGCGCTCGTGGAGCGCGACGGCCCCCTCGAACCCGGGCGCGACCAGCAGTAGTGCAACCGGAAGATCGCACCGCTCCGTCCTCGCTGTGTCCGAACCGAGGTGGAGGAGTCGAAGGTGCGATTACGTTGGTCCCTGCTGGCCGTGGTCCTGGCCGGGTTGGTCGCGGGGTGTTCCTCGTCGGCGGAGTCCGGCAGCAGTGCGCGCGAACTGGCGCCGCAGCGCAGCTCCGACTACTCGACTGCGAAGCAGGACCTCTCGCCCGACCAGCAGGACTTCTCCACCGATCAGCGGCGCGAGGTGATCCGCACCGCTGAGCTGGACGTCGAGGTGGACGACGTCGCGGGCGCGAGCGCGGAGGTGCGCCGCCGGGCCGAGGCGGTCGGCGGCTACCTGGAGCAGGAGACCGGCTACCGGTCGAGCAACACGATGACCGTCCGGATCCCGGCCGCGGAGCTGGACCGGGCGCTGGGCGAGCTGTCCGGGCTGGGCCGCGTGACCTCGCGGAGCCAGCAGGCCGAGGACGTCACCGAGCAGCTCGTGGACACCCGCAGCCGGATCGAGTCCCAGCAGGCCAGCGTGCAGCGCCTCCGCGAGCTGATGGCCAGGGCGGAGACGGTCTCGGACATCGTCTCGATCGAGTCGGAGCTGACCTCGCGGGAAACGGAGCTGGAATCGCTCCAGCGCCGGGAAGCGGCGATGTCCTCGCAGGTGCAGCTGGCGACGGTCACGGTCCGCCTGGAGAGCCCGGCGGTGGTGGCCGATGAGGACACCGGCTTCCTGGCGGGACTCAGCGCGGGCTGGCGGGGGCTCACCGCGACCGGCGCGGTCATCCTCACGACGCTGGGCGCGGTTCTCCCCTTCGCGGCGGCCCTGGTGGTCCCGGCGTTCGGCCTCCACCTCTGGCTGCGCCGTCGGAAGGCGCTGAAGAAGTCGCTTTGATCCCGGTTCTGCGGACCGCGGGGGCGGCTCGGGAGAGAGGGGGAGTCACGAGCTCGAGCCGCCCCACGCGGGGGTCCCGCCTGACGGGCCGTTGGGCGGGGGGCACCCGGGGCCCGGCGGGCGCGGTCCGATGGGGGATGCGGACCGCGTTGATGCTCTCGCGTGATCGGGGAGTGCGTGGGAGCCGATCAAGGAGAGCTTTGTCAACTTCGCAGAGTCATGCAGCTGCCACAAGGCCGCCACATTACTCCATTAGTGTGATGTTCAAAGTGAAAAGTAACGCAAAGGAATCAAACTGCCTTCGTTTTTCGAACGAAGGTGATGGCCGCCACTTTCGTGTCACGTTGCTGCTGTGATCGGATAACCGTCGAGTGAAGTTGGCAACCAAATTCGCCGGTCACGGCGCGTTTCCGAGCGCCGTTCGCGGCGGCCTCCGCTGGGATTCACCGGCACCGCGCGGCGCGCGCTGAAGGCGGTCGGCGGCCTCCGCGGCGGAACGCCTCGATAGCCTGGGCATATGACTTCGACCCTGGTGCTGCTGCGGCACGGCGAGAGCACGTGGAACGCCGAGAACCTGTTCACCGGCTGGGTGGACGTCCCGCTGTCCGAGAAGGGGGAGGCGGAGGCCAAGCGCGGCGGTGAGCTCCTGCGCGAGGCCGGTGCGCTGCCGGACGTGCTGCACACCTCGCTGCTGCGGCGGGCGATCTCCACGGCGAACATGGCCCTGGACGTGGCCGACCGGCACTGGATCCCGGTGCGCCGCGACTGGCGGCTCAACGAGCGCCACTACGGCGCCCTGCAGGGCAAGAACAAGAAGCAGACCCTGGAGACCTACGGCGAGGAGCAGTTCATGCTCTGGCGCCGCTCCTACGACACCCCGCCGCCGGAGATCGAGCTCGGCAGCGAGTTCAGCCAGGACGCCGACCCGCGCTACGCCGACCTCGGCGCGGACCTGCCGCGCACCGAGTGCCTGAAGGACGTGGTGGCCCGGCTGCTGCCGTACTGGGAATCGGCCATCGTGCCCGACCTGCGGGCCGGCCGCACCGTGCTGGTCGCCGCGCACGGCAACTCGCTGCGCGCGCTGGTCAAGCACCTCGACGGCATCTCCGATGACGCCATCGCGGGCCTGAACATCCCGACCGGCATCCCGCTGCGCTACGACCTGGACGAGAACTTCAAGCCGGTCAACCCCGGCGGCACCTACCTCGACCCGGAGGCGGCGGAGAAGGCCGCCGCCGCGGTCGCCAACCAGGGCCGCTGACCCCAGATCGCGCCGATGTGGAGGGCGCCGTCCGCCGACCGGCTCGGCGGACGGCGCCCTCCGCGCTTTCCGGTCCGGATCGGAAGGTGCCCTGCGGTCGTCACTCGGGTGGGGGATGGATGGCGGGAAATCGCCGTGGTGGCGAACGGATTGCTACCGATGGCCCTGCGACACGTGAACTGGCCACCAGCGCCGGGTGAAATCGAGGTGAAGAAGCCACCGATTCGTGTCACGGGTATCACGGAACGCCCTCGTAGACTGGCCTTTCCCCACCCCGGCGCGCTTACGATGCTCGCGTGACCGCATTGGGCTACACCGCCCTGATCATCGCCGTGCTCCTGGTGGGTGCGGCCGGTGGCTTCGTCATCGCGAAACTCCGGTTCTACGGCCGCGGCAAACCCGAGGGCCCGACCGTCGCGGAGCTGCTCCAGCGGCTGGTGCACACGAGTGCCAGCGGCGTCGTCCTGCTCAACAAGTTCGGCGACGTGGTGCTGCACAACCCCCGGGCCGACGAGCTCGGCGTCATCCGGGACCACCGGGCCGACGCCCGCGCCCGCAAGGCCGCCGAACAGGCCCTGGCCACCGGCGAAGCCGTTCCCGTCGACCTCAGCCCGCTGACCGAGCGCCCCGCGATGCGCGGTCGCGGCCCGGCCGCGGTGCTCGGCGAGGTCCGCCCGCTGGGCGACGGCTTCGCCGTCGTCGACGCCGCCGACGAGTCCGACTCGGTGCGCCTGGAGGCCACCCGTCGCGACTTCGTCGCCAACGTCAGCCACGAGTTGAAGACCCCGGTCGGGGCACTCGCGCTGCTCGCGGAGGCGGTCCTGGACGCCGCCGACGATGCTGAAGAGGTGCGGCGGTTCTCCACCAAGATCCTGCACGAGTCGACCAGGCTGGGAACCCTGGTCTCCGAGCTGATCGCGCTGTCCCGCCTGCAGGGCGCCGAGGCGCTGCCCGAGATGACCACGATCAACGTCGACGACGTGGTCGAGGAGGCGCTGGGCCGCTGCCGGCTCGGCGCGGAGTCCGCGGGCATCGAGATCGCCGTCGACGAGCCCACCGGCCACCTGCTGGACGGGGACCGGACGCTGCTGGTCACCGCGCTGAGCAACCTGATCGACAACGCGGTGTCGTACTCGCCGCCGGGCAGCCCGGTGTCGATCAGCCGCCGCCTGTCCGGCGACTTCGTGGAGGTCGCGGTGACCGACCGCGGCATCGGCATCGAGCCGGAGTACCACGAGCGGGTCTTCGAGCGGTTCTTCCGGGTCGACCCGGCCCGCTCGCGCGCCACCGGTGGCACCGGCCTCGGCCTGGCCATCGTCAAGCACGTGGCCGCCAACCACGGCGGCGAGGTCAAGCTGTGGAGCCGCACCGGCACCGGCTCGACCTTCACGCTTCGGGTGCCCAGGCACGGCGCTCGCACGACCGACGGCCAACCGGCCGTTGACGCGGTGGCAACAAAGGACCGCCCCGGCGGAGTCATCCGTTCCGGGAACGAGGGTGCCGACGGCGTCGCAGCCGTCGAAACGGGAGGAGTCCGGTGACCAGGGTGCTGATCGTGGAGGACGAGGAGTCCTTCGCCGACCCGCTCGCTTTCCTGCTGCGCAAGGAGGGCTTCACGGCGGCAGTCGCCGCGAACGGTCCGGAGGCGTTGGACGAGTTCGACCGCAACGGCGCGGACATCGTGCTGCTCGACCTGATGCTGCCCGGCATGAGCGGCACCGACGTGTGCAAGCAGCTGCGCCAGCGCTCCTCGGTGCCGGTGATCATGGTGACGGCGCGGGACAGCGAGATCGACAAGGTCGTGGGCCTGGAGCTGGGCGCCGACGACTACGTGACCAAGCCGTACTCGGCGCGCGAGCTGATCGCGCGGGTGCGCGCGGTGCTGCGCCGCCGCGGCGAGGCCGAGGAGCTGCAGCCGCAGGTGCTGGCCGCCGGGCCGGTCCGGATGGACGTGGAGCGGCACGTGGTGACCGTCGACGGCGAGGACGTCAACCTGCCGTTGAAGGAGTTCGACCTGCTGGAGTACCTGCTGCGCAACGTCGGCCGGGTGCTCACCCGCGGTCAGCTGATCGACCGGGTGTGGGGCGCCGACTACGTCGGCGACACCAAGACGCTGGACGTGCACGTCAAGCGGCTGCGCTCGAAGGTCGAGCCGAACCCGGCCGATCCGCGCTACCTGATCACGGTGCGTGGCCTCGGCTACAAGTTCGAAGCGTGATCCCGCTCGCGTGACCGGGAGCACGACTTGCACCGGCGGAGCAGGTCCGAGGGCTGTTCGGGGCGCTCGGGCGGGCCGTTTGCGGGCCCACCCGACGCCCGGTCGCGTGCGCAGCCGGTAATTTGTCGGTCATGCGCCTAGGGGTGCTCGACGTCGGATCCAACACGGTCCACCTGCTGGTGGTGGACGCGCATCGTGGTGCCCATCCGACCCCGATGACATCGGAGAAGACCGTGCTTCGGCTCGCCGAGCGGATCGGTGCGCACGGCGGTCGTCTCAGCGAGGACGACGCCGGTGAGCTGATCCGCACGGTCGCCGCTGCCCAGGAATCGGCGGTCGCGGCCGGTTGCGAGGAGCTGATGGCCTTCGCGACCTCGGCGATCCGCGACGCGGTCAACGCCGCCGAAGTGCTCGACCGGGTCGAAGCCGAGACCGGCATCGCGCTGGAGGTGCTGCCCGGCGAGGACGAGGCCCGGTTCACCTTCCTCGCCGCGCGCCGCTGGTACGGCTGGTCGGCGGGCAACCTGCTGATGCTCGACATCGGCGGCGGCTCGCTGGAGATGGCGATGGGCATCGACGAGCAGCCCGACCTGGCGGTGTCGCTGCCGCTGGGTGCCGGGCGGATGGCCCGCACGATGCTGCACGACCCGCCCGGCCAGGACGAGGTCAAGAAGCTCCGCGAGTGGCTCCAGGGGCAGCTCGCGCCCACCGCCAAGCAGTTCCGCAAGCTCGGCAGGCCGGATCGCGCGGTGGCCAGCTCCAAGACGTTCCGGTCGCTGGCCAGGCTGACCGGCGCCGCACCGGCCTCGGCCGGGCCCCGGGCGCCGCGCACCCTCACCGAGACCGGCCTGCGCCAGCTGATCGCCTTCATCTCCCGCATGTCCTCGCCGGACCTGGCCGCTCTCGACGGGGTCAGCGCAGCGCGGGCGCACCAGCTCGTCGGCGGTGCGCTGGTGGCGGAGGCCACCATGAAGGCGCTCGGGGTGAAGGAACTCGACATCTGCCCGTGGGCGTTGCGTGAAGGGGTGATCCTGCGGCGGCTGGACCACACCAACGGAGACAGTCACACTGCCATCCAGGACCGAGCGGCGTTGCGGCTCGCCGGGCCTGATGAGGACGGAACTGGACGCCGGACGGAGCACGGGGCACGGTGGGAGCGATGAATCGGGACAGCGGGGCCGATCAGCCCACCCAGCGCACCGTCGCGGAGCTGCTGGCTGAGTACGGCAACAGCGGGCAGAAGAGCAGCCGCCGGCGGCGCAGGCGCGCCGAGGACCCGAGCGAGACCGCACCGCAGGCGATCATCGAGCGGGTGCTGTCGGACAGCGGTCAGATGCGCGCCATCCAGCCCGACGCCGAGCCGCCGCAGTACCGCAGCCACCGGGTCGCAGGCCGTCGACCGGCCGCCCCGCCGCCGCCACCTCCGCCGGCGGCGCAGCAGCCTCCGGTCGCGCCGCCCGCGCCGCAGGCACCGCCGCCCGAGCCACCGGCCGCCCCGGAGCCGCCCGCTGCCGAGGCCCCGGCGGAGGGCAGCCCGAGCTACTGGGCGCAGCGGTTCTCCTCCGCGGGCGGCAAGAAGCCCGCAGGCCCGGTCGCGGGCGATGCCGAGGCGACCATCCAGCAGCCCGCGTTGCGCGCCGACGCGCCGCCGGTGCCGCCGACGGCGCCCAAGCAGACGCCGCCGGAAGGCCTCACCGAGCAGCTGCCGCGCGTGCCCGCCGCCGCTCCGCCGGACGTCGAGAGCGGCACCGAGGTGCTGGCCGTCCCGGCCGCGCCGCCGGAGCCGGTCGAGGACGAGCCGAAGCGCGCGGACGACGACCCGTACGACTTCGACTCCTACGAGGAGCCGGAGCCGGAGTACGCCGAGGAAGACGACTACGACCCCGAGCTGCCCGCGGGCATGGACGCGGACGACTACCGGGAGGACGAGCCCGAGGAGGAGCCGGAGCCGCCGTCGCCCGCCAAGGAGTGGGGCACGCTGGCCCTGCAGGGCGTCGCCGGGCTGGTCGGTGGCGGTGCGGTCTGGTTCGGGTTCCGCTGGTTGTGGGGCTTCCACGCGCTGGCGGCTCTCGCCGCGGCGCTGCTGTTCACCGGTCTGCTGGTGCTCATCGCGTGGAAGTTCTTGCGCAACAACGACCTGCAGACGATCCTGCTCGCGGTGCTGGTCGGCCTGTTCTGCACGGTTTCGCCCGCAGCGCTGCTGCTGATCAGCCACTAGCCCCCGAGTTCGCACGACACCGGAACCGCGTTCGGCGCACCCGCGGTGTGAGCTACGCACCGTTGGCGGGGCCCGCAGCGTGACCACCCGGCGATCGTCGGTCATCCTTGGCAGGACATGACAGTGCAACCGCCACCGCGCGAGGACGCCCCGGGGCACATCCCGGTCGGGCTGTCCAGCGCTTCGGTGTGGCCGCAGCCGGCCCGGGCGGCGTTCGAGATGGCCGCCGACCTCGGTTTCGACGGGGTCGAGGTGATGGTCTGGGCGGACGCGGTCAGCCAGGACGCCTCCGCGCTGCACCGGCTCTCCGAGCAGCACGGGGTGCCGATCCTGGCCGTCCACGCGCCCTGCCTGCTGATCACCCAGCGGGTCTGGTCACCGGAGCCGGAGGAGCGGCTGCGCAAGGCCGTGGTGGTGGCCAGCGAGCTGGGCGCCTCCACAGTGGTCGTGCACCCGCCGTTCCGCTGGCAGCGCCGCTACGCGGACGGGTTCGGCGAGCTGGTCGCGGAGCTGGAGGAGACCAGCGGGATCGCGGTCGCGGTGGAGAACATGTTCCCGCTGCGCCCGCCGAGCACGCTGAACCGGCTGCGCGGCGGCAAGTCCAGCGGGCTCTCGGCGTTCAAGCCCTCGCCGGACCCGACCGAGGTGGGCTTCCGCAACTACACGTTCGACCTCTCGCACGCCGCCGCCGCGCACGTGGACGCCATCGACCTGCTCAAGCGCATGGCGGGCGGGCTCGCGCACGTGCACCTGGCGGACGGGACGGGCGCGCCGCGCGACGAGCACCTGCTGCCGGGACAGGGGAACCAGCCCTGCGCCGAGGTCTGCGAAGCGCTCGCGGCCGACGGTTACCACGGCTCGGTGGTCCTGGAGGTCAACACCCGCAAGGCCCGCAATCCCCAGCAGCGCTCGGCCTTGCTGGCCGAAGCCCTCCAGTTCGCCCGAACCCACCTCGAACCCCCGGCTCCGGCGTGAGAGCGGGGCTGGTCGGTTTCGTGCGAAATCGACCAGCGGGCGGCACCGGTTCCGCGCGAAATCTCCAGGCACGACGCCCACTTCTGGGCTTAGCCGGTGCCTGATGATCAACTTCGGTCAAGGTCACTAGAATCGGTGAACATGAACCCGTTGCGCGCATCGGTCGTCGAGCGCAGTCGACCACTGGACCGCATGTGACCGAGGCCCTGGACCCCTTCGCGACGGCCACCTCGGTGCGCCCTCTCGGCGACGGCAGCTACGTCGCCAACCTGCATCCGGAATGGGCCGTGGGCGACCACCCGCACGGCGGCTACCTGCTCGCGCTGCTGACCAGGGCGCTCGGCGACACCACCGGGCTCGCGCCGCTGGCGGTCAGCGCGCAGTACCTGCGCCCGCCCAGGGTGGGGCCGGTGCTGATCCGCACCGAGATCCTCAAGGCGGGCAAGACGATCACCGCGGCCAGGGCCGTGCTCGAACAGAGCGGGCAGTCCTGCGTCGACGCCACGATCACCCTGGGCAAGAGCCCGGAGGGCGAACCGGTCTGGGCGGACCTGCCCGACATGCCGGTGAACCCGCCGTCCAGCGCGATCGACCTCGGGGCCGGCGAAGCGCGGAAGTACTTCTCGCTGGCGCAGGTCTGCGACATGCGGCTGGACGCCGACACCGCGGAGTTCCTCGACGGCCGCACCGGGCCGCCCCGGCTGCGGATGTGGGTCAAACCGCGGGAAGCGCAGCCGGACCTGCTGTTCGGCCTGGTCGCGGGCGACCTGACGGTGCCGGTCACGCTGAACCTGGCCCGCTTCGGCTGGGCCCCGACGGTGCAGCTGACGGCTCTGCTCCGCACGCCCCCGGCCAACGGCTGGCTGCGCCTGGCGGTGGACTGCCGAGCGGTCCAGGGCCAGTGGTTCGACGAGGACGTGATGGTGGTGGACTCGGTGGGCCGCCTGGTCTGCCAAGCCCGCCAGCTCGCCATCGCCCCCTGACCTGCCGCAATTTCAATTGAAATCTAAGGTGCGATTTCAATTGAAGTCGCACCACCCTTCGGCGTGTCGGGCACCGACGCGCCGAAGGGATGCCAATTTCAATTGAAATCAGACGTCCAATTTCCATTGAAATTGCGTTCCGAGACCGCCGGGGCGGAGCGGGTCAGTCCAGGCGGGTCACGTCGAGGCCGCCGTCCGCGTGCTGCTTGCGGAGGCGCTTCTTGTCGAACTTGCCCACGCTCGTCTTCGGCGCCTCGTCGATGAACGTCCAGTACTCCGGCAACTGCCACTTCGCCACCGAGTCCGCCAGGAAGTCGCGCAGCTCCGCAGCGTCCACCTGCTGGCCGTCGCGCAGGACCACCGCGACCAGCGGGCGCTCCGACCACTTCTCGTCCGGCACCCCGATCACCATCGCCTCGGCGACCGCGGGATGGCCCATGACCTTGTTCTCCAGGTCCACCGACGAGATCCACTCGCCGCCGGACTTGATCACGTCCTTGGCGCGGTCGGTCAGCTGCAGGAAGCCGTCCGGGCTGATGTGCCCGACGTCGCCGGTGCGCAGCCAGCCGTCGTGGAACTTCTCCGGATCGTCGTCCCCGTAGTAGGAGGCGGCGATCCACGGGCCGCGGACCTCCAGCTCGCCGACGCTCTCGCCGTCCCACGGCAGCACCTGGTCGTCGTCGCCGATCAGCCGCGCCTGCACGCCGGCGGGCAGCCGCCCCTGGCTGGCCCGGTACTTCCAGACCTCCTCGCCGGTGGTCCCGGCGGGCGCCCGCGACACGCTGCCCAGCGGCGAGGTCTCGGTCATGCCCCAGGCGTGCAGCACCGTGATGCCGTACTCCTCCTCGAAGGTCTTCATCAGCGACAGCGGACAGGCCGCCCCGCCGACCACGACCTCGCTCAGCGAGGACACGTCGTGCGGATTCGCCGACAGGTACTGCAGCACGCCCTGCCAGATCGTCGGCACCGCCGCGGCCATCGTCGGGCGCTCCGCCGCGGTCATCTTCGCCAGCGGCTCGGGCTGCAGGAACCGGTCCGGCATGACGATCGAGGCGCCCACCATGAACGCCGCGTACGGCAGGCCCCAGGACATCGCGTGGAACATCGGCACGATCGCCAGCGCGCGATCCGCCTGCGACAGCGCCATCCCGTCGGTCATGCACACCTGCATCGAGTGCAGGTAGATCGAGCGGTGCGAGTAGACGACGCCCTTCGGGTTGGCCGTGGTGCCGGAGGTGTAGCACATCGCAGCGGCCGATCGCTCGTCCACCTCGGGCCAGTCGAACTCCACCGGCCGCCCGGACAACAGCTCCTCGTAGTCGTGCACCTGGACGCCCTGCGGCGCCTCCAGCCCGGCCGCGCCGCCGCCCGCGACGACCACGTGCCGAACCGTCTTGAGCTCCGGGAGCAGCTTGCCGAACAGCGGCAGCAGCGTCGTGTCGACCACCACCACCTCGTCCTCGGCGTGGTTGGCCACGTACACGAGCTGCTCCGGGAACAGCCGGATGTTCAGCGTGTGCAGCACGGCGCCCATCGCCGGCACCGCGAGGTAGACCTCCAGGTGCTCGGCGTTGTTCCACATGAACGTGCCGACGCGCTGGTCGCCGGTGACGCCGAGGCCGCGCAGCGCGTGCGCCAGCTGCGCCGCCCGGCGGCCCACGTCGGCGTAGGTGCGGCGCCGCGAACCCTCGCCGGTCCAGGTGATGACCTGGGCCGACGCGCCGTGCGGGCCGCTGCCCTGCTCGAGGATGCGGGCGATCGTCAGGGACCCGTCCTGCATCGTGCTGAACATGATCAGAGCTCCTTCGGTCTGGATCGCTCGGCCGTGGCGGGCGCTGTGGTGGCAGCCACAGTAGCCGCTGTGATCGTGCCGCGGGAGATCTCGGGACGAATCGGACAGCGGCGGCTGACGTCGTTCGCGCAGCGTGTTCTGGCACCCTGAGCGGCATGACGACGATCGCCGTACTCGGAGCCGGAAAGATCGGGGAGTCCCTGCTGACGGGGCTGCTGAAGGCCGGGCGGGCGCCAGCGGACCTGCTGTTCACCGAGCGGTTCGCGACGCGCGCGGCCGAGCTGACCAAGGCCTACGGCATCACGCACGTGGACGTGGCCACCGCGGTGCAGCGCGCGGACGTCATCGTCGTCGCCGTCAAGCCCCAGGACATCGAGCCGCTGCTCGACGAGATGGCCCCGAACCTGCCGTCCGGCAAGCTCGTGGTGTCGCTGTGCGCGGGCCTGCCCACCGCGCTGTTCGAGCGGCGGCTGCCCGAGGGCACCGCGGTGGTCCGGGTGATGCCGAACACGCCGATGCTGGTCGGCGAGGCCATGAGCGCCATCTCCGGCGGCTCCCGCGCGTCGGACGCCGACCTGGAGCTGGTCGAGGAGCTGCTCGGCAGCGTCGGCAAGGTGGTGCGCGTGCCCGAGGGCCAGCAGGACGCGGTCACCGCTCTGTCCGGCTCCGGCCCGGCGTACTTCTTCTACCTGGTCGAGGCGATGATCGACGCCGGGATCCTGCTGGGCATCCCGCGCGCCACGGCCGCCGATCTCATCGTGCAGTCGGCCGTCGGCGCCGCCGCGATGCTCCGCGAGGGCGGCGGCCACCCGGTGATGCTGCGCGAGGCGGTCACCTCACCGGCCGGGACCACCATCGCGGGCATCCGCGAGCTGGAGAAGCACGGCGTCCGAGCGGCCCTGATCGACGCCATCGAGGCTGCTCGCGACAGGTCCGTGGAGCTCGGCGCCGCCCACCAGGACCGCGACTGAGTGCCTGTTCGTGGTCGCGTTGCTCGGGTCGTCGCTCAGCGGAACCTGAGATGACCGAATACACGCGGAGGGGCCGTCCTCGCCAGAGCCCGCCGGTGGTCGCCGTGCGTAGGTGGATGCAAGCGGCTGACGCCGCTTCCACAAGCGAGGACGGCTTCGCCGACAGCTTTTGAAGGACGGGCGAATACTCAGGTAATTCGGCCATCGCAGGTTCCCCAGCCGTCCCGCTACTCTCGATAGAGCACGTGCGTGAGGTTTCCGTCGGAAGGGGAAGCCGACGGCGCGACACGTGCCGAAGGGCACGGTGAAGCATGTCTGCGAACTCCGAACCCAGCCAACAGGCGCCGCCGGACATGGGCCAGGTGCGGTTCCTCACCGTCGCCGAGGTCGCCAAGCTGATGCGGGTGTCGAAGATGACGGTCTACCGGCTCGTCCACGCCGGTGACCTGCCCGCAGCACGCGTGGGCCGGTCGTTCCGGGTGGCGGAGAAGGACGTCCACGCCTACCTGGAGAGCGCCTACTACAACGCGGGCTGAGAGCACTGTTGGCGGAGCCGTCCGCGCTCGTGCGAGCGGCGGCAGCCGCTTTGTGCGCAGGGTGACCACCGGTGGGTCCTGAGTGGTTTCCCGGCGAGGACGGCTCATCCTGGGCGCGCACCAGGAGAGGCACCCGCGGTCCGGGGAAGCACTCGGGTCCCGCTGGCCGACCACCGAACAGGCCGTTCTGACGCTGGTGGCCGGGCATCGGAACCGGTCGGTGACGGTGCCCGGAGGCGTTTGGAGGACCACGGCGGCAGGGGGTCGCACCAGGGCAGGTAAAGTTCTGGGGTGGTCGTGCCTGGTGCGCTCATCTCGGCTGCGCCGGCGCGGAAGACGTTCGAACTGCCGTCAAGAGTGAAGGAGTCCGCATGGGCTCGGTCATCAAGAAGCGCCGCAAGCGCATGTCCAAGAAGAAGCACCGCAAGCTGCTCCGCAAGACGCGCGTTCAGCGTCGCAAGTTGGGCAAGTGACCTGCGCGCCGCCGCCGACCACCTGCAGGGGTCGGCGGCGGTGTTGTTTTCCGGGCTTTCCCGCGCGCCGGGTGCTTCGGCGGCGCGGAGGTTTCGGCAGGTGATGGTCCGTGAGTGCTTTGGGGTGTCATAGCCCCCCAAAGCGCTCACGAACCGTGGACAGGCAGAACCGGCCCAGCACTCGTTGGTAACCGCGTCGTAGCCGTCGGTGGTTCCGATGGCGGTAGCATCGCCCGTGGTGGCCGTGGTCGAGACGCAGGGAGACGCATGGGCCCGAACGTCGTGCTGGTGACCGGGGTCAGCCGCTTCCTGGGCGGACACCTCGCCGCGCGACTGGCCGCCAATCCCGCGATCGGCCGGGTGCTCGGCGTCGACACCGTGCAGCCCGGTCGCGACCTGCTGCGCAGGATGGGGCGCACCGAGTTCGTCCGCGCCGACATCCGCAACCCGCTGATCGGCAAGGTCATCGCCAACGCCGGCGTCGACACCGTGGTGCACGCGGCGGTCAACACCCACCCCGGGCCCGGCGGGCGCGCCGCGGTCAAGGAGATGAACGTCATCGGCACCATGCAGCTGCTGGCCGCCTGCCAGCAGTCGCCGCAGGTGCGCAAGCTCGTGGTCCGCTCCACCTGCGCCGTGTACGGGTCGAGCTCGCGGGATCCCGCGGTGTTCACCGAGGACATGGAGCCGAAGGACCTGCCGTCGTCCGGGTACGCCAAGGACGCGGTGGAGATCGAGGGCTACGTGCGCGGCTTCGGCAGGCGCCGCCCCGACGTGGACATCACCACGCTGCGCTTCAGCAACCTGATCGGCCCGCGCATCGACGCGATGCTCACCCGCTACTTCGCGCTGCCGGTGGTGCCGACCGTGCTGGGCTTCGACGCGCGGTTGCAGCTGCTGCACTCCGAGGACGCGCTGGCGGTGCTGGAACGCGCGACGCTGGCCGAGCGCCCCGGAATCTTCAACGTGGCCGGTGACGGCGTGCTCATGCTGTCCCAGGCGATCCGTCGGGCCGGGCGGATCGCGCTGCCGCTGCCCGGCCCGGCGGTGCTGCCGGTGACGCAGTTCTTCCGCGGCGCGCGGCTCGTCGACTTCTCCTCCGAGCAGCTGCGCTACCTCAACTTCGGCCGGGTGCTGGACACCACCAGGCTCCGCGAGCAGTTCGGGTTCACCCCGCGCTGGACCACGCAGCAGGCGTTCGACGACTTCGTCAGCGGTCGCGGCCTGCGGCCGGTGGTGGATCCCGAGACGGTCCGGGCGGCCGAGCACGGCGCCGGGGAGCTGCTGGTGAAGCTGCGCGGGTCGTCCGCCGCGCGGGATGTGGAGTCGTGATGCCGGATGCGCAGGTGATCCCGCTGCGGCCGGAGGACCGGGACCGGAAGGCCCCGGAACCCGCCGAGCCGGGCTGGGAGGACGCCGTCGCCGAGGTGCTGGCCTTCGCCCGGCGCCGGCTGCTCGGCGACTACCAGGTCGACGAGTTCGGCTTCGACGAGGAGCTGACCGACGAGGTGTTCCTCCGGCTCCTGCGCCCGTTCTACGACAAGTGGTTCCGGGTGGAGGCGATCGGCCTCGAACACGTGCCCGGGGACCGCGGCGCGCTGGTGGTGGCCAACCACTCCGGCACGCTGCCGTGGGACGCGCTCATGACGACCGTCGCGCTGCACGACCACCACCCGGCGTCCCGGCACCTGCGGATGCTCGGCGCCGACCTGGTGTTCCAGCTGCCGGTGCTCGGCGCGCTCGCCCGCAAGGCCGGGCACACGCTGGCCTGCAACCCGGACGCCGAGCGGTTGCTGACCGGTGGCGAGCTGGTGGGCGTCTGGCCGGAGGGCTTCAAGGGCATCGGCAAGCCGTTCAAGGACCGCTACAAGCTGCAGCGGTTCGGGCGCGGCGGCTTCATCTCCGCGGCGCTGCGCACCGGGGCGCCGATCGTGCCCTGCGCCATCGTGGGCGCGGAGGAGATCTACCCGAAGCTGGCCGACATCAAGCCGCTGGCCCGGTTGCTCGGCGTGCCGTACTTCCCGGTCACGCCGCTTTTCCCGCACTTCGGCCTGCTGGGCGCGGTGCCGCTGCCGTCGAAGTGGTACATCGAGTTCGGCGAGCCGATCGAGACGGCGTCCTACCCGGAGGGCGCGGCGGACGACCCGATGCTGGTGTTCAGCCTCAGCGACCAGGTCCGCGAGAACATCCAGCACACCCTCTACCGCCTGCTCTCCCAGCGCACCAACGTCTTCCTCGGCTGACGCCCGGCGCGGTCACGGACCGCAATTTCAATTGAAATTGCACGTCGTGTCGGCGTGTCCGGCGCCCGACACGCGGACACCTGCTGCAATTTCAATTGAAATCGGACGTCTGATTTCAATTGAAATTGCAGCCCCGGGTCTGGTCGGGCGGTGCATTGTACGGCCGGGGGAGCTTGGGTGCCGCGTTGCGGCCAGGCCGTGAGGTTGGTCTATTTGGGCTGGTAGACGCGCTTTGCGCGGTGGTTCGGCGCGGCGTCGTCCCGGTCCCGACCTACAGGCCCTGGCGGTGGATGATGAGTTTTCCTTCCGGATTCGGCGGTCAAGATCCCTTCGCCGATCTGCTCAACCGGTTCTTCGGCATGTCGCCGCGCACCTCGCCGCCCGCCGTGCAGCGGGTGCCGATCGGGCGGCTGCTCACCGAGTCCGCAACCGACCTGATCAGCCGCGCCTCCGCCCGCGCCGAGCAGGACGGCAGCGCCGACCTGGACACCGAGCACCTGCTCTGGGCCGCCACCCAGGTGGACGCGACGCGCAAGCTGCTGGAGCAGGCCGGCGCCGAGCCGGACCACCTGGCGAGCCGGATCGCCGAGATCCTGCCCGGTGAGAGCGAGCAGCCGTCGGCGAACCCGGGCCTGACCCCGGCGGCCAAGCGGGTGCTGATCGGCGCGCACGCCCGCTCGCAGGCCGCCGGCGCCTCCTACATCGGCCCGGAGCACATCCTCGCCGCGCTGCTCGACGACCCGGACGCGGCCGCGGTGCGGATGCTGGACTCGCAGGAGATCAACACCGACCGGCTCCGCGACCGCGTCGAGCGCTCGGCAGCGGCGGAAGGCACTCCGGCCGCGCCCAGCAGCGAGACCCCGACCCTCGACGAGTACGGCCGCGATCTGACCGCCGAGGCGCGAGCGGGCAAGGTCGACGTCGTGGTCGGCCGCGGCGACGAGATCGAGCAGACCGTGGAGATCCTGTCCCGGCGCAGCAAGAACAACCCGGTGCTGATCGGTGAGCCCGGTGTCGGCAAGACCGCGATCGTGGAAGGCCTCGCGCAGCGCATCGTCTCCGGCGACGTCCCGGAGACCCTGCAGGACAAGCGGGTGGTCGCGCTGGACCTGACCGGGCTGGTGGCGGGCGCCCAGTACCGCGGCGAGTTCGAGCAGCGGCTGAAGAAGGTCATCGACGAGGTCCGCGCCGCGGAGGGCTCGGTGATCATGTTCATCGACGAGATGCACACCGTGGTCGGCGCGGGCGCGGCCGAGGGCAGCATGGACGCGGGCAACATCCTCAAACCCGCCCTGGCCCGCGGTGAGCTGCACGTCGTCGGCGCCACCACCATCGACGAGTACCGCAGGCACGTCGAGAAGGACGCCGCGCTGGAGCGGCGCTTCCAGCCGGTGATGATCCCGGAACCGACCGTCGAGGAGACCATCCAGATCCTGGAAGGCCTGCGCGACTCCTACGAAGCGCACCACGGCGTGCGGTTCACCGACGACGCGCTGGCCGCCGCCGCGACGCTGTCCGACCGCTACATCAGCGACCGATTCCTGCCGGACAAGGCGATCGACCTCATCGACCAGACCGGCGCCCGCGTCCGGCTGCGCACCCTGCACCGCAGCTCCGGAACCCGCGAGCGCGAGGACGAGATCGCCAAGCTGCGGCGGGAGAAGGACCAGGCGGTCGCCGCCGAGGAGTTCGACCGGGCCGCCGAGCTCAAGCACCGGATCGAGGTCGCCGAGGGCGAGCTGGCCGGAATCGCCGAGCGGCGCGAGGGCATCACCGACGTCACCGTCCAGGACATCGCCGAGGTGCTCTCCAAGCGCACCGGCATCCCCGTCTCGCAGCTGACCGAGAGCGAGAAGGAGCGGCTGCTGAAGCTGGAGGAGGCGATGCACGACCGCGTCGTCGGCCAGGACGAGGCGGTCACCGCGGTCGCCGAGGCGGTGCGGCGCAGCCGGGCCGGGATGGGCGACCCGAACCGGCCGATCGGCTCGTTCCTGTTCCTGGGCCCCACCGGCGTCGGCAAGACCGAGCTGGCCAAGACGCTGGCCGAGATGCTCTTCGGCGACGAGCACCGGCTGATCCGGTTCGACATGAGCGAGTTCCAGGAGCGGCACACGGTGTCCCGGCTGCTCGGCGCCCCGCCCGGCTACGTCGGCTACGAGGAGGCCGGGCAGCTGACCGAGAAGGTCCGCCGCCAGCCCTACAGCGTGCTGCTGTTCGACGAGATCGAGAAGGCGCACCGGGACGTGTTCAACGCGCTGCTGCAGGTGCTCGACGACGGCAGGCTCACCGACGCGCAGGGCCGCACCGTGGACTTCCGCAACACCGTGGTGATCATGACCAGCAACATCGGCGCCCAGCGGATCCTGGCGCACGAGGGATCGGTGGAGGACATCCGCGACCAGCTGATGGACGACCTGCACGTCGGTTTCGCGCCGGAATTCCTCAACCGCATCGACGACATCATCATCTTCCACCGGCTGGCGGAGGACGACCTGTCGCACATCGTCGACCTGCTGCTGGACCGCAGCAAGCGGCTGCTGCGCGCGCAGGAGGTGGACCTGGAGGTCACCGACGAGGCGAAGCGGTGGCTCACCAAGCGCGGCTACCAGCCGGAGTTCGGCGCCCGCCCGCTGCGCCGGACCATCCAGTCCGAACTGGACAACCGGATCTCGAAGCTGCTGCTCGGCGGCGACGTGCAGCCCGGCGACACCATCCTGGCCTCGGTGGAGGACGACGAGCTGATCTGCACCCTGGCCCGCCCCTCGGTGCCCGAGCAGCAGTCCGGTGCCCGCGAGGCGACCTCGGTCTGAGCTTCACCCGGACTGATGATCTGCGCGTTCGAGGACTGCGCTGGGCCCGGTGACGTGCGGAGGATGGACCATGAGCATCTTTCCCGGAGAAACCGCAGAGCTCGGGCAGCGGCTGGCGAAAGTGGCGTGGCAGTCGATCCTGGTGGTCGGGATCTGCTCGCTGGTGGTCGGCGTGCTGGCGCTGGTGTGGCCGGCCGCGACGCTGATCGTGGTGGGTGTGCTCTTCGGCATCTACCTGCTGGTCAGCGGGGTGCTGCAGATCGTCGCCGCGTTCGGCACGCACGGATCGGGGGCCATCCGAGTGCTCGCGTTCGTCAGCGGTGCGCTGTCGATCCTGCTCGGGTTGCTGTGCTTCCGCGGCGAGATGCAGTCGATCCTGCTGCTGGGCCTGTGGATCGGGATCGGCTGGCTGTTCCGCGGCGTCACGGAGATCACCGCGTCGGTGGCCGACCGGGACATGCCCGCGCGCGGCTGGCAGATTTTCCTCGGCGTGCTCACCGCGCTGGGCGGGGTGGTGCTGATCGTGTCGCCGCTCGCCTCGGTCGCGCTGCTGGTGCTCTTCGGCGGCATCTGGCTGCTCGTGGTCGGCGTCGTGGAGATCATCACCGCGTTCCGCATCCGCGGCGCGGCCAAGCGCTTCGCCGCCGACTGACTTCCGCCGTCCGGGCGTGTGGGCGGGTGGGGTGCGCCCGGCAGGCGGACGGGCCGGTGCGGTGGGCGGGGATGCCACCGCACCGGCCCGGTTCTTCCCAGCGCGCCGCCGCCGCGCGGTGCGCCTAGCCTGCAGTTGCCGTGAATGCGAGCAGAGGGGGATTCCGGTGTCTTCTCGTCTCAACCCGTACATCAGCTTCGACGGCACCGCCCGGCAGGCGATGGAGTTCTACCAGCAGGTATTCGGCGGGAACCTGCAGATCAGCACCTACGGCGACGCCGGTGCCAGCGACGCGCCGGAAGCCGACAAGATCATGCACTCGATGCTGGAGACCGACAGCGGCTTCACGCTGATGGCCTCCGACATCCCGCCGGGCATGGAGCACCGGCCGGGCAACAACATCTCGGTGAGCCTCACCGGTGACAGCGACGAGGAGCTGCGCGGCTACTGGGCGAAGCTCTCGGCGGACGGCGTGGTGGCGGTCCCGCTGGAGAAGCAGATGTGGGGCGACGTCTTCGGCATGTGCACGGACCGCTTCGGCATCACGTGGATGGTCGACATCTCCGCAGGCTGACCGCTCCCTGCGGCGAGGCGCTCGCCGTCTCCGCGCAATTTCAATGGAAATTGGACGTCTGATTTCAATTGAAATTGCGGCAGGGTCGGCGTGTCGGGCGCCGGACACGCCGACGTGGTGTGCAACTTCCATTGAAATTGGAGCTTCGATTTCAATTGAAATTGCGGACCACCCGCCGCGGACGGCCTGGCGCGGACGGCCTGGCGCGGATCACCCGCCGCGGACGGCCTGGCGCGGAGCGTTCGGCGCGGGCTGCTCGGCGTGGATGGCCTGGTGGGGGTGGGGGTTAGGAGCGGTCGCGGCGGCGGTAGGCGAGGCCTGCCGCTATCGCTCCCGCGATGGCGCTGGCGCCGAGCATCGAGTTCAGGCCGATTCGGGCCGCTTTGCGGCCGGTGCGGAAGTCGCGGACCTCCCAGGCCCGGGCGCGGGCGATGTCGCGCAGCCGCTGGTCCGGGTTCACCGCCACCGCGGTGCCCACCACCGACAGCATCGGGATGTCGTTGGCCGAGTCCGAGTAGGCCGTGCAGCGGCGCAGGTCCAGGCCCTCGCTGGCGGCCAGCGCGCGCACCGCGTGCGCCTTGGCCCTGCCGTGCAGCATCTCGCCGACCAGGCGGCCGGTGTAGACGCCGTTGGCGCTCTCCGCGACCGTGCCCAGCGCGCCGGTCAGGCCCAGGCGGCGCGCGATGATCTGCGCCAGCTCGACCGGCGTCGCGGTCACCAGCCACACCCGCTGCCCGGCGTCCAGGTGCATCTGCGCCAGCGCCCGGGTGCCCGCCCAGATCCGGTCGGCCATCAGCTCGTCGTAGATCTCCTCGCTGAGCTCCACCAGCTCGGAGACCTTGCGGCCGGCCACGAACGACAGCGCCTGCTCGCGGCTGGCCTGCATGTCCTGGTGGTTCTCCCGGCCGCCGACCCGGAACTTCAGCTGCTGCCAGGCGAACCCGGCCAGATCGGTGGCGGTGAGGAACTTGCGGGCGGCCAGCCCGCGGGCGAAGTGGAACAGCGAGGCGCCCATCATCATCGTGTTGTCCACGTCGAAGAACGCCGCCGCGGTCAGGTCGGGCGGAGTGGCCAGCGAACCGTCCGGGCCGGGGGCGGCGGCCACGGCCGCCTCGGCCGAGGCGCGGCCGGCCACCTTCGCGCTGTCGACCTGCGCTTGCAGGCCGCGCTGGCCCGCGCCATCGGCCGAGCCCTGACGTGTCGGCACCGCCGCGCCTCCCTGGGGGTCCTCCGGAGCGTTCGTGCGAAAGTTCCTGGTTCTCGCCGGTGGGCCATCCGGCTCAGCAGGCCCCTAGCTTAGAGCCTCCCGGCAACCACCTTTGCGCACCTCCGGCGGGCGCGGCAACGTCCTCAGCGGAGGTCGTCGGGCAGCAGCTGCGCCAGGCGGCGGATCGCGCGGTGCTGCAGCGCCTTCACCGCCCCTTCGTTGCGCTGCATCGCGACCGCGGTCTCGGTGACGGACAGGCCTTGCAGGAATCGCAGCCGGATGCATTCCCGCTGGTCGGGGTTGAGCTGGCGGACGCAGCGCAGCAGCTCGTGGTGGGTGGCCTCGGTGAGCACGTGCTGCTCGGGGCCGAAGTGCGCGCGCTGCGCCGGGAGGTTGTCGGTCCAGTCGGCGGTGGGGACCTCCAGCCGGTACCGGCTGGACTTGATGTGGTCGAGGATCAGGTTCTTGGCGATGGTGATGAACCAGGCGGCCACGTCGCGGCCCTGGTAGCTGATCGAGGCGATCCGGCGCAGCGCGCGCAGGAAGGTCTCGCTGGTGATGTCCTCGGCCAGGCAGTGGTCGCTGACCCGGAAGAGCACGTAGCGGTAGACGGTCTGGGCGTACTCGTCGTAGAGGTGCCCGAAGGCGTCGTTGTCGCCCTGCTGCGCGGCGCTGACGTAGGCCCAGCTCCCCGGTCTCGGGGCGGGCGGCTCGACGCGGCGGCGGGCGACGTCCGGGGCGGGGGGTGCGAGCGCGTTCGGGCTGCTCATCTCGTTGCGACCTCCTGCCGTCGTTGGCGGACCGGTCCTGGTGGGACGTACCGGGTTCGGCGTCATGTCGCGGTGTCCTGCGGACACCCGCCTCCGTCGCGGAGCGAGCAGTCGTTCGTGGCGGTGTCGGGTCGCTCGTTCGGGAACCTGGGTCGCGCCGGGGGCGTGGGCGTTGGAGCAGCAGCATACGTGTTGTTACTCGGAAGTAGGTAGTGCAAGGCGGTGATCATCCGACTACGCAGCGTGTTCCCGGCTGCCGCGAAGGTTCGCTCTGCAGGGTGATTTTGGACACTTGACCAGCAGGATTGGAGGTGCGCTCCGCCACCGCCGGCTGGGTACCGTGGAGCCTCGGAATCCGGCCCGAATCTCTCCCTGGAGCGGCGGTATGCACCAAGTGACCGTGATGACCCGAGACGGCTGCCACGCGTGCGACGACGCGATCTCCGACGTGCGGCGGATCTGCGCTGAGCTCGGTGTCGCGTGGTCCGCGGCGGACGTCGACGCGGACGTGGAGCTGCGGGCGGAGTACGGCGACCGGGTCCCGGTGATCTTGATCGATGGAGTCGAGCACGGCTTCTGGCGGGTCGAGGAGGAGCGCTTCCGCCGCGCGCTGGCGCGCTGACCGCGCTGTGGCCCGGCGCGATGCCCGTCACGTGCCCCAGACCACGCGTTTTGGCACGTCGGGGGGCTATCGGCAATGATGGCGGGGAAGGTTCGCGTCTCCGGGTCACGACGGTCGCAGCGACTTTGTGCATGCGTTCACAAGTGGTTACGGTGTCAGTGGTCCGACCGCCGGGATCCCGGTGCGGATCAGCGGACCAGGTGCCACCCGCGGCGCCGGGACGATGCCGCCGAGGTGCGAACCGGTCGGGCGTCGGTGCTCCCCGCCTGCGGAGGAAGTCGGGAAGTCGACGGCCGCCCGCGGCGGAGCGCGCGGGTGGACAGGTGAGCGAGCAGCAGGGCGAGGGAGATCCAGCGTGACGGCCCACGGAGCGGACGTGCAGGACGGAGACGGGCAGGCCCGGACCGAGTCCAAGCAGTCGGTCGAGGTGCCCGCGGCCCGGGAGCGGGCCCGCGCGATCCCGGAAGCCGCCGTCGCCCGCCTCGCGGTCTACCTGCGAGCCCTGTCCGTCCTGGCCGACCAGGACGTCACCACGGTCTCCAGCGACGAGCTGGCGGTGGCGGCGGGCGTGAACTCCGCCAAGCTCCGCAAGGACCTCTCCTACATCGGCTCCTACGGCACCCGCGGCGTCGGCTACGAGGTGTCGGTGCTGGTCGGGCAGATAGAGCGGACGCTCGGCCTGACCCGCAAGCACAGCGTCGCGGTGGTCGGGATCGGAAACCTCGGTCACGCGCTGGCCAACTACGGCGGCTTCCCGAGCCGCGGCTTCCCGGTGTCGGCGCTGTTCGACCTGGACCCCGACCTGGTCGGCGTGCCGGTCGGCGGCATCCCGGTCAGCCACATCGACGACATCGTCGAGGTGTGCGCCGACCGCGAGGTCACCATCGGCGTGATCGCCACGCCCGTGCAGGGCGCCCAGGAGGTCTGCGACCGTTTGGTCGCCGGTGGCGTTACGTGCATCCTGAACTTCGCGCCCGTCGTCCTGCAGGTTCCTGAGCACGTCGAGGTGCGCAAGGTCGACCTGGCGGTGGAGATGCAGATCCTGTCGTTCCACGTGGCCCGGCGTCAGCAGGAGGCCGCGGCGCAGTCCGAAGTGGACGGCGCGGACACCGGGCCGCCGGGCTCCGGTGAACAGGAACCAGGCGAGGTCGAATCGGCGAACAGGATGGTGGAACGGCTGTGAACCTGCTCACCGTCGGGATTTCCCACCGCAGCGCCCCGGTCCGGGTGCTGGAGCGGGTCTCGATCAGTGGCGACGAAGTCCGCAAGGTGCTCGACGAACTGCTGCAGCAGGACCACGTGTGCGAGGCCTTCGTGATCTCGACCTGCAACCGGGTCGAGGTGTACGCGATGGCGGAGACCTTCCACGGCGGCCTGGACGACGTCAGCTCGGTGCTGGCCCGGCACGCCGGTGCGGAGTTCCGCGACCTGTCCGACCACCTCTACGTCTACTACGCGGGCGCCGCGGTCGAGCACCTGTTCTCGGTCGCCGCCGGCCTGGACTCGATGGTCGTCGGCGAGGCGCAGATCCTCGGCCAGCTGCGGCAGGCCTACGGCACCGCGGACGAGAGCGGCACCGTCGGCAAGACGCTGCACGAGCTCGCCCAGCAGGCGCTGCGCGTCGGCAAGCGGGTGCACAGCGAGACCGGCATCGACGCCGAAGGCGCGTCGGTGGTCTCCGAGGCGCTCGCCGACGCCGAGGTCGCGCTGGACGGCCTGGCCGGGCGCAGCGCGCTGATCGTCGGCGCGGGCTCGATGGGCGGCTTGGCCGCCGCGCAGCTCAAGCGCGTCGGCATCGGCGAGGTCGTGATCGCCAACCGCACGCCCGCCAACGGCGAGCGGCTGGCCGAATCGCTGCGCGCCGACGGCGTCGCCTCGCGCACCGCCGACCTCAGCGACCTCTCCGGCGCGATCGCCGCCGCGGACCTGGTGGTGGCCTGCACCGGCGCGATCGGTGCCGTGGTCACCGAGGACCTGGTCGCCGCGGCCCTGACCGAGCGCGACGGCCGTCCGCTGCTGTGCTGCGACCTCGGGCTGCCCCGCGACATCGACGCCGCGGTGGCCGAGCTGCCCGGTGTCACCGTCGTCGACCTGGAGAGCCTGCAGCAGCGGCTCTCCGAGCGGCAGGGCGGCAACGAGTCCGAGCGCGCCGCCCAGATCGTCGCCGAGGAACTGCGCGGCTACCTCGCCGCGCAGCGCTCGGCGGAAGTGACCCCGACCGTGACCGCGCTGCGCAAGCGCGCCGCCGAGGTGGTGGACAGCGAGCTGCTGCGGCTCGACTCGCGCCTGCCCGACCTCGACGGCGGCGTCCGCGACGAGCTGGCGCGCACCGTCCGCCGCGTGGTGGACAAGCTGCTGCACGCCCCCACGGTCCGGGTCAAGCAACTGGCGTCGGTGCCCGGTGGAGCCGGTTACGCCGACGCGCTCCGAGAACTCTTCGAACTCGATCCGCAGACCACCGCGGTGCTCGGTTCCCCGCAGGCCGACGAGGTCCTGCCCGGGGGCACGACCGTCGCGCAGGCCCGCAAGCACGATCGAGCGGCACAAGACGGGGAGGACCGTTGAACAAGACCCTCCGCATCGGCACCCGCGGCAGCGCGCTGGCGGTGGCCCAGTGCTCCTGGGTCGCCGAACAGCTGGAGCAGGCGGGTTACCCGACCCAGCTGATCACCGTGAAGACGCCCGGCGACCTCTCCATGGCGCCGATCGCCGAGATCGGCGTGGGCGTGTTCACCTCCGCGCTGCGCGAGGCGCTGGCCACCGGCGAGGTGGACGTCGCGGTGCACTCCTTCAAAGACCTGCCGACCGAACCGGACCCCCGGTTGTCGCTGGCCGCCGTCCCGGTCCGGGAGGACCCGCGGGACGCGCTGGTGGCGCGGGACGGTCTGACGCTCGGCGAATTGCCCCCGGGCTCCGTCGTGGGCACCGGTTCGCCGCGCCGCGCCAGCCAGCTCCGGGCCCTGGGCCTGGGGCTGGAGGTGCGCAGCATCCGCGGCAATGTGGACACCCGCCTGCGCAAGGTGACCGACGGCGAGCTGGACGCCGTCGTGCTCGCCCGCGCCGGGCTGGCCCGCGTGGGCCGGCTCGAGGTGATCACGGAAACGCTCGATCCACTGCAGATGCTGCCCGCGCCCGCTCAGGGCGCGCTCGCAGTGGAATGCCGCGTCGACGACGTGGACACCGAGCACCTGCTGCAGTCCGTTCTGGACGATCAGGCCAGCCGCGCCGCGGCGGCCGCCGAGCGCGGCATGTTGAACGCGCTCGAAGCGGGCTGTAGCGCGCCGGTCGGCGCGCTGGCCGAAGTGGTGGAGGACCTCGACGAGGACGGGCGCGTGGCGCTGCGGCTGTCCCTGCGCGGGGTGGTGGCGGCCGACGATTCCCGTCTGGTCCGCGCCTCCGCCACTGGTGAGACGACCGCCGCTGACCAGCTGGGCCGCGATCTGGCCGCCCAGCTGATCGAAGCCAGGACCGCACTGCTCAGCGGCCCTGGCAGTAGTTGATGGGGAGTGCCCTGATGACCCGAGCACGCAAGACCCCCGGACGGATTGCGTTCGTGGGCTCCGGTCCCGGTGACGCCGGTCTGCTCACCGTTCGGGCCCGGGATGCGATCACCCGTGCCGCCCTGCTGGTGACCGATCCGGACGTACCCGCCGACATCGTCGGGCTGGCCGCGGACGGCGCCGAGGTGCGCCCGGCCGTGGGCGACCCGGCGGACGTGGCCAAGGACCTGGCGAACGAGGCCTCGATCGGGCGCGGTGTGGTGCGCCTGGTGGCCGGTGACCCGCTGACCGCCGACGCGGTGGTCCGCGAGGTCCAGGAGGTCGCCAAGACCGGTGTCGCGTTCGACGTGGTTCCCGGCGTAGCCGGTGGCAGCGCGGTTCCGGCTTACGCCGGTGTCGCGCTCGGCTCCGCGCACACCGAGGTGGACGTCCGAGGCGACGTGGACTGGCCCGCCCTGGCCGCCTCGCCCGGAGCGCTGGTGCTGCACACCACTGGCAGCCACCTGGCCGAGGCCGCTTCGCGCCTGGTCGAGCACGGCAGGGCCGCGACCACGCCGGTCGCGGTGACCGCTTCCGGCACCACGGTCCAGCAGCGCACCATCGACACGACGCTGGCCTCGCTGGCCGCGGACGCCGGTGAGCTGCAGGGCCACCTGGTGGTGACCATCGGCGACGTCGTGTCCGAGCGCAGCAAGCTCTCCTGGTGGGAGTCGCGCGCGCTGTACGGCTGGAAGGTCCTGGTGCCGCGCACCAAGGAGCAGGCAGGCGTGATGAGCGACCGCCTGTGGTCGCACGGCGCCGTCTCGCACGAGGTGCCGACCATCTCGGTCGAGCCGCCGCGCAGCCCCGCGCAGATGGAGCGCGCGGTCAAGGGCCTGGTCGACGGCCGCTACCAGTGGGTGGTGTTCACCTCGGCCAACGCGGTGAAGGCCGTGTGGGAGAAGTTCGGCGAGTTCGGCCTGGACGCGCGGGCGTTCTCCGGTGTGAAGATCGCCTGCGTCGGCGAGGCCACCGCGGAGCGGGTGCGCGACTTCGGGATCATCCCGGAGCTGCTGCCCTCCGGTGACCAGTCCAGCGAAGGCCTGCTGCAGGACTTCCCGCCGCACGACGACATCCTGGACCCGGTCGACCGGGTGCTGCTGCCGCGCGCGGACATCGCCACCGAGACGCTGTCGGCCGGTCTGCGCGAGCGCGGCTGGGAGGTCGACGACGTGACGGCCTACCGCACCGTCCGCGCCGCGCCGCCGCCCGCCGACACCCGCGAGATGATCAAGACGGGTGGCTTCGACGCGGTGTGCTTCACCTCGTCGTCGACGGTCCGGAACCTGGTCGGCATCGCGGGCAAGCCGCACGCCCGGACGCTGGTGGCCTGCATCGGCCCGAACACGGCGGAGACCGCCAAGGAGTTCGGCCTGCGGGTCGACGTCCAGCCCGAGGTCCCCCGCGTGGAGGACTTGGTGGACGCCCTGGCCGAGCACGCGGCCCGCCTCCGCGCGGAAGGCGCCCTGCCGCCCCCGCGCAAGGCCAAGCGCGCTCGCCGCAGCTGACACAACGCCCGAAGGGCGCCTCCGACCAGGTCGGAGGCGCCCTTCGGCGTTTCAGCCGCCAGTTGGGTGGCCGGGGGCCGTGAGTGTTTTGGGGGGCTATAGCACCCCAAAACACTCACGGGTTCTGAACTCGCGCCGAGGTGCGCGGAACCGCTTCGGGCACCAGCCGGTCACGGGGGCGATGGCCTCGGCCTGCTCGGGAAAGGGCGATTCCGCGCGAAACCGGCACGCAGCGGCGCGGATGCGGACGATTTCGCGCGAAATCGCCCGCACTGCGTGCCTGCTGGGGGAGGCTTGACCCCGACCCGGATTCAGGGCGCGCCTCGGTGCGGTCCCTGATGTCCGCGCCGGCTGTCTTCGGAGAGGGTGCGGAGGACAACAACCCGAAGCTGCTGCCGCCCACGCGGGCGGCGGGCACGAGACCGGCGAGGACGGATACGTGGCAGACGCTGCCCTGGGCCTGCTCCAGCAGGCCATGGCTTCGCCGTGGGTTTACCTGGCGCTGTTCGTCCTGGCGGCGCTGGACGGCTTCATCCCGGTGATCCCCGGGGAAGCGGCCCTGGTCACCGCAGCCGTCTTCGTGGGATCAGGCGACCTGAACCTGTTCGCGATCGTGCTGGCCGGAGCCGCTGGAGCGTTCGCCGGTGATCACGTGGCCTATTTGATCGGGCGCAGCTCGATCGGTCGGCTCCAGGCGCGCATTCGGCGACGCCCCCGCAGCCGGGCTGCCTTCGACTGGGCGTCGGCCACGCTCGCCGAGCGGGGGCGGGCAGGCGCTGCTCGCCTCGCGGTGGGTGCCGGGAGTCCGGACCGCGACCACGATCACCATGGGCGGGGTCGGCTACCCGATCAAGTCCTTCGCCCTGTTCGACACGGCGGCGGCCGCGCTGTGGGCGACCAGCTGGTCGCTGATGGGCTACCTGGGCGGCGCCGCTTTCGGAACCGACCCGGTCAAGGGCCTGCTGTTCGGACTCGGCCTGGCCACCGCGCTGATGCTGCTCAGCGGCGCAGCCCGCCACATCCGCCGCCGCGTGATCGCTGCCCGCAACCCCGTCAGCACTGCCCAACACCGCGAACTCGCCGAGGTTCCCGAACGGCTCTAGCCGAGCCCGGCGGCCCGGGTGTTGGGATGGGGGGCTGCTGGAGCCGTCGTTGACGCTGCCGATCGGTCGTCACCGCTGGCTGTGACGAGCACCTCCGCCCGGATCGGGGCCGGGCGGTTCTCGGGTCGACCCTTCGGCGTCCGGTTCGTCGGGGTGGTTACGCTCGGGGTTGTTACCCCTGTCGAGCTGCTTGGGGAGCTGCTGGATGTATCCCTCGCACCGTCCGCGTCGGCTTCGCCGCAATCCGGCCCTGCGCCGACTCGTCTCCGAGACCTCCGTCGAACCTCGGCACCTGGTGCTGCCGATGTTCGTGCGGGAAGGCATCGACGAGCCGTTGCCGATCGCCTCGATGCCGGGCGTGGTGCAGCACACCCGCGATTCGCTGCGCAAGGCCGCCGTCGACGCCGTCAGCGCCGGTGTCGGCGGTTTGATGCTCTTCGGCGTGCCCGCGCAGCACGACGCCGAGGGCTCTGGAGCGGTCGATCCCGACGGGATCCTCAACGTCGCGCTGCGCGACCTGCACTCCGAGCTCGGCGACGACACCGTGCTGATGGCCGACCTGTGCCTGGACGAGTTCACCGACCACGGGCATTGCGGCGTGCTGGACGAGGACGGCAACGTCGACAACGACCGGACGCTGCAGATCTACGGCGAGATGGCCGTCGTGCAGGCCCAGTCCGGGGCGCACGTGGTCGGGCCCAGCGGGATGATGGACGGGCAGGTCGGCGTGATCCGCGACTCGCTCGACGCCACCGGCTTCGCCGACACCTCGATCCTGGCCTACTCGGCGAAGTACGCCTCCGCCTTCTTCGGCCCGTTCCGCGAAGCGGTGGACTCGCAGCTCAAGGGCGACCGCAACACCTACCAGCAGGACCCGGCCAACGGCCGCGAAGCGCTGCGCGAAGCCGACCTGGACCTGGCCGAGGGCGCCGACATGGTGATGGTCAAGCCCGCCATGTCCTACCTCGACGTGCTGCGCGACATCGCGGGCGTGGCCGACGTGCCGGTGGCCGCCTACCAGGTCTCCGGCGAGTACTCGATGATCGAGGCCGCCGCGGCCAACGGGTGGCTGGACCGGCAGCGGACCGTGCTGGAGTCGCTGACCTCGATCCGGCGCGCGGGCGCGGACATCGTCCTCACCTACTGGGCCGCCGAGGCCGCGCAGTGGCTGCGGGGCACCCGCGCATGACCGAACCGGGGCAGCAAGTCGACGCGTTCGGCCGCCCGGTTCCCGCACCGGAGCCGTCGGCGGCACCGCAGTCGCTGCTGGTGGCGCGGTGGCTGTGGATCGGGTCGGTGCTGATCGGCGTCGTGCAGGCCTTCATCCAGCTCGCCGACCGGTCGCGGCTGATCAGCGAGCTGCGCGCGGTCAACCCGGAGCTGAGCCAGCAGGACCTGGACTCCGCCGCCAACGGCGGGATCATGTTCGCGTTGCTGCTCAAGGCGCTGATCCTGATGGTGTACGTGATGCTCACCCGGCGGATGCTGGAGGGGCGGAACTGGTCGCGGATCGTGCTGACCGTGTTCGGCGGCTTCGGGGTGTTCAACGCGTTCATCACGGTGCTGACCGTGGCCGCCTTCGGCACGGCGCTGGTCCACGAGCTCACCGGCGTCGCCATCACCTGGGTCGAGGTGCTGTTCGCGCTGGTCGTGGCGGCCGTGGAGGTGGCGGCGATCGTGTTCATGTTCCGGCCGGACGCCAACCGGTTCATCCGCGAGGCGGGCGAGCGCTTCCGGCTCGCCAAGTTACGCCGCTGACGAATTGTCGCCTGCCCGGACGATTCCTAACCTGGGCAGGTGACCTCGCAGGAGCAGGACTCCGCGGCGCCGCGGCCGGGCACGGTCGACGGCGCGTTCTGGGCAGGCATCGCCGCCGTGGTGGTGGGGTTCGCCGTCCTCGCCACCTCGTTCCTGATGGTCTCGGACGCCGAGCTCCAGCTGGTGATCGAGGAGTCCGCGGCGCAGGGCCAGCTGCTCAGCCCGGAGCAGGCGCGCGCCGTCTACACCGGGGTGCTGGTGCTGGTCGCCGCGATCGTGGCGGTCATCGCGGCGCTGTGGATCTTGTTCCTGTTCTTCCTGCGCAAGGGCCGGAACTGGGCGCGGATCGTGATCACCGCGGTGGGCGCGGTGTGGATCCTGCTGACGCTGCCGTCGGTGACCGGCGGCTCGGTCGGCGGTGCCGCCGCGGCCCTGCTGGCGGTGCTGCAGGTGCTGACCGTCGCGGCGACCATCGTGCTCGCCTACCTCGCGCCGTCGAACGAGTACTTCCGGCGCTGAGCGGTGCGACTGCTCCCGGCTTTCCGGAACCGGTGGACCGGGGGCGATCACCGATCTACTGTCCACTCGTGACATCGCCGCAGAACCCCTGGCCGCAGGGTCCGAACCAGCAGTTCGCGCCGCAGCAGCAGCCGTTGCCCCAGCCGCCGCAGCAGTTCGGGCCCCCTCAGCATGCCGGTCAGCCGCAGCAGTTCGGCTACCCGCAGCAGCACGTCGCGGTGCCGGGGAAGCCGCCCGGCTCGGTCGCCCTCGCCAGCTGGCTCGGTGCGGTGTGGGCGCCGATCTCCGCGCTGATCGGCCTCGTCGGGTTCGTGATCACCACGATGACGATCCTCGACTACGGGTTGGCGGTGCTGCCGATCCTGATCAACGGCGTGCTGATGCTCGGCGCGGTGGTGTGCGCGGTGCTCTGGGTGGTGTTCGGCGGCGGCCTGCGGCGGGGGCGCAATTCGGCGCGGATCACGCTCGTGGTGCTCGCCGGGCTCTGGCTGGCCCACACCCTCTACGCGGCTGTGACGTTCGTGCTGAGCCTCGGCGGCGATTTCGGCATCATCGCCAGCAACCCGATCCTCTTCCTGCACATCGCCGACCTGCTGGTGTCCCTGGTCGTGCCGATCGTCTTCCTGGTGCTGGTGTTCGGCAAACAGGCGAACGCCTATTTCAAAGCGATGTCGGTTCGGTGAGTTCGCTCAACCAAGTGGACAGCACGTGAGTCCGCTTCATACTGTTTGCCGGTGACTTCACCGCAAAATCCTTGGCAGCAGGGCGGGTACCAGCCGGGCGGTACGCCGTCCGGCGGCTTCCCGCAGCAGTACCCGCAGGGCGGGTACCCGCAGCAGAACCCCTACGCGGCGCCGCCGGTGCCCGCGCAGGAGATGAACCAGGTCCCGCGGCCGATCACCGTGGAGATCGCGTTCTGGATCGCCATCGCGATGCCGCTGCTCGTGACGGTCCTGTCCGTGGTGAGCTACATGATGGTGCAGGGCGCGCTGAACGACGCCCTCACCAGCGCGACCGACCCCGACATGCCCCCGGAGTTCCAGTCCGGGATGTCCTCCATCATCAACGGGGTCATGCTGTTCACCTTCATCTTCGTGACGGTGATCTACCTGATCCTGACCGCGCTGTGGATCCTGTTCGGCTTCAAGATGCGGGCCGGGCGGAACTGGGCGCGCATCACGCTCACCGTCTTCGCCTCGATCTGGCTGCTCAGCAGCATCATCAGCCTGATCCAGGGCGGCAGCACCACGACGATGTCCGCCGACGTGCCGGACTTCGTGCTGCCCGCGTCGTACTACGTGATGGTCTACGTCCAGGCCGGGCTCGGACTGCTGTCCATGGGCGCGTTCATCACGCTGGTGTACCTGCAGCCGTCGAACTGGTACTTCAACGCGGCTCGCCGTTCGTACTGATGGCCGCACCTCGACAGCTGCGCTACGCCGTCGTCCTGTGGTGGACGGTGGCGATCCTCCTGCTGCTGCAAGCCGGGCTGATGTGGTCCGGCCGCGCCGAGCTCGTGCAGCAACTGGCCGTGCAGCAGCAGTTGGCGCCGGCCGATGCGGCCGGTCGCGCGCAGCAGATGATCCTGGCCAACACCGGGATCGCCGTCGTGCTAGCGGCGGCCTACCTGGGGTTCGGAATGGCGCTCTTCAAGCGGCGTTCGTGGGCGCGGATCGGGTTGTCCGCGTTCGCGCTGCTGCACCTGGTGCTGGTGCTGGGATCGGGCGCGGTGTTCAGCGTGCACACGATCCTGCTCGTCCTGGGGGGAACGGCTGCGGTGTTGTTGTGGCGGGCGCAGAGCACGGAATGGCTGACGGGTGAGCGATGAGCGAACCGGTGCTGTACTCCGAACCCGGTAGCAGCTGGTGGCCGGTGCTCTGGGGGCCGGCGTTCGCCCTGCTGGGCTTCGGCGTCGAGGCGCTGACGCCCGGCCCGGTGAGCCCGTGGATGTGGTCGCTGACCGGCGGGCTGCTCGCCGTCGCGGCCGCGGTCTGGGTGCAGGGCAGGCGCCGTTTGGTCTCGGTGCGGCTGACCCCGGTCGAACTCGCGCTCGGGCGCGAGGAGATCGAGGTCAGCCGCATCTCGGCGGTGACCGACGTGGGTGCGCCGGTGGGCGCGCGGGTGCTCGGCGGCGCCTGGACGGTCCCGAAGGGCACGGGCGAGGTGCCGATCCGGATCGACGGCGACAAGGTCGTCCTGGCCTGGGCGAAGGACCCGGCAGCCCTCTCCGCGGCCCTGACCGAGCTCGTGGAGCGCTAGCCGATCCGCTCGCCCTCCGGCGTCGTTGGCGATTTCAATGGAAATCAGACGTCTGATTTCCATTGAAATCGCGAAGCCCCACCCACGCGTCGGCGTGTCGGGCCCTGACACGCCGACGGCGTGCGATTTCCATTGAAATCGGTGATGTGATTTCCATTGAAATCGCGTCCCGCCCGTGGGGAGCGGTGTGGTGTGTGCGGTGGGTCATGAGACGCTTCTGCGCGTGACCACTCCGGAACCGTGGCCTGCGGACGGGCCGAAGTTCAGCGCCGAGGAGCTAGAACGCGCCGAGCCGCGGGGCGTCGTGCACAAGCCTTGGCGGGCCGCCGTGGCCGGGATCGAGCTCGTCCTGGTCGTGGCGCTGGTGGTGGCCGGGTGGTGGGCCTGGCAGCAGGGCACCGTGCCGATCCAGCTGCCCGGGCCGCACGGCGCGATCGACGTGGTGACCCGCTCGATCGGGAGCTGGCAGGCCTCGGCGTTGGGCGCGATGACCCTCGCCGGTCTCCTGCTGCTGGACGGGATCCGGCAGGTGGCGCTGGCCGTGCGCGCTCGCCGCCGGTAGTCGGGGTGCGCCCGGTCACCTGGCCGCGCCTGTCAGACTGGGAGGCGTGACAGCTTCTGCGAACCCCGCATCGAATCCGAATCACGATCCGGCTCCGCGGTCGCGGCAGCTGTTCGACCGCGCGCAGGCGGTGACGCCGGGCGGCGTCAACTCGCCGGTCCGCGCCTTCCACTCGGTCGGCGGCACTCCCCGGTTCATGGTTCGCGGCGAAGGCGCCCACCTCTGGGACGCCGACGGCAACCGCTACGTGGACCTGGTGTCCTCGTGGGGCCCGATGATCAACGGGCACGCGCACCCCGACGTGGTCCGCGCGGTGCAGGAGGCCGCCTCGCACGGCCTGTCCTTCGGCACCCCCGGCGAGGGCGAGATCGACCTCGCGCAGGAGATCATCGACCGCGTCGAGCCCGTCGAGCAGGTCCGGCTGGTCAACTCGGGCACCGAGGCGACGATGAGCGCCGTCCGGCTGGCCCGCGGGTTCACCGGCCGCCGGAAGATCGTCAAGTTCGCCGGCTGCTACCACGGGCACGTCGACGCGCTGCTGGCCAGCGCCGGCTCCGGGCTGGCGACGCTGGGGCTGCCGACCTCGCCGGGCGTCACCGGCGCGCAGGCCGCCGAGACCATCGTGCTGCCCTACAACGACCTCGAAGCCGTGCGGCAGGTCTTCGCCGAGCAGGGCGACGAGATCGCCTGTGTGATCACCGAGGCCGCGGCGGGCAACATGGGCGCCGTCGCGCCGCTGCCGGGCTTCAACCAGGGCCTGCGCGAGATCACCCGCTCGGCCGGCGCGCTGCTGATCATGGACGAGGTGATGACCGGCTTCCGCGTCTCCCGCGCCGGTTGGTTCGGCGTCGACGGCGTGGCCGGTGACCTCTACACCTTCGGCAAGGTGATGTCCGGCGGGCTGCCCGCGGCGGCCTTCGGCGGCCGGGCCGACGTGATGGCGCGGCTCGCCCCGTCCGGGCCGGTGTACCAGGCGGGCACGCTGTCCGGGAACCCGGTCGCGGTGGCCGCGGGGCTGGCGAACCTGCGGGCCGCCGATGCCGAGGTCTACGCGGCGCTGGACCGCAACAGCAAGCGGCTCGGCGACCTGCTCGGCTCGGCGCTGACCGAGGCCGGCGTGCCGCACCAGATCGCTTACGCGGCCAACATGGTCAGCGTCTTCTTCAGCGAGACGCCGGTGCACGACTACGAGCAGGCGCAGGCCCAGCAGACCTGGCGGTTCCCGCCGTTCTTCCACGCGCTGCTCGATCGCGGCGTCTACGCCCCGCCGAGCGCGTTCGAGTCGTGGTTCGTGAACGCGGCGATGGACGAAGCGGCGTTCGAGACGATCGCCGAAGCGGTCCCGCACGCCGCCCGCGCCGCCGCGGAGGCGACGGAATGAGCAACTCCGAGCCAACCCGTGCCCTGAGCGACCGCAGCCCAGGGGAGCGCGGCGCGAACCAGCCACGGGAAACCGCGAAGCGCGAGATCGAGCGGGAGGCGACCACCACTGTGAATCGCGGAGACGCGGAGCGGACAGTGGTGCACTTCATGCGCCACGGTGAGGTGCACAACCCGGAGGGCATCCTCTACGGCCGGTTGCCCGGCTACCGCCTGTCGGACCGCGGAGAGCAGCAGGCGAAGCTCGTCGCCGAGTTCCTGGCCGGGCGCGACGTCGTCCACGTGGTCGCCTCGCCGCTGCAGCGGGCGCAGCAGACCGCCGAGCCGATCGGCGCGACCTTCCAGGTCGACGTGGCCACCGACGAGCGGCTGATCGAGTCCGAGAACCGCTTCGAGGGGCTGAAGGTGTCGGTCGGCGACGGCGCGCTGAGCTCGCCGAAGCACTGGCCGAAGCTCTGGAACCCGCTGCGGCCGTCCTGGGGCGAGCCGTACCTGCAGATCGCGCACCGCATGCTCGGCGCCGCCCAGCGCGCCCGCGCGGCCGCGGCCGGGCACGAGGCGGTGTGCGTGTCGCACCAGCTGCCGATCTGGACGCTGCGCCGGTTCCTGGAGGGCAAGCCGATGTGGCACGACCCTCGTCGGCGCCAGTGCTCGCTGGCGTCGCTGACCAGCCTGGTGTTCCGCGGCGAGGAGCTGGTGCGCATCGCCTACGTGGAACCGGCGGGCGCAACCGATCCGAAGGTGACAGGGGCATGAAGAAGCTGTTGGTACGCTTGGGCCTGGTGGCCGCGGCGTTGGCGCTGGTCGGCGGGTGCGCGACGCAGGGCGACGACGCGGTGGCCACCGGCGGTGAGTTCACCTTCGTCTCGCCCGGCGGGCAGACCCGGCTCTTCTACGCGCCGGACGAGCGCGGGCGGGTCTCCGGGATGTCCGGCGAGAGCCTGCTGGAAGAGGGCAAGCAGGTCGGCCTGGACGACTTCAAGGGCCAGGTCGTGGTGCTCAACATCTGGGGCTCCTGGTGCGGGCCGTGCCGCGCGGAGGCCGACGACCTGCAGGCCGTGCAGGACAAGGCCGGGCCCAAGGGCGTGCAGGTGCTCGGGATCAACGTGCGGGACAGCCGGACGGCGGCGGTGGACTTCCACCGCGACCGCGGCCTGACCTACCCGTCGATCTACGACCCGTCCGGCCGTTCGCTGCTCGCGCTGCGCCAGTTCCCGCGCAGCACCGTCCCGGCGACGATCGTGCTGGACCGCCAGCACCGCGTGGCCGCGGTCTTCCTGACGGCGATGCTGGAGAGCGAGCTGCTCCCCGAGGTCGAGAAGGTCGCCGCCGAACCGGCGTGATCGCGGCTCCGCCTCCGTCCCGCACTCGCCCCGCGACGGGTCAGGTGCGCCGGGACCGGGGCCTCCCGGCAATGTTCCGCATCTCGCTCCGCAACGGGTGAGGTGCGGTGGGACCGGGGTCTCCCGGCAATTTCAATGGAAATTGGACGTGTGATTTCAATTGAAATTGCGCGTATCCCGACGCGCCGTCGGTGTGTCGGGTGCCCGACACGCCGACGGGCATACAACTTCCATTGAAATTGGATGTCTGATTTCCATTGAAGTTGCGCAGGTTTGCGCGGGCGGTGGTGCGCGTGGGCTCGGCGGGGGAGGGAGGACGTCGGTGGGTTGGGCTGGGGTGTGCTGGGCTGCGGTGCGGTGCGGTGCGGTGCGGTGCGGTGCGGTGCAGTGGGGTGCGGTGCAGTGTGGTGTGGTGGGGTGGGGTGGGGTTGATCTTGGGGTCCTGGATATGCGGGACCTATGGCCCTGGTGGGGCGGTTGTGGTCTTGATCGGGGTCGCTACCTGGGACGATGTGGGACGGCTCACCGAGCCCGGTGACGGGTCGTGGTCTTGACTTTCCTACCCTCGAAGCGTGAACCCCACTGAGCTCGCCGCGTCCGGACCGCTGCTGTTCGCGGCCGCCATCGCGGTGCTGGCCGGGGCGATCAGCTTCGCTTCGCCGTGCGTGGTGCCGCTGGTGCCGGGCTACCTCGCCTACCTGGCGGGCGTCGTCGGCGCGGAAACCCCGCCCGTGGACGAGACCGAAGCGGCGCTGTCGCGGCGCGGTCGCTGGCGGGTCGCCGGTGCCGCGCTGCTGTTCGTCGCCGGGTTCACCGTCGTTTTCGCCTCCGGGACGCTGCTGCTGCTGGGCCTGTCCGACGCGCTGCTGGCCAACGAGCTCCTGCTGCAGCGGATCGGTGGCGTGGTCACCGTCGCGATGGGACTGGTGTTCATCGGGCTGGTGCCCGCGCTGCAGCGCGACGTGCGGATCCACCGGGTGCCGCGCGCCGGGCTCTGGGGAGCTCCGCTGCTGGGCGCGGTGTTCGGCCTCGGCTGGACGCCGTGCCTCGGGCCCACCCTGACCGGGGTGACCTCCATCGCCATCGCCACCGACGGATCGAGCAGCACCGTGATCCGGGGTGTTCTGCTGATCGCCGCCTACTGCCTCGGGCTCGGGCTGCCGTTCGTGCTGCTGGCCCTCGGCGCCCGGTGGGCTCTGCGCAGCGCGGGGTGGCTGCGGCGGAACGGACGTGTCATCCAAATCGCAGGTGGGGTGCTGCTGGTCGTGGTCGGCCTGCTGCTCGTCACCGGTTTGTGGGGAGAGTTGGTCGCCTTGCTCCGTGGCCCGATCGCCGGTTACGAGACGATCCTCTGATGCGCGGCTACCTGAAGACGACACTGGCGTTCCTGCGCAACACCTGGCGCGGGCTGACGTCCATGCGCACCGCGCTGGTGCTGCTGTTCCTGCTCGCGCTGGCGTCGTTGCCGGGAGCGCTGATCCCGCAGCGCTCGCTGAACATCTCCGAGGTGAACCGGTACTTCGCCGAGTACCCGACGCTCGCGCCGATCCTGGACAAGCTCGGGGCCTTCGAGGTCTTCAGCTCGGTCTGGTTCGCCTCCATCTACGTCCTGCTGTTCATCTCGCTGATCGGCTGTCTGCTGCCGCGCTGTTTCGAGTACTACAAGCAGTGGCGCAGCAAGCCGGTGCGCACGCCGCGGAACCTCTCCCGGATGCCGCACCACGAGCAGGCCACCCTCGACACCTCCGTCGACGAGGTGATGGCCGGCACCCGCAGCCGGTTGCGCGGCTGGCGGATGGTCGAGCGCGAGGAGGACGGCGGCGCGAAGTCGATCAGCGCGGAGCGCGGGTTCCTGCGCGAGATCGGCAACCTCGTCTTCCACTTCGCCCTGGTCGGCCTGCTGCTCAGCGTCGCGGGCGGCAAGCTGTACGGCTACGAGGGCCAGGTCATCGTGGTGGCCGACGGCTCCGAGTTCTGCAACTCCGGGACCTACAACTACGACTCCTTCCGCGCCGGGCTCACCGTCGACGGCACCCAGCTCTCCCCGTTCTGCGTGCGCGTCAACGGCTTCGACATCGACTACGAGCGCAACGGCCAGGTCGGCGACTACCGGGTGGACCTGCAGTACCAGTCCGGTGAGGACCTGGAGAACAACACCTGGCAGCCGTACCTGCTGCAGGTCAACCACCCGCTGCGCACCGCGGGCGACCGGATCTACCTGACCGGCAACGGTTACGCGCCGCGCTTCACCGTCACCTTCCCGGACGGGCAGCAGCGCACCGACGTCATCCAGTGGCAGCCCGCCGACCCGATGACGATGCTCTCGCAGGGCGCCACCAAGTTCGACCCGCCCGGCGTGCTCGACGACGCGCAGCGCCGCCAGAACCAGCTCGCCATCACCGGCCTGTTCGCGCCCACCGCGGCGTTCGACGGCGCCATCCTCAGCTCCAGCTTCCCGGACCTGCTGGACCCGGCCGCGGCGGTCGACGTGATGCGCGGTGACCTCGGGCTCGACTCCGGCCGCGGCCAGTCGATCTTCGGCGTGGACCAGTCCATGGTGGACCAGGGCAGGCTCCAGCGGGTGGCCCGCGAGAACCTGCGCGTCGGCGAAGAGATCCGCCTCGACGACGGCACCACGGTCCGCTTCGACGGCGTCGAGCGGTGGGCCAACCTGCAGGTCTCGCACGACCCGTTCCAGCCGTGGGTGCTGCTGTTCTCGGTGCTGATCATCTTCGGCATCAGCACCTCGCTGATGATCAAGCGGCGACGGGTGTGGGTCCGCGCCGCACCGCACCCGGACCAGGACGGATCCGGTTCCGCACGTACCGTTGTCGAAGTCGGCGGACTCGCTCGCACCGATCAGGCCGGGTACGGCGAGGAGTTCACCAGGCTCGCCGCCGACCTCCTCGGCACGGGTGTCGACCACTCGCCGAAGTCCCGCGCGGCCGCTGGCCCCGCGCGCGAAAGGAAGAGCTGATGCCGGTCAACGAGACGCTGTCGACCTACAGCGACATGGCCTACGCCACGTCGGTGGTGGTCTACATCCTGGCGATGCTGCTGTACTTCGCGGAGTTCTCCCGCGGGCGCGTCGGCGCGGTCGAGCGCAACCGCGAGGCGGCGCTGGTCGGCGGAGGCGGCGGGGACGCCACTTCGGCCCCGGTGGTCGGGCACGTGCCCGCGCCGGAGAAGCGGCCGTTCTCCGAGCGCCTCGGCGGCATGGCCGTCGCGATGACGCTGCTCGGCGCGGTGGTGCACTTCGCCTCCTTGCTGCTGCGCGGTCTGGCCACCGGCCGGGTGCCGTGGGGCAACATGTACGAGTTCGGCTCGGCGATCTGCCTGGCCGCCGTGGTGGCCTGGCTGGTCGTGCTGTACCGGCAGACGCGCACCGCTCGCCGCGCCGCGACCTCTCCCCAGCTGCGCGGGCTCGGCGGTTTCCTGATGCTGCCGGTGATCCTGCTGCTCTTCCTGTCCGGCACGGTGCTCTACGCGCAGGCCGCACCGCTGATCCCGGCGCTGCAGTCCTACTGGATCGTGATCCACGTCGCCGCCGCGATCATCGCCAGCGGCGTGCTGCTGTTCGCCGGCGTGGCGAGCCTGCTGTACCTGGTGCGCTGCCGGTACGAGAACAACCCGCTGAAGATGACCAAGGTCGGTTCCCGGCTGCCCACCAGCCAGGCGCTGGACCGGGTCGCCTACCGCGCCACGGTGATCATCTTCCCGGTGTGGACGTTCGCGATCGTCGCGGGCGCGATCTGGGCGGAAGCGGCCTGGGGCCGGTTCTGGGGCTGGGACCCGAAGGAGACCTGCTCCTTCATCGCCTGGGTGGTCTACGCCGCGTACCTGCACGCCCGCGCCACTGCGGGCTGGCGCGGGGTGCGCGCGGCCTGGATCAACATCCTCGGCCTGGCCGTGATGATCTTCAACTTGTTCTTCATCAACATCGTTGTGGCCGGTCTTCACTCGTACGCTGGACTGTGAGCGGATGATCAGCGCCCTCCGGGGCGCAGCGGGGAACCCGCCGTGCGCGGCGGGTTCCGTCGCGTGGAGTCCGCCACCAGCGCAATTCGCGCCCGGTCGGCGAACGGCACCGGAGGGACGGACCGCCCACCCCCGGTGACTAGCGGGTCTCTCTGCGACTACCGTGCCTTGCGGAGACGGGGAGTTCACGATTCGTTCCGGCAGGGCCCGGCTCGATTGTGGGAGGGACGGCAACGGTGACCGGACAGTACGAGGAGCCCGAAGCTCGGCGGGACGCGGGGACCACCGCGGCGCAGCCCGACGCCGAGTCCGGCAGCACGCAGTACATCGAGCCGGAGACCAGGCCCGCGCACCCCACGCCGTCCTACGTCGACCCGTCGCAGGTCGACCAGGCAGGTGACGCGCCGCAGCCGTACTACCCGGGCGGCGCGCCGGCGGGCGGCGCGACGCCGGGCAACGGCGACCCGACCCAGTCCGGGCCGCAGCCGCAGTTCCCCGACCCGTCGGCGTCCGGCCCGCACCCGCAGGCGTCGGGCCCGCACCAGGTGCCCGGTGCGCAGTCGGGGCCGTACTCGGTCTCCGGTGGGCCGTCCGGTCCGTACCCGCCCGTGTCGGGTGGGCCTTCTGGTCCTTATTCGCCGGTTTCCGGTGGGCCGTCGGGTCCTTACGCACCCGTGTCCGGCGGGCCGTCCGGCCCGTACGCGCCGGTTTCCGGTGGCCAGTCCGGTCCTTACCCGACCGGTGCGCAGCAGTTCCCGCAGGGCGGCCCGCAACCCGGTCCGCAGCAGTCGTTCTCGTCATACCCCCAGGCTGCCCCGAACGGCGGCCCCGGGGATCAGCCGTTCGGCCAGGACCTCTCGTCCGCTCAGCTGCTCCGGCAGACCAAGCGGTCCCCCCAATCCGGGTGGCGCAAGGCCGTCTACCTGGCCAGCGGGAAGACGGTCAACTTCGGCGAGGGCCCGGCCGACCGGCGCCGCCGCGAGCTGATCGGCCGGATCAACCAGCCGCTGCAGGGCTGCTACAAGATCGCGATGCTGAGCCTGAAGGGCGGTGTGGGCAAGACCACCACGACCGCCACCCTGGGCTCCACGTTCTCCTCGCTGCGCGGTGACCGGGTGATCGCGGTCGACGCGAACCCGGACCGCGGCACGCTGGCGCAGAAGATCCCGCTGGAGACCACCGCGACGGTGCGGCACCTGCTGCGCGACGCGCACCGGATCCGCAAGTACAGCGATGTCCGCGCCTACACCTCGCAGGGCCCGTCGCGGCTGGAAGTGCTGGCCAGCGAACAGGATCCGGCGGTCTCGGAGGCGTTCAGCGAGGACGACTACCGGCGCACCGTCACGCTGCTGGAGCACTTCTACAACGTGGTGCTCACCGACTGCGGCACCGGCCTGATGCACTCCGCGATGAAGGGCGTGCTGGACCTCGCCGACTCGCTGGTGATCGTCTCGTCCGGCTCGATCGACGGCGCGCGCAGCGCATCGGCCACCTTGGACTGGCTGGACGCGCACGGCTACGGCGACCTGGTGGCCAGGTCGGTGGCGGTGATCAACTCGGTGCGCCCGGGCTCCGGCAAGGTCGACGTGGACAAGCTGACGGCGCACTTCAGCTCGCGGTGCCGCGCGGTGTCGAAGATCCCGTTCGACCCGCACCTGGAGGAGGGCGCCGAGGTGGAGCTGGACCAGCTCGCGGCACCGACCAGGATGGCGCTCCTCGAACTGGCCGCCACCGTGGCGGACGACTTCCCCCACGCCCCCGGCCGCAACCGCCAGGCCTGAAGGCCGGAAGGCACGCGCTCGCACATGACGCAGCAGCCCTGAACCACGCGGTGGTTCAGGGCTGCTGGCGTCGTGGACCGGTGGCGGGCGAGCCGACCCGCCGGTCGGTCAGTCTTCTTCCGACGGCCGGGACTTGCGCCGCTGCTCGTCCAAGCGGCGCAGGAACTCGGGATCGTCGTCGGGCGCGATCGGCGCCTGCCTGGGACGGGGCCGGTCCGGCCCGGCCGAGACGGGGCCGAACGCCTTCCACATCAGCACCGCGATCGTGAGCGCGCCGATCGCTGCCAGGACGTAGATCATCGGGCCACCTCCAACTCTGCCGCTTCCGAGATTAGCCAATCCCGGCCCCGGTTGTCCGCGTCGCAGGTGGCCGCGCTCCAGCGGCCCGGGTGCTGCCACGCCATCGGCGCAGCGCGCCCGGGCTCGGCGGTCGTCGCCCGACCGCGGGCGTCGTTCAACCGCTCGCCTGCGAGGGGCGCCTGCGAGCGGCTCGGTGAACCCGGAGCAATGCCTCGGAACGAGCCTTTCCAGAGCTGGTTCCGGCCGGAGCCGCGACGATCGACGTGCCGCGCCACGGAAGGTGTCGCATGCGACGCCAGGCGCATAACCCACCCTCGCAGCTCGCACCGCCGCGGGTTCTCAGCGTTCGCCTGGCGAGGACGGCCCGGCTGCCGTGCATTGGCATGCATAAAGCCGGGCACCCGCAGTCCAGGCGGACGCTGAGGTTCCGCTACCCGCACCGCTGCGCGAACCAGCCACTGGAAAAACTAGGAGAGAGGTCGTGCGCGAGCCGGGGGCCGCGGGTCACCGCCACCCCTGGCCGCGTGCAGGACCAGTTCTCGGGCGGTTGCTCAGATGGCGCGGTTCACGTCGTTGGTCAGTTCGGCGAGCAGGGCGCGGACCTCAGACTCGCGGAAGCGGCGGTGGCCGCCGGGCGTCCGGATGGAACCGATCCGGCCGGCGGTGGCCCACCGAGTCACGGTCTTGGGGTCGACCCGGAAGAGCGCCGCGACCTCACCGGGCGTGAGGAGCTGCTCCTGGCCGTTCTGGCGCGGCTGCTGGGTCGTCGCGGTCACAGGTGACCTCCACGTTCGAGATGGTCATTCGGGCAATCCGGTCGCATCCTGGCACCCCGAGGGCCAGGTACTCGAACATTTGGGTTTAGGTAAAGGGAAGGTAAGGGACGAAAACGGCGCTTCGGGCGGTGCGCGAGACCGGCGCCACCGGCCGCCCGGCCGGTTCGCCGATCGCTTGCTCTACCCTGGTGACGTGCAGGAACAGCAGCAGTCCGGAACCGCGGCCCAGGGTGCGAAATCGACTCTCGCACGTGACATCGCGCTGTACACCGTCGCCAGGTTCGCGATGGTGATCGCCGTTGCGGCGCTGTTGATGCTGGCCAAGGTGCCCGCGCTGGTCGCGCTGGCGGTGTCGGTCGTGGTCGTGATGCCGCTGTCGCTGCTGGTCTTCGGCAAGCTGCGGCGCCGGGTGGCGATCGGGATGGCCGAGCGCGCCGCGGAGCGCAAGGCCCGCCGCGAGGAACTCCTGGCCCAGCTGCGCGGCGATCGCGCCGCGGACGCCGGATGAGCCCGGGGATGGCCGCCAGCATCGACCGCTCCTGCACGCGGACGAGGGCCTGGACCAGCGAAGCGGTCCGGATCATCGAGGCCGATGCCAACCGCAGCGCCGACACCCACCTGCTGCGCTACCCGCTGCCGGCGGAGTGGGGAATCGATCTTTACCTCAAGGACGAGTCAACACATCCGACTGGTTCGCTCAAGCACCGGCTGGCCCGATCGCTGTTCCTCTACGCGATCTGCAACGGCTGGGTGACCGAGAACACACCGGTGATCGAGGCCTCCTCCGGCTCCACCGCGGTGTCCGAGGCCTACTTCGCCCGGCTGCTCGGGCTGCCGTTCATCGCGGTGATGCCGCGCTCCACGAGCCGCGAGAAGGTGTCGCTGATCGAGTGGCACGGCGGCCGCTGCCACTTCGTGGACGAGCCGGGCGCGATCTACACCGAGTCGCGCCGGCTGGCCGCCGAGCTCGGCGGCCACTTCATGGACCAGTTCACCCACGCCGAGCGGGCCACCGACTGGCGCGGCAACAACAACATCGCCGAGTCGGTCTTCGACCAGCTGGCGCTGGAGCCGCACGCCGAGCCGAGCTGGATCGTGGTCGGCGCGGGCACCGGCGGCACCAGCGCGACCTTCGGCCGCTACCTCCGGTACCGGCGCCACCGCACCGAGCTGGCCGTCGTCGACCCGGAGCACTCGGTGTTCTTCGAGGCCTGGCGGGACAGCGATCCGGAGCGCACCAGCGACCGGGGTTCGCTGATCGAGGGCATCGGCCGCCCGCGGGTGGAGCCGTCCTTCGTCGGCCAGGCGATCGACCGGATGATCAAGGTGCCGGACGCGGCCTCGATCGCCACCATCCGCTACACCGAGCAGGTGCTGGGCAGGCGGGTCGGCGGGTCCACCGGGACCAACCTGTGGGGCGTGTTCGCGCTGGCGTCGGAGATGATCGCGGCCGGGCGGCGCGGGAGCATCGTGACGTTGCTGTGCGACGGCGGTGAGCGCTACGCGAACACCTACTACGACGACGAGTGGGTCGCCGCCCGCGGCATGGACCTGGACGCGCCGCGCGCGGTGCTGGAGCACTTCCACGCGACCGGCGAGTTCCGGGCGGGTTGAGCGGCGTGCAGGGAGGTCTGGTTCCGGTGAGGCGTTGGGGTTTGGTGACCGGGGTGGCGATGCTCGCCGTCGTGACCGGATGCACCGCCGAGCAGTCGCCGCCCGCCGCGGAACCGTCGACGCCGTCGACCTCCGCGGAGGAATCGGCGACGGAGTCCGCGGAGCCCTCGATCACCCGGAACATCCCGCCGGAGCGGCGCGAGCACCTCGCGGCGCTGACCGGTGAGCAGATCTGCCTGCTCGTCGAACCGGCGGACCTCGAATCGCTGGCCTTCGCCGTGCTGTCCGGCCGGCCGCGGGAGCTCGACTTCGACCCGCCGGTGCGCGGCTGCCGCTTCGACGCCGAGTCGGGCGCCCGGTCGGTGCTGATCGGGGCGCAGCGCGAGGGCTTCGCCGACCTGGGCCGGGACGAGGTCGAGCTGGGCGCGCGCGCCGGCACCAGGACGCTGCGCGCGGGCGACTGCACGGTGTACGCGGGCGTCGCCGGGGCGACCCTGCAGGTCTCGGTGACCGCTGCGGAGGCGGATTCGGACGACTGCGGGACGGCGGAGCGCGTCGCCGAGTACGTGCTTCCCGCGCTGGTCGGCTCCTGACGCCGAATTCTCTTGCGGGGCAATCCTTTCCGCCCCGGAGCGCGTGACTCGCGGTGAAACGGCCCGGTAATTGCGGCCGCGATCAGTTTGCCGCGCTAAAGGGATGTACTCGTCCAAAACGGTCAATCTGGCCTTTGCTTGTCACGAATGGGAAACGAGGTGTCGCATTCGTGGAGCGCGGGCGCGCGAGTTGACGTCAAATCCTCCTGACGGATTAGTGCGAGTCGGGGGTTCGTGTGGCCGAAAACCTCAAGGCGATTCCAGCGGAGATGAAGGGCTTCGAAGGCCTGCTGGAGCGGAACGCCGGGTATTTCAAGAAGATCGATGAGTGGGCGGAGAGCACGGCGTCCGACACCAGCGGGTTCACCGGTCTGATGATGGTGCTGATCCCGGTCGTCGAAATGGTGACCGCGCTGTACGGCGAGACGCTGGAATGGGCGAACAGCGCGCTGCTGAAGGTCAAGGAAGATCTGGCGGACGCCTCCGCGGAGTACGAGGAGATCGAGCAGAAGATCGTCGGGATCTTCCGGCAGATCCAGTCCGATCTCGACGACATCAAGATCTGAGGGGGAGCGGGAATGGCTTCGTTCGCGGACGCCGAAGACCCGATGGGCGTGCTCACGGCCGATCCGAGCCAGAGCAACGCGGAATCGCAGCAGCAGGCGATCGAGGACGCCGGCTGGCAGGTGCAGGCGGTCAACTGGGTCTACGAGCAGGTGACCGGTCAGAACCTGATCGAAACGCTGATCGCGCCGATCGCCGGTGATTTCTCGAAGATCGAGACCAACGCCGAGGCGTGGGGCCAGGTCGGCGATGCGCTGCGCGCCATCCGGAAGAACCTGAACCAGGGCATCAGCGATCTGCGCGAGAGCTGGGACGGCGCCGGCGCGATCGCGTTCGAGACGCTGCTGGTCTCCACCTGGACGGTGGCGCTCGAGGGCGACGCCATGCTGGCGCAGCTGATCGGCAAGGGCTTCCAGAAGGCCGCGGACATGTCGCGGAAGATGACCGACAAGGCCCTGGAGCTGATCAAGAAGCTGGTCGACCGGCTGATCGAGACCGCGGCCACCGGGTGGATCCCGGTCGCGGGCTGGGCCAACGTGGTGCGCAACGTGCAGAAGTGCGTCGAGATCGTGATGGCGATCCTGGAGCTCTTCGAGGCGCTGCAGCAGATGTACGACTCGGTCGTGCAGCTGGTCGAGTCGGTCAAGAACGCGGGCACCAACCTGGCCAAGATCAAGGACGCCAACAGCCTCGGCGACGCGGTCAACATCGGCCTGCAGGCCAAGGACGACTTCACCGCGGTGAAGGACTCGGCGACGGGCGTGACGGACGCGGCGACCGGGGTGAAGGACTCCGCGACCGGCGTGAAGGACGCGGCGACCGGCGGCAACCAGCCGGCGGCGTCCGGGACCCGGTGACGGAGAGGAGGGCACGACGTGAGCGACGACTGGATGACCCCGGAGATCCGCGAGGCCGAGGCGATGCTCGAAGAGCGCATGCGCCAGGCCGAGGAGGTGCTGGACCGCGTTGCCCGGTACGAGGCTTCGCTTCCCGAGATCAAGCTGACCGACGACCAGATCGAGGACGTCGAGCAGCGCATCCGGTCCGGCCAGGCGCCGCCGGAGATCGCGGCGCTGCAGGCGCGCATCGACGCCGGTGAGTTCAGCTGGCAGGACATCGCCAGCGGCGAGGCGCTGCACGACGAGTCGGTGCAGGCCTCGTTCGCCAAGAGCGTGGCGAACATGCAGCAGGCCAAGGAACTGCTGGACGCCGGCTACGACGTGGCCACGGTGATCAGCAACGACCCGAACCGCCCGGCGGCCGACACCTACGACGACGAACCGCCGGACTCGTTCCTGCGGTGAGGGGTTGAGTGATTCCACGATGAACCGCAAGACGCTGATCGGCATCACCATCGGCTGGGGCGTGCTGGTCGCGCTGGTCTTCGCGGTGTTCCTGGGCATCGCGATGTTCAGCGGCACCTCGCTGGCCAAGTCCGACACCGCCGACGGCTCCACCGGCCCGTACTTCCGCTGGAACGGCGAGCCGATGCTGATCACCAGCGCGCAGCGCGGCAAGGCCGCGGTCTGCAAGGTCGTGCCGGAGGAGGGCGAGTCGCGCGAGGTGAGCACCTACCGCGCGGAGGGCCGCCGGTACGTGGACCCGGTCGAGCCGTGGTTCTCCGGCGAGGCCCAGATGTCGTGCACGACCCCGGTGACGATCCGGGTCGGCTCCGAGATCACGAACTACGAGTTGTTCACCAAGAACCGCGTGCTGCAGATCGGTGCCGCGGTCGTCGCCGCCGCGCCGTTCCTCGCGGTGAGCGTCTTCGGCCTCGGCACCCGCAAGACGCGGGCCTGACGACGAGAGCGGCCCGTCCACGCCGTGGACGGGCCGTTCTTCGTTCTCGTTTTGAAGCGGCGAAGCCGCTTAGCTCGTCTTCGCAACCCGCACCGCCGCGGGTTCTCAGGCGTCGTCTGGCGGGGACAGCCCGTTCGCCGTGTATTGGACATACATCAGAACGGGCTCCTGGAGTCCAGGCGGCGTCTGAGGTTCCGCTACCCGCACCGCCACGCAAAACGACCCCGGATACAGGCTTTTCAGCCGAAGGCGAGTGCGCCGCCGGTGATGATCGCCCAGATCAGCATGGCGAGGCCGGTGTCGCGCAGCGCCGGGATCAGCGCGCGTCCCTGCGCGCCGGTGATCACCGCCCGCAGCGGGACGACGAGCGGCAGCAGCGCGGCGAAACCGAGCAGCACCCACGAGTTCCGCAGTCCGATCAGCACCGTGATCAGGAACGGGACCAGCGCGAGCGTGACGTAGAGGGTCCGGGTGTCCCGGTCGCCGAGCATCACCGCCAGGGTGCGCTTGCCGGTGACGCGGTCGGACGGGATGTCGCGCAGGTTGTTGGCCACCAGCACCGCGCTGGACAGCGCGCCGACGCCCACCGCGGCGCCGATGCCGAAACCGCTGATCTTCCCGGCCTGCACGTACATGGTGCCCAGCACCGCGATCAGTCCGAAGAAGACGAACACGGCCAGCTCGCCGAAACCGGCGTAGCCGTAGGGTCGCTTGCCGCCGGTGTAGAACCAGGCCCCGGCGATGCACAGCGCGCCGATGGCCAGCAGCCACCACTGCCCGCTGAGGAAGACCACGCCCAGGCCGGCGATCGCGGCGAGCCCGAAGCAGATCCAGGCCGCGGTGCGCACCGCGGCCGGCCGGGCGGCGCCGGAGCCGACCAGCCGGAACGGGCCGACCCGGTCGTCGTCGGTGCCCCGGATGCCGTCGGAGTAGTCGTTGGCGAAGTTCACGCCGATGATCAGGAACATCGAAACCGCGAGGGCGAGGACCGCGATCGGCAGGTCGAACCCGTCGAGCCCCGCTGCGGCGCCGGTCCCGGCGAGCACCGGCGCGATCGCGTTCGGGAAGGTGCGGATCCGAGCTCCCTCGATCCACTGCGCAACAGTCGCCATGGCAGCCATCTTCGCGCACCGGCTTCACCCGGCCGTGGCAGCCTCCCGGTGCCAGGGCCCGCGCGCTCCGGTGTCCCGAAACGCGCACGGCTCCTGACCAGCGGCGATCAGGCCTGGAAGAACTCCGCCAGCGCCCGGCGGTCCGGCTTGCCCGGGCCGCGCAGCGGCAGTTCCGGGAGGAAGGCGAAGCGCTTCGGCGCGGCGGCGGCGTTCAGCCGCGCGCGGACGGCGGCGCGCAGTTCCGGTTCGGCCGGTGGTCCGGCCGGGTCGGCGGGCACGACCGCGGCGGCGACCGCCTGGCCCCACTCCGGGTCGGGCACACCGAGCACGCACACCTCGCGGACGCCGGGCTGCTCGGCGAGCACCCGCTCCACCGGCAGCGGGGCGACGTTGACGCCACCGGTGATGATCATGTCGTCGGCGCGGCCCAGCACCTCCAGCCGCCCGTCCTGCCAGCGGCCGAGATCACCGGTGCGGAACCAGCCACCGGCGAACGCGGCGGCCTCCGGCTGGTGCCGGTAGCCCCTGGCCAGCATCGGTCCGCGCAGCAGGATCGGCCCGGTCCCGCCGTCGACGCGGACCTCCGCGACGTCCAGCGGCCGCCCGTCGTAGACGCATCCGCCCGAGGTCTCGCTCATGCCGTAGGTCGTGGTCGCGCGGACGCCGTCGGCCAGCGCGCGGTCCAGCAGCGCGGGCGGGGTGGCGGCGCCGCCGAGCAGCACCGCGTCGAACTTCCGGAGCGAGGCGAGGCCGTCACCGCCCGCGCTGAGCAGCCGGGACAGCTGGGTCGGCACCAGCGCGGTGTAGTGCGGGCCGTGCGCGGCGAGGACGTGCTGGGCGGCTGCGGCGAAGCTGTCCGGGCGGAAGCCGCCGGCGGTGTCCACGGCGCTCGGGCGGGTTCCCGCGAGCAGCGCTCGGACGAGGACCTGGATCCCGGCGATGTGGTGCGCGGGCATCGCCAGCAGCCAGTGACCGGGCCCGCCGAGGCGGCGGTGGGTGGCTTCGGCCGAAGCGCGCAGGGCTGCGGCCGTCAGCAGCACGCCCTTGGGCGCACCGGTGGAGCCGGAGGTGGCGATGACCAGCGCGGTCGGGTCGTCGGCGGAGTCCTCCGCGCTGGTCAGCGGGCCGGACAGCGCTTCGGTGAGCCGGTGGGACTCCGCGGCGTCGTCGCCGCGGACCGGCAGCAGGGCCGGGCCCTCGCCGTTCAGCGCCCGCTCCAGCGCGGGCAGGACGTCCAGGGCGTCCGAGCCGGGCGGCACGGGGAGCGGCTGCAGGTGGCGGGCACTCGACATGCGCTCCATTGTCGGCCGGTTCCCGAGCGGCGCTCGCGTGATCCTCGGCATCGACCACCAGTTCAAGTTCCGTTTCCGCTGGCCAAGGACCGTGAGCGTTTTGTGGGGCTATGGCACCCCAAAGCGCTCACGGTAGGTGACCAGGGGAAAGGTGCCGGGTCAGGCTTCTCCGCCGCGCAGCAGGGGCGGGTGCAGGTGGCGGGCGCGACCGGCGCGGTACAGGCGGGCGGGGCGGCCGCCGTCGCGGGTCGTGGTGAGCTCCGTCGGCTCGACGAAGCCTTCCGTCTTGGTCGCCTTGCGGTGGAAGTTCCGCGGGTCCGGGGCGGTGCCCCACACCACCTCGTAGACGCGGCGGAGCTCGGCGATGGTGAACTCGCGCGGGCAGAAGGCGGTGGCCAGCGGCGTGTACTCCAGCTTCGCGCGGGCCCGCTCCACCCCATCGTGGAGGATCCGGGTGTGGTCGAAGGCGAGGCGCCGCCCGGCGAGCAGCTCGTCCACCGGCTGCCAGCGGGCGTCGGCCGCGTCGGTGCCCGCGTTCGGGCTCGGCAGGTCGGCGGCCAGCGCGATGTAGGCGACCGTCACCACGCGCATCCGCGGATCGCGGTCGGGCGCGCCGTAGGAGGCGAGCTGTTCCAGGTGGACGTGGTCGCGGGAGAGCCCCGTCTCCTCGGCCAGTTCGCGGGCCGCGGCGGTGTCCAGGTCCTCGTCCGGGCGGACGAATCCGCCGGGCAGCGCCCAGTCGCCCTCGTACGGCGGTTCCCCTCGGCGGATCACCAGGGCTTGCAGGGCGTCGTCTCGCACGGTGAGGACGACCAGGTCGGCCGTGACGGCGAACGGTGGGAACTCTGCCATGGGCCCAGCCTACCGACTTAGCGTCAGTTTGACGATTAGGCTCCGGCATGATTATCGTCAGATTGACGAAAACGAGGAGGGCTCCCATGGCCGACATCGCCCGCTACCCGCTGGTCCGGCACCTGCGCGGATCGACGACCGCCTACGTCGAGCACGTTCGCCGCGGCAGGACCGTCCGCGCCGGCGTCGGCGCGTCGTTCTGGTTCCGCCCGCTCAGCGCGGTGCTAAACGAGGTGCCCGCCGACGACCGCGAGCTGCCGCTGCTCTTCCACGCCCGCACCAGCGACTTCCAGGACGTCACGGTGCAGGCGACGGTGACCTACCGGTTCGCCGACCCGGCGACGGCGGCCGGCCGGATCGACTTCTCGATCGACCCGGACACCGGTCGCTGGCGCGCGACGCCGCTGGACCAGGTCGCCGGGCTGCTGACCGAGACCGCGCAGCAGTACGCGATCGACCTGCTCGCGGGCGACGACCTGACGGCTGCCACGGCGGGCGGAGTCGGCCCGGTGCGCGACGTGATCGCCGCCGGGCTGGGCGCCGACCAGCGGCTGGCGGAGACGGGGATCGCGGTGGTCGGCGTCCGGGTGGTGGCGGTGCGGCCGGAGCCCGAGGTGGAGAAGGCGCTGCGCACCCCGACCCGCGAACTGGTCCAGCAGGAGGCCGACAAGGCGACCTTCGAGCGCCGCGCCATCGCCGTCGAGCGGGAGCGGGCGATCGGCGAGAACGAGCTGCAGACGAAGATCGAGCTGGCCCGGCGCGAGGAGCAGCTGGTCGCCCAGCGCGGCGCCAACGCCCGGCGCGAGGCCGAAGAAGCGGCCGCGGCGGGAGCCATCTCGACCGAGGCGGAAGCCCGCCGCAAGGTCACGTTGGCCGAGGCGCGAGCCGAGGAGGTCCGGCTGGCCGGGGCGGCCCGCGGCGACGCCGAGACCGCCCACGTCGCCGCCTACCGCGACCTGCCCGAAGGCGTGCTGCTCGGGCTGGCGCTGAAGGAGCTGGCGGGCAACCTGCCCAAGATCGACACCTTGGTGCTCACCCCCGACATGCTGACCAAGGCGCTCGCCAAGTTCGGCGGCGAAGCCCGATGAGCACCGCACCGCGCGTCGTCATCGTGCACCGGCGCACCGAGTACCAGGAGCTCATCGCCCGGCACGGCACCCGCGGCCAGGCGGCGTTCTTCCTCCGCGGCCGCGGCCGGGACATCGCCGAGCTGGAGGACCGGCACGAGCGGACCACCGCCGCCATCGCCCGGGTCGCGGCCGCGGTGCCGGTCGACTGGCGGCGCGGTGTCGTCGAGCGCGCGGACGTGTCGCGGTTCCTGTTCGCGCCCGACGACGTGGTGGTCGTCGTCGGGCAGGACGGCCTGGTGGCCAACGCCGCGAAGTACCTCGACGGCCAGCCGGTCATCGGCATCGACCCGGAGCCGGGCCGCAACGCCGGAACCCTGGTGGCGCACGCGCCCGGCGATCTCCCGGAGCTGCTCCGGGCCACCGGCCAGGTGGAGGAGCGGACCATGGTGCAGGCGCAGCTCGACGACGGCCAGCGGCTGCTGGCGCTCAACGAGATCTTCATCGGGCACCCGGGCCACCAGACGGCCCGCTACGAGCTCCAGCCGTCGGGCTCCGGAGCCGAGGCCCAGGCCTCCTCGGGCGTCATCGTCGCGAGCGGGACCGGTGCCACCGGCTGGTGCCGCTCGATCGCCCTCGAACGCGGCAGCGGCCTCCGGCTGCCGCGCCCACCGGAACCCAGGCTGGTCTGGTTCGTCCGCGAGGCCTGGCCGTCACCGGCCACCGGAACGTCGATGACGGAGGGGGAGCTCGCCGGCGACGAGCTGGCGCTGACGGTCCAGTCGGACCAGCTCGTCGCCTTCGGGGACGGCATCGAATCGGACGCCCTGACCCTGACCTGGGGCCAGCGGCTGCGCATCGGTCGCGCCCCGGCGAGGCTGCGCCTGGTCCGCTGATCAGTAGTACCAGGGGAAGGCGGACCAGTCCGGGGTGCGCTTCTCCAGGAACGAGTCGCGGCCCTCGACCGCCTCGTCGGTCATGTAGGCCAGGCGGGTCGTCTCGCCCGCGAACAGCTGCTGGCCGACCAGGCCGTCGTCGATGGCGTTGAACGCGTACTTGAGCATCCGCTGCGCGGTCGGCGACTTGCCGTTGATCTCGCGGGCCCACTGCAGCGCGGTGGCCTCCAGCTCCTCGTGCGGGACGACCTCGTTGACCATGCCCATCCGGTGCGCCTGCTCGGCGGTGTAGGGGCGGCCGAGGAAGAAGATCTCGCGGGCGAACTTCTGGCCGACCTGGCGGGCCAGGTACGCGGAGCCGAAGCCGCCGTCGAAGCTGCCCACGTCGGCGTCGGTCTGCTTGAACTTGGCGTGCTCGGCGCTGGCGAGCGTGAGATCGCACACCACGTGGAGGCTGTGCCCGCCGCCCGCGGCCCAGCCTGGCACCACCGCGATGACGATCTTGGGCATGAACCGGATCAGCCGCTGCACCTCCAGGATGTGCAGCCGCCCGGCGCGGGCCGGATCGACCGTGTCGGCGGTCTCGCCGTCGGCGTACTGGTAGCCGGAACGACCGCGGATCCGCTGGTCCCCACCGGAGCAGAACGCCCAGCCGCCGTCCTTGCTCGACGGGCCGTTCCCGGTGATCAGCACGCAGCCGACGTCGCTGGTCATCCGCGCGTGGTCCAGCGCGCGGTACAGCTCGTCGACGGTGTGCGGGCGGAAGGCGTTGCGCACGTCGGGGCGGTTGAAGGCGACCCGCACGGTGCCCTTCCCGGGGCCGTCCTCGACGCAGCGGTGATAGGTGATGTCGGTGAAGTCGAAGCCCGCGACGGGCTCCCACGAAGCCGGATCGAACAGCTCAGAGACACGGGGATTCTGCACACCTGGGACAATAGGCGCAGCAAGTGCCCGGCGCGGGGGCCTCCCCGCAGCAGCCCGGCGCCTGCGCGGACGAGGGCGAGGAGGACCATGTTCCTCCAGCCGGGGTCCGCCAACGAGGTTCAGAGGTGATGGGTTGAATCCGTCCACGGCTCAGGCTGAGGTCATCGTCGACGAGCTCGTCCGCAACGGGGTGCGGCAGGTGGTGCTCTCCCCGGGATCCCGCAACGCACCTCTCTCTTACGCGCTGCACAAGGCCGATCACGCTGGGCGGTTGCGGCTGCACGTGCGCATCGACGAGCGCAGCGCCGGATTCCTGGCCCTCGGCCTGGCAGCGCGCTCGCAGTCGCCGGTCGCGGTCGCCTGCACGTCGGGCACGGCGGCGACGAACCTGCACCCGGCGGTCAGCGAGGCCTTCCACTCCGGTGTGCCGCTGATCGTGCTCACCGCCGACCGACCGCCGGAGCTGCGGGCCGCCGGGGCCAACCAGACCATCGACCAGCACGGCATGTTCGGCTCCGAGGTCCGCCTGTTCGACGAGCTGGCGGTCGCCGAGGACCGGCCGGGGCAGAACGCCTACTGGCGCAGCCAGGTGTGCCGCGCCTGGCACGCGGCGCAGGGCGAGGTCCGCGGCGGCCCGGTGCACCTGAACCTCCCGTTCCGGGAGCCGCTGGTGCCCTCCGGCGACGCCGACTGGTCCGAGCCGCTGGACGGCCGCCCGGACGGCGCGCGCTGGACGGAGCTCGCCGGCTCCGGGCGGGTGCCCAGCGCGCTGTCCCGCGTCCGCGCCCGGCACGGGCTGGTGCTGGCGGCGGACTCGGGCGTCGGCGGAGCGGGCGAGTGGGGCGAGCGGTCCGGCTGGCCGGTGCTGTCGGAGGTCGGCGCGGTCGGCGTGCCCGGCTCGGCGGTGATCAGCACCGGGATGTGGCTGCTCGGGCTGCCGGAGTTCGTCCAGCAGCACCGGCCGGAGCAGGTGCTGTGCGTCGGGCGCCCGACGGTGTTCCGGCAGGTGCAGCGGTTGCTGGCCGACACCGGTGTGGAGGTGCTGCTCGCGCACGGCGGTGCCGACTGGCCCGCACCGGCGCACAACCTGCGGGAGGTCGCCGACACCTTCGGGCCGACGCCCGCACCGGCCGATCCGGACTGGCTCACCGGCTGGCAGCAGGCCGACCAGAAGGCCTCCGCCGCGCTGCACGGCGCGCTTGACCTGGAGCGCTGGCCGAACGGCCCGGCGGTGGCGCGCTCGGTGGTGGACGCCATGCCGGAGCACGCGCTGCTGGTCCTCGGCTCGTCGAACCCGACGCGCGACGTCGCGCTCGCCGCGCGGCAGCGGCCCGACGTCGTCGTGCACCGCAACCGGGGCGTGGCCGGGATCGACGGCACGGTGTCGACCGCGATCGGCGCGGCCATCGCGCACGGGCAGCCGGCCTACGCGCTGCTGGGCGACCTGACGTTCCTGCACGACAGCAACGGCCTGATGCTCGGGCCGTACGAGCAGCGGCCGGACCTGACGATCGTCGTGCTCAACGACGACGGCGGCGGCATCTTCTCGCTGCTGGAGCAGGGCGGGCCGGAGCACAGCGAGTCGTTCGAGCGGATCTTCGGCACGCCGCACGGCACCGACCTCGGGCAGCTCTGCGCCGCGCACGGCGTCGAGCACGAACTGGTGCGCCAGCAGTCCGAGTTCGTCGAGGCGCTGCGGTGGCGGCCGGGCCTGCGCGTGATCGAGGTGCAGGCCGAGCGGTCCGTGCTGCGGTCGGTGCACGAGCGCCTGCAGACCGCCGTCCGCTCCGCGCTGCTGGGCTGATCACGTTCCCATGTGGTGGGACGTCCGGCGCGGCGCGCGCCGGGCCGCGTTTCCGCAGATCGCAGCGCATCGCCGTGGCCCATCGGGGTGATTCGCGGATTCCGCCGCAGAATGGGAAAAACGTGCCGAACCAAAAGACCACCTGCTGGTCATGACCTTCTCTAGGCTCCCTCCGGAGCACGAATTCGAGGAGGTGGCAGGTGTTCCGACGACACGGCCTGCGAGCGGCGGCCGCGGCCTGCTGTGCGACGGCGCTTTTCGCATCCCCGGCACTGGCCGGTGGTGACGGACCGGGTGCGCCCGGCGCGGGTGACGACTACTTCCCCGGCTACGGCAACGGCGGCTACGACGTCTCGCACTACGACATCCAGCTGCGCTACCAACCCGCGGACGACCACCTGCGCGGCACCACGACGATCGTGGCGAAGCCGACGCAGAACCTGACCGCGTTCAACCTGGACTTCGCGCTGACGCCGAAGTCGGTGCTGGTCAACGGACTTCCCGCGGAGTTCTCGCAGAACGGCACAGAACTCACGGTGACCCCGTCGGAGACGCTGCCGGAAGGCAGCCTGGCGACGTTCGTCGTGAACTACGAGGGCGTGCCCTCCACCGTCGAGGTCGACGGGCTCAACCCGTGGATCCGCACCTCGGACGGGGCGCTGGCGGTCGGCCAGCCGGAGATCTCCGCCTGGTGGTTCCCCGGCAACGACCACCCGCGGGACAAGGCGACCTTCGACATCGCGATCACCGTGCCGGAGGGCACCGAGGCCATCGCCAACGGCGTGCACACCGACACCAGCAGCCTGGCCGGGTGGACGACCTGGAAGTGGCGCACCACCAAGCCGACCGCGACCTACCTCGCGTTCTTCGGCGCCGGTCAGTACGAGGTCAACGCGCGGACCGGTGCGTTCGGGCAGCCCTACGTCAGCGCCTACTCGGAAGGCCTCGGCGAGCTCGAAGGCCCGGCGAAGGCCAGCGTCGAGCGCAGCCCGGAGGTCCTGGAGTTCCTCAGCGGCGTGCTCGGCGAGTACCCGTTCGAGGCGCAGGGCGGCCTGGTGTCCTCGGAGGGCATGAACTTCGCGCTGGAGAACCAGACCCGGCCCACTTACAGCCACCTGTTCTTCCGCAAGGGCGCGAACACCTCGGTGGTGGTGCACGAGCTCGCGCACCAGTGGTTCGGCGACTCGGTCTCGGTCGACACCTGGCGCAACATCTGGGTCAACGAGGGCTTCGCGTCCTACGCGGAGTGGCTCTGGTCGGAGGCGCAGGGCACCGGCACCGCGCAGGAGCTGTTCGACCACTACTACGCGCAGTACCCGGCCGACGACCCGTTCTGGCAGGTCGCTCCGGGTGACCCGGGCAAGGACGCGGTGTTCCACAGCGCGGTCTACGACCGCGGGGCGATGACGCTGCAGGCGCTGCGCAACGTGGTCGGCGACGAGGTGCTGCTCGACACCGTCCGCACCTGGGTGGCGCAGAAGCAGTACGGCACCGCGACCGTCGAGGAGTTCATCGAGCTGGCCGAGCAGAAGTCCGGCAAGCAGCTGGACGAGCTGTTCAACGCCTGGCTGTTCACCAAGGGCAAGCCGCCGGTCGGCGAGGCCACCGGTGTCCCGGCCAGCGCGCTGCGCGCGTCGGTCGCCCCGCCCGCGGCGGTGGCCGAGCTCGACCACACGCACTCGCTCCTGCACGACCACTGAGTTGACGTGAGCACTCGCCCTGCGTGGCGGTGCGGATAGCGGAACCTCAGAGGCTTTCTCGACTGCGGGATCCCGTTCCTCGATGCACGGGAACGGGCCGTCCCGGCGAGGAAGCCTCTGAGAACCCGCGGCGTGCCGGTTGGCGTGGTGCCGAGTTTCGAGATCGCGGTTCGCCGCTGCAAGCGGCCCCACCGCTCAGTGCAGGCCTTCGAGGGCTTCCCGGACGGGGAGGAGCTTCGCCTCCGCTTCCGCGACCTCGAGGTCCGGGTCGGAGTCGGGCACGATCCCGCATCCGGCGAACAACCGCAACTTCCCGCCGCTGCGCCCGGTTTCACCGCCGGGCGCAGCGGCGTCCTCGACCTGGGCGCAGCGGATCGCGACGCCGAGCTCGCCGTTGCCGCTGCCGTCCAGCCAGCCCACCGGCCCCGCGTAGCGGCCGCGGTCCATGCCTTCCAGCTCGCTGATCAACCGGACCGCGTCCTCGGTGGGCGTGCCGCCGACCGCCGCCGTCGGGTGCACCGCGGCGGCCAGCCGCAGCAGCGTGGCCGCCCGGCCGTCGGCGTCGCTGAGCTTGCCCTCGACGTTGGTGGCCAGGTGCAGCACGTTGCGCAGCTGGAGCACCTCCGGCTCGTCGGGCGCGACGAGGTCGCTGCAGAACGGGCGCAGCCGCACGGCCAGGGATTCCGCGGCGTAGGCGTGCTCGTGGCGGTTCTTCTCGGAGGACAGCAGTTCCGCGGCGAGCTGCTCGGTGCTGTGGCCCTCGCGCGGCCAGATCGTGCCGGCCAGCACGCGGGAGCGGACCTCGTAACCCGTCCGCTCCAGCAGCAGCTCCGGCGTGGCGCCGACGAGCCCGTCGACCGCGAAGGTCCAGCACGACGGGTAGCGGGCGGCCAGGTTGTGCAGCAGGAACCTCATGTCCAGCGGCTCCGAGGTGGTGGCCAGCAGGTCGTGCGCGAGAACGACCTTGGCCAGGCCACCGGGCTCCTGCATCCGGCCGACGGCTTCGGCCACCGCCTGCCGGTAGCCGGTGGCGGAGAGCTGCCCGTCGCCGTAGGAGACGAAGCCGGGCGGCCGGACCGGTTCGGGCTCGTCCGCCTCGGCCGCCCCGTCGCCGATCGTGGTGATCCAGCGCACCCCGTCGCGCTCGCCGACCACGACCTCCGGCACCACCAGCGCGGAGTGCCCGGGGTGGTCGGCGAAGGCCATGCTGGCGAAGGCCACCGGGCCGGAACCGGGCAGGCCCACCGGGTCGACCACCTCGGCCCGCTCGCACAGCTGCTGCCACCAGGCGTCGGCCCGCTCGAAGCGGTCGGGACCGGACACCTCCAGGCGGGCCGCGCAGCCCCAGCCGACCAGCCCGGCGCCGTCGCGGACCCAGCTCAGCGCCGAACCGCCGGGCAGCAGTTCCAGCAGCGGGCGGTCGTGTCGGGGGTCACCTGGTTCGAGCCGGCGGCTTCGCGCCACCAGCGGCCGGGATGTAGTCGCCACTCCTGGAGGGTATGCGCCGGGCCCGAAGTGGTGGCCGACACCGAAGCCGTGCGGGGTCGCGAGGGCGCGGCACTTACAATCGGTCACCGTGGCGAGCGACGCGGCGGTACCGAACGCGGCCGACTCGGTGACCGGATCCAGCACGGAAGGTGACCGGACGGTGGCGCGACCGGCGCGTCGCAAGGGCTGGACGCGCGCCGCCCGCGGGGTCCTGGTGCTGGGCGTGCTGATGACCGCGATGGGGCTGTCGATCATCATCGCCTGCTTCATCAACGACCGGACCATCGAGGAGTCCAGGGGCGAGGCGGTCGCCGAGGTGGTCGACACCTCGCTGACGCGGACCGCGGTGCGCTTCAACACCGACCAGGGCCGCGTCTACATCCCGCCGAACGGTGTCCTGTACCCGACCGACCTGCAGACCGGGCAGCTGGTGCGGGTGGAGTTCGACTCGCGCAACCCCGACCTGGTCCGCGTGGCGGGCCGCAACGCGACGCTGTCGTTCCTCCCGGTGGGCAGCGGCCTCGCGGTCCTGTGGGCGGTCCTGCTGCCCCTGTACTGGCTCTTCCGCCGCAACGCGACCCGCTGACTCGGATCGCCGGGGCCGCTGAGCGGGGTTCCCCGAGCGGGTCGCGCGGTGTGACACTGGACTGGCCCGTCGACATCCCGCCGGACTGGGGAGTCGGTCCCGGCTTGCGAGGTCGCCATGATGAACGTCAGGGAAGCGCGAGCGGGCGCAGCGGACGTGCAGCAGTGGGTGCTCGGCGCGCCGGTCACGTCCACTGTGGATCGGTCGGTGCCCGGGGGAGTGCTCGCCGGGGAACTCTCGCAGTACTGCGCGATGTTGGGCGACGACGCGCTGGTCCTCGCGCACCGCTTGACCGAGTGGGGAGTGCGCGCGCTGGAGCTGGAGGAGTGCGCGGCGCTCGGCCGGATCGCGCTCGACCTCGTGGAGCAGGCGCGAGTTCTGCTGCGCCGCGCGGGTGAGGTCGAGGGCGCGGGGCGGGACGAGGACCGCCTGGCCTACGCCCGGCAGGCCGCGGACTTCCACAACGTCCGGCTCGTCGAGATCGACTGCGGTCCAGGGCCGGGCGGTGATTTCCCCACCACCATGGCCAGGTTGCTGCTGTTCGCGGCGTGGCGGCACGCGGTCTTCGAGCGGCTGGCGGGCAGCCGCGACGCGGTGCTGGCCGACCTGGCGGCGGGCTCGCTGAACCGGCTCGCGCGGCACCGCGACCACGCGGCCCAGTGGGTGATCCGTTTCGGCGACGGCGACGCGGATTCGGCCCGGCGGATGGCGGCCGGTCTCCAGCGCATCTGGCCGCTGACCGCCGAGCTGTTCGTCCCGCACCCGGTGGAGGCGCGGATGGACGACCTCGGCTGCGGCGTCGACCCGGCGCGGGTGCGCGACGAGGTGCGCGGCGTGCTGGACGAGGTCGCCTCGGTGGCCCGCCTCCGGCTCCCCGAGCCGCCCGACTTCGGCGTGTTCGCCCGCCCCGGCGGCCGCGACGGCGCGCACACCGGCGACTTCGAGTTCCTCATCGCCGACCTGCAGTACCTCGCCCGCTCCGGCTGACCAGAAGCGCGCGAAATCCCCCTTGCCGACTCCATTTCCGCTGGTGGTGACCCGTGGTGCTGTGGCGCCGCACTCACGAGGACTGACCAGCGGAAACGGAACCAGTCCGGGGAACTGACCGGTGCGGTGCCGCGACTACGCAGACCGGGGCGGCGGCGAGATTGAGTACTTTTCCCCAAGAAGTCCGGGCGGGATCGGAGCAGAGTGATCGGGAGACGCCCGGGAACCACGGTCCGGCACACGACGTCGAACCCGGCGATCGCGGGCGCGGACACCGGTTTCGACGGCTGCTCGCGGCCGAGTGGAAGGACGACCCGACGTGGACGGATTCTGGTTGCAGGTGCTGATCGCACTGGTCGCGGGTGGTTGCGGGGCCGGAGTGGTGCTGGTGGCCCGCACCAGGAGAGCGCGGCCCGAACCGGCCGCGCTGCCGCAGCCCGCCGCGGTGCAGCCCCTCCGGGCGCAGCCGCAGGACCGCTGGTTGCACGACGTCCGCCGGTGCGAGCAGGCCGTGCACCGGGCGGCGCGGGCGGTGGACGCGGTCTCCTCCACCCGGGCCCGGCAGAACCTCCAGGCGGTGGTGCGCCGCATGGACGCCGAGCTGCCGAACGTCCGCGCGCTCGCCGAGCTGGGGCGCGGGCTGACGAGCGCCGATGCCGCGGTGCTGAGCCGGGTGCGGGGTCAGCTGGAGGACGCGGTGGTGCGCTTCGGCATGGTCACCGACCACATCCTGGAAGCGGTCGTCGAGCTGGTCGCCGACCCGGACCTGGCCCGGGTCCACCAGCAGGTGGTCGTCCTCCGAGAGCAATTCCCCCTGCTGCGCCCGATGTCGGCGGTCTTCGGCCCGAAACCGGGCTCAACCCCAACACGCACCCTCCTACCCGCAGCCTAAAACCAAACCCCGCTACCCACGCCGTGCTACCCGCGTCCTGCTACCCGCGCCGTGCTGCCCGCGTCCTGCTGCCGCACCCTGCCGCCCGCGCCTACTGCACGCGCCGTACTACCCGCGGCCTGCCGCCCGCGTCCTGGCGTCCGCGCCCTGCCGCCCGCGTCCTGGCGTCCGCGCCCTG
>NZ_FNVB01000008.1:0-61489 GCF_900108315.1 Saccharopolyspora kobensis | reverse complement strand
CCGCGCCCTGCCGCCCGCGTCTTGGCGTCCGCGCCGTGCTACTCGCGTCCTGAAACCCTGGGGCCTGAGACCCCAGACCCCACCGGGCCACGGCTCACCCAACCCCGAACCTCTGCAACTTCAATTGAAATCTCACGTCTGATTTCAATTGAAGTTGCGGTTCAACGGCGTGTTGCCCCACGACACACCGACGGTTGTGGACAACCTCCTGCAATTTCAATGGAAGTTGGACGTCTGATTTCAATTGAAATTGCGCAGGTTCCGGCGCAACCACCCACCGCGGTGAGCCCGGTCGCGGTCAGCTCCGCGCGACTGCCTGGTACCACCAGTCGTGCACGTCGGCGGCGACGCCGGGCGCCGCCACCAGCAGTCCGTCCAGCGGTAGCGGTTTCGGTTCGCCGCGGCGGTCCAGGACGGTCGCCCCGGCTTCGGTCGCCAGCGCGAGCGCCCCTGCGACGTCCCACTCCTCGTAGGAATCCAGCACCGCGGCCACCGCGTGCCCGAGCGCGACCTGCGTGATCGCCAGCGCCGGGGAACCCAGCAGGCGGACGCCGACCTGCGCGCCGGTGGCGTTGGTGATGAACCGGTCCATGCCCCGCCACGGACCCGTCCTGGTCAGCTCGGTGCACACGATCCCGCCGCGGGTTTCGCGCTGTTCGCTCAACCGCACCGGACTTCCGTTCGCCCGCATGCCGCGGCCGCGGGCGGCGGCGTAGATCTGCGTGCGGTAGGGATCGGCGACCACCCCGACCACCGGGCCGTGCTCGTCGAGCATGGCCAGGCTGTAGGTGCACCAGGGAAGCCCGGCGACGTAGTTCGCGGTGCCGTCGACCGGGTCGACCGACCAGCGGAACTTGGCCGTCCCGGCGCGGGCCGCCCAGTGCTCGGCGACGGTGGTCGGCGCCGCGTCGAACTCCTCGCCGAACACCGGGATGCCGGGGAACTCGTCGGCCAGCACCCGCCGGGTGTGCCGCTCCAGGGTGCGGCCGGTGTCGGTGACCCAGTCGAACGGGGACTCGGTCGGGGCGGGCTGCGCCCCGCGCCCCGCGGTCGCGATGATCACGTCCGCGGCGTCGTTGGCGAGTCGACCGGCGACTTCGAACGCTCGCGAGACCAGCGCCGGGTCGCTCTGCGCCGGCGGGGTAGGCAGGACCGTCATGCCGCCCCAGGTTCCGTGCGGCGAGTGACCGGCGCGCAACGCTCAGGTGACAGCTGGTGGAGAGGCAGATCACGATTGCGCGCTGCAACCGTCTCCTCCGGGGAGGCCGGTTCTCCCGGTGGCGGGAAACGACATCTTCGGTTGCCGTTGGCGGTGCCGTCACATTGCGGTCGACTGCTCGCCGACCCGGAGCGCGACGGTGATGCGCGTGCGCATAGCGATCGTGACCGAGAGCTTCCTGCCGCAGATCAACGGGGTGACGAATTCGGTGCTGCGAGTGCTGGAGCACTTGCGGCGCCGGGGAGATTCGGCGCTCGTCATCGCGCCCGGCGCCGGCCCGGACGAGTACGCGGGTTTCCCGGTGATCCGGCTGCCCGCGGTGGACCTGCCGGTGGTGTCGTCGTTGCCGATCGGCTTTCCGACGCGGCGATTGCTGCGCGGCTTGCAGGGATTCCGGCCGGATGTCGTGCACCTGGCGTCGCCGTTCGTCGTCGGGGCGCGGGGTCTGGCGGCGGCTCGGCGGCTGGGCGTGCCGACGGTCGCGGTGTACCAGACCGATGTCGCGGGTTTCGCCGCGTCCTACGGGCTTGGCCTGACCGCGCGAGCGGCGTGGCGGTGGATCCGGCGCCTGCACGGCGCGGCCGATCGGACGCTGGCGCCGTCGACCTGGGCGGTGGAAACGCTTAAGCAGCACGGGATTCCGCGCGTGCACCGCTGGGGCCGGGGCGTGGACACGGCGCGTTTCTCACCGCAGCAGCGGGATCCGGGCTGGCGGCGCGAGTTCGCCGCGGACGGTGAGCTGCTGGTCGGCTACGTCGGCAGGCTCGCCCCGGAGAAGCGCATCGAGCGGTTGGCGGCGCTGGGCGGGATGCCGGGCGTGCGGGTGGTCGTGGTGGGCGATGGCCCGGACCGCGAGCGGCTGGCCGACGCGGTGCCGAACGCGGTGTTCCTCGGCCAGCGCACCGGCGACGAGCTGGCGCGGATCTACGCCAGCCTCGACGTGTTCGTGCACACCGGCCCGCACGAGACGTTCTGCCAGGCGGTCCAGGAGGCGATGGCCTCGGGCGTTCCGGTGGTGGCCCCGGACGCGGGTGGCCCGCGCGACCTGGTCGACCACGGCCGCACCGGCTACCTGCTGCCCGCCCACGACGCCGACGTCCACGCGGAGGCGCTGCGCGCCGCGGTCGAGTCCCTGCGCGATGCCGATCTGCGCGGGCGGTTCGGCGCGGCTGCGCGCGAGGCGGTCGCGGGGCGGACCTGGCCGGCGCTGTGCCAGCAGCTGATCGGGCACTACGACGCGGTCGCCTCGGGCGAGCAACCGCTGGCCGCGTGACGCCGGCGGCGGGTCGGCCACGTACGCTGCGGGTGTGTCTCGGGCAGGTTTGGACAAGGACCCTCGCGAAGTCGCCGCGATGTTCGACGGTGTCGCGCGCCGGTACGACCTGACCAACACCGTGCTGTCCTTCGGCCAGGACCGCCGGTGGCGGGAGGTCACCAGGCGGGCGCTGTCGCCCAAGCGCGACGAGCGCGTGCTCGACCTGGCGGCGGGCAGCGGTGTGTCGACCGAGGAGTTCTCCCGGTCCGGCGCCTGGTGCGTGGCCGCGGACTTCTCGCTGGGCATGCTCTCGGTCGGTCGGCACCGCGGCGTGCCGATGGTCGCCGCGGACGCGCTGCGGCTACCCTTCGCGGACGAGTCCTTCGACGCGGTGACGATCTCCTTCGGCCTGCGCAACCTCGTGGACACCGCGGCCGGGCTGCGGGAGATGCAGCGCGTGGTGCGCCCGGGCGGCCGGCTGGTGGTGTGCGAGTTCTCCACACCGACCTGGCAGCCGTTCCGCACGATCTACCTGAACTACCTGATGCGCGCGCTGCCGCCGATCGCCCGCGCGGTCTCGTCGAACCCGGACGCCTACGTCTACCTGGCGGAGTCGATCCGCGAGTGGCCGGACCAGCGTGCCCTGGCGGAGCTGATCGCCGAGTCCGGCTGGACGGACGTCGCCTGGCGGAACCTGACCAGCGGAGTCGTGGCGATCCACCGCGCGGTGAAGCCCTCCTGAGCCGTCGGACACGCCGAAACTTCAATGGAAATCACGCCCACGACTTCCATTGAAATTGCCCGGTCACCCGACGCGCCACCGGCGTGTCGGACGCCGACACACCGACGGTCCGCAATTTCAATTGAAATTGCACATGAGATTTCAATTGAAATTTGACGTTCGATTTCAATTGAAATTGCGTGGGGTCGTGCGCGGGAGCGTGGGGTGCGTTCCGGGGTATCGGGTGCCGGTTTGGTCAGAGCCAGGTGGTTTCCGGGGGTAGCGGGGTTTCGGCGCGGTGGGTGATCGCCGTGATGAAGGCCTTCGAGGCCGCCGCCAGCGGGCGGTGCGGGTTGCGGACCACCGCGATGCGGCGGCTGGTCTCCGGCTCGGTCAGGGCTCGGTGCTCCAGGCCGGCGAACCGGACCAGCGGCAGCACCAGGCCCGGCACCACCGCCACGCCGAGGCCCGCCGCGACCAGGCCCGCGACCGTGGTGATGTTGCTGGACTCCAGCACCACGTCCGGGCGGATCTTCGCCGCGCCGAAGGCGCGTTCGGCGTGCTGGCGGATGCTGCTGCTCGGGTCGAAGGCGATGTGCGGCTCGCCCGCCAGGTTCGACCAGGTGAGGCCGCGCTGCGCGGCGAACCGGTGCCGCGGCGGGAAGACGCAGCAGAACCGGTCGGTGGCGATCGGCTTGACGTGCAGGTCCGGCAGCGGCTCGGCGACCACCGTGAGCGCCAGGTCCACGATCCCGGCGCGGACCTGCTGCAGCACCTCGTCCGACATCGCGTCCGAAATGGACAGTTCCACGTCCGGGTGCGTCGCGCGGTAGGCGGACACCACCGGCGGCAGCAGGATCGCGGCCAGCGACGGCAGCGCCGCGATGCGCACCCGCCCGCGGCTCCCGGCGAGGAATCCCTGGAAGTGGTTGATCCCGGCGTCGAACGACTCGACGACCTGCCGCGCGACCCGGCAGAACTCGCGGCCCTCCGGCGTGCTCGTCAGGTTGCGGGTGGTGCGCTCGAACAGCGCGATGCCCAGCCGCCGCTCGACCTCGCGGACCGTTCGGCTCATCGACGACTGGGCCAGGTGGAGGCGTTCGGCGGCGAGCGTGAAGCTGCCCGCGTCGTGCACGGCCAGCACCAGCCGGAGCTGCTGCATCGTCAGGTCCATGCTCACGGGGCATGAATCTATCACTAACTATTGCTTGACCCGCATGGGCGATGCGGATCACAGTTCCTCCGTTCGAGTTCGGAGGTGCGCATGCTCGCCGTGAGCGGATTCCTCACCGTCGGGGTCTTCCTGGCGCTGGTGCTGTCCCGCCGGGTCTCGGTGCTGTTCGCGCTCACCCTGGTGCCGATCGCGGCCGCGCTGGTGAGCGGGTTCGGCGCCGGGCTGGGCGGGATGATCGCCGACGGCCTGGTCACCGTCGCCCCGGTGGCCATCATGATCACCTTCGCGGTGCTCTACTTCAGCCTGATGGTCGACACCGGGCTGTTCGACCCGGCCGTCGCCCGGATCCTGCGCTGGGCGGGCGGCGACCCGATGAAGATCACCGTGGGCACCGCGCTGCTGACCCTGCTGGTCGCGCTCGACGGCGACGGCGCCTCCACGTTCCTGATCACCGTTTCCGCGCTGCTGCCGATCTACCAGCGGCTCGGCATGCGCCGGGTGGTGCTGGCCGGGGTGGTCTGCCTGGCGGCGGGCGTGATGAACATGGTGCCGTGGGGCGGCCCGACGGCCCGCGCGATGGCCGCGCTGCACCTGGACAGCGGCCAGCTGTTCCTCCCGGTCCTGCCCGCGATGCTGGCGGGCGTCCTGTGGGTGCTGGTGGCGGCGTACTTGATCGGCCGCGGCGAGCGCAAGCGGCTCGGCGTGGTCGAGCTCGACGTCGCCGAGCGGCCCCGGCTCACCGGCGCCGACCGGGTGCGGTTCTGGATCAACGCGCTGCTCACGGTGGTGCTGGTGGGCTGCCTGCTGGCGCAGCTCGCCGACCTGGAGGTGCTGTTCCTGCTGGCCTTCCTGGTGGCGCTGCTGATCAACCGGCCGAGCTGGGCGGCGCAGCAGGAGCTGCTCACCAAGCACGCCTACAACGTGGTGCTGGTGGTCGCGGTGATCTTCGCGGCGGGCGTGTTCACCGGCATCCTCACCGGCACCGGGATGATCGGCGCGATGGCCGAGGGCCTGGTCTCGGTGATCCCGGACTCGGCGGCGGGCCTGCTGCCGGTGGGCACGGCCATCGCGAGCATGCCGCTGAGCCTGGTGTTCACCCCGGACGCCTTCTACTACGGGATCGTCCCGGTGCTGGCCGAGACGAGCGCGGCGCTCGGCGGCGACCCGGCGGCCATCGGCCGGGCGGCGATCCTCGGCCAGATGACCACCGGTTTCCCGCTCAGCCCGCTGACCGCTTCGACGTTCATCCTGCTCGGGATGAGCGGGGTGGACCTCGGCGAGCACCAGCGGTTCGCCTTCAAGTGGGCGTTCGGCACGACGCTGGTGATGACGGCGGTCGCTCTGCTGACGGGGGTGCTGTGATGCGGATCGGCAGCGGAGCCGGGTTCGCCGGCGACCGGATCGAGCCCGCGGTGCAGCTGGCGGCGCGCGGCGAGCTGGACGACCTGGTGCTGGAGTGCCTGGCGGAGCGCACCATCGCGCTCGGCCAGCAGCGCCGCCTCCGCGACCCGGCGCTGGGCCACGACCCGCGGTTGCGCGCCCGCTTCCGCCCGTTGCTGCCGGTCGCCATCGGCAACGGCGTCCGCGTGGTGACCAACATGGGCGCGGCGAACCCCATCGCGGCGGGCGAGACCACCCGCGACCTGCTGGTGGAATCCGGGCTGCGCGGGCGCATCGCGGTGGTCACCGGCGACGACGTGCTGGACCGGCTGGACCTGCGCGCACCCGCGCTGGAGGACGGCATCGCGCTGGCCGCTCACGGCGAGGTCGTCTCGGCCAACGCCTACCTCGGCGCCGATGCGCTGCTGCCCGCCCTGGACACCGGCGCGGACGTGGTGCTGACCGGCCGGGTCGCCGATCCCTCGCTGTTCCTGGCTCCGATGGCGCACCGGCTCGGCTGGGACCTCGACGACTGGCAGCGGATGGCGGCCGGAACGCTCGTCGGCCACGTCCTGGAGTGCGCCGGGCAGGTCACCGGCGGCTACTTCGCCGATCCCGGCGCGAAGGAGGTGCCGGACCTGGCGGACCTCGGGTTCCCCCATGCCGCAGTGGAACCCGGCGGAACCGCGGTCATCGGCAAGCTCCCGGGCACCGGAGGGCTGGTCTCCACCGCGACCGTGCGCGAGCAGCTGCTCTACGAGGTGACCGACCCGGCGGGCTACCGCACGCCCGACGTGGTGCTGGACTTCCGCGAGGTGCGCGCGGAGCAGGTCGCGGCGGACCGGGTCCGGATCAGCGGCGCGATCGGCAGGCCGCGGCCAGCGGAGCTGAAGGTCAGCGTCGGCTACCGCGCCGGGCACCGCGCGGAGTGCGGGATCTCCTACGCCGGGCCGAACGCCGACCGCCGAGCCCGCCTGGCGGCCGACGTCGTCACCACCCGGCTGCGCGGCACCGGCCTGCGCATCCGCGCCGACGTCCTCGGGAGAGCCGACGAGTGCCGGCTGCGGGTCGCCGCGCTGGCCCCGGACCCGGAGCTCGCCGACCTGGTGTGCCACGAGGTCGAATCGCTCTACACCAACGGACCGGCCGGTGGCGGCGGCGTCCGCACCGACGTCCGCGAGGTGATCGGGATCGTCTCGACGCTGATCCCCCGCTCCGAGGTGGAAACCCGCGTGACCGTGCTGGAGGCCGACGGTGCTGCTGCATGACATCGCCCACTGCCGGGCCGGGGACAAGGGCGACACCTCGACGCTGTCGCTGTTCCCGCACCGCGACGAGGACTACGACCTGCTGGTCCGCGAGGTGACGGCCGACCGCGTGCGCGAGCACCTGGCGGTCCGCGGCGAGGTCCGCCGCTGGGAGCTCCCGAACCTCCGAGCCCTCCAGTTCACCTGCCACCGAGCGCTCGAAGGCGGCGTGACGACCTCCCTGGCCCTGGACACCCACGGCAAGACCCTCAGCTCCCGCTTGCTCGCGATGCCGATCCGCGAATAGCTGCCGAAGCTGGCTTTGACCAGCGCGAACGGGCAGCCGTGAGCTCCACGGGGGAGATCACCGCAGCGGCGGCAGCGCGGCCGAACGGTGCCGAGGTGCTGGAGGTCTTCGGGCGGCGGGGTGCGCCGGGAGCGGCCAACGACGCTCCGGCGACGGGACCGGGACCCCTCCTGAACCAGCTGGAGAAGTGGTCCGGTCGGGGTCGTCCGATCGGTCCAGGGCTGGTTCTAGCTGGGGCGATGGTCACTCGGGTGGCGTAGCCGCAGGGGTCGATCGCGGCCTTTGTCCGGCATAAACTCGGAAGTTAGTGAACTCGTTCACAAGCGGGTTCCCGGTGCGGTCCGCCGGGAGGGGGCGGTCGCACCGCGCACTGCACTAGCTCAAGGAGTGTCATGACCAGCGCCACCAGCCGCCGTCGACCGGACGACGACGCGGAGGTGATCGTCGTCGGGGCCGGGCCTGCCGGATCGACGGCGGCGACGTACCTGGCCAGGGCCGGCCTGGACGTCCTGCTTCTGGAGAAGAGCGTCTTCCCGCGGGAGAAGGTCTGCGGCGACGGCATCACCCCGCGCGGCGTCAAGCAGCTCATCGACCTCGGCATCGACACCCGGGAGGAAGCGGGCTGGCTGCACAACCGCGGCCTGCGGGTGGTCGGTGGCGGGGTCGAGGTCGAGCTGGACTGGCCGAGCCTGGCCAGCTTCCCGCCGTACGGCGTGGTGCGGCCGCGCAACGACTTCGACGACCTGCTCGCGCGCAACGCGCAGCGGGCCGGCGCCCGGCTGGTCCAGCAGACCACGGTGACCGGCGCGGTCACCGACGAGCGGACCGGCCGGATCACCGGGGTGACCGCCAAGACCGGGCCGGAGCGCACGCCGGTCACCTACCGGGCGCCGCTGGTGGTGGCCTGCGACGGCGTCTCCGCGCGGCTGGCGCTGTCGGTCGGCATCGAGAAGCGCGAGGACCGCCCGATGGGCGTTGCCGTGCGGCGCTACTACACCAGCCCGCGCACCAAGGACGACTTCCTGGAATCGCACCTGGAGCTGTGGGACCGCTCGGACCCGGCCAAGCCCACGCTGCTGCCGGGCTACGGCTGGATCTTCCCGATGGGCGACGGGACGGTGAACGTCGGGCTGGGCATCCTGTCCACCTCCAAGGCCTACGGCAAGACCGACTACCGGCAGCTGCTGCGCTCCTGGCTGGACGGCACGCCGGAGGAGTGGGGCTTCCGTGAGGAGAACGCGACCGGGCGGATCGGCGGCGCCGCGCTGCCGATGGGCTTCAACCGGACGCCGCACTACCGCAACGGCTTGCTGCTCGTCGGCGACGCGGGCGGGATGGTCAACCCGTTCAACGGCGAGGGCATCGCCTACGCGATGGAATCCGCGGCGCTGGCCGCCGAGTGCGTGGTGCACGCGCTGGCCCGCCCGGACGGGTTCTCCCGGGAGCAGGCGCTGCGCCGGTACCCGGTGGCGGTGCAGCAGGCGCTGGGCGGCTACTTCCGGATGGGCAACATCTTCAGCAAGTTGATTGGCAATCCGGTGGTCATGCGCACCGCTACGAAGCATGGTCTACCGAGGACCGTGCTGATGCGTTTCGTGTTGAAACTGTTGGCAAATCTCTACGACGAGAAGGGCGGGGACGTGATGGACCGTGTGATCAGCACCACTACTCGTCTCACCCCTAGCGCCTGATGGCGCGAGTCTGGTCAGATGTGCTCGCAAGTGTGCGAGACATCATAAAGTTAGGTTCGCCTCACTACGGAGACGACACACCCGACCGCATAGAGTGTGGCCCGACCTCTGAGACGTGACGTGCGTCTCGGCGGGGGCCGACGATGTGCCCCGCGGAAGCGGGGAAGATCCGGAGGGCAGGGGAATGCTCGATCCCTACATCCCGCTCGTGCTGTTGCTGGCGCTCGCGTTCGCGTTCGCGCTGTTCTCGGTCACGATCGCTCCGCTCGTCGGCCCCCGCCGCTACAACAAGGCGAAGCTCGACGCCTACGAGTGCGGCATCGAGCCCTCGCCGCAGCCGGTGATCGGCGGCGGCCGGATGCCGGTCTCGTACTACCTGACCGCGATGATGTTCATCCTCTTCGACATCGAGATGGTCTTTCTCTACCCCTACGCGGTGACCGCGGACGCGCTCGGGCTCTGGGGCGCGGGAGCCGTGGTGCTGTTCATCCTCACGTTCGGATTCGCCGACCTCTACGTGTGGCGGCGAGGTGGCTTCGACTGGAACTGACCGGGCGGTCACGAGCACGGTCAGCGTCGATTGTGGAAGGGAGTGCCGCGGATGGGAATCGAAGCGCAGTTGCCCAACGGCATCCTGTTGGCCAACGTGGAAAAGCTCGTCAACTGGACGCGGAAGACCTCGATGTGGCCCGCGACGTTCGGGTTGGCCTGCTGCGCCATCGAGATGATGACGGTCGGCGGTTCCCGCTACGACATCGCGCGGTTCGGCATGGAGCGGTTCTCCGCCACGCCGCGGCAGGCCGATCTGATGATCGTGGCCGGCCGGGTCACCAACAAGATGGCGCCGGTGCTGCGGCAGATCTACGACCAGATGCCGGAACCGCGCTGGGTGCTGGCGATGGGCGTGTGCGCCTCCAGCGGCGGCATGTTCAACAACTACGCCGTGGTGCAGGGCGTGGACCACGTGGTGCCGGTGGACATGTACCTGCCGGGCTGCCCGCCGCGCCCGGAGATGCTCCTGGACGCGATCCTCAAGCTGCACGCCAAGATCATGGACGAGCCGATCAACGCCAAGCGCGCGCAGCTGAAGCTGGAGAGCGGCGAGCGCACCCCGATGATCCCGTCCTCCGAGCGGTACGCGCCGAAGAACGAGGCGCAGCGCCGACGCGTGGCGCGCAAGCAGGTGGCGCAGCGCCAGGAGATGGGTTCCGATCCGTCGTTGGGGGCGTTCGCGGATTCACCGCAGCGGCCCCGCGAGCTCAAAGCGGGCAGGTGAGTTCGGTTGGCTGACAACGAATCCGAGCAGCGCTGGGCGGTCGAACCGGCCCGGCCGCAGTCCGGCCCGGTGGCCGGTCGCGCGCGGCAGGGCATGTTCGGCGTGCGCGGCACGGGAGACACCTCGGGTTACGGCGGGCTGCGCCTGCCCGCCTACGTGCCGCCCGCCGCGGAGCGCCCGTACGGCGGCTGGTTCGACGAGGTGGCCGACGCGCTGCTGGCCGCGCTGGGCGAGCGCGGGCTGCCCGCCGACACCGTGCAGCAGGTGACGGTCGACCGCGGCGAGATCACCTTCTACGTGCGCACCGACCAGCTGCTGGAGGTCTGCCGCGCGCTGCGCGACGACCCGGCGCTGCGCTTCGAGCTGTGCAGCTCGGTCTCCGGCGTGGACTACGGGCCGGAGGTGCCGCAGCGGCTGCACTCGGTCTGCCACCTGACGTCGATGACCTACCGGCGCCGGATCCGCGTCGAGGTCGCGGTGGACGTCGAGGACCCGCACGTGCCGTCGGTCGTCGAGGTGTACCCGACCGCGGACTTCCAGGAGCGCGAGGCCTGGGACATGTTCGGGATCGTCTACGACGGGCACCCGGCGCTCACCCGGATCCTGATGCCGGACGACTGGGACGGCCACCCGCAGCGCAAGGACTACCCGCTGGGCGGCATCCCCGTCGAGTACAAGGGCGCCGAGATCCCGCCACCGGATCAGCGCAGGGCGTACTCATGACGGCTGGGGTGCGCGAGTCTTCCGCGATTTCAATGGAAATTGGACCTTCGATTTCCATTGAAATCGAACGCCTGATTTCAATGGAAATTGCGTTCCCGGCGGGTGGTCGCACCGGGGAGAGGTGTTGGAGATGAGTACCGAATCACTGGCCGGCACCGGTTTCGGCGATCCCGAAGCGGCCGAGGCTCGGGAGACGACCGAGGGCCGGGTCTACACCGTCACCGGTGGCGACTGGGACGAGTTCATCGACGAGACCGCCGGTGAGGAGCGGGTCGTCATCAACCTCGGCCCGCAGCACCCGTCGACGCACGGCGTGCTCCGGCTGGTGCTGGAGCTCGAGGGCGAGACCGTCACCAAGGCCCGCTCGGTGATCGGCTACCTGCACACCGGCATCGAGAAGAACACCGAGTACCGCACCTGGACCCAGGGCGTCACGTTCGTGACGCGGATGGACTACCTGGCGCCGCTGCACAACGAGGCCGCCTACTGCCTGGGCGTGGAGAAGCTGCTCGGCATCGAGGCGCCGCCGCGGGCCCAGACGTTCCGCGTGATGCTCATGGAGCTCAACCGGATCTCCTCGCACCTGGTGTTCCTGGCGACCGGTGCGATGGAGCTCGGCGCCACCACCGGCATGACCTTCGGCTTCCGCGAGCGCGAAGAGGTCCTGCACCTGCTGGAGTTCCTGACCGGGCTGCGGATGAACCACGCGTTCATCCGGCCGGGCGGCACCGCGCAGGACCTGCCGGAGGGCTGGCAGCAGAAGGTGAAGTCGTTCATCGAGGTGATGGACTCCCGGCTGCCCGCCTACGACAAGCTGTTCACCGGCCAGCCGATCTGGAAGCAGCGCCTCAAGGACGTCGGCTACCTGCCGCTGGACGGCGCGCTGCAGCTCGGCGTCACCGGTCCGCTGCTGCGCTCCGCCGGCCTGGCCTGGGACCTGCGCAAGATCGAGCCGTACTGCGGTTACCAGGACTACGAGTTCGAGGTGCCGACCAGCACCGACGCCGACTGCTACGCCCGGTACCTGCTGCGGCTGGAGGAGATCCACCAGTCGCTGAAGATCATCCGGCAGTGCGTGGACAAGATGGAGCCCGGCTCGCACATGGTCGAGGACGCGAAGATCGCGTGGCCGTCGAAGCTGAGCATCGGGCCGGACGGCATGGGCAACTCGCTGGAGCACGTCCGCAAGATCATGGGTCAGTCGATGGAATCGCTGATCCACCACTTCAAGCTGGTGACCGAGGGCTTCGACGTGCCGCCCGGGCAGGTGTACTCGCCGGTCGAGTCGCCGCGCGGCGAGCTGGGCGTGCACCTGGTCTCCGACGGCGGCACCCGGCCGATGCGGGTGCACGTCCGGGAACCCAGCTTCGTGAACCTGCAGGCGATGCCCGCGATGTGCGAAGGCGGACTGGTGGCCGACGTGATCGCGGCGGTCGCCTCCATCGACCCGGTGATGGGCGGGGTGGATCGATGACCGAGCAGTTCCAGTTCACCACCACCGACGACGCGGCCGAGGCCGCCGACACGTCGGTGTTCGACGAGCAGACGCGCTCCGAGGCGCAGCAGATCATCGCGCGCTACCCGGAGCCCCGGTCGGCGCTGCTGCCGATGCTGCACCTCGTGCAGTCGGTGCAGGGGCACGTCAGCCCGGCGGGGATCCAGTTCTGCGCCGACCAGCTGGCGCTGACCACCGCCGAGGTCAGCGCGGTCGCCACCTTCTACACCATGTACAAGCGCAAGCCGTGCGGCCAGCACCTGGTGAGCGTGTGCACCAACACGCTGTGCGCGGCGCTGGGCGGCGACGCGATCTACAAGACGCTCGGCGAGCACCTGGGCGTCGGGCACGACGAGACCGCGGGCACTCCCGGCGAGGAGGGCTCGATCACCCTCGAGCACGCCGAGTGCCTGGCGGCCTGCGACCTGGCGCCGGTGCTGCAGGTGAACTACGAGTACTTCGACAACCAGACGCCGGAGCAGGCGCTGGAACTGGTGAAGGCGTTGCAGCGCGGGGAGAAACCGGCGCCGACGCGCGGTCCGGCGCTGTCCGACTTCCGCGGTGCGGAGCGCCAGCTGGCCGGCTTCTTCGACGACCTGGAATCCACTGTGGCCGGTCCGTCGGCGGCGGTCGAGACGCTGCGCGGCGCGCAGCTGGCCCACGAGCGCGGCTGGACCGCGCCCAGCATGCCCGACGACGTGGAACTGCCGCCGGTGCCGGAGAAGAAGTGAGGGTGCAATGACGCGACCAAGCATCAGCCCGGTGACGCCGGTCCTGACCAAGCGGTGGCTCTCGCCGAACTCCTGGACCCTGCGCACCTACGAGCAGCTGGAGGGCTACACCGCGCTGCGCAAGGCGCTGGCGGGCACGCCCGACCAGCTCGTCGAACTGGTCAAGTCGGCGGGCCTGCGCGGCCGCGGCGGCGCCGGGTTCCCGGCGGGCGTGAAGTGGAGCTTCATGCCCAAGGAACCCACCAAGCCGCACTACCTGGTGATCAACGCCGACGAGGGCGAACCGGGTACCTGCAAGGACATCCCGCTGATGATGGCCGACCCGCACTCGCTGATCGAGGGCTGCATCATCGCCAGCTACGCGATGCGCGCCAACCACTGCATGATCTACGTGCGCGGTGAGGCGCTGCACCCGATCCGGCGGCTGAACAACGCGGTCCGCGAGGCCTACCAGGCCGGCTACCTGGGCAAGGACATCCTGGGCTCCGGGTTCGACCTGGACATCGTGGTGCACGCGGGTGCGGGCGCCTACATCTGCGGCGAGGAGACGGCGCTGCTGGACTCGCTGGAGGGCAAGCGCGGGCAGCCGCGGCTCAAGCCGCCGTTCCCGGCGGCCGCGGGCCTCTACGCCTGCCCGACCACGGTGAACAACGTCGAGACGATCGCCACCGTGCCCTACATCGTCAACGGCGGCGCCGACTGGTTCCGCACCATGGGCGGCGAGAAGTCGCCGGGCCCGAAGATCTACTCGATCTCCGGGCACGTGGAGAAGCCGGGCCAGTACGAGGCCCCGCTGGGCACCACGCTGCGGGAACTGCTGGAGCTGGCGGGCGGCATGAAGGACGGCATCCCGCTGAAGTTCTGGACGCCGGGCGGCTCGTCGACGCCGATGTTCACCGCCGAGCACCTGGACGTGCCGCTGGACTTCGAGGGCGCGGCCGAGGCCGGTTCGATGCTGGGCACCACCGCGGTGATGGTGTTCAACGAGACGGTGTCGGTGCCGTGGGCCGTGATGAAGTGGACGCAGTTCTACGAGCACGAGTCCTGCGGCAAGTGCACGCCCTGCCGCGAGGGCACTTACTGGCTGGCGCAGGTGCTGGAGCGGATGGTCGAGGGACACGGCACCCAGGAGGACATCGACACCCTCCTGGACATCTGCGACAACATCTTCGGCCGCTCGTTCTGCGCGCTCGGCGACGGCGCGGTGAGCCCGATCGTCAGCGGCATCAAGTACTTCCGCGAGGAGTTCCTCGCGCTGTGTCGACAAAACACGGGTGGAATGAAGAATCCCGGCGAGCCGGAACTGGTAGGAGCGGCCCGATGACGGTGGCACCAGAATCAGAAGCCCGCCCGGTGCCGGAGGGCTACGTCCGCCTGACCATCGACGGGATCGAGGTCGAGGCGCCCAAGGGCGAGCTGCTGATCCGCACCGCGGAGCGGATGGGCATCACCATCCCGCGCTTCTGCGACCACCCGCTGCTGGACCCCGCCGGGGCCTGCAGGCAGTGCTTGGTCGAGGTCGAGATGGGCGGCAGGCCGATGCCCAAGCCGCAGGCGTCCTGCACGATGACCGTCGCCGACGGCATGGTGGTCAAGACGCAGCAGACCTCGCCGGTGGCGGACAAGGCGCAGCAGGGCGTGATGGAGCTGCTGCTGATCAACCACCCGCTGGACTGCCCGATCTGCGACAAGGGCGGCGAGTGCCCGCTGCAGAACCAGGCGCTCAAGCACGGCCGGGCCGAATCCCGGTTCCGGGACACCAAGCGGACCTTCGCCAAGCCGGTGCCGATCTCCTCGCAGGTGCTGCTGGACCGCGAGCGCTGCGTGCTGTGCCAGCGCTGCACCCGGTTCTCCAAGCAGATCGCCGGCGACCCGTTCATCGAGCTGCTGGAGCGCGGCGCGCTGCAGCAGATCGGCACCGGTGAGCAGCAGCCGTTCCAGAGCTACTTCTCCGGCAACACGATCCAGATCTGCCCGGTCGGCGCGCTGACCAGCGCGGCCTACCGGTTCCGGTCCCGGCCGTTCGACCTGGTGTCCACGCCGGGCCAGTGCGAGCACTGCGCCTCGGGCTGCGAGATCCGCAACGACTGGCGGCGCGGCAAGGTGACGCGGCGGCTGGCCGGGGACGACCCGGAGGTCAACGAGGAGTGGATCTGCGACAAGGGCCGGTTCGCGTTCCGCTACGCCACCGCCGGTGACCGCATCACCCGCCCGCTGATCCGGGAGAACGGCCAGCTCCGCGAGGCGTCCTGGACCGAGGCCCTGCAGACCGCGGCCAAGGGCCTCGCCGAGGCCCGCGACGCGGGCGGGGTCGGCGTGCTGCCGGGCGGTCGGCTGACCGTCGAGGACGCCTACTCGTACTCGAAGTTCGCGCGGATCGCTTTGCGCACCAACGACATCGACTTCCGCGCGCGACCGCACTCCGACGAGGAGCTGCGGTTCCTGGAGTCCGCGGTGGTCGGAGTGACGCCGGGGACCGGTGTCACCTACCGGGACCTGGAGTCCGCGCCCGCGGTGCTGTGCGTGACCTTCGAACCGGAGGATGAGTCGCCGATCGTCTTCCTGCAGCTGCGCAAGGCGGCCCGCCAGGGGAAGACGAAGGTGTTCCACCTCGGCCCGCGCACCTCGCCGGGCGTGGAGAAGACCACGGTCATCGTGCACAACGGCGGCCCGGTCCGGACCGGCGAGCTGGTGCCGTGCACGCCGGGCGGGGAGGCCGCCGCGCTGCGGTCGCTGCCGTCCGAAGTGGAGGAATCGCTCCGGCAGCCGGGCGCGGTGCTGGTCGTCGGCGAACGCGCGGCGGAGGTTCCCGGGCTGTACTCCGAGATCCTGCGCGCCGCGCAGCGCACCGGCGCCCGGGTCGCCTGGATCCCCCGCCGGGCGGGGGAGCGCGGTGCGATCGAGGCGGGTGCGCTGCCGACGCTGCTGCCCGGTGGCCGGCCGGTCGCCGACGCCGCGGCCCGCGCCGAGATCGAGCAGACCTGGGGCGTGGGCTCCGGGGCGCTGCCCGCGGCCGTCGGCCGCGACCTCACCGGCATCCTCGCCGCGACCGCGGCCGGAGAGCTCTCCGGGCTGGTCGTCGGCGGTGTCGACCCGAACGACCTGCCCGATCCGGCGCTGGCCGAGCAGGCCCTGCGCCGCGCGGACTTCGTGGTCAGCCTGGAGCTGCGGGCCAGCGCGGTCACCGAGCACGCCGACGTGGTGCTGCCCATCGCGCCGAGCGCGGAGAAGTCCGGCAGCTACCTGAACTGGGAAGGCCGCCGCCGCGAGTTCCGCACCACCATCGAGGGCACCGGGGCGCTGCCGGACTGCCGGGTCCTGGACACCCTCGCGGTGGAGATGGACGCCGACCTGTTCACCCAGACCCCGGCCGCGGCGGCCGCCGAGCTCGACCGCATCGGCCCGAACATCGGCGAGCGGCTGCCCGGCCCGGACGAGCCGGCCGCCACCGCGCCGGTCCCGGGCCCGGGCCAGGCGGTGCTCGCGACCTGGCGGCAGCTGCTGGACAACGGCTCGCTGCAGGCCGAGGAACCGAACCTGGCGGGCACCGCGCGCCGCACCGTCGCCGTGCTCTCGCCGCGCACCGCGCAGCGCATCGAGCTCGGCCAGGCCCAGCGCATCGAGGTGCGCACCGCCAAGGGCTCGATCGTGCTGCCGGTGGAGCTGGCCGAGATGCCCGACGACGTGGTGTGGCTGCCGACCGACTCCGGCACCTCGCGGGTGCACCGCGCGCTCGGCGCCGGGCACGGGTCGCTCGTCGACATCACCGCCACCACGCCGATGTCCCCCGCGGCCACCAACGGCCACGGCACCACCCACCTCGACGGGGGGAGAGCATGACCACAACCGCGGAACTGCTCGCCGACGACCCGATCTGGCTGATCCTGCTGAAGGTCGTGGTGATCTTCGCCTTCCTGGTCGTCATGACGCTGCTGACGATCTGGGCGGAGCGCCGGGTGATCGGCCGGATGCAGAACCGGCCGGGCCCGAACCGGGCAGGCCCGTTCGGCATCCTGCAGTCGCTGGCCGACGGTCTGAAGCTGGCGTTCAAGGAGGACATCCGGCCGGTCCTGGCCGACAAGTGGGTGTACTTCCTGGCCCCGGTGATCTCGGCGACGCCCGCGCTGGTGGCGTTCTCGGTGATCCCGATCGGCCCCGAGGTCACCATCTTCGGCGAGCGGACCGCGCTGCAGCTGGTCGACCTGCCGGTCGGCCTGCTGGTGGTGCTGGCCTGCGCGTCCGTCGGCGTGTACGGCATCGTGCTGGCCGGCTGGGCCTCCGGGTCGCCGTACCCGCTGCTCGGCTCGCTGCGCTCGGCGGCGCAGGTGATCTCCTACGAGATCGCGATGGGCCTGTCGTTCGTCGCGGTGATCATGTACGCGGGCACGATGTCCACCGCGGGCATCGTCGAAGCCCAGGCCAACGGCTGGTTCTTCCTGCTGCTGCCGTTCAGCTTCGTGGTCTACGTGATCGCGATGGTCGGTGAGACCAACCGCGCCCCGTTCGACCTCCCGGAGGCCGAGTCGGAGCTGGTCGGCGGGTTCCACACCGAGTACTCCTCGCTGAAGTTCGCGCTGTTCTTCCTCGCCGAGTACATCAACATGGTCACCGTCTCGGCGCTGGCGACCACGCTGTTCCTCGGCGGCTGGCACGCGCCGTGGCCGCTGTCGCTGATCGGCGACGGGGTGCTCAACACCGGCTGGTGGCCGGCGCTGTGGTTCCTCGGCAAGACCCTCGCGTTCCTGTTCTTCTTCATCTGGCTGCGCGGCACCCTGCCCCGCCTGCGCTACGACCAGTTCATGAACCTGGGCTGGAAGATCCTGGTCCCGGCGAGCCTGGTGTGGATCATCGCGGTGGTGGTGATCCGCGCGGTGCGCAACGACGACGCGGTGACCACCCAGCAGTTCCTCATCGGTGGCGGCGTGGTGATCGCGGTGCTGCTGGTGGCCACGTTCCTGATCCCGGACCGCCGTCCGGCCAAGGACACCGACGAAGTGCCGCTGGCGGGCAGCGGTTACCCGATTCCGCCGCTGGACCTGCAGGTCCCCCAGGCCCCGCCGCGCCCGGTGCGCACCGGTGCCGCGGGTGAGGTCGGGCGCGCGGACGGCGAGGAGGCGCCTGATGGGAATGTTTGATCCGATCAAGGGCTTCGGCGTCACCTTCTCGACGATGTTCAAGAAGGTCGTCACCGAGGAGTACCCGGAGGTCAAGAAGGTCCCGGCGCCGCGGTTCCACGGCCGCCACCAGCTCAACCGGCACCCGGACGGGCTGGAGAAGTGCGTGGGCTGCGAGCTGTGCGCCTGGGCGTGCCCGGCCGACGCGATCTTCGTGGAGGGCGGGGACAACACCGAGGAAGCGCGCTACTCGCCCGGCGAGCGCTACGGCAAGGACTACCAGATCAACTACCTGCGGTGCATCGGCTGCGGGTTGTGCATCGAGGCGTGCCCGACGCGGGCGCTGACGATGACCAACGAGTACGAGACCGCCGACGACAACCGCCAGGACCTGATCTACACCAAGGAGGACATGCTGGCCCCGCTGCTGGCCGGCATGGAGCAGCCGCCGCACCCGATGCGGCTCGGCGAGGACGAGCAGGACTACTACGTGCGCGGTCCCGAGCTCGCCCGCGGCGTGTCCGCTGAGGAGAAGTCCGGGCACGAGGAGGCCGGGAGATGACCCTCGCAACCGCGCAAGTGCTGGCCCAGGGCGCCGCCGTCGGCGCCGGCGAGACCGCTGCCTTCTGGGTCCTGGGCCCGTTGGCGCTGGTCGGCGCGCTGGGCATGGTGTTCGCGCGCAACGCGGTGCACTCCGCGCTGTTCCTGGTGCTGACGATGCTGTGCCTCGGCGTGCTCTACATGGCGCAGAGCGCGCAGTTCCTCGGGTTCACCCAGATCATCGTCTACACCGGCGCGATCATGATGCTGTTCCTGTTCGTGCTGATGATGGTCGGCCGCGATTCCTCGGACTCGGTGGTCGAAGTGCTGCGCGGGCAGCGGCTGTGGGCCGGGCTCGGCGGCATCGGGCTGGCCACGCTGCTGGTGACCGGACTGGCTCGGGCGCTCACCGACGTCCCGGTCGCCGCCCCGCTGAACCCGTGGAACCCGCAGGGCGGTGGCGCGGGCGGCCTCGGCCGGCTGATCTTCACCGACTACCTGTTCCCGTTCGAGCTCACCTCGGCGCTGCTTATCACCGCCTGCATCGGCGCGATGGTGCTGGCCTACGGCGGCAAGGGCCGCGGCCCGAAGCTGAGCCAGAAGGAGCGGGCCAACGCCCGCTTCCGCAGCTCCCGCCCGTCGCCGCTGCCCGGCCCCGGCGTGTACGCCACCACCAACTCGGTGGCCGTGCCCGCGCTGCTGCCGGACGGTTCGGTGGCACCGGAATCGCTGTCCGAGCTGCTGGAGAACCTGCCCGCCGACCGGCTCGGCGAGGACCGCCGGGCGGTCGCGGGCGAGACGGCCGCACCCGACCCGCACGCGCTGACCGCCGGGCACCACGAGGAATCGCCCGAGGTGCCGGAGCAGGCGCCGCGCGCGGACGGCAACGGGTCGAACAACAACAACGGCCACGAGACCGAGCACGTCCCCTCCGAGGAGGTCCGGCAGTGACCCCCACCTACTACCTGCTGCTCTCGGCGCTGCTGTTCACCATCGGCGCGGTCGGGGTTCTGGTGCGGCGCAACGCCATCGTGGTGTTCATGTGCATCGAGCTGATGCTCAACGCGGTCAACCTGACCCTGGTGACCTTCGCCCGCATCGAGGGATCGGTGCACGGGCAGGTCATGGCCTTCTTCGTGATGGTGGTCGCGGCGGCCGAGGTGGTGGTCGGCCTGGCCATCATCATGTCGATCTTCCGGACGCGTCGCTCGGCCTCGGTCGATGACGCCAACCTGCTGAAGTACTGAGAGGGCGCGTGGTGACGGCAATGATGACTACCGGGACCAGCCCCGAGGTGACGGCGGCAGCCGGTGCCATCCAGGAGAACGCCTGGTTGCTGGTCGCTTTCCCCGCGCTGGGCGCGCTGGTCCTGCTCGTCGCCGGACGCCGGGCCAACGGCTGGGGGCACATCCTCGGTTGCGCCACGGTGATCGCGTCCTTCGTGTACGGCGTGCTGCTGTTCGGCTCCATCTCCGGGATGCCCGCCAGCGGTCAGGTGCGCGAGCTGCACCTGTTCTCCTGGATCCCGGTCAACGCCCTGCAGGTCGACTTCGGGCTCCGGCTGGACCCGCTGTCGATGGTGTTCCTGCTGCTGATCACCGGTGTCGGATCGCTGATCCACATCTACTCGATCGGCTACATGTCGCACGACCAGGAGGGCCGCACCGGCCGGGACAACACCGAGCGGCGCCGGTTCTTCGCCTACCTGAACCTGTTCGTCGCCGCGATGCTGATCCTGGTGCTGGGCAACAGCTTCGTGACGCTGTACCTGGGCTGGGAGGGCGTCGGCCTCGCCTCGTACCTGCTGATCGGCTTCTGGCAGGGCCGCCCGTCGGCGGCCGCGGCGGCGACCAAGGCGTTCGTGATGAACCGGGTCGGCGACGTCGGCCTGGCGCTGGCCATCTTCCTGCTGTTCGCGAAGCTGGGCACCACGCAGTACACCGAGGTCTTCGCGCGCGCCGGTGAGCTCACGCCCGGCGTGCTGCTGGCCATCACGCTGCTGCTGTTGCTGGGCGCCTGCGGCAAGTCCGGCCAGGTCCCGCTGCAGGCGTGGTTGCCGGACGCGATGGAGGGCCCGACGCCGGTCTCCGCGCTCATCCACGCCGCCACGATGGTCACCGCGGGCGTGTACCTGATCGCCCGCGCCAACCCGCTGTTCTCGCTCTCGCCGGGCGGGCAGTTGGCGGTCACCATCGTCGGCGCGGTCACGCTGCTGGTCGGGTGCGTCATCGGCTGCGCCTACGACGACATCAAGAAGGTGCTCGCGTACTCCACGGTCAGCCAGATCGGCTACATGATGCTGGCCGTCGGGCTCGGCCCGGCCGGGTACGCGCTGGGCATCATGCACCTGCTCACCCACGGCTTCTTCAAGGCCGGGCTGTTCCTCGGCGCCGGTTCGGTGATGCACGGCATGAACGACGAGGTCGACATGCGCAAGTTCGGCGGCCTCTACCGGTACATGCCGATCACCTTCGCCACCTTCGGCCTCGGCTACCTGGCGCTGATCGGGTTCCCGTTCCTGTCCGGCTTCTACTCCAAGGACGCCATCATCGAGGCGGCGTTCGGCCAGGAGGGCTGGCGCGGCTGGGTGTTCGGCGGCGCGGCGCTGCTGGGCGCGGGCATCACCGCCTTCTACATGACCCGCCTGGTGCTGATGACGTTCTTCGGCGAGAAGCGCTGGCAGAACCTGAAGGCCGCCAACGGCAAGGACTTCCACCCGCACGAGTCGCCGACCGTGATGACGGCGCCGATGATCGTGCTGGCCATCGGTTCGGTGGCGGCGGGCATGTTCTTCGCGGGCGGCGACCGGCTGGTCGGCTTCCTGACGCCGTCGCTGGGCGAGCTCCAGGAAGCCGGGCACAGCGCCATCCCGCATGCCGCGATCCCGGTGCTGACGGTGGCGATCTCCGCGCTCGGCGCGCTGATCGCCTGGCTGGTGGTCGGGCGCAAGCCGGTGCCGGTGGAGCGCCCGCAGCGGGTGTCGCCGATCGTCCGGGCGGCCCGCGCCGACCTGGGCGGCAACGCGCTGAACAACGCCGTCGCCGTGAAGCCGGCGTTCGGCCTGGCGCGCGGACTGGTCACTGTGGACAACAAGGGCGTGGACGGCGCGGTCAACGGCATCGCCGGGCTCCTGGGCTTCACCTCCGGCCGGTTGCGCCGCTGGCAGACCGGTTTCGTCCGGTCCTACGCCCTGTCCATGCTCTTCGGCGGCATCGTGGTGATCGCCGCCCTGATGGCCGTGGGGATCCCGTCATGACCCGATCGCACGTCCACTGCGGATCCAGCAGCGAGCTCCGGGAGGAGATCCGATGACCCTGCTCGTCGCACTGATCCTGCTGCCGATCGCCGGGTCGGTGGTGGTGGCGCTGCTGCGCGGCAACGCGCCGGCGGCGAAGTGGACCGCGCTCGGGTTCTCCCTGGTGGAGCTCGTGCTCGCGCTCGCCGCGTGGGCCGCCTACGACCCGGCCGGACCGCGGCTGCAGCTCACCAGCTCGGTGGCGTGGATCCCGGCGTTCGACATCCGGCTGTCCTTCGGCGTGGACGGCATCGCGCTGGTGATGATCGCGGTGATCGCGCTGCTCACCCCGCTGGTGCTCGGCTACAGCTGGGGCGAGCGGCTGCCGGAGGGGCGCTCGCACGGCGGGTTCTTCTCGCTGCTGCTGCTGGAGCAGGCGCTGACGGTGGCGGTGTTCGCCGCGACCGACCTGTTCCTGTTCTACGTGCTGTTCGAGATCATGCTGATCCCGATGTACTTCCTCATCGGCAGCTACGGCGGTGAGAAGCGCACCTACGCCGCGATGAAGTTCTTCCTGTACTCCTTCCTCGGCGGCCTGATCATGCTGGCCTCGGCGATCGGCGCCTACGTCTACGCCGCGGAGGTCACCGGTCGCGGCACCTTCGACTGGGCGACGCTGGTGCCGGTCCTGCGGGACGCGCCGACGAGCGTGCAGGTGTGGCTGTTCCTCGGCTTCTTCGCCGCGTTCGCCATCAAGGCCCCGCTGATCCCGTTCCACACCTGGCTGCCGGACGCCGCGCAGCAGGCGCCGATCGGTGTCGCGGTGATCGTGGTCGGCGTGCTGGACAAGGTCGGCACCTTCGGCTTCCTGCGCTACAGCCTGCCGCTGACGCCGGACGCCTCGCAGCTGCTCGCGCCGCTGGTGCTGGTGCTGGCGGTCGTCGGCGTGCTCTACGGCTCGTTCCAGGCGTTCGGGCAGACCGACTTCAAGCGGTTCATCGCCTACGTCTCGATCGCGCACTTCGGGTTCATCGCGCTGGGCATCTTCGCGTTCACCTCGCAGTCGCACGTCGGCGCGGTGTCGTACATGGTCAACCACAGCATCGCCACCGGCATGCTGATCCTGGTGATCGGCATGGTGATCACCCGCGGCGGCTCCACCCGCATCGCCGACTACGGCGGCATGGCGAAGGTGACGCCGCTGCTGGCGGGCACGCTGCTGATCGCCGGTCTGAGCACCCTGTCGCTGCCCGGCACGAACTCGTTCATCAGCGAGTTCCTCGTGCTCATCGGCTCCTTCGAGACCCGGCCGGTGTACACCGTGCTGGCCACCATCGGCATGGTGCTGGCCGCGGTCTACGTGCTGTGGCTCTTCCAGCGCACCATGCAGGGCCCGCTGCGCGGTGACGCGCTGCTGGGCACCGCGGGCGGGCCGGGCGCGGTCACCGACCCGAACAAGCCGGGCGCGCACCGGCTCCGGATCGCCGACCTCGGCGCCCGCGAGATCGCCGTGCTGACCCCGCTGATCGTGCTGGTGCTCGCGTTGGGCTTCTACCCGAAGCCGGTGCTGGACGTGATCAACCCGTCGGTCGCGGCAACCATGAGCGAGGTCGGCGTCACCGACCCCGTGACCTCGCAGGGAGGTAACTGACAGTGGGTGTCTTGACGAGGGACGCGGGCGCGCTGGCACAGGCGCAGTCCGTGGAGATCCCGCCGATCGACTACGCGGCGATCGCCCCGATCCTGATCATCCTCGGCGCGGCCTGCGTGGCGATCCTGGTCGAGGCGTTCCTGCCGCGGCACCAGCGGTGGCCGGTGCAGGTCGGGCTGAGTCTGGTGTCCATCGTGGCCGCCGGGATCGCGCTGGCCGTCTACGCGCGCTCGGGCGGCACCGGGGTGACGACGCTGTCGGACACCCTGGCGATCGACCCGCCCACCCTGTTCCTGTGGGGCACCCTGCTCGCGCTCGGCCTGGCCGCGATCCTGCTGATCGCGGACCGGTCGGTCGAGCCGGGTGGCTCGTTCGTCTCCGAGGAGCGGCGCTCCGAAGGACCGGGCACCATGAGCCGCGCCGCGGCCGCGGTGTCGGGCATGCGCACCGAGGTCTTCCCGCTCGCCCTGTTCTCGCTCGGCGGCATGCTGGTCTTCGTCGCGGCGAACGACCTGCTGACCATGTTCATCGCGCTGGAGACGCTGAGCCTCCCGCTGTACCTGATGTGCGGGCTGGCCAAGCGGCGCCGGCTGCTCTCGCAGGAAGCCGCGGTGAAGTACTTCCTGCTCGGCGCCTTCGCCTCGGCGTTCTTCCTGTACGGCCTGGCGCTGCTCTACGGCTACGCGGGCTCGGTGAAGCTGCAGGCCATCGCCGACGCCACCGCCGGATCGGACCGCTCGGACACGCTGCTGTTCGCCGGCCTCGGCCTGCTGCTGGTGGGTCTGCTGTTCAAGGCCTCCGTCGGCCCGTTCCACACCTGGACGCCGGACGTCTACCAGGGCGCCCCGACCGCGGTGACCGGTTTCATGGCCGCCTGCACCAAGGTCGCGGCCTTCGGCGCGATCCTGCGGGTGCTGCAGGTCGCCTTCCAGGCGTCGAGCTGGGAGTGGAACGGCGTGCTGTGGGCCGTCGCGATCGCCTCGATGGTGATCGGCGTGGTGCTCGGCCTGACCCAGACCGACATCAAGCGGATGATCGCCTACTCCTCGGTGGCGCACGCCGGTTTCATGCTGGTCGGTTCGCTGGCCCTGACCGAGCGCGGCCTGTCCGGCACGCTGTTCTACCTGCTGGCCTACGGGTTCAGCACGATCGCCATCTTCGGCGTGATCAGCCTGGTGCGGCGCTCCGATGGTGAGGCAACTCACCTCTCCGACTGGGCGGGCCTGGCGAAGCGCTCGCCGCTGGTCGCCGGGGTGTTCACCTTCCTGCTGTTCGCCCTCGCCGGCATCCCGCTGACGAGCGGTTTCATCGGGAAGTTCGTGGTCTTCGAGGCGGCGCTGGCCGACGGGATGGCCCCGCTGGTGGTGGTCGCCCTGCTGGCCAGTGCGGTTGCCGCCTTCTTCTACCTCCGTGTCATCGTGCTGATGTACTTCCGGGAACCCGCCGCGGACGGCCCCACCGTCAGCGTGCCGGGTGCGTTCACGACAGCCGCGATCACGCTCGGTGTGGTCGTCACGCTGTTGCTGGGCGTGCTGCCGACGTTGGCGCTGGACTGGGCGAACGTCGGTGGCTTCGTGTCGTAGAGTGCACGCCGGTAGGGCGATCGTTGGGGGAGCGAAGGCGACGGTGACGTGAGCAGGCCAGCGGGAGACCCGATCAGCGAGCTGATCAAGGGCAGTGGGATCGGGATCGACATCACCGACGCGGCGTTGGCCGAGTCGGTGCAGCAGGGCATCGCTCGGGTGGAGCGGTTGCTGCACGACTCGGTGCAGAGCGACTTCGAGTTCGCCACCCGCACCTCGCTGCACCTGGTCGACGCCGGGGGCAAGCGGTTCCGGCCGCTGTTCACCCTGCTGGCCGCGCAGTTCGGCGACCCGCAGGCGGCGGCGGTGATCAAGTCCGCCGCGGTGGTGGAGATGATCCACCTGGCCACGCTCTACCACGACGACGTGATGGACGAGGCGACCATGCGGCGCGGCGCGACCAGCGCCAACGCCCGCTGGGACAACTCGATCGCCATCCTGACCGGGGACTTCCTGTTCGCGCAGGCGTCGGCGCTGATCGCCGACCTCGGCGCGGAAGCGGTCCGCGAGATGGCGCGCACCTTCGAGCTGCTGGTCACCGGGCAGATGCGGGAGACCGTCGGGGTCGGCCCCGACGAGGACGCCGTGGAGTTCTACCTGCAGGTGGTCTTCGAGAAGACCGGTTCGCTGATCGCCACCGCGGGCCGGTTCGGCGCGTGGTTCTCCGGCGCGGACCAGGCGATCGTCGAGTCGCTGGAGCGGATCGGCCGGCTCATCGGCATCGGTTTCCAGATCTCCGACGACATCATCGACATCGCCTCGCCGGCCGACGAGTCCGGCAAGACGCCGGGCACCGATCTCCGCGAGGGCGTGCGCACGCTGCCGATGCTGTACGCGCTGGCCGACCCGGAGACCGATCCCCGGCTGCGCGACCTGCTTTCCCGCGCGCTGTCCGACGACGCCGAGGTGCGCGAAGCGCTGGAGCTGCTGCGCGCGTCGAACGGCTTGGAGCGCACTCGCGCGACCTTGGACGAGTACGCCGCCGACGCCCGCAAGGAGCTCGCCTCGCTGCCGGACACCCCGGCCCGCGAAGCGCTGTCCGTGCTGGTCGACTACGTGGTGGCGCGGACCCGCTGAGCGGTGGCCGGATTGCGATCACGAGCCGATCACACCGCCTCGGCGCGGTGCCGCTCCGTGGTAGGCATGCCGGGAACCACCGGCGGCGCTGAGGAAGGACATCTCTCGTGATCACCTGGCTGTTCACCCAGGTGTGGCTGTGGAGCCTCGCCGCGTTCGCGCTCGGCGCCCTGATCACCTGGCTGCTGTTCGTCCGCCCGCTGCAGCGGCGCCTGGCGGAGGCCGCCGAGTACCCGGACTACGACGACTACGACCGGCCTGCCGACTACGACGAGCCGGACACCGCGCGGGAACCGCTGGCGCTGCTGCGGCCGACGCGCCCGCGCGACCCGGACGAGCCGCCGATCGGCGACTGGGACCGCCCGCCGCGCGCGTGGGCCGACCCGCGCCTGCAGCCGGAAGAGGACACCGAGAACACCTGGTTCCGCAAGTGGGACGAGGAACCGCCGGAAGACCGACCCGACCCGGCGGTGACCGCGGTCCAGCCGCGGATCCCGGACGGCGCGGCGGCGGCTGCCGAGCCGAAGGGCGACACGTGGGTCGGGCCCGCGGGCTCGGCGGGCGATGCCGACACCTGGCGAGGGCCTGCCGAGCCGAAGGACGACACCGACACCTGGGCCGGGCCTGGCGTCGAGCCGAAGGAGGAGGGGCCGAGCGGCTCCGCCCCGGAGGAAGCGCCGGAGCCCGACACGGCGGTGACGCCGGTCGGCCGCGAAGAGCCGGCGGCCTCCTTCTCCGGCCAGCTGGAGGACGCCGAGCGCCTGTCCGGCCAGCTGCGATCGCTGTTCGAGTCGGAGCAGAAGAGCGGTGCCCAGCCGGAGACGCCGTACGTGCCGCCGGTCGGCGCGGAGGCGACGCAGGTCATGCCCGCGGTCGCCGACGACGAGGACGTCCCGCCGCTCCCGCAGCGCACCCCGGGCGCGGGCCCGCACCCCGGTCGCGACAGCGGCTGGTCCGGCCCGATGGTGAAGGGCCACTCGGCGTCCCGCCAGTACCACACCCCGGAATCGCCCCAGTACGACGACATCGTCGCCGACGTCTGGTTCCGCTCGGCCAAGGACGCCGAGATCGCCGGCTTCACCTCCTGGAACGGCGGCTGAGCGGTCACTCGGGCTGGGGCTGGCGCTCCAGCAGGCGGGAGAGCACGACGGTGGAGACCGTCCGGCTGACGAACTCGACCGACCGCAGGCGCTCCATGGCCTCTTCCAGGTGGTGGATGTTCGCCGCGCGCAGGTGGACGATCGCGTCGGCCTGGCCGGAGACGGTGTAGGCCGCGACGACTTCCGGCAGCGGCTCCAGCCCGGTGCGGATCCGGTGCGCGGGGACGTTCCCGGAGCAGTGCACCTCGACGAAGGCCTCCGTTCCCCAGCCCAGCGCCTCCGGGTCCACGACCGCGGTGAAGCCCTGCAGCACGCCCAGGTCCAGCAGCTTGTCCACGCGCCGCTTCACCGCGGGCGCGGACAGGCCCACCTCCGCGCCGATCTCCGCGTAGCTGGCCCGAGCGTCGGCGACCAGGTGCGAAATGATTCGTTGATCCAGGACGTCCATACGCAACATTCTGCCGCAAAAATCGAACGTAGCGTTATTGATGGCTGTTCCGGCCACCGCTTACATTTCGATTCATGACGGTCATCGCCGATCAGGCTGCCCAACCGATCCAGACGCCGCGCGCCACGCCGCGGCACTACCTGATGTGCCCGCCGAAGTACTTCACCGTCGAGTACTCCATCAACCCGTGGATGGACCCCGGAACCCCGGTGGACGCCGACCGCGCGATGGCCCAGTGGGACGAGCTCAAGCGCACTTACGAGCGCCTCGGCCACACCGTCGAGGTCATCGAGCCCCAGCCCGGCCTGCCGGACATGGTCTTCGCGGCCAACTCGGCGACCGTGATCGACGGCCGGGTGCTCGGCGCCCGGTTCCGCGCGCCGCAGCGGGCGGCGGAGGCCGAGCACTTCCGGCGCTGGTTCACCACCCGCGGCTACCGCGACCTGGTCATGCCGTCCCGGATCAACGAGGCCGAGGGCGACTTCGCCTGGACCGGGCAGGTCCTGCTGGCGGGCAGCGGCTTCCGCACCGACCCGGAGGCGCACGCCGAGGCGCAGGAGGTGCTCGGCGTCCCGGTGGTGTCGCTGCGCCTGATCGACCCGCGCTACTACCACCTGGACACCGCGCTGTTCGTCCTGCAGCGCGGCGCGGACGCGCGCATCGCCTACTACCCGGAGGCGTTCTCGGCCGGTTCCCGCCGAGTGCTGCAGCGGATGTTCCCGGACGCGGTGATCGCGACCGCCGCCGACGCGGCCTGCCTGGGCCTCAACGGCGTCTCCGACGGCAGGCACGTGGTGCTGCCGACCGAGGCGACCGGCCTGGCCGCCCAGCTGGCCGACCGCGGCTACGAGCCGATCCTGGTGGACATCTCGGAACTCCGGAAGTCCGGCGGCGGCCCGAAGTGCTGCACGCTCGAACTGCACTCCTGACGGAGAAGAACGCGCTCGAACGGCGCTCCTGACCGAGGACACCGGGCTCGAACGGCGCTCCTGACCGAGGGGGACGGGGAAGGGCGAAGGGCACCGCCGCCCGGCGGTGCCCTTCGTGGTTGCACAATTTCAATTGAAATCAGACGTCCGATTTCAATTGAAATTGCGCAGATCCCGACGCGCCGCCGGTGTGTCGGGCGCGCGACGCGCCGGTGGAGCTGTCCGTGGACGACGGTGGGCCGCAGTCACTGCTCCATGACGGCCTGGACGCCGATCTCCAGGTCGATGGTGGGGCCGACCACCGCGATCCCCTTGGCCAGCGTCGCCTTCCAGTCGACCGAGTAGTCCTCGCGGCGCAGGGTCGCCGTGGAGTGGCAGGCCACCCGCAGGTCGCCGTCGAAGCCCGGGCCCTGCCACTTGCGCTGACCCAGGTAGGTCGTGGCCAGCTCGACCGGGCGGGTGGTGCCGCGCAGCGTCAGGTGCCCGCTGACCGACCAGCGGTCCGCCCGCAGGTGCGTGAACCGGTCGCTGGTGAACCGGATGTGCGGGTGGTTGGCGACGTCGAAGAAGTCGGCCGAGCGCAGGTGGTCGTCGCGCATCTTGACGCCGGTCTCGATGCTCGCCGCGTTGATCGCCACCTCGATCCGGGAGTCCTCGAACCGCTCCGCGACCTGCACGACGCCGTCGAACTCCTTGAACATGCCGTGGATCTTGGACATGCCGATGTGCGGGGCGACGAACCGGATCTCGGTGTGGTACGGGTCGAACCGGTAGCGGCCGGGGATCGGCGGCTCCAGCGATTCGTCCGGCGACAGCCGGACGGTGCCGAGCTGGACGTGCCGGTTGACGCCCACCTCCACCTGCGTGCTGTAGCGGCGGTAGCCGCCCGCGCTGATCGACAGCCGGTGCGTGCCCGGTGCGATCGAGGTCGCGAAGCTGCCGTAGCTGTCGGTGATGCCGTGCGCGGTCCGCTGGTTGAGCCTGCCCACCAGCGTCACGGCCGCTCCGGGCAGCAGCTGCCCCCGCTCGTCCTGCACCTGGCAGGTGATGACACCGCTGTCCAGCGGGGTCGGAAGGAAGTTGGAGACGCCGGGGCGCGGCGAACCGCCCTTGCTCGCCGTAAGACGCCGCCGCAGCTTGGCGAAGATCATCTGGGTCCTTCCTGCCCGACCGAGGAGTACGGTGGACAAAGTTTCTATTTCAACTACCGGCGGGTCATGCTAGATCGCGACGGCGGAGCGACTCGCGCTGCCACCGGCTCGTTGCCTTCGGCACATCCACCCAGCGGAACTACGACTCGCGCCGGCTCGTTCTCTGGGTGACCTTCGACGAGGGCGGGAGATCGTCCGCTGAGGCCATCCGGAAGGTGTCGGCCCCCGCTGGGGCCTTGGTAGAGGTAGGCACGGTGCACAGTCACTTCAACGGCGTGAAAACGGCATTGCTGCTCGGCGGCATGAGCGCCCTGGTGTTGCTGGTCGGGTCGCTGTTCGGGCGCACCGGCCTGATCGTCGGGCTGGTCGTGGCGCTGGGCATGAACGGGTACGCCTACTTCAACTCGGCGAACCTGGCGCTGCGCGCGATGCACGCGCGGCCGGTGTCGGAGGCCGAGCAGCCCGCGATGTACCGGATCGTCCGGGAGCTGGCGACCTCGGCCAAGCAGCCGATGCCCGCGCTCTACGTCAGCCCGACCCGGGCCCCGAACGCCTTCGCCACCGGCCGCAACCCGCGCAACGCCGCGGTCTGCTGCACGGCCGGGATCCTCGAACTGCTCAACGAGCGCGAGCTGCGCGCGGTGCTCGGCCACGAGCTCTCGCACGTGTACAACCGCGACATCCTGATCTCGTGCGTGGCGGGCGCGCTGGCCAGCGTGGTGACGTTCCTGGCCAACTTCGGGATGTTCTTCGGCATGTCGGGCGGCCAGGGCGAGAACCGCCCGAACCCGTTCGCGATGCTGCTGGTGGCGCTGCTCGGGCCGATCGCGGCGGCGGTGGTGCAGATGGCCGTCAGCCGCTCCCGCGAGTACCAGGCCGACCAGTCCGGTGCCCACCTCACCGGCGACCCGCTCGCGCTGGCCTCCGCGCTGCGGAAGCTGGAGCGCGGCACCCAGCAGGCGCCGCTGGCGCCGGAACCGCAGCTGGTGTCGCAGTCGCACCTGATGATCGCGAACCCGTTCCGCCCCGGTGAGCGCTTGGCCAAGCTCTTCTCCACCCACCCGCCGATGGCGGAGCGGATCCGCCGCCTCGAAGGCATGGCGGGCCACCAGCTCCCCCCGGCCTGGTGACGCGGCACCTGGTCAACTTCGCGCGAAATTGACCGCTCGCCGGTGCTGGGGTGGCGTTTTCACAGGTCGGGAGTCGTGCGCGGTTGTGGGGGAGAGCGCTCGAAGGTGTTGTCAGGGGGTGGCGCCCGCGCGGCGGGCGACCTCCATGACGTACTGGCCGTAGCCGGACTTCGCGAGGCGGGCGCCGAGCTCGTGGCAGTCGTCGGCGGAGATGTAGCCCATCCGCAGCGCGATCTCCTCCAGGCAGGCGATCCGCACGCCCTGGCGGTGCTCCAGCACCTGCACGAACTGGCCCGCCTCCACCAGGGAGTCGTGCGTGCCGGTGTCCAGCCACGCGAAACCGCGGCCCAGCGAGGTCAGGTGAGCCCGGCCTTCGCGCAGGTAGGTCAGGTTGACGTCGGTGATCTCCAGCTCGCCGCGCGCCGACGGCGTGAGGCCCTTGGCGATGTCCACCACGCCGTTGTCGTAGAAGTACAGCCCGGTGATGGCCATGTTGGACTTCGGCTCGGCCGGCTTCTCCACGATCGACAGCAGCCGTCCGTCGCCGTCCACCTCGCCGACGCCGTAGCGCTCCGGGTCGCGGACCGGGTAGCCGAACAGCGTGCAGCCATCGAGGTCGCGCACGCACTGCTGGAGGATGCCGGAGAAGCCCTGGCCGTAGAAGATGTTGTCGCCGAGCACCAGCGCCACCGGGTCGTCACCGACGAAGTCGGCGCCGATCACGAACGCCTCGGCGAGGCCGTTGGGCTCGGGCTGCACGGCGTAGGAGATCTCGATGCCGAACTGCGAGCCGTCGCCGAGCAGCCGCTGGAACAGCGGCATGTCGGCCGGGGTGGAGATGAGCAGCACGTCCCGGATCCCGGCCAGCATGAGCACCGAGAGCGGGTAGTAGATCATCGGCTTGTCGTAGACCGGCAGCAGCTGCTTCGACACGACCTGGGTCAACGGGTGCAGTCGCGTCCCGCTGCCCCCGGCCAGCACGATCCCCTTCACCCGAGCACCTTCCACTAGAGCACCCACGAAGCCCGAACTCCGATCTTCCAGCCGGCGGGGCGGTCTTCCAACCGCCCAGCGACCTCCGAGAACGCTTCGCGGTGCTGTGCAACACAAACTACCGACGCCCACCGCCGAGACAGCGGTGGTGGGTGAGCCCGTAGGTCGGCCACCACCGGGTAAGCGGCGTCAGCCGGTTTCGGCGGTGGGCAGCGACCGCGACGCACGGCTGGCGCCGATCACAAGGTGTCGCACGCGCCGCCAGGCGCATGACCCACCCTCGCACCGCCGCGGGTTCTCAGCGCTTCGCCTGGCGAGGACGGCCCGGTTGCCGCGTATTGGTCGTGCATGAAGCCGGGCACCCGGAGTCCAGGCGGGCGCTGAGGTTCCGCTACCCGCACCGCCACGCAAGGTGACCGCTGAACATCGACAGGTCAGCGGTAGTTCTCGAACTGCAGCGGGGCTTCGAAGTCCGCCGCCTTCAGCATCTGGATGACCGCCTGGAGGTCGTCCTTCTTCTTGCCGGTGACGCGCAGCTGCTCGCCCTGGATCTGCGCCTGCACGCCCTTCGGGCCCTCGTCGCGGATCTTCTTGGAGATCTTCTTCGCCACGTCCTGCGAGATGCCCTGCACGATCTTGCCGGTGGCCTTGTAGACCTGCCCGGAGCTGGCCGGCTCGTTCATGTCCAGGGCCTTCAGCGAGATGCCGCGCTTGATCAGCTTCTCCTTGAAGACGTCGATCGCGGCCTTGCAGCGCTCCTCGGTCCCGGACTCCACCGTCACCGCGGCCTCCCCGGACCACTCGATCTTGGTGTTGGTGCCGCGGAAGTCGAAGCGGGTGGTGAGCTCCTTGGCCGCCTGGTTGAGGGCGTTGTCCACCTCTTGGCGGTCCACCTTGCTCACCACGTCGAAGGACGGGTTTGCCACGTGTCTTACCTCCCGTTGAGACGCAGCTCGTGTCGTCCGGACACGCTACCGGGTGCGGCGGCGCGCCGAGCGGGCTCGCACCCCCGACCAAACAAAAAACCGACCCCGTGACCAGCTGATCACGGGGTCGGTTTCCTGGGTGCCAGGTGGAGGATTCGAACCTCCGAAGGCAATGCCGGCTGATTTACAGTCAGCTCCCTTTGGCCGCTCGGGCAACCTGGCGTGCGCACCAGCTGCGCTGGCTTGCGGGAAAAAGAATACATCGGGCCGTCCACCGGGTTTCGCCGGGGGTCGGTCAGGCCTGCTCCGGGTCGAAGATCAACGCGTTGGCCTGCGCGGAACCGGCGTCGAGCGCGGTGCGCGCGGCGGCGGGCAGGGCGTCCGGGAAGTCGGGCCCGGCCGCCTTGAGCAGGACCAGCAGACGCTTGGCCAGCCCGCGGGCCTGGGTGAGGCGGATCTCGGCGGCGGTCAGCGTCCGCTGCGAGTCGGCGAGCATCTTGCGGTAGCGGTGGTCGAGCTCGGCGTGCTGGTCGACCACGTCGAACGCCCGCCCCAGGTCCGCGAGTTCCGCCGTGTCGACCTGGACGAAGTACGGATCCGGCACGGCTCCGCAGCGTACGCGAGGGGTGGCGCATTGACGGCAGAACCGGGGCGGGGGTGATTCGTCCGGCTAGCCTGGTGCCATGGCCATTGACCGGACGGCCCGCGCGAAGCGGCGGCAGGACCAGCGGAACGCGGAGCGGCTGCAGTCCGCGCCGCGCCCGTCGGGCTCGGCGGTGCTGGGCGTGGAAGGCCTGTTCAGCGCGGGTGCCAAGCACCAGCTGGAGCACCTGGCCTGGGTGGAAGTGGTCAAGGAGGACGAGCGGGAGTCCGGCGGCCCGCTCGACCTGGACGCCGATGTCGTCCGCCTCGATCCGCGGAACTGACGCCGCCCGATTGCGGTGACGATCACATTCCCGCAGGCGGCGATCGGCGGCGGCCGACCGCATACCCGCTGGTCGGCAAGGCCGTCCGCGTCCGACCGGATCGGGCGCCGACCTGCTCCCGGCCGATGCGCGCGGTCCCGTTCACTCCGTATGTTCGAAGTGTGCCTTCGAGCGCTCCATCCACCCCAGGGTCCGCCACCGACGTCGGCCCCGGCTACCGCGAACAGCTCTACTGGCTGCGCTACCAGGACTTCTTCCCCGGCGCCCTGCGCATCACCGAGGAGAACGCGCCTGCCGAGCACTGGTGGTCGTGGCGGGACGTCCGAGTGCACGTCGACCGCGTCACGCGGGAGCACGCGCCGGCCAAGCTGATCGCGTTGCACGGCATCGGCACCTACGGCCGGATGCTCGCCCCGTTCGGGCGGCTGCCATCGCTGGCCGACCTCGAGTTCATCGCCCCCGATCTGCCCGGCTTCGGCCTCACCCGCGCGTCCCGGCGCGGCACCACCTACCAGGACTGGATCGACTGCGTCCGGGACCTGGTGGCGCTGGAGCGAGCCCGCGACGACCGCCCGATCGTGCTGCTCGGCATGAGCACCGGCGGGCGGCTGGCCTACGACGTCGCCGCGCGCGCCGGCGGTGACGTGGCCGGCGTGATCGCCACCTGCCTGATCGACCCGCAGCGCAGCGAAGCCCGCCGCCGGCTGGCCGCCCGGCCGGAGATGGCCCGGTGGTCGGGCCTGCTCGGCCTGGTGCCGGGCCCGCTGTCGACCGCGCGGGTGCCGACGCACTGGCTGGCCAACATCGCCGCGGTGTCCAACCACGCCCAGCTGGCCAACCTGGTGTGGGCCGACCCCATCGGCGGCGGCAGCTGGCTGGCGCTCGGCTTCGTACGCAGCTGCCTCGGCGCGGCGCCCGCGGTCCGGCCGGAGGCGTTCACCGGGCCGCCGGTGCTGCTGGCGCATCCCGCGGACGACCGCTGGACACCTCCGCTGCTGTCCGAGCGGTTCTTCGACCGGATCGGCGGGCCGACGCGCTCGGCCGCGCTGACCGGGGCGGGTCACCTGCCCGTCGAGGAGTCCGGGCTGGCCGATCTGGACCGGGCGATCCGCGACTTCTTCGAGGAGTTCGGGTTGCCGTGGTGACCCCGGGTGAGCGGCGTGCGCGGACCGTGTGCGGCGATTTGGTTGCTGCGGCGATCCTCACAGGATCGTCGCGGTCGCGGCGTTGAGCCCAACGAGCGGTGGTGCTCGCGGATCGTTGTGAAATATTTGCAGGTCAACTCCCGATCTCGGTGGCGGAGGCCCGCACCGGCCGCGGCCTGCGACATCCGGACCAGCGTCCGCCTGGTGCGATGCGGGCCATTCGCCCCTGGCCAAGGCGTGCCGGCGTGAGTCACGATCGTCGACGGCATTTTTGTGGTGCGCCCGCGCTGCCGGGCGGGGAGGAGCGTGGATGATCGGGCGTCACCGCTCCCTCGGCCCGCAACCCGAGCTGGAGCCGGCGCGACCACCGGTCCGCCCCGAGGTGGACCCGGTGCGCCGCCGGATGTTCGCCGGTTTCTCCTTCGCGGTGCTCTTCGCCGGAGTGCTGGCCTCGCTGCTGACCTCGGTCTGGCTGCCCTTCCACTACAGCTCCGACCTGCTGTTCCTCGGCCCGCTGCTGGCCATGGGCTTCCTGCTGGCCGAGCAGCTGACCATCGACGTGGACGTCAAGCGGGTCGGCTGGACGATCTCCTTCACCGAGATCCCGCTGATCCTCGCGCTGCTCACGGTCCCGTTCGAGGTGGCGCTGGCGGCGAACCTGCTGGCCGGGCTGGGCGCGCAGGTCGGCCGCCGCGCGGCCACCCACGTCGCCTACAACGCCGGGGTCATGTGCCTGGAGATCGCGGTGCCGTTCGCGGTCGCCCACGCGGTCAACCTGGCGCTGGCCACGGTCGCCCCGATCTGGTTCGGCCCGGTCGTGGGAACCCTCACCTCCTCGCTGATCAGCTGCGGTTTCGCGCTCGCCGCGCTGCACGTGCTGGGCGGCGCGATGCGCGTCTCGGCGGGTGCCCGGCTGGCGGTGCGCACGCTGGCCGTCGGCCTGCTGAACACCTCGGTCGGCCTGGTCAGCTACGAAGTGGCGCTGAGCACGCCGTGGGGCTGGCTGCTGGTGGCGCTGGTCGCCGCGGCGGTGATCGGCCTCTACCGCGCCTACTCCGACCTGATGCGCGAGCAGCGGGACCTGGAAGCGCTCAGCGATGTGAGCCTGAGCGTGGCCCGGTACGGGCAGCGCAGCGCGCAGAGCCCGGGCGAGGCCGCGGAGGCGGCGCCGGAGGCCGGCGAGTGGGAACCCGTCGCCGAGCGGATCCGCGAACAGCTCAACGCGACCCGGGTGGTCCTGCGCCTGCGGCTGGACCCGAGCGGCGAGGTGAGCACCCTCGTCGCCGGTGAGTCCTTACCCGACGCCGCCTGGCAGGCGGCTCCCTCGGCGCTGCGCGACGACCCGCTGCTGCAGCTGCCCGGCAGCCACGTGCGCTCGTTCCGGACGCTGGAGGCTCCCGAAGAGGTGCGGCGGGCGCTGCGGCAGCGCGGCGCCTACGAGGCGCTGGTAGTCCCGCTGCGCGGCGCGACGCAGCTGCTCGGCGCCGTCGAGGTGCACGACCGGGTCAGCCGCTGGCGCGGCTTCGGCCGGGCGGACGTGCGGTTGCTGCACACCCTCGCCAGCCACCTCGCGACCGCGATGGACAACCGCAGGCTGCTCGCGCGGCTGCGCCACGACGCCTACCACGACCCGCTCACCGGGCTGCTCAACCGAACCGGCTTCCGCGAGATGGCGGCGGAGGAACTGCGCAATGGCCGCACCGCGGTCGTGCTGCGCATCGACCTCGACGTGCTCACCACGGTCAGCGAAGCCCTCGGCTACACCTGGGGCGACCGGATGGTCGTCGCCGCGGGGGAGCGGATGTGCGAGGAGCTGGGCGAAGCACCGCTGGCCCGGCTGGAGGCCAACTCCTTCGCGGTGCTGCTGCTGGACCGCGACGAGGAGCAGGCCCACGAGATCGCCCAGCACCTGCGCGAGGCGATCGCCCGCCCGTACCCGCTGGACCGGATCGTGGTGGAGGCCGCGGGCGTCGCCGGGTACGCCTCGTCGGCGCCCGCCGACGGCGAGTGCGAGAACGACGTGGACACCCTGCTGCAGCGCGCCGACGTCGCGGTGCGCGCGGCGCGCAACGGCGAGGACGGGGTGCGCGGCTACGCGCCCGCGATGGGCCAGGTGTTCCTGCGCCGGTTCCAGCTGGTCACCCAGTTCCGGCAGGCGATGGACACCGGTCAGGTCGAGGTGCACTACCAGCCCAAGGTCGCGCTGCCGGAGCGCCGCGTGGTCGGCGCCGAAGCCCTGGTGCGCTGGTCGCACCCGGAGTACGGGCGGCTGGACCCGGACGAGTTCATCCCGCTGGTCGAGGCGACCGGCCTGGTCGACGCGCTCACCTCCTTCGTGATGGAGTGCGCGTTGGTCAAGATCAGGAAGTGGCTGGACACCGGGCTGCGGATGTCGGTGGCGGTGAACCTCTCGGTGCGCAACCTGGCCGACGAGACCTTCCCGGACCGCGTCGCCGAGGCGCTGCTGCGCCACGACATCCCGCCCGAGCTGCTGACCTTCGAGCTCACCGAGTCCAGCGTGATGGCCGACCCGGAGCGGTCGCTGCCGGTGCTGCGGCGGTTGCACGCGATGGGCGTGGTGCTGGCGGTGGACGACTTCGGCACCGGCTACTCCTCGCTGGCCTACCTGCGGCGGCTGCCGGTGGACGAGGTGAAGATCGACAAGAGCTTCGTGCTCGGCATGGGCACCGACCTCGGCGACATGGCGGTGGTCCGCTCGATCGTCGAGCTGGGCCACTCGCTGGACCTCGCGGTGGTCGCCGAGGGCGTCGAGGACGACGCCGCGCGCGATCTGCTGGTGCAGATGGGCTGCGACGTGGCGCAGGGCTACCTGATCTCCCGGCCGCTGTCCGAGGAGCGCTTCGAGGCGTGGCTGCAGGCCCGCACCAAGCGCGGCGTGGGCGCCCGTTCGGAGACCGTCCTCACACTCCTGCACTGAGCCCGGTTTTGCCGCCCAGAACCCGCTCTGCGGCCCGAGAAGTGGCCCTGACCAGGGTTTTCACCAAAAGTGGACCCCCCTGTTCGAGCCCGTTCCGGGGTGTGTAAAGTTCTAGACGTTCCGCAGGGACACGCCCCAATAGCTCAGTCGGCAGAGCGTCTCCATGGTAAGGAGAAGGTCTACGGTTCGATTCCGTATTGGGGCTCGAAAGACAGCCGCAGTGCTCGCTAAGCTAGGTGCTGTGGCTGTTTTGCGTGGGATATCCTGCGTCGGCTGAGGCTCCGGTGCTCGCACCGAAGGGCTCAGCATGGCGGTGTAGCTCAGTCGGTAGAGCAAGCGGCTCATAATCGCTGTGTCGCCGGTTCAAGTCCGGCCACCGCTACCAGTCACCGGCTCACGCGGGTCCGCCCGCGAGCCGTCCCAGCAGATTACCGAGGCAGAAAGGCAGGCACCCCCGTGGCCGCCACCGACGTCCGACCCAAGATCACGCTGGCGTGCGAGGAGTGCAAGCACCGCAACTACATCACCAACAAGAACCGGCGCAACAACCCGGACCGGTTGGAGATGAAGAAGTTCTGCATGAACTGCGGCACGCACAAGCTGCACAAGGAAACCCGCTGAGGGTAGGCCTTCACCGAGGCTTTCAGCCCGTCCCCGATACCCGGGGGCGGGCTTTTTCGTGCTCGCTCCGCAGTTCAGCCGAACGTGCGATTGTGGGGTGGCGCACTGGTGTTCGGGCAGCGGGGTTGTGCCTGGTCGGAGGTCGGGTAGCCTGCGCGGGTGCCGCTTGACCAGTCATTCATCGGACGTGCGTATCCACCCACCCGGCCCTACGAGGTCGGGCGGGAGAAGATCCGGGAGTTCGCCGCCGCGATCAAGGACGAGTCCCCGCTGTGCCGGGACGTCGAAGCCGCGAAGGCCGCCGGGTACCCCGATGTGATCGCACCGCCGACCTTCGCCGTGATCCTGTCCATGGGCGCGCACGACGCGATCGTCGAGGACCCGCAGCTCGGCCTGGACTACAGCCGGGTCGTGCACGGGCAGCAGGAGTTCACCCACCACCGGCCGATCCGGGCCGGTGACCGGCTGGTCACGGTGGTGCACGTGGACGACATCAAGACCCGCGCGGGCAACGACTTCCTGACCGTCCGGGCCGAGATCAGCACCGTGGAGGGCGAGCCGGTGTGCACCGCGAAGTCGATGCTGGTGGCCCGCGGCACCGCGGAGGGCGAGGAGTGATGGGCGTGCGGATCTCCGAGGTCGCCGTCGGCGACCTGCTGCCCGAGCTGAGCGTGCCGCTCACCCGCGCCGACCTGGTCCGCTACGCGGGCGCCTCCGGCGACTTCAACCCGATCCACTGGAACGAGCGGTTCGCCACCGAGGTCGGGCTGCCGGACGTGATCGCGCACGGGATGCTCACCATGGCCGTGGCCGGCCGGCTGGTCAGCGAGTGGACCGGCGACCCCGGCGCGATCCTGCACTACGGGGTCCGCTTCACGCGGCCCGTCGTGGTGCCCGACGACGGCACCGGCGCCCAGGTGGACGTCTCCGGCAAGATCTCGGCGATCAACGAGGACGGCACGGTCAAGGTCTTGATCACGGCCAAGAGCGCGTCCCAGGGCGTCCTGGGCGGCGCCACGGCCATCGTCCGCCTCCCCGAGTAGCGCGCGGTGGGTGAGGGGCGATGCGCCCCTCACCCCCGGATCACCGCGCTTCGCCGAGGAGTTCGGCCAGGCGGGTCACGCCGGTGACCAGATCTTCGTCGCCGAGGGCGTAGGAGAGGCGGAAGTAGCCGGGAGTGCCGAAGGCCTCGCCCGGGACCACCGCGACCTCGGCGTGCTCCAGCGCCAGGGCCGCGAGCTCGACGCTGGTCCGGGGGCGGGCGCCGCGGATCTCCTTGCCCAGGAGCTCCTTGACCGACGGGTACGCGTAGAAGGCGCCCTGCGGTACGGGGCAGCTGACGCCGGGGATCGCCGAGAGCAGCTCGACCATCTTGCGGCGGCGGCGGTCGAACGCCGCGCGCATCTCGTGGACGGCGTCCAGCGGGCCGCTGACGGCCTCCAGGGCGGCGCGCTGCGAGACGTTGGCGACGTTGGACGACAGGTGCGACTGCAGGTTCGTCGCGGCCTTGATCACGTCCGCCGGGCCGATCATCCAGCCCACCCGCCAGCCGGTCATGGCGTAAGTCTTGGCGACGCCGTTGAGCACCACGCAGGTGTCGGCCAGCTCCGGCACCGCGGTCAGCATCGACACGTGCCGCGCGTCGCCGTAGACCAGGTGCTCGTAGATCTCGTCGGTGATCACCCAGATGCCGTGCTCGACGGCCCAGCGGCCGATCGCCTCGACCTGCTCCGGCGGGTACACCGCACCGGTCGGGTTGGACGGCGAGTTGAACAGCAGGACCTTGGTGCGCGGCGTGCGCGCCGCCTCCAGCTGGTCGACGGAGACCAGGTAGCCGGTCGACTCGTCGGCCGGGACCACCACCGGAACTCCACCCGGCAGGGTGATCGCCTCCGGGTAGGTGGTCCAGTACGGAGCGGGCAGCAGCACCTCGTCGCCGGGATCCAGCAGGGTCTGGAACGCCTGGTAGACGGCCTGCTTGCCGCCGTTGGTCACCAGCACCTGACCGGGTTGCACGACGACGCCGGAGTCCCGCCGGGTCTTGGCGGCGATGGCTTCGCGCAGCTCGGGCAGGCCCGCGGCCGGGCTGTACCGGTGGTTCCTGGGATCGGAGCAGGCGGCGATGGCGGCGTCGACGACGGGCTGCGGCGTCGGGAAGTCGGGCTCGCCGGCGCCGAACCCGATCACCGGGCGGCCGGCGGCCCTGAGCGCCTTGGCCTTGGTGTCCACGGCCAGCGTGGCGGACTCGCTGATGCCGCCGATCCGCGCGGAGACCCGCGCGCCGGTCCGGTGCTCTGCGTCAGGTGTGGCCATGTCCGGCATCCTGGCAGAAGTGGCCACCGCCACGCTTCCCACCTGCGGCGGAGTTGTTCTTGAACCGGACAGGGGGGGTGCCGTTGGAAACGGGTTGTCGGTGTGCCGTACACTTTCGAACCTGGGATGCCTGAGCACCGTGGAACCCCGGTTCCATGGCGGTGGAGGGCGTCCCGAACTGCGGTCGGGCAGTATGGGCCGCAAAGGGGTGTAGCTCAATTGGCAGAGCAGCGGTCTCCAAAACCGCAGGTTGCAGGTTCAAGTCCTGTCACCCCTGCGTCGATGCGACGGTGAGCGGAGGATTGGCGTGAGCGAGGACCGCGAGCAGGAGCAGGGCGGGGAGCGCGACGACGCCAACCGTCCGTCCAGCGCTGCGGCGCGGCGCGAGCGCCGTGCTTCCTCCCGTCCGGCCGGTCGCAAGGGCCGGTCCGGCGAGTCGGGTGCCAACTCGACGCGCACAACTGAGTCGAAGGGTCGGCCGACCCCATCGCGGGACGGTCGGCAGGGTCGGGTTTCGCTGTTCCGGAAGATCGGACGCTTCCTGCGCGAGGTCGTCGCCGAACTGCGCAAGGTCATCTGGCCGACGCGCAAGTCGCTGGTGACCTACACGTTCGTGGTGCTGGTGTTCGTCAGCGTCATGGTGGCGTTCGTGGCCGGCGTGGATGTGCTCTTCGCCAAGGGCGTGGGCTGGTTGTTCGGCTCCAGCTGAACCTTCGGGCCCGCGCTTTAGGTGGTGCCGGCGGAGCAACGACCCGGCACGCAACGCACGAGAGGAAGCGAGACCGACTGTGACCTCCCACGAGGGCCAGGAAACCACCGGCCTCACCGACGAGCAGGTGCAGCCAGCGGCCGACGAGGTCGAGGCGACCGCGAACCAGGTCGATGCAGTCGAGTCCGCCGACGGTGCCGACTCCGGCGAGGACACCCGCTCCAGCGACGACGTCGAGACCGACGAGGGCTCGGACGCCGCTGAGGGCGACTCCGACGCCGACGAGTCCGCTGCGGGCGACGCCGACGAGTCCGGTGAGACCGACGCCGAAGCGGCCGAGGAGGTCGACCCCGTCGAGGAGCTGCGCGCCGCACTGCGCCGCGCGCCCGGCGACTGGTACGTCGTGCACTCCTACGCCGGCTACGAGAACAAGGTCAAGACCAACCTGGAGACCCGCGCCCAGACGCTGGACGTCGAGGACTTCATCTTCCAGGTCGAGGTGCCGACCGAAGAGGTCACCGAGATCAAGAACGGCCAGCGCAAGCTGGTGCAGCGCAAGGTGCTGCCCGGCTACATCCTGGTCCGGATGGAGCTCAACGACGCGTCCTGGAGCGCGGTGCGCAACACGCCGGGCGTCACCGGCTTCGTCGGCGCCACCTCCAAGCCGTCGCCGCTGACCATCGACGACGTGCTGAAGTTCCTCGCGCCGCAGGTGGAGGAGAAGAAGGCCGAGCCGGGCAAGAAGGCCGCGGCCGCTCCGTCCGCCGCCAAGTCCGCGGTGGAGGTCGACTTCGAGGTCGGCGAGTCCGTCACCGTCATGGACGGGCCGTTCGCGACCCTTCCCGCGACCATCAACGAGGTCAACCCGGACGCCCAGAAGCTCAAGGTCCTGGTGTCGATCTTCGGCCGCGAAACGCCGGTTGAGCTGTCGTTCAACCAGGTTTCCAAGATCTGACCGGCTCCCCCTGGGAGCACGGCGGCTGCGCGTGGATCTGGCAGGACCACGCGCAGAAGCGGGCGATGCCACCGTTTCGTGGTCTCGCCAGATTCGGCTCCGCAGCCACGCGGGGCCGGGCAACCGGATAGCGAAGACACAGGAAGCAAACATGCCGCCCAAGAAGAAGAAGCTGGCAGCGATCATCAAGCTGCAGATCCAGGCGGGCCAGGCCAACCCGGCTCCGCCGGTCGGCCCGGCGCTGGGTCAGCACGGCGTCAACATCATGGAGTTCTGCAAGGCCTACAACGCCGCCACCGAGCAGCAGCGCGGCAACGTGGTCCCGGTCGAGATCTCCGTCTACGAAGACCGGTCCTTCGACTTCAAGCTGAAGACCCCGCCGGCCGCGAAGCTGCTGCTGAAGGCCGCCGGTGTGCAGAAGGGCAGTGGCGAGCCGCACAAGACGAAGGTCGGCAAGGTCTCCATGGACCAGGTCCGCGAGATCGCGCAGACCAAGATGGAGGACCTCAACGCCAACGACATCGACCAGGCCGCGAAGATCATCGCCGGTACTGCTCGGTCGATGGGCCTGAACGTCGAGGGCTGATCCGGTACCGGTTCCGACCGGGCACCGCTGTGGGAGGGCTCCAGCGCAGCCCGACCAACCACAACTGATCCACCGCTGATAGGGACAGAAATGGCAAAGCGCAGCAAGGCATACCAGCAGGCGGCCGAGCTGATCGACCGGACGCGTCTGTACGCGCCGACCGAAGCCGCCGACCTGGCGAAGAAGACCTCCAAGGTCAAGTACGACGCCACCGTCGAGGTGGCGCTGCGGCTGGGCGTCGACCCCCGCAAGGCAGACCAGATGGTCCGCGGCACCGTGAACCTGCCGCACGGCACTGGTAAGACTGCCCGCGTCATCGTGTTCGCCGTCGGCGACAAGGCCGCTGAGGCCGAGGCCGCCGGGGCGGACGCGGTTGGTTCCGAGGACCTGATCGAGCGCATTCAGGGCGGCTGGCTCGATTTCGACGCGGCGATCGCCACCCCGGACCAGATGGCCAAGGTCGGCAAGGTGGCCCGCATCCTCGGCCCGCGCGGCCTGATGCCGAACCCGAAGACCGGCACCGTCACCCCGAACGTCACCAAGGCGGTCGCGGACATCAAGGGCGGTAAGATCAACTTTCGCGTCGACAAGCAGGCCAACCTGCACTTCATCATCGGCAAGGCCTCGTTCGACACCGACAAGCTGGTGGAGAACTACCTGGCCGCGCTGGACGAGGTGCTGCGCGCCAAGCCGTCGGCGTCGAAGGGCCGGTACCTGAAGAAGGTCACCTTCACCACGACGATGGGCCCGGGCATCCCGGTGGACCCGAGCGCCACGCGCGCGTCCGCCTGATCCCGCAACACCCGCCGAAGGGGCGGGCCGACCTCCGAGTCGGCCCGCCCCTTCGCGTTCAGCGGGCGGGGTTGCTCCCGCATTCGTTTCGATGCTCAGTTCGGGCAGGCCGAGGTCTGGAAGCTGTACGCGCTGATCTCCCAGCTGCCGTCGGTCTGCCGGCTGAGTTTGAAGGTGCCGAGCAGGGGCCCGCCGGTGACTTGGACCCGGCAGTGCAGCACCAGGACTTCGGCTGCGCTCGGATCGCCGTAGATCACGTCCTGCCCGAACTTCGGATTCGCGTACGCGCCGGGGTCGGTGATCTGGCTGTTGACCTGCTGGGCGGCGGCTGTGCAGTTCGGGGCGCTGTGCTCCCTGGCGAACTGGTGTTGCCCTTCCGCGCTGAAAAGAGTGCAGGCCGTTTCGGGGCTGTCGCTGCGCAACCCGTTGTAGACGCTGCGCACCGCCTGCTTAGGGCTTGTCGCGACAACTGGAATCGCGTCTTCGAGCGCGGATCCGCCACCTTCGGTGACGTTGCCTCCCCCGGAGCTGCTGCCGAAGTAGTAGTCGTAGGCGTAGTTGAGCAGGAGCAGGAGGACGAGGAGGTAGATCAGGCGGCGGACGAACTTGTAGCGGAGGAGGCCCAGGGCCGTCTTCCACCAGGGCTTCTTCGGCTGCTCCGCGGGTTGGGCGCCGGTGGGCGGGGGCACCGCGAGGTCGCCGCCTTGGGCCTGCTGCCACTCGCGGAACTGCTTGAACCGCTGGAACTCCTGGAACTCGCGGAATTCCGCGTCGTCGGCGGGCTGCGCGGGCTTGGCCGGCGTCGGTGCGGCGACGAGGTCGCCGTCGACCACCTCGGCGTCGACGATGTCGGCTGGGCGGGACTTGTCCGGCAGGTTCGACCCGGGCTCCGGCTCGTGCTGATCGGCCACGCCCCACATGATGCCCGCCCGTGCGGCCCAGGTCACCACCGGTGATGTGGTGAGGGGTGGTTGGAAGTGCCCGGGAGGCATCGCGTACTCTTTAAGAGGTTCCACCCAAGACCGCTGGTCTTCTCCGGGTTCCGGAGAACTAAGGTCCCGTGAGATGCGGGCGGCCCGCGCAGGAGGGACGAGGCTACGCGTGCCGCGCTCTGCGCGCCCATGATCTTGACGCCCCGTGCTTGCTGCGCCGGGGCGTTTTGTCGTCTCAGGACCGACTGGATGCGGATCACAGTCGGAGATAGAGAGGAGGCGACATGGCGAAGCCCGACAAGGTCGATGCGGTCACCGAGATCGCTGGCCACTTCACCACTTCGACCGCTGCGGTCGTGACCGAGTACCGCGGGCTGTCCATGGCGCAGCTGTCCACGCTGCGCCGCTCCCTCGGAGCGGGCACCACGTACCGTGTCGCGAAGAACACGCTGGTCAAGCGTGCCGCCGAGCAGTCGGGCGTCGAGGGACTCGACGACCTGTTCGTCGGCCCGACCGCGATCGCCTTCATCGAGGGCGAGCCGGTCGACGCCGCAAAGGCCCTGAAGGAGTTCGCCAAGGACAACCAGTCCCTGGTGATCAAGGGCGGTTACATGGACGGCCGCGCGCTGTCCGTGTCCGAGGTCGAGAGCATCGCCGACCTCGACTCGCGCGAGGTCACGCTGGGCAAGCTGGCCGGTGCGATGAAGGCCAAGATGGGCCAGGCCGCCGCGCTGTTCGCTGCGCCGGCGTCCCAGGTGGCTCGGTTGGCTGCTGCTCTGCAGGAGAAGAAGGGCAGCGACGCCGACGCCTGAGTCCCCAGTGGATGCAGTTGTCGGTCGCAAAACTCCCCTCCCCGGTGCCGCCGGTGCTCGGGGACCTGAACGGAAAGGAACGCCGTCGTGGCGAAGCTGAGCAACGAAGAGCTGTTGGACGTCTTCAAGGAGATGACCCTCCTGGAGCTGTCGGAGTTCGTGAAGCAGTTCGAGGAGACCTTCGACGTCACCGCCGCCGCCCCGGCCGCCGTCGTGGCCGCCCCGGGTGCCGCCGCTGGTGCCGCTGCCGCTGAGGAGCAGGACGAGTTCGACGTCATCCTCGAGGGTGCCGGCGACAAGAAGATCCAGGTCATCAAGGTCGTCCGCGAGATCGTCTCCGGCCTGGGCCTGAAGGAGGCCAAGGAGCTGGTCGAGGGCGCTCCGAAGCCGATCCTGGAGAAGGTCGAGAAGGAGAAGGCCGAAGAGGCCAAGACCAAGCTGGAAGAGGCCGGCGCCTCGGTCTCCCTCAAGTGATCTGGTGCCCGCCTGACGAACTCGTTCCGCGAGATTCGAAAAGGCGGGCCGGAGGGGCGTTCCGCTCCCTCTGACTCACTGTGAAAGGGCGAGCACTCGCAGTTGCGGGTGCTCGCCCTTTTTTGCTTCGTGGAATTCCGGAAATCCCATGATGGTTCCCAGGCTCGTTTTGCGTAGCGGTGCGGGTAGCGGTACCTCAGACGCCGCCTGGACTGCGGGATCCCGCTCTTATGTATGGGCCCAATACACGGCGACCGGGCTGACCTCGCCAGATGATGTCTGAGAACCCGCAGCGGCGCAGGCTGCGAGGGCGGGTTATGCGCCTGCGGCGCATGCGACCTTTCGCGTTGCCGCCGGTCTGGGCGCTGCGGTCGCCGACCAGGGCGAAAAGCCCCATCAACCGGACAACTCGCGCGCATCGCTTCGCCTGCGGGCAAAGAAAGTTCGCGGTGGAGAAGTTCAAGTGAACTGGCGAGTAACTCCGTTGCGTCGGGCTCGTTGCACAGGTGTGACGCTGATGACCTTCGTTGTGCGCGTCACATGTGTCAGGCTGCCTCACCGGGGCGGCTGGACGAGTCGAATTCGAGGACGCGGAGGTGCGGATGGGCGTCGAGGTGGTTGTCGACGGGCTGTCGAAGTCCTTCGGCGCGCAGAGCATCTGGCGGGATGTTTCGCTCACGCTTCCTCCCGGTGAGATCAGCGTGCTGCTGGGACCTTCCGGGACCGGGAAGTCGGTCTTCCTGAAGTCGCTGGTGGGCTTGCTCAAGCCGGAGCAGGGCAAGGTCGTCATCAACGGGGTCGACATCTGCACCTGCCCGGAGCGCGACCTCTACGAGGTGCGGAAGCTGTTCGGCGTGCTGTTCCAGGACGGCGCGCTGTTCGGGTCGATGAACCTGTTCGACAACATCGCCTTCCCGCTGCGCGAGCACACCCGCAAGGGCGAGTCCGAGATCCGCCGGATCGTGCTCGAGAAGATGGAGATGGTCGGGCTCATCGGCGCCGAGGACAAGCTGCCCGGCGAGATCTCCGGCGGGATGCGCAAGCGCGCCGGGCTGGCCCGAGCGCTGGTGCTGGACCCGGAGATCATCCTGGTCGACGAGCCGGACTCCGGTCTGGACCCGGTCCGCACCGTGCTGCTGAACCAGCTGATCGTCGACCTCAACGCGCAGATCGACGCGACGATCCTGATCGTCACCCACGACATCAACACCGCGCGCACCGTGCCGGACAACATCGGCATGCTCTACCGCCGGAACCTGGTGATGTTCGGCCCGCGCGAGGTGCTGCTGACCTCGGCGGAGCCGGTGGTGGTGCAGTTCCTCAACGGCCGGCCGGACGGGCCGATCGGGATGAGCGAGGAGAAGGACACCGGCGCGGGCGAGCTGGCGCGGTTGAGCGAGCTCGCCGTTCCGCCGATGATGCCGCAGCTCGAAGTCACCCCCGGCATGCCGGAGCGGACGGCGGTGCGCCGCCGCAAGGAGCGCGTGCTGCGGCAGCTGCGCACGCTGGCTCCGTCCGCGCAGCAGGAGATCTTGAAGACGCTGACCCCGGAAGAGCTGGCGCTCTACGGCTTTTCCGCGCCCGCGACCGGTTCCTGGCCGCAGCAGGCCGAACCGGCGACTGCGCCCGCGTGGCCGCAGCAGGCCGAGCCCGCGCTGCCGCAGAACGAGGTCGCCGACGTGCCGCAGCAGGTCCGCCCGACGCCGCACCCGCGCGACCCGGAGGCCCCGCCGTGGGCGGGCAAGCCGGAGCCCGCGGCGGAACCGGTCGAGTCCTCGCGCCGCCGGTGGTTCGGCCGCAAGCGGGGTGAGCAGTGAGTTCGCCGTCCCAGGCGCGGTTTCCGGGTGCGGCGGGCTTGCGGGAGACCGGTCGCCTGTTCGCGCTCGCGCTGGACGTGGTGCGGGCGCTGCCGAAGCGCCCGTTCCAGCTCCGCGAGTTCATCCAGCAGTGCTGGTTCATCGCCAGCGTGACGATCCTGCCGACCGCGCTGGTGTCCATCCCGTTCGGTGCGGTGATCGCGCTCCAGCTCGGCTCGCTGACCAGGCAGATCGGCGCGCAGTCGTTCACCGGTGCGGCCAGCGTGCTGGCCATCATCCAGCAGGCGGCGCCGATCGTGACCGCGCTGCTGATCGCCGGCGCCGGTGGTTCGGCGATCTGCGCGGATCTCGGTTCGCGGAAGATCCGCGACGAGATCGACGCGATGGAAGTGCTGGGCATCTCGCCGATCCAGCGCCTGGTGGTGCCGCGGGTGCTGGCCGCGATGCTGGTGGCCGTGCTGCTCAACGGCATGGTCAGCGTGGTCGGCGTGCTGGGCGGCTACACCTTCAACGTGATCATGCAGGGCGGTACGCCCGGCGCCTACATGGCGAGCTTCAACGCGCTGGCGCAGCTGCCCGACCTGTGGATCGGCGAGATCAAGGCGCTGATCTTCGGCTTCCTGGCAGGCGTGGTGGCGGCCTACCGCGGCCTGCACCCGCCGCCCGGCCCGAAGGGCGTCGGAGACGCGGTGAACCAGTCGGTGGTGATCACCTTCCTGCTGCTGTTCGCGGTGAACTTCGTGCTCACGACGATGTATCTGCAACTCGTGCCACCAAAGGGCATGTGACCGGGCCGCCAGGGGAATTGACATGGTGACGATCTCGCAGCGCGCCAAGCGCGCGGCCCGGCGGCCGTTGCAGCTGCTGGACGAGCTGGGCGACCAGCTGTCGTTCTACGTGCGGTCGCTGGTGTGGATTCCGCGCGCGATCACGCGCTACGCCAAGGAAACGCTGCGGCTGCTCGCCGAGGTGAGCTTCGGCAGCGGGGCGCTCGCGGTCATCGGCGGCACGGTCGGCGTGATGATCGGGCTGACCCTGTTCACCGGCACCGTGGTCGGCCTGCAGGGCTTCGCCGCGCTGGACCAGCTGGGCACCTCGGCGTTCGCCGGGTTCGTCTCGGCCTACTTCAACACCCGCGAGATCGCGCCGCTGGTGGCCGGTCTGGCGCTGTCGGCCACGGTCGGCTCCGGTTTCACCGCGCAGCTGGGCGCGATGCGGATCTCCGACGAGATCGACGCGCTCGAGGTCATGGGCGTGCCGAGCCTGCCGTACCTGGTGACCACGCGGGTGATCGCCGGGTTCATCGCGGTGATCCCGCTGTACGTGCTGGGCCTGCTCACCTCCTACGTCGCGGCGCGGGCGGTCACGGTCTACGTCTACGGCCAGTCGGCGGGCACCTACGACCACTACTTCAACCTGTTCCTGCCTCCCGAAGACGTGCTGTGGTCGTTCGGGAAGGTGCTGGTGTTCAGCGTCGTGGTGATCATGACGCACTGCTTCTACGGCTACCGGGCCAGCGGCGGCCCGGCGGGAGTCGGCGTGGCGGTGGGGCGCGCGGTGCGGACCGCGATCGTGACCACCGCGCTGCTGGACTTCTTCCTCAGCCTCGCGATCTGGGGCACCACTACGACGGTTCGGATCACCGGATGAGTACCAAGGGTGCGTTGACGACGCTGCGACGCCGGGCCCTGGGCCTCGCGTTCCTGCTGTGCATGGTGCTTTTCGTCAGCTTGACCGTGGCGACCTACCAGAAGGCCTTCACGTCCAGTGTGGACGTTGTGCTCAAGGCCGCCTCGACGGGCAACCAGCTGCTGCCGGAATCGGACGTGAAGGTGCGCGGCATGGTCGTCGGCCGCGTGGTCGACGTCAAGTCCACAGGGGACGGTGCGGAGCTGCACCTGGCGCTGGAGCCGGACAAGGTGCGGCACCTGCCCTCCAACGTCTCGGCGCGGCTGCTGCCGCGGACGCTGTTCGGCGAGCGCTACGTCTCGCTGGAGCTGCCCGAGCAGGCCGCGACCACCACGCTGGCGGCCGGCGACGTCATCGAGCAGGACCGCACCAGCGCGGGCATCGAGCTGGAGAAGGTGCTGGCCGACACCATGCCGGTGCTGCAGGCGGTGCACCCGGACGACCTCGCGGTCACGCTGAACGCGCTGGACCAGGCCCTCGCCGGGCGCGGCGAGCAGCTGGGCGAGACGCTGTCGCAGCTGAACACCTACCTCGACGGCCTCAACCCGTCGGTGCCGGACCTGCAGCGCAACCTCAAGGAACTGGTCGGCGTCGCCGAGACCTACGAGCAGGCCGCGCCGGACGTGCTGGAGGCGCTGGACAACTTCAGCACCACGGCGCGAACCCTGGTGGCGCAGCGGGAGAACCTCAAGACGCTCACCGATCAGCTGACCACGACCGCCGGTGACACCACCACGTTCCTGGAGAACAACCGGCAGAACATCATCCAGCTCGGCGAGGCGCAGCGGCCGACGCTGGACGTGCTGGCGAAGTACGCCCCGGAGTACAAGTGCTTCCTGGACGAGATGGCCGCGTACGTGCCGCGGATCCGGAAGGTGTTCGGCGAGGGCACCGACGAGCCCGGCCTGCACATCACGCTGGAGGTCGTGGCGCACCGCGGGAAGTACCGCCCGAACCAGGACGAGCCGGTCTTCGCCGACAAGCGCGGCCCGCGCTGCTACAACCTGATGCCGCTGCCCGACCCGATCCCGGAGTACCCGCCGGACGGGCCGTTCGAGGACGGTTCGGTGCCGCCCGCGCCGTCGCACCAGGTCGACAAGGGCCTGAACCCGCCGCAGATGGGCGAGGGCTTCCTGCCCGCGAGCACGTCCTCGCAGTGGGTGAACTCGCCCGCCGAGCGGGACATGGTGTCGATGCTGCTGGCGCCGGCCGTCGGCCGCGACGCCGGTGACCTGCCCGACTGGGGATCGCTGCTGGTCGGCCCGGTCCTGCGCGGAGCGGAGGTGAGCTACCGGTGAACGGTCGCAGCATCACCGGACCGCTGGTCAAGTTCCTGATCTTCGTGCTGGTCACCGTGCTGGCCACCGGGGCGCTGGTGCTGACCATCGCCAACCGGGACCTGCGCTCGGCGCAGACCTACAACGCGCGGTTCACCGACGTGACCAGCCTCAACGAGGGCGACGAGGTGCGCATCTCCGGGGTGAAGGTCGGCGAGGTGGAGAGCATCGACCTGGTCGACAAGCGGGTGGCGGAGGTGAAGTTCAACGTCGCCGACCGCCCGCTGCCCGCGACGGTGACCGCCACCATCAAGTACCGGAACCTGGTGGGGCAGCGCTACATCGCGCTGGAGCCGGGCCCGGGCGAAGGCGGTGTGCTGCGCGAGGGCTCGACGATCCCGCTGGAGCGCACCAAGCCGGCGCTGGACCTCACCGTGCTGCTGGGCGGCTTCAAGCCGCTGTTCCAGGCGCTGTCGCCGGAGGACGTCAACAAGCTGTCCTTCGAGATCATCCAGGTGCTGCAGGGCGAGGGCGGCACGGTGGAGAGCCTGCTGGCCCACACCGCTTCGCTGACCTCCACGATCGCCTCCCGCGACCAGGTGATCGGGCAGGTCGTCGACAACCTCAACGGCGTGCTGGACACGGTCAACTCCCGCGACCAGCAGCTGTCCGAGCTGATCGGCCAGCTCCGGCAGGTGGTCTCGGGCCTGTCCGAGGACCGGGACGCCATCGGCGACGCGGTGACCGCGATGGACGGGCTGACCAACAGCACCGCCGGATTGCTCACCGAGGCCCGTCCGGCGCTGCAGCAGGACATCGCCGGGCTCGGCTCGCTGTCGCAGAACCTCAACGACAACGAGCAGATCGTGGACCAGTGGCTGCGCAACCTGCCGGGCAAGGTCGAGATGCTCTCCCGGACCGCCTCGCACGGCTCCTGGTTCAACTTCTTCAACTGCAAGATGACCGGGACCGTCGGCGTGGGTGAGCTGAACCTGCCGCTCCCGCTGGTGCCGGTGTCCCAGCCGAGGTGCCAGCGATGACTGCCTTCTCCAAGCGCGACCCGCTCAAGATCGGCATCGGCGGCCTGCTGGTGCTGGTGCTGATGTTCCTGCTCGCGATGAACTTCGAGCGGCTGCCGCTGGTCGGCGGCACCACCTACACCGCGCAGTTCACCGAGGCGGCCGGGCTGCGCGCCGACAGCGAGGTGCGCATCGCCGGGGTGAAGGTGGGCACCGTGTCCGACGTCGAGCTGGAGGGCGACCACGTGCTGGTCAGCTTCCGGGTCAACGACGCGTGGCTCGGCGACCACACCACCGCCGCGATCAAGATCAAGACGCTGCTCGGGCAGAAGTACCTGGCGCTGGACCCGCAGGGCGGCCAGGAGCTCGACCCGTCCGAGCCGATCCCGCTGCAGCGCACCATGTCGCCCTACGACGTGATCGACGCGTTCAGCGATCTGTCGACCACTGTGGACAAGGTGGACACCCGGCAGCTCGCCGACAGCTTCCGCGCGATGGCCGACACCTTCGCCGACACGCCGGACGAGATCGGCGGCGCGCTGGACGGGCTCTCCCAGCTGTCGCAGACCATCTCCTCGCGCGACGAGCAGCTGGAACAGCTGCTGAACAACACGGCGCAGGTGTCCAGGACCATCGCCGACCGCAACGAGGACTTCGACCGGCTGCTCGCCGACGGCAACCTGCTGCTGGAGGAGATCCGGGCCCGGCGGGACTCGATCAGCGCGCTGCTGGACGGCACCCGGCAGCTGTCGCAGCAGCTGAGCGGGCTGGTCGACGACAACGCAGCGCAGATCGGCCCGGCCCTGCAGCAGCTGGACCGGGTCACCAAGATGCTGCAGCGCAACCAGGACAACCTGAACCGGAGCCTGGAGATGTTCGCGCCGTTCACCCGCCTGTTCTCCAACGTCGTGGGCAACGGCCGGTGGTTCGACAGCTACGTCTGCGGGCTGCTGCCGCCTGCCATCGGACCGATCAACCAGAAGGGCTGCCAGCCATGACCAGCGCACGCCCCTCGCTCGCCCGAGCGCTGTCGATCGCGGTGGTGCTCGTGCTCGCCGCGACCGTCGCGGTCTGGTGGCTGTTCTTCGGCGCCGCCGAGCGCAAGGTCACCGCCTACTTCAACGCCGCCGTCGGCATCTACCCGGGCGGTGACGTCCGGATCCTCGGCGTCCCGGTCGGCACCGTCGACGAGGTCGTCCCGCAGGGCCGGCTGGTGCGGGTCGTGATGAGCGTCGACCGCGACGTCGAGGTGCCCGCCGACGCGGGCGCGGTCGCCGTCGCGCCGAGCGTGGTCAGCGACCGCTACGTGCAGCTGACGCCGGTCTACCGGGGCGGGCCGACGCTGGAGGACGGGGCGGTGATCCCGAAGGAACGCACCATGACCCCGGTCGAGCTCGACTCGATCTACCGCAGCCTCAACGACCTGGCCAGCGCGCTCGGCCCGGAGGGCGCCAACGCCGACGGCGCGCTGACCGACCTGCTCAACACCGGCGCGGCCAACCTGGACGGCAACGGGCAGGCGCTGTCGGAGACCATCCGCAACCTCGGCGAGGCGGGCACGACGTTGTCCGGCAACAGCGAGCAGCTGTTCGCCACCGTCGACAACCTGCAGAAGTTCACCTCGATGCTGGCCGCCAACGACGACCAGGTGCGCCGGTTCAACACCCAGATGCAGCAGGTCAGCTCGTTCCTGGCCGACGAGCGCGAGGACATGGGCGCGGCGATGGCCGAGCTCGCGATCGCGCTGGGCAAGGTGGAGGCCTTCGTGCGCGACAACCGGGCGCTGGTCAAGTCCAACGTGGACCAGCTGCACGGGGTGACCGAGGTGCTGGTGCAGCAGAAGGAAGCGCTGCGCGAATCGCTGGTGAACACACCGCTGGCGCTGTCCAACCTCTCCAACGTCTACAACGGCGCGGCGGGCACGCTGGACACCAGGATCACCATCAACGAGCTGGCGCAGCCGCCCGCGGTCGCGGTCTGCAAGATGCTGGAGCAGCACGCCCCGGCGGAGGTGCCGAAGGAGGTCAGCGACGCCTGCGCCTCGCTGCAACCGGTCCTCGACGGCGTGGTGAAGCTGCCGACCCCGGCGGAGGCGCTCAACGCCATCCAGAACGGCAAGCTCCCGGAACTCCCGCTACCGCTGACCCAGCAGGGAGGCACCCGATGAACCTGCGCAGAGATTTTTCTCCGAACTCGGTTTGCGTGGCGGTGCGGGTGGCGGAACCTCAGCGTCCGCCTGGACTGCGGGTGCCCGGCTTTATGTATGCCAATACACGGCAGCCGGGCCGTCCTCGCCAGGCGAACGCTGAGAACCCGCGGCGGTGCGAGCTGCGAGGGCGGGCTAAGCGGCTGCGCCGCTTCGAAGGCAAAGCAGCAGGGCCAGGTAGGAGGGTCGGGGCTGGGGTTTCCCGTGCGTGGCGCGTGGGTGCTGCTGCCTTGGTGGCTCTGGTGGTGGTCGGTGGGTGCAGTTCTCGCGGGGTCTACGACATGCCGCTGCCCGGTGGGGCCGATGTCGGTGATCACCCCTACGAGGTGAAGGTGGTCTTCGACGACGTGCTGGACCTGGTGCCCAACGCCGGTGTGCGGGTCAACGACGTGCCGGTGGGCCGGGTCAGCACCATCGGGCTCGCGCCGAACTCCTGGGACGCCGAGGTGACCGTGCTGGTCAACGGCGACGTGGACCTGCCGGTCAACGCCACCGCGCGGCTGCGGCAGTCCAGCCTCCTCGGTGAGAAGTACGTCGAGCTCGCCGGGCCGCCCGAATCGCAGGCGCCGGTCGGCAAGCTGTCCGACGGCGACCGCATCGACCGGGCGAACACCGGCCGCAACCCCGAGGTCGAAGAGGTGCTGGGCGCGCTGTCCATGCTGCTCAACGGCGGTGGCGTCGCCCAGCTGCAGAACATCACCAAGGAGCTCAACGCCGCGCTGGAGGGCCGCGAGTCCGACGTGCGCAGCCTGCTGTCCAACTTGGACGAACTGGTCTCCGGGCTGGACGCCCAGCGCGACGACATCGTCCGCGCGCTGGACAGCGTCGACCGGCTCAGCGCCCGCCTCAACGAGCAGCGCGGCAGCATCGACACCGCGCTGCGCGACCTGGAGCCCGGCCTGCAGGTGCTCAACGAGCAGCGCACCCAGCTGGTCGGCATGCTGCAGGCGCTCGACCGGCTCTCCGTGGTGGCCACCGACGTGGTCAACCGCTCCGGCGACGACCTGGTGCACAACCTCGACCAGCTCGCCCCGGTGCTCCAGCAGCTGACCGCGGCCGGTGACAACCTGCCGAAGTCGCTGGAAGTGCTGCTGACCTTCCCGTTCCCGGACAACGTGGTGGACGGCATCCAGAACAGCGACTACGTCAACCTCTACACCGACGTCAACCTCAACCTCACCGACGTGCTGCAGAACCTGGGCCGCAGCAGGCAACCGCTGATCCCGCTGCCGGACGTGGTGCAGAACCTGCCGCTGCCGCTGACGCCCGGCCAGACCACCGCACCGCCGCCACCACCGGAGGAACCGGCGGAGGACTCCGGCGGTGGCCTGCTGGGCGGGCTGCTGGGAGGTGGCCGCTGATGCTCACCCGTCGAGTTCGCCTGCAGATCGTGGCCTTCGTCGCGATCGCCCTGGTCGGCGTCAGCTTCGCCGGCGCCCGCTACGCCGGGCTGGACCGGTTGTTCGGCCCGCGCGGCTACGTGGTCACGCTGAAGCTGGCCGACACCGGTGGTGTTTTCGAGAACGCCGAGGTCACCTACCGCGGCGTGCCGGTCGGCCGGGTCGGCACCATCGAGCTGACCAGCACCGGCGTGAACATCCCGCTGGACATCGAATCCAGCGCCCCGCGGATCCCGGACGACGTGGCTGCCGTGGTGACCAACCGGTCCGCGGTCGGCGAGCAGTACGTGGACCTGCAGCCCAAGCGGGACGACGGGCCGTTCCTGGACCACGGCTCGGTGATCACCCAGGAGTCGGCGACCACCCCGCTGCCGGTGGAAACGCTGATGACCAACCTGGACGGGCTGGCCAACTCGGTGCCGGAGGACTCGCTGCGCACCGTGGTCAGCGAGCTGGGCACCGCCTTCCGCGACAACGGCGGTCACCTGCAGACCATCGTCGACACCAGCCGCGAGTTCATCACCGCGGCCCAGGAGCACCTGCCGCAGACCGTGCAGCTGCTCGACGACGGCAACACCGTGCTGGCCACGCAGAACGAGCAGGGCTCGGCGATCAAGTCCTTCGGCCGCGACCTGCGCCTGCTGTCCGAGCAGCTGGAGCGCTCCGACGGCGACCTGCGCGCGGTGATCGAGAAGGCCCCGCCCGCCGCCCAGCAGATCAGCGGGTTGATCCGGGAGAACCAGCAGCTCACCCCGCTGCTGGCGAATCTGACCAGCACCTCGCAGCTGATCGCCAAGCACGTCGACGGCCTGGAGCACGCCTTCGTCGTCTACCCGGCGGCGGTCACCGTGAGCCGCACGGTGGTGCCCGGCGACGGCACCGCGCACTTCGGCCTGGTGCTCAACGCCTTCGACCCGCTGCCCTGCACCGCGGGCTACGAGAAGACCGAGCGCCGCAACGGGATCGAGATGGACCCGGTGCCGGTCAACACCGACGCCCGCTGCCTGGAACCCCCGGGCAGCGAGACCTCGGTGCGCGGCGCGCAGAATGCACCCGGGCAGTAGGGAAGGAGCCCGAGAATGACCGCTGGAACCCGACGGCGCCCGGTCGTCGCGCTGGTGCTGTTCGCGGTGAGCGTGGTGGCCTGCCTGGTCACCGGGACCTCGTGGGTCCTGGCCGCCAACGACTCGTCGATCGCCTACGCCGAGGTGCGCGACGAGGCGCTGCGCGACGGGCAGAGCGCGATCATCAACTTCAACACCCTGGACTACCGGGACGTGGAGAGCGGCCTGCAGCGCTGGGAGGACAACTCGACAGGCCCGCTGCGCGACGAGATCCGCCAGGGCCGCAAGGACTACGCGACCCAGATCGAGCAGAAGCGCAGCACCACCACGGCCCGCGTCCTGGACTCCGGGATCGTGGAGCTCGACGAGCGCGCCGGCAAGGCGAGGATGATCGCGGTCCTGCAGGTCACGGTCACCGTGGAGGGCGAGCCGCCGGCCACCAAGCAGGACCGCTACCAGGCGGAACTCACCCGCGAAGGCGACACCTGGAAGCTCAGCGCGCTCGGCCTCGTGCCGGTGGGCTGACGGCGGACCGCGCAAGCAACACGAGGAGTGCCCCCAGTGCCAACGAACCGCCGCCCGAACAACCAACCGGTCCGCCGCCCGAAGGTCGCGGGCCTGCGCAAACGCCGGACCCACAACGAGGAGCTGCTCGCCGAGGCACGATCCGCCGGTTCGGCGGAGCGGAGCGAAGCCGCAGCCGAGCGCGGCGAGGCCGTCGCGGAGCGGGCTGTGGAGCGCGGCGAGGCCGTCGCGGAGCGGGCCGGGGTCGACGGAGCTGCGGCGGAGCGCGGCGAAGCCGTCGCGGTGGACGCGGAGGTCGGCGGAGCGCAGGAGGTTTCCGCGGAGCACGGCGAAGCCGTGACGGAGCGGGTGGACAGCGGCGAAGCTCCGGCGGAGCCGGGCGAAGCTGCCGAGGCAGGCGCGGAGCGCGGCGAAGCCGACGCGGAGAGCCGCGGGGCGGGCGCGACGGCGGAGCCGGAGAGCGCCTTCGGCGCGGCATCGCGCGAGGCGGACGGCAAGAGCGTTCCGCAGTGGCCGCTGTGGGTGGCGACCGCGGTGCTCATCGGGCTGGCCGGGTGGTTCGGGTTCGAGGCGTACTCCGCTCGCTACACCGGTGCCGCCGCGAACGAGGCGATGGTTTCGGCCGGGGCGACCAGCGAGGTCAGCGGGCAGGTCTCCGACGCGGTGGAGAAGTTGTTCTCCTACGACTTCAACGACACCGCGAAGACCGAGGCCGCGGCGAAGGAGCTGCTGACCGGTGCCGCCGTGCAGCGCTACGAGGAGCTGTTCGCCGTCGTCAAGCAGCAGGCCCCGCAGCAGCAGCTGATCGTCACCACCACGGTGAAGGAGCGGTCGGTGACGCGCTTGCAGGGCGACCGGGCGGAGCTGCTGCTGTTCGTCGACCAGCACGCGCGGCGCGCGAACGCTCCCGGTGAGAACGCCGGTCCGGCGCAGATCTCGGTGAGCGCCGAGAAGCAGGGCGACGCCTGGAAGATCAGTCAGATCACGCTGCGCTGAGCCGCTCAGCGGGGCGGTTCGCCGGTGAAGTCGAGGTGGGCGATGCGCTCCTCGACGGTCACCGCGTTGCGCAGGCCGGTGCGGATCTCCTCGAGCAGACCGGACATCTCCGCCGAGAGCTGGTCGAGCAGGGCCCGGGACGCTGCGTGCGGGACCTCGGTCTCGCGGTGCACGCGGTCGAGCTCGTGCTCCAGCCGCACCAGGTCGGCGATCATCTCCGCCTGCTGGGCCTCGGTGATCAGCAGCGAGTGGTCCCGGTGCTCGGGGATCTCCGGGTGCGGACCGCTCGGTGCCGATGACATGGAGTCTCCTCACTGCTGCGGCGAGTGCCCAGTCTCGCACGCGGACCGGCTCGTCCGGGCGCGACTACTGTTGATCGGGTGCTGGAACGACTGGAGATCGAGAGCTTCGTGGTCCTGGCCGAGGAGCTGCACTTCGGGCGCACCGCCGAACGGCTGCGGGTCAGCAGGGCCCGGATCAGCCAGACGATCCAGCGCTTGGAGCGCCGCGTCGGTGCGCCGCTGTTCGAGCGAACCAGCAGGCAGGTGCGGCTGACTCCGCTCGGCGAGCAGCTGCTCGCCGACGTCGAGCCCGGCTACCGGCTCATCTCGCGCGGCGTGCGCCGGGCGCAGGCCACCGCGAAGGGGATCGAGGGCAGCTTCGCCGTCGGCTACCTCGGCGGCGCGGCAGGGGAGTTCGCGCTGGCCGTGATCCGCCGGTTCGCCCGCAGACACCCGGGCATCGACGTGCGGATTCACGAGACGCAGGTCAAGGCCATGTTCGACCCGCTGCGGGACGGCGAGGTCGAGCTGCTGATCACCCAGCTGCCGGTCGAGGAGCCCGATCTCGTCCTGGGACCGGTGGTGCTGCGCGTGCCCCGGATGCTGGCGGTGCCCGCGAACCACCCGCTGGCCCGGCAGGATTCGGTGTCGGTGGAGGACCTGGCGCGTGGCCAGGTCTTCGCCTGCACCGGGCACGTGCCCGGCTACTGGCAGGAGCACCAGGCGCCGTCGCGCACCCCGGAGGGCCGGATCGTGCACCGGGGCCGGTCGGCGGCGACGCTGCCGGAAACCCTGGCCATGGTCGGTGCCGGGCACGGGATCTCGCCGGTCGGCGCCGACGTCGCCGAGACCTCCGCTCCGCGCGGGGTCACCTTCGTGCCGTTCCGCGACACCGGGCCTGTCGAGTACGGGCTGGTGTGGCGCAGGTCGGGCGAGACCGAGCGGATCCGGGCGTTCGCGGCCGCGGCGGTGGAGCAGTCGGCAGCAGACCGGTAAGCCCGGCTTACCGGTCGTTGCTCGTTCCGGGCCTGATCAGCGCAGCTCGGCGAACCAGTCTGGTGCCATGTCCAGCGATCTCGCCACACCGCCCACCACCAGCCCACCGGCCGCGAGGAGCACGGCCGCGTTGTTCTCCCTGGCCCTCGGCGCGTTCGCCGTGGGCACCACCGAGGTCGTCATCGCCGGGATCCTCCCCGAGGTGGCGCTCGACACCGGCGTCTCGTTGCCCACCGCCGGGTTGCTCGTGTCCGGGTACGCGCTGGGCATGGTCGTCGGTGCACCGCTGCTGACAGTGGTGAGCGCTCGGTTCGCTCGGAAGCGGATGCTGCTGGGGCTCGTCGGCCTGTTCACCGCGGCCGGTCTGATCAGCGCCCTCGCGCCGGGTTTCTCGGCTCTGATGACCGGCCGGGTGCTCTCCGCCCTGGCCGGTGGTGCCTACGTCGGGATCGCCTCGGTCGTCGCAGCGGGGCTGGTGCCGCCGGAGCGGAAGGCGCGGGCCATCGCCATCGTGTTCATGGGCCTCAGCCTCGCCAACGTCCTCGGCGTGCCCGGCGGTACGGCGCTCGGGCAGGCGTTCGGCTGGCGGGCCACGTTCTGGGCGGTGACCGCGATCGGCGTTGTCCTGTTCGTCGCGCTCAGCGCGTTCGTGCCGTACGAGGAGCCGCGGTCGGGCGCCGGGTTCCGCCGCGAGCCGGCGGTCTTCCGGCGCGGCCGGGTCTGGCTCGCGCTCGCCGCGACGGCGTTCGGGTGGGCGCCCTTCCTGACCGTCCTCACCTACATCGCACCGCTGCTGACCGACGTCTCCGGGTTCGAGCCGAGCTCGGTGCCGCTGGTGCTGGCGCTGGTCGGTGTCGGCATGGTGATCGGCACGCCGCTGGCGGGCCGGCTCGCGGACCGCGCGCTGGCGCCGACCCTGCACGGTGCGCTCGCGGGCGTCTCGGTGATCTCGTTGCTGCTGTTGGTGATCGTGCACAGCGAGCCCGCGGCGATCGTCGGCTTCCTGCTCTTCGGGCTCGTCGGCGCGGCCGTCATCCCGCCGCTGCAGACCAGGGTGCTGGCCTTCGCCGAGGGCGCCGACGACCTGGCTTCGGCGGCCAACATCTCGGCCTTCAACATCGGCAACGCGGGCGGCCCGCTGCTGGCCGGTACCGCGCTGTCGGCAGGAGCGGGCTACACGGCGCCGCTGGCGATCGCCGCGGTGCTGGGCGCCGCCGGACTGCTGCTTGCCTGGCTCGCCGGGCGCGTCGGCACTCCCGCCTGAAGGTGCCCGTGAGTGTTTTGGGGTGCCATAGCGCCCCGAAACACTCACGGGCTTTTCGCGTGGGAGGTGCGGTTTCTGGCGGGGGTGGCCGGTCGGCGCGTCGGGGAGGGGCGCAGCGCCGACCGGCCGGTAGAGCCCTGGCCGCGTGGTCGGGGGCATGCTGCGGCGGGGCTCTGGCTGTGGTGGTTTGCGCGAAATCGCCTGGCGCTAAAGCGTTTCGAGGACGTGGTGTTGGAGTTCGAGGGGTGGGGCGTCTGGTGTGGACGGTGGTGGTTGTGGGTGGGGTTCGCGGAGGCGGTGGCGGCCGGTTCGTTCGCGTTGGCGGCGTTCGGCTTCGACGTGGGCGATGAGCTGGTGGACCGTGAGTGCGCCTTCGCCGCTGCCGGAGTGCTGAGGGCGGTGGGTGTTCCAGTAGATCGCGAGCAGGTAGAACGCGATGCCTGCGGTGATCATGATGATGCCGGGCAGTGCGGTGGCCATGTCAGTTGCTCCGTGCGGTCGTGGTGGTGGGCAGTTCTCGGGCGATTCGGTGCGCTTCGGTGTTGCAGCTGTCGCAGGTGGGCCACAGCCAGCCGATCTCGGAGTTGTCGGCGATGACCTGCTCCCGGCACAGCGTCGCCACGGAAGTCCCGCTGGGATAGGCCAAAGCTCCCTCG
>NZ_FNVB01000024.1 GCF_900108315.1 Saccharopolyspora kobensis | reverse complement strand
CCCCCGCCGCGATCCGCGCCGCACTCGACGGTGTGTCAATCGTGCTCGACGTCGGGGGGCGGCAGGTCCTGACGAAGGTCGTCAACGACGAAAACCGAAGCAACAAACGGAGGTGACCCGTGCCGCTCTACCTGGGTCCGCTCGGCGGGCTGGTCCAGATCCACCCGCTGACCGACATCGATATTGACCCGCAGAGGTTCGGCGGCACGCACACCGCGATTACGGGTCGGCGCACCGTGGACTACCTCGGGAGCGCCGACTCGTACACGCTCCGGTGGCGTCATCGGACGCCGTCGGAGATGCGGTTCCTTCACGCGATCCATCGCCGTCACATCCCCGGGCCGCTCCGGCTGATCCTGGGCGATCTCATGCCGAATCGGCTCTCCCGCTCCGCCGCTTCCCTCGGGTTCGGCGGACGCGACATGTCCGGCATCGAGCTCATGACCGGCTTCGCCACGCCCTCCACCCTCTACCCGTCGGCGGCAGGCGTTCCCGGCCTCTCCCTGCTCTGGTCCGGTTGGACCACGGCCGCGATGTCCCTCGACTACAACAGCCCCGCCCCGGTCTTCCCGGGCGAGACGGTGACTGCCTCCGTGTGGGTCATGTCCCCCGCCGGGGACGACGCCGTGTTCGGCGTGAACCACCACGGCGCGACCGGCGACCTGAATACCCCGACGGCGAACCCAGTCGTGACGCTGGCCGCCAACACCTGGACTCGGCTCTCGATCACGCTCACCCCGGGAGCGACGACGTGGGGTCTCTCCGGAGCACTCCAGCTCATGACGAACCGAGGGGCTGCCGAGCTCTACATGGCCGCCGCCCAGATCGAGGTCGGAGCGGTCGCCGGCGACTGGAACCCCGGAGGGGGCGCCCCGGTCGTGGCCGTCGACTCGATGACCTTGCCCAGCCCATACGGGCATTTCACCGATCCTGAGCTGACCCTTCTGGAGGTTTGACCGTGCAGACCCACGGCGGCGCCGCCGCGGCAGAGGCGATCACGGCCCCGGAGCGGTTCTTCAAGCACCGACTACGCGTCGACTGGGACGGGGATGGCTCCTGGGACCACCCGCTCACGGACATGACCCCGTACATCCCGAGCACCTCCCGGGACCAGGCGGTCACTTCCACGGCCCCGGAGGAGCTCCTCCTCGCTGAGGGCTACGCCGCGGCCGAGCTCACCGTGGTGGTGGCAGGCGAGTTCGACGGTATCCCGCTCGCCCACCACTTCGCGCCGTTCAACGCTCGGAGCGTCTTCTATGCGCGAGGTCTCCAGCTGGGCGTGGACATGGAGTACACGATCTCCGTCTGGACTGTGAACGGCTGGGTGGACTACCCCCAGTTCACGGGCGTGGTTCGCAACGCCAACCCGCGGCGCGGCTCCGAAGATGTCGAGATCCAGTGCCTGGACAACGTCGAGAAGCTCCGCACACCCGTCGACCTCCCGCCTTACGCTCTGTGGGAGTCGCACCTCCAGAAGGGCTACAAGCGCGGACAGCTCGTCGACTCCAGCGCGCTGATCGACCTCGCAGCTCGCACCGGTGGTTTCGACGCCGGCCCAGTCGGGATGACCTGGCCCTCCTACATGGACGGACCGACCTACCAGGCCGGCACGGTGCTCAGCGTGCCGTTCCACGGGAGCATCCTCCCCGAGGTCGGCACGCTGGACGGAGACCAGGGAATCCACCCGACCGAGTCCCTCGCCCCTGGCCCCCGCTCGGAGGCCTACCGCGCAGGTCCGTTCGGCTACCTCGCTCGCAACGCCCCTCCCGCGTCGGAGACCGCGACCGGCTTTCACAAGTTCTGGATCGACGAGTTGGGCCGCGGGGTCGCCGGCACTGCCAGCACGACAATGGTCCTGGGTGGCTGGTTCTACTGGGCGGGTCCCGACGTGGACGCGGACGTCAACGCCATCGAGCTACGCATTCGGTCCCACCGGTTCATCCTCGCTCTGGAGTCCAGCAACGGCGCGTGCATGGCCCGGTTCATGTACAACACCTCGTACAACAACGACTCGTGGAACTCCGGCACCTGGGAGACGATCAACGGTCCGTTCTCGTCTCTGCCAGCACAAACCCCGGGATGGCACTACTACGAGGCAGCATTCAAGTGGTACGACGGCGGCCCCGGTGCCGGCGATATCTGGATGCGCGCCACGATCGACGGTCGCCGCGGCACGCCCAAGCTCGTGGCCAACCGAGCGTTTGTCGATCGGAACGACCGGTTCTCCGGTCTCGTCCAGGTGAACAACACCTGGGCCGTCTCGGATGTGAAGATCTGGAACAGCCGTAACAAACCGCCGCTGGAGGATTTCACCTACGACGTGACCCCGCGGGGCAATGCAGTGTTTCCCGCCACGTGGGGTAAGAACCGGCTCACCCACACCGTCCGGGAAACTGGCCTGGAAGCGTGGACCCTGGCGAAGGACGTCGCGTCAGCCGAGTACGGCGCGGTCTTCTTCGACGAGGCCGGGCGGTTCGTCTTCTGGAATTACCAGGATGTGATCGACAAACAGGCGTCTGTGGTGCGCACGTACACCGTGGATGACCTCGGTTCCTTGGCATTCAGTTACTCCACGGATGCCATCCGGAACGTCTGGGTGGTCACGACGCAGTCCGGAAAAGCGTCGCCGGACATCCTCTACGACCTCGCCGAGGACGGTGTCCCGCTCCGGAAGGCGGGGAACGAGTACGTTCCCGCGGTCTTCGAGATCCCGCCCAACGCACCGCCGGCGGCAAAGGAGTTCTTCCTCCTGGCACCGCCGGAAGCCATTTCGGTCAACCCGTGGACCATCCCGACGATCCAGTCAGGCCCGCAGAGCGCCCGTGTTCCTGGGTACTGGGATCAGTACACGCCCCGCCACGGTCGGCAGATGTACACCGGCTCGACCTTCATCCAGCGACAAGACGGCGCACGCGACCCGAACTCCGAGCAGAAGTTCACCTCCCGCGACATGATCCGGTTGTTCCTGGACAACGGTTGGAACGACCCGTACCACTTCGTCAATCCCGACGGTTCCGCACGCTTCCGCGTCGAGGGGCTGTCGGTCGTCGAAGAGGAGCCGAAGACCTGGATCGTCCGGGACACGGAGTCAGTCGCCCAGTACGGACAGCGCGTGATCGAGCTCCGGGACAACCCGTGGTTGCAGGACGAATGGCAGACAGCGGCGATGCTGACCCAGCTCGTCGCGCGCACCTCACGCCCGATCCCGGTCACCGACGACATCGTGGCGCCGGGCGACCCGCGTATCCAGCTCGGAGACACGATCGAGGTCCGCGACCCGGACGGTATGGGTGAGTCCATCCGGCTCCAGATCCTCGGAATCAAGCGGGACTTCTCCGTCGAAGGCGGGCTCCGCGACACGTACCAGGTCGAGGTCATCGAGCCCGCCCGCGTCTGGAAGCTCGGCTCCCCGTCGTACTCGCGTCTCGGCGAGTCCACGATCCTCGGATAGGAGAACGCGCATGCCCACCATGCCCACCTTCGAGACGGGCCACAACGTCACAGCAGCCGAGTGGAACGCCCACGCGACGCAGATCAACGACAACACGTCCGCGATCGCCACGAACTCCAGCTCGATCGCTGGCCACGCGAGTCGTATCGGCGCGCTGGAGTACAACGTCCTCACCCAGGCCAGCGACTTCCTCCTCTACGGGGACCGTGTGAGCACTGGCCGTCGGGTGGACAGCGTCCGGTCGGAATCCACTTCCAACGGGTTCATGACCGCGTTCGCGACGATCAGCCCGAAGACCTTCACCGCGACGCAGCTCCGCATGTGCGTCACCGCTGCAGCCGTCGGCGCCTCCGGCACGTTCGACGTCTCGTTTCTGCGGGGTCCGAACACGTCGAACCTGGTCCAGCAGTGGACCGCGTTCGGCGCAGCGCACGTGACCACCACCGGTCTGAAGACGTGGACCCTGCCCAGCGTGGCGATCACGGCCGGCGAAGCCATCGGCGTGTGCATCATCTGCACGGCGTGGACAACGCCACCGTCCTGGAGCTCGTCTCCGGCAGGGTCCGCACCGCTGATCAACTCCACGCCCTACAGCGTGTACCAGCCCGGACGCTCCTACCCGCCGGAAACCCCCATCAACATGAGCGACGCCAAGTGGACCCGGAGCAATCAGCTGTTCTGGTTCGCCGTCGCGTGACCCCCGGGAAGCCCCGCATGCCCCACGAAGACTATGAGGCCGCGATCACGTTGCGCGACGTCCACGAAGACATTCGGGCGATGCGCACGGAACTCACGACCGTGATCACGCAGCTGTCGACCGCCACGGCGAACCAGCTCGACCACGAGACCCGTATCCGTGCGCTGGAGCGCCGGGTCTGGACCGCCGCCGGCGTGGCCGCCGCCATCGCGGCCGTGATCCCCCAGCTGGGTCCGATCGCTGCCGCATTCGGAGGCTGATCGCCTTGATGCTGACCAACCTCGCCGACGTTCTCCGGAACGCCGGCCTGAAGGTGGTGGAGGTCCCGGGCTGGAAGACCCGGGGCCACGGCCCGATGTCCGGCGTCCGCGGCGTCCTCTGGCACCACACCGCGACATCCGCGAAGGTCTCCGGCGACTACCCGTCGGAGCGCGTCGTCCTGGAAGGGAACGGCACGACCGACGGCCCGCTGTGCAACCTCGGGCTGGGTCGCTCCGGCACCTGGTACGTGATCTCCGCCGGCCTCGCCTACCACGCGGGAACCGGTTCTCACCCCGCTGTCGGAACCAACGGCAACGGCTACCTGATCGGCATCGAGGCCGAGCACCCCGGCACCGCCGGTAACCCGTGGCCCGCCGAACAGCTCGACTCCTACCGCCGCGGTACGGCCGCGCTGCTGAAGGCGTACGGGCTCGGTGCGGACCGTCTCATCGGCCACAAGGAGTGGGCGCCGGCACGCAAGATCGACCCGTACGGCCTGGACATGAAGACCGAGCGGGCTCACGTCGAGAACTACCTACGAGGCTCCCCAGCACCGGGAGGGATCGAAAGCATGGCACTCGATACGCCGTGGAAGGACACCTACGGCAACACCCAGACCGTTCAGGGCTTCATGGCCGAGACCCAGCGGGACCTCAACGAGATCCACGCGGCGCTCCTCGCGCTCCAGAAGTCCCGGATTCCGGGCGACCCGAACATGACCAACGGCGCGAACGCGCTCATGGACACCGTCGCGCGCGCCTCGATCACCTACGCCATGGTCCAGGACCTCCACCGCAAGGTGGACGAGCTGGAGACCGGCGGGG
>NZ_FNVB01000026.1 GCF_900108315.1 Saccharopolyspora kobensis | reverse complement strand
TGGTTGTTGTCTCAGACACCATATAGTGGGTGCGAGCAATCTTCGTGAGCAAGTCCTCGGCCTATCAGCACCAGTCAACTCCACACATTACTGTGCTTCCATATCTGGCCTGTCAACCCAGTCATCTACTGGGGGCCTTACCCCACAAAGGGTGGGAGACCTCATCTAGGAACAGGCTTCCCGCTTAGATGCTTTCAGCGGTTATCCCTCCCGAACATAGCCAACCAGCCACGCCCTTGGCAGAACGACTGGCACACCAGAGGTTCGTCCATCCCGGTCCTCTCGTACTAGGGACAGCCTTCCGCAAGTCTCCTACGCGCGCGGCGGATAGGGACCGAACTGTCTCACGACGTTCTAAACCCAGCTCGCGTGCCGCTTTAATGGGCGAACAGCCCAACCCTTGGGACCAACTCCAGCCCCAGGATGCGACGAGCCGACATCGAGGTGCCAAACCATGCCGTCGATATGGACTCTTGGGCAAGATCAGCCTGTTATCCCCGGGGTACCTTTTATCCGTTGAGCGACACCGCTTCCACCAGCCAGTGCCGGATCACTAGTCCCTGCTTTCGCACCTGCTCGACCCGTCAGTCTCACAGTCAAGCTCCCTTATACACTTACACTCAACACCTGATTGCCAACCAGGCTGAGGGAACCTTTGGGCGCCTCCGTTACCCTTTAGGAGGCAACCGCCCCAGTTAAACTACCCACCAGGCACTGTCCCCGATCCGGATCACGGACCCGAGTTAGATGCCCAGAACGACCAGAGTGGTATTTCACCAACGACTCCACACCCACTAGCGTGAATGCTTCACAGTCTCCCACCTATCCTACACAAGCCGAACCAAACACCAATACCAAGCTATAGTAAAGGTCCCGGGGTCTTTCCGTCCTGCCGCGCGAAACGAGCATCTTTACTCGTACTGCAATTTCACCGGGCCTGTGGTCGAGACAGCGGAGAAGTCGTTACGCCATTCGTGCAGGTCGGAACTTACCCGACAAGGAATTTCGCTACCTTAGGATGGTTATAGTTACCACCGCCGTTTACTGGCGCTTAAATTCTCCGCTACACCCCAAAAGGGGTTCACGGGTCCTCTTAACGTTCCAGCACCGGGCAGGCGTCAGTCCATATACATCGCCTTACAGCTTCGCATGGACCTGTGTTTTTAGTAAACAGTCGCTTCTCCCTGGCCTCTGCGACCACCACCAGCTCCCACCGCAAGGGTGTTCACCAGCA
>NZ_FNVB01000027.1 GCF_900108315.1 Saccharopolyspora kobensis | reverse complement strand
AGCCACGTGAGCAGTGCATGATAGAAACGTGATGTGTGCATGATGAGTTACGTGAGCAGAGTATGATCAGCCACGTGATCAGTGCATGAGTGCCACGTGATCAGTGCATGTTATGTCACGTGACAGGTGTGTGATCAGCCACGTGAACAGTGCATGTTCAGCCACGTATTCAGTGCATGATAGCCACGTGATCAGTGCATGATCAGTTACGTGAGCAGTGTATGATCAGCCACGTGATCAGTGCATGGTCAGACACGTGAACAGTGTATGATCAGCCACGTGATCAGTGCATGATATCCATGTGATCAGTGCATGATCAATCACGTGATCAGTGTATGATCAGCCACGTGAACAGTGCATGCTCAGTCACGTGATCCGGGCCTGCTGAGCTGCGTGATTAGTGTCTGCTCATCTGCTTGACAATTGCCAGCTGAGCTGCACGATTCCTGCCTGTCATCTGCTTGACAATTGCCAGCTGTGCTGTGTAATTCCTGCCTGCTCAGCTGCTTGATTATTGCCAGCTGAGCAGCATGATTCCTCACAGCTGAGTTCCATGATTATTGCCTGCTGACTGTTTGATTCGTGCCTACTCAGCTCTTTGTTTATTGCCTCCAGAGGCACATGATCAGTGTATGATAGCAAACATGATCAGCGCATGATCAGTCACATGATCAGCGCCATTAAGTCACGTGATCACTACATGATAGTCATGTGATCAGTCCATGCTCAGTCACGGTATCAGTGCATGATCAGCCACGTGATCAGTGCATGATCTGTCACATGATTAGTGTATGATCATCCACGTGATCAGTGCATGGGCAGTCATGTGATCAGTGCATGATATAGACGTGATCAGTGCATGATCAGTCTCGTGATCAGTGCATGATAGCCACGTGATCAGTGCATGATCAGTCACCTGATGGGTGTATGATCATTCACGTGACCTGTACATGGTAGCTACATGATCATTGCATGATCAGCCAAGTGAGTAGTGCATGATAGCCACGTGATCACTGCATGACAGGCCACGTGAGCAATGCATGATAGCCACGTGATCAGTGCATGATCAGACACGAGATCATTGCATGATCAGTCACGTGATCAGTGCATGATCAGCCACGTGATCAGTGCATGA